>NZ_JAIVAE010000001.1 GCF_020171785.1 Guptibacillus hwajinpoensis
AAAGCGGATTCTGCAAAGTCTGATCTTGAAATGATGTGGGAAAAGTATGAAGAAGTGATTAGGAAAGAAGACGTCCTCTGGCACGTGCCTGACCCCCTCTCTTTTTTAATTGCAGTTATTTTCTTGATTCTTTATGTCTGATGTATCGCATTCCATTTGAATGGTGGTGTGACTAAGCTCAAACTGATCATGTAGTTGTTGATTGGCGAGTTGGAGAAGTTGATCACGGTCACAACCTTTATTGACGACTAAATGACATGTGAAAGCAGGAAAGTCAGAAGTGATGTTCCAAATATGCACGTCGTGGATCGAATGAACACCATCTAAACCAGTTAACATTTTCTTCACTTCTTCTAGATCAATATTTGAAGGTGTTCCTTCCATTAAGACGTGGAAGGAATCTTTTGTAACTCGAAGCCCGCTGATTAAAACTAGGACAGCTACGATGGAGCTTGCGATTGGGTCTGCGTAGTTCCACCCAGCGAACATGATGAGCAAGGCTGCGATAATCGCACCAATTGATCCTAGTAAATCTCCTAGTACGTGTAGAAAAGCACTACGTAAATTTAGGTTCTCTGATGTATCACCTTTCATTAAGATCCATGCCACTAGTACGTTTACGATAAAACCGATTGTTGCAATGATCAACATTCCAGTACTTGCTACATCAGGTGGATCGATAAATCGATTAATAGATTCCCATAGAATATAGAAAGAAATTGCGATTAGTGCAAGACCGTTTAAAAAAGCTGCTAAAATTTCAAATCGTTTGTATCCATAGGTTTTGTCCTGATTCGATGCCTTTTCTCCAAGTTTAAATGCAAGTAGACTCATGCCAAGTGCAACTGCATCGCTAAGCATGTGTCCAGCATCTGATAAGAGGGCGAGACTATTTGTTACAAATCCTCCAATTACCTCAAGAATCATAAAAGACGAAATGAGTAGGAAACTAATAAAGAGCGCTTTTTTGTTAGCGGAATGTGTATGTCCATGGTCATGAGAATGGTTTTGTCCCAACGTGATGCCTCCAGTCTGTATGGCGTGTAAGTTATATATGATTATGTGTTCATGTATTGATTGTACCACTTTTTGTGGAGAATTAAACGGGAGAGGGTGGAGATGGGGGTCAGGTTCGTACCTGACCCCCTCAAAAGACAATTGTCTTTTGAGAGCGCACACTAAGTAGGAAGGTCGTGAATATAATTGAATTTTCATGTATGGAAGCCTTATTTTCGGAAACAGTATTAGGATAGAGGAGGTTATGGATGGTGTCAAAAGATCGTGGACTACTCTACGTCATTTGGATTGTCACTGGTGTGTTATTATATCGCTTTGTTCCAAAAACTAAAATTAGACATGTGATTGTCGTTATGTTTTTCAAGCAATTTATTACCTGGTTTTTAGGGTTATGGGTTGTCGAGAAAGGTTTGATTAAGTATCCGGTACGTTTTATGAAGAAATCAAATAAAAGTAGCTTTACATTTGAATACTTCATTTATCCCTCGTTCTGTGCGATTTTTAATTTAAATTATCCTGAGAAACGAAATAAGGTTATTCAATTTCTTTACTATCTTTTTCATGTTGGTTTGATAACTGGTGGCGAAGTGTTGGCGGAGCGCTATACGAATCTCATTAAGTATGTCAAGTGGAAGTGGTACTATAGTTTTGTGTCACTTGGAATAACGAATTACATATCGAGACGTTTTTATAGATGGTTTTATAAAAATGAATTTGAAGAAAGTGATACAGGTGGATGAATCACCAGATCAGTTGTACACACTTTCCTACTAAATAACAGACTGCACTTTACACCTTTCCTTGTGGTATCTTTTTTATGATTCTAGAGAAATCAGTGAAGGGTGTTTAAATGAGTAAAAACGTAAAAGTAACGCTTCCTAAAATGCCGGCAGTTTTGGAAGAAGGAAGCTTTCGGGATATCTATAGTGATGACGATTTTACATTAATGAATTGTGAGATTACGGGAGAAACAATCGAAGACATTGAACTGGATCAGGCCATTGTTTCAAAAGTTGTATTTCGAAATGTGACGTTAACAAATGCTATGTTACCTCGCGTAGATTTAACGGATGTGATCTTTGATAACTGCAATCTTTCAAATGTGAACTTCAATGAAGGCATCATTCATCGTGTGAAATTTCTTGATTGCAAACTCATGGGAACAGATTTTACTGAAGCAAATCTCGGAAACGTTCTATTTGAAAATAGCCGTGCGCATTTCAGTAGTTTCGTGGATACGCGCTTAAAACAGGTGGAGTTTAAATCCACTTCTCTACAGAATGCAAACTACCACGGCTGCCAGTTTACGAAAACGGCATTCGATCAGTGCGATCTTAATGAGGTGAACTTTGTGCAATCGCGGTTAAATGGTGTCGATATTAGTACATGCTATTTCGAGAGGCTTCACGTGGATTTTGAAACGCTTGAAGGTTGTATCGTTTCACAGGAACAGGCGATTGGATTTGCGAAGTTATTAGGTTTAATAGTAGCGGATAAATAGAAGATGGCGAGGCAGGTGCATTTCTGTCTCGCCATCTTTTCTTTTAAGAACGGTTGCGAAGTTGTTCAAAGATTTCAATTCTAGCAGCCTTGATTCATTGCAGAACCACCACCAGCATACAAATGTGTTTAATGGGGGTCAGGTACGTACCTGACCCCCGATACGTTAAAAGAGTAAAGAAGTGATTGAGGATTAGGTGATAATTTGAAATAATTGAGAGTAGAGCGGGATACATAGACGAAGAAGCGTAAGGAAGACGTAATAACTCAGAAGATTGGAGGGTTTTATGAACATTCGACATGTAAAGCAGTCAGACTACTATGTCATTGCGCCACAAATCAATGAATGGTGGGATGGTAGACAGATGGCAGACAAACTACCTAAATTGTTTTTTGATCACTTTACGAATACGAGTTTTGTGGCCGAACAGGACGGAGAAATTATAGGTTTTCTGATAGGTTTTCTTTCTCAATCGCATCTACAGGAAGGGTATATTCATTTTGTTGGTGTCCACCCTACGTATCGTGGCAGTCACATTGGACGCCAACTCTATGAGTCTTTCTTTCAAACGATGAAAATGTATGGCCGTAATTTGGTGCGGTGCGTTACCTCTCCAGTAAATAAGAATTCAATTGCTTACCACATTCGAATGGGGTTTGAAATTGGAGGTGGTAACCGTGTCGTAAATGGAATTGCGGTGCACTCAAATTACGACGGGCCTGGAGAAGAGCGCGTTGTGTTTGTGAAGCGCATATAAATGTCCACAGGAGGGGTCAGGCTCGAGCCTGACCCCTCCTTGCCTCAGCAGGAATCTCCACTTCCCTGACGAAATCTATTTCTTAAGAAAATACACACAATCAAAGGAGCGGTGACCAATGTCATTTATGAAGAAAATGATGGCGCGTGTAGGTGTTGGAAGTTCAGAAGTTGATACGATTTTGAATCGGAATGTGCTCGTTCCAGGTGAAACAGTCGATGGTGTGATTAAAATAAGAGCAGGCAGCGTTGAACAAACGATTGAAAAGATCGATCTGTCCCTTCACACAACTTACGTGCAAAAGAAAGATGACAGCACGGTAACAAAATCGGCTCAGATTGCGCGGCACGCAGTGGCGAATCAGTTTACGATTCAACCAAATGATGAGAGAGAATTCTCTTTTTCGTTTACGTTGCCGCTTGATGCTCCGATCAGTAAAGGGAAGAGCAAAGTTTGGCTCCAAACTGGACTTGATATTAAGAGTGCTGTGGATCCGCAAGATAAGGATATGATTCAGGTTGCTCCTCATCCGTATATCAATGCTTTCCTTCAAGCGGTCGATGGACTTGGTTTTAAGCTTCGAGAGGTTGAAAATGAAGAAGCTCACGGTTTTGGCCGACTGCCGTTTATTCAGGAATTTGAGTTCCACGCCACACACGGTGCGTTTCGCAGTCGCCTTGATGAGCTAGAAGCCGTGTTCCAGCCGGTTTCAAAAGACAACATTCGCGTGATCCTTGAGATCGATCGAAAAGCACGAGGCTTTTCGGGGTTCTTATCTGAAATGCTTGAAACGGATGAATCCAAAGTGCAGTTTATGTTAACAACAGACGATGTTAACCAGATTCAGCATCAGCTTACTGGTGTACTAAACAAGTACGCATAAATCATTCCATCAAAATAAAGCCGCACTTACTCAAGTAAGTGCGGCTTTATTTTGAAACGTATCGCCTTTTGATTCGTATATTTTATTAGAATCAGAACTTTTGCTTTTCCAGGTTACTCAACTCATGCGAATAAAGATGAACTGAGGTGAACGATTTGGAAGAAGGATTGTTTTTACTGTTGATCGTTTTAACGACAGTCATTATCCTACGTAAAAAGAAAAAGTAATGCTTTCAGCACGAGAATTTTCTTTTCCCATATTCCCTAACGCTCCGACAGGAATTTATTCCCTTTTATCGAAGAGTATGGTTAGTGAATTTATCCATGAAATGGGAGAAGAGGAGGAGCTGAAAACGGATGAAAAATTGGCTGAAAATCTTGCCGCTGCTTCTCATTATTTTAGCGGGGTGTCATGCCAAAGAAGAGGCAGGGGCTCAACAAGTTGTTCAAAAGGAAAGTGAATTAGAAGTTAGTGATACGTTTACATCTGGATCGTATACGTTGATCGGAGAAGAAGGAAGACTGGGCTTTATTTATGGTGAAGCGGCAACATTTAAAGCAGGTCAGCCAAACAAGTATATGTGGCATTTTTGGGGAACTGATGATGAACTAGATGGTGGATTTAAAGTGATCGGTACGAATCAGGATACAAATGAAGAAGTGGTCGTTTTTGAAACAAATGAATTGGCAGGTGCTCATAATGGTGCAGATGCTCATACCCCGTCTTCCATGCAGCTTCCTTCAAGCGGAACGTGGGAACTCGATGCGTATGTCGGCGGTGATTTATTTGGAACGGTCGTTGTGGAGGTAAAGTAAGTGTATGGAGATTAACAATCATATAAAGAGTTGCTAAAGAACAAAGACAGTGATGCCACTCCTCTTAAGGGGTGGTTGTACATAAGTTTTGCGAGGGTTAAAAAGTAAGTGAGGTTAGGAATGAAAGCCAAAACGTTTTTACACATACTCGGATGGGTCATTCTTGGATCGTGGCTTATCCATTTTCTAGCGTTCTATTTTATTGATTCAGAAAGAAAGGTCTACAGTATCGAAAAAATAATAGAGTGCGTTGTGTTTATCGTTCTCGTAGTGCCTATCTATTTTAGCGGTGTTACGCTGTATTACAAATTTTTTGATGGCGAAGGATAGGAAGTAAGGGTGGAGTGATGAGATGAATTATTTTAAGATGGGCGCTTTTTGTTAAGCGTCCAAATTTTCCCTATTGATGGGGGCTGTCACTCATGGTGGAGGGGATAAAGTCCTTCATCAATAGGTGAAGGTACCATAGTCAAATTGGTGACCTTATTAGAAATCCCGGAAAGTGATCTTCGCGGGGATCTTTTTATATACAAAAAGATCCCGGTGATTGACACGAAAATTAAATGAAAAGCTATTAGTGAAAGGAGTGGAAAGCATCGCACCCTTACGATGGAAGATGTCGAATTTGGATTTTACAAAAATATTGCCTGTAGATTCGTTGAAAATACCCTTTGTGCTGGGGATTGACGGGCTAAGTCGTTCAGGTAAAACGACCTTTGTCTCCAAACTGGAGCATTATTTCAAGTCGCTAGGATATCGTACGGTTACGTTTCATATCGATGATTACATAGAACCGCGCAATAGACGCTATGATACGGGGCATGAGGAATGGTTTGAATACTATTTTTTGCAGTGGGATATTAAGAAACTAAAAGAAGAGCTTTTTGATAGAGTGAAAACCGGAGTAAAGCTTGATCAAGGTGTTGTTAACAATGATAGCCTTGTGGCAGACATCGTGATCATTGAAGGTGTTTTCCTCCAACGAAAGGAATGGCGCGGAGCTTTTGACCGAATGCTTTATTTAGATTGTGCGAAAGCGGTGCGATTTCAACGTGAAACCGCTGGAACACAGAAAAAGATCAAGAAATTTGAAGACCGTTACTGGAAGGCAGAGGAGTATTACTTGGAAAGTGTTCGACCAGGAGAAAAGGCTGATATTGTGATTGAATCTTGAGTTACTTTTGTTGAGGTAGGTTAAGTAGCGTAGGTTATTGGGGGGTAGAATTGTATGGCGATCGCATATGTTCAATGGGGTGCACAGAAAGTGAAGTTAAGCTGGAACGGCAAAACCGCTCCAGATGGAATTGTGACAAGCGCTCATGGATTCTGTTTCAATCGAAATCAACTTCTTCTCGTAAATTTGAAGCAAAGAGGTTGGGACTTTCCGGGAGGGCATATTGAAGCAGGGGAATTACCTGAAGCTTGTTTTGCGCGTGAAGCGATGGAAGAGGGATATGTGAAAGGCGTAAGTCAATTCATCGGTTCTTTAACGGTCGATCATAGCGGAAATCCGAACTGGAACGAACAGAGCGCTTATCCTAAAGTGGGGTATCAACTTTTTTATCGAATGGAAATTAGAGAGGTGCTACCGTTTGAGGCTGAACACGAATCAATGGATCGCATGTTTGTCGATCCCTATCAAGTAGGAGCCTACTACAAGGGATGGAATGAGGTGTACCAGGCCATTTTAGAAGCTACACTAAAATTGGAGGAGAAGAAGTGAAGAAAAGATGGTGGCTCTCATTCATTTTGGCAACCGTTCTTCTTTCGAGTTGCTCTACTAATGAAAACAAGGTGGCCGAAATAGAACCAGCGCCTGAGTCAGAATATGTGAAGACATTTGATGAGTTAGCGCTTGGTATCCTATTTGATTTTAAGCTTGAGGTACAAAATGCGGATGAAAGATGGGTGAAGCTTTGGGTTGAGCGCTATCAAGATGGGAAGAAAGATGATGATTCTGTTGTGGATCTTATTTATGGTGAAAGTTTAGATGAGACAGATGAAGGTCATGTAGGATTCGGAATCATCCATTCAGAAAAAGATGAACCATTGTACTTTTTATATGCACCTGATATAAAATTAAATCCCCAAAAAAGCGATAAGAAAGCTAATTTAGATAGTTCGATGTCGACTTGGGAATATGCGTTTAAAGATAAAAAAGTACCGCTAACCTTAGATGAAGAAAAAGTATTAGCGGCGTATCGGAGCACAACGTCAAACGAGATGAGGACGGTTGATTTAAGTGACCCGAATGATGTGAAACAAATGATTCAGGAAGACACCGAAGTGTTACTACTCAAAATCCTTATTACTGAAAATAAGGATGCTCTTTATTAAGAGGCGAAGAGTGGTTTATTGGCCGAATTCTCAAGATATTGGCCAAAACCGAAATATATTGGCTAAAATTTGAATATATTGGCCAAATCTCACCTTTATTGGCTAACATGAAAAGCTGCCGGAAATCCGGTGGCTTTTTAAAGTTCCATCTCAAGTTTAAGCGAAATAAATCCGCTGTCCGTGGTAGAGAGGCAGTTGTTTGTAAGGGGGGTCAGGCACGTACCTGACCCCCCTTACTACCACCTTTACTCCCCTTCTTACTTATCAACCTTGAGACCTGCGCCATCGTAAAAGGGAGGGAGGATTTTTTGCGATAGGCGAGGTATTTGCGTTCCCAGGTGTGAGCGTATTTTCCTTTGAACTTCCGTAGGCCCTGGAAGTGATAGAAGATATGGCCGTGGAGGAAGATTTGGGCTGCGATTCGTTCACTTAGGAAAGAAAATTTGGATTGACCCACATTTGCAAGTGGAGCCATGCCAAGGTTAAAAGACTGATAGCCTTCTGCTTTGGCCCATTCAAATAAGGAAAGAAACATAACGTCCATTGTGCCAGACGGGGCACCGTGGATGAAGCGCATTAAATCGACAGAAATGGTTTTGTTTCCATCGTAGACTGGCATAAGACTCGTAAAGGCGATAATCGTATCATTTTCTTTCATGATGGCGATCTCCGACTTATTCAAATAATCAACGTCAAAGAATCCTAACGAAAACCCCTTTTCATTCCTTCCTTGTAGCCATTCATCCGATACGTTTTTTAGTTTATTCAATAGGGCTTCACTATGAGGAGGTGTTGCGATTTCAAACAGATAATGTTCACGTTCAAATTTGTTTTTAACTGCGCGCAGCGCCTTCATTCTCTTACCGGATAAGGTGAATTGCTCTAAGTCAACGAATGCTTCTTCACCAAGTTTAAAAAAGCCAAACCCTTTTTCGTGTAAAAGTGGAAGCAAGTCATTGCTCACTTCATAGAAGACTGGCGTAAAGCCTTGAATATCTGCAAGCTGTTGAAACTCATCAATTGCAGTTGAAAAGTCGTTTTCCTCACCAACCGGATCACCAAGGACGACAAGTTTATCAGACGACTGTTGAAAGCTTAGGAATACCGTACGCTTGGCATTCCAGAACAGCGATTTATCATGTAAGAATACTAAATGCGTTAACGTATTGCCGCGATAGGTTGATAAGTGCTCGAGAATGTGAGGATCATGCTTAGGTTCGGAATTCTGGATTGGATTTTTAGGTTTAATCACCGCGTTTCCAATAAGGAAGACGAGTAGCGCAATCAATAATCCGATTAATGCACTGTAAAACAACGTGTGGTAATCCGTAATCAGATAGGGCAACACTTGAGACGGAATCGCGTTCGTTGATGACGGCAAGCTCATGTACCCAATTAGGACATACATCGACGTAATGAAAAGAATAACGAGTGCATCAATAATCGTTTTGCTCCAAGTTAACACATAGCTTTCACGATAAAAGCGTGTTCTTGATAGATAGAGAATGAAGGCAACAATTAATAAGAATATGGCTTCCTCATAATCAATCCCTTTCGAAAATGTAAATGCAGCCGCGCAGAAAAGGACAACAATTGTCAGGTAATAGGCTCGTTTCACTTTGTATTCAATCCCTCTCGATAATCCGAGTAAAGCAAAACCGGCTCCGACAGAAAGCTGGTGAGAGAGGTTAACGAGAAATGGAATCGAGTGCATTTCCTCGAGAATTTTTAGGCGGGCGATGATTCCGGGTAAAGCAGCAGATAAGAGTAGGATTAACCCCGATACAAAGACTAACAAAGTGATGAGTACATGGCTCAGTCTTTGTACGAGGGCGATCGGAAGGTTATCCCAGTTCGCATTCCACTTTTCCCAATAGTCTCTGACGAACAGAATCATCGCTAGTAAAAATGGGAAGAAAAAGTAACCAACGCGAAATAAAATGAGCAGGAAAAGCACCTTTTCATTTTGTAAGCCAATCAGCTGACTGCCCCAGATGAAAGTGAGATCGAATGAACCGAGACCTCCAGGAATCATACTCACAATGCCAACACATGCAGCGATCACAAAGAGTGGGAAAAGGTCATGAAATGAAATGCTTAAGCCAAGCATTGTTGCTAATAACCAGATTGCAATAAAGGCAAAAGTCCACTCAAGGAATGATACGGCAATGAGCTGAAGTCTCGTTTTCGTGCCAAAAGAGCGCGTCCTGTAGTTGTTCCACAAGAAAGAAAAGATGAGAACGGGTAAATAAAGTCCAATGATGATCACAACCAAATAGAGCCAGGGAATTTCTTTTAGTAAGGGGTTTTCTCTGTAAGTGATCATCGTGATTAGCGCAAGAAGAGATAGACCAGTTAAATAAAAGTAAGTCATATTTCCAATGCTCTTTGATAGTTCACTGTGATCGTCCTGCTCCGTTTGATAAAAATAGTTTCGAAGCATGCTGCTAACGATACCACCAGACCCAATCAAATTTGAAACGGCGTTCACGATAAACGATTGCTTAAGAAGTTGTTTCATTGGAAATGTTTTTCGCAATGATTTCAAAATCAAAGAATCATATAAAAACATTGGGCTAACTGCCCCCATTGTAATGAGTAACACGAGAAAGAGTTTTCCTATATTAAACTGACTTACTTCATTTAATAGAAGACTTATATGAACGTCTGATAGAAATGCCGTGATTTGAATGGCAGCGAGTACAAAAAGAAAAGCTGGTAAGATCAATTTTAAATAGTGAAATAAAATGGTGTGTAAAATAGGTTTCATAGTTCACTCCTTTCATATGATTTTACAGTATTTTTATGAAGATCATGCAAAAAAATGAAAAAAGGTGATCGGTAGCTCTTTTTCTTTCATACAAAAAAACCGCTCAGAGGAGTTCCTCTGAGCGGTTTTTTTTTACATCTCTTCTTGAGCTGGTTTCTTTCTTCTAAATCGATAGAAAACAAGGTAAAGCATCGGCACCATAATCAGTGTTAAGACAGCTGAGAAGAGGATACCTGATATAATCGTAACCGCAAGTGGTGTAAAGAGGGCATCGCCACTTACAGCAACTGGGATTAAGGCCACGATTGATGTGATGGCTGTAAGAATAATTGGGCGCAGACGTACACGTCCAGATTCAATAACAGCTTCTTTCACATCCATGCCTTTCTTAATGGCTTGTTCAATAAACTCAATAAGCACAACCGAGTTCCTTACCACAATACCGGTGAGTGAGACCATTCCCATCACACCAAGGAAACTAATTGGCGTTTGCGTTACGAATAGACCAAGGATGGCACCTGCAATCGCAAGGTATACGGCAACGAGTACAAGAAACGGTAGCGATAGTGAATTAAATTGGAGTGCGATTAACAGATACACTAAGAACAGTACAATAATGAAGAGAACGGTAATTTCCGCGAAGAAATCATTTTGTGCTTCATTTTCACCGCCAAGTGTGATGCTATAATCCGCATCATCAAGCTGATCACGTTGATCTTCCACAATCTCCGTTACATTTTCTTTATAATTCTCCTCGTCTTTAGGGAAGGCACGAAGCGTAATCGAGCGTTCGCCATCAATGTGAGGAATCTTTTGAATTTGTTCACTTTCTTCTGTTGTGACAAGCTCGTCTAACGAAATCAGTTCAGGAGGTCCGCCTGCAGATGCGGCCGGTAGCTCAAGGCTTGAGAGATCAACTTCATCTTCGCTTCCTTCAAGCACGATGTTCATGTCACGTTTCACAACGCCGTTATCAAATGCTTTTAGTGGAATGCCCGCTGTTGCGAGACGAATTTGCTGACTAACCTGATTCACTGTAATGCCGTTTTCTTCAAGGGCATCACGATCTGGAACGTATTCAACTGAAGGTTCAAAGTCACCTACGTCATCAACGACAAGATCTGTTTCAAGTCCTTCAATTTCATTTTTTAAGTTATCTCGAAGTTCAATTAGTTTATCAATTTCTGGTCCAGAGACGGTGACGGTCACAGGTGCACCTGCTGGAGGACCCTGCTGGATCGTTTCCATAAAGATCTCTGCATCTGGATATTCATTTCTTAATTTATCTGTCCAATCGTCTATGAGACCTTGCGTCGTTTGGTTCTCACGATCAACGCGAGCGACGATTTGGCCAGTATTTTCACCGGTGCTCGTTAGGGAACTATTAAAGAGTCCCGGCGTACCTGTCCCAGTAAAGACGCTTGTTTCATAAACGCCGTCATCTGTTTTTAATCTGTCTTCAATTTCTTGAAGCGTATCGTGCGTTTCCTCAATTGGGGTTCCAATTGGTAGGGTAATATCTACCGTTACTTCTTCCTTATCTGCTGTCGGGAAGAATTCAAACGGTGTTAACACAACTAATCCAAAAATGGCGGTTGTAAGAACTAGGCCAAGAATAGAAACAAGGATCGGTTTTTTAGAAAAATTCTTTAGAAGCTTATCGGCATAAACATCAGCTAGTTTATTTAGCGGTTTTCCTAATAACCCTGGTGCATCTGACATTGGCTTCTTCGATCGTTTGCTTAAGAAGTAGCGTAAAATCGGTACAAAGATTAGTGCGACAAGCGTTGATGCAATGATCGTTGTAATCAATACCGTAGGCAAGGCACGAATAAAGGCTCCGTTTCCACCTGATAAGAAGATAAGAGGAAGGAACGTAAAGACAATCGCAAGAGAAGAGGTGACGATCGAAACCCAAATCTCTTTAACGCCATTCACAGCTCCCATCATACCTTTGTCACCAAGTTTGTATCTTCGCTGGATGTTATCGTTGATTACGATCGAGTCATCGACGATAATCCCGAGTGCGATGATTAACCCGATTACGGAAATCTGGTTAAGGTCCACATCAGCGAACGGCAGAGGGATAAAGCCCATAAGGACAGAGATTGGCACTGCTAGTGCAACAACAATTGCACCAGATCCAGAAAGTCCAAGGGACGTTGCTACAATAACGGCTAGAACAGAAATCGCTAGTGATAAGAACAAGCCATCAAAAATATCCGTTACGATCGAGGCTTGTGAGTAATAAGGCTCAAGTTCAACGTTAGAAGGGAGACCTTCTGATAATTCATCCACCTTATCACTTACACGCTCATCAACAGTAGGAATGTCCTCACCTGATTTAACATAAGCCGTGAAGGATACGGAAGGCTTTCCTTCAAATGTAATGATATCTTCAAGTTCTTTTGGACTCACTTCGACTGTCGCGATATCTTTTAAGTAAACCGCGTCGCCATCAGGGTTTTTCCCAACAAACAGCTCTTCCATCTCGTCAAGAGAGTCATAATTTTCGACAGAAAGCTGAACGACTTTATCATTCATTTCCTGTTTTCCTAAAGGCGTTGGGTAGTACTCATTGTTAATCGCACTTTGAACGTCGGTTACATTCAGTCCAGAATCCTTTAGATCATCTTGCTTTAATTCAATTAAAATTTGTTCTTCAGGCAGGCCTTTGATTGTTACGCCAGAAACGCCTGATAATTCTTCTACTTCCTCTTTCCAGCGGTTTAACTCTTCCTGTAGGGAGAAGAGGTTGTCGCGGTTATCGCTTGTTAAATGATAGGAAACGATCGGCATTTTCGCCGTTGATTCGTTCACATCTGGTTCGAAAGCTTCTTCTGGGAAAGAAGTAGAGGCATCGGAAACGGCCTGGCGAACGTCACCAAATACTTCTTTTTTACTTTCGCCTTCTGCGACTTCAACCACAATATTTGAAAAGCCAGCTGCAGAAGATGATGTGACTTCTGCAATCCCATCGATCGAACTAAGTGATGACTCGATTGGGTTCGTGATTGATCGTTCAACCGTATCCACCGTGGCACCAGGATAAACCGTGCTAATCGTTCCGATATTCACCGTTGTTTCTGGAATTTCGCGTTGTGGAAGTTGAATAAATGTAAACACTCCAACAATGACGAATAATAGGATAAAGATAATGAAAAGCTTGGAGCGTTGTAAAATCCATTTCAGCATAGAAGAGCCTCCTCTGTTCGTTTTCGACTGGTCGGTCAATCTGATGTCATTTATACCCCATATTTGTTGAAATATAAAGTTTTAATGTGTTTGACTCAATAGTCATTTTTACGGATGTAAATGAAGAAGTCAAGAAATGAGTGTGCTTGAAAATGGATTTTAAACAGAAATGGTGTCTGACGTATGATCCAGCAAGATTCTGTTAATAAATACCAAGATCACTCTTGTTACAGGACACACTGTGACTATCATTTCACTCATGAAGTAGTGTATTCTGTTGAAAGAAGACATCGAGGTGAACGATATGGATAAACGAAAGGCAATATTAGAGGCGGCTGTTGAGTTGATCGCAGAGAAAGGCTATACGCACACGTCAATGCAACAAATTGCGGATAGCGTCGGTGTGTCTAAGGGATCGCTTTATACATTTTTTCCGTCAAAAGAAGATTTAATCATTTCGATTTATGAACATTACCAACAGCTTGTATTTGAACGGGCTTTTGTCGTGGGGTTAGATGGGAATCTACCCCCATATGAACGGTTCGCAAAACAGTTTCAAGTTCAATTTGAAGGTATATTAGAATACAAAGCGTACATGAAAATGCACATGCGAGGAGAGTCGGCCCAAAGTAGTGAGAAGCTAGAAGGAATGGGGCATCGCATGAGAGGTCGCTTGTTTAGCTGGTTAGAGAGAAATTTAATCGAGTTATATGGAGAAGAGATTGCACCGTATAAATGGGATTTAATGTGGATGACGCAATCCATCTACACGTCATATACCGGCTTAATGATTTCTTCTGAAAATGAACTAGTACCTGAGCAACTTGGGAAACACATTGTTAGGCAGATTGATATTCTAGCAAAAGATTTTCTCGCTGGAAAAAGTAATCCCCTTCTCGATGATCAGATGATGCGCCCGTTCTCTGTTGGAATGGATCGCGAAGGAGCGTTTACTTCATTTGAAAAAAGAGAAAACGCATGGAAAAGTCTTTATGAAAGCATTCATCAGCTCGATCAGTCGCACTACTATCTTGAAGTGACCGATCGTATTTCTGAAGAATCCAGGAAATCAAATCCTGATGAAATTGTGATGAGAGGCCTGTTTCAGTTGTTGAAAGCGGATGACGAACTAAATGAGAAAGCACAACTATTAGAAATGCAGCTCTTGCCTGGATCGGAACATTAGAAAGATTATCTCCAATTGGTTTCGGGTAACAAGTTAATAGAGACACGCGTTACACCAAAGGAGAGAAACAGGATGACGAAAACACCTACATCAATTAATGGAAGTAGCACATTTATTTCAATTGTATCGATAGCGGCAGGCTTTCTTGCGGCAATTATAGCTGGAAGCTTCCTATCTGGAGCCATTGAACTTACTACGATCGAAATCTTTCCGATCTTTTTCCCTATACTTATCTGCGCGGTCGGCATTGTTCTTGGAGTGATCGCCTATCGCTTATCGAAAAGAAAACTAGCTGTAGCCGGAATTGTTGTAAATGCGGTTGTTCTGTTATTACCATTAACAATTATTGTCGTGGAATGGTGATTGGAGAGAGAGGGATTTCTATCCTCTATCTACAAACTTGAAATACTTATGAGAAAACCCACCAAAGCGTCAATTGGTGGATTTTTGGTTGTAGAGGGGTCAGGCTCGTGCCTGACCCCTTTGTAACTTTTATTAGAATGATCTCGTCTAGTAACGAAAGGTCGTATCAATGGAAGGAGAAAGACTCCATGAAACTTGTGAAAACCTTGTTCATTCTATTGGTTGCCGCTTTACTAACTGGCTGTGGAAATATGGTAGAGAAGGGCGCTAACTCATTAAGTCAAAATTCGGAGCAAACGAGTCGAGAAACAGAAGCCGAGAGTGATTTTTCTCCCCAGATTAAGATAATCGCAAACGATGAGAAAATCATAGAAATGCTGAAGGAGTCAGGCGAGATCCCGAAGAATGCTAGTGCTGCAGAAATCCAAGAGGTGTTAGAAGAATATTTGAAGAAAAAAGCCAAATCTGCAGAGATCGATGATAAATCAAGTGAAAAATATATCGAGGATTTGAAAAAGGAAATTCAGAAAGATCTTCATGGAGAAACCAATTAATATTCCCCCATAATAAACAAAAAAACAAGGCGCAGCGATTTTCGTTGAGCCTTGTTTTTTTGAGTTTAATGTGTCGAAGCGTTATCGCAAAAAAAATAATATTAGTGACATAGTTCGATACTTTAGAACTATGACTTTTGGTTGGTGATTGTCATTTTTCTAGTAAAATACGTTTATTTTAGCAGTAATTGCCGAAGATTGTGACTTTTGAATCATTCAAATTTTTCAGATAAAGGGATATAGTGAGATCATTGTAAAGTTATTGTAAAAAACATTTTTAGGGGGAATGAGAAATTGAAGGGGAAAAACGTATTGTCAATGGCAATGATCGCCGCGTTAACGCTAAGTGCATTTTCAACACCTAGCGCAAGCGCAGCGGTCCAAGCTGACACAACTCCAGTCAAACAAGAGGTGAAGAAAGAATCAGTACATAAGGAAGGACCATTTGATCTCGCGATTGCAAATGAAGAGAAATTGATTGAGATGCTGAAAGAATCCGGTAAAATCTCAAAGAATGCCTCAGCAGAGGATGCCGAACAAGCATTACAAAGTTTTCTAAAAAAGAAATCAGAATCGCTTCAAGAAAAAGATTCTAGCGGTGAGTTAGAAGATGAAAAGCTTGAAGTTGAAGCTGATATTAAAGAAAAATTAAAGAATGGCAACAAAGATAAAGCGAAAGGGAACTATAGTAACGGCGGTAAAAACCTTGCCCCGGTCGTTGAGGAAGAATATGACGGAGACGTTCGATCGGATAACGTCCTTGTTCTTCTCGTTGAATTTCCAGACTTTCCTCATAACAGTATCCAGCCGGAAGAATCTGATATGTACTACGAGGATTATGTGAAAGAACATTACCAAGATATGATCTTCGGTGAAGACGGATATGAAGGGCCTAATGGCGAAAATCTCGTTTCCATGAAGCAATTCTATGAAGAGCAAACCGATGGTGCTTATACCGTGAATGGTGAAGTTGCTGGTTGGTACATGGCATCTAAAAACGCTGCTGAATACGGTGGGAACTACCCTACTGTTGAAGATAGTGATAAGAACGCACGTGGACTTGTGAAGGAAGCTCTTACGGCAGCTGCTCAAGATCCAAATGTGAATCTTGAAGACTATGATCAGGAAGATCGTTATGACCTCGATGGCGACGGAGATTTCCGTGAGCCGGACGGTTTGGTGGACCACTTAATGGTTGTTCACTCGGCTGTTGGGGAAGAAGCAGGCGGAGGTCAACTTGGACCTGACGCAATCTGGTCTCACCGTTGGAATCTTGGAGGAATATTCCCAATCGAAGGATCTCCAGAACCGGAAGTCGATTACTGGGGTGAAGGTTCCATGTATGCGTACGACTACACAATCGAGCCTGCTGATGGCGCTGCTGGAGTATTTGCGCATGAGTATGGTCACGATCTAGGATTACCTGATGAGTACGATACACAGTATTCAGGTGAAGGAGAAGCCGTCTCTTACTGGTCGATTATGGCTAGCGGTAGCTGGGCAGGTAAGATCCCAGGAACGGAACCAACTGGTTTTAGTGCATGGTCGAAGGAGTTTCTACAAGCTTCTCAAGATGGAAACTGGTTGAAGTATGACGAAGTAGATTTAGAGGACATTGATAAAAAAGGTTTAGAAGTTTACCTTGATCAGGCAAATACGAAAGGGACCAACCTTGATGCGCTTCGTATTAACCTGCCAGATAAAGAAACGGTCATTAACGAACCATTCAGTGGAGATTATGAGTATTTCAGTGGAAGTGACAATGATCTCGACAACTCAGCTGTGATGAATGTCGATCTCTCAAATGCTGCTTCTGCAGAGCTAACGTTCAAAACATGGTATGACATTGAAGAAGACTGGGATTATGGTTCGATTCAAGTGAGTGAAGATGGAGAGAATTGGAGTACAATCCCTGGTAACATTACAACACAAACGAACCCGCACGATAGTAATCCAGGTGATGGCATTACGGGTAAATCAGATGGATGGATTGATGCGTCATTTGGCTTAAGTGCTTATGCTGGTAAAGATATTCAGGTGAAAATCAATTACTGGACGGATGCTGCGGCAATTAACCCTGGTTTCTATGTGGATGATGTTCGCGTAACGGCGGATGGCGAAGAAATTTTCTTTGATGATGCAGAAGGCGAACCGAAAGTGGAGCTTGATGGCTTTACAAAGAATACAGGGGTAAAAGTTTCCGAGCATTATTACCTGCTTGAGTGGAGAAACCATCAGGGTGTTGATGAAGGACTGGGTCACATTAGTCGTGGTGACAGTCTCATGTCTTACGATCCAGGTCTAGTGGTGTGGTATGCTGATAATAAGTATTCCGATAACTGGACTGGTTTCCATCCTGGGGAAGGTTTCCTTGGCGTAGTCGATGCCGATCAGCATGAACTTTACTGGAGTGATGGAACTGTAGCGCAAACGCGTTATCAAATCCATGATGCAGCGTTCAGTCTCCGTAAAGATGAAAAAATGTTCATTGACTACAGTAATATTAATGGACGCACGATGACAGATAAGAAAAATCAATTCGTTAAGTTCTTTAACGATCATGAAAGCTATTTGAATGAAGCGGTACCGGATGCAGGAAGAAATGTTCCTGAATATGGCCTTCAATTTAAAGTAACTGGTGAAGCAACAGATCGTTCTGTTGGGCGCGTATCGATTACAAAAAAATAAGATAAGCAAAAAGGGGACGCTAATTAGGAGCGTTCCCTTTTTTGTTTGATACGACTGACTTTTTTTGAAGAAAGTAGTAACGTAAGGTTGACCGGGTGGTGCACCCAATCGTTTAACATGAAGGTAGGAGGTAATGATGTACAAAATCGGTGAGTTTGCTGCGTTAACGGGTTTGAGCAAGGAAACGCTTCGCTATTATGCAGAAGTAAATTTGTTAGAGCCAGCCTATATGGATCCGATTAATAAGTATCGCTATTATGATGATGGTAGTTATTTTCTAGCGCTTTTATTAGGGAAGCTTCGGCGCTTTGGATTCACCATACAAGAAATGAAAGCTGTGATGGAAGATGAGTCATTTGCTCATTTAGAAGATCTTTTGCGTGATAAAAAAGCGAACATCGAAAATAAGATCAATGAACTACACCTTCAAGTAACAGAGATTGATGAGTTTCTTAGGTCAGGGAGGGATAACGAATGATACAGTGGCAGGAAGAAAAGGTAATCGAAGCACCGATCGAAACGGTTTGGGAATTATTTAAAGACGAGCATATTAAAGTGATTATGCCTAAGGTTGAAGAGCATGTGTTAATTGAAAAAGAAGAGCATGAAGTAGGGGCTAGGCATCGCCAAACGTATCGTGAAGGAAAAAGATTAGAAACGTATACGGTTGAAACGCTTGCTTATGAAGATAACGAAACGCTTAAAGTGAAACGGATATGCTTTGTTTTAGGAAAGGCGTTTGAAATCACACTTGGCTTTACACTCCAAAAATTGGGTGAAAACCAAACGAAATTCATTTATGAGGGACAAAATAAAGGCGTGAATTTTGTAGGGAGAGCCATGCTGAAGTTAAGTCGACCGAAGGATCAAATGAACGTTGTTCAGGAGTTTATGGACCGAGTGGAAACTGAAGCAAAGAAAAGGGCTTAGACATTTCTGAGCCCTTTTTCTATTTTACTTAAAATAGTTGCTAATTAACTCATCAAGTTGATTAACAGTTGTTTGGTCAAGTTTCGGATCATCTCTGAGCGAACAAAGAACGCTCTCGATAAGAAACTTACGAGATTTCTTGGAATGGAGAAGCTCGTCCTTTACAAAATCTAATCGTTCAATTGCTTCATTATTTGATTCTGATAGATTAGCTTTTAATAAACGAATGGTACTAACGAGGTTAGAGTGAAACAATTGGTTACCCTCGGGAAACCAGTCGTCCATCTGCTCTGGCTTGTTTAGTTGTTGATTTGCGATTGAAGCATCTTCCACGATCGTAACCATCCGATCCACGCTGTATTCCACGACTGGATAAATATCTGCACTTGCTCCATTTGCGATCGAATAATACTTGACATTATGGTGAAGGATCCCCAAAAACATGATCGCCCCATCTAATAAGTACGGTTGTTTTTCTTCGCCAAATAGCTCAAGAAACCGGTTGTAAACCCATCGAAGCATTCGTTTCTGACCTTCTCGTAGGAAATGTTTTAAGTCTTCATCGTTTGAAACAAACACTTCCTCAAACAGGGTAATGAGTTTGTTTTTTTTATTTGTATTCATTTGGAATTCAATTTGTTTCTTAAAAATGGTAAGGTCTGATGGGTCCTGACCGATAAGCAGTTCATCCCGCTTTCGCTCCATCGATTCATAAAGTGCTTTAAACAGCGCGATTAACAGTTCGTTTTTGGACGAAAAGTAGTTGTAAAACGTTCCTTTTGAAATACCGCTAAACTCTAAAATGTCCTGGATGGAAGTAGACTGAAAGCCTCTTTCAATGAAAAGCTGATGCGCCATCTTAATAACGTGCTGTTTGCGATCGTTCATCGTATCACCTTTTGCTTCGTTATAGTATTAAGTCATTATCATTACCTTTATACTGCCGGTATAAACCTGATCATACCTTACTTTTATTATTGAAACAAATCCTTTTAAATTGGGAAGAAATAATGATTGCAAAAGTTGAACTCATGGTATATGATATGAGAGATTTGAACCGATGGTATAAATAATTGAACTAAAGGTATATGGGGGTATAAAGATGAGTCAATCAGGTAAAGAGACGCCTCGTCCAAAGTACGGTATTCTTGCGATTTTAATTATAGGCGCGTTTATCGCATTTCTGAATAATACGCTGCTTAATATTGCACTACCGTCGATTATGGCGGATTTACAAATTGAAACCGCGACGGTGCAGTGGCTTACGACAGGCTTTATGCTTGTGAACGGAATCATGATTCCAGCTACGGCCTTTTTAATTGAAAAATATTCAGTGCGCCGCCTCTTTCTTGTGGCGATCGGACTATTTACGCTTGGTACAGTGATTGCCGGAATGGCGGAGATTTTCCCTGTCCTACTTGGAGGGAGAATGTTACAGGCTTCAGGATCGGCCATTATGATGCCGCTCTTAATGAACGTGATGCTTGTTAGCTTTCCGATTGAAAAAAGGGGAGCGGCGATGGGTGTTTTCGGACTCATTCTAATGGCTGCGCCAGCGATTGGTCCAACGCTATCTGGGTGGATTATCGAACAATATGATTGGAGAATGTTGTTCCACTTTGTTACGCCAATTGCGATTTCAATCTTCTTGCTTGGGTTCTTCTTATTAAAAGATAAGAAAGAAAAGGTAAACATTCGACTCGATTTGTTTTCACTTCTTTTATCAAGCGCGGGGTTTGGTGGTATTCTATACGGCTTTAGTTCTGCAGGGAATAAAGGATGGGATAGTCCACAAGTGTATTTAACTATCGGGATCGGGGTTATCTCACTGACAACTTTCATTATTCGTCAGTCGAAACAAGAGCGACCGATGCTAAACTTTACGATCTTTAAATATCCCATGTTTGCTCTTTCTTCTTCCATTACGATGGTTGTGAACATGGCAATGTTTTCAGGAATGCTTTTGCTTCCGATTTACGTACAAACAATTCGAGGCATTTCACCGCTTGATGCCGGTTTAATGATGCTGCCAGGAGCACTCGTGATGGCCTTTATGTCACCGATTACGGGTCGTTTATTTGATAAAATTGGCGGGCGTATTCTTGCAACAACTGGTCTTGCAATTACAGTTGTGACGACGTACCTGTTTAGTACACTGTCGATGGAAACCACGTATAACTACATTATGATTCTTCATGCCATACGCATGTTCGGGATGTCGATGGTGATGATGCCAGTATCAACGAACGGGTTAAATCAACTGCCAGCTCGGTTTTATCCGCACGGTACCGCAATGAACAATACGTTAAACCAGGTAGCTGGTGCGATTGGAACAGCGCTTCTCGTAACCATTATGTCCAACCGAACGGAGTCTGCTGCAACCGATCTTGCGAAGGAAGCGGTAGCGGGTGGGGTTGATCCAGCTACGCTTCAACAGCAAATTATGATGCAGGCGATGCTTGAAGGTATTAACTTTGCGTTCTTTATCGCTACCTTTATCGCAGGTTTAGCGTTTGTACTTGCTTTCTTCATTAAGCGAGCGGGACGTGAAGAAGAAGTGAAGAAGCCGATTGTACCGGAGTCGAAGCCTGTTGATCTTGTCACAAATGCATAGCGAAAAAAGGATGAAGCCAGTGATGGCCTCATCCTTTTTTATGTGTTTTTAGACGTTTTCGTTTTCGTATAATAGTGCTTCTTGGCCTTCTTTCGATTTCCGCAAACTTCCATTGAACACCATTTGCGTTTTCCTTTTTGATCGATAAAAAAAGCAAGACAATCATCATTTTCGCATGCTTTTACTTTGTTCAATAAACCAGCACCTTCAAATTGGAGCACTTGAAATGCCATAATGGCTAGTAATCCCTGTGTCCCACCTTTACTTGGAAGTGGAGTTAGGTTCTTTTTCTCAAGTAGAAAAGAAAGGGGCGCTGCTTTGGTCGCGTTCGTAAGTAGATGGATGAAACTATCGTGAGATTTATTTGAAGCGAAATGGTCTCGACATTCATCGCGGAATTGGCGGAGATCGTCTAATTGAATCGGCGCCTGTTTGATTTGTTCTATTTGACTTGCCGTTAATAAGCCGTTTTCTTCCATTAGGGTTAACCACTGAGTAGCATTCTCTTTTTCTGTTAAAAGATCGATCGGGTTGTGATTCTGCATTTTTAAAGTGTTCATTAAATTAATGAAAAGGTAATCAGAAAAATGAGAGAAGCTTGTTTTTTGGATCATCTAGAAACACACCTTTTACTATATCGTTGACATAAATTATAACATAATGTAGTATTCTAACCACTAAATTAGTTTTTAGTGGTTATAAAAATAAGTATAGAGGAGAGATAACATGGCCGTACAAAATGTAACGGATCAAACATTTGAACAAGAAACGAAAGAAGGTCTTGTGTTAGCTGATTTAGGAGCACCGTGGTGTGGCCCTTGTAAGATGATTGCACCCGTTCTTGATGAATTGGATGAGGAAACGGGAAATGATCTGAAAATTGTTCAGCTTGACGTGGATTCTAATCCGGAAACCGCAAGAAAATATGATGTAATGAGTATTCCAACGTTGCTTTTCTTTAAAGACGGTGAGCTTGTTGAGAATGCAGTTGGTTTTCGAACAAAAGAAGAATTAGCAGGTATTGCGAAAAAACACGGTTAATCGATGTAAGGAAGCGTTGCTTAAGCAACGCTTCCTTTTTAGCTAATTGATATCCTGTGTCCCATAGCCTGTTAAAGTGAAATCGACATCAATCGTTACTGGCAATTGAGAAAAAATACGTTCCCAATCTTTATGATGCTTTTGCCAATAGGCGGGCTGTTTAATGCTTGTCCACGTACCAAACTCAAGGTAATCGAGCTTTTGCTCCTGGGCGATGGAGATGACATGTTCCATCTCTTCTTTAACGACTTGTTCGCCTTGTTTTTTTAGCTCTTTTTCCCATCCTTCTTGAAAAACATCTCGCTTGATTTCCCAGTCTTCTGCAAGTCTCAGAGAGCTTTTCACTTTTAACTGAATGGTCAGCTGTCCCTCTTTTAACACGGGTTCGATGGACGTACTTGCTTTCATAATCTCAAGCACAGCTTGATCCGCCTCAGAATTTTCCTTTTTAATCGCTACTAAACCGCCGCTTACTTCATTCGTGATCCATTTTAATCCGGCAATTTCTTCAGGAGTGAGCCAACCAACGATCTGCTCCGATTTATCCGAAATGATCCCAGCACCAAGGAGTCGAATACGTCCTTTGTTGATTCCAACTTCCGGGATAACAAAGCTTGCGCCTTCAGTAATTTTTTTCGACACTTCTCCAAATTTAAGCGTATCTTGCACATATAAACTTCGATCATGGTTTTGCGTGAGCTCCTTTAACTGAACGGCTGGGAACATTTCTTTTGTCGGTTCAACCGCAAGGATGTCGGCAGAAGATTCTTTTGTAATAAAAACGGCCACTGTTCTCCTAAATTCATGATCTCGTAGGAAGAAGCTAATTAACTGCTTTAAAGGCTCTTCTTTTAATAGCCTTTCCGTAAGCACCATGGATTTTAAGTGCGTATAGTTTGGCGGACGATCGGTTTCAAGGGAGTTTTCACGGATGATTTGGAAGAAGTTGCTGCCAGTTAATGTGATGTTTTGATAAGGATCCCCTCCTGAACTTCCAAACTGTGTCCCTTCAATGTTGTTTGGAACAACGTACTGGTTAGTCATGGAAAAGACGTCTTCCTCTGATTCGTTGTAATCGAGTCCAATTCCCATGATCATCCCTAAATCCTCGATTTCATTGCTATCCCAACACGCAGTAAGGAAGAGAAGTTGTAGAGAAAAGAAAATAAGCACGCCTTTCTTCACTTCATCGCCCCCTTTCTGAATGAAAAGAGAAATAGCAATAGAGGAATGGCGATTAAAGAAGCATATGATAAATAGTTTAAATAGGTGCCATATGAAAACAGCTCTGTAATGCCTGATGGTACCAGCGAGAGCGTGAGGATGAGCAACCCGATGATGGCATTCATCAGTAGCGATTTTTTACAGTTAACGGTTTTACAAACGCCAAGCATCGCAGAATAATAATAGGCGGTTAGGGTGGTGAAGATCGTAATAATCCATCCAAATAAAAAGAGAAGCTCAAATCTTTCAAAGAAAAACCCCTGGAATTCGATGGCTTTCGCCATTTCGATCGTTGGGAATGTGATCACCTTTAACTCTTCAATACTGAGAACACCAATGTTTAGTATGAAGAACAGCACGTAAATAAAGCATACACTGCCGATGCTGATGCCTAGAATAAAGACAACTGGTTTCCAGCGTGTAAGGCGATATTGTCCTGATAGCACCATCAGAAGCTCATATCCTACGAACGAGAAAAAGGTGGAATTGACTCCTCTTAGCAGGTCAATTCCATCCATATATAGGATCGGTCGTAAGTGAGTCGGTTCAATATTTTTAATGCTAAGTAAGGTTAAGAGGAGGAACGTTAACAAAATAAGTGGAAAGTACAGTTGTAAAAAGAGCAGGATGTTTGAAAGCCCTGTTGACACGAGATACATACAAGAGAGTACAAGAACAAGCAAAACAACGAATTTGGGTGTTTTATCAAGTAAGTAGTAATTCACAATTTCAGCCATTGTTCGAATGATGTAGGCGGAAATCGCAATCGTGTAGCAAACGAAAATCAGATTGAGCAGCTTTCCAATCCATTTTCCTACTAATTCTGGCGCGATATCAAAAACGGTTTTCAACGGATATTTCTTCATTAACATAAAGAGAAATAGCGCGTTAATGAAGGCGACGATCCCTCCAAGAATCACACTAATCCACATATTGGGCTGTCCAACAATCGTAGCTGTTTCACGCGGTAACGTGACGATTCCAACACCAATGATCGTTGAAATAAAAAAGATAATGATGGGAAGAGAGTGCTGGTTGGTTTGCAATTATATCCCCGTCCTTTTTCCCACACGGTAATAGAGCCGTATAAAGGAGTCTTTCCATCGTTTGAAATGAATGGGTGCAAATGGTTCCATATAAGGGTTCGAGAAGCTTCTCAGTTTAATAAGATGTGTCGTGACAATAAAGATGGCGATTAGCATGCCATAGACGCCAAGAATGGATGCAGAAAATAAGAAGAAAAAGCGAATCGTTCTGAGCGCAAGACTTAGCTGGTAATTTGGTATAGCAAAAGAACAGATTGCTGTAAATGAAATCACCATGACCATCATAGGACTAACAATTCCTGAGCTTACGGCAGTTTCGCCGATAACAATGGCCCCGACGATGCTTACTGTTGAACCAATCGGTTTAGGGAGTCGTACCCCAGCCTCACGTAGAATTTCAATGGTAAGTTCCATAATAAAGGCCTCAATCACGGAAGGGAACGGAACGCCCTCCCTCGTCTTTGAGAGAGAAACCGCAAGACTTGTTGGAATAAGTCCATGGTGAAACGAAATGAGTGAAATATAAGCCGCAGGCAAGAGAACTGAGATCAGGGCGGTGAAATAGCTCAATAACCGAATGAGAGAGGCTGGAATCCATTTAAAATAATAGTCGTCAGGTGTTTGCAGAAGCATGTTCAGTGTTGTGGGTGCAATTAATACCGTGGGAGAGCCATCTGTCATTAGAGCTACGCGTCCTTCAAGTAGCGCATTGGCCACTTTCGTTGGATGCTGAGTCGAGGCTAACTCAGGAAAAACAGAGAGAGGATTGCGTTCAATTAGCTGCTCAAGCACTCCTGCATCTGTAATATAATCTACCTCAATTTGAGTGATTCGCTCTCTCACTTCGTTAATTAATGTCTCGCTCGCTTTTCCTTGTAAGTATGTGATTGAAATCGACGTTACTACATCTTTCCCAACAAAATGCTGTTCAAACAAAAGATCGCTCGTTTTCAAATGAGCTCGCAATAATGCTTTATTATCCTGAATGCATTCGATAAACCCATCTCGTGGCCCACTAATCGTCGGTTCATTCACCGGTTCATCCGGTGATCTCTTGACGGAATATGTCGTTTTTACAGAGTAAACGTGATCCTCAGTAGTATCCCGTGCAATAAGGACTGTGCATCCATCCATCAGGTGTCTTGAAATCGTACTGTGATCGCTAATATTATTCACCGCTGCCATTGGAATAAGGTCGGGAATATCGGTTGGGATAATCTTCGTGTCTTCACTTGAAATCGTTAGTAGCGGACTAAGGATGGTTTTTTGAATAACCATGCGATCAGAAATGTCATCGAGATACAAGAGTGTAAGCGTAAGACCGTTGAGTTGAATCGTCTTCTGTTTTAAGTCTTCACTGTTATGAAACTCAAGCTTAATTTGTTCCTCTAGTAACGTAGGAGAAGAACGTCCGAATCGTCTTCTTTTCATATCAACATCACTCCGAAAATGATCTCTCTTTATCATTTGCTGAAATCATAAAACTATCCAAATGGTGTCCTTTCTTTCAAAACCCTGTTAGGATATATGACCAATTTGTTATTTTCAATTTTCAAACATGGTACGATTTTGCATATTATATCGTCCAGAAAGAAGGGGATTCTGTGAAACGCCTTGTCGTAATCGGAAATGGACTTGCTGGCATTCAGTTTCTTGAACGCTTGCTTTCGATGAAGTCTTCTCGATTTGAAATAACGATTATTGGAAAGGAGCCTGCATATAAGCGATATTTACTTTCGCGGATTCTACAACAAGATGTTGCTGTTGAAAAAGCAGAATTAGAAGATGAAGATTGGTACAAACAACGAGGGATTCGACTCATAGAAAATGAAACAGCGGTAATGATAGATCCACTCAGTCGACATGTGAAAACAGATAGGGGACGGAAGATCGCCTATGACACGCTTGTCCTTGCAACAGGTGCTAATCCGCACGTTCTTCCAGTGAAAGGAGCTGGAAAGAACGGCGTTATGACATTCCGTTCTATGAAGGATTGTAAAACCTTAATGGATGCTTCTAAATGTTACCGAAAAGCAGCTGTACTTGGTGCGGGTGTTCTAGGCTTGGAAACAGCGATGGGTCTTGTTCAACAAGGGATTGATACGACAGTTGTTCATCATCAACCGAATGTGATGAATCGACAGCTTGACCGACTTGCCTCTGAAATGCTACAAGAAGATTTAGAAAAATTAGGTGTAAAATTTGCTTTATGTAAACGAACAAAAGAAATTAACGGTGACTCTTGTGCACAATCGCTCACTTTTTCTGATGGGACTTTTCTTGAAGCCGATCTTGTTGTAATGGCTGTTGGTGTAAAGTCAAATGTAGAGTTAGCAAAAAAGAGTGGATTGGAAGTTCATCGTGGCATCCTTGTAGATGACTATATGCAAACAAGTGATCCTTCTATTTATGCGATAGGTGAATGTGCAGAGCATCGTGACGTTACGTACGGTGTGATTGATCCAATTCTTGATCAAGCGGAACATTTAGCAGGTACGATTGCAGGGTGTCCGAAACCATACCGTGGTTCCATCCCTTCAACTACTTTAAATATTTCAGGTATCAGCTTGTTTTCTGCAGGTCAAGTGCTTGAAACGGAGGATACGAGAACGTACCAATGGATTGATCCCATTCGTCACGTCTACAAAAAAATTGTGACCTTACATGGTCATGTGATCGGGGCGATTCTTTACGGAGATACTTCAGAAGCTGTCACTATAGCAAAACTCGTTAGTCGTTTAGCGCCGGTTTCTGACATTCCATCTAATCAACTTTTTCCTGAAGAAAGGAAACGAAAAACCAATTTAACGCTTGTTCCGAGAAGTGATCAAGTCAGTCGAACAGCGCAAAGCTAGTGAAAAGACAATAATAGGTTTTAGGAGGATCAATACGATGCCGGTTCAAGCTGTCAAAATCAATGTCGGAAGGACGCGTGATCACATTCCTGGTTTTGGACGTTCAGTTGATTTACTCCAGCTATCCATTGCGATTTTTTGTCTGCCGGATGGCACGTTTCGAGCACTTCATAACCGTTGTCCGAAGGGCGGGGCCATTGTGAATGGAGAAATGTCGGGGCGATTTATTACGTGCCTTGACCATCAGTGTTGCATAGACCTCTTTACGGGGAGTCTTCAATCCGCTCTTAACAGCAAGGTCGAAACATTTCCAGTTGAAGTAGAGGATGGGTTTATTTATGTCACATTAGAATAGCGTTTAGTTGAACAAATGGATATGGTGCTGTACCCTCTATTTAAGATGAGGCTTAAGGAGATGGTAGAGGGATGGGACTTAAGAATAAAAGGATTGCCGTAACGGGTGGGCGAAAGGGAGAAGAAATCCGCACCCTTATCGAAAAACAGGGGGGAAGAGCGTTCATTCGCCCCGCGCAGGGAACCGTTTTTACGAATGAAGCGCATGTTGTTGAATCGATACAAGCTATTATTGAAAGTCCTCCGCAATTATTGATTTTCACTACAGGAATGGGCGAAAAGAGAATGGCTGAGCTTGCGGAAGCAAACGGTCTAGGGAAGCCTTATGAGCAGCTACTTCGAACAGTTCCAATTGCCGTTCGAGGTACGAAAACCTTCCAGCATTTTAAGCAAAAAGGCATTACACCAGGAACAGTAGCGGATCGTGGGACGATGAATCAACTCGAGCATTCGCTTACGATTGAAAATCAATCCATTGCGCTACAAATGCATGGTGAGAATGTGCCAACGTTTATTAAAACGCTTGAACAAGCAAATAATGAGGTTCGAACCATATATCCGTACGAACACACCCCTCCTGAAGAAGCGGTGGTCGAACAATTGGTTGAGGAGATCGAAAGTGGGCTACTTGATGCGGTGGCGTTTACAAGCGCCATCCAGGTACGGTATTTTTTTGACTATGTTGAAAATAAGAACAAGAAAAACGTGATCCTGTCTCTTTTCAATGATCAGATACTTCCTGTAGCGGTGGGTGAAGTGACGGAAGACCAGTTGAAAGAGCGCGGAGTTAAGCACGTCTTAACACCAACCACACCACGTATGGGCGCGATGGTGATGGCCATGGCCAAGTATTATCAGGAATAAAAAAATAAACAAAAAAGCCGTCTTCCCAATTTAAGGAGGACGGCTTTTTGTATGGAGTTAGTTTGTTTGATCGGCGAGCTTCACGAGTACGTGAGACATATGCTGACGTTCTTCCTCGTTTGCTACGTTCCATAGTTCATTTAATACTTTTTCTTCACGGTTACGTGGTTCTTCATGCTTCGCTAGATAGTCTGCAACGCGCTTAGCGCCTTTTGACAATCCTTCTTCGCCAAGACCGAGTTTTTCGCCTTTGTGTACCTGATCCCCGAGGTAATCTTTAAATGATTTGAAGTTGTTCATGATGTCATCTTTCTTATCCTCACTCATATGTGCTGCTGCTTGTTTTGGATCTTTCTCTGCCATTTTCATTCATCTCCTTTAGTTAGGTTTATTTACTTGCTTTTACGAAATTAAGCTTTTTTCCAATAAGCCGATTCTTTGCTGGATCGAAGGGGAGGAAAGGTTTCTCCGCTTTGAAGGCTAATGTGCTTTTCATCTTCTGTTGGATTGCTATTGTTTCCATTTGTTAAACCATCAAACTCATACTTGCCGTTTTCTGGAGCCTTTTCACCTGTTTTGTAACGATCTGCCATTTCACTCATCTCCTTTGTTTGTTAAGTACATAGGGTATGTAACCGGAAATGAGAGGCATTAAACCCAATAAATGGTTTGTTAGCACATTGGATGTGCTGTTAGGGTTTGGGGTGTTTAAGGAGTTGGAATTTCAATATTAAAGGAGGAGAGTGCTAAAGCGCTCTCCTCCTTCGCAAGCAATAGGCTGACAATAGGTCTAAATAGGAGATTTAATGTCTTAAAATGAATTGCTTTTCATTTTTCGTTTTCACATCCAATTTAATTCGAATCATCGTCCATCGCCTTCTTTGTTGTTAGATTGTTTGTTCATTTTCCTCAACCGCGTTGACAGCGTACTTTAAGGCAGAGGCGATAAGGATCAATATCATTCCGCCTATTAAGGTATCGATATAATTTAATGTTGAGTAATCAATCGTAGCGTTCGAGATTTTTAGCAAGTCTAGTGTTCTAGATGTGATTTGTTCATCGATGTATGTTGATGCAGTACCTAGGATGATTGTTACGATGCCGAGCCTCCAAATGATCGATACGTTTTGATATAGAAAAAGGCTTTTCAAGTAAATGTTTTTTAATAACTTCCTCATCAACCAAAAAAACAGCATCAAAAAGAGTAGGTTAGTAATCATTGAAATAAACGATAAGGTTAAAAAAGATTTCTCATCATAGAGATCAGGATGATTTTGGAACGTCAGTTGAATATAGCTGAAGATTGGTTCATAAGGACGGAAAGATTTTGCAAGTGCACTATCAGAAAACCAAATTAGTGAGACGTGTTCTAGTGTCGTAATAACAAATAATAAAGCCATGATATAAAACAGGATCAAGCAAACTTTCGATAAAAGATTAAACCCAAATTTCCATTTCATTCGTAAACCCCTTTCCAATCGTGTTGTATGATTAACATTATTTTACTACATAATGCCGATATTTCGATACTTTTTTATTGAAAAACAATAATTTTATATTGTATAAAGCAATTTTTCCTGATATCTTAATTATTAGGAAATATTGGGATTTGTGATGAAAGTAGGAGGTTACAGTATGGTGGGCGGGGATAGAAACGGTTTGGTAGATGCACTACGAGGCTGGAGTTTATTTGGGATTTTAATTGCAAATCTTTTAATCTTTCAGTATGGTATTTTCGGGAAAGATGAGATTTCTTTTTTTGGGTTATCATCTTTGGATTATAGTGGATATGTAGCGATTAAAATTTTTATCGAAAACTCATTTATGCCTATATTTACGTTTTTATTTGGGTATTCATTGATTTTGATGAGAAATCGTTTGAAAGAAAAAAAGCGTCGTGTAAAATGGCATTTTTTTCGAAGATTCCTCATCTTGATCTTATTTGGTGTTCTGCATTCGATCTACCTTTGGGAGGGAGACATTTTACTTCTTTATGGCGTAATGGGCATGCTCCTTCTGTTCTTTGTTAATCGAAAGCGAAAAACAATCCTCGTTTGGTGTGTGGTCTTGTTTTTATTTGTGACCCTTATTAGTTTCTTAGGTGGAGAAGAAAAGGAGCTCATAAGTGAAGAAAAAATCGATGTTTATCTGAAAGATACGATGAAGATTTACGGATCAGGCTCTTATGAAATGATCAAACATCACCGTAATAATGTGGATCCGATGGAAATGAGTGAGGGCGAAGCGTTTTTCGTTGTCTTATTTATGCCTTTTCTTATCCTTCCAATGATGCTTCTTGGAATGTACGCTGCGCATGTTGGCTGGCTTTATCCAAACAAGGTTAAGTTTTTTCAATACATATCGATCATTTGCCTCCCGCTTGGTCTCTTCTTGAAAGCAACCCTGTATCTATCAAAAGAAATCCATTGGTTGCCAGATATGGGTTTAATAGGTGGGAGTGTACTAGCAATCGGCTATATCGGAATGTTTAGCTATTTTTACAGCAAATTGAATGGCCACCTCTTTCAGGGATTTGAAAATTTAGGGAAGCTCTCGTTAACAAACTATATGCTTCAAACGGTCGTATGTACTTCCGTTTTCTATGGCTATGGATTCGGTTTGTTTAGAAAGATGGGCGTTATTCTTTCCATTCTATTTGGAATTGGACTTTTCACTCTTCAAGTTGTAGGCAGTACGTTTTTCTTGAAACGGTTTAGACAGGGACCGCTTGAAAAAGTGATGCGGACGTTTGTTTACTTAGAAAATCCTTTTCAAAGCAGGAAAAAACGTCAATTAAAAGATGAAATGAAAGTTAGTTAGAGGAGTGGCAGTATGGCAACAGAAATTAGTAATCCAAATCTGACATTGTCAAAGGATGTTGTGAAAGTATGGACGATTAATGAACTCATTGGAAACGCTATCGGCTTTCTTGTACTAGGTACTCTTTTTTACCTGGACCATCGTTTTTTATGGTGGGAATGGGTCGGATGGCTTCTACTTGTCGTAACGGTGGTTTCCATCATAACGGCCATTTGGGATATTTTCTTTCATCCAAAACTGAAATACAAGCACTGGCGATATGAAATAGACGAGGAGTATTTGAAACTGCGACATGGAGCCATCAATGAACAACATCAGCTTGTGCCGATGAGCAAAATTCAATCCGTTGCGACAAAACAGGGTCCGATTCTAAGACGCTATCAGCTCTATGCAATAAGCATTGAAACGATGGGCTCCTCCCATCTCATTCCTGCCTTAGTGAAAGAAGAAGCGTTTCAATTACGTGATACTATTGCACGTTACGCTAAGGTAAAAGAGGAGGGGGAATGATGGGGTATAGCAGATATTCTCTCTGGATCATTGGATTTGATAGTTGGAAGCTCGGAAAGAGTGCGATCTTCTTTCTCGTATACTTTTTCCTTATTAAGAGAGGGTCAGAATCCTTTTTCTTTGTATATGGCCGTCCAGCTCTGCTTCTTCTACTTGGAATTTCGGTCATACGCATTGTTTTAAAATGGTTCACCAATACGTACAGTCTCGATAATGAAGCCTTTCATCTAAAGAGAGGGATCTTTACCAAATCCAAACGAACCGTTCCATTTAACAAAATTGAAAATACAAATGAACATACGTCTTTCTTTCATCGCTTAACTGGGACAACCTCCATTGTTTTTGAAACAGGAATGAAGGGGGATGAAGCAGCGGTCGAATTTGACATTGTTTCTCGCACTCAGGCAAATGAACTTAAGGAACGTGTAGCTACAAATAAGGATACGGAAGAAGCGGATGAAACAGTAGAAGTAACGGAGCACAAGGAACAGGAACGGCAGGTTCATTTTAGAGCTAAAAAAAAGGATCTCTTAAAAGCTTCGTTCACTTCTTTAAGCTTTCTCTTTCTGATTCCTTTGCTTGCTAGTTTTTATTTTAAATTAGATGACATTTTTGGAGTGGAAGAAGATGCGGAGGGATTGGTTGCCTTCCTATTACAGTCGGGCTGGATTATGGTGACGATCATCTTTCTTGTGATCCTCGTTTCAATTGGGTTTGGGATTAGTCGAACGTTCCTAAAATACGGAGGTTTTGAGATTGCATCAGATTCTGATCGGATCTACATACAAAAAGGAGTGCTGGATGCTACGAAGTTTTCGATTTCTAAGCATCGCGTTCAGGCGATTGAAATTCATCAAACGATGCTGAAGCGCATATTAGGTCTTGCCGAGGTCAAGCTAATGAGCGTTGGGGAAGCGCGGTCTGATGAAGAAAAGCTTGAAAGTAATTCCCTGTACCCCTTTTTACCTGTTCATCAAGCATATGAGATGATAGAAGCGATTTTACCATCCTATCACGTAACAAAGGAGATGGATCGGCTGCCACGTGCTTCCTTGTTCATTCGACTAATGAAACCAAGCTTTATATGGATCATTGGAACTGGGGTGCTCTGGTATTTTAAGCCCGATGTTTTCGCTATTCCATGGTGGACTCTTTCAGTAATAATCCTTCTGATTGTAAGTGTGATCCGGTATTTGGATTACAAGCATACAAAATACACATTGAATGCGTCTTTTGTTCAATTTAAAACTGGAGGGTTATCCACCTCCTTGTTTGTAACAAAACGAAGCAAAGTAATAGAAATCAGCATAAAACGCGGCTTTGTCCAAAAGTGGTTCGGAGTGGCTTCCGTTGGTATCGTGAACCGTTCAAAACCTGTTCATCATTCAGGAATAGAAGATGTTCCACGCGAACTCGCGGGATCCTTTTATCAATGGTATCAAGGTAGAGGGAAGGAAGTTGAACGAATAGGAAGATAGAAAGTACTTTTATGCAAAGATAACGAAAAGAAAAGGAGTTTCGTATGTTAGCCATTGGTTTAAGAGAGTTCCAAAATCTATTTAAAAGCATTCGGTCGATTATTATTATTCTATTTATTTTTAGCGTAACGTTAGGAATCGCAAAGTTAATTAACAACTATAAAGAAGTTCTCAGCGAGGTTGGTGGTTTAGAAGGGGATATTTATATGGGTGGTTTACTATTACTTATCATAGGTGCAGGACCTTTGTTTGTTACTAGTCTTTCTCACAACGCCATTAACCAGGAAGTGCATTCGAGAACGATTCGCTTTCTTGCTACTAAGGTTTCTAGAGAGAAGATCGTTCTTGGTAAATTCCTTGGCATAGCTATGTATTGGATGGTGTGTATTTTAGTTGCTTCGCTATTAATCCTTCCTTTCACAAAAGGGTTTTATTTCCATCAGTTTATGGAAGCACTTATTTTTATCCTTTATTTTGTAGGACTTGCTATCTTTCTTTCAACCTTGATTACGAAGCCTGGGATGACCATGTTCCTCGGAAGCGTTCTCGCTATCCTTTTGCCTATCATTGGCTTATGGAGTCTTTGGTCAGAAAACCTCATCATTGATTTAGTAAGCTATTTAACGCCGTATTATTATTATAGTGTAGGTGAACATATCTACACGTACGTTGTGTTGATCTTCCCAATACTGTTCGTACTAGGAAGTCTATTACTGATTAGAAAGAAGGATTTTTAATGTATGCCATTGAAACAGAAGGCTTAACAAAAATATATGCCAACAAGAAAGTAGTCAATGAGATTAATCTAAAAGTAGCACAAGGTAGCGTATTTGGGTTTCTAGGGAAAAACGGAGCGGGTAAATCGACGTTTATTAATATGCTAGCGGGGTTAATTCAGCCGAGTTCAGGATCGTTTAAGATTTTAGGAGAGCAAACTCATCAGAGACAAAAAATGGGCGTTCTACCAGACTACTCAACGTTCTATGATGATTTAACAGCTTTCCAACACCTCAAGTACTTTAGTAGACTTTTGAATGTAAAACTACCAAAATCGGAAATTCTTAACCTTTTACAACGAGTAGAATTAGAAGAAGCAGCGCACGTAAAGGCAAAGAAATTTTCGTTTGGTATGAAAAAGAAGCTGGGAATTGCACAAGCTTTAATCAATGAACCAGATATCCTCTTTCTTGATGAACCTACATCAGGAGTGGATGCGAACGCAGTATTAACCATTCATCGCTTAATTCAAGACATTTCTAAGGAAGGAACAACCATCTTCTTAACCTCTCATAATTTAGATGAAGTTGAGAAGATGTGCGATGATATTGCGATCATGAACCAGGGTGTTATTACAGCTAAGGGAAGTATGCAGCAATTGAGAGCTAAGTATCAAAATAAATTGATCGTGTTTATCAAGCATTCGCGTTTGAACGAAAAACAAATGAGTTCACTAAGACCACAATTAGAAGAACTAGCTAATAAGGTGGAATGGAATCAGGAATTAACGACTGTCACGGTAGATGGTGAATGGCTCATTCCAGAAATTAATCGAAGCTTTTTGCATGCGAATGTGGATGTGTTTCGAATAGAGGTGGATGAACCATCACTCGAAGAAATCTTTATAAAAATAGGTGAAAACCAACGTTCAGCCTGACTGGATAGGGAGAAGACGAAGATGAAAGAATTAATTGCCTATCGTTTTACAGAGTTTATTGATGCACCAATTGCCCTCGTTTACGAATGCTTACATAAAGACGAGCATGTTCTAATTTGGAATACAATGATTGTCGAGCATATTTATGAAGGGCGAGAGGATGAAATGGGAGCAGGTTCTCGCTTTAAATCAAAGCAAAGAATTGGTAAGAAAGCGTACACGTTTGAGACGGAAGTGCTTGTTCACGAGCCTCCGCATAGGATCGCTATGAAAACGACAACGAAAGAGGGAATAAATTTCACACGGTATGAGCTGATTGAACGTGATGGAGGAACACAATTGTCGATCGAAGCAAGCTTGATACCTAAAAACGTTGTGTATTTTCTAGCAGGGAAGCTGACGTTTTGGATGAGTAAATTTGTCTTTGATGAGCAATACTTAGCGTTTATTGAATACGTCTACAATCAGCAATCCAATAAGCATCAAGGACTTGAAGTCATCTACCATGAAAAACAGACAGATCAAGCGTTTCTCGCTATTGCTTATCTAAATGGAGATCATTTATGGGATGTTTACTTTAGCGTAGAGGACAAAGAGTTGTGCGAGAGATTATTTGCAAAGGGCTATGACGGAGGTGGTGATTCAGACATTTATCTTTTTGAAGCGATTCACTATGTTGATGCGGAAGAAAAATTCACTAAATGGATTGAGGACGTTTACTTGCCGTTAACTAGTAAAAAAAGTTGAGAAGATCGATTTTTTCTCTTCGATCATCATGAAAGAAAAGCTAAGAACATGATCATACTTACGTAAAAAGGTTTCGTGAGCTCGTCCTATACCTTTTTACAGCATTAAAAGCGGCAGCGTCCCCACATAAGGACACTGCCGCTTATTTGTTTTCTTAAATATTCAGATAGTCTCCTACTTTCATCTCATACCGTTCAATCGCTCCTGCAGGCAATTCGAGAGTTGCATTAGCACCTTTGACAGGAAGGACAATTCTCCAGGGCTTAAGGTTAGGAACAACTTTAACGACCTCGTTTCGTTCATTTAGAAAAACAACATCGATCGAAAAGAACATAAAACACATATGGATGGCGTTACAAGGTGTGATCAGAAGGGCTTCATCATGAAGAGGTCGTGTTCGGAACATTAGCCCTTTTAGTCGTTTTCCAAACGTATTTGCTTTGCTGATCGTAAGCGGAAGTGTTCGATATAGTGCGCTTTTGTTAGTTGGTATCATGACAATTCTCCTAATGAATGACGTTTATTATACTATATATCAAGCGGTTTTTAACCTCAATAGTGAATATAGACCTAAATAATTTGTAAAAAAAAGAGAAAAAAGGACTAGACAAATTCGCTATAACGAATTATTATGAAGTTAAGGTTGTTCTATAAAAAGAACAAAATGATTTTAATCGAACACTATACTGAACAACATGTGAGAATCATAGTGTTTGAAAGGAGATGAAGCAAAGATCTCAGGTCCATTTAAGAACAGTTGATAACTTGGTAGTTATGATTTCATTCATACATTTAAAAAACAAAATCCTAAGGGGGAAAAATGATGTTGAAAAAAATGGAGCAGTTTGTAAGAGAAGAAGAAGGACAAGGTATGGCGGAGTATGGATTGATTTTGGCGGGGGTAGCAGTTGTGGCTATTGTTGGGATTAAAGCATTAGGCGTACAAATTGACTCACTTGTTGATAGTGTAACTAGCGCATTTAAAGGTGAATAAAACCCTGGCCCCACTTACCCAAGTGGGGCCAAATTTAAAAACAAAGAGGGACTGCGATGGTATACAGTATCCTGGGGATCGTCTTATTGATTTCATTTATAACAGACGTACGCAATCGACGCATATTAAATGTTGTGACGTTTCCTGCGATGGGAATTGGCTTAGTTTATTATACGATCACGCTCGGTTTGAAAGGCTTTCTATTTAGCGGGGCTGGGCTGCTTGTTGGTTTCGCACTTCTTCTCATTCCGTATTTGTTAGGGGGAATGGGGGCTGGTGATGTGAAGTTGCTTGCAGCGGTTGGGGCGTTAACGGGCACTTCTTTCGTTCTTCATTCCTTTTTTTATACGGCTCTTATAGGTGGCGTTATCGGCCTTTTTCTTATTTTAAAAAGAATGTCTTTATGGAAGTATGTAACGTCACCGACATATGCGGTGTCTACCCTAATGACGATGAAGGGATTTACGATTAACAAAGAAAGCAAGCTCACCTTTCCATATGGTGTTGCGATTACGTTTGGAACGCTCTGCGCGGCTTTTTTAGGAGGGGTGGTATGAGGTCAGAAAAAGGGCAATCGATGGTTGAATTTGCGCTTGTCCTCCCGATTTTAGTCATGCTGTTGTTCGGCATTATTGATTTTGGACGTATTTTCCACACTTACCTGGCGATTGACCATGCGAGCCGTGAAGCTGCGAGAACAGCGAGCATTGGAGAAAATGATGCCGCGATTGTTTCGACGGCAGTTGCTAGTGCATCAAGCATTCATCTGACTGCGGGTCAGGTTGCGATCTCACCAGGTGGAACCAAATCTTCTGGAAGCGACGTGACCGTAACGATTACGTACCCAATCAGCTTCCTCACGCCTGTCGTTTCAAATTTAACTGGACCGATCACACTGTCTAGTTCAACTGTAATGAGGATGGAATGATGAAGAAATTACGGGCTTTATTAATGAACGAAAAAGGCAACGTAGCCGTGATGCTCGCGCTTAGTTTAACTGTACTACTTGGTGTGACAGCAATGGTTGTCGATGTTGGAAGACTTTATCACGAAAAACGAATGTTACAAAATGCGATGGATGCAGCAGCGCTTTCCGGGGCTCAAGGGTTAGTATCGAGTGAGGTAAGTGCTGCTTCAATTGCAAAAGACCTTGCGAGCAAAAACGCGTTTCCCGTTTCAAGTGGTGATCTTACCATCACTAATAAGTCGATCAAAGTATCACGAGAATCGACAGTACCAATGACCTTTGCCCGTGTTTTTGGAATTCAGGAAGCGTCGGTCCAGGCAGTCGCAAAGGCTGAAATAGGATTGCTTAAATCAGCTAAGCGCGTTACACCGATTGCGATTGAGTATACGGCGATCCCAAACGAAACTGAGTTAAAGTGTGAGAATACCGGCAAGCATCATGGGAACTGCGGCTACCTTGATATCGAGAGTAACGGCGCGAGCGGGCTAGCTGACAATATTATCAATGGGACAGAAATTGAGGTAGGGACGTCTGTTCAAACAGACCCCGGACAAAAGTGGGGACCTGTTATGGGTGCAATCGAAACGTTAATCAATCAGGATGCAGGAAAGTCGAAATGTCAGCAGGCATCAACTGCCGATTACTCGTGTGCCCGTGTCATCATTATCCCGCTTATTGACTCCTGGGATGACGCAAATGGGAAATCATCCGTCAAAGTCGTTGGTTTAGCTGCTTACTGGATTAATCGGTTAGATGAACCAAAACGAATTGTTGGAGAATTTAAAGATATCGTAACGAGTGGCGAGATTGGCAGTACAGGTCCTGGGAACTTATACGGTGTCAAACTGGTGGAATAGACGAGAAGTGAGGGACGAGGAATGAAAACGAAGCGAATTTGGCTGTGGTCCGTTATTTTTGGCGCATTCTCGACAGTGATTGTGTATGTAGCGCTATTTACGAACTTAACAACGGATGCAGAAACAGAAGTTAAGAAAGTGGAAGAGCCGGAGGTAGCGGCAGAGACAACGATTCCAAAACGAGAGATACCCAACCCAATCGTTGACGTGAGCGAAGGAAAACGCGCGATTTCGATCGATGTTGAATTAGCACCTGGCGTTTCAGGATATATTGAACCGAACTCATTTGTCGATGTAATCGCTTATGAAACGATGATTGATGAAGAAAAGAAAGAATTCAAGTCAGCCGTCATGATGCTACAAAAGGTGAAAGTGCTAAGTTCAGGGAAATCACCTGACACGACGGACGAAGCGCTTCATTATGTGACGGTTACGCTTGAAGTAACACCAGAGGAAGGTGTGAGCGTAAGTCTTGCGGCTAAGGATAAAGATAAGTTTTACCTCATGCTACGAAATAGTGAAGACGATGGAACGGTGAAAGAGGGATTGAAAGAAACACGTCAGGTTTACAAGGAGACGGAATGATGACGGACTTAAACTGGTATTTTTATTCAGATACGAATGCCAAAGCTGGTGAATTGGAAGAGCTTCTGTTGAAGAAAAATCATAAGCTAAAGAGTTTTCAACTTCTAGAAGATCTCTTTCACAAGCTTGAGCGTACACCTCATTCGATACTTTTTCTAAAGGCCTACACAACTTACAACGTGTATGATCTTTGTCAGGAAATCTCGATGAAATTCCCTTCCGTTTACCTCATTATCCTCGTTCCTGAAAATATGGAAAATACGAAGAAAGCGATGCGTGTAGGTGCGTCGAATTTGCTTACGTATTCTGATGCTACAGATGAAATCAATGATGTCATCCTTCAGGCCCAAGACTATATGAAACAAAGAGCTAGCAAGGGGGAGGGCGTAACGCATTTGCCAAAACAAAACAGCCGCATTATGGCAGTGTGTGGTTCAAAAGGAGGGGTAGGGAAAACATCGCTTGCGGTCAATCTCGCCAATGCCTTTATTAAAAGTGGGAAAAGTGTTGTGATTCTCGATGCGAACTTCCAGTTTGGCGATGTCGCGATGTATCTCGACTTAAAGCCAAATCGCACGATTTATGAGTGGGTGAAAGAAGCGGTTGAGCGAGGCCGATATGGGATTGATAACTATGTCTCTCATCACTCGAGTGGAATCGCCCTTCTTCCACCGCCTCCTCGACCGGAGTTCTTTGAAATTATGACGGAAGAACATGTTGCACTTGCGGTAGCTGAACTGCGTAAACGGTATGACGTGATTCTCATTGATACACCAACGTCTCTTTCAGAAATTCATCTTAAAAGTCTCGATCTTGCGGATGACCTTCTTTTAGTGACAACAAGTGATTTGCCCGTATTACGAAACACGAAGCTTTACGTTGATATGCTTGACTCGCTTCATTTCTCTGAAAAGGTTCATGTTGTTTTAAATAAGGATTCCAAGCATCGTGCCATTGAAGCGAAGCGGTTGGAAGGGATTCTCCAAAATCCTGTATTTGCTTCGATTCCGGACGTGGGTAAGCAAATGACAACAGCCATCAATGAAGGACTTCCACTTGTATTAAGAAATGGGCGTCATTCTTTTTCGAAACGTATGCTTCAGATCTCCCATCTAATTTTGCCACCGCCAGAAGAAGAAGAGAAAAAAACAAAACGATTTGCATTGAGTCGATGAAGGAGGAGTTCCATTGTCGCTTTTTAAACGGTATGTCGAAGAAGAGGCAGCGCAAGTGGAAGAACAGAGGGAAGCACCAATTGTTAAGTCGGTGGAGTACAAGCAGTTAGAAACAAAACTACAAACATTTTTATTAGAAGAACTTAAAAAGTACCAGCTTCAAAAAGAAGAAGAGCTGATGAAAATTCGAGAGTGGGGTAAAGATTTTCTGGATAAGGAAGCAGAGCGGCTAACGTTTGAAGAAAAAAAACAGATGCTTGAATCGGTTGAGTATGAGCTGCTTGGATACGGTCCGATTACGCCTCTTCTTGAAGATGATACGGTTTCTGAAGTAATGGTAAACGGTGCGCAAGCTATCTATTACGAGCAGTACGGGAAATTGAAACGAAGTCCCCTTTCTTTTCAAGATGATGATCATTTAAGTCGCGTGATTGAACGCATTGTCGCACCACTTGGAAGAAGAATCGATGAAAGTTCCCCAATGGTGGACGCGCGTCTTCCGGATGGTTCGCGTGTGAATGCGGTCATCCCTCCACTGTCATTGAAGGGGCCGTCGCTAACGATACGGAAATTCTCAAGCATACCTCTTCAAATGAATGACCTTGTTCACTACGGGACAGTAAGTGAAGACATGGCCGAGTTTCTAGAAATCTGTGTAAAAGCAAGATTAAATATTTTTATTAGTGGAGGGACGGGGTCGGGAAAAACGTCATCACTTAATGTTCTTTCTTCGTTTATTCCTAATGATGAACGGATTGTTACGATTGAAGATGCGGCTGAATTAAATTTATCTCAGGAGCATATTGTATCGCTGGAATCACGCCCACCTAATATCGAAGGAAAGGGTGAAATTACGATACGTGAACTCGTTCGTAACGCGCTTCGAATGCGCCCGGATCGTATTGTTGTGGGAGAGGTACGTGGAGCTGAAGCGCTCGATATGCTTCAAGCCATGAATACCGGTCATGATGGAAGCCTTAGTACAGGACACGCGAATTCACCGAGAGACATGCTTTCTCGTCTGGAAACCATGGTCCTCATGGCGGGGTTTGACTTACCACTCCGAGCGATTCGAGAGCAAATCGCGAATGCGCTTGATTTGATTGTACAGCAGGCGAGAATGAAGGATGGATCAAGGAAAATCACGAGAATTACGGAAGTGCTTGGGATGGAAGAGAATATTATCGTCCTGCAAGACCTGTTTGTGTATAAAGAAACTGGGCGTGACGCTGAAGGAAGAGTAGTGGGGCATTTTGAAACAACGGGAGTACGGCCACACGTGTCAGAGCTCCTTGAACAAAATGGCTATACCATTCCATCATCCTGGTTTAAAGAGGTGTGGTAACATGAACGATCCACTCATGATCTTCTTGCTTTTTGTTAGCTTTACAGTATTTTTCTATTTCTCGTCCAAAAGATTGATGCGAAAAAAACATACGAACAAACGAATTAAGGAGTTTATCCCGCATGCCCTCACCGTTTCGGAAGTAGAGGAAAAGCAGAAGAAGCAAACGTTCAAGCAAATGATTGGTTCGTTTGCGAAGGCTTTTGCTGGGATGCGGTTTAGTCAAAAAACGCAGGCTTATCTCGTTCAATCGGGAAGTTCATTCAAACCGGAGGAGTTTTTTGTGATTCGTCTCCTCAGTGCACTAACGTGTACGGGGGTGTTATATGGAATGGGCTTGCCCTGGTATGGTCTTTTACCGACGCTTCTAATCGGATTTATCATGCCGGTCATCTATATAAAAACGAAAGCTAAAAAGCGGATTAACCTTCTGTCTTATCAACTGGTGGAAGCGCTTGGAACGATGTCCAATTCGATGAGAGCCGGATTTAGTTTTGTGCAAACGATGCAGCTTATTGGCAAAGAAATGCCAGATCCGCTCGGCCCCGAATTTGATCGTGCAGTTCGCGAAATTGGGATGGGGGTTCCGATGGAAGATGTGTTTTCGAGTTTGCTAGAACGATTGCCGAATAAAGAGCTTGAAGTTGTCGTTCAGGCTATTCTCGCGCAGCGAAAGAGTGGGGGCAATCTCGCGCAGCTGATGGATACGATGGAAGATACGATCCGGGGAAGGATCCGGATTCTTGAAGAGCTTAAAACGCTAACCGCTCAAGGGAAGCTTTCTTCATGGATTATTACGGCTCTTCCAGTCGTAATGGGAATCTATCTTTATTTGGTCAGCCCAGACTATCTTGAGCCCATGCTGACAAACCCGCTAGGATTGTTCTTATTGGGCGCTAGCGTGATTTCACTTTTCATTGGTTGGTTTTTTATTCAACGAATTGTACGGATTGAGGTGTAGCAGATGATTTCAGTCTTATTTATGATTTGTGCCTTCGTCTTTTTTATCTTCCTAAGCGCAGCGGTTCTTAAAACGGTTTTTCGAAAAGAACTTGCTCTTGAAATGAGGGTGGAACATTATTTCGGACAGAATGAAAAGCTCGAGCGTAAAACAAAAAAAAGAGAAAGCGGGGGATCACACCCGCTGGTTCGCAAATATTGGGGGATAGGGATTGAGCAGGTGAACAAAACATTTGCAAGAAAGAATCAAAAGAGGTTGACGATTCTTCTCCATGAAGCTGGGTTTGGAACACGATCCGCAGTTGAATTCCGTTTGATTCAACTTCTTCTCAGCATTGGTGGAGGGTTTGTTACTTTCTTGCTGATTACACCTGTTACGGATGGCCAAGCATCGACAAGTTTTGTTTTAGCTCTCGGGATCGCTTTCTTATTTTATCGCTATCCTTTGTTTTATTTAGCTAAGAAAAAAACGCAGCGAGTGAAAGTTATCAATAAAGACATGTCGGATTTTTTTGATATGGTGAGTCTGCTTCTTGAAGCGGGTGTCGGTCTTGAAGGAGCGATCGCAAACGTATGTGCACGGAAACCTGGACCGCTTGCAGACGAGTTCAATCAAGCGTTGGATGAAATGAAGCGCGGAAAAGCGAGACGAGAAGCCTTTTACAGTTTGAAAAAACGAGTTCCGTCTGATCACTTTCAAAGTGTGATGATGTCGATTATTCAAGCTGATCATCTTGGAATTGGGATGTCAAAAGTGATTAAAAACATTACGACGCGCATCCGCGAGCAAAGACGTGAGCTCGCTCGTGAGCAAGCCATGAAAGCCCCTGTTAAAATGCTGATTCCGATGGTGGTCTTTGTTTTTCCTCCACTATTTGTCGTGATTATTGGACCGATGATGGTGAAGATCATTGTAGATGGACTAGGATAATAGCTTACGACAAGCTTCCTTTCATGATTAGGAAAGACACTTCTTCTGTAGGAGTGTCTTTTTGAATGGAAGAATAATGCTTCGAGTTTGGTTATGGAATGGTAAAATGGTGAAAAGACGTTTTAGGAGGGTACATTTATGCAACAGATCAAACAAATTGGCGCTCGTCTTTACTACCAAACACCAGTATCCGAAACAGACCGACCGATTCTAGGGATGATCGTTGGGGATGAAAAGTCGTTAATGATTGACGCAGGAAATTCAGAAAACCATGCACGTTATTTTCTAGAGGAACTTTCAGATCGGGGGCTTAAAAGACCTGATATAGTAGCACTTACCCACTGGCATTGGGATCATATATTTGGTTTATCCGCGCTCAGAGATACGGTTTCGATTTCTTCTTTTCAAACTAAAGAAGAAATGGCTAAGCTTCTTCCCTTATCATGGTCTGATGCAGATCTTGCTCAGCGTGTAGAAGAAGGAACGGAAATTGAATTTTGTGCAACCGCTATTAAGAAGGAATTTGCGAAGCAACGTGATATAACGATTACACTTCCGGATGTAACCTTTGAAGGAAAGCTAGAAATTGATTTAGGTGGCGTGACGTGTGTCCTTCAACATGTTGGCGGAAACCATGCGGCTGACTCGGTTGTCGTCTACATAAAAGAAGAGAAAATTCTATTTTTAGGCGATTGCTTTTATCCTGATATTTTTTCTAGCAAAACGAATTATACAGTAAAAACGACTACCCAGTTGCTTGATGTACTGGAAGGATTTGAGGCGGACTGGATGATTTTGTCGCATGGTGAAGCCATTTCGTGCGAAGCATTTGCGAGAGAAGTAAGGCTTCTACGCACGGTTTCCTCCCTTACTGGACCCTCAAACGGAGATGAAGAACAGATGCAAATCGCTTACGAGAAAATCGTGGAAAGAGAGCCTAATGAAGAGGAACTTGAAGTGATTCAAGCGTTCGCAAACGGGTATAATCACTAAAGATTTAAAAGATATATTGTAGAGAATGGAGGGAGAGCTATGGCGATCGTTCATGTTGAGAACGCCTATTATCAGCGGCAGAACCAAATGATTTTATCTGATATTTCTTTTACCATTGAACAAGGACAGCACCAGGCGATCATCGGATTAAATGGCTCAGGAAAAACGACGCTGCTTCAGTTAATTTACGGAGGAGTTTGGCCATTGCTTCGCTATTCCCCAGTGATCGAAGTGTTTGGTCAGCGGCTTGGACAAACCGATTTAAATGAACTAAGAAGAGCAATTGGATGGGTAAGTAGCGCTTTTACAGAACGAATTTCACCCATGCAAGAGGTCACAGAAGTTGTGATTAGTGGGAAATTTGCTTCCGCAGGTCTTTATGAGCATGTGACAGAAGAGGATAAAGTGCAGGCAGAGGAGCTTATGAAGGAGTGGGGATTGCAACATTTGCATCATAAGCCTTTTCAAATCTGCTCGCAAGGAGAAAAGCAAAAAATCCTGATTGCGCGAGCCTTAATGGCTTCCCCAAAGCTTCTCATTCTCGACGAACCATGTACGGGTCTTGATTTGTATTCACGTGAAAAGCTCTTAGCTCAGGTGGAGCGACTGGCAAAACAAGTAAATAGTCCAACCATGATCTACATCACGCATCATATTGAAGAAATTGCTCCTTCCTTCACTCATGCGATGTTAATGGAAAATGGAAGAATTGCGGTGAAAGGAAAGAAAGAGGACGTCATCACCTCTGAAAATCTAAGTAAAAGCATGGATTTGCCGCTTAGCGTGACGTGGAACAAAGGCCGGGCCTGGATTCAAGTTGTATCAAATGAGAAGGAGTCAACAGTTAGATAAACGTTATCAATAAGGAGGTCAGATGAAACAATTCAATAAACTAATGTACGGCTGGTTTTATATTATCAGTCCTCTTATATGTGTGATCGGAAGTCTTCTGTGGAAGCACTATTTGTCTAACCTATCCTTTGGCGAAAGTGTAACGGATACCCTTTCTATTCTTGGAATCTATTATTTTTTCATGAGCCTTCTCTGGTTTTTCAACATGAATAAGGTGGAACGTGTTTCTCGGGAGATGGCACATACGCCTAACCAGCAACATAAGGATGGAATGAAATGAAAGATTTCAACTCACTTACCTATAAAGAACTAACGATCCGATATGCGGTGCTGACGATTTTGCTGTCGCTTACAATCTTTGTAGTACCGTACTATTTACCGATATGGACTTATCTTGTTTGTATGGTTATTGCCATCTCTAGCGTTGGGAGAACCCTTGTGAAATGGCTGCGTGGTGAGGTGAGAAAAACGTCTCTTAAGGGAGATGTCATACGAAGCTGTACAGTTTCTTTTATGGCTATTCTCTTATTAGTAACCCCGCTTCCTTACTCGATTGTAGTAAAACTGGGGATTACTCTCTTTCTATTGATTGTGAATATGTTTGAAATTATGAATCTAAAAAATAAGCATCTACGTTCATGAAAATCGACCTAAATCATTTGACTCATTTTTTCAACTATCGCTTGCTCTCATCATGTTTCATTTAATTGAATGGTGATAATTTTCTAATAATACATTGACATTTTGTTAAACAAAAGATATTATTTGAAACAATCATTGTTATCAAAACTTTATAGCAACATTTCTTATCAAGAGAGGTGGAGGGACTGGCCCTTTGAAGCCTCGGCAACCGATGAGTTGAATGATCAACTCATACTGTGCCAAATCCAGCAGGTACATCCTGAAAGATAAGAAGATTGGCATCGTTCTCACAAACCTTTCTTCTTATGCTTAAAGAAGAGAGGTTTTTTTATGTGTATCTTAGAAGAGAGGAGCATACTTCGTATTCATACGGTTTTAAATCCGGGTAAACAACTTGTATTACATTGAATTAACTATGCGAGGTGGATTGTATTGCATTTACAGGTTATGAATAGTCCTTTTGATCAAGAACAAACGGAACTTTTAAATCGTTTATTACCAACGTTAAATGAAACGCAGAAAATTTGGCTAAGTGGATATCTTTCTGTTCCGGGAGTGGCAGAAACAGCGGCAACTACTGAAGCTTCCTCAGCAGAAGAAGCGTTCTCAAAGAATGAACCAAAAACGCGTGAGATTACGATTCTTTATGGCTCTCATACGGGAAATGGTCAGTCGCTAGCAGAATCTTTTTTTGAGCGGCTTGATCACGAAAAGTATAACGTTACACTCTCATCCCTCGATGATTTTAAACCAAAGTCACTTAAGAAAGTAGAAGACTTGTTGTTGATTACAAGCACGCATGGAGATGGCGATCCTCCTGATAATGCGCTAAGCTTCTACGATTTTATCCAAAGTAAGCGCGCTCCTAAATTAGAAGAAATTAGGTTTTCTGTTCTTTCACTTGGAGATAGCTCGTATGAATTTTTCTGTCAAACGGGGAAAGATTTTGACAGACGTCTGGAAGAGTTAGGAGCTACTAGAATTTATCCTCGTGTCGATTGTGATTTGGATTTTGAAGAACCTGCGGAAGAATGGTTTGAAGGTGTCATGAGTGTGCTGTCTGATGCCCCGTCCAAGAGTAGTGAAGCCTCGCCTTCTAAGGAAGCGAGTGATACGAATCTTTCGTACTCAAGAACGAATCCGTTTAAAGCAGAGATCTTAGAGAATATCAATTTAAACGGACGTGGATCGAATAAAGAAACGCGTCATCTTGAGCTTGATCTTGAAGGATCCAATCTTGTATACGAACCAGGCGACAGTTTAGGGATTTATCCTGAAAATGATACCGCACTTGTGCTTCAACTAATGGAAGAAATGAATTGGAACCGAGACAGCCAGTTGGTGATAAACAAGCAGGGAGACGTGCAGTCTCTTCAGGAAGCTTTGACGAAAACATATGAGATTACAAGTCTAACAAAGCCATTACTTAAGAAGATTGCGGATCTTACGGAAAGCGCAGAGCTACTTCGCATGGTGGATGCTGAGGGAGAAGAGCTAAAGACGTACATTTATGGAAGAGATCTCATTGATCTTGTGAAAGACTACGGGCCTTGGGAAATTGCTGCAGAGGAATTTGTGAAGGTACTTCGTAAAATACCCGTTCGTCTTTACTCCATTGCAAGCAGTCCGAAAGCAAGTGATGGGGAAGTTCATCTTACCATTGGTGCGCTGCGATATGACGCACACGGTCGAGCTCGCACTGGGGTTTGTTCCGGCCAGTGCGCTGAACGGTCACAGCCAGGTGATCAACTTCCGGTCTTTGTACAGCGAAACGAGAATTTTAGACTGCCAAACAATCCCGATACACCTGTCATCATGATCGGAGCAGGTACGGGAGTGGCGCCGTATCGTGCTTTTTTACAAGAGAGAGAAGAAATTGGCGCAGGTGGCGATACATGGTTGTTCTTTGGTGAGCAGCACTTTGTTACCGATTTTCTATACCAGGTCGAGTGGCAAAAATGGTTAAAAGAGGGTGTGCTGACTCGCATGGATGTCGCTTTTTCACGCGATACAGAAGAGAAAGTGTATGTTCAGCACCGCATGCGTGAGCGAAGTAAAGAACTATACGAGTGGCTTCAGAAGGGAGCACACATTTATGTATGTGGCGATGAGAAATATATGGCAAAAGATGTTCACATTGCACTCGTCAACATTCTTGAGGAGCAGGGCGGTTTGAGTGAGTCAGAAGCAGAGGCTTATTTATCGGACTTACGGAACGCGAAGCGCTATCAGCGTGATGTGTACTAAGCGGAATGGAAGGAGTTTGACATGAATAAAAAGACGGCAACCCAAGATGGAAAACCGAGTGAAATGGAGAAAATTAAAGACGAAAGCCACTATTTACGTGGATCTCTTGTCGAAAGCTTTGCGGATCCGATTACCGCATCAATTCCGGATGCAGATACAAAGCTATTAAAGTTCCATGGTAGCTATATGCAGGACGATCGCGATATCCGCCAGGAGCGAAAGCAGCAGAAGCTTGAACCAGCTTATCAGTTTATGGTTCGCGTCCGATTGCCAGGTGGCGTAGCGACTCCAGAGCAGTGGCTTGTGATGGATGATCTTGCGAATGAATATGGAAACGGAACGCTCAAATTAACGACGCGTCAAACATTTCAAATGCACGGCATTTTAAAATGGAATATGAAGAAGAGCATTCAGGCAATGGATTCTGTTCTGATGGATTCTCTTGCGGCCTGTGGGGACGTGAATCGGAACGTGATGTGTAACGCCAATCCGTATCAATCTGATATCCATGCAGAAGTGCACGGATGGGCACGAAAACTAAGTGACGATCTGTTGCCGAGAACAAGAGCGTATCATGAAATTTGGTTAGATGAAGAGAAGGTGCTTGATCGAAAAGAAGAAGAGATTGAGCCGATGTATGGTCCTCATTACTTACCGAGAAAATTTAAGATTGGCGTTGCGGTTCCGCCATCAAACGACGTGGACATTTTCTCCCAGGATCTCGGCTTTATTGCGATTCTTGAAGATGGCAAGCTTCAAGGGTTCAATGTTGCGGTAGGAGGTGGAATGGGCATGACGCATGGCGATACAAGTACGTATCCGCAGCTGTCGCGCATCATTGGCTTTTGTGCACCTGAAAACATTGTTGATGTAGCAGAGAAGATTATTACGATTCAGCGTGATTATGGCAATCGATCAGAACGAAAAAATGCGCGTTTTAAATATACCATTGATCGAAGAGGACTTGATTGGGTTCGGAACGAATTGCATAGTAGACTCGGGTTTGAACTAGAAGAAGCTCGATCTTATCATTTTGATCATAATGGTGACCGCTATGGCTGGGTCAAAGGCGATGGCAAATGGCACTTAACGCTCTTTATCCAAAATGGCCGCATTGTTGATCTAGAAGATTATCAAATTATGACCGGACTACGAGAAATAGCGAAAATTCACGAAGGTGATTTCAGGCTAACACCGAACCAAAATCTCATCATTGCGAACGTAGCAGAAGAAAAGAAAACGGAAATCGATGAGCTTGTCGCCGCATACGGTCTGACAGACGGGAAACAAAATTCTGCACTGCGCCGTAATTCCATGGCCTGCGTTGCCTTCCCAACATGCGGTTTAGCGATGGCTGAAGCTGAGCGGTATTTGCCTTCTCTTATTGATAAAATCGAGGAGATTGTGGATGAAGCGGGTCTAAGAGAAGAAGAGATTGTGATTCGTATGTCAGGCTGTCCGAATAGCTGTTCACGTCCAACCTTAGGCGAGATTGCTTTTATTGGAAAGGCACCTGGCAAGTACAACATGTACATGGGAGCCGGATTTGTTGGCGACCGATTAAGCAAGCTCTATAAAGAAAACATCGGTGAGGAAGAGATCCTTGCTTCTCTTAAACCGATCCTCTTTAATTATGCAAAAGAAAAAGAAGAGAATGAGCATTTCGGTGATTATGTGATCCGAGCGGGATATGTTGAAGAAGTGCGATCAGGACTTGATTTTCATAGTTAATGCTTTGACAGGAAGAAACCCAAAGATCACGCGTGTGAACTTTGGGTTTCACTGTTTTTTATAAAAAACGGAGGTGTAAGGATGACTTATAGCATGGTTTCCCATTTAACCTGCCCGAAGTGCAGTGAAACATATGATGTCGATACGGTTGAACAGCTCTGTGTGTGTGGATCACCACTTCTCGTTGACTACAAGCTTGATGAAGTGAAGAAGCATGTGACAAAGGAAATGATCGCAGGGAGGGAGCAGTCACTGTGGCGATACCATGAGTTGCTTCCTGTAAAAAATGTTGAAAATAAAGTGAGTTTTGAAGAAGGCATGACGCCGATCCTGTCACTCCCTACTCTTGGTAAGGAGATAGGGATACCGCATTTGTACATAAAAGATGAAGGCCTCGTACCAACTGGTTCGTTTAAAGCAAGAGGTGCGGCGGTTGGGGTTTCAAAGGCAAAAGAGCTTGGTGTACGGAACTTAGCGATGCCGACGAATGGCAATGCAGGAGCCGCCTGGTCGCTTTACGCGGCTAAGGCAGGAGTAGAAGCGCATATTGTGATGCCAGTTGACGCTCCTGAAATTACGAGAAAAGAAGTCAGCATTTCTGGGGCTCATCTTTATCTTGTAAATGGACTAATAAGTGACGCAGGAAAAATTGTAGGTGATCTTGTGAAAAAGAATGGATTCTATGATGCGTCTACGCTAAAAGAGCCCTATCGCATTGAAGGTAAAAAGACGATGGGGTATGAAATAGCAGAACAGTTGAATTGGAAACTTCCTGATGTGATTCTTTATCCAACAGGGGGAGGCGTCGGCCTGATCGGTATTTATAAAGCGCTTCTTGAGCTTCAGGAGCTTGGTTGGATCAAAGAAACGAAGCTTCCAAGATTAGTTGCTGTTCAATCCGATGGGTGTGCTCCGATTGTGAAAGCATTTGAGGAAGGGAAAATGGAATCGGAGTTCTGGGAGAATTCAACGACACATGCGTTTGGAATTAATGTCCCAAAAGCCATCGGTGATTTTCTTGTACTGGATGCAATTTATCAAACGGATGGTTGTGCGCTAGCCGTTTCAGAAGAAGAGATCCGGGCATCGCAAAGGGAGGTCGCTAGTCTAGAAGGACAATTTATTTGTCCGGAAGGAGCCGCTACGTTTGCAGCAGCCAAAACACTCAAAGAACGCGGTTGGATCAAAGAAGAAGAACGGGTCGTTTGTTTGAATACGGGGCTTGGGATAAAATATCCAGATGCATTTGAAGTAGACGTGCCAACGATGGAGCCTTTTGAACGTATTGAATATTAACTAAGTGAGCCCCGTCCTTATCGTCATAAGGACGGGGCTCATTTTTTTAGCCGAAGTATTGTTTGGACAAGGTGAATTCATCATTCATTAATATATAAGGATGTGTTTCCATTAAGATGGTGATGAGATAATCAGGCATCCTTTCCCCATCATAAGCACAGATGAGTGGAAAAGACAGGTCGTTAACAGCACGATCAACGATTTTTTCAAAGTCTTCGATCAGATGAAGGGGTTCTTCCATTGAAGCCCATTCAACGTGTGCCCACGAACGAAAGGACAGGCTGTTTTCGACATACGGAGCCACGGTCTCTTTAAAATACTCGTGAATCGCAGGAGGATGATAACTTCCACTTGAAAAGTAAAAATCAAAGCTATTCACACGGTGAACAAAGTGTAATTGATCTTTCGTTAGTTTTCGTTGTAATTCTTTTAGTATCATTGGATAAAGGCGATCATTTTCAATAAGAATCGTATATTCCCCGTGCAATGCTCCTTGTTCAATGAAATCGCAAACCTGTTCGATATAGCTCTTAACCTCTTGATACGCATAAAGCACATGAACACATTTTTTCTCTATGAACAATTGGTTCATTTCACTTTTCAACTAATCACTCCCTAAGATTGATTTACATCTATTTTACTATAGTTTGCATAAAGGAAAAACCCGCTTCAGAAGCAGGTTTCATATTTAATCGATGGGGTCAACTGATTTTCCATACCGAAGAACGTCAACGACAGCCATCCCGTCATTCGGTCTCTCCTCATCATTGCGAAAAGGCATAAGAAAGAAGAAAATGAAGCAGATGGAGAAATATGTGAATTGATAGAAAAAGAGCGTCACAGGATTCGTATTTGACGTAATTAAATAGTTTATGATTAAAATAACGATTACACTAGAAACATTGGGATATCATTTAATGTAAACATTGTCTTACCTTCAAAAGGTGATGGGAATTCTATAAGCAAGACCGTTCCAGAATGAGAGGATTCCTAACGTTTTTTCAGTAACTAACATGAAACGATAATAAACGAAATCATCTCGATACATTTTTGGTTTAATCAAGGGGAATTTACATGATGAAAAAGGAAATTATGATGGAAGAGCGTAACAGGAAAGAGAGACTTTACTAAGGAGGCTTCCTGCATGTACGAATTAAAAACGAAAGAAACGGATAACAGTGTCATTGAATTTATTGAAAGTGTCGACCATCCGAAAAAGCGAGAAGATGGGTACCGGTTGTTAGATCTATTTACTGAAACAACGGGGTATGAAGCGAAAATGTGGGGACCAAGCATTATTGGTTTCGGTTCGTATCATTATAAATACGCGACGGGACATGAAGGTGATGCGCCACTCGTAGGATTTTCACCAAGGAAAGCAAAAATTAGCTTATATCTCGCTCAAGGTGAACCAGAACGCGAGAACGCACTTGAACGATTGGGTAAGCATAAGACAGGTAAGGCGTGCGTTTACGTGAACAAGTTAGACGATATTGATCTTGATGTGTTGAAAGAGATGATTCGACAGTCAGTTGATTACTTGAAAGAGTTATATCCTGAACGTTCTTAAAGAACATTAAATCGTTTGTGCACATCAACATAACCCTCTAAAGGAAGAAAGCGGTCAGGCATTGATCGCCTGACTGCTTTAAAGAGATCGAAAATCATTGAACGGTCATCGTTTGAAGCGCGACCGCTTTAATGGCGCCTTCTTTCGAATCAGATACAAAGGAAAGTTTATTCTCACCAGCATAATAAACATGAAGGTATTCCGAGTCCAATTCATTAAACACCACTTCGTCAGGTTCTCCGAATTGACAAACAACTTCAGCATAAGGGACAGCTGGTCCCTCCGAAAGCGCATTGTATCTTAGATGACTGACTTTCTCATCGGCTGTTAAGTAAGAGTAGCTGTCATCATAAAAACCTGGCGTTCCTTCATAAAGTGCTTCATCAAACGTCATGGAAGGCTTCAGTTTTTTCAAGGCTTCTTCCGACATACCAAGAAAAATGGATGCATCTTTTAAGTGGCCCTGTTCGGCAAACTGCAAAAGTTCAGAATGAAAAGGGGCCTTGTCACAAGAAGCGGTTTCGTTCGTGGCAGTAGGCTTTTCGTCTGAAAGAGCATATTCCCCGTTAAAACCAACTGCTGCATCATGGTAGTTTAAGCAAGAGTCTTCATTAAATGAAATCACATCATCTGATAGAACAAATGTCCCTGAACAAGCTGGATCTTCTTGGTCTTTGAAGGTTGCTTCATTTCCATTTATGGTTGCAGTCCCTGTCATTTTCCCAACTTGATCATCGCTACTAATTTGAAAGGTGAATTCAAAGGATTCCTTCGTTACATTTGATAAGGTAAGCTCGCCCTGCTCAAAAGTTGGATTGATATAAAGTGCTTCTTGCCAGTTCGCTTCTTCTGTCGCTTCTTCTTCAGTTGGGGACGAGGAGTTCCCGACTTCAATCTTTGTATAAACACCCGTAAACGAAATCGGGTTTTCATTTAAGTTCTCACAGGCTTCGCTCGTATCGATCGTTAATCGATCTTCTTTCCACCCGAAAGAAACTTTGCATGCTGCGTTTTCAGTGTGTGTGAAAGAGGCCATTTCTCCGTTAACCTGAGCGACCCCGGACAATTCACCAACATTTTGACCATCGTAGGCTTGGAGCATAAACGTGAAGGAATCCGCCTTAGGGTCGGTTATATCAAGTCCACCAAGAATTTCACCATCTTTTTCCCATTTGTAGGTGCCTTCTTGAAAAAGAACTTCTGTTGCAGTCTCCGTCGAAGACTTGTCCACCGATTCTTTTTCTGCTTCTACTTTTTCTGAGGAGTCTGAGGTGGTAAGGAAATTACAAGCCGACACAGTAAGTAACAAAGCGAATAAAAACACCATCCTGAGCGTTTTCATACGATTCCTCCCTATTAAAGTAAGTTGATGTCATTATTATACATAAGCTTTTCTGAAAGAAAGGGATATTGGTGTCGAGACATAAAAAAATCTCTTGTCTACTTTAAGCGAATACTTGTGTAAACTAGTTGGCCATTTCCGGGGAAATGAGTGGAAGAAGTCGAACCGTTTCTTAACTCTGAGTAGAAGGAAGGGATTGTGGTGAAAAATGGTCAAAAGCGTTTGGTTCAAAATTCACGGTTGCCAATCTAGTAAAGCGGCGATTATGATAAATGACATAACGTTCGACATGACATTCAAATGGTGGGATGAAATGAAATCCTTTACAAAAATAAAACGAATCCTTTGGCATCCAATCCGCAAAAGTATATTAAAAAAATCTGTGCTCATTTTTATTTTACTTCTGGTTCTTCCAACGCTACTTATTTATCAAGTGATTATTAATTATGCAGAAGACATGATTGAAGATGATATCATTAGTGAAAATGTAGCCAATACGGAAAGTATTGTAAAAAGAGTGGATAACGAAATTTCGAGTGTGGTACTTCAGCTTCATTTAATTGCAGGCAATCGAGAAGAACGTAACGTTGACGTGGAGCGCATGTATAATCGATCAAGACAGGCGATTGCTCAGAGCTCGATTATTCGATCGGTTTATTATTTAAACAATGAAAGCAAGGTGATGTTTGAATCGCCTTTTGCACCTGAGCTTGAGGGAACATCTTATCTTTATCCGAAATTAAATGAAATGCAGTGGACGCATAACTATGCCGTGTCGAATATGATTCGAAATTATAATGGAGAAGAAGTTGTTTCAGTCGGGATTCCGGTATTTAACGAAAGTAACTCTTTCCAGGGTGCACTCATTGCTGAATTTAGTCAGGATTATTTATCTGAGATGATTGAAAGTGTTAGCACAGGCGAAGGGCACTTTGGGATGCTGATTGATCCAGATGGTCTTGTGATTGCATCCACAAATACCGAAGCGTTAGGAGAAGTTATTTCAAAAGATCTTCCATCGAGCCAAATTTTCAAAGAGGTTTCAGGGGTATCGCGTTCTGTCTATGAAGGAGATCAAAGCATTATTGCCTATCAAACCCTTCGAGATGGTTGGGGGCTTGTCTATGGCGTGTCAGAAGAAATTGCCTTTGCTCCGGTTAGAAAACTCTCGTATGTTCTCACGCTATCTTTCATTGGTATTTTGATTCTTTCGTTCTTGTTCATCGTAGCTGGCATTCGGGACATCGTGTATCCGATTATTCGTTTAACAAACTATGCGAAAGCTTATCGAAGAAAAACATTTTATCAGGAAGAATCCACCTCAGAAAACTTACGAAAAGACGAAGTAGGGGAATTAACTAGAACCATCATCTCGGTTGGTAACAGCAATTATGAGAAACAGCACCAATTAGAAGAAAGTGAACGATATTTAAATGATATGATCGAAGGAATCCCGTATGGCATGATTACGATTAATGAGCATGCCGTTGTTACACATGTGAACAGACGGTTTGAAGATTTGGTGGGGTATAGTCGGATTGAACTTGTCGGTCGCCCTCTTTCGCAGCTCCCTATTAAACATACAGATGAAGATTTTATGTTATTGAAAGCATTGATCTCAGAAGAACCAAGTATCGAGTGTGAGAGTTACATTATTGATGCTAAAGGTCAACGTCATCTTGTCAATATTGGCACCTCTCGCTTCTATAATGGAAAAAATGAAATTATCGGAAGTATCGCTGTATTGCAAGACATTTCACAAATGAAAATGCTAGAGTCACGCGTGAAGCAAAACGACAAACTTGCTTTAATTGGTCAAATTACAACAGGAATTGCGCATGAAATAAAAAATCCACTTGCCATCTTAACAGGATCTTCTGAGATGTTACGAGAAGAAGTGGAAGAAGCCAATAGCTCTGAAGACATTAAAGAATTAGCGCGTGATATTGATCAAGTAGTAAGAAGAATGAAAACGATCGTTGGTAATTTCTTGAATTTTGCGAAAGTGAATAAAGCTGATGCTCGACATCTTCAGTTAAAGACCGTTATTGAAGAAGTGATTCATCTCGTTCGCTTTAAAATGAAGGAGCAAAACGTAACAGTCGTTAAGCACTATGAAACAAATGGTGAGTATATCGGGTTTTATGATGAATTAATTCAGGCTTTTCTAAACATTATCCTAAATGCAGCGGATGCGATGAAAGGGGAGGGAACTTTAACAGTTACCTTAAGTGAATACGAAAACCAACTTCATGTAGCATTTCAAGATACAGGAACAGGGATTATGGCAAGTAATCTTGAGTGGCTTTTTGACCCATTTTTTTCAACAAAAGAAGATGGGAATGGTCTCGGTTTAACGATCGCAAGAGATATTATTCGTGAAAATAACGGCGAGCTTACAGTTGAAAGTGTTGAAGGGAAAGGGACAACCATTCATTGTTGGTTTCATCGATAGAAAAGGAGCTGGCATTATGGAACAAACGGTTTTAATCGTTGATGATGAAGTCCAATTAGCGAAATTAATTGGACGTAAATTAAAAAAAGCGGGCTTAGATTCGATCATGGCTCATTTAGGAAGCAGTGCACTTGATTTTTTTAAGCGAACGGATGTTAATATCGTGATTCTCGATTATATGCTCCCAGATATGACTGGACTCCAAGTATTGAAGGAAATAAAGCAGATAAACCCTGATGTACCAGTTATCATGATGACGGCATACGGAAATGTAGAAAGCGCCGTTCAAGCGATGAAGCTTGGTGCTGTCGACTATTTGAATAAACCGATGGAGCTTGAAGAAGTAAAAGCTCTCGTATTAAAACAACTGAATACAAGGGAAGATCAGGAGCAGCCGGAAGACACCTTTCATTTTGAAAGTCCAAGTATGAAACGAGTTATGTCACTGCTCCAGCAAGTGAAAGAGACGGATGCAAGTATCCTTATTCTTGGGGAGAGTGGCGTTGGGAAAACGGCGCTTGCCCATTGGATTCATGAGAACAGTCACCGAAGCAAAGGGCCGATGCTGTCGATCAACTGTGCCGCTATTCCAGAGCACCTTCTTGAGAGTGAGCTGTTTGGCTATCAAAAAGGTGCATTTACAGGTGCTGTCTCATCAAAACTAGGGAAATTTGCGGCGGCTGACGGCGGCACCATTTTCCTTGATGAGATTGGCGAAATATCTCCTGCGATGCAGGCGAAGCTCCTTCATGTGATTGAAGATAAAAAGGTGATGCAGCTTGGTAGCAATGACTATCGCACCGTGGACGTTCGAATCATAACGGCTACCAATCAAAATCTTAAACAAGCGGTTGCTTCTGGTACGTTTCGAGAGGATCTTTACTATCGATTAAATTTAATTGAAATTGAGATTCCCCCCTTACGTGATCGGGTGGAAGATATCCCGCTGTTGATTAAGGATCAGATGAGAAAATTAAATGCTAAATACAATAAGACAATCACCATCTCGGAAGAAAGCGTTGCGCTTCTTCTTCGTCATTCCTGGCCGGGCAATATTCGGGAACTATTAAATATCTTAGAGCGGATTCATATTATGAAGCGGAGTGGCATGATCATGCCAGAAGACCTCGCTCATGCTTCCTTAATGTCACTTCCAAAAAGTGAACGAGCTGACGTGCAGGACTTTAGCGGAAGTCTTTCGGAAGTATTAGAAGATATAGAGGAGAAAATGATCCGACAGGCACTTTCCGACACGAATGGAAATCAAACGAAAGCGGCGGAGAGACTTGGAATTGCGAGGCATACGTTAATTTATAAAATGAAAAAGATTGGCATCAGTATATGAGAAAAATGGTTTGTTTCATCGGCTGTCTCTTGCTTATCGTGGCCTGTCAGGGTGAGGAGAAACAGACGAAAGAAATGGCATCGTCTGAGGAAGGTCCTACCATTACACTTGGATCAAAAGCATTCACAGAACAATACTTGTTAATGAAAATGACGGCGCTATTATTAATGGAGGAAGGATATGAGGTAGAAGAAGTTCGCTTTCTTGATAGCCCGTCGATTCGAGAGGCTTTTCTTAACAACATCGTTGATCTTTATTGGGAATATACGAATACAGCGAAAATTATTTATCATAAGGACGGACCAGGATATGATGCGAATGAAGCTTATCAGTTTGTGAAAAAAGTGGACGAAAAGAAAGAGATTATTTGGCTCGATAAGAGTGAGTTTAATAGCTCCTGGGGCTTAATTATGAAAAAGTCATTCGCAAGTGAAAAGGGCATTACCTCTGTTAGTGATCTGGTGTCTTATATGAATAAGGACGACAATCCCTCTTTAAAAATGGCCACAAATGAAGAATATTTAATGAGAGAAGATGGCCTTGATCATTTAGAAGATGTTTACAATTTTAAAGTGAATCAAAATCAGCTTCTCGCGGTAGATTCAGAATTACTTAGCCTGGCCGTAAAAGAAGAGAGGGTTCAAGTGGCAGTTGGTATGGTCACAGATAGCCGTATTGAAGACTATGACCTTGTGATTTTACAAGATAATCGCATGGCTTTCCCACCTTATGATGCTGCTCCAGTTGTACAGAAAACGATTTTGGAGGATGATCCAGGAATACGAGAACCTCTCGAAGCACTAGCTAGAACGATTACAAACGAAGAAATGGTTCATTTAAATTACCGCGTAGATGTCTTGCATCAAGATGTCGGAAAGGTGGCAAAGGACTTTCTACAAAAATCGGGTTTATTACCTGATGAATAAAAGCGGTTGTGATAAGATTTAACTAGAATGCTAGAAAGGTAGTTGAGTTGTTCTGGATTTTATTTCAAATAATGTCGTTTTGCTTGGAGTCGCTTGTATCATCATTGCGCTCTTATTAGCAAAATTCACCAAAAAAAAGTGAGGTGCTGTTCATAAGAGCAGCATCTTTTTCTGTGCAAAATTTCGACACTGTAGAAAAATTCTACAAAGAAGTGTAGAGAAATTCTACAATTTGCTTCAGGAATGGAGCAGAATTGCCCCAAATACAAGTAATAAAAAGTTGGCACGTTACTTGCAATATAAGTATGTGAAAAGGCGGTTTTAAAAAGCTTAATCTCATATCGGCTTGATTACCTGATTGCTGCTTTTAATGATTTATTAAAATTGTAAATTCTGATTGTAAAGTGGGTAGGTCTTCTCTTGTGTAAAACGAAATGGAAGCGCTTTAAAGAGGCGACCAGAAAGAAGAGGTGAACATGATTAGGCGCGAAACTGACTCTTTCGGTTCGGTAGACGTACCTAAAGAGGCACTCTATGGCATTCAAACCGTTCGGTGCATGGAAAACCTTAGTTTTTCAAGGAAAAAACTTTCTGATTATCCCGCTTATATTCAAGCGTTAAGTATGGTGAAAAAGGCGGCTGCGCTCACAAATGGCCGGGTGGGTGAAATTCCTATTCCTATTCAAGAAGCGATCGTAACAGCCTGTAATGAATTGATTCGAGGAGCACACCTGCAACACTTTCCAATTGATCCCTACCATGGAGGTGGTGGGATCGGGACGAATATGAATGTGAATGAGGTAATAGCCAATTTAGCAAACACCTATTTTGGATATGAAAGAGGGACATACGAACCCGTTAGCCCAAATCATGTCAATGCTTCTCAATCCACATCAGATGTATGTCACACGGCAATTCGTCTTACGATCGCCCAACAGCTTGAGGCATTCGTACAACTACTGAGAACCTTACAGGGCACGATGAAAGAAAAAGCGGAGCGGTGGTTGCAAATTTCAACGATTTCACGGACTTGTTTACAGGATGGAATGAGGGTTCAGCTCGGAGATTCTTTGTATGGTGTTGTTGCCATGCTCGATCGACGAATCACTTCGCTAAATCATTCAATCAAGCAAATGCACGTCATTAATTTAGGTGGCACAGTCATTGGCTCTGGAGTAGGGGCTTCCATCGACTATCGAGAAAACATTCTCGTTCAGTTGAAAAAGGTGACAGGGAAGCCTGTAACCCATCGTTCTAATTTATATGATGCTGCGCAACATGTGGATGATCTTGGCGATGTTTCAAATGAGCTAAAACAGCTCGCGAATGGATTCATTAAAGTTGCTAAAGATTTAAGACTACGATCATCTGGGCCAGAAGCAGGATTTGGAGAACTCAATCTACCTGCTGTTCAGGCGGGATCCTCTTTTTTTCCAGGAAAAGTGAACCCCGTACTGCCAGAAACGTTACTGCACTGTTGCTTCAAAGTACTAGGCCATGATCGTACTGTTCAGGCGGTATTGGAACATGGAGAGCTCGATTTGAACGTATTTGAAGGGGCGGCAGGAATGGCAATTCTAGATGCTATCTCTTTAATGGAAAAGATGTTGCCGGTTTTTCAAGAGAGCTGTTTGAAGGGGATGACCGCTAATGAAAAACACTGCAAGGCTCTTTCTGAAACAACTGTACCCCTTGTGGTCGATCTAAAAGAGAAATTTGGCTATCAGATTGTCTCGGACGCGTTAAAAACGAATGGAACAGAAGGCTTACGACAACTTCAAACAAATGGGGGAGATTTTCGATGAAACAGGTACAAACAAAATTTGAAGGCATTAAGCAACCAAAACTTGACTGGGCGAAAGAATGGCTTCGAGAACCGAAAAAGCTTTACATCAATGGTCAGTGGGTGAAAAGCACTAGCGGAGAAACGATTGATTCGATAAATCCAGCGACAGGAGAGAGCACAGGTTCAATCTTTAGTGCGAAAAAAGCAGATGTTGACTCGGCTGTTGCTGCAGCGAGAGAAGCGTTTGATCATGGGCCATGGAAAGAAACGACGCGAAAAGAACGAGCTAGAATTCTTCGTGAGATTAGTCAATTGATTCTTGATCATCAAGATGAACTAGCGACACTTGAATCCCTTGATAATGGGAAGCTCTACACAGAAGCGTATAACGATGATGTGCAAGAAGCCTCTGATCTTTTTCAATATTACGCAGGGTGGACAGATAAATACTATGGTGAAAACAATCCGGTTGAAGGAAATTTCTTAAGCTACACAACGCGTGATCCAATCGGGGTCTGTGGTCAGATCGTTCCGTTTAATTTTCCGATTGGAATGGCGGTTTGGAAGCTTTCACCAGCGCTTGCGATGGGGAATACGGTCGTGTTAAAGCCATCTAGTACAACGTCTTACTCGGCAATTCGTCTCGTTGAAATCATTCATGAAGCGAAGCTTTTGCCCCCAGGCGTTTTGAATTTAATTCTTGGGAAAGGTTCCATTGGCTCCTACATTAGTACCCATATGGACGTAGATAAAATCTCGTTTACAGGAAGTACTGAGGTTGGAAAGAAGCTTGTCCATGATTCTGCTGATTCAAATCTTAAGCCCGTTACATTAGAGCTTGGGGGCAAATCCCCGAATATTATTTTTGCTGATGCACCGAACCTTGAAGGAGCAATTGAACGTTCATTCTATGGTTTGTTTACGCACAAAGGGGAGAAGTGCTCCGCCCCAACGCGACTCTTTGTTGAACGCCCTGTTTATGATGAAGTTGTTGAAAAAATTGGTGAATTTGCAAACGCATACAAGTGTGGTGATCCTTTTGATCCAGAAAGCGATCAGGGTCCTCAGGTTTCAGAAGCCCACATGAACAGCATTTTGCATTACATTGAAAGTGGTAAAAAAGAAGGGGCACGACTTGTGGCTGGTGGCGAACGTGATGTTGATGGTGATAAAGCAAAAGGTTTTTATGTAAAGCCAACGATCTTTGCGGATGTCACAAATCGCATGACCATTGCACAGGAAGAAATCTTTGGACCAGTTCTTTGTATCCTCCCATTTGATTCTGAAGAAGAAGTGGTGCGGATGGCGAATGATACAATCTATGGTCTTGCTGCAGGTCTTTGGACAAAGGATGTTTCTCGCGCCCATCGCGTTGCAAACAAACTTGAAGCTGGTATGGTGTTTGTGAATAAATATGGTTGTTATGATTTCGCCAGTCCATTCGGAGGCTGGAAACAAAGTGGCTGGGGCAAAGAGTATGCTGTGCACTCACTTCAATCTTATACAAAAACAAAAGCAATCTGGGTTGCTTACTAAAAGGACGGAGGAAAGAGTATGAAAATGAAAGCGGCTGTCATGACGGGTCTAGGAGCACCGCTTGAGATTCAACAAGTGGAGCTTGCTCCACCAAAAGCAAATGAAGTGCTTGTGAAGATTGCTGCCACGGGTGTTTGTCATAGTGACTTAAATGCGGTACAGGATCCTTCAACCCCTTTTCCAACGATTCTCGGTCATGAAGGGGCTGGAACAGTTGTTGAAGTTGGCCCAAACGTCAGAACAGTTAAACCGGGAGACAAGGTAGCACTAAGTTGGGTACCGTATTGTGGAACGTGTGAATTCTGTGTCACGGGTGCCATTCATCTTTGTGAATCTGCCTTTGGTCCAATGTTTAACGGTACGCTTCTTGATGGTACCTCTCGCCTTAGCAAAGATGGACTTCCGCTTTTTCATAACTCGCTTCTATCAACATTTGCAGAATATGCTGTTGTCCCAGACATGTCTTGCGTAAAATTACCCGATGCAATGCCACTTGCGCAAGCTTCTCTCATTGGCTGTGGGGTTGCGACGGGTTACGGGGCAGCGGTTAATGCAGCAAAAGTGACGCCAGGATCGACGGTCGCTGTTTTTGGAATTGGTGGTGTAGGCGTAAATGCGATTCAAGGGGCACGAATTGCCGGGGCTTCTAAAATCATTGCTTGTGATATGAAACCAGCCAATCTTGAAATTGCGAAACAATTCGGTGCCACCCATACGGTAAATGTTAGTGAAGGAGATGCACCTGAACTGATTCGAGCGATAACGAACGGGTTTGGCGTGCACTATGCGATTGACTGCTCAGGTCACACAGCAGCTACCACGAATGCGTGGAATGCGACGCGAAAAGGGGGAACGATCGTCGTTGTAGGGGCGTTCCATCCTGAAATGTTGCTTAGTCTTCCAGCTGGTGGTTTCCACCGAGTGGGCAAAGTGATCAAAGGAAGCTTTTACGGAGATACACAGCCGTATCGTGATTTTCCTAAAATCGCAGAGCTCTACATGGATGGGAAATTTATGCTCGATGAACTTGTCATTAGTCGCGTTTCGTTAGAAGAAATTAACCAGGCGTTTGACTCATTTCACGACTGTAACTGCGCCAACGTCGGTCGATCTGTCATTGATTTTCAGAAAGAACCTGTTCAAAACCGCGAATATCACCCAGAATTTATCTGATGTAAACAGGCCGCTCACAGGAGCGGCCGCCCATAAAAAAGAAGAGATAACAAATTGAGAGGGGTTACGACTATGAAGGGTTTTAAACATCCGGTATTCTGGCCACCGTTTCTACTCGTTCTTGTGGCAGCAATACTCAGTTTTACGAACAAAGAAGGGTTTATTTCTGTCGCAACAAGCATGAATGATTGGGTGATTGCAAATCTGGGCTGGCTCTTTAGTATTGCAGGTCTCTTGATGGTTGTTGCGTGTATCGCTGTTTATTTCTCACCTCTTGGAAACATTCGCATCGGTGGAGATCAAGCAAAGCCAATGCTGAAGCCACTGACATGGTTTGCGATTACGTTAACAACAACGATTGCGGCTGGTCTCACTTTCTGGGGAATTGTGGAACCACTTTATCACGTTTCTGCCCCTCCAGAATCGCTAGGCATCGAACCGAATAGCCCAGAAGCGGCGATCTTCTCACTTTCTACAATGTATCTCCACTGGACAATTACACCTTATGCCATTTACTGTCTACCAGCCATTGTGTTTGCATTTGCTTACTATAATATGAAAAAGCCGTTTAGCTTAAGCTCAACGCTTGCTCCGTTATTCGGAGATCGACTTAATGGGAAATGGGCGAATGTCATTGATGCCCTTTGCCTTTATACACTCGCTCTCGGTATGGCAGCTTCGATGGGAACAAGTTTATTGAACCTTGGTGGCGGCGTCAATTACATTACCGGTATCGCGAGCTCGCCGACGCTATGGGCAGCGATTGCGATTGCTCTCATGGTAACATTCATTATTTCAGCTTCGACTGGATTAATGAAAGGAATCCGCGTTCTTTCCAATATCAATATGCGTTTGTTCATCGGTATTATCATCTTTATGTTTGTCGTTGGCCCTACTTCATACTTATTAAATTTGGGAACAGAATCAGCGGGAGATTATTTTACGAATTTCTTCGATAAAAGTCTTTTTACTGGAGCATCGGCTGGTGATCAGTGGCCACAATGGTGGACAACGTTTTATTGGGCTAGCTGGTTCTCATGGGCGGCTATCACAGCATTGTTCCTTGGAAGAATAGCATTTGGATATAAAGTGAAACAAATGATTCTCGTTAACTTTGCACTACCAGCGTTCTTTGGTGGACTCTGGATGACGATCTTTAGTGGAACGGCGATTAATATGGAAATGACGGGTGCAGGTCTTGCGAATATCATGAATACATCTGGTGCAGAAGCCGCTCTTTACGCAGTATTTGATGCCTTACCACTCGCGGCGATTGTCATTCCAATCTACGTATTTATCGTATTTATTTCGTTTGTTACAGCAGCTGATTCCAATCTAGCAGCAATGGGTGGCATTTCATCTACTGGCATTACGCCAAGTAGCCCTGAACCAAGTGTTCTCATTAAAGTTGTATGGGGAGTAACTGTTAGTCTGGTGGCATGGGTTATGATTAGTTATGCAAACATTGATGGGATTAAAATGTTAGCGAACTTAGGCGGTGTTCCTGCACTGTTCCTTTCTCTCTTTGTTCTTGGTTCATTAATGAAAATCATGCGTAATCCTAAGAAGTATGAAAAGTTTGAGGATGCAGAAGCCCACTCTGATAAGTTGGCAGAAAACCAGAAAGATAAAGCTGTGTAAAGTGGAAGGAACAGACGTGACGTCTGTTCCTTTTATCATGAGTGGGTTACCATACGAGCGAATCATGGTAAACTAATGACATAACAAGAGAGGAGTGAACACAATTTGGGGAAATGTACAATTGATCACTCAGACGGAGATGTAGTGACAAAGCTCGAAAACCAATCTTCTTATATGCCAGAAAATGTTGTGCAAGAAACGTATCGGTTCTTACAACAAACAGTTAAACAGGAAACGTTAAATCAACTTTTTCATCTTCTGAAAAAGTATGACCTTGCTTCAGTAGAAGAACAGGATAAGCGAAATGCTGAACTTCAAAAGATCGTGCTTTCATAACTAGTTAAAACAAGAAAGAAGGCAGTTCTTCTAATTCGTTTATTTCATTTATGGAAAAGGTCGTCCCGTGATCATAGACGAAATGAACAATATTGCACTCGCAAAATTTATAAAGAAAGAAGTTTTTTGATGACCACTAAATTATTCTATGAAGACTCATACATAACGAACTTTACTGCTCATACTTGGGAACAATTTACCGATGAAGCAAACCGCTCCTACATTGTTCTCGATCAAACGGCTTTTTATCCAACTGGTGGAGGTCAGCCGTCTGATACTGGCACACTTAATGGTGTACAGGTTTTAGAAGTAGAAGAAGTTGATGGCGAAATTCGTCACTACGTTGCTGGACCTCTTCCTAATCAAGAATATGTACAAGGTCAAATCAACTGGAAACGACGCTTTGATCACATGCAGCAGCATGCAGGACAGCACATTCTTTCAGCCGCTTTTGAAGATCAGCTTGGGTTTAGTACAGTAAGCTTTCATCTTGGTCAGGAAGTTTGTACAATTGATTTAGATGTTGCTCAATTAAGTCAAGAAGATATTGAAGTAGCAGAAGCGTTTGCGAATGATGTCATCCAACAAAACCTGCCGATTGAAACGAAGTGGGTGAATGAAGAGGAACTGGCGCAATATTCGCTTCGCAAGCAGCTTGCTGTTTCAGAAAATATCCGACTCGTGATGATTCCAAACGTTGACTATAGCGGTTGTGGTGGGACACATCCTTCTTCGACTGGCCAGGTACGTGCCATTTCAATATTAAAAATTGAAAAGCAGAAAAAACAAACCCGCGTTCATTTTGTTTGTGGAAAGCGTGTAACAAATGAACTTCGAACCAAACAAGCTGTTGTACAAGGACTTACGAACGTATTGAGCGTTCCTGAATCCAAGCTTGTTGATGCAGCTGAACGTGTTCTTCTTCAATCAAAAGAATATGAAAAAACGATTGATGAGTTAAATGAAAAGCTCCTTTCATTTGAGGCGAAAGAATTGTTACAATCAGCTGAATTGATCCATGATCAAAAAGTCGTGCAAATGATTTCATCTCAATATGGTATGAAAGATCTACAAAAGCTAGCGAAAATAATCTTGAAGGAAGAGCCAGAGGTTGTTGTCTTTTTCGTCGGTGAAAGCGATCAGAAACTTCAGATTGTGTGTGGTAGAGGTGAAGAGATAGATCAAGATATGAACCTTGCTTTAAAAAAAGTACTCCCTTTCATTAATGGGAAAGGTGGAGGAAAGAAAGACTTTGCACAGGGTGGAGGAGACCCCATTCGCTCGGCAGAAGAAGTGTTAATTGAACTTGTAAAAGCTACATTTCAATAATAACGGAGCGCGCTGAAGTCTCAGTGCGCTTTTTTAGTTGGAAATAATATGAAAGTAACCCTTGCCTTACAAGGTAGTGATCGTTATACTGTAAGCATACCTTGTTTTACAAGATCGTTTAACCATTCTCACAACCCTTGCATAACAAGAGTTATGAGATTAAAGGAAAAGGTGAAGGACATGCAAACGACGCAAATGTTAAAAGGCATCATTGATGGCTGTATTTTATCCATCATTCATGAAGGAGAGGTTTATGGCTATGAGCTTGCCTCAAAGCTTGATTCGTACGGGTTTGAGTCGTTTAGTGAAGGAACGATTTATCCAATTCTCATTCGCTTACAGAAAGATCAGCTGATTCAATCTACTTTAAAGAAATCGACAGCTGGTCCGAAACGAAAGTATTATTCATTAACGGAAAAAGGAGTGGAAGAATTAGCGGGTTTTCAAAAGCGGTGGGATCATTTAAGTTCAACGGTCAATCTAATTTTACGCAAGGGGGAGTAAAAGATGAGAAAAGAAAATGAGAAGTTTATTCAAGAAATGCGCGTTTACCTGATTACGAAAGGGGTAGATGAGGAAGATATTGAGAGCTTTCTCATAGAAGCGGAAGATCATCTAACTGAAGGAGAGAAAGAGGGGAAGAGCGCAGCTGATGTGTTTGGGAAATCACCAAAAGCGTATGCGAAAGAGCTTATTGCTTCGATGGATCAGTCGCCAAAGGACAATCGAAAACTGATTGCGCGATTAATCGCTGGGGTATTTGGTATCTTTTTAGTTTCCCAGTTCATCGATGGAAATACCGCATTCTCATTAATTGAACTGATTGGCTATCCCGTCTCGACCGTTATCTGGTTGATCGCACTAATTGGTGCGCTGCAGCTTAGTTCATTTCACAATGGTGTGAAAAGTTTTTTGATTGTTTATGGCATAACGATGATTCCGATGCTTTTTACAGTAGGCGTAACGATTCTTCATATGGAGTATGGAACAGACATTTTATTTCTCAGTCAACCAGTTGTTTTTACAATCGGAGGCATCATTATTCTAGGTTTAATTGCGAACTTTACTTCTCTTATAGGAATCTTATCAAGCCTCGTATTGATGGCCATTCTTTTTGGAAGCCAGCTCCTTATTCGTCTGTTTCAGTTGGAAGGTTTCGGATGGGAGATAGGTGCCTATGCTGTTAGTGTAATGGGACTTCTTTTGATGATGAACTTTCAGAAGCAAGTACCGAAACCATTTATGAAAGGCTAGATTAAGTGACGCCGATGTTAAAAGAGGCTTTACTTAACGATCTCTACAGGTAATCGGTTCATCATTTTTACACGAAAACTATGCAAAATAATGCCAGTAATAATAAGCATCATACCGATCCATGCGATCGTATTTGGGAGTGGACTAGATAGAAAGATTCCCTCACCAGCGAGAACAAACAAAACTTGCGTTGATTGTGTAGCTTCAACGGAGGCGAGCTTCGATTGATTGCGCCTCACTCGATCCGTTGCGATGAAGAATAGGGTTGTCGCGATAACCCCTGAACAGACGGCTACAATAAAGGATTGAATCACCTGTCCACTAGCAGGAAGACCAACGTTTGGGATGGCAAATAGACAGATCGCAATCCAAAAAGGCAGACTGGCAACTGTCATGCCAAACACACGCTGAAACGTATCAAGACGTCCGTCGCAAATCTCCATCATTTTTCGATTTCCAAGCGGATAGGCAAATGAGGCAAGTAGGACAGGAAGAATACCAATGAAAACTTCTTTCCATGAAAGATCGCTCGCTTTTTGCCATTGAATGAGGATAACACCAGCGAGAATGATGGTGGATATGAGAAGCGCTCTCGTTTGAATACGATGGCGTTTTTTTATTGGACCACGTGTCGTTTGTACGGTTGAATACAAGAGTGGTGCAACGAGAATACCGGCTACAATTGTGATTTGCCACGTGCCAGCAACAAGCCACCCTGCTCCATATGATGCTGCGTAGGTTAATGGCGCATAAAATAAGACGAATCCTACAAAACTCCAGCTGAACCATTGAATGGGGTGCTTCTTCATTTCAATAAGAACTTGTTTCATGTTCCGTCTAATGAGTACAATAATAAGAAGAAAAGGAACCATGAAGAGGAAGCGAAGGGAAGCGCTCCACATCCAGCTACCGCCTGCTAGTTCCATTGATCGATTCAGTATAAATGTTACTGCGAAAAACATAGAGGCGAGAATGCCGAGCGCTATTTCCTTCATACGTATCACTTCCTATTAGTATATTATAATTAATCGTTTATATATTATAATATACTAAATGAATAAGTGAAGAAGTACAAGAAAAATTGTAGAGAGGACTATTCTGTGAGCGATCAAAAAGAAACCAATGCCCAAAAGCTTGCTCAGCAAGTTGGGGCAACGTTAAGAAGTATTCGAAAAGAGCGAGAGATGAGTTTGCAGGATCTTGCTGAAGAAACGGATGTTAGTAAACTGACATTAGGGAAAATAGAAAGGGGAGAAGCGAATCCTTCTTTAACAGTTATATGGAAAATAGCGAATGGCCTTTCCATTCCGATCTCCAGTCTACTTGTAGAAAAAGAAGAAGTCGTTATTTCGAGAAGAAACGAAGGAAATAAGGTATTGAGCTCAAATGAAGATTTGACACTCGAGCCGATGTTTACGAACAGTGGATATGGTTCTCTTGAAACACATCGTGCTTTTCTAAAACCAGGGGGTCGGTATTATGCGGAGGCGCACCAAGAGGGTGTGGTCGAATATGTGACTGTCATGGAAGGAAAGGCGACTGTTCAAGTTCTGGAGGAAACATATGAATTAAACATGTATGATTCAATTAAATTTAAGGCGGATCAGCGACATGGTTATCTCAATCCTAACCTAGAACCTGCCGTGCTTCATTTCGTCATGATATATCCTAATGTTAAGCAACAACCATAGAAAAAAGCCACAGGACTGTGGCTTTTTCTTGTCATTATTTATTATAAACGGCTAAACGATCAATGAGTTGTGAACTCTCTTGGTTCACACCGGTTACTTTCACATCAATCTCGTTTTGTCTGAATTTCATAATCACTTTATCAACAGCACCAACCCCTGAGTCATCCCAGACGTGAGCATCAGATAAGTCGATTTCAACGAATTTAATACCTTCTTCTTTGTAATCAAAGCTATTCACAAAGTCAGTAACAGATGCGAAGAAAAGCTGACCATGAATGTGATAAATCTTTTTCTCAGTGATTTCGTCCATTTTCTCTTCAACACGTACTTTAGAGATTTTAGAAGCAAAGAATAGGGCACTTAATATAACACCAGCAAGAACACCTTTTGATAGATCATGTGTTGTGACAACTGTAATAACCGTAACAACCATCACGGCTGCGTCTGAACGCGGCATTTTGTGAAGGTTTTTCAGTGAGCCCCAATCAAATGTACCGATTGAAACCATGATCATAACGCCGACAAGGGCTGCCATTGGTATTTTAACGAGTAGATCGTTTAATACTAAAATTAAAATCATTAAGAAAACACCAGCGACGAATGTCGATAAGCGTCCTCGTCCACCTGATTTCACGTTAATAACCGATTGTCCGATCATCGCACAACCAGCCATTCCGCCGAAAAATCCTGCAACTACGTTTGCCATACCTTGACCTTTTGCTTCTTTGTTCTTATTGCTATCCGTGTCTGTTAGATCATCCACGATTTGTGCAGTTAAGAACGTTTCAAGTAAACCAACAACAGCTAAAGCCATTGAATAAGGAAAGATAATTGCAAGCGTTTCAAAGTTTAGTGGGATACTTGGGATCAAAAATAACGGTAATGCTTGCGTTAATTCGCCCATATCCCCAACTGTTCGTACGCCACTGTTTAGTGAAATTGCTACGATTGTGATGACAACGATCGCGATAAGTGGTGACGGAACAGCTTTTGTGAAGCGTGGGACAATATAAATAATCGCAAGAGCACCTGCTACCATCAGATACATTGGCCAAGATTCACCAACAAAGTGTGGAAGCTGTGAAGTGAAAATTAAGATAGCCAGTGAGTTAACAAATCCAATCATGACAGAGCGTGGGACAAACTTCATAAAGCGAGCAAGTTTAAATACGCCAAGGAAGAATTGGATAACCCCTGTTAAGATGGTTGCTGCAAGTAAATATTGTAGACCGTGATCGGCGACTAGCGTTACCATCAGTAGCGCCATTGCTCCTGTTGCTGCAGAAATCATTCCTGGTCTACCACCAACGAATGAAATCACTACGGCGATACAAAAGCTTGCGTATAGTCCAACCATTGGATCGACTCCAGCGATGATGGAAAAGGCAATCGCTTCTGGGATTAAGGCAAGTGCGACAACGATTCCGGCGAGGGTATCGTTTTTCACATTGCCAAACCAATCTTGTTTAATAGAAGATAAGTTCAATGTTGCACCTCTTTCTAAATCTAGTATTGTGATGACTCCTAACTCTCATAGAAGTCGGGTCCGTTTACAACAAGATGAAGTTTAGCACAGAATCTATGAAAATGGAAATAAGTATGTAAGCGAAAATCATGAAGGGTATTCTTGTAAATGCTCATATATGCGCTTATTTACACATTAACTTGATTTTAATAATTTACTACTAGCACCATAAAAACGAGTGATTGAAGTACTTTTTAATCTAAATGAACCTAATTTGATATAACCTGTTATAATGAGTTATCGTATTGGTAGAGTTTTCGTCTATAGTCGAAAGAACTTTGTTAGAATAGGGTGATAGATTGATAAGGAGCGATAACATGAGTCAGGATAATGAGCATCATGATATTATGACAATCTCTCAAGTGGCGAAATATTTTCAAATTAGTGAGATGACCACATATAAATTAGTTCAGGATGGTAAAATTCCGGCTTTTAAAATTGGTAGTCACTGGCGTATTCAAAAGTCTGACCTTACTGAATTAATTAAGAAGCTTAAGAACGGTGAGCGGATTTAGACGCACTAAACGAAGAAAGCCCGATGATCGATACAGATCATCAGGCTTTCTTTATTATTTATGAAGCAGACGCTTCTCCTCTAAGCTTATTCTCAATGTCTTCAAGGCTTCTTCCTTTCGTTTCTGGTACATATTTCATCACAAAGAAGAATGCAAATACACCGATTATAGCAAAGATCACAAATACCCATGCTGTACCGAGCGCACCAAGTAGAACAGGGAAGAATAAGGAAACAACGAGGTTTGATGCTGATAGTAATAGCGTCGTAAATCCTGTAGCAGCCCCCCGTGCCTTATTAGGGAAGAGCTCTGGTAACATCACCCAAACAACTGGACCCCAAGTGGCGGAGAAAAAGACGATAAAGAGACCGAGAAAGACAACGGTTAACCAGGCAATGGTCGTTGTCAATTCTGCCGTAAAGAGAATCGTAGCAAGAACGGCTAAACTTAACGACATGCCAACATTGCCGAGGAGTAACAGTTTTTTTCGACCGAGTTTATCGATTGTAGCGATTGCAACAAGCGTCATAATTACGTTAACGATACCAATTCCAAGCGTACCAAGGATGGAAGCTGAATCACCAAGGCCAGCCTTTGTGAAAATGGTAGGGGCATAGTAGATCACCGCATTAATACCAATTAACTGCTGAAAGATGGCGATCCCACTTCCAACGAGAAGCATCGGGCGAATCCATTTTGATTTAAGAACATCCCACGTGCTTTCTTCCACTTCTTCAATCTTTTTCATTTGCTTCATTTCGTCATCAATTTCATCTTCTTTTCGCGTTAAAGCCATGACGTTTCGGGCCTCATCTTCACGATTTCGTTTAATGAGCCAGCGCGGGCTTTCTGGCATAAAGAGAACGCCAATCATTAAGACGAGTGCAGGAACGGAAGCGAGTCCAAGCATCCAGCGCCAACCCTCAATTGGTGCAAATGCATAATTAATGAGGTAAGCAAGCACAATTCCAATCGTAATCATTAGTTGATTAAGTGAAGCAAGTGCGCCCCTTGATCTTGTTGGCGCCATTTCTGATAAGTATACAGGTACAATGGCTGTAGATCCCCCGACAGCTAGTCCGAGAATAACGCGACCTATAATTAAAACGACAGCATTCGGAGATAAAGCCAATACGAGTGAACCGATTAAATAAATGAGTGCGATTGCAAAAACAACCCGTCTTCGCCCAAAACGGTCTGAGACATATCCGCTCATGCCCGCCCCTACGATCGCACCACCTAATAGCGAGCTAACGACAACCCCTTGTAGAAAATCGGATAAAGGGATGTCTTGTTCAATAAATAATAACGCGCCAGATATGACACCGGTATCATATCCATACAATAATCCCCCGAGCGCCCCGAAGAAAAAAATCCAACCTTTGCTTATGTTTCTTTTCATAGAAGTACCCACCTTTTATATAACTTCTTTCTTCCAAATAAATTCCACTTTTTTGTTGGATGCAAACATGTCGTATGAGAACGAATGTGTTTAGAGAAGGAAAGCTCTTTTCTTGACTTGTGACACGGTGTCACATATAGTTGGGTAGGTGATGTGACACTGTGTCATAATTTTGTTGGTAGGTGATTTAATGTGCCAAAAGCAACGTTCTATAATTTAAAAGAAGAAAAGCGACAAATCTTAATTGATGCTGCGAAACAGGAATTTTCAAGAGTTTCTCTTTACGAAGCCTCTATTTCCAATATCTTAAAAACGGCTGGCATTCCAAGGGGAAGTTTTTACCAATACTTTGAGGATAAAGAAGATGCGTTTTTTTATTTATTAAATGAACATGCAAAAGAACGTCACGAATGCTTGGTTTCAAACTTAAAAAAGTTTGAAGGGGATTTGTTTAAAGCCATTAGTGAAATTTTTAGGTCGACACTTGAGCATTCAGAGGATAAAGGGCAAAGGGATTTTATACGAAACGTATTGCTTAACATGAACTACAAAATTGAAAATACGTTTTCACAATATTTATCAGAAGACGTTGCTAATGAGCGGTATGATGATATTTATGATCTTGTTAATGCCGAACAGCTAAATGTAGCAAGCCGAAAAGAAATGTTTCATGTGATGCAAATTCTAACCGCAGTTACCTTTCATAATTTGATTCACAGCGTTTCGAACAACTTATCGGTCTCAGCTGCAATGAAGAAATATGAGACGGAGCTTAAACTATTGCAATTGGGTCTTATGCGATCATCTTCTTAACGAACATCAAGAAAACAAACAGTGAGAAAGAAGGGAGAACATGAACGACAATCAACAATCAGGAGAAGGGATTGGTTCCTTTAACAAAGTACCGCTTTTGATCGTCCTTTTATCTGGGGCTTTTGCAGCCATTTTAAACCAAACGCTTCTTGCAACAGCTCTTCCACATATCATGGTCGATCTCGATCTTGAGGCAAGTACAGCACAGTGGCTAACATCAATCTTTATGCTCGTCAACGGCGTGATGATTCCAATTACGGCATTTCTAATAGGAAAGTTCACTACAAGAACACTCTTTTTAACCGCGATGGGATTATTTGCAGTCGGAACGGCGATTTGTGCAGTGGCACCGAATTTTCCCCTCCTTATGGTCGGGCGAATTATTCAGGCTTCTGGGGCGGGGATTATCATTCCCCTCATGCAAACGATTCTCTTTTTAATCTTCCCCGTTGAAAAACGCGGAACGGCAATGGGAATGTTTGGCCTTGTCATTTCATTTGCACCAGCAATCGGACCGACGTTATCTGGTTGGCTCGTCGAACAATATCCGTGGAGAAGCTTGTTTTATGTCATTCTTCCCATTGTGATCATTGATTTTATTATTGCTTATTTGATTTTGAAAAACGTGACAGAACAAACGAATCCGAAGCTTGATATTTTATCAATCGTCCTTTCATCAATGGGGTTCGGCGGTTTACTATACGGATTTAGTAGTGCAGGAACAAATGGGTGGGCCAGTGAACAGGTCGTGATCTCGATGATCATAGGGGCGGTAACGCTATGCTGGTTCATTTTACGTCAGCTAAAATTAAAACAACCCGTGCTTCAATTTAGAGTGTTTCAATATAAGCTTTTCACGTTAACAACAGTTTTGGGTATGGTAGTGTTTATCGCTATGATTGGGGCGGCAACTGTGCTTCCCTTGCTGATGCAAAATATGCTTGGTTTCACAGCGTTTGAATCAGGTTTAATGCTTTTACCTGGTGCTCTTATAATGGGCTTTATGAACCCTATTACCGGACGGATTTTTGATAAGTTTGGGGCAAAGTGGCTTGCCATTATTGGGCTAATCATCGTTACGGTGACGACATTTATGTTTACGAACTTAACCCCAGAAACAACGTTCACTTATCTTGCCATTGTGAATGCGGTAAGAATGTTCGGGGTTGCCATGGTTATGATGCCGGTGACAACAGCTGGACTTAATCAGCTTCCAGCTCATCTTATTCCACATGGCACAGCCATGAACAATACCATGCGTCAGGTGTCTGGTGCGGTTGGTACAGCCCTTCTTGTAACCGTCATGTCCCAGGCGGCACAGCCATCGCGTGGTGTGGAAGGTCTTGTTCACGGGGTAAATGTCTCCTTTATCGTTGCGGGAATTTCTGCGATTATTGGGCTTGTGATGGCATTCTTTATCAGGCAGCCAAAAGCGGATGAAGAACCTGCTGAACGAACCAAAGTAGCGACTGAAAATTAACAAAGTGGATCATTAAGATGATCTCTTTTTAAAGAGACGATATCGATCTTAAAAAGAACTAACCTTTCAAAAACTCTTTCTACACATAAGTAGGAAGAGCTTTTTTGTAAGAACGGATGAAACGAATTTCCTACTCATTCGTAGAAAGAGATAACCTTTGTTAGAAGGAGCGGTAAGTTGTGAAAAATTCAAAGAATGAAAGCAAGATGGGAGTAGGGATTGGACTTGGAGTGGCAATCGGAGCAGGAGTAGGGGTTGCGCTCGATAACATTGCAGTAGGTATTGGTGTTGGCATCGCGCTAGGAGTGGCTTATGGTACTCGTGTAAATAAAAAGAAGGATTAGAGAAAGGCAGCACAACCTACTATGAGGTTGTGCTGCTTGTTTATTTGTTTTGGTTCGCATATACCGCCATAGCCTCTCTCATAAAGAGCGCGAGACCTTCTCCGTATCGGTCAATGTTCTTTGTGAAACGCTCATCCTCGATATACATTTGACCAAGACCTTGAAACGCCTCAAGCGTATAATGATAGCCTACATTGTTGTTTAGAAAGTCATACCACTCGTGAATGGCATTCTGTGCTTCTTCTGAAGCGGGTGATCCGTGTCTTAACTTGGCAAGCTTTTGATAAATAGCATGAAAAGACTGCTCGAGTACATCTTTTTCAACCGAATTTAGTCTATTTAATTTTTGTGACGACTGATTAATCGCTTCATCCCCAAATTTTTTCCGAGCTTCCTGTTCGTACTGGTTTTGAGAAAAATCCAAACCTTTAAATTTTTCTTGATCTGTCATCGTCCTTTCTCCTTTCACATTCTGAATCGTTTGGTCGATCGTTGCAATGATGGTTTCCAGACGTTCTTTCTTTTCGACAAGTCGTTCTTTTTGATAGTGCAATGCTTCAAGTTGATTGAAATCAGGCTGTTCTAAAATGTTCTTGATTTTCTTAAGTGGGAAATCAAGTGCTTTAAAGAACAATATTTGCTGTAGCTTTTCAATATCATCGTTCGAATAAAGACGATAGCCGGTTTTTGATGTTGCAGGCGATAATAGGCCAATTTCGTCGTAGTAATGAAGGGTTCGAATGCTAATACCAGTTAAGTTAGCAACTTCTTTCACATGTTTCATAACAACATCTCCTCCTTTCCATGTTAACTTTAGAGGATTACGTAAGGTAAGAGTCAACATTAAAGATAGACATCTTTCGTCTTATTTAATAGATTCCTCCTCGTACTCGATTTCTTTCTCGTGGAAAAATGTTATTATTTAGGTGAATGTTTAGAATAATTTACTAATCCACATTTTTCCCCCTTTCGCGATAAGACAACTACAAGGAGGAGCATATGCAGGAAATGTCAATGGTTTTAAGAGATGGAAGAAGGCTTGGCTATTGGGGTTATGGTGACGAAACTGGGACACCGATCATGCTTTTTCATGGAACCCCAGGATCACGCATCTGGTTTTTAGAAGATGATGAACTGGCAAAAGCAATGGGCATTTACTTAATTTCAATTGATCGACCAGGATACGGACTTTCGACTTTTCAATATAACAGAACAATTCTAGACTGGGCTGTTGATGTTGAGGAGCTTGCATCCCATCTTGGTTTAAACCGTTTTTCTGTCCTAGGCGTTTCTGGAGGGGGACCGTTTGCTGCGGCGTGTGCGTTTGCTTTATCAGATCGGATTTATCATACCGCGCTTGTTTCTTCAGCTACGCCATTTCGGAAGGGGAAAGCGCCGAAGGAAATGGCGAAAGAAAACCGCATTGCCTTTTTTCTAACAAAGTATTTTCCTTGGGTGATTAGAAAAGCGAACCTTGCTCAAAAGAAAATGTTAGAGAAAAATCCTGCCAAATACAAGTCCTCTATGTTAACTGCCACACACCGTCATCTCTCCAAGTGGGATCGCGAATTGCTAAAAGAAGAACCACTTGTGGAAACGAGCTACTATCATGCAAAAGAAGCTTATCGGCAAGGTGTAGAAGGTGTGATGTATGAAACACAGCTTTTATCGAAGGAGTGGGGCTTTGAGATTAGTGAGATTCGAAGTCCACTTCGAATCTGGCATGGAGAAAAAGATACGCTCTCCCCAGTGAGCGAAATTCGTAAGCTGGCAGCACAGAGTTCATCAACTGAAATAACTGTAATTGATGAAGGAGGTCATTTTTTAACTGAAAATGAAGAGCTTTGGGCTGATATGTTACGCTATTTAAAAGGTAGCAGAAATGACGTTTACGTCAACGCTTAAACGATGGGGATGATGAATTGAAAACGGAAAGAGAAAAAATGGTGAGCGGGGAGCTTTATCGTCCCGACGATCGTCAGCTTCTAGGGGATCGCCTTCATGCAAGGAAAATAACAAGGTTATACAATCAAACCATTGAAACAGATTTAGAAGAAAGAACGAGATTGTTGAAGACCTTTTTTGGTTCAACGAAACAGAATATCTACATTGAACCCACGTTTAAATGTGATTACGGTTACAACATTCATGTGGGAGAGAACTTCTTCGCGAATTTCGACTGCGTGTTTCTCGATATTTGTGAGATTCGATTTGGAGACAATTGTATGTTGGCTCCAGGTGTCCACATTTATGCTGCCACGCATCCGCTCGATCCAACCGAACGTAATTCAGGTCAAGAATATGGAAAGCCTGTTTTGATTGGAGACAATGTATGGATTGGGGGAGGCGCGATTATCAATCCAGGTGTAACGATCGGAGACAATGCCGTTATTGCATCAGGAGCGGTCGTGGTTAAAGATGTACCGGCAAATGTTGTGTTTGGCGGGAATCCAGCAAGAGTACTTAAACACATCGAGTGTTAAACCATATTTAGGTGAGAAGCATCCTTTGATTGTCTAGTTACTTATGACCCATTCCTTTATCACAATACTACACATAGTGAATCGTCTGATGTAACAATGAAAGCGTTACAATAAACTGATATACTTCTAGCTAGACCGATACATATAGGGAGGGGTGAATGAGCAATGACTGTACGAGAGCAACTACTAGACTATTTGGATCAAAATCTGGAAAGCTATCTTATTAAATGGAAAGCGAAAATTCGAATTGCTGATACGGATATTCACCGAGATAAAGTAGAGGCGAATGGCATTCTGATGTACCGTCTAGTGCAGAAAAACATTGAGAAACCGATTTGTGAGGAAAAAATCATATCGCTAGCTCATAAAGTTGCGATTGAGCGAGCTGAAGCAAACGTGAATATTGGCGACTTTATTTACAATGTGAATGCGGGTCGAAGCGTTCTTATGAAGCATATGACATACTCAAATGTACAAGTAAATGATTTGCAAACGATTTTAGATTCTATCAATGAACTCTTTGATTTGTTTTCCTATCATGCCGTAACAGAATATACGAAGTTAAAAGAAAATGAACTTCAGGAGAAAATTTCTTTTATTGATGAAACGCATCAGGAGAAGCTTTCGATTCTAGGTCAGATGTCTTCTAGTTTCGTACACGAATTTAGAAACCCACTTACTGCCATTATGGGGTTTGTAAAACTGCTACAAAAAGAAAACCCTTCATTAAATTATATTGATGTGATCGATCATGAACTTCAGCAGTTAAATTTTCGTATTGCTCAGTTTCTTCATGTTTCAAAGAAGGAAATCGATAGTGGTCTGGAAGAATGGTTAGAAGTGAATGCGATCTTCGAGTCAATTATAGAATTCATTTATCCTAGCATTGTTGACATAGACGTAGAGATTCGAAATGACTTTCCTGAAGATATTTCTATTTTTGGACAACAGGATAAGTTAAGGCAAGTTTTTCTTAACATTCTCATGAATTCTTTAGATGCTTTGAAGGCGGAAGATTATCCAAGATGTATACGTATTCACGGTGAAGGGTTGCACGGAACAATTCATATTCATATTACGAACAATGGTCCTAAAATCCCGATGGAAACATTGGATCGAATATTTGAACCTTTTTATACAACGAAAGAACTGGGCACTGGAATTGGTCTGTATGTTTGTCAGAAGATCATTCAAAATCATAGCGGCAACATTAGCTGTCAGTCAGATGAAAACGAAACCACGTTTACGATAAGCTTACCCTTTCTAGATAAAAGCGATCTGTCGAATAAAACACTTTAAATTGCTTTCTTATTAGGAAGACGATTATAATATGGGCAAGATATATTTGACTTATTAGCTACGAAATTCCTTTTTAAGGGAAACTGGCTTTATTTTAGGGGTGAGAAGGAATGATTACGAAAAATGCAGGTAAGCTAAGTAAGGCTTATTTTAAGTCGTATATGCAACTCGTTATGAGTTCGCGAGATTTCTCTTTAGAAAAGGCGAGGTCATATGCTTTTGAAGAACTTTTTCAAGGTGATGAAATGAAAAACGGTGAGGAAACGTATCAGAAATTTACACAAGCCTATGATGAACTTTCGCAAGAACCGCGTTAGTCTAGGATGAACAGTTGATGAGAGACTCCCGGCAGTCTCTTTTTTCATTGCTGTTTCGGTTAAAGAGAGGGGCGTTATCTTGTTTGGATGGGAGTATGTGCCCGATTGGTTTCCGTGGTTTGCTGTAGTCGTGGTCATATTGTTTATCGCTTTAAGCGAATGGTGGATTAGAAGATAAAAAAACAGGTCAGGAATAGAATCCTGACCTGTTTTCTCGAATACATTTTTTGAAAGGCTCAAGCGCTTGTCGGACCTAAACGGGCGCTTGCGCTTTTCTGATCTAGCTCCAGCGCCCAGGTCCTCGAGACGCTTCACCTTTCACTCTGAACACAAAGGGCGTGTTCAAATTGAAAGGTTCCAGCGCTTGTCGGACCTACCGGGCGCTTGCGCTTTTCTGAT
>NZ_JAIVAE010000002.1 GCF_020171785.1 Guptibacillus hwajinpoensis
GATCTAGCTCCAGCGCCCAGGTCCTCGAGACGCTTCAGACTTTCATCCGAACACAAAGACCGTGTTCAAATGAAAGTCTTCCAGCGCTTGTCGGACCTTAACGGGCGCTTGCGCTTTTCTGATCTAGCTCCAGCGCCCAGGTCCTCGAGACGCTTCAGACTTTCATCCGAACACAAAGACCGTGTTCAAATGAAAGTCTTCCAGCGCTTGTCGGACCTTAACGGGCGCTTGCGCTTTTCTGTATTAAAGCATTTTATATTCTTCGTGTCTTACGACGATTCGTTTTTCTTCGTCTTCTGAGTATTCTTCCCATTCAGCCACAATCGTATTGTTCAGTAAGCTAACTACTTTAGCTTTTCGGTTATCGATTTCGACTACACTACCGATTTCAGGGAGAATGATTTCCTGTTCTTCCTCCATGCAAATCCCTCTTTTCCATTTAAACTGATTTATATAATAACATAATTCATTTCTTATGCCTAACAATCTGGAAAATTTGCCACTCACTTTTAAATTAGAGGTTAAAAGTGAGCGGTATTCCTGTTCATAACGTTCACGTGGTGTGCATATAGTGAAACATAGCCTATTCTCTCCCCCCTCCTTGTGAGGGGAATTTTTGTGTGTTGAAACTGACTTGATAAACAGGTACTTTCTCTCTTTCATGTCTTAGGTCCAAGGTGTAAAATAAGGTTGGGAATGAATACATATTCAGGAGGTTATGAAATGTTTCGTCAAATGGAGGATTTTGTTCATGTTTGGGAGCGCGAAACGGCGCAAACTGGGAAACTGTTAAGTTATTTAACAGATGAGTCTCTTTCACAAAAGGTTGCACCAGATCATTTTACACTTGAAAAGTTAGGGGTTCACTTATCACAGGCAATCACGTTTATGATGTCGAGTGCTGGACTTGATCTAACTCCTTTAGAAGAGCGGGAGTCATACAATGCTCATGAAATTAAAGCGGTATATGAGCAAACGGCTGAAGGTTTCGTTCGTGTGCTACAAGATCAGTGGAATGATGAAAAGTTATCAGAATCAACAACGTTTTTTGGTAGTGAAACAACTTACGGAAGTATTCTGTATTTATTGCTTCAACATCAAACACACCACCGAGGACAAATGACGGTTTTGATGCGTCAAGCAGGTTTAACCGTTCCTGGAATGGTAGGACCATCTCGAGAAGAGTGGGCTGCTATGAAGGGGTAATGAATGCGAAACAGAGGGTTTCTTCACTATAGAAGAAACCCTCTGTTTATTTGTTAGAAGAAAAAAGACAATAAATCTCTTTTCCTTACATATACTGCCTGTGAAAAGAGGTGGAAATGTGGTGGATGAAAAGCAATCATGTTCTCTTCCGAACTGTGCACAAACAAACGATCAGGCTCCTTTATTTCGGGCTGAAGCCTATGATCCGATTGAGAAGAAGATAAAAGAAATCGATCTTGCGGACTATAAAGGAAAATGGGTAATCTTATTTTTCTATACAAGTGATTTTACCTTTGTGTGACCAACAGAACTAGCAGCGGTCGCTGCTATTTATCCAGAGCTTCAAGCTATGAATACGGTTGTACTCGGTATTAGTACAGATAGTGTGTATGCCCATAAAGTTTTTACCGAAGTGTCACCAGCCGCCTCTAAAGTGAACTATCCTCTTGTTAGTGATCGGAATCACCGGATTAGCCGCGACTACCGCGTGTTAAATGAAGAAGAAGGTGCAACGTATCGAGGAACAGTTATTATTAATCCAGAAGGCATCATCGTTTCAAAAATGATGTATCCTGTCGAGGTGGGAAGAAACGCTTATGAAATACTTCGTCTTATGCAAGCACTTCAATACAATAAAAAAACGGGAGAAGCAGTGCCCGCAAATTGGATGCCGGGTCAACCAGGAATCGTTCGGCGGTCAACGTATATTGGAAGGGTGTGAGAGCTTCGGAATCTGTCCGCTGCTCTTTTTTTTATAGCAGGCCATCAATTCGATAGCATGTTAGAAGGTAGGGGAGAAGGGGAAGAATAGTACTGTTGAAGGTTATGGTTTGAAATACGCGAAAATAGTGGAATGTTTTCCAATTGATTAATTACGTTGGAGTTCTAAAAGAAGTTGTTAGAAGGGAGGGGAGTTTCACAATGAATCCAACGAAACAAGCTAAAATATTTGATACACATGCAAAAATGTACGAAAAAAGAAGACGAAAAACGACTATAGATACGAAGTGGAGACACGAGTTATTAGCTAAGGCAGATGGAGATATACTTGAGCTATCTGTAGGAACAGGAACGAATTTTCCGATCTATCAAAACATTTCATCGCTCATAGCAGTTGATTTTAGTTTGGAAATGGTTCGGTATGCGAGGGAGGCTGCAAAGGAAACGACATATCCGTGTACGGTGCTCCATAAGGATGTGGAAAAACTTGAGTTTGAAGAAAATACATTTGATACGGTTGTATCGACGCTGTCTATGTGTTCTTACCCACACCCAGCCTTTGTGCTAGAGCAAATGGCGAAATGGTGTAAACCAGGCGGACAAGTTTTATTGTTTGAGCATGGCGTTAGCACAAACCCCTTAGTAGGCAAATTACAGAATAAACTAGATCCCTTCTTATCGAAAAGGATAGGCTGTCATGTTGACAGAGATATGCTGGGTTATGTTAAGCAATCAAGCTTGCATGTGAATCGGATTGAAAGCCACTTATTTGGTATGTTTCATCTTATCTTTGCAACAAAACGCGAGGCATAGCAAAAGGATGATTTTATCTAAACTTGTCGAATAATGACTTGTTTTGATAAGTGGTTACGATTGGATCAAGATTGTGATTTAATAGAAGAAGTGACGAGCGGACAGTGAACGAAATACCTTAAAAAATTGATTCGAATGAAACCTTTTCTATTGTCAAAACGTCTATAGAATGAACCGATTTGATAACGAAAGTTCGTCGCAAAAAATTAGAGTAATCGCCTTTTGTAACATTCGGATTACTTTTTTGTTACGTTAATGTTACAATGAGCGTGTTAATCTAAATGAAAGTGTGGCTATAAATATGTGTGGTTTTGTTGGGGTATTACGTACAGAACCAGGAAAAACGGATCATCACAATCATGCTGATTTCAAGAAAAGAAATCAAATTATTACGCATAGAGGTCCCGATGATGAGGGCTATTATACAGATGAATCAATTTCTCTTGGTTTTAGAAGACTAAGTATTATCGACCTTGAAAGTGGCCATCAGCCATACCATTATGAAAATAAGCGCTATTGGATGGTTTTTAATGGGGAAGTTTATAACTATGTTGAACTTCGTGAACGATTAAAGAAAGAAGGTTATACGTTCCAAACAGAGTCAGACACAGAAGTTGTGCTAACTCTGTTTGTTCATAAAGGAGAACAGGCATTCGCAGAATTAAGGGGGATGTTTTCAATCCTCATTTGGGACAAGCTTGAAAAGAAACTCGTTGGTGCTCGTGATCCTTTTGGCATTAAGCCGCTTTACTATAAGCAAACAGAAGAAGAAGTTATTTTTGCTTCTGAGAAAAAAAGTATTACGATGATTGATCAGTTCGAAGCAGTGAATCCGGCAGCTCTTCAGCATTATTTAAGTTTTCAATATGTGCCAGAACCTTTGACAATGACAGAGGGTATTAAGAAAGTCGAGCCTGGTCATTATTTTGTGAAGAAACATCACGAGCCCATGCTATTCAAACGTTATTTCCACGCAACATTCACACCAATAACAGCCGAACGAAATTGGGTGAAGGGTATTCAAAACGTTCTTTATGATTCCGTTAATATGCATATGCGTAGTGATGTGCCAGTAGGTTCTTTCTTATCTGGAGGAATTGACTCATCCATTATCGTTTCCATGGCAAAGAAATTCAATCCGCAAATTAAAACTTTTTCTGTTGGTTTTGAGCGTGAAGGATACTCTGAAGTTGACGTTGCCAAGGAAACAGCTGATAAACTTGAGGTGCCTAATTATTCATATATGATTTCGGCTAAGGAATATGTTCAAAAGCTTCCTAAAATTATGTGGCATATGGATGATCCTCTGGCTGATCCAGCTTGTGTCCCTCTTTATTTCGTGGCACGAGAAGCAAGAAAGCACGTAACGGTTGTTTTATCAGGTGAAGGTGCTGATGAGCTCTTTGGTGGATATAATATTTATCGTGAACCGGATTCGCTTCGTCTTTTCCAGCCAATGCCTGGTGTGATGAAGAAGATGGTGAACCGTGTTGCGAATGTGATGCCTGAGGGCGTTCGAGGAAAAAGTTTTCTTGAGAGGGGTTCAACACCACTTTCTGAGCGTTATATCGGTAATGCTAAGATGTTTGAGGAGAATGAAAAGAAAAAGCTCCTCACCACTTACTACGAAAATGAGCATTATCAAAAAATCACCAAACCGTTTTATCAAAATGTGAAGCGAGACAATCCGGTTAATCAGATGCAATACATCGACATTCAAACGTGGTTAAGAGGAGATATTCTTTTAAAAGCGGATAAGATGACGATGGCGAATGCTCTTGAATTACGCGTTCCATTTCTAGATAAAGAAGTGTTTAAAGTCGCACGTGAGATTCCTGTTCATGAAAAAATAGCAGACGGTACAACAAAGTCGATTCTTAGGAAAGCTGCGCGTGGCATTGTGCCGGATCATGTTTTGGATCGAAAGAAACTTGGTTTCCCAGTACCGATTCGCCACTGGTTACGAAATGAATTATACGAATGGGCAAAGCAGTTGATTCATGTGAGCGAAACCGATTATTTGATCGATAAAACGATTGTGATCAAGCTTCTTCAAGCACATAAAGCTGAAAAAGGAGATTATTCACGAAAAATATGGACCGTGCTAATTTTTATGCTATGGCATCAAATTTTTGTAGAAGGCGTTTATTCGTTTGAAGAACTGCAAAAAGAAGACGAAATTGTAAGCAAAGTAGCAACGTATCGGTAAATAAAAAGGGTGATCCTCTAGAGGATCATCCTTTTTGCGTTCACGTCAAAAATTAGGAATGCTTTTCTTCAATTTGAAGAAGGCGTTTTTCGATTGATTTATAATCATCTTGATGCCCTGTAAAGACGGCGAGGTCATAGAGACGGTTTAGCAAGTAATCACGGTCAAGATGGTAGATGAACTGTTTTGGAATATGGTCCATCGAATTTTTAGCGAAATCCCAAACAACATCAAGCTTATCTTTACTAATCGATTGGGCAACCATACTAAGGGCCGCGATAATTTCAGTTATGATCGGATAATTGTCTCCAGCGTAATGCCTTAAATAGCCAAAACCACGATAAAGATAATAATTAAAATCTTCTGTATCCATGACAACTCTTACTTGTTGTTCACGATCGGCTAGATAAGGGGTGAATGTGATGTCTCGTTCGACTTCGAGAAGGAGATCAGCCATTTGGTGAATGACGGTTATGGTCGTTTGGGGATCATCATTACCTAATGATTTCACACCGATTTCTGCGAGTTTCGTCATTCCCATCTTTAAGTCTTGAATCTCCGTTTCTTTATAGCCCTGCTCAATGTGATCGCAGTACTTTTCTACGTTTACTCGCTCTGCACCAGTCCCCCAGTAAGAAAAGAAGCGGTTCCCTTTTAATACATAATCTCCTACTTTATTATGAAGTTTAATAATGATTTGATCTTTTTGAGCTTCATCAATCATCGCTTTAAAATCAATAAGTTGGATGTAGCCTGAGTCAGGAGCTGTAATAAGCGTTTCGGTTTCTCGTTCTTTCTCCATGAGATCGCCGGGGTCTTCACAGCGAAATTGTTCTAGGTCGTTTCTGAGTGTTTCTCTCACAATCGAAATCGATTCTTCCTTCATGTTTGTGGCAATATTATGTACCTGCATCCAACTTGTAGCATGGTTGATGAAGAAAATAAACGTCACCACCGTCACAAAGGCGAGGAAAACGGTCGTGCCTGGAATGGCAACGAAATACTCATCTTCTTTACTTGTAATAAATAAGAAAACGACAAGAACATAAACAAAGCTTCCGTGGAAAATACCGATAAAGTGCTGAGTGGTTCGATCGGCTACGAAATTAAGTAGCATACGAGGTGAAAATTGCCCGCTAAATGTTGTCAGAACAACAAGTAAGGAGTTAAGCGTAAAGGCACTTAGCGTTAAAATCCCGCCAATAAGGGCACTAATGAGTAACCTGGTAGGTTGTGCAGTCGTTCGAATCATGTTGGGTGTGTACTGTGAAAGCTCGAGAACTAAATCTAAATATAACGTGAGAGCGACAAAAACAAAGGCACCTAAAATATATAATCCTGGCATATACCAGAGCGTTGCCTGAAGTTCATGTTTACGGATACGCTTTGACATCTCGAAATACTTCCGTAACTGCCATGGTAAGAGTTTCTTCATTATGACTGGGGCTCCCTTCAATATCTTTCATTAACACTTTAGAATTACCCTCAGTGTGGGTCGTTAAACCGTGGAGGGGAAAAAAGTATTCTTTTTTTCAAGTAATGTAAGGCGGTTAACCAAAACACACTTTTTAAAATCGTTCTGAATCAGCGTACATGCATAGGTTAAGAAGGCGGGGGAATAATGAATTGATAGAGCATGAAAACGAAGGTGATCAACATGATGTTCGAAAAAGCAATCCTCTGGTTATTAGTTTTTTTAGGGATTGGTTTATTTATATTTAGTCTTCGAAAGCCCCCATTAAAAGAATGGCTTCTCTTTTTTTTACTTACAGGGTATTTTTCTTCGATTATTGGCGTGATTGTTGTCGAAGAAGGGATGCTTACTTATCCTGTCAACTTGTTTAATCGACATTTTGACTCTAGCCTTACATATGAATATGTATTATTTCCGGTATTAGGCATTTATTATTATCAGTCGACATTTCGTTCAGGATGGGTTGGTTATGTTGGGAAGGCAGCCATTTATTCGGCGATTATTACGATCTTGGAATTTTTTCTCGAAAAATATACAGATCTTATTCACTATGAGAGCTGGACTTGGTGGTATACGTTTTTAAGTACACTGTTATTGTTGGTGATGATTAGGGTGATTGTAAAATATTTACCTGGTGTCGAACGGCAGAGATAACGCATGATTTTTACAATAGGAATGAATACTATCTTCAGAGTCCATTGAATGGAGGTAGTCAAGTTGTTACAAAAACTAATCTTATTATTAAGTATAACGTTGCTTTTCTTAGTCCCGATTAACGTTCATGCGGAAGCTCCTTCTTATGCAAAATGGGGAAAAATAGCTATTGAGGAAACGACGAAAAAATATCCAGATCAACAAGTGACTGACTATAGGTACGATGGGAAAGTATTTATCTCTGATGTAAGAGAACAATATGATTTCGAATTTACGTTAAAGCAAAACGGTCAGTCAAGAGAGATTCGCGTGTATGTACTCGTTAATCCTCAAAAAGATAAGCTGATCGATGTGAAGTATGATGAGATTGAAGAATTTCAATAAACCGCGTTAAAGCCAGTTGTAATAACTGGCTTTTTGATGTTGGCGCTGTAAAAGAAGGATTTTAGTGTGTTAAATCGAATAATAGTAGCTAGAGATAAAGAGCGATTTCACAAATAAGGAGAGGAAGAGTGTGAACATTATTAAGCGTAAGGCAGATGTAGAAGCATTGCTAAAGAATTTCGATCAACTCGCTGAATTTGATCAGGTTGGTCAAAAGCATTATATGGTTTTTGAGGATACTGAAAGAAATGGCCTTTGTACGCTCATGAAATATAAAAACTCGTCGTTTTCTATTCATTGTAAAGGTGCATCGTATTGCGATGAAGAGGAGCGGTTTTTGGAATCTGAAGAACTTATTCACTATTTATGGAAGAGGCGAAAAGCCGTTAATGCCGTGCTTCGTGATTCAATGAAGGAAAAGATTGAAGCTTAGAACAAAGGAATCGAGTTTTACTCTTTGTATAATTGATTCCTTATAAAATGAAGCAAGAGTGCTGAAGAGTTTCTGAGATTCGTGTAGACTGTATAGGGTAACAGAATGCAGTTAAGAATTGAGGGACTCTAGTGTTAGGTGTATTTATTGAGATTATCGTGCCCGTGTTTATACTAATTGGGATTGGCGTAATGCTACATCGCATATTTCAATTTGATTTATACACGCTTGCAAAAGTAAACATTTATTTCATTGTGCCTGGATTTATTTTTCTAAAGCTTTATGAAACAGCTTTTTCTTTATCATTATTTCTATCCGTACTTACGTTCTTCAGCATTTTAATTGTGGTTTTATACGTTGTATCTAATGTAATCAGTCGATTATTTGGCTACAGTCGAAGCGTACGTGCTTCGTTTACAAACAGCATACTGTTTTATAATTCAGGAAACTATGGCGTCCCTGTAAATGATCTCGTTTTTAAACAAGACCCCTTTGCGATGTCGATTCAAGTCATTATCTTAACGTTCCAGAACATCCTGACGTTCTCGTGGGGGATTTTTGCATTGAAAACGGTCGAAGGAAGCAAGGTAAGCGCGCTTCTTGGTTATTTTAAAATGCCGGTTTTATATGCAATGTTACTTGGGATCGGATTCAATTTACTAGATGTCACTGTTCCTGAGTTTGTCCTCATACCAGCTGATTACATTGCCGATTCGATGATCGCGATCGCGTTATTGACACTTGGCGCTCAAGTTGCTCAACTACGTTTAGCAAAGAATTTATCTGTTGTGTATGTAAGCTTGATCATCCGTCTTTTACTTGGACCACTCATTGCGCTCGGCATTATTTTTGTATTAGGGATTGAGGGCGTAACAGCGCAGGCGCTGTTTATTTCCTCCGCGATGCCAACAGCAGTAAATAGTGCGATCATTGCGCAAGAATATGAGAATGAGCCCGAGCTTTCTGCACAAATTGTATTGGCCTCCACCGTATTCAGTATGATTACGGTTACTGCGGTTATTTCGATTGGTCGTTTGTTATTTTAACGGAAGAGGGATAACGAATTGGAAATCAGAACCATTGATTTTGTCTGATGGAAGGTGTAGAGTATAAGCATAAGCAATACCCATTTCCTGCAACGCACGTTAACAACGGTTGTCTCAAACCGATGCTAGTTTTCCGGGAACTCTACATCCAGTTGCTGATAACAAGCCGGCCTTCTGAGCGGGACGTTAAAGGTAGCTGTGCGGGTACCCACCTGCTTTTACGCGGGCTTTGAGACACTTATAGTGACGACGGAGCGGGTTTGGGTTTAAACTTGCTTATGTGATTACATAGAGTGATGAATGTTCATAGATGAAAGGCATGGAAGCAAATTGCTTCCATGCCTTTTTTAGTGTGCAGAGCACCTATTCGACACCTTTCGAGCTCAAACGGGTGGTGACAGGCACTCCCCGCACTCCCTATCTAAGTGAAGTACTCCAATTTCGCATCTGGGAAGAACTTATTGATGTATCCTCCTAATGTGTCTTTCATATCCTGCTGCTGATCTTTTTGATAGACGTACTTGCCAATGCCGTATTTTCCCCATTTGTACATCCGGTCTTCTTCTTCCATTTCAAGTTTTGTCATCGGGTAATTTTTTTGAATGACGCGTTTCGCCGGTTTTGTGAACCGGTGCTGAATGAGTTCAAATGTTAAATCTTTCGTTGCGCTTTTAGGAAGCTTTGCTTCAAGTTTCTCAAACAAAGTTAAATAGCCTTGTTTCCAATCATCATACAAGTAAATAGGTGCGATGATAAACCCAAGTGGATAACCAGCTTCAGCGACTTTCGCTGCTGCTTCAATCCGTTCATCCAGTCGCGATGTACCCGGTTCAAGAAACTTAATCACATAATCGGCATTCATACTAAAGCGAAAGCGCGTCCTTCCTTGATGGTCTGCATCGAGAAGGTGATCCACGTGTGCGAACTTTGTTACGAAGCGGAGGCGTCCGTAATCTGATTTTCCGAAGTATTCAATCGCGTGTTTTAATGTATGTGTTAAATGATCAATGCCAACGATGTCCGACGTACAGGATGCTTCAAATCGAGTTGGTTCTGGCGCTCTCTCCTGCATATATTTCTCGGCTGCATCGAATATGTCATCTGTATTCACGTACGTTCGGATATACGGCTTGCTTCCCATTGTGGTTTGTAGATAACAATAATGACAGTGGCCCATACAACCAGTTGCAAACGGAATCGCATATTCAGCAGAAGGTTTGGATGTATCAAACTTTAACGTTTTTCTTACGCCAACTACAAGCGTTGATTTAGCAACGCGATACTGTTGGAAATGATTATCTCCGGGGAGATTCCTTACTTGATTGTGTGAGGTGGTTTCCCTGATTTCAATATCCATTTTAGTAAACTTCTCGTGGAGTTCCCGTCCAAGAGGATATTCTAACGCTCTTGGTTCCATATAGACAAGCTGAGGCACAAATGGTTTAACCAATGAAAGACCTCCTATTCGATCGATCCGAAGTATGTGGCATAGGCCTGTTCTGCTTCCGCTTCTGAATGATAAATCGCAATATCAGAATCAAGTGGGTAGTAAGTCTCGTATAAGAACAAGGCTAGCTTACCAGGTTGATCAGGATCGTTCACAACAGCAGCTTCCTGGATGTTCGCAACATTGTAAGTATGCGGATTACGATACATGACGTAAACGACGTCACCCGCTTGATATCCTTGCCCTGAATCATACGTTGAATCATGTAAATCCATCTTATCACTCCTTTACGTTCTTCTTCCTCATTGTTCCACAAGAGCGTGGATTCCTTTCTGGTAAATAACGCCTATTTCCGTCATGAAGCGTTGAAAGAATGCATACGATGTTCTGTTGACTTGATTTTAGGGGAGGTGCGTGAAGGGATGTTGAAATGGTTTAAAATCTTGGTGCCTTCACATAGTTTGACAGACAGGATCTTTGCTCGGTTCAAACTGTACAGGAAATTGAGAGGTGGCACATGGCAAAAGGTATCTGATCGAGTAGCTCCTAAGAAAAGCGTGTGGGTTAGAAAGGCGGTTAATGCTCAGGAATATTATGTATGGAAAACAGAGGTCCATGAATAGGGTCGGATTTCAACGCCTCTATTATAATAAACTCTCGACATGTATTGACAAATAGCGGGTGGTGACAGGCACTCGCTATTTCTATATGAAATGAATAAATTAATGGAAAAGCCCTATACTATTTTGTATATATATGTCAAAACGTAATCTAGAAAGAACAGTAATAAAAAAGTAGTGGAGTTGGAGAGAAATATAAGGCAGACTAGGTGTAAAAATCGGAAGAGCAAGCCCTTTAACCGTTTGGAAGTAGGAGATAAGTAATGAATATTGGTATCGTTATTCTACTAGCGTTACTTGCCTTATGGAAAGCTGATTGGAGAAATTGGGAGAAATACTACCCATCTATGCTATACATCGCATTAGCCGCATCTGTATATGAAATCATTGCTTATGAGAAATTTCATTTGTGGGATTTTAAAGAAAGTATCCTTCTTTCTAAAGTAATGGTTCATTTCATACATAATTTAATCATAAATCCTCTTGTTGTCTTGCTCTTTTTATCAAATTATCCTTCTTCTGGAAGTGAAGTGATCTACAATGCAAAATGGGTTGTAGGATTTTGGATTGTTGAATGTTTGGTATCAACAACCGATGCAATTACTTATCATAATGGATGGAATTTGGGTTGGTCCTTATTATTTCTTATCGTTATGTTTCCAATGGTTCGTCTTCATCACCTTAACAAAAGCCTCGCACTGCCTTTATCTATTGGAATTTCATTACTCCTTTTACTTCTATTTGATTACATCTAGTAAAGCAATCATTGGGTAAGAGACACTAGTTGGCTAAACGAAAGTGGCTTAAAATAAATTAATTTCATAAAGACAGTCATCAATATGCAGGTATTGTTGACTGTCTTTTCCTATGAATGGAAAACGTCTATACTTGGTGATGTAGTGAATGTTACTAAAGGAGAACGTACGATGCAGTTATTCTTATCAAATAAACCATCTGCTTTTATTGAAACCATCGTAAGTGGATTACTAGGATCACTTTTGTTTCATCTTCTTCAAGCGCCTCTTCCATGGATGCTTGGTCCGTTAACTGGCGTAACGATCTGGCATTTTAGTACAGGAAGGACGCTCTATTGGCCTACTTCATTACGAAACATAGCTCTGCTTTTAATTGGTTATATGCTTGGTTCCTCTTTCACGCAGCGCACAGTTCACGAAATAACCCAACATTTCCCATATATTATTGCAGTTACCCTATCAACAGTTTTTGGAAGTTTATTACTCGGGCTGATTATTGTGAAAAAAACAAACATCAAGCTAATCGACGGATTATTCGGGAGCGTACCAGGGGGATTATCTCAAGTTGCTATTCTAAGTGAAGAGATAAAAGAAATCGACACTGGAACAATTGTGTTTATGCAAACAATCCGTGTCATCCTAGTCATCTTGTTAATCCCATTTCTTACAATGTATTTTATTAAACCAGAATCCTCGCTGAATAGTCCAGCTTCTGAAGTTGGTACGGAAGCTGTTGCTTTTCCTTCCTTGTTCGGTCTTTTTTTACTTGCGATCATTGGAGCGTTTTTAGGGAAGAAATTAAAGCTTCCGGCTGCATTTTTAACAGGCCCCTTGCTTATCATCGCACTATTTTCGATAACAGCAGTGGAAGTGCCTGCTCTTCCGCCATTTTTCGTTTTGATTTCTCAATACTTATTGGGAATTTATCTTGGTCTGTATTTGAAAAAAGAAATGCGCAGTAACATCCGGATAATCGGGATTTATTCAATTTCCACCAGTATTCTCTTGGTGTTTTTTTCATTTTTACTAGCAGTTCTTTTAACAAAAATAACGTCGCTTCACTTGGCAACGGCATTTCTCAGTACGGCTCCAGGAGGACTAGCTGAAATGGGTGTTACGGCAACACTAGTTGATGCTGACCTTGCAATGATTAGCGGCTATCAACTTTTTCGAATTTTTTTTATTATGTTTATCGCACTTCCATTGTTGAAATGGTGGATCAGAAGAAAAGTTCGATTGAATCCATCAAAATTTCTCTAGTCTTATATGGAAAATCTCTAGAAGCTTTGACGAAAACAGATTCTCCTACATATAAAGAACAATGAACGCAAATTCGATGATAACGTTTGTAGGATAAGCATTAACAAGATATCAATAGAGGAGGATCAACCAGGATGGATGCTTTTCAGATGATCACTTTTATTAAAGAACTTGAACGATTAAAGGATACAACTCGGACGGCATACATGAGAAGCGGCAGACGAGAGAGTGTGGCAGAACATTCCTGGCGCCTCGCGATGTTTGCTTTTGCCCTGAGTGATCAATTCCCTGAGCTCGATCACTTTCGTGTTTTGTGTATGTGTCTTGTGCACGACCTTGGTGAAGCGTATGACGGGGATATTTCTGCAACGATACAGGTTAATCAACAAGAAAAGATTCGAAAAGAAGAGGAAGCGGTGCAACGTCTCACTTCGGCTCTTAGTGGAAAACAAAGTGGTACTATTCTTTCGCTATGTCAGGAGTATAATCGTGGCGAAACGAAAGAATCTCTGTTTGTCAAAGCGCTAGATAAAATGGAGACGATCATTCAGCACACTCAGGGAACGAATCCACCTGGGTTTGATTATGAGTTTAATCTTACTTATGGGAAAGAGTATGCACAATATGATGAAATGATAAAGGCAATACGTCATGAAATTGATAAAGAAACGTTAAAAAAAATGAATGAAAATGCGTAAAAGGTAAGGTGTAAGAAGGTGGAAATTAGATTAATTCGACATGGGAAATCAGCGTGTGATTTTTCAAAGCGTATAACGAGCTGCGATTACCGAGAATGGGTGATCAAATACGGAGAATTAGGGATATGCGATGAAGCACCTGCAAACGTACAACGGGCATTAAGAGACGCATCTATCGTATTTACAAGTGATTTCAAACGTGCTATCGACTCTGCCCAATCAGCGGTTGCCTTCCAAAGTGATTCAATCTATCGGGAACTCGAACTTCCTCATTACCCCGTTAAGTTACTCAAGCTAAACCCTCGCACATGGACAGTTTTCTATCGGTTTCTCTGGCTGATGGGATTTTCCAAGAAGGTAGAAAATAAAAAACGAGCGACGAAGCGGGCAAAAACGGCCGCTCAGCAATTAGAAGATAGCGCACGGAAACACGGTACTGTCATTTTAGTCGGACATGGATTTTTTAACCGCTATATAGGAAATACCTTAACAAAACGGGGCTGGACATTAGAAGGGAACAAGGGCACGACAAACTGGACAATCCATACGTATACTAAATGACATAGATGGGTTTCTTTTACTACAAGGCGGTGAACGAATCGGACTGCCACGTTCCAAAAAAATAATCGAGTGATTTTCCTTCAATCCTTATTATGCTGGAATATTTTTAGGAGTGCGGTGGAAAAAAGAATTATTTCATAGAGCTCATACATCATAATGGTGGCATACGAAGTCATTCTCTTATGAGAGCGGTTACGTAGTTTTCATCTTCAGTTAAGTAAAGTGATTTGTTAACATTGCAAGTGTGGGGAGAATTTTGCTTTTCCTAAAAAAGATTCAAGAAAGCACATTTAAAGAAGAACCTCGATGTTATCGCAGCAAAGCATAAAGGAAGAAGCTGGGGGTCATTTAGCTGATCGCTTGTGAAATCAAGGGGTTGTCAAAAATGAAAAAGTAGGTAAAATGGACGCAAGGTTAAAGAATTGAAGTGTTTGGCATCATAGAAAAACATGCCAAACATATCATGGAAGTATAGAAATTAAACTGTTCCACAGAGGAACCATTACATGCTTGGAAAGGGGAAAAAATCATGAATCGTTCAGTGGTCTGTCCATGTGAGGGTGTTATTGAGAAGATCTTTGTTCATCATTCATCCCGCGTTTATGAGTGGGAGCCAATGTTTGTCATCCGAAACGGGCAGGGCAATACCCAGAAAATTACGCTTGGAGTAAGCGGAGAAATTTCTGAACTTCATGTGAAAGAGAATGATCGTGTGACAGGCGGATACATTCTTGCATCAATGAAAGAAGATGACTTTGTAACAGGAAGCGATTAATAATCGGTCGTTGCCGAACACATTGATAAATAAGATTGACACGAACTGGTGCAAGCATGACGGGCTACCGTAGTGCTTGTGCCTTTTTTATTTGGTGAGTTAAACCTTTCTCTCTTTTTGTTTACAAAAGTTTCTTGTCAGATTCTAACGAATATGTCTTGCAGGATCCATTAATTTTTAGTAAAGTACACATATATTACACCTGAGATGGACAAATGTTTTTGTATGGAGGACACTATGAAGAAAATTGGACTATTGCCACGTATTCTTATTGCTATTGCCCTTGGTATTGTTATTGGAGCTTATCTTCCTGAAGCGGTTGTACGTATTTTCGCGACGTTTAATGGGATTTTCGGAAACTTTCTTGGTTTCGCGATTCCATTAATCATTATTGGCTTTATTGCACCTGGAATAGGTGAAATTGGGAAAGGCGCGGGAAAGTTGATCGGGATCACAACTACGGTTGCCTACCTTTCTACTTTTTTGGCTGGTTTGCTTGCCTTCTTCGCAGCACGAAATCTTTACCCCCTCTTTCTTGAAACGGGCGGAGCTGCAGCAGAAATGGCAAACCCTGAAGAGTCGTTGTTAAAACCTTTTTTCGAAGTTGAAATTCCGCCTATTATGGGTGTGATGACAGCGCTCGTACTGGCGTTTACTCTAGGACTTGGAATGGCCGCCATGAAGGGAAAGATGTTAAAAGGCGTTATGGTTGAGTTTCGAACCATTATTGAGAAAGTGATTCGTTTTGTCATCATTCCATTATTACCGCTTCATATTCTTGGTATTTTTGCTAACATGACGAGTGCTGGTCAAGTTCAGACAATCTTAAGCGTATTTGCAAAAGTGTTTGTCATGATCATACTCCTTCACCTGACAATGCTATTAATCCAATATAGTGTGACAGGTGCTGCTACGTCACGTAATCCGTTGAAGCTTCTTAAAGGGATGATGCCAGCTTACTTTACAGCGCTTGGTACTCAGTCTTCAGCGTCTACGATTCCTGTAACATTAAGGCAAACGAAAAAGAACGGTGTACGTGAGAAAATAGCTGACTTCAGCGTTCCACTTCTTGCAACGATTCACCTTTCAGGAAGTACAATTACAATCGTTTCTTGTGCGATGGCAGTGATGTTGTTGAATGGACAAGACCCAACGTTTGCATCGATTATTCCATTTATTCTTATGTTAGGGATAACGATGATTGCTGCACCAGGCGTACCGGGCGGTGCTGTGATGGCGGCGATTGGTTTGCTTGAGACAATGCTTGGATTTGATCCAACAATGGTATCGCTTATGATCGCGTTATATCTTGCACAGGATAGCTTCGGTACAGCTTGTAATGTGACAGGTGATGGTGCTCTGTCTGGTCTTGTTGATCGATTAACGAGAGAGAAATCACCAGTGAAAAGTACGGTTAAAGCTGGATAAAGAACTGGACAGGCACTCGCCTGTCCTTTTTGTATGCATAGCGTTCGTCTCTTTATTCTCCGAAGAAAAGAGGGTTTCATACGGTTACTCCCGAATTGAATGAAGTTGAGGAGGTGAGAGCGATGAACACCATTTTAAATCAGAACAAACAAAGCTGGGATAAAGTAGCGCATCATTTTAATGGAATTGATGCGCTACCGCACTATGGTCCTTATGCACAAACAGAGGAAGACCTTCATTTATTTGATGGAGTGGCAAATGCGAAAGTGCTCGAAATTGGCTATGGTAGTGGCCATTCACTTCGGTATATGGCTAGAAGAGGGGCTTCTGAACTTTGGGGAGTTGATTTGTCTGAAGAACAAAGAAGAACGGCAGAAAGTACGCTAGCCGGTTTATCAGCTAAGTTATTTTGTGCGCCGATGGAACAAGAGATCGGTTTACCAAAAAACTATTTTGATCACGTTTTTTCGATCTATGCGATTGGGTGGACTACGGATTTAACTCGTACGTTTGAGTTGGTTTATTCTTATTTAAAAAAGGGAGGAAGTTTTATTTTTAGCTGGGATCATCCTCTTTATGCGCATGTAACGAGTGAGAATGGTGAGATTTCGTTGAACGGTTCTTATCAGCAGGAAGGATTACATACGTTTGAAGATTTTAAAGGGGAAGGCGTCCGGATGACAATCCATAAGCGGAAAATGGCCACGTATATCAATCAGTTGATCCAGGCTGGTTTTACCATTCAAGAGGTCATTGAAAGTGATGTTTCACCTCTGTATAACGAAGAGGACGAGGTTATCTCTGACCGTTATTATTCTCTTTATAAAGCGAGAAAGTTCCCAACTACGATGATTCTTAAAGCAGTTAAAGAATAAATGGAAATTTTCGGGAGAAAACGAAACTTTTATGATGATAGATCGTAACTTTAAAAGAGAGTTAGTTCATCATTAAGGAAGTGATCCGGTATGATCGTTAAATTTCTCGCAAGCTTTAGTTTTCTAGTCATGGCTGTTCTTTTTGCTGGAGTACTGAGCAAGGTTTCTTCGGTTGTTGAAACACGCTTTTTAAGTAAGCTAAGTGCTCGAAAGCAGAGAAACGTTTTAATAGGAGGGACGGTTTTTTTAGAATCGTGCCTTGTCATGCTACTAGCTAAAGCTAGTGAATGGTCTTACATCGATTCTTTGTTTGTTGCGAGTCTATTATTAATAGCGCTTATCTGGTTACCTGCTTACTTTAGGCCTTATCAGGAGAATGCCAGTCGTACTATTGGGAGGTTTCATCGAGGACTTCACTCAGGTGAAATTGATATACATAACGGAGGATCACGGCACCCTTTTTTTATCGGAACGTTGATTTTTTGTACAGTGGGATTACTAACTGTTTTTGCATACTATTTTTCGTATATTACGTAAAAGTGAATTGAGAAAAGCTATATGAGGAGCTGATCATTGTTGAAATATTCCCTGTGCATTGGAGCCTATCCAGGTGAGGATGTTTTCGCTCACCTGGAAAAAGTGAAAGATCATGGATTTCATGGGCTAGAATACTATGATTGGACGGAATTAAATCTGGAGCAAGTGGCTAAGGCCCAGAGTCGAATTGGCGTTGGAATTACAGCCATTTGTACGCGTTTTTTTAATTTAGTTAATCCGAAACTGCGAGAATCGTATCTTCAAAGCTTATCAGAAACGATTGAAGCGTGTAAAAAACTTGGAACGCCGTCGATCATTACCCAAACGGGAAATATGATGGTCGATACGCCCATTAGCCTACAGCAAGAAGCGATGGTTGAAACACTTAAAAGAAGTGCGGAACTGTGTGAAAAGGCTAATGTTGTACTTGAAGTTGAACCGTTAAATGGGCTGGTTGATCATGAAGGTCATTTTCTACAATATTCAGATCAGGCAGTGTCGATTGTCGATCAAGTGGATAGTCCACATGTAAAACTATTATTTGACGTGTATCATCAGCAAATTACGGAAGGAAATGTTACTCGTAACGCAACAAAGTTTTGTAACCGAATCAATCATTATCATATTGCTGATAATCCTGGACGTCATGAGCCGGGTACAGGTGAGCTGAATTTTCGGAATATCTTAAAAGCGATTAAGAAGACAGGCTTTGAGGGGTTTATTGGACTGGAGTGCAACTACACAATTCCAACAGATCAAGCAATCGACTCGTTTAAGAAGAAAATTATACAGTTTGTTGAATAAGCTACATGAAAAAGAGCGAGGAAGACGTGTTTGATATACGTTATCCTCGTTCTTTCTTTGACACTATTCTTTTATTTTTCGAAGACCATGAAGATCCAGAATGCCAAAACCAACTTTTGAGAAAATCGGAAGAACGATAAAGGCTAGTGTATCAACCATACCTTTTGTTAGGCCAACGCCTGATGCGCCAAAGAACCATGCCAACGGATAAAGCACCCAAAAAGATGTTAGATAAATGGCCATTCGCTTATAATGCTTGGCAAGTTGGTCGCTTTCATTTGCCATCCTCTTAAGAGGACCCCAGATAATCCTTAATATGATCGCAAGGGCAACAAGCCCTAGACTATACCAGATGTATTTTAGTGTATCAGGTGAAAAATCGGCGATTAGTCCAGTTAAAATCATGAAAACGTCAGCTATAATCAGAGACGCGATCAGTGTGCGGTTGATTTTCTTTTGGTAGAACATCGCGGTTAAGGCAAGTGGTAATAGTAACAGGGGAGTAGAGACCACCCAATCTAAGTATCGTGCAAAGTAAATCGTTTTCTCTGGTCTTTCTAATAGCCCCTGACCTAATGCAATGGATAAATAAGCGACTCCAGACCATCCTGTAATGACGATGGCGATCACATATTCATACAAAGGCACGCCTTTTGGTTTTCGACTTAGGAGATAAAAATAAATGGCGCTTGAGATCATCACGATAAAATAAAAAATGTGTAAAGATGTTTCGATTGAGTTCATGTTTCACCTCACTTGGATTTGTGATATCCAGTATTGACAGTGAATATGGATTTATTCAGCAGAGGTGTTTGCTATAGCAATGTAAGGCAAACAGCTAGACGAATCAGTAAGAACCTTTTAAAATGTGGGTAATGAACGGGAAAGGAGTTTCCGTATGAATTTTGTAGCATTAGATTTTGAAACAGCAAATTCTTCACGAGGAAGCGTGTGCTCGATTGGTCTTGTGGAATATGAAGATGGTCAGCTAGTTCGAGAATATTATCGTTTAGTGAAACCGAAACAAAATGTTTTCTCTGGCATCAATATTAGCATTCACGGAATTACAGAAGAAGATGTTGAAGATGCACCTGAATTTGATGTTCTGTGGCGAGAGGAAATTCGTGAGTTAGTTGAGGGGAAATTCCTAATTGCTCATAATGCGCAATTTGATATGAGCGTGCTACGTGCTGTTCTTGATCAATATGGCCTCCCATATCCAATGCTTGCGTATAACTGCACTGTGAACCTATCAAAAAAGACTTGGGTGTTACCCAAGTATAAATTAAATGTTGTCTCTGATTATCTTGGCATACAACTTGATCATCACCATGCGCTAGATGATGCAAGAGCTTCTGCTCAGATTTTCTTAAAAGTCGCAGAGACGTTAAATACAGCAGATATCAATGAACTTATCGCAAGAACAGGAACAGCAAACGGCGTTTTATTTGATAGCGGCTATGAACCTGCCAAATTAAATAAAAAAAACACAAAGAAAACCCCTGCACCACGTTAAATTTTGGTGAGGGGTTTTCGTGCTTCTTTTAAAAGAAATGAATCAGGAACGAGAGTGTATCCAGTTCACGTGCTAAATCAATTTGTTGAAGGTGAACGTTAGCTGGGAGCTTAAGGTAAGCCGATGAAAAATTCATAATACCAAGTATTCCGGTTTCAGATAGCTTTTCAGAAACCATTTGCGCTGAAGCGGCGGGAATAGCTAGAATGGCTACCGTTACACTAGCGGTTAACCGTTCATTCATTTCATCGATATGATAGACTGGGACACCTGCAATGGTTTTGCCAACGACTTTTGGATTATTATCAAACGCCATTTTAATTTTAGGAGTCGATTTTCGTAAGTGATTATAGTGAAGAAGCGCAGTACCCAGTCGTCCTGCGCCAATTAAAGCTGCTTCAGGCTCAGTCTTTTCGTTTACGATCAAGTGAAGGTGATTCACAAGTTTTTTAACTTCGTACGCTGCCCCTTTACGGCCTGGGGCTTTTATCTTAGAAAAATCTCTCCTCACAAGATCCGATTTAAAATTAAGCGCATGACCAATCTCAACAGAGGAGATCGATTTTTGCCCTGATTTCTTTACGCTCTTTAAATAAGAAAGGTAGAGAGGAAGACGCTTTATGATTGCATTTGGAAGTTTATTCTCTTCCTTTTTCATACGATTACCTCCGTCAAACTAGATCCGCTTTCTTCTCTATTATAATCTTAATCTAGCAAAGTGCAATTTGGAAAATAATCCAAAAGAACTAGTGAGGAGATAGGCTCCTGTAAAATCCTCAAACGATGGAATTCATATAGAGTCAACAGAAAAAGAACCGGTCATTGGGCCGGTTCTTTCAAAAGGTTATTGATTTAAATCTTTTTTGCATAAATACCAATCAATGCATTCAAGACCTTCTTCTTTTTCCCTCTTTTTCATATCTTCCTGTGTTTTAGGAGGCGAAACAAGGACTTGATCTCCTGGTTCCCAATTGGCGGGTGTCGGAGCACCGTGCTCATCCGTAGTTTTTAACGCCTTTACTAATCTCATAATTTCATGCATGTTGCGACCGGTCGTAAGAGGATAGTAGATGACAGCTCGGACAACTTGTTTATCATCAACTACGAAGACTGCACGACTCGTTTCCGTTTGACTTTCTTCCGGCATGATCATACCGTAGCGTGTTGCCACTTTTCGATCGAGATCAGCAATTACCGGAAATTCAATTTCGGTATCAAAGTTCTTCTCAATGTTTCGAACCCATGCTAAATGTGAGGAAACGCTATCGACACTAAGGCCGATTAACTCAACATCAAGCTTTCGTAACTCTGGATAAATTTCCTGAAAAGCCACGAATTCTGTCGTGCATACCGGCGTGAAGTCAGCGGGATGCGAAAATAACACAAACCATTTTCCTTTGTAATCATCGAGTGAAAGTTGACCGTGTGTCGTGTTGGCAGTAAAGTCAGGGGCTGGGGACCCGATTCGTGGTAGCTGATAAGCTGTTTCTGTTTGTTGTTCTGACATAGTGAAACATCCTCCTTCTATTCGAATCTATGATTGGTTTTCCCTCCTATTTTTTAACTAAACTGTCTTTTTTGTGAGGATTATTGTCAAGATAACTTATGGAAAAGAATGAAAATGATAGAATGAAAGAGAGGAAAAGTAATCCAAAGATAGAAGAGAGGAGAAATCGTATGCAAATCGAATTTCTTGGTACCGGTGGGGCTATGGCGATCCCTCGTCCACTATGTCAGTGCGCCGTTTGTGTAGAAGCGAGAGAGAAAGGTGTCCCTTATAGTCGATCGGGTCCTAGTGTTTTTGTTCACGGTCCTAACGTATTAATTGATACGCCTGAAGATAGCTATATGCAGTTAAATCGCTCGCAGATCTCGAGGATAGACGGCGTGTTTTATTCGCATTGGCACCCTGATCATGTTATGGGGAGGCGGGTGCTAGAATCAATAAATGCAGACTGGGTCAACCATCCCCCAGAAGGAACAACAACGGACGTTTATTTGCCTGAGCAAGTGGCGATTGACTTTCAAACTAGATTAGGTAGTGGTGAACATCTTGCTTTCTTTGATCAACAAAAATACATAGCGCTTCATAAGCTGAACGATGGGGACAAAGTAACCATTAATGGCGTGTCCATTACGCCGTTTCGCTTATCTGAGGATTATGTTTATGCGTTCCTGTTTGAAGGAGAAGGCAAACGGATATTGATTGCTCCAGATGAACTTTATGGTTGGGAGCCAGAGGACCTTGGTGAATTGGATGTAGCGGTATTGCCGACTGGCATCTGCGAATTTCACCCTTTAACAGGAGAGCGACAAATCAGTGAAGATCATCCTGTATTGAAAGAAGAAGCAACATTTCGTCAAACACTGGCTATTATTGAAAAGTTACAGGTAAAAGAAGTGTATTTAACACATCTTGAAGAACCTGATCAATTGAGCTATGATGATTTCAAAAAAGTGGAAGAAACGCTTCCGCATGATAAAAACATTTTATTTGCGTATGACACCTTAACAATTAATCTATAGGAAGACACGGTTTAAAAATCCGAACTTTAGGGAACCATTTTTCTAGATATAGAAACGAGGTGAGCGTATGGAACTGTCATTTGGGCTTATTCTTAATATTGTAATAGCCATTTATTTATTTGTGGATGCAAAAAAACGGGATAAGAGCTCTTTTTTCTGGGCGATTTTAGGGTTGATCTTTGGACCAATCGTTCTAGGGATCTACTTTATTCAAACAGGTAGAAAAGGCATTGGTTGGCTTATTATCATTCTAGCCCTTATTTGGTTTATTATTGCCATTGTGTTAGGTATATTGGCAGGGATCATTGGTCTCTTATTTTAAGATTAAACCTGAAGTGTACGCTTCAGGTTTTTCTATGGGTTTAAGACTTCATGGAATGTGGAAGGGTATTGAGATACTATTAAAACAAATGAGCGCTTGAGGTGAATGTGTTAAATTGACGAATGAGGGGATCTCACATTCATAGATAAGTAATGACTCAAGGGGGAAGCAATGGATGAAGAAGCAAAAGTGATAGATTGGATCACTTCCGAAGTCGAAGTAGAATCATGCACCATGCAAGATTATCCGGTGTACCATTCGGGTAAACGAGTCATCGATCGAAGCGGAGATTATCTTATTGTCTACTTTCATCCGTTGCTTGAAAAAGTAGTTTATACGTTTAAAGGGATTGAAGATTGTTTTTTTATTGCTCATCGTTAAGCAATTTTGAAATAGGTAAAATCGAATAAATATAGCAAAGAGGAGCGCAGATGCGCTCCTCTTTGGTGTTTATTTAACAAGGTGGATATTTGTTTCAATGTCTTCTGGCGTTATAAGCGAAAGTTGATTTAAAAGCGCGATTTGAAAGTCGCCTGGCCGATTTTCAATATGATCGGCGGCTTTTTCGCTTGCCACACCATAAAACGCAAGTACGCCGTACGCAGCTAACATCGGATCTGACTCAACAGCTGCGAAAGCTCCGAGAAGAGAGGAGAGAAGGCAGCCAGTACCGGTTACCTTCGTTAAGATCGGGTGGCCGTTACCAAGTTTAAGTGTCGTTTCGCCATCTGAAACAATGTCGATCGCCCCTGTAACGATGACGGTACAGCCAAACATTTTTGCGGCTTTTCTTGCTAGCATTTCGCTATTTCCTTCTCCTTCTGTAGCATCAACGCCCTTAATTGACCAGTTTTTCCCTGAAACATTGGCAATTTCAGCTCCATTTCCTCTTAGAAATTGCACGTCGACTTCTTTGAGAATATGTCGAGCTGTTGATGTTCGATACGGAGTGGCCCCTGCTCCAACCGGGTCGAGAATAACAGGAATGCTCATTTCATTCGCCGCTTTCCCAGCGATGACCATTGCTTCCACGAGTTCTTTTGTTAACGTGCCGATATTTAAAACAAGAGCTCCAGAAATCTTGGCCATATCAGCGACTTCTTCTTTCGCATAAGCCATAACAGGGCTTGCTCCTGCGGCGAGTAAGCCGTTCGCTGTAAAATTAGTCACGACGGTATTCGTTATATTATGAACGAGAGGAGATGCCTCTCTTACTTTAGTAATGAGGTCAGCTGCCTGAGATTTTTCCACGGTCAACATCCTTTCTTGCTTGTCATTTCTAATGGTTTTTCCTTTTTTTATTGTAACAATAAGGCGTGTTTGTGAAAATAAAAAGAAAGGAGTCCTTTTTTAAGGTCTTGAGTAACGATTCCAAAAACGTATGATCCATGAAAACGGAAATGGTAGTCGGTATCCGGCTTTTTCAAGTTGTTTTAGAAGGTTTATAAACGCGCCGCCAACGCGCCGCCAACGCGGCGCTGCTGTTTTAATTTTTCTTCATTCGCTTTTACTGTAATGCGATAGCCATCTTGAAGTCCCTCGACTTTCACTTCTTTTGCACCAAGCTTTTCGGTAGTTTCTTTCATCACTTTCGGATCCTCCATTATTCTTTCTCCTTTTTTAACCAGAGTCGTTTTTCCCGTGCACTAACAGTAAAGAGAGCGAGTAGCGCAATGCCGCCTGATATGACAGTGGGAAGGAATAGGGACTGAATCTCAAAAGCAAGACTTATACAAAATCCAATAAAACTTAACGAAAAGAGAATAAAGGCATAGTGTTTATTCCATAACATGCTTTTGGAGCGAATTTCTGTTTTCTTCAAGTTTTCTTCCCATTGACGATGATTGGTGAATTCATCTGAAAGTCGATCAAGGGGATTTTCAATTGAAGAAATTCTTGCATAGAACTGCTTCAAAAGTTGTTTAGGGTTATAGCCAGCCGATTCCTCGCGATTGATCCACTCTTTAACAATTGGTTTGCCTTCTTCAATTAAGTCAATATCAGGGTCCAAGGTATAAAGGATGCCGACAATTGTTGAAATGGCTCTCCCTAGAAAAGCGAATTCACTCGGTAATTGAATAGGCTGCTTGTTTACGAGGGTTTGTACTTCCTTCAAAACTTGTTCAGCGGTATCTTCATTCATCATTGTTAAATCCTGTTCAATGAATAAGGTGACTAGCGTTTGAATGGCTTTCTCTATCTGTCTTTTATCAGAGTTAGGAAGAAGGAAGCGCAATTCGTCTAGCGCCTCTGTAACATCGCTATACTGACTAAGCACGATCCCGGTAATGAGCTTTCGAATGGAAAGGGCATCCCTTGCTTCGATATGTCCGACCATGCCAAAATCGATGAAAACGATCGTCCCGTCTTCTTGAATAAGAAGATTGCCAGAGTGAGGATCGGCATGAAATTGTCCTTCTTGAAGAAGCTGTTCAAGATACCCCTTTAAAAGCTTGCGAGCTAGCTCTCGTCGATCAATGGCTTTCTCATCAATATAAGAAAGGTTTGTTATACGAGCGCCTTCCATCCATTCCATGACGAGCACTTTTTTCGTTGACCATTCTGGGACGTAATTTGGCACCCGATAGCTTGGACTATCACTGTAGCGCTCCTTAAAGTGAAGGCCATTTTTCAATTCTTTCTTAAAATCAAGCTCATCTTCAATCACATGACGAACTTCACCGTAAAGCCTGCTTAAATCAAGCTGCTTGCCGTACGACGTAAACTTATCCATAAGCCAGAACACGATGCGAAGGGCTTGAAAGTCAGCCCTAATAATCTTTCGAATGTTCGGGCGGCGTATTTTAATTGCTACTTCTTCGCCCGATTTTAATGTTGCTCTGTACACCTGTCCTATGGAAGCTGATGCAATCGGACGATCTGAAAGGTGGTCAATCACATCTAGAACGTTCGCTGCCCATTCTTCTTCAAGAATTTGTTTCGCTTTCTCCCATGAAAAAGAAGGGACGCGGTCAACGAGATCTTCAATTTCTTCTAGAAAAACTTTTGGAAGGATATCCGCTCTTGTTGAGAGGAATTGTCCTAGCTTAACGAGCAATCCTTCAAGCCGAATCGCTTTTTCCTTGTACTCCTTTGCCTGCTTTTTTAATAGTTTTTGCCAGCGTTCCTGATCCCATGAATGCTTGCTTTTTCTTCGAAAGCGTTCAAGTTGGAGGAAGAACTTAACGGACATCCAAACGATCACACTAATCCGATACAGCGATTGATATTTCATAGACGACTCCTACTCCTGAATAAGTTGTTTAGTGTTTAACATAGCCTATTTCCATCAATTAGAAACAATTTATATGAGTAAGGAGCACATCAAAAAACCCCTATCACAACTAGCGATAGGGGATAGATTGGAAATACATCACTTAAACCGGTGCATTTACTTCGAGATCTTCAATTTCTTTCTCCTGATATTCCACATCTTTTCTAGCATTAAAGCGATCTGCTTTTTCAACGGTTACGGTAATGTTGTAGTCTGGAATACCCGCATATTTCTCATATCTTCCTCGAGGTAAGAGGAAGTTTCCTTCAGGAAAGTGTACTTCTAGATTGCCGCTTGCAATATCTACAAATTTAGCTCTTCCTTGAAAGACACCGAATCCATTGTATACGACAATTCCTTCCCCTTCAGTGATGCTTAGTCTGCTTGCATCTGTTGCATTCATAAGAACGTCATATCGCTCTGCTTTATTGAACGGGTCCGTTTCTTTATAAACCATAGAGTTAAATTGTTTGCCGCGTCGTGAGGTCACGATAAATTGTCCTTCCTTTTTACCCAGGTCGGGTATTTCAACAGAGACAAGGTTTCCTTTCCCATCGGGCGTCGGGCATATCCCATCTTCACATAACCAGGCGCCACCCCACTGGAATACATCGCCTTTCTTAGAGAGGTGTTGAACACCGTCATAATCGGGATTTGCGATGGCGATTTCATCTCGAATCTCCTGACCTGTTGTGAAATCAACAAAGTGTGCCGTCTCTGGTTTGATTCGTTTAGCAAGGTCGATGTAGATCTTCCATTCTGATCGAGCTTCTTCTACCTGATTTTGATTTCCTTCTATTTCGGGCGAAAAATAAACCATTCGCTCGGTTGAAGTAGATGTAACGCCACCTTCTTGTTCATATCTCGTTCGAGCGGGTAGCACGATAACGGCTTCTTTCGCATCCACCAGAGTAGAGGTGTTAAGGATAATATCCTGGTGAACGCGAATCTCTAGCTCAGACAGGGCTTTTTCTATAAAATCAGGATCTGGCATCGTTTCAAGGAAATTTCCTCCTGATAAGTAGTAAAGTTTAATCTTTCGTTCGTGATCTTCTGGAAGGACGATGTTTTCTAACGTCACCCCAACGATATCACCCTGCCATTTCGGTAGCTCGAATCCCCATACTTGTTCCATGCGACGAATGTTATTGGCGTCAAATCCACCTCCAGGTAAAACAAACGGATCGGCTCCCATTTCTCCCGAGCCTTGTACAGACGAGTGGCCACGGAAAGGCATTAAGCCACTGTTTTTTTTGCCAAGAAACCCACGAAGTAGAGCAAGATTAGCGACTTGGGAAATGTTGTCTGTAGCGAAGGAGTGCATGGTTAACCCAAGGGCCCATGCAAAAACAGCGCTTTGACTTTTGGCGAGAAGAAGAGAGAGTTCGATGATGCGTTCTTTTGCTATGCCGGAAGAGCGGACGATCTCCTCCCATGATTGGAGTTGAACGTTTGCTTTTAACGCTTCATACCCATTCACATGCTTTTGAACAAAGGAGTGATTAATCGCTGAGCCATGCTTCTCCTCTTCCATGTCAAACCAGTGCTTCATAATGCCGTGCATAAAGGCAATATCTCCTCCAACGTTTACCTGATAGAAGTCGTCCGCTAATTTGGTTCCAAATAGAGCGGATTCACCGTTTGATGGGATCCAATATTTGTCCATGGCTGGCTCTTTGTACGGATTGACCATAATGATTTTTGTTCCTCTTTTTTTCGCTTCAAGCATGTACTTCGTGGAGACAGGAGAACTATTTGAGGCAACGCTTCCCCAGAACATTAAAACGTCCGTTCCAAACCAATCCTGATAATTTACTGTCGACGCACCTACACCGATTGAGCGTTTTAAGGCGGTTTTACTCGGTGAGTGGCAAATACGTGATGCGTTGTCAATATGATTCGTGCCTAGAAATCGAGCTACTTTCGACGCTACGTAATAAGACTCGTTTGTAATTCCTCTGGAAGTTAAGTAAAAGGCATACTGTTTTGGATCAAGTTTTTTCATCTTTTGTGCGATAAGGTCCATTGCCTCCTCCCAAGTAAGACGAGAGAAGTGGTTTTCTCCTTTTCGGCGAATTAATGGGTAAGGAATCCGTCCTAATTTGCGAAGTTCGGTACTGCTGTATTGACGGAGCTCTTTAATATCGGAATGAAGCACATCCGGATCGATTGCTGGCATTGTGTTTAGTCTTAGTACGTTAAGTCGTGTTGTGCAAACGTGAGGACCTTTTAATGTTTGATCGTATAATCCTGAAACTCCTAAAGCACAGCCATCACAAACGCCCTGGGTTAAAATTCGGGTCGCATAGCTGATATTATCACGATTTTCCCATGCGATTTTGGCAGTGTCTCGGAAGTGCTGAGGTTTTACTTTTCCTAATCCAAAGGGGATGGGACTTACCCAATGCTTTGGCTGGGGTTTCTTTGTTGCTTTAATTGGTCCTTGATGTTTTGTTTTACCCATTTGTTTCACTCCTTTAATTCATTCACTACAAATAAAAAACCACTGCCTCGCCCGTCACTTGTGACGGAAAAGCAGTGGTTGAGTCTTTAGCAGGGTCGCTACCAAGTGCCTAACCAGAGGTTATTTCTATGTTTTCAATTGAAAACTTTTCATTTTTTCTTCTATGTTTTGATCAAATACAAAGATTGACATCCCAAAATCACGATCAATATCGATATCGACGAAGAGGTCAAGGAATTTACTATCTAGAAACTCTTCCATCTGCACCGGAGGATTATTGCGATACATTTCTTTCACCATTTCAGTTCTTGCAGCTCGAAGCATTTGTTTACCGTCATCTGCGCTAGCAATAAATTTTTCTACAGGTGAAAGGTTTCCTTCCATTTCACAAATTGCCCAGTTTTTGCAAAACGTTGTTGTGATCTTACTCGGTCCTTTGCCCATGTGTTTCTTACGAAAAGAACGAACAAGGTTGCTAAATTCTGCTTCATACTTATTCATACTGTCCTACCTTCTTATTGAGATGATCTTATCCACACTTTACTACATGATCATCACTACTTAAAGAATTTACATATTTACAGCCGTAGGTGCTTCATTCTCTTTCCGTAGCCTACGAATATCTTTTCGAATGACGATTGAAATAATGAGGGCGACAACAAACATGCCCGCAAAGAAAGTTAAGCTAGCAGCGTAACTTCCAGTTGTATCTTTCATCCATGCAGCAAACATAGGTCCAACAAGTCCTGCTGCAGCCCAAGCTGTTAGAATATACCCATGAATCGCACCGAGCTGTTTAGTGCCAAACATATCACCAATATAAGCTGGGATAGAGGCAAACCCTCCGCCATAGCATGTATACACGATCGCTAGCATGATTTGAAACAAGATCGCTGTTGTTGTATGTGGAAGAAGAGCAAACAAGCCAATTTGCAGAACGAAGAAAGTAGTATACGTATTGGGACGCCCGATGTAATCGGAAACGGATGCCCAACCGATTCGCCCAAGCCCATTGAAAATTCCCAGGACACCAACGAGTGCTGCAGCTTCGGTAGTTGATAATCCGATGCTTTCTTGCGCAAGCGGTTTTGCAGCAGACAAAATGGCAATTCCGCATGTTACATTAATAAATAGCATGAGCCATAAATAATAAAATCGTGACGTTTTGATCGCTTCGTTGGCTGTTAACTGGGAAAGATCACCGGATTTTTTCGACTGCTTCTGTTTTTCTTTAAATCCTTTAGGGGCCCAGCCTTCAGGTGGCTTCTCTAAATATAAAGAAGAGGCGACCATGATAAAGAAATAACTTGCTCCGAGTATGTAAAAAGTATTGGCGGTTCCAACGGATTTAATTAACGTATCCATTACAGGACTTGCGATCGCTGCTGCGAATCCAAAACCCATTATGGCAAGTCCAGTCGCAAGACCGCGCCGGTCAGGAAACCACTTAACTAGCGTTGAGACAGGAGCGATATACCCTACCCCAAGGCCAATTCCTCCAAGTGCTCCATAGAATATGTAAAGAAGAGGAAGAGAGCCGAGATTTACAGCGAACCCAGAACCGAATATACCAATTCCAAAAAAACTAGCTGCAAGAAGGCCAGCTTTCCTTGGGCCATACTTTTCTACAAAATGACCGAGAAATGCTGCGGATAAACCTAAAAATAATATAGCTAGACTAAATGTAAATTGTACTTGTTTAGCCGACCAGCCAAATTCGTTAATAAGTGGGTCGGTGAAGTTACTCCAGGCATAAACGGAACCGATCGAAATATGAATCCCTACTGCAGATGTTGCAATTAGCCACCTGTTTTTAACCTTTTCCATCCACTACATCTCCTTTAGTACATTATCAAGCTAACTAAAAATACAAAATAAAAAACTGTCGATCGACCAAATAAGAGAATGGGCATTCTCTTGGAGGTGATTGACAGTTAGTAGTTAGCAGGGAACGCTACTATCTAAACCAACAGTTAATCGCTTTCACTTTTGTTGTAACCATCAAAACCGATGACAGGTTCGCTACCTCGTGTCTTTAATTGTTACAACATCATGAACTTTTATAAATAATAGCATAAATTTTTACAACCAATCAATAAATTCTTGAAGTTTAGTAGAATTGAGTGAATTATTTAGATCGGTTTTTAACCTTCTTATGAATGAAAAAAGAAAGTAGAGCAGAGGTTGCCAGTACAATAATGGTTACTAAAAAAGAATTTTCCGCACTTGTATAATTGCCTGCACTAGAATAGGAGGATTGGTGATGGAAAACAGTGAAAAAAATTCCTGATAGAAGCTGGAAACAAAAAAATAACACGATAAAACTGCTAACGAATGAGAGGTAATTCTTCATCAGTATTGTTCCTTTCTATAATCAATCAAGCTAGTTAAAACAGCTTATTAATAGTACTTCGCGTTTCATATAAATTACTAGGGGGAGAAAAATCAAAGCTACACAGATCCTTGATCGTAAGAACTGTTTCGCCTTCCAAAAAGAGGGGAATGGTAGAAACAGACTTTGCAATTTCTGTTTAGGGAGGACAATATCGTGAAACGTGCTATGCTCATAATTAATCCATCGTCTGGTAAAGAAAAAGCAATGAATTACGAAGAAGAAGCCGTAAACATTTTACAACAAAATCATGTGGACGTTACAGTAAAATATACAGAAAAAGAAGGGGATGCGATCCGTTTTGCTAAAGCCGCATGCGAGAATCATTTTAACACGCTTGTCGCAATGGGCGGAGATGGAACGATTAATGAAGCGATTAACGGTTTAGCAAGTGAGTCGGAGCGCCCTAATTTTGGCTTTATTCCTTTAGGGACGGTTAATGATTTCGCAAGGGCGCTTGGTATTCCAATGCAACCGAAAAAAGCGCTAAAAGTTCTAGCACAACAGGTTACTAAACCGGTTGATATCGGACGTATTAATAATCAGTACTTTATGAATGTGCTTGCTGTAGGAGCGATTGCAGAAGCCGTATACGACGTAACGCCTGAGCAAAAATCCAAATTTGGACCGCTTGCTTATTTAATTGAAGGTGGAAAAGCACTAAAAGATAAAACACCATTTGACCTAAAAGTGACGTATGATGGGAAACAATGGAATGGAGAAGCGTACATCATGCTGATTGCTTTAACGAATTCTGTAGGAGGGATTCAGTCTTTCGCCCAGCATGCTGAAGTGAATGATGGGTATTTTCATGTCTTTATTTTAAGAGAATTTTCTCTACCTAAAGTATTTAAAATTATCCCAGATCTCTTTAGTGGAAATTTACAAGACAACGGTCAAGTGGAATATTTTCCGGCATCTAAATTAAAAGTAGAGTCAGATGATGAGCTTGTCGTCAATATTGATGGGGATGAAGGTGTCCATCTTCCATTTGAAGCAGAAGTGAAGCACAATGAATTACATATTTTTGTTCCTGAAGAGTAGGACCTCTACTCTTTTTTCACGTTGACTGAATCGAATACCTGGTGCATTTAAATGTCCTGCTTCTTATTCTCATTCTTCTTGAATAGGCTAGTTGTGATGAAAACTGGGATGAGGTGGAAAGCATGGGGCAAAAAGTATTGTTTTTTGGAGACGTTGGAATTGACGACACGATTGCTCTGTTGTTTGCTTATTTATCAGAAGGTATAGATGTCATTGGCATAGTCGCCTGTTATGGTAATGTATCGAAAGAGCAAACAACGCGGAATGTGCGTTACTTACTTCAAGAAGTTGACCGAACAGATATCCCGGTAATGGGTGGTGCCGAAAAGCCAATGACAGGTGAAGTGCCAACATATTATCCGAATGTTCACGGTCCGGAAGGTTTGGGTCCGATTAGCCCGCCACCAATTGAAGCTGAGCCATTAGAAAATTTCTTTGAAGTGATTACTCTCATTGAAAAATATGGTGAAGATCTGGTTATTGTTAACGTGGGCAGAATGACTTCGCTTGCCACGCTGTTTCTTCTCTATCCAGATACGATGAAAATGATTCGATCGTTCTATATTATGGGTGGAGCATTCAATGTACCAGGGAACGTCACTCCGAGTGCAGAAGCGAATTTTCATGCGGATCCCGTTGCAGCGAATATCGTCATGAAGTATGCAGAGAATGTTTTCTTATTTCCACTTAACGTAACTCAACACGCTATTGTAACATCAGGAATGGTCAATTATATAGAAGCAGTAAGTAAGCCTCCTTTTCTTAAACCGCTACTTGATTATTATTACGAGGAATTTTATCAAAAAATGATTCCGGACATTGAAGGAAGTCCCGTTCACGATGCGCTCACGATCATGAGCGTCGAAAATAATAGCATCTGTACTTTTTACCGTACGCCAGTTGCAGTAGAAATTACTGGAGAGGCGCGGGGGCTTAGCATCGGTGATTTTAGAAAATCCTTTGAACAAGGAGAATTTGATAATAGGCCGGCTCATCATGTGGCGATCGAACTGAATTATTTTACGTTTTATAAATTATTTATGGAAACGATGACGGGAGAGACATTTTAGAAAGTGAAACCTTTTCTTGTCATTTTTCGTAAAGAGAGTAAAATCGATAAGAAAACACCATCTAATAGCTACCTAGTGACAAATTGACTTTGATTAAGTATAGAAGTCGGTTCCCCTTATACAAGACATCTGTTGCGAATAGATTAAAATAGACAAACGTAACAAATGCAAGAAATGAAGAGGGTGCTTGGACTTGAACGACATTGAGAGAATGATGATTCATATCAGAATAGAAGGGACAAGTGTTCTTCAGAAACCAGATGACTTAACGATCATCGGGAGAGGAAGAAGTGCGGTTGTTTTTAAGATCCCGGATACGCAAAAAGTTCTTAAAGTTTTTTATCCTGAATTTGTTCATCTTGCAAGACTTGAAGCATCGATTTATCAAGAGTTAAACAATAATGAATACTATCCTTCTTTCTATGAAGGAGGAGAGGGATATGTCGTATTAGAATATTTAGAAGGACTGACCTTTTACGAATGTTTAATTCAAGGAATCGTGATTACAGAGGAAATGATTGCAAAAGTTGATCATGCTCTAAACTACGCGCGTAAGAAGGGGCTAAATCCTTCGGATACGCATCTTCAGAACGTTATGCTACTATCGAATGGGGAAGTTGGCGTCATTGATGTCGTTCGCTTTCGCCAAAGCAAGGTGTGTACACACTGGGAAGATCTTAAGGTAGCTTATGAACGCTTTTACTCATCTCGTTTCTTTCCAAAAAAATATCCAGTGTGGTTCGTGGAGATGATTATTCGCCTTTATCGTAAAGGCTTTATTCGATTGAAAAAAAGGAAGTGAAGACTCAGTGCAACAATCGCGCTTATTTCGATTTTTTATTTGGCTTCTTCTTATTTTTACAGTGATTTGGGTTGGCAGTAAGATTGAATTTATTTTTCGTCCCCTTGTTATCCTAGTCACAACCTTAGCGTTTCCGATTATTGCAGCAGGAGTGTTTTATTACATTCTACGCCCAGTCATTGCGCTATTAGAAAAATGGAAAATACCAAGGCCGCTCGGTATTCTTCTCGTTTATCTGGCGCTAGCTGGTGGTGTAACGGGACTTGTTATTAGTATTGGCCCTGTACTTGTTGAGCAATTTAATAGTCTTGTGAAGGGTGCCCCAACGCTTGTGAATGATTTGCAATCCGCCATTACCGATTGGCAGAGGAATCCGTACATAGCTAGAATTCTTCAAAGTGAGATGGTTGACATACAGGGGTTGACTGATCGTATTTCTGGTTCAATCGGAGAAATTAGCTCTTCTTTCGGAAATTACATCTTTTCAATCCTAAATGTTGTCACGAACGTGCTCGTTGGGATTGTTCTTCTTCCATTCATTTTGTTCTTTATGCTGAAAGATGGAAAAAAGCTGATGCCATCCTTACTTCGAGTCGTTCCTAAAGCCCACCGGAAAGAGGGAGCGAAAATACTAGAAGATATGGATGATGCGCTAAGCGGATTTATCCAGGGACAGTTGATTGTAAGTGTCTTTATCGGAACGTTTGTTTATATTTGGTATGTTATTATTGATCTTGATTATGCCTTAATCCTTGCGATGATTGCTCTCTTCCTTAACGTTGTCCCATTTATCGGTCCGATTATCGGAACAGCACCAGGCGTCATCGTCGGACTGATCCAATCACCGTTAACAGCCCTATGGGTTGTCCTTGGTGTCATTGTGATTCAACAAATTGAAAGTAATCTTGTCTCACCGCTTGTGATGGGGCGTAAGCTGGATATTCATCCTTTAACGATCATCTTGCTCCTATTGGTGGCCAGTAGTCTTGCAGGGTTTCTCGGGCTTATTCTCGCCATCCCAACGTACGCAGTACTAAAAGTAATCTTTACTCATACGTATCGCTTAATTAAGCTGCAGCAGCGAGGCAAGCATTCAACAAACGAATAAATAAAGACAGGTTCGCTAAGCGAACCTGTCTTTTTACTATTCAATGACGCGTACCGTTACATCTTTGCGACCCCAGTTAAGGGCGTTTTGTTGACTAGGAATAAAAACATCAATTCGATTGTGATCGATGTCACCACCGATGTCAGCTGCAATCGCAGTTCCATATCCTTCCACCTCAACAATAGAGCCTAGTGGGATTTGATCTGGGTCAACAGCAATCACTTTCGCATCAGGGTATTTTTCTAAATCAATGCCCATCTTCGTCACGCCAGAGCAACCTGTGCAGTCGGCCGTATAAGCTGTACTTTCAACAGTCATTTCTTTTCCAGCCGCCGACTCAGGTAATGCCATTTGATCTAACGCTCTTCGTGTAGCTGGTCCAGCAATTCCATCAGCTGCTAGCCCTTTGCTACGCTGAAATTGTTCAACAGTAGCGACCGTTCCTGAACCGTAAATTCCATCGACTTGTCCTTCATAGCCAGCTTGTTGGAGCTGACTTTGTATATGTATGACCTGTTTTCCGATATCGCCTCTTCTAAGTACTTGAACCGCTTTGTTTGTTTCTGATCCGGCAAGACCATCGACTTGCAAATTCCGGCTTTCTTGAAACGCAGCAACCGCATTTTCCGTAATATCACCAAAATAACCTGTAGCTGTGTGGTAAGGAAACATTCCTTTTGTCATTAAATAGTTCTGTAGTTCTTTCACATCTTGCCCAGAATTCCCATTTTGCATCGTTCGATCTCCTAATGCCGCTGAAGCAAAGGATGGTGTGGCTACAAAAATAGCGCTTACGATTAGTAGCGCTGCCACGATTCTCATTTTTTGAATCATCATTTCTCCTCCTTAAATGATTTTACATTACAAGTGAAACCATTCGGCTAGAAGAAAGGATATTCGACGTTTTATCAACAATATACGACATATTGATTAGAAAAAGACCAGATAATGGAATGGTTGAACGATGAAAAGAGATTCAATTGGAATTGATCGTTGACTCTTTCACTTAAGAAAAGGAAAATGGAATGCGTATCTATAAGAACGGTTTTACGAAAGGGGAAACGCGTGTTGTGAAAGATCTTGACCGAAAGTGGATTCATTTAATTAACATCATCTTAGGAGTCATTATCGTTCCATATTCCATACTTGAATTCGTTGCAGTCCTCAAGTTAGCTGACAATCATGACTATTTATTCGTCCCTATTGGGCTACTCGCACTCTGGCTAATCCTGTATCTTGTTCAGTTAAAAAAGAGGAAAACCCTCCTTGTAATGGGCGCTGTTTTCCTAAATGTGTTCTACTTATTTTTTGTAATCCCACAATTGCTATATTAAAAAACTTTCTGGATCTTCAACATAATGAATACTTTTATGAAAAGCGGGTATTGTACTAAAGTGGTCATAGTGATCAACAAAGTACTTAGAAGATAAAGGAGAGGAATTCAAATGACTAAAGTATTAATGGTCGTAACAAATCATACAGAAATCGATTCAGAACACAAAACAGGGTTATGGCTTGAAGAGTTCGCTGTCCCTTACAACATCTTCAAGGAAAAAGGATATGATATTAAAGTAACTTCGATCCAGGGTGGCGAAGTTGAACTTGATCCAAATAGTATTCCAGAAGAAGATCCGAAAGAATGGGAAGATGCACAAAACCAGCTTAAGAATACAACAAAGGTAACGAAAGAAGACGCGAATAACTTTGATGTTGTGTTCCTACCAGGTGGTCACGGTACGATGTTTGACTTCCCAAATAGTGAAGTTCTTCAGCATATTCTTCAGGAACAAGCTGAAGCTAATAAAATTATCGGCTCTGTTTGCCACGGTCCTGCTGGACTAGTGAACGTTACGTATAAAGACGGTACTCCTCTTGTAAAAGGGAAGAAAGTAAGTGCATTTACTGATTCAGAGGAACGTGAAATGGGTCTTGTTGAACAAATGCCATTCTTGCTAGAATCAAAGCTTCGTGAAAAAGGTGCGAAATTTGAACTAGCGGATAATTGGTCCGTTTTTTCTGTTCGTGACGGTAACTTGATTACAGGACAAAATCCTCAGTCAAGTGAAAGTGCTGCGAATAAAATCATTGAAGCAATTGAAGGAAAATAAAAATATTCTTATCGTAATAAAGCGAAATGCTTTGATAGAATAAGGATTTAGAAGGAGTGGGCCTGTTTTGGTTCGCTCCTTTTCTATGTTTGTTCTTTTTTCTAAAGAGGAACAGAGTAAGCAGATGTAGAATGAATGAAGAAGAGGATGATGAGTTTGAAATTCATTTTATCTCACCCTTTTGTTAAGGTGACACGTAAAATAGAACGGAACGAGCAGAAAACGCTTGAGCAGGAGCACGCTTTAAATTTATACGAAGATCGTATTATCGTTGGGCAGGATCAATTTGCGATACAAGATGTGTTTGACATGTCATATCGTTTTCAATCAACTCTTTATGGCTTTTTATACCTTCATACCAATCGTGGTGTGGTGACATTTATAATTAAAAAGGATCCAACGGTTTTTATTAATGAGTACCGAAAGCTCATATAAGGTATAGGAAGCAAATTGAAAAAATAAATTAACTATAGCTTTGTTTAATGAAATTGAAATGAGAGAAGGGGGTAGGTTGTGATGGGGATCGACAAAAGGGTAGTGCTTTCTAATGGCGTTAAAATGCCTTGTTTAGGCTACGGTGTTTTTAAAATGAGCGATGAAGAAGTAATTAAAGGTGTTAAGGTTGCTCTAGAAACAGGCTATCGAGGAATTGATACGGCTTCTTATTATGAAAATGAAGAAGCGGTTGGAATGGCGATAAAGGACTCGGGCGTTCCGAGGGAGGAAATCTTTCTTACTTCTAAAGTCTGGAATGACGAACAGGGATATAACGCTACATTAGCCGCGTTTGAGCGGTCGCTTGAGCGCCTCGGCACTGATTATCTCGATCTTTACTTAGTTCATTGGCCCGTACCGCACTTATTCCTTGAAACATGGCAGGCGTTAGAAAAGCTCTATCATGAGGGGAAAGTTTGTGCAATTGGTGTTAGCAATTTTGAAACCCATCATCTTGAAGCCATTTCTCGGATCTCAACTGTGACACCGGTGCTCAATCAAATTGAGCTACATCCGGAATTAATTCAAGGCGAACTGCGAGATTATTGCCGATCAAAAGGAATCCGAGTTCAAGCATGGTCTCCGTTAAAGAGGGGGCAGGTGCTAAGTCATTCTGTTATTCAAGCTATCAGCGATCGTTATGGGAAAACCCCTGCTCAAGTTGTGATTAGATGGTGCTTACAACATGACCTTCTTTTAAATGTAAAATCAACTCGTGAAGAACGAATTAAAGAAAATGCAGACGTGTACGATTTCCAATTGACGGATGAAGAGATGACATCGATTGATTCCCTTCATGTAAATAGTCGTATCGCCCATCATCCAGATCATCTGGATTTTTATGAAAGAACGGTTCCGGGTTTTAAAAAATCAAAATCTACCACCTAAAAAAGACGCCATTGGCGCCTTTTTTTTGTGGAACTATTGTTTTGTCCAGCTTTTTTTTAAGGGCCCATCCACTCCGAAAATGGGATCGAATTCAGGTACAGGCACATTTTGAATGTTCTTAAGAACCGTAGGACGCTCATTTGGCTCCCCAGTTCTAAGATCGTGATCGCGGCCATCTGGATAGGCGCCGACAACGAGAAAATCGGAGGAAGCTTGTTCTCTTTTGTGACCAACTCCTGCGGGTATGACAACAACGTCTCCTTCCTCGACACGAATCGTTTCTCCTTTTTCACCCCCGAACGTAATCGAAGCGTCTCCTTTTACAATACCAAGTACTTCGTGTGTGTTGCTGTGGTAGTGGTGATAAGGAAAAACGCCATTTTGCCATGCGTTCGTCCACTTGTTCTTGTTAAAAAGGGCCATCGCATCGCGGTTTTCTAAAGCAGCATGATAAAGGGTAAGAGGGTAGAAAGCGTTGTTTGGAATCTTGCCGTCATCATCAAAGTAAAGCGTTTTAATCATTTCTTTCTTCATGTCATCACTCCTTCTTTCATATGTATACGTTTTTAAGTAAAGTGAAACATGAGCGTTTAGGAAATGGAGTGAAGGGAATTTACCTACGAATCAATCCTTCCCCCTTAGGTTGAAAAAAGCTGAGCTTTGGAGTTGACTAACTTGTCTATACAAGATAGACTACAAATTGAAACATGAACTTGTCTATACAAGATGTTAAATAAATGAAAGCGGTTGAAAGGAGAAGATATCAATGTTAAAAAAACTATTTGGTAAAAAGGAAAAACCTTCGGAAGAGGTTATCTATGCTCCATTAAACGGTAAGGTTGTTGAACTTGAAACGGTTCCTGATCCGACATTTTCACAAAAAATGATGGGAGACGGTGTTGCGATCGAACCGACAGATGGCAAAGTTGTATCACCGGTAAACGGTAAGGTTATTCAATTTTTCCACACAAAGCATGCTGTTGGGATTGAGTCTGAATCAGGTCTTGAGATCTTGATCCATGTTGGTCTTGAAACAGTTGGCATGGGTGGCGAAGGTTTTGAAGGTCATGTGAAAGAAGGCGACAAAGTAAAAGTTGGCGATCCACTTATTACTGTTGACCTTGATCTTGTGAAAGAAAAAGCAGCAAGTACCATTACGCCTGTCATTATTACAAATGCAGATGTTCTTGAAAATGTTGAGAAAAAATACTCAGCTGGTGCTTCAAATGAAACAGAAATTATGACTACGAAAGTAAAAGGTTAAAGGCATGTAACTTAGAGAGTACTGTTCAACGTGCTCTCTAAGTAAATAGCTTTTTTACTAAGGGGGAAGAAAACATGGCGATTAATCGAGAGTCGGTTGAACACATTCTTGAAGCCATTGGTGGAAAAGAAAATATTTCGACCGCCACACATTGTGTGACTCGTCTGCGTCTTGTCTTACATGACGAAAGTAAAGTTGATACAAAAGCATTAGAAGAGAACGAACTTGTGAAAGGATCATTTTCGGCTAATGGACAGTTCCAGGTAGTTATTGGACAGGGAACGGTTGATAAAGTATTTAAGATTTTTGCAGAGTTGGCAGAAATTGAAAGCGCGTCCAAACAGGATGTAAAGGATGCGGCAGCAAGTAAACAAAACATCCTTCAGCGCGGCGTGAAGACGCTAGCCGACATTTTTATTCCGATTTTGCCTGCAATCGTAACAGCTGGCTTGCTTCTTGGGATTAATAATATTCTCACAGCGCCAGATATTTTCTTTAGCGATCCGCTAGTCGAAGTCTATCCGCAATGGGCTGATTTAGCGAGTATTATTAACCTGATTGCCAATACAGCCTTCGTCTTTTTACCAGGTCTGATCGGTTGGTCAGCCGCCAAGCAATTTGGCGGAAGTCCATTGCTCGGTATTGTTCTTGGTCTCATTCTCGTGCATCCGGACTTACTGAATGCATGGGCATACGGTGAGGCAGACGATATTCCAACATGGAACTTATTCGGACTAGAAATTGAGAAAATCGGGTATCAAGGTCAAGTATTACCGGTACTCGTATCGGCATATATCCTAGCGAAAATTGAAACGTTTTTAAACAAGCGCATACCAGATTCCATTCAGATGCTAATCGTAGCTCCTGTTGCGCTACTCGTCACTGGTTTTCTTGCGTTTACGCTTATTGGGCCCGTTACATTTTGGATTGCCAATCTCTTAACAGATGGCTTTATTGGCCTATTTGATTTTGCACCAGCCATTGGTGGACTAGTCTACGGTGCGCTGTATGCGCCGCTTGTTATTACAGGAATGCACCATACGTTCCTTGCTGTTGACTTACAGTTAATTGGTAGTACGGGCAGCACGTTCTTATGGCCAATGCTTGCTTTATCAAATATTGCGCAGGGTGCAGCTGCACTTGCGATGATGTTGATTACACGTAATGAAAAAACAAAAGGTCTTGCAGGAACGTCAGCTGTATCTGCCTTTCTTGGTGTGACCGAGCCCGCGTTGTTCGGGGTGAACTTACGCTTTAAATTCCCATTCTTCGCTGCGATAATCGGATCAGCGATTGCTGGTCTTGTTATTACCGTAAGTGGTGTTGAAGCAACATCGATTGGTGTTGGCGGTATACCAGGATTCCTTTCCATTTTTAAAGAATACTGGGGTGCTTTCTTTACAGGTATGGCTATTGCGCTTGTAGTGCCGTTTATTTTAACATTTTTATATGGAAAAGTAAGAAAAGTAAGCGAGTAAAGAAAAGGAGCGATATCATCTGGTGCGTAGTAGCTCCGATGGTATCGCCTTTGTTTTTAACTATTTAATCTAATAATAGGAGTGGAATCAGATGCAACCATGGTGGAAGAAATCCGTTGTTTATCAAATTTATCCAAAAAGCTTTAATGATACAACGGGGAGTGGAACAGGAGATATTCAGGGGATTATTGAAAAACTTGATTATTTAAAAGAGCTGGGAGTAGATGTTGTTTGGTTAACGCCTATCTATGACTCTCCTCAAAATGATAATGGTTACGACATTCGTGATTATTTTAGTATTTATGAAGAGTATGGCACGATGGAAGACTTTGATCGTCTTTTAACAGAAGCTCATGCAAGAGACATTAAAATTATTATGGATATCGTTGTCAACCATACGTCAACGGAACATCAATGGTTTGTCGAATCTCGTAAATCAAAAGATAATCCTTATCGGGATTATTACATTTGGAAAGACGGCGTTGATGGAGCAGAACCGACAAATTGGCAGTCAAAGTTTGGCGGCAATGCTTGGCAGTTCGATAAGGAAACGGGTCAATACTATTTACATCTCTTTGATGTTACTCAGGCTGATCTAAATTGGGAAAATGAGAAAGTGCGCGATGAAGTGTATGATATGATGACATTCTGGTTTGAAAAGGGAGTAGATGGTTTCAGACTTGATGTCATTAACCTGATCTCGAAAAATCAAAATTTCCCGAATGATGATGGGTCTGTCGCACCTGGGGACGGACGCAAATTCTATACAGATGGTCCTCGCGCTCATGAATTTATGAACGAAATGAATCGGAACGTCTTTATGAAGTATAACAGCATGACAGTTGGTGAGATGTCATCTACGACAATTGAAGACTGCATTCAATATTCGAACCCTGATCGCAATGAATTAAGTATGACGTTCAATTTCCACCACCTTAAAGTCGATTACCCTAACGGAGAGAAATGGTCTGTGGCTGACTTTGATTTCTTGAAGCTTAAAGAGATTCTTTCCACATGGCAGAGAGAAATGATCAAAGGTGGCGGGTGGAATGCGCTCTTCTGGTGCAACCATGACCAGCCTCGCATTGTATCGCGCTATGGAAATGACGGAGAGTACAGACGAGAATCAGCTAAAATGCTTGCTACGACGATGCATCTGATGCAAGGTACTCCTTATATTTACCAGGGAGAAGAAATTGGGATGACAAACCCTAAGTTTGACGCAATCTCTTCTTATCGTGATGTAGAGTCATTGAATATTTTCTCGATCTTAAAAGAGGAAAAAGGGTATAGTGAGGAAGAGGTTCTTGAGATTCTTCGACATAAATCAAGAGATAACTCAAGAACACCTGTGCAGTGGACATCCGAGCCTCATGCCGGTTTTACGACAGGTGAGCCATGGATTCCAGTAGCCAAAAACTATGAGACAATTAACGTAGAAGAGACGCTAAAAGAAAGAAATTCCGTTTTCGAACATTATCAACAGCTGATCTCACTGAGAAAAAATGTGGATCTCATCACATATGGAGATTATGAACTCCTTTTAGATGAAGATCCTCAACTATTTGCTTATGTACGTAATGGAGAAAATGAAAAGTTACTTGTCATTAATAATTTCTATGAAACAGAAGCAACCTTTGAACTGCCCTCCCATGTGGAAGTAGATGGGTATCATGCAGAGGTATTGATTTCGAACTACGAAGATTCTCCATCAACTTTTAAGAAAGTGACGTTACGACCATATGAGTCGATCGCATATCATCTAACTGAGACAAGGTGAGTCTATGAAGCAAACGAAGTATCAGCAAATCTACAATGATCTCTCTGAGAATATTCGAAACGGAACCTATAAGCCGAATAGTAAACTGCCATCTGAGCATGAGCTTGCAGAAACCTATGGCACATCAAGAGAAACCATCCGCAAAGCGTTAAATTTACTATCCCAGAACGGGATGATTCAAAAAATTAAAGCAAGAGGATCGGTCGTTCTTGACTTAAGTCGTTATGAATTTCCTGTTTCTGGACTTGTAAGCTTCAAAGAAATTTCAGAAAAGATGAACCGATCTTCAAGAACAATCGTTCATCACCTTGAAAAAAAGCTACCAGAGGAATGGGTTCGCGAACAACTTGAGCTTGAAGTGGGCGCTGAAGTTTGGCACGTCCTTCGTGCGCGTGAGATTGAAGGCGAAAAAATCATCTTAGATCGCGACTTTTTTTCCGCTAAGTGGGTACCTGAACTGACACGAACGATTTGTGAGAATTCAATCTACGATTATTTGGAAAATGATCTTGGTCTTTCCGTAAGCTATGCAAAAAAGGAAATTGTCGTAGAAGAGGCTGACGAAGAGGATCGACGTTATCTAGATTTGCATGATTACAAACATGTGGTGGTCGTTCGAAATTACGTTTATTTAAATGATACAACATTAATTGAATATACCGAATCACGACACCGTCTAGATAAATTCCGATTTGTCGATTTTGCAAGACGTGAAAAACAATAAAGAGGGCGCTCCAATAAAATGGAGCGCTTTTTCATGTTCTTTTTAATTTGAGGGAAGGAAACCATACTCTATTCTCGAAAGAAGAATGGTGTCGGAAAACATGATAGGAGCGATCAGATTGAACGTAACCGAAGAAAAGATCACACTCACAAAAGTAGCATCTCATCACCTTACATGGTTAAAGCGATTTACCTTACATGAACATCAGCTCGCTTTCACTTCAATGGCGATGCCTGCTTATGAAAAATGCATGCGCGATCCTAATCGTTTACCTGTAGCGATTTTGGAAGGCGTTCGAACGGTTGGTTTTTTTGTTCTCGATCAAGGGGACGATGTTTTCTCGTATACAACTCGTCCAAATGCGATTTTATTAAGAGCGTACTCAATCAACTTACCAGATCAAGGCCGTGGTATTGCGAAAGCATCTCTTCGACAATTAAAGCCATTTGTAGAGAAACATTGGCCTGACTGTAGAGAAGTCGTGCTCGGTGTAAATGAAGATAATCTTTCAGCCAAAAAAGTCTACCTTGAGGCTGGATTTATTGACACAAGTGAGCAGAAAATGGGGCGCTCAGGTCCTCAAGCGATTCTAAAATTCCTTATCTAATCTTCTTGCGCGATGCTCACTCATAAAGCTAGGCACTTAGTGCAATTGTGTTGAAAGGGGAGAAACAGCGTGTGGTATGATACGAGAATTACTTCCATGTTAAACATAAGCTATCCAATTGTTCAGGCAGGAATGGCGGGAGGTGTGACGACCCCTCAGCTAGTTGCTTCCGTCTCGAACACTGGAGGACTCGGAAGCTTAGGGGCAGGCTATATGACACCTGAACAGATGAAGAAGGCAATAAGTGATATTAAACGCCTCACTTCAAAACCTTTTGCGGTTAATTTATTTATTCCAGAGGACGATCCTTCTTCGGAAGAGAGTATTGCAAACGTGCAAGTAAAGCTTCAACACTATGAGAACCAACTCGGTATTTCTGACCAAGAACGTAAGAGGAAGTCGTTTGTAGAAACTCAAAAAGAATATCAAGATAAGCTTCAGATTATCATTGATGAAGCCATTCCAGTATGCAGTTTTACCTTCGGGGTCCCTTCTATAGAAGAAGTGCAGCGTTTAAAAAAAGAGAAAGTAATTTTAGTGGGAACAGCTACGACGGTAAAAGAAGCGATCATCAATGAGAAAATTGGAATGGATCTTGTTGTCATGCAAGGAATGGAAGCAGGCGGTCACCGAGGAACGTTTACAGGTGATTTTCAAGCTTCACTGATTGGCAGTGCTTCACTTATTCCTCAAACGGTCGATGCCATTAAAATTCCTGTTATTGCAGCAGGGGGTATTATGGACGGAAGAGGGATTCTTAGTATGCTCGCTCTTGGAGCAGATGCTGTTCAAATGGGCACAGCGTTTGTAACATGTCAGGAAAGTGGTGCAAATCCAGTTCATCAACATGCCATCTTAACTAGTACAGAAGATCAGACAGTTGTAACGCCAGTGTTTAGTGGGAAGCCTGCACGTGGCATAAATAATGACTTCGTTACTGAGATGGCGAGTCAAAACGATTTACCGGGATACCCAACGTTAAATACGTTAACGAAAGAAGTAAGAAAACAAGCAGCGAATCAGAACCGTCCAGAGTGGATGTCGCTATGGTCAGGGCAAAGCCCGCGTCTCAGCACATCGAAATCTGTAGAGCAAATTATTGATTGTAGCGTGAAACAAGTAACGGATATTTTGGAAGGGTTAACGACATAAATGCGATGAAAATGATCAGGCCCCTCTCACTATGTGAGAAGGGCCCTTTCAATGACTTGCATTGGTACGGCCGGTCATCTGACAGCATCTTTTATTATGAAAAGATAATGACCGGCTGTATCATGAAGTTTAGTCATAAATCAGTCAGACAATACCCGTTTCTTTAGAAAGTTATTAGGGAATTGTAAAACGAATAGAATGTATGTAGCATTTAAGGAGGACGTTTAACAATGAAAGCAGTCGTTATTAATGATTTTGGAAAACCTTCTACGTTTAGCATAACGAATCTCTCTACAAGAGAGTTGAAGCCAGGCGAATTGAAGATTAATGTAAAAGCAACAAGTGTGAATCCAGTTGATACAAAGGTTCGTTCTGGTCAAGCTGAAGCATTTGCACCAGCATTTCCAGCGGTTCTCCATGGTGATGTCGCCGGTATTGTAGAGGAAGTATACGAAGGAAGCCCTTTTAAAAAGGGTGATGAAGTGTATGCCTGTGCAGGTGGTGTAAAAGGTCTTGACGGAGCACTTCGAGAACAAATGATTGTTGACCAAAAGCTCGTTGCGAGGAAGCCTGAACGATTATCGATGAAAGAAGCTGCAGCACTACCGTTAGTCTCCATTACGGCATGGGAAGCCCTTGTGGACCGCATGAACGTTCAGCCAGGTCAAAGCGTTCTTATCCATGGTGCAACGGGTGGTGTCGGGCACATCGCCATTCAGCTTGCGAAATCATTAGGAGCGATAGTGTACACGACGGCGTCTACTTCAGAGAAAATGAAAATCGGTCAAGATCTTGGAGCAGATTATGCGATCAACTATAAAGAAAGAACCGTAGAAGAATACGTAAAGCAGTATACAGATGGAAAAGGATTTGATGCAGTTTTTGATACGGTAGGCGGTGAAAATATGGAAAAGGCGTTCCAGGCAGTGAGGAACGGCGGACAAGTTGCCTGTATCGTTGGTAGCGGTGAGCATGATATGACACAACTGTATGTGAAAAGTGCTACCTATCATGGCGTATTAATGCTCATTCCGATGCTAACAAATGAAGGAAGAGACCACCATGGTGAAATCTTAACGAGCATAGCGCGAATGGTAGACCATGGGATACTTAAACCGGTGTTGGATGAAGAGAGCTTTACGTTCTCTACTATTGCGGAAGCACACAATCGTCTTGAATCAGGAAAGACGATCGGGAAAGTTGTAGCAGAGAATGATCTTTCACAAATTTAAGATCAGAATAAAGGTATGACAAAAGGAACCTTTCTACATGTGGAAAGGTTCCTTTTCTTTTAGATAAAGAATTCGAAGATGAAATGAGTGCGTTAGTTCGTCCACTCGGAAACGAGTTCTTTGTTCTCTTCAATCCACTGCTGTGCACCTGTTTCGGCATCATCAGCGTCTTTAATCGTAGCCATCAGACTACCAAGAGAGTCATCGTCCATCTGCCAATTGTTCATCCACTCAACAATCTCAGGGTGATCGTCACTGAAATTTGTTCTTGTCATAAAAAAGATATCATCTGCTTCACCATAGACGTTCTTTGGATCTTCGAGATATTTCAAATCATATTCTGCAAAAGCCCAATGAGGGTTCCACAATGTAACGACAATGGGTTCCTCGTCTTCATACGCTTTTTTTAATTCACTCATCATCGCAGGCCCTGAACTATCCACTAAGTCATAGTTTAAGTTATATTCTTCAAGCGCGGTACGACTCATTTCCATCAAGCTTGCACCAGGATCGATCCCGACGATTTCTTCTATGCCCAGCTCTTCTTTTTTGTCATTTAGCTCTTCCATGCTCGTGATGTCCATATAAGAAGGAACGACAAGTCCAAGTCCTGTACCTTCATACCATGCTTCGTGTAAGACAATATCTTCTTTGTATTCCTCGTACAATGGTTTATCTGTTGTAGGGAGCCATACTTCAGCAGCTATATCAAGATCGCCTTGTGAAAGTCCGGCCCATACAGGGGATTTTTCCATTGATTTAAGTTCAATGTCATATCCTTTTTCTTCTAAAATAACTTTCCACATGTTTGAAACCGCAATGTTTTCAGCCCAGTTGTTTAAGCCCAACACGACGCTACCTTTCGATTTCTCTGCACCCTCTTCTGAACCGCTACATGCAGCCAGCGACAGTGCTACAATGACCATGATTAAGATTCCTCTCCTCATAGATACTCTCCTTTTTCTGTTCTATTTTCATGTGCGAAAATGCACATGTTGTTTATCATAACAAATATGTCACACTTTTGCAGGTTTATTACAAAATCAGGACAGTGTATGATGAGAGATGAGGAGGGATGGCGAATGATCACGATCGCAACAACGCTTATTATTATTTTTCTTGTCATTATTTTAATTGGTACATTGATGGTTGCTGGAAAGAGTGATCCGGGGTATGGGAAAAAGGCGAAAAATACGACCGTCACCATTTCAGCCATTTATCTTTTTGTAACCGTTTTAGCGGTAGCTGGAATTGCCGTTTACGTCTATTTGATTTAAATGGTCACCTACAAAATAGGACTGAACCGGTTTTAGGTTCAGTCCTATTTTGTAGCGACAAAGATCATCTCAGCTGCAAGGTAACCAAAGCGTAAACCGAAGAATAATAATACAACACTAGCGGTTACACTAATGGCACGTAGTGTACGAGGTTTTAATAACGATTTTCCGAAATGGACGGTCATACAAAGGTTGATATTCCAGAGTCCAATTCCAATAAACACGAGAGCAGATAGAAAGAAAGCTTGCCATTTATCAGGTTGTTGAAGAGAAACACTAAGAACAGAGCCATAAATGCCTAGCCAGAATAAAAGATTCATTGGATTAAAGGCAGCAATCATAAAACCAGTAGCATAAGCATGTATGAGTCCAGACCCCTCTTTGTCCTTTTCTTCATCAAGACTTATTCGTGATAAGAACCCTTGTATTCCAGAAACCGTTAAAATAATCGCACCAAGAAGCATGAGTGAGATTTGGACAGCAGTTAACTTAACAAATGTTGCGATACCGAAATACATTAAGTACATCAGAATAAGATCAGCACTCATTCCGCCTGCTCCAACTAGAAGTGACGACCAAAACCCTTTGTGAATCCCCCTTTTCATGATTTCAATATTGATTGGTCCAAGTGGCGCAGCAATGGATAAGCCTAGGACGATATGAGTTAGTGCAATCTCGAGCATGACGTCCATTCTCCTTTATTTATAGCTGGGAAATATGTTACATAACGTGATTTTTAATACTCATTCTTACTTACCTTAATACATGTCCTAATGGTGTATTTTAGAAGTACAATTTTGAATTTGTTCGAAAATATGCTATTATGCTTTTTTGGGTCGCTCAATATTTTGAAGAAGATGTGGAAAATTGTATAATGAAGGTTACTACTACCATTGGAATTGATGTGATGTGGATATGAAGCATTTTTCTATGTTTACAAAAAGTGAAATAAAAGAACGTTTTCCGGTCAGCTTCTATCAACGGGGGTTAACGTATTTTCAAAATGGGCGCGTTTCTGAGCTTACATATGATCAAGAAGATCAAGCCTACCGAGCTTATGTAAACGGCAGTTCAGAATATGGCGTGTTAATTGAGCTACTTGGTGATAATTGGTTTGGATCTTGTGAATGTCAGGCATTTCAAACCTATGGAACATGCAAGCATCTTGCTGCTGTTCTTATCGCGATTAGTGAAGAAGGTCCGCCAGAGAAAGAAAGCGAGAAACCATCGCAGGTAACTCAATCACCACGAAGTTATAACGAAACGAATCAGCTTATCCAAGTGCTAAGTGATTATCAACCGGAACCGGGTCGCTCAAACGCGAGAGCAGATCAGCTTAAGGTTGAATTTACTTTGAAAGCAAGCTCATACCCAACTTTACGTAAATCTCAAGGTGATTCCCCCTGGACGTTAGAGCTTAAAGTAGGGGTGAATCGATTATATGTCGTCAAAGATATTCGCTCATTTCTTGATGCAGTCCTTGAAGATCAGTCCTACTGGTTTACGAAAAAGTTCAGCTATGAACCTGATGAACACACGTTTCATGAATCAGATGAGCCGCTTATGCAAATTCTGCTTTCAATTAGACGGAATGAAAAGGTTTATTTGGATTTGCCTGATAATTGGGGACGTTTCACTGAAAACCGTGAATTAATCCTACCTCCAATAACAGCAAATGAATTTCTTGCAGAATATTTAAAACAAGGTCGTTTCTTACGTTTTGAGTATAATCGCACTCTTCATGAAGAAATTGCGCTTGTGGATCGTAGTCTTCCATTTTCGTTTGAAATTGAAGAAAAGGATAATGATTATGTGATCCAGTTAAATGGTTTTCAAAGCGCAGCATATTTCCCAACTTATGGATGGTTATTTCATGATGAGAAGCTTTTCAAGCTAACTAAAAAGCAGCAGTCTTTATTACGGGATTTATCAGCTTTTCGAAACGCTGCTAAAAAAAGTGAACTTTCTATTTCGCCAGCACAAATTGAACCATTTCTATCTCAAGTCGTTCCTGGATTAAGAAAACTTGGTGACGTGATCATTTCTGAGCAAATCAACGATAAAATCATTAATCCGGATTTACAAGCCCGAGTGTACGTGAATGCAGAGGGAGAGCGTTTGCTCGTTACAGTAGAATACGAATACGGTGATGACGTAATCAATCCATTTAAGGATAATTCTCGGATTGTCAATGATCTTGGAGGCATTGTTCTTAGAGATAGTGAAAAAGAACAAACGATTATGTCGTTGATTGAACAAGCTTCATTGAAATTTAACGGGAAAGAACTTTATGTTGAAGATGAAGCGCTCATTTTTGATTTTCTTCATTGGACAATCCCTGAACTCAATGACCTTGCGGATGTTTTTCTAACAGAATCCGCACGAGCCTGGTTATTAGATGAATCATCAGCTCCTGTTACCTCTGTTGACATGGACAACAGTGGGAATTGGCTCGACGTTAGTTTTGACATGAAAGGGCTCGACGACGAAGAAATTTCGAATATCCTAAAAGCGGTCATTGAAAAAGACCGTTATTATCGCCTTTCGAATGGTACCTTTGTTTCAATGGAAAATGAAGATTTTCAACATGTTAGTCAATTATTCGACGACCTAAATATTAAACAAAATGATATTGAGCGAGGAGAGCTTCACCTTCCGCTATATCGTGGCCTGCAGCTTGATGAAAGAATGAGTGGAGGGAAACACGCCTCTCGTTATAGCAAAGCTTTTCGAGACCTGATCTCGCGACTCAAACATCCGGAAGATCTTCAATTTCATCTTCCATCCGGCCTAGAAGCCGATCTGCGTTCTTACCAGATGACTGGTTTTCAATGGTTGAAGGCACTGGCGCATTATCATCTTGGAGGCATTCTTGCGGATGATATGGGGCTTGGAAAGACGTTGCAGAGCATTGCCTATTTGCTTTCTGAGAAAGAAGATAATTCTGACGCAACTGCTCTTGTAGTTGCGCCTGCTTCACTCATTTATAATTGGAAAAAAGAATTTGAGAAGTTTGCGCCAGAACTTATGATTGAAGTCAACACGGGTACTCCAGCAGAACGGAAGGAGCTTCTTAGCAAGGGCCTTCAACCAGACGTATGGATTACTTCTTATCCGACGCTCAGACAGGACATTGATCATTATGAAACGATTCAATTTGATTCCGTCATTCTTGATGAAGCGCAGGCGATTAAAAACCCGGCGACCAAAACGTCGCAGGCTGTAAGGATGCTTCAGGCAAAGAAGCGATTTGCACTAAGCGGTACACCAATTGAAAATTCACTTGATGAACTGTGGGCATTATTCCACTCGATTATGCCAGGCTTCTTTCCTGATCAAGCCACGTTTCGAAATTTGCCACATGAGCGAATTTCAACAATGGTCAAACCGTTTATCCTAAGAAGAGTGAAAAAAGATGTTCTTAAAGAGCTTCCTGACAAAATTGAAACTGTTCAAGTATCGGAGTTAACAAAACAGCAGAAAGAGCTGTATATCGGGTACTTGCACCGCATTCAACAGGAAACGAAAGAAAGTCTCGCAGGCGATGGTTTTCAAAAGAACCGCATGAAAATTCTTGCTGGACTTACGCGTCTGCGTCAATTATGCTGTCATCCCTCTCTTTTTGTAGAAAACTATGAAGGACAATCAGGAAAACTTGAGCAGCTTTTAGAGATCGTTACAACATCTATTGAGAATCAAAAGCGACTGCTTATTTTCTCTCAGTTTTCTAGTATGTTGAAAATCATTCATCAAAAGCTAGCCGATCTTGGTTATTCGGTTTTCTATTTAGATGGACAAACGCCTTCGAAAGATCGTGTTGAAATGACGGAACGGTTCAATGGGGGAGAAAATCAAATCTTTTTAATCTCATTGAAAGCTGGCGGCACTGGGTTGAACTTAACAGGCGCAGATACAGTTATCTTATATGATCTCTGGTGGAATCCTGCGGTTGAAGAGCAGGCAGCAGGGCGAGCTCACCGAATTGGCCAGAAAAAAGTGGTGCAAGTAATGAGGTTAATTACCCAGGGCACCATAGAAGAAAAAATTTATGAGCTTCAACAGAAGAAAAAAGAGCTCATTGAAAAGGTTATTCAACCTGGCGAAACGATGATTTCCAGTTTATCTGAAGATGAAATTAAAGATATTTTAAGTATCTAATCGATTGGCATTCGTCATGCCGTATAGTGTAGAAGAAACTAACAAACACTAGCTAATGGAGGATATGAGAATGGATGTATGTGAACTATGTGGAAGAAGTGGCGTGACGTGTACAATCCATCACTTGACCCCTAAGGAAGAGGGTGGAGCACATAAACCGACCGCATCTCTTTGTGTCCCGTGTCACAAGCAAATCCATGCTTTGTATACAAACCAAGAATTAGCGATTAGACTCGATTCGATTGTAAAGCTGAAGCAAGACGAACAAATTCGTCGTTATTTGAAGTGGATCAGAAAACAACCTGCATCAAAGAGTGTGAAAATGAAAAAATCAAATCATCGAAAGCAAAAAAAATAAATTTTCGGATTTTATTTTTTCAAAAACCCTTAGGATATGCAGGTTTAGCCACCTAAATGCCATGCACAGTTATTTAGTACTAGAAATTACGCGTTTCGACATTTTTTATAGTGGTATAAATAGGTAGAGGTAAAATTGTACTAATTTATACGATGAGATTACAGAAATTATTCTAAGTTGAGGTGAAGTGTATGAGGGAAAAAGTATCCTCCGTTTTTTGGAGCACGCTGGTAATTAGTTTAATTATGGTCATCTGGGGGGCAATTTCTCCAGATACGTTAGCATCCATGTCATCAAGTGCACAGTCCTTTATTTCAAACAAGTTAGGGTGGTACTACCTGATCCTTGTGACGCTGTTGGTGATTTTTTGTGTGTTTATTATTTTCACTCCGTACGGGAAAATTAAATTAGGAAAGCCCGATGAAAAACCAGAATTTACACGTTTAAGCTGGTTTGCCATGCTGTTTAGTGCAGGAATGGGTATTGGGCTTGTATTCTGGGGTACGGCAGAACCGATGTCCCATTATGCAGTCAATGCACCGACTGCAGAAACAGGATCACCCGCTGCAATTAAAGAAGCCCTACAATATTCGTACTTCCACTGGGGAGTTCATGCATGGGCAATTTATGCAATCGTAGCGCTTGTTCTTGCTTACTTTAAGTTTAGACATGACCGTCCTGGTTTGATTAGCGCTACACTTTACCCTATTTTTGGTGAGCGTGTAAATGGATTGTTAGGTAAAGTAATCGATGTACTTGCCGTTTTTGCAACGATCGTTGGTGTTGCAACAACGCTGGGATTTGGAGCTGTTCAAATCAACGGAGGACTTTCTTACTTAACTGATATACCAAATAGCTTTAGTTCACAACTCATTATTATCGGTGTTGTTACCGTGCTGTTCATGATTTCAGCTTGGACAGGAATTGGGAAAGGGATTAAGTACTTAAGTAATGCAAACCTTGGACTAGCAGGTATCCTTTTCCTTGCTGTGTTTATCCTTGGTCCAACGATATACATTCTAAATATGTTCACTGATACCATCGGTGCTTACATTACAAACTTTATGGCGATGAGTTTCCGCATCGCGCCATTGAATCCAGAAAATAGAGAGTGGATTAACAACTGGACTATTTTCTACTGGGCATGGTGGATTTCATGGTCGCCATTCGTTGGTATTTTCATTGCCCGTGTTTCACGCGGAAGAACAATTCGAGAGTTTCTTGTAGGTGTCCTTCTTGTGCCTTCAATCGTTGGTTTCCTATGGTTCTCAACGTTTGGTATTTCAGGAATAAATATTCAGCAGCAAGGAATTGCTGATATTGCCTCACTTGCAACAGAAGAATCGCTGTTTGGAACTCTACAGAATTACCCACTAGGTACAGTGTTATCAATTGTAGCCATTACCTTAATTGGAACATTCTTTATTACATCTGCGGACTCTGCTACGTTCGTGCTTGGAATGCAGACAACGTATGGTTCTTTAAATCCAGGTTCAAACGTTAAATTAACATGGGGAGTTATCCAATCTTCCATGGCAGCTGTTCTGCTTTACACAGGTGGCCTACAAGCGTTACAGAATGTATTAATTCTGGCAGCTTTGCCGTTCTCGGTCATCATGATTCTTATGACGGTTTCGTTCTACAAAGCGCTTAAGAAAGAGAAATACTTGGTCGCAAAAGATCCGAAACCGAAAAAAGAAAAACGCAAAGAGAAAAAAGCAGGGACAGATAATAAAGTAGACAACCCTACACCTGCAACCAAATAGTTTTAAAAAGGCGATGAGATAGACCTCATCGTCTTTTTGCATGCAATCGTTAAATCTTTACAACTATAAGCAGTCAGGATAAAATAATTGAGGTTATTCATTATTTTAAAGTGGGGATGACGATGAAGGCATTAGTGCAAAAAGCTAGTGAACAAATTTTGGATCGAAAAGAGAAAATTGCAGAACAAATTACGATTGAACAGAATAAAAAATATCCAATCGAGCTAAAAAATAAAACCGATGAGCTTTTTCCATTGCGCGTGGAATTGGTAACGATTTATGCAAGGTCACTCGCACTTCGAGAAGAGGAAGCTGAAAAAAGTATTGAGGCGTGGGGGATTGAAACAGGAAGAATGTGTGCACGCTTAGAAACCACACTTGATTCGATGCTAGGGGAAGTACCACAGTATCGAACATACATAGGTGAGGTTTTAAAAGAAGTAGCCATAGAACAACAAATAGGAATTGAAGAATTGTATGAGCTCATCTCTAGACTTGATCATGTTATGAATTTAGTCGTTTATTATTTTAGCGTTCCGTTTGTTGAATACCAGACGAATTTGCTTGAACAGTCTAGAAACGAAATTCTTGAGTTATCAGCGCCAGTGGTTCCAATCATGGAAGGCGTAGCGGTATTGCCATTGATTGGAACAATTGATACGTATAGAGCAAAGTTGATTATGGAAGAATCACTTAATCAAAGCGTTCGCCTCCGTTTGGATTACTTTGTTTTAGACCTTTCAGGTGTTCCGATTGTCGATACATTTGTCATTCAGCAGCTTTTTCAAATTATTGAAGCGCTTCGACTCGTTGGAGTGGAAGCAAGAATTAGTGGCATTAAACCAGAAATTGCATTATCAGTCGTTAAATTAGATATTAGTTTCAAAATGGTGAACACCTATTCGACGCTAAAGCAAGCACTTGCCGATTTAGTTATCCAATGCTAATTTTGAAAAAAACAATCAAATCTTTCAATATTGTAAACAAATCAGTTTTCTGATTAACTTTAGGTAACAAATATCAGGACCTGGGGTTTAGAAATATCTATATATGTGAATGGTTAACTATTGGATAAAGGAAAGCTGGTGATTCTATGCTTACGGAATTATTTAATAAGTCCAGACATACTGTCGTTCTTACAGGTGCAGGAATGAGTACAGAAAGCGGTTTGCCTGACTTTCGATCTGCGCTTGATGGCATGTGGAACGAAGTGGACCCCCTCCAGCTTGCGAGCAGAGACGCAATGCAATACGAACGGAATATGTTTGTTCGTTTTTATAAACAGCGCATAAAAAAGTTGAAAGAAGCATCGCCACATCCGGGATATTTTCATCTCGCTGAATGGGAGCGAGATGGTAAGGTCGCATCGATTCTTACTCAAAATGTTGATGGCTTCCATCAATTGGCGGGGAGCCGAAACGTTGCAGAAATGCATGGTTCGTTAAGAGAAATGTACTGTGATGATTGTGGAGAAAAATCTTCTAGTGACGGATATTTGGATGATGTTTTAGCATGCGAATGCGGTGGCTTTAATCGCCCTGGAGTTGTACTATTTGGTGAACCATTGCCGCTAAATGCCATTCACCAGGCAAAGGTGGAAGCTAAAAAAGCGGAATTATTCATTGTTCTCGGCTCTTCTCTTCAAGTAGCACCAGCAAATGTTTTTCCTATGGAAGCTAAGCGAAACGGAGCGAAGCTTGTTATTGTGAATGAGGAAAAAACAGATTATGACAAAGTAGCTGATCTCGTGATTCATGACAAAATAGGAAAAGTATTAGCGGACCTAGCTGAAGATAAAGCCCGTTAGGATAAAAGAAAATAAAGTGAAAAATACCGACGTTTGTCGGTATTTTTTTGATCGTATTTCCTCTATTTATTAAACTTTAGAAATAGTAAGATAAAATGAGGAAGGAGTTGGGAAATGTTGATTAACCTATTACCAATGAGTGAATTCGATTTCAACCAATTTTTAGATGCTTCAATTGCTAACTATGCGAAAGAAAAAGCTGCGGCAGGTAACTGGAGAGCGGAGGAAGCCTTTGAGAAATCCAGGCAGGAATTTGATCGTTTACTACCTGAGGGTAGGAATACAAAGGGTCATACACTATATACAATAGTGGTAGAGGGTAGTGAAGAGAAGGTAGGCAGTCTATGGGTTAAAACAGACTGGAATGCAAAAGAAGCGTTCATTTATGAATTTCATGTGCATGAGGAAAAACAAGGGAATGGTTTCGGCACCGAAGCGATAAACGTTCTTGAAAGGATTTTAAAGGATCGTGGAATTACAGGACTGTCACTTCATGTTTTTGCTCATAATAAACAAGCGATTCGTTTATATGAACGTCTGGGGTTTGCAACAACAAATATTAATATGAAGAAATTATTGGACTGATGGTGTATAAGGTAGAGAGGAGGATGAAAAAGTGAATGAATTGAAGAGAATAACGGTTTTTTGCGGATCCAGTAATAACGTTGATCAGAAATATTTCAAGGCAGTGGAAGAACTGGGGGCTGTTTTAGCGGAAAAGAATATTGAAGTGATCTACGGTGGTGGGAACGTTGGTCTCATGGGCGCACTTGCCAGAACAGTGCTAAAACATGGAGGGCGAGTAACGGGAATTATCCCACGAAAAATCTATGATAACGTCAGTCATATCGAGTTATCCGACCTTATCATTGTGGAAACAATGCATGAGCGGAAGGCAAAAATGTACGAGTCAGGAGATGCTTTTCTTGCTCTTCCAGGTGGGATCGGCACGCTCGAAGAATTAACAGAAATCTTCACGTGGTACCAGTTGGAATATCATAATAAGCCAATTGGCCTTTTAAATACAAAAGGGTATTATGATCCTTTTTACCGCATGCTTGAACATATGGTGGAGGAAGGCTTTCTCCATAACCGCTATATGGAACCGTTGCTAACCGAGGAGAGTCCGAAACAGTTAGTTGAAAACATCCGTTCACACTCTGTCCCATTAATGAATAAATGGAAGCAAGATGATATCGGCGATCGCATTTAAATACCGGAGAATCCGGTATTTTTTTTGAATTCTATTGTTAAGGAACACGATTCGTGCGATTAATTGATTAAATATTCAGATAAAAAGAAGGGTTTTTACCTGTGAGAATTGAACTATACATACGCTACTTAAACTCAAGTTAAAAAGAAAATGGAGGGTTTTACATGTATAGTACGATCGGTTCTTTATTTCTTCAAACGGTAAAAAAGTATGGAAAAGAAGAAGCGCTTGTGGATGTCGACCGGGACATCAGATGGTCTTATGATGAATGGAACGTAGAAGTAAACCGGCTTTCAAACGCCCTCATCGATGCTGGAGTAAAAAAGGGCGATCGCGTATCCACTTTTTTATTTAATACGATCGAATTAGCGACCTTATTTTTCTCATGTGCAAAAATAGGGGCCGTATTAAATCCAATTAATTTCCGCTTAAAGTCAAATGAAATCGCTTACATTATTGAAGATGCTAAACCGAGTATTTTCGTATTTGAGCCTGCTCTTGCACCGGTCGTTGCAGAAGTTCAAGAACGATATCCCGATGTATCGTTCTGGTCAACAGAGGCGGCACCGGACTTTGCAGATAGCTACAGTGAACACGTTCGTCTTTCACATAGTGGTGAACCTACGATTGAAGTAGATGAAAATGATACGTATGCGATCATGTACACAAGTGGTACCACTGGGCGACCTAAAGGAGTGCTGCATCGCCATCGAAACATGCTTGAACAGAGTATTCTTTGTGGCGCTTCTCTTAACTTGAAACAAGTGGATCGAGGACTTGTCGCTGCACCGATGTTTCATTGTGCAGAGCTTCATTGCAACTTTTTACCGAGGGTACATTTTGGAGCTACGAATGTTATTATTCATCATTTTGAACCAAGGAAAGTGCTTCAGGTTATTGAACGAGAAAAAATATCGGTGTTGTTTGCTGCACCTACAATGTGGAATATGATTTTACAAGAAGATTATGCAGCATTTGATCGAAGCAGCTTACGAGTAGGTCTGTATGGTGCTGCACCTATGGCTCCATCACTTGTTGTTGCGGTCAAAGAAAAGCTGGGTATTAATCTCATTCAGGCATATGGGATGACGGAAATGGGACCTGCCGTGACATTTCTTGATGAGCATGAGCAATTAACTAAAGTGGGATCTGCAGGAAGAGCGGCGCTGAACCATGAGGTCAGAATCGTTAGACCGAATGAAAATGGACCGTCTGAGCCTGATGATGAGCTACCAGCTGGCGAAGTTGGTGAAATTATTGTGAAAGGACCATGTATGATGATCGGTTATTTTAATCGACCAGAAGCAACAAAGGACGCGATGTATAAAGGTTGGTACCATTCAGGTGATCTTGGTTATATGGATGAAGACCGCTATGTCTATGTTTCTGATCGTGTCGATGATATGATCATTTCTGGTGGAGAAAACGTTTATCCAAGAGAAGTAGAAGATGTTCTCCATGCACATGCAGGGGTGCTTGACGTCGCGGTACTTGGCGAACCTGATGAAAAGTGGGGAGAAATCGTTACAGCCATTATAGTGAAGAAACAAGATTCACTAACTGAAGCTGACTTAGATCGTTACTGCAAAGAGAGTCCAAACCTTGCTACTTATAAACGACCGCGAAAGTATTTGTTCGTAGAAGAGCTACCTCGGAATGCCAGTGGTAAAATCCAAAAGTTTCGACTTCGTGAACAATTTCAGGTTAAGTCAAACTAACAGTAGGTGAGGTCTAGGAATGAACATTTGGATACAGTAGACATGAACGGGTTTTGGACGGTATAATTAAAAATTGCAAGAAAAAGCGGGCGTTCGCTCGCTTTTTTTCAGTAGTATGATTTTCATGAATTTTAAATTGACGTACATACTACTAGTGAAAAGGAGGAATGCCGAATGATTAAATTATTTACTGATAGCGATCTTGATGGAACGGCCTGCGCGATCATAGCAGAACTTGCTTTTGACAAAGAAGCGGACGTGACCCATTGTACATATCGGAATTTAGATGACCGCGTCGAAGGATTTCTACAACAAAATAATGAAGATCCAATCTTCATTACTGATTTATCTGTGAACCAACACGTAGAAAAACTTTTGGATGAACGTTTTCGTGAAGGATCTCACGTTCAAATGATTGATCACCACGCAACAGCCATGCACTTTAATGAGTATAAATGGGGATTTGTTGATCCCGGTGAGAATCAAAAAACCTGTGCTGCAACTCTTTTTTATGATTTTCTATTGGAGAAAGAAAAAATTGAACGCTTAGAAAGTCTTGAGACGTTTCTTGAACTTGTTCGAAAATATGATACGTGGGAATGGGAAGAAGAAAATGAAGTGGATGCGAAACGATTAAATGATCTCTTCTCAATAATGGGGAGAGAAACGTTCAAATCTGAGATGATCAGGCGTTTAACGCGGGAAACTGATTCTTTTAAGTTTAATGATTCTGAGGAAATGATTCTTGATCTGGAAGAACGAAAGATTGAACGGTACATTCATCAGAAGAATCGTCAGCTTGTACAAATGTTTGTTGATGAGTATTGTATCGGCCTTGTTCATGCAGAATCGTATCATTCTGAACTTGGTAACGAGTTGAATAAGCGAAATCCTCATCTAGATTTCATTACAATTATTAATGCGGGTAGCAAGCGCCTAGGGTTTCGTACAATTCATGACGAAGCGGATGTTTCAGAGTTTGCCTCCCGTTTTGGTGGGGGAGGGCATCCAAAAGCGGCAGGTTGTGAACTAAACGAAGATACGTTCCGAATTTTTGTGGAACCTTCTTTTGCGCTTAAACCAGTTCGAAAAGATCCCGAACGAAATAAGCTGAATGAGCGTAACAGTGAAAGCGGCTCTTTCTATGAAAACCATGAGGAGAAGATCATCTATATTCGTCCTCGTCGAGAAGGTGAGTGGGAAGTGATGTGTCGAGGGAAAGTGGAAAGTAGTGTGTTTCACGAGTTTGAAGAGGCGGAACGCCATGTGAAACGAACTTACCATGCGTGGCTTCGTTCGGATAAAGCGGTTGTCGAAGATTTTGTGAGAGTTCTCCCGTTAACAAAAGAGCAGATCATGGATCGGTACCATACGATGATTAAAGCGATGCTTTATCAAGAAGAAGACGTTCTTAGTTGAACGTCTTCTTCTTGCATTTCTTTGTTTTATTCGTTCGGTATGCTTGAAGCCAAGAGAGGGCGGACCTGATCGTGTGTCTAAAGGTAAGATGGATGGAAAAAAGAATCGTGGTTGTTTGCTAAGCTGTTTCCTTTTTCAATTACATGGGTATAGTCTTATACATGCCCATGGCACTCAACCATAGCGTTGCGAGCATGCATTATGGGTGTGAAAGGAGAAAACAGTGAAGCGAATCATGTTTAACAATCGCTACTCGCAAGTCCTTTACCAGACACAGAAAGCCAGGGCACGATGCATAAAGTTAGAGAAGAGACCGTACATCAGGACGATCGCGACTGCAACTGGATTCTCGGAGGAAGAGATCTTAGAATCTCTCGAATTTGGTGATGTCGATTACATCATGAAGCTGCGTTTGCACTATAGCTAGACGCGACGTTATGCGTTGTAGCGCCATTAGGGCATGCCTCCTCTTTGTTGAATCATATTCAAAAAGAGAGCAGCTACTCATCAATAAAGTTGGAAGCTGATTATTTAGATAATCGGCTTTTTTTAATGAATAAAAAGTGAATGCTATCAAAATATATTAACTTTTTTTCAAAAACATGGAACTTTCGATTTACGAGAGTCGTAGAAAGAGGTGACATTATTTTGAAAGGTTGTGTACATAATGAACGAAACGTTTGAAGAAACAGGTAAAGCAGAGAAACCATCGATATTTGGGATGATTTGGAGTCCGGGAGAACAGTTTGCCACCATACGCTCCAATCCGAAAATATGGGTACCCCTTATCATTGTAACTTTACTTTCATTAATTGGAGGCTGGCTAATGGTGATTGGTCCAGGCTTTGAAGAGCAATTTGCGAGAGCGGAGTTAGAGGGAGAAAACATGGACGGAATTATCTTATTTTCAAAGATTTCAACCGTTGTTTTTTCTGCGCTCGGTCCGATTTTTGGTATTCTCTTTTCAAGCTTTATTTTTTGGTTAATTAATAAAGCAACAAGCTCTGAGACTACATTTAAACAATTTTTTTCTATGAATACGTATATCAGCTTTATTAGTGCGATTGGCCTAGTGTTAAATGGTCTTCTTCTTGCGCTATTAGGAGGATCACCGGGTGAGCTTTATACGAGTCTTGGCGCGCTCGCTGGTTCAGAAGGATCAGTTGGTGCTTTTCTTAACGGGATTGAAATCTTCGGTATCTGGACGATTGTTTTAACAGGGATTGGACTTCGCATAACGGCTAAGTGGCCTAAGGGACTTGCCTGGACGATCGCCATTATCTTTCTTGTCTTTACAGTTGGTGCTGCAGCGGTTGGTGGTATGATGAATACCATGTCAGGAATGTAAGGTATGAAGAAAAAGATTTGGATTACCATTGTGGTAGTGATTATACTCACTCTCGTTGTAGGGGTAAATATTTATCGAACCTATGCCGATAGTACAGCTGATGTAAAGACAGAAACAGCTAAATTCGAAGAGATTAACTCCACTGTTATGACGCCTGGAACATTGGCGATGGCTAATGAAAGCACACTTTATCAGGATTCTAGCAAAGGTGAGCTGAAAGAAATTCTTGTTAATGAAGGAGACTCTGTAAAAAAAGGAGATCCAGTGGTTCGCTATGAGAACAAGGATTTAGAAATGGAGAAAGAACAAAACGAGATCAACATTGAGTCGCTTTATCTTCGGATCAATTCACTTGATAAACAAGAGAAGCGTCTGAGAGAGAAGAAAAACGATTTAGCAGATGATGTTGGAGTAGATGAAGCAGAGGAAACAATGGAAGCTGAAATCGAACAGGTGAAAATGGATAAGCGAATGGCAAATCTTGATTTGCGTCAGGCATTATTACAGCGAGATCGATTAAAGCAGAAGTTAAGTGACCTTGAAGAAAAAAGTGATATCAGCGGAGTTGTACTAGAAGCAAATGATTCAAGTGCCCCTCAGTCAACTCAGATGGAGAAACCGATCTTGCGGATTGGAAGCATGGAAAATCTCATCATAGAAGGAACGCTTTCCGAATACGACACGCTGAATATTGAAGCAGGTCAACAAGTAACGATTACAACAGATGTGCTCCCTGACGAAAAGTGGGAAGCAGAAGTAATGGAAGTAGGCTATTTACCCCAAGCCTCTTCACCTGAGGCTAATACGTCGGCCGTGCAATATCCCGTTTCTGTTAAATTTAACAACCCAGAAGACGTTCCATTAAAACCTGGATTTCAAATGATTATTGAGATTGAAACAGAGTCACATGAAGCTTTAACCGTACCTTTAGAAGCGGTGCAACAGGATGGAGAAGAATCCTTTGTATTTGTCGTAGAAGATGGGAAGGCAGTTAAACGTCAAATTGAAACAGCTTCTTCCACTACAAAACGAATTGAAGTAACAAAGGGTTTATCTGAGAAAGCTCAAGTTGTGGTGGAAGCTCCGGATCATTTGAAGGATAAGATGGAAGTGACCATGCAATGATCCAACTTGAGGAGATAACAAAAAGCTATACACTAGGTAAGGAAGCAGTCAACGTGCTGAGAGGAATAAGTCTTCAAATTAAAAGCGGCGAATTTGTAGCGATTATGGGTCCGTCAGGGTCGGGGAAATCAACCTTAATGAATATTATTGGTTGTCTTGATCGGCCGACTACAGGTTCCTACTTTTTAAATGAAGAAGATGTTTCTCAACATAAAGATCATGAATTAGCTAAAGTTCGAAATCAATCGATTGGATTTGTGTTTCAACAGTTTCAACTGTTACCAAGGTTAACTGCGCTTAAGAATGTGGAGCTTCCTATGGTTTATGCTGGGGCCTCTAAACAAGAGCGTGAAGAACGTGCGCGCGATGCTTTAGCAAAAGTTGGCTTACAGGATCGAGTGGGACACCTTCCAAATGAGCTTTCAGGTGGTCAAAAGCAACGAGTTGCGATTGCGAGGGCCCTTGTGAATGATCCATCGCTTATTCTTGCTGACGAGCCCACTGGTGCCCTAGATACCGCAACAAGCGTAGCGATTATGGATTTATTTGTTCAACTTAATCAGGAGGGGACAACAATCGTTGTGGTCACGCACGAGCCGGAAGTTGCGGAATATGCGAGTCGGGTCATATATGTGCGAGATGGATTATTAGGACAAAACCCTCTTGAGAAAGGGGGGCAAACGAGTTGAGTCTTTGGGAAAATATCAAAATGGCTCTCATGTCAGTGAAAGCCCACAAGATGCGATCGATTCTAACGATGCTTGGGATTATCATTGGTGTCGCAGCTGTCATCGTTGTTGTTGCGATCGGTCAAGGTGGAGAAGCGATGCTGAAATCCCAAATTGCTGGAGATGGCAATACGATCGAAGTCTTTTACCAGCCATCTGAAGAAGAAATGCAGCAGGGGAAATGGGAGGAGAATCCATTCACCCAAGAAGACATTCGACAGTTAGAGGGAATCGAAAAAGTTTCAAATGTGGTTGCCTCTTCCTCGGAATTTTCAACAGCCAGACTCCGTGAAGAAGAAACAGAAACGTCTATTACAGGGATTAATGAAGCGTATTTGGACGTGAATCAACTTAAAGTAGAGAAAGGTCGCTCCTTTACGAGCGCTGATTTTCTAGGCGGTCGTAGGGTAGCAATTGTCAGCGCAGCGATGCAGGAAGAGTTATTTGAAGGGAAGTCACCGATTGGAGAAATTATCCGCATTGGTGTTCAGCCTGTGGAAGTGATCGGTGTTCTAGAGAAGCCAACAGGTCTCTTCGCATTTGGTTCCGTGGAAACATATATTCCGTGGACGGCAATGCGAAACATGCTTGGTACGAGTAACTACAGTCAGGTTACGCTTCAAGTGGAAAATGCAGATGACATTCAGCCAATAGGAGAGCGTGCAACGACGGTCTTAAATCAACTTCACGACACAGACGATTCTTATCAGGTCATTAATATGGAAGAAATCGCTCAAGGAATTGGGCAGGTAACCACAATCATGACAACGATTATCGGCAGCATTGCTGGTATTTCACTGCTAGTTGGGGGCATAGGTGTGATGAACATTATGCTCGTCTCTGTTACAGAACGAACGCGTGAAATTGGGATCCGAAAGTCACTAGGGGCGACGAGACAGCAAATACTTCTTCAGTTTCTTGTTGAATCGATCATACTTACCTTAATTGGTGGGATTATCGGTATTATACTTGGAGCAGGGACGGCGTATCTTGTGTCGTTCTTTGCGGACTGGCCATCTTTGATTTCGTGGCAGGTAGTTCTTGGCGCCGTTTTATTTTCAATGCTTATCGGGGTTGCCTTTGGACTCTTACCAGCGAATAAAGCTTCAAGACTGGATCCAATTGATTCGCTTCGCTATGAATAAACAAAAAAAGAGGATGACCCATCCTCTTTTTTTGTTGTTATTTTTTTGTAGCTGAACGATTTTTTGTTAAAGCGACTTTTATTTGAAAGTAAGTGAATGATTCAGGCAGAGCTTCTTTTATTGGTTTTAATTTATCAAATCCAACTGATTTCGCTTTTTCCAAAATCACATTTTCAGTTTCTTCATCAAGCAGTCGAGATGTGTCTTGAAACAATCCTTCCTCCAAGCCTTTCAGCAAGTGGCTTTCTACTGTAGTAGGGCTTAACGATCGAGCAGCAGCAACGTTTAAAATGTCTTTGCCTTCCTCAAATAACTTAAGTGAAGCTCTATGACTGGCATCTTCAGAGGAAGCTTGCGTAGTTTTAGCGGAAAGCAAAAGTTCTAAAAAGGCCTCGCCGTATTTATCAAACTTCATCTCTCCCACACCTTTAATTTGAAGCATTTCTTCACGGGAAGAGGGCATGTTCGCACTCATTTCTCGCAATGTGCTGTCGGCAAACACAACGTATGGCGGAACGTTATCTCGATCCGCAATCTGCTTTCGCAAAGTTCTTAGCTGTGTAAAGAGCTGATCATCTTCCTCGATTGAAACAGGCTTACGGGCCACTTTCTTGAAGATCGTTTCTTGTCCTTTTAAAACAGGTAGCGTTTTTTCTTGGAGAATTAACGTTGGGTATTTGCTTTCTGTTAAAAGGAGGTACTGTTCTGCTGTTAGAAAGTCAATCATATCAACTATTTCTTGTTGTGTAAGGTGCTTTAATAAACCAAACGTGGAAACGCTGTTTAGGTTGAGCTCATTTATTCGCTTAGACTTTGATCCTTTTAGGATTTGGGCGATCATCGTTTTGCCAAATCGTTCGTTCACTCGTTTAATGGTAGAAAAAATCATTTGTGCTTCACGTGTAATTTCGACAGCTTCTCGATCATCAATACAATTGCTACATTTGCCACATCTGTAGCCTGGCCGGTCATCACCAAAATAATGAAGAATCGTTCCTTGAAGGCATTTTTCAGTATGACAATAATCAACCATAGCTTTTAATTTGGAGAGATCAGCTGATTTTCTTTCTGGTTCATGCTGATTTTGCTCAATTAGAAATTTCTGAACATGAATATCGCCAGGTGAAAAGAGAACAAAACAATCACTTTCTTCTCCATCACGACCGGCACGGCCAGCTTCCTGATAGTAAGATTCCATATTCTTAGGGAGATTATGATGAATCACAAATCGAACGTTGGATTTATCAATTCCCATTCCAAATGCATTGGTCGCTACCATAACCGATAGATTATCGAACAAAAACGCTTCCTGAGCGGCTTTGCGCTCGTTCTCTGTCATCCCCGCATGATACTTACCTACTTTAATTCCTTGTTTTAGAAGCGAATTGTATAGCTGGTCCGCTTCTTTTCGGGTCGCCGTGTAGATAATTCCGGACTCCGCACTGTTTTGACTAAGGTATTTGTCGATAAAAGACTTTTTCTTTTCCCCTTTAATAACGGAGAAATGTAAGTTTTCTCGTGCAAAACCAGAAATAAACGTTTGTTCTGGAGCGATCGTTAGAAGTCTCTGAATATCTTGAATGACTTCAGGTGTCGCTGTAGCCGTTAAAGCAATAACTGGCGGCTGATCTTCAAATCGATGGATCATTTGACTTATTTTCATATAGCTAGGTCTGAAATCATGTCCCCATTGAGAGATACAGTGTGCCTCATCGACTGCTATGAGAGAAATGGTTGTTCGCTGTAATAAACGTTGAAAAGTAGGTGCTTCTAGACGTTCCGGAGCAACATAAAGTAACGTTAATTCTCCATTTTCTGCTTCCACCATTCGTTCTCTTATTTCGGTTTCTGTTAGAGAGCTGTTAATATAAGCGGCTTCGATACCGTAACTTGCAAGTGCATCCACCTGATCTTTCATTAATGAAATAAGCGGAGAGATAACGATCGTTAGTCCCTCTGATAGAAGAGCCGGAAGCTGATAGCAGATTGATTTACCACCGCCAGTAGGCATAATACCTAGCGTGTTATTTTGAGATAGAACACTCGAAATGATCTCTTCCTGACCACCTCGAAATTCATCGTAGCCAAAATGGTGTTTCAGCTGTTCTTTTGCTTTAACAAGCATCGTATCTTCCTTTCTAATTCGCCAGTTCGTTTGCTTTTTTCATCTTACCGTATCTATGGAATTGTGTATAGATCACGAGTTTACGAATGAAGTTGCAAGCGTAATAAAAAGGATAAACATTTAGAAAACGGGCAAACTACTACAATATGGAAAAAATAAGTGGTTTTACGTCAAGTAAAAGGGGAATACGAATATGGTGGACTGGATAGAAGTTATTCTTAGATCGCTGTTCATATTAATTGGGCTATTTATCATTACAAAACTTCTTGGAAAAAAACAATTATCAAAGCTATCTTATTTTGAATATATTGTAGGCATTATTATTGGTGATATAGCAGGCAGTTTATCAATGGATGTGGAAGTGAGCTTACTTCACGGTGTAACAAGCATTCTCATTTGGACACTTATTTCTGTATTCTTAAGCTATATTTCAATGAAAAATAAAAAAGTGAGAGATTTTGTAGAGGGAAAAGCGAGAGTATTTATTAAGGATGGGAAGATCCTTGAGGAGAACTTGAAAAAAGAGAGATTTACAACAGATGAATTGCTAGAAATGCTTCGTAAAAAAAGTGTTTTTAAGGCAAGTGAAGTCGAATTTGCGCTACTTGAAGCAGATGGAGAGCTTAGCGTTTTACTAAAACGTGACTACCGAGCGATTAAGCCTGCTGAACTTTGGCTACACCTCCCTCGTGATAAAGAACCAAAAACGATTATCATGGATGGCGAATTAATAAAAGAAGTACTAACAGAAGTAGGCCATAATGAAGCGTGGCTAAAAAAAATTCTAGCAGATAAGCACGTAAACATAGATGATGTATTTCTTGCACAGCTACACTCTGATGGCAAGTTAACGCTAGATTATTACGAAGATGGCATGTCAGAAGTTGAATAGAGTCATGGAGGAAAATCATGAAAAAAGAAATTTTTTATCGATCCAAGGATGAACTCATTGTTCTTCTTTTAGATCGAGGGATATACAAAGTAAAGAGTAAACAGTTATATGAATGTTCGCAAACGGAATTGTTTTATTATTACCTTTCCATTACAAGGGAATCGTTGCAGCAGGTAAAAACGAAGGTTAGTTCTTAACAGCTTCTTACAAGAAGCTGTTATTTTTTTAGGTGAATGGACTTATAATAAGGGAATGTTCGAATACTGTAAAGAACGCTTTAAGAAAGATAAGCAATGATTTTGTCTAGTTTTGCCGAAAGCCTTCACAAGGCACAGAATAGTTTGGATAATAGAGCTTGTACTTATAAGTAGGGGAGGGGTGGCGAGCCTTGTTATATGTAAAACAGGATGCAAAAGAAGAATTGCTCCATTGGATTAAGCGTAAGCAAGAGGAAATGATCGAGATTGGCACTGCAAAAGGCATTTCACATAAAGAAACATTACAGTGTAGTCAAGAGTTAGATGATTTACTAACTTCTTATCAACGTTTGACCTCCGTCAACCAGTTGAGAAGTTAGCGTCTGAATCGAATGGAAAAGGGCTTCCTTGACGACTGGTGGATAATCGTTTTGGAATTCAGAAATACAATCACGGATCTGTTGAATTAGTAGGATCTCCTCATGACTCGCATCGTTCATCTCAACATCCTCCTCAAAATTCGATTTATACACCAATCATGACAAATTATACTCGTTTTCGTCAATGCTTTTTCCTAAAAATCGTTCAAATGTTGTTTAAAATTTCTTTATTTTCTGTAAAATAAGGACTTTTCACCTACTATCTGTGCATGTTATACATAATGAGCATTAAATTTCTAAAAAAACTTTCATACAATGTTTGAACAAATGGCACAAAAATTATATACTAGAAAGGACGGGTTTTGGTGCCCAAAGATTTGTGGGTCCAAACCTCTGTTTATTTCTATACCATTCATTTAACGTAAATGATGATTTGATTGATAAAGGAGGTCTAGCAATGAAGGAAGGAATCCATCCAAAATACCAGCAAGTTGTATTTTTAGACGTTAGTACTGGTTTTAAGTTTCTAACTGGTTCTACAATGGGATCTAACGAAACAATTGAGTGGGAAGACGGTAGCGAATATCCACTAATCAAAGTTGATATTAGTTCTGAATCTCATCCATTCTACACTGGTCAGCAGCGCTTTAACGATGCTGGTGGTCGTGTTGAAAAGTTCAAAAAGAAATACAACCGCTAATAAAAGTAGAAAACACTCTGAGGAGTGTTTTCTTTTTTTTAGGTATTCAATTGTTTCCGTAATTTCGTTATGGCACTTTTTCTCCACGATTTCACTGCTTCTACACTGACACCTTCAGTAGTTGCAACACTTTTAATTGATTTTCCCTCTATGATAACCTGTTCAACCCATTTTCTTTGTTTCGTTGTAAGGCTACTTAAGTCAATATTAAGCGTTACGCTACGCTGAGGCGTAAAGAACGTTTCTTCATAGTCACTCCAATTAGCATTCGATGCTAGGTTAGACGCGCGTAATTCTTTTCTTCTTTCATCAAGTAATTTACCGCGCACTTTTAAATAAGCATATGCGGAAAAGCTTCCTTTTGAATCCTGATAATTCTGAACGCATTCCCATAGCGCAATCATTGCCGCTTGTTCATAGATGGGATTGTGCATTGGAAGATTTAATTTATAGATTTGACTCTTCACAAGTGGTGAGTAATCTTCAACTATTTTTTCGAATGAGATATCTTGCACAAAACGAGTCTCCCAAGAGAGGGTGCACCCTCGTATATTCCGTCGGTAAAGATGACGATACGGGAAAGGAAGGAAAGTGTCATATTCGTGATTTGCAAGTATGGCAATACGGACGGATAGGATACGTGTTACACCATTCAAGGAGATTATAAGTTTAGTAGGGTTAAATGACGCTTAACTGTTGATAGGGTTCCAATTATTATCCCGCTCTGAATCAGAACAAAATAAAAAACGATCTAAAGTAAGATCGTTTTTGCGGAAGAAGACTTATGCTTTTCGGTAGCAAAGCTGTGCATTAATTCCTTTTAATTGAAGTTCGCGTACAATGCGTCTTAACTCTTCTTTTGTCAGGAGCGGCTCTTTCACAATCTTCCACCTCCACTAGTTTCTAATTACTGATCAAGGTTCAGTGAGTTAACGAGGGCAGTCTTATATGAATTAAGTTCTGTGAATCCTTCAAATTGATGTAGCATTCCTTTAAAAATAAAGCGCCGTGGATTTGGTTCATTCACTTCTTTCATGAGAAACTGAACTGTTTCAAGGAGCTCTTTCCTTTTGTTTTCTTCTATCCTCATTGTCTTAATAGTTGAAAACATATTCGTTAAGATAGAGGATGGCGACTGCTTTTGGCAGTTTTCCGTTTGACTGCTTTTTTCAAAAATGACGGAAGCTTGCTTCAAGGTTAGAAAAGGCTCAGCATTGCCTTCGATCATGCCATTTACCATGTCATTTAACCGTTTTAGAATGAATCGAGGAAGCTCTTCTAAGTCAAAATCCGCATTCTGCAGGACAATTAACTTGATATAAGAGGAGAACATACCATCTAGAAGCAAGACGCAATCTGGCAAAATAGGGGTAATGCGCTCACCATATAAGTCCTGGATACTACTTGCAAGCGTCTGAAGGGACTCCATTCTAATCTTCAAAATCAGTTCATCGATTTCTTTGTTCATCGAAATAGCTTGTTCCCTGAATTGCATAATAATAAACTCTTTATGCTGCACGATTTCTCGCGCTTGCACATACAGCAACTTTTCAAGACGTTCTTCTGGGGTAAAAGAATCTAGTTTTGCATCGGATATTTTCTTTTTTAATATCTCATAATAATAAGAAAAGATGGAGTATAGTACGTCATCTTTTGATTGAAAATGAAGGTAAACGGCTCCTTTAGAAATTCCACTTTCATTGGCGATTTCCTGTATCGATGTTGAATGGAATCCTTTTCGAGCAAAAAGTTGCATGGCCGTTTCAAGGATGTGTTTCTTTTTTTCGTTCATCTTCCACCTCTGTTCGTCAGAAATAAACTGACCGGCTTTTACTGACCGATTGGTCATGAACATTATATCATGTTCAAAGTTTTTTTCCTAATCCTACTTTAATTAAGTAATAATCTTTATATGGTAAACAATATATCTTGAATTATATTGGTTTATTCAGTATAGTGATCATGTAATGACCAGTCAGTCATAAAAGTGGAGAAAAAGGAGTGGAAGTTGCTTGAGAAAGCTGATTCAATTTTCGTTAAATAATAAGTTTGCAGTTTGGCTGTTAACTATTATTATCACAGTTGCAGGATTGTACTCAGGTTTTAATATGAAAATGGAGACAATCCCAAATATTAATACCCCATTAGTATCAGTAACAACTGTTTACCCGGGAGCAACACCTGAAGAAGTGTCTAAGAAAGTATCAGAACCGATTGAAAATAAAGTAGAAAGTCTTTCGGGTGTAAATGTCGTAAGTTCATCTTCATTCGAAAATGCATCGAATGTTCAAATTGAATATAACTTTAGTAAAAACATGGATGAGGCTGAGGATGAAGTACGAGAAACTTTGCAGTCACTTACATTACCTGATGAAGTACAGGATCCAAATGTATCACGATTAAGTTTTAATGCATTTCCGGTCATGTCGCTAAGTGTTTCTGAAGATGATCGTTCACTGACAGAATTAACCCAGCGTGTCGAAGAAGATGTCCTTCCTGCCATTGAAGGGGTCGAAGGAGTCTCATCTGTTTCGATTGCCGGCCAGGAAGTGGAAGAAATTTCTTTTTCATTTAAAGAAGACAAGATGAAAGAGTTGGGGCTAGATGAAGAAACCGTTAAGAATCTAATTAAAGGTTCTTCTGTCAATATCCCTCTTGGTTTATATAACTTTGAGGATAACCAAAAAGCTGTTGTTGTTGATGGTAATGTTTCTTCATTAGAAGATTTAAAAGAGTTAGAGATACCCGCTATGCCACAGCAAAGTCAAGCTGCCCAAGCACCTCAAGCAGGAGCAACTCAAGCACCTTCCGCAAGCGCGGCCCAAGATCCTTCTGCATCTCAAGCAGGAGCTAGTGAAGGGCAGCCGAAAATACCGACCGTTCAGCTTCAAGAAATCGCAGATATTGAATTAGTTGGTGAAGCGGAATCGATTTCTCGAACGAATGGGAAGGAATCAATTGGGATTCAAGTAACAAAGAGTGCAGATGCAAACACGGTTGATGTAGTGAACGGTGTGAAAGACGAAATTGCATCACTTGAGGATGAGAACAATGAGATGAGTATTGTCACGATATTCGATCAGGGTGAGCCGATCGAAGAATCAGTTAGCACAATGCTGAACAAGGCGATCATCGGTGCTATTTTTGCCGTTCTCATTATTTTATTATTCTTACGTAACATACGATCTACGTTAATTTCCGTTATTTCTATACCATTGAGCTTGCTAATTGCTTTATTGGTGTTGAACCAGTTAGACATTACGTTAAATATCATGACGTTAGGCGCGATGACTGTTGCGATTGGTCGTGTGGTTGATGACTCGATTGTCGTTATTGAAAACATTTATCGACGGATGGCGATCAAAGGCGAACAGTTGAAAGGGAAAGAACTCATTACGGAAGCGACAAAAGAAATGTTCCTTCCAATCATGTCTTCGACAATTGTAACAATCGCCGTCTTTTTACCACTAGGTCTCGTTCAAGGCCCAGTTGGCGAACTATTCTTACCTTTCGCCTTAACCATTGTATTTGCGTTATTAGCTTCTTTACTTGTTGCGATTACAATCGTGCCTGCGATGGCTCACTCTCTCTTTAAGAAAGGGCTAGTGAAAAAAGGGAAGGAACCTGAGCACAAAGAAGAGGGCAACGGCCGTCTTGCTCATCAATACAAAAAAATATTAAATTGGACGTTAAATCACAAACTGATCACGTTCGGTGCGAGTATTCTTGTTTTAGTAGGAAGTTTATTCCTTGCTCCGATCGTAGGCGTCAGCTTCTTGCCATCTGATCAAGAGAAGATGATCGTAGCAACATATAACCCGGAGCCTGGTGAAACAACGGAAAATATTAATAACCTTGCTCTTGATGCAGAAGACTACTTCTTAGATAAAGAAGATGTGGACACCATTCAATACTCCGTTGGTGGAGAAAATCCAATGAATCCAGGAGCTAGTAATCAAGTTCTCTTCTTTGTTAGTTATGATGAAGAGACAGAAGGATTCGAAGATGAACGTAAGTCAGTTCTCGAAGATTTGAAGCAACTGAGTGAAAAAGGTGAATGGGGTTATCAGGATATTTCAGCTTCTGGTGGAAGCAACCAAATTACCCTTGTAGTAAATGAAGAAAATATGAGTGATCTAGGTCCGGTTGTAGAAGATGTGACAGCTGTGCTTGAGAAAGAAGACAACCTTTCGAATATTAGTTCAAGTATTTCAGAGTCCTATGATCAATTCACAATCGTAGCGAACGCTGAAAAGCTAAGTGAATTTGGTTTAACAGCTGGTCAAATCGGAATGGAGCTTCGTAATACTGGGGAAGCGCCTGTTCTTACAACTGTTGAAAAAGATGGAGAAGCATTGAATGTTGTTCTTCAAGTAAATGAAAAGACGTTTGAAGATAAAAGTGATTTAGAAGAAGCGACGATTCAGTCACCATTAGGTATAGAAGTACCTCTTAGTGAAGTCACTACAATTGAAGAAGGTCAATCATCAAATACGATCACACGTCGCGATGGCAAAGTGTACGCGAACGTAACAGCTGAAGTACTCGATGATAATATTGGACAGGTTTCGGCAGATGTACAGGAAGCCATTGATGAAATGGATTTACCTGATTCTTCAGAGGTCACTCTTGGTGGTGTCACTCAAGATATCAATGAATCATTCACGCAGCTTGGTTTAGCCATGCTAGCCGCGATTGCCATTGTTTATCTTGTCCTTGTTATTACATTCGGAGGCGGTCTTGCTCCGCTCGCCATTTTGTTCTCACTACCATTTACCGTTATTGGCGGACTCGTTGGATTACTAATTGCTGGTGAAACGATAAGTATTTCATCGCTAATAGGGATGTTAATGCTAATTGGTATTGTTGTAACAAATGCGATTGTGTTAATTGACCGTGTTATTCATAAAGAAAAAGAAGGGTTCACGACGAGAGAAGCTTTAATAGAAGCCGCTGGTACGCGTCTTCGTCCGATCTTAATGACGGCTCTTGCAACGATTGGTGCTCTAGCGCCGCTTGCGTTTGGTCTAGAAGGTGGAGCGCTTATTTCTAAAGGACTTGGTGTAACTGTTATTGGAGGACTAACAAGCTCAACTCTCTTAACGCTTATCATCGTCCCTGTTGTTTATGAATTCTTCATGAAATTTAGAAGGAAACCGAAAAGTGAATAGAGAATAAAAAACGGAGGTCTCTCGAGATAGAGACCTCCGTTTTTATATTTAAATGATTATTAGCGCCTATGAAATGTGTACAATTTGCCATTTTCGGGAAACAATGAGTTATCAATGATTATTATAGGAGAGACATAACAATGGATAAAGTTGAATCAATGTATGTCGAGTACTTTCATGAGCGACTTGAAGAAATAGGAGAAAAGTGGACAAACAGGCTTCAACTTTTAGTTGACGAAAAGGAAGCAACGGATACTGCCGTACTTAAAGTACCGGAACTAAAAAATGAAATTAAACTGTTTTGTTCTGATTTTGTTAAGCAAATGATATTTCAAGAATCAAATAATCGAGATGTACAAGAATGGGCAGGTCGAATAGTTGAAATCTTTTCGAGTCATACATTTTCTTTGCAACAATCGGTAGCGAGCCTTACTAATTTAAGACAAATCCTCTGGGATGTCATGGTGGAGTTCAGTTCAGAGCAGGAGCATCCAATTGAAGCGAGCCGACTAGCAGGGTGGGGCAGTTATATGAACAAATCGTTTGATTTGCTATTGCATAAAGTAACTGTCTATACGAATCAACTCAATGAAGAGCAACTTGCGGCACAGCAGACAAAAATTACTGAACTTAGCGTTCCTATTATTCCGATCTCAGAAGATATCGGCGTATTGCCTCTTATCGGAACAATTGATACTTACCGTGCATCACTTATTCAACGAAAGGGGATCGAACGAAGCTCAGAACTTCAATTATCCTATCTTGTAATTGATCTATCCGGCGTTCCAATTATGGACACGATGGTAGCGAACGAAATTTTTCAACTCATTAAAATGCTTGATCTATCCGGCGTGGAATCCATTTTAACTGGCATTCGACCTGAAATTGCTCAAACAGCGGTACAGCTTGGGATTGATTTTACAAACGTAAATACTTATGCTCATCTTCATCAAGCGTTAAGAGCCATCTTACCATCTTCTTAAAACGGTTAAAGCCTCAGAGGAATATTCTTCTGAGGCTTTAATCGAGGCACGTAAGGTGAGTATGAAGACATTGATAATCACCGTGTTTAAGAAGAAAGAGAGCTAAAATATACTGACTATGCTGTTTGAGGATCTCTATGTTGAAGAAAAACTGTTTAGAAAGTTCGCGATAAGGTAATTTCTTTGATTTGAATATTTTTACAACAAGCGCTTCGGTTGCTGCAATTTTCCAGGCTGCTTCTTTACACAAGTTCCGAACTTTGTCCTCACTAGGCATTTTAGCAGGGAGCTTTAGAAGAGAAATACGAAAGTGACGAAGTTGTTCCTGATAGCGAATGATTTCATGTTGAAGCAAATAATCGACCTTTATCATAATTCAAACACCTGGCTACTTTCCATTAGTATTTAATGACCATACGCTGTAATGTGTTGATTATACGACTAAGCTGTGGAGTGGTCAATGGGCCAATATTGGTAAAAAAAGCGATCCAATCTAGGTATATAGTATGGTTCTTCAATAAGAACGTCATGTACGATACTTAAGTTCAAAAACGTGTTGTTCTTAAACAAAACCTGAACGATCGTCCAGGTTTTGTTTAAGAACGTTTTTATATTGTGCTACTTAACCCAATTTGTAAGATGACTTAAGTTCTCATAGATGGAATCAGGAACAAGGTTAAGCTGTTCAACGGGCAAGTTGTTACGATTAATCCACGCAGTATGGAATCCAAAATTCTTGGCACCTGAAATATCCCATCCATTTGAAGACATAAAGAGAATATTTTCTCGACTTAATTCAAGAAAGTTCAGCGCATGGGTATAAGAGGCAGGTGTGGGTTTATACTGTTTAATATCATCCGCACTAATAACATAATCCAGGTATTCAGCAAGAGGTGACTGCTTAACAAGAGGGTCAAGCATATCGTGAGACCCGTTCGAGAATATGGCAAGCGTGATGCCTTCGGCTTTCAGGTCCTTTAATACTTGTGGTACTTCTTCATACACTGAAAGTTGCTGGTAAGCTTGAAGTAGCGCTTCTTCGTTTTGTTGAGTAAGCTTTTCGCCTACTTCCTCTACAGCATATCGGAGGGCATCGCGCGTCACCTGTGAAAATGGTTGATAGTTTCCCATCATTTGACGTAAGTAGCTGTATTCAAGCTGTTTCTTGCGCCATGTTTGGCTGATTTGATCGCCATTATTGGGATAAAGTTCTTCACATTTTTTAGTCACAGAAAAAACATCAAATAAAGTTCCATATGCATCAAATACAAAAGCTTTTAATTGACTCATATCCATCCTCCTTTTGTCCAATTCTGTTAGTTCCCTCATTATGGTTTCGTAAAACCTCTTGAAATAATGAATGTAAAGATGATCAGACTGATTGCAACATCTCCATCTTTTTTAAATAAAAATAGTTAAATGGACCGTGGCGTTAGGATGGAACATTGTAGGAAAATTATGCTAGACTAAACGTAGAAAGTTCTTTTATGGAGGGGCATATGAAGAGTGATGGAGAACCAAATTGGTTGAAAGATTGGGGAGCACCGCTATTATTCGCTATTATTCTGGCATTTGTCGTTAAAATGTTTGTAATGGCGCCGTACATTGTAGAAGGGGCTTCCATGGACCCTACGCTACATGATGGCGATCGCCTCCTTGTTAATAAGTTTATTTCATATGTTCAGGAGAGTCCTGAACGAGGAGACATCATTATTATTAAGGATGAAGATGCAAAGAAGCATTATGTTAAGCGCGTAATTGGGTTACCTGGAGATATCGTTGAAATGAAGCAAGATAAGCTTTACGTAAATGAAACCGAGTTGAAAGAGCCCTACCTGGATGCGAACCGAGATGATGCGAAGACGATGGGAATGAGGTTAACAGAAGATTTTGGGCCTGTTGAAGTTCCTGATGGTCAGCTATTTGTCATGGGAGATAATCGGTTAAGAAGCATGGATAGTCGGAATGGACTTGGCAAAATAGAACTTGAAGAAGTTGTCGGAAAGGCCGAAGTTGTCTGGTATCCGTTTCAAGATGTAAGACCGACAAAGTAAGAAAAGAGGAAGGGCATCATGCTCTTCCTCTTTTTGTTACGGTTTTGAAATACTTGAAACAAAACGTTAATGGTTCTTCTTTCCCTAAAATGTGGATTGATTACCATTCAGAAAAAATGGGTTTGCTTTAAAGTAGTGGCTTCTAAGTCTTGATATGAAAGGTTTTATAAGCCAGATTCCATCTTTTAATCCAAAAGTGCCTCTGGTATGGATTACCGGTAAAGGAAGTTATTACGGTCTTTTAGACTAGTAATCTTGTGATATTCTCATCATGTAAGAAATTTCACCAATCAGGGAGGAATCACATTGAAAAAATCAATTATTCTAGGTGTCACAGCGGCAGCAGCCCTGCTGGCAGCAAATCCATCAGCAAGTTCTGCAAGCGAAGGAAATCAATTCGCAAATGCGGAGGTAAAAGCTCAAACTTTCCAGGTCAACAACATAAATGAACTTCAATCCATTCTTGACCGTTTTGAAAAACAATATAATATCTCAATTAACGACTCAATTAATTTAGATCAGCTTCTTCAACAGGCAACTGAGCAAGCCGACCAAGCGCCTAAAGCAGAAGCCCCAGTAGAAGAAAAGGCAGAAGCACCTAAAGCGAAAGCCCCGGTAGAAAAGGCAGAAGCGCCTGAAGCGAAAGCACCGGTAGAAGAAAAGGCAGAAGCGCCTGCAGAAACTGAGCCAGTCCCTTCAGAGTCAAATCAAGCTGAACAAGCCGAACCTACAAAAGAAACAGAAGCTGAGACAGGCCTATCAGAATTTGAACAGCAAGTTGTGAACCTTACAAATGAAGAACGCGCAAAAGCTGGTCTATCTGCACTTGAAGTAGATACTGAGCTTAGTAAAGTAGCACAGGCGAAATCTGAAGATATGAGAGACAATAACTACTTTGCTCACAACAGCCCGACTTACGGATCACCATTTGATATGATGAATCAATTTGGTGTAGATTATCAATCAGCGGGTGAAAACATCGCAAAAGGGCAACAAACACCTGAAGAAGTAGTCAATGCATGGATGAACAGTGAAGGTCACCGTAAAAACATTATGAATGGTAGCTTTACTCACATTGGTGTTGGCTATGTAGAAGAAGGCAACATTTGGACGCAGCAATTCATTGGGAAATAAATAGAGTGAACCCATCCTTACGGATGGGTTTTTTTGTATTACTTTGATACCTCCGTTTTGTTCTTTTTAAGTATTTTGCTACCCTCTCTTTTACTGAGTGGAGCTAAAGGATGTGCATTCATAAAGGTCGCAACTGTTTCCGGTGCTGTCTTTGAGTATTCACGAAGAGCCCATCCGATAGCTTTTTGGATAAAAAATTCTTTTGAATCGGAATGCAATAAAATCACTTGTTTTAAAAGCGGCCAGTCTGTCGTTTCTTTATAAGAAAGTTGGAAGAGAATTGCGCTTCGGTTTAGCCACATGTTCTCGCTTTTTATCCATTTATCAATAACGGGCTTAATTTCTTCTGGATGTTGTTTGAAATAATTTCCTGCACTGTTCCCGGAAAGGCTATCAACTGTATCCCACCATGACTTTGTCACGATCAGCTGTTCAATAAGAGCGATGGACTCTTTTGGGAAATGCTTAACGTGGCCGAGTAAGTCCAGCGCTACGTTTTGATATTCGCGCTCTGATAACAACCATAGTTCCTGAAGTAAAGGACGAATTTCCTGAAAATCAAGGATACGTTCCTGTTTTAAAACCGTTTTAACTGCTTTTCTTCTTTCAGGCGTTTTAACTCCGAGAAAGGGAAAGTGATTTCGCATATACTTTTCCATCTTTTTAGCTTCTTCTTTGTTTTGTACAGCTTCAAGCTCTTCTTGTATTCGATCTAATTTAATCACATTAAAGCTCCTCTCTATAATAAGATTCCTTCGCTTAATATGGCTGGTCTCCTGTTTCAATTGTAAAGAAATAGAAAAAGCAGCGGCCTTTGCCGCTGCTCTTTCAAACTAAAATAAGGAGGTTTCCCGGGGGAGGGAAGGGATGCATTTATTTACTATACGTTGGATTCCAGGAAAGCTTTCCGGGTTGAGGAGAAAGCTTTTCTGGATTGACTTTAGTATAGCAGGCCTTATTTAAAAAATGATTATTATGGGATAGTTTTGATAAGAATGACAGAATTGTGAACGAATGTGTATTAAGTTGCTGGATTTGAGAGAACAGCAAGGTCTGTTAATGCATTATGAAGACTTGATTTAATGGTTAGCTTATGAAGATCGATTCCTAACTGAACGGCTGAAATGGAGATCGATGGACTGATCCCTGTTAAGGTAACCTGAACGCCCATAAGACTGAGTGCTTCTGTAATATCAAACAAGTGCTTGGCAACCATCGTATCCATTGTCACAACCCCTGATAAATCAATGATCATGTGATTAAGCTGTAATTTGCGCGAGTGCTCGAGCGTTTTCTCCATGATAAGCGTTGCACGGTACGTATCAATATTTCCAACAAGCGGAAGAATAGCCAGGTTTTTTATAATTGGAATAATAGGAGTTGATAGTTCTTCAAGGGTTGAGTCGTACTTGGTTTTAAGCTGTTGATTGCTTGTAATATAAGTACTACCATAGCTATAAACAAATTGATCAAGGAGTGGATCGATTTTTCCAGGAAGTTTAATAACGTCCCGTGGCTTCATGTTTAGCTCTTCAACAACGGGCTCAATGGCTTCCCAAATTGCCTCGCGAATGAGCGGTACCGTAACGATTAGCGAGATGATCATCTCATTTTCATCTTGTACGAGTTCACCAGATTCTTCTCCAAACTCTTCAATTGCAGTCATCGCATTCGTGGTGTTTTGCTGCAGGCTTTTACCAATCAATTTCACTAAATAAGTCGTATTCGTTAAAGATAATTTGGTTTCATTTATAAAATCAGTTTCGTCAAAATCATGACGCTGTCTTTCGTATGTACTCTGTGCAATCTCAGATGCCTGATCAAGAATGTAGCTTCCTACTTTTTGAGTGGGTGTCTCAGCAGTCACTTTATTGCCTCCCTTAAGATAGCTCTACAAACAAAACGTGTTAACGTCAATATAACTTGAAATTGAACAGTTAACACGTGTAAGTCAAAGAGTTCTGTCATATTTAAATCATACCATTTAAGTAGATTGTTTGTTGATTAAACGTCTATTCTGCTTTAAGAAAAGTGCATTCTAGTTCAAAACAGGGGTAAATCGCTCGTGAAATGCTTTGTATTTACTAGAAATACTAGATGCAGATGTTCCGTATTTTTTAGCAAGGGCGCTTTGACTAATCGGTAAATCAAAGACTTTGGAGGCAAGGTACTCAAGAGAAGCTGCAAAAATAGCAGGTTTTCTAACAGATGGCTGTTCTTCTTGAATATATACCTTCCAGAAGTGAAGGATTTCTTGAACCTGCTCTTTTGAAAATTCATCACTAACGTGCTCAGTAAAGAGAGAAGCCACTTCAGCATCTTCTTTTCTAGACCAAATCATGTCAATTGAATCATCTGTTTCTTCTGATCCGTTACCATGCTTCACGATTTCACTAAGAATTTCTGGGAAGTCGCTTTGCATCATAGAGCGTACGTTGTTAGCGGCATCCTTAGTTGCTAATTTCTGTTCTACCAATTGCATCGCGTCAGGGGCAATTTTAAGAAGTTCGATAAATGGCATCGCACCGTTTTTAACCGGAAGAAGAATACCAGCTAGGCTTTCTCCTTTTGCGATAATCACTTCTTCATGCAATAAGATGCTGATTGGTTGATTTGAGCTAAGTTCTGTCACAACAGCTGTATTGCCCGATACTTCTTCCACTGTGTAAATGGACATATAAGCCTCGCGCCAGTTATTCACCGTTTCTTTCACTTTCTCAGTAGAGAATGTGTGTGAATAGAGTTGTATGTACTCTTTCACGATGGTTTTATTCCACTGATTAACGGCCTGATGGAAAATCGCCCACGGGAAAACACCATGCATATAAGCTTCTTCAAGGTTTTTAGGGATATCAAATCTAGTAAATAACTCATTTGCTAGAGAAACCATTTTCTGATCATGTTGGCTCATCGCGTATTCAACGAGCTGAGCTTGAACCGTGTAAAGCTCTTGTGTGTATAGTTGTTCTTCTAATTGATCCTGTGCACTTTCAGATGTCATACAGCATTTTTTATATTTTTTGCCGCTGCCACAAGGACAGGGATCGTTTCGTTTCGTATTTTGCAATGTTGCTTCCTCCTTCAGGTCAAACTTATTCAAGAATAAGAGACGAATGATATTTTAGCATACATAGGGTTACAAGCACAAAAAATAGATAAAAAGACCTACTTTTATTTAAGGTTTATGAAAGACCATCACTCTGATCCATTACTATTTTTAGGAAAACGTATGGTTACTTTCGTTCCAATTCCAACATCACTTATAAAATCGATGGTTCCATGATGATTCTCGATAATTTTAAAGCTAGATAAAAGGCCAAGACCGGTGCCTTCTTCTTTGGTTGTATAGAAAGGTTCACCGAGCGTTTTAAGTTTATGTGCAGGTATTCCAACACCTTCATCCGTTAAAGTGACTTCGATCTCGGCATCTTTTACGGCTGATTTTAAGCAGACACGACCACCTTCGGGCATCGCTTCAATAGCATTTTTAATTAAATTGATGAAAACTTGTTTAAGCTGGTTCTCCTCACCGTAAAGCGTGTCGTCTTCATCGGTGAAATCTTTCATAAACGTAATGTTGTATAGACTTGCCTGCGTACTTAATAACTGCAGTACGTAGGAAAGTAGCTCGTTCACCTTGAAATAAGTAAAATGAGAAGCTTGTGGTTTTGCTAACACGAGCAGGTCTTTAATAATGGCGTCCATTCGATCGATTTCTGACAGCATAATTGAAAGAAACGGCGTTTTCTCTGCGAATGGTTTATCGTCGTTTAGCAACTGAATAAATCCTTTAACGGACGTTAGCGGATTTCGTATTTCATGCGCTACGCTGGCAGCTAACTGACCAACTGCCGATAATTTTTCTGTTTTGAGAAGAGCTTCTTCTGTTTTCTTCTTATCCGTAATATCCATGAAAGCGGCCATAATCCCATTAATTTGACCTTCTTCATCTTGAATAGGAGCTGTAGAGAGAGCGGTGTGAACGATAGTGCCATCCTTTCTCATGCGCTGCACTTCCTTATTTACAATATGACCATGCTCAATGATTTCAGGTATCGTAATATCTTTTTCTCCTTGAGGAACAATTGGACTCTTCTTTCCAATTACTTCATCACTATGCCAGCCAAATATTTTTTCTGCTGCTGGGTTCCAAAGACGAATGTTTGCGTTCATATCCAGCGCTAGTGTTGCAATTGGCGAGGCACTTATAATAGCCTGTATCAATTGTTTTGCTTCCCATAGTTCTTTTACCGCTTGCTTTCGTTCAGTAATGTCGCGTGTTTGAATAATGGTCATTACTTTTTTATCAAAAGTGATCGGAATAAGGGTTGATTCAACGTCGATTATTTCGTTATTCGAGCGCATTAGCTGATATTCAACCGTTTCAGGGAGTTCACTTTCATTGGTATGGATGCTGTGCAAGATTTCTTTGATTTTCTTTTGGTCGTGATGGTTTACCACTAAGGATTCGCGAGTTTGGTAAAGGTCACTGAGTGATTGAACACCTGCCATTTCAAGACCAGTTTGATTTGTATAAGTAATCTCCCCATCTCGAAGTAAGCAAATCGCATAGGGTGATGACTCAACAAGACGTCTGTATCGTTCTTCACTTTCTAAAAGTTGGCTTTCCATCTCCTTGTTTTTTTGAAGGAGGTGCTTTAAAAGGAAATAGAGAAAGATACACGTTAATAAGATGAAAAACCAGCCTTTATAAATTCCCATTTCTTTGTTAGTAATAAAATCAGTAGAAAAGCGATAAAGAATGGTATCTGAAAGCAAGATCCACATTGAACCAAACAAAAAATAGCTGCCAATAATAATCCACGGAATTGATTTTGTTTTTATATGCAAGAGTTTTTTTCCTTTCTCTATATCATCTTGTATTTTACAAAGTTAATGGAGGAATGCCAATAAAACCCGAACACTGGAAAAATATTTAGGTAGAAAGTAATAAGAAAGAATGGTACATTTATAGCTAGGGTTAACGCAAAGTGACATGTTTAGCCATTTTTCAGCAATGATTGACCGTCGATCTTTATGATGATGATGCGAAAGGTCTATAAATAAAGAATCAAGATTTATATTGAAGGAGATAAAATTTCTATGAATGAAGACCAAATGGAACCTCGAAGTCGATATAAACCTAAGAAAAAACGCCGTGGATTGCGCATTACACTCTTGCTTTTATTATTTATGATAATTGGTATTGGTGGCTATGCAGGATATCTTTATTATAAAGTATCTAGCGTATCTGACCAATCCCTGATGGAACCAAATCGAGGAAATCAGTCCGATCTAAGAAACAGTGCAGTCGATATAGGTAAAGATCATTTCTCAGTATTATTATTAGGTGTAGACGATGAAGAAAATACATCGAATGGTCGAAGTGACTCGATGATGGTTGCTACATTTAATCAAGACGATAAATCTATGAAGCTTCTTAGTATCCCTCGTGACTCATACGTTGAAATTCCAGGTAGAGGTATGGACAAAATTACTCACGCTCATGCCTATGGGGGGATTGATTTAACGATTGATACAGTCGAAGGTTTACTTGGAATTCCGATTGATGAGGTTGTCCGAGTGAATTTTGATGCTTTTAAAACCGTCATAGATGAGCTTGGCGGTATTGATGTAACAATTGATTCACAGCTTGTTGCTGATCAACTTTACAAAGAATCGAAAGGAAAAATCGATTTAGAAGTTGGGGAGCAGACACTTAATGGTAAAGAGGCACTTGCCTTTGCTAGAACACGTAAAGCCGACTCTGATTTAAAACGCGGTCAACGTCAAATGGAAGTGATTACTGCTGCAATGGACAAGGTTAGCTCACTTTCTTCTATACCGAAGTATGGTGATGTAGTCGATCGTATCGGAGAGAACCTTACGATGAGCTTTACTTTTAATGAAGCAATTAGCATGTATCCGTTTATCTCAAAGATCGATACAGTGGAAAAACTCCAGCTAACAGGTACGGATTTCCAACCAGCTGGAACCTACTATTTTAAGCTTGATGATCAGTCTTTAGCAACTGCTAAAACAGAGCTTAAATCTCACTTAAACCTTGAGGATCAAAATAATGATCCAAATGGAAATATGAATGCATTAGACGGTGAACAGGATGAGACGACGCCTTAACCTTCGATGCATGATACGAAAAGGAGCAGACACAATGTCTGCTCCTTTTCATCATGAAGGACGATTACAGCGGAAGATTATAGGGAAAGGGTCTAAAGAATGTAAGAAAGGGGTTAACGAAATGGGTGGATTATCGTTTGTTAAAAAACTTGGAAAAGAAATCGGAGAGGATCGAGTTACGAGCCTTGCAGCTGAATTGGCCTATTACTTTATGTTATCGATCTTTCCATTACTGATTCTCATTCTCTCGATTCTTCCTTACTTGTCAATTGATAAACAGGAAGCGGTGAATTTCCTTACCAAATATGCTCCTGGAGAGACAGGGAGCATCCTCCAGGATAATGTTCTCTCCATCATTAGTGAGCCTCAGGGCGGCTTATTAACCTTAGGTATACTTGGGACGATCTGGTCAGCTTCAAACGGTATGATGGCGATGATGAGAGCGTTGAATCTTGCTTACGATGTGGAAGAAACAAGATCTTTTATTAAAGCAAGGCTTCTTTCGATTTTGTTGACAATTGGGCTTGTTCTTGTGTTCATTGTCACGCTTGTATTACCAGTTTTTGGAGACGTAATCATTGACGCAGTATCCTCATCATTAAATTTGCCGAGCTCGACCGAATTTTTGTTTCGTATTCTTCGTTGGGTAGTAGCTGTGGCAATCATGGCGTGCATCCTTGCAGCGTTATATCGGTTTGCACCAAATAAACATTTCCCATTTAAAGAGGTGATCATTGGGGCCCTTGTCGCAACATTAGGCTGGCAGGTCATTTCGCTTGCATTTGCATTTTACGTTAGTAATTTCGGTAACTATTCTGCTACTTATGGAAGTCTTGGCGGTGTGATTATTTTAATGCTTTGGTTTTATTTAACCGGCATTATACTTCTTGTAGGGGGAGAGGTTAATGCACTACTTCACAAAAACAAGCGAAAAACACAGGTTTCAAGTGAGAAAGAGCAAATTGGTTTTTAAACTGGATGGAGCAAAGGCAATTGAATCGAAAAGGTTGTTCCAAACGAGGGAGAACTTTTTACTTTTATCGTACCTTTGTGGTTTTGAATAATTTGTTTACTAAGGAACAGGCCGAGGCCCGTTCCTTTTTCTTTTGTTGTATAAAATGGTTTAAAAAGACGACTCTGAGTCAGTGCATCCATTCCAACGCCATTGTCACGTATAGAGATTGTCACCTCATTAAAATACTGTGCGACTGTTAGTGAGATTACCCCATTGCTACGGTTCGTCATGCGAATGGCTTCGATGCTGTTTTTCATTACATTAAGAAAAACTTGCTTGAACTGGCCAGGGTTAATCATCACTTCGATAGGAAGTTTGAACTGTTGTAGATTTGTGGTCAGGTCACACTTGCTTAACTTTGCCTGGCTATGAAAAAGAAGGAGAATATTTTTTAGGAAGGGGATAAGATCAATTCGTTCAGATGTAAGCTCTGCAGGGCGAGCAAGTTGAAGAAACTCTTCAATTAGATCGGTCGTTCGCTGGATTTCTGTTAGCAATAGGTCAGCAATGTCGCTTTTTTGTAGTTTATCAAGGTCAGGTTTAATTAGCTGAAGGAAGCCTTTCATAATCGTAAGAGGATTTTTAATTTCATGAGCAACGCCCGCAACAAGCGTGTTTACGTTGCTTAGTGCTTGATTTTCATAAGTTAACGCCTCTAATTGTTCAAGCAAGTGAGAATAGTCCTCTACTGATGGCAATGCAGTCTGTTTAGGTATTTCCTTAGCATTAGAATTAGACTGTTCCAAGTCCCTTACCCCTTTCATTAACATATCCTTAAGGCATAGTTATAGAGTAACACCCAAGAATTGCGAAGATTGAATGTTTGTAGGAAAGAATTAGAGTGTTTTTGAAGAATATTGTTTAAATTTGGTATAAAAAAAGAATCTGCGCTAGGCAGATTCTTTTTGAATTAGGCAGGTTGATAGCCCGCTTCTTCAATTGTTTGCATGATTGTTGCTTCGTCTAAGGCTTCTTCATCAAACATAATCGTGACCGTTTCTTTTTTCAGATCAGCTAAAGCCCGTTCAATGCCGTTTAAAGAAAGGAGGGCAGCTTCGATTTTCTGGATGCATTCTTCGCCCTTCATTCCTTTTACGGATACAGTCATTTCATTCATGGCGCTAAACTCCTTTCATCTTCTAAAAGCCTTTACCCGAATTAGGAGGAGTTTAATCTGTCATAATACGCTAAGGTTTATTCGGAGTTTCGTTCGAAAGCTGCTCCAATGATTTAATTTTACCATGTGGATTTTGTGCTTCTTTTCTTTTACGGAATTGTCTTTCGCGTTGTCCTTTAGACTGACTCATCAGTTTTTCACCCCTTATCATCGTGTTCATTAATAAGGTGGCCTGCAGACCAAAATGTACTCACTGTAAATGTTGGGAGTGAAGGTGAACAAATGTATACCCGTTTTTTTGTAAGGCGGGTATCGCTTTTTCAACTCCTTCTGCCGTGCCGCTAGTCGGTTGATTCATATGAAGAAGAGCAATGTCCCCGGGTTGTGCCTGTAACAGAGCATCGTACACCTGTTGGACGTTATAAGTTGCACCAGCATCCCCAAGTATCGTGTAATTTACAATTTGAACACCAAGATCTTGAGCGATTTGAACAGCTACGTCATCATAGTAAGCTGTGCCTGAACGGAAAAGTGTCGGTTTCTTACCAGTTAGTTCTTCAATTTTGTTTTGATTCTCTTTCATTTCTTCAATCACTTCTTTTACCGATGCTGTCCCTGAGATCCCCCAGGCTGACTGCCCGTTTACAGAAAGAGGTTTGTGATGCGTGCCGTGATTTTCGATTTGAAAGAGCGGGTCACGAGCAAGTTCTTGGAATAAAGCAGTGTTTTGATCAATCCATCTACTGTTAATAAATAGGGTGGAAGGAAGCTTGTTTTCTTTTAAAAATGAGATTAATGTCTCATCAACATCATTCCCATGTGACCCTCCACATGCATCAAATGTTAAGGCGATTTCCTTTTTGGATGAACGAAAATGAGTGTATACCCCTGATACATTTTCACCAAATTCAGTTGGGATTTTGTTTTCGTATTTTGTAATTAGCTGTTCCTTTCGATGATCAACTAAAAAAGAAGGAACAGGTCTTTTCACATTCGATTCATCAAGAGGAGGGAGGCTATCAGCTTGATGGGATTGACATCCGATCAGGAGGAAGAAAATAAGGATTAGACCAGTTTGTTTTACGCTTATCATGTTTATCACCAGAATTTAGCATATCATAAAAAGATTAGATGAAATAGAAAAAACCTCCTTTAATGAAGATCAAGGAGGTTTAGAGAACTTTCTTACCCTCTAGATGGTGTGTAAGAAAAAATTTATAAAAAAGAGGCTTGCGATAATGTACATCGGTACAGGTACTTCTTTTCCTTTCCCTAAAGCGATTTTTAGAAATGGGTATGCAATAAAGCCAAATGCAATACCGTCAACAATGCTGTAGGTGAGCGGAATCATGACGATAATTAAAAAGGCAGGAAACCCTTCAGAAAAATCTTGTAGGGAAATGTTTTGAATGGATGTAATCATCAGACCACCAATGATGATCAAAACTGGCGCAATCGCCGATTCTGGTATGATTTTGAAAATAGGGATAAAGAATAGTGACGTTAAGAACAATAACCCTGTTGTAATAGCAGTGAGTCCTGTTCGACCACCAGCTGAAATTCCTGAAGCACTTTCAACAGTCGATACGGTTGGACTCGTACCGAAAAGGCCAGATGATATCGCTGAGATCGCATTTGCTTGATAAGACTTAGTAAACTTCCGCTGATCTGGCAGTAAACCGGTTAACAAACCCATATTCTCAAAGACAAGAATCATCGCCATAGAGAACGTGGCGATCCAGAAAGGTAGCATCAGAATGTCATCGAAAGACATCGCAGCAAATACCGATCCGTAGGATGAGAATGAAAAGCTACTTTGTTGCCCTGTCTCAATTAGTCCGAGTGACCAGGCAAGTGCAGTCCCGGCTAACATACTGATAAGAAAATGGCCTTTCACATTTCGAATGAAGAGAATGGCAGCTAAAGCTAGCGTGACAAGAGTTGCAATCACATGAGCGGACCCAAGGTTTCCAAGTGCCACAAATGTGGAGTCGCTTGAAACGACAATCCCGCCTTTTTGTAAACCGATGAATGTAAGAAATAAGCCAATTCCGACAGTAATCGCTTCTTTTAATGAACGCGGGATTGCTTTTGAAAGCACACCGGAGAGCGGTGTAAATGCTGTTATCGCAAATAATATCCCTGCAACAAAGACAGAAGCGAGTGCCACCTCCCAGCTTAATCCCATTGATTCAACCATTGTATACGTAAAGAACGCATTGACACCCATTCCTGGAACGAGGATAATCGGTGCATTTGCATAAAATCCAATTAACAGGCAGCCGAACACTGACGTCAGGACTGTTGCAATCATTCCTGCTTCGAAAGGAATTCCTGCATCAGCAAGGATTGACGCGTTAACCGCTGCAATATAAACAATCGTAAAAAATGATGTAATGCCTGCAAGAATTTCTTTCTTCAGTGAAGTATCGTGAGCCTGAAAATCAAAATGAATTTTCGTTTTCACTTTATTCCCTTCTTACTTGTGTTTCCCTCTCCCACCCGTGTATTTGAAAAATCAAATCACCAATAAACTAGTATAGCAGAGCAAGGGAGGTTTTTATAGTGGAAAAATACGTAATGACCTTCATGGATCGCTTTGATAAGATGAATACGAGTACATAAATTGTTTAGAAGAAAGAAGGCTTTTACATGCGTAATACGTTATCTGCCCTTCAGTGGGCGATCTTTATGATTGCAGGTTCCATCGTGGCTCCGGTAGCCATTGCAAGCTTATTTCATTTAGATCCTGCTATGGCCGCAGGATTTGTTCAAAGAACGATGTTTGTTCTAGGGATCGCTGGGATTTTACAGGCGACGCTTGGTCACCGTTTGCCGATTAATGAGGGGCCAGCGGGATTATGGTGGGGGGTTTTTGTTCTTTATGCAGGGTTAAGCTCCACATTGTTTGGTTCTGAAATAGAGACACTGCAAGCACTTGAGCTAGCGATGATCGCAAGTGGAATTATTTTTATTCTCCTTAGCGCATTTGGTTTAGTGGAGAAACTATCCCGTCTGTTCACCCCGGTTGTGACAGGAATTTATCTTCTTCTTCTTGTCGCGCAACTAAGCGGATCCTTTCTTAATGGAATGATGGGAGTTGGGTATCTAAAAGAAGGAATCGACCTTCGAATTGCCGGTTTGTCGTTGCTTCTTGTCGCTGTGTCCATCTGGTTTTCGAGATCAATGCCAGCAATGATTCAACAATATAGCATCCTTATTATTTTAATTTTTGGATGGGGTGTCTTTGCGGTTCTGGGGTTAGCGAAGCCCGTTGTTCTTCCTGAAGGAGGAGTGATCCAGCTTCCTGAGATCTTTGCATTTGGTTATCCAGCCTGGGATTCTGGCATGATTATGACCGCAGTACTTGTGACGCTGCTTCTTCTTACGAATATGATTGCAAGTATTCGGGTCGTAGAAGAAGTATTATATAAGTTATCAAACACAAAGCCTATGGGCCGATACAGGCAGGCAGGGTTCATTTCTGGAATCAATCAATTATTAGGAGGGATCTTTTCAGCCGTAGGAAGTGTACCAATCTCAGGTGCTGCAGGTTTTATTTTAACGACAGGATTGAAACGAAAGCTTCCATTCATTCTAGGAAGTGGATTCATTATCGTCATCAGCTTATTTCCAGCGTTAATGGCGTTTTTTGCAGCTTTACCTGAACCGGTTGGCTATGCTGTTATTTTCATTGTTTTCGTGAACATGGTCGGTATTGCGTTTAACGAGTTTAAAAAGGATGAATCTGAGGGAAAACCATTTATAATAGGCATTTCCTTTATGGTTGGGATTGGTACGATGTTTATCCCGCCGGAAGCTTTTCAACAAGCTCCGCCTATTGCCGCTTCGATTTTGAATAACGGACTCATTCTTGGTTCAATTACCGCCATTTTGACAGAGCAGATTCTTTACAAAAAGCACTAAAACGACGATTTGTGAGGAAAGTCACAGGACTCGTTCAATTTGAGTGGTAGTATGAAAGTAGATCAGGAGAGGAGAATGTTGGGATGAAAAAATATCATAAAATCCTTGTCGCATTTGACGGATCTGACTTAAGTGTGAAGGCTTTAAATGAAGCAATTGCTATGGCAAAAGAAAATGAGGCTTTGGAAATCGATGTTGTAACTGCACTCAATCCTACTGCGCAAATTAGCTCAGCTGTCGTTTATGCCAGTATTTTAAATGAACTTAGAAAAGAAGCCGTTGATATGCTTAAAGGCATCCGTGAAAAACTCGACGTTCAGCTACCGAATCATAAAGTGAAAACAATGGTACTTGAAGGGAACCCCGGAAACGAAATTGTGAAATACGCTGATGAACACAATCGTGATCTTATTATTATGGGAAGCAGAGGATTAAATGGCTTAAGAGAATGGTTTCTTGGAAGCGTGAGTCATGCCGTGCTTCAGAGGTCTCATTGTCCCGTCCTTATTATTAAATAATGAAAGCGCCCGGCTTAATTAGCCGGGCACTTTTTTAGTTTTCAACATATGTAATGGTATTTTCTTGGCCGATGATCGCTTTCGTTGCATAACCAATAAATAGTCCATTTTCAACGACTCCAGGAATTTGATTAAGGTGATCATGCAGGGTGGTAGGAAAGCAGATTTCATCAAATGAACAATCAACAATATAGTTTCCGTTGTCTGTGATGAAAAGGGAGTCATTTTCTTTGCGAAGGGAAGCCGTACATCCCATGTTTTTAATCGCATTTAACGTTTTTAAGTAACCAAATTTCGTGATTTCAACAGGAAGGGGGAAGGTTCCCAATTTCTTCACATACTTACTGGAATCAGCAACGACAATCATGTGCGTTGAATGATAAGCGATGATTTTTTCTCGAAGCAGTGCGCCGCCTCCTCCTTTGATGAGGGTTAAGTCTTCCGTTAGTTCATCTGCCCCATCAATCGTTAAATCAATGGTAGAAACGTTTTCAAGTGATGAGAGGGGGATGCCTTGTTCCTGTGCAAGCTTTTCTGTACTTTTAGATGTGGCAACTCCTGTAATGCTCATACCTTCTTTCACCATTCTGGCAATTTCAAGAATCGTCCAATAAACGGTACTTCCTGTTCCAAGACCAACGATCATACCGTCTTGAATATAGGATGCTGCTTTTTTACCGGCAAGTTGTTTTTCATTCACAATCCATTCACTCCTCCATTATTTCAATTGTCTCATTAAGTATAATCGTTATAAGGAGTGTTTCCCAATGATGAATTTTGAAAACGCCTTCTTTCCCATAAACAAAGGAGAAGCATAAAAAAAGAATGAATAAAATGAGCACGAAATCGCTTCTTTTCATTCTTATTCCTAGTTGCTAATCTTTGCACGGTTTCACGGAAAGACGTATAATGCATACTGTCAGGCTGTACGCGTGACTAGCTTAATGACAGGTGCACATACTAAAACGTGTTAATCCTGTAATCAAATGAGTTCGCGTCAGTGGGTTCATGAAAATAAGAAATGAGCTGGAGGGAATAAGATGTCAAAACAACAAATTGGTGTAATTGGGTTAGCCGTTATGGGGAAGAACCTTGCGATGAATATCGAAAGCCGCGGCTATTCCGTTTCAGTGTACAATCGCTCGGAAGAAAAAACGAAAGAGATGATGTCTGAAGTTGAAGGAAGAAACTTTCAGGATACATACAGCATTGAAGAGTTCGTTCAATCACTTGAAACTCCTAGAAAAATCTTGCTAATGGTTAAAGCAGGTATGCCAACAGATGCAACGATTGATCAGCTTCTTCCACATCTTGATAAAGACGATATTATCATTGACGGCGGGAATGCGTTCTTTAAAGACACGCAGAAGCGTAGCGAAGATTTGAAAGAAAAAGGTATTCGCTTTATTGGTACTGGCGTATCTGGTGGAGAAGAAGGCGCATTGAACGGTCCTTCAATCATGCCTGGTGGCCAACCGGATGCGTTTAGTGAAGTTGAAGATATCTTTAAAGCAATCGCTGCAAACGTTGATGGTGATCCTTGTACAACTTACATCGGTCCAGACGGAGCTGGTCACTATGTGAAAATGGTGCATAACGGCATTGAATATGGTGACATGCAGTTAATCGGTGAAGCTTATTACATGATGAAAAACGTGCTTGGTCTTTCGACTGATGAGCTTCACGAAGTATTTAAAGAATGGAATAAAGGTGAACTTGATAGCTACCTTATTGAAATCACAGCAGATATCTTTACGAAGAAAGATCCTGAAACAGGCAAAGCGCTTGTTGATGTGATTCTTGATACAGCTGGCCAGAAAGGTACTGGTAAATGGACAAGTCAGAGTGCGCTAGACCTTGGTGTACCGCTTTCCATCATTACGGAATCTGTATTCTCACGCTTTATTTCAGCAATGAAAGAAGAGCGCGTGAAAGCAAGCAAGCTTCTTTCAGGACCAAATGTCCCAGCGTTTGATGGTAATAAAGAAGAGCTAATCGAGAAGATTCGTAAAGCCCTCTATATGAGTAAGATCTGTTCGTATGCCCAAGGATTTGCTCAAATGCGCTACGCTTCTGATGAGTATGATTGGGATCTAGACTACGGCTCAATTGCGATGATCTTCCGCGGTGGTTGTATTATCCGTGCAGGTTTCCTACAAAACATTAAAGAAGCATATGATCGTGAGCCTAGCTTAACAAACCTACTTCTCGATCCTTACTTCAAAGAGATCGTTGAATCTTACCAGGGCGCTACTCGTGATATCGTATCACTTGCTGTACAGCGCGGAATTCCGGTTCCTGGTCTTGCAAGTGCAATTGCTTATTATGATAGCTATCGTAGCGAAACTCTTCCAGCAAACCTTCTACAAGCACAACGCGACTACTTTGGTGCTCATACGTATCAGCGCATCGACCGCGAAGGCGTATTCCACACAGAATGGCTTGATTAAAAGAAAAGCGGAAGTGGGCGTTTAGACACGGCAGGCACTGGAACCCTATAACATGAACACGTTCTTTGTGTTCGAGTTATAGGGTGAAGTGACCGAGTGTCTGCCCACTGCAGCTAGATCAAGAAAAGCGGAAGTGGGCGTATAGTAGTCCAGGTCTTTGAATCTTTAGTTCGCTAAATAAAAAAAACGCTACTCACTTCTGTTATGATAGGGAAGTGAGTAGCGTTTTTTATAACTAAGCTTTATGGGTAAAATCATAATAAACTTTTTTTCCGAACTGAACGACTTGAAGGAAACAACCAATCACAATCACAAAAAAGCTCACGTAAATTAATGACCATTTGATTGATGTAAAGAACGGAGCACACCAGCCGATAAATGAGAGCGTCTGAGGATAGAAATACATGATGAGAGAAGTTGCAATGTTCTCTAAATAGTCGAAAATAACACCCAATGAAGGAAGCAGACTTATAAACAACCATTTCCCATTCGTTACAGAGCGATATAATATCGTTAAGGTTGCTATTAAAAAGAACCAGTATACAATAGGCCAGATGAGATCGAAGGTAAAGCGCTCTTTAATATAATAGCTTCTCCCAGCTTCTCCATAAGCTTCTGCAACCTCATAGAGCTTCTCAGGAGTGTAGAAGAATGAGCCATCAGGGGATTGAGTCGTTTGGGTAACCTCATAAGATTTGTTTGAGACTTGAGGGAGGACGAAGGTAAGGAAGAGCGCAAAAATAACGACAGAAATGAACCAGATTGTTAGCGTTAGACGAGAACGAAGCTTTAGAAATAGGGATTTCATCTTTACCTCCACTCGTTTTTTGGGATGATCATCTCGAGATAGAATGAAAGCCAGGGAAAACCCTGGCTTATGAAATCTTACACTTCTTTTAATCCTTCAAACAATAACACGCGAGCGGGCGATGCATCTGTCCCCTGAAGCTTTAAAGGTGCAGCCACCATGAAGTATTCTCCAGCTGCCACGTCTTTTAGACGTAAGCCTTCCATGATAATCACATCTTTTTCGAATAAAGAGCGGTGTGTAGGATGTTCTGGTTGGCTACGCTCAATGCCAAGACCATCTACACCAACGCCTCGAATGTTTCGCTCGGCAAGGTAGCGTGCTGCATCTTCACCTACGAAGACGAAGTCAAAATTAAATTCTTCCTCGAAAGAGTTTTGAGATTTGAAAAGGATGAAGTCGCCTTCTTGAATGTCTTCAGATTCAATATCCTTATCAGAAATTGCCCCTTTAACATTTGTAACGTCAATTACTTTCGCTTTTCCAACAAGATCTTCTTGATTAATTGATTCAAACGTTGCTCCATCATTCATCATATGAAGCGGTGCATCTACGTGAGTCCCCGTATGTACATCGAGAGAAAGGCGAGACTCTGTGACGTGTCCATTTGTCGTCGTGTTGATTTCAGGTTGTTTTTCCTCTTTGTTCTTATAAACGGCCATACCATTAAAAATTGGTGCACTTACATCATACATTTTCATAAAAAACACTTCCTTTCAACTAGTAGTGTATATGATAAAGAAAGATACGTGAAGCACGTATCTTTCTTTTGTCATGATTATTTAGAATAAACGCTCGTCTTCGCTTTACTGTGCTAGCTGCAGTGGCCAGGGTCTCGATCGCTTCACCACATCAAATGAACACAAAGGGCGTGTTCTTTTGATGCGGCTCCAGCGCTTGTCGACCCTAAGCGGCCACTTCCGCTTTACTCTTTTGGTAATGGCCACCAGTGGAGGTTGTCTTTTTCTAGAAGCTCATCTGCCGCTTTTGGTCCCATTGAACCTGCTGGGTAGTTCGGGAAGTCTTTTTCTTTCTCGTTTGCCCATGTAACGGAAATTGGGTCAATGAACTGCCATGAGAGAGCAACTTCATCCCAGCGTGCAAAGTTTGTAGCATCACCGCGCATAACGTCGTGAAGGAGACGTTCATATGCTTCTGGTGAGTTCATATTGTTTTCTTGATTATTGTTAAAGCTTAACTGGATTGGCGTTGTTTTTCGCATATCTCCTGAATCCTTCGCATTCAAGTGAAGCGTAATGCCTTCTTCAGGTTGAATATGAATCACAAGAATGTTCGGTCCTAGTTTACCACTTTCATTTTTATAAAGATTCATTGGTAAGTCTTTAAACTCAATGAGAATCTTAGTAGATTTATTCGTCATGCGTTTACCAGTTCGAATATAGAATGGCACGCCAGCCCAGCGGAAGTTATCAATCATAAGTTTCGCCGCAACAAAGGTTTCCGTATTGGATTCTTCGTCAACGTTGTCTTCTTCGCGATATCCTGGCAGCGTTTCGCCATCAACCTCTCCTTCTTTGTATTGACCACGAACGAAGTAATCATTTACTTCTTCTGGTTTAACCGCTCGAAGGGAGCGAAGCACTTTCACCTTTTCACTACGAATTTCTTCTGTGGAAAGGCTAACAGGTGGTTCCATCGCAAGGAGAGAAACCATTTGTAGAATGTGGTTTTGAACCATATCGCGTAGGGCACCGGACTTTTCATAGTATCCTCCGCGTGTTTCAACACCAACCGTTTCACTAGATGTGATTTGGATATTGGAAATATGGCGACTGTTCCATAGCGGTTCGAACATAGAGTTGGCGAAACGAATGGCTTCTATGTTTTGGACCATTTCTTTTCCTAAGTAATGATCAATTCGATAGACTTCATCTTCAGAGAAAACTTGGCGTATTTCATCATTCAGCTTTTGAGCTGATGGGAAGTTGTGTCCAAAAGGTTTTTCGATAACAAGACGGTTAAAGCCGTCTCCGTCAGTTAACCCTTCAGAATCCAAATTCAATGCAATTGTTCCAAAGAATTCTGGCGCCATCGCCATATAAAAGATGCGATTTCCTGGAATGTTGAATTTTTCATCAAGTGATTTAGCTAACTCATTTAATTCTTGATACGATTCTTTCTTTGTTACATCAAAAGGTTGATAGAAGAAGTGGCTGCTAAATTCTTCATGTTTGTCATCTTTATCCATGCATGCTGTATGTATAACAGAATCATGAACATTTGCACGAAATTCTTCATTAGATAGCTGTCTTCTTGCTACTCCTACTACAGCGAAATCCTCAGCAAGTACACCTTTGCAATAAAGGTTGTAGAGTGATGGGAATAGCTTGCGTTTAGCAAGATCTCCTGTTGCACCGAATATAACGATAACAGAAGCCTGTTTTGATGGTTGATTCATCTTTGTGACCTCACTTTTTCATTATTGCTGTTCCAGAGGGAACGTATGGACGGAACAGTGAATTCCCTACTTCGTTAGTAAAGATAAGACTAATCAAATGTTGATCAGATGATATCGATCCCGTAACAGAACAAGTTACTGGGTTCCCAAGTAAAAATTTTATAGCTTTTTCGCGCTAAAATCAAATCGTGTGATTGGGTATCAGCCTGAATTTTTAATATTAAATCGACTAATTGAAAACTGTAAGCGATGCCATGATTAGTACCTTGGGAAAAGGTTCTTAGTGACATACAAACGGAAAATGATAAACTTTTTCCTAAGAGATAGAATGGTTGCATTCAATTGTGGCGAATATAATAGATATGAGCGTTAATAGGGAGGATGAATAAGATGATTCGAGTACTGACAATCTTCTTCCTGTTTTTTGGCATTATTCTAGGATGTGCAATTGAAAAGCCACAAAATTTAGGCGAGGTAGAAGCCGATCGTCCAGCATCTGTACAAAGCATTGTTATGAAGAAAGCGTATCTCGTTTTAAATGCATTAAGTAAACAAGAGATGGACAAAGTCTCTCGTCATGTTCATCCACAAAAAGGAGTACTGCTTTCTCCATTTGGAACAGTTGATAAAAATCGTGCCCAGGTATTGATGCCTTCTCAAGTGAAAGAGTTATTCCAGGTACCCAATCAAAAGCAGCTTGAATGGGGGACGGATGACGTTAAAGGAGATCCTATTCGACTAACACCTCAAGCATATTTTGAGAAATATGTTTATGATGTCGAATTTACTGAGACTGAGTTAGTTACGTACGATGGGATATATAAAGAGACAAATCGCGTTAATAATATAGATGAAGCTTTGCCGAATAGCCATTATGTTGAGTTCTTTGTACCCGGATCAGAAGAACATGGAGGAATGGATTGGAAGAGTCTTAAATTGGTGTTTTCTGAACATAATAATGATCACTATTTAATAGGGATTGTTCATGACCAGTGGTCGCCTTAATGTGAACAAAACGTGTCACGAATTGGAATTTTACGTGTGAGATGTGTCACATAGGTTGCTCATTTAGAGAAACTTTCTTATCCTTAAAAGGTAGATTAATGTGATAAGGAGAAGAATTCGTATGAGTGATGTAAAACAACGGAATTATACACCATGGATCGTCGGGCTTTCCATTGCAGTTAACGTGCTCGTTGTTATTCTGTTTTTCTTACCCGAATATAGCGGTGAGGTAGGATTCGATATTACACTTTTGCCTTTGCTTAACGCAGTTTTTAATAGCTTTACTTTTGTTTTCTTAGTAGCTGCGCTGATTTTTATTAAGCAAAAGAATATTAAGTTGCACAAACGTTTTATTTTTGCTGCTTTTTCAACGACAGCATTATTTTTAGTGTCTTACGTAACGTATCACGGGTTGTCTGAATCAACTTCTTTTGGAGGAGAAGGGTTCATTCGCTCCGTCTATTTCTTTATATTGATTTCACATATTATCCTTGCGGCTGCGATTGTTCCTCTTGCTTTAATCACAGTGACACGAGGTCTTAATATGCAAGTTGCCAAACATAGAAAAATTGCAAGATGGACGATGCCGATCTGGTTGTATGTGAGCCTGACAGGTGTTGTCGTTTATTTGATGATTTCTCCGTACTATTGATAGGTTAAAAAAACAGGCGTTTGCCTGTTTTTTTATTTGCATGAGTGGCTGCATCCGCTGGAGAAGTTGTGGAGAGACTACCGATATGTGAATGGCTGTGGCATATCCTCTCATCTTATGCTACTTTTGATAGTGAACGTATTTATTCAAGGAGGTACGATTATGAGTGTTCATATTGGTGCGAAACAAGGAGATATTGCGGAAACAATTTTATTACCCGGAGATCCGCTTCGTGCGAAGTACATTGCAGAAACGTTCTTAGAAGACGTTGTCTGCTATAACGAAGTAAGAGGAATGCTTGGATACACTGGTACATATAAAGGGGAACGAATTTCTGTTCAGGGAACCGGCATGGGCGTGCCGTCGATTTCCATCTACGTGAATGAGCTTATTCAAAGCTATGGCGTAAAGAATTTGATTCGAGTTGGCACATGTGGCGCATTGAAGAAAGAAGTGAAAGTAAGAGACGTTATTCTTGCGATGAGTGCCACTTCTGATTCTGGAGTAAACCGTCTTCAATTTAATGGCATGGACTTTGCCCCAACAGCTGATTTTAACCTTCTAAAAAATGCTTATGATGCTGCAGCCGAAAAAGAAATGAGTGTTCATGTCGGGAATGTGTTTACAAGTGATTCTTTCTATCGTGACAACCCGGAAATCTTCCAACAGCTTGCTGACTATCAAGTGCTAGGTGTCGAAATGGAAACTTCCGCTCTTTATACGATCGCAGCAAAATACGGCGTGAATGCATTGACCGTACTGACTGTTAGTGATCACATTGTAACGGGTGAAGAAACGACTTCTGAAGAGCGTCAAACAACGTTTAAAGAAATGATGATTATTGCTCTAGAAGCGGCTTTAAAACAAAAGTAAAACATGGAGAAGACGAGCGTAAAGCTGGTCTTCTTTTTTTGTTATTCTGAAGAGCCGATGCATATTTCTATTCACATCTCCAAAAGCTAGAACAAGAGGGTGCATGGGGGGTGAATAGGATGAAAAGGAGAACGACAAAGTTACTTCATAAGTTAAAAGAATTAAAGCAGGAAGCGGTAGAAAAAGATCATTCAGCTTCACTTCAGAAACAAGTTATCGAAAACTTTAGCGGCTGTGATGATCTCGTACAACGCACGTTTCCTGAATTAGATATAACAATTATTTATTTCTTACATATGGTTAACGAAAATTTACTTGAAATGGATTTGCTTGTTCCCATTTATCATGCATCAGATGAAACCAAGCTTCCATTCTTAAAAAGGTCTAACTTTCATAAAACCGATGATGAAAAGAAAGTAATCAATGGAATATTAAATGGAGAAGCGGCAGTTTTTCACCAGGACCATGCTTACCTGATTAACATTTCTGGACCTAAGCAGCGAGAAATCCAACCTTCGGAAACGGAAACAACGATTACAGGACCACATGAAGGATTTGTTGAAAGTAGCGAAATTAATCTTTCTATGATTCGAAGACGGGTGAAAAGCGCGCACTTGAAAATTAACGAAATTCCTGTCGGAGAAGTTTCGAAAGGGAGCGTCTTTGTTCTTCATATAAAAGGAATTGCTAATGATGAAGTTGTGGGTGACATGATTAATCGAATCGAGAAAATCGAGATTGACGCGGTGTACGATGCACATATGCTAACACAGCTAATTGAAGATCAGCCAAATGCGCTCTTTCCACAGTTTATGCTTCGAGAGCGACCCGATGCAATTGCTGCTGCGCTTGTTGAAGGGAAAATTGTGGTCGTAGTTGACGGTAGTCCCGCAGTCATCATCAGTCCTTCAAGTTTTTTTGACTTTTTTCAAACGGGTGATGACTATTATCAAAGATGGATTACTGGGACGGCAACAAGGTTGCTTCGATTTGGAGCTTTTATCATCACGATTGGGTTTACTGCTCTCTACGTTTCCGTTACAACTTTTCAATATGAAATGATTCCGCAATCGCTGTTAACAACGTTGGCAGGTTCAAGAAGTAAGGTGCCATTTAATCCTTTATACGAAGCGCTAATCATGGAAATTACCCTTGAGTTTTTACGTGAAGCAGGGGCCAGATTGCCAACGAAAGTTGGACAAACGATCGGTATCGTTGGGGGTATTGTTATCGGACAAGCGGCAGTGCAAGCTGGAATTACTAGCAATGTTCTAATTATTGTTGTTGCCAGTTCTGCCATTACTTCATTTGTCGTCCCTAGTTATGTGATGAGTGCGAGTATTCGATTAGCGCGTTTTGGTTTAATTCTTTTAGCGGGACTCCTTGGTAATCTCGGAATCGTCATAGGAGTCATCCTTTTGGTAATCCACTTAAGTAGTTTAACGAGTGCGGGTGCACCTTACTTAGCTCCTCTATCTCCGTTCTTCCGCAAAGATTGGGTCGATTTTTTATTGCGAGCTCCCTATTCTTTAATGAAAACAAGGCCAGCTTTACCTAGAAGTTCTAATAAGAAAAGAAAGCAATAAGCAGCTAGAAGAAATTGAGGGATACTAATGTCGGAAAAAATCGCGCCATTTCACCTCGCCATTCTTATTTATATGATCCAGTCTGGTGTAACCCTATACAAGTTACCTCGCATGCTAGCCGTTAATTTTGGTACGAACGGATGGATTATGGTACTCATTGTATCTTTTGTAGCTGGAATAAATATTTTTCTCATTTCTCTCGTGAACCGTTTTAGAAAAGGAGAGAGCGTATTTGAGATTATGGAAGGACTTATCCCTCGTGTAGTATTGGCGCCTTTTTACATCCTCCTAGCATTGATCTGGTCAATCTTAGCGCTACTTGTTGGAAAAGACTATATCCTTATCACCCAGGTGTTAGCTTTCCAAAATTCAAGTTTACTTTTGCTGTACAGCATTGTTTTAATTCTCGCCTTCTACCTTGTAATAAAGGACATGTATACGATATCTAAGACAACGACCATTTTCTTTTTTTTAACCATTTGGATGACCTTTTTGTTAATTTATCATATCCCGTATTCTTCCGTTATGAGATTAACGCCATTTATATTTAAAGATGGAACGCATTCAATTCGTGGATGGATTGAGGTATACACGGCATTTCTAGGTTTTGAACTTGTTTTATTTTTGTTTCCTTATATTGATGAGAAAAAGCCAAAATGGTTTCTAAGCGTATATGTAGGACATGTCATTACGACGATTGTGTATACACTCATATGCCTCGTATCCTTTATGTACTATTCATTTGAGCAACTCAAGCTTATTAGTTTTCCTGTATTGAATTTAATTGCGTACGTTGAAATTGAATTAATAGAGCGAATTGAAAGCCTCGTTTTTAACTTATTTCTAATGAAGATTCTTGTTACAGTCGTAATGTATTTATGGGCTGCCAAATTACTCCTTCATCGTGGAATGCCGAGTGTGAATGAAAAGTGGTTAGCGCCGATTTTAATTTTAGTTGCTTTTTTTATTACATTTCGAGTAGACGTGGTTTATGAGTTAGCACCATGGTTATTGATTTTTGGATTCGCTGCTGCAGGAATAGCCATTGGATTACCCATTCTGTTGTTATTCATTCTGTGGATTAGGAGGATGCGCAATGGATAGAAAAACTGTCATATGGGGCATTTTCGCATGCTTATTGCTAGCAGGTTGTAACGATCAAAAAGTAATTGAAGATCTTGCCATTATTAGTATGATGAGTTTTGATCAAACGGATGATCCGACTGGTGATCTAAAAGTTACCGCCTCTTTTCCAAATTTAACGAGTGAAACGTCTAATGAAGAGCAAATCATCGAAACAATTGCAAATTCTAAAAAGGAGGCAGAGGATCTCCTCTCATCCAAAACAAAACAACAAGTAGTAAATGGTCAAATACATTCTATTATTCTTGGCGAAAGGTTTGCAAGAAACGGAGTGAAAAGCGTGATCAGCTCGATGGAAAGAGACCAAGAAATAGGATCACAGGTGAAAGTAGTAGTTGCAGATCAAGAAGGCACTGAAATTATTAGAACCGAAGTCGTTCCGGATATCGGGAGTTACATTGATAAAATGTTAAAAACTGAATCTGAAAAATTCACAATTCCAGAAACGGATATTCACCATTTTTCTCGTGATTATTATGATGACGGGATTGATCCGATCGCGCCTCTTTTTAGGAAGCAAGATGGGAGAATTGTATTGGTGGGTACCGCGCTTTTCCGCAATGATCGCTATGTTGATCACCTTGATTTGATTCAATCAAAAATATTAATGCTATTGCTTAGCAAAGTAGAGAGAAGTGAATTAACGATTAAAATGGCTCAAGAGGAAAAAATTCGTAATGTTCATTTTGACTATGTGACAAGCCACCGGAATATAAACGTATATAAGAAGGGGAGAGAGGTTGATCATATCAAGATTGTCGTAAAGATGAGAGGATCGGTTTTAGAAGATACGGGAGAAGAAAGTATTTCCTCTACGAAAGAGATTCACGAATTAGAGCGATTGGTTGCACGTCATATTGAACATAAAGCCGAGGACATCATTGAGATTTTAAAGGAAAATCAAACGGATAGTCTTGGATTAGGTCAGTATATTCGCCAGTCACTATCTTATGAAGAATGGAGGACGTTGGATAAAGAACGTCTCATTGAAACCACACCTGTATCTGTTGAAGTGGATGTGACGATCAAAGATACAGGTATGTCTCAGTAGTTAGTAGGCGATCCCGACCCGCTTTAAGAGGTGTTTTTTTTCAAGGAGCTCTTGATACACAAAATTAGCCGTGTCTCCAGTTGAGATTTCTTTGCCATCTTCAGGAAGGTAATCATCTTCTACTCTGTAACTACCGCGAGCGTCTCCCTCTGGTAAGTAAGTAGGGCAAATAATGGTCCATTCCACTTGGCTTCTATTCAGCATCTCGTAAACAGCGAGGTGCTCTTTTGCTGCTCGGGTTGTTTTACGTTTTGATTCAGATGACTCAAAACGATAAACGCCAGGATCGGTACGACTGTTTAGTATACCTGCTGTACCAACTGTAATGATGCGCTTTATTCCCTGCTTCTTCATGACGCTTAGCAGAATCGGTGTGCTATCGGAGAGAGTAGTTGTTTTGTCTGTTCCAAGCGCACTGATTATCACGTCGGCCCCTTCGCTTGCTTTCATTACGTCATCTTCATTTAACACATCGCCTTCAACAATTGTTATCCCTTCTTTTATTGAAAGCTTTTCTGGTGATCGTACAAGAACAGATACGTTATGGTGATCTCTAACAGCTTGTAATAATACTTTACTACCAACCCGGCCTGTAGCCCCTAAAATAAATACATTCATAATACATCCTCCTCATTAGCGGTATTCACTTCATTTTAGAAAACGTAGATATCCATTGCAAATTAGAGGGTTCTTTTTTTTATTCCGAATGAACGGCTCTTAGTAGGTGGATGTCTTTCATAATATTTCTCAATAGATTTGCAAGTTTTCCTTATAAAGTTCAGAATTTTTGTTAAAATACTCATAACGTATGATACGTGATTGCTTTAGATAGAGGAGAGGGGAAGATCTTACAATGAGAACTGCGCTGTTTAAAAGATTAGAAGAGCTTTATCCACAAATGGTTGAACTAAGGAGAGAGCTTCATCGGCATCCAGAGCTTTCTTTCCATGAAGTTCACACGCCAAAACGAATTGCTGAATTTTATGAAAATCTTCACATGCCTATTCGTACTGAAGTTGGTGGAAGAGGGGTTGTAGCTGTTCTAGAAGGAGCATTACCTGGTAAAACAGTAGCCTTACGAGCGGATTTCGATGCTCTTCCAATAAATGATGAAAAAGACGTTCCATATAAATCGACAGTACCTGGCGTGATGCATGCTTGCGGACACGACGGGCATACGTCTACGCTTTTACATCTTGCCAAAGCGTTAAACGAACAACGTGATCAGTTAGCTGGACGAGTTGTGTTTATTCATCAATTTGCAGAAGAAATCACGCCTGGTGGTGCAAAGCCGATGATTGAAGATGGTTGTCTTGATGGGGTAGACGTCCTTTTTGGAACACATCTCTGGTCAGGGTTTCCTACTGGGACTGTCGCCTACAAAACAGGGCGCATTATGGCAGCTGCCGACTCGTTTGAAATTGTCGTAAAAGGGAGAGGTGGCCATGGAGGTATTCCGCACGAAGCGGTAGATTCAATTGTCATTGCTAGTCAGCTTGTTACTCAGTTGCAGCAAATCGTTAGTCGATTTGTTGATCCTGGTCATACAGCCGTCTTATCAATTGGCTCCTTTCATGCAGGGTCGGCGTTTAATGTTATTTCTGAAACGGCTACGCTGAAAGGCACTGTGCGCACTTTTGATCGAGATGTTCGTGAGAAAATCATTGCATTAATGGAACGAATGATTAAAGGGACGTGTGAAAGTAGCGGGGCAGACTATCGGTTTACCTATAATCGAGGATACCCTCCTGTTGTGAACCACGAGAAGGAAACGATGATGCTGAAGGAGGCGGCCCAAAGAGTAGGAAATGTAAAAAATGTGGTCGAAACAGAAGCATTAATGATTGGAGAAGATGTTGCTTATTATCTTGAAAAAGTACCCGGAACGTTCTTTTTAACTGGTTCAGGAAATAAGGAGCTATTATCGACTTACCCTCATCATCATCCGATGTTTGATCTTGATGAGACTGCGATGTTGATTGCTGCTCAAACGCTAGGAGAAGCCACTTTATCTTATTTAGAACAACATCGTTATGAAGCGGAAGAGATAAAGAGTTAAGTGAATAGGAGGAGGAAATGAATGGCGAGAGGGTTGCTTGAAAATGAAGCAGAATTAAGTAAAAGACAGCTACATTTATTGATGCAAGTATCAACCATCTTTAACTCATCACTTGATTTCTATGCGGTGATTCAGTCCGTCATTGAAGAGACCGTCTCTGTCATTGATGCTGCAGACGGCGGCGTGCTCTTTTTATACGATGATGAGCGAAAGAGATTGAAAGTTGCGGGATCGACTGGCTTTCGAAAGAAAACGGTAAATGAGGTATTGCTTCAATCTGGAGAATCGATGACAGGCCTGGCATTTGAGAAAAAAGAAACGCTCCACTTTAAAACAAACCTTGAAGTAGAAGAAGCGATGAAAACGATGACGCCTCAGAATGCAACGCTCTATCACCAGTCTGCAGACGATTTACCTATGAGCACCATTTGTATTCCAATAATTAAAGAAGACGATTGTACAGGGGTTATTGTATTAGATCAATTTAATCTAGAAAAAGAGTTTACGAAGGACGATATTCGATTAGTTGAAGCCATCTCCTCTCAGGCGGCGATTGCTCTCATGAATGCGAATTTATATCGCAACAAGGAAGCTTCTCTTCAAAAATTAAAGCAATTTAACAAGACAATGATAAATCAAAATGAAAGTTTATCAAAATCTGTGGAAACTCACCATGCCTTATCTGATATCGGAATGAATGAAGGGTCTTTTCAAGAAATTTGTTCATATCTTACTAATTCCATCGGTAAAACCGTCATGATTTTTGATCCATTTGGTGAAGTGAAGGCGTCGAGCCACTCTGAATGGCCATCAACTGAAAACTTGCAACAGATGATTCTGAAGCACCTCAATACGATTAAGCAAAAAAAACATGAGGTTGAAGTTTTCCACGCTAAAGAAGATTTCTTGTTATTCCCACTTGGTAGACTTTCCTTTCCACTAGGCTATCTAGCGATTATTTCTGAATCGCTACCGCTTACAAGGTTTGAACATTCTGCTGTTTTTCATGCATGCACAGTGGCGGGCTTACAATTAATGAAACAAGAAGCGGAGCATAAAGAACGGCAGCGACTTACCGGTGAACTAATCATCAATCTTCTATCTGCTCAGGAAGAGGAAGCGGATTTAAGCTACCTTGCCGATCGACTTCAAGCTGATTGGGATGCTTTTTTTACCGTGGCGGTTCTCGATGTACCGCAAGAACTTGAGCAGGGGCACGAAGAGTGGTTGCGAAGTTGCATTCATGCCTCAATTAGTCATTTGCTACAAAAAGGTAATACGAGATTGCTTGTGACAGAGTGGGGGAGACAGATTGTTATCCTCTTCCATGATGCTCATGGGGTAGAATCGTCAATTGTATCAGTTAATCGCTTTATCCGTGATTTCAAAGCACTTACTTCATCTATTACGTCAGAAAAAATGTGTAGAATCGGAATTGGAAAATCTGTTAAGGGAATACGCGCACTAGACAAGTCCTTCAATGAAGCTAAGAAAACTATTAAATTTTTAGAACGATTTACCTTTGCTGGGTATTCCTCGTGGTATGGAGAAATTGGAGCGCTTCGTTTGTTGTTAAATAACAACGAGGAGGAGCTGGCTAATTATGCGCTTGAGTATCTCTCTCCCCTACTTGCTTATGAGAAGCGACGCAAAGGAGAGCTTTTTCAAACATTGTTTGTATACTTATCGACAGGACAGGATATTAAAAATGCTTCAGAACAACTTCACGTTCATGTGAACACAATGAATTACCGCATTCAACGTATCCAAGAGATATTAACGATTAATTTTAACGATCCATCTGATCTTTTGAACATTCAAGTTGCTTGTAGTATTTACCGCTATTTATTTGAAGCGTAAATCAGTCATCATCTGGCTGAAGATAAGGACGAAGCTTTCGAACATATCGTCGAATATCAAATAAAAGTTTCGCTTGTAACTTCTTGTTTTCTTCAAACGTTTGAATGTGGGAAATGGAAGGGAAGGACCCATGCTCATTAAATTGAACTGGAATTAGCCCTGTTTTTACTAGTTCGCCATTTTCACGATTAATGATTTCAACTTCGACAGATGCTTCAAATGTATCCGGGATATGATGGTCGACGAGTCGTTTCACATTTTGCACTTTGAATAATATTTGAGCCATTGTAAATCCTCCTTCATCTACCATTACCCATTCTTATTAAAAAATAGCCTTCAAAACATGTAAAAGCAGCCTGTTTCATAGAGGCTGTTTTTATTCGTTTAGAAAGTCGTAAAAGAAAGTAATCGCTATTTTTTTAATGTGGAAGGATTTTGAAGAAATTTGTCAAATTGGTACATAGAAAAACAGGACGTCGATATCAAAAATGGAGTGGAGTACGCAATGGAAGGATTCACTTACGAGTTTCATTTTTTTCTCATTGTTATTTCGATATTAATGATTGTAAGCTACGCTTATGTAGCATTTGATTTTCATGAAAAAGCTCACATCATCACGCTTCCATATCGGAAATTTTGGGTATTTGGAAGTTCACTTGCAATGGGAGCGGGAATATGGATTCTGCAATACCTAGTTTTATTAGGTCTATCAACAGCAGATGCTTCTTTTTATGCGCCCTGGTTTGTATGCTTATCTCTAGCAGTTCCAGTCATTGGATCTCTCTTAGCGTTTATGACCCTTTCACCGAGAGGGCAGTTTAAGCAAATCATTAAAGCAAGTCTTTGGATTTCGCTATCGTTATTGTTATTACAAATGATTAGTTCTCATTATTTATTGGGGTTAACTTATTCAATCGATGACTGGTGGAGAGTCGTTCTTCCTTTGTTGATGGTTTTTTTCTCTACCGTTAGTAGTTTGTGGCTTGTTTATGGAATTTCGAATGAAAGAAGTCATTCCTTTAGAAGAGTGTCAGGAGCGCTTGTTTTTGGTCTTGGAACGCTTGCGATTCATTACTTTACAATGATCACATCTTCTGTTGCAACTAAATTTGAAGTAGAGAGCTACAGTGAAAACCACCTCGTGCAATACATGGCTTTAACAGGCATCTTTATTATTTCTGTTTTAATGCTCATTCGTATGATGCGGAATCGAGAGCTTGAAAGTCAGGAATCGATGCTCCGAGAAAGCGAAAGAAAATACCATTCTCTTGTAGAAAATTGTCCCGATGGCATTATGGTGTTAGATATTCAAGGTCATATTCTAAATATTAATCCTGCCTTAGAACGTATGAGTGGGTATACACTAGAAGATGTGAGCCATAAATTAAGCTTTCATTTTGTGGAAGAGCGATACATCGAGCAAACAACGTACTGTTTTGAAAGAACAAAAGAAGGTGTTCCTCAAAAATGTGAATCAGCGATTAGCCATCATAATGGTCATTCCATTCATGTGAAACTAATTTCTATTCCACATATGATCGAAAACAAGATGCAAGGTATTATTGTTATCGTAGAGGATATTACGGAGTTTAAAGAAACGGAGGAACTTTTAAGACGCTCTGAAAAACTAACGGCTGTCGGTGAGCTTGCGGCAGGAGTGGCGCATGAGATCCGGAACCCTCTAACGTCGTTAAAAGGGTTTGCGAGCCTTGTTTATAGCTCCTCTCACGATGAGAAATCAAAAGAGTTTTTGCAAATTATGCTTTCGGAAATCGATCGGATTAATTTTATTGTTAGTGAATTTATGCTTCTAGCAAGGCCGCATGAAAAAGAATTCGCCAGGAGTGATCTGGTTTCTTTGCTCAGGCATGTGATTTCTTTATTAAAATCTCAGGCAATTTTAAAGAATATTGAGATCCGAACCCAGTATGATTGTGAAGAGTTTCCAATTTTGGGTGAAGAAAATCAGCTGAAGCAAGTATTTGTCAACGTGCTAAAAAATGCTATTGAAGCAATGGAAGATGGAGGGATTATTTACGTTAAAGTCACTAAATGCGAGACGGGTGTGACTGTTCGTATAAAAGACCAAGGAGTGGGGATTCCTGAGCATCAAATATCAAGAATAGGGGAACCTTTCTATACATTAAAGGAAAACGGAACGGGACTTGGTCTGATGGTAAGTTTCGGCATTATTGATAATCATAATGGAAAAATGAGGTTATCAAGTGTGGAAGGGGAGGGGACGACAGTTGAAGTTTCTTTACCATTATATGAAAGAAGGTTAGTGAAAGCATAAGAAAAAAGCGCTGATTCAGCGCTTTTTCTTATGCTTTGATGTTTAGATACCAGTGTCCGCCTTTTTCAACGCCTCAATCGTATCTTTTTCAAGAAATTCAGAGGCTGGAATATCTAGCGCAGTCGAGATTTTTAACAATGTTTGGACGTCTGGATGATATCGATTTTCTTCAATTTTTTGCATAAGACCGGCTCCGATACGAACTTTTACAGCCAATTCTTGAATGGTCATATTTGCTTCTAAACGATGTTTACGTATTTTGTCTGCTATGTTCATCCTGTTGCCCCTCCTTACTTGAAACTTTCACACCTCGTACAACCATCACATCGCAAGTGGCATTACGGGTAATATGTTCTGAAACGCTGCCCATAAGCAATCTCTCAACACGATTCATACCAGTGGCGCCACATACGATTAAATCAATTTTGTTTTGTGGAGCAATGGTTTTTGCGATTTTCACTTTCGGTGATCCATACTCAATTACAGTTTTTACATTCGTTACTCCGGCGATCATTGCTTTTTCTTCATATTCTTTTAATAGCCGCTTCCCGAAATCTTCAGCTCTCTCTGTTGCGATATCATATAGCTCAAATGTGGAGAAATTTCTTGTGTCGATAACGTGCGCAATGATTAGGGATGCTTGATCTTGAATAGAAAGTTCAACCGCTCTTGAGAAAGCGACCTCAGCAGATTCAGAACCATCAACAGCAACAAGTATGTTTGTGTGTTTAACACTCATTTGCAATCCCTCCATTAATAATTCTTGTACTTCATATGTTTATTGTAGAGGATATTTTTGTAAGAAACTGTGATTTTTCTCACACCTTTTCAGAAAAACTTCTACTTTTTCACTTTTTTGAATAAACTAATGTTGACAAATGTGCATTCGAGCGATAGTTTTGTATTAAGGAAACAATTGTGCGGATGGGCACGTGAGAGGTATGAACTGATTGCTTATTTTTTTATCTTAAAGTTGCCTTTAGGAAAAAAATGTTCATAGGGTGAAGAATAGAGCTGTTAAGCAAATGTTTTTCGCGAAAGAGACTTGGAAAAGCACATCAAAAGCAGAAAGCCCATACGTTAGGTTAAAGCAATGTATAGCGGATTAAATGAATGAAGGAGAGGTTATTTAAATGAAAAAATGGATTGGGTATCTTTTAGGGGCATCATTGTTTTTACTTATACTGGCAGGATGTAGCAGTGAGTCAGATAAACAAAGTGAAGGCAAGATTAAAGTAACAGCAACGATCGGTCAAATTGGTGATATTGCCAAAAGTGTGGGGAAAGAGCATGTTGCAGTTGATTCGCTTATGGGACCGGGAATTGATCCTCATTTATACAAAGCTTCTCAAGGAGATATTAATAAGCTATCGCAAGCAGATATCATTTTTTACAATGGTCTTCATCTTGAAGGGAAAATGGGAGATATCTTTGCAAAGATGAAGGAAGACAAACCGACCTATCCCGTTGCTGAAGCAATTCCGGAAGATAAGCTATTGGTTGATCAAGCGAATGCAACAGCAATTGATCCACACGTATGGTTCGATATTGAATTATGGCAATATGCTGTAATGGAAGTTCGCGATGCATTAATTGAGTATGATCCTGATCATAAAGCGGACTATGAGAAAAATGCAGAAGCCTATTTAAATGAGTTAAAGAAATTACAAGAAGAAGCACAGGCAAAGATAAATGAAATACCAGAAGAGAGCCGTGTGCTTGTAACTGCCCATGATGCTTTCCAATACTTCGGTCAGGCGTATGGGATGGAAGTAAAGGGACTGCAGGGCTTGAGTACAGATTCAGAATATGGTCTAAGAGATGTACAGAATCTTGTTAATACTCTCGCTGATCGCAATATTAAAGCTGTCTTTATAGAAAGCAGTATTTCAGAAAGATCGATCAATGCTGTTGTCGAAGGTGCAAGAGAAAAAGGGCATGAAGTGAAAATCGGTGGCGAACTCTATTCAGATGCAATGGGTGAAAAAGGTTCACCTGAGGGCACGTATATAGGCATGTATCGCCATAACATTGAGACGATTGCCAAAGCTTTGAAATAGAAGGGGAAGGGAGCTTAAAAATGAATCCAATTCAAGTATCAAATTTAACAGTGGCATATGACCGGAAACCAGTTCTTCAAGAAGTAACGTTTCAAATGCCAGAGGGAAAATTAATTGGTGTTGTGGGACCAAATGGTGCCGGGAAATCAACGTTAATTAAAGCCATTTTGGGGTTAGTTCCTAAAGCTTCTGGATCTGTTGAGATATATGGTAAGTCTTATCGTACCCAGCGAAAATTAGTTGGGTATGTACCGCAACGAGGTTCAGTCGACTGGGACTTTCCTACAAATGCTCTTGATGTTGTTCTCATGGGAAGGTACGGTCATGTTGGATGGTTTCGCCGACCAGGGAAGAAGGATACGGCGATTGCGATGCAGGCCCTTGATAAAGTAGGAATGAAAGAATATGCCGATCGTCAAATTAGTCAGCTTTCAGGTGGCCAGCAGCAACGAGTCTTTCTTGCCAGGGCTCTTGCTCAGGATGCCACAGTCTATTTCATGGATGAACCGTTTGTAGGTGTGGATGCAGCAACAGAGAAAGCGATCATTTCTTTATTAAACGAACTCAAAGCACAAGGAAAAACGGTGCTTGTTGTGCACCATGATTTACAGACCGTGAAAGAGTATTTTGATTGGACGCTGTTATTAAATAAACAAAAAATTGCGCTTGGACCTACAGAAGAAGTATTTACAGTGGAAAATTTACAAAAAACATATGGAGGTCGTCTAGCCTTTCTCGATTCTCAGGTTAGTCCTTCCTATGTGGTGCAGCCATAAGGGGGACCAAGTATGTTTAATGACTTAATCTTAACGTTACAAGATGCAAACACACAGTGGGTCCTTTTTGGAACCATTCTTCTCGGGGTTGCAAGTGGCGTTCTAGGTAGTTTTGCTCTTTTGCGTAAGCAAAGCTTGATCGGAGATGCAATGGCGCATGCAGCCCTTCCAGGTATTTGCCTTGCCTTCTTACTTTATGGGACGAAATCAATAGGATGGTTTTTAGTTGGTGCTGCTTTATCTGGTTTGCTTGCCACATACTTTATTCAGGTCATTATTAATCATTCGCGTATTAAGGAAGATACGGCGATTGGACTTGTCTTATCTGTATTCTTCGGATTTGGTATTGTTCTTCTTACCAAGATAGCTCAATCCGAGAATGGAAATCAAAGCGGGCTAGATGACTTTATTTTCGGTCAGGCAGCATCGCTTGTAGGGAATGATGTACGCGTCATTTCTGGTGTAGCGGTTGTCCTTCTTATTGTGACCTGGTTATTGTTTAAGGAACTGAAGTTGTTTACATTTGACCGTCAATTTGCGCAAGGTATTGGGTTGCCTACAGGTCTGCTTAATGGGCTATTGATGGCTTTAATCGTAAGTGCTGTCGTTATTGGGCTTCAGGCAGTTGGTGTCATTCTTATGGCGGCAATGCTCATTACGCCTGCTATTTCAGCAAGATATTGGACCGATCGACTTGATCGTATGGTCATCGTAGCTGGGACGATTGGAGCTTTATCAGGCATGCTTGGAACGTTGTTAAGTTCAATGGCAAATCGCCTTCCAACAGGTCCGGTCATTGTACTTTCGGCAACGGTTATCTTTCTAATTTCACTGATCTTTGCTCCAAACCGTGGATTAGTTTCAAAAGGATTAAAACTCTATCGAATTCGAAAAATCGTTGCAAGAGAAACTGTACTACAAACGATGTATGATCTTTCAGAAGAAGCAAGCATAACGAATAAGAAACTTCTTTTTTCTAAGGAAGAGCTTCTCACTAGAAGAAAAATGGCGGTCCGTAAGCTTGATTCGAATCTAAAGCGACTTGAAAAAGAAGGGTATGTTCAGAGAAAAGAAGACTTGTGGTATTTAACAGAGTCGGGCGGATATGAAGCACATGAAATTGTATTAAATAATCGCCTTTTCGAAATATATACGATGTATGAGATGAAATTTGCTTCACTTCAATTTGCTACGAATGATGTTTGGGATTATAAACATATTGGTTCCTCCACTCTTCACGAGCTTGAACAACTAATGGCCGTTCATGAGCGGACCCCAAAACTTGAGCCTAAATATTTTGGTGAAGGAGAAACGTTACGAAAGAAAAAGTCATCTCAACGTGCGGAAAAACGTAAGAAAGAGGTGAAGTCATTATGAGTTATGGAACATGGATTATGCTTACTGGATCTCTTGTAGGTGTATCATGTGGCATCATTGGCTGTTTTCTTATTTTAAGGAAAATGGCGATGCTTGCTGATGCCATCAGCCATACCGTCTTGCTTGGCATCGTACTTGCTTACCTTGTTAGCCATTCATTAGAAGGGATTTATATGCTAGTTGGTGCTGGTATCATTGGGTTGTTAACGGCATTCCTAGTGCAGGTACTACATTCTAGTGGCGTACAATCAGATGCGGCAATCGGAGTGGTTTTCACTTCTTTGTTTGCCTTTGGAGTGATCTTGTTATCTGCTTTTGCAGGTAAAGTCCATCTAGATGTGAACCATGCTTTAATGGGAGAAATTACATTCATTCCATGGAACACATTAACAATCGGTGGCATGGATCTTGGTCCATCTGCTGTGTGGATGCTTGGTACTGTTCTAATTATTAACCTGATTCTTATTTTTCTCTTTTATAAAGAGATTAAAATTAGTTCGTTTGATCCAGCGATGGCCACGGCCATTGGCATTCCTGTCATGTTCATTCACTATTTATTGATGTCAATGGTATCCATTACAACGGTTGCTTCATTCGATAGCGTTGGTGCAATTCTTGTCGTGGCCATGTTAATAGTGCCGGGAGCTACCGCCTATCTATTAACAGATAAACTTCTTGCCATGCTTATCATTAGTGCAGTCATCGGCGTCATTTCAGCGATAGGTGGTTATTATGCTGCGCTCGTTTGGAATATTTCCATCTCAGGTTCGATGGCTTCTATTGCTGGGCTTATCTTCGCCGCAACGTTTATTTTGTCACCTCGATATGGTTTATTATCAAAGCTACTCGCAAGGAAAAGTCTTATTACTGAATGAACTTAACTGTTTAACGCGATGAATCGGAAAAGAAATGATTCGAAACTATATGAAAATTTCGTGATCTGTAGTATAGTAAAGAAACGCGATAGCTTGTGCCCACAAGTCTATCTCCTCAATTAACAGCTCTGTAAGCGAATGCTGGATTCGCTTACAGAGCTATTTTTTTTTTATAAAAGAGTAAGTTTCCTAATAATGGTTTGAAAAAAATGACCCTTTTAGATTGAAAGTAATCATTTTTGGGAATAGAGAGAGTGGATAAATGATCTGAGATGAATGGAAGGAGAATGGTGATGGATACTGGGACAGCAGCAAAACACAAAGCAAAACAAGCGTCAAATGATGTAAAGCCCTGGATTAGAGGCCTTGCAAGAATGGGGTATGCAGCAAAAGGCGTTGTCTATTTAATTATAGGAATTCTAGCATTTCAGGCAGCGTTTGGTCCTGGAGGAAAAACAACGGACTCTAAAGGGGCTTTCGCAACGATTGCAGGAAAACCTTTTGGTGAAGCCCTTTTGTGGATTCTTATTGTAGGATTAATCGGTTACTCCGTTTGGAAAGGAATCCAGGCGATTAAAGATCCTGATAGTTATGGCAATGATACGAAAGGTATTTTAATACGAACAGGATTCTTTGGCGCTGGTGTCATTCATTTATTCCTTGCGTATAACGCCGTTTCAATTATTACGAGAGCAGGTAGTTCATCTTCTGGTGGTAAACAATCAATGTCTGCTAAATTATTAGGCCAACCATTTGGTCAGTGGGTTATTGGATTTATCGGCTTATGTTTTATAGGTTTTGGCGTTTATCAAGTAATTAGAGGGTATAAGAAATCATTTATGAAACAACTAAAGCAGTATGAAATGCATAACCAAGAAGAATGGTGGGGTAAGCGAGCTGGACAAATTGGTCTTGCAGCTCGAGGCGTTGTTTTTACTATGATGGGTGTGTTCTTTATTCAAACAGCAATTACAGCTAACCCTGATAAAACAAAAGGGCTTGATGGCGCACTGTCAGAACTAGCGAAACAACCATACGGCGCTATTCTGCTAGGATTAGTAGCTATTGGATTTATTGCTTACGGCATCTTTATGTTCGTTAAAGGGAAGAATAGAAGAATGAATTTTTCATAATCGCAACGATGTAAGAAGGTGATGGAACTGAAAAACGTTACACTTGAAGAAACAAAAGAAGGAATTGAGCAGAATCGCCTGTACTTTTTGTACTTATATGGTACGAATTGTTCCGTGTGTCATGCACTGTTGCCTCAAGTAGAGGAAGTACTAAAGGATTTCCCACAAATTACGCGGGAAAAGCTCAATGTTCATGAAATTCCTGAAGCCGCTGGAGCTTTTTCGGTTTTTACAATCCCTGTTCTTTTGTTGTATGTTAATGGAAAAGAAAGCATTAGAGAAGCTAGGTTTGTTAACATCGAATCTTTTCGTTCTTCGCTTAATCGAATCGTAACATTGTTGGACTAGAATCACTCATTTAGTGGTGCACCCCGAAAGTTAGAGTTGAAGACTAACTTTAGGGGTGTTTTTTGTTTGAAAAAACATATACACTCGAATGGAAAATTCAGTATACTGAACATAACTCTTTTGGAAAGGAATTATGTGACAGTAGAATGAATCACGCGAAACAATTAACTTCAACCTCTGAAACTTCTCTTTTTATTATTTTATTAGTATTTAGTATTCTCACGTATATTTTCTTGTTTTTTTCTGTTATTGGAATCGTGATTATCGCACTATTATGGTTGATTTCCTTTTTTAGCCATGGTCTTTTTCTTGGTCAAATTAGAAGTAATGGAGTGAAGATAACTGACAGCCAGTACCCTCAAATCCACCAAAAGGTTTGTGATCTATGTAAGGAAATGAATATTATTAAAATTCCAAGTGTTTATGTGGTGGAATCGGCAGGGATCTTAAATGCATTTGCGACGCGTTTGTTAGGTCGTAATTTTGTTGTACTCTATTCAGATATCTTTGAACTGATTGAAGAAGGTGCTGAGGATGAAGTGACATTTATTCTTGCTCATGAGCTCGCTCATATTAAACGAAATCACATTTTAAAGCAAATCCTGCTTTTACCAGGTAATGTCGTTCCATTTCTAGGTTCAGCCTATTCTAGAGCATGTGAATATACATGTGATCGAATGGGCGCGTATTTCATAGAAAATGGAGAGCGTGCAGGGAACGGATTAATGATTCTTGCGGTAGGAAAGCGCTTATACCAAAGTGTGAACAAAGATGCTTACATCGTGCAACTCCAAACTGAGAGAAGTTTTTTTGTGTGGTTAAGTGAACTGCTGTCGACGCATCCATCGCTACCTAAACGAATAGCTGCAGTAGAGACATTTATGAATATGCGGGAAGAAACGCATTTTCCTGCTCCTCGAAAGAAAATAGTTATTCTTTCACTAATCATTTTTCTTTTCTTTGTAGGTGGAGTTGGATCAGCGGTAGTTGCATCGGAAGTGATTATTCCGTCCCTTTCCTCAGTATTTGAGGAGGAAAGCGTGTTTGATGATGGGGAGGTTACCGACATTACCCCACTTATGGAAGCCATTATGTCAGAAGGTGAAGTGGAATTTCAGTCGCTAATCTCAACCGTCAATCTGGAGGCAACGGATGCTGACGGTTGGAATGCACTTCATTATGCTGCAGAATATCCGGAAGATGAAAAAATGCTTGAGACACTTCTGGAGCTTGGAATGAATCCTGATATAAAGGATGATTATGGTATGACCCCGCTCATGGTAGCAAGTCAAAATGGCTTTGTTTCTAAAGTTGAGCTTCTACTCGGGGCTGGAGCAGATCCAAATCTTGAAGATCAGGAAGGGTGGACCCCGCTTATTTATACCGCTTACATGGAGCCAACCAATCGATACAATCTTTATAAAGTGCTTCTTGCAGCTGGTGGGGACCCTTTAAAGAAAGATGAAGCAGGTTATACTGCAATTGACTATGCACGAGATGCAGGAAATGAAGCAGACGTTAAGTTGTTATCTCAATAATGGAAAAGTCACAGGGTGTTGACCCCTTTTTATGAAGTGACACTAATAGGAGAGGTGGAAGTAGAATGGATGATTCTCAAGTGTTAAATCAATATACGTTTTGGCGCTATCGTACGATTCAAGCGCTGGATGCTGTCACAGAAGAACAAGCTGATTGTCTGCCGGAAGGTTTTACGAATACGGTTCGTTGGAATTTAGGGCATATTCTTGTGACGGCTGAATTTGCTTTAGACCGCTTTACAGATAAGGAAAAAAGCCTGCCTGGAAATTACTCTCCGTTATTTAAAGCGGGAACTCGCCCACAGCAATGGGCGGAATCACCGCCTTCACTTGCAGAGATAAAATACTACTTATTAGAGCAAATTAACTGTATAAAGGAATTGGAAGGTAAACTTCACGATCCGCTTCAACATGAATTTTCAATAGGCTCTTATTTGGAACTCGAGACAATTGGAGAACTTTTATTATTTCTTATGAATCATGAAAATCTTCATCTTGGAACAATTAGTGGCATAAAACGAGCCCAAGGTATAAAAGAACTTTGGAAAAAAGCATCTGTATGAGTACAGTCAAAAACGCGTGTGTTTCACGCGTTTTTTTGTTTGGTTACAAAAAACGTCTTCTAAGGCAAGCTAAGACGCTAGGTATTTGTAAAAAACACAGGAATTTTAAATTTTCTAAAAAAAGGTTGAACACTTTTGAAAAGTTGTTATATAATACTAACAAATAAAACAAATTGTATTATAACAGATGGAGGGATTCAAAAATGGATTGTTACACTTGTTATGGAAATGGTGAACTTGAATGTCCGCACTGTCATGGGAAAGAAAGAAAAAATGAAGGTTGTCACCACTGTGAGGGAGAAGGATGCGTTGGATGTCACCGCTGTAATAGTAGCGGTAGGCTTGAATAGGAGGGAAAGCTGTGCTTGATGAAATTGTTGAAAGCGCTAACGTTCAAGGAAGTGACTTACTAACACATGAAGCGATGATGTTTCTAGAGAAGCTTCATCGTCGCTTTCATCAAGATCTACATCAGTTAGAAGAACAGCAAATATCGAATGGTCAACTTCTAATGGTAACAAAGGATATCAGAGAAGCTAGTTGGGAAGTAAAAGCTGTTCGTAAAGACCTTCAAGAGAGACGCGTCGTTCTCAAGAATTCGTCCTCTCCATTAGAGTCGTTACCTCAAAAATCTGGCGCCAATCTTTTTATAGCTGATTACTTTACAGAATCGCTTTCTTTCACTGATCGTTTGATTGCACAGGAAAATCTGAAGTTGTTTATTCAAAAGAATTTTTTTCACACGGTTCAAAAACCAATTGCTGTAATGATTACACCTTCTGACTGGAGAAGGAAAGATACGATTAATGGTTTGCAAATGTCAGCTAGTCTAGTAGATTTTGGTCTTTATGTTTTTCATCATACTGAGACTTTAAAAAGAAATGGTTCAGCTCCATACCTTTGCTTAAAAGGGCTAGCGACTTACGAGGAAGCGAAGTGGTGGAATAACGTTCTTACTTATTTAGAAAGAGAAATGAATTTGACAGAAGGCACAATGAAAGCAACAATCACGATCACAATGGAAAATGTTCATCAAACAGAAGAAATGCTTTATGAACTACGTAACCATTGTGCGGGGATTCACTTGATAGAAGGAAACAGGGGGATAACGGACGTAGCAAGATCTGTTATTAGTATTGGACACAAGCGAAAAACCCACGTCATTAGTGAGGGTAGTGAAAAGAAAAGACAGGCGGATCTTTTCGAAACACTCACTCGAGAAGCGGTAGAAGGATTTGATGGTAAATGCGTCACAGACGCTAGTTTGATACAGATGATAAAAGGCATTTGGAATCATTATATGCCTGAACCAAATCAAATCTGGAAAAAGCGAAATGAATATTTAAGTATATTGGCTGATTTGAACCAAACAAAAATTGTCTAACTTAAAAAAATTAGGGGGAATTAATTATGACAAAGCAAACGGCAGCATCACTTCAAGAAAATTGGAAGCAAGAACGTTTTAAAGGAATCGAACGCCCATATTCACCTGAGGAAGTGTTGAGGTTGCAGGGATCCATTCAAATTGAGTACACCCTTGCAAAGAGAGGGTCAGAAAGATTATGGAAGCTCGTTAACGAAGAGGATTTTGTTAACGCGCTAGGTGCTCTTACTGGTAACCAGGCAGTTCAGCAGGTGAAAGCTGGCTTAAAAGCCATATACTTAAGCGGTTGGCAAGTAGCCGCAGATGCGAATGTATCAGGTCAAATGTATCCGGACCAAAGTTTGTATCCTGTAAACAGCGTACCACAAGTTGTGAAACGAATTAATCAAGCGCTCCAACGAGCGGATCAAATTGAACATTCAGAGGGTATTCACGATCGGGATTGGTTTGTGCCAATTGTGGCAGATGCTGAAGCTGGTTTTGGTGGGGCGCTAAATGTTTTTGAACTTATGAAGTCCATGATTGAAGCCGGTGCAGCTGCTGTCCACTTTGAGGATCAACTTTCTTCAGAGAAGAAATGTGGTCACCTTGGAGGAAAGGTTCTTCTTCCAACACAGCAGGCGGTGAAAAACTTAATTTCAGCACGTTTAGCAGCAGATGTGATGGGCGTACCAACCTTAATCATTGCGCGGACGGATGCGAATGCAGCCAACTTAATTACGAGCGATGTTGATAAATATGATGGTGAATTTTTAACAGGTGAACGCACACCTGAAGGCTTTTTCTACACGAAACCAGGTCTTGATCAGGCGATTGCAAGAGGCCTTGCTTATGCGCCGTACGCTGATCTTATCTGGTGTGAAACGTCTGAACCTAATTTGGAAGAAGCTCAGAAATTCGCAAATGCTATACATGAGCGTTTCCCTGGAAAATTGCTAGCTTACAACTGTTCGCCTTCTTTTAACTGGAAAAAGAAGTTGGATGATGAAACGATCGCTAAATTCCAACGCGAATTAGGTAAGATGGGCTATAAGTTCCAATTTGTTACACTTGCTGGTTTCCATGCGCTCAATCATAGCATGTTCGAACTTGCACGAGACTATAAGGATAATGGAATGGCAGCTTACTCAAGACTTCAGCAAGCAGAATTTGCTAGTGAGGCAGATGGTTACTCTGCTACAAGACACCAGCGTGAGGTTGGAACAGGTTACTTTGATGCTGTATCACAGGTTATTACAGGAGGAACGTCTTCTACGACTGCTTTAAAAGGTTCAACGGAAGAAGAGCAGTTTACTTCAACGAAATAAGAGAAAAAACCGGCTGAAATTCAGCCGGTTTTTGTGTGGAACGCGTTTAAATAGAGAAAGCGGACTAGAAAACGGAAGGGTAATGAGGAAAAAACACTTATTTCCGCGATCGTTCCAAGAATTCCGCGAAACGTGCTCATAATTCCGCTAAATTTCGAATATATCCGCGAAAATAGAATTAATTCCGCGAAATTGGTTTTGGATCTCTCAGGGACGGCTTCCGCTTTTCTTGTCTAGCTGCGCGGGCCAAATCCTCCGGCTGTTTCGCCCTTTCGATTGAGACAAAAAGCGTCTCATTCGAAAGGGCTCCAACATCCTGCGGATTTAGGCAGGCCCGCTCCGCTTTTCGTGAGATCCAGCTACGACTCGCAGAAACTGCGATATTTCACTCTTTCACCAGAACACAAAGGGCGTGTTCTAGTTCAAGCGCTCCAATATCTCCGTTTCTAAACGCTCGTCTCCGCTTTTCGTGTCTAGCTGCAGCGCCCAGACACTCGGTCACTTCACCTTTTCATCCGAACACAAAGACCGTGTTCAAATGAAAAGGCTCCAGTGCCTGCCGTGTCTAAACGGGCGCTTCCGCTTTTCATTATTTAAACTTAATTCCTGATTCTTCTACGTTTCCGCCTTCTTTGGCTTCGACTAGGGTGTCGAGGGCTTTGTTTAGGACTTGTTTGTGTTGTTCTTTGTTGTTAGGTTGTCCTACGGCGCTGCCGAATGGGAAGCGGTTATATAGGGAGCGAGGTACGTTAACTTGTTCGCTGATTTCTTTAGACATTGTTAATGTGATTGTTGGTATGCCGTTTTCTTCAAGTACGCGTGCGACCAGACCGGCCGACTGTTGACAGACTGGTCAGGAAGGCACCAACAAAGCGAAGTCTACGTTTTCCTTAAGTAACTTTTGCGCCACCTCTTGAGCTGTCACATTTTTTAGTGGGTGAGGTGTTGGGATATATCCCATAAAGCTATAGTGCGTTTCGGCAAGTTCACCAATACGTCCTTCTTCTTGAAGTTCTTTCATGACATCAAGAGGGAAGAGGACGTTTGCATCTTGCCTCGCATTTGTTTGATCATAGTGCTCATGAGAGATAGAAAGATCTTTTAATGAAGTTGAAACAGGGATCTCACGATAAGATGGGTCACCAAGTCCATAGTTATCATTAAAAGGTGTTTGTCCTTTTACATAAAAGCCACCAGTTGAGATCAAAGCACCTTTGGCATTACTTAAGTCTTTATTAAAAGGTGTAAAGGGACTCGTTTCATTCTTTTCGTAACGAAAAGAGGGTACCCAATTTTGTTGAACGGCTTGTTCGACTTTTTCAATCATAAATTCTCCTCCTTCATATAAAATTTATGTTACCTGTTTGTTTTAGCATGTATGCAAAAAAAACAAAAGTAAAACGTCTTGACCAGCATAAACGGCTTCCTTATGAAATAGGATGAATAGTAAAAGAGCAAGGAGGGACAGGCCGCTATGATAAAGAGAAGAAACGCCATAATCAAATGATCATTCGCTTCTTCACTTTCTTAATCGGATTTGGTCTCTCCGTTGCGGGCGGTGTTACGTTAATTCTTCAACTAAATTTAATTATTATTGGACATAGCTTGTTTGAATATTTTGCGTATATATCACAAACTACGGAACTTTATTTATTTGTGTCGGGGGTTATCGTCGTTTGGTTTAGTGTTTATTGGCCGAGGTTGTAGCTCTTAAGAATTCGAATATCTCCGCTAATGCCCCTTCCCGAATAAGAAACCTCTCATACCCTATACTGTAGGCAACCATCATTATAGCCGACAGGAAAGGGAGGAGACCTATGGACAATTATCTCCCCTCACAGGGGAATTTCTTTCAATACCCAGAAACAAGATTGACTCATGAAATGAGACAATATGCTTACCAGCGACCATATCCCTTTATTGGTGGGTTTGCAGGAGGGCTCGCTGGAGGACTTGCAGGGGGCTTATTAGGTGCTTTTTTAATTCCAGGATTATATGGTGGTGGATATGGCTACCCTCCGCCGCGACCAGGATATGGTTACCCAGGTCCTGGCTATGGTAATTATCCGGGATATCCAGGAAATCCTGGAGGACGCCCCCCTTATGGATATGGACCGTACTGATCATAATCGGAATAAAAAGCAAAGGATTTCCTTTGCTTTTTATTTTGTCATTTTAAAAAGGCTTCCATGTTAATTGACGAGCTTTCGCAAATCGCTTGTTAACTTCATTCCAATTAACAATACTCCACCAGTTCTCAATATATTGCTTTCGTTTATTTTCGTACTGTAAATAATAAGCGTGCTCCCATACGTCGATGGCAAGTAGGGGAACGACATCCCATTGGCTCAAATTTTGATGTTTCTCTGCCTGAAGAATTTCAAGTCTTCTTGATACAGGAGACCAAACTAAGATTGCCCAGCCGGAACCTTCTACTTTATTCGCAGCATTCGTAAACTGTTGTTTAAATTGATTAAAGGAGCCAAAACTCTTTTGAATTTCAGATAGGAGTTCACTATCCGGTTTTCCCCCTTTAGGACTCATAACACTCCAAAATAATGTGTGAAGATAATGCCCCGCCCCATTAAAAGCTAATTCACGTTCCCAATGTTTAATAAGGTCAAAATCATTGTTCTTTCTAGCTTCCTGTAAGGCAAGTTCCGCCTTGTTTAATCCATCCACATAGCTTTTGTGGTGAATATCATGGTGTAATTCCATAATCCTTGCACTAATTGCTGGTTCAAGTGCATTGTACTTGTAGGGCAAAGGAGGGAGTGTATGTTCCCCGATTGGAACGGAAGTCGTATTCTCTTGCAAGTTTCGCCATTGATCATATAAGTCGTGAGCTACTTCATACCAAGCTTTTTCTTGGTCACCACCAAGACGCTCTTCTGATTGTTGCATGTTGCCTAACCACTTTTCTGTTCGACGAAGTAAGGGGGATTTCAATTGTTCATGAGCTTTACTAGCTAAGATTCGATTTCTTAGTAGATATCCCCATTCAAGCAGTTCATCTGACAATTCTCTCATCCCCTCAATTCTTATTTAGACGTTATTACTATATGAGTCGTGTTACTAAATTGTTTCAATCTCTTAATAAATGTTTTTAATATGAAACATTTGGGTAATCCCTCTTTATGGAGTTTTACGTTAAGGGGGATTATTATGGGGAAAAAAATGAATGAAGAGCCACATACAGCAAAAAACGATGGGTTAAGGAAAAAGAAGCGTTTTGCTCGAAATGTATTATTAACAGCAGCTTTTTTAATGGTGTTTGTCTTAACTTTTGGGGGTTACCAAACGTATGCGTACATTAATGAAGCACCAACGCTTGAAGGAAATGAACTTAGCTTACCGCAATCTTCTACTTTATTTGATGCTGAAGGAAACAAAATAACTGACATCGTCGGAAAAGAACATCGAAAAGTTGTTTCATTTGATGAAATTCCTGAACATGTTGTCAATGCTTTTATTGCAGTTGAAGATGTAAGGTATTGGGAACACAATGGCGTTGATATTAAACGGATTGGTGGAGCCGTTGTCGCAAATATTCAAGATGGATTTGGGGCAGAAGGAGCAAGTACGATTACACAACAGGTTGTTAAAAATATGCTTCTTGAACCTGAAAAGACTGTAAAGCGAAAAGTTCAGGAAGCTTACCTTGCAATGGAATTAGAAAAGCAGTACTCCAAAGAAGAAATTCTAGAAATGTATTTAAATAAAATTTATTTTGGTCAGGGAGCTTATGGTGTTGCAACAGCAGCTGAAACATATTTTAATAAGTCACTTGAAGAGTTAACGACGGCTGAAGCTGCTTTATTAGCGGGACTTCCACAGCGTCCGTCTGGATATGATCCATATAAACATCCGGACATTGCTACTGATCGTCGAGCAACGGTACTAAGCTTAATGGAGCAACATGGGTTTATTACTGTTCAAGAACGTGAAGAGGCGGCTTCCGTCGCTATTGAAGATACAATTGTAGAGAAGAAAAATCAGTCTACCACGAACGATGCTTTTATTGATCAAGTGATCGATGATTTAGAGAAAGCAGGTATCCCTGAAGAGGCTCTTTATTCAGGAGGATTAGAAATTCATACAACGCTAGACGCTGAAGCACAGAAAATTGTCGACGAGTCGCTTACAACGAATCAAGTAGTTAAATACCCCGATGAGGAATTTAGAGCGGGTATCTCACTTGTTGATACTCAAACTGGTGCTATTCGTGCCATAGGCGGCAATCGTCAAACCGGGGAAGACGACGTGCAAAAAGGGTTTAATTATGCAACTCAACTAGAACGGTCACCAGGTTCTACGATCAAGCCAATTCTTGATTATGCACCAGGTATAGAAAAACTTAAATGGTCCACAAATCAACAGTTTATCGATGAAGAACTTGAATTGAATGGAAAAGAATTTAGTAATTGGAATGACGAGTTTCAAGGCAGCGTATCGATTCGAGAAGCACTACAATGGTCTTATAATATTCCTGCTATTAAAGCATTTATGGAAGTTGGAGGAGAAGAAGCTCAAAGCTTTGCAGAGAAGCTTGGCATTTCAATTGAAGAAACATATCCGGCCTATGCGATCGGTGGCTTTGCGAATGGTATCTCCCCTTTACAGCTTTCAGGAGCGTATGCAGCGTTTGGTTCTGGTGGGACTTTTCACGAACCATATAGTGTAGAGAAAGTGGTCTATCCAAACGGAAAAGAAATGCAACTTTCCTCAAAACCTGAAAAAGCAATGAGTGAAGGAACAGCCTATATGATTACAGATATGCTACGAACCGTCGTTAAAGAAGGGACGGGCATGCAGGCAGGTGTAAAAGGGTTAGATATAGCTGGAAAGACGGGAACAACGAGTCTTGAAGAAGGCATTCGTGGAGACGGTGTATCAGATGCATGGTTCTCTGGATATACAACGAACTACACTGCAGCAGTGTGGACTGGATATGATAAAACCACTCAAAGTACGTACATTCATAAAGAAGATGATGACATTGCAAAACTGTTATTCCAGCATGTCATGAGAGAAGTATCAAAGGGAAAAGATACACCGGATTTTGAACAGCCTGATTCAGTTGAAGAGATTGAAATTGATAAAACATCTGGACTACGTGCAAATAATGCAACGCCTTCATCAAATATTATTAAAGAACTTTATTTTAAAGGAGAAGAGCCGAAAAAAGCTCCGTTGCCTAAAAAGAAAGAATCATCAAATGATAGCGAAAGTGATCAAATTAATAAGAAACGCGAGACCGAAAAACCTGCAGATAACGCCGCAAAAGAAAAAAAGCAACCTGAGAAAAAAGTAGAAGAAAAGCCACAGCCGAAACCAAATAATTCTGTCAAGGAAAAAGAAAAACCTAAGAAACAGAAAGAGCCGGAAGTAAAACAAGAGGAACAAAATGAACCAGAAGAAAAAAAGGAGGAACAGAATAAACCAGAAGAGTCATCAACTGATCCAGTAGAAAGTTCAGAGTCTGATAGCTCTGGAAATTCTGATGGTGAGAGTACCGGTGAAAGTGAGACGACACCAGATCCGAATAATAGTGAAACAGGTAATGAAGACGCAGGTAATGAAGAAACGAGTGAAGATGAAACTAGTACCGAAGAAAATGGTGACAACTCAGGAAACGCTGATCAGTCTGACGAAACGGGAGAAGGTACGACTGGCAATGACTCCTCTTCAGGTACAAATGATGACAGCGGAAGTAGTGAGGAAGGCGAACAGTCAGAACCTGTGGAAAGTGAAGAAGCAAGTGAACCAACACAAATTCAAGAAAATCAACCTTCTGAAGAAGAGACTTCCTCTTCTCAGAAGAACAATGATTCTACTGTAGAAGAAAAAAAGGAAGAAAATCCAACTGAATAACCTCAATTTGTGACGAATGTAACAGTCGTAGAAAGTAACCTCCATTATGATGAAGAAGGAAAAGAAAATTCATCATATGGAGGTTTTTATTATGAAAGCAGCCGTTGTACATGCATTTAAAGAGCCCTTATCTGTTAAGAATGTGGACAAACCTGTTATTGGTCATGGTGAAATATTAGTGCGTATTAAAGCATGTGGCGTATGTCATACGGATTTACATGCTGCACACGGAGATTGGCCAGTAAAACCTAAGCTACCGCTTATCCCTGGTCATGAAGGTGCAGGGATTATTGAGGAAGTAGGAGACGGCGTCACACACCTGAAGGTAGGAGACCGAGTTGGTGTACCGTGGCTCTACTCTGCGTGTGGCCACTGTGAATATTGCTTGACTGGACGCGAAACGCTTTGTAAAGAGCAACAAAATGCTGGCTATTCTGTAGATGGTGGCTATGCACAGTATTGCAAAGCAGATGCTGATTACGCAGTTAAAATTCCAGATAACTTAAGCTTTGAAGAAGTAGCGCCAATTTTTTGTGCAGGAGTTACAACTTACAAAGCTCTTAAAGTGACGGAGGCAAAGCCTGGACAGTGGGTCGGTATTTATGGAGTTGGTGGCTTAGGACACGTTGCTGTTCAATACGCAAAAGCGATGGGACTTCATGTCGTTGCGGTTGATACGCATAATGAAAAGCTTGCTTTAGCAAAAGAACTTGGCGCAGATCTTACAGTGAATCCGCTAGAAGAAAATTCAGCAGAATTTATTCAACGAGAAATTGGAGGGGCCCATGGTACGGTTTGTACAGCTGTTTCTAAGCCTGCTTTTAGTGAAGCTTATGCTGCTGTTCGCCGTGGTGGAAGTGTCGTTGCAGTTGGACTACCACCAGAAGAGATGCCGATTCCTATTTTTGATACGGTCCTAAATGGAGTGAAAGTAATTGGTTCTATTGTTGGGACGCGTAAGGACTTGATGGAAGCTCTTCAATTTGCTGCTGAAGGGAAAGTGAAAACGATCATAGAGACTCGTCCACTAGAAGAGATTAATCAAATTTTTGAAGAACTCGAAAATGGAGATATTAATGGAAGAGTTGTTCTTACGTTCGAATAAAAAAAACCGCCATTGGCGGTTTTTTTTATGTTGGAGGGGCTAATGGTACATATGGTGTTGTTTCAGAAGTTTGTGCACTTGGAAGGTCAGGAGCGGGTTCAGTATATCCCCCCGTGTTATAGAGGTTCGAAAGTGGTTTAATCATACCAGCACTACCAATTTGGAGAACGGAAGAATTCGAGATTCCATCAACCCTTAGCTGGTGAATGACGATGTTTTGGTTCACAAAGAAATTCACGAATCCTCAGCTCCCTAATTGTTAGCAGTGATGTTCTCGTCGGCAACGTCTGGATCAAGCGAATTTGTTAAGCTAAATCCATTGTTTACAATATGAAAATCCCCTGTATTGAATCCTCCTGAACCAGCATATGTTTTAGAAGTTGATTTCGGTGTTGTGTTAAAACTGTCGCCAAAGTTAACAACTCCACCTGCGCTATTAATTTTAACTGGTCCTACGATTGAAGGCATGGTTGAACACCCTTTAATTTGTTATACAGTAGTGTATGTGCTTGTAAGCCGATACGTTCTTAATCTTCGTCTGCATAAGGATCTGAGAAAAATTCGCGGTTATGTTTTACTCGAGCTTCTGTCCGAATCGTTCTTGTAGATCCTACGTGAAGAACAGATGACGCAGCGATACCTGTGATACGTATGCTACCAACTTTAATTATTGGATTCTCATGGATCGTCGTTTGCTTTAGATCTTCAGTAAGAAGAGGAAGGGGCAGGGTTTGTGAGTAAATTGGGAATTGTGTCAGGTCTTCAACTTCATTGCCATTAAAAATGGGTTGTTCTCTTTGTAAGGCATAAATTTTTGTGTCAGGTGTAACTTGATTGCTATCACCAATTTGAACAATGCCACTACTATCGAGTGACGTGACATAAACCCAGTTTACAAGTGAAGATCGGCTATACATAAAATCATATCCTTATGACGTTGATAGCGGTACAAAAGGCCTTGAGATGATTAAAGATTCCGGAGGCGTATCAAAAATCGATGAGCAAACAATCGATTCGGTGTCCCCTACTAGAAATACAGACGAACTTGCGACCGCCGTAACGTCGATATGACCCACTGACAACCCCCTGTTAATAACGGTGTAATTCACTTTAAATCAGTCCTTCCAGGTAAATTTTTTAGGAAAGCTTCCATACCGTTTGAGATGTCTCGCTTAATTTTTGCTGATACATCATCTACTAGTTTCTCTATATTCCCGTCTGGTGAGCGCGTCGCTTGTTGGTTCACATAATAATTAATTCTTTGGTCAAGCTGCTTTTGAATGTCATTTAAAATAAAGTGGCGGTATGGATCGTCAAGTGGATACTGATAGGTCTTTTCTAATTCGCCTAGTTTTTGTAACGCACCATTTTGCATATAGGACTGCACATTCTGTTGAATGGATTGGATTGCTTCAGGTGGAACATTAGAAGGATTCATCCCATTTCCGCCATTGACGGTGAAGTCATCAAGCACATCGGCCCCTCCATTAGGTGTTAGGCCAATGTTTAACGTGCCATCCAGTCTTTCAATTTTTAATTGATCGAATTTGTATTCGATTTTTTCGATATTGGTTTTTGGAGACTTAGATAATTCATTGCAATTATCTCTTAACTCATCAATCATATCTTCAAGCATTTTGATACGATTGTTTTGTTGTTCAATGCTTTGTTGCATCCGCTGTAAGATCGCGTAGAAATTATCGTTTGGATACATTGACCATCAACTCCCGTATCAAAATGTTGGTTTCACCTTATTTAATTGTATGTTGTAAATAAATTTAGGTGAATGCCCTCTTATATATTCGCAACAACATTTTGATCCGCAACATCACTATCGTTTACACTTGTCACGCTATAAGAACTGCTCACGTTTAAGCCATCCCCAGTATTAAAAGACCCTCCACCTGCAAAAGTTCTTATGGCACTGGTTGGAGATACAATAAAGACATCGCCGACGTGGAAAACACCACTACTTCCGATCGTGTTTACTTTAATAGCTCCGACGATTGCCGGCATGGTTTCACATCCTTATAAACAGATTTCACTTATTACTGTATGCGGGATAATAGCGTATGTTCGAAAAGAAGAGATATGGTAAACTACCTGAGTAAGGTAGGTGTGCAGAATGAATGAAGTAAGCCAACTAAATATAGAGCTCGTCCGTATGATTAAAGAATGGGATCCGCTATCCATTGGAACCGATGATTATGATACAGAAGCAGCGGATGTGGTCCAGCTTGTTCATCAGCTAGATGATGTCGCCGAGTTAGGCAAAGAAATTCAAGTCATTTATCATTTTTCGTATGAAGAAGTGATTCCACTTTCGAAGTGTGACCAGATAGCCGCTCAACTTCTTGCGCTAAAAAACACTACATCATGTGAGGGATGAACACGAAGCAGATCCTAAGAGGGTCTGTTTTTTTATGAATAATATTTTTCTTACGGTAAAAAATAGGCAAGTCACCAAACAAAGGAGAAGGGATGTAATTTGTATGAAATGGATATGGAGTTTCATTATGGTTGTTGCGCTTTTAGTAGCCGTCTCTCCACAAAGTTTAGCAGCGGAAAAGAATAACAATGCGAACGTTCGAGTCATTCATGCTTCACCAGATGCGCCAGCAGTTGATATTTATGTAGATGGGCAACCAGCCTTTAAAAACGCAGCTTTCAAAGATGTGACAGACTATGCAATGTTGGCACCAGGTGAGAAGACAATTCAAGTATTTGCATCCTCTGCTAATGGAGAAGGAAAGCCAGTTCTTGAACAAAAATTATCCGTAGAAGCTGGAAAGAATTATTCCGTACTGGCGGTCGGAAAGCTCGAGAATCTTGCCTTAAAAGTACTAGAAGATCAAAAGGGATCAGGAGAAAAAGCTGGTTTAAGAGCAGTCCATGCATCACCAAATGCGCCGGCAGTTGACATCGGGGTTAAAGGTGGAGATGCCCTTATTAAAAACCTTGCTTTTACCCAAAACTCGGAATACCAGTTTATTGATCCAGCAACGTATAATCTAGAAATTCGACCAGCAGGAACGGATAAAGCCGTGTTAGATCTACCTAATTTACCAGTAGAAGCTGGAGTTAACTACACCGCGATTGCATTAGGTTTATTAGATGGAGATCCATCATTAAATGTTATTCTTCTAAAAGATGGGAAATAATGATAAAGCCGCAGCTTAGCTGCGGTTTTATTTATCTATAAAATCGATAAAGGAGCAGAAAGAAAGATGCATACTAAACATACTGTAAGGTACATTTGTGAACGCTATTCTAGCGGAAATTGTTACTATTACAAACAAGAGCTTATTACACATGATTCCTGGCAAAATCCAGCTTCAATTAACTGGTCAACGAAAAGACCAATATCTAGTAGAACGTTTTTTGCTAAGGAGAGGGAAGGGTATAAAACAGTCAACATTTTGCATTGTAAAAAACCAGCTGAAGTTCTTCCATTCTCAAGAACATAAGAAGGTTTATGTGATTAAGAAGGAAAGAATGTGATAGAAAAAGGGGGAATTAATGATGAAAACAATTTATCATGTTCAAACTGGAAAGACCAAATCATGGGAGCTGAAAAAAGAAGGAGCCGAACAAGCGACAAAATCGTTTGAAACAAAAGAAGAAGCTTACCAGTTTGGCAGGAAAATTTGTGATGAAAATCGCCCTTCAGAGTTAGTCGTTCACCAAGAAAACGGTCAAATTGATGATCGAAGTCTTTATAATAGCTAGACATTTCTTTTCGATTCGTACATATTTTTCAGCTTATGAATAAACATAGTACTAACTACTATCCTGATGAAAGAAGGGAATATTCATGGATTTTATAAGTCCAACAGCTGGAAAAGTAACGATCGAACAGGTCACACAATTGATTAAGAATTATACGAAAGAAGATCCTAAGGGAACCTATCGGATTGTTATTGGAACCGATTCACAGACAAGCCGCAAAGCAACGCAGTTTGTGACAGCGCTTATTATTCACCGTGTCGGCAAAGGAGCAAGGATATTCTACCGAAAAGTAAAACAAAAACCGATTCATGAGCTCAGGCATCGTATTTACAAAGAGACTGAAATGAGTCTTGAGCTCATGGAATCGTTAAAAAATGAAGGATTTGCAGAACTATTAAAAACGTGGCCAATTGAAATTCATCTTGATGTTGGAAAACAAGGTGAAACGCGGAAAGTGATTCAAGAAGTCGTGGGTTGGGTTACTTCTGTAGGATATATCGCACGCATTAAGCCTGATTCATATGGAGCAAGTAGTGTTGCAGATCGTTACACGAAATCTATTAGCTAAACTGGCCGAATGTGCCAGTTTTTTTGTTGTGAAAATAGGATGAAATGCACAATGATTGAAACCTCATCTCTGCTCACTCGTATTACTAGTAGAGTAAAAATATAGGAGGAGAGCTAAATGAAGTTTCGAATGATTGCAATGGTTAGTGCACTCATGCTTATCTTGGCTGCATGCAGTGGGACAACGGAATCTGGTGGAGAAGTGAGCGTGGAAGAAGGTGTCGATGCCAAAGAAGTTTTTGAGAAATCCATTTCAGCTCAGGAAGACATAGAAAACTTCCATATGAAAGCGGATATGATTCAGAGCATCGGTTCAGGTGAAGAAGAGATGGAAGTGAAGAGCGTGATTGATGCTGACATGGTGATGGACCCGATGGCTTTTCATCAAATGATTGATATGACAGCCAATGGCGAAAGCATGCAGGTAGAATCCTACTTTACTGAAGAAGGCTTTTTTATGAAGCAAGGTGAACAGTGGATGAAATTTCCTGATGATATGACGGACACGTTGATATCTCTTCAAGAAACACAAGGGGATCCACAGGAACAAATGGAAATGTTAAAAGAATTTGTTGATGAATTTACGTTAACAGAAGAAGAAGATACGTATGTAATGACACTCAAAGCATCCGGTGAGAAATTTCAAGGTCTAATGGAAAAGACAGCGGAAGAAATGGGTGGACAAAATCAAATGATGGAAGAAGCAATGGATCAAATGAACGTAAATGAAGTTGCCTACACCTATACAATTGATAAGGAAAATTACCTTCCTATGCAAATGAAAATGACGATGGACAGTGAGATGACCATGGAAGGTGAAACGATTTCAAGTGTGATGAAAATGGACTCCACGTATGATCAATATAATGAAATTGAAGAAGTAAAGGTGCCGGAAGAAGTGATTGAACAGGCCAAAGATATGCCAGGGATGAGTGAGTAATCATGCGAGTGCTGTGTAAAACAGCACTTTTTTTGATGTTGAAAACTGAAGAAATGTGATATTACTGGAAAAAAGTGAACGAAAGCGTTACGATTAGCTCATTCGTATTGTTAGAAAGGAGCGAAGATAATGCCATCAGAAAACCTTGTATACGATCAATTTAAACGTCCGCTAAGGGATCTTCGTATATCAGTTACAGACCGGTGTAACTTCCGCTGCCGTTATTGTATGCCTGAAGAAACGTTCGGACCAGATTATGAATTTCTTCCAAAAACAAGTCTCCTTCAATTTGAAGAGATTACAAGGCTTGCTCGTTTGTTTGTTGGAATGGGGGTTGAGAAAATTCGCCTTACTGGTGGCGAACCGCTTTTAAGAAGAGACTTGGATGTGTTGATTACCATGTTATCTGAGATTAACGGGTTAACTGATATAGCGCTTACGACAAATGCTTCGCTACTGAAAAAGCAAGCCTTCAAGTTAAAAGAGGCAGGGCTAACTCGAGTGAATGTTAGTCTAGATGCCATTCATGACGAAACATTTGGAAAGATGAATGGAAGAGGCACAAAGATTAAACCTGTCCTTGAAGGAATTCAAGCAGCGGCTGATGCCGGTCTTCAAGTCAAAATCAATATGGTGGTTCAAAAAGGTGTTAATGACCATGAAATTGTACCTATGGCTTCTTATTTTAGAAATAGTGGTCACATCGTTCGTTTCATCGAGTACATGGACGTAGGAAATTCAAACGGATGGAAATTTGATCATGTGATGAGTAAAAAGGAAATCATTGATCAATTATCAGCAGTTTATGAGTTAGAACCTCTTGATGCTGCATACTTCGGAGAGGTCGCGTCCCGATACCAATACAAAGATGGTAGTGGGGAGGTTGGCGTCATTTCTTCTGTTAGCGATTCATTTTGTTCAAGTTGCACAAGAGCGCGTCTTTCTGCTGATGGTGCTCTGTACACATGCTTATTTGCTTCAAAAGGGACTAGTCTTCGAAACCCACTAAGAAACGGAGCTACTGATGAAGAGCTAAGGACCATGTTAGCAAACTTATGGAATGGACGAGATGATCGGTATTCAGATGAGCGAACGGAAGAAAGTGTATTAAAACGAGAAAAGATTGAAATGTCCTTTATAGGTGGTTAACAATGGGAAAACACTTAACAGATAGAACCGTATTAAGCTTTCGTGAAGGCGAATGGGTAGAAAAAAATGATCAAATTGCATTAGAAAAGCCGTTCACCATTCGAGTGAATCGTACAGAGTTTGCAACGCTCGTTTGCACACCGGATCATTTAGAAGATATGGTGACAGGTTTTTTAGCATCAGAGGGAGTCATCCGGTCTTTTGAGGACATCGAGGAAATGCTCTTTAATGAAGGTCAAGGAATTGTGAATGTTAAAGCCAATGTTCACATTCCTTTAACATCTGAAACGTACACAAAACGAGTGATCGGCTCCTGTTGTGGGAAAAGTAGACACTTTTATTTGCAAAGCGATTCCAGGACAGCTAAGACTATAACAAGGGCGCCACAGCTAACAGCGCAAGAATGCCTCGGAAACATGAGGGCGCTACAAAGCCAATCAACGACTTTTAAAACAACCGGTGGTGTACATAATGCGGCTATCTTTCTCAATGGTGAGCTTTTAGCTTCTCGAACCGATATTGGAAGACACAATGCGCTGGATAAATTATATGGTTATGTTCTTCGTCAGCAGCTTAAGCCGTCCGATCTTAGCGTAGCCTTTAGTGGCAGGATATCGTCTGAAGTCGTCATTAAACTTTCTAAAATGGGGATTGGTGTTCTTCTCTCCAAGTCTGCCCCTACTGAGTTAGCGATTCAATTGGCAGAGGATTTAAACATAACAACCGTAGGTTTTATCCGAAACGGAGGATTTAATGTCTACACAAAGCCCGAACGCATTAAACGCTAAACACCTCAATTTTTGAGGTGTTTTTTTTGATGAAGTCGTTCATACTACAGAACAAAAGGCGTTTAGAGAAAGGCGGATCAAGTATGGCTTGGACAATAGCTGTCGTTTTTTGGGTTGCTGGTGTTGCGTTAGTAGGAAGTCCCCGGTATTTGTTTCATCGCCTTGAGGCGATGAAATCTAATACGGCTGGCCGTGCAAGAGCCTCTGAAGCTTCCAACAAAGATGAAAGTATTTTTTTCTTTATTGAAACAAAAGCCCTTGACTCAATACCATGGTGGGTTGTAACCATCACTTGTGTGACAATAGGACTTTTTTTCATTGCGTTCGGTGTCATCGCCTTAGTTTTTTCATACTAAATTGAAACTTTCTTGTTCTTTTATTCGTCATTAATAGAGGGAGGAGACTGTGATCGGTTTGGTTTCCCTTCTTTAGTGGTAAAGAAAGAGAAAGATCGTTTGAGATAGGGAGATATGAGGGGTGCATAATTGATGGATGTAGAGAGAAGAAAAGAAAAGGATTTGTGGCGATTTTATTTTTTATTAATAGCGTTACTTTCCCTAAAAACCTACCTTGTTTATCGGTTTGAATTTACTTTTTCGTTAAACGGTATTGGGGAAGAGCTTTTCCTGATGATAAATTCAATAGGATCAATTGCATTACTGCTAGGTATCGGTCTATTTAGAAAGCAGTCAAAACCAGGCCTGATGCTAGCAGTTTATTTTGTTTTGTCAGCACTACTTTATTGCAATATTTTATACTATCGTTTTTACATAGACTTTGTGACAGTACCCGTCCTCTTTCAGTTTGGGAATGTTGGCGGTCTTGGTCAGAGTACAGTTGAGTTATTGAACTTATATGATCCATTCATTGTTTTTGATTCAATCGTTTTATTTTGGTTACTAAAGCGTAAAGGACTAAATAAATTAGCTCTTTCCAAGAAACTTAAGAAAAGGACAGCGATTAGTAGCGTCGCAGTTCTTCTATGTACAGCTACTTTAGCACTTATCATGCATCCTCTTTTATTTGAAAAATCATATGATCGAGAGCTTTTTGTTAAATCGTTAGGAGCCTATACGTATCATGTTTATGATATCGGGTATAATTCTTTTACGTCAATTAATAGTGCATTTGCAGATGATACAGAGCTATCTGAAATTGAAAAGTATGTGAAAGATAAGGAAGTCGAACCTTCCTCTTATGAAGGAATCGCAAATGGGAAGAACCTTATTCTTATCTCACTAGAATCGACTCAAGCATTTATGCTTAATGAGAGTGTTGATGGAAAAGAAGCAACACCTTTTTTAAATACGTTAAAAGAAGACAGTTTTTTCTTTCCAAATTTCTACCATCAAACCGCACAAGGAAAAACTTCCGATGCTGAATTTATGATTGATAGTAGTTTATACCCTCTTTCAGGAGGCTCTGTTTTTGTAAGAAAGCCACAAAACGAATTTCTCTCTCTGCCAGAGGCATTAAATAACGAAGGGTATACAACAACATCTTTTCACGGAAATGATCGTGAGTTTTGGAATCGATCAGAAATGTATGAGACCCTCGGTTATGATCGCTTTTATTCCAAAAAAGACTTTGACGTTAGTGATGAGAATTCCATTAACTATGGCTTAAAAGACATTCCGTTTTTTAAACAGTCGATTCCTTATCTAAAAGAGTTGGAACAGCCATATTCTGCTAAATTCTTAACGCTAACAAATCATTTCCCTTATTTATTAGAGGAAGAAGATACACTTATTACTCTTCCTGAGACGGAAGAAGAGGTAGTGAACCGCTATTTTGCAACGGTGCGATATGAAGATGAATCGATTAAAACCTTTTTTGAAGAAATGAAAGCAGCCGGTTTATATGAAGATTCGATTTTTGTTTTATATGGCGATCACTATGGTTTATCTGAAACGTACGATACAGCGCTAGGCGAATATCTTGGTAAAGAAATTGGGCCGGTTGAACACGTTGATCTCCAAAAAGTTCCTCTCATCATTCATATTCCTGGAGAGGATGGAGAAGTCATTGATACGGTTGGAGGACAGATTGATCTTAAACCAACAATTTTAGAATTATTAGGTGTAGAAGAAAGCAAGAGTTTAAATTTCGGAACGAGTCTTTTTTCAGAAAAACGAAAAGACCTTGTGATTTTTCGAGATGGAAGCTTTATTACAAAGAACCTGATTTATACAAAAAATACGTGTTATAACAAAGAAAGCACGTCAAAAACGAATCGAAACAAATGTGCTCGTTATTTTGGTGATGTTCAAGATGAACTTGATTATTCAGATCAAGTGATTTATGGTGACTTATTGCGTTTTATTCAATAATTTCAGTGTTTTTTCTGACAAATTCATGATAGGATTTAATTGGATATACTTTGCAAAGGGATGAGGATATATGGACTTACAAAGACTGCAAATACTCACTGAAGTTGTAAGAGAGTACAAAACCGCTCTTCATATGGATCAAAATAAAGATGAAGTTGGAAGAGAAGTGCTTGATATTGTGATGAACTCACAGGATCTTGTTTTATACGGTCATGTAAAAAGAGCAAAAGACATAGATAAATTTCCTGGTGAAGCAATTAAGCATCTTGATCAGGCAACCTCATACCTTCATGAAAAAATAGATGAACAATTAAAACACTCCTAGTAGGTGGTGCACCTCGAAAGTTAGAGTTAAAAACTAACTTCCGGGGTGTTTTTTTGCTTATCTTACTTCGTGTTAATATGTGAAAAATAGGAATAGTTTGCATTTTGAAGAGAGCGTTGTAACAGTTGCAATAGAATGTCATATAGTGATAAGCTTTTGCTGTTTACTAGATTAAAGGAGAGTGAAATAAATGACGAATTTCATAAAGCGACTGGCTCCTGTTCTTTTAATGGGACTAGTTGTTTTTGTTATAAGTGCTTGTTCGAACGGTGGAAATGATTCGAATGGAGCTTCAGGCGAAAAAGAAGCATCGAAATGGGAAGAAATACAAGAAGAAGGCAAACTTGTCGTTGCCACTTCAGGAACGCTTTATCCGACATCTTATTATGAAGAAGGATCGGATAAAGTGACGGGCTACGAAGTAGAAGTTGTAAGAGAAATGGCGAAACGCCTTGATCTTGATGTAGAATTTGAAGAAATGGGCTTTGATGGGATGTTAACAAGCATTAATTCGGGGAAAGTTGATTTAGCAGCCAACGATATTACATCAACAGATGAAAGAATGGAAAAGTTCACTTTCTCTGAGCCTGTTAAGTATTCTTATGGTACAGCGATCGTAAGAAAAGATGATCTTTCCGGTATAGAGTCTCTTGATGATCTAGAAGGAAAGATTGCGGCTGGTGCTTCTACAACGGTTTATATGGAAGTTGCCCGTGAGCATGGTGCAGAAGAAAAAATTTATGATAATGCGACGAATGAACAGTATTTACGTGATGTATCGAATGGTCGAACGGATATTATTTTAAATGATTATTACTTACAAACACTTGCTCTTGCTGCTTTTCCTGATTTAAACATAACCATCCATCCTGATATTGAGTACTATCCTAACAACCAACATATTGTAATGAAAAAGGATAGTGGCGAATTAGAAACAAAAGTGAACGAGACGATAAAAGAAATGAAAGAAGACGGCACGATGAAAGAACTATCTGAGAAGTTCTTCAATGGAGCTGACGTATCGGTTAAGCCAGATTTAGATATTGAAGAATAAGTGGGAGTTGTAACAAGTGGGGGAAATACACTGGGAATATTTATTTGATGCAGGTCTTGCGCTAAAATCATTTCCCTATGTGATCCAGGGTCTTGGGTTAACGTTATTAATTGCATTTGTTGGAATGATTATTGGTTTGGGTATGGGCTTATTTCTTGCTCTTGGTAGAATGTCCAAATGGAAAGCGCTCAGATGGCCAGCGCGCCTCTACATTTCCTTTATGAGAGGAACGCCAATTCTTGTTTTTCTTTATATTCTTTATTTCGGACTACCGGTAGTAGGAATTCAATTCTCAGCGTTAACGTGTGCTTTAATAGGGTTTAGCTTAAATAGTGCGGCATATATTGCAGAAATTCAACGCTCGGCTCTTTCATCAGTTGAAAATGGCCAATGGGAAGCTTCGACTGCTCTAGGTATGACTTATTGGACGACGATGAGAGAAGTAGTTTTGCCACAAGCAACGCGAATCGCCATACCGCCTCTATCGAACGTCATGCTCGATCTGATCAAAGCGTCTTCTTTAGCCGCAGTTATTACCGTTCCAGAACTGCTCCATCATGCGAAAATTGTTGGCGGAAGAGAATTTGATTTTATGACAATGTATATTCTCGTAGCTTTTATTTATTGGGGAGTATGCGTTTGTGTTTCCTTTTTCCAGGAACGACTAGAAAAGCGATATCATTATTTACACTAACCCTGGGGCTCTTTCCAGGGTTTTTTCTTTCGATTCATTTAATAGAGCGCTCAATTGAATCAGCACTCTTATTAAAAAAACAAAAATATCCCATATTCTTCATGAAGTTTTTTTAAGAATGTTATACTAAGTAAAATAAACAACATAGACGATTCGTCATATTGGAAGGGAGTTCATCAATTGCATGAAAAAATATCTTAATTTACTATTGATTGTTGGGGTTCTAATGCTTGCTGCTTGTAGTAATAATAGTGAGGCAACGGACGAAGAACCTGCTTCTGAAGATTCAGCAACTGTAGAAACGCAAAAAGAACTTGAAGCGATGAAGGTAGAAGAAGACAAGGTCGTCGCAACAGTTAATGGTGAAGAGATCAAAGGAAAAGATTATAATTCTATGCTTGTACAAACTCAGCTTCGCTATACGATGAGCGGGGAAGATCCATCAGATACTGAGGTAGCGAAATCGATTGAGCAAGAAGTGATGGACAATTTAATAGGACAGGAACTTTTACTTCAAAAAGCGAAGGAAGAAGGTTTCTCTGCATCAGATAAAGAAGTGGAAACAGAACTTGAACAAATTAAAGCGCAATTTGATGGCGAAAAGGAGCTTGAGAAAGCGTTACAAGGTCAAGGGATAACTCTTGAGCAGCTTGAAAGCCAGTATGCGGATATTGTAGTTGTTGATAAATTTGTAAAAGAAAAAATTGGTACACCTGAAGTATCTGATGAAGAAGTAAAGGCATTCTATGATGAGCAATTCTCAAAAGATGCTGAAAACCCCCCTTCTTTTGACGAAATGAAAGAGCGGATAAAAGACTATTTAGTTGAAACGAAAACACAAGAGAAAGTTCAAGAAATGAAAGCTGAACTGATGAAAGAAGCAGAAGTGAAAGAGAATTTATAGGTCAGCATAGAGCTGGCCTTTTTCTATGATTAGCCACATTAAATTGAAACAGGGAGAGATTAAGATATGGATCATGTCATCGCTGAACTTCGTACGTATGTGAAACAAAAATTAGAAAAGGAAGGAAGTGGACATGATTGGTACCACATTGATCGGGTCGTAAAACAAGCGCGCAGTATTGCGAAAGAAGAGGGGGCTAACCTCTTCATCTGTGAAGTTGCCGCACTTGTTCATGATCTTGCTGATGATAAAATCGCTTCATCAGAAGAAGCTGGATTAGAAGAAGTAGAGCAACTGCTAACCCCTCTAAATAAGGCGGATCTTGAGCACGTATTGGAAATCATTACAACCATTTCCTTTAAAGGCGGGAATCGTCCACCTGTTCGTAGTCTCGAAGCAAAGGTTGTTCAAGATGCCGATCGTTTAGATGCGATAGGTGCGATTGGAGTTGCCAGGACGTTTGTTTATGCTGGCTCGAAGGGAGATTTAATTTATGATCCATCCATACAGCCGCGTGAGCACATGTCAGCTAGCTCGTATCGGAATGAAAAGTCGACAGCTATCAATCACTTCTATGAAAAATTATTGAATTTAAAAGATTTAATGAATACGCATACCGGTTTAAGAATTGCTGAAGAGCGACATGAATTTATGACATCATTTTTATCACAATTTCATGGGGAATGGGAAGGGTTAAAATGATGATTATTGAGCCAATGACAGAGGATACTGCAAAAAAGATCCAAACGTGGCAATATGATGAGCCCTATTCTTTGTACAATCTAAATGGAGATTCAGAAGTGTTATCAGAACTTTTGAACGGCTCTTATTTTTTAGTTACAGAAAACAACAAATTAATTGGCTATTTTTGTTTTGGTAAGTCAGCTCAAGTTCCCGCTGGTTATAAGGAAAATGCTTATGCGGATTCTTTCCTTGATTTTGGGTTGGGTCTCCACCCGATGTATACTGGAAATGGAAAAGGTCTTCGCTTTGTTCAAGCGGGGCTCGCATATGCTTATGAGAAGTACAGTGGTAAGAGCGTTCGACTTACGGTAGCCTCCTTTAATAAACGGGCAAAAATAGTTTATGAAAGGGCAGGGTTTACATATGAGCAATCCTTCTTAAAGGTAAGTGATAGCGGTTCGACAACTTTTGAAGTTATGGTAAAAAAGATAGGAAAATAGGGAGAAATAGGCTGTGGTCACAAACCCTGGATTAAACTGTGCAAAAGCGGGAATAACAGAAGTATACAAGCAAGAAAGAACAGGAGGAAGGTTTCATATTCATAGTGCTATAACTAAAATAGAATCGAACCCTATTGGTTCAACTTGTCTTATTCTTACTAATTCTGACAGACTATAGGAAGTTTGGTCGAATGCGTTTTGATTCCTCCGAGATTTGGGCATAATGTTAATGTATTGGCATGAGGAGGAATGAGCATGTATGATGCAATTGAAAGAAAGCGTAAAGAAATGTTCGATATGGCGGGACGTTACGGCTTTGCATCAGAGAGAACCATTCGCTGTAGTCAGGAGTTGGACCGATTATTAAATGCCTTAATGCAAACGAAACAACATAATGAGGAAGTATTGTGAAACTTAAATCTAATTTTTTCTTCCTGTAGGGTAAAATAAAGGAGGAAACCTTATGAAGTTTGATCTTAAATCAATTCTCACAAAAGAGTTATTTGATTGGATAGAAGAACATCCTAAGCGCAATCAGTTGATTGAATCCATTCAAGGAGAAATCTTTCAATCCGTGGTACATTTTCGTGAGTGGAATGACTCTGATTATAATGGGAATGATGACTGGATACTTTTTGCGCTTCGAAATGAAGAAGTGTGGCAAGATGAAGTCGATCCGATCGATCAGTGTGAAAGCCGTTAGAAGCACGGCTTTTTTTTGTGGTATTTTAGAACTTAATGTAGATTTAAGCAGGAATCATTTGCTTGGAAAGAGAAAAACTACTTACTATGGAATTTATCCGGTGTACGTAGGGGGACTTATGGTGAAACATTCACAAGACGTTCTTATAGATAAGCAAGAGCTTCATGAACTTCATAGAAATTATCAAACGTACAAATCGCTATTTGCCCATTATCCAGGTATGATGTACCTTTTAGATCATCATGGACTCATTCAAAATATTAACCATTTCGGTGATGCCATATCAAAGCATTACAATGTCAGAATTAAAAGCAAGCATTATACAAACTTTATTCTAGCTTCAGAACATGACGAAGTGAACCACTTTTTTTATAAAACGCTTCAGGGGCAAGTTACACATTTTAATACGGTTTTCCTTACACCCGATCAAGAGCCGTTCGAAGTTGAATTGGTAAATATACCTGTTTATGTTGACCATGAAGTAAAGGGTGTATTTACGTACGTTCGAGATATTACGGAAGAACGAGCAGCAGCATTTGCTCTTCGAGAAAGTCAGGAAAAGTACCGGCTGATTGCTGAGCATACATCAGAGTTAATTAGACTAGTGAATGTCGAGAGCGGGATCATTACCTATGCTTCTCCTTCCCATGAAACCATTCTTGGTTTTAAAACTGAAGAGTATACAGGTCAGTCGTTTTATGAGGACATTCACCCTGATGACCATGATGCCGTTATTCATTTATTACATAGTGCAAAAGATAAGCCAGCCGTCGCAGAATTTCGACGGAGGCATGTAAATGGAAATTGGATCACGTTAGAAGATCGAGCAAGATCCATCCCTTATGGCGTCAATGGAGAAAGAATGAATGTTGTCGTCTCAAGAGACATTACTGAGAAAAAACGAGCGGAACAGGAGCTTCAAAGCACGCTAAAACAGTTAAAAGATTTAAAATATGCCCTTGATGAAAGTGCTTTAGTTTCTGTGACAGATGAGTCTGGGAAAATTACTTCTGTGAATGAGAAATTTTGTGAGATAACGGAATATACCGAAGGCGAACTTCTCGGTCAAACACATATGATTCTAGATTCAGGGTATCATCCGCAGTCTTTTTTTGACGAAATGGACGTGCAAATTCAATCAGGGTCAGTCTGGAAAGGCGAAATCAATAACAAAACGAAACATGGAAACGATTTTTGGGTCGATACAACAGTGGTGCCGTTCAATGGTGATAACGGAGAACCGTACCAATATGTTTACATTCGTAAAGATATTACAGATCGTAAGCGCGCCGAAGAACTTCTTCGAACGTCCGATAAATTATCCGTAATAGGTGAACTAGCTGCTGGCGTTGCTCATGAGATTCGAAATCCATTAACGTCTCTTAAAGGTTTTACCCAAATTTTAAAATCTAGGCTAGATAGTGACAGTGATCAAGAGTTTATTAGCATTATGCTTGATGAATTGGATCGCATCAATATGATCGTCAATGAATTTATGGTGCTGGCGCGACCGCAGGCTTTAGCTCATGAGAAAGCGAACTTACAAGATTTACTACAAAATGTTCTTACCTTGATTGAAACGCAGGCAACGTTAAACAACGTGCAAATCATCACTAGAGTAATTGAAAACATTCCTAACATATCTTGCAATGAAAATCAGATCAAACAAGTTCTCATCAATATTATAAAGAATTCGATTGAAGCAATGCCGAACGGTGGAGAAATCATACTCTCCCTTTTTCCTGTTGAAAATGAAGTATTCATTGAAGTGAGAGATAATGGAGAAGGCATTCCAGATCACCAGCTAACCCATCTAGGAGAACCTTTTTATACGACGAAAAAAAAGGGGAACGGCCTTGGTTTAATGATTTGCAGGCGAATTATTCAAAATCATCAGGGGACCTTGTTAATCGATAGTAAAGAAGGGGAAGGCACTGTGGTCACAATAAAACTCCCTTATCGTCCTTCTGATGAATCGCGCTGAGCCAGCGCTTTTTTCTTTTATTCAATTCTTTACTTTAATTAAGTAAGCGCTTACAATTATGAAAAGGATAGTTAAAATAAGGGGCGTGTTGAGAATGAGAAGCGAGACGAGTTATCGAATGCTTGCCTTTGAAAAGTTCAACGCTGAAAAGAATTGGTCAGAAAACAATCGCCTTTTTAATTATGCCATTGTAGGATGCGGAACATTATTTTATATTTTATCGAATGTATTTTAACGAACAGTACGAAGGGGCTTCTCAAAAAACGAACTTCTTTTTATTAAAAGAGAAGTTCCTTTTTGAGAAGTCTCTTTTTATAATGGTCGTCTATTCATTATGACTAAAGTGAAAGGTTCGAACCTCAAATGGAGTCGTCTGATAAGCTTTTGCGATTCCTTCAACTGCTACTAATTCTTTCGGAACTCGCTTTAATCTAACATGAAACGAGTGCTTTTCATGAAATAGTGGGTATGAGATCTGAATGTTTTCCTTAGAAAGCCAGTGTGTAAGAAGGGCATTATTTGTCGTTAGAAAATAGAAGGATTGTGAAAAGCCTTTCTTAAACCACGAAAGTTCTTCGCTTTTTGAAACTCCAGGTTCTTGAAAGCAAACGTATAGTGACAAGTCATCACAAAATTGTAGTAATTGATAATGAAAAGTAAGAAGGGATTCCGAAATACGAAAAGTTTCTAACAGTTGATTCTGTCTAGTATCTTCTTCAGCATAAAACGTTTTAGCTTCCATAGATGTCGCATTGTGAAAAAATGATTGATAATGTTTGCTACAAAGAAAACCGCCGTAAGTCGTCTTATTAATAACATCTTCTAATCCTTTTTTGTAAAAGGTTAACTTGGGAGCGAGTGGGAAATCTAGAAAGGTATAGGGGGCCTCGCGTCGATCGTTCCAAAACGGTACGGTATCGAGCGGGATCCATCCACAATCATGATAGCGAATCGCATGTAAGACCTCTTCACGATAAAGCGAATCGGGCCAATAGTCTTCTCGTAACGCTTCTGCAAACTGCCCCGACAAAAGCGCATGATCATGCTGACTAGTCATCACAAAACAATCATTCTCCTCATAAACAATCATCCAATTCATCCTTTCAAGAAAAGCGTATTTGAAGCAATTGCGAGGCTGGTTAAAGAAGCTAACCAAACAGTGGACCGTTTAGTCTCGACAAAACAAGGGGCGGAAATCCCTTATTTGTAAGCGCGAACAATTAAATCGAGACAAAAAAGCGAGTCCATTAAGGAGCGCTTTTTTGAATTTCTTTAAAATTAACGCGTGCGTTCGTCATATCTATTTTTGAGATAACAATTGGTTTTGTAATCGCTTGGGTGACCATATCATCTTTTTTAGGATCGGTATAATAATAAGTAACGAGAAGTTCATTATTTAGTTTCTCGATGCTTTCGATGTTAACCGAATAGCCGCCTGTGGGCATCTCACCGCGAGTAATGATAATATACAGTTCTTCACCTGATGGAACCGTAAAGGTCGATTTCTCTAACCACTTTTGTTGAACGGTCGTTTGAATGTCTTTTGGCGCATTTTGCATTTCTACTGTTTCAAAAGTGATTTCCTCCTTCATTTCATCTCCCCCACTTGAATCGTCTGTAGACTGTGATGAATTATCTCCACATCCTGTCAAAATGACAAAGACCAGTGATAGTAGCAATAATATTGAACGCAATGTCTTACCCCTTTCTTCTCGTAGCCTCTATATTTAGAAAATGATTCTATTGAATTATAACGCTATCTTAAGTTTAGCGAATTTCAATAAGCTTGGAAAGAGTCAGGAGATTAAACGATTACATTTTCTTTACATAGGGTATTGAATAATTGTGAGTAAATGGCGTAAAAAAAGGAGAGTAGACATGCAAAAAGAAATTATAAGCTTTTTAAAGAACGTAGAAGAACCTGTGACAACAAGAGAGATTATGGAATATTTATCTGGGAAGGGATACAATCCCGATGAAGGAGAGCTTGTCCGTGTTATAAAAGATATGCCTCAAGGTGTTGTGAAAGAAGAATATGATGCATCTGTAATTGATCCGTCCCCATCAGTTGTTTATAAAGCAGGACCAAACGCTTAAGAATTCATTTTCGAAAAAGATCGACGAAATACAAACCAATGATTAGAAAAAATACGATTCCAACTCCATAGAGGATATCCATGATCAAGTCCATTCGATAACATCCTTTCGAGAAGCTTAATGTAAGTGTACCAAACGTTCTTATTCCTTTCCGATTTTTTTGTTTTGTTTGAATGAGGAAATGATATAATAGTAGCATTGAGTTAAGCATGGAAGGATGTCGTCATGAAGAATTGGAAGTTTGATAGCTCTAAACTGATCATCTTATTTTTTATTGTGTTTATTATTGTAGGCGCTGTCAACGTCATATTTAGCGACCGGAAAATGAATACAAGTGAATACTTACTGAGTGAAAACCAACGAGATGTTGTTTCGCGATCTGAAACGCAGCCTAAAGTACCGGTTGGAGCCCTTGTAAATAGCAAGCTCGCTGAAAATAATGCTATCACTCTTACAGCTAAATTGAAATATGAAGGAAAAGAAGAAACGGGAATAAAGGTAGTCGAAAATAGTATGTTAGATTATCAGATTACGGAACATGAAACAAATGATATTGTTATCCCTTATACATCCCCTGATCCATCTGTCCTGAAAAACGTCTCAACAGATGATATAGTTGAAGGAGAGTCACTAAAGACTGAACCACTTGACACTGGTGCTTATCAAATAGAAGTAAAGGTGCCAATTATAATGGATGATAAGGAAGAGAGTTTCCTATTTCGTATTCCTGTCGAAATAACGCCATAGTAAGCGCTAAAAAAAACTTCCAATTAGGAAGTTTTTTTAGTGACTGTTTTTGAATGGCCGACGTAGGGTTAAACATAATAATACAAACTGATAGAATAGAAGTATATGACAGAAATGGGGGGCTTTATGAAGAAATTAAATCTCTATAAAATTATTGGAATTTTCGTATCTTTCGCTTTGTTTCTTGTCATTTTTAATCAACTCAAGAGTGGAGAACCGAATTTTAAAGTTGATGAATCTTTGTTTGAGGTTTATGAATCCGCAAATCAATGGGAGGATTCCATGAATGAAATGATTCCTCAGCTTCAACTAGCTAGAGAGATCGGAGCATTAAATAGCAGTGATCGCCTTATCCCCATATTGGAAAATGATCGTGATCTTATTATCCATGATGTGATGGTCATTAATTTTGGAGCTGTGTACATCACATACTCTTTTTCATTGAAAGAAAATGATCAGCCGTTTAATTTACCGACCTTTCATATCGGTTCCTTGCGATTTGACGGTACCAGCGATAAGGATCAATCCTTTTTAGTTAGTCAACAGGAAGTTTTAAGCCAGCCAGAAAAACAGCCAGCGGTTATTAATCATCGTATTTATCGAGCAGAAGTTCTATATCCGAATAGCGAAGAGGCTGATTTCATTGAAGAATTTGCTCGCTTTTCAGATGCAGATTCGGTTATCTTGGAGAATGTGTACGCACAAATTGAAGATGAGAAAATAAAACTTGAAAATCAAGAGCTAGCTTTGGAAGGTGATTTTTCGCACAACATTTATGCCAAAGCAGATCTGAATGAAACAATTCATACAAATGAAGGCGATTTTACTTTTACCCATTTTGAAGCGGGTCTTAATGCGAATAAATTATATATGAAGGGCAATGATGATCTACCTACACGACTCGTTATGACGAATGCAACAGAAGAAGATTCTTATCCATTTGAACGGGTTCTATTAAAAGATGAGAAAGGGACTTATGTAGCGCTGGAACCGTTTCGTACCTTACAAGAGACGTATTCTTATAAGGTAAATGAAGTCGTTTTTAATAAAAATGGCCTCATTTCTAAGAAGATTACAAATGAGGATTGGGAAGCTATACAAAATGGGAAGAAGGTCAGCCTTGGAGACTATAGTGGGTTAACTTATACTGTTCATGCCCAGAGTAGTGGTGAGGGCAATCAGCTGATAATTAAAATAGATGGAAATAAAGATCACTCGCCTAAATTATTGAATCAGATTTACATGGAAAGCAGTCAAGCTTATGAAGAACGTCTAGGTTCTATACCGGAAGAAGAGCGAGAATTTTATGAACAACAAAAGCCTGTATTGTTAGAAATAAAGGATAAGAATAAAAGTGATATTCTGATTTATCAAACCTCTTCTACCGAATCACCGAAAGAATTTCGGATTGATCTTGATTACGAGCATTTTTCTTCTTCGTTTCCTGCGGTTATCACCTTATCGTACTTACCAAACTTCGAGACTGTGGATGTTGATTTAAAAGGATCTCTTCAGTTAAATGAAAAAATTGATTAGCATTTATCAATTTGTAGTTTGGTTTTTAGAGAATCGGGAATATTCTTTTACAAACCCCCTAAGTAGTTTGAAAGTGATTTTCCCCCTGTTAACCGTGCTTAAATGAGCACGGTTTTTTTTATTATTTTTCTCATAAGTAGTGGGATTGTGTGAAGCGTTTCCATTATGCACAATTCATGGTAATCTTTTAGAAGAGAGTCGATAATAGTAAGTGAAAGGATGAGGCATTTGGCGAAGAAAGGAATTTTGACGGAACTTAATGAGGATCTTGTATCTTTTTTTGAAGGAGAGAAGCTTGTTATGCTTTCAACGATTGATCATGAAAGCCATACTCCAAACGTATCTGCCATATCGTGGGTGAAATGTTTAGATAAGAACAATATTCGGTTTTCAGTTACAACAAATTCACGTACGATTCAAAATGTGAAAGAAAATCCTCATGTAGTATTCACGATCATTGGATTGGAAACCGTGTATTCCATTCATGGAAGTGCCTCAATCCTAGAAGATGCCATGAAAGGTGTTTCACTAAAGCTTGCGAAAATTAATGTAAATGTCAATCAAGTACTTGAGACAATGTTTTGGGGAGCTAAAATCACAACAGAACCTCAATACGAAAAAACATATAATCAAAAGAAAGCAGAAGAGCTGGATAAAGAAGTGTACGAGGCCTTGTTGAAATAGCACTAAACTTTCTTATCGCAATTTTTTGTGATTTAATGGTGTAAACAAGCATTTCGTGCGATCACTCTGACGAAGGCACCAGGAAACGAGGTTGATTCCCAGATGGAGTGGGAAATGATTAAAGACTTTTTAAATGAAGAAACAATCAAACAATGGCTCGGTCAGTATCGTGCTCTTGGACCATTGCCAGGAATTTTGCTTCCTATGCTAGAAGCAGTTATTCCGATATTGCCGTTATTTCTATTTGTGGCAGGCAATGCAGCAGCGTATGGTTTCTGGTACGGCTCGTTGCTTTCATGGCTTGGTGCATCTCTTGGTGCTCTGATTGTTTTTATGGTGGTCAGGCGGCTTGCAAGACAGCGATTCATGCGAGTGGTAACAAAACACGCCAAAATAGAAAAAACACTGCGCTGGATTGAGCGACATGGGTTTGGAATGGTGTTTTTGCTTCTGTGTTTTCCATTTACGCCCTCGGCTTTAATCAATGTGGTAGCAGGTCTTTCGAATATGAGTATTCGAAGCTTTGTACTCGCTGTATTACTTGGAAAAATGGTGATGATCTCGATCGTTTCTTTTATTGGACATGATGTTTTTGCGTTAATTCACCAACCTCTGCAAATGGTTCTTATCCTAGTAGCGATCGTTCTTCTTTGGGGGGCAGGCAAATTAATTGAAGTGAAACTAAATCAGCGTCCTCGTAAGCATCGCACGGAGGATCAGGCGAGATAGTAGAAAAGCCATGCCGGTTTCGGCATGGCTTTTGCATGTGTATGGAATGGAAAAGATATGACTAAGAGTTCTAACTATCATCCGTTTCTAAACGCTCGTCTCCGCATTTCTTGAGATCCAGCTGCAGTGGGCAGGGTCTCGATCGCTTCACCTTAACAAATGAAAACAAAGACCGTGTTCTTTTGTTAAGGCTCCAGTGCCTGCCGTGTCTAACCGCCCACTTCCGCCTTTCGAACTAAAATATCCTTTTCTTATCTCTTTCTTCTTTAAGTATTTCAACGGCTTCTCGGAAGCGTTGGGAGTGGATGATTTCGCGTTCTCTTAGGAAGGCGAGGGAGTCGTTTAGGTCAGGGTCGTCTGAGAGGTCAATGATCCATTGGTAGGTGGCTCTTGCTTTTTCTTCTGCGGCTATGTCTTCGTAAAGGTCAGCGATGGGATCGCCTTTTGCGGCGATGTAGCTTGCTGTCCATGGAACACCTGCTGCGTTGGAATAGAAGAGAGCACTGTCATGATTGGCATAGTGGGCGCCGAGTCCGGCTTCTTTCATTTGGTCTGCTGTGGCATCTTTCGTTAATTTGTATACCATTGTGGCGATCATTTCTAGGTGAGCGAATTCTTCTGTGCCGATGTCCGTTAATAAACCAACAACTTTATCTGGAATCGTATAGCGTTGGTTTAGGTAGCGGAGAGCGGCAGCTAGTTCACCATCGGCTCCTCCATACTGCTCGATTAAAAACTTTGCTAGCATGGGGTTACATGTGCTTACTTTGACTGGGTATTGCAATTTCTTTTCATACACCCACATATCATGTACTTCCTTTCTGAGTTAGACTTGCCACGGCCATGGTGCTTCTTTCCAATCCCATGGATAGTTTGAATAACTGTTCCCATATTGTTGCAATGGACCATATTCTTTTTCGTATCGCTTCTTAAGTTGTTTTTTCATTTTTGCGTATTCATTGAATTGTTGAATGGCTTCATAATCATTTGGATGGGTATCAAGGTAAAGGGTGAGGTCTACGAGAACGAAATCCACAGCCTGCAGTTCTTCCAGTAGCTCATAATACTCTTTGGGCAATTGTTTTTGAGACATGGTTTAGTCCTCCCGCTTTGAAGGATAAGGGTACGGATCATAGAAAGCCTTCCAGAGCGTTCCTTTACGTAGCGCTTCACGTGCAGAGTATTGTTCAAGACCAGGCGGCTGAAAGCCCATGTAGAGGTTAGGGGGAGTTGAATAAGATTTCACTCGAATCGGAGGACATGGATCAAACGGACTAACATATGGCTCGTAAAACTTCCTGTGTGTGTACATTTAGTGACCTCCTTTTGTACGAATCTCTACTCTTAAGATGTATGAACAAAAAAAGAAATCATGAATGACAAATAAAGAAGCACTTCCAAAAGTGGAAGTGCTTCTTTGGCTTTACATTTTATTAACTGTATTGTTCCAGGTTGCTAGCATGTTCTTTAAGTCATGAAGGTCCGATTTGAATGGATAGTCGGTTGAAACACTGCGTTTCTGCCCATCATCTAGCTTTTCATAACTATGAACAAATTCGGTCATGTCTCGTGTTAACCGATTTAATTCCCATTTAAACGTTTCAAATTCCTTTTCCATTTTGAAAACTCCTTTATGATCAATTTCTTATGAGTACTATACCCGTGCGTCTGTAGGAGGAAACCATCAAGTCTTCCATTTGGCATAATTTGTAGGGTGATATACGAACGTATCTTCCTATTTGCTATTCAATTTGTTGAAAACATGAGATAATAGACAAAGAATTTACGGTGTAGGAGGTAGAGGAAATGACAGTGAAGTTTGTCATTGGTCGTTCAGGAAGTGGGAAATCGAATCATTGTTTAACGGAAATGCAAAATGAACTAACCGATCGGCCAATCGGACAGGATATGATTTACCTCGTTCCTGAGCAAATGACGTTTCAATCAGAGTATGAATTAGTACATAATAGAGGTTTAAAAGGAATGATTCGAGCGCAGGTTTTTAGTTTCACAAGACTTGCCTGGAAAGTACTTCAAGAAACTGGAGGCATGGCTCGTCCTCATTTAAGTAGTGTTGGAACAAGTATGATGCTTCGACAGATCATTGAGGAAAATAAGCAGCAACTACGAATTTATCAGCGTTCATCTGAGAAAACAGGATACGTGGAACAGCTAAATGATATGGTAACGGAATTTAAGCGGTATTGTCTTGAACCAGATGATATTAAGAGCTTTGCTGATGATTTTTATGTAGAAGATGAGCGGAACTTACTTCGAGATAAGCTCTATGACTTGCATCTTGTTTACGAAGCTTTTCAAAAGAAGATGATCGGTCACTACCTCGATTCAGAAGACTATTTGGCGCTGCTGGCAGAGAAAATTGAGGAATCAGACTATCTAGCGAACGCTACCATATGGATAGACGGCTTTCATAGTTTCACCCCTCAGGAATTACTGGTCATTCAATCTTTAATGAAAAAAGGAACAACCCTTACGTTTACGATTACGATGGATTCTGAAATGATCCCTTCCGCTATTCATGAACTCGACCTGTTTCATGAACCAGGTAAAACATATCAAATCCTTCAGGGACTGGCGAATGAACAAGGGGTAGAAATCGAGGAACCTCTCGTTTTAACAACGCAGAAGAGGTATCAGAACAGTGAGATCTCTCATTTAGAAGCCAATTATGGTGAACGGCCGCCGGTTGTTTATCGTGGGGAGTTGCAGCACATACAAGTTCATCATGCGGTGAATATACGTTCTGAAGTGGAGGCAGTAGCACGAGAAGCGCTAAGGCTTGTGCGAGATGAAGGTTATCGTTACAGGGATATTTCAATTATGGTACGCAATATGTCAACTTATTATGAACTTGTGGAAACGATATTCGAGGATCACGGGATTCCAATTTTCTCAGATCAAAAGCGGACAATGCTTCATCACCCGTTAATTGAGTTGATTCGCTCAAGTTTGGACATTATCCAGTACAACTGGCGCTATGAATCTGTTTTTCGATGTGTTAAAACCGAGCTATTGTTTCCAGACGATACGGGGGAAAGTATGGAAACTATCCGTGAACGGATGGATGAGCTTGAAAATTACGTTATAGCAAAAGGCATCAAAGGCTATCGTTGGAAAACTGGCGAACGATTTAAAGCAAATATTTATCGTCAGCTAGAAGATAAAGAAGTCATCACTTCCGATGAACTCGAAAAAATGGAAGATCGTCTGAATGAAACGAAAGACTGGATTGCGACGCCGCTTGAGAAATTTGAGAGACACATGATCAAAGCAAAAACAGTTGAAGAAATGTGCGAAATTCTTTATTATCTTCTTGAAAATTGCCACGCAGCAGAAAAAATCGATCGGTTAAAAGAGCAGGCAGAAAAGGCCGGTCACCTTGCCAAAGCACGTGAACATGATCAGGTTTGGGACGCGGTGATTTCGCTACTTGATGAAACAGTGGAATTAATCGGTGATCAGAAACTCTCCGTGGAGCAATTTACAAAGTTGCTTGAAGCGGGAATGGAAAATATGAAATTTGCTCTCGTACCTGCTTCACTTGATCAGGTAGTGATTGGAAGCATTGATCGTACAAGATTTACTGATGTAAAATGTGGCTTTCTTCTAGGTGTTAATGAAGGTGTCTTACCAGCTCGCATTCAGGAAGATGGACTTTTAAGTGAGCAGGATAGAGAAAAGTTAGAAGAACAGGGAATTCAGTTAGCACCTGGGTTGAAGCGCCGTTTGCTTGATGAGGAATTTTTGATTTACCATTCGCTCGCAACGCCTTCGGATTCTTTATGGATCAGCTGTCCACTTGCTGATGAAGAAGGAAAGGGACTGCAGCCTTCTATCGTCATGAATCGATTGCAGGAGATGTTCCCGGATCTTGAGATCGGTCTGAAATTTGCAGAGCCTGGGGAAGAAGCAACGGAAGAACTCTCTTTCATAACAAACCCATCGAAGACAATAGGGCGACTTACGGGACAGCTTCGACAATGGGACCGAGGGTATCCGATCGATCCGATTTGGTGGGATGCATACAACTGGTTTATTTCGGCTCCAACTGAGAAAGATCGCGTACGCTTGATTGATAGTCTTTTTTATCGGAATAAAGCGGAACGTCTAACTGAATCTACGAGTCGAAAACTTTATGGTCACCAAATTCAGACGAGTGTTTCAAGAATGGAACGCTATAAATCTTGTGCTTTCTCTCAGTTTGCTTCTCATGGTTTGCGCTTAAAAGAACGAGCGACATTCAAGCTTGAAGCGCCTGATATCGGACAGCTGTTTCATGCGGCGCTTAATATGATGGCAGAAACGATTAAGCAGCGTCACTGGGATTGGGCGAAACTCTCATCTAATCAATACTATGAGCTTTCAGGACAAATTGTTGAACAGCTCGCACCAAAGTTACAGAATGAAATTCTATTAAGCTCAAATCGCTATCATTATATTATGAGAAAGCTAACGCAAGTTGTTGGCCGGGCCTCGTCCGTTCTTGGACAACAGGCAAAGAAAAGCGGGTTTCAACCAGCAGGACTTGAATTAGGATTTGGGCCCAATCAAGAGCTCCCTCCAATCGAGTTCACGCTTAAAAATGGTGTTAAAATCCAGCTCATCGGACGTGTCGATCGTGTTGATCAGGCACTGAACGGAGAAGAGCTTCTCCTTCGTATTATCGACTATAAGTCTAGCGGTACTTCTCTTGATCTATCGGAAGTGTATTTTGGACTCGCGCTACAAATGCTGACGTATCTCGATGTTGTTATATCCAATGCGAGCGTCTGGCTTGGAAAAGAGGCAACTGCTGCAGGTATGCTTTATTTTCATGTCCACAACCCTATCCTCCAAACATCAGCGCCTGGACAAGCAGCCATTCAACAGGAGCTTTTCAGAAAGTTTAAGATGAAGGGACTTCTCCTTGCGGATAAAGATGTTGTGAGCTTAATGGATACTGACATAGAAACGAAGAAATCGGATATTATTCCGGCAGCACTGAAAAAAGATGGTAGCTTTTACAAAAATTCTTCCGTCTTATCTTCTGATGATTTCCATGCGCTTCGTTCTTATACAAGAAAAACGATTCAATCGATTGGAACAGAAATTTCAGATGGCCGTATTGAGATAGATCCTTACAAAATGAAAGATCGAGTACCATGTACGTTTTGTTCATACCGTTCCTTTTGCCAGTTTGATCAGGCGATGGAAGATAATGCTTATCGTTCTATTACTGCTCAGGATGACGAAACGATTTTAAAACGCATGAGAGAGGAGGCAGATGATGATAACTAAACCTGAGGGATCAAGATGGACCGATGAGCAGTGGGAAGCCATTGCTTCAAGAAATCAAGATGTTTTAGTAGCCGCTGCGGCAGGCTCCGGGAAAACCGCTGTCTTAGTTGAACGAATTATAAGACGTTTAGCCGATGAGAATGATCCGGCTGAAGTTGATCGGATTCTAGTCGTAACATTTACAAATGCTGCAGCTGCGGAAATGCGCCACCGCATTGGAGAAGCGCTTGAAGAAAAGCTGAAGGAAGATCCTTCTTCGCTATATTTAAGAAGACAGCTTTCTATGTTAAATCGTGCTTCGATTTCTACACTACATTCGTTTTGTATGGAAGTTCTTCGCCGCTACTATTACAAGATCGATCTTGATCCTGCTTTTCGAGTCGCCGATCAAACGGAAGCCGCTTTACTTCGTGAAGAAGCGATGGAAGAGCTCTTTGAGGAGCACTACAGCAAGAAGGAAAATGAAGCCTTTTATGATCTCGTTGACCGCTATAGTAGTGATCGGAGCGATGTCGATCTTCAGCTTCTAGTTGAACGACTTTTTCATTTCTCTTCAAGTCATCCTTGGCCGAAACAGTGGTTAGAAGATAGTGTGAATTTATATAAAAATGCAAGTAATAAAAGCTTCGATGAGCTGATCTGGGTAGAGGAATTAAAGAAAGATGTTGTGCTTCAGTTAGAAGGAATGCGTGAAGTGCAAGAAAAGGCCATTTCCATTTCATCTTCCCCAGGTGGTCCAGAACCGTACCTTTCCACGTTAGAAGTCGAGCGCGAAATGGTGAGTGGACTTCTGCAGGCTTCTAAGGAATCATGGGACGCATTAAAAAACGCGTTTGAAGCTGTTTCATTTGGACGCTTAAAGCCTTGTAAAGGTGACCAGTTTGATCCTGAGCTTATAGATACCGTGAAAGGAATGCGTGATCGGGTTAAGAAAACCGTTCAAAGTATGAAAGAAGATCTGTTTCAGCGGGAAACAGAGGAGTATCTTGAGGATATCCAAAAACTTGCGCCGGTTCTTGAAACGTTAGCTTCTCTCGTAAATGAATTTAGGGATAAGTATGCGGGTCTAAAAAAGGAAAAGGGACTTGTTGACTACAGTGACCTTGAGCATTACTGTCTTTCGATTTTATTAGATGAGGCCTCAACACCTGATAACCCTATCGCTTCGAGTGCGGCGAAGGAATATCAGACGCAGTTCGCTGAAGTGCTCATTGATGAGTACCAGGATACGAACTCTGTTCAAGAAACGATTCTTAATGCCATTAGCCGAACATCCGAAAACGGTGGGAATCGTTTTATGGTAGGGGATGTTAAACAAAGTATATACAGGTTTAGACTTGCTGAGCCCGGGTTGTTTCTAGCAAAATATAAGTCGTTTGGCCGCTCTTCAGAGGAGCCTACTAAACGGATCGATCTTGCGCGAAACTTTCGAAGTCGTGAGGAAGTTCTAAATAGCACCAACTTTATTTTTAAACAAATTATGGATGAACGCGTTGGAGAAATTAAATATGATCGTGCAGCTGAACTTATTCCTGGTGCAGAGTATCCGAGTTCTCAATCGGTGGTACCAGAAGTTCATGTGATTGATCAAAGCTCTGATGAAGAGGAAGAAGAGGTCGAAAAAGTCCAGCTTGAAGCACGTCTGATCGCATCTAGCATTAAATCGATGATGGGAAAGAGCGAAAACGAGCGAACGAAAATATACGATCGAAAAGAAGATCGCATGAGACCTATTCAGTACAGAGATATGGTGATCTTAATGCGCGCCACTTCTAGCTGGGCGCCGGTTATGATGGAGGAATTAAAGCAGGCAGGTATTCCGTCTTATTCTGACCTTGCAACAGGGTATTTTGAAGCAACAGAAGTGGCGATTATGATGAGTCTCCTAAACGTAATCGATAATCCCTATCAGGATATCCCGCTTGCATCTGTCTTGCGATCGCCGATTATTGGGTTATCGGAAGAAGAACTTGCATTGATTCGGATAAATGAGAAGCAATCAAGTTATTATCTCGCTATGCAGGCTTATTGTGAGACAGAGTCAGATGAGCTTTCAGAGAAAATAGCACGATTTATCGATGATTTAAATCGGTGGCGAGAACAGGCAAGGCAGTCGTCGTTAAGCGAATTAATTTGGCAACTTTATCGTGAAACGAATTACTATGAATTTGTCGGCGGAATGCCCGCTGGTTTGCAGCGCCAGGCGAATCTGCGTGCTTTGTATGATCGTGCAAGACAATATGAAGCAACGTCATTTCGGGGATTATTCCGTTTTCTTCGCTTTATTGACAGAATGAAGGAGCGAGGAAGTGATCTTGGAACAGCCCGTGCGCTTGGAGAGCAGGAAGATGTTGTGCGCGTAATGACGATTCATAAAAGCAAAGGGCTTGAATTCCCTGTTGTCTTTGTCGCAGGCATAGCAAAGCAATTCAACATGAGAGACATGGCAAACCAAATGCTTCTTCATAAAGAATTCGGTTTAGCAACGAAATACATTGATCCAATCAATCGCATTAGTTATCCGACGTTACCTTACTTTACATTACAAAAGCGAATGAAACTAGAGCTATTGGCTGAAGAAATGCGGGTACTTTACGTTGCTTTAACAAGAGCAAAAGAAAAATTAATTTTAGTTGGTACGGTGAATGACTGGGAGAAAGAATTACTTTCCTGGGCAGAGGCACCAGGAGAGGAGTGGCTCCTTTCTGATTATGAGCGCTCAACAAGTAAAACGTATTTAAACTGGATTGGGCCATCTATTATCAGGCATCAAGATCTTTCTTCCATAACAGACGGCATTGCTAGCTTCCCGAAACATGATGAGGTTTTTCATCACCCATCACGATGGTCGTTAACGCTCCATCAAGCGTCGGATTTTTCTCAGGTTGAAGCGGAAGACGTTAAGAAACACGAGGAATACGAGGAACTCCTTAGAAGGAAAGCCTACGTACCAGAAGAAAGTGCGTTTAAAGACGTTGTTCATAGTCGTCTTAATTGGACATATCCACATCAGGCAGCTGCTGAAACAAGATCAAAGCAGTCGGTAACGGAAGTGAAGCGTCAGCGAGAAATTTTCCAGGACGAACGGAGTGACGATCGCCTTGTAAAAGGCTTTAGCCAATCGTTAAAAGAACGCCCGCGCTTTCTTCAAAGTAAAAAGCTTACGCCTGCTGAGCGTGGAACCGCGATGCATATCGTTATGCAGCATCTTGATTTGCACCAACGCCATGAAGAAAAGGATATTATAGAATTAATCGCAAAGCTTGAAACGAAAGAATTATTAACGAACGATCAGGCTCAAGCCATTGATGTGAAACAAATTAAGCACTTGATTGATTCTGATCTAGGTGACAAGATGAGAAACGCGGTTGAAATATATAAAGAGGTTCCCTTTAGTCTTGGGGTGGATTCGAAGTGGATTTATCCGGAATTCAAAGGAGACCAAGAAACGGTCGTGTTACAGGGGGTTATAGATTGTATCCTGCGCGATCAACACGGAGAATTACTGTTAGTCGATTATAAAACAGACGTGATTGAAAATCGTTTTTCTTCAGAGCAACAGGCAATGGAGACAATGAAACGTCGTTATACAACGCAGATTCAACTATATGAAAAAGCGATTAATGAGATTTGGGGTTTGCCGTGTAAAGAAAAAATTCTTTTCTTTTTTGATGGTGGCAAATCACTCTTAATCGATTAAGGATAGCCGGGCGATTGTCCGGCTTATTCGTTTCAAAAATAAACTGATAAGGAGTGAGAAACATGAAATTGCTTCATACCGCTGATTGGCATCTTGGAAAAACATTAGAAGGTAGAAGCCGCCTTCCTGAACAGCGAGCGTTTCTTGAAGAGCTTCAAATGATTGCAGATGAAGAAAATGTAGACGCGATTTTAATGGCCGGTGACGTGTTTGATACCGTCAACCCCCCAGCAGCCGCAGAAACCCTTTTTTATGAAGCTGCTGTGAAATTGACGAGCAGAGGCGAGCGTCCACTTATTATTATTTCGGGCAACCACGACAATCCAGAACGCTTATCGGCTTCACGTCCGTTAGCTCATACAAGTGGCATCACCATTATAGGATTTCCGACAACGGATCCCGTTGACATTACAGTTCGTAATGGCCAAAAGCTTTCCATCGCGGCTCTTCCTTATCCGTCGGAATCGCGATTAAATGAATGCTTAACAGAAGGTCAGGAAGAAGATGCGCTTCAGCTCGCTTATGATGATCGCGTAAAAAAACTATTTAGCGATTTATCTGAGGCAGGTGATGAGGATGCTGTTCACATTGCGATGAGCCACATTTACGTAGCTGGAAGTCGTGAAAGTGATTCAGAAAGACCGATTCAAGTTGGTGGCGCTTATACCGTGTCTGCTAATTCCTTGCCAGAAAAAGCGCAGTACGTGGCCCTTGGACATTTACACCGCCCTCAGACCATTACGAAAGGTTCTGCCCTTGCCCGCTATTCAGGCTCTCCTCTCGCATATAGCTTTTCGGAGGCCAATCAAGCCAAATCAGTGACGATTATTGATGTTGAGCCGGATGGACTAGCTCACATTAGTGAAATTCCTTTACAGTCCGGAAAACCACTTGTGCGCTGGGTTGCAGATGAAGGAATCGAACAAGTGTATACATGGTTAGAAGAAGGAAAAGACGAGGAAGCGTGGATCGATCTTGAAGTGCATTTAAGTGATACGCTTTCTATTGAAGAAATCCACCGTCTTCGCAGTCAACATAAAGGCTTTATACATATTAGACCCGTTTTCAAAAAGAAAGAAGAGCAGCGTGAAGTGTCGTATGCGAATTTACCAATAGAAGAGCTTTTTAAACGGTTTTATGAAAAGCAAACAGATGGTGCTGTACCAGATGATGAACTTGTTCAGCTTTTTCTAGATTTATCACAGTCAGAGGAAGAGGAGTAAGAGAGGAGTGAGCAAATGAGACCAATTACCTTGTCCGTTTCAGGACTGCATAGTTTTCGTGAAAAACAAGAGATAGACTTTGAAACGCTTTGTCAGGGAGGGATTTTCGGGATTTTTGGCCCAACAGGTAGTGGGAAATCCTCTCTTCTTGATGCGATGACGCTTGCTCTTTACGGCAAAGTTGAACGGGCAACAAATAATACCCAGGGGATTATGAACCACGCTGAAGACACCTTATCTGTGTCATTTACGTTTGCACTAAGTGACTTACGCTATCGTGTAGAACGTACGTATAAAAGGTCAGGCGATGTATCCATTCGCTCTGCTAATTCTCGTTTGATCGAAATTGGTGAAGAGAATACGGTACTAGCAGATAAAGACCGCGATGTCTCTCAAAGAATCCAGGAAATTCTCGGTTTAACAATTGATGATTTCACACGAGCTGTTGTTCTACCTCAAGGGAAATTTGCGGAGTTTTTATCACTTAAAGGAACAGAAAGAAGGCAGATGCTTCAGCGCCTTTTTCAACTTGAAAAATATGGTGATCAGTTCAACCGTCGATTAAAATCACGAGTGGATGAGAAAAAGCATCATTTAAATGAAGTATCCGCCGAGCAAACCGGCCTTGGCGATGCCTCAAAAGAATTTCTTAAAGAAGCGAAGAATGCTTTGGATACGGCTGATAAAGCAGCTCAAAAAGCGAAAGAAGATCTCATTTCAGCTGAAAAGCAAAAAGAAGACGTGATGGAAATTTGGAATCTTCAACAACAGCTTGGAGACCTCCAAGCTAAGAAAGACACGCTTTCAAAAGGTCAGGCTGAAATCGATGCAATTGAAGAAAAGATCGCCCAAGCAACGGCGGCTGCGCAAATAAAACCCTATTTAGATGCGGTTGAAGCGACTGAGAAAGAAGTACAGGATGCAAAGAGTCGTTACGAAGAGACGAAACGTGTATTAGAAGAAATGAAGTCCTTCTTTCAAACAACGAAAAAAGCATACGAGGAAGAACGATCGAACAAAGAGAAGCAAGAGCCGCTCCTTATTAAACAACTAAATGATCTTGAGCGAGGTTTAGCTCTCGAAAAAGAAATCAATCAGATTACCAAACAGTTAAAAGATATGGAACAGCAGTCTACCCAACATGACAAAGAAGCGAAAGCGGCTGAAGAGGAAACATCAAAAGCGCAACAAGATTTGAAGAAAGCCCGGACGCTTCAGTCTGAGTTAAATGAAGAACTTACAAGCCTACAGGTTACCCCAGAAAAACGAAAGAAAGTGGGAAGAGCACAAAGTTTAAAGCAGCAGTTCGAGTCGCTCAGTAAACAGCTTGAATCGGCCCAAATTGAAGAAAAAAAGCAGGACAATGAACAAAAACGACTGCACCCTCTTTATGAGGAAAACATAAAAAATCTGAATGAAATGAGAGAGCGGTATACACGCTATTACCAAGCTGTGCTTTCAACTTACCATGCTGTCTCTTCCCACAAATTAACGCTCGAACAGCACATCCAAACGATTCAAGAGGACGTTGAACATAACGAGCGGAAACTAGATGAAAGTCGAACGCATGCCATTGCGATTCAGCTTGCAAAAAGGTTAGAAGAAGGCGAGGCATGCCCTGTATGTGGAGCAAAGGAACATGTTCACCTCGCAGATGGAGAAGATCATACAGCGGAGATCAAAGATCTCCTACAGAAAAAGGAACAAACCCGTGATACGTTAAAAGATAAGCTCCAATCAGCGAAGCAGCTTCAGTATCAGCTAGAACAAATGTCTGATGCGATGACAACGCAAGAAGAAGGAGTGTCTAACGTTCAGAAGGACCTGAACGAAGTGAAGCGTAACTTTTCAGTAGAAGAAATTCTGACTGAGATGAAGTCCCTTGCTCAAGATGTACGTGAATTAGAAGAGAAAGTGAAGCTTTTAGGGAAGAACCTTCAAGAGAAGCAGTCAACAGTTTCTGAGTATGCTTATCAGCTGACGCAAGTTCAGAACGAGCTTAAATCCAAGACTGAGAAACGGATGGATCTAAGCAAAGAAACGGCATCGATTGAGGAAACCATTCAGAAAGAATTATCTCTTTCCGTTCACCAAGTTGAAGCGGAAGTGGTTCATATTGAAAAAATGGATCAACAAGCAGACGTTATTCGTGAAAGACTTTTGAAAAGCGGTCCTTATATCGAAGCAAAAGAACAACGTCTTCAAGACCTTCAGGAAAAGATGCAGCAGTATTCTGTCCGAAAGGTAGAGTTAACAAGTTCGATTCATCAACTAACTGAACAATTGAAAAAAGCAGACGCAGATTATGTGGCGATTGTCGGAAATACGTCTGCACAAGAAGGTTTAGCACAAGTCAATAAGCAGCTAAATGAGATTCGTCAGGCTGAAAAAGATTCGCTCGAGAAACTGGAGCATGCACAAGAACGTCATCAGGAAGTGGAAAGGCGTGCCGCAGCTGATGAGAACTATAATAATGATGCGCAACTTCGTTTAAAGAAGGCTATCGAAACTTATGAAGCGGCTGAAGCATCTTCTATATTCGAAAATCGAACCCAGATTCGAAATGCTGAAGTATCGCAGGAACAGAAACTTAATTGGGAAAAGCGTGTGGAAGCGTATTGGAATGAATGGAAGCAAACGGAGTACTCCATCGGTGAGCTTAACAAAAAGCTTGCGGGAAGAACGATCTCAGAAGATCATTACAAGGAAACGATCCAGCACGCAACAAAAGCAAACGAAGTTCGAGAAGAAGCGCTCTCTCAATTTGCGGCAGCACGTCATCATCTCGATGATGTGACAAACCGACATGAGCGGTATATGGAACTCGAAACGATCCGAAAAACGGTAAGTGAAGAACTTGAAAAGCTTGGTAAGCTTCAAACAGTTTTCCGAGGAAATAGTTTTGTTGAGTTTATTGCATCTGAACAGCTCGAACAAGTGAGTCTCGACGCCTCACAAAAACTTGGTGATTTAACCTCCCAAAGGTATGCGATTGAGGTTGATTCAGCTGGAGGTTTCTTAATTCGAGATGATGCGAACGGAGGAGTAAAGCGACCGGTTTCCACCTTATCTGGAGGCGAAACGTTCTTAACCTCTCTTGCGCTCGCACTTGCTCTTTCTGGACAAATTCAACTAAGGGGAGCACATCCACTGCAATTCTTCTTCCTGGACGAAGGGTTTGGCACATTGGACGAATCGCTGCTAGATACGGTGATCACGGCGCTTGAAAAGTTACAAAACGAGAGTTTATCCGTCGGGGTCATCAGTCACGTACCAGAACTTAGGGCAAGGTTGCCGAGAAAAGTGATTGTCTCTCCCTCAGAACCATCTGGTCGAGGAAGTCGTGTCGAAATGGAATCGTTGTAAGGGCAGGTATGGTTGCGAGAATAATTCTTGTTAGCCAATAAATTGGTGCTTTGGCTAATATATTTCGAATTTGGCCAATAAAAAGGAAAAATGGCCAATATATCAAGATTTTAGCCAATAAAGTGCCATCTTGGCCACAAGCTGTACTAGTATATAGCAGAGGTATGCATGTCTAGGTGCGTCTTAACAGAGAGAAAACATGTCCATTCAACATGTTTTCTCTTTTTTTCTTGAAAGATACTGTCAAAATACGAGAGTTTATGTAAAAATATGAATAGTAGTTGAGGTAACTTACATAGGAGGAACATGGATGTCGCATTCTATGAGACTAGTTTTAGGAAGTTTTAAACCTTATTCACACTTTCGACCACTTCATTCAGCCTATCGGTTGAAAGGATCGTGGTGGCGCTTAATTTTACTCACTATTTTTTCTTTTCTAATTGTTGGCATTACATCATTTATGAACATTAAATATGCTGGAGAAATGCCAGAATATACAGGTATTGCCCCTGACGAGCGCATGCTTTTTGTCCTCAGTGAAGTCATCACAGATGGTTTACTTGGTGTTCTGACATTAATCGTTATTGTGGTAGGAGGTGCGCTACTATACTGGCCGTTTTTCCAACAAGTTGGCTTCAAAAGACTTGCTTACATACATAGCTATGTTGTCTTTATTCTTTTAATCGGTATGCTTCTACAGCTACCCTTTATCCCATTTCTTCATGAACCGTCGCTCATTTCCCCGTATAGTCTAGGTGTTTACGTTGATTTGTTAACAAACATTCCATTCTGGCTGTATTTTAGCTATAGTTTGTCGCTATTTCTTGCATGGGGCACGTTTGTTCAGTATGCGGCAATTAGGCAGAGTACTACGGTCTCAAGAGGCTACGCTCTTTTCTGGATTATCATCTTAAACGTATTTATAGTTGCGATTACGGCTTATATGAGAACGGCATTTTAATGAAAAAGTTGGAGGGTCAATCTGTGAAACGTAAGTCACTGTGGATTAGTATTAGCGTTACGCTTGTTATCCTTCTTTTTATTACTGCGAACACGCTGATTATACAGAGTGTGATTGCAGGAGAGAAGAAGCTTGAGACTGTTACGGTAAAAGGGAAGACGTATCAGGAACTTTCAACTTTCGAAGGGATCCTTATTCCGGAATTAGAGGAATCCTATTATTATCAATCATCTCGAGGGGATATCTCGAATGTGCTCGTAAAAGAAGGAGACGATGTTTCAATAGGTACGTCCCTGTTTGAATATGATAATGGGGAGGCCGTTAATGTATCAGATTTACAAGCCCAATTGAACAAGGCAGAAACAGCTGTCTCTGTCCTTGATGATCAGCTAAACGACCTTGCTTTTCAGTCATCTAGAATTGAATCAAACGAAGATCTAGAAGATGAGCAAAAGCTTCAATTACAGTTAGACGTCGAAGAACAAATAAGAGATACAGAGTATAAGAAAAGACTTGCAGAGCTTGATGTGAAAGAGTTGGAGCGCCAGATTGCTGAGGTAGATACTGAACAAGTAGAATTATCCGTTGATTCAACCCTTGATGGAACCGTGGAGCAAGTAAACCGAACGCCAGAAGACGGGGAGAGCGTCGTAACACTATTGTCAAACAAGCTGACGGTTCAAGGTTCGGTTAATGAATTGAACTATCCGACGCTAGCTGTGGATCAAGAAGTGGTTATTCGTTCAGGGGCTTATCCAGGACAACCAGCAAGGGGCCGGCTGACAATACTAGAAGATCGACCTTATGAAGTGGATGAAGAGACGGGTCTCAGTATGTATCATTTTAACGTTATATTAAGTGAAGAAAGTGATATGAACGCAGGTACGCACGTGGTCATTGACATCCCTCTTCATCAAAATACCAATGCTCCTTCTGTACCAGAAGAAAGTATTATTGAAAAAGATGATAAGAGTTATGTTGTTGTTTATGAGAAAGATGAGCTTCATTTAAGAAAAGTAGAGCAAGGTCGAATTGAAGGTGGCAAGGTTGAAATTCTTTCAGGTCTACAATTAAAAGAGAAAGTGTTAACAGAGCCTAGAGAAGCCTTTACGGAATTGCTTTCAGAGAAGGAAGAGAAAGAGCAGCAAGAGCAAGATCAAGAAGAAAAACCGGACATCGACACTGAAAGCAAAGGGTGAGCGGAAGACCTGTAGAGATACAGGTTTTTTCTATACTCTCATCTATTTTACAGAATTTATTGAAATATTCATGAAAGCAATGTGGCGTTCATGTCATAATAGATTTGTGTTTGTTAAATCGATTATTTAAACGTTAAAAAAAGGGAGAAGTTTATTATGAAATTTGTGTCTTTTAAGGACAAAGAAGCAGCTGGGTTTGGGATTTTAGATGAGAAGAATGAGCAAATAGTTAATTTGAAAACTTACTATCACGATCAAGGAATCGATATACCTGATTTGCGTGCGTTTATCCAACATGAGGAATTGCATTTAGATGATTTTCACGAATTTTCAGCTCAGTATAACGTTTCAGTCGAAGATGTGGAGATCATAGCTCCTATCATGAAACCTGCCAAAAATATCGTTTGTGTCGGAAAAAATTATCGCGACCATGCTATTGAAATGGGGAGTGAGAAAGACATTCCAAAGCATCCAATGATTTTTACGAAAGCGCCGACAACCGTGAGCAGCCCAGACCAAGTATTAACATTTGAACGTGAGCTAGCTGAAGCGCTTGACTATGAGGGAGAACTTGCGATTGTGATCGGTAAGGAAGGAAAAGGTATTAACATGAATGAAGCCATGGAATACGTTTTCGGCTATACGATTATCAATGACCTTACAGCGAGGGATCTTCAAAAAAAGCATGGTCAGTTTTTTGTAGGGAAAAGTCTTGATCAGTCCTGTCCAATGGGTCCTGCTATTCTACATAAATCTTCCTTAGTCGATCCTCATCAATTAACGATTGTTACGAAAGTAAATGGAGATGTGAGACAAAATGGCAACACGTCTGATTTCATTTTCACTATTCCTGAGCTGATCCACGTTCTCTCAAAGGGCATGACGTTAGAGCCTGGTGATATCATCGCAACCGGGACACCGGCTGGGGTAGGCAAGGGATTCAATCCGCCTAAGTATTTGGTAGATGGAGACGTCATCGAAATTGACATAGAAGGAATCGGCACTTTACGTAATGAAATAAGTATAAGATAACGTTCTCGTGTTTAATTTATTCTCAAAAAAGGAATTGTTATCCAGAGAACCGACTAGGAGGGCTAGCAAATGGAAAAATTTCATTACATTAATGGTGAGTGGACAGGTCAGGATCTAGAAAAGCTTGAAGTGAACAACCCGGCAACTGGAGAACTCGTTGGTACTGTTCCGGTAGGTGGTAAATCGGAAACGAAGAAGGCAATTGACGCTGCACACCAGGCATTTCCAGCATGGTCAAGCCTCACTGCCTATGAGCGGTCATCATACTTAAAGAAACTGCATGGCCTTATGATGGAGCATGAAGATGAACTAGCTGAGTTGATGACGCTTGAGATGGGGAAGCCGCTTCATGAATCAAAAGGGGAAGTAGCGTATTCCGCTTCTTTCGTTGAATGGTTTGCTGAAGAAGGAAAGCGAGTATATGGACGGACAATTCCTCCACATAAAGAAGGGCGCATGATGGAAGTCCGCAAACAGCCGGTAGGTGTTGTTGGGGCGATAACCCCATGGAACTTTCCGGCAGCAATGATTGCGCGTAAACTTGCGCCAGCTTTAGCTGCAGGGTGTACGTTTGTCGTTAAGCCGCCTTCTGCAACGCCACTAACGGCCGTAAGACTTGTAGAGCTTTGTGAAGAAGCAGGAATACCAAAAGGGGTCGTTAACCTCGTTACGGGAAAATCTTCTGAAGTCGCAGGCGAGCTCATGAGTAACCCCCACGTTCGTAAAATGACGTTTACAGGATCAACAGAGGTCGGTAAGAAATTGATGGAACAGGCTGCAGAAACCGTGAAAAATATTTCACTTGAACTCGGTGGACATGCCCCAATTATTGTACTAGATGATGCGGATATTGATAAAGCGGTAGATGGCGTGATAGCGTCGAAATTTCGGAATGGCGGTCAAACGTGCATATGCGGTAATCGCGTTTACGTACAAGAAAGAATTTACGATGAGTTTATTTCAAAGTTCGCTGATAAAACGAAAGATCTTAAGGTAGGAAACGGATTGGAGAAAGGGACAGACATTGGCCCAATGATTGATAAAGATGGTTACGAAAAAGTGGAAAAGCACGTCCAAAATGCGCTTAGTCAAGGCGCTGAATGCGTCGTTGGTGGAGAAGGATATGAAGAGAATGGATCCTATTTCTACCGTCCAACAATATTGAAAGATGTAACGCCTGGCATGCTCATTATGAATGAAGAAACGTTTGGACCGGTTGCACCGATTCAAAAGGTGGAAACGGATGATGAAGCGATTAAATATGCGAACCAAACACCATTTGGTTTAGCGGCATACGTCTTTAGTGAAAGCGTTCGAAGAGGAAATTATGTGGTTAATGCGCTTGATTATGGAATTGTTGGCTGGAATGACGGCGTGCCGTCAGCTGCGCAGGCTCCGTTTGGTGGCATGAAGCAAAGTGGCATTGGTCGTGAAGGCGGTCATGAAGGGATAGAGGCGTATCTTGAAACAAAATACGTTTCAATCGGGTTATAGAATAGTAGAAAGCCTCGCTAAATTTAGCGAGGCTTTCTTTATTGCTATTGTACAGATAATACTTCAGTAATTTGTTCGATTGCCCAGTTTAAGTCATCTTCACTAATGATTAGCGGAGGAGCAAATCGAATGACCGTTTCGTGCGTTTCTTTGCAGAGTAAGCCTTTTTCTTTTAGCTTCTCGCAATATGGACGAGCTGCTTCATGAAGTTCAACACCTATGAAAAGACCCCGGCCGCGCACTTCTTTAATGACAGGATTGTTGATGGCTTTCAATTTATTTTGAAAGTAGTTTCCTAGTTCAAGAGAGCGATCGGCAAGCTTTTCATCTTCGAGAACTTCTAATGACGCAACCGATACGGCACATGCCAGTGGATTTCCTCCAAATGTTGAACCGTGTGAGCCAGGAGTAAATACGCCGAGTACTTCTTCGTTGGCTGCTACACACGAGATTGGAAATACACCGCCACCAAGTGCCTTACCGAGAATGTACATATCAGGTTCAACGTTATCCCAATCACATGCAAAACGCTTACCAGATCGACACAGTCCGGCTTGAATTTCGTCCGCAACGAATAGAACGCGCTGCTCTTTACAATAGTCATAAGCTTCTTTAAGGAAACCTTCAGGAGGAATGTTAATACCAGCTTCACCCTGAATCGGTTCAAATAAGAAGCCAGCTGTATTTGGGGTGATTGCTTTTTTTAACGCCTCAAGATCACCATATGGAATCAATTTAATTCCTGGAAGCATCGGACCAAATCCACGCTGATACTCCTCTTCAGAAGAAAGAGAGACAGCCGTCATTGTACGACCGTGGAAGTTTCCTTCACAAGCAATGATTTCTGCTTTATCTTTCTCTACGCCCTTCACTTCATAAGCCCAACGGCGCATAGCTTTTACGGCCGTCTCAACTGCCTCTGCACCCGTATTCATTGGAAGGATCATCTCTTTGTTCGTAAATTCAGAAACTTTTTGGTAAAAAGGAGCCAGTTGATCGTTATGGAAAGCACGAGAAGTTAATGTTACGCGATCAGCCTGATCTTTCAAGGCCTGAATAATCTTTGGATGTCTGTGTCCCTGGTTAACTGCTGAATAAGCACTAAGCATATCCATATAACGATTACCTTCAGGATCTTTAACCCAAACACCCTCTGCTTCTGCAATAACAATTGGCAGTGGATGATAATTGTGTGCACCGTATTGCTCTGTCATTTGGATAATGTCTTTTGTTTGTACCATATTACCTTTCACTCCCATTCGTTTAATTCTTGCTTCCTTTCTAGTATAACAATGAAATCGCTTCCTTCCTATCATTTGAGGGAAATTAGGAAGGATGTTCCATTACCTGCTCAGAACAGTTTTTCGTGATATGATGAGTAAGATACTGTGGTAAAAGGAGAGATCATGAATGCTACATGCCCATTATACGGCCTGGGGGTTAACACTTATTCTTTTTCTTGTAAGCTACTTTTTGATGAGAGCTGGAAAAGGAAAATCGCAAAATAAAATTCATCTGGTTCTTCGGATATTTTATATTCTTACAGTTATTACGGGGATGTTCCTTGTTGTAGGGTATCAATTTTGGGGTCCTTCCATTGTAAAAGGTGTGGTTGCGCTTTGGCTCATTTTTTCAATGGAAATGATTCTGGTAAGAGGAAAAAAAGAAAAAATCATTTGGCCATTTTGGCTACAATTTATGTTCGCTTTTCTCCTCGTTGTATTTTATGGGTATTCTGTACTGCATCTTTATCAGCTATAAGTCCCGAAACCACCTCATTAGAGGTGGTTTTTTTCTATTAAACGTTTCATTTATTTGTGCCGATATAGGAAGTAGGGTAGATTGGCATATTTCTGGAATAGATGTATTCGTACATTCGAGTTTTTGATATTATAGACATAATAAAAACTTTCGAATTAAAGGCATTGAAGGATGAGGTGTGAAAAGCTTGAGAACATTTTCAGTTAAGGTCTCGCACAAAGAAAACCTGCGCGAATATATGGTGAATCACTCGGAATTGTTTCAGGCGCATGCCGTCTTCGTTCAACTATATAGCTTTTCGCATAACAAAGAGCGTGCGGCTGGTGTTGCACAGACGATAACGACTTTCATACCTCATGCCGTGCTAATTGGGACGACCGCGGAAGCCGCATTTTATGAAAGTAGCTCGGTAACAGAAGGCATTCTGGTTTCTTTCACAACGTTTGACCATGCAAAAGTGAAACCATTTGTCATTGAAAGTTCCACTTTCTCTAAACCGTTTGAAGGGGATCCAAACGAAGTTGTTATTTTATTTAATAGTGGAATCGATGATCAAACTGTTTTAGCAATGATGGGAACCACACCATTTATAGGTGGTAAAGCTTCTGGAATGAACAAGGCTTCTTTCGTTGTAGCAGGTCAGCAAATTCTATCAAATGGGATTGTAGGCGCCCGCATAAGTGGACAGAACCTGCAAACAAAAGTGTATGAAGAAACCTTTTGGAAACCAGCAGGACGATCGTTCGAGGTTACAAAAGCGCTTGGCTCCCGTCTTTTTGAAATAGAAGGTCTTTCTTCACTAGCATTCTATGAGAAGTATTTAGGGTATGATATGGCGAAACGGCTACCTGAGTCGTCCGCGCATGTGCCTTTGCTTCACTTACTAAATGGAAAAGAAACGCCAATTTCCGTTTTAAAAAAACACCGAGATGGTTCTGTGACGATTAACGCGTTTCTTGCTAAAGGATCGAGGTTACAGTTTTCTTATGGAGACGCCACGCAAATGGCTCACTCTTATGAAAGAATTCAAAAACTCGCTGAAATGGATGGCATAGGAAGTCTTTTTTCTTTCTCATCTGCTTCACTTCCGAAGCTTTTTGCAAACGGGTTTGTTCGTTATTTTGATAGTCTAGAGGAACTTTGCACACATACATCAGTTTTACTTGAATCTGAATATTACTCAAATGGCACTGATTTTCACTACGAAGAAAACAGGATGGTCTTTGCGCACTTCAACGAAAAAGATGTCGAACAAAAAGCTGTAAGGCATCTACCATTACACAATCAGGAGATGAATGACTTGGATGGTTTAATGGCACTATCACATTTAATTAAAGCTTCCACAGAAGAGTTAGAGACGTTAAACACCAATCTTCAGCAGTCAGAGCAGCGCTTTAAATCTCTGTTTGAACAAAACCCGAATCTTGTCTACTCTGTTGATGTATACGGTAAAATTACGAGTGTCAACCCGGCACTAAAATCGTTACTTGGATATGCTTCTGAAGAAGTGATGAGTAAGCATTCCCTTCAGTTTGTCTCTTCCGAAGATGTCCACATGACAAGAGAGAAATTTTATCAAACGTTCCAGGGGATGGCTCAAACGTATGATGCTCATCTTGTTCATAAATCCGGAGTCAGCGTGTTATTTACCATTACAAATATCCCGATCATTGTAAATGGAGAAATTACAGGTGCGTACGGAATTGCCAAAAACATTATGAATCAGCGAAAGGCTGAAGAGAAAATTGCTCACCTTGCGTATTATGATGTTCTTACAGAGCTACCGAATCGCCTATTGTTTGAGAAATTATTAAATGAATCATTAAAGAATGAAGAAGAAAAACTAGCGGTGATGTTCATCGATCTTGATCGGTTTAAGTTAATCAATGATAGCCTTGGTCATCAGCGTGGAGACCAAATTCTAAAACAAGTAACATCACGTATAAAAGAGGCCATTAAAGATGACGCCGTTCTTGCAAGATTTGGTGGGGACGAATTTACCGTTCTCCTTCCAGGACTTACGTGTGAAAAGGATGCGTTAATGCTCGCAAAACGTGTTGTTGATCATCTAAAACAGCCAATTCTCTTTGATGATGTGGAGTACTTTATGACAGTTGGCATCGGGATTAGTCTGTTTCCACTGGATGGACAGGATTTGGATACGCTCATGAAAAATGCTTATATCGCATTGGATCGAGCCAAACAACAGGGTGCTAACTATATTGAGTTTTACACAGATGAAATGACAGATGAAGCTTTTGAACGCTTGGAACTTGAAAGTTACTTAAGAAGAGCGCTTGAGAAAGAAGAGCTCACGTTATTCTACCAGCCTCAAGTGGACCTTGATGAGAAGAAAATTTATGCTTGTGAAGCTTTGATCCGCTGGAATCATCCGAAGCTAGGTCTCGTTTCTCCAGCTCAATTTATACCGCTCGCAGAAGAAACTGGTTTGATTGAAGAAATTGGCATTTGGGTGTTAAATGAAGCGTGCATGCAAACGAGCAGGTGGCAGGCGCTTGGATACGACGATTTATCCATTAGTGTTAACGTATCTGGTCGGCAGTTCCAGAGTGAGCGGTTCGTTGAATCCGTTAGAGAAGCTTTAAGAGCTTCAGGACTCTCGCCTCATTCGTTACATCTAGAAGTAACGGAGAGCACAACGCTTGTCAATACCGATTACAGTATTTCGATGTTAAATGAATTACGAGGAATGGGAATTAAAGTATCGATCGATGATTTTGGTACTGGTTACTCATCTCTTAGTTATTTAAAAGATTTTCCGCTTGATATCCTTAAAATAGATCAATCCTTTATTCGAAACCTTCAAGAAAATAACGCAGATGCAGCGATCGTAAAAGCTGTCATCACGATGTGCGAAGGGTTGAATTTATCAATCGTGGCAGAAGGAATTGAAACGAAAGAGCAGGGAGACATAATTCGAAGTTTCGGCTGTAATTTTGCTCAAGGATTTTTCTATAGTAAACCTTTGAATAAAGATCGTTTTGAAAAGCTTCTTCTATCAAAGCGATTTCCGCTAGCAACGTAAGGAAGATCGGCCCACTGTGGTCGGTCTTTTTTTATAGGTTATTGCACTTGAAAAATCGGTTTAAGAGGCTCAGCTTTAAAACGATTGTTCTATTCGCCGCAGGGACTATTCTCGAATGTGCTTCGTCTGTTTCAAGCATCAATTGGAAGGGAATAGAAAAAGTAGCGAAAAAGAGGTGATGGTACATGGATTACGATGTGATGATCATAGGTGGGGGCATATCAGGACTTACACTCGCTGTGAAATTAGGACAGTGTAATGTGAAAACGCTATTAATTGAAAAAGATAAAAAGAGTGGGTTGATTTATAAAGGAGAACTGCTTCAGCCAAAGAGCCTTGAAGTTCTTGATCGGATTAATGTGTTAGAAGTTGTGAAAGAGAACGGGTTTCTTTTACCTTCGATCGAGTTTTATGAATATAACCAAACTGAAGATGGTTCGATGGAACAGCTTAGCGCAAATGAATTCCGCTACGATGTTATTCCCTCTCCATACAACACGTCACTTATGATTCCACATGAGCGACTAAAAGAACTTTTGTTTGAAGAGGCTTCGAAATATGATTCGGTTGACTATATACAACCAGCTAAATTAACGGGTTTTACTGAAGAAGAGCCCGAGAACAGGAAAGCCATTATTCAAACGAAAGATGGAGAGCGTGAAATTCACGCTAACTTTTATATTGGCGCCGAGGGAAGGGCGTCTCCGACAAGAACGGCAATGGAAGTTGAAATGAAGAATACGAAATACAATCACCATTTTTTAACAGTTTCGTTTCCCAGACCAGAAACGCTCGATCAGTCAACGATTATTACGACTCAAAATAAATTTGTTGGCCTTTTCCCACTTCCAAACAACGAAGTGAGAAGCGTTCTTTTAATTAAACCAGGCGAATTTAAGACGATGCGGGAAGAGGGGCTAGAATCGTTCTACCGTGCCTATTGTGAACTCATGCCTGAACTGGAAGGATACGTGCAACAGATTGATACGTGGAAAAAGATTCAGCTCATGATTCCGGTCAGACACAATGTTTCACATTACGTGAAGAACAATTTGATTTTGACCGGAGATGCGGCACATAGCGTTCACCCTATGGCAGGTGAAGGGATGAACCTGGCGATTCAGGATTCAGATGTGTTAGGAGAACTTCTCTGCTGGATGTTTGAAACGGATCAAACGGATTGGAAGCATCTAAAGTGGTATGAAAAAGTAAGAAAGCCGCGAGCAGAATATGTTTCAACATTAAGCCACCAGGCTGCATTGCTTTACTCATTTCCTTATCGTCCGTGGCAGAAGCTTCGTATAAAGGGAGTGAACCAAACAGAGCATTCCCCGCTCCTTCATTTTAAACAGATGCTGAATACATCGGGGCTGGGGATTTGGAAATTCACCTTATTGGATCGTATGAAACAAGCAGGATTCATTCCAGCTTCGATAGGGAATGGGAAATTAAGTAAGTATCCTGAAGAGAAAATGATGTTTACAAAAGAAGATGACTATCCGTGGTATCGCAAATGAGACGGGAGGAAGTAAAATGAAAGAAATAAAAAAAATCTGGCGTGCTCGAAAATGGATGAAAAGTAATGAGCCCTTTTTATATGCCTGGCACGCTCACGTAGGATATGTACATGATTTATTTGATGAATTCGAATCCGGCTCAACCGTCTCAAGCGTTGCGACCAAACGAGACATGAATGAACTGCTTCTAACAAGGTGGGCCGATGTTGGTGTGGCAATCGGTCATTTAACAACTGAAAAGAATGGAAACATTCGTTCAAAGAAACATATGGTAGAGTCTATCTCCAAAAACAGTGACCAGTCTGTTGGCATTTTATTAAAAGAAATGATGGAATTACATATTCCGATTCTGCTTTCTTATCCGGATTTACTAAACAAAGATCAGCATGCCTTATATCAGGATGAAGATTATGGTGGAACTGTTGCAGCGACATCAAGCTTTATTGAACGGTTTGCTTTTCCAAAAATTTATCAAGCTATTAAATCAACAAATGCAACTTCTGTCATTGATTTTGGTGCAGGATATGCAGGTTATTTATCGCGTATTGGGGCGAAGCTTGAACATATGAAACTTGTTGGAATTGAGAAAAATCGATCGGTTTGTTTGGATGCAGAGGAGAACATCCATTTTCCGTTAAAATCACCGATTAACCTGTATCCTGATGATATGATGACGTGGAAATGGGACGGGGAGCCATTTGATGTAGCCATGATGAACAATTTACTTTACTATTTTGCCCCTGAGGATCGAGTGAAGCTGTTTGAGAAAGCCTATGAAGTAACAGGGAGAAATGGTCAGCTTCTCATTATCACTCCAATGCATGAATCCAAGCATGGCCTTGCCTTTTCAGCAGCGTTTAATAGCTTCATGAGTGCACACGATAATCTTTTTCCGTTGCCGAGTCGCAAGGAAATGGAAGAGCTTGCTGCTGAAACTGGATTTCAATTAAAGCAGGTAAAACCCGTTGTCAAAGAAGGCGCATGGTACTTCTTGCGTTTTCAAAAAGTGTGAGACCTTTTAAAAGGTCTCTTTTTTTCGTTGTAACTGAGACATTTTGCACGAAACTTAGGCGTATGCATAATGTGAAAAGAGAGCAATGAGGGGAGGAAGATCTTTTTGTGTGGGATAACGGGATGGGTGGATTGGAAGAAAAGTCTAACAGGCGAAGAGAAAGTCCTCCAGCATATGGCGCAAACTTTATCAAAAAGAGGACCTGATGCATCAAACCATTGGGTTGATGGTCATTGTGGATTTGGTCATACGCGTTTAGTCGTTGTCGATCCGGCTGGTGGAAGTCAGCCGATGACAAGAAAGCATGGGGAAATCAACTATACCATTTGTTATAACGGTGAGTTATACAATACAGAGGATTTACGCAAAGTTCTCCTCGGTAAGGGGTATACTTTCCAATCTCATTCAGATACGGAAGTTCTTTTAACATGCTATGTTGAGTGGGGAGAGCAGTGCGTGGATCATTTGAATGGTATATTTGCCTTTGCGATTTGGGATGGAGAACGTCTCTTTCTTGCAAGAGACCGACTTGGAGTTAAACCATTATTCTATCGTCAAAGTGGAAGTTCGCTTCAATTCGGATCTGAACTTAAAGCGATACTTACGCATCCAGACGTCAAGAAGGAGATCGACCGAGGTGGTTTACAAGAAATCTTTGGCCTAGGTCCATCTCGTACGCCAGGTCACGGTGTTTTTCGTGGAATCAGTGAGCTCCGGCCGGGATTTGCTATGAAATTTGAACGGAGCGGAATTCGAATTTGGCGTTATTGGAATGTTGTCAGTACCGAGCACACGGATGACCTTGATACTACGGTGGAAAAGGTTGGCGATCTTTTAAAAGATTCGATTAAAAGGCAGCTTGTAGCGGATGTTCCCGTTTGTACGTTTTTATCCGGCGGGGTAGACTCTAGTGCGATTACTTCGGTTGCTGGGCGCGCATTTCAGGATGATGGGAAAGGTACGCTTCGCTCTTTTTCCGTAGACTATGTGGATAATGATAAATACTTTAAGAGTAGTGAATTTCAGCCTAATTCAGATGCACCTTGGATTAAGAAGGTTTCAGCAGAACTTGCAACAGATCATACGAACTGTGTGATTGACACAGCTCAGCTTGTTCATCATCTAAAAGAAGCGATTGAATGTCGTGATCTTCCAGGCATGGCTGACGTCGATTCATCTTTGCTATGGTTCTCAAAGGAAATCAAAAAACACGCAACTGTAGCGCTATCTGGTGAGTGTGCAGATGAGATCTTTGGTGGTTATCCTTGGTTTCATAAACCAGAGCTATTAGATCAAGAACAGTTCCCATGGATGCGGTCCACTCTTGAAAGACAGGCGATGTTAAAAGAAGACGTTCGGAATAAGTTGAAATTAGAAGACTACGTGATTGAAAGGTATCGTGAATCGATTCAAGAAACCCCGGCGCTTGATGGCGAAAGTGAAATCGAAGCAAAAAGAAGAGCCCTCTTTTATTTAAATTTAAATTGGTTTATGACAACGTTACTTGAACGCAAAGATCGTATGAGCATGGGGGCTAGTTTAGAAGTTAGGGTGCCGTTTTCCGATCATCGCATCATTGAATACGTTTGGAATGTACCGTGGGACATGAAGATGCTTGATGGAAGAGAAAAAGGGCTATTGCGTAAAGCGATGACTGGAACACTCTCGCATGATGTGCTCTACCGTAAAAAAAGCCCTTATCCTAAAACGTATAACCCGGCTTATACGAAAGCTGTTTCTTCATGGCTTCAAGATACGCTCAATAATAAGCAGGCGCCACTCCACGAATTAATCGATCAAAAAGTTGTTCAAGAAATTATCGATTCAGAAGGGAAAGCATTTAAAGTGCCTTGGTTCGGTCAGCTAATGGCGGGGCCACAATTAATTGCTCACCTTGCTCAAATCAATTACTGGATGGAACATCATAACGTGAATTTAGTGGATTAAGAAAAGGACCGGAGCGATGGGCTCCGGTCCTTTTCTATTGGTGTTTATAGTTTAGGGCTCCAAGTGCTTGTTGTTTCTAAACGGGCGCTTCCGCTTTTCGTGTCTAGCTGCGCGGGCCAAATCCTCCGGCTGTTTCGCCCTTGCGATTGAGACAAAAAGCGTCTCATTCGAAAGGGCTCCAACATCCTGCGGATTTAGGCAGGCCCGCTCCGCTTTTCATAGATCCAGCTGCAGTGGGCAGGGTCTCGATCGCTTCACCTTATCAAATGAACACAAAGACCGTGTTCTTTTGATAAGGCTCCAGCGCTTGTGGACCCTAAACGCCCACTTCCGCTTTTCGTAGATCCAGCTGCGACTCGCAGAAACTGCGATATTTCACTCTTTCACCAGAACACAAAGGGCGTGTTCTAGTTCAAGAGCTCCAATATCTCCGTTTCTAAACGCTCGGCTCCGCTTTTCGTGTCTAGCTGCAGCACCCAGACACTCGGTCACTTCACCTTTTCATCCGAACACAAAAACCGTGTTCAAATGAAAAGGCTCCAGTGCCTGCCGTGTCTAAACGGGCGCTTTCGCTTTTCGTTTTACCCACTAGTTTTTGCTTCGGCTGGTTGTTCTTTTACTCCTGGTTCGAGTCCGTTGAGTCGCTCGACTAGGCCGTGGCCGAATGGAGAGGGGGAGGATGGGCTTTCGTTGTTGTTAAGGATACCGCCTCTAAGTTCGTATGCTGTTGAGCCGTGCTCTGCGAAGTCAAGTCCTTGAATTTCTTCTTCACGCGAAACGCGGATCGAAGAGAAACGAGTATAGATGAATAAAAAGGTGCCGACTGTTCCCATTGTCCAGGCCATAACAGCTAGAATTCCAATTGCTTGAACGAGGATGAGGGATGCGCCGCCTCCATAGAATAATCCGCCATCGATAGCAAATAGTCCGACTGCTAGAGTTCCCCATACCCCACACACACCGTGAACGGCAATTGCTCCAACTGGATCATCCAATTTCACGCGACGGTCGATCAGTTGAACGGCTTCAATTAGAATAACTCCAGAAATGAGACCGATAAACATGGCGCCAATCGGGGACACGCTTGCTGTTCCTGCTGTAATGCCGACTAATCCAGCTAATGCGCCGTTTAGTGTTAAGGAAGCATCAATTTGCTTGTAGCGCACGTAAGAATAAAGGGCACTTCCAATGACACCACTTGATGCTGAGAGAAGAGTGGTTGCTACGATAGTAGGAATAAGTGCGTCGCTTGCTGAAAGAGTACTCCCTGCATTAAAACCAAACCAACCGAACCAGAGAATGAATACGCCAAGAGCGCCGAGTGGAATATTATGTCCTTGAATAACATTGACCTTGCCGTTCGAATATTTCCCAATACGTCCGCCGAGAAACGCTACGGCAACAACGGCTCCAAGCGCACCAGTCATATGAACGACCGTTGATCCTGCAAAGTCCGTGAAGCCTAACTCTGCAAGCCATCCGCCACCCCAGATCCAGTGGCCTACGACTGGGTAGACAAATCCAATCATGATCACTGTAACAGCGATATAGCTAATTAGTTTCATTCTTTCAGCTACTGCGCCAGAAATGATCGTTGCACAAGTTGCTGCAAAGACGGCCTGGAATACAAAGAATCCAAGATTTTCAGATTGTCCAAAAAGAAAGAAGCCATCACTCCCAATAAACCCGCCCGCTGACGAACCAAACATGAATCCGTAACCAACAATGAAGTAAAGAACTGCACCGATCGACATCGTTAGTAAGTTTTTCATTAAAATGTTTAATGCGTTTTTCGAGCGAGTAAATCCAGTTTCAACCATTGCGAATCCTGCGTGCATAAAGAATACGAGAAATGCAGCAATCATAATCCAAACCGTATCCATTGAAGCACTCAAGGCACTGACTTCTGTAGCATCACCTGCTGCGAAGACATGCCCACCTGAAAGAAGGAAGAGAAGAGCGAACAAACCAGTCATTTTTTTCATCGAATTTATCATCCTTTTCTTTTTATTTAAATGCCGTTAGTCCATGTTCACCAGATCGTATGCGAATAACATCCTCGACGGGATAGACAAATATTTTCCCGTCCCCAACTTCTCCAGTTGCACATATATCTCGAATATTCTTCACCACATGATCAAGGAGGTGGTCGTCAAAAATGAGCTCTACTTTAATTTTTGCTTGAAGTGAGACTTCGAAATGACTCCCTCTAAACACGCCTGTTTGCTTTTTTTGTAACCCGCATCCGGCTACCTCGGAAACGGTCATACCTGTGATTCCTTCATCTCGCAATCGATCTCTCAGATCCTGGAATGCTTCAGGACGAATAATGGCTTCTACTTTTTTCATATAAGACCCTCCATGTCAGTTTTTCTAACATTGCCTTTTTTCTATATCCTCATGTTATGCTCAGAAAACATGAAATTCAAGCTTATTTTTAGAAAATTTAAAATACTTTGTTAGAAAATCTAACTATGACAGAAGTGAATTATCAGAATATTCGAGGCGGAATAAGGGTGGTTGCGCTTACAGAGTAGTTAGAGAGTTTGAAGCAAAAAAAATCTCCCGGATTCAATATCCGAGAGATTCGTCCTTAACTTAAAAGCAAAATCGCATAGCCAAATGATTTGAGATGAAGTGGAGAGCCATGCTCATAGCGACTGCCCAATAGACTTTTAGGTTCTTCATGGAAAGAAGATAGATCAATATCTACTTCATCGGATGAATTGTTTAATAGAAAAAGAAGTGTTTCATCTTTCCCTTGCTTCTTGTATTGAATTAGCGTTTCATTTGAATCGACGATTTTAAAATCTCCGCCATTGCTAAATGCTGCATACTGTTTTCGAAGAGAAAGAATTTCTTTTAGAAACTCATATAGCTCGGTATCCTGTTCGCTCTTTTCCCATATCATACATTCGCGGCATCCAGGATCTGCGCCACCTTTCATTCCAACTTCGTCACCATAATAGATGCATGGCGTTCCTGGGAAGGAGAATTGAAGGATGTACATTAGTTTGACAACTTCTTTATTTTCTTTCGCTAACGTTAAAAGTCTTGGTGTATCATGACTTCCTAATAAATTAAACGCAACCTTATTGACGTTAGCGGGGTAAGAATGAAGAAGTGAGGAGAGACGGTCTCCCATCGTTTCGGCAGTGATCGTGTTAGAGGCGTAATGGTCAAGAAGGGCGGACGCTAGCGGATAGTTCATTACAGCGTCAAACTGATCCCCTTGTAGCCATGGCATCGAATCGTGCCAAATCTCCCCAAGAATATAAAGCTCTGGTTTAACTTTCTTTACTTCTTTCCTAAATTCGCGCCAGAAACGATGATCAATTTCATTGGCGACATCTAAACGCCACCCATCAATATCGAATTCTTCAATCCAATAGCGACCAACTTGAAGTAAGTACTCTCTTACTTCTGGATTTTCTGTGTTTAGTTTAGGCATCTTGGCTTCGAAAGCAAATGTATCATAGGAAGGTAGTGGCTTTGTTTCAATTGGATAAGAGCGGACGTGAAACCAGTCTTTATAACGGGATTGTTCAGCGTTTTTAAGTAAATCTTGAAACGGTTCGAAGTAATAGCCGCTATGATTGAAAACAGCGTCAAGCATCACTTTGATTCCCCGCTCATGACAGGCATCGACGAGTTTTTTAAACGTTTCTTTATTTCCAAATTGAGGATCAATCTCCATATAATCAATCGTATCGTATTTATGGTTTGATTCAGCTTTGAAAATGGGGGTGAAATAAATCCCATTTATTCCAAGCTCGATCAAATGGTCAAGGTGGTCTAAAACTCCTTGAAAGTCGCCACCAAAAAAGTTATTTTGCTGAGGAGGGTATTCACCCCATGGCAGTGTTCCTTTCGGATTTAGCGAAGCATCACCATTTGCAAATCGCTCAGGGAAGATTTGATACCACACTGTATCCTTCACCCAAGAAGGCGCAGTGAAAACATCAGCACGATGGAGAAAAGGAAAACTAAAATAGTCATTCGTGTCTTCGGGTTGTTTTTCATAGAAGCCTTTTTCTGTATAGAAATACGCTTCATCCTTATCTTCAAGATAGAATCCGTATCGTAAACGGCGATAAGGCGGTTGGATTGCAATGATCCAATAATCGAAGAGCGAATCTGAACCGCTTATCTCGAGCGGTTCAGAAGAGAATTGCCATTTGTTATTTTGCCAGTCGTAGGGGTCACCATAAATGAGTGAGACTGAAGTAAGATCGTCTTTTTTTGTCCGAACCATAACATGTAGTGTTTCTTGATCATTAGCATAAGCATAATTGTTCTTTGGACGGTGATAGATGGCTTCTTTGAGCATTAAAAATATACCTCCTCGTGCAATCGCTTGCATTTAGTTTTAAAAAAATTACCCTAGCTTTTTGTAATAGAAGAAAGGCTTGCAATGTTCCTTCTCTATCAAATGTAGAAGATCAATCGCTTCTAGTCAAATGTAAAAAACAAGGAGGAATTAGTATTTCAAAAAAATTTTGAAAAAACTTTGTGCAAGCGGTTGCGAAAAAATAATAGGCATGTATAATAGGTTATAGATAGTCAGTGCAATCGTTTTCACGAGAGTATATGAAAGCGCTTGTATGATGATCGAAAATTTAAGAGGGGGTTAACACATGAAACGCTTTTTCGCTTTGTTTCTTACACTAGTTCTTGCAATCGGCGTTCTTGCAGCATGCGGACCGCAAAACAATGAAAACGCTTCAAGTAACGGTGGAGGCAGTGATTCTGAAGGGGATGACGCTAACAAACCTGAGAAGCTTGTTGTTTGGGAAGATACAGATAAAGGGATTGCGCTTGAACCGGCAATTGCTAGTTTTGAAGAAGAGTATGGCATTAAAGTAGAATTTAAAGAACTAGGTATGGCGGATGAAATTAGAGAACAAATTCGTCTTGACGGCCCAGCAGGTACTGGACCTGATGTTATTACACTACCACACGATCAAATTGGACAAGCTGCGGTTGAGGGACTTATTTCTCCAATCGAAGTTGAGCAGTCCGTTGTTGATACGTTTACAGAATCTTCTATTGAAGCAGAAAGCTTTGATGGAAACCTATACGGACTTCCAAAAGCAACAGAAACACCTGTTTTTATTTACAACAAAGAACTTATGGACAAAGCACCAGAATCTATGGATGAAGTCTATGATTTCGCAAAAGATTTTACAAAAGACAAGCAGTATGGCTTCTTAGCACTTTGGGATAATTTCTATTTTGCAAACGCTGTCTTGGCTGGTTATGGCGGCTATGTCTTTGATCGCACAGATGATGGCCTGAATCCGGAAGATATCGGTCTGAACAATGAAGGTGCAGTAGAAGGTACTGAGTACATCCAGAAATGGTACGAAGAAGGGCTATTCCCTAAAGGTCTTATTGGTGAAAATGGTGGATCTACGATGGACGGTCTCTTTAATGAAGGTAAAGCGGCTTCTGTTATGAACGGACCATGGTCTTTCCAGGGTTATAAAGATGCTGGAATTGATATTGGTGTAGCACCAATGCCTAAACTTCCAAATGGCGAAAACTTTAAAACATTTATCGGTGTTAAAGGTTGGCACGTAAGTAATTTCTCTGAGAACAAAGAGTGGGCTACAAAGCTCGTAGAATGGTTAACTAACGAGGAAAATGCGAAGATTCGTTATGAAGAAACAGCTGAAATTCCTCCAGTTAAATCACTAATTGAAGACCCAGTTATTGCTGATAATGAAGGTGCTTCTGCAGTTGCCGTTCAATCTCAATATGGTGTTCCTATGCCGAATATTCCAGAAATGGCAGAAGTATGGGAGCCAGCAGCATCAGCTCTTCAACTAGTGGCTACGAAAAAGCAAGAGCCAAAAGCTGCACTAGATGAGGCAACTAAAACAATTAAGTCTCAAATCGAACAAAATCACAGCAACTAATGAGTTGAAAATTCAAAGCGGTACTCCGGAAACGGGGTACTGCTTCTCACTTTAAAGCTAGAAAAGTGGGGAGAAGAAAGGGGATTGCCATCACGATGGAGGCAACTGAACGTCAAACCAAGCATCGCAAAACAGCATTAGCACTCTCAATCATACCTGGATTTGGTCAGTTTTATAATAAGCAAATCCTCAAAGGACTCATGTTCTTTATTCTAACCGTTTCCTTTGCAGTTGCTTTTGCTGACTTAATCAACATTGGACTATGGGGGATCGTTACGCTAGGAGAACAGCTACCGCGAGATCATTCCATCTTCTTGTTAACTCAGGGAATTATCGCTGTCCTTGTTATCCTAATTGGATTGGTTATTTACTTCTTAAACCTGAGGGATGCGTACTTGAACGGAAGAAATCGTGATCTTGGCATTCCTCTAAATTCTGTGAGAGAGCAATATCGAAATGTTGCAGATCAAGGTTTTCCTTATTTAATGTTAACGCCAGGCTTTTTCTTGTTAATCTTTGTTGTTATTTTTCCAATATTGTTTGTTATTTTGCTTTCATTTACAAACTACGATCTCTATCATTCTCCACCAGCTAATTTAGTTGACTGGATCGGGATTCAAAACTATATTGATATATTTAAATTAGATATTTGGCGCGATACATTTTTGGATGTGTTTTCGTGGACGATCGTTTGGACATTTGTTGCAACGACTGGACAAATTGCGATTGGAATTTTTCTCGCTGTCTTAATGAATCAGAAAGACCTTAAATTTAAAGGCATATTTAGAACAATCTTTATCTTGCCATGGGCCGTACCAGCATTCGTATCTATTCTTGTGTTCGCAGGGATGTTTAATGAAACGTTTGGTGCGATAAACAATGACATTTTAGCAGCGTTCGGGATCGATGCAATACCTTGGCTTACAGAGCCATTCTGGACGAAAATTGCTTTAATTTTGATACAGTTCTGGCTTGGATTCCCGTTTATATTTGCAATGGTGACAGGTGTACTGCAATCGATTCCAGATGAGTTATATGAAGCTGCGACGGTTGACGGAGCAAATATGTGGCAGAAGTTCAGAGGGATTACACTTCCAATGGTCCTGTTTGCCATCGCTCCCATCTTAATTACGCAATACACGTTTAACTTCAATAACTTTAATGTGATTTACCTGTTTAATGGCGGGGGACCTGCCGTTTCAGGTCAAACGGCTGGTTCCACTGACATTTTGATTTCGTGGATATACAAGCTAACATTTACTTCCGCACAATATGGAAAAGCTGCCGCAATTACAATGATCCTATCAGCGATTGTTATCGGTGTTGCACTGTGGCAGTTTAGAAGAACGAAATCATTCCAAGAAGAGGATATGATGTAATATGAGTCCAAAAATGCAGAATACCGTACGCTTAACCTTGTCCTATATTGCGATTGCAATTGCATGCGTCATTATTTTATATCCAGTTCTCTGGATCGTAGGATCATCGTTTAATCCTGGAGACAGCTTATCTGGATCATCGATTATTCCAAAAGATGCAACGCTCGATCACTACAAATCGTTGTTTAATACAGAAGAAAGTGACTACCTACTCTGGTACTGGAACACGCTTAAGATTTGTATCATTACTATGATTCTAGCCGTAGCTATGATTTCTTGTATGGCCTATGCTTTCTCTCGCTATCGTTTTGTTGGTCGTAAAAATGGCTTAATGACGTTCTTAATCCTTCAAATGATTCCGAACTTTGCGGCATTGATCGCAATTTACGTACTGGCTTACATTACCGGATTATTAGATACACACTTTGCCTTAATCCTTGTTTATGCAGGTGGGTTACTTCCGATGAATACGTGGTTAGCGAAAGGCTATTTTGATACAATTCCTAAAGAACTTGACGAGTCAGCGCGTATTGACGGAGCAGGGCACTTTCGGATTTTCTGGCAAATCATTTTGCCACTTGCGAAACCGATTCTTGCTGTTGTAGCACTATTTAGCTTCATTACGCCGTTCACTGACTTTATCCTTGCTCAAGTTATCCTTAGGAGTGAAGAGAAGTTTACGCTTGCTGTTGGTCTTTACAAAATGATTTCTGATCAATTTGGGAATGAGTTTACAACATTTGCAGCTGGATCTGTTTTGATTGCCATTCCAATTTCAATCCTATTCCTATCGCTTCAACGCTACTTTATTTCTGGCCTAACGGCTGGAGGAACAAAAGGATAGATCTCAGACTGGAGAAAGAAGATGAAGAGGAAAGCTTCTCTTATTCCTTCTTTCTCTTTTTTATCTAACCTTACGGGTGAAAACCAACCTAATAAATACCCATCGAAACATTTAGGATTGGGCATACGATTCTATAGGTTAGGCAGAGATGTCTTTTTATTAAGAAATCGTTTACAATAAATGATTAGGTCATGATTAATGAAAATGTGCTAGGCGCTAAAGTGCTACTAGCTTTGTATAGGAGGAATTCCAATGGCTGTAACGATAAAAGATGTAGCAAAACTTGCGAATGTCGCACCTTCTACAGTGTCACGTGTTATCGCAAACAATCCCAGAATTAGTGAACAAACGAAACGCCGTGTAAGAGAAGCGATGGAAGAGCTTGGCTATCATCCTAACTACAATGCAAGAAGTCTTGCCAATCGGAGTACCCAAACAATTGGTCTTGTGATGCCAAGTTCTGCCGATAAAGCTTTGCAGAATCCGTTCTTTCCTGAAGTTCTTCGTGGGATTAGCACGAAGGCGCACGAAAAAGAATACACGCTTTACCTTTCAACTGGCGCAACTGAAGAGGAAATGCTGCAAGGGGTTATGGGGATGGTCCACGGTCGGAGAGTGGATGGAATCGTCATGCTGTACTCAAGAATCGATGATAAAATCATGGCATTTCTTGAGCAACAGAACTTTCCATTTACAGTGATAGGTAAGCCGCTAGTAAATCCTGATTCCATTACGCATGTCGATAATGATAATTTTCGAGCCGCGAAAGATGTGACCGATCACTTTATAGGAAAAGGACACGAACGAATTGCGTTTGTTGGAGGAAATTTAGATCTAGTGGTAACAGTCGATCGACTAAGCGGGTATGAAAAGGCACTACGAGAAGCGGATATTCCATACAGGGATGATTATGTCGTTCATGTAGAGTTTCTGAAAGAGGGTGGACATGAAGCGGTAATGGAACTGTTTTCATTAGAACAACCGCCAACCGCGCTCGTGGTAGCCGACGATCTAATGGCCTTAGGAATCATGAGCAAATTAGATGAAATGGGATTATCTGTCCCTCAAGATGTTTCTATTATTAGCTTTAACAATGTCATGCTAGCAGAATATGCTAGTCCCCCATTAACGTCTGTCGATATTAATATCTTTCAACTAGGGTATCAGGCCGTTAATTGCTTACTTGAAAAAATTGATGACAATGAGATGGCGAGTAAACGAGTCTGCATACCGCATCAAGTCGTAGATCGCTGGTCAGTCAGAACGCTCAACGAAAGTGAAAAAGTAAACTAACCGTCTTATAGATGGTTAGTTTTTTTGCTGAGTAGCCAGTCTATTATTTCTTTAAAGGGTTGATGATCTCTTGCCTTTTCATAATCGCGGAATGGTCTCAATTTACGCTTTAACACGCGTTCCATTGAAAAATCAGTAGGCGTTAATCCATCTTTTAATTCATTCCATTCAATTGGTGCGGCAACTAACCCTTCAGCATTTCCACGAGGGGAATACGGTGCAATGATTGTTTTACCTGAAGCATGTTGGACATAGTCAACATAAAGACGCTCATTTCGGTTCTTTTTAAGACGCTCAATTGTGAACAAGTTAGGGTTCGTTTCAACTAAGAATCTTGCCATAAATGCAGTAAATACCTTTGTTTGTTCATAAGTGAAAGTATCGATTGGAAGCGGAATGTGAATTTGAAGTCCTTTGTTTCCTGATAGTTTCAAAAAACCTGTTACATGAAGGCGATCAAGGTTATCTTTTATTTGTTTTGCGGCGAGTACCGCTAGATGAAACGCCTGATTAGAAGGAGGATCAAGGTCAAAAACAATTTCGGAGGGCTTTTGGGTTTGATAGGTAGAGAAAGGAATATGAAATTCAATTGCAGCTTGGGTGCCAAGCCATAGCAAGGAAGGTAGATCAGAGCAAATCATGTAATTGTTATCGTGGTGCTCAACTGTTTTAATAAAGTCTGGAGCATATTCAGGACAGTTTCTCTGATAAAAAGCTTCTCCATTAATACCATCAGGATATCGAATGACCGTCAACGGTTTGTTATGTAGAAATGGAAGCATAAGGGGAGAGATTCTAGCTAAATAATTCAAATAGTCAGCTTTGGTAACGCCTTTCCATAGAAGCTTCTCTGCATTCGTAATCGTAAGCTCTACATCTCCCACAGTGATTGAATGTTGTCCCATGTACAATCCTCCAATGATCGATCAAAACAAAACTGATGAAACCTCGGGTGTCTCAATTTTTCTTTATATAGATCAAGGTATTTAAGCTGAATGACTATGCCTGGATCTACATACGTTAAACCAGCTTTTTGGTATACTTTATTACGTTTCATCACTTCAAATAAAGCTGTCCTTTCTTCTGAACGTAGCCCGTGTGTAAAATTCGCTACTGGATAAATGTCACCTGATCGCTTAACAGCTGTATGTAAATAACCGTTTGTTTGATCATATGCATGCAAAAAAACAGTAGCAATTTTCCAATTTTTTACCTTTAACCAGTACTTCGTTCGTTTTCCAGGCGAGTAGATGCTGTCAGCTTTTTTGCAAACCATTCCTTCCCCCTTGTTAGAGGTAATCAAATTCCATAGGGAATCGGCATGAGTGTATGAAGCAACATAATAAATACTGTTGTTCGAAGGGATTTTTTTAATGATTTTTTGAAGATATGTCTTTCTATTGATTAGTGGAGTTGATAAAAAGGTATCATTGTTTAATTCTATAAGATCAAACGCCATAAACGAAAGGTTATCTTCTTGACCGGTATGAAGGGCTTCAAAATTTGCGAAGTATTTATTTTTTAATACACACACTTCACCATCTAAAATGCAATATGAAATGTTAGTCTCTTTAAACAATTTGATAAGGGAGTGATGCAACAGTTGAAATTTCTTATTAAAATTGTGACCATTTCGACTCGTTAACGTTATCGTATTCCCATCCCAGTTTAAGAAAGTACGATAGCCATCATATTTTACCTCATACAACCAGTTTGCTGTATAGGGAATTGAAGCGGTAAGTGTAGGGAGCATAGGAAGATAGGTTGAAGTCATTTAGCGACCTTCTTTTTCCTTGGTGCAGCTTTTTTCTTTTTTGGGGGCGCCTTAGGACTTGTATCTAAGCTTGCTTGTAGGGCATCCATCAGATCGGCAACATTTCTTTTCGGTTTTTCTTCCACAACTTTTATTTCATTCCCAGAAATTTTGCTCTCAATAAGGGCTAATATCGCTTCACGTCGCTCATCTTTGTATTGAGAAGGGTCAAATTTTGTTGTTAGTTGCTCGATTAATTGTTTTGCTAACTTCTTTTCTTTATCGCTAACTTCGAGTTCTTCAGGTATATCTGGAACATTATCGATTTCCCTTACTTCATCAGGGAAGTACATCGTTTCAAGCATCAAACCTTTGTCATATACTCGCACCGCTGCAAGGTGTTCTTTAGAGCGTATCGTTATTTTAGCGAGCCCAATTCTCCCTGACTCTTCCATTGCTTGTTTTAACAGCATATACGGTTTACTCCCGTGATCATTTGGGCCGATAAAATAGGAGCGATTGAAATAGATTGGATCAATGTCATTTAATTCAACAAAATCTACAATTTCGACTGATTTGTTTTTTTCATGAGCCAGTGCTTCAATCTCATCCTTTTCCATGATGACGAACTTACCATCTTCATATTCATAACCCCGCACAATATCTTCTGATTCTAACGGTCGATCACAATTTGGGCAGCGCTTTTCATATTGGATCGGAGTATGACATTCCTTATGAAGGTAACGCATCTTAATATCCTTATCTTCTGTCGCAGCATAAAGCTTAACAGGTATATTAACCAATCCAAAGCTAATAGCCCCCTTCCACGTCGTATGCAACACACTCACCCTTTCCAATTCTTTTCACTTAGTTTCTCACAAGAATAAAAAATCATAATAGAAAAAAATGGTGGAGAGAAATGTAGGCTGGTAGCAAAAAAACCTCCACTGGAGATTTTTTTAAGAAGTAACGTACTGTCCGCCATTAATGTGGATTGTTTGACCAGTCATATAAGAAGAATCATCCGATCCAAGAAGGACGTAAGCGGCAGCTAATTCCTCGGGCTGACCCGGTCGTCCCATCGGGGTATTCGTTCCAAAATTCTTTACCTTTTCAGCAGAAAACGTTGAAGGAATAAGCGGCGTCCAGATTGGTCCAGGTGCAACGCTGTTCACCCTTATTCCTTTACCTACAAGTGATTTCGCGAGACTTCTCGTGAACGTTGTAATCGCGCCTTTTGTACTAGAATAGTCAATGAGCTGTTCATTTCCCTCATAAGCCGTAACGGAAGAGGTGTTAATAATCGCACTACCTTTCTTCAGGTGAGGAAGCGCTGCTTTCGTTAAGTAAAACATCGAAAAGACGTTCGTTCGAAAAGTCTTTTCAAGTTGCTCAGCTGTAATTTCTTCAATGCTCTGCTTAGGGTGCTGTTCAGCTGCATTGTTGATTAAAATATCCAATTGTCCGAAGTGATCAACCACCTGTTTGATCACGCTTGTCGCAAAGCGTTCATCACCAATATCTCCAGGTAATAACAAGCACTGAGTACCTTCATCTTCTATTTGTTTCTTCGTGTTCTGTGCATCTTCATGTTCGTCCAGGTAGACGATAGCTACATGAGCACCTTCTTTTGCATAAGCGATTGCAGCTGCTTCGCCAATTCCGCTATCTCCTCCAGTAATCAGGGCAACTTTACTTGTTAATTTTCCAGAACCCTTGTAGTCTTGGTCCTCTGTAAGGGGGAGGGGGTTCATTTGTTTTTCAGATCCAGGTTGGTGGTTTTGATGCTGAGCAGGTTGTCCTTCAGTTTGTCTAAAATCCGGTCGCATGTTAGCACTCCTTTTCCTTTGTCCTTATGTAAGAGTTTACCAATAAATATCTTTTCTAATCCTAATGTGGGAGAAGTAATGATGACCTTTCCATTACATGATAAAATGAAGCATACTTAAATGTAGTTTGTGAGGCGAAAGGCATGAATGTTGATTTAAAAGAATCGGAATTTAAAGAACAGCTCGCTACGTTTTTAGAAGAGAGTCAGCCCCTAATTGTTGAAAAATGGTTGGAGGGGGCAAAAATATCTCCTGATGATCCGTATTATGAAGAAATCATTAAAAATGGAAAGCGCACGGTTGAACTGATTTCTCGCTATATTCGAGTGCAGAATGAAAATTGGATCATCACGCTAACGAAAAAAATTGCTAATGAACGCATTGAGGCAAATGTTAATATTGGCGAATTTATTGCGAATATTAACTTCGGTCGATCCGTTGTGCTCTCCGTTCTACATGAGTCATCTTTTAACAGAAATGAATTGTCGCAAGGACTGCAAATCATAAATAATTACTTTAACGCTTATTCTTATCATTCGGTTACGGAATATACGAAGTTGAAAGATCATATTATTCAGGATAAAAATAAATTTATTCAAGAAATGCACAGCGACCGGTTAACCATTCTTGGCCAACTTGGGGCGAGTTTTGCTCATGAGTTTCGTAATCCCTTAACTTCAATTAAAGGGTTTTTGAAATTAATTGAAGATGAGTGTGAAGCGAATCACCCCTCAGGAAAGCATTATTTTGAAATTCTTAACAGTGAAATGAAGAGTCTTGAAGAAAAGGTAAGCCAATTTCTCTTTTTATCGAAAATGCGCGGTATCGATGATCACCCTTTGTCTTTAAACTTAAGTGGTTTATTACGATACACAATCGATATTCTTTATCCACGTCTTCTTGAATCAAATATAGAAGTCGATACTGACATTGCAGCCGATATTCCGTTATTTGGCGTCGAAGAGCAAATTAAACAGGTTGTTCTTAATATCATGATTAATTCCATTGAAGAGTTAAATGAAAACATCATCGAGAAACGAAAAATAAAGGTCAAGGCAAAAGAAAATAATGGAAGAATCACAGTAGAAATTTCGAATAATGGACGTCAAATACCATCGCATCTTGTGGAAAGCATCTTTCAACCGTTTATTAGCACGAAGAGGCTTGGAACAGGACTAGGGCTCTCGGTTTGCAAACAAATTATTGAAAAGCATGAGGGTGTCATATCCGTTACTTCCAATCCTGAACAAACCACTTTCGTCATCGAGCTTCCAGTGATGGTTGACAAAGGTGTCAAAGAAGAGTAGTTTAATAGTATCAACCGATTACATTTAAAGCTTTTATATATCCACTAGGGGAGTCATTTGAATGACTGAGACAGGTGTGCCTGGACCCTTTGAACCTGATCTGGTTAGCGCCAGCGGAGGAAAGTGGAGACGGATGCCACCGCAGCCGCTCCATTTCTGGAGCGGCTTTTTGACGTAGAAAAAACGTTGAAAGCGAGTTGCTTCAGAAATGACGGATCAACGGTATTCAAGCTCCTTTCCTCTTCATCAGGTGGATGAAAAGCGGAGAGGAGTTTTTTTATGTCATTTACGAAACAGTTAAGAGAAGAAGCGGCACCGATTTTTGAGGCGATTTTCAACCATCCATTTGTGAGGGGGATCGCTGAAGGAAAGTTAGAGAAGGAACAATTAGTCCACTACGTAAAGCAGGATTTTGAGTATTTGAATACGTTTGTAAGAATCTATGGGATTGCGTTATCAAAGTGTGAAAATCGAGAAGAAATGGCACTTTTCAATGAGCAAATATCTTTTGTCCTTCATAGTGAAATTCATCCACATAACAATCTATGTCGCGCCGCTGGCGTTTCTTATGAAGAGCTACAAGGCTATCCACTTGCGCCGACGGCACACCATTATACGAGACACATGCTTGATGCCGCCTATTCCGGAACGCTAGGTGAAATTGTTGCAGCGCTATTGCCATGTCCATGGACGTATCTTGAGATTGGCCAGCGCTTAATGGAAGAGGTCAATCCTAAAGAAGATCACCCTTTTTATGATTGGATTACGTTTTACGGAGAGAAGTCAATGGAACCAGTTACCGATCAACTTAGAGGGATATTGGACGCCTGGGCTGAAACGGCACCAGAACGAGAGTTAAAGCGAATCAAAGACTATTTCATACTTAGCTGTCAATTGGAATATGGTTTTTGGGAAATGGCTTATCAAGTGGAAGAGTGGCCAGTAGCGATACAAAAAGGTGAGCGCGTATGAAACGATTGAAGCTTTCAGATATTTTAATAACAATTGTGATTGCCCTGGTGTTTGGCATTATTTATAAACTGTGGGGACCGGTTTACGCCATTTTAAAACCTTTTGGACTACATGTTGGGGACGTCATTTACGGTATGTGGTTCATTGCGGGAACCGTTGCGATTCTTCTTTTACGTAAGCCAGGAGTCGCTTTACTAGCGGAAACGGCTGCTGCATCTGGGGAGTTTCTCGTTGGATCAGAATACGGTTTATCTGTTCTTCTATATGGAATCGTACAAGGACTGGGTACGGAATTAATGTTTGCTTTATTTGGTTACAAAAGATACACCGCTTTTGTTGCAGCACTTGGAGGAATTGCTGCAGCGGTAGGTTCATTAGTCATGGATGCTGCCTATGGCTATGTGATGGATCTCGCGCTTTGGAATTTACTTCTTCTTATCGGTGCCCGTTTGTTAGGTGGCTTTTTGATAGCTGGAATTCTTGCTTATTTTCTTGTTGAGGCTTTAGAGAAAACCGGCGTCACAACCTTAATTAGACCTGCAAGCGATGAGGATTACAAGGCGTTGGATCAGTAAGGGGTGGTAACATGAAAGTTGGCGTATCAAATCTTCGTGTAAAATACGCAGGAGCAAAAACGTTATTGTTTAACAACTTGTCACTTCAAGTTGAAGAGGGAGAAAAAGTCTTATTTCTTGGACCGAGTGGATGTGGCAAGTCGACACTGTTACAAATTTTATCTGGCTTAATTCCGAATGCCGTTCCAGTTCCGATGAAAGCGGACCAAGTGAAAACTCCTGAGTCTTCGGGCGTTGTCTTTCAAGATCCGGATTCTCAATTTTGCATGCCTTATGTAGATGAAGAGATGGCTTTCGTTCTCGAGAATCGAGCAATACCTCAACCTGAAATGAAGAAGTTGATTTGTCTCTATCTTCATAAAGTGGGTCTTTCCTTTTCTGATCCACATGTCGAAATAAGCTCTCTTTCTCAAGGAATGAAACAGCGTCTCGCCATCGCTTCTATGCTTGCTCTCGAACCAGACGTTATCTTTTTAGATGAACCAACCGCATTGCTCGATCCGGAAGGAACAACGGAAGTTTGGAATACGATAAAGCAAATCAATGAAAAACAAACGATGATCATCGTGGAACATAAAATTGATGAAGTAATTCACTTTGTTGATCGAATTGTGTTATTTGATTCAAAAGGAAAGATGATTGCCGATGCCGATCCTAAAAGTGTGTTTTCATTTTATAAGCCTAAACTAAAGGAATACGGCATCTGGTATCCGGGCGTTTGGGATGAACATAGGAAAGAAAATAATCTTCCAGCCCCTTATGTAAAAGGACAGCAACTGATGGTCATAAATCAGCTACAAGGCTACCGCGGAAAAACGCCAAAAATTGAAGTATCAGATGCGATTGCTCATGAAGGCGAATGGATTGTGGTTACAGGTAAAAATGGAGCTGGAAAGAGTTCATTTCTGTTAAGTTTGATGAATGTCATGAAAACAACAGGTACGAAAAGCGTAAGAGGGCAATTAAAAACAATCAAGGCATCGCGAGAGCAGCTTGCTTTTGTTTTTCAAAATCCGGAATTTCAGTTTATTACAAATTCCGTATATGATGAGCTTGCTTACTCACTTGAGATGATGGACGACAGGAACGTAGCAGAAAAAGTAAAGAACTGGCTCGAGGCTTATGATTTACATCACGTTCAAAACCTTCATCCTTATCAGCTTTCTACCGGTCAAAAGAGACGACTAAGTGTGGGGACGTCATTGTTTGGGGATCAACCTGTTTTGTTGTTAGATGAACCAACATTTGGACAGGATGCAAGCAATACATTTAAGCTTCTAGATTTATTTGAACAATTAAGGTCTAAGGGTATGCTAATTATAATGGTTACGCATGATGAGATGGTTGTGCAAAACTACGCTACGAGAGAGTGGGTCATACATGAGGGAAAGCTGATCGAAGATAGGAAGTTAGAACGTCGGGAAGAGGAGGAACGTTATGCAGTGGACTCTACAATATGAAGAAACCTGGCTTCATCGCTTAAACCCTGCCTTTAAATTGGTTTTCTTTCTTTCACTATTTCTCACTCTCTTGTTTGTTCATAATCCGAATGTGATGAGTAATTTAACCTTTGTACCGTTCATTCTAGTTTTATTTGCAACAGGACATCGAAGGATCGTAATAGCGCTATTGCTTATCCCGTTTTTATTATTATTTTTCTCAAGTGCATCGAGCATGATGTTTTTTGGGCAAGGATCCACAACATGGTGGAGGTGGGGAATTGTTCACATTACGGAAGAAAGCTTTTTTCGAGGGCTCCACATTGGATTTCGAGCGTTAAATTTCGCTCTATTAGGTCTGTTATTTGCGCTTACGACGCGACCTGTCTTTCTATTTTATTCTCTCATTCAACAGCTTAAAGTGCCGCCTAGGTTTGCCTATAGTTTCATGGCAGCTGTGCGAATTCTTCCCGTTATGGTGGAGGAGTTCCAACAGCTTAGGGCCGCTTTATTAATTCGAGGAGTGAAAAAGAAAAAAGGGTTGCGACGCGTCACGCAATCCATTATGCTCTACGCTGTTCCGCTACTCTCGCAAAGCATTCGTAGAGCTCATCGGATTGCTGTTGCGATGGAAGCGAAGCAGTTTAATAATAAAGAGAGAACGTATTATTACAAACAGACTTTTTCGAAAGTAGACATTTATTTTGTTCTCTATATCATAGCGGGCTTTTGTCTCTCATATTGGATCGGTTATACGTTCCCATACTTTGAGATAACAGATGTTCGAAATTAAGAAACCAGCTAGTTAAACTAGCCGGTTTCTTTGTGTGTTAAAGCCTTATAAATGATCGGTGTCTTTTGAATATTGATGTTTACCGCCTTCACGGTTTTCTTCCTTTAACCTGTTTTTTAACATTCGTTTCGCGTTTTTATCAACAGGTTTTTTGTTGTTATCTTTTGTCGATGACAATTCAAGTCCTCCCTTGCTGTCAGGATGGCCATGCACATTTATAGAGTACACGATAATGCGACATCCTATGTAAAAGGAAGCTACTTATTTAGGAAAAATAAAGCAAGCGTACCTGGACCCGAGTGAGAACCGATCGTTGCGCCTACTTCATGAATGACAAAGCGCTCGCTACCATATGTTTCTTGAATCGCACTTTTTAACTTTTCGGCACTTTCAAGATCGTCACCGTGAGAGATACCAATTAATTGGGACTGTAGATTGACGCCACGTTCTTGCATAATCTCAACCATCCGCTTTGTCACTTTGTTTTTTCCACGTATCTTTTCAATAGGGATAAGCTTTCCATCATCCACATGAAGCACTGGTTTGATTTTTAACATTCCGCCAAAGAAGGCAGAAGCTTTACTTACTCGACCGCCACGCTGAAGAAATTCGAGATCATCTACTGTGAAAATGTGCTCCATATGCGTTAAATAGTCGCTGTGCAAGCTCTCAGAAATATGCTCAAATGATTTTCCGTTCTCAGCAAGCTCTGCAGCATGAATCGCCATAAGGCCATAACCAAGTGATGCTGCTTTTGAGTCAATCACTTCCATTTGAACGTTAGGGAATTCTTCCTGCACTTCATTTTTTATAATAGCAGCAGATTGATATGTTCCAGAGATACCCGATGATAGAGCGATATAAATGAATGGCTGACCTTTTTCGGCATATTTCATAAACGTTTCTTTTATTCTTGCTGGAGGAATTTGCGACGTTTTAGCCATTGTTCCTTCACGTAACAGTTTGTACAATTCTTTCGCTTGAATTTCTTCTCGGTCGTAATATTCTTCCTCGCCAATGATAACCATTAAAGGCATGATTTCAATTTGGTGCTTTTTTACAAGATCCTCTGGTAAATCTGAGGCACTATCTGTAATGATTTGAACGTTCATATTGGACCATCGTCCCTTCATTAATTAGTAAATACGTATGTAGATTAAAGCTTGTTTTCTTAAAGTTTATCCCCTAGTCCATTGGAAATCAATCCTATTAAAGAAGTAGAATAGAAAACAGTTGACGTAGTTGAAATTGTTTGTTTAGATAAACATGGCTAAGTCGAAGGGTTAGTTTGTAACCAAACAATGAACGACAAAGTGTTTGAGTAGAAGCAAGATTATGTGAGAACTCAATTAAAATTCTGTAAACGAGTTAAAGCTCTGTTTCAAAAAGAAGGTGCTATGTTTGGAAGAAGTAAAAAAAATTATTGTCATTCTCTTAGGTGCGATTCTCGGGGCTGTGTCTCTTAACTTGTTTCTAATTCCTGCAAATGTGTATGCGAGCGGGTTTACAGGGATCGCGCAGCTCATTTCAAGCGTACTAAGTGATTATACACCTATTACGATCTCGACAGGTATTCTGCTCATGTTACTCAATATTCCTGTTGCCATTCTTGGATGGAAGAAAGTAGGGAAGTCCTTTACATTATATAGTGTGATTAGCGTAGGGGCTACCACTATATTTCTTGAAATCATTCCGGTCCAAGCGCTTTCAGAGGATATTTTGTTAAATGCAGTATTTGGAGGCGTCATTGCAGCGATTGGTATCGGTTTTACGTTAAAATGGGGGGCTTCTACGGGCGGAATGGACATTGTCGCTATGATCCTTTCTAGAATGAAAGATCGTCCGATTGGTACGTATTTCTTTAGCATGAACGCGTTGATTATTCTAACAGCGGGAATGCTGTACGGTTGGGAAAAAGCGCTTTACACGCTCGTTACCTTATATGTATCCTCTCGCGTGATTGATGTCATACACACTCGTCACGAAAAATTAACGGCCATGATCGTAACTGCGAAAGGTGACGAAATGCAAAAAGCTATTCACGATCGTTTAGTAAGAGGAATCACCAAGCTTCCAGCCAAAGGAGCTTACCGAGGTGAACCAAAAGAAATGCTCATGATCGTTGTCACAAGATATGAACTCTATGACCTTGAACACATCATTCAAGACATCGACCCAACAGCCTTCACCAACATCGTCAACACCACAGGCATATTTGGTTTCTTTAGAACGGATGGTTAGAAAAGCGGAGACGAGCGTTTAGAAACGGAGATATTGGAACTCTTGAACTAGAACACGTTCTTTGTGTTCTGGTGAAAGAGTGAAATATCGGAGTTTCTGCGAGTCGCAGCTGGACAAGAAAAGCGGAGACGAGCGTTTAGAAACGGAGATATTGGAAGTTTTGAACTAGAACACGTCCTTTGTGTTCGGATGAAAAGCGGAAGCGTCCGTTTAGACACGGTAGGCACTGGAGGCTTTTCACCGAAACACTTCCTTAAAGCTCTCATTAAAAAAACGAAAAACCCATCATCAACAAAAAAGTTCCTCAGGATAATTCCTGAGGAACTTTTTTCTATGCGTTATTAGAGATGGTTTCCTTTACTTCAGGAAGTAAAGTATCCCAATCCGCTTCAGGCATTTTGTTAATCGTAATGAAATCCTGGTAACCAAATACATTATCCACGCCGTCTAATTTTAGAAGGGCAGCTGCCATTGCGTGGTCAGGGGTGTCGTTCTTCTTAAAAGAGTGACTTGAAGACCCTTCAAAAAGCTGCTGATCAGCAGTGATTTTAACTGCATTTGGGTTTGGTGTACGGTCTACGCGTAGTTCCATAGTATACGCCTCCTTTCGCTTTCATTTATTAGTGTATCAGAAACGCTCTTTGCAGCAAATAACCATTCTTGTTAAGAAGAGAAAGTAAAGCCGTAGCGTTTTGAGATAATATCGTGAAACCCAAGAGAATTATACAAATGCTTCGTAATCGCATTGTTAATGCCCGTTTCAAGTTCGATGCCTTTAATGCCCTCATTTTCTGCCCAATAGATCACATGAAGAAGTAGTTTTCTACCAATCCCTTGATTTCGAGCATCTGGGTCTACGAACAATTCGTTTAACCAAATATAAGGACCTCCACTAGCGAGGCTAACTCCGATATTAAAAAAAGCTACGCCAAGTACATCATCGTCAGATTCTGCAATAACGATCCTTGAAGCTGTTTGTTCTTCAAGGGCAAGCTTTACTCCTTTAACGAGTTTTTCATAGCTTCCATTCTGATCAGAACGGGTAATTTGCTTCATTAGTAAGTTTGAAACCTTTTCAATCATTTCTTTATCTGTCTGGCTCGATAATTGGTACACATTCATTACCGTTCCACCTCCGTCATACTGTTTCGACCCCATCATCAACAATCCCTTTTATGAGGTCGAGAATAAAATATTAATTTAATTGCTGGTAATTTGAAACATTCAGCCATTTTCATTCGTCTATAAGATAGGGAAGGAGCTTACAAGATGAATATGATCTTTTCATGGAGCTCTGGAAAAGATAGCGCCATGGCTTTATACGACTGTCTTTCACACTCTCATTTTCAAGTGAGAGCGTTATGGACAACGGTGAATGAAACGAATAGGTCCATTCCATTTCACGGCGTCGATACCGCGCTGTTAAAAAAACAAGCAGATGCAATCGGTATTCCTTTAACGATAACCAATTTACCAGATAATTGTACAAATAAGCAATACGAGAAGCTTGTTCGGAAGCAATATCAATCATTTCGAAAAGAAGGAGTCGAAGGTGTCGCTTTTGCGGATTTGTTTTTAGAGGACATACGCCACTATCGCAACACTCTTTTACAGGACTATCAATTAAAAGCCATCTATCCCATTTGGAAACAGCCAACTTTACATACAGCGAAACGATTTCTGGCACATGGATTTAAAGCCATTATCACTACTGTCGATGAAACGAAGCTTCAGAGTGAATGGATAGGAGAGGCATTCGATGAAACTTTTTTAGAAGCGCTTCCGGAACACGTCGATCCGTGCGGAGAAAATGGTGAATTTCATACATTTGTTTATGATGGCCCAATTTTCTCTAAAGCCGTCTCTTTTGATATACAGGAGATTAGAAAAAAGGGATCCTTTCATACAGTGCGATTAACGTCGAAATCGAAAAGGTAAGGAAAGAAGGGGGGAGAAGAAAATGCCGGTACTTGTTTGTTTTGGGGATTGTCTGACGGCTAGAGAAGTAGACGATAAAGGAAACGAGCGACTGACGTCTCGGATTAGAGGAGCTCTTGATGAATGGATCGTCATCAACGCAGGTTCCACGCCAACTTCTCGTGAAGGAGTGTCGCGATTTCAATCAGATGTCTTAAGTTACCAACCGGATTATGTTACCATTTTTTTTGGTACACAAGAAGCTTGTTTGATCGACGGATCAGATATCAGTGAGTTTGAAAGAAATATAGGATATATGGTTAACAATCTTCCTCCGGAGCGAGTGATTCTGATATCACCTTCACCTGTTATGAATGAGGAGAATGCTTCGGTTACGAATCAGAAAATTGAGGGATATGCAGAACGGATTCGTTTTTTGGCTAGAAAGTTTGGGACGAGACATATTGATCTTTGGCAACTGATACAGGAAAGTCGAAAAAGTAAAACACTTTATGAAAAAGACGGTGTTCAGTTAAGTTCCAGGGGGTATAAACTGATTACGAAAGAAGTTTTAAAATCCCTTGGTAGAAAAACAAGGCTGAAACCGACGATTAAATTATTCTAATGAATCTGACGACAGAATTTAAGGAAGCGGCAAGTTCGAAAATAAAGAAACCCGTCACGAGTTGACGGGTTTCTTTTATGGGGAAAAAATTAAAAGGGTTTATTGGATGCTTCATGGCTAAGTTCTTGAATGACTTCCTGGTATGAAGTGAGCTGTTCTTTTTCAGCGCTAGTTGATTGATGGAAAGCGGCAGAAAGATTGTTAAGGGCCACGTTGATTTGATTTTGTGCATCTGGATGTCCGCTTGTAGCCATTTGTTCTGCTCTTTCTACCGCTTCACGGGCACGTTGGAAATATTGATTTCCCATCTTCATTCACCACCAGACAAATTTTCTTGTTGCTGTTTCTTTCGTTGCTGACTACTTAAACTTGTCAAGTCGTGCTGATCCATGTTTTGCACGGCACGATCCGCACCTTCTTTTATCATCCGCTTCGTTTTGCTATTCTTTGCCATGAGTGAATCCCTCCCTTTCCTTTATAGGATGAGTTCTTCAATCAGTTATTATTCTGCATTGATCTCTCCTTTTGAGAAAATAAAAAAGACAGCTTATGATAGCTGTCTTTTGTCAGAAATCGAGAGTTTCAGTCTTTTCTCAAGAAAAGTGGCAATCCCGTCTTCTTCATTTGTTACAGTCACTTCATTTGCGATGTTTTTTAACTCGTCAATTGCATTCCCCATCGCAACGCCTGTACCAGCATATTCAATCATTTCGAGGTCATTGTCTTCATCACCAAAAGCAATAATTCTCTCTTGAGGAATGTTAAAGTGAGTGGCTAAACGCTGCAAACCGACTGCTTTGTTTAATCCTGCTCGAACGATCTCGATGATATTTAATGGAGCAGCCCAAACCCTGTGCTCAATCATTTCCGCATGATGGTCTCTTAACATTTGGCGAAGATCCGCAAGCTGTTGCTCGTGCGGATGAATAAGAAGAGAGGTTGGATCATCCTTAAGATTTTTATGGATTTCCCCAGTGAAAATGGAAGAGTCATTCATAATCATATTTTGCATAATAAGCTCATCATGCTGATGCAGGTAAACATCATCAAGCACTTCAGCCATCATGTTTTTTACATTAATATCACTACAGGAAGAAACAATGGATTTCGCCGTAGTTAATTCCATTGGAGAATGATGAGTTCCAAAAGAGCGATCGAGTGGATGGTGAACAAATGCCCCGTTAAAATTAACGATTGGAGAATCAAGTGCTAGTTCGTTATAATAGCGAACGCTTGCCCGATAAGGGCGACCTGTTGCAATTGCGACGTGATGACCTTGCCTTTTCGCTTCAAAGATGACAGATTTTGTGCGTTCTGAAATATTCTTTTCGCTGTTTAACAACGTGCCATCAAGATCAATTGCGATTAGATGCGGTTTAGTTGTCATAGAAACTCCTTTGAAAAGTGTCTTTTGGTTGTAGCGCTATGCGTCTACAAACTTATTGTACATGGCATAAGATAACGTGTCTATTTTGTAATATTAAAATTTTGACAAGAATGTTAAAAGGATACGATAGTCGTTTGAGGAATTATTAAGTAGGGTACACTTTAACTATCATTCCATTGGAGGTGGCAGTCGATTATGACTAAGAAACAAACATGGCTAATATCAAGTATTGCGGCAGGGACAATCGGCATTTCATCCTATTTACTAAAGGATGAAGAAAAGAGAGCGAAATTAAAGACGAAGGCAAATGGTCTGCGTAAGCAAGTCTCAAAGAAATTCAGTGATAGCTTGCCAATCGAAAAAGCAGGCAACCCAACAACACCCGATCAATCCGATGATAGCGGAGATAGCAAGATGGTTTATGAAGGTTCACAGTTTCCAACTCAATATTACAATAAATTAGAAAATATGAAATCAGTTGAAAAAAGTCACGAAGAGCAAGTGAAAAATTAAGAATTTGACATGCAAGCTGTGCTTGCATGTTTTTCTTTGCTATCCTTCCTTCAAATTTCTCATGTAACCAGATGAATGGTACGATAGATAGGACGGTTACTAGAGGAAAGGGGTAAGCTAATGATTACAATTGTAAATGAATACATAGAGAATATACCCGTTCTACACGTTGTAGACGGTGAACTTGCTGATGAGAAACTTCCGCTCGTTATGTTTCAACATGGTTTTACTAGCGCAAAAGAACATAATCTACATATTGCCTACCTTCTAGCTGAAGAAGGGTATCGCGTACTTCTTCCTGACGCTGTTCATCACGGAGAACGCGAAAATGATCTATCAGGGAAAAAGCGTCAGTATGTGTTTTGGGAAATTGTCATTCAAAGCTTAACGGAGCTTGACCAACTGAGACAGCACTTTGTTGATCGAAATCTTGTTCAAGAAGATCGAATTGGCATGTCCGGCACTTCAATGGGAGGCATACTAACATTTGGGGCGCTGACGCAATATCCTTGGATTAAAACAGCCGTTTCCTTAATGGGGTCGCCGTCTTATTTTAAACTGGCGAACGCTCAAATTCGCTATTTGAAAGAAGAAGGATTCAGTCTTCCGATTTCTGAAGAAGAAATGAGAAAACAAATTGAAGGTTTACAGTCTTATGACCTTTCTTTACAAGAAGACAAACTGGATGGTCGTCCACTCATGATGTGGCATAGTACAGTAGATAAGGTCGTTCCTTATACCCTTACGTATGATTTCTATCACCAGATTAAACCGCTCTATGAAGGGAAGGAAGAGCATCTTAAATTTATTAAAGATGAGACTTCCGGTCATAAAGTTTCACGAGAAGCTGTTCTTGCTTTAGTGGACTGGTTTAAAACTCATTTATAGAATTAAGCCTTTTCGGTTTAAGTTAAATCTGAATTTGTTATAATGAAAGTTGGAAGCACATGTATGAAAGGAGAGATTTCAATGTCTGATCAAACAGATCAAGAAATGAGAGATAAATTATTTGAAGCTCTGGAGAATGTCATTGACCCTGAGCTTGGGATAGATATCGTAAATCTAGGCCTCGTCTACGAAGCCGATCTTAATGATGAAGGTGTCGCTCAAGTCGTTATGACGTTAACTGCAATGGGTTGCCCATTAGCAGGTACAATTGTTAACGATGTAAAACGCGCACTATCCGATGTGGAGGAAGTGAACGATGCTGATGTTAACATCGTTTGGAATCCACCATGGTCGAAAGACAACATGTCACGTTATGCAAAAATCGCACTTGGCATTACATGATTAGAAAAGGAAGAGGGGCTCCCTCTTCCTTTTTATTTTAAGTTTTGTGAGCAATTATAGTAAAATGACGTTTCTATTCTGTGCGTTCCACGACAATTTTTTCGCTAATCATCTTCCAAATCGCAGGGTCTTCCATCCCAAGTCGCCATAAGGCAACACCCTGGACACCAAGTTCATCGGCTAACCGAATTTTTGCTTCAATACTCTGTTCGTTTTCAAACCAGACTTCGTGCTTATTTCCTTCCTCATCTGTATAGCGAAAGAAAGGTGTTTTCCGTTCTTCATCAAATTCGACTTCGGCGTTGTACTTCTTTTTTAACTTCATTGCCATATCATAAGTGACGTACGTGCTTTTTTCTTTATCAAGATTAAAATCAAAACCAAACACAGAAATAGCGGATACTAACTTTTCAGGAGGAATTCTCGTTTTGGCATATGTCATGACTTTCTCCATCCACCCGGCGGTCACGGCAGGACCTGGAGGGCTACCTGGCCAGCCAAATTCGTTATAAAGCATCACGATAAATTGATCAACAGCTTTGCCAATCTCAGCATAATTAAATGGATCTGAAAATGGATTAACGAGTTCATCTGAAGCTCTTGAAGGAACACTTGCTGAGAAGAAATACCCTTTTTTACGAAGCTCTTCTCCGATTGTCTGGTAAAGAAGCGTTAGTTTATCCGCATCTTCAATATAGACGTCTTCAATGTCAATATCGACCCCATCAAAATTATATTTTTCGATTAATTTAACGAGATTTTTTGCAAATGCTTTTCGGTTTTCCTCGCTTGAAACGAGTGTCTGAACTACCTTCTTACTTGGTTCGGTGTCGCCCCTTTTATACAGTAAGTTATGCACAACAGGCATGATTTTAATGTTTTGATCATGGGCAAGCTGCACGAGTTTCTCAATTTCTCTATCGCTAAACTTGCCGAACTTCTCAATTGTTGTGGGGTTCTCCTGGCTGATCCGAAAAAGAAACAGAGCTAGCTGAGAAAGGTCGGATCGATTTGAAACAAATGATTTATAAGAAGAAGGGAGCGACGGGCCTTCTTCAAGCGTATAGTAACCGATAATTCGCGATACTGGCTTTTCATCTCCATACGCTTTAAATGTAACGAGGCTATCTGCTATCCACCCAGTCGTACCATCATATAACTGCACTTTGTACCAATTTCCCCGAATACCTTCAACCGCAAGCTTTGCTCCAGTTCTCATTTGAGCAATGATGTTATACCCTTTGCCTGGGCCAGTTCTTACGTTCGCTCGGTCAGCTTTTACAACGACTTCTGTATATACTGGAATTTTCAATGTTTGACCTATGGAGAGCGCATCTGATGTTAAATCATTCAACACCTGAATACTTTGAGCGGTCGTACCATAATTTTTGGCAATGGTGTATAGACTGTCTCCTGCTTTTACTGTATAGTCAATGCGCATTGATCGAGAACGGTTTAGTGGCAGTTCAAGGTGCTGACCAACATAAATAAGGTTAGATGGCAGTTGATTTAGCTCTCTAACTTCTTCAACTGGAACACGGTAATCTTCTGAAATACTTAATAATGTATCACCCTGTTTCACGGTATACGTATGGTTAGTTGAAGAAGAGGGGATGCGTAGCATTTGTCCAACGTAAATGATATTTGAATTAAGCTGGTTCATTTGCTTGATTTCGTTCACGGATTGATCGTGCGATTCTGCAATTTTAAGCAGCGTATCGCCAGGCTTAACCCAATATTCTTTTTGAGGCATGATCATCACTCCTTTCCATATAAGATGCATCACTAACAATCTATTCACGGCCTTCTTTATTCATTCGAGTTTTCCATTTAAACGAAATGAGCGAATTTTTGTTACAATGAAAAGGAAATTGTGAACAGATGGAGATGAGATGATGGTCGAGAGAAGAAAACCAATCACAGTGGAAGAAGCTGTTCAAAAGGTAATGAACCTCTCCTATGAAGGAACGCTTGAAACAGTGCTACTAGAAGAGAGCGATGGGCGCCATCTCGGAGTCGACGTCAAAGCCGATCATGATGTGCCACCATTTGATCGTTCCCCTTATGATGGCTTTGCGATCCGAGCGGAAGATACATATGAAGCTTCGAAAGATAACCCAATTACATTGAAAGTTATTGAAGAAATTGGAGCAGGCACTGTGGCCTCCAAAGTCCCTCAGAAAAACGAGGCGATTCGTATTATGACGGGGGCCGCTATACCTGAAGGGACGAATGCAGTGATCATGCTTGAACTTGTTCAAGAAATCGAGGAAGAAGGTCAGCCATTCATTCAGGTGAAGCGAAAAGTAGCTAAGGGAGACAACCTTTCTTTACGTGGAGAAGATACACAGGAAGGAACCGTACTTATTGAAAAAGGGAGTCTCATTACGCCTGGCGTGAAGGCGCTTCTTGCAACATTTGGATATGCAAACGTTCCAGTTGCTCGTAAACCTGAAGTAGGTATATACGCTACTGGTACAGAACTATTGGATCCTGATCAAGCGCTTCAACCAGGAAAGATACGGAATAGTAATTCACCTATGATCGAAGGACAGGTAAAGGAGGCGGGAGCAACACCGCTTTACTTTGGAAAATTAGAGGATAACTTTGAAACGAGTTTTTCATCAATCAAAGCTGCGTTGACAAAAGTAGATTTTCTCATTACAACAGGAGGCGTATCGGTTGGGGATTATGATTACCTTCCTGCGATCTATGAGAAATTAGGGGCCACGGTGTTATTTAATAAAGTAGGTATGAGACCGGGTAGTGTGACGACGGTTGCTGAATGGAATGGGAAATTACTATTTGGTCTGTCAGGTAATCCTTCTGCCTGTTTTGTAGGCTTTGAGTTATTTGCAAGACCCATCATTAAGCGTGCGCTCTTTTCGAAGTATCCTTATCGCATGAAAAGCCAGGGAGAGCTATTAATGAACTTTCCAAAACCTAACCCGTTCACAAGGTTTGTCCGAAGTAGAGTAGAGGAGAAAAACGGTCGACTTTATGTGAAACCAACGGGACTTGATAAATCAGGAAGCGTGACCTCTCTGGCCGAAGCAAATGCTTTTGTCGTATTACCAGGAGGAACACGTGGATTCGAGGCTGGAGATACAGTCGAACTACTCCATCTTCGTGAGAATGGATCAGCTACGTGGTAAAAACGCCGGTGATTCAGGTTGTAGGTTACCAAAATAGCGGGAAGACGCTTTTTGCTGAAAAATTGATTGAACAAGCGTCATCACACGGCATAAAGGTTGGCGTGATTAAGCATCATGGACACGGAACACCTGACGTATATGATGAGAAAAAAGATACAGGACGCCATCGGAATGCTGGAGCCGTTGTCACGGGGGTTAGCGGCGGCGGAATGGTATCCATTCATGCAACGCAGGGAAGCGAATGGGAACTTGAACAGTTAATTCGTTTATACGATTCATTTGATCTTGATTTTATTTTAGTGGAAGGGTTCAAAGAAGAGAGCTATCCAAAGATTGTGCTTTTAAGAAATAAAGATGATCTTCACTTGTTAAACAAAACTAATATCATTGGAACGATTGTGAAAGAAGCTCACGATGTTTCGGTTGATCATAGCTACTTATATGATCGAATGAACGACTGTATAGAAGATGTGTTGAAGCATGTTAGGAGAGGGTATTAATGGAATATTATAAGATAACTTCTGAAGAGATTGATGTTAATCAAGTCATAACTAGCGTGATCCGTCCTGAAGCCGGAGCAATCAACACGTTTATTGGCACGGTTAGAGAATTTACTGGTGAAAAGCAGACCGTTTCGCTACAGTATGAAGCCTATCCTTCTATGGCTGAAAAACAGCTGAAACGAATCGGAATAGAAATTCGCGAGCAGTGGCCGAATGTCCAAACGTCGATTGTTCATCGAATCGGAAAATTAGCTATTAGTGATATTGCTGTTGTGATTGCTGTCGCATCCCCTCATCGAGCAGAAAGTTATGAAGCAAGTCGCTATGCGATTGAGCGAATCAAGGAAATAGTCCCAATTTGGAAAAAGGAATACTGGACGGATGGGCAAGAATGGATAGGAGATCAGCTTGAAAATACGGCATACAAAAATGGAGCACCGAAGGAGGAGAAAGAATGATTACTGTTCTTTTCTTTGCAAAACAGCAGGAACAACTTGGTTTGGAAAAGGTAGAGCGCTCTGAATCAAAGCTCCCTGTTTCTGAGCTGAAACAAAAACTGATAGAGGATTATCCTGAGCTTTCTCTTGCTAATACGATGACAGCGATTAATGAAGAGTATGCGGAAGAAGATCAAATCATAAACGATCGCGATGTTGTCGCGTTTATTCCACCGGTTAGTGGAGGCTAAGTATCAAAACACCCAAATGGGTGTTTTTTGTTTGAGAAGGTGTTTGAGGCGTTTCGCGGATATATTCGTGTTTTCGCGGAATTATCAACCAAATTCGCGGAATAAATCAGAATATCGCGGAATTATTTAAAATATCGCGGAATTGATGGGCGAAAAGGGTGTGATATTAGCGATTCGCTCGGCTTTACATGAGATCCAGCTACAGTGACCGAGTGTCTAAACGCCCACTTCCGCTTTTTGCGAGATCCAGCTACGACTCGCAGAAACTGCGATATTTCACTCTTTCACCAGAACACAAAGGGCGTGTTCTAGTTCAAGAGTTCCAATATCTCCGTTTCTAAACGCTCGTCTCCGCTTTTCTTATAACCTACAAATCGTGATTGGGCAGTCTTCGCAGTGGATGGCGCAGCGGAGGAATTCGAGGTTGTGGATGGTGATGATTCCTTGTTTGACTGAGACAATGTTGGCTTTTTTTAGTTCGCTTAGGATACGGTTGACGCTTTCTCTTGTAAGACCGCAGAAGTTGCCTAATTCTTGATTGGTCAGGGGAATGTCGATTAGGATGTCGTCGTTTTTTTTGACGCCGTATGTATTGGATAGACGAATTAAAGTAGAGTAGAGAGCTCCTTTTTTTCCATGTAACAATAGATCTCGGAACTTAGATTGGTTTTTTCTAAAGTTTTCACCCATAAATTTCATGAACTGTGTGGCGAGGGTGGCATCGGTGGTTAATGTTTCTTCAAGGTGGGCCTGTTTAACGAATGTAGCTTTCACTTTATCAACCGCCCAGGCATTTGCAGAAAAGTTAAGCTGCCCTGTATAAAGCGCAAGTTCTCCGATAAGATCACCAGGCTGACAAATTTGAAGCGTTAGTTCTCTGCCTTCGGAGGTCAGTTTGTTTAATCGCACGTTTCCAGACTGTATAAGAAAAAGCCGATCCGCTTTCATCCCATCCATATAAAGTGGTTCGTCTTTTTGAAATGAAATTGATTCGCCTTCTTCAGCAATCCACTTTTTTAGTGCATCAGAGTTGATCGTATCTTTTTTCATTTTCAGCCTCCCTGGATCAATTTACGTACTATTATCCCACGTTACCTTTCTCCACTACAACCATCATTTCCTTGTAGTTGTCATATTCTATGTTATAACGCATATAAAAAAACCGGCATTAGCCGGTTAGAAAATAAGGACAAGTGCTCCTACGATAAAACAATAAATGGAGAAATAAATTAAATTACCTCGAGCCATAATATTCATAAACCACTTTAAAGAATAGTACGAAGCTGTAAGGGATAATAAGAAGGCTACAATATAAGGGATAAGCATATCGCCAAATTGAAGGTCGCCAATGCTAAGAATCATCGACCCTACGCTTACTGGAATAAACAATAAGAAAGAAAAGCGTAGCGCAGTTTCTTGCTTCATTCCAAGTCCCATGGCAGCTACAATCGTTGCACCAGAACGACTAATCCCAGGAATTAAGGCGACAGCCTGAGCTAGCCCTACAATTAGCGCATCTTTAAAGTTGAGAGCGGATTCGCCTTTTGATCCGCGCAAGTTACGAATAAGCCATAGCGCGATACCCGTAATAATCAAGGTAGCTCCTACTACTTTAAGACCTTTTAATTGTTCACCAATGAAATCTTCAAAGAGTAAGCCGAGAACCGCTGCAGGAATCGTTGCAACGACAAGGTAAACGATGAACATAAATTCGCTTTTGGACTCTTTATCTCGAGAGACAACGTAGCGTACCCCGTGAGAAGTGAGGCGAATTAGGTCATTGCGGTAAATAAGAAGAACTGCAAGCAATGAGGCAAAGTTCATTAAAATTTCGAAACTAAGTCCTTTAATTTCTAGTCCAAATACTTTTTGTGCTATAACAAGATGTCCACTTGATGAGATTGGAATTGGTTCAGTGAAGCCTTGTAGTAAACCAAGAAAAGCGTATTTAAGTAATTCCAACAGTTCCATGAGTAATGCTCCTCCAGTAATTGTTACAAGATAAATTGACACATGTAACCATTAAACACCAGTCCTTCCATTTTTGTAAAGGGAAATTTTTCGTCAAGTTACATAAAAGAGTATTCGCTGATGAATGCTGATAAAGGGGGCAAATTTAGACAAGTGGAAGGAGGGGGATGTATGGGCGGAGAAAATCGTCAGTTTACACCTGGGCAAAAAGCGCCAAACAATGGCGTATACATTGAAATCGGAGAGACAGGTGGAATGGTGAAAGATCCGAAACAAATTGAACTTCGTGCCGGTGAGGCGTTTCCTGAATGTTCAAATCAAAATCGGAAGTGGTCAAGGGAACCTAAACCGCATCACTAATAGCAAACAAAGATTGCACAAAAAAACAAGCGCCGCAAAAGGCGCTTGTTTTTACTGTTCAGCAGGATCGGAGATGAGACCTTCTCCTATTACCATTGCCGCTACGGCTATAGCTACTCCAAAAAGAGATGCGGCTCCAAATTCATAATGGCCACCTTGCATGGATGCAAGTACGTAGAAAATCATATTACTCAGTAGAAAACCCCAAATAATTGCCCATAAAAAACGCACGAAATTCACCTCATTTGTAAACGTATTCTATCGAATATCATACCACAAAACGATCCCGTTCATCTATGAATTTTAATTCATCGAATAAATTAGCCACGATAAATAAGTCGCAAAGGATGTCCAAAGGAAATAAGGGACTAATAACCAGCCTGCGACTCGATTTTGTCTGCCTGCAAGAAAGATAAGAATGAGCGTTGTAATTGCGATAAACAGTGCATCCATAAAGGTTGCAAACAGTGCGTGAAGATTAAATTGCAAGTAACTAAACGCTTGATTCAATATGTAGTTAATACCAAGCAGTGAAATGTACTCACTATTATGGCGATCAAAGCCGCGTTTTTGGTAGACAATCGCTGTCGACAATGCGATGAAACCAAAAAGAATTGCCCAAATCATGCCGATTACGGAACCGTCTGGTGTCCAGTCGGGCTTTGATAACGAGGTATACCAATCGGCGTCAAAAGGAAATAGGAAACCAGAAATACTAAAAAGAAGGTACACAGCTACAAAAACGAGAATAGTTGATTTTTTCATTCTTTATCACCACCTTCTTTTCAATACCCAAAAATATCCTAACTCATGCAAAGGTATAGTTGGAAAAACGGAACATATAATGGTGGAAGGGGTTTTTATCATTTTTCAGTAAGTGAAAAGGGGAAATTCCCGCTAAATAGGCACTTCACCCTTTCTTCCAAATGCCACTTGCATACGTTATACAGAAAGTGATAAAAGGGCGAGGGGAGAGTATGTGTATTCGTAAACGAGCCTATCAATTAGACGGGGAGTGGACGATCGTTCTCGTCCCTGAACGGCCTAACGGGTTTGGCATTTTCATAATAGGTGGTCTAACTCATTTTGTAGATGATAATACAAGTTTTTGGTTGCAAAATCACACCCGTCAAGGAATGATTGCTGATTTTCTTGATGCGGGCTATACCGTATACACAAGCAACTTGTATGGTCGGCACTGGGGTTCACCAAAAGCTGTGAAATTAACAGAAAGAATCTATAATCTAGTGCATAAACAAGAAATTCTTAATCCGAGGATCCATGTCGTCGCAGAAGGAATGGGGGTTCTTGCTGCAAATGCTTTTTTGAACAATCGTCAACCCCTCATTCGTTCAGCCGCACTATTCAATCCTTGTTTTGATGTGAAAAGTCTTGTTCACCAAGAACAGCTGAATCGGCTCTTTTATAAAAGGTTAGTAAAGGAAATGGCTCGAGCCTATGAAATTCAAAGTGAAGAGGTCATTTCTAAAATAGAAGAAAAAGAAATGATAACGTCTACTTGTCCGATTAAAGTATGGCATCATTCACTTAAAAGTCCATACTCGCTTGAACAAATTCGAGTGTATGAACGTGTTCAGAGGGAGATTGGCTATCCCATTGAACTTGCTCTATTAAGCGATAGTTATCGATCCCTAGGTAAAAAAATGGTTCGCTTTTTTCAAGAACATGAAAAGCTCTAAGGAACTAACGCTTGAGCCTTGTAATGTCCATTGCTGGATGATGCCCGTATAAAATAAGATCTTTAAGGATTTCAGCACCAAGCATACTGTAAACTGTACCGTTTCCACCATAACCAAGCATAAAATAGACGCCGTCATATTTGGGATGCTTCCCAATGTAGGGGAGACCGTCTTTCGTTGAGCCGAAGATAGCACTCCATTCAAAGGCAATTGACGTTTCAATGGAAGGAAACAGTTCATGGAGTTTATTTAACAATTGCTGACCTTGCTGTTCTAGCTTTTCTTTTTTATTTAAAGTGGCATCCAATCCGCCAATAAGGATACGGCGATCTGGCGTTGTCCTTAAATAGTAGTATGGACGATCCGTTTCCCAAATCAGTGATTGGTTGTGCCAACCAGGAAATTGATCAATGGGTTCTGTTGCGATAGTATAAGTGCGCTCTAGTAGGGCGCCTTTTGTTTTGGCAAACTCTTGTGTTCCATAGCCAGTTGCATAGATAACGTGTTTCGTACGAATTTCTCCCTTTTCAGTTTGGAAAATCAGTTCTTTGTTATGAAATTGATGTGAAAGCACTTCTGTATGTTCAAATATGTTAACACCGAGATCGGCTGCATGACTTGCAAGAGCTAGGGCGAATTTATAGGGATTTACTTCTGCCTCGGCTTTCGTGTAGATTCCCGCAGGTGCCTTGAAGGAGTAGAGGTTTTCAATAGCAGTGGAATCCAAATAATCAGCGTTAAAACCATGTTCTATTAAAGCATCGTACTCCTTTTTCAGTTTTTTAACATGGTGTTCATTACTTGCGAAATAAAGGCTCTCCGCCCGCTTGAAATCAGTTTTTTCTTTTAAAGTGGCGTTATACTTATCCAGTTCATCAATTGCCTTTAAACAAAGCTTATAGAAATAGACCGCTTTTTCTTTTCCGAACCGGTCGATAAGGTCTATTAACATGGCATCATTCGAAAATTGGAGCAGACCAGTGTTCGCAGAAGTACTTCCAGATCCTATCGTATTTTTTTCAATTAAAACCGTGTTGATATGGTAGTCTGCAAGCATTCTTGCCATAATCGATCCTGACATTCCTCCACCAATGATTAACACATCACATGTCATGTTAGTTGTAAGTTCTGGAAATGATCGTGCCTTTTCTACAGTTGTTGGCCAAAATAAATTTCCATGATGTAGCTCCATAATGAAAATCCTCCCTTTTCAATCAGCGACAATGATGACGTGACGCTATTAGAATGATCGTACTGAAAGAAAAGTATTCTTAAAGAAGTTGAGGTGGGAATATGAAGAAAGTGTTTATAACGGGTGGGTTAGGGTTTATTGGTTATCATTTAAGCGATTTTCTTTTAAATAAAGGAATTGAAGTCGTAGGAATCGATGGGAAAGTAGAAGAAAGAAGAAAAGCTGAATATGAGATGAAAGAAATGATGCTTCTGAGAAACGCGAATTACAAACAAATAAACAGTCGGATTGAGGAAGCTTCCTTAGATCATCTATCAAAAGACTGTGATACGATTTTTCACCTTAGTTCTCCAAAAATTACAAATATGAAACAAGGTTCAAAAATGATTGAAAATAGTCTGAATTGTACTCGAAGCGTAGTGGAAGTTTCCAAAGGAAAAGTGCTCGTTCATTTATCGAGTACAGAGGTATTTGGTACACGATATGGAAGTATTACGGAACGAACGCCTCATCATCCTCATTCGAATGTTGGAAAGCTAAAATCAGCAGAGGAACACATTCTTCTGAATCGAAAAAGTGATATCGTAAAAATTTTACGTCTGCCGCTTGTATATGGTCCGTGGCAACCGTCCCATCATGTTTTCCAACACTATTTCTTACATCATAAGCTTCCACTTAACTATGAGGAAGAAGGAATAAACGCTCATTTCGATGCTGTCTATGTAAAAGACGTTTGTGAGTCCATTTATCAAGCTGCATTACGGCGTGAACAGTCAGAAACGTTCAATCTAACGAGTGGAAGAGAAGGAGAATGGCAAAGAGGGGTCGAATGGTGTATAGGAGATTCAATAGACTCACATGGTGAGAAGAAATTAATGTGTGGGATTTCAAACAAACAATGTGCAAGTAAGCTTGGTTTTACCAACATCACGTCTATTGAAGAAGGACTGCACCAACAGCGTCTGCACACTGAAAAAATGATCGCATTTGATCCTTCAATCTACTTAACGTAATTTCACTGACTGAGAAGGGAAGATTTTGGATGATTGAAAAAACACTTGGTAATTATGATGTACATGATTCCTCTCACGGCCTTCAAGCATTAAAGGAAACGAGGGAAAAACTTCTTTCAATGGTAAGTGACATTGAATTTCAGGAACTTCACTATGGATACTCAAGTTTTCCTACCGTAGGAGCTTATTTACTTCATATTGCACAGATCGAACTTTGGTGGGTAAAAAATGCGCTTATGGGTGAGAGCGTAACAGAGGAAGAAAAAGAGCGGTACTATTTTCAAGAAGCACAAGTCATCGCTGCACCTGATGACAAAGAACTTTCCTGGTTTTTAGCTCGTCTTGCTGAAGCTCGTGATTATATCCGAGCGTATTTTAATCAGTTATCAGACGTAGAATACCGTAAGCCTGGACCAGAAATTACGATTAATGGGGAAACGCTTCGCTACTCTCCTGAATGGATTATTAGCCATTTGATTGATCATGAAGCATACCATAGAGGACAGGCTGCAATGGTATTAAAAATGGTTTCCGGACAGCGAGAAGCATGGGAGCATTTCAATACGCCGTATTTGTCGTTATAATAGAAGATGAGCCTTTTAGGCGAAAGTGAATTAGGAGTGAATGAAATGGATCAAAACATGAAATTTATGCAAATTGCAATGAAGTATTTACCTGAAGCGAAGCAATCGCTTGGTGAACAGGACATTGAACTAGATCTTGAAAAGATGCAGCCGCTACTTCAGCTCTTTCTTAAAGCGATGGATGATGCTTATGAGCTTGGAAAGCAGGATGCACAGGAGTAAGGAGAGTATAAAATGGGCCGTAAAGCTTTCTGGATCTGGTTTGTCCCACTTGGTGGCTTATTGATAGGCATCTTGATAGGCAGTTTTAGTTTGATGGTCATCTCTGGTATCTTATTATTTATTAGTGCGGGAAGCATGCTGTTTCTTTCCAAATGAATTGAAAAGACGTGAAGGCACGTCTTTTCAATTATTTTACGAAAAAGTTAAGCAATGATCCCATTTGTTTTACCATCGGTGTAATTTGTTGAACTGTATTCATCATTTTAGGAAAGTCATATTGGCCGTTTTGCTTTTTGAACTGGTTCATAAATGGCTGCCCACCGGGATATCCCTGATAAGGACCGTATGGTTGTTGGTAATAAGGATGGGGGTAGTAGGTCTGCCCACCGGGATGATAATTTTGCCCTTGCCCTTGATAGGGTGGTGGATAAGGCGGATAAGGTGTGAACGGCTGTTGCTGATACGGTTGATAGCCAGAGGGTTGCTGATAATAAGACGGTTGCTGATAATATGGATACATCCATCTATCCTCCTTCATTCAAGTTTACTTATAGCTTAGCTTATGAAGCGCAAGCGCAAAAGGTGTGTGCTAGGCAGTCAGGTGGACAAATCATTCAATATGGCTTAAAATTAGTACCAGCTACTAAAGATTGGTTTTAAGTACGAAAATATCCTAATAAAGGGGAAATTCAAGATGAACGCTGGTTTACTAGGTGTAGGACATTATGTACCAGAACGTGTATTAACCAACCACGACTTAGAGAAAATGGTTGATACATCTGACGAATGGATCCGCACACGAACAGGTATCGAGGAAAGAAGAATCGCAGATGATGATATGAATACATCGGATATGGCTTATTTAGCTTCAAAAAAAGCCCTTGAAAATGCTAATATAAAAGCGGAAGATCTGGACCTTATTTTAGTTGCGACCGTAACGCCAGACTATCCATTTCCATCAGTTGGCTGTTTGCTTCAAGAGAAACTAGGAGCAACAAATGCTGCTGCAATGGATTTAAGTGCAGCTTGTGCAGGTTTCATGTACGGCATGATTACAGCTGGACAGTTCATTAACAACGATACTTACAAAAACATCCTAGTTGTAGGGGTTGAAAAACTTTCGAAAATTACGGACTGGGAAGATCGAAACACCGCGGTTCTCTTTGGTGATGGTGCTGGAGCTGCAGTCATTGGCCCAGTAACAGAAGGAAGAGGGATCCTTTCATTTGAACTTGGTTCAGATGGGGCAGGTGCCAAGCATCTCTACCAGGAGCCAAATGGCTTTATGGCAATGAACGGCAGAGAAGTGTTTAAGTTTGCCGTAAGACAAATGGGTCAATCAGCTATTAATGTGATTGAAAAGGCTGGTTTAACAAAGGAAGATGTTGATTTCTTAATTCCTCATCAGGCGAACATCAGAATTATGGAAGCATCCAGACAACGACTGGAACTCCCAGTGGAAAAGATGGCAACAACGGTGAAGAAGTATGGAAATACATCATCATCGACCATTCCAATTGCGCTTTCAGAAGCAATGGAAGAAGGCAGAGTGAAGGATGACGATGTTGTGATTCTTGTTGGTTTCGGAGGCGGTTTAACTTGGGGAGCCGTTGCCCTCAAATTAGGACGCTAAAACGGTAGTAGTGAAAAAAGGAGCGCTGGTATAAATGAAGAGAAGAGTTGTTATTACCGGGTTGGGGACGGTTTCCCCACTTGGAAATTCATTAGAAGAAACGTGGACAAATGTATTGAATGGTGTTTCTGGGATCAACCCATTAACTCGTTTAGATAAAGATCAGTTCGCAGCAAAAGTTTCAGGAGAAGCGCTTGAATTTGATCCAGAAAAATTCATGGACCGTAAAGAAGCTCGTAAAATGGACAGGTTTACACAGTTTGCTGTAGCCGCTTCTCAAATGGCTGTTGAAGATGCTGGTTTAAAGATTAATGAAGAAAATGCTGAGAGAGTTGGCGTTTGGATCGGATCAGGTATAGGCGGTATGGAAACGTATGAATCACAATTCCGTACGTTCATGGATAAAGGCGCTCGTCGCGTTAGTCCATTCTTCGTTCCGATGATGATTCCAGATATGGCGTCAGGTCAAGTTTCCATTATGCTTGGAGCAAAAGGAATTAACTCATGTACGGTAACTGCCTGTGCTTCAGGAACGAACTCAATCGGTGATTCGTTTAAAGTGATTCAGCGAGGCGATGCGGATGTGATGATCACCGGTGGATCTGAAGCGCCGATTACAAGCATGAGCGTAGCTGGATTTGGTTCAATGAAAGCACTATCTACAAATGCTGACCCAGCATCTGCAAGTCGCCCATTTGATGCAAACCGTGATGGGTTTGTCATTGGAGAAGGTGCTGGAATTCTTGTCATTGAAAGCCTTGAGTCTGCAGAAAAACGCGGTGCGAAAATTTATGCAGAAATCGTTGGTTACGGTTCTACTGGTGATGCGTACCACGTTACGCAACCTGCACCTGAAGGAGAAGGAGGCGCAAGAGCCATGCAACAAGCAATTGATGATGCAGGCCTCTCTCCAACCGATATTGGCTATATTAACGCACACGGAACAAGTACAGATTATAACGACAAATTTGAAACTGCCGCGATTAAGTCTGTGTTTGGAGAGCATGCTTATAAGCTTGCTGTTAGTTCGACAAAGTCGATGACTGGTCATTTACTTGGTGCAGCCGGCGCGGTTGAAGGTGTGTTCTGTGCAAAAGTGTTAGAAGAAGGAATTCTTCCACCTACGATTAACTACGAAACGCCAGATCCAAACTGTGATCTTGACTATGTGCCAAATAAAGCCCGCAAAGCTGATGTGAAAGCTGTTATGAATAACTCACTTGGTTTTGGTGGTCACAATGCAACATTAGTGTTTAAGAAATTCGTGAAGTAAAGTACGTAACCTCTGGGGGGAAATCCTGGGGGTTATTTTTTTGGGTGGAGAGAGGTTGGTTTTTGAAATGCTTGTCTTTAGGGCGCTTGTCGACCCTAAACGTCAGCTTTCGCTTTTCATGAGATCTAGCTGCAGCCTCCAGACCAGACACTCGGTCACTTCACCTTTTCATCCGAACACATAAACCGTGTTCAAATGAAAAGGCTCCAGTGTCTGACGGGTCTAAACGCCCACTTCCGCTTTTATGTCTAGCTGCAGTGGGCAGACACTCGGTCACTTCACCTTTTCATCCGAACACATAAACCGTGTTCAAATGAAAAGGCTCCAGTGTCTGCCGTGTCTAAACGCCCACTTCCGCTTTTCGGTGTTCTATTAATCTTTTCTTAATAATATATTGATTATGGAATAATTTAACTTGGTCCTGACTATACTGTTTTTACAAACAGTAGCGAAGTGAGGGGTAGCCAGATGTTGTATTTGCGAGATGTTTGGGTGAACTGGTTTGAGGGCGAAGAGAATGGATACAATGTGTGTAATTTCCATGAGTGGCGAAAAGATGATTTTATTGAACTATTGGATCAAGTGCCTGTTATTAAGGTAGAATCGGTCTTGTATCATTATATCGAGAATGATCTTACTGAGCTTCCGGAGAGTTTACTTAATGATGTTTTTCAACAGAGCTATATTCGAAAGAACAATGAACGATCACCTTTAGAATATTGCTTCCTGGCTACGGATGGCAGAGGGGTTATCGTGATTGATACTTTAGGATATAAGATTCCGATTCGCAAAAGTCGAGTGATTCCAAGGCAGGAGAAAGCGGTTTATGAAATGGTGGCAGATATTGAAGCTACGCGTTATCCATTTGAAACGGACCAGCCGGTGAAAGAGCACCATATTCTTTCTCCAGGTCCAGACATCATGATGGGGCTAACAAGAAAGGAAAGACAGTTAAAACAGCTTTTGTTTATGGCACTCGATCAGCTCTACTCAAGTGGGAACTCAGCTGAAATTCGGTATTGGTTCACAGAATGCCAGCCAAAAAAATATGTGCAGATTCAAAACATGGAAATGGACGAGGCATGGGAAGGGCTATATCGAGAAGTGAAAGCAGGTTGGTCAGCAAAACATGAGCAAATTTGTGAGCGGATTATTAAAGGGCAACCGTATTTTGAGAAAATATGGGAACTTGAAAAGGGAACGCATGTAAACTAAAAGAAGAAGGCTGCCGTCGGCAGCCTTCTTCTTTGTTAATTGGATCAAATTATCTTCTTTTTCTCTCAAGGCCCATCGCACGCTCTGCTTTTGCTAGCATTTTAGAAGCTTTACGATTTGCTTTTTCAGCACCATGATCAAGAATGTCATCTAACTCGGCTGAAGCAATGAGTTCATTGTATCGTTCTTGGATCGGCCTTAACGTTTCAGCGATCACTTCCCCAAGTTCTGCTTTAAAGTCTCCATAACCTCGACCTTCATAAATCGATTCAATTTCTTCAACACTTTTTCCAGAACAAAGAGAGTAGATCGTTAACAGGTTAGAAATAGCTGGTTTCTCTTCTTTATCATATCGGACAATGCCGTCAGAATCCGTTACAGCACGTTTTACTTTTTTGATAATCGTTGAAGGCTCATCAAGCATAGAAATATAGGCATTTTGATTGGAGTCAGATTTACTCATTTTTTTCGATGGGTCCTGAAGTGACATAATACGCGCTCCAACTTTAGGAATGCGTGCGTCCGGCATCACGAAGATGTCGTTATATTTACGATTAAAACGCTCGGCAAGATTTCGCGTCAGTTCAATGTGCTGTTTTTGGTCATCTCCTACAGGAACAATTTCTGTACCATATAAAAGGATATCCGCAGCCATTAATGGTGGATAGGTTAGAAGACCTGCGCTTACAGCATCTTTCCCAGTAGATTTATCTTTAAATTGCGTCATACGCTCAAGTTCGCCTATATAAGATACGCATTGTAGCATCCAAGCAAGCTGCGCATGAGCAGGTACTTCAGACTGAATAAATAATGTTGATTTTTCGGGATCAATCCCTGATGCCAGGTAGAGTGCGGCAAGACTTCTTGAGTTTTGTTTTAACGCCTGTTTTTCTTGAGGGACTGTGATGGCATGTTGGTTAACAACACAAAAGTAGCACTCATTATCGTCTTGTAGATCAGTAAAATGTTTCATTGCTCCTAAGTAGTTACCAATTGTTAATGTACCACTAGGTTGAATTCCGGAAAAAATAACGCTCATTGTGTAGTGCTCCTCTCAATATCAATAAAATGGAATACAAAAAGGTCCATTCATCCCTTTATTGCTAGGGACGAATGGACCGTGGTGCCACCCTGCTTATCCAGTAAGACTGGATCACTTTATGGTAATGAATACCGCTAGTGGTAACGTGAATGCTCACGCCAATGCCTACTTACTCGTTCAGCAAAGGGGCTCAGAAGTCCATTCCAAAACGTGTGTTACCTGTTTTCACCAACCACAGGCTCTCTATAAACACATCAATTTGTACTACTCTTCCTCAAAGCCGTTCTGTATCCTTCTTCCTTACTAGTATAGCGCAATGATTTCATTCGATGCAACAAGTTAGCTACTGAATAAGAGCAATGGAAATGATAATCGTAATGATTGTACAAAAAGCACCAGCAAGTAGAAGAGGATAAGTAATGGGGTTATCATAATCCAGCTGATATTTAATTTCAGAATGATCTTCTTCAATCATTTGGCGTTTAGCTGTATTTCGAAAATAGCGTTTAAAGGAATAGACGATGCCATCGAAGAAGCCAGTCTGAACCACATGAAGAGTTGCACCAATTAGTAACATTCCGAGAGCAATCATAAAGAGAATATCGGATACTGGCTGTAAGGCAATTCCTTCATCAGATGTAATCGATATGATCATTGAAGCAACAATAGCCAGGAAAACCAGTATACTTGACTTAAATGTAAGTGATTTCATAGTAACCCCCAATTATCTTTCTATTATTAAGTATAAAAAAAGAATGGGTCAAGAACAATAAACAAAAGAAAAAAGCGTAGAATATGTAAGGACTTTACACACCGTTCATATTTCAGAATATTTTGCGACATGTATACAGTATACACGAACGTATACTATATACTTTCAGGTAAGGGGGGTAGATAGATTTTCATACATTTCTCTGTAAAATTTAAAATGTTACCCATAAACCAGAGAATTTATACCAGGACTAAAGAACTATTTTCTGTTATGCAAACGTAATGGTGACGCGGTTTTTGTAAATCAGTGTAAAAATTGTGTATGCAAAATAGTTAGAAAACTTGTATAATACGAGTTGTGGGCGAAACGAATCAAAAAAATCTCTCGTAAATTGTTGGATAATTTGATGAATTTCGTCATGCGGATTACTAGCTTTTATAGCTACATATTTTAAGGGAGGTCACACAGCATGAAGAAATCAAGATGGACGCTTGTCCTATCTCTTGTGCTTGTATTGAGCGTATTCCTGTCGGCTTGCGGCGGCGGCTCAAACAACGGGGGGAACAGTGGAGGAGAAGGCGACGGAGAAGGCGGTTCTGCTGAACAAGTACTTAACTTAGTAGAAACAGCTGAAATTCCTTCAATGGATACAACTCAAGCTACTGATAACACATCTTTTAAAGCAATGAACCAGGTTTTCGAAGGACTTTATCGTCTTGACGAAAATAACGAGCCTACACTAGGTATGGCTGCTGACGAACCAGAAGAAGAAGAAAAAGATGGTGAAACTGTTTACACATTCACAATTCGCGATGACGCTAAATGGTCTGACGGATCTGATGTTGTAGCAGGTGATTTCATCTATGCTTGGCATAAAGCACTAAATCCAGATACAATTTCTCCTTACGCTTCTATGTTTGGTACTGCAGGAATCAAGAACGGTAATGCAATCATTACTGAAGGCGATCCTCTTTACGGTAAAGTAGAAGAGCTTGGAGCTAAAGCAGTAGACGAGAAAACACTTGAAATTACTGTAGAAAATCAAGTTCCTTATTTCAAATCATTGCTAACTTTCGCAACTTTCTATCCACAACCAGAAGGTTATGCTGAAGAGCAAGGCGATAATTTTGCACTAGAAGCTGACACGATGCTTTATAACGGACCATTCGTATTTGCTGAGTGGAATCACGGTGAAGGCTGGACTTATGAAAAGAATCCTGAGTATTGGGATGCTGAAACTGTAAACCTTGAAAAAGTTACTACTAAAGTTGTACAAGATACAGCGACAACAGTTAACCTATACGAAACAGGCAAGATTGACCGTGCAGGTCTATCAGCTGACTTCGTCGATCAGTTCAAGGACAACGAAGAGTTCTCAACTCTTGTCGATCCTACAATGTACTTCATGCGTTTGAACCAAGAAAGAGAAGAACTAGCAAACAAAGATATTCGTAAAGCACTTTACCTTGCATATGACCGCGAAGGACTTGTAAATGTTCTTCTTAACAACGGATCAATTGCAGCTAAATATTTCGTTCCAAAAGACTTTGTAAAAGGTCCAGATGGCGATGACTTCCGCGAATTCGCTCCAGACGGTTTCTATGCTGATCAAGGTGAAGAAGAAGCGAAAGAAGCATGGGAAGCTGGACTTGAAGCGTTAGGTACAGATTCTGTTGAACTTGAATTCCTAACAACTGATAACGAGCTTGCTGCGAAAATTGCAGAATATGCAAAAGATCAGTTTGAAACAAAGCTTGATGGCCTTACTATCACAATCAACAAACAGCCTTGGAAACAGTTCCTTGAGCTTGAAGATTCTGGTGACTTTGATATCTCAACTGGTGGTTGGGGACCTGACTATCCAGATCCAATGACGTTCCTTTATATGTTTGAAACAGACGGTGAATATAATCGCATGGGTTACTCAAGCGAGAAGTATGACGAGTTAGTTTCAGGAGCTAAGAAAGAAACTGATGAAGCGAAGCGTTGGAAAATGATGCAAGATGCTGAGAAAGTTCTAATGGAAGAGGACATTGCAATCGTTCCTACTTACCAAAAAGGTAACGCAATCCTTAAAAAAGATTACGTAAAGAACTTCTATGTTCACTCATTTGGAGCTGACTCATCTTACAAATGGATTAAGATTGAAAAATAAGTTTAGATTTTCAGGAGAGTATATGTCATCCTGACATATACTCTCTTTTTTACCTGTAATAAGAAATATGTCGAAAAGTAACCTAGATATGAAATAGATAGAAAATTTATTCTAGTGAAATTCCATTTTTCGACTTATAATAAACAGGCAGGTATCTTTTGAGGAGGTTGGTTGTAGTGGGACGTTATATTGGCGGAAGAATCATCTCAATGTTGATTACCTTCCTAATTATTGCTTCGCTAACATTTTTTCTAATGAAGCTTCTCCCTGGTACACCGTTTAATAACCAGGATAAGCTAACAGAAACACAAATTGTTCAATTGAATGATAAATACGGTTTGAACGATCCTGTTCCTGTACAGTACTTCAATTATATGAAGAATCTATTATCAGGTGACCTCGGTGTTTCCTTCCAGCAGGATGGCCGTGAAGTATCAACAATTATCGGTGAGCGTATTGGACCATCTGCCTACCTTGGATTGCAGTCCTTAGTAGTAGGAACAATTATTGGTCTTTTCCTTGGAATCATTGCAGCATTAAAACACAATTCTTTCCTTGATTATGGAACAATGGTGATTGCCGTTCTAGGTATATCTATTCCAAACTTCGTTATCGCTGGCCTTATGCAATATTGGTTTGGTGTAAAATGGCAGCTTTTACCAGTAGCATACTGGGATGGCTTCGCCTATACGATCATGCCAACAGTTGCAATAGCTTCGATTGTTGTCGCAACAATAGCTCGTTTTATGAGAACGGAAATGTTAGAAGTTCTTGGACAGGACTATATTACAACAGCGAAGGCAAAAGGCTTAAGTAGCACAGCGGTTGTTATTAGACATACAATCCGTAATGCTTCTATACCTATCATTACCATTATGGGACCACTGGTTGTAGGTCTAATGACAGGTACTCTCGTAATTGAGCAAATTTTTGTTATTCCAGGACTTGGTGAAAAATTCGTTAACTCGATTTTAACAAACGATTTCCCGATTATTATGGGTACAACGCTTTTCTTTAGTATATTATTCATTGTTGTTATCTTATTGGTAGATATTCTGTATGGAATTATTGATCCTCGAATTCGTTTAGCGGGAGGTAAGAGTTAATGAGTATGAAACAAGAAAAACTACACGACCTCTCAGACGACATGTTTCAACCCGCTAAAATTGATTCATCTGAAAATGAACAAATTGCTCGTGAAAGTACTGGGTTTTGGAAAGATGCATGGAGAAGGTTGAAGAAAAATCCTGGTGCAATCACCGGGTTAATCATTATTGTTGCGATTATTTTACTTGCCATTTTTGGTCCAGGAATGAATGAACACTCATATTCTGAGCAGGAGTTAACGCGTGCAAAGCTTCCTGCTAAAGTACCGGTTCTAGAAAATATTGATTTCCTAGGTGTTAACGGTGTTGATATTCGTGGAACCGATCAGTATGAAGCAAAAGGTTATGAAGATGAGTATTTCTGGTTCGGTACAGATGAATTTGGTCGTGACCAGTGGACGCGTGTATGGCAGGGAACACGTATTTCACTATTCATTGCAGCAGCAGCAGCGTTTATTGACTTTGTAATCGGTGTCGCTTATGGTGGGATCTCTGCTTACTACGGGGGACGAGTTGATAATATCTTACAGCGCATAATTGAAGTGTTAGTTGGTATTCCAAACTTAATTTTGATTATCCTCTTTATTCTAATATTTGAGCCTGGAATATTCTCAATCATCCTTGCTTTATCCGTCACCGGTTGGATAGGAATGTCAAGAATTGTTCGAGGGCAAGTATTAAAGCTGAAATCACAGGAATTTGTTTTGGCTTCACGTACTTTAGGCGCTACAAGTGGACGAGTGATCGGAAAACACTTAATTCCAAACGTACTTGGACAAATTATTATTACGACAATGTTTACAATTCCAAGTGCGATTTTCTTCGAGGCGTTTCTAAGCTTTATTGGACTAGGATTACGCCCGCCAGAGGCTTCACTTGGCTCTATTATTAATAACGGATTTAGAAGTCTACAAATTTATCCGCATCTTGTGCTCTGGCCATCTATTATCATTTCATTGATTATGATTGCCTTTAACCTTCTTGGTGACGGCCTTCGAGATGCATTTGATCCAAAGCTACGTAAATAGGGGGGAATTAGAATGGAAAAGATTCTAGAAGTGAACAATTTGCACGTCTCCTTTGATACGTTTGCTGGAGAGGTACAGGCGGTTCGTGGAGTAAACTTCCATTTAAATAAAGGTGAAACATTAGCAATTGTAGGAGAGTCAGGATCAGGTAAATCCGTTACATCTAAAGCGGTTATGCGTTTGATTCCAAACCCTCCTGGACGTATTAAAGAAGGTGAGATCAAGTTCGGCGATCGTGATCTTGCTCAGCTGTCCGAAAAGGAAATGCAAAAAATTCGTGGATCTGAAATCTCAATGATTTTCCAGGATCCAATGACATCATTGAACCCAACCATGACGATTGGAAAACAAATCATGGAAGGGTTAGTAAAGCATCAAAACATGAGTAAGTCTGAAGCGAAAGAACGTGCGATCGAGCTTTTGAAACTTGTTGGTATTCCAAATGCAGAGGGAAGAGTGAATGAATTTCCTCACCAATTCTCTGGTGGTATGAGACAGCGTGTTGTTATCGCGATTGCGCTCGCGTGTAATCCACGTGTTCTTATTGCGGATGAGCCAACAACAGCTCTTGATGTAACGATTCAGGCGCAAATTCTTGAACTATTAAATGACCTTCAAGAAAAAATGGGTACGTCGATTATCTTTATTACGCACGACCTTGGGGTTGTAGCAAATATTGCAGATCGTGTAGCTGTTATGTATGCAGGTAAAATCGTTGAAACAGGAACTGTTGATGAAATCTTCTACAACCCTCAGCATCCTTACACTTGGGGACTTCTTGGTTCGATGCCAAGTCTTGATTCAACAGATGAAGAGTTAATTGCGATTCCAGGTTCACCTCCAGATCTTCTTGATCCGCCTAAAGGTGACGCATTTGCGCCACGTAATCCTTATGCGATGAAGATTGACACGGAGATGGAACCACCTTTATTCAAGATTTCAGATACGCACTATGCCGCTACATGGCTATTGCACGAGAAAGCACCTAAAGTAGAACCACCTGCAGCGATTAAAAAGCGGATGCAGGGTATGGCTCCAAGCGAGCCGATCATTGGCGCGAAAGATGGTGGGAAGAATGTCTAGTCAAGAGAAACTATTAGAAATCAAAAACTTGAAGCAGCATTTTAAAGTAGGCAAAAGCACTGTAAAAGCTGTTGATGGTTTAACATTTGATATTTATAAAGGTGAGACGTTCGGGCTTGTTGGTGAGTCTGGTTGTGGGAAATCGACAACTGGACGAACGATTATTCGCCTTTACGATGCAACAGATGGTGAAGTTCGTTTTAATGGTGAAGATGTTCATGGAAAGAAGTCTGCAAAAGAGCTTAAGAAGTTTAACCAAAAAATGCAGATGATTTTCCAGGATCCATATGCTTCGTTAAATCCGAGAATGACCGTTTCTGATATTATTGCAGAAGGAATTGATATCCACGGTCTTGCAACGTCTAAGAAAGCTCGTATGGACAAAGTGGTTGAGCTTCTTGAAACAGTAGGATTGAACAAAGAGCATGCGAACCGCTACCCTCACGAATTTAGTGGTGGACAAAGACAGCGTATTGGAATCGCTCGTGCTCTTGCTGTAGATCCGGAGTTTATCATTGCGGATGAGCCAATTTCTGCACTAGATGTTTCGATTCAAGCACAGGTTGTTAACTTGATGAAGAAGCTACAGCGTGAAAAAGGCCTAACGTATTTGTTTATTGCGCATGACCTTTCGATGGTGAAATACATCAGTGATCGTATTGGAGTAATGTATCGTGGTCAAATTGTAGAGCTAGCTGAAAGTGAAGAGCTTTACCGCAATCCGTTACATCCTTATACGCAGTCGCTCCTTTCTGCGATTCCACTTCCGGATCCAGAATACGAGCGCTCAAGAAGGCGTAAAATCTATGATCCTGAAAAGCATCTTCCTAAAAATGGAGAAGAACGTATCCTACGTGAAGTGATGGAAGGCCACTGGATTGCTTGTACAGAAGAAGAGTATCAAAAGTATCAGGTAACAGTTTAAAAGTTAAAGGACCGCATTTCAACTGAAATGCGGTCCTTTTCTATGATGCTTTTTTGTTTTTAAATTTTGTTACAAGATAAGCGATGTACAAGATGAGTGGTACGATCAGAAATCCTTTAATATAAAGGGATAAGTCAGTGTATAGCGAATAGTCTACTAAAATAAGACCACATAGAATAAAAGTGGAAATGAGTAAACTAAGTTTCAATTTAGACATAAGAGCTCCTTTTGGATGGTAAAGTTTTAAATTAAGCTAGCGGTAAATACAAAATAGGTCTTTTAAAGAGGAGGTATTGTATGATTTTTTACGCATTTAACTCTGATTTTGATAACGAAACACTCGAATCAATCAGGTCTGAAAACGTCATAAGAGTCGAAAAAGCACCTTCCCCTCATTCTACAATATACCTTTTTGAATCAAAAGATCAAACAGTTGGTTACGTGTGGATGGAAAGTTTATCAGAGTGCATGGAGTTATTAGAGTTTTTTTATAAAGGATCAGAAGAAAAAAGATGGGGTCTTTATGATTTTGTGGTTAAGTTAGCTGAAAAAAAGAGAAAAAAAGCAATTAGAATGAAAACGCCGGCTAATGAAATGGGAGAGAAGTTTCTTAAAAAGTGGGGAGGGATGGTGGTGGAAAGGGATGAAAGGGGGATGGTCATTGAAATCCCTTTCCTATGCGAATGGGAGTAAGTCTATACACTTTGCTGCCACTCATTTTGATTGTTTAAACCACTTTCAATCAAGTCATCTAATGCCTTAAGCTCAGCTCTTGCTTCTTCTTCAGACATCACTTTGTAATGGTGTTTGCCACCGGGCTCTTCGTCAGCTTCATCAGCCATAGCGACGACTTCTTGCAAAGCATTACGATTAACGGTACCCATAAAGTAAGAATCTGTATGAAAAAGAATGGCGACGGCAATTTCTTTAGCTGATACAGGATTTTCACCGAGGCGAATAAGCATTTTGTGTGCTCGCTCAGCTCCCTTAATTGCGTGAATGTCATTTTGTTTATATAAATTATAGTCCCACTGCCCATTGCGGTACCATGTATAGTGACCAATATCGTGAAGTAAAGCTGCTTTTGTCGCAAGATCGGGATTAACCTCATGCTTATTTGCAAAATGATAAGCGTGTTTGGCCACGGTAATCGCATGAGCCAGTCCAGCTCGTTTTAGGTATTTTCGTGCAAATGGAAGTTGGAAAATATCTGATAAGGTGACGTTTCTCATGTTAATGGCCTCCTAACTTTCTTGAATTTATTTTTCTAAACATCATACCATTTAGAAAAAAATAAATCAATCATAAGTGTTCACGAAAAAGACATGAGAAATTTTACTGGAAGTTCTTTCAAAGCCTGGTTATTCGTCTTATAATAGAGGAGGCAAACTAATTAAAGGGGAGAGAAGCTGTGCGTATTTTTAAACTTGGGTTGAAAAGCCTGCTCGCGTCATTTTTGCTATTTTCTGTGTTCGGACAACCTGTATTTGCAGAAGATGCACGATCCGCGACAAATCTTAAAGGTTTTGAATTAGAAAACAAAGAATTAACACTTCCAGATCGTCTTCCAAGATTTGTTTATGATTCTGGACTGGATTTTAAGTACCCAGATGCAGTACGAGGTATTTATGTAACAGGAAATTCAGCTGGGGGAAGTCGTTTTAGTAAGCTCACGGAGTTCGTGAATTCAACAGATCTAAATGCAATGGTCATCGATATTAAAGATGATTTTGGAAACCTTACATATGAACCAAAGAAGGACTCGCCATTAGCAGAGTATGAGATTGGGAAACCTTATATGAAAGATCCTCGCAGCGTATTAGAGGAAATGGAGAAAAATGAAATTTATCCAATTGCGAGAGTAGTAGTTTTTAAGGATACTGTGCTTGCGGAAGCGAGACCAGAACTTTCCTATAAAGAAGGTGGTTCTGTTTGGAAAAATGGACGCGGAGAAGCATTTGTTAACCCATTTAAAGAAGAAGTGTGGGATTATAACGTAGAAATTGCAATTGAAGCAGCTAAAATGGGCTTCAAAGAAATTCAATTCGACTACGTTCGTTTCCCAGAAGGATTTGAAACACGCGAAGATACATTAGAGTATTCGATGGGCAAGTATGCCGATATGGATATGGACAACGTCCAAAAGCGAGTTCAAGCTGTCACTGATTTTGTGGAGTATGCAAATGCTAAGCTTGAACAATATGATGTTGATGTATCGGTTGATATTTTTGGCTACTCAGCGACGATTCCTGAAGCACCGGGAATTGGACAAAACTTCTCTAAAATTTCAAGTAATGTTGATGTGATTTCGTCTATGATCTACCCAAGTCATTGGGGATCTTACTTTGGTATCGCTAAGCCGGATCTTGAGCCATACAACTTAGTGAACGAATATGCGAAGGTAGAGAACGAAGTGTTAGGTAAGCTTGAAGAAGCACCTACAAGTCGTCCTTGGATTCAGGATTTTACCGCGAGCTATCTTGGTAGCGGAAATTATTTAAACTATGGTAAAGCGGAAGTTGAAGCACAAATCAAAGCTTTAAAGGACAACGGCATTAATGAATTCCTACTATGGGATGCGAGTAATAGTTATACCAAAAACGTCGATTATACACCATGATTTCAAGAAAAGACCGCCAATGATGGCGGTCTTTTCTAATTAGTTAGGATCATTCGATAATTTCTTTCAGTTTTTTTGACTACGATGAAGTGGTTTCTGAAAAATATTCTTTTTCTTTTGGAAAAGGAGACGACCTGAAGCATTTAAAAATATTGCAATAAAAGCTGTAAAAGTAATAAGCAACGCAGCTAATAAAAGAAATTCACTAATAAAATTCATGTCCTTCCTCCTCCTTTCTTCTTATAGTCTGAGTGTACTAAATGTTTACTTATTTAAGAAGAGGGGAAAATAACGATTAGCATGTCTAGCACTATTTTACTGGATAAATGTGTTATACTGATAGTGAAGAATTAATTATAAGGGAGTAGATCAATGAACTGGTATGAGAAGCTGAAGCAATATTTCCCCATTGAAGAGATGAAATCAAAAGAGCATATGGACTTGCTATTGGAAGAAAAGGGTGACATTTACAATAAGGACGAGGGACCGCACCATGTTCTAATGTATGCCGATCTTCCTGATTTCATATTCGTGGACTATATTTTCGTTTCCAGGGATGCCAGAGGTCAGGGGCTAGGAAAGAAATTAATTGAACAATTGAAAGAAAAGCAAAAACCAATTATCCTTGAGGTTGAGCCAGTTGATTATGAAGAAACCGATACCGAAAAAAGACAGCGCTTTTATCTTCGAGAAGGTTTTAAACATGCGAAGTCAATTGGCTATCGTAGAAGATCCCTTGCTACGAACGAGATTAATGAAATGGAGATCTTATACTGGTCACCAAGTGAAGCTGGTGAGAAAGAAGTATACGAAGCAATGAAACACACGTATCAAGAGATTCACACATATAAGGATAAACAGCTTTATGGTGAATCGTATCAGCCGGTAGAAGAAGTGTTGAGTCTTAAAGAAGAGAAGGAACTTATCGAAGAATAAGAGTACTGTTTTCGATCAGGAGGGAAACTTCTTATGAAGAATCGGGAGAAGAAAAAGCAAAAGAAGCGCGAATGGTTGAAGGATTTATTGAAAAGACGTTGGAAAACCTGGAAACCGCAGTCTTCGAAAGAGCCCGCCTCAAATACGAGAACATCTGCTTAATGCTAGCGATTATAAAAACCGAAAGCCTATGATGGCTTTCGGTTTTTTTTATTGATTCATTTCAATTTTCTTCTCTTGTCGTTTTTGGCGACGAAGGTCAATTAGGTAATACACTACTGGAATAAAGACTAGCGTAATAAAAGTGGCAACACTTAGCCCAAATACAATGACAATCGCCATAGGCTGTTGAATTTCAGTTCCTTCTCCAAACCCAAGCGATAGTGGTACAAGACCAAGGATCGTTGTTAAGGCCGTCATGAGGATTGGTCTTAAACGAGTAGGTCCAGCTTCTAAAATCGCTTCTCGAGTGTTCATTCCTGTCTCACGTAGCTTATTAATATAATCTACAAGGACAATTGCGTTATTTACAACGATCCCAGTTAAGATAAGCATTCCGACGAGCGATCCTACGCCAAGAGGCTGGAAGGAGATAAGCAGCCCAAAAATAATACCGATGGCGGTTAATGGGACAGAGAACATGATGATAAAGGGATAGAGAAAGGATTCAAATTGTCCAGCCATCACCATATACACTAGAACAATAGCAAGAGCGAGTGCTCCAGATAATTTAAAGAAAGCATCATTCATTTGTTCATCTTGACCACCAAACGTGATTTTATAAGAATTACCTGGTAGCGGAACGTCTTTAACAAGCTTCTCGCGAATTTCGTCGGTTACTGTTCCGAGGTCTCTACCTAACAAACTGGCTGTAATTTCAACTTGTCTTAGTCGATCAGTACGTGTAATTTCTGAAGGACCTAAACCTCGCTCGATTTCAGCGACAGCGGAAAGAGGAACTTTTTCACCGGTTTGTGTTTCGATAAGTAGACTCGAAAGTGATTCTAATGAATCTGTATATTTATCTTCGACTGCAAGGCGAATGTCCAGTTGGTTTCCGTCTCGAGCAAGATTACTCGCAACAAGTCCGTTCGTTGCATTTGAAATAGCGGTAGAAATTTGAGAACTTCCGATTCCATAACTAGCTGCCTTCTCGCGATCAATGAGGATTTGAACTTCAGGATTGTTGGATTCAATACTAGAAGTTGGTTCTCTTACGCCATCAACCTCTGAAATGCTTTCCATCACATCATCTGATAGCTCTTTAAGAACATCGAGATCTGACCCAATAATATTAATCGAAATCGGATCGGCACTAAATCCAGAGTCACTTGCAGAAACAGATATATCAGCATTTGGAATATCTTTCAGTTTCTTCCTTATATCCTCTGCTACTTCTAAATCAGATTGCTCACGCTCATTAATAGGCACGAGCAGTACGCTATAAGTAGCTCGATTCGTCTGGCTCCCTGCACCAATGCTAAAGTTGTCAGAACCTCCCGCCGTTAAATAAGAAAGGTCAACTTCAGGAATGGAATTTAATACGTCATCAATTTCCTCAGTAACGTTCTCGGTTGCATCTAACGAACTTCCTGCAGGCAAATTAGCTGATATATTTACGAAGCTTTGGTCCTGTGCCGGCAGAAACTCCGTACCAATAAAAGGGGTTCCTGCTGCAGAAATGGCTAATAGCAAGACGGTGAAACCGACCGTCTTTTTAGGATGAGATAAGGTTTTATCTAACGCCCGTCTGTACCAATTGTTTACACGATCGAATTTTAGTTGGAAAATGGATTTTGATTCATTTCGATTCATTAATAGTGATGAAAGCAAAGGTACAATAATCAGAGCTGTAAACAACGATGCCAATAAAGAGAATGTTACAGCAAGCGCCAGTGGTTTAAAGAGCTGAGCGGCAAGACCAGTAACGAACACGATTGGCAGGAACACAACGACGGTTGTGAGTGTAGATGCAATAATAGCGCTACCTACTTCTTTTGTTCCTTCTACAGCTGCTTCTTTCAGTGATTTTCCTTCTTGTCTTAACCGGTAGATATTCTCGAGAATAACGATCGAGTTATCGACCATCATTCCAACGCCGAGCGCCAGGCCTCCCAATGTAAGAAGGTTAATGGTTTGGCCGGAAAAGTACATTAAAATAAATGCCCCTACGATCGAGATTGGAATGGATAGACCAATAATCAACGTGCTGCGAATGTTTCGTAAAAACAAATAAAGCACTGCAGCTGCTAAGAGGCTTCCAATGATAATGTTCCATACAACTGCACGAATGGATTGATTAATAAATTTAGCTTGATCAAACACCGTTTTAATTTCCATATTTTCTGGAAGAGAAGGCTGGATTTCCTCAAGCTTTTCATTAACTTGTTTTACGACTTGAACCGTATTTGCACCTGATTGCTTTTGAATTGAAAAGCCAATCGCTGGTTCACCGTTTAGGAAACTTTCTTGAACAGCAGGTTTCATCATCTCTTCAATTTCAACGAGCTGGTTAAGCTTTACCGTACCATTTTCTGTTGGAACGGATAGATTTTTTAAGTCATCTACAGATTTAAATTCACCAGTCACTCGGAGCGGTAAGTTCTTATTTTCGGTTTCGATGGACCCGCTCGGTAGGTTAAGATTTTCTGAGCCAATGAGCTGCTGCAAATTTGTTAGTGTAACCCCATATTGGCTAAGTTTATCAGGATCAGCCGTTAGTCGTATTTCTTTTTCAAGCTGTCCTTCAATGGTAACGGCAGCAACTCCAGGGACGGAGTCAAGTGATGGTTTAATTTGATCTTCAATCACCTTTTTAACAGCGGTAAGGTCCTCTTCTGAGCCGGCAACACCAAGCTGCATAATCGGGATGTCACTTGGATTAAATCGCAATACTTTTGGGATTGGAACTTCAGATGGAAGAGAATCTCTCACGGCATCAATTTGTTCTCGCATATTAAGGGTTGCAAAATCCATGTCCGTACCCCATTCAAAAGAAACGAGGATTAACGCTCCGCCATTTTGTGAGACGGAAGAAATGCTTTCGACATTTGGAAGAGTCCCCATAACATTTTCAAGAGGGGATGCGAGTAAATTCTCAACCTCTTCAGGTCCAGCTCCTTCATAAGTAACGGTAACCGCAGCAACAGGAAACGTTAAATCTGGAAAAAGGTCGACCGGCATGTTTCGAAGTGAAACGGTTCCGATGATGAGAATGAAAATAATGACCATCCCCATGGCAATGGGGCGAAACACGGAAAGCTTAGCAATATTCATATGGACTCAACTCACTTCTGTACCTGGATTTCGGATGCTTCATTTAAGCGGTCTTTTCCTTTTGTAATCACTTGATCGCCTTTTGAAAGGCCGCTTGTAATCTGGATGGTTTTATCAGTTTCTGCACCAAGTTCAACATTGACTTGTTTTACTTTCTTCCCTTGTGGTACGTACACAAATGTTTCTTCTTCACCATAGATGATCGATTCTTTTGGCACAACGACGGCATTCTCAATGAGGTCAGTCTGAATGGTAGCAGTAGCTTTCATGCCGCCTCTGATTTTTAAATCTTTATTCTCAAGAGGAATTTCGATTAGAAACGAGCCTGTTTGTTCATTTGCGGTTGGAGGAATGGTATTTAATTTTCCATCAAATGTGCCGTCTACTCCATCGAATGTAATCGCTACATTTTGATCCTTTTTTAATTGCGATATTTGAAAGCTATTCACCTGAAATGTTGCTTTAATTGGATTTAAATTAACGACAACGGCAAGAGGCGTACTTGGAACGGCCGCTGCATTTTCTTCGGCATTAATTTGAGAAACAATGCCATTAATAGGTGATTCAATTGTTGTCGCGTTTAAGACATCCTGTGCTTGATTCAAACTTGCTTTTGTTTCGGATAGCTGTGTTTCTAATTGTGTGACATTACCCGCAGACATTGAAGGTACCTGTGCAGCTGCTTGTGATAGCTGTGCTTGCTTGATTGTCACTTCAAGACTTTCTTTTAAAACATCTGCTGCTGTTACTTCTTCAGAATCCAACTCACTTAGAAGTTCTTTAGAGCGCTCGAGAGAATGATTTAATTCTGATTGAAGATCTTTCAGTTCCTGAGCACTTTTCTCAGCTTGTCCAGAAAGCTCCTTGGCTTGATTAACAGCCTTCTCGAGTTCGTTCACCGCATTAGTAAGTTGAGTAACATTTTCTCTTGCAGTTGAATCATCTAGTGCAGCAATTAAATCTCCCTTTTCAACTGTGCTTCCAACCGTCACGTTTATCTCCGTCACTTTAAGTGGAGAAGGTGCAGCGAGAGGGATGGTTACTCCGGGGGTAGCTTGACCGGATAATTCAAGATCATTTGAAATATCTTTTTGATCAACGGATGCTACTTCTACCGGTATTGGTTCATTTGCAGTTTCTTGATTTGTAATCTCTTCCGTTGTACAAGCGCTTGCAAAGACAAGCATACTAGCAAGGAAAACGGCCTTTTTCATATTATTCACCTCTGAATTAGTGTATCTCTTACGAATCGTATCATGTGAAGCAAACTTTTTTTATCTGAAATTCAAACATTTTTATAACAATACAGGTTTGGATAGTTGGCGATGGGGAATATAGGAGTTAGACTTAACATTAAACAATTGTATAGCTATTGTATAGCTTTTATGTAATTTTTGTCATCCCCTATTTATTTGATAGGAATTGTAGTATAATACAAATTGTGAAAAGATAATTTTTCTAATGTGGATTTGACGTTTACTTATAGAAAGGAGCAATTCCTTATGGTAACACTCTATACATCTCCAAGCTGCACATCTTGCCGAAAAGCAAAAGCGTGGTTGCAAGAGCATGATATTCCGTTTACAGAACGAAATATTTTTTCCGAGCCTCTAACAATCGAAGAAGTGAAAGAAATTCTACGGATGACGGAAGACGGAACAGATGAAATTATATCAACTCGCTCTAAAACATTCCAGGAATTGAACTTAAATCTTGATACGGTTTCATTACAGGAATTGTTTGAACTGATTAGCGAGCATCCCGGATTGCTTCGCCGTCCAATTATTTTGGACGAAAAACGACTTCAGGTTGGATATAACGAAGATGAAATTCGTCGTTTCCTACCTAGAAAAGTTCGTACGTTTCAACTTCAAGAGGCACAGCGTCTCGTTAATTAATAAAAAACTTCTACAGCATTGCCTGTAGAAGTTTTTTTGTTGGAAAAGTTATTTATTGGATGTAAATGATATTCCCTTTTAGTTTCTTTACGAACCACCCTCCAACAATAACGAAAAGAAGGAAGGCAACTTGAGTCGCAATTTCTAAGGAAGGGTAAGTATAGAAAAACGTTTTTAATTCAGCTGCGCTTGTTAACATTTTGGCAGATGTAAAAGCTAAAATGCCAGCACCGATGTAAATTAAAATCGGAAAATGATCAAGGGCATGCATGATCATGCGACTCCCCCATACGATAATAGGGATAGAGATCACTAATCCGAAAACCACAAGCGGTAATTTTCCTTCAGAAGCGCCTGCTATTGCAAGTACATTATCGAGCCCCATGATTAAATCAGCCACGACAATTGTTCGGATCGCTCCCCAGAAAGAGAAAGTTGAATGAATGTTTTCACTGCTGTCACTATCAATCACAAGTTTAAAGGAAATGTAGAGAAGAAAGAGGCTACCGACAATTAATAAGAAAGGGAGCATTAATAAATAGACAGCCACTATTGTTAGTGCTATTCTAAGTCCAACAGCAATAGCTGTACCCATCATAATGGCTTTACTTCGATGAGAGGGAGGGAGATTACGACAGGCGAGTGCAATGACAACTGCGTTATCTCCACCAAGTACGATATCAATTCCGATAATGAAAAAAACCTGAGTAATGGTTTCTAAGTTAAACAAGGAATCCACTCCCGAGTAGCGAATTTTTTAATCTCATGACAGGAGCACTTTTGGGCAAGCTATACACATAAATAAATATATCGTGTATATGGTGTAATATGAGTGAAAAAATCAAACGATTTTTTATTTCCATTCTTTGATGGTTTATCATAGAATGGTATTACAAGAGAAAAAGTGGTTAAACTCAAGCCACTTAAGGGAAAGAGGAAATTAGGAGTATCCCAGAGGGAATAGCCTTCCGGTTAACTAAACAGGAGGGAGAGAGTGCACATGGAAATCGAACGCGTCAACGCGAATACATTGAAATTCTTTATTACGTATAGAGACATTGAAAATAGAGGATTCGATCGAGAAGAAATTTGGTACGACAGAGAAAGAGGAGAAGAATTGTTCTGGGAGATGATGGATGAAGCTCATCAAAGAGAACAGTTTTCACTCGAGGGCCCTCTCTGGATTCAGGTTCAAGCTCTTGAAAAAGGACTTGAGATCATTGTCACTCGTGCTCAAATGTCAAACGACGGATCAAAACTTGAATTACCGATTTCTGAGGAAAAGCAGCTTGATCTTCCACTTGATGAAAACATGGATAAAATTCTTGATGATAAATTTGCCCTTCAGAATAATTATGAGCCAGAAGACGAGCCTGAACCTCTTGAAGGAGAAGAGCTTTCCTTTATGATCGCGTTTAGAGATTTTGAAGATGTCATTTCATTATCGCACGGATTTGATCCTGTTGGAGTTGAAAATGGTCTATACCATTATGAGGATCGTTACTATCTCCACGTTGTCTTTGATGATACATTGATAGAAGAAGATCAAGACAACCGCTTAAGTCAGCTGTTGGAATATGGATATGAGACAGAATTGACGATACACCGCATACAGGAATACGGTAAGGAGATTCTCTCTGAGGAAGCTCTAGAACAACTCCGCGGACACTTCCCACTCTTATAAAATGATGCCGATTTCCAATGGGAATCGGCCTTTTTATATGTAATATCCAAAATCCAGTTGCAAAACGAAGAAGGACTATGGATCTTAGAAGCGAATAGAGGTTAAGGAACAATTGAAAGAGAGGTGTTGTGATGTTAACAGCTCAAACAATGAATGGAAATTTGCTCAATCTTGCAGATCGGCAATATCGTCTAGATGAACTTATCCAATTAAGACGTTCCACTTCCTATTTTTGTCCAGGATGTCGACAACCTGTCGTCATGAAACTAGGCGAGAAGAGGACCTGGCATTTTGCTCATTATGGAGCTCACACATGTGAAACCCAGTGGGAACGGGAGTCAAACGAGCATCTCACCGGAAAGCTTCAGCTCTATGAATGGTTGAAAAAAGATTATTCTAATGTGGAAGTGGAGTATTTTCTAACCAAAACAAATCAGCGCCCCGATTTATTTCTTCCTCATTCGCAAACCGCAATAGAATATCAATGCTCTTCTATTGATGACAAACTTCTTACAAAACGAACGCTTTCTTATGAATCAGCAAATATCCATGTTCAATGGATATTAAGTGCAAAGCGGCTAAAAAGGTCATACCAATCCATTTATACGATGTCTTCAATGGATTGGGCAGCAGCTTCCCACCATCACCGTTTCCCAACCATTTATTATTATTGTCCCGTCGAACGAAAATTCGCGACTGTCCTTCTTCATCATAGCTTAACTCCCACCAAATTTATTTGTTCCACATTGTATACCTCTGCATTACAAACATCATACACCCCCCTTTTTACAAAACTTCCTGATTGTAAAGAACAGCTACATTCCTATTCCATTTGGCTTAAGCAAAAGAAGATTTGGCGCCAAAATCCCCATGGTGAAAGGTCATATGCCTTTTTTTATCTGCGTAAACGTTTATATGCTGGTGGTCATTCAATTCGGTTTTTCCCTTCAGAAGCCGGCATTCCCTCTGAGGATAATTACTGGATTGAAACACCTGCCTATTTGTGGCAGACGTGGATTCTCCTTTGCTATCTTCCTACTGTTCATTTCCACAGTGGTTTTACATTTCAGTCATTGTTTCATGCATTTGCACAAGTAATTTCTTCTGGCTTGATTCTACCGAGATATTGTCCAGCTCATATTGACGGTATCCGTGCGGCTTTAAAAGGGTATGTAAAGCAATTAGTTCGGTTAAAAGTGTTAAAAGAATGGGATAATGAACGATATGAAAAGCTTTATCAACCGACGATTCATAAACAGGTAGAACAGTGCTTTCATTTTGACAACTTGATGCATAAGAAGCTTATTTAGCTTGCAAGGTTTGTCGAGCGAAATTGTAAGCATCATTAAGAGAATATGGTACGATAATGAATGTGAGGAAATTATTTGATGGAGGTGTCGATTCATGGAAGAGAAAAAAGTAAATACACTACCTAAAAGAGATGAAATTCCAGTTGAAGATACGTGGGAATTAGAAGCGATCTATGAAAACGATCAGAAGTGGGAAGAGGAATTTAATGAAATAAAGGCACTTCTTCCAGAAATGAAGGAATATAAGGGAAAGCTTGCGGACTCGGCTGATAAGCTATATAACGCACTGCAAAAACAAGATGAAATTACGATTAAACTTGGTAAGCTTTATACATACGCTCATATGCGCTATGACCAGGATACAACGAATTCGCATTATCAAGGGCTTAATGACCGAGCGGCTAATCTTGCCACACAAGTTAGCAGTGAATTAGCGTTTGTTGTACCAGAAATTTTAAGCGTACCTGAAGAGACGATTAAGCAATATTTGAGTGACAAGAAAGAATTAACGCTCTATGAGCACGCCCTTGATGAAATTAACAGAGAGCGGCCACACGTTCTTTCAAAGGAAGAAGAAGCGATCCTAGCAGGTGTGAGCGACGTTACAAGCAGTTCTAGCAATACGTTTGGTATGCTAAACAATGCAGATATGAAGTTTCCAACCATTGAAGATGAAAATGGCGAAGAAGTCGAAGTTACACACGGGCGATACATCCGTTTTCTTGAAAGTAGCGATCGACGTGTAAGAAAAGATGCGTTTAAAGCTGTATATGATACGTATGGTAAATTTAAAAATACGTTTGCATCTACATTAAGTGGCGCAGTAAAAAAAGATAATTATTATGCAAAAGTGAGAAATTATGATTCAGCAAGACAGGCAGCGCTTGATAGTAATAACATTCCGGAAGATGTTTACGACAACCTGATCGAAACCGTGCATAACCGCTTGGATTTGCTTCATCGATATGTAAAGTTACGTAAGAAAGCGCTTGGACTTGAGGAGCTTCATATGTATGATATGTATACACCTCTCGTCTCTGAAGTGAAAATGGAAGTTTCTTATAACGAAGCAAAAGAGTATATCGTAAAAGGGTTAGAACCACTTGGTGAAGAGTACAAGAACATCCTTGAAGAAGGATTTTCTAATCGTTGGGTAGATGTTCAAGAGAACGTTGGGAAGAGAAGTGGAGCATACTCGTCTGGAACTTACGGGACGCGTCCTTATATTTTGATGAACTGGCAAGATAATGTGAATAATCTCTTTACGCTTGCTCATGAGTTTGGTCACTCAGTTCATAGTTATTATACAAGAGAAAACCAGCCATACCCGTATGCAAACTATTCAATTTTTGTGGCGGAAGTAGCTTCCACGACGAATGAATCATTGTTAAATCATTATTTACTTGAAAACACTTCAGATAAAAAAGAAAAGCTTTACTTATTGAATCACTATTTAGAAGGATTTAGAGGAACAGTATTTAGACAAACGATGTTTGCGGAGTTTGAGCATATGATTCATAAGAAAGCACAGGACGGTGAGCCACTAACGCCTGATTTACTTTCATCTCTTTACTATGACTTAAACAAGACGTATTTTGGGGAAGATCTTGTGATTGATGATGAGATTGCTCTTGAATGGGCGAGAATTCCTCATTTTTATTACAACTATTATGTATTTCAATACGCGACAGGATTTAGTGCAGCAGCGTCACTCTCAAATCAAATTCTTGAAGAAGGGGACGAGGCTGTCTCAAGATATATTGATTTCTTGAAAGCAGGTAGCTCGGACTACCCAATTGAGGTGCTTAAGAAAGCTGGTGTGGATATGACTTCATCTAAGCCTATCAGTGACGCGTTGGACGTATTTGAATCCATACTAAACGAGATGGAAAACTTGTTGTTCGAAGCCTAATTGAAAGACCTTCTCCACGTTGGAGAAGGTCTTTTTTAGCGATTAAATCCTCTGAATTGGTTGCGAGAATTGAACATGCTAACAGTAAAGAGAATGGAAGCAAATAAAAGTATTGCTCCAATTGGTACCGGAATGAATTTTAGTAGACCCATAAGAAACATAACAAAGCTAATCACAATGAAGGCAATGCCGATTATTAGATAGAAGCGCATTATTTTCCCTCCTCGACCTATACGTATGTCATATTTGCATCCTTATAACCGTCAGTAATAAGCAAAAAAAATAGCCCCACTTGTGGGACCATTCTTTTTCTTTATCCATTTTTAACAGTGCGCCAGAAAGAGCCGTGTTTGGCAGGCACTTTCTCAACTTTTTGTTTTAGTGCTAGCTTCTTCATCGCTGCGTCAGCTTCTTCGCAGCTCATGTCATACACGACTGCAACTTCTTTTGTCGCAACAAAGTGATACCGATCCATAAAAGCATCTAGAGACGGGAGGGGTTCTGGCGTTGGCTTTGTCTTCAACATTTCGGTTAGAATCCGAACATATACCTCATAATCATAAAGGCCAGTAATCTTTAGTCCCTCTTCTTCAATGTTTTCATTGAAAAAAACAAGCGTAGGTAGTTCATTAACTTCCATTTCAGATGAGATTTTCAAATCACATTGAAAGGCTTTTACAGCCGCTTGAGAATGAAGGTCTTTTTTGAATTCGTGAACGTCAAGGCCCGTTTCTTTAGCAGCTTGAATGAGATTTTCTTCCTTCGTCATATTTTGCTTCTGAATAAAGAGTAGTTCTCTCATTTTGCGAAGGAAGTTAAATCCTGGTAGCTTTCCCTGCAGTTCTGCAGCCTTGATGGCGATCGATGCAATATAAGGAGTGTCCATAGGGTCCTCATACCATAAATCACCGTCACAGGACATGCCAGAGCGGCTTGCCGTCCGTTCCCAGCGTTCGGCTACATCAGCGTGTGTTGTGATGCCTTCATTTTTTCGTTTAAACGAGTTAAATGTTTTAATGTTTCCTCCGACTAAATGTCGGATCCGGAACGTATGTCCATATTCAAGTTGTAGTTTCTTAATCATTGGTTCAAGACCCCAGCAGTCAGGACAGAGAGGATCTATAAATGAATATATTTCGATCGGTTTGCCCTTTTGCGTCTGGGCTGAACATGCTACATCGGATTGTCCATTTGGATTGTAAGAATCGCAATAGGAACCAGTTACATTCGGTGTCAATTCGATTCTCCTTTCTCTTCCTGATCACCCGAGTTAACCATGTGATGGGCAGTGAACGTTAATCGTGTTAATAGGTGCTCTTTTAGATCTTCATCGAGTTGTACCTCATCCATCGCATCTTGCATGCATGAAAGCCATGCCGTTGCTCGTCTCGGTGTAATTTCAAAGGGGAGATGTCTCGCTCTTAACATAGGATGTCCATGTTCTTCTGAATATAGCGGAGGACCCCCAAGAAATTGAGTTAGGAATTGAGTTTGTTTTCGAGCTGTTTCAGTTAAATCTTCTGGAAAGATTGGTTTTAATTCAGGATGCTCGGCAACCCGGTTATAAAAAGCAGTCACAAGCTTTTCTAGCTTTGCACCGCCGATATGATCATACATGTTTTGCTTCATAATGATTTTCCCCTTTGGCAGGTAGAACCTTATTTCAACTTCATTTTAGCAACCTCCCTACGTAACAGCAAATAATCCGATTTGAAATCATTGCCAAACAAAAAAGAACAGGCCGTTTAGACCTGTTCTTGGGAAGCAAGAAAGAAGCGTAAGATCTTGTTCTTTGCCTCTCGCTTTGGTATCTCATGCTTCTGAAGGAGGTGAATAAAAGCACGTTCCCCAGCTTCAAAAGCACTAACTTCAAATTCGAGTTCAAAATCTTCTCGGTTAAGGTATTCGCTATGATCAAGAACGAGAAGTCCTTCATCCAGCATGTATTCTGCACGATGTGTTGTTAACCGCCCTAAATGGATAAGCTGATCCTGAATACCGAACGCTTGTAGTTGAGTTAAGACTTCTCCTTCGGGTAAAGTAGCACTTTTCTTAATCGCTTCAAATGTTTCAAATGAAATTGGCTGATGTGTTTCAAGCAATCCTTCTTCTGCTGGTTGCTTTAATGTTAAGACATACTGATCTTTTTTGTTACGAACGCGCAATGCAGCTCCATTTTCTCGAATTTGAAAATCAGCTGTATCAAAATAATCGTTCGTTTGTGACTTGATATCATTTTCCAACTTATAAGCAGCAAGTAAAGAAGTATATTCTTCTTTCGTTAGCATATTTTTAAATTCAATTTCTAGCTCCTGTGCCAAATACGAGTCCTCCTATTTTGTTAGATATAAAAGAATTATGGCATATGTCTTGAAACAGAACAACAACGATGAAATACCCCAATGCAATATGATAAACTATTAGGTGATACATAATGGAAAGATTGAGAGGAGAGGTATTTGTGCCAGAACAATACTACATTATAACAGGGGAACTAACCGATCACACACTTACCTTTGGTTTGAATGAAAACGTTGATCTAAGCCTCTATAAAGCGACAGGTAACATGCTAGTGGATTCAGATTCCTTATCGTTTGTTTATTTACTTGACGGGGGAGAAGGCTATACATACATTCGATTCCAGGAAGAAGTTTGGCCCATGTTAGCAAATGTTCTTGAACAGGACGTGAACGTTACTGTTACTTCTGAACACGGTTCATCGTTAGAACTTGTTGATCTAAAAGAGGAACTTGGCTACCTCATTGAGAATATTAAAGGTAATTCGAACTATGGAGAAGACATGAATCAAGCTGTTGAGAAAATATTTCTAACAGCCTCGTAATAGATATCGTCGTTGGTGGTGGTTGGATGAAAAATTGGGAAGAATTTTTAGCCCCTTATAAGCAAGCAGTAAACGAGCTAAAGATCAAGTTAAAAGGTCTCCGTGAGCAGTTTGAAAAAGCCGATGATCATTCTCCTGTTGAATTTGTAACGGGGCGAGTGAAGCCCATTTCGAGCATTCTTGATAAGGCAAAAAACAAAAAGATTTCGCTCGACCGGTTGCAAGAGGAGATGCATGACATTGCTGGGGTACGGGTTATGTGTCAGTTTGTGGAGGATATTAATAAGGTGATCCATCACCTTCGTGGAAGAAAAGACTTCGATATCATTGAAGAACGTGACTATGTGACGAATCAAAAAGTAAGTGGCTACCGTTCTTATCATGTGGTTGTACAGTATCCCGTTCAAACAATTCAAGGTGAACAAATGCTTCTTGTTGAAATTCAGATACGCACATTAGCGATGAATTTCTGGGCAACAATTGAGCATTCGCTTAATTATAAATACAACAAGAAAATTCCAGAAGACGTTAAGAAACGACTTCAGCGTGCAGCTGAAGCGGCTTCTAAATTAGATGATGAAATGTCTGAAATACGCGGTGAAATCAAGGAAGCTCAAAAAGTATTTATGCAAAAAAAAGAAAATGAACAAAAGAAAGCTGAAAATTAAAGTAGACGAGGTGCCTATAGTGAAATTTGCGGTAAAGTCCAAAGGGGATCAAACCTCCAACCAACTTCAGCAGCGAATTAAAAATTATTTGCGTGATTTTGATCTAGACTATGATGAAGCAGAACCGGATATTGTGATTTCAGTTGGCGGTGATGGAACGCTACTCCATGCGTTTCACCATTATCAAGACCGATTGGCAGATACAGCGTTTGTTGGTGTACATACCGGGCATCTCGGATTTTACGCTGACTGGACGCCTGAAGAAGTCGAAAAGCTAGTGATTCATATTGCAAGAACCCCTTTTCAAATTGTGGAATACCCACTGCTTGAAGTAACGGTTCGTTATTTGAATAGCTCGAAAGAAAATCGTTACCTCGCTCTAAATGAGTGCACCGTGAAGAGCGTAGAAGGTTCGCTCGTCATGAATGTGGAAATCAAAGGCGACTTATTTGAAACGTTTCGTGGCGATGGGCTATGCATTTCTACTCCTTCTGGAAGCACAGCTTATAATAAAGCATTAGGAGGCGCGATTATTCATCCGGCGCTTCCTTCGATTCAGCTTTCTGAGATGGCGTCCATTAATAATCGCGTCTTTCGTACAGTAGGGTCACCACTAGTCCTACCGCAACATCATACGTGTCTTTTAAGACCTGTTAACGACGCTGATTTTCAAATTACAATCGATCATCTTTTTCTCCTTCAAAAAGATGTAAAGTCGATTCAATATCGAGTGGCTGAAGAGAAAGTTCGATTTGCGCGTTTCAGACCATTTCCATTTTGGAAAAGGGTAAAAGAATCTTTTGTAGATGAAGTATATTAAGAAAAGACAGTACTGTTCAATTTTGGACAGTGCTTTCTTTTTGCTAACTTAGTGATGAGGTGATCTTTATTGGAAGTGAAAATGAACTGGACGGTTTTAAATCAAGAAGCAGGCATGATGCTAAGAGAATTTCTTTTAAGAGAAAAGAACATATCACGAAGTATGTTAACGGATATCAAGTTTAAAGGCGGGTCCTTGTTAGTAAATGGGTTCCACCAAAATGTAAGGACCATTTTAAATAAGGGTGATGTCGTCGAAGTAGTTTTCCCTGAAGAACAAATAAGCGACACGATGTACCCCAAACAATTGCCATTAAGGATTTGCTATGAAGATGATCACTTTTTGCTAATTAATAAGCAAGCATATCTTCCAACAATCCCTTCTCGTCATTCGACAGCATCACTTGCGGAGGGGGTTTTGCATTATTATAAAACAAGCAACTTAAACAGAACCATTCACGCAGTCAATCGCCTTGATCGTGATACGTCAGGTCTCGTTCTCTTTGCAAAACATCGTTACGCTCATGATCTTCTTTCAAAACAGCAGAAAAATAAAGAAATGAAACGATCTTATCTTGCGTTAGTACACGGTGAGCTCGAAGAAGATGGTGAAGTAGAAGCCCCAATAGGAAGGAAGGATGATAGTATTATTGAAAGAACAGTGCGATCAGATGGACAGTATGCTTTAACCAGGTATCATACAGTGAAGCGATACAACCATTTCTCTCTTCTCCAATTATCCTTACAAACAGGGCGTACACACCAAATTAGAGTGCATATGGCTCATTTAGGTCATCCACTGTTAGGGGATGATCTTTATGGAGGATGGAAGGACCTTATCTCAAGACAGGCGTTACATAGTTCAAAGCTTGAGTTTTATCATCCTTTCTTACAGAAAAAGCTCCGATTTGAAGCGGAGCTTGATGATGATATGAGAACTCTTACTGAAATGAAGTGAATTTCTCTGCGATATAAGGCATGGAGGACGGGACCGATGTGGTTTTCAACTCAGGATAGCTAAGCGCTGTTAATTTCCCACCGAAGACGCAGCCGGTATCAATGTTCACAGTATGATTGACCCACCTTGGTTCTAAAACAGGGGTGTGACCATAGACAATAAGCGCACCACCTTCATATTGACTTGCCCAGTCTTTGCGAATAGGCATCCCGTTTGGATGGGATTCGCCTGTTATGTCGCCGTAAAGTACGAAGGTTTTTACTTTTTTCCCAACTTGTCCAATGTATTTCTCTGGTATCCCAGCATGAGCAGCAATCAATTCTCCATCATCAAGAGACAAATAAAGCGGGGCATTCTCATATAGCGCAATGAACAATTCTTTCATCATCGTACGGTCTCGAGGTGGTAACGCATTAAGTTCTGCCACCGTTGTCTCAAGACCGTGAGTTTGCTGAACGTTCCTGCCAATTAAGTAGCGATAGAATTTATTACAATGATTTCCAGGGCAATAGAACGCCTGTCCACTTGTCACGAGTTGAGAAACAACTTTGACAACCGCTAGAGAGTCGTTCCCTCGATCTGTAATATCGCCAGGGAAAACAAGTTTTCTCCCATCAGGATGAACGGGAACGCCACTACCCCAGTCATATCCAAGGCGTATCGTGAGCGTCTTCAATTCATCATAGCATCCGTGTATATCACTGATTATGTCGAACACTTCTTATTCCCTCCTTTTATCTTCTATCTTTTCCCTATAGGTAGAACAAGTATCATCATGAATCTAAGTTCCATAAAAAAATAACCTGCCGGATTGGCAGGTTATTCAAACATATACGTTTTTGTGCGTGAGCGAACGTTTAAGACAAGACCAACTGCAATCATGTAGGTCAAAAGGGCACTTCCCCCGTAGCTGACAAAAGGTAAAGGAATTCCGGTGATCGGTAAGATTCGAATCGTCATTCCAATGTTTTGAAATACTTGGAACGTAAGCATGCCGATAACACCAGCACAAAGATAGCTTCCGAATGATTCATTGCTTTCAAGAGCGGTATGAATCATGCGATAAATGAGCATGAAGAAAATCGAAATCGTAATGCTTGCACCAATGAAACCAAATTCTTCTCCGATAACGGCAAATATAAAGTCAGTGTGTGCTTCAGGAAAGTAAACAGTCCCATCTGCATAGCCCTTTCCTTCAAGTTTACCTGACCCAATTGCTAGAATCGCTTTCGTAGCTTGATAGCCAGCGTCCGCATATTCTTCTGGAGCAAGCCAGCCGTAGAACCGGGCTAGTTGATACTCATCAAGTAAGTATGCCTTAAAGAAAGCAGGGAACTTGAAGAAGATAAACACTAATGCGGAAATACCAGCAACACCTATTAAACTTAAAAGAGAAAGAAGTCTCCAACGTACGCCGGATACTAGCGTGATACTAACAACAATTGCTGTAAATACCATTGCTGTACCAAGGTCAGGCTGAGCCATAACAATAAGCAGAGGAGCAGCGGCAATACCGAAGATCTTCGCTAAAAGGATCAGATCTGTCTGAATGGTTTTTGATGGATGTTTTTCATGATGCGAGACAGAAGCTGAAGCAATGGCAATAATTAAAAAAATCTTCATAAACTCAGATGGCTGCACACTTCCGAGACCAGGAAGAACGAACCAGCTTTTGGCACCATTTCGAATTGGCGCGATTTGATAACTTCCAATATATTCTGGACTTACTGCTAATAAAATTAGAAGAAGAATTCCAAATCCGTAGAGATACCAGGAAAGCTGCCTAAAGCGATCGAAATCAATGACCAGTGTGAGCGAAAGCACGAACGCACCTACGAAATACCATGTAAGCTGTCTTCCTGCAAAGTTAAAGTTTTTTAATTCTCCGGGTAGTGAAGCTTGCGCGCTGTAAATAGCAACAGTACTGATACACATAAGAAGAAATACAAAGAACAAAAGTGTAAAATCTATTTGTTGCCATGGTGTTTGATTGTCATTGTTCATGATATAATCCTTTCTAAAGAAAAGCGTTCCTTCTTTTAATCACATTTCCTATCTTATCTGAAATCCTTCCGTTTGCAAATCGGTTCCTGTATTTATTTTTGACAAAATAACTACACACCGACTAAGATAGGAAGGTAATTTTACTTTCTTTGCGTAATCGATTAAGGGAGCAGTACCTAAGCAAAGCTTATCGAAGTTTTACGATAAATGATATAGCCATATTTGAGCATTTGTAACTTTGTTATAAAAAACAACAGGGAGGTGTGCAGAGTGGCTTACCAGGAGCAAGAAACGCAGGCTTTATACGACGCACTCATACATCACTTAGATCAAGAAGAAATAGACGCATTTCGTGAGCTATTTCTCGACATTCACCCATATGAACAATCTCAGTTCTTTTTAACAGTATCAGAACATATTAGGCTACTCGTGTACACCTATTTATCACCACGAGAGATGGCAGAGATCTTCCAGAACTTCGATATTGAAGAACAAGAAGAATACATTTCAGAGATGGAGCCGGCTTATGCGGCGAAGATGCTTGCTGAGATGTACGCCGATGATGCCGTTGACGTATTAAATGAGTTAAATCCAGAACAGATTGCAAGTTACTTAACCATCATGGATGATGATGCAGCGGATGAAATTAAAGAGCTGCTTCACTATGAAGAAAAGACTGCCGGTAGTATTATGACGACCGAATTTGTATCAATTCGCGCACACCAAACAGTAAAGCGAGCGATGCAAATCTTAAGGCAAGAAGCACCAGAAGCAGAGACGATCTATTATATCTTCGTATTAGATGAACAAAAAAGACTCGTTGGCGTTATTTCTTTGCGAGATTTAATTATTGCAGAAGAAGATACGTTAATTGAAGAAATCATGAATGAACGAGTTGTTTCTATTTCGGTTGGCGAAGATCAGGAAGAAGCCGCGAGAATTATGCGAGATTATGACTTTCTAGCCCTTCCGGTTCTTGATTTTCAAAACCATTTACTCGGGATTATCACACACGATGATATTGTTGATGTCATTGAAGAAGAAGCATCAGAGGATTATTCAAAACTCGCTGCGATTTCAGATGACGGTTCATTTGATCGCAATCCGTTTTCTTCAGCAAAAAAGAGACTTCCCTGGCTGATTATCCTTCTGTTTCTAGGAATGATGACAGCGAGTTTAATTGGTCAATTTGAAGTAACGCTCGATAAGGTGCCACTTCTCGCGGTTTTTATCCCTCTAATAGCCGGAATGGCAGGGAATACGGGGACGCAGGCCCTTGCGGTTGTTGTTAGGGGACTTGCGACGGGAGATTTTGAAGAGAATAGTAAGTGGACCTTAATTGTGCGAGAAGCAGGAACTGGTCTCATTACAGGCGCAACTTCTGGTGTTCTTGTAACGATTATTATTTTTTTGTGGAAAGGAACCTTTTTACTTGGCTTATTGGTTGGCTTTTCGTTATTATTTACGTTGATTGTCGCAACACTCGCTGGTGCACTTGTCCCATTATTAATGCATAAGCTTAACATAGACCCTGCTGTTGCTTCAGGGCCATTCATCACGACGATTAACGACATTATCAGTATACTTATTTATTTTGGAATGGCGACTGCATTTATGAGCCAGCTTGCTTAGCGCTTAAATGCAGACGTTTGGAGGAGGAAAGAAATGGAACACGGTGCATCCGTATCATCACTTGTTATCGTAGTTGTTATCGCATTTGTTATACCGTTTATCTTACACCGCTTCAGACTGAATTTCTTGCCGGTTGTAGTTGCTGAGATTATTGCTGGGATCTTCATTGGCCAAAGTGGGTTTAATTTAGTTCAGGGAGATACGTGGCTTGATACGTTATCAACGCTAGGCTTCATTTTTCTCATGTTTTTAAGTGGTCTTGAAATTGATTTTTCGGTTTTTGCGAATAAAAAGAAAAAAGTAAAGCTCCCGAGCGGTAAGTTTGAACCAAATCGTGTTCTTGTGTCGTTCATTGTATTTGTTCTTATTTTCGTTGTATCCTATCTCCTTTCATTACTGTTTGTTGTGCTTGGATACACCGACAATGCGTTCTTTATGACGCTGATTATCTCAACCATCTCGCTTGGTGTTGTTGTGCCGACACTGAAGGATGCCAATATAATGAAAAGCAGTATCGGGCAAACGATTCTTCTCATCGCCGTTATTGCCGATCTTGCTACCATGATTTTATTGGCGATTTTCGTTTCTCTGAATTCAGGTGGAGAAGGGAATATGTGGCTGCTTCTCATTCTTTTTGGAGCTGGGATTCTACTTTATTTCCTTGGCGCTTATTTCAGACATCTTTCCTTTATTGAAACGATGTCAAAAGGGACGATCCAAATTGGTACGAGAGCCGTATTTACGTTAATTATTGTACTTGTGGGAATTTCTGAAACAGTTGGTGCTGAAAACATCTTAGGTGCCTTCCTAGCAGGGGCACTCGTTTCGTTACTTTCTCCAAATACAGAGCTTGTCCAAAAGCTTGATTCATTTGGATATGGTTTTCTAATCCCGATCTTTTTCGTTATGGTTGGGGTGGAGTTGGATATTTGGTCTCTATTCCAGGACCCGAAAGTCCTAATCTTAATTCCACTTCTATTAATTGCGCTTTTTGCTTCAAAACTTGTGCCAGTAGTTGTTTTAAGGAAATGGTATGATACAAAAACGGTGCTTGGGTCAGGAATGCTACTCACATCAACACTTTCTCTCGTTATTGCGGCCGCAGAAATTGGGGAGCGTATTAACATCATTGATGATCAACTGTCATCTGCATTAATTTTGGTTGCGATTATTAGCTGTATACTAGCACCAATTCTCTTCAAGAAATTAATGCCGAAACCAGAAGAAAGTTCTCATGCAAAGAAGCTTGCGATTATTGGAGCGAACCAAATTACGTTACCGATCTCGCTTGAACTTGATCCTGCGAATTATGAAACATCCATTTATCATACGAAACAGGAAAAAGTGGATTCTGAGAAGCAAAGTAGTCACTTTAAAGTGATCGAACTTTCCGATTACAGTATTGATACATTAAAGAACAGTTCAGTATTTGACGCAGATATTCTTCTTATTTCTTCAGGAGATGATGAAACGAATTCAGACATTGCGGTATTTGCGAAAGAATATGGAACAGAGCGTGTCATTGCACGAATTGAGCTTACTGAAATAGCAGATCAGCTACGAGAGCTTAATATTGATGTATTCTCTGTCTTCTTCTCCACGAAAGCCCTGTTAAAAGCGCTCATTGAATCGCCAGGCGTTGTTAACATCTTTACGAGAGAAGAAAACGCGCTTTATCAAATTAACATGAACAATGTGGAATACAATGGCGTTCCACTGCGAAGCTTCCCGTATCTCGGGGATACGATCATCGTTCGTATTTTCCGCGGAAAAGATTCCATCGTCCCGCACGGTGATACGGAACTTCGAATCGGTGATCGCTTGATCGTAACAGGAAGTAGTGAGAGTGTCGACGAAGTGCGCACGCTGCTAAGCTACTAGTGCTAACCTCTTTCTCATCATAAAGGGTTCCGTTTTGAGGTGCAAAAATTATTATGACACTAAAAATGACGTGTGAACTGACAGTAGTTTAAACACGTCATTTTTTCTTTGTTTTTTCAAATGATAACCTTAAAATTCTTTTGAGAAAAAAACAGGAGCTTGGAAATTTTATGGTAAAATCAGAATATAAGGAACTAGCTATTCAACTAAAGGGCAGGATTCTTAAAGACTTGAATTCGAGATAATCTATAAGATTTTAACTTATATAGCTTTCTGATTAGTTCTATACGAGAGACTATTTGAAATCGAGGCTCCTATTAATTTTTATACTTGAAGTCAAGTTGAAGAACATATCGAAAATGACTCAGAATAATTTTAAAATCAATTAGTGAGGAGTAGAATTATGGAAGGAAATCCTGATGATAACAAGAAAAGAAAAAACAAGAATGATAGTCGAACTAGTTATCTATATTCTTTTAGCACTGTTGGATATTAAGATTTTTGGTTAAGTTATATCTATTATATTTAAGATACACTATGGTGTTTTATTCCTTATAAGGGGGATTTAGTTGAACAAGCATGGGTTATTTTTGAGCACATTCTGACCACTAAACATATTTACCGATTTTTTTCTGATTTTCATTAAATCGAAAAAAGCCTGATAAATCAGGCTTTCAGTAAATAATATTATTTCCGGTTTCTTCAAATATTTTCCTTTTTTGAAGCCAGGAATAGTTTCGGATAATCTTGATTTGAACGGCGAAGATTATACCTTTAAGTGCTTCTTCAGCAGTTGATTAATCGGCTCTCTCAGTTTTTCTTTTCGTTGTATAAGGTAAGCTGCCAGTGCTTCCAATTCCTCAGGGTCACTTTCCCATTCTGGGGGAGTGGAGTTGACTATTGCCTTGATTTCATTATCGGGAAATTGCTCTATGGCGCTTATATAATAGTAAAATAATTCTTTTTCCTTCAAGTATGACTTGAACTCTTTGTACAGGTCTCCCCAAAAAACATCCATATAACCGGCAGTTTTCTTTAAACGCTTGCTACTCCGAATAGAACTGAAGAAACATCCTGCATGGTCAATCATATAAATCTTATTGTGTTCTTCTCCTTCATCTATAATTAAATTAAAGTAATTTGAGTGGCGGTCCCTGTTGCGTACCCAGTGATCGAAGACGATAATACCTGCCATTTGGTCCAGGTTCGTGCATTTTTTGATTCGTCTCTCAGTGGTAGGGCGTACTGCATTCTTGTAATAAAGGCAGCCAAAGTGGGGACCGGGTGGAGTACTCGATATTTGGTTTTCCGATATTTGCTTAATTACATCTTCGGAGAGGAAGATCGATTCCCCTTCAGCAACGGGAAGGCCCAGGTATTTGGCCAGCCCATTCGCAATATGTTCGTGAGCGAGAATCTTCTTTCCTACAGGGTTGGATACAAGTTTAACGACATATATATATCCATCATCGCACTTAAATAGATGGGGCTTTGTTTCCCCGCGCTTTAATGCTCCAATATATTCAACAGCTTTTTTCATTGGTTCACCTCCATTATGGGGAGCAGATGCTTAAGAATAAGTTACCGGTATTAAAACTCTTCGTTCAATAGGTTATCTATGATCTCATTTACAAGCGATTTCCGGCTTGTCAAATATTTATAGATTGCCTCAAGTTCATCATGGTCAGGCTCCCATTCTCCGGGAGTTGAAAAGACAATATCCCTGATGTCCGAATCCGGAAACAGTTCAATTTTCTCAACATAGTGCTTGAACGAATTTTTATGGGTTAAAAAGGGCCTGAAATTTTTGTATGTTTTCCCCCAGTGCATGTTAATAGAATGAGCGCGGTCCCTCAGCTTCTCTTTGTTCCTCCTTGAACTGTAAAAGCAGCCCGCCTGATCAATCATATAGAGTTTATTTTCGTACTCTCCTTCGTCAATAATCAAATTCCAAAGATTATTTGCACGGTCCCGGTTGTGTACCCAGTGATCAAAAACCATCACCCCGGCCATCTCCTGTAGATTGCTGCATTTTTTAATGCGTTCCTTATTGGTTGGTCTTGCTTTATTTTTATAATAAACAGTACCGAAATGGGGGCCGGGCTTTACTTCGAATTCACTTATTTGAGGTGTGTTTTCAATAATTTCTTGTGAAAAATAAATCACTTCTGCCTTGGCGATGGGAAGAGAGAGGTGTTGGGCTAGGCGGTTGGCGATGATTTCGTGGACGATATGTTTGTTGGAATTCGGACTAATCGGGTTGGACATGAATTTCACAACATATTGTTTGCCATCGTCACATTCAAAAAGCTGTGGCCTAGATTTACCTTTACTCATGGGCCCAATGTAGTTAACGGCTTTTAGCATTTCTTCGCCTCCTTATTTTGAAAGCTTCTTTCACTACATCCGCATAATTTTGTCGATTCCAATAATATCTGTCAGCCATTCGTCGGTAATTATTTCTCCTGTATACAGGCTGTTCATTCCTGAGCCAAGGTCTATTGCCACTTTTCCGTATTTTTCGGCAATATGTGTAGCTAAAATTAAGGCATTTGTTCCTGCTGCAATCAAGCAGAGGTCAAAATCGTAATTCGCAATTTCTTCCTTCACCCTTGGGATTTCCTCATTTTCGTAAATGCTGATCGTACCCACGATATTAAAATTCAACTTATCCTTATAAGTGGCTTCGAGTCCTTCTTTAGCTTTATCAGCGATTGAGCTGATGAGTAGAATTTTCTTGTTCTTCAGCATCTTTTCAAACTTTTCCCGTTGGGAGAACATGAGTACTCTTCGGAGATTTGCTTCAAAGATATACTTTGGCTCAATGTTATATGCTTCCAAAACCTTTTCCGTTAATAGTCCTCCGTCCATCGTTTTAACAAGTGTATTATAGCCAACGATATCCGCCTTGCGGACAGCTTCAACTACCTCATCACGGGTTTGGATATTGGGAAAGCGGATTCCCCTGTGTTTAAACCCGCTTTTTTCACCTTGATTGGCGACATGTGCTTCTGGATGCTTCATGAATTCCTCTTCTGAAAAGACAGTATACTGTGCCATCACAAAGGATTCTGTGGCACCAACAGAGATAACAGAAAGTGGACTTTTTTGTTTTAAAGCCTTCAGGATTTTATTCATTAACTTACCGCTACCGATCATTTTGCTTTTATCCATTTTCATCCCCTTTCATTTCCATTTGGTAATATGTGAATGTTTCTTCTAAACCTTCCTTCATGCTCCAGGCTGGTCTCCAGTTTAAATCCTTTATTGTATCCTCGATATTAAGACAGCTGAAACGGATATCTCCACCAACTGCTGGGGTGTATTCCGGTGTGAGTTTCTCTGGAACATGCACTTTTAACATTTCAGTTAGTTTATTGATTGAGGTTTTATGCCCCGTACCAATATTAAAAATCTTGTTATTTCCTTTTTGTAGTGCTGCCAAATTTGCCATGGCAACATCCTTAACAAAAATAAAATCCCGAGTCTGTTCACCATCACCGTAAATGATGGGTCTCTTTTCGGAAAGATAGCAATTGGTGAAGATGTTAACAACTCCTCCTTCTCCCTGGGTGCTCTGCCTCGGGCCATAAACATTTGAATATCTGAGAATGGTGTATGGAAGCTGATAAAACTTGCAGTAGAGCTGGATATACAGTTCAGAGGAGAGCTTGCTTGCTCCATAGAATGATAGAGGGTCTAACTTGTGATTTATTGGGATATTGATATCACCAGTTTCACCGTATACAGCGCACGAAGAAGAAAAGATGAATTTCTTTATGCCATATTTCTTTGCATAATCTAGTATCTTCATTGTTCCTATAATATTGATGTTGGCATCGTCTGTTGGAGATTCAATTGATTTGGCTATACTTATTTGCGCTGCGGTATGAATTAAATAATCTGGTTTTTCTGCTTTTATGATTTTCTCAGCTTCTTGAGAAAGGATGTCAGTTTGGTAAAGAACAACATCCCTGTGGAGGTTCTTCAAGCTGCCTGAGCTTAAATTATCAATAACTATTACCTCATACCCCTGTTCAAGAAGGAGGTCTGTAATATGGGAACCGATAAATCCAGCTCCGCCCGTAACTAAAACTTTCAACTATTCTTTCGCTCCTTTGTTTTATTTCTTATATTTTATGTCTGTACAAAGAATAGGGTAGGGCGAATACTATAGATAACTAAAGAATGATAAAAAAAACCAATTAAACTAGCGGGCAGCATTCCTGTTATGAAAAAGAGTTAGGAAAGGTAAAGGAGAGAAGAGATGAAGCATCCGAAGAAATCAGCTGAAAGGAAAACAGAGAAAATAAGACAAGAAGAGTTGAAAAGAAATTCTACTGGGAATATCAATGATTCTTTCAATAGAGGTAATAATGTGGGATTGGTTGATTTAGTAGGAAGTTTAGGATGGAAGGGAACATTTATTTTTATAGTTGCGAGCATTATTGGTTTTATAATACTTCATTTCTCTTCTAATGATTCAATTACAGTTTTATTCAATTAAAAAACATCTTCATATCGAGTCTTCTGTTATATCGGAGCAAATCTGGAATACATCATGTCATTCTCAAATTAAATAATCTAAATATTCAATTATTTGAAGCAATGAAATTTGGTAGTGACAAACAGAAAAAAGCTTATATAGCAATTGAAGAACTGGGTATTATGAGTGAATTAAGAACCTACCATCCAGTCTTGTGCGGAACCATCCCAATTGGAATCGATGTAGAGGACTCATATGATAATTGAATATAAGTTGATACAAAGATTTCCTGAACTTAAATCCAAAGTGTTAGGACTCAGGAAACAAGGTCACAAAACTGAACCAGCATTTTGTGAGATCCCCGGAATTACTGAAGATCCATATTATGGTCTCATACGCTATGGAATTAAAGAGGGGATAATATCCAAAATGAATTGAATTACTTTATTCAATAATCTCGGAGCTTTAATTGAAGACGAAATAAAGAAAAGCAGTGAAAGCGTGCTCTTAAGATAAAGTACGCTTTTTTTGATACCTAGAATTTTTTTAATATTATTTTTAACGAAAATAAATAATATCTTTCCAGTCATAAACCTTATCGCTAATTCCAATTCTCTGAGCAGGGGTGAGTAATGATCCGAAAGCTTTATATGGCATAAAAAAATGTAGTAGGTTCTTAAGATGGTAATTGCGTATTGTGCGTATTTTTGGATTGAAATTTGAGTAGATATAACTTTTTCCGTCGCCTCTAGCGGTAACTAGAGGTCTTCCCAGAATTGATATCCTTCTATGAATCTGGTTGATAAATGTATCTGTTGATTTGTTGTTCGTTTTCTGGATTAATCTTGCTAGTTCAAAGGGTTCCAAAGAACTTATGTCGGTGGTGCAGTCAACGGTTGCATATCCAGTATCCTTAAAAGGCTGTAGGTTTTGCTTTTTTTTATTTTATAAACGAAATGATGGGCGTCACCTAATTAAACTTCTTTCGAAAAAAACCTCATCAACGCAGAGGTCAGTGAAGCATCGTTATCTGTCACAAACGCCATTCTTTCACATTTAGAAGCCGTTTCAAATGCCATAGGCGGGCTATGGATGTATAAGGAGAGTTAACGTGCAAACCATCTATATAATCAGCTCTCCTCATAAATTCGTTGTTTTCTCTTTTATACTCTTCTTCTGTCTGAAGATCATACTTGCTCGGGGGTGGCGAAGCATAAGAATATCGTAAATGTCCATACCTACGTGCAAACAAATGTAAGTGGTCATCTTTAAACAATATTGTATGGTTGTTAATATCATCCAACGTGAGGTTCCAATCGTAAGCTACATCCGCTCTAAACACATACCTGGATAAAATGTCACTGCTTACTACAACGTAGATTGGGAATTGTTTTTCATCCTGCTCTATTAAATACTTTGATCCGGTGTTTTTTCTTCGAACATTATTTAAGTGATAAACCATTTTGTCAGTGTTCAAAAACAATTCGTTTAATTTTATTTCTTTCAATTTGTCTTCGTGTCTTTCAAGGAACTGCAAACAACATTTATATAGTCATTCAAGGTTATGGTAGTAAGTCAGTGAACCGATATTTAGAATTTCAATTACTCTATTAACTGGAGTACGATTTGTGATTAAGTTAGCGAACAGGGGCAGAATATCATTTCTCTTTTGATGGTAGGTTGTGCTTTCCTTGGTTGATGGGAGAACGTTGGTTATTTTTCGACAATGCTTACATTGGTACTTTTGAGAGTTGCTGCTGCTCTTACCACGTTTCCAAAAAGAACATTTATTTTCAAACGGAGTGTGATTTTGGAGTTCGCATTCCTCTTTATGAAAAACGTACTCTGACTCAATGGTGGCAGTAGAATTTACATCTGTAAGTCTTTTTATTTCTTCAGCGACCGACCAGTTTGATAATGATCGGTTTGAACACCCTAATACTACTCCGATATTTGATTTTATAGGATCTGGATTACAGAGCACCTTGGAAGAAGCATTTGACGTTGAACCGTCCATTCTATAACGTCTTGGTTTCCCTTTTACATCGTAATTCACTTGTGACAGTCCGAAATTTTTACAATAGGGACTAATACAGCAGTTCATTTGAATGTTATACTCTTCATCATTGAAGTGGATAAGTACCTTTTGAAATAGCGAATTTCTATGCTTTGTAGCAAAGCGGTTGGAAGGAAATAACTGATAATCTTTATTTCTTTCTGATAACTCATTTTCTGAAACCGGTGTTTTTATCTCCCACTGACTGTCAATTTTACTGGCTAATCTCTTTAACTTAGCCACCTAAATTTTCTCCTCGAACCTTAATTGGTGGGACATTCTTTTGTTTCTGCGTTTACTTTTCGCCCATCCAACAAAATCTTTATCATCCAATAGATTTTTCAAAAACCGATCAACGACTTCGTTTTCATCATAGCCAGTGTATTCCGAATAATATTTAATAATGGCTTTGGTATGCCCAGACACCCGCCAATCAACTTTATTTTCTAATTGTTTTTTAGGTTCGATGAATTCCATAAAGACCTCCCAAAATGGCACTAGTTTTGACAACCGAATTGACTATCGATTTGACAACTGTTTTTGATTGTACAACAAGTATTGTCTAGAGTGGAAAATAATATACTTCGGGGAGTCAAAAAGGCGGAAAATCGACTTTAACCTTGACAACATAATAAAATGACGTGTGTCAATTTACACGTCATTTTATATGTCATTTAATTGTTTTGCACCTGAAAACGGAACCCTTTATTCTCATCATGAGAGGGATTTTTTATGTTTTGGGGGTTAGGGAATAAATGTATGGGACAGGGCGATACTTCTATCATAGGCGAACGGAAGGAGGAGAAGAGAATGAATACTGAAATTCCAAAAGTCATTTGTCCCGTATGTGGAAGAACCAATGAGATGGAGAAGTCCATAACGGCTCAGTCAAATCAAAACATCATTTTTGAATGTCCCGCATGTGGTTATGAGAGACGAAATATTCAAACAAGTAAAGGGTGAAAAATCCTCATGGTGCATGTTTGATAAACCGTGTTATACTTAGGACGTGGTGCTAATAACTAATAATAAATTCGAGGAGGAGCATGGATATGAACCTGTCTCTTGAGAACCGTACATATGTTGTGATGGGCGTTGCAAACAAACGAAGCATTGCCTGGGGGATTGCACAAGCATTAAGTAGTGCTGGTGCACGATTGATCTTTACTTACGCAGGTGAGCGTTTAGAGAAAAACGTTCGCGACCTTGCAGGTACGCTAGATCGTGATGATTCCGTTATTTTACCTTGTGATATTACAAATGACGAAGAAATCGAAGCAACATTTGCTCAAATTAAAGAAGAAGTCGGTGTGATTCACGGACTTGCTCACTGTATCGCATTTGCGAAAACAGAAGAATTAAAAGGGGAGTACCTTGAAACAACGCGTGAAGGCTTCTTGCTAGCGCATAACATCAGCTCGTATTCTCTTACTGCTGTTTCAAAAGCAGCTCGTCCACTGATGACGGAAGGTGGAAGCATCCTTACGATGACGTACCTCGGTGGCGAGCGCGTTGTAAACAACTATAACGTAATGGGTGTCGCAAAAGCTTCTCTTGACGCAAGTGTGAAGTACCTTGCAAATGACCTTGGAAAAGATAATATCCGTGTTAACGCGATTTCAGCTGGTCCAATTCGTACGCTTGCTGCAAAAGGAATTGGCGACTTTAATTCGGTGATTAAAGAAATTGAAGAGAAGTCTCCAATGCGCCGCACGGTAACGAAGGAAGACGTAGGAAACACAGCACTATTCTTGATGAGTGATCTTTCTGGTGGAATTACTGGTGAGATGATTCATGTGGATAGTGGCTATAATATCATTGCGACTTGATCATAAAAAACCACGACGATGGCGTCGTGGTTTTTATTTTGGAAAGACATGTAGCTTCGGAAAGGGGATTTCCTTCGTTATCGACGATTCGTTAAAGGGCGGGGACGGTGGGACGGTGCAACCTTTTACAATAGGAAGTGTTTTTTCGTTCCGTATCTCGTTTTCTTCTGCGTGGAGAAATTGCTTGATTGTTCATCAAATAATGGAATCGGTCTATCATTTCGTCTAATTCATTCTCATTAAGTCCACCAACTGATCCTGATCCAAGAAGGATTGCAAAAGCAACGGGCATCGTATCAACAATCACATCAACATCTACGTCAGAGTTTCCACTATTTTTAATGAGAGCCAATAGTTCTTGAGCTTTTTCTGATTTCCTACTCATCATGTAACCTCCTTATAAGAAGATGAATAGGATACTAGCATTACCATTTCTTACGGCCGTGGCCATTATCTTCACTATCTTCTTCTAGCTCTTCTGCACCAGCAGCGGCAGCAGCTGCTGAAGCATTAACGTTAACGTTTACTTCAGAGTTTCCGCTGTTAATAATTCTTGCAGAGGCAATATCTTTGCTGTTATCTTCTTTCTCGATGTCAAACTCAATTGGTCGAAGTTCTCTTCCACCATTCTCACTAGCACCTGCAACATTACGACGAACGTGACGACGAGCACCTTGAGTATCATTTTTATATCCTATTCTTTTTCCTCCTTTCAAGGTATACCTTTTAATATACGGATTTTACTTTTTAGAGACGGCGAATGGTACAGGCCATTCGCATAATTTTAATGAATTAGATAAATTATTTAGTGTAACCAAAATGCTCGAAAAGAAAGCCCTAGATGGGTTAACTAAATTTTCGTAATCAGCATTTTTATCTTAGATATCGATATGGATGAAAGTTATCGTACTGATATGGTTAAAATTAAATTTAATAGTTAAATACATTATTCTTAACATAAACTGGATAGGAATTAATAATTCAAATACGTTAGTTGAAAAAATGAAAAACTTTATTTTATGAGGAGGTAGAAATAGAAACAAAGCGCATTATCTTGGTTTAAATACTGTACACATTCATATTTAGATTCAAAAAAGCCACCAATCATACGGTGGCTTAATCAGGTGGTTAGTTATGCACAGAAATGAGCGCGCGTAGATCACGACAATCGACGATTAATGTGAATGTACTTCCCATTCCACTAGGGAATACGTTCATTGGTGATACCATATCGTTTACAACAAAAGTTGCGCAGCATTTTTGGCTGTCAGAATACACAAGAGTTGCTTCAATAAATTCAGGAAATCCATCTACTAAGATGAAAAACTTACTCCCTTCATTTCTTTTATGCAACTGATGGCATAAGCACTTATCACATTTAGATCTGTTCTTTTCTTTGTTGCAATCATCAAATAAACTTGACATCCTTTAACCTCCTATCCTATGAATTCTTTACATTATATTGACAGATGTTTTTTATGTTATGGATAAGCACCTAAACGAGTGAAAAGAGGCGCTTGTTCAATTAAGTAAGGAGCGAGTATTTTGGATAAGAAACCGAGAGTATTGTTTATTACAAAGGACTTTTCAAGTCATATTGAAAAAAGCAGTTTTTATTTAGTTAAAGAACTTCAGCGCCAGGCAGACTTGATGCTTTGGCATTCAAGAGGGCATATTTCTAGTATTCTGGCAAATCTCCCTAACAAACCTGATTTTATATTATTAAATGATTTTAAACCTGATTATTGTCCGCAAATTAAAGGATTGAAAAACTGTAGTATACCTGTAGGAATTATTATGCATGATTTGCATTACAAAGTTTACCAGAGAAAAAGGTTTATCGAGAGGGAAAACATCCAACATATTTTTTCTATTTACAGAGATCCCTTCCTAAGCTGGTTCCCTGAATATAAGGAGCGAATGATTTGGTTTCCTTTTCATATTCCTAAAGAGATATTTATAGATTATAAATTAAAGAAAACTCATAAGTGGCTAATGATGGGAGCAATGGATGAAAGGTATTACCCTTTAAGGAGGAAAATGTTTGAAACAATGAAAGGTGAGAAAGGCTTTTATTACTATCAACACCCAGGATACGGTACCGTAGATGATGGGAAGAAAAACGTTTTGGCCGGAGAAGCATACGCCATGGAAATTAACCGAGCCAAAATGTTTTTAACATGTGATAGTATACTTCACTTCCCCTTATTAAAGTACTTCGAAGTTCTTGCTTGTAATACTTTACTTTTGGCGCCAGGTAACAATGAGTTGGAAGACCTAGGGTTTGTCGATGAGGAAACTTTTGTATCTGTAGATGAGAAAAATTTTAGAGAGAAAGCGAATTATTATCTTAAACACGAGCAAGAGAGAATCGATATCGCTATTAGGGGTTATAAGATGGTACATGAATTGCACACTACTGAAGTAAGGGTAAAAGAACTAATCAAAAATATTGTCCATATCGTTAACAATAGGTGATAATTGCCTATTGTTTTTTTAGGACCTATTTTAACAAACTCATTACACTAAACCATACCAATCAAATTTCTCGTCCATAAGATATATAAGTGCTAAGTTTTGCCGAAGGGAGGACTAAGATTGAAAGTTAAAAGTAATTCGGAACAAAAAAGAATAGGCGTAATAGGACTTGGCTACGTTGGATTGCCACTAGCCTTACTTTTTGTGAAGAAAGGCTTTCATGTAATAGGTATAGATATAGATACGAAAAAAATCGAGCAACTTAATAATGGGGGAAGCTATCTTCCTGATATCTCGGGTGATGAAATAAGAAATGCTATGTCCAATAAAGAATTAATGGTAGTAGATAACTACGATGTTATACAACACCTTGATGTAATCATCATATGTGTGCCGACCCCTTTAGGGAAAAACAGTAATCCTGACTTAAGTTTTCTAACCCACGTTGCAAATGAGCTAAAGAATAGGTTGGAAAAAGAACAAGTTGTCATACTTGAAAGCTCGACATATCCTGGAACAACAACAGATGTTCTAAAGCCTATTCTAGAACAAAGAGGTTTTTTGACAGGAAAAGATTATTTCTTAGGATATTCACCTGAACGAATTGATCCGGGAAATAAGAATTATGAACTTGAACAAATTCCAAAGGTTGTAAGTGGTGTAACTGTCAATTGTGGAGAAAAAGTTTGTGAGATTTACAGTAAGGTATTTCATAGCGTACAGATGGTTTCGTCCACTCGAGTAGCTGAGATGACAAAGTTACTTGAAAACAGTTATCGACTTATCAATATTTCTTTTGTTAATGAAATAGCAATGCTTTGTGATCACCTGAGCATTAATATATGGGAAGTTATTGAAGCAGCAAGTTCTAAACCCTTTGGATATACTCCTTTTTATCCTGGACCTGGAATTGGTGGTCACTGTATTCCAGTAGATCCTATATACTTTGATTGGAAAGCTAAACAAAAAGGAATGAATAGTCAGTTTATTAATCTTTCAACAAAAACAAACCGAAATGTAACGAATTATATTGTGAAAAAATTAGAAGGATTAACAAATCAATATAAAGAGAATAGCGTAGGTAAAATTTTACTTTGTGGAGTTGGCTATAAAAGAGACAATAACGATATCAGAGAGTCACCTTCTATCGTTATCATGAAAAAATTAATTGAAAATGGCTTTGAAGTTAATTACCACGATCCTCTGATTCCGGAATTAAAGATAGAAGACATGACCTACTATAGTGTTGATATTTCAAAGGAATTTTTGGTAGAAACAGACTGTGTTGTTATTTTGACTCAGCACTCATGCTTAGATGTTCAATACTTAATAGACAATGCATCTGTCATTTTCGATACAAGAAATGCGACTAATGGATTAAATGGCAATGCAGAAATATTCAAGTTCGGGTGTGGAGAATTTTGAAAATACTAGTTACCGGTGGAGCAGGTTTTATCGGAGGACATATTGTCAAAATGTTACTTGATAAAGGATATCAACCAGTAATAGTAGATAACTTGTCAAAAAACCATAATAAATTTATTCCTACAAAAGTTAAAGTATACAAACTGGACATTACTTTGGAAGAACTTAATAGTGTTTTTGAACTCGAGAAACCGGAATATGTTATTCACCATGCTGCACAAGTCCTTGTGTCAAGCTCAATGGAGAATACTTCTGAAGATGCTAGAGGGATATATATAAACTTTCAATAAACATTTTAATTTACTATATACAATATTAAGATATTCGAATGTATATGGACCAAATCAAGAAGATGGAGTGGTTTCGAAACTAATAAGAAATGCCTTATTGTCAAAACCATTCGTTATTTATGGAGACGGTAACCAAACAAGAGATTTTGTTTATGTGAAAGATATTGCAAGTGCCAATATAAAATCTATAAAAAATGGAAGAAACAAAGTTATTAATATTAATAGTTCAATAGATACTTCTATTAATTCTTTGGTGAAATTAGTCTCTGAGCAAATGGACTTAAAATTGACTCCTGTATATTTACCTCCTATTTCTGGAGAAATAAAGCATAGCATACTAGATAATTTTGTTGCTAAAAATTCACTTGATTGGACACCTAGCTAAGATTTATCTAGTGGTCTTAGTGAAACAATTAAGTTTTATAAGGAGAATTTGAAATATGAATGATCGAGTAACAGTTTTAATTCCTTTCTATAATAGTGGATGCTTTCTAAAGGAAGCGATAGAATCTGTTTTTAAACAAACATACAAAAAATGGAATGTTATTCTTATTGATGATTGCTCAACAGATAAATACTTCGATGAAATAAAAAGTTATCTATCAGATGAAAGAGTCACTCTAATAAAGAATATGAAAAACCTAGGACAATCAAAAAGTTTAAATGCAGGATTAGAATTGGTAAATACTCCATTCGTTGTTCAATTAGATGCAGATGACCTGTTCTACGAAGACACATTAGAAATTATGATAAAAGAGGCATTATTACAATCTGAAAAAGTAGGATTAATATGTGGAAATACTACGGTATTTCAAGATAAAAAAGGTAAGAAAAAAAATATAAGAATAAAAAAAGGGAGTGGATTTAAAGGTAGATACGAGTTTCTTATTGCTAATCTGTCAATGGCTCCCAGATTTTATCGTACTACTGCACTAAAAGAAATTGGAGGATGGCCAACTGATGACCCGTTTGGTGGAAGATATAGAGAAGATATGAGAGTGATGTATAAATTAATAGAAAATTATCATTTCCACTGGATTGATCGTGAGCTTTATAAACATCGAAGACATAATTCCAATTTAACGAACAATTTAGATAAATGTATCGAAATGGTAGAGTGGAGTATTAAAGATACATTGAAGCGCTGGGGAGACGAATACGAACCAATATTTAGAAATACAAGTGATGGTTGGAAGCAGCTTCATAGGTTAAAAAAGAAAAAATTTAGACAATAGGAGGATTTCAAATGTCTAAGGCTCTAGTAACATTTGTTGTTCCAACATTTAATAAAGAGAAATTCATTAGACAAACCATTCAATCTATTCATAACCAAACTATTTCAAGTTGGAAGCTAATAATTGTTGATGATGCTTCTTCAGATAATACTTTACAAATAGTAAAAGAAATTTCCGATCCAAGACAGACTAAAATTATCAAACATGAAAAAAATCAAGGCGTATGTCATGTCCTTAATACAGCATTAAAATATGTTGATACTAAATATTTTGTTCAGGTTGATGGGGATGATTGGATAGAACCCAATTTGTTAGAAATCATGGTCTCTGAAATGGAAAAGCAGTCGAAAACAATAGCTTTAGCATATTCTAATACCAATCTATGGCTGAATAGAAAAGAAAAAGATTTTTTTAGACATGTAATTAAAAGAGTGGAATTTAAATCTAAATACGATTTTGTGACTTATGGACCAATGGTACAACCTAGATTTTATAGAACAGAGTGTGTAAAAGAAGTAGGAGGATGGGAAATTGATGATCCAAGTAAAGGACGCCTAATGGAAGATCGAAGAATGCTATTAAGATTATTAGATAATTATAAGTTTAAATATATAGATGAAAACCTTTATAATTTGCGAATCCATGGTAATAATTTGAGCTCGGATAAAAATGCTGAAATGTACAATGTGATTAAAAAATATTATACGGATAAAGCATTAAGTCGCTGGGGAGATGGTGTTAAGGCTAGGTATATTGGTTCTCCGAATACTTGGAAAAAGATTTGTTTAGTTAATGAAATTCAAGCAACTAAGAAGAAAAAAGATTAATTGGAAGGTTGTTTTCAATAACGATTTATCATTCCCTAATTTATAACGGAAATAAATTTCCTAATATTAGCGCATCTTAGCTGGCATACAGCCAGCTTTAACTTTCTAACTTAATCTGTAAGATCCACCTTTGATATTGAATGTAGTAGAGTGGTGAACGGTTCAGTCTAACATGGCTGTAGCAAGCATAATTTCACCAAAACAAAAATCTTGGCCCATTCAACATAAGACTTGTGTGAAGTTAAGATCATAACTCCTTGTTCGTACCTTTTTGATATGATTTGAAACTGGGTATGAGCAATAACTTCATTGAAGGTAAAATAGCCTATTTCATCAATAATAAGAAGGTCTGGACGACAGTAACGCTTGATAATACGTAAGATAAATCCTTCTTTATGCGCCTTCCGGTATTCACTGATAAAATTATTCGTATTAATGAAAAGAACAGTATGGCCCTGAGTTAACTCTTCTAAAGCCATGGATATTGCTAAGTGACTCTTACCTATTTCAGGTGGTCCAAGTAGGATGTTGTTTTCTTCATTATGTATATACCTTCCTGTCAGAACTTCGTTCACTCGTGGTGGAATCTAAGCTCGGTTAAAAAGAAAGTCAAAGTCATGTATTGTTACCAAAGTATTCATATGACACTTCATTAACTTTTTTAGATTCATGCTGTCTGTAAACTCTACATACTTCATACGAGAATAGCTTAATACCATAGTGAAAGCATAAACTTCTTTCTGCTCTTCATTTACTTCATATTTGCCAATCTCTCCCTATTTCATTTGAGCCTGTTTACCAGGAGAGGTTTCATATAGAACAGTCGCTTGCTATTTAGACTTGTACGATATGGCCTTACAAAGTCTCTAAGAATAGTTTTCTTACCCTCATATCCTAATGCTTCTATCTGGTCAAATAACACTGAGCAATTCATAGTTCCTTTTTTTTATTCCCGTTTTAAGATACTTTTTATACTCTAACCATAAAAAATTCCTCAGTAGTTCGGACCATCACTCTACACTCCATGTCTAAAAGTTATATAGCATAATTATCCATTATTAGTGGGGAATTTGGTAACGTTGTTATAAGGGATTTTATCACCGATACTAATAGTTGTTTAGTATAGAATATCTTTCGCATTGATTTTATCATCTGTTTCGTAATTTTTTATGATGAGTGAACCATCTATAGTTTTTACAATCATATCTTTTTTGAATATTTCTATGACCTCGCCAACTTTATAGTTGATTGTATCTAAAAAGTAGTCAAAAGGATAAGCTTCCCAAATAATAATTTTTGAACCCTTCGAAGTAAATAAGTAAGCACCCGGGAAAGGGTGTGTAACTGCACGGATTAAATTGTATATTTCTACTGTTGAACTGTTTAATGAGATTCTTCCATCTTTTGCAGATCTTTTAGGGTACCAAGACGTTTTATTTGATACTTGAGGTCTTAAGGTAATGCTATTGTCTAAATAATCATGAATTAAATTGGATATTTGCTCTTTCCCAACTAAAAAAGACTTATATTGTAGCGTTTGAATAGTATCGAATTCATTGATTTCAAATACTTTAATGGAATGAATACTTCCCTCATCAGCCTTTGGATTATATTTAAAACAGTTATTGATAAAGCGCTTGTGGCCTTTAATTATTGACCAATTTAGTGGAGAACGCCCTCTCCCATATGGTAAGTGGCCAGCGCTACCATGAAAACCGAAAATGCCAAAATCGAACTTATTTAAGATTTGTTCTGGAATAATACGTTGCCACCCAATTGAAATACCAATCTCAAAGGAGTTTCGATAAAAAAATTCTAAACTTGTTTTATCCATTAACTTGTAATCAGAAACTTGGAAACATTGAATCCCTAGTTCATTAGATAAAGTAGTTAAATCTTTGTATCCTGAAATTTGATTTTGTAAAGTAATATTTTTAACTGTAATAATCAGATTAATAGGTATTATCTCATTGTGTATAAATCGAATCATTTTTTCTGTTGTTTCTTTATTTCCAAAAATCACAACTTTGTATAACATCCTTATCACTCCATTTATAAAGGAAAGTGATTACATTCTTCCTTGAATGTTTCATTTAATATTTGAACCTTCTCTCTTTTCAAGGAGGTGAAATTGTCAGAGTTTTTATAACCTACAGATGTCCATGAATAGGGGTGAGTTAACAACTGAATTTTAGAATATTTTTTTAATCCATCTAAATCAGGATATCCATATTCCCAACCATGCCTAGAATCTGAGTAATACTTTACTCTTACATTATCAAAACCTTGTTCACTTTCCTTCAGGTCAAAAAACAGGGAATCATATGTGTTGATTTTTCCATCTATATTCAATTTTTCTCGTAGTATCTTCTTAGAGGGTCGATGAAAGGAATAACGGTCAATCGGAATTTCAAGTAAACTTTCCATAATTTCAATATCATTACTTATATATTCTCTAATTTTAGAAATACACGATAGCATTCCCAAGTGTACATGAATACCTATTTTATGATCCATCTTATTAATTTCTCTTATTAAATTTATGTTTTTTGTTGAAAATAAATTATAGGCGTTATTCCTTGTTTGAAACAGATAACTCGTTTTGATTCCTAAAGACTTTTCTAGTTCAGCTAGCTTGAATGCTCTCTCAACAGAAAACTCGACGTCATGACGAATGATTGCGAAATGATTACTCTTTTCTGTAACCTCACTAAAATCAATAATTTCATGTTGCTGATTAAGTCTAGAAATAATATCACAATACTCTTTGTATGAAAATGCATTCATGTATATTCACTCCGTATATTTGTAACTTACTTACCTCCTATTGTATGTATAGGAATAATAGAAAGTTAATAATTTCTTATTATTGTACATGATGTTATCTGTGAAGTGTTTTCAATTAAGTTCTGTCAAAAAACGTTAGTAAAAATTATTGTGCGTTATTATAATTATGTAATTTCAAACAATTTCTCCCATGATCCCCCTGTAGTTTATCAAATAAAGAAACGACCGTATCTATGAACTACAACCCGAATAATGGACACTTATAAAAAAGTGCCCATTATTCGGGTTCTTTCTGTTTGTAGAAATAAAACCCATTTATAATGAAACAAAGACCATGAACGGAGTGAGCGTATGAGTCATCGTATGTTTACTGAGAAGGAATTGAAGCAGCTTCAAAATAATTTGAATGTGTTGCGTTTATTAGGCCTTACCATCAGCTGTCAATCCTCATTTAAACAGGTTGCTATTAAAGAGTATCAAAAAGGAAAATTTCCTAGCCAAATTTTTGAGGAACATGGGTTTTATGTCAATTTTATCGGTCAAGACCACCCAAACTCTCGTTACAACGGTGGCGTGAAACCTGTAAGAAGTATGGAAAAGCAGGATTAGAAGGAGAACGAAGAGGCAAGGGAAGCCCAGGACGGCCTTCAAAACGAGAGCTTTCACTGAAGAAAAGCTAAAGAAGGCTGAAGCACGGATCAACTATTTAGAGGTTGAGAATGAATTCTTAAAAAAGCTAGACGAACTCGAAAGGCAGGCGTTGAAGAAGAAGAAATAGCTGGTCTCCTACTTATGCGCCTTAACCGGTGTGAGCCGAAGTGGTTATTATGCCTGGTTAAAGTCTCGAGGTAAGAGAGAATGGACAAATACTAGAGATGAAGAGGATGTCACGTTAATTCGGTCTATTTTTCAACAGGAAGATGAGAAAGTAGGCGCGCTTCAAAGTAAGATGTTTTTAGGGAATGATCACGAGGTCATTATGAACCATAAAAAAAATCAGATGGTTAAAGAAAGTTTCAATTTGTGACTAAAATTAGAAGAGTTAATCCTTATAAGTGAATGATGAAAACGACTCAAAAGCACAGCACATGTCCAAACCACCGAAAATTCAAGTAGGAAAAGCCTGGTCTCGTCTACTTAACAGACATTACCTTTATTTGTTATGGGAAGGGACAAAAAGCTTATCTCTCCTGTGTGAAGGACAGTAAAACAAAAGAAATTGTCGCTCATCATGTCTCCACTTCGCTTGGAATGGAATTAGTTGATTAAGCGTTAGAAAAGCTCAAAACAAGATCTCTGAAAAAATACATGTCTAGAAAGGGAAACTGTTGGGACAACGCTCCAATGGAATTATTCTTTGGTCATTTTAAAGATCGGGTCAATCACAAAGCATGCAGGAATTTGAATGAACTGAAAGAGAAAGTAGATGGCTATATCCACCGTTATAACCACCAAAGGTACCAATGGGGATTAAATAAAATGACCCCGGTACAATACCGAGGTCATTTACTATCAGCAGTTACAATTGACTATTTCAGGTCTTTTTTATTGATTAGGACGCCAATTCGTTTTTCCACAAGACTTACACCCTGTAGCTTTTTTTGGAGAACTGGAATTCTTATTTGCTCGCCTTCTTCTCTTAACTTCTCGATAAAGTGCTTGTATATCAGCCTTTTTCATTCATATCCTCCTCATTCGAGCTTTTCCTTTGAATAATACATACTATTCATGCTCAAACGGGAGGTGTTGAGATGATTAAGGTTTTCTATAAAATGGGTTAATCACTGATTTCTTAGCTGTTTCTCGATTGAATTTAAAAGGATTAAATGGTTGTGGGGTGAATAGGGATTGTTGAGACTGAAATGGCGATATAGTTTTACGTTCTCTTATTGATTCGTTTGGTGAACGCTTTGTCTGTTTAATTGATGAATATTCATCTGGTAGTGAAGGCCAATCAGATATAGATATTGCTGAAATTTGATAAGAAGAAAAGATAGGGTTGATTTTTTCGAGTACAGATGTAACTAGAAATTCGTATTGTGCTATAGATAGATGATCAATCGGTTTAAAGTATGGTTTCATATAATATTGAATCGTTAAATAAGCAAGCCATTCCATTGACGTATCGATGTATTCAGGGTGAACCGAACATTTTAGTGTGGAAAACGGGTCAGGTAACCAAATATTTTTATGAATTCTCTTTTGTAAATCCAAGCTTTTACTTTTCATTCCTTTGAGATGATACGTTTTTTCTTCAGTAATTAATGAAAGCGGGTAGTTATATTTATCGGAAACGTTGACTGTTATATTTAGAACTGCGGGGTTTGCATGATCACTCAACTCAATCCCAGTGTGAGTTAGTAAAGAAAAGAAAAATGATGCTCTGTCGCTTGATTCAATATTGAGATACATTTTTTTTGTAATTAGTGATCCAATGAGTCTATTATTTTGAAATGTAATTCCCCAATAAGGTAAAAGAATTTTAAGAGTCTCTAGGTCAATAATATCAAGATTACAAATCTCTTTATCCATCCAATACAATTTATTCAATAACTTTCACTCCCTGAATTTTATGTTGATAGCTTGCAAATAAATTTGGGCCACTCCTTCTGTTGCATTTCTGTGCTAATTCCATAGTATGTAGGGAATCAACCTATCATGTGAAAGAAAGGAAGGAACGATATGGGTCACAAACCACATAAGAAACACACCGTTCCAACAGCTACAAATAGCTTGCAGGATGAGTGTATTCGCGTTCAAAAAGTATACGACTGGGTGACCGATCAGCTTTCTGTAAAGAAGAAAATACACTTTACAGATCATGAGCTTAAAAAGATCGAGTGTGCTATGGAAGATCCTAGCCGCCGTCCTCTTCGTATCGTATGTAAAACACCGGAAGCCCCTCCATTGTTCCCGCTCTCAGGTAGCGAACATACAGATGATGATTTCTTCTGTGAACAAATTGGAGAAAAACGTGATGTTAGCGTAGCGATCCCTGGTGGGGGATTTGCGGATGCTCAACTCGTTGACCTTCTCTTTACAACTGATGTGAAGGTGAAGGTTGTTGATCGCCATGGTAAGTTAGTAACCGAGGTCGACTGCAACGCATCTGTTCTTGAATCATTCGTTTTGTGTTTCCCGAATGGGACAGATCTTTTCTGCCGAATTACTAAAATTGTTTGCCGCATTCCTTCAGGAACAGTCCTGCTAAATTGCCCGGCACCACGCTCTTTTGATCTTGAAGTCATTTTCTGTGTTGATATTCAAGTAGAAGCAGAAGTAAAACTAGAGGTACTTGCTAAATTCTGTTCACCTCGAGATAATGATCTTCTTGCACCTGACTCTGACTCAATTAATGAATGTCCTCCTGTAGAATTCCCTGAACAGTGTCCAAACATTTTCCCTCGACCAAATTGTGATTGTTCACTATCTGGAGAAGCGAGTGGCGAAACGGATTCTGAAGATGAAGGCAAAGCAACATTACTTGTGAATATATGCGATGATTGCAGCCTATCAGGTAGTTCGATGAAACTGAATTTCCATGACACCGATTCAAGTGATGGAAAGCACGACTTTACTTTCACAGCTACAAGCTTTGATCAGGATACACTCGAATGTAAAGAGTGTGGAGATGGATTAAAGTTCATCATTGAAGGTAGCGGAGAAACCGATCGTGGTCGTAAGCTTGACTTTAAATTAGCTGTCGTCGATTCTGACGATGATCAGTGGTTTGAAGTTCATTTATTGAATCGTAGAGGAAATGTCGTATTTAATACAGGAACAGTAGAAGTTGAAGAAGGCGAATTAACAATTGATGATTGCATCACATTTGAAGATCTAAAGTATAAGAAACAGCCATAAATCTGAAGTGCAGGAGATCATATCCTGCACTTTTTTGTTATGAAAGAAGACCTACTACTCATACATATAGAATAAGGGTAGCGCTGGCAAGAGAGGGGGAGGATCGATGCAAGGAGAGAAGTTAAGTTACTCTCGTCTCATTTCACGAACAAAATATTTTCAAGAAAAATCATTAGAGCTCGAGAAGGAACTTATTTTTGCCAATGATCAATTGGCTACATTAGAGAAGCAACTCGAGTCAACTAAAGATCATGAGAGTACGATTGCTCACTTGAAAGAAGAGTTGACTAAGTTAGAAGGAACGCTCGAAACTCAGACACAGGAATTGATTGAGATGAAAAATGAAGTGGATGTAACGAAGAAAGCAAATAGTAGAACGGAAGATACCACTAAAATAAAGGGATATGAAGATCTACTGGCAGAAATGCAAATAGAGATTAATGAAAAAGACAAGCGACTTCAACATTATCAGGGAAAAATCAAGAACTTAGAAAAAAAAGCACAGTTTCTTCCTACTGAAAAGGTAGCTGAAGTGGAGGCAAAGCCAACGGAAATTGCTGATCATTTTGCCGTTAGTTACTTTAATACCTCCATTATTATTCTTGATAAACAGTCGGTGATGATACGAGGTGATTTGCAAATTGAAAATTGTGGAGTAGCGAAATTAACGAATCCACTCGTATGTTTTCGTTTTTCACCGTCAGAAATGGCGACTTTAAAAGGGAGAATTTACCCGATTGAAGTTGCTGAAACAAAATCGCTGGATTCGAGTGATCGCGTTCACTGGGTTTTTCCAGATCATGATGGGTTGGATAAAGCGAAAGAAAAAGGAGAGATATGGGTGTCTCCATTACATCCAGTGACATTACATCCAGGTGACAAAATTGCTATTGAAAGTTTTCAAATTCCGATTAAATCTGAATTCAAAGAGCCTGTTATTATTGAAGGTTTTGTGTATTTTCAAAGCAATAATTATCGAATTAAAGTATCCAATCAAATAGCCTTGAGCTACTAATATAGATGTCGCCCATACCCACTATCCTCTTCTTGCATAGGATAACGTGAAGTAAGAGGATAAAAGGGGGAGGTTTTAAAATGTCTGAAAAGAAAAGAAAGCCACAAGTCATTCATGTTGACCGGGTGATTATTAAAGCGAATGAAGTCATTATTCAAGAAGAACGCGATGAGCATAGACACAACAAAGAGGACCGAAGAGACAATCGCCGTGATCCATGGGGGTTTTTTGGCTCTAACGATGTTGCTGATGAGGATAGGGAACGTGAAGATAGAGAAAATGAGGATGAGAGGAAAGAGCGTTACTGGTTCTAAGAGCAGAGGTTATCTGCTCTTTTTTTGTTTGTTTTTCTTATCCATCTTTTGCAAAAAGACACCTTCATCTTCTTTCCATTCAAGAATTAACACATCCTTAGGATCGTCGATTTTATGTTCTTTGAGTATCTTATCAATCCAAATTTCGTTAAATCCGGCATCTTTTAGATTCTCAAGATCAACTTTCCCATCAGAAATAATATCTACTGAAAGGTATCCCTGTTCTTTTTTTAGATTAAAATCTTGTTTTGTAGGCTGTAAGTACTCTGACTTTTTTAGAACGCTGATGCTGCCGTTTGTTTCCAGTATCGCAAATTCAACTTCCCGAAGTGAAAAGACATCTTTTTGTCTTAATAAATTTTTCAATTGGTTAATATCGAGCTTGCTTTTTTTTAATTGATCCCGATTAATTTTTCCTTTATGAATGACAATAGAAGGGTTTCCTTCTAAAATGTTTCGAGTTCCTCGAAATTTCTGCGTAATCCATTCAACAACGTAAATTAATACTCCCCATAATAGCACAGCATATAAAATGGACTGAATGTTCACATCTTTATCGTAAATTGCATTCCCAACTAATTCTCCTAGTACGAGAGAAGAGATAAAATCAAATGGGGTAATTTGTGTGATTTGGGTTTTGCCAAGTGCTTTCGTTAGGATAAGTAAAGCAATAAATCCAACAAGAAGTTCCACCGTAATTGATCCAATAGCCACAGGATCACCTTCTTCTCTTCAATTTACAGTCTTTCTTAGGATGTACGGAAATGGAGAATATATCATTCATTTTTATAATACAAAGGCACAAAAAAAGACACTGGAATACCCAGCGTCATAGAACCTTTGTCATCGTTACGTGTGGAATGCCCGCATCCATGAATTCCTCAGAAACAATCCTATATCCAAGTTTTTCATAAAAGCCTACAGCACTTATTTGGGCATTTAGCTTTGTTCCTTTTAGGTTAAGCTGTTTAGCATGGTTTTCGATTCCGTTCATTAGAAGGAAACCAAGGCCTGTCCCCCGATAGTCGCGGAGCACACAAATACGTTCAACTTTGGCCAGTTCACTTAATACCCGAAAACGACCGGCTGCAACGGGTATATTTTTATCATAAGCGACAAAATGGATTGCCTTGTCCTCATGTTCATCAATTTCTAATTCAGCCGGTACTTTTTGTTCTTCAACAAAAACCATATGCCTAACGTGAAAGGCATCGTTTCGTTCTTTCTCAGTTTCAACAACACGTACTTCCATTAGCGGACTTTACCAAGATGGAACGTTTCAAATACCGTCCACATACCATTTTCAAGTTGATAAAGAAGTTGGAAACGATCGATCATTTCTTCGTGGTTAACGTCCTTCATTTGTAAGCTACCATAGACATCAGAATGCTCATCGTCTGATAGGTTCTGAGCGATTGTAATGTGTGGAACAAAGTTATAATCACGTTCAGAAAGCGCCTCTTCAGGATTTAACTTTCTGTGCAAATCATCCAGTACTTCATTGTCTTTCACTTTAAAGTAGATCACGTTATTAACGGGGTTAAAAGACCCTACTTTATAAACATGCATTGAAAAAGGTTTAGATTCATCAGAGATTTTGTGTAGCACAGGTGTCAACTTCTGAATCTCTTCTTCTGTTGCCTCAAAGCCCTCACGAAGCGTCAAATGTGGTGGAATGAGCGCATAGTGCGGATCATAACGTTTTCGAAAGGAGTTAGCAACGTCTGCTAGTTTTTTCGATGGGAAAATTGCAATGCCGTATTTCATATTCCATTCCCTCCTGGTTAATATACTCGATTGCCATTAATCGACAAGTCATATAATGTTCCATTTATAATTATACCAAAAATTCGAAAATAAGAAACGATAGACTCATTTAGAGTTTAAACATGTGTAGAAGTGAGCGTTTCATATCCGGTTGCCAGTTCTTCCAAAGATGTCCGCCTTCGAATTCATCATAGAAGTAATCAAATTCTTTCTCATTAATAATCTTGTTTAACGCTCGATTTGGTTCGATAAAATTCTTTGTTTTGCCATCAGTGGTAGGAACCTCTGTTTCTTCCTTTCCAATAATGTGATAAAGCGAAAGTAGTTCAGGTTCAGCAAATCCTTTTACTTGATTCATGATGGCTTCATCTACGTATGGAGAGTGAAGAATCGCTCGACCGAATGTACGTGGATAATCAAGAGCGGCTCGCAGCGCAACGGTAGCAGCTAAAGAGTCGCCGATAAGTCCCCGACCATATCCGAGGTGATAGGTTGCATATTCTTCGTCCAAATAAGGAACGAGTTCATTCGCAAGAAAACGCAGGTAGTCATCACTTTGCTCTCCATCAGGATGATATTTGCGCCAGCGATCTTCTACACTTTTGTATGGAATGCCAACTATGATCACTTCTTCAATTTCATCATTTTCGATCAGTTCATCCGCTGTTCGCCCTAGACGTCCTAACTTAAAGTAATCGCTACCATCATTGGCGATTAAAAAGGAATATTTGTATAAGGGGGAATAATTATATGGTAAATAAACTTGAAATGGTATTTCTTCTTTTAAGTACTCACTATAAATCGTTTCGTCTTTGTATGACCCTCTGTTCATTGTGAAGCCTCCTATAAATTGTTGCAATTGTTAGATTGTTTGACAATGTAAAAAACATTAGTGATATAATGATTCTAACACATAATTATTTATCGTTGACAGAGAGGGGTCTTATTATGAAGAAGCGCATCCATAGTAGAGAAACAGAAGCAGCAGCAAAAGCCCTGATAAAAGAACGAGGCGTGACAATAGAGGATATTGCGGAGATTGTTTATGAAATGCAATACCCTTATGTAGAGGAGCTTTCCATGGATGACTGTGTGGAGAGTGTTGAGGCCGTTTTAACGAAGCGAGAAATTCAACACGCTGTTCTAGTTGGTGTTGAATTGGACAAGCTAGCTGAACAGGGGAAACTTTCAGAACCACTTCAATCAATCGTGGAAACGGATGAAGGGTTATTTGGCGTTGATGAGACAATTGCGCTCGGTGCTGTATTTGGCTACGGAAGTATTGCGGTAACAACGTTTGGTCACCTTGATAAACAAAAGTTTGGTATTATACAGAAGTTGGATACAAAAGTAGGTGAAAGCGTTCATACTTTCCTTGATGACCTTATTGCAAGTATCGCGGCTAATGCGTCAAGTCGATTAGCACACCGTCTCCGTGATCGAGAAGAAGCTCTAGATAAGGAAGAGCGTGAAAAGCGTGATAAAGAAGAACGAATAGGTTAAACAAAAAGGGCATCAATCGGATGCCCTTTTTCTAATATTTTCCCAAGAAAGGATTGACAGTTGTTTAAAAAGTCGTGTATATTAATAAATGTCCTTACATTACTGATCCGTTAGCTCAGTTGGGAGAGCGCTACCTTGACAGGGTAGAGGTCGTTGGTTCGAGCCCAATACGGATCACCATACATAACTATGTCAAAACCTCTTTCTAATAAAGAGGTTTTTTTTGTGTATTTAGATAAGTAACTAGTAAAATCAATCATTCGTACAAGCAATCATGAATTATCTCACATATAGATGAGTATAAAAGAGGTGATTGATAAAGTGGACTGTAATTTTTATCCGGGATTTTCCTGTTGTAGCAAAAAAGAGAAAGAACCAACACCCACTCCAACTTCAGCATGTAATATTTCCTGTCCAATCTCTGGAATCATTGATCGAGCATGTGGCTTGGGAGGGACACCGTATGTGCTTTCTGCTCAAGCAGTACCAATGATCGTTAATATAGAGAATACCGGCCCTTCCAATGCTTTTTGTACTATCACGGCAACTTTATCTGGTCCATCAAACACAGCAGGTCCTATAACCATACCTCCAGGTGAGAAAAAGACAATTGCCAATCAGAGTGCTACTACATTAACAATCATCTGTTCTGGAGGGAATAATAATATGTGCAGAGGAGTTTATGATGGGTGTATTGTAATTTGTTAGAGAGAGTGAATGTACCACTCTAGTAGATAAAGAATCTTCTAAAATATATTATTTAAAAGGGACAGACCGTCAAATAATGGTCCATCCCTTTTTTAGAGTGATGTAAAGTTTTAGAACAATCATTGATAGTATATCAAACAAACGTTTCAGTTCTGTCATTGCTACCTTAAAGACTACAGAAATACACAGCTTATCATTTATAACTCCACTAAGTTTATCCCCACTACATTGAAGTCACTTTGTACATGCAGGAGACTTGTTTGTGGACTAAACAGTTGAATTGTTTATGATGCCTTTTGTAGCTTTATTTTGAATAGAGAATACGATCTCTGGTGAGTGAGTCCCCTTTGGTTTAATATGTAAAAGAAAGACCTTTAATTAATGAAGGTCTTTCTTTTTTGGTTATTAGTGTGGTAACGGATACCTTGGAGTAAGACAGATTTCACCCTCAAGAGCTGAAGCCGGCGCCTCTTCAGACCCAGTTACTGTAATCGTATCAAATCGACTAACAGTAAAGTTCACGCAGCTGCCTTCATTTACAGTGAATGAGCTTACGACTGTTCCGTCCTCACTTCCACCACGATAGAAATTAACTACTACTGTACTATTAGCTGGTCCACAAAATTTAATAAATCCTGAAGCGACAAGACTACATACAGAAACATTCGTTTGGTATACCGTAGTTTCTGTATTATCTGTTAGTGTGAAATTACAACAAAGTTTATCCTGTACAAATTCCTTTTTGTTACAACAGCTAAATCCCCCACCTTTAGAAGCACAACCACAACTTCCCATTTATAACCCTCCATTATGTTTATGTTCACTACTTTGTAGCTACTATTAGTACATGCAAGAGGATTGATTACGGAATAGACGGATGGTGTGGGGAGAATGCCCCTTTTATCATTCAAACATACTTTTGCGCTTGTTCTTTCTTTTTTTAGTGGAAGAACAATTTTCATCACAGTTGTTATAATGGTCATCATATTTTTTCATCACATATTTTAACATCGAAATGTTTTCATCTTCTTGATCCCAATCATTAAGGTAATGGTCATTATATGATAGGCTACAACAGTCATCCTGGTTTTTACACTTACTATCGTGACAAGCCCCACAGTCACAAGTAAAGCAATTTTCATGACAGTTATTTTTACAGGCGTTTTTGCAACATGCAGTAAATGAAACAACATATTTTCCAATGCATGGTTTTTTCCCATTCCCGTTGCACTCAATTTCAATCGAAGCAAGATCATCTAAAACAATCACACGAGTATTATGCTTTGGAACGAAGAACGTTTTCTTTTGTCTATCACTATTCTTGACAGATACAAGTATGATTGGACTACATCCATTATCGTAAGTAATCGTTATAGTACCAAACGCACATAGGTTTTTGTTTGTTTTCCATATGACAAGGCTGTTGCAATCGCAAGGTAAACAAAAATCACCTTTTACTTTATCTTGAATAAAGGGTGTGCACTGCTGATTCAATTTTATCCCCCCTTAAGTACATATACCTTCCCGTATCATCAGTATATTTTCACATTTTTGCTTGGTATAGGTTTTTGTCCATCAAGAAAAGTATACTTACCCTGGGGGGGAATGATTTAATAAAACGTTATCAGAAAAAGGGGCGGATTAGATCTCTGATAAACAGCAATAAAAATTTGTATCAAAACTCCGGCAAATGATCTAAATTATTTTCTTTAATCCCATCCGGCTCACTCCGTATGATGTCTCTCCCATACTTCTCGAAAACATCTACACCCGTAAGTTGTCCATTTCTAGCTTTTTCTAACGTTTGTAAATAATCAAGTTCTTCTCCAGTATTGGTTTTAAATGCAATGAGATCTCCGTCATCATTTCTTCTGACAGCCGTAATATAAGTTGCGTCTTCTCCAGGTGTATTTATAGTAATCTTATTTGTGCCAGTTCTTAGATATTGTTCATATGCTTCAGTGAATCGATCCATTTTCACTCACTCCTTTTAGTGATTGGCGATTTTTAATAAACTTGGTATTTCAAGCTCCCATCGATTCGAAATGGGATTTTTTTTAGCTGTTATCTCTACAGTTGTTGTGATGACACCAGCATTTTTAATATAAACTTCAACCTTTGTTTGGAGAAGTTGTTCGAAAGGCTTGTCTGTGCTTTTTGTGACGTTCCACTTTGTAAAAGACAGGCGTGACAGAGATTTAAGGTCGGTTTTTGTGACGTTTTTAGTGAGAATTTTTTTTAGTATAGAAGCGTCAGTGTTATTAATGGCAAGCATCAGGCTATCAACCAATTCATCAGGTGTTTGGTGCAATAAAAAATGGTCTAATTGACCGCTCGCTTTCATGATCATTAAGTGGTGAGCGGGGTCAGGGGTTGGTGTTTTATGTGTCGTACTGTTAAGAAAGTGAAGACAGAAGTGTCCATTGAATCCATTATCCAGCGCCCCTGCTCCGTGAGGCATTCCGTTCATGGAAGCTGCTATTGTTCTACCTTCGTACAAGACAATGACAGCTCTACGCTTCCAACTCCATTCTCCATAGATCTCCTTTAGCACTCGTGTATCTTCTTTCGTTAAGGGTTGGATATCAGCGTGCTTGCTTCCCGCTCTTCTCTGAACCTGAAATGAAGCACCACTTTCAACATCAATCATCGTAAAAATCGCTTTACGCGGTAGAACCTCATCTACTTTCTCCCATGGTAGGAGTGTAATTTCGCTGTTGATTGGGAGGAGGTCATAGAAAGGTTCTACGCCATAAGCGCTTTCTGAAACAAAAATGGAACAAAACAACAGTATTAAAACGAGTAACCGCTTCATGAACTCCCCCCTGTTTTTGTTTATCATTCTTATTTTGCTCAAGCCATTTTGAACTATTCGATTTTATTAAATGGACGAATGACGCATACTACGATCGAGTTCAGAAAGGGGAAATGTCATGTTTACGATGATTTTAGCATTATCATTTGCTTATTCCGGGATTGGAGAAGGACAAATGATTATTCATCAAAATGGGGTTACACAGGTTATCGAAAAACAAACGCTTTTTTCAGAGTGGCTCGGCTACCCATTTTATGAAGAGGAAGAATTAAATAAAGTGGTGGAAAATGTAGATACGTCCATTTCAAAATCACTCATAAATGCCACGATTGATTCACATGGACTTATAAAAGAAGGTGTAAATGGATATGCGTTAGATCGTAATGATTTTCAAGAAGTGCTTCTGCGAACATTGTATCAAGATGGAACAACTTGGATTGAACCTGAAGTTATTATTCGTTACCCAAAAGTTAATGCTGAGCTACTTGCTTCGATTCGAAGAAAAGAAGTAGGTGCATTTGTTACTCATTTTAGAAAAAATAATAAAGAGCGAACGTCAAATATTGTGTTAGCTGCTGAAGCGTTAAACAATACAGTGGTGTTTCCTGGTGAAACATTCTCGTTTAATCAAACAGTCGGAAAACGTACAAAGGAAAGGGGATATTTACCGGCCCCGATTATCGTGAAAGGGGAATTGTCAGAAGGGATAGGGGGAGGGATATGTCAGGTGTCATCCACTCTATTTAATGCGGTCGATCAAGCAGGCGTTCAAATCCTCGAACGTTATTCACATAGTCGAAGTGTTCCATATGTGAAACCTGGACGAGATGCCACAGTAAGCTGGTATGGTCCTGACTTTTCTTTTCGTAATCATAACCAACAGCAATTGCTTATTAGAGCAAAAGTAGTAGAAGGGTCTGTTGTGATTCGTATTTATTCTTCTGAAGAGTAGTGGGAGAGGTTGTCAATGTGATACAATTATGAATTTTATCCTTTCCATAAGCAGTAACTCGTTAAGTTCTATACGCGTCAATGCTATAATGAAATCATACTATCTTAAAGGAGACCGCGTATGGAATCTAATAAAACAAATCATCCGAAAATTTCCATGCTTAAACCCGGCTCTGAATTTGAAAAGAACGATCTTAACCTCGAACTAATGGAGAAAAACAGAAAGCTGGATCACATTCTTAATCATTCCCGTGATGGGATGACGCTTTCGGATCAAGATGGAAACTTGGTGGAAGTGAATCAGGCTTGTTCCGAGCTTTTTGAATTAGATATGGAATCGATTCAGTCTAAAAAAATTGGCCACCATGTCGCACCTGAAGGAATTCGCACGTTTCAAAAAATGAGATGCCGTTTAGTTGAGGAAGGGTATGTCATTGAAAAGCTTCCTGTTATTCTTGAGAACGGTAAGCGTAAATTCGTTGAGTTATCAATAACCTATAAGGCATACCGGGGTTTAAATTTATCGATCATTCGAGATATAACAGAAGAACAGCTTCTCTTGAACCAGTTAACAGAAAGCGAAAATAAATTTACGAATATTTTTGAAAATGCTCTTGATAGTATTTTAATCTGGAATCCAGAGCGAATGATTGTAGATGCAAACCCTGCTGCTTGTAAATTATTTAACATGAGTCTTAGCGAAATGAAAACGTATCATTTATTTGATTTTCTTGAAGGTGAAAATCGATCGATAGGAAAAACCTTTCAGGAAAGAGTAGAAAAACACGGAGAGGTCCGTGGAGATATTGAGTTTACAATGCGTGATGGAAAAAAGAAACAGTTGGAGTTCACAACCAAAAAAAGTGTATATGGTAATTTATACTTAACGATTTATCGTGATATTACTCCGACAAAACAAATGATTGAAGAGCTTCAACAAAGTGAAGAACGCTTCCGACAGCTGTTTGAACGAGCGCTAGATGGGATGGCAATTCTCGATCAGAATGGCTATATCGTTAATGTGAATGAATCATTTTGTCAAATGTTCGAAATAGATAAAGATCTTATTATTTCAACTCATTATTCTTATCTTGAAAATGGTTGTGATATTATCTGGGATAATGCCGCAATGTTAGGAAGAAGTGGTGAAGGTAAAAGATATCATCAAAGTACAGGTGAAGATCAATACTTTAGTTTTACGCTAAGTTACGAGATTTACCCGAATCACCACCTTGTTATTATTAGAGAAGTAACCGAGATAAAGATGGCTGAAGAAGATTTACGTAAGACTGAGACAACCCATGTACTCGGTGATCTTGCTGCAAGTGTTGCGCATGAAATTCGAAACCCGTTATCGACTGTAAAAGGTTTTCTCCAATTACTTGATGGCAATGAAGCAGTAAATCAAGAGTTACTAAAAGTAGTAGGAGTTGAAATGCAACAATTAGAGGAGATTGTTAACGAGTTTCTTTTACTTTCAAAGCGAGAATTTGTATCATACGAAGTAGTGAATTTAAATGAAATGTTGGCTGAGTTGGTTGAACAATTATCGCAAAAAGCAGCCCACCATAATATTAGTATTGTCGAGGTCTATGGAAGCATAGATGTTGAGTATAGCTGTATCCGCTCTCATATTAAACAAGTGATAACGAATCTAATCAATAATGGAATTGAATCTATGCCGAATGGCGGGCAATTAAAGACAAAACTATTTCAAAAAGAGACTGGCGAGATACTTATTGAAGTGGAGGACCATGGTGAAGGGATACCGGATCATTTAATCAACCGGCTGGGTGAGCCTTATTACCAAACCTCTGAAAAAGGTACAGGGCTCGGATTAATGGTAAGTTATAAAGTAGTTAAAGAACATGGTGGTCGAATCGACGTAACGAGTAACAAGAATGAAGGTACGGTTTTTCGTGTCATGCTACCTGCAAATCCACCAATCGTTCACATGGAAAAGGAGGAATAGAAGTGATTGAAGTTCAACAAATACACCACGTGAGTTTAGCGGTTACTGACATTGAAAGAGCCAAGAGGTTTTATCGCGAAATATTATGTTTAGAGGAAATCGATCGACCAAATTTTGACTTTCCGGGGGCCTGGTACCGCATCGGAAGTCAGCAACTTCATCTTATTGTTTATCCGGAAGCAAAAACGCTTCGCGGGACAAATGAATTATCTTCAAGGGAAGGGCATTTTGCCTTTCGTGTGAAGAGTTATGACTTAACGCTTCGCTGGCTCAAAGAAAAAGGCGTCACAATATATGAAAACCCAACGAGTAAAAGTGGTTTTGCGCAAATTTTTGTTGCCGATCCTGATGGAAATTTAATTGAGCTAAATACAGAACAATAAAAAGACGCCTGATGGCGCCTTTTTATTATGGATGAGCAGGAAATTCGTTCTTTTCACGCTGGGGATTAACGCTTTTTTTCGCTTCCTTTACAACTTCCTTCGCTTTTTGTGCGCGTAGTTGATCTTGCTTCGCCTTTTCTTCAATCTTTCTAATCTCTTCTCTTGAATGTTCCACTTTCATTAACCTCCTATTTTTTATCCAAAAGTTGATGAGTGAATTGGATAACTGTTTATTTAACGTACCTTACCGTAAATTAATAAAAGAATCAAGTTTTTTCTGTTTATTCCGACATCTTATCTTTTGTCTACACATATGATGGAAAGAAATGAACAGAGGGGGACTTCGATGGTAGGGGTATTGTTAACAATGGTTGTGCTGTTTCTTGGACTGGCTCTTTTTATGGCAGTCGTATGGAATGCAATCAAAGCGGATTCTGCAAAGTCTGATCTTGAAATGATGTGGGAAAAGTATGAAGAAGTGATTAGGAAAGAAGACGTCCTCTAGCCCGATTAGGGGCTTTTTTGTTTGGGAAAACGAGGGAGAGTTTGTTAGAAGGTGATGAGATGCGTTTTCAAATTTTAAAATTAGGGTAATTTAACATAGAATTGAGGTGAAGCAACAATGGGGATACGAACCAAATTAAGGAGAAATCGAACTCAAAAAAAAGGAATGCCCCCGGGGTCTCTTGTTTATATTGGGGATGAACAAACAGAAGAAGTAACCATTTCAGCGATTGCTTTTGACAGTGATCAAATTGACGAATACGAGAATGCATCACTTGATGAAGTGAAAACAATGATTGATTCCGAAAAAGTTACCTGGGTTAATGTAAATGGTGTACATAATGTTCAACTAATTGATCAAATAAGCAAGCATGTGGGGTTACACCCATTAACAACAGAAGATATTTTAAATACCGAGCATCGACCAAAAATTGATTTTTTTGAAGATCATTTATTGGCTATTGTAAAAATGCTTGATTTACCAGAAGAAAGTACAGATCTTGATGATGAGCAAGTGAGTTTTATATTAATGGAAAATACCGTTATTACTTTCCAGGAAAAGCGGGGTGATTTATTTGATCCTGTTCGCCTGCAGCTACAAGAAAGTAAGGGACGTATAAGAAAAAGCGGTGCTGATTTTCTTTTCTATTCGTTACTCGATGTCATATTTGATCAATATCTTATCATAATGGATGAGATGGATGATCGAATTGCTCAGCTTGAAGGAATGATCATGGAAGATCCTGATAATCATTCACTACAAGACATCAATCAGTATAAGAATACCATCCTTCAATTAAAGAAAACCGTTTGGCCAGTTAGAGAAGTTGTGAACAAATTAATTAATCGCAAAGTGTCTTACATTAAAGAAGATATCTCTTTTTACCTACAAGATATTCATGACCACATCGTGCAGGCGAACGATATGGTCGAAACATCAAGAGGTCAATTATATGGCTTATTGGATGTGTATTATTCCAGTTTAAGTATGAAAATGAATGAAATTATGAAAGTGTTAACAATCGTTTCCACTATTTTTATTCCATTAACGTTTATTGCAGGCATTTATGGAATGAACTTTAATAATATGCCTGAATTAAGTTGGGAGTGGAGTTATCCAGCTGTATGGATTGTCATGATTATCATTACTGGATTAATGCTCATGTATTTCAAACGGAAAAAGTGGTTCTAGGAGGAGAAATTGATGGAAAAAGTCGCTGTTGTGACAGGTGCTGGTCATGGAATAGGGAGAGGCGTTGCGGTTGCTTATAGCGAGCAGGGATATCGTGTCATTCTTGCTGATGTAAATGAAGAAGGTTGCAAAGAAACAAAAAGTTTAATGGAAGAAAATACTGCAGATATTATCCTAACGGATGTGAGTGACCCAGAGTCAATCACCAGTCTTTTTAATAAAATAGAAGAGAAATATGGACGCATAGATGTTTTAATTAATAACGCAGGCTTATCAGAATTTAAGCAAATGGATGAGCTAAGTGTTAATGAATGGGACAAGGTGATCAATACAAATTTACGAAGCGTTTTTCTTGGCTCACGTGCGGCAGCACGAGTCATGAGAAAACATAATGGTGGATCAATCGTTAACATCGCATCTACTAGAGCAACGATGTCAGAACCAAACAGTGAAGCATATGCTGCTACGAAGGGTGGCATCGTAGCGCTCACACACGCGCTTGCTATTTCCCTTGCTGATGACCATATTACCGTCAATTCAATAAGCCCTGGTTGGATTGAAGTGGAGAATTATGATTCTCTGCGCAAGGTCGATCATGAGCAACACCCAGCAAAAAGAGTGGGGAAACCTTCTGATATTGGACGTGCGTGTCTCTTTCTAACAAATGAAGCGAATAATTTTGTGACTGGTGAGAATCTGGTGGTTGATGGAGGCATGACTCGAAAAATGATTTACGAGCATTAATCGACTTACAGTTAACGGACAATCCCCATTCATGTTACTATAAAAGCAGACCTTCCTTAAAGAAAATTAACAGGGCGAATCATGCTTGAGGGGACGTTTTAAATGGCAAAACATATGGAAGTACCTAATTTGTATGAAACAGGAATTGAAGATCTTGTAATTTCAGCAGAAAAAGTTGCGCATGTCCAGCTTACGAATCCTTTGGAGCACGCAATGCTTATCTTGATTAAGTCAGGCTATTCATCGATACCCGTATTAGATACAGAATATCGGTTAAAAGGGTTGATCAGTCAGCCGCTAATCCTCGATTCTATATTAGGGATTGAGCGAATTGAATTCGAAAAGTTAAGTGAATTAGTTGTTCAGGAAGTTATGAATACGGATATACCTTGCATTAATGAAAAAGATGGTTTTTTTAAAGGTTTAAAGTTAGCGATTGACCACCCGTTTCTCTGTGTTGTTGATGATGAGAACATCTTTAAAGGAATATTGACGAGAAGAGCGCTTCTTAAATTCGTTAACCGTTATTTGCATGAATCTTCCGTACGACAGTCATAATGATTTACCCGGTTCTTTAACCGGGCTTTTTTAAATAGGTGGAGTTGAGAAAAATGAAATCGCTAACAAATCAAATATCCTATAGTATTCGAAAAAAAGAAACAAACCGCCCCCTCGTTCTCGGTGCGATTATAATTGGGATGTTTATGGCGGCAATTGAAGGAACGATTGTTTCCACAGCTATGCCTGGTATTGTGGGAGATCTTGGTGGATTTTCAACATTTAGCTGGGTTTTTTCAGCATACTTATTAATGTCTGCCATCACAGTACTGATTTTTGGGAAACTTTCTGATTTATTTGGAAGGAAGCCCATTTATACGATTGGCGTCGTGATTTTTCTAATCGGGTCACTTTTATGTGGGTTTGCGGAGTCAATGGAAGCACTTATCCTTTTTAGGCTCATTCAGGGGATTGGAGCAGGGGCCGTTCAACCGATTGCTCTTACGATTGTAGGAGATATGTATACAATGGAAGAAAGAGCGAAAATACAGGGATATCTTGCAAGCGTATGGGGGATTTCAGCGATTGCAGGACCAGCCCTTGGCGGTGTTTTTGTTCAATACCTAGATTGGGCCTGGGTTTTCTGGATGAACATCCCGCTTGGTATTTTATCGTTGGTTGGAATTGTTCTTCTGCTTCATGAATCCATTGATAAAGAAAGAAAGTCAATTGATTATGCAGGAGCAGCACTTCTACTTGTGTCCATCAGTGCGCTAATGGTCGTGTTAATTGAAGGAGGAGTTCACTGGGGTTGGACATCAGCTCCGATCTTAATGCTCGTCAGTATTTCAATTGTAGCGATGGTTCTGTTTTTTAGAGTAGAACGAAGGGCGAAAGAACCGCTAATGCCACTTGGGATTTGGCGGGACCCTGTTATCGCTATTTCAAATTCCGTTACGTTTACAACCGGGATGATTTTAATTGGCGTTTCGAGTTTTCTTCCGACATTTGTTCAAGGAGTTATGGAAGAGCCCCCTATCATTGCAGGTTTTACCCTTACAACGATGTCGATTGGGTGGCCGATTGCATCAACCATTGCTGGGAAGCTTGTGATCAAAATTGGATTTAGGGTCACTTCAGTGCTTGGAGGTATCGGTCTTATTAGTGGTTCTGCCATCTATCTTTTAATGACTCCTGCACTAGGCCCTATTTTTGCAGGAGTTGGTTCGTTTTTTATCGGGGTTGGAATGGGGTTAACCTCTACAACGTTTATCGTAGCCATACAAAGCGCTGTCTCATGGAAACAGAGAGGCATTGCAACTGCCTCAAATATGTTTATGAGAACATTAGGAAGTGCAGTCGGTGCAGCCTTACTTGGCGGTATTTTAAATAGTCGTCTGCAGAAATACTTAGCAAATCAAACCTCGAGTGACGAGGTGAATATCAATACAGCGAATCAGTTACTTGATGAAGCAAAGAGGAAAAGTCTTGATCCAACAGTTCTTGAACTGTTACAAAGTGGATTAACTACTTCATTAAAGTGGGTATATGGGGGAGTAGCTGTCTTCGCACTCATAAGTTTTGTTCTGGTTCTTTTTTTACCCAAAAAAGCGGAGTCAACTTCCGAGGAAAAAGAACTTCATCATGGATAACATTAAGAAAAACCCGGCTCGGTCAAGAGTCGGGTTTAGCTATACGTGAAAGGAACTCAATTCGATTACAGAAAGGATCAAAGAATGTAAAGCGCTGGAGACCTTCAATCGGGGTTTCCTCATGAATCGTAATGCCACGTTTTTCGAGATACGCTCTTACTTCATTTAGGTTATTAATCTCAAATGCAGGGTGTCTTTTACCAGGGACGATCGTGTCCTCTGTTCCGATATGAAGCTCAATGTTCGCTCCTTTAAGCCAGAAGCCACCATTTTTCTTTAACGCTTCCGGTTTTTCTATTTCCATAAAGCCTAATGTTTCAATATAAAATTGTTTTGCTTTCTCTTCCTTTCCTTTCGGTATGCAAATTTGGACATGGTGAAGGCTTAGGTAGTCGATAACCATTTCAGCTCACTCCTAAAATTGAGTTTTTATAAGGCTATAGCAAACTTGAAAAATCAAAAGAATCGTCATCAACCGTAATAACCAGTTTACTTGACGGAAAGAAAGTTTATTTGCCATTCGAACAGAAAGTTGAGCCCCGGTAATGGATCCAGCTGCAAGAGGAAGGGCAATTGCCATACTCAGATGACCGTGAAGTAAATAGACGATGACGGCTCCCGTACAGCTTAAAAATGTATTAAATCTTGTGAGTCCAATGGAAGTCAGATAGGCGATTCCGCTTTGACGAAAAAGATGCATCTGCAGGGTCGCCTGTCCAGGACCGAATGTTCCATCATACCATCCAATAAGACCAATAAAAGGCAAAGATTGAACGGGTACCTTATGCGATGACTGAGTTGACTGCCCTTTTTTTATAAAGGATAAAGCTAATGCAAGAACAAGCATTGTGGCAGCAAAAATTTGAAGGACCTGTTCGGAAAGTAAGGAGGCAAATAGACCACCAAGAACGCCACCACATAGCGCAATAGGGCCAGTTTTTAGTGCTTCCTTCATTGATAATTCTTTTCTCTTCAATAAAACATAAAAGCTAGAGAATGAGCTTAGCATATTGGAAAACTTGTTCGCTGAAATAATGGAATGAATGGGAAGTCCGAGTAGCATCATCGAAGGCACGTTAATGAGACCACCGCTTCCTGATAATGTGCCGACAAAGGTGGCAATAAGCCCAATGCCAAATAAGAAAAGTGAGTCCATGAACATCATCTCCATATGAAAGATTTCATTCATAGTATAGTCACCTTTCTTCCATAATGAAATTAGATTATAATAATGAATTACGATAAGTTATTCTTATGGTTAAAGATTATTGGTGAGAAAGGAGGACTTCGATGAGCTCTGAATATCAAGTGTTATCGATCCTAGCTGAAGAAGCAAATATGCGAAGAGCCGCTGAAAGATTGTATGTTTCCCAACCAGCGTTAAGTCAGAGACTTCAATCAATTGAAAAAGCGTGGGGTGTTCCGATTTTTCTTCGATCTCAAAGAGGATTAACGATTACACCAGCGGGTGAGCGAATTATTGCTTTTGCGAATGATACGATTCGGAGAGAAGAAAAAGTGTTTGAAGCGTTGACTGCCTTAAGCTCAGAAGTTCACGGAACGTTAAAATTAGCTGTTGCGTCTATTATTGGACAATATTGGCTTCCGGCAGTGTTGAAGAAGTTTGTTGAACATTATCCAAGCGTAAAAATCTCACTTGTCACCGGATGGAGCAGTGACATTTTACGCTATTTGTATGAAGATGATATTCACATTGGGATCATTCGTGGAAAGCCCGATTGGCGAGGTAGAAGTCAGTACTTGCTTTCAGATGAGCTTTACCTTGTGGATACAGCGATTCAATCGATGGAAGAGTTGAAGGAAACAGAAAAACCGTTTATACAGTTTAAGAGTGATTCGACTTATTTTCAAGAAATACAAGAGTGGTGGCAAACTCAGTCATTCGCACCCCCAAAGAAAACGATCGTCGTAGATCAAATTGAAACGTGCAAGCAGATGGCGTTAAATGGGATCGGCTATGCCATCCTACCTTCGATTAGCATTACAGAGAATGATAAAGAGTATTTTCGCATTCCTCTTAAAGATGGTGAGGGATTGCCATTAAAGAGAGATACTTGGTTATTAACCAATGATACCGCCATGCAATTGAAGCAAGTTCAAAAGTTTGTGGAATTATTAAGTGAATAGCTTGTAAGATTAGACTTCACGTGATCGATCATGTACGATAAAATGTGTAACATGCTTAGTTTTATAAGCATGATAACAAAGGAGGAATTTTCCAATGAAAATGATGGATGCAAACGAAATTATTAGCTTTATTCAAAACAGTGAGAAATCAACTCCTGTTAAAGTACATATTAAAGGAAACCTTGAAGGAATTGACTTTGGTAGTAACACGAAGTCATTCATTACAGGGAATACTGGTGTTCTTTTCGGAGAGTGGAAAGACATTAAAAAGGCGCTTGAGTCTGAAGCTTCTAATATTGAAGATTATGTTGTAGAGAATGACCGTCGTAATTCTGCAATTCCAATGCTTGATCTTAAAGGTATTCAAGCACGTATTGAGCCTGGAGCTGTTATTCGCGATCAAGTGGAAATTGGAAATAACGCTGTTATCATGATGGGCGCAATGATCAATATCGGATCTGTTGTGGGTGAAGGAACTATGATCGACATGAACGTTGTTCTTGGTGGACGTGCAACAGTAGGTAAGAACTGTCATATCGGTGCAGGTTCTGTTCTTGCAGGTGTTATTGAGCCACCATCTGCTAGCCCTGTTGTGATCGAAGACGATGTTGTGATTGGTGCAAACGCAGTCGTTCTTGAAGGCGTAAAAGTAGGAAAAGGTTCAGTAGTCGCTGCAGGTGCGATTGTTACAGAAGATGTTCCTGAGTATACGCTTGTTGCTGGAACGCCAGCACGTGTACTTAAGAAAATTGATGATCAAACTCGTTCAAAAACAGAAATCAAAAAAGAGCTTCGTCAGCTACAAAACGACTAATTCCGATGGATATCACATCAGTCCGAAGGGATTTACATCGTATTCCTGAACTAGGTTTCAAGGAATTTAAGACGCAGCGGTATTTGCTTCATTTTATTGAAAACTTGCCACAGGACCGTCTTCAGGTGAAAACCTGGAGAACGGGTATCCTTGTGCTAGTGAAGGGTGATAATCCTTCAAAAACAATAGGGTATCGCACGGATATAGATGGCCTTCCGATTAAGGAAGAGACAGGGTATGAGTTTAAATCGGAGCATGAAGGCTATATGCATGCATGTGGTCATGATTTTCATATGACGATCGCTCTTTCCATTCTTGAATATTATGCGTCTCACGCTTTAAAAGATAATTTACTGTTCGTCTTTCAGCCGGCAGAAGAAGGACCCGGCGGTGCACTCCCAATGCTTGATAGTGAAGAGTTTAAAGCATGGAAGCCTGATCAAATGATTGCATTGCATATTGCACCTGAATATCCAGTTGGAACGATCGCAATAAGACCGGGTTTGCTTTTTGCGAATACATCTGAGCTGTTTATTGATTTAACTGGTAAAGGCGGGCATGCCGCATACCCGCACCATACGCGTGATATGGTCGTTGCAGCTAGCCATCTTGTTACCCAGTTTCAATCGATTGTAGCGAGGAATGTCGATCCGCTCGATTCAGCTGTGGTCACAGTTGGGAAAATCGACGGAGGTACGAAGCAAAACATCATTGCAGAAAAAGCGCGATTAGAAGGTACCATTCGGACGCTTTCGGCTGATTCAATGTCAAAAGTAAAGACCCGTATTGAAGCGATGGTAAGAGGGATTGAGGCCTCATTTGAGTGTGAAGCTTCCATTGATTATGGTTCAAACTACTATCAAGTAAACAATACGCCTGAGCTTGTGAAGACGTTTATGGCGAATATAGAAAACCTCTCTGAGGTAACATTAGTGGAATGTCGAGAAGCGATGACAGGAGAAGATTTTGGTTATTTCTTAAAAGAGATCCCTGGCTTTATGTTCTGGCTTGGTGTGAATTCTTCATCAGGTCTTCATACATCTACATTAAAACCAGATGAGTCGGCAATAGAAACGGCGTACCTTGCGCTCACATCTTATTTAAATGAAATAGCAAATTGAGTTTGTAAGCCTTCAGGTCTTTATGCCTGAAGGCTTTTATTGTTTGGCGTATAAATTAACGAACGTTGGTGAACATAGAAGGGTAGCAGTTACATACTAAAAGAGGGAAGGATTGATTAGGATGAAACGAATCGCAGTAGAAGATACGCTTTCTGATGTGGCGCAAGCTTTACAAGCAAAGGGATATGAGGTTGTACCTTTAAAACAAGAAAGTGATGCAAATGGCTGTGATTGTTGTGTTGTCTCCGGTCAGGATCAAAATGTGATGGGGATGCAGTCGGTTAGTACGCAAGGATCAGTAATTAATGCGGATGGCATGACAGCTGATCAAGTATGTCAGCAAGTGGACAGTCGCTACCAATAGAAATACACAAAAAACCCCTAAAGTAAATTAGGGGTTTTTGCTTAGTTGTTTTTTTCTTTTTGTACCCAGTTCCCATTGTCGTTCTTTTCATATTTCTCTTCCACAGCACTCCAAGCGACTTTAAAGGCCGTTTTCTCAGAATCATATTGCTCAGAAGCTGAGTTGAAAGCTTCTTTGAAAATATCCTGTGCGTGGCTTGGTAAGTTGTCTTTCACTTGATCTGGCAATTCACTTTTAGAATTGTAAGGCAACTGAATCACACTCCTGATTTGTATGTGTGATTACATTACCCATGAAAAATAGTTGATAAACTACTGTTCTTTCTTTTCAATAAATACTTGATGAGGAAATGGAATTTCAATTCCGTTGGCATCAAGCGCTTCTTTAATTTCTTTGCGAAGCTGTCGTTCCACACCCCATTGCTCCATGTTTTGCGTGCGGCACAGTATGCGGAGGACAACATCGGATGAACCAAGACTTTGAACACCAAGGACATCAGGCCCTTCTACAACAGCCTCATTGGTCGCAGCAACATTGTCACACACTTTCTGAATTACGCGAATGGCTTCGTCGATGTTATCATCGTAGGAGATCCCAATATCGACAAGAGCACGCATGTTACCACGTGAATGGTTACTTAGTGAGCTAATCTCACGGTTCGGTACGTAGTTCAATGTTCCATCAAAAGAACGGATGTGTGTGGTGCGAAGACCGACTTCCTCTACGATTCCACCAAAGCCTCCCGCAGTGACATAATCCCCAACATCCATTTGCTTCTCAAGAAGAATGAAGAACCCTGTTACAACGTCACTTACAAGACCTTGAGCACCAAATCCGACGGCAAGGCCGATAATACCGGCACCAGCGATTAATGCTTTAATATCAAAACCAAATGTTTCGAAAATAATCGCAACAGCCATAAAGAGTAGAACGTACGTAAATATGCTTTTTGATAAGTTTTTCAGCGTATTCGCTCTTCCAGGACTCATGTTTTGTTTTTCAGATACTTGCGTAAACGTTCTTTCAATAAATCGGTTTCCAATTGCTTTAACGATGGCGTAAATGATTAAAATCGCAATAAGCTTAAGAACAATTATGCCCGTATCCACTAAAAAACCTTCCCAGTTAATGTTGTCAAATAAATTCAATCGACTTCCTCCTTTTGTTCCCACTACATAAATAGGATAAGCACTCGGTCAAATTATAGCGAAAATTGTTATGATAATTCAAGTAAAGCGTTAATACGCGACGAATGAAATGATTTTCGATATACTAAAACTACCCTGTTTAGTACGCGGTAAACGTGGGTACGATAGTGGGGGAAGGTAATTAACCCACATTAAATTAATTATCATTTAATATTGACTAAAAATAAATCGTGTACTATAATGTCATTTGTGGGCGAAAGCCGCAGGATATTTTCTAGGAGGGATTTACACATGGTAGAACGCATGGTAGGTAAACAAGCACCTCGCTTCGAAATGGAAGCAGTGATGACAAACAAAGAATTTGGCAAAGTAAGCCTTGAAGAAAATATGAAGAACGATAAATGGACAGTCCTTTTCTTCTATCCAATGGACTTTACATTCGTGTGCCCAACTGAAATTACAGCACTAAGCGATCGTTTCGAAGAATTCGACGATCTTGATGCAGAAGTAATCGGTGTTTCAACTGATACAATCCATACACACCTTGCATGGATCAACACAGACCGTAACGATAATGGTCTTGGTGATCTTAACTATCCACTAGCTGCAGATACAAACCACAAAGTATCAAAAGAATACGGCGTATTCATTGAAGATGAAGGTGTTGCACTTCGCGGACTATTCATCATTAACCCTGAAGGGGAGCTTCAGTACTCTGTTGTGAACCATAACAATATTGGTCGTGACGTAGACGAAACACTTCGCGTCCTTCAAGCACTACAAACTGGTGGCCTTTGCCCGGCTAACTGGAAGCCAGGCCAAGAAACACTTAAATAAAGTCAACTAACCCCAGAGAGCGGAGCTCTCTGGGGTTTATTTTTGTTTAAACAATCTCTTCTTCTTGGAAAAACTCCACAAAGTTATCACTCATTTAAAAAATTCCGAATTTTAGGCCGAATAGGTGGTTATTTATTTCGAATTCCGATATATTATGTATATTGTCACTCTATTTATCATTACATACTGTCAAAAGGTGGTGTTGGAATGGAAACGTTTAAAAGATTGAAAGACTTTTATTGGCCATATAAGAACCTTTTTCTATGGTCTGTGTTTTCCCTTCTATTTGTAACAGGTATTACCGTCTTATATCCTATGCTTCTTCAATTCACAATTGATGACGTCATCCTTAAGCAAGAATACAAATGGGTTCCGTATCTTGCATTTGGTTTTATAGGAATTATGATCGTGAAAGGGACCGCTACATTTTTTCAACAATACTTAGGAGATTTGTTTGGCGTTACCGCTGTTTACAGACTTAGAGAGGAGCTTTATAAAAAACTACAGTACTTGCCTTTTCGTTATTATGATAACGCAAAAACGGGAGACTTAATGTCGCGTTTAACTGCTGACGTAGAAGGGTTTCGCTTTTTCTTATCGTTTGGATTTGCTCAGGTGATCAATTTTGTTCTTATCATAAGCTTTAGTTTAATCGTCATGTTTAGCTATTCAGTTCCGCTAGCTTTCGTTACATTAGGGATGCTGCCATTTCTTGCGATTGTCGTTTACCAATTTGATAAGCGCGTCCATCCTGCATTCCGTGGGATTCGAAAGTCGATGGCACGCTTGAATACAAAAGTACAAGAAAATATTAGCGGTATTAATACCGTGAAATCACTCTCGAGAGAAGATTTTGAAATTGATAAATTTGTAAATAGTAATACGGATTATCGTGATAACTACTTAACAACGTCTTATATTTGGGCTAAATTCTTTCCGTTAATGGAGTTTATCGGAAATTTATGCGTTGTTTTTCTTCTATCTTATGGAGGTTATCTGGTCTTTCAAAACCAGCTACAGCCTGGTGAACTCGTCGCTTTCTTTAGTTTAGTCTGGTATATCATCTGGCCTATAATGAACCTTGGCTTCGTTATTAATACTTTTTCTCAGTCAAAAGCCTCGGGTGAAAGATTGCTAGAGATTCTTGATGAGCCTGAAGATATTTATGATCTTGAAGGCGCTGTTAACGTTGAACGTCTTGAAGGAAATGTGGCCTTTAACAATGTAACCCACCAGTATGCTGTTGATGACGATGAAGCGTTAAAAAACATTTCATTTCATGCTCCGAAAGGGACGACAATTGGTTTATTAGGAGCAACAGGAGCTGGTAAAACGACGCTCACTCAGCTCATTGCACGTTTTTATGAACCGAATAGTGGTGAGATTATGATTGATGGGCGAAATATTAATGAGTATAGCTTGAAATCGCTCCGAAAAAATATCGGCGTAGTTCTTCAAGAGACATTTCTTTTTTCGTCAACGATCAGAGACAATATTGCTTACGGTGATCCTGACATCTCGTTTGATGCGATTCAGGATGCTGCCAAAAGAGCCCAGGCCCATGACTTTATCATGGAAATGCCAAATGGATACGATACCGTTTTAGGAGAGCGTGGTATGGGACTCTCTGGTGGCCAAAAGCAGCGGATCGCGATTGCCCGTGCCATTTTAACTGATCCAAGTATTTTAATTCTTGATGATGCCACTAGCGCAGTTGATATGCAAACGGAAGTAAAGATTCAGAAGGCATTTGAAGAAGTGATGAAAGGGAGAACAACCTTTATCATCGCGCACAGAATTTCTTCACTTAAACACGCAAATGAAATCCTTGTATTAAAAGAAGGAGAAATTGTTGAACGTGGGAATCACCAAGAATTAATTGAACAGAATGGATATTACCGGAGTATTTACGATATTCAATACCAAGATCGTAAGGAGATAATGGCCAAACAGACTGGATGAAATGGGGTGAAGACTTGAAGCAAAATCGAAGAGAGCGGTTCCATTATTCACAGGATACAGCAATTGAAAAACAGTTTAACTGGAAACAGATGTCACGACTGCTTGGGTATATGGATCCTTACAAGAAAAATTTGTTGCCAAAAGCGATTATTTCAATGCTGCTGTCAACAGCAGTTCGGCTAATTGTCCCGATCTTCATCGGGGTCTTGTTGTTTGATCACGCGATAAAGAATCAAAACCAAACGTTACTTATCCAATTGATCATTGGTATAGCTGGGTTGTATTTGCTATCATGGATTGCCAATACGTACCGAATTAAATGGACCAATCAACTTGGTCAATATATTATTTATGACATTAGACAAGGATTGTTCAAGCATATTCAGCGACTTTCCCATGGCTTTTTCGATAAACGATCAGCAGGTTCAATCCTCGTTCGAATTATCAATGACGTGAACTCCATGCAGGAACTTTTCACAAGTGGTGTTATTAACCTACTAATGGATATTGTTTTATTACTAGGAATCATTGTGATTATGTTTGTATTAAGTCCTCAATTAACGCTCGCAATTATGATCATTTTGCCGCTTATGTTCTTAATCTCAACGAGCTTAAGAAAAAGAATCCGTCGATCCTGGCAGGATGTTCGAATCAAGCAGGCAAAAATAAATTCACACTTAAATGAAAGTATCCAGGGAATTCGCGTTACTCAATCCTATACCCAGGAAAAAGGAAACATGGAATTTTTCCAGGGCGTAAATCAAGAGAATTACGCAAGTTGGAAAGATGCAACGCAAAAGAGTGCTATTTTTAGACCGTTTGTTGAAATGTCAAATGCAATTGGAACGGCCATTTTAATTTGGTTTGGCGTTTATCTTATTCAAAATGGAATGGATTACGGTGTTTTCGTAACGTTTGCTTTCTATCTAGGGATGTTCTGGGAACCAATTTCTCGTTTAGGGCAAGTTTACAATCAACTTCTTGTAGCCATGGCTTCTTCAGAAAGAATTTTTGAGTTTCTAGATGAACAACCAAATGTCCCTGAAAAGAAAAACGCAATTGAGCTCGACGATATTAAAGGAGAAATCACGTTTGAAAATGTTGAATTTTCCTATGATGAAAGTCGTAAAGCGCTCCATGAGTTAAGTTTGAAAATGCAAGCGGGTGATACGGTTGCGCTTGTTGGTCATACCGGTTCAGGAAAATCAACCATTGCAAACTTAATTAGTCGCTTCTATGATCCGACCAGTGGAACAGTTCGAATTGATGGAATGGATTTAAAAGATGTGAAACTCGATAGTTTGCGAGAAAAGGTGAGCGTCGTTCTTCAAGATACGTTCATTTTTTCCGGAACCATTATGGAAAACATCCGTTTTGGACGTCCAGGTGCAAGTGATGAAGAGGTGATTGAAGCAGCTAAAGCGGTAGGGGCTGATCACTTTATTCAGCGCTTAAGCAATGGTTATGAAACAGAAGTAGAGGAGAGAGGGAACGTTCTCTCGGTTGGTGAGAGGCAGCTATTGTCCTTTGCGAGAGCACTGCTCGCTGATCCCCGTATTCTTATCTTAGATGAAGCTACTGCAAGCATTGATACAGAAACCGAGCTTAAAATTCAACAAGCCTTGAATGTGGTTCTAGAAGGTCGAACGGCCATTATGATTGCGCATCGACTTTCTACCATTCGTGAAGCGGATAATATCATCGTTCTTGACCACGGTCGAATCCTAGAACAAGGAAATCATAATGAGTTGATGCGTAAAGGCGGAACTTACTATGAGCTTGTAAAATCACAATTTAATATGATGGATGCTGTTTAAAAAAGAAGCCTGCTTGGCTTCTTTTTTTTGAATAGAACTTAACGAAAGGAAATTTTAATAAATGTGAACAGATTATTAACGGACAGAACATTATTCTTAAGAAAAAAGATTGTGATACTTGTCACAATCTCAACGATGATTCATAATAAAGGTGTAAACAAGAGGTTCACTGTTTCTATGTGCATTGATAAGGGAAGATGAGTAACAGATGATGAGAAATTGGTACAAGGGGGATGAACAATTTGGAACTAGATTCAGCGATGCTAAGTCGTCTTTTAACAAGTCTAACACTAGGCTTTCACATTATTTTTGCGACGTTAGGTGTCGGTGTCCCGTTATTAATTAGTCTAGCTGAATGGATCGGGATTAAACGAAACGATCCCTATTATACGTTACTTGCTCGGAGGTGGGCGAGAGGTTTCGTCGTTACCGTAGCGGTAGGTGTTGTGACTGGTACTGCTATTGGGTTACAATTATCACTTTTATGGCCTAACTTTATGCAGCTGGCGGGTCAAGTCATTAGTTTACCGCTATTCCTTGAAACATTTGCTTTCTTTTTTGAAGCGATTTTTCTAGGAATCTATCTTTATACTTGGGACAGGTTTAAAAAGCCGATCTACCACTGGTTAATTTCAATCCCAGTTGTCATTGGCTCAACGTTATCCGCTGTCTTTATTTCAACAGTTAATGCTTTTATGAACTCCCCGCAGGGTTTTGATATGGTAGATGGTGTGCTTACCAATATCCAACCGCTTGCAGCAATGTTTAACCCTGCAACGCCAACAAAGGTTGGGCACGTTGTGATGTCAGCCTATTTAACTTCTGCGATCGTACTAGCTGCTATTACAGCGTTCCATATGTTAAAGGGAAAGCGAAGTACGTATTATCGAAAAGCGCTTAAATTGACGATGACGGCCGGTTTTATCTTTGCGATCGGAACAGCTGTCATTGGAGATTTTTCAGGAAAGTATTTAGCTGAGTACCAGCCGAGTAAGCTAGCTGCTGCAGAGTGGCATTTTGAGACGTCTGAAAATGCTGATCTCGTTGTTGGTGGTTTTCTAAATGACGAAACGAACGAAGTGAAATATGGTCTTGTTTTACCTAATTTCTTAAGTATTCTTGCCCATGGTGATCCTAATGCTGAAGTAATGGGACTTGATCAAGTTCCGGAAGATGAAGTGCCGCCGCTTTACATCCACTATTTATTTGATGGGATGGTCGGCATCGGGATGTTTTTGGCCGCTTTAACGTTCTTTTTTGTGATCGCTCTTCGATTGAAACGGTTTAATACCGAAAATAAATGGTTCTTGCGCCTCATCGTCCTTGCTGGACCGCTCTCAGTTCTTGCAATTGAATTTGGATGGATTTTCTCGGAAGTGGGCCGTCAACCGTGGATTCTATGGGACATAATGAGGACGGGTCATGCTGCTACATCTGCAAATGGTGTTGGATGGATGTTTGTTCTTTTCCTTCTCCTCTATATTGTACTTGGCACGCTTTGTGTGACTGTGCTTAGAAAAATGTTCAAAACGAATCCAGCTGAAAATGAGCTAGAGGAGATTGCTAGAAAGAAATAAGAGCTTTCAATAGAAGGGGTGAAAAAATGGATATTCAATTACTTGGGATCACCGTTCTGTGGGTTTTTCTTTATGGCTATCTCATTACAGCCTCCATTGATTTTGGAGCGGGCTTCTTTGCTTACTATGGAGAGCTTACGGGACGCGACCACATTATTAATAAAATCATTAGTCGTTATTTATCACCTGTATGGGAAGTGACCAATGTTTTCTTTGTTTTCTTTTTCGTTGGCCTCGTAGGCTTTTTCCCTGATACGGCCTATTATTATGGAACGGCTTTACTTGTACCAGGCAGCATCGCCATTATTCTTTTGGCGATACGAGGGTCATTTTATGCATTTGGAAACTATGGAGCGAAGAAAAGCAGAGTTTATACGTTTTTATACGGGGTTACAGGCTTATTGATCCCAGCTTCACTTTCAACTGCTTTAACGTTATCAGAAGGTGGATTTATAGAAGAGGTTAACGGAGAAGTGAAATTTCTTGCAGGAGAGCTATTTTCCAGTTTTTACTCATGGTCTGTTGTCTTGCTTGCGATTGTATCCGTGCTCTTTATTAGTGCGGCGTTTCTCACGTACTATGCTAGTCGAGCAAATGATGAGCCTGCTCTTGAATTGCTTAGAAAGTACGCGCTGTTTTGGAGTGCGCCAACGATTTTGTCCAGTATTCTGGTTTTCGTAGCCCTTCAACAACATAATTCTGTGCATTTCGAACGAACGCTGGATTATGCCTGGTTCTTTATTGCTTCACTTTTTTGTTTTTTAATCGCAACGTATTTGATTTTCCAACGTAAACGATATGGAACCGCATTTATTTTTGTGATGCTTCAATTCTTTTTCGCATTCTTCGGGTATGGCATTTCTCACTTACCATGGATTTTATATGATCACATTACCATTTATTCAGGGTATACGAACGAAACAACTGGTGTATATCTTGTTATCGCCTTTATAGCTGGTCTTTGCTTACTCGTGCCTTCCCTCGTCTTATTAATGAGGCTATTCTTATTTGATGCAGAGTATGTAAAGGGGAATAAGTCCTGAAGAAGAAATATTGACACTGATGATAAGAGTGGTAGGATAGATATGATAGTGCGTCAGCAATGTTGCTGGCGCGCGTTTCTTTCTGAATGAGTAGGAGGAGTGTGTCTTGAAAAAGCAATTTGCCGTTATTGGACTCGGTCGTTTTGGAGGAAGCATTTGTAAGTCACTAAGTCAGCAGGGGATGGAAGTTCTTGCGATTGATATGGATGAAGATAAAGTGAATGAGTTTTCTTCTGTAGCGACACATGCTGTTATCGCTGATTCAACTGATGAAAGTGTTCTTAAAAACCTTGGTATTCGTAACTTTGATCACGTTATCGTAGCTATTGGGGATAACATTCAATCGAGTATTTTAACGACGTTAATTCTAAAGGAATTGGGCGTAAGTAAAATTACGGTAAAAGCCCAAAATGATTATCATGAAAAAGTACTAAACAAAATTGGTGCAGATAAAATTGTGCACCCCGAACGCGATATGGGTGTTCGGATTGCACATAGCATGATTTCAAATAGCGTATTAGACTATTTAGAACTCTCTGATGAGCACAGCATTGTAGAGCTGATCGCAAACTCGAGAATGGATAATAAAACAATCATTGAATTGGATATTCGCGCAAAGTATGGTGCAAATATTGTTGCTATCAAAAAAGGTGATGAGATTATCGTTTCGCCTCAAGCTGATCAAATGATATCAAAAGGTGATATTCTTATCGTAATTGGTTCAGATCAGGACATTAACCGCCTTGAGCGACAAATTTTAAATCGTGATTAATCTTCACACAGAAAAAACAGCCTGTCGAACGATCGACAGGCTGTTTTTGTTTGATCAAATTTCCATAATGATCGGAAGGATCATTGGACGACGCTTCGTTTTTTCGTATAGGAAAGGTGCAAGAGTATCTGTAATTTCATTCTTAATTTCAGACCACTGGCTTGTACGCTTTTCCATTACACCATTCAGATGCTTTGATAAAAGCTCTTGAGCATCATTAATCAAATCACCAGATTCTCTCATGTAGACAAATCCACGAGAAATGATGTCAGGACCGGAAAGAATTTTAAACTCTTTCATGTTAATGGAGACAACAACAATAACAAGACCTTCTTCAGAAAGGATTTTACGATCTCGTAGCACAATGTTGCCAATGTCCCCGATTCCTTTTCCGTCCACATAGACAGATCCAGAAGGGATTTTACCACTAATGGAGGCTTCATTTTCGCTTAGTGCGAGAACTTCACCGTTATCCATAATGAAAGAATGATCCTGCGGAATGCCGCAATCTTGTGCGAGCTTTGTATGCATCTTAAGCATACGGTACTCACCGTGAATTGGCATAAAGAATTTAGGCTTAATGAGACGAAGCATAAGCTTCTGCTCATCTTGTCCACCGTGACCAGAAGTATGAATGTCACTTAGTTTATGGTGAATCACATCAGCACCTGCGCGAGATAGTTGGTTAATGATTCTCGATACGCTTACCTGGTTACCAGGAATAGGTGAAGAAGAGAAAACAACTGTATCTCCAGGAATGATTTGAATTTGACGATGTGTCGCGTTCGCAATTCGAGATAGAGCAGCCATCGGCTCTCCCTGACTTCCTGTACAAAGAATCGTTACTTTATTTTCTGGAAGACGGTTGATTTGATTCGCATCAATAAATGTATCTTTAGGTGCATTAATGTACCCAAGTTCCTGACCAATCGTAATGTTAGATTCCATACTGCGTCCGAAGACGGCTACTTTACGTCCGTTTTCAACGGCTGCTTCCACAACCTGTTGAAGGCGGTGAATATTTGATGCGAAAGTAGCGAAAATGACACGGCCATCTACTTTTCTAAAGATATCCTGGATGGTTTCCCCTACGCGACTCTCAGACATTGTAAAGCCTGGAACTTCACTATTTGTACTATCAGAAAGAAGAGCTAGAACGCCTTCTTTACCGATTTCGGCCATTTTAGTTAAGTTTGCGGGTTCGCCAACCGGTGTGAAATCAAACTTAAAGTCTCCCGTATGAACGATGTTACCAGGAGGAGTTTTAACAACGACACCATAAGAATCAGGAATACTGTGAGTTGTTCTAAAGAACATTACTGATGTTTTACGGAACTTAATAATGTCTTCTTCTGTGATTTCATTTAAAGAAGCGCCTCGAAGAAGTCCGTGCTCTTCAAGTTTATTGCGAATAAAACCTAGTGCAAGCTTACCACCATAGATTGGCACGTTAATTTCACGAAGTAAGTAAGGGATGCCGCCTATATGGTCTTCGTGACCGTGAGTGATAAATAAACCTTTGATTTTATCCTGGTTTTTAACGAGATAAGAATAGTCTGGAATAACGTAGTCAATTCCTAGTAATTCTTCTTCTGGGAATTTAATCCCAGCATCAACAAGGATAATTTCATCCTGAAACTGAATACCGTACATGTTTTTACCGATTTCTCCGAGTCCACCTAAAGCGAACACGGCGGTTTGATGATTTTTAACAAATTTCATAGTCTATACATTCTCCAATTCAAAGTGCTCTGATTTTTGCTCAAACGAAAGGAAGTCATCTTCCACGGTTTGAATAAATTCAATATTAAGGTCGCGGTCCTTTAATTTGTAGCGAACTTCCCGTTCAGAAGTAGCCTCTACGTAAAGGCTCATTGTTCGCTCTCTTACAGGAACCTCCTTTTTTGTCTCTTGATAAAATACCTTATAAATCATTCTAAATCTCTCCTTAACTCAGACAATTTGTGTGCATCTTCGTTTATTATATAGGAAATTGGTTTCTTTTTCATGTTTCTAACCACATTTCCATAAGAAATAGGAGAATTTGCACGAATTTAAGGGTGGAAAAGGTTAATCAATGGAATATTTAGGTTGTGGAAATAGCACGTTCCTCCAGGTTTTTTTTAATTTACGCTTCATTTTTCGATACATTAAGCTCATCCTTCCTTTTTTAATAACTATTTTTATTATTGATCATGTCGTTAGGATTTAGTTTGGAAAAAGATGGGGAAATAGTAGGGACACCATTTCCTTAATCATGTAACATGTTAATGAATTCGCTTATAAGGAGGGTGAGATTTGAAGTTATATGTTGCGCTTATTTCATTAAGTTTAATATGGGGCATGTCGTTCATGTTCATTAAATTGATTGTTCCGATTACAGGGCCATGGGGCGTAGTCTTTTTTCGCTGCATACTTGGGGCAGTATCAATTTTTCTTTATTTAATGATAAGAGGAAGAATAAAGAAGTTAAAAGGCAATCTTAAGTGGGGAAGTCTTATTCTAGTAGGGATTATGAATGCGCTCATTCCCTGGGGAATGATTGCACTTAGTGAAGAACGGATCTCGAGTAGCCTTGCTGCTACGTTAAATGCGACGACACCACTATTCACAAGTATTCTTGGCGCTTTTTTATTTGGGCGAATGCTATTTCTGAAACAGTGGACAGGTATAATCGTTGGATTTATCGGCATCCTTTTTTTAATTGATCTTGATCTAAGTGCATTGGTAAAAGGCGAGTGGAGAGGGGTATTTCCAATGCTAATCGCCACTTGCTGCTATGGATTTGCATCGCAATATACAAAAAAGAACTTAAAGGGCGTACCTGTTGATGTGTTGTCGTTCATTACGTTAACGATCGGAGCGACAGGAGGACTTCTAATGATGCTCATTAGTGGGGAAGGTGGTATTCAGTTTACGTTACTCCTTCAACGTGATATTCTAATAGCGCTAATTGGTCTAGGTGTGTTCGGTTCGGGTCTAGCTTATTTGCTCTTCTATTATATGATTCAACATGGTAGCGCAGAGTTTGCGACATTAGTGACATACCTTGTACCTGTCACCGCCTTGATCTGGGGAAGCTTTTATTTAAATGAAAACATCACACTACCTATGATTTTAGGGTTGCTACTTGTGTTTTTTGGAGTTTATTTATCAGGTAAACATCAAAGAACTGAAGCAAACACGATAAGAAGATCAGCATAATGTTTTCAAGATAGTTATGATAAAAAATATAGCAGGAACAGGTGAATGACGATGCATAACGAAAAGATTGTGTTTTTTGATATTGATGGCACACTTCTTAATCATGACAAAAAAATTCCAGTGTCAACGCGGGAAGCTTTAAAAACACTTACAGAGAATGGGGTTCATGTTGCCATTGCAACAGGCAGAGCGCCATTTATGTTCGCAGATCTTAGAGAAGATCTTGGAATAGACACGTTTATCAGTTTTAATGGCCAATACGTGAAACACCAGGAAAAGGTTGTTCATACAAATCCGCTAAGTCGCGATGAAATTACGGTTCTTGAAGAAGAAGCCAAGAAAAATGGCCATCCCATGGTATTCCTTGATCACGAAGCGATGATGAGTAACCATGATGAACATCCTCATATTATGAAAAGCATGGACGACTTAAAAATGCATTATCCTGGATATGATCCTTCCTATTATCACAATAGAGAAATTTATCAGGCGCTTCTGTTTTGCGAAAGTAATGACGAAGGTGGCTATCGTGATGCATATGGGAACCTTGATTTTATCCGCTGGCATGATTATTCCATGGACGTGATTCCCCCTGGAGGCTCAAAAGCGAAAGGAATAGAAGCTATGATTAAGCACCTTGGATTTAAACGAGAAAATACGTACGCTTTTGGAGATGCACTCAACGACATCGAAATGTTGAAGTTTGCAGGCACGGGAGTCGCAATGGGAAATGGCTATGAAGAAGTGAAACAAGTGGCTGATTACATCACGGATCCGGTCGATCAAGACGGTATTCAAAAAGGGTTGAAAAAAGTAGGCTTACTATAAAAAAGGGGATCGCCTATTGAAACGGCGATCCCCTTTGCTCATTGTAGAATCAAGCTTATCGACCTAAAGGTGTTAATTCACTTGCTTCTTCATTGTTAATCCGATCGTAAAACATAACGCCATCAAGATGATCAACTTCATGTTGGACAACGATAGCAGGCAACCCCTTTAATCTTAGCTTTAGCGGATTACCTTCAGCATCAACGCCCTTGACTGTAATCCGAGCATATCTCGGTACAGCACCAGGTACTTCACGATCAACGGAAAGACAGCCTTCCCCTCCATCTAAATACGTTTTTTCAACGGAATGACTAATGATTTTTGGATTCATGATGCCATAGCTATATAGCGTGCCTCTATTATCAGAGACGTGCACCGCAATCATACGTTTGCTAATGCCGATTTGTGGGGCAGCAATTCCGATACCTGAGCGTAATTCATACTTTAAGGCAGCTTCAGGATCTTGACTATTAATAAGGAATTCAAGCATTTCTCTTAAGGTTTGCTTTTCTTCTTCAGTTGCAGGAAGGGTAATTTCATTTGCAACTTCAGTTAGGATTGGATCCCCTTCTCTACGAATATCTTTCATTGTTAACATGGTATGTTTCACTCCTATTCAAAACGGTCTATCATAAGTATATTCAACTTTTTGTAAGGGTTAAAGCAATTGCTCTTTTATTAATGACGATTGATACTGAAAAAGTACAAGTGGCATTATGTGTCACTGTGTAAAAGAGAATCTTACAATAGTGATAGTTTAGCACAAGCCGATTTAACAGGGAATCCTCTTGAATGATCTGTCTAGAAGGAATATGCGTGAATTATAGTATTGATTAAAAATGGAGTATTCTATTGAGATCTGTATTATGGTATAGTAATCAGGGATGTAATTATTATGGTATGAATTGGATATGTGGGGGGACTTTTTTTGCTACGTAAATATCGTTTGGGAATTATTTCTCTGTTTTTCTGTTTTCTAATGGTTGGGTTAGCTGGTTGTCAGTTTGGTGGTAGCCCAGCAGAAAAAATGTATGACCATTTAGAGGAAGCTGTTGCTCTTGAAGATCAATTTAGAGAACAACAAGAACCTCTGGCGAAGGCAGAGAAAAAAGAGCAAGACATTTATAATGAGATTGTTGCACTAAGTATGGAAGAGTTTGATAAGATTGAAAAGCTTTCGAAAGAAGCTGAAGAAAATGCAGATCAGCGCCTTGAGTATTTAAAGAAGGAAAAAGAAAGCATCGATGAAGCATATGAAGAATTTGAGGAAGTTAAAGATTTAACCGAGGATCTTGAAACGGATGCAGCTAAGAAAGATGCTAAAAGCTTGATTGACATTATGGATAAGCGTTATGAAGCTTATGGAAAGCTACATAAAGAATACAAAGCAGCTGTTGAACAAGATCAAAAGCTCTACAGCTCACTTGAAGATAAAGAACTAACATTAGAGCAACTCCAAGAACAAATTAAAGTCGTTAACGAGAAATATGGCAAAGTGGCTGAGCATAAAGAAAGTTTCAACAAATTCACATCTGAATTTAATGAAGCCAAAAAAGCTTTTTATGAATCAGCTGAATTAAATGTGAATTACGGAGAATAGAAACCGCTCGTTTGAGCGGTTTTTTCTATGGATGTAGAAAATATTTTGAACGCGGTCGTTTTTTAAAATTAAAGGGGACAGCATTTTTGTCATGAAATTTGAAGCAATTTCTTGTTATAACGAGTTATAAAAGATCTCCCCTCCTAATTATTGACACTAATACAGTCTATCAAAACAGAATGTAACAGTTTTAATATCATCCCATAACATGCAATTAATAAATCAATTAATTGACTTGAAACTTACTGTATTGTAAACTTAAAAACGAACTTACTCATGAAGAGAAGCACTCCCTTAATCTTACTGATACAGACTATTATTCGCAGTAATACATAGCACTAGGGATTATTTCTTCAGAATTAAGGGTATGACATTGAGTGTTGTCTTAAGTAATGCAAATTAATGAATGGTATTTGTCATTTAATAACGTTGAAATGGACATGCTAGTGATGTCTGTAAACTGAACGACCCACTCACAATTGCAACATTTGCAATTCAATAATCTATCTCTTTATGAATGAAAGGATGAGGTGAAAGGTATGGGAACTAAAACCATCGAAAACATCGAAGGCCAATTCGAAATGTTCCAGATTCTAAATGAAAATGGCGAAATCGTTAATGAAGAAGCAATGCCTGAACTATCAGATGAGCAGCTTCAAGAATTAATGCGCCGCATGGTGTACACACGCATTCTTGACCAACGTTCAATCTCTTTGAACCGTCAAGGACGTCTTGGCTTCTACGCACCAACTGCAGGACAAGAAGCTTCACAATTAGGAAGTCAATTTGCACTTGATAAAGAGGACTGGATTCTTCCAGGTTATCGTGATGTTCCTCAAATCATCTGGCACGGTCTTCCACTATATAAAGCATTTTTATTCTCCCGTGGTCACTTTGTAGGAAACCAGGCTGATGGTCTTAACGTATTGAGCCCACAAATCATTATCGGTGCTCAAATTACACAAACGGCTGGCGTTGCGCTTGGACTTAAGAAAAAAGGCAAGAAAAACGTAGCAATCACTTACACTGGTGATGGCGGTGCTTCTCAAGGGGATTTCTATGAAGGAATGAACTTTGCAGGTGCTTATGCTGCTCCAGCAATTTTCGTTGTACAAAACAACCGCTTTGCTATCTCAGTTCCAGTTGAAAAGCAATCTGCTGCGAAAACAATTGCTCAAAAAGCAGTTGCAGCTGGTATCCAAGGCGTTCAAGTAGACGGCATGGACGTTCTTGCTGTTTATAAAGCAGTTACGGATGCTCGTGAGCGCGCAATTAATGGTGAAGGTCCAACACTAATTGAAACAATGACTTACCGTTATGGTCCACATACAATGGCTGGTGACGATCCAACACGTTACCGTTCTGAAGATCTTGATAGCGAGTGGGAAAAGAAAGATCCAATCGTTCGCTTCCGCAAGTATCTTGAGAGCAAGAACCTTTGGTCAGAAGAAAAAGAAAATGAAGTAGTTGATAATGCGAAGGACGAAATCAAAGCGGCTATTAAGAAAGCAGATGGCACTCCTAAGCAAAAAGTAACAGATCTTATTTCAAACATGTACGAAGAGCTTCCACAGAACCTTCGTGAACAATATGAAGAATATAGTGCAAAGGAGTCGAAGTAAGCTATGGCGCAAATGACAATGATTCAAGCAATCACTGATGCGATGCGTACGGAGTTGAAAAATGACGAGAACGTACTCGTGTTTGGTGAAGACGTAGGTCAAAACGGCGGCGTTTTCCGTGCGACAGAAGGACTTCAAAAGGAATTTGGCGAAGATCGCGTATTCGATACTCCGCTTGCTGAATCAGGTATCGGTGGTATGTCTATCGGACTTGCACTAACTGGATTCCGTCCAGTACCAGAAGTTCAGTTCTTTGGATTTGTATACGAAGTAATGGATGCTATTTCCGGTCAAATGGCTCGTCTTCGTTATCGTTCAGGCGGCTCTTTCCACGCGCCGATTACTGTTCGCTCACCATTTGGTGGCGGCGTTAAAACACCAGAACTTCACGCAGATAGCCTTGAAGGTCTAATGGCGCAACAGCCAGGACTAAAAGTTGTAATCCCTTCAAACCCTTATGATGCAAAAGGACTTCTTATTTCTGCGATTCGTGATAACGATCCAGTTATTTTCCTTGAGCACATGAAGCTTTATCGTTCTTTCCGTCAGGAAGTTCCTGAAGAAGAATACACAATTGAAATTGGTAAAGCTGAAGTGAAACGTGAAGGTACTGACATCACAATCGTAACTTACGGTGCGATGGTACAAGCTTCTCTTAAAGCTGCTGAAGAGCTTGAAAAGAACGACATCAGTGCAGAAGTAATCGACCTTCGTACGGTTAGCCCGCTCGATATCGATACAATTATTGCCTCTGTTGAAAAAACAAATCGTGCAATTGTTGTTCAAGAAGCTCAGAAGCAAGCTGGTATTGCGGCTAACGTCGTTGCAGAAATTAACGACCGCGCAATTCTAAGTCTTGAAGCACCAGTTCTTCGCGTAGCTGCACCTGATACTGTATTTGCATTCTCAGCTGCTGAAGATGTATGGCTTCCTGATCATACTGATATTATCGAAAAAGCAACTCAAGTTGTTAATTTCTAATTAACTCTTTATAAAAAAACATGAAGTGAAGCTGCGATCCGCGCTTCGCTTCAGATCTTATATGAGCAAAATTTTTCTACAATTAGGAGGCGAAGTCCCGTGGCATTTCAATTTAAGATGCCGGATATCGGTGAAGGTATCCATGAAGGCGAAATCGTAAAATGGTTTGTTAAATCCGGAGATGAAGTTAAAGAAGACGATATTCTTGCAGAAGTACAAAACGACAAAGCTGTTGTTGAAATTCCTTCCCCAGTAGACGGAACAGTTAAAGAAGTTCACGCTGAAGAAGGCGCAACTGTAATCGTTGGAGACGTAGTGATTACTTTCGACGCAGAAGGTTATGAAGATGCAGAGGAAGAACCTGCAGCTGAACAGCCTCAAGCTGAAGAAGAAGCTCCTAAAGCTGAAGCAAAATCTGAAGCAAAAGAAGATAGCGCTGGATCAAAACCACTTCCTGAAGCTGAAGAAGAAACAGATCCAACAAAACGCGTTATTGCTATGCCAGCAGTACGTAAATATGCTCGTGAAAACGGCGTAAGCATTTCAAAAGTATCTGGTTCAGGTAAAAATGGTCGCGTCGTAAAAGAAGACATCGACACTCACTTGAATGGTGGAGGCGAAGCAGCTTCTGAAGCTCCAGCAGCGACAGAAGAAAAAGCTGAAGCGAAGCAAGAAGCTTCTACTACATCAGCACAGCCACAAGCATCTGCACAACCAGAAACTCGTGAGAAGATGAAAGGTATGCGTAAAGCAATTGCGAAAGCAATGGTTAACTCGAAGCATACTGCTCCACACGTAACTCACATGGATGAAGTTGTTGTAACAGATCTTGTTGCTCATCGTAAGAAGTTCAAACAATATGCTGCAGACAAAGATGTGAAGCTAACTTACCTTCCATACGTTGTAAAAGCACTTGTTTCTGCACTTCGCGAATTCCCAATGTTGAATGCATCTATTGATGATTCTACTGAGGAAATCGTACACAAGCATTACTACAACATCGGTATCGCTGCTAACACTGACGCTGGACTAGTTGTTCCAGTTGTGAAAGAAGCAGACCGTAAGCCACTTCTTAATGTTTCATCTGAAATTAATGAGTTGGCTAAAAAAGCTCGCGATGGTAAACTATCAGGGGACGATATGAAAGGTAGCACATGTACTATTTCTAACCTGGGTTCTGCTGGTGGTCAATGGTTCACTCCAATCATCAACAACCCGGATGCTGCTATTCTTGGTATTGGTCGTATTGAGGAGAAGCCAGTTGTTATCGACGGAGAAATCGTTGCTGCACCTGTTCTTGCTCTATCGATCAGCTACGACCACAGACTTATTGATGGCGTAACAGCACAACTTGCTCTTAATCACATCAAGCGTCTGTTGAACGATCCACAACTCTTAATGATGGAGGCGTAATAATATGGTAGTAGGAGATTTTCCAATCGAATTAGACACACTTGTAGTAGGAGCTGGACCAGGTGGATATGTGGCTGCAATCCGTGCAGCACAGCTTGGTCAGAAAGTTGCCATTGCTGACAAAGGAACTCTAGGCGGAGTTTGCTTAAACGTCGGCTGTATTCCTTCAAAAGCAATGATTAATGCATCTCATAAATATGAGTCTGCAAAGCACTCCGATGATATCGGAATCACAGCTGAGAACGTGAGCGTCGACATGAAAAAAGTACAGGAGTGGAAATCTTCTGTTGTTGACAAGCTTACTGGCGGCGTAGCAGGACTTATGAAATCAAATAAAGTTGATGTTATCAGTGGTGAAGTTTATTTCGTCGATAAGAACACAGTTCGTATCATGGACGAAAAGAACTCTCAAACGTATACATTCAACAACTGCATCATCGCAACAGGATCTCGCCCAATCGAACTTCCAAGCTTCAAATGGAGCAAGCGTGTGATTTCTTCAACTGGTGCACTTGCACTTGACGAAGTTCCTAAGAAAATGGTGGTAATCGGCGGAGGATACATCGGAATCGAACTTGGTACTGTGTACGCAAACTTCGGTACTGAAGTAACAATCCTTGAAGGTACGAAGCAAATTCTACCTGGATTCGAAAAACAAATGAGCTCTCTTGTTTCTCGTCGTCTTAAGAAGAAAGGTAATGTAGAAATCATTACTCAAGCTCTTGCACAAGGCGTTGAAGAAACAGAAGACGGCGTAACAGTAACAGCAGAAATCAAAGGTGAAACGCAGACGTTTGACGCTGATTATGTTCTAGTTACAGTTGGTCGTAAGCCTAATACAAATGAAATCGGTCTTGAAGAACTTGGCGTTGAAATGACGGACAAAGGTCTTGTGAAGATTGACAAGCAGTGTCGTACAAACTTCGATAACATCTATGCGATTGGTGATATCGTAGAAGGTCCTGCACTTGCTCATAAAGCTTCTTACGAAGGTAAAGTAGCTGCAGAAGCGATCAGTGGTGAAAACTCTGTGATTGACTATCTTGCAATCCCAGCGGTTGTTTTCTCTGACCCAGAACTCGCTTCAGTTGGTTACACTGAACAAGAAGCAAAAGATCAAGGTTTCGATGTGAAAGCATCTAAATTCCCATTCGGCGCTAATGGCCGTGCATTGTCTCTTAACGACAGTGAAGGATTTATGAAGCTTATCACTCGTAAAGAAGATGGCTTAGTGATCGGTGCTCAAATTGCTGGTCCTAACGCTTCTGATATGATTGCTGAGCTTGGTCTTGCAATCGAAGCTGGTATGACAGCTGAAGACATTGCGCTTACAATCCATGCTCACCCAACACTTGGAGAAATTACTATGGAAGCTGCTGAAGTAGCTCTAGGTACTCCAATTCATATTGGTTAATTTCTTATTAAAAAACTTCGGAGACACTGAGTCTCCGAAGTTTTTTTTGCTGAGCGAAACTTGTTTTAGAACTGATTGAGGGAGAGGAGCCATTTTTATCAATAAAAGGACATACATATGAATAGAATAACTGCTTCTAGTGGAGGTGGAGTGGAATGTATTGAAAAGTGCTTTGCTTTCAGTTCATGATCTGGTTTGCTTTTTTTCAAATCATTCATCATTCTCCACGAGATCCAATTGGATTTAAAATCGTATTGTTTCTCGTTTTTCTCTATCTGGTTTGTACGATTTCAATACAAATGGTGACGAGAGGGAAGGAGCTTCTTTTTCTCATTTCTTTCTCTACAACTATTGCATTAGTCATTAATTATTTCTATATCTTATTCATATAAGTTGTAGTCCATATAAAAGCGCACTACCAAATTGGTAGTGCGCTTTTATTATTTTGTCTCATCTTTTTTAGGTGGTCTTGGCGGTATTTTCTCTTGTTTAAAAGCTTTTAATAGAGAGATTATCATACCGATTATGATAATAGCAAACGGAAAAGCGGCTATGATAGACGCAGTTTGCAGGGCACCGAGGCCACCTGACCAAAGAAGAACTGCTGCAGCTGATGACTGAATCACACCCCAAGTTAATTTCACTTTGGTTGAAGGATTCATACTTCCGTTCGTCGTTTGCATCCCAAGAACAAATGTAGCTGAGTCAGCCGATGTAATAAAGAAGGTACTGATTAGTAATATCGCAATGATCGACATAAATGTACCAAGTGGATATTGCTCTAGTACAGCGAATAGTGCAACTTCCATACCCCGGTTGTTAATAATGTCGTAAATACCCGTTCCGGCCATATCAAGTGAAATAGCGGAACCTCCAAACACGGAGAACCATAATCCCCCGAAGATCGTTGGTACTAAAAGAACACCAAGAACAAATTCTCGTATCGTTCTACCTTTTGATACACGAGCAATAAACGTTCCGACAAATGGTGCCCAGGCAATCCACCATGCCCAGTAGAAGATTGTCCAACTCTGTATCCAGGACGATCCTTCAAATGGTCTCATTCGAAGACTCATGCTAGGCAAATTTTGAATATAGGAACCAAGCGTAGATGTAAAGAGATCCATAATAAAGTTTGTTGGTCCTGCAAAGAGCAAGAAGAACATGAGTAAAATGGCAAGTACGATATTTGTATTACTTAAGTACTTAATTCCTTTTGAAATGCCTGTTGAAGCAGAAATCATATAAAGCACTGTAACAATTAAGATAATGATCAATTGTGTTGTAAACGAATTTTCAATGCCTGTTAAATAAGAGATTCCTCCACCGATTTGTGAAGCTCCGAATCCGAGTGAAGTAGCGACACCAAATACGGTCGCAATAACAGCGATAACGTCAATTATTTTACCAATAGGTCCATTTACGCGCTCTCCTAGAATCGGATAGAAAATAGCACTAATAAGACCTGGTGCTCCTTTTCTAAACTTAAAGAATGCTAGAGCTAACGCAACTGTGGTATAAATCGCCCAAGGGTGTAGCCCCCAATGGAAGAAACTATACTGAAACGCAAGTCTTGCTGCTTCATCTGACTGAGAAGCAGCGCCAGCAGGTGGATCGTAATAATGGAACATTGGTTCTGCAACGCCCCAGAATACAAGTCCAATTCCCATTCCAGCTGAAAATAACATCGCAAACCATGTAATGAGATTATACTCCGGTACATCTGTTTCTTTTCCAAGTCGAAGTCTGCCGTACTTCGAAAAAATAAGATAGATTGCAAAAATTAGAAAGCCTGACGCTGCTAATAAATAAAACCATCCAAACTTCACCTGAAGAAAGCTTTGAAGTGAAGTAGTCGTTGCATCTAAAGACTCTGGAGAAATGGTTCCCCATGAAATAAAGATAAGAGATAATACTACAGAGATTATAAAGACTGCTGTAAGCTTATTCAAATTTCATCATCACCTTTCTGAATAATTAACTGTACTTTCATCCGAAAAGCTTTTTTAATAAATCAGAAATAAAATGCATGTGTACTCAATTTCACCTGTCGTTACCAAAACTATGCAGCAAGCACCCTATTTCCTATTATTAACAGGCTTTGTAACGGATCGCGAAATTTGCCACGTTGTCTAGTATATTTGTTGAAATCAACGTTGTAAAGGGAAATACCATGTCAGAGAGGTAGTCAGAATTGTAGGATAATGAAAAGGGATTTGTTGGTTAAATGTGACATTCTTCTCTTTCACCAGCCCCATAATTGGTTTATGATGAAGGGAGACTACATAAGGAGAGAGAGAAATGACAAATACGTTAAAATGGATGATGTTAGCACTACTGGTTTTTGTAGCTGCTTGCTCAACGAATGCAGGTTCTGAACCAAATACCGATGCATCAAAAGAAGAAGCTAGTAATAGCGAACAGGCCTCAAATGAGCAAGAAGCGAGCGAAGACTCTTCTGATGAAGAAGCAGATTCAAAAGAGGCGAGTGACCAAGAGGAGAAGAAAGAGGAAGAAGAGGCCACTGCTGAAGAGACAGAGCCTGAGTATCGCTTGAATGAAGCATTTTGGGGATTTGAACCAATAAATGATGCTCCAGCTGAAGCAGTGCTTCTTACAATCGATGATGCGCCAGATAAAAATGCAGTTGAAATGGCAAAGACACTAAAAGAACTTGATGCTCCTGCGATTTTCTTTGTGAATGGTCATTTTATTGATACTGATGAAGAAAAGGCTAGATTAAAGGAAATATATGAGATGGGCTTTGCTATTGGTAATCATACGATGACGCATGCTGATTTGAAATCTTTATCTGAGGATGAGCAAAGGGAAGAGATTTTGAAATTAAATGAGATGATTGAAGAAGTGATAGGTGAGAAGCCGAAGTTTTTTAGAGCGCCATTCGGATCAAACACTGATTATTCTAAGTCACTAGCTAAAGAAGAAGGCATGCTTGTGATGAATTGGACGTATGGGTATGATTGGGTAAAAGAATACCAAAATAAAGCTGCACTAGCTGACATTATGGTCAATTCACCACTTCTACAAAATGGAGCAAACTTGCTTATGCATGACCGTGATTGGACTGCTGCGGCCATGAGTGACATTGTGTCCGGATTAAGAGATAAAGATTATGATCTCATCAATCCAGAACAAATCGAATTAGTCAAAAAATAAACAGCCATTTGGCTGTTTATTTTTTTGCATATCGCATTTTCCGACCATTAAAAAGGATGAGATCTGCTTTTAGTTTTGTAGCAAGAAATTTACATAGTTCATTTGCTTTTGCTTTATCACCGTGAGTCGATTGATCGGGTAAAACAACCTGGATCTTTTTTTCAACGAGTCCAATGACAATTGTACGGTAAGAATCGTTTTTGCCCTTTAAATAAAACCATTCATCAGAGTCAGCATTTTCAACAAGTGTATAAGGAAAAGCTAAGTCACCATACGACCAGGAAAGCTGCTCTCCTGTTTTCGAAGTAATGTTCATGTAATAAGTGAGCAGTTCTTTAACGTGAATGAGGGACAGTTCCTCTTCTGTTACGGGAGTAAGGTAGGCGCTTTGTGGCATCAAATCCTCCTTTCTTCATCTCCATTAGTTTACAGGCAAAAATGTTTTCTGACAATTAGTAGTTTAGAACACATAATAGCGTAAAAAGAATATAATGTGATATACAATATAGTGTTGACAAAACAATTGTGACACACTATTATGGAGTTAAGCGAAACGGAAGCGTTTTCAAAACTAACTTAAGGGGTGTTGAGAATGGGTATTATCATTTGCCAAACTTGCGAGAAAACAATTGATCACGTTCATGAAGAGAAGGTAAGCACACTTTATAGCAGATGCCCGGAATGCAATAAAAAAGATAAAAAATAATTCTGATAAGACAAAGAGGCGGCCCTAGGGCCGCCTCTTATTTAATTGCTTTATATTCTTTAATCACACGAATATATTTTAATTCATCATCTTCAGGTCCTTGAACAGGAAGACCAGCTTCAATATTTTCCACAATATAATTCAAGTTTTCTTCCGTAATGATTTCACCAGGAATAAAGATTGGAATGCCTGGTGGATAAACCATAACGAATTCAGCGATGACGCGCCCCGCTGACTCAGTAAATGGAATAATTTCCGTTTCGGAATAAAAAGCATCCCTTGGAGAAACGGCTAGTGTCGGTATATCTGGAGCATGAACCTCAAACTTTTCAGCAACTGTACCATCCGACTCTTTGAAAGCTTCTACCATATCTTTTAAGGCGTATACAAGGGCATTAACGGATTCCTCATTATCCCCAGGTGTGACAATACAAAGCAAATTATACAAGTCGGAAAGCTCCACTTCCAGATTTGCCTCTTTTCGTAACCACACTTCTGCTTCATAGCCCGTAATCCCTAGATCGTGAACAGAGATAATTAGTTTTGTTGGATCATAGTCGTAAGTGGCATTAGTTCCAAGAATTTCATTCCCAACACAATAGAGTGGGGAGATATCATTAATTTGATTCCTGGCTCGGTCTGCTAGTTGTATCGCGCTTTCGATTAATTCGTACCCATCCATCACGAGTCTCTTTCTTGCAACATCAAGAGAAGCAAGGAGAATATAAGAAGTAGAAGTTGTTGTGAGCATACTGATAATGGTTTGTACGCGCTTTGCAGAGATGAGACCTTCTTTTACATTTAGCACAGAGCTTTGCGTCATTGATCCACCGAGTTTATGAACGCTAGTTGCGGCCATATCTGCACCTGCCTGCATTGCTGATACTGGCAAGCGATCATGAAAATGAATGTGAACACCATGTGCTTCATCAACTAAAACGGGCACATCATATTCATGAGAGATTGAAACAATTTCTTCTAAATTTGCAGAAATCCCGAAATAAGTAGGGTTAATAACGAGAACGCCTTTAGCATCAGGGTGCTGTTCGAGCGCTTTCTTTACTGCGACTGGGGTGATGCCATGAGAAATGCCGAGCTTAGGATCAATTTCAGGGTGAATGAATACGGGCGTGGCACCTGAAAAGATGATGGCAGACATGACCGATTTATGAACGTTTCTTGGCACGATTATTTTGTCACCAGGAGAACATACGGTCATCACCATTGTCATGATTGCGCCACTTGTACCTTGAACAGAGAAGAATGTGGAATCGGCACCAAAAGCTTCTGCTGCAAGGTCCTGTGCTTTTTTAATCATGCCATGCGGATGATGAAGATCATCAAGAGGCTGAATATTAATTAAATCAATCGAAAGTGCATTATCGCCAATAAATGCACGAAATTCAGGATCCATTCCATTTCCTTTTTTATGACCAGGAATATGAAATTGAATGGGGTTTTTATTTGCGTGGTTAACTAAACCAGTGAATAATGGTGTTTCGTTTTGTTGCAAATCAAGCACCTCTTTATTTATACTTTAGTACGATAGCATTCCACCAACGTTTGGGAAATGAGAATTTAATCTTGAATGAGCTGTCGCGAATGGAAAAAGGTTCAACGTTCCGTCACTGCGACCTTTTTTATCCTTAAACAAACTGAGTATAATCACATAAGTACTATTTTGCAAGTTTTATTTAGATGCTGGGTATCTTTTATAGTTACAAAAAAGGAGATCCTCTCTTATTCTCGAAATGAATGATGGGAAGGAGAGGATAAGTGATGAAATGGAAGACGCGACTAACAGAGTTATTAGGGATAAAGAAACCAATTGTTCAGGGAGGACTTGCCTACCTTGCCTATCACGAGTTAGCTTCTGCGGTTAGCAACGCAGGTGGGCTAGGTCAGCTCACAGCTATGTCTATGGACTCAGAAACACAGCTAAAAAAGGAAATATACCTTACAAGAAGTCTTACCGATCAACCATTCGGAGTCAATTTTGCAATTGGCCAGCACGGGAGGCCATTTGAACACATGCTTGAAACTGCTATCCAAGAAGGAGTAGAAATCATTTCGGTTACAGGTGGTAATCCTAAGCCTGTTTTTGATATGGTGAGAGGGACAAATGTGAAAGTCCTTGTTTTAACAGCTGGGAAGCGACAGGCCATTAAGGCAGAAGAGCTAGGTGCTACAGGGGTCATGGTTGTTGGTCAAGAAGGTGGTGGACATCTTGGAAAGGAAGATACTGGAACAATGGTTCTCGTTCCTCAAGTAGTTGATGCAGTTTCAATTCCCGTTATTGCATCAGGTGGTATAGGCGATGGGCGGGGATTAATGGCCTCTCTCGCACTTGGCGCTGAAGGAATCGAAATGGGAACAAGATTTATTGCTACGAAAGAGTGTACACACGCTCATAATACTTACAAACAACGTTTGTTACAGGGATCCGAGACGGATACAATGATTATTAAACGAAGCATTGGTGCGCCTGCAAGAGTTATCCGAAATGCATTTGCTGAACGAATTACCGAGATTGAAGCAAGTAATGGTGGATATGACCTTCTGAAAGAATACATAAGCGGTGAAGTGAACAGGAAGTTTATATATGAAGGAAAAGAAGAAGAAGGATTTGCGTGGGCAGGTCAGGTGATGGGTGCGATTCATGATGTTCCTTCCGTACACGAGTTATTTGAACGGATTGATCAAGAAGCAAAAGAGATTCGAATAAAATGGCAATGTTAGAGAGGGGTTAAAAAAATGGAAGTCCAATATCCTATTTCCATTGATTGGAGCAAAGAAGAAGTAATTAAAGTAGTTAATTTCTTTGAATTGATTGAGAAAGCGTATGGTCACGGTGTTCCTAAGGGTGAATTAATTAGTAGCTATCATGAATTTAAAGATGTTGTTCCTTCTAAATCGGAGGAAAAACAAATTTTTAAACAGTTTGATAAAGAGACGGGCTTTTCAACTTATCACGTCGTCAAAGAAGCGAAGCAAACAGAACGTGATCGAGTAAAAATGACAACATAAAAACCAGGGGGAAACCCCTGGTTTTTATGTTGTCGTTTGAAGGGAAAGGTGATAAAACGGCATGAGCGTTTCAAACGTTTTTTTAACCTCTTGAATAAATTGTTCCCCGTCTTGCAATAGTGGATCATCGCTCGTAAAGTGACGTCCAATGAGAAACTCCCCTTTTTTTACGTCGCGAAAGCGGGTTAGAACCTTATCAAGTTCAACATCTTTAAGAGGTTGACTTGCTTTTTTCTTCGTGTGATCAGTGGAAATCCAATAAGATGCTGGAACGTCTTCTTTAAGCTTATCCATATGATCTAAAAGTAACGTAGCCATTTGTGGCTTACCTGGCAGCTCATAAATGTAAGCGAGCCATACAAAAACATGATCATCAAATAGGCCAATTTGAAAGTGGGGGTGCATTTTGTATCCACGTTTATTGTGAGAAAATGCCATCCATGTATCAACCGGTGGGTTCTTTGTTCTTCGTGCATGACGTGCAATGTGTAGGTGCATTTCATTACCAGCAAACATTTCTAGATCACTTATCACGTCGTCGCTGATCGCCTGAAACTTTGGCTGTATTCGTTCTTGAATGGCTTCCATTCTCGCATCAAGTCCTTCGATTTGGAAGGCGTTAAAATCGTGTTGAGTAAATCCATTAAATGACATAATATCCTCCGTTACGACAAATTTTTATACATTTATAGTAACATAGAACTGCAATTTATATGAAAACTGACGATTGATGTGTAAGGATAGGTTTGAAAAAGAAGCAAAAGAGGAAAAATAGTAACAAATAAAGAGGTTGCATAGTGAGCGGGGAAGGCATAAGATATAGTAATCAAAGCAGAAATATCAGAATATTCCGTCTTATAAGGTTTCTCTGATAACTATGACTGCTTAATCGAAAAGAAGAGGGGTGTAGGTTACCATGAAACAAGTGATTCAGTCATTACAAAGAAACGAAGCAGAGAAGCGGATTCCGGTATTGAGAATGGAGATTGACTATGAGCTGGCAACGCTACACGATGCAATGACGGCTAGTGATCAAGAGGAAATGGCGAGATGTAAAGTAAAGCTTGAAGAACTTCGTAAAGAAATGGTTAGATTAGAGGCTTAGCAAAACGAACCTTGCAAAAAGGTTCGTTTTTTCTTCTTTTCCTGTCATAATAAGAACAAGCATGAAATATAAGGTAAAAGGAGATCGAGCCATGACACAGCAGACGAATTGGAATCGCGTATATGATGATGCTATTAAATGGATTAAAGAAGCGGGAGAAGAAATCATGTCTTCCTTTACAACATCTTTTAACATTGAGTCAAAAAGCAATCCGAACGATCTCGTTACGGACATTGATAAGCAAACTGAGAAATTTTTTATTCAGAAAATAAAAGGTACATATCCAAATCATCGCATTATGGGAGAAGAAGGATTTGGAGATGAAATAGATGATTTAGATGGTGTTATTTGGTTTCTTGATCCGATTGATGGAACGATGAATTTTGTTCATCAACAAACCAATTTTGCGATATCGATCGGGATCTACGAAGATGGAGTAGGGAAACTTGCGTTTATTTATGACGTAACAAAAGACGAGCTATATCATTGTAAAAAGGGCTCAGGTCTATTCCTTAATGATAAACAAGTAAAACCGTTGCAGTCGACGAATCTTTCAGAATCCCTATTGGCCATCAATGCAACCTGGGTCACGGAGAATCATCGTATCGATCCGCGCACTTTCTCACCTCTTCTAAAAAAAATAAGAGGCACCCGTTCTTATGGTAGTGCTGCAATTGAGATGGCTTTCGTAGCAGCGGGGCGTCTTGATGGGTATGTCTCCTTACGGCTCGCTCCTTGGGATTTTGCGGCTGGTAAAATGTTAATTGAGGAAGCGGGAGGCATTTGTACTACAGTGGATAATAAGGAAATTGATTTGTTAGATAAAAACACCATCTTTGTCGGTACTCCACTGTTTCATTCACAGGTACAAAAAGAGTACATCCAACCAGCACTTGATCAAAACTTCTATTTAAGAACTCCTTCAACAAAATGAAATTTGTAACTTCGACAAGCAAGGAAAAATTCGCAAACCTCCTATTGGAATGGACAATGGATGATAAAGATTGGCTTGACGAAGAATTTGGGCGGATGCCAATCGCAGAAGATATAGTAACCTATATACAAACTTATGAAGGAATAGGGTGTGAATTTAGGATTTGGTTTAAAGATGAAGCCCCTGTAGCCATTACAGCCGTTCTTGATCAGGCTCCATCAAATCAAAAGTCCTGGTTAGGTACAATCGTTGTCAATCCTGTTCAGCGAAAAAAGGGAGTCGGTCATGAAGTGATTCAGTGTATAGTAGGTGAAAAAAGAGAGGTTGTTTTTGCTGGCATTCCCTTAAAGCAGAATGAGTGGAGTTTGTTTTTAGGGAAATGTGGGTTTGAACAATACGCCATTGAAGGTGAAGAAAAAAAGTATTTAATTTTTGTACATCCTAACGAGCATTAAAAGATCATCAAAAAGAGCTGTTCAGTGGTGAACAGCTCTTTTTGATGTTATTGTTCAGCTTTACGTTTAATTCGAAAACCCATTCCCATAAAGAAACCTACTCCAATAAATGAAAGTAGTCCGCCGATCCAGCTTTGTTCAGCTATAGAAATACCGATTGCACACATGCTTGCAACCGCCAGAATGGCCATTAAGAGTAAAAGGAATTGATGCTTGTTCATGCGGAAAGCCCCCTTTATAGTACTAGTGTACAATAACCGGGTTAAGCTGGAAAGAAGAGAAATTTCGCCTTAAGCGATATCTGTGTTATAATGATCTAGTTATTGAGTTTATCGTCAGAAATAAGACGAGAATACGAGGAGAGAATAATTAATGGCAATAAGAGAAGATATTCGTAACATCGCAATCATTGCCCACGTTGACCACGGTAAAACGACGCTGGTAGACCAAATGCTTCATCAATCAGGTACGTTTCGTGACAACGAGCAAGTAAGCGAACGTGCGATGGATTCGAATGACCTTGAAAGAGAACGCGGGATTACAATCCTTGCTAAAAATACGGCAATTAACTATGAAGACAAACGAATCAACATTATGGATACACCTGGTCACGCTGACTTTGGTGGTGAAGTTGAACGTATCATGAAAATGGTTGACGGTGTTCTTCTAGTTGTTGACGCTTATGAAGGCTGTATGCCACAGACACGTTTCGTGCTGAAAAAAGCTCTTGAGCAGAAGCTTACACCAATTGTAGTTCTTAACAAAATTGATCGTCCTGCAGCACGTCCTGAAGAAGTTGTGGATGAAGTCGTTGATTTATTTATTGATCTTGGCGCGGACGAAGATCAGCTAGACTTCCCAGTGGTTTATGCTTCAGCAATCAACGGTACAGCTAGTCTTGATCCTGAAGTACAGGATGACGATATGAAAGTTCTTATGAACACAATTATTGATAACATTCCTGCACCTCTAGATAACAGTGACGAGCCTCTTCAATTCCAGATTACACTTCTTGATTACAACGACTATCTTGGAAGAATTGGAATTGGTCGTGTGTTCAGAGGAACAATGAAGGTTGGCCAACAGGTAGCCCTGATGAAGGTCGATGGAACAGTGAAGCAATTCAGAGTGACTAAGCTCTTTGGTTTCATTGGATTGAAGCGTACTGAGATCGAAGAAGCGAAAGCTGGCGACCTTGTAGCGGTTTCTGGTATGGAAGAAATCAACGTAGGTGAAACAGTTTGTCCTTACGATCATCAGGAAGCACTTCCTATTCTTCGTATTGATGAGCCTACTCTTCAGATGACGTTCCTTGTAAACAATAGTCCTTTTGCTGGTAAAGAAGGTAAATACATTACAAGTCGTAAAATTGAAGAGCGTCTTAGAGCTCAGCTTGAAACTGACGTAAGTCTTCGCGTTGAAAATACAGATTCTCCAGATGCATGGGTTGTCTCAGGACGTGGTGAGCTTCACCTTTCAATCCTAATTGAGAACATGCGTCGTGAAGGATATGAGCTTCAAGTTTCAAAACCTGAAGTTATCGTTCGTGAAGTAGACGGCGTTGCAAGTGAGCCTGTTGAACGCGTTCAAATCGACGTACCTGAAGACTACACTGGTTCTGTAATGGAATCACTTGGTGAGCGTAAAGGTGAAATGGTTAACATGGTAAACAACGGTTCAGGCCAAGTTCGCCTTGAATTCATGGTTCCTGCTCGTGGTTTGATTGGTTACTCAACTGAGTTCCTAACACAAACACGCGGATATGGTATTATTAACCATACATTTGAAACGTATATGCCTCTTATTAGCGGTCGTGTAGGTGGACGTCGTGCTGGTGTTCTTGTTTCAATGGAAAAAGGAAAAGCTTCAGAGTACGGTATTATGGGTGTTGAAGACCGCGGTACAATATTCGTAGCTCCAGGTACTGAAGTTTACGAAGGAATGATCGTTGGGGAACACACTCGTGAGAATGACATCACGGTTAACATCGTTAAAGTGAAGCAGATGACGAATATGCGTTCTGCCAACAAAGACCAAACGGTTTCCATGAAGAAGCCTCGCGTTCTAACTCTTGAAGAAGCGCTTGAGTATTTGAACGATGATGAGTATTGCGAAGTAACACCGGATTCAATCCGTCTTCGTAAGAAAATTCTTGATAAGAACGAACGTGAAAAGAACGCTAAAAAGAAAAAAACAGCCCAATAAGGGTGTCTAATGCGATTCAAAAGGGGCATCCCTTTTGGATCGTTTTTTTATTCTTTTATCATTCTTATATTTTCTGTCCTATGTAGGACTTTTTTTCTGAATGGAAAGAAATCGTTTACTTTTATTTGTGATTTCATTTATTATGCTTTTATACCGGGGGTGGAAAAATGAATACAGAACCTACTATACAATCTGAAGATTTATCTTTTTTCGCTAAATTAGTTGGCATTGAAGACAATATGACGATGGGATTTTATTTGCTATATGCGATTATTGTTATCCTATGTATTGTTGTTTATCGTCTAGGCTTTGCCAAAAAACTACCGATCCTTAAAAACGTCATTGTATATGCTGTTCTTGTTATAGGGTGTTTTCCGCTAACCTTTTTTGGAATAGGATTGCCTGTTGCTGAAGGATTAGTGGCTTCTGCTGTCGTATTAATTATTTATAAGATGCGACTGAACCAGTCGAAGAAAAAAGAAGCCTAGCGTTAAAGGAGGGAAGCTTTGAATCTTCAGGATACCATGTACAATTGGCTTAGTATTAAAGTTGTGGCAAATCAAAGACAGAGCGATCAGGCGGCGCAAGATACGTATGAATTCTTTCATGAAATATTAACGGAAGATCATCTGGTCTCTGATTTGAATGTGGAGGTGTCACATGACTATTACGTTGTTCATTATCGACAAAACGGAGAAGAAGATTCAAAGAAGTTTCCAGTTGAATTAATCGAAGCGCTGTTAACTTCGATTGAAAATGAACCAAAATATAACCATCAATAAAGAAAGACGTGCTCCGAGCACGTCTTTCTTAAACGAAGTTATTTTTCACTCCATGTATAGATACAGAACAAGAGTGCAGCATAAATCAGATGCCCAAGTGTCCAGTAGCTAATGGCTGTAATGTCCCATAAATCAGGAGTTGGTTTTATTGCCAGGTAGGTGAGCGGAAAGTATAGAAACACGGTGGGTAGTGTCAGAACATAGGCGAAAATAGCCTGAGCTCTTTTTTGATGAGCAAAATAACGGGAACTTACAACGCTGTAAACAACACCGATAATAAGAGATATTATAAGATGGAAAAGGAATTCAATCCATTCAGGCCAATTGATATTCCCGATAATCGGTATAAAATCAATGTTTAGAAGAAGGGTATAAACAAGTTTACCTGTTAAGGCTTCGATTCCTTTTAAGATGAACCCTAGAGCAATTCCCGCAATCGTACCAGCAATAAGTCCAGACTTGATTTTACCACTCATCATTTGTTTCATCCTGATGAAACAGTTTGAAATTACCTGTATCTTTCCGTTCTTTTGTGCGACTTTCAATTCGATCATTGCAGGTGTCACACATATAAGTGTGGATCGGTCGGTTGCGAAGCTTTTTAGCTAGCGGACTACCGCTTTCAATTTTTTCAATTTTATCACATAATACACATTTTACACGCATTGTTAACACCTCTCATTCCATGTTGCTAGTATAGCATGAATAATCACATCCTTTGCAGTATAATGCGTTAAATCGAAGGAATTAACTGGAGGGAATTATATGCCTAATAAAGTAGATGTTACTCTTTCAAATGACCTTTTAACACTGCTTAAAAGAGAGCAGTATGTTCTTCTTTCGACAATTGATCATGAAACAACCGGGCCAAATGTAAGTGCCATTTCATGGCTTTATGCAGTAGATCAGCAGTCAATTGTATTTGCTGTTGATCAAAAGTCGCGAATCGTCTCTAATATCAATGTGAATGATCAGATTTCAATCACGCTAATTGGAAACGAAAGTACGTATGCTATTACTGGAAGAGCTATTTTAATGGAAGAGAGGATGGAAAACGTTCCACTGAAGCTTACGAAGTTTAAGTTAGATATTAAGGAAGTACGTGATATTATGTTTTATGGAGCAAAAATGTCGGTAGAGCCTGCATATGAAAAAATTTATGATCCAGAAGCAGCGGCTAAGTTAGACCGCTCCGTGATGGCACAGCTTAAAAAAGAAACGAACCGTTAACGGTCCGTTTCTTTTTTTTGCATCAAATCTAATTACTTGTCTAAATCTTGTTCCTCTTGCTGTTGTTTTAATTCATCTTCTTTTGACTTAGGTAGCTGTTTATCGTTCGAGCGAACCGGCTCTGGTTCGGATTTATTGGATTTGCTAGGAACTTCAGGCATTAACCTACCAACAATATCTGCAAGTTCCTCCATTATGCCTCCTACAGGATGCCCTCGTTTAATTTCAGTTGCCATTTGTTTTAATCGATAAGTTGTATCTGCATCTGCAGTAACGACCGCATTTGCTCCATAAGGATCTTTTTGGAGTGCTTCTGCCACAGTATACTTAATGGAGCTTACACGTGTACGATCGAGTTTTTGATTCACATCAATTCCTACTACCGCATATTTCCCAGTAACAACTGCGGTTGCGTCATTGACATCAGGAACTTGTTTAGCAACAGTGACGAGATGTTCTGCAATCTCCGTCGCTGACATATTTTGATTCTCAGGTGTGCGCACCGACTGCTTTACGTATTGGACGCGCTCGGTCTGCTCTTTTTCTTCTGCAACAGGTTCATCATTTGCCTGACAGGCTGCAAGAAGAAAGAGAGCAATAATCCATTGAATTTTATACATTCGATTACCTCCGTAATGAGCAATTTAGAAACAAATCACTGCAGTTTGTTAATTATTTTCTGAATAACCGTCTAACTTTATACGCTAGTTCATAGATTATAGAAAACGTAGATAGTCCCAACTGTTTTTCGTACCTGTTATAGCAATTTAAATTTGGTCAGGAGGCGAAGTGTTGGATAAAGTTTACGTCCTAGATACGAACGTGTTACTCCAGGATCCAAATGCGATTTATTCGTTTAATACGAATGAAATTGTCATTCCGGCAGTTGTGTTAGAAGAAGTGGATTCAAAGAAAAGGTACATGGATGAAATCGGAAGAAATGCCAGGCAAGTATCACGCATGATTGATGGCTTTCGAGAAAGAGGAAAGCTCCATGAGTCGATTCCGTTAGAAAATGGAGGAACGCTTCGAATCGAACTCAACCATCGATCATTTCAATACTTACAAGATAAATTTGTGGAGAAAACAAACGATAATCGAATTCTAGCCGTGGCGTTAAATTTATTTTTAGAAGAAGGAAAGTTAAAATCAGGACGCACCGTTATTCTTGTGAGTAAGGATGCGTTGGTTCGTGTCAAAGCTGATGCAATGGGCATACAGGCAGAGGATTTTTTAACTGATAGAGTTGTGGAATTTAATCAAATTTACACAGGGTATGAGGAGAGATATGTCGATTCAGAACTACTGAATCAATTTTTTGAGAAGCAATTTATTGATGCTAAGAAACTAAAGGGAAGGCCGCTCTATCCTAATCAATATGTGATTTTAAAAGACCCTGTACAGGCCTCTTCATCGGGTATTGGTAAAGTCGACAAAAATGGGAAAAGAATTGAAAAAACGGCGATGGAAACGGAGTATATGTGGGGGATAGGTCCTCGAAACGTTCAGCAAAGAATGGCCCTGGACCTGCTTGTTCGAAGTGATATTCCTCTCGTTACTCTAGTAGGGAAGGCAGGAACAGGGAAAACGTTGCTTGCGATGGCAGCTGGTTTGATGCAAACAGAAGATTTAAATCGATACAAAAAGCTATTTATTGCAAGACCGATTGTACCAGTTGGAAAAGATATTGGGTTTTTACCTGGTGAGAAAGAAGAAAAGCTGCGCCCCTGGATGCAGCCAATCTATGATAATTTGGAGTACTTATTTAATGTGAAGAAAACGGGTGAGCTTGAAAAGATTCTCTCGGGAATCGGTTCCATTCAAGTAGAAGCACTGACGTATATTCGTGGTAGGAGTTTACCTGATCAGTATATTATCATCGATGAAGCCCAGAATTTAACGAAGCACGAAGTAAAAACCATTTTAACGAGGGTGGGCGAAGGAAGTAAGATTGTGCTTCTCGGTGATCCGCAACAAATTGATCATCCTTATCTAGATGAGTATACAAATGGACTTACGTATGTTGTAGAAAAATTTAAAGATCAGCCGCTTAGCGGACATGTTAAGCTCGAGAAAGGTGAACGTTCTCTGCTTGCCCGAATTGCAGCTGATCTTCTTTAAATGACGGTAATACCTAAAATATTCTTAAGGGGGTCTGAAGCATTAGATCCATCTCCAAAATAGAAGTGAGTAGGTCCATCTTCCCTGAGCGGCTTTCCGTCTTTTGAAAAGCGAAGAAAGCCGTTCATCGCTTCTTCCATTGTTAAAACATGCTGGTTACCATCACTCGATTCAAGCTGAACCCTGTCACTAGCGGGCTCGGCATTAGAGAGAAATGGTTTTAACGGAATAACAAAGCTTCCGGTTAATACTCGTTCTTTCTCAAAACGTTTAATGCTTTTGTTAACGGGAGGTTTGATCCCTGTGCGTTCTCTTTCCCATCGCTCGGCTTGAGCTCGGATGTAATCGTTCTCATTCGTTTTCATTGAATCGTCAAATTTCAAAAAATCTTCTAGTTCAATCTTGCGATCATCAAAAATCCATACGCTTGCATCTAAGGTAATGGCATAATTGACTTTCCCCTTGATGGGTAGAATCGTTTCCATCTCATACACCCCACTATCAAAATCTTTTGCAAACCAAGTATACCGGTTATGCTTGCATTTGTCACATTTGGGGAACAGTAGGGCGAGAGTCAATTTTTTCCGAGCGGGAGGATTTAATATGAGATGTCGTACAGAAGAAGAACTAGTAGAACTAGTCAGACGAAGTAAACCTTATACAAAGGATGGGAAAGTAGCGGACTATATCCCAGCTCTTGCAAAAGCAGAGCCCGATAAACTTGCCATTGCCATTTATTCTAAAGAAGATGGTTGCTTATCTGCCGGTGATGTTGGAGAGACGTTTACGTTACAAAGTATCTCTAAAGTTCTTACTTTAGCTCTTGCCATCATGGATGCAGGAGAAGAGCACGTTTTCTCAAGGGTAGGAATGGAACCGACGGGAGATCCGTTTAATTCTATTGCGAAGCTTGAGACGATGGTGCCCTCAAAACCTCTCAACCCAATGATAAATGCCGGAGCTTTGGTTGTAACAAATATGATTCATGGAAACTCAGTGGAAGAAAAAGTTGGGCGGATTTTACAGCTCATACACGACATGACGAATAACTCGAGTATCGGAATAAATATGGAAGTAGCTGATTCAGAATATCAGTCGGCTAATCTTAATAGAGCATTAAGTTACTTTATGAAACAACATGGCATCATAGACAATGACGTTGAAATGCTTCTTGAAGCCTACACAAAACAGTGTGCCATTGAAGTGAATTGTAAGGACCTTGCTAGGATCGGGATGGTTCTTGCAAATGAAGGTAGGGATCCTGAAACAGAACGGAGAATTATCCCTAGATACATTGCGAGAATTGTAAAAACATTTATGGTAACGTGTGGGATGTACAACGCTTCAGGCGAATTTGCTATTAACGTAGCGATACCTGCCAAGAGTGGTGTGTCGGGTGGGATTTTAAGCCTTGTACCAAATGAAATGGGAATTGGAGTCTACAGTCCACCACTTGATGCGAAAGGAAATAGTATTGCAGGTAATAAACTCCTTGAAAATTTATCTTCACAGTATGGACTTAGTATTTTTTAAAGATGGTTGCGTTTACCCTGCTTTTTCTTGCAATTTTTTTGTATTCCTTTTATGATAAGAGAAGGAATGGGAAAGGGAACGGAGGGATCAGATTTGTCAACTGGTATGGCAACAGGACATCGTGAAAAAGCATACGAGCTGTTAAAAGCCGATGCTCATAAGATCCTAAAACTTATCGAAGTTCAAATGGAGAATTTAACGATGCCTCAGTGTCCTCTGTATGAAGAGGTTCTTGATACGCAAATGTTTGGTTTATCTCGCGAAATTGACTTCGCGGTTCGTCTTGGATTAGTTAATGAAGAGGATGGCAAAGAATTGCTTGAATCACTCGAGCGCCAGCTTTCAGCTCTTCACGAAGCTAGTATGAGGAAATAATGAAAGCTCAAACTATCGTAGATAGTTTGAGCTTTTTGTTTTTCTGTAGAGAACCAGTTTAAATGAGTTCAAAGTGTAAATCGCTCGTTCTCTTTAAGCAGACACATTAATTTCCGAGTATGAGCAGAAAATATGATAGAATACGAGTAGGTTATGAAAGAATTCAGAAGATTTTAGGAGTAGATACGAATGAATGATTTGCTCATGGTGCTCCTGATCATTGCTCCAATCAGTTTGTTATTTCATGAAGCAGGACATACACTGGCCGCAAACATTTTCACATCCTCCAGTGTAAACCTTCATCTTGGGATCGGACCAAGAGTATTGACATGGAAGCATTCTAGAGGAGAAGTAGCCGTTAACGCCTTCTATTTTGCAGGAGGAATGACCATCAGTGCACAACCTGAAAAACCCTATGCAAAAGTAGCCATCGCCATAGCTGGTCCACTCGTTAACCTCACGATCGCTGCACTAATACTTCTTTATCCGTTCCATCCATCTATCACAACCTGGGTTTTATTCTTTAACCTCTGGCTAGGCATAACCAACCTGATCCCTTTCAAACTGCTAGGAAAAGAATCAGACGGATGGACCATCGTAAAAGCGATAATCAAAAAAACTTAATTTCTATAGGACAGGCAGGTTTCAAACAAAAACCATCGAAACCTATACATACTTCGAAAAGCGGAGACGAGCGTTTAGAAATGGAGATATTGGAGCTCTTGAACGAGAACACGCTTTTTGTGTTCTGGTGAAAGAGTGAAATATCGCAGTTTCTGCGAGTCGCAGCTGGACAAGAAAAGCGTAGCGGGCCCGTTTAAATCCGCAGGATGTTGGAGCCCTTTCGAATGAGACGCTTTTTGTCTCAATCGAAAGGGCGAAACAGCCGGAGGATTTGGCCCGCGCAGCTGGACAAGAAAAGCGGAGACGAGCGTTTAGAAACGGAGCCTGCCCGCTAAAACACTTAAAAGGTATCCAAATGAAAACCACCACCATCAAATCGAACTGTGAACTGATGAGGACTTCTTAAGAGAAAATAAACAGGTAGGATGACGTCTATGATTAAAAAATTATTTAAGCATTATGATTACTCGTTAATCATTAGTGTGCTACTATTGTGCGGATTTGGACTTGTGATGGTTTATAGTGCAAGTATGGTTTGGGCTGTTATGCGCCATGAAACAAATAGTGCTTATTTCTTTAATAGGCAAATTATTTGGCTAGCGGCTTCCCTTATTATGTTTTTCCTTGCGATGATGTTTCCTTATAAGGCGTATCGGAAGTTTATTGTACCGATCCTTGGATTATCCGTCATCTCGCTATTGCTTGTGAAAGTAATCGGCTCAACAACGAATAATGCTCAAAGTTGGATTGAGATTGGCGCCTTTAGCTTTCAGCCGTCTGAATTTGTCAAACTTGGGTTAATTATTTACCTTGCTGCCATTTACTCCAAAAAGCAAGCTTATATTTCTAATTTTGTAAGAGGGGCTATGCCGCCACTTCTCGTAATTGGCTTGATTTTTGCATTAGTTGCTTCACAGCCAGACTTAGGTACAGCGATGATTATCGCATTAACTTCTGGAATCGTGATTTTCTGCTCTGGAATGAAGTGGAGCCATATTTTGGGCCTTATCATAATCGGTGGCATTGTGTTCGGCTTAGCCTGGATGTCGCTATCGCCTGAACAAGCTTCAAGATTTACAGGTGCTTATGATCCTTTTTCAGATCCAGAAGATAGTGGCTTTCACCTTATTAATTCTTATATTGCGATAGCATCAGGAGGCATTACTGGCCAGGGATTTGGACAAAGCATACAAAAATACGGCTTTCTCCCTGAACCCCATACCGATTTCATTATGGCGATTGTCGCTGAAGAGTTGGGGCTGTTAGGAGTTGTATTTGTAATTGGATTGCTAGGCTATATCGTCTTCAAAGGGTTTGTTATTGGAATTCGATGTAAGGATACTTTCGGCAGTTTGTTAGCGATTGGGATTTCTGGAATGATTGGTGTTCAGACCGCCGTTAATTTGGGTGCTATTACTGGCTGGTTACCCGTTACAGGTGTTCCGCTCCCATTTATAAGCTATGGAGGTTCATCTTTAATTCTACTAATGATATCAGTAGGGATATTAATAAACGTTTCTGCGTTTGTGAATATAAGAAAAGAACAAAAAACAGGTTATATCAACAAGGATAGTAACGTTGAAATGCAGCTTTAGTTTAAGGAGGAATTATCATGACAGCTATTTCAAAAATTCTTGTCGCCAATCGAGGGGAAATCGCAATTCGTATTTTTCGTGCCTGTACGGAGTTAAATATCCGGACAGTCGCGATTTATTCAAAAGAAGACAGTGGTTCTTATCATCGGTATAAAGCAGATGAAGCTTATCTTGTTGGAGAAGATAAGAAGCCGATCGATGCTTATCTTGATATTGAGGGGATTATTGAAATTGCCAAAACAAATAATATCGATGCGATCCATCCTGGCTATGGTTTTCTTTCAGAAAACCTTCAGTTCGCCAAACGTTGTGAAGAAGAAGGCATCATATTTATTGGTCCAGAGCTTGAACACCTTAGAATGTTTGGAGATAAAGTGGAGGCGAGAAAGCAAGCGATTCTTGCGGGTCTTCCCGTTATCCCTGGAACAGATGGCCCGGTGGAAGGACTTGATGAGGTAAAGGCTTTTGCTGATGAAAATGGCTATCCTCTGATGATAAAGGCTGCTCTTGGTGGCGGTGGAAGAGGAATGCGGATCGTTCGAAGCCAGGAAGCGCTCGCGGATGCATACGATCGCGCGAAATCAGAAGCGAAAGCGGCTTTCGGTGCAGATGATATTTATGTGGAGAAGTTTGTCGAGAACCCTAAGCACATTGAAGTTCAAATTCTTGGAGATAAACATGGAAATACAATTCATCTCTATGAAAGAGATTGCTCTGTCCAGCGTCGCCATCAAAAAGTTGTTGAAGTAGCACCAAGCGTGTCTCTTAGTGAGAATGCTAGGAGAGAGATATGTGAAGCTGCCGTTAAGCTGATGGAAAATGTGCAGTACGTTAACGCAGGTACAGTAGAGTTTCTAGTTAATCAAAACGGTGAGTTTTATTTTATAGAAGTAAATCCCCGCGTGCAGGTTGAACATACAATTACAGAAATGATTACGGGCATCGATATTGTGCAATCACAAATCATGATTGCTGAAGGTGAAAATATTCATGGTGATCGCCTCGGTATTCCAGAGCAAGAGGCCATCGACTGTCACGGCTATGCCATTCAATGTCGTGTTACCACAGAAGATCCGGAGAACAACTTTATGCCAGATACCGGAAAGCTTATGGCTTATCGATCAGGTGGAGGCTTTGGCGTACGTCTGGATGCAGGGAATGCTTACCAGGGCGCGGTTATTACCCCGTATTATGATTCATTGCTTGTTAAGCTCTCGACCTGGGCACTAAGTTTTGACCATGCTTCATCTAAAATGGTCAGAAATTTAAAAGAATTCCGGATTAGAGGAATTAAAACAAATATTGCATTTCTTGAAAATGTAATGAAACATGAGAATTTCCGATCAGGTGTTTATGATACGTCATTCATAGATTCATCACCAGAGCTGTTTGTGTTTCCAAAGCGAAAGGACCGCGGAACGAAGATGCTCTCGTACATTGGGAATATTACGGTTAATGGATTTCCTGGTCTTGATAATAAGAAAAAACCAACATTTTCAAAAAGAAGGGTACCGCATTTAAAATACAGTGAAGAAATCCCTCGAGGTACTAAGCAAATTCTTGATGAAGAAGGGGCAGAGGGACTTGTACAATGGGTGAAAGAGCAGAAGAAGACCTTGCTCACAGACACAACATTCCGAGATGGGCATCAATCGCTTCTCGCCACAAGAATGCGTACAACAGATTTACTTCACATTGCAGGTCCAACAGCGAGAATGACGCCGAATTTGTTTTCAATGGAAATGTGGGGCGGGGCAACGTTTGATGTTTCTCTCCGCTACTTAAAAGAAGATCCGTGGGATCGTCTAATAAAATTGAGAAAGCAAGTGCCGAACGTCATGTTCCAAATGTTACTACGCGCTTCGAATGCTGTTGGTTATAAGAACTATCCAGATAACTTAATTCGTGAATTTGTACAAAAGTCTGCTGATGCTGGCATTGACGTATTCCGTATATTTGATAGTTTGAACTGGGTGGAAGGTATGACAAAGGCCATTGAGGCAGTGCGTGAAACAGGGAAGATTGCTGAAGCATCGATTTGTTATACTGGGGATATTTCTGATCCTTCTAAATCAAAATACAACTTAACTTATTATCAAGAGCTTGCTAAAGAGTTAGAACAAGCGGGAGCACATATTCTAGGCATAAAGGACATGGCTGGCCTTTTGAAACCACATGCCGCATATGAACTCGTTTCAACTTTAAAGGAAACAGTCTCAATCCCAATCCACCTTCATACGCATGATACGAGCGGTAACGGAATCTATACATACGCAAAAGCCATTGAGGCAGGCGTAGATATTGTAGATGTAGCAGTAAGCTCTATGGCAGGCTTAACATCTCAACCAAGTGCTAATTCCTTGTATTATGCACTTGATGGATCAGACAGAAAGCCGGACATCAATATAAACGCGCTAGAGCAATTGTCTCATTACTGGGAGGATACTCGAAAATATTATAGCGGGTTTGAAAGTGGCATGACAGCTCCGCACACAGAAGTGTACGAACATGAAATGCCAGGCGGGCAATATAGTAACCTTCAACAGCAAGCAAAAGGTGTTGGTTTAGGAGAACGCTGGGATGAAGTTAAGCGAATGTACCGAAGAGTAAATGAAATGTTTGGTGACATTGTAAAAGTAACACCTTCTTCAAAAGTTGTCGGGGATATGGCGCTATACATGGTCCAAAATAACTTAACTGAAGACGACGTTTATGACCGTGGTGAAACGCTTGATTTTCCTGATTCTGTAGTTGAACTATTCCAGGGTTACCTTGGCCAGCCTTATCAAGGATTCCCAAAAGAACTTCAGCAAATTATTCTTAAAGGGAGAGAGCCAATTACGACACGGCCGGGGGAACTCCTCGAACCTGTGAATTTTACAGATTTGAAAGAGACTCTTTACCACAAACTAAATCGTCAAGTTACGAGCCATGATCTTATCTCTTATGCGCTCTATCCAAAAGTCTATCTAGAGTATGAAGAGGTTCAGGAAATGTTTGGAGACGTATCTGTTCTTGATACACCAACCTTCCTTTATGGCATGCGTTTAGGTGAAGAAGTTGAAGTAGAGATTGAGCAGGGTAAGACGTTGATTGTAAAGCTAGTATCCATTGGAGAGCCAAACATAGAAGGAAAGCGTACGCTTTACTTTGAGTTGAATGGTCAGCCTCGTGAAGTAGTTATTAAAGATGAAAATATTAAAACCGCTATCGCTGCTAAACCAAAAGCAGATCGCGCTAATCCTAATCACATTGGTGCAACAATGCCTGGAACAGTGATAAAGGTACTTGTAGAAAAAGGTGAGAGAGTAAACAAAGGCGACCACCTGATGATTACAGAAGCGATGAAAATGGAAACAACGGTTCAAGCTCCTCGAAGTGGGGTTGTGGAACATATTCATGTAGCAAATGGTGAGGGTATTGAATCAGGAGATCTATTGTTAGAAATGAACGAATGAAAAAAAGCTGCGCATTTTGCGCAGCTTTTTTTATTGCCTGCCACTTCGTAAGGAAAGCATAACTAGGTAGAGTAGAACGGTAAATAGTCCAGATATAAAAAGTCCATGGAAGAGGGCAAGAAATAAATTTAAATTTGAAACGACAACAAGCATACCACTCAATGCCTGTAAACTTACAAACACAAACGAAACAATTAGACCTGTCCGCATCGTTCCTTTAGATTTAAACTCTTTCAACCCAATAATTAAAATATAAAGCAGCCAAACAAAAATCAATATTGCTGCCGTTCGGTGTAACATTTGAATTCCCTGCGGTCCAGTTACTGCAAAGAGTTGACCATCGCTACAAAACGGGACATTCTCGCATGCCATGCTTGCCCCTGTATGGCGAACTAGCGCACCTGTATAAACCACAATATAGGAATAAATGGTGATCGCATATAAATGAATGCGAATACGCTTAGGCACATGAGGCGTTTTTTGATTACCCGAAGCTTCGAATACGAGAATAGTTAAAAGAACGACACTTGCAAAACTAGCTAGCGAAAAACCAAAGTGTGAAGCAAGGATAATATCTGACTGCCCCCAAACAACAGCAGCAGCGCCAAGCAATCCTTGGAAGACAATTAAGAATACGGAAGCAATCGCTAGAAATTTCGTTTCGCGAAGATGTCCTATTTTTCTCCATGTCCATATCGCAAGAATAATAACGAGGAGTCCTAAAGCTGCTGACACAATTCTGTGACTGACTTCAATAATCGTTTCAATTTCAGGTGCCTCAGGTAGAACCTTTCCATAGCAGAGCGGCCAGGAGTTCCCACAGCCGTCACCTGATCCCGTTTTTGTTACGACAGCCCCCATTAATAGAACGAGTAACATGCCAAACGAGGTTAAAATCCCGAATAATTTCAACAATTTATTCACAAATAACACCTTCTTATCTAATTGAGTGTAAATCATAGTACAATGAATGTGTGAAGAAGCAAAACCAACATTGTGCGTATGAAAGGATAGACCATTATGAAACGACGTATACAAAACAATTAGATTCGTTTATAATGGATAAGGATTGCGGATACTGCTTCCTTTCACAAAACCAACATTATCTTACCATAGCTGTTAGCAAGATATAATAGTAAGATGTGAAGATTGATTTACATTTTGCTTAACAGAATGGAAGAAACCTGGAGGGGTAATCGTGATAGCAAATAATAAACAGGGCTTACACAGTCTTCTTATAAGATTGTCTAACATGAATGATCGAAAGACTGATTTACTTCAGTCGTTTGAAAAAGGAGGTGTGTAGATTGAGTAAAGCTAGAACTGCATATGAAGCTTCGAACCGCGTTATGGAACCAGGTCCGTTATCAGAGGCGAATCCGTCTGGTACTTGGAAGGATTTCTTAACACTTACGAAATTAGGAATTGTGTTTGATAATTTAATTACCGCATTCACTGGACTATGGGTTGCCTCAGTTGCTGCAGGATTTGATCTATTCGCTAACCCAATGGTACTTATTCTTACAATGTTGGGAACAGCTTTTGTTGTTGCCGGGGGAACATCGTTGAATAATTACATTGACCGTGATATTGATCAGGTGATGGCGAGAACAAATACACGTCCATCCGTAACCGGCAAAATTCCAGCAAATCAGGTATTATTTGTAGGTCTCGGTCTATCAATAGCTGGAACGATCATGTTGCTAATCGTTGAACCGATGGCGGCGTTGCTAGGTCTATTAGGGCTTGTGATTTACGTTGTGCTCTACACAATGTGGACAAAACGGACAACTTCATTAAATACGGTTGTAGGTTCGTTTTCAGGTGCGCTTCCGCCACTTATTGGCTGGGCGGCAATCGACCCAAACTTAAGTCCAGTCGCATGGGGAATGTTCTTAATTATGTTTATCTGGCAGCCGCCTCACTTCCTCGCACTAGCGATGAAACGGGTTGATGATTATCGAGATGCTGGAATTCCAATGTTGCCAGTTGTGGCAGGATTTCCAATGACCAAGCGCCAAATTGTATTATATACAGCGGCACTTGTGCCAGTTTCCCTATTGCTTTACAGCTTTGGACCTGTATATATTACCGTGGCAGCTATTCTTGGTTTCGGCTGGCTCGCGATTGGCATTGCAGGATTTTTTATGAAGGATGATATAAAGTGGGCGCGAATTATGTTTGTATACTCGCTCAACTATATTACAATCCTATTTATTGTTATGATTGCTGTAAATATTAATCCTTAAGAGTATGAATGAAAGTATGGTCAGACATGGTGGGTAGGGATGCCCACCTTGTCTTCCTATAACTCAATTTTGAGTAAAAGCTATTATGAAAGTGAGGTTTAAGGTGCAAATGAAACGTTGGAGAAATGTTTGGCGTTTTTTACCACTGCTATCGGTAATTGCGTTAGCGCTTACGGGTTGCGGGAACGAACAGCTAACAGCTATGCTTCCTAAGGGAGAAGGGGCTGAAATGCAATTTAATCTCATGATGTTAAGCCTTTACATCATGATCGGGGTTTTCGTTGTAGTAGCACTCATTTATACAGTTGTGCTTGTTCGTTTCAGACGACGTGGTGAAAGCGACAATGAAATTCCAGAGCAAACGGAAGGTAATGTAGTTCTTGAGATTCTATGGACAGTCGTGCCGATTATTCTTCTTTTGATCCTTGCCGTACCGACAGTTATGACGACGTTTGCATTGGACGAAGGAACTGAAAAAGTGCCTGAAGGTGCAACCGTTATCAAGGTAACAGCACACCAATACTGGTGGGAATTTGAATATCCGGATCTTGAAGTGAAAACGTCTCAAGATTTGTACATCCCAACTGGTGAAAGAGTTTATTTTGAACTCGTTTCCAAGGATGTAACGCATTCATTTTGGGTGCCTACTTTAGGTGGGAAAATGGATACGAACACAGCTACAACGAACAAAATGTGGCTGAATGCTCAGGAACCTGGTACATATTATGGTAAGTGTGCTGAGCTTTGTGGACCATCACACGCATTGATGGATTTTAAAGTAATTGCTCAAGAAAAAGAAGATTTTGAAGCGTGGGCAGAAAAAATGAAAGAAGCCGGTTCACAGGCAGCTTCTGATCAAGCAGCTCAAGGGGAAGAAATCTTCGCGAACAGCTGTATTGGGTGTCACGCTGTAGGTAGTGAAGGCGGTAACACCGGTCCAAACTTAACAAACTTTGGAGATCGTGAAAAAGTCGCTGGAATTCTTGATCATACAGATCAGAACATTAAAGATTGGATCAGTAATCCATCAGAATTCAAGCCAGGTAATAACATGCCTGCTTTTGGCGATCAGCTAAATGATGAAGAGCTTGATGCTTTAGTTGTTTACTTGCAAGGACTAAAAGTTGAAGAATAGTCATCGGAAATAAGGAGGTTTCATTCGTGTCAGCACATGCTTATAAAAAGAAAAATCCTGTATGGGATTGGCTTACTACCGTTGACCATAAGAAGATCGGGATACTTTATCTCGCTTCCGGTGCTTTCTTCTTTCTACTCGGTGGTTTAGAAGCAATCTTACTGCGGGTGCAGTTGCTTTATCCAGAATTTGATTTTGTCGGAGCTGAAACATTTAATCAGCTGCTTACAATGCACGGTACTACAATGATTTTCCTGGCGGCCATGCCACTAGTATTTGGGTTTATGAACGCCATTGTTCCACTCCAAATTGGGGCGAGAGACGTTGCGTTTCCATTCGTAAACTCACTTGGCTTCTGGTTGTTCTCACTTGGTGGGGTGCTCTTAAACCTTGGTTGGTTCATGGGCGGTGCTCCCGATGCAGGTTGGACCGGATATGCGCCACTATCGACCACAAGTCCAGGGAACGGGGTTGACTTTTACGTTCTTGGACTTCAGATTTCAGGGATCGGAACGTTAATCGGGGGAATTAACTTCCTGGTCACCATTATTAACATGCGAGCTCCAGGTATGACATTTATGCGTATGCCGTTGTTCACATGGTCTAGTTTTATTACATCGGGTCTTATTCTTTTTGCTTTCCCTGCACTTACAATTGGTCTTGCACTACTTATGTTTGATCGTTTGTTTGGTTCTCAGTTCTTTGCAGCTGAAGCAGGCGGAAATCCGATTATTTACGAACATCTTTTCTGGATCTTTGGGCATCCGGAAGTTTACATCCTTGTTCTACCAGCTTTCGGTATATTCTCTGAAATCATTGCAACATTTGCAAGAAAGCGTCTGTTTGGTTATTCAGCAATGGTTTTCGCAACAGCTCTTATTGGTTTCTTAGGTTTCATGGTATGGGTTCACCATATGTTTACGGTTGGACTTGGTCCAATTGCAAACTCGATCTTTGCGGTTGCAACAATGTTAATTGCGGTTCCAACTGGTGTTAAAATCTTTAACTGGCTTTTCACTATGTGGGGAGGAAAAGTAAGTTTCCCGACGGCCAATTTATTTGCTGTTGGATTTATTCCTTCTTTCGTACTTGGTGGTATGACAGGGGTAATGTTAAGTGTGCCGCCTGCTGACTATCAATACCACGATAGTTACTTCGTAGTTGCTCACTTCCACTACGTAATCGTTGGTGGGGTAGTATTTGGTCTCTTTGCTGGTATGTACTACTGGTGGCCGAAAATTTTCGGTACATTACTAAATGAATTTTTAGGAAAGCTTCACTTCTGGCTATTCTTTATCGGCTTCCATCTAACATTCTTCCCGATGCATTTCCTAGGTCTTATGGGAATGCCGCGTCGAGTGTATACGTACCTTTCTGGTCAGAGCCTAGATGAGGCAAACTTTGCAGCAACGATCGGTGCTTTTTTGATGGGACTTGCAACGATCATCATGCTTTGGAACATTATTCAAACTTCAATTAAAGGCAAGAAAGCTGGGAATGATCCATGGGATGCTCGTACGCTTGAGTGGGCGATTGCATCACCAGCTCCAGAATACAACTTTGCTCAAACTCCACTCGTTCGTGGTCTTGATGCATGGTGGTTAGAAAAACGTGCTGGTAATAAGGCAATGATTGCAGCGGAGCCGCTCGATGATATTCATATGCCGGACTCCTCAATTCTTCCACTTGTTCTTTCTATCGGGTTGTTTATTGCAGCTCTTGCAGCAATGTACTCGAATTGGGTGATTGCGATCGGTGGCCTTGTGATTACGGCAGTAGCGATGATTCTACGCTCTGTCATTGATTATCACGGCTATCATATCCATAAGGAAGATCTGCCTGATGAAGGGAGGGAAGGCAAATGAAATCGAACGAAGCAATGACTAAGTTGCCTGCCAATCCAGAACGGGCTACGCTAGAAGGTAAAAATAAATTTCTTGGTTTCTGGTTCTTCCTCGGAGGCGAAACCGTGCTTTTCGCCTCGCTTTTTGGGGTATACTTAGGATTAAGGAATGCAACAAACGGTGGGGTTACATCGAATGAGCTGTTTGAACTTCCACTTGTTTTTATTGCGACAATGCTTTTGTTATCAAGTAGTTTAACATCGGTGTTTGCTACGATGGCACTTAAAACAAATCATTTTAAGCGTATGATTGGCTGGTTTGTGGTGACTGGACTTCTAGGCCTTGCTTTTCTAGGTCTTGAGATTTATGAGTTTAATCACTATGTACATGAATACGGTCATACGATTCAAAGTAGTGCATGGGGATCTGCTTTCTACACGTTAGTAGGTACTCACGGAGCTCACGTATTTGTAGGGATTTCCTGGATTACGATTCTTATTGTTCGTAATCTAAGAAGAGGGATGGACCTATATACGGCACCGAAATTTTATCTCTTTGCGCTTTACTGGCACTTTATTGACGTTGTATGGATTTTCATCTTTACAGTCGTTTACCTAATGGGAAAGGTGGGTTAATTTAATGGCACATCATGAAGGTCATGATACACTGTCAGAGCACGATCAAAGTCATCTCGACATTCATCACAAGATTGCTCATGAAAAGGAATTTAAGCAACAGATTGTTTCTTTTGCCATGATGATTTTCCTAACGATGATTGCATTTGTAGCTGTAGCAAGCGATGCAATCTCTGATGCTTTTACCGTTGTTTTCATCATGATTCTTGCAGGTATTCAGCTGGTATTTCAACTTTATATGTTTATGCATTTAAGCCATAAAGGTCACCAGTATCCAGCATGGGGAATATTCTTTGGAGTATTCGTAGCTGGTACGTGTGTAGTTGGCCTAATGGGCATGATTTGGTAATTGAAATGAAAGAGAAAGAAGCTGTTCACATGGAACAGCTTCTTTTTTTGCACAATAAAAAGCGCAGCAGAGTGCGCTTTATTATTAAAGTTTAAAATTAATTTTAATTAGACCAGCTTCTCTTGCTGAATTGAATGCGATTAGAAGAATCGGTCCAATAATGAAGCCCATAATACCAAGTAGCTTTAAGCCGATGTACATTGAAATGAGCGTAGACAGTGGAGAGAGTCCAATGTGACGGCCCATTACTTTAGGTTCTACCGTTCGGCGAATCACAAGCAAAACGACGGCGAGGATCGCCATTTGACTTCCCGTTGCAATGTCACCGGTAATTAAGTAATAAATAGCCCAAGGTCCGAGTATAACAATTGAACCAATAATTGGTATGAAATCAATCACCCAAATAATAAAGGCCATTAAAAGCGCTACTTTCGGAGTAATGAATAACAAGCCAATTAAACTAACGACAAAAATAATAATGCTCACAAGAAATTGCGCTTTAAAAAAACCAAAAATAACGTAAGATAAACGACTTGTCATAAATTGAACTTTCTCAGCCGTTTGGACAGATAAATAAGAATAAGATTTTTTCTTAAGTCTTGGTAAGTCCATTAAAAACAAGAAAAGTGCAATTAAATAGACAACAATACTAACTAGATAATTTGGAATGCCTGTAACAATGATGGTAATGATTTTTAAGTAATCAATGCTGCTGATTGTATCCTTCGTGTTTTCAAGGAATCGATCAACTTGATTGGTAAATTCCTGAACGAATTCAGGTGGGAAACTTTTTGAAACAGCTTCCATGTTTGATTCCATGTTATCCCACAACTGAGTAATGTTCTGTATGTACAGTGGGGAATTTTCGACTAACGCTATTCCTTCGGTAATCACCTTGGTTATAAGGAAGTAACCTAATAACGCAATGAGGATAACAAATAAAGTGAACACAATAATAACTGGAAAATACCGCTTCAGTTTCGTATTCTTTTGAATCAGTTTAACAGCTGGATCAAGGGCAAGGGCGCTGAGAAACGCGAGAATAAGAGGAATGGAGACGGGTAAGATCCAGAAAGCAAGCACTGCTAAAAGCGCAATGACCAATAATATTAGTAAGAATCGTTTTGTGAGGAACTTTGGCAATCTTGTTCTCCTTTCTAAGTCAAACCATCTTACTCTATTATAGTACGGACTTACACGCTTTACCAGTAGAGAGAAATGAATTATTTGACGAATAATTCATTTTCAGCCGTTCATATAATAGTAGGAGAGAATGGCTAGAGGGGGGAAAACATCATGAGAAAACCACTTCAACAAGGAAGCCTTTCCATCTCAGAAAACGTGATTGATTTCATTTTAGAAGTTGCGATAAAAGAGACAGAGGGGATCCATTCAATTGACGCTCCAGTTAAAAAAACGCTGAGGAAGATGGTTGGGAAAGGAAAGCGATCATCTTTCCAGTATGAAAACATGCAGGAAGATGGAGGATTAGCGTTAAAGGTCGAGGTAGCTATTGATTTTGGAGAAGTTATTCCATATACATGCTTCGTTCTCCAGGAACGAATTAAGAATGATGTTGAAAAAATGACTGGGTTACAGGTAGATGAAGTGAACGTTGTTGTTGCAAGCTTACACCTACAAGTGGATGATGAACAGGTATAGAGAAACTCCCTCCTTAGCAATGGAGGGAGTTTTCTTCTTATTTAGAAATGAACATTTGCGTCCAGTAATGGGCATATGAACCACCAGAGACGTAACCTACACCAATTTCAGTATATCCGGGGTTCAAGATGTTTTTTCGATGACCTTCACTATTCATCCATGCCTTTACAACTTCTTCAGGAGTAGCTTGCCCTGCAGCGATATTTTCACCGGCACTTCGATAGCTTACTCCGAAACTGTCAAGCATGTTAAATGGCGAGCCGTATGTCGGTGATTGATGTGAAAAATAATTTTTGTTTCTCATATCCGAGGATTTATATCTCGCGACTCTGGCAACTTGCCAATTCCATGTTAGCGGAGATAGGCCATTTTTTGCCCTTTCTTCATTTGTTAAGTCCATAACTTGTTGACCGACATCCTTTGATTTCTCGATGGATGGATTAGCGGTTGGTACGTTGACTTGATCACCAGGATAGATAAGATCTGGATTTTCAAAATGTGGATTGGCGCTAATAATTTCTGTAAGACCGATTCGATAGCGCTTCGAGATTTTCCATAACGTATCTCCAGATTCCACCGTATATGTAGTTTGACCAAGTGCCACATCTGGAAGGACTATCATCGTTACGAGAAGACTTGATAGTAGGAATAGCTTTTTCATTTGATCATCCCCTTTCCATCGTAGTTTGACCAGAAGCGAAAATAATCATTCCGAATAATTTAATCAATTATTTCATTTTAGTTTGGATAGGATAATAGGAGGTGTAATAAAGGTTATTCAACCAAGTAAACATTGCAACTACACTGCTCGTTATACTATTATTAAAGAGTGACCGTGTTGTGAATTACAAAGGAGGCAAATGAATTATGAAATTTGATAAGACTGGTCTTGAATCTACGATCGTTCAATTTCCGATTCTCGATCACATCATGCATGAAAACGGTTTAGTTCTTGCTGGGCAGTGGGATTATGAGCGCGTTACATATGATTATAAGTTTGAGGATATGACAAACGGTGATGTTTACTATCTTCGAGTACCTGGGGTTGCAGTCGAAGGTATGGTTGATTCCTCTTATGCTGTCATTAAATTAGGCAAGCCTTATGTTGGAAAGCATTACTACCCACATGGCGTAGAGTATGATGAAGAATTTCCAGAAACAATTCTTAACACATGCTATAAGAAACTCGAAATTCTTCGTGATCAATTAGGTTCAGCTCTTCAAAGAAGCATGGTTTCAGTAGGGGATATCGCCCAATATGTTACACCAACTAAACCATCTGATAGCGTTGCTGAAGCAGCTGCTATTATGAAGAAGGAAAACGTAACGATCGTGCCTGTGTGTGATGGAGAAGACTTGGTAGGTATTGTAACGGATCGTGCAATTGCGGTTGGTGGATTTGCCGATAATCAAGCAGGAATGACGAAAGTGGAAGAGCTTTTAGAAAAGCCATCAATGACACTTTCTCCAGATATGAAACCTGAGCAAGCAGCAGACTTAATGAATGAGTCGCGCTTAACAGAAGCTATTGTCGTAGACGGAGAGCGTTTTGTGGGGATTGTTTCCTATTTCCATTTGAAAGAAAAAATGAACGCATAAAAAAGAAGAGCCTGGTGCTCTTTTTTTTTGTCTTGATTAAGAGAAACGAACGATCGCCATGAAGCAGAGTGTAGTCAGGAGAGTACCAGTCTAATCGTTGCAGTTTCTATAATGGATAAGGCATAATAGATACAACGAAATGGAGGCGACTGTCCTATGAAAAATGTCCTTCGGTTCGCTTTGCTAATTGTTGTGATCGTCATTGGAATAGACGTTTACGACAAAATCGAGTGGCGTAACATCGGCACAGAAGTTGAACGAATCATTAACGAAGAGAAATTTGTGTTGGAAAACACGACAGAAGATGTGAAGCAGGAAGAGTCAATAGCGAAAGATGAACCACTACCTGAGCTAACAGGCATCGAAAAATGGGTAGGCCAAGAAGTTGATACAATGAAATCGAATCTGGGTGAACCTGATCGAATTGACCCTAGTTCTTACGGATATGAGTGGTGGATCTATGAACAGTCTAACTCAGCTTATTTACAAATTGGTGTAGAAGAAAATCGAGTTGTCACGGTCTTTTTTATGGGAGATGTGGATGCTGGAGAGAGATACCCAATGGGAGAACAGGCTTCTACTATTTTCAAGGATGAAGCACCTCAAAAGGAAATTTCCGTGAAATTTGATGCTTATGACTATCGTTTTCAATTAACAAAAGAAGAACAGCAGCTAAAACCGTTAGTGGCGATTCACGAAGGATTATTTGCCCAATATTATTTTGATAAATTTAATGGAAGCTTGCGTGCGGTTAGAATTGCAGAGCCCGGAGTTCTCGTTAAACAAAGACCATATGCCGTTTCTTATCGCGGTGGATTGCTAGAGCCCAAAGAGTTATCAGAAGAAGAATGGCAGGGCGTTCAGACGGCGATGGAAAAGCAAATACATGCAATGACAAATGTCCTTCGTAACCTTTCAGATAAAAAACCACTTGGTTATAACGATAAAGTGGCCAATGTGGCGTTTGGTCATAGCAAAGATATGGAAGAGAATAATTATTTTTCACATACTTCTCCATCTGAAGGAGAGCTTTCCGATCGTTTAAAGGAAGGAGACGTGCTTTATAGTTATGCAGGAGAAAACATCGCAGCCAGATATCCTGATGCAGGAGCTGCGATGATTGGTTGGTTGAACAGTAAAGGACATCGCGAAGCGCTTCTTAATGAAGAATTTACTGAAATTGGTGTTGGGGTTTTCCGCTACTATTATACTCAGAATTTTATTAAACCTTTCTAGGAATAACGATAAAATTACCGGTCGCAGTGGCCACGATCGTACCATCATCACGGTAGACGTTCGCTTTTATGACCCATCTCGTATGGCTTTTAAAAACGATATGGGAGCGGCATCTTAATTCATTGCCATCGCCTTTAGATAGGAAGTGGATGTTCATCTCAGATGTCACTGCTGCCTGATCAGAAGGAAGTGATTGGTGAACAAGTGAGCCCATCGCAATATCAATTAAGGATGCCGTGATGCCTCCATGAACCATTTGAAGAGGATTATGCACAAGGTCTCGAACGGGTATGATGCTTTCGTATGTATTTTCATCGAGAAGCTTGCTCTTAATTCCCATTAACCCAGCTAAATACGTCTTATACTCATTTCTTTGTTTCTTTAGCACGCCTTCTAATAATGAATAGAGAGCGCTTTTTTCATTTTCATCTGCCTCAGCTAGGATTTCTGAAAAAAATTGAAGTAGTTGCTGGTCTTCCATATAAGCACCATTCCTTTTGACAAGTTATCGTTTCTATTAGTTTATCAATAAAGGTCTCATTCACCAATAAATAGGCGCACAATTGTTAAAAGTCTAATTATGATGTAGTAAGACCATTTAGGTTTCATGGAAGTGGAGGTGGCGAATTTGCCTGAAGCAAAAGAAAAGGGAAGTCAAAAAGTTCAGGAATTTAAAACGTTCGTCAAAGCTCATCCTCATGTACTAAAAAAAGTGAAGCAGAAGGAAAAAACGCTTCAAGAGTTGTTTGAGGAGTGGATGCTTTTTGGTGAAGAGGATCCAAGCTGGTATGAAGAAAATCAAGAAGAAGATCAAGAAGATCGAGAAGCAACTAATGAAAAAGGGATAGGTAGCATGCTTGGGGCGATTAAACAAATGAATTTTGAAGAGGTTCAAAAAGGGATTGAACAATTCAGCGGTGCCGTATATTCAATTCAAGAGGTGTTGTCCCAATTTCGTAAACCAAAGTCACAGCCTCCTTACTCCCAATCCCATTCTCCTTTCCCGTTTCGACATGACTAGGGGGAGATGCAATGCGTGAGGAAGTACAGGAGTTTTTAGCCAATCGTCAGGATCTTGTTTTTTTTCTAAGGAATCAGCCTGTTTGGTATCGCCGTTTAAGTAGAGAACCATATGCGTTAAAAGAGTTTGAAGAAGCATCAAAAACATTCTACGGTCAGACGTTTCCGCAAAAAGTTGACCGTTTCCAGAACCAATTAAACATGGTGAATATGATGCTTGCTTTAATGACCCAATTAAAAAATTAGGGTCTTTTTTTATTATTCTTTTCACTCGTGGGCACACTTAGGAAAGAAGGGGTGTGGATGCATATGGTTGTTAAGCGTTTAGGAAGGCATCTGATGGTCATTGCTTTAATGATTAGCTGTTGTGTACCAGTTGTTGGGTTCAGTCAAGCACTGCAAGAAAATGTCTCAGCTAAAGAGAACACAGAGCCAGTTGTATTGAATCATCGTGTGAAAGGGTCAGACGTTTTTATTGAGTGTTTGATTCCAAATTTTTCATTTGACGATGGGAATATGACAAAAGAGTATCATGGATACTTAGACATCTATCTTGATGGTGAAAAGTATCAAACGGTTGACCGAGCCGCGTTTGTTATACGTAACTTACCTGAAGGAAAGCATTCGATTCGTCTTGATATTATGCGGGAAGACGGTGGGCGGTATTTATCGTTAAAAGAAATGAAAGTGGAAATAAAATAAGCCTCTATTAGGAGGCTTATGGTTAAGATATTTGCTTAAATGGCGTTGTTGGCGGGACGATAGGTGGAAACTGCTCTTGTAAATAGTTGAAAATCAATTTCTCAACTTCAATTCCCTGGTGGACAAGTGCTTGATTACCAAATAAACAGTTGAATTCCAAAAAGTAATACTTTCCATTAGAACAAACCACATCAAAACCGGCATGATTAATCCCAAGCGCTTTTGCGGTCTGATCAACTAACTGGAGCGCTTCTTCAGGAATATCATGGAAAGAAAGTTTGCCACCTTGTGCGACGTTATTTAGAAATGATTCGCCTCCAACACGCCAATAGGCTGATACAACAGAATTTCCAACATAAACCACGCGTAGATCTTTCTCAATTGGTAAATATTCTTGCACATAGAGCACCTCATTGCGCTCTGCATATGCATGGAATTCTTCTTCTGTTCGAATCAAAAAGACACCATTTCCCATTGAGCTTCTAACTTCTTTTGCGACAAAAGGGAAAGGGAACGTATTTAGAATGCGTTCAATTGACTCGTTAGAACGTCCTGCAATTTCGGTATAAGGCATAAGATCTGGAGAAAGGGACCAAAAAGCTCTTGTCATTTCGATTTTATCGAAGCCAAGTTGAATTGATTGGATCGAAGGGAAAATCTTTTTATTTAATCCATAAACAAGAGAATTCACCTGCCACTTTTCTGGAAAAAGCAGTACATCTGCTTCTCTAATTGCATGAATATCTTTAAACATATGATCAGGTTTAATGTAAGATACGCCTGACATACCAAGAGTTCGAAACGGATTGAACGTAATAAGTTTCACAGTTTTCTTTGTCTTCCTTTCTTAGATGAAAACACATAAATCTAGAAAATTATAGATCCGATTACATAAAAAGTCAATAACCAAATCGTGGGTATTCACTTTACTACTATAGTAGAGGACTGGTCAGGGGGTTCCTAAAAGTGGTAAGATAAGGGTGGAGGTGTAGGTATGATTGCTACTCTAGATAGTGTTATGATTTTAGATCAGGCTGAAGAGCTTGGATTTTTGATAAAAGATTCAGAAGTAGCTCATGAATATCATGAGGCTAGGAAGCAGTTATCAAAAGATCGGGAGGCGCAGCGTTTAATTAAACGCTTCACGGAAATGAAAGAACTTTATGATGAGGTTCAGCGTTTCGGGCGTTATCATCCTGACTTTATGACGATTACTGTAAAAGTACGTGAAGCGAAGCGAGATATGGACCTTCACGAAGCGGTAGCGGCATTTAAGAAAGCGGAGACAGAACTTGAAGGTCTTCTTGTAGAGGTTTGTTCTCTATTAGCTGGTGAAGTATCTCCGTCTATTAAAGTTCCTTCCGGAAATCCTTTCTTTGATAACCAATCGTGTGGTGGAGGCTGCGGCTCAGGCGGCAGTTGCGGTTGTGGATAACCAGAGCATTTGCTCTGGTTTTTCAATTTCGAAACCGAATGCAGTCGGGACAGAGGTTCCCGCAACAAAACATCTTTTCTTGAGGTACTAAAAATCGCACGCGATAAACAAGCAGCTGCTCTTCTTCACGTACGAAGGAATATTCCATCCTTAACTGCTTTCCTCGCATGCTTTTAGCAGCTTCCAATTTAATTAACATCTCAATCTCAGCTTTTCGAATATTCGAATTTACTGTAAGATAGAGAAAGGGAATACCGGTTATGGTTTGTTTTGAAACGGTGTTCACATAAGTTGATTCGGCCAGTCGATTTAGAAATGGATTCCATATCTCATTAAGATTCATTTTAGAGCATCCTTTCTTAAAGACGGTCTCCTAATATCGTAACTGAATCATCATCAAATGACCACTCCGTTTAAGAGTGGAGTTCATAAGTAAAGGGGAAACGCGTCATGTTTGTAGAACGGGTTGGCCTAGCAGTCTATATTCAGTCACTAAAGCATGCCAAACAGCTAAGAAGGTTTGGAAATGTTCACTACGTTTCCTCAAAACAAAAGTATGTCGTGATTTATATTAATCTCGATCAATTGGAAACAACGAAAGAGCGCCTGAACTCTCTTCACTTTGTTAAGAGAGTGGAGCCATCAAAGCGTCCAGAGGTGCAAACTGAATATCAGAACGCTAAGCCTGATAAAGCAAAACAATATGATTACAAAATGGGTCTCTAAAAAGCTAATCCTTTTAAGAGGCTTTTTTTATGTTCTTTTTTAAATAAACCAGTCCTAAACGGTTGATTATTTCGGCAACCGAAGTATATAATGGTCGAATTAAAGGAAGTGACATGGTGGAGAATTGGAAACGAAATGTATGGATTTTGTTTGGTAGTCAATTTTTAGTCCTAGGTGCCATGACGATGATCATGCCATTTCTCCCTTTATACGTGCAAGAACTCGGTGTAGAAGGGGAAAGTCAAATTAGCCTCTGGTCAGGCGTCATTTTCGGAGCGAATTTTTTAACAGCATTTTTATTTTCACCATTCTGGGGACGTATGGCAGATCGACATGGACGAAAGCTAATGCTTCTTCGTTCTGGCTTCGGTATGGCAATCGTTATTATTTTAACCGGATTTGCCACAGGTCCCTGGTCTTTACTTGGTTTACGTTTGCTTAATGGGGTTGTTTCAGGGTTTATCCCTGCTGCAATTGCACTTGTTGCAACAAATACACCAAAAGAGCACGTTGGGTACGCGCTCGGTACGCTAAATTCAGGAGCGGTTGCAGGTGCCATTTGTGGTCCTTTATTTGGAGGATTAATGGCAGAAACGTTTGGCTTTCGGATGATTTTTAATATTACTGGTATTGTTATTTTACTTGCAGCATTTGTTGTATTATTTCTAGTAAAAGAAGAGAAGAAACCAGAACCCTCCGCCAAAAATGAGAAAAGCAACGCGATAAAAGATTTCAAAAAAGTAACGGTGCATTCTCCTATGCTATCTCTAATGCTCGTCGGTTTTCTTGTACAGTTTGCGCTTCTTGGTATGAATCCACTCATTCCTCTTTTTGTACAGCAGCTTACAGCAGGAGGAAATGTGGCTTTATTTGCAGGTATAGCCGCTTCTGTCATGGGAGTAGCCAATATGCTAGCTTCACCTAAACTTGGAAAAGTTGGAGATCGTAAAGGCTCTCATCACGTTCTCTATTACTCGTTAATAGGGGCTGCGATCTTTTCTATCCCTCAGGCGTTTGTTCAAGAACTTTGGCAATTAATTGCTCTTCGCTTTTTATTAGGGTTATGTATTGGCGGATTGCTTCCTTCAGTCAATTCGTTAGTTAAAACGCTATCGCCTGCTGGCATGGAAAGTAGAACGTATAGCTTCTCGAATAGCGCGGTGTATTTAGGAAACTTACTTGGACCTATAACGGGGGGAGCCATTGTCGCGTTGGTTGGGACAAGAGGTCTGTTTTTATTTGCAGGGATCATATTGTTAATCAGCGTAGCGTATGTAAAAAGAAAAGTTCTCCCAATCCTTGATCGGAAACGCACTGTTTATGAAGCAAAAGAAATCCCATCATAAAAGCAGGAGCCATTGGCTCCTGCTTTTGTTTATTCTATGAAATTACTGAAGTGGAGGAATTAAGTTATTTAAGCGAAGTATCCCAATAATATAATTGAAATAAAGATCTACTTCGTTAAACTCACTTGAAGGTTTCACTTCAATAGGGATGATTGGCGTCTCAATCTCATTGCTTAATGCTTCGAATAGTTCCTGGCGCTGTACAGAAGGCTCTTTTGCAGGAATCCCTTCTCTAGATATGTAAAGAGGCTGTAGGTTTCCTTCTCCAGCAGGTTTTAAGACGACTACTGGTGATAAAACCTCCCTGTTATTTTTAGTGGTTTTAAGTACGAGTAAACGGTGAACGCGATGTGAATTCGTTCTTGCAAGTTCAACTAATTCATATATATCAGAATAGCCTTCACCAAGCTCGATAAAGCGTTGAATCATGTTGTCATTCTCCTTTCCTTTAAATCAGAAATCCAATCATAATGTAGCATGAATCCTTTATGATGGAAAGGATGAAGCGTTTGCATTAGAATGAAAGAAAGGAGGTTCTTCTATGGGCTCGATTCTGCTTCTGGTTGGTTTAGTAGGTGGGTTGCTTTATCTGTACTGGAGAGGAAGACATGCTAAAGAGGAAACCGTCGATAAAAAGTTGATTCAGGGTTTGATTATCACAGACATTCTTGCTGCACTTGTGTTGCATGGTGTCATAACAGCTGCGGAGGCTGAAATGCTTTCAGAGCAATCTCTATCAGAGGTAGAAAATTATTTGTTTAATCATACGAGTATTACAGAAGGATCATTTAGCGACTGGGTTCACCACGGTTGGCATGGTGTGCAGGTTGATGCACTTGACATTGATCCTGGCTAAAGTGAGAAACCTCTTTTGATCTGTTTCGATAAAAAAACCCGCAGGATTTCCTGCGGGTGCCTTAAGCTATGAAGCTAAGGCAAATGGGAGAGGAGAAACCGGAGGAAGAACTTATGGGGAAACGTAAGTCTTCTTCCGCGGTTGGCAACATCGTTATGAACGATGCTACTACGTTTAGTATCACCATCCCAAAAACGTTTATACATGGATTTTAGCTTTCTCTTTTTTTGTGGTAGGATAAGTAGGAATATGGAAACGATAAGGTTGTGAGAGAGATGCGTATAATTGCAGGAGAATGTAAAGGAAGGCAAATTAAGCCTGTCCCTGGAACTTCTACAAGACCAACAACAGATAAAGTAAGAGAATCAATTTATAACATCATTGGCCCATTTTTTGAAGGTGGTTTCGCTCTTGATTTGTATGGAGGTAGTGGAGCGCTAGGCATTGAAGCTTTAAGTCGTGGTATTGAAAAATGTGTGTTTGTGGATCGAGAAAGTAAGGCGATTGAAACAATCAAATGGAATTTAGAGCAAACGAATTTTACGGAATCCGCTGAAGTATTTCGGAATGATTCAAAGCGTGCGCTAAAAGCTCTTCAAAAACGAGAGGTTAAATTTTCACTTGTTTTATTAGACCCTCCCTATCATAAAGAGCAAATCTTGCACGACCTTGAAAAGCTCACGGCTTATCATTTGTTAGACGATCAAGCAACGATTGTCGTTGAACACAAAAAAGAAGTGACGCTTCCAGAATTCTATGCGGGATTGCGAATGATTCGTGAAGAAACGTATAGCGGAAAAACAACAATATCCATTTATACATATGAACAGTTGCGTGTTGAGGAGGAGAAATAGTCATGGCAAAAATTGCAGTATGCCCAGGTAGTTTTGATCCAGTAACTTTTGGTCACCTGGATATTATTAAACGAGGTGCAAGAGTGTTTGATGATATTAAAGTTGTTGTGCTTAATAATCAGAGTAAATCCACGTTATTCTCAGTAGAAGAGCGTGTAGCTTTGTTAAAAGAAGCAACAAAAGACATTCCGAACGTTACCGTTGATTCTCATCACGGCCTTTTAATTGAGTATGCTAAAAAAGTTGAGGCGTCAACGATCTTACGCGGATTGCGTGCGGTATCTGATTTTGAATATGAAATGAAAATTGCTTCAATTAACCGAAAACTAGAAGATGAAATTGAAACGTTCTTTATGATGACCAACAATCAATACTCCTTTTTAAGCTCAAGTATTGTAAAAGAAATTGCAAAATACCATGCACCTGTCTCAGATCTAGTACCTGAGATCGTTGAAAGTGCTCTCAGACAAAAGTATGCAGAATCCCCGTTAAGTTAACGGGGGTCTTTTTTCTACTTAGATATTCGTTGATTCCCAGCACGGTAAGTAACAAGGATAATAAATGTAAGTAATGACAAAAGGGTGATCCAGGAACCTGTTTGCGTAAGAAAAGAATAGACGTTTTCAATAAAAGAGGGGGCATCTTCTCGATTTAAAACTGGAAGAGAGCCATTACCTGAAGATAAATAATCTAAATAAATAGGTTTCCAAATGACAAGTGTAAGAAAAGCTGCGAAAAAGCCATGAAGTAACCTTGCGAAAAAAAACGGCTTGAACCGAATGTCGGTATCTGCCAAAATACTTGCTACCTGTGCCTGAACGGAAAATCCATTAAAAGCCAAAATGAAGCTGGTAACGATCGCTTGAGCAAGAAGTGTTGTAGAGCTTTCACTTGCTAGTCTGCTTCCGAGCGTAATTTCAAACATTCCAGAAAGTAATGGGATATCGAGCTCAGGTGATAGCTGTAACAGTAGTAAGATGGAACGAATTACTCCTGCAAGTATAGCAGCGATTCCAATCACTCCGAGTAGCTCATTTAAAACAGAAAACAGAATGATGAAGCCACCAACCATTAATAGTGTTTTAATTGAAGAATGAACAGCATCTCCCATCATTTTTCCAAATGGCCTTGGATCTATAAGTCGTGTTTGATGGAGAGCGGTAAAAGCAAGTCCGATCCGCGACTCAGAGGAGCGAATCATTTCAGTAGGTTGAGCGTCTTCAGGGTGATGAAAACGCATCACGAACCCAACTAAAATATTACCTGTGTAGTGGGCGATCGCTAATATAACGCCAAGGGCAGGATTATGGAAAAAACCAACTGCAACAGCGGCGAAAATAAAAAGCGGGTTTGAGCAGTTCGTAAACGAAACAAGGCGTTCTCCTTCAATAGCAGTGATGTCATTATTTTGACGAAGATGAGCGGTATACTTCGCCCCTGCAGGGAAGCCTGAGGCGATGCCCATTGCAAATACAAAAGCTCCTGAACCCGGTACACGAAAAAGGGGTCTCATCAAAGGTTCTAGTATAATGCCAATAAATCGAACAACGCCGATGCCGATTAGGAGTTCAGAGATAATAAAAAAGGGTAATAAAGATGGGAAGACTATATTCCACCACATGGATAAGCCGCTTTTGGATGCCTCTAGTGTATGATCAGGAAATATAATAACGGCGAGAGCAACGAACGTCACGGACGTTGCAAGCATTATCGTTTTCATTACTTGAACGTTCACAGTTCCATTCCTCCCACTTCTCAAATCATGAGTAGTTAACGAAAAAAGATTCTCTAACCTGTCCGATTATTAAAATATACGTATGTGAGGCACAATTAGACCATATGATTAAGCAGGTATAGACAGGGAGGCGTTCTCTATGAACCGTCCAAAGATCGGATTAGCTCTCGGTTCTGGTGGAGCAAGAGGATTCGCTCATTTAGGTGTGCTTAAAGTATTACTTCAAGAGAAAATCCCGATTGATTGCATTGCAGGAAGTAGCATGGGATCACTCGTCGGTGCGATTTATGGATCTGGACACGATGTCGAAACGATGGAGAAAATGGCATCGCTTTTCCGCAGAAAGTATTATTTAGATTTTACCGTCCCTAAGATGGGGTTTATTGCGGGGAATAAAGTGAGAAGTTTAATTGAAACGTTGACTCATGGGAAACAGATAGAAGACATGGATCCTCCGCTTGCGATTGTGGCAACAGACATTATTAAAGGAGAAAAGGTTGTTTTTCGAACCGGGTCTGTAGCGCAAGCGGTAAGAGCAAGTATTGCGATACCTGGAATACTAGTTCCAGAAAAGATTGGAGAACGCCTCTTAGTAGATGGAGGTGTCATTGATCGCGTCCCAGTTTCTGTTGCAAGAGAAATGGGCGCAGATCTTGTCATTGCTGTAGACGTATCCAACGTAAAAAAAGAACCTGATGTGACATCCATTATAGACGTCATTATGCAAAGTATTGATATTATGCAAAATGAAATGGTGAGGCTGCATGAAATTAATGCAGATGTCATGATAAAACCAGGGTTGGAATCTTTTCAATCAAGAGCTTTTACAAACGTAGTGGATATCATTAAAATCGGAGAGGAAGAAGCCTATCGCCACCTTGAACAAATTCATCGGGCGGTGAAGGTGTGGAAGGAGAAAAACAAATGAATCGAAGCACCAAGAAATTCACCTATGTTTGGGCAATTATTATTGTATTGGTGGCGGCCTTTACATTTATTGACCTCCCCTATTATGTGACAACACCGGGAGAAGCGAGAGTATTAGATGAAGTCATCAACGTCGATGGTGGTTCACAAGATGGTGGAGAATTTATGCTGACGACTGTTCGAGTAGGAGAAGCCAACGTTATTCAATATATCTGGGCCCAATTTAACGAATATCATGAGTTAATTGAAGAAGATTTGATTAAACGTGAAGGCGAGTCGGATGAAGAGTACCATCAAAGACAGCTAGATGTTATGGCAAACTCACAAACGAGTGCGACAATTGTAGCATACCAAGCAGCGAATAAGGACATTACCATTACAAAAAATGGTGTTCTCGTAACCGGAATTATTGAAGGAATGCCAGCGGATGGGAAGTTAGAACTAGGAGATTTAATTGTCGAGGTTGATGGAGAGAAAGTGGAAGAAACCGAACAGCTTCTTGAGCAACTTGGCTCTTATGAAAAGTCAGACACGGTTAACTTAACCATTAAAAGAGAAGATAAGGAAATGAAGGTGGAGCTTGGTTTTGCAGAATTCCCTGCAGCTTATAATGCCGAAGACGGTAAAGTAGGCGTTGGGATTACAGGTCCTGTGACAGCAACGACGATTGAAACAGATCCTTCCATTAAAATCAATACCGACGAAATTGGTGGACCATCAGCAGGGTTAATGTTTTCACTTGAAATTTATAACCAATTAACGGAAGAGGATTGGACAAAAGGGTATGAAATTGCTGGAACGGGTACAATCAACGACGAAGGTGAGGTTGGACCGATCGGTGGAATAAAACAGAAGATCGTGGCTGCTGATGGATCAGGGGCAGAAATTTTCTTTGCGCCGGTTGCTCACTCCAATTATGATGATGCCTTAGAAGCAGGAAAAGATATTGAAACCGATATGAAGATTGTTCCTGTGGAAACTTTTGAAGATGCTCGTGAGTACTTAAAACAATTGAAAGATAAATAAAGCCTGGCATACTGCCAGGCTTTTTTTAGATCATTAAAGGGACCGATTTATATTCTTTTTTAAGAAAGTCTTCTTGATGCTGACCACTGTAGCCGAGTGCATAAACTAGGCTTGCTCGTCTTTCAATTGTGAGAAATGGGTGGTCTGATTGATTAATATTCGAAACGAGAGGAATAGAAAGTGCCCCTTTTTTCTCACTAAGAAACGTTCGACCTGGTTTTGTCATCCCAAGAATACGGATATATGGTGCTTCCCCATCTAGTGCTGGCTTCATATCCTCCTTAGTCGTTTGTGTGAGAACGTGAAGAGCGAACCGTTGAATTCTTGTCCACGTGTATCGTTTGGTTTTGACAAACTCCATAAATGTTTGAAAACTTGGGGCTTTCTTCGCCATTGTAATAAGACGGTTCTCGAGCCCTTCCTCCGCTTCATAGATGAAAGAAAGGTCCTTATTGTTCGTCGTAAGTAGTTTATAACGCAGCAGGTGATAAAGCTTGTGCCACCCGTGGAAGTCGCTATATGTATGCTCATAGTCGAGGAGCTTCTCGTAAGTTGGATGTGGCACGTAATTGATGATGTGATCAAGGGTACTACCTTTTAATAGCTTGCTTCGAATACTTGTTGCGCTTGCTATTTCCACATCGTCAAAGTCTTGATCATGGTAACCTGCTTTGCTTCGTAAAATTGTAAAGGGCTCTATATGAGAATTAAGATCTTGAATCGCTTTAACATAGTGGTAACCCAGTATGTTATTTGGTTGAGAGAGATCAAGCACGTTGGCGTGTCCATCAAGACTCTCAAAAGCTAGCGATGACGCTTTTGGATAGCTATTTCCCTGGCCCATGTAATATTTAATTCGTTCGTTATATTCTGGTTCATTGTGACGGATAAATGTTGTTGTCTTTTGGAACTCTTCTATGGCACCTGATTCACTTCCAAAACAAACGGAATCCACTCCGAGGGAAGATAGGAGTGAAATTGCTCCTTTTGCAAAGATTTCCGCTTTTTGGGTAGCATAAACGTAGGGGAGTTCAATCACAAGATCAACGCCATTTCTTAGAGCCATCTCTGTCCTCGTCCATTTATCAACGAGGGCTGGCTCTCCCCTTTGGAGAAACGAACCGCTCATAACGGCAATCACCACATCAGCATTCGTCGTTTTTTTCGTTTCTTCTAGATGATAAAGATGCCCGTTATGAAAAGGATTGTACTCCACAACAACTCCAGCAGCTTTCATACAGTCGCTCCTCTCCATCCAAATCTAATTGGACGATCATTTTTATTAGTTGAATTAAAGGTTTTTTCTCTGGTATGATAAACATTATACCAAGATTACCAATGAAACAACTGGTGTAAAGAAAAAATATTGACATTTGCTTAATTTGTAGCTATAATACTTTTGTTGCCTTGAGGTGATACACAGATGAAATGGTCAATTGAACAATTGAAGTCCTATAAATTAAAAGGCCTTACAATTGACGAAGAAGTGAATGTAGAGGAACTGAAGGAACGTAATCCAGATATCCGTGAGATTACACCAGTTCATGTTACCGGTGAAACATCGTTTCATGGTAATAAGGTTACCTTTCATCTTACAGTGAAAGGCAAAATGGTTCTACCATGTGCCAATACACTCGAAGATGTTGATTTTCCGTTCGTACTTCGCCCAATGGAGACATTTGTGCTTGAAGCAAACACAAATGGCGTTGATTTTGAGGTAGAAGATGAAGAAATTCATCAAGTTTCGGGAAATACGGTTGACTTAGTTCCGTATATTAAGGAAAATATACTTTTGGAGATTCCGATTCGCGTAGTGAAATATAGCTCTGAATCGGAAGAAATGCCAAAAAAATCGGGTAATGGTTGGGAAGTGATTACGAAGGAACAGCCGAAAGAAAAGGTTGATCCTCGTATGGCCGGTTTAGCTGATTTTTTCAATAAGGAAAATGAAGATAACTAGATCATGATTTCCGTAAGACTGTTAACTTTTTAAGGAGGTGGAAACAATGGCAGTACCAGCTAGAAGAACTTCTAAAACGCGTAAAAACAAGCGTCGTACTCATTATAAATTAGAAGTACCAGGAATGGTAAAGTGCCCTAATTGCGGCGAATACAAACTTTCTCACCGTGTTTGTAAAGAGTGTGGAAATTACAAAGGTGAAAACGTAGTTAGCAAGTAATCTTGCGAAACAGAGAGAGAAATCTCTCTGTTTTTTTTACGTGTTGAATTATTTGACTTTTCAAAAAGAGGTGGAGTGAAATGACGAGTGTAATCACTACGCAACGAAATCAGGCTGCCATCATCACCATTCATCGACCAGAACAAAGGAATGCGATTAATTTTGAGGTAATGGATCAGTTATCGCAAGCAATTGAAACGGTTGAAGCAGACGACAGGATTAGCTATATTGTCCTTACTGGTAGCGGGGATAAAGTATTTTGTAGTGGTGGAGATGTGAGGGCATTTCAAGAACTTCGAACAGAAGATCAGGCTTATCCAATGCTACGTAAAATGGGGAATGTCCTTGATCAATTGTTTTTCTGCAAAAAACCGACTGTTGCGCTTTTGAATGGCCACGCAGTAGGTGGTGGGCTAGAGCTTGCGATGGCATGCGATTATCGGATTGCTAGAAAGAACACGAAGGTAGGGTTTATACAGGGATCGATCGGGTTAACAACCGGCTGGGGCGGATCAACATATGCCTTAACGAGAATGAATCATGCTGAAGCTTTGAAGATGCTTATGAGTGCTGATCGCTATTCGAGTGAAGAAGCTTTTTTAAGCGGTTGCCTTACATATATTACGGATGATCTTCTATGGGAAGAGGATGCGTATCGCTACATAGAAAATCTTCTAAAACGGTCACCACTAATTCTTTCTTCTTACAAAACCTACTGGCTCAATAGCCTAGATTCACATCTCATCCGTCATCGAGTTGAAGAAGAAATTAGAAGCTGTGCTCGCTTATGGGATACAGAGGAGCATCATCAAGCCGTTAAGGCATTTTTAAACAAAAATTCGTAAATTTGTATCGTATAAATCGGTTTCGTTCTAGGTTGTATTGGAATAAGAAAAGGTCTATCCCTCTCTCACTAGGGTCAAAAAAATAGATTCTTTCATAAATACAAGAGTCTACTATATCTAGTAAACGCATATGATGACTGTAAAACAGTTATTGGGGGGATTGTGATTGGTACCGATTCGCCAGGATGCTTGGTCGAAAGATGAAGATGTATTATTAGCTGAGGTTGTCCTACGTCACATTAGAGAATCAAGTACACAACTTGCTGCATTTGAAGAAGTAGGTATGACGTTGTCTCGAACTCCAGCAGCTTGTGGGTTTCGATGGAATTCACTTATTCGTAAACAGTATGAGGCGGCGATCACGTTAGCTAAGAAGCAGCGCAAGGAACAGAAAAAAAATCAAGTGGAAGTGAAAGTAGATTCAGCAGAAGAAGATCGAAGCATCGATTTAATCGATGAAGCCATTAGCCTGTTGATAACATCAAAAACGTATCTGACTGAAACAAGTAAAAGTGAAGCATCACTACAGGAGGCGCTGGCTGAAAATCTTCAGCTTAAGCAAAATCTTCATCAGTTAGAAAAAGAGTACCTAACAGTTCAGGAAGATTATCAATCATTACTAGAAATTTTGGAGAAAGCAAGGAAAATGGTGATCTTTCAAGAAGACGATTCAGGAAGTTTGCGGTTTCAAATGGATGCGAACGGCAACTTAGAAAAAATAAAGAAATAGGAGCGTGTCAGCTCCTATTTCTTCGTTACTCCTGTTCGCTTACGCCTTCAGGATACCATACATAAGGATTTTCTCCACGATCGCGTTCAGGCTGATAGGTGACTGCTTCAAAGCCCATTTTCTCCCAGAATTCACCTGAACCTTGTCTTGCGTTCGTTTTCACCGGCAAATTAAAGGTTTTTGCGAAATTCACAAGCGTGGAACCATAATCACGATTATGATATTGAGGAAGTACTTCAAGTTTCCACAGCTCAAGGTAATCCTGCGGTGGATCAAAATAGCGATCGTATTTGCCATCGATACGATACAAGCTCATTCTAGCAACGAGCTTATCTCCATAATAAATACCATAGAATGGAGATTCGCTATCATTCTCAATGATGTTATCTTGCAGGTCTTCCATCATTGAAAGTTCTTGAATACCAAATTCTTTAAACTTCTTAAACTCCTCAAGAGTTTTGTAATTGATGACAAGTGGACGAACTGTCAGATCTACCATAGTGGCCCCCTCCAAACATGCTTCTTATTCTCTTAGGTGATTAGAAGTGAAACAACTTCTACCTTTCTATTATAACCGAAAACACAAAACTTTTCCTTATTTCAAAAAACAAAGTATAAAAGGAATAATTTGAATATTTATTGAAACGTGAAGGTCATTTAATGATATGATAAATGTAAGGGTTTTCAAACCTGTTAATTCATTATTGTGGTGAGAGGGGCGATACTTTGAAAAAAATCCTAATTGCAAATCGTGGGGAAATCGCGGAACGAATTATAAGAACATGCAGCAAACTTGGTCTTGAGACGGTTGCTGTTTATTCGAGTGCAGATAAGGATCTTCCATATGTTAAGCAAGCAACAGTCGCATATGAGATTGGTGACCCGCCTGCAGCAAAGTCATACCTGAATCAGGATAAAATTCTGAGGGTAGCTAGTGAAGAGAACGTGGACGCGATTCATCCTGGCTACGGATTTTTATCTGAAAATGCTGCATTTGTAAGGAAAATCAATGAACAGGGAATAACGTTTATTGGACCTAGCGCAGATGTTGTGGAAGCGATGGGCGATAAGATTACCGCGAGAAAGACGATGCAGGAAGCTGGTGTACCGGTCGTACCAGGCAGTGGTGAAATCGTGGATGTAGCGGAGGCCATTGCATTTGCGAATGAAATTAACTACCCCATTATGTTAAAAGCCGCTGCGGGTGGTGGTGGCATTGGTATGCAGCGTTGTGAAAATGATCAGGAGCTAGAAAAAGCATTCGTATCGAGTCAAAACCGTGCAAAGGCTTATTTTGGGAACGGAGCGATGTTTGTAGAGAAATTCATTGACGATGCGCGACACATTGAAGTGCAAATTGTAGGAGACAATCATGGAAACATTGTTCACATGAATGAGCGAGATTGCTCGATTCAAAGACGAAATCAGAAGGTGCTAGAGGAAGCGCCATCACCTTTTTTGTCTAAAAGCACCCGTATCCAAATAGGAGAAGCTGCTCTACTAGCTGCTAAGCATGTCCAATATACGAATGCTGGAACAGTTGAATTTGTTATGGACAAGGATGAGAATTTTTATTTTCTAGAGATGAACACTAGATTGCAAGTGGAGCACCCCATTACAGAAGAAACCATTGGTGTCGATTTAGTTGAATGGCAAATCAACGTTGCAGAAGGAAAGGCGCTCCCTCTGAAACAGGAAGACATTCAACCTACAGGTCACAGTATTGAACTTAGGCTATATGCAGAGGACCCAACTTCCTTTATGCCTTCACCTGGAAAGATTGAAACGCTCCATTTTCCTAAAATGGAAGGAGTCCGGATTGATTCAGGTTATGAAAGCGGCTCAACCGTTTCCCCATTCTATGATCCGATGATTGCGAAAATCATTGTATCAGGATCAAGTCGCGAAGAAGCGATTAAACGATGTACAGATTTCTTTTCTTCATTTTCGCTAACGGGGATCAAGCATAATGGACCACTTTTTGCCCAATTACTTAAAGAAGAGAATTTTCAACAGGGGAAATATTCAACGTCTTATCTATCAAAAATTCTTGTCAAAAAATAATACTACTGAAAAGGAATGATGAACATGCAAGAAATTAAAGCATCAATGGCGGGAACAGTTTTAAATGTAATGGTCGGCGAAGGAGATGCGGTTACAGCAGGAAAAGAACTCGTTATGCTTGAATCGATGAAAATGGAAATTCCAATTGAAGCTGTTGAAGAAGGAACGGTTGCAGAGGTTAAAGTAAATGTTGGTGATTTTGTGAACGAAGGCGATGTACTCGTTACGGTAAAGTAAGCGTGTGTTCTGAACGAGCGCTCGATCTAACACTAACAGAAGGAGGAGTTTTCAATGAATCATCTAGAAGAGCTTTTATCGTCTAGAGCATCAGAGGTTGAGTCTGGCGGTGCTGAGAAATATCATGAGAAGTTAAAAGAATCAAACAAACTTTTTGTGCGTGATCGTCTGAAGCTTCTGTTTGATAATGGCGATTATATGGAAGACGGAAAATTTGCAAATCACCTTGCTAAAGATTTACCAGCAGACGGTGTTGTAACAGCGATCGGTAGCGTGAATGGTGAAAAGGTATGCGTGATGGCGAATGATTCCACTGTTAAAGCTGGCTCATGGGGAGCGCGTACAGTGGAAAAAATTATTCGCATCCAAGAGACAGCGATGAACCTTAAAGTGCCTCTTTTGTATCTAGTGGATTCAGCTGGTGCGCGCATTACGGATCAGTTAGAAATGTTTCCGAACCGTCGCGGAGCCGGAAGGATTTTTCATAATCAAGTAAAAATGTCTGGGATGGTGCCGCAAGTTTGTTTGTTATTTGGTCCATCAGCGGCAGGTGGTGCTTACATACCGGCATTCTGTGACATCGTAATAATGGTTGATAAAAATGCTTCCATGTATCTCGGCTCTCCGAGGATGGCTGAAAAAGTGATTGGTGAAAAAGTGACATTAGAACAAATGGGTGGTGCACGGATGCACTGCAGTACAAGTGGATGCGGTGATGTTCTTGCTGATAATGAAGAGCATGCAATCGAACTTGGAAGAAGCTATCTAAGTTATTTTCCGGGGAATTTCCATAAGCAGCCGCCTCATCTAGAAGGGAAACTTCCTTCACTTGATAAATCAATCAGCGAGATTGTTCCTGAAAATCAAAATGCCCCATTCAACATGTATGATTTAATCGATGCACTTGTTGATAAAGAAAGTTTTTTTGAAATGAAAAAGCTGTTTGCGCCGGAATTAATTACAGGCTTTGCAAGAATTGATGGACGAGTTGTAGGACTCATCGCTAATCAGCCTAAAGTAAAGGGTGGGGTGCTCTTTGTAGACTCAGCGGATAAAGGGGCTAAATTTATTCAGCTTTGTGATGCGTACCATATTCCACTGATTTTTCTCGCTGATGTGCCTGGCTTTATGATCGGGACGAAAGTGGAGAGCGCTGGAATTATAAGACATGGTGCAAAACTTATTGCAGCTATGAGTTCGGCGACTGTTCCGAAAATATCGGTTGTCGTCAGAAAAGCCTATGGAGCAGGTTTATACGCTATGGCTGGGCCTGCATTTGAACCGGATTGTTGCATTGCACTTCCAACTGCCCAAATTGCTGTAATGGGCCCTGAGGCGGCTGTGAACGCTGTGTATGCGAATAAGATCAATGCGATTGAGAATCCAAAGGAACGAATCGAATATGTAAAAGAAAAACATCAGGAGTACAAAGAGCACATTGACATTTATAAACTAGCATCAGAGTTAATTGTTGATGATATTGTGCCTGGAAGTGAACTACGTCACGTGTTAATTGAGCGGTTAAGTTATTATGAATCGAAAGAAGTGGAAGCACCATCTAAAAAACATCCGGTCTATCCGGTATAATATGCTGAAAATCCCTTAACTTAACTGTTAAGGGATTTTTTTCTCATCAACATGATGAACCTGTGCTAAACTTTAAAATATAGACTCACGATAAGGTGGGGGAGATGTTGAACGTAACGATCATTGGAGCGGGGTCAATTGGATTACTAGTGGCTGCGAAGCTTGCGATGAATGGCCAAGTCGTGACAGTTGTATGCCGTCGCAAACATCAGGCTGATCAGCTCCGCAAAGGCATTAACTACATAAATAGACGCAAGACTCGGTGCGTCAAAGTTCAGGCAACGCATCAGCTGTCGTCAAAAAAAACGGATTTACTCATTGTGGCAGTCAAGTCAAATCAGGTTCCGTCTGTGCTGTCGTTGATTCAAGAAGTGTATCACGATTCGAATATGCCGGATATCCTTTTTATTCAAAATGGGATGGGGCATCTTTCCTATATCGAGTTGTTGCATCATAATGTTCTTGTCGGGGTAGTCGAACATGGTGCGTTGAAGATCGATGAAAGAACAGTTGAACATACTGGTGATGGAGTCATTAGGATAAGCACTTATTCAGGAGTTCCCAATGTACTAACTGCGCTTTCTAGCGAAGATTTTCCTGTTTATTACGAACCTGACTGGTACGAGATGCTTGCGAAGAAATTAGTTACAAATTGCGCGATTAATCCACTAAGTAGTCTATATGGTGTTTTAAATGGAGAGCTTTTGCAAAATGCAAGGTTTTATAGTCTGATGAGAGAATTAGTAAAAGAAGCTTGTGAAGTTCTCGAGTTAGAATTTGAACGGTCATGGAATGATGTGCAGCTCGTATGCAGAAAGACGAGCGCGAATACGTCTTCGATGCTCGCAGATCTACAAGCTGGAAGATTAACTGAAATCGATGCAATCACAGGATACGTACTAAAAGAAGCGGAGGCACGGGGGAAATATGTTCCTTTTTCGAGGTTTGTCTTTGATAGCGTGAAGGGTCTTGAGATGGTAACGAGATAGAGAAGGGAGTCTCATGAAATGGAAAACCTCTTATCATGGATTGTAGCAACGGCTGTGACAGCCCCACTGCTCGCATGGTACCTGGTCTATATTATTACGGTGAAAATGACACGAAAGAAAAAATTCTCTTTTCGTCTTGCAGTAGACCTTTCTACAATCTTTTTTATTTTAAGCGTGCATTTTATTCTAATCGAATTAGTTGGAAAGTCTTTTCTATGGGTTATTTTATTAATGATTATTGGAGCTGCAGGAGCCTTTACAATTCTGCATTGGAAAACGAAAGATGACATTCACATTCATAAAGTGATAAAAGGCGCGTGGCGATTTAATTTTCTATTGTTCTCGACAGGGTATGTCGTTCTTTTGCTTATTGGGTTAGTTCACCGAATTATTTCGGTCTAACTCATAAGCTTTTTTTTTGGTAGCAATGAGGAAGTTTGATATACTAACAAAGGATTAAATAGGCGGATTTCAGTAACGGTGTCAAGAAAGGAAGAAATATTAATGAGACTCAGAGAAACATTCCTTCCAGGATCAAATGTTATTGCGACAGATTATATCGCTGAGAAAACAACGCTCTCAGCTTTCTTTGACTATACATATCAGCGTGATTCCTCGTATGGAGAGCGATACAAAGAGTTAATGGAACGTCATCAAGATCGTGCGAATTTAACGGAACACTTGATGGCGTTTAATGAAAAATTTGAAGCCGAAGGACCTGCGCTCAGAAATATCGAGCGTTTACAACAACCAGAATCGGTCACAGTTGTTGCCGGACAACAGGCGGGTGTGTTAACTGGTCCTCTTTATACAATCAATAAAGCGATATCGGTCATTAAATTAGCAGAAGAGAAAGAGCGAAAGCTTGGGGTACCTGTTATACCTATTTTTTGGGTAGCGGGGGAAGATCATGATTATCATGAAGTGAATCATATTTATTTGTATGATGAAGGGCGCGAGCGTAAAGAGGCAGTGCCTCAAAAACAAATGACCAAGCAGGCATTATCCGATATATCGCTTGATCATAACGCGATGAACACTTGGACGCGTGACATGCTCAAACGATTTGGGGAAACTTCTTATACGAAAGAGATACAAGCGTTTCTTGAAGGAGTAACAGAGAAGTCAACTACTTACGTGGATCATTTTTGTTACATCATGACAAAGCTTTTTTCAAAGCATGGACTTGTGCTCGTAGATTCAGGTAACAAAGATTTTCGCCAGCTTCAGACGGACGCGTTTAAACAGATGATTCATCAAAACGAAACAATCAATGAAGGGGTTTTAACCCAAGCGGCTCATCTTCGTGAGGAAAATTATCCAATTGGTGTTGACCTTGATGACCAACAAGCAAATTTATTCGTAAAGGTAAATGGTGAGCGAATTTTACTAGAACGACTAAACGGAAGATTTGAGGGGAAAACAGCTTCCGTTTCATTCTCGAAAGAAGAACTGCTTGATTTAGCGGAACGTCAACCGGAAGAATTAAGTAACAATGTTGTGACGCGACCGATCATGCAGGATTTAATGTTTCCTGTGCTAGGATTTGTGGCTGGGCCGGGTGAACTTGCCTATTGGGCTCTGCTGAAGCCTGCTTTTCATTCTTTTGGAATAAAAATGCCTGTAATCGTGCCACGGCTTACATTTACGTTTGTGGAGCGACATATTCAAAAGTATGTCGCTGACCTCTCCTTAACCGATGATGAAATACTAAAGTCAGGGATCGAGCACTTAAAAGAAACCTATATGCGCCAGTTAGATGATGTAGGGATTGGGACGACATTTAACGATGCTAAGGTAAAAGTGGAGGAAATTCATCAAAATCTTCGTGATTTGACAGAATCCGTTGATCACGGACTTGGTCGCTTTGCGGAAAAGAATGGCCGGTTCCTTCAAAGACAGCTTGATCTTCTTCAACAAAAACTTTATCAGTCACTCGAGTACCAGCATGAAAATACGTTGGCTAAATTCGATGAGGTGGGATTTGCATTAAAACCAAACGGCGCTCCGCAAGAGCGAAAGTGGAATGTTGTCTATTATTTAAATTGGCATGGTTTGGATTTTGTGGATCAAATGATGGATCTGGAGCTTCCCTTTAATGATCAGCATAAGGTGATTTATCTTTAGAGATTAGAAGGGAGAGAAGCGGTTATTTCGATTCCTAACTATATAGTTGAAAAGCTGCCGGAGGATTCTGGCAGCTTTTTTTAGTTTGGCCAATATATTTGAGATTTGGCCAATAAAAATGGGATTTAGCTAATATAATTCGAATTTAGCCAATATCCTCGGAATTTGGCCAATATAACGCTATAGGGCATTGTTTCATTCGACAAATAGCGGGGGGTGACAGGCACCCGCGGAGAAAACCAAATATTTTTAAAGAAAAATCCTGCTGAACAGCAGGATTTTTGTGTTGTGGTACGAATTAATTTTTTAGTGGTGAAAAGTGGGGAGTTGTGGTAACTTAGAGGTAGAAAGTGGGAGAGGTGGATGGAGCCATGTTTATGGGGGAATATCAACATACTGTTGATGAAAAAGGCAGAATGATTATTCCCGCTAAGTTCCGTGAAGAACTTGGAGATAGCTTCGTCCTCACCCGCGGGTTAGATAAATGTATCTTCGGCTACCCAATGACCGAATGGGAAGTTCTTGAAGAGAAAATGAAATCACTCCCTTTTACAAAGAAAGATGCTCGTGCTTTTACCCGATTCTTTTTCTCAGGTGCAACTGAATGCCAACTGGATAAACAGGGCAGGGTAAATATTGCCGGAACATTACGCCAGTATGCAGGGCTTGAGAAAGAATGCGTTGTAATTGGTGTTTCAAATCGATTAGAAATTTGGGACAAAGCGGTCTGGGAAGAGTATTTCAATGCATCAGAAGATTCTTTCTCTGAAATCGCGGAAAGTATGATGGATTTCGATTTGTAGAAGGTTAATATGGAATGAAGGTTAAGGTGTCGCTATGTTTGAACACATTACAGTATTAAAAGAAGAAGCAGTAAATGCACTAAATATTAAAGAAGATGGTATTTATGTAGACTGTACGCTTGGTGGCGGCGGTCATTCAAAAGCTATCCTGGATAAGCTTACCACAGGACACCTCTATGCTTTTGATCAGGATCAGTGGGCAATCGATAATGCCAAAACAACACTTGCAGGGTATGAAGAAAAGCTCACGGTTATCGAACGAAACTTTAGTTTTATTAAAGAAGCGTTAGCTGACCTCGGTGTTGAAGGCGTTGATGGGATTTTATTTGACCTCGGTGTTTCCTCTCCGCAGCTTGATAAAGGTGAGCGGGGGTTTAGTTATCAGCATGATGCACAGCTGGATATGAGGATGGATCAATCTTCCAGTTTATCAGCGTACGAAGTGGTGAATGAGTGGGAGTATGAACGTCTCGTCTCGATTTTTTTCAAATTTGGTGAAGAAAAGTTTTCAAAACAAATCGCTCGCAAAATTGAAAAAGCAAGGGACTTAAAACCGATTGAAACCACATTTGAACTCGTTGATCTCATTAAAGATGCTATTCCTGCACCTGCGAGAAGGAAAGGGGGACATCCCGCTAAAAGAATTTTTCAAGCGATTCGTATAGCGGTAAATGATGAGCTGAAAGTATTTGAACAGGCTCTAATTGACGGAATGTCCATTTTAAACCCAGGCGGACGGATGAGTGTCATCACATTCCATTCTCTTGAAGATCGGATTTGCAAAACAACGATGAAAGAAGCAGCTTCGGGGCCAGAACTTCCACCGGGAATGCCGATTATCCCAGATGCATACCAGCCTGATATGAAGCTAGTAACAAGAAAGCCAATTCTACCATCTGAAGAAGAGCAGGAAGCAAACAGACGTGCACGATCAGCGAAGCTTCGTGTGGCAGAGAAAATGTAAAGATAAAAATAAAAAAGAAGGTGCAAGGGGGAAAATGATGAGTAACCTGGCGTATAAGTATCAGCAGCAGCATCAAACGCAAAAACAAGTTGAAACAAAAAAGCAAGCGGTTTATGTAGAACGTGGACGTATTACAAAAGGAGAGAAAATGCTCTGGATGATGCTTGTACTTACTTTTGTGGCCGCGTCAATCTTTATGGTTTCAAATTATGCTACGATTTATAATTTGAATACGGGTCTGCAGCAAGCAGAAGCAGATCAACGTGCTCAAGTGAAACAGAACGAAGAGCTTCAAGTGAAAGTAACTGAGCTAAGTGCACCCGGTCGAATTGTGAACATTGCCGAAGAAAAATTAGGCATGCAACTAAATGATCAAAACGTAGAAGTGATCAACAAGGGATCATAATTTCGGAGGTTTGCACTGTCATGAAAGAAACAAACAAGAACTCACATATTAATGTTGGAGCAGCGATTTTAATGTTACTATTTGTCCTGCTCTTTTTTGCTTTTGTTGGAAGGTTTTTCTATATTGAATGGACGCAGGCGGTTTCAGGTCCCGATGGTGAAAAAGTGGACTTAATGGAGCTAGGTAAAGATAAGTGGACGCGAAGCAAGATTCTTGAAGCGGATCGCGGTACGATTTATGATCGCACAGGAGAAAATGCGCTTGCCACTGACATTCCTTCATTTACACTGCGAGCTATTTTAGATGAAAATTATGAAGATCATGTAAAAGATGTTTCGAAAACTGCGGCTGCTCTTGCGCCGATTCTAGAGATGGAGCAATCCGATGTTACTGAAATTCTATCTAGAGAAGAACTATTTCAGGTGGAGTTCGGAGCATCTGGAAAAAATTTAAGCCTTACTCAAAAAGAAGAAATTGAAAAACTCGACTTACCTGGAGTTGGCTTTATTCCAACGAAAACGCGCCTCTACCCTAATGAAGAGTTTGCTTCTCACCTTCTTGGGTTTACAAACGAAAATGAAAAAGGTGTCCAGGAAGGCTTGTTAGGTTTAGAAAAGGAATTAAATAAGTATCTCGTTCCGCAAGAAGGGAAAGAAACGTATCAAAGTGATCGGGAAGGGTTTAAACTTCCTTATGGAAATGAAAACATCACCCCTTCAAAAAGTGGGAATGACGTTTATTTAACGATTGATCAAAAAATACAGGTATTAATGGAAAACGCATTAAATGAAGCGCAGGAGAAATATAATCCTGAGCGAATGACGGCCATCGTTGCTGATCCGGATACGGGTAAGATATTAGCAATGGGAAATCGTCCAACGTTTGATCCCAATTTAAGAGATGTTTCGAATTATACAAATATGGCATTAACTGCTTTTGAACCAGGCTCTACAATGAAAGTCTTTACGGCTGCAGCAGCTATTGAAGAGGGCGTGTACAACGGAGATGAACTTTTTCAATCAGGACAATATTCTGTACCAGGTGGTCGGGTAAGTGATCACAACGCTGGAGAAGGTTGGGGCATGATTAGCTTTGATGAGGGGATTCGTCAATCCTCTAACGTAGCAGCATCCATTTTAGTAAAAGAAAAACTAGGTTATGACAAATACGAAGACTATTTAACGAAATTTGGATTAGATGCTAAAACGGGGATTGATCTTCCTGGTGAAGCTTCTTCAAGAATTACTTATAGTGGAGAGCTTGAACGGATAACGACTGGCTTCGGTCAAGGGTCTACCATTACACCAATTCAACAAGTTCAAGCGATTACGGCAATTGCAAACGGTGGAAAGATGATGCAACCTTATGTAATTGAGAAAATTGTTGATCCTGAATCAAATGAAGTGAAACTTAATCACGAGCCAAAAGTAGCGGGAGAGCCAATTTCGAAAGAAACAGCAACACAAACGCGCGATCTACTTCGCACGGTTGTGACAGATGGTACGGGAACACCATATAACATTGAAGGTTACGAGATTGCTGGGAAAACAGGTACAGCACAAATTTCTGAAGGGTCAAAAGGATATATGAGTGGATACGGAAACAACATCTTCTCATTTATTGGAATGGCCCCTGCAGATGATCCCGAATTAATTGTTTATGTAGCCGTTGATCGACCTGAACTGGAGTATCCGGAACTAGGAAGTGACCCTGTTTCTCTCATCTTTAACACGGTTATGAAGAATAGCCTTCAATATTTGAATATCGATCCGATTGAGAAGGAAGATAATACTTCTGAGGAAGCTGAAGAGACAGAATCCGGTCAACTATTAAAAGATGTAACGGGCATGAGTGTAAAAGAAGCTAAAAAGCAGCTTGAAGACAAGGACTTATCTGTCACATCACTTGGCGAGGGAGAGGTTGTTGGCCAATCACCTAGGCCGAGTACGAAAATTCTCAATGGTGAACGAATTATTTTGCAAACGGAAGGTAACGCCACAATGCCTGATATAACAGGTTGGTCTCTTGCAGACGTAATGAAGCTCGTCGAGTTGGTTGAGTTAAAACCAAATGTGATGGGGTCAGGTTATGTAGTGAAGCAAGGGATTGAAACGGGAAGTACGATCAAAAAAGATGACTACCTTGTAGCCGAATTAAAGACGCCTTCTTCTGAAACGGAAGAGGAAGAAGAGCCAGAAGAAGAACCAGAACCAATTACGGACTAGCAGGTCTATCCTTCGAACCGAACACATATAGTGAAACGAGCATAATCAGGGAGGATGAGTTTATGCGCGTTTCGAATGTCACTGTTCGAAGAAGACTTGTGATCGCACTTATTGTGGGGCTATTTGTATTTGCTGTAGTTGTTGTAAGACTCGGTTATGTACAGCTTGTAATGGGGAGTTGGCTTAGTGAGAAAGCGAAGGATTCGTGGAGCCGAAATATCCCGTTTGAACCTAGCAGAGGAGAAATCCTGGATCGTAACGGTGTAGCTCTTGCCACAAACGTGAGTGCTCCGTCTGTTTTGATTGTTCCTAGACAGCTCCAAAATCCAGCTGCCACTGCCGAAGCTCTAGCGGCGTCCCTCAATACTAGCAAGGAAAAAGTTTATGAAACAATCACTCAGAATGAATCAATGGTCTGGATTCGACCTGAAGGTAAGAAAATGACGAACGAGAAAGCAAATGAGATCCGCAAATTGAACCTATCTGGCGTTTATATTGCAGAAGATAACAAACGCCACTATCCAAATGGCGATTTTTTAGCTCATGTGCTTGGGTTTAGTGGCATTGATAATCAAGGGTTAACTGGGATCGAGCTCTATTATGACGCTGAATTAAGTGGGGAAAAAGGGCAGGTGGAATATTACGCTGATGCGAAAGGAAAGCGAATGCCATCGCTCGCAGATGATTATACAGAACCTGTTGATGGACTTGATCTTCGGTTAACGATTGATTCCCAAATACAGACGATTATGGAAAGAGAGTTAGATATCGCTGAAGCAACTTATCATCCAGATGGCGCAGCGGCCATCGCAATGGATCCAAATACAGGTGAGATTCTTGGAATGTCTTCAAGGCCAGATTTTAATCCAGAAGAATTCCAGGAAGTATCTCCTGATGTTTGGAACCAGAATAAGCCAGTTTGGAGTACGTATGAACCGGGATCAACCTTTAAAATCATTACGCTTGCTGCAGCACTTGAAGAGGGAGAGGTGGATCTTGAGGAAGATCATTTCCATGATCCAGGTAGCATTGAAGTGGCAGGAACAAAATTAAGGTGCTGGAAAGCTGGAGGTCATGGAAGTCAGACGTTTTTAGAAGGTGTACAAAATTCCTGTAACCCTGGTTTTGTTCTTTTAGGTGAGCGTCTTGGCAAAGAAAAGCTTTTTTCCTATATTGATAAATTTGGCTTTGGTGACAAAACGGGAATTGATTTACAAGGAGAAGCGAGCGGGATTCTTTTTGATGTTGAAAATGTCGGGCCACTTGAACTAGCCACGACTGCATTCGGGCAGGGCGTTTCCGTCACGCCTATCCAGCAAGTGACGGCTGTTTCTGCGGCAGTGAATGGTGGCACGCTTTATGAACCATATATCGCCAAAGAATGGCTAGACCCAGAAACAGGGGCGGTTGTAAGCAAAAACACGCCACAAGCGAAGCGACAGGTGATTTCTGAGGAAACTTCCAAGGAAGTAAGGCATGCGCTTGAAACGGTTGTTGCGCTAGGGACTGGAAAGAACGCCTATGTGGACGGTTATCGCGTCGGAGGAAAGACAGGAACAGCTCAAAAGGCTAAAGACGGAGCGTATCTTAAAAATAATCATATCGTTTCCTTTATCGGTTTTGCTCCGGCTGACGACCCACAAATTGTCGTATACGTTGCGATCGATAATCCTAAAGATACCCTTCAATTTGGAGGGATTGTAGCGGCACCAATTGTAGGTAATATACTCCAGGATAGTTTGACGGTTATGGGTGTTGAAAAAAGGGAAGACCAGATTGAGAAAGAAACGACATGGCAGGATGAAGAGATGATTGAAATGCCGGATTTAGTGGGTATGTCTTCAAAAGAAATTCGTGAAGCGATGTATAATTTGAAAATTGATTCGAGTGGGGAAGGCGATATTGTTGTCGCCCAGGCCCCAGAACCTGGTGTGAAATTACCGGTTGGTTCAGAAATTCGGCTTTATATGGGTGACAAATAAGCGACCGGTGAGTACAATAAGTAGTGAACAAGCCAAGGCGTATGCTCTTGGCTTGTTTTCTGAAAATATGTCAGCAAACTAGAAAGGTTTGAAAGAAATGAAATTAAATGATCTTCTTCATGCATTACTTACATATAAACAGGTAGGAAAAGGCGATCCAGAAATAAAAACGATTGAAAGTGATAGTCGTGCCGTAACAGATGGCAGTCTCTTCGTTTGCATTCCGGGTTATACAGTAGATGGGCATGATTTTGCAGAGCAGGCTGTTCAACAGGGAGCTGTTGCTCTTATATCAGAAAAAGAGATTCATGTTTCAGTACCCGTTATTCTCGTTCGTGATGCGCATCGCGCCTTAGCTGAACTTGCAAATCGTTTCTATCAACATCCGACGAAATCATTTTCATTAATTGGCATCACAGGAACGAATGGGAAGACAACCGTTTCTCATTTAATAGAACAGATACATAGAGATAAAAAGCAAACAACAGGGTTAATCGGAACAATTAATATGAAAATAGCCGATGAAGAATTTGAAACGAAAAACACAACGCCAGAACCACTCTTGCTTCAAAAGCAATTTGCTAAAATGCGCGATCGTCATGTGGACACGGCCGTTATGGAGGTCTCTTCTCATGCCTTAACGCTAGGACGCGTGAGAGGTTGTGATTATGATATTGCTGTGTTTACAAACTTGACGCAGGATCATCTGGATTACCATGGTACGATGGAAGAATACCGTCAAGCAAAAGGTCTTCTTTTTTCACAGTTAGGTAATACATATGATACAGGGAGAAAAAAGGTAGCCGTCCTTAATGGAGATGATGACGCTGCACAGCAGTATGAACAAATGACATCTGCTCATATTTTAAGATATGGCATCGATCGTCCTGCAGATATTAAGGCAGATCACATCTCTTTTTCTGCGAATGGGACAAGGTTTCGCTTAAGTACCCCAGAAGAAAACCGTGACGTTAAATTGATGCTAACAGGCAAATTCAGCGTATACAACGCACTTGCAGCAATTGCAGCTTGTCTTGCAAATGGTTTAGATCTTGATCATATTTTGAACAGCCTAGAGAAAATCGCAGGCGTGCCTGGACGTTTTGAACTTGTAGATGAGGGGCAAGGGTTCCCAGTGATCGTTGATTATGCTCATACTCCAGATAGTCTTGAAAATGTCTTATTGACAGTAAAAGAAATGACCGAAGGAAACGTTTTTGCAGTGGTTGGTTGCGGGGGAGATCGTGATCGAACAAAACGACCACTCATGGCTAAGATTGCAACTGAAATAGCGGATACTGCTGTACTAACATCAGACAATCCACGAAGTGAAGACCCAGAACGCATTTTAGATGATATGGTCGAAGGTGTGAAAGGTCACTATGTGAGGATAACGGATCGGTCAGAAGCGATTCGACATGCGATTCAAAATGCTGTTAATGGAGATGTCGTCCTTATCGCAGGAAAAGGACATGAAACCTATCAAATCGTTGGTGATCAAGTTCTTGATTTTGATGACCGAGAAATCGCACGTCAAGCAATAAAGGAGCGAAAAGGATGAAATTTTCATCGGAATTACTAAACAAAATTAGTCAAGGACCAGTTGATCACGAACTGGTCTTTGAAGGTGTGGCAACCGATACGCGTAAGGACTGCACAAATAAACTATTCGTACCTATCGTTGGCGAAGTTTTCGATGGCCATCGTTTTATCGATGCTGCCATCGTTAATGGTGCTACCGGAACACTTTGGGATAAAAACAAACCGTTTCCTATAGACCTTGTCGGGAAAATCCATGTTTACGAAGTGGAGGATACGACAGTTGGATTCCAGGAATTAGCGAAACAGGTTCTAAAACAGCAAAAACCTTATGTGATTGGTGTTACAGGGAGTAACGGGAAAACGACCGTTAAAGATATGCTTGAGGCTGTTCTAAGTCCGAAATATAAAACATTTAAAACGCAAGGTAATTTAAATAATCATTGGGGACTGCCAATGACCGTGCTTGCGATGCCTGAAGACACAGACGTGTTGATTTTGGAGATGGGAATGAGCGGTCTCGGAGAAATCTCCCTTCTTACTCAAATCGCACAGCCTGATGTAGCGGTTATTACAAATATCGGGGAGTCACATTTACTTCAACTCGGTAGCCGCGAAAATATTGCTAAAGCAAAGATGGAAATTGCAGAAGGACTTAAGTCTGAAGGTGTTCTCGTTATTGATGGCGATGAGCCACTCCTGACACCAGATCACAAAAATGTGATTTCTTGTGGCTATGAAGACAAAAACGACCTTCAAATTGATCGTATTCAAAAGAGAGAAAATGGCTATGTATTTACATTGAAAAATGAAAAAGAGCCGTTCGAAATACCTTTGTTAGGTAAACATAATATAAAAAATGCTGTGTATAGCATCGCTTCAGCAAGAAAACTAGGGATGACGGACGATCAAATTCGCAAATCGTTGTCTTCCTTAACGTTAACTGGGATGAGGCTTGAAAAATTCCGGTCATCTACTGGTGCGTTAATTATTAACGATGCATATAACGCAAGTCCAACCTCAATGAAAGCAGCGCTAGAAACGCTCGCTGAGTTAGAAGGCTTTAATAAAAAAATTGCTATTCTTGGTGATATGTATGAACTTGGTGATCAGGAAGAATTTCTTCACCGGGACATTGCAACCGCGGTAAAACCGTCTATTACAGAAGTGATTACCGTTGGTGAGAAAGCAAAATGGATTTATGATGGGATGACGGAAAATGAAACGCAAGTATCTGCTGTTTCCTTTGACAACAAAGAAGATGCCGCATCATATTTATCGGGTCGACTTGATGATCAAACAGCTGTTTTATTAAAAGCATCAAGAGGGCTTGGACTCGAAACCATACTACAGGCATTAGGGAAAGAATCATAAGGAGGCAGTACAGTGATTGAACAATTATTAATCTTTAGTTTGCTAACATCATTTATAATAGCGGTGCTTGTATCACCGGTATTTATCCCTTATTTAAGAAGACTTAAATTTGGACAGAGTATTCGAGAAGAGGGACCGAAATCACACCAAAAGAAATCTGGAACGCCGACCATGGGTGGTTTAATTATTATTCTCTCGATTATATTAGGAACGATAATTATTGCCCTAAAATATGACGAAATTTCAACCCAGATTTGGCTTCTCTTATTTGTGACCGTTGGATATGGTCTTATTGGTTTCTTAGATGATTTTATTAAAGTAGTGAAGAAACGTAACCTTGGTTTAACCTCAAAGCAGAAGTTACTAGGTCAAATGGTTATCGCTATTCTCGTATACTTTGGTTTAAGAACGATTGGCTTTGATACGGCGATTCGCGTTCCTGGTACTGAAATCAGTTTTGATATTGGCGTAGGGTATGTAGTGTTACTATTTGTAATGCTTGTTGGCGCATCGAATGCGGTTAACTTAACGGACGGATTAGACGGTCTTGTCGCAGGAACAGCAGCCATAGCTTTCGGAGCTTTTGCCATCTTAGCAGCTTCGGTTTATATGTACGACGTAGCTATTTTCTCAGTAAGTGTCGTTGGTGCTGTTCTTGGATTTCTTGTTTTCAATGCACACCCAGCAAAAGTATTTATGGGTGATACCGGGTCACTTGCTCTTGGCGGCGCGCTTGCCGCTGTAGCCATTATGACCAAGCTTGAGCTTCTCCTCGTGATTATTGGTGGTGTCTTTGTTATTGAGACATTGTCAGTTATTATTCAGGTGGCATCATTTAAAACAACTGGGAAGCGTGTGTTTAAGATGAGTCCGCTTCATCACCACTACGAACTTTCTGGTTGGACGGAATGGCGCGTAGTCGCTACATTCTGGACTGTAGGTCTACTTTGTGCAGCATTTGGAATCTATCTTGAGGTGTGGATGTAATGAAAAAAGTAAATTATGAAAATAAATGTGTACTCGTATTAGGCATAGCGAAAAGTGGATTTGCAGCAGCAAAATTGCTTCGTTCTCTTGGCGCAACCGTTACAGTCAATGATCGAGAGCAAGTTGAGAACAATCCAAAAGCTATTGAACTTCAGGAATTAGGTTTTGAAGTGATAGGTGGGGGACACCCGCTCGAGCTGCTTGACGGAATTGACTTAATTGTAAAAAATCCTGGGATTCCATATCAAAACCCGCTCCTTGTAGAAGCAGTAAAAAGAGATATCCCAATCGTAACTGAAGTGGAAATTGCCGGAGAGATTTCTGAAGCGCCATTTATTGCGATTACTGGTTCAAACGGAAAAACAACAACGACGACTTTAATTGGTCAACTATTAAATCAAACGCCTGCTAATCCTATTGTCGCTGGAAATATCGGAACGGTTGTTTGTGAAGTAGCAGCCGAAGCAACACCTGATCAAACACTTGTAACGGAGCTATCAAGCTTTCAATTACAAGGTACGGTAAATTTCCATCCGCATATTTCGGTTCTTCTTAATCTTTATGAAGCGCATCTTGATTATCATGGTACAAAAGAAGCTTACGCAGCAGCGAAAGCACGTATGTTCCGAAATCAAACGAACGAGGATTTTGCTGTTTATAATGCAGATGATTCGCTAGTTTCCTCGTTTGCAGAAGCTTCAAAAGCTTCTCTTGTTCCATTTTCAGCTACTAAAATACTTGATGATGGTGTTTTTATTGAAGATAGTTGGATTGTCTTTAGAAAAGAAAAAGTGATCAAAATAGATGAGCTATCCATGAAGCAGAACATTGAGAATACACTTGCCGCTATAGCTGTAGCGAAGTTATCCGGTGTGTCGAACGAAAAAATTCATCAAGAACTTACGAATTTTCACGGTGTGAAACATCGCCTTCAATTTGTTGGCGAAGTAAGTGGACGTAAATTCTTCAATGATTCAAAAGCAACGAACTCAATCGCTACAAAAAAAGCGTTAGATTCGTTTGAAAAGCCAGTAATCCTTCTCGCAGGTGGCCTGGACCGTGGAAATGACTTTGATGATTTAAATACCTATTTTAAAACAAAAGTAAAGCATTTGATTACGTTTGGGGAAACCTCCTTGAAATTGAAACAAACGGCTAACCAAGCAGGACTGAATTCCGTCACAGTTGTCGATAATGTAGAAGAAGCTGTTTCAACAGCGTATCATCTATCCGGAACGGGAGATGTTATTCTTCTTTCACCAGCTTGCGCAAGCTGGGATCAATTCAAAACGTTTGAAGAGCGAGGAGACATCTTTATTGAGGCAATGCATAGACTCTAATGAAGGGTTGTCTTGCTTATCCGCGAAGTTCGGTTAGGTAAAATCGACATAACGGAGTGTGGGTCCATTGCCGAAAACAAAATCAACGCCAGACCTGGTCTTTTTAACTGCAACACTTGTCCTGTTAGCAATTGGATTAATCATGGTTTACAGTGCAAGCGCCGTATGGGCCTCTTATAAATTTGACGATGCGTTTTTCTTTGCAAAGAGGCAGCTTCTTTTTGCAGGCGTAGGTGTGGCTGCCATGTTCTTCGTTATGAACGTTGAATATTGGACGTGGCGGACATGGTCAAAAGTAGGGGTGCTCATCTGCTTTATCCTGCTTGTTTTAGTACTTATTCCAGGAGTAGGACTTGTTCGTGGAGGAGCGAGAAGCTGGCTTGGTGTTGGTGCGTTTTCAATTCAGCCTTCTGAATTCACAAAGCTTGCCATGATTGCTTTTCTTGCGAAATACTTATCTGAAAATCAGAAACGTATTACGTCGTTTAAAAAAGGTCTAGTTCCGTCACTCGGACTTGTCTTTGTTGCATTTGGCATGATTATGCTTCAACCAGATCTAGGGACAGGAGCCGTGATGGTTGGAACGTGCGTTGTGATGATTTTTATTTCGGGCGCTAGAATTGCACATTTCGTGTGGCTTGGTATGCTTGGGTTGGTAGGGTTTGCAGTACTCATTTTATCTGCGCCATACCGAATTGCGAGAATTACATCTTACCTCGATCCGTGGAGTGACCCATTAGGTAGTGGGTTCCAAATTATTCAGTCCTTATATGCAATAGGACCTGGAGGGTTGATGGGGCTTGGTCTAGGGCAGAGTAGACAGAAGTTCTATTATTTACCTGAGCCACAAACGGACTTTATCTTTGCAATATTATCAGAAGAACTTGGGTTTATTGGCGGAAGCTTTGTGATCCTTTTATTTGCTCTTCTTCTCTGGCGAGGAATACGGATTGCCTTACGAGCACCTGATTTGTTCGGAAGCCTCCTTGCGGTTGGAATTATTGGCATGCTAGCGATCCAAGTCATGATCAATATCGGAGTTGTGACCGGTTTAATGCCTGTTACAGGGATCACCTTACCTTTTCTTAGCTATGGAGGTTCTTCCTTAACCTTAATGCTTGTTGCGATGGGCGTCTTATTAAATATTAGTCGATATGCAAAGTTCTAAGTAGTATAAGTCGTAAAAGCGCTCATTTTGAGCGCTTTTTTCAATGTTTTTGTAACTGTTTTTTCCATTGACTGAACCATTTATAACAAAGAAATATTAGATGAGGGAATGCGTTGATATTTCTCTGGGATGAATTTCCTTCAAGAGGATAATAAGTGTTAAACTTATGCTATAATGATTGAAATAAGAACTATCTGCTGGATCATGCCGTTCGGTTGCCATGATAAGCGTTTATACATCTTAAGGGTAGACAGAAGTTCAATCACCGGAGACGGAGGCAAGACAATGGAAGATCGCAAAGTTGTAACAATTGAAGACCGGATCCCCACTCTGAAAGCACAGCGGAAGCAACGTGCGAATCGAAGGTTGGTTGTATATCTATCAATCTTTTTCTTTCTTATTTTGCTGATTATTTACTTCCAATCTTCCTTAAGTCATATTCGGAACGTAGAAGTTTCTGGAAACAATTACGTTTCTGATCAAGAAATTATTCAGTTGAGCGAACTAGATAATAGCGTGAGCTTTTGGAACTTAAACACTGAGAAAGTAGAAATGAAGGTTGAGGAGTCGAAAGAAATTGCCAATGTAACTGTGTCAAGACAATTTCCTGCGACTGCCAAAGTAAAAGTTGTTGAAAATGCGCGTGTAGCCTATTTAAAAAAGGGTAGTCAGTATTTCCCGATCTTACAATCTGGGGCGATTCTTGATGCGCTTCCTAAAGGAGATACGCCAGTAAGCGCTCCGATTTTAATGCAGTGGAATGAAAGCACAGAGCTATCTGACATGGCAGGAGAGCTTCGGAAGGTGAATTTAAGTATCATTAATCGTATTTCTGAAATACACTACACGCCAGATGGTGATAAAGCGTTTAATTTAACGCTTTATATGACAGATGGTTATGAAGTTAAAACTAGTATTGCTGATTTTTCAGAGAAAATGAATAGTTACCCACTAATTGTAGAGAAGCTTAAGGATAAAGCTAAAGGAGTTCTTTATTTGAATGAGGGTAGTTGGCTAGAGCCATACGAAGAAGTTCCTACAAATGATGAAGAGAAGAAAGAGTCTTCATAAAAATGTGCGATAATACTCATTCGAATGGACAGGGAATGATTTTCATTAACGAACGGTTATAAGCAGGGTATCGCATAAGAAAACTGCTTTATAACATAGCAGAATGAAAGAAAACAACAAATTTCTTTTAATTACCTGAAACAGTGACTTTTCTACTGCTTTCACATGGTGTAGACTAATACGTATGCACTGCTTTAGACTAACTCTTCTTGTAAATGGAAAGTAGGCGAGGAGAGTAGGGGTTTGTTACCCAAAAAAATGAGAGTAATTCTCGTATAAAAGAAGGGAAATAACCGGATTTGTGGAATAGAGTCCTTATATCATATTCTTCCTGGGACTTCATGAAGCAAGGCTTGAGGAAGTTTAGTTTGAATCAATGTTGTGTATATAAAGGTGTTGGACATTTTTTCAACCCTATTATAGAGAAACTATTAATACCTGAATATGGTAGCATTTTGAAGGAGGTGCCAGGAGAATGAACAGCAATGAGATTTATGTGAGTCTAGACATCGGTACATCCAATGTGAAAGTAATCATTGGCCAGATGACGAACGATTCTTTAAATATACTAGGAGTTGGCAGTGCGCCTTCCGATGGGATTCGAAAAGGATCGATTGTGGATATAGATGAAACTGTTCGTTCAATTAAACAGGCAGTAGAAAACGCAGAAAGAATGGTAGGTTTATCGGTTCGTTCTGTGATTGTGGGGATCAACGGCAATCACGTCCAGCTACAGCCCTGTCATGGGGTAGTAGCGGTATCAAGTGAGGATCGTGAAATTCATGATGAAGATATTGCTAGAGTAATTGACGCAGCACAGGTTGTTTCTATCCCTCCTGAGCGAGAAATTATTGATGTAATTCCAGGTCAATTCGTAGTTGATGGACTGGATGGCATTACGGATCCACGTGGCATGATTGGTGTGCGCCTTGAAATGGAAGGGACAATCATTACAGGTTCTAAAACAGTATTACATAATTTATTAAGATGCGTAGAAAAAGCGGGTCTTGAAATTGCTGATATTTGTCTACAACCGCTTGCATGTGGATCAATGGCTTTATCAAAGGATGAGCGTAATCTTGGCGTAGCTCTCGTTAACATGGGTGCCGGTTCGACGACGATTTCCATCTTTGAAGAAGGGAACCTGAAAGCCACGTCCGTTTTACAAATTGGTGGCGATCATGTAACTAAAGATATTTCGATTGGTCTTAGAACAACGACTGAAGAAGCTGAGCGAATTAAGATCAAGCATGGCAATGCTTTCGTTGATCTTGCTTCAGAAGAGGAAGCTTTCACTGTATCGACTATTGGCAGTTCGGCTGAACAAGAATTTAATCAGTACGAATTAGCTCATATTATAGAACCTCGGATCGAAGAGATGTTAGAATTGATAGAAGACGAAATTAAGCGAATGGGAATTCGTGAATTGCCGGGCGGATTTGTTCTAACCGGTGGTATGGTCGGAATGGATGGCGTACTTGAACTTGCTCGTGAAATTCTGCAGCATAACGTACGTGTTGCTGTCCCTGACTATATCGGCGTACGCGAACCGCAATATACAACTGGCATTGGTCTTATCCAATTCACGTATAAAAACGTGAAGATTCAGGGGAAAGAAGTGGCAGCATCACTTAACCCTGAAGAAGAAGTGAAGCCCAAGCGTAGAACAAAAGCCGAACCTCAACCAGGTGAGAAATCTTCTTCACCAGGTATGAAAGAGAAAGTAAAGAATTTCTTTAATCTATTTGTTGAATAAAGGGCTATTACAAGATTAGGAGGACCTGAGATGTTAGAGTTTGATATGAATATGGAACAATTAGCACAGATAAAAGTAATCGGTGTCGGCGGAGGCGGAAGCAACGCTGTCAATCGTATGATTGAAAATGGTGTACAAGGTGTTGAATTTATTGCTGTTAACACGGATGCACAGGCATTAAACCTTGCGAAGGCAGAGGTGAAGATGCAAATTGGTGGTAAATTAACAAGAGGTCTTGGAGCTGGAGCTAATCCTGAGATTGGCAAGAAAGCTGCAGAGGAAAGCAAAGAACAGATCCAGGAAGCACTTAGTGGTGCGGATATGGTATTCGTCACGGCAGGAATGGGTGGCGGAACAGGTACTGGAGCAGCACCTGTTATTGCTGAAATCGCAAAAGAGCTTGGCGCATTAACAGTAGGTGTTGTGACACGTCCATTTACATTTGAAGGTAAAAAGCGGTCAACACAAGCTGTTACTGGTATAGCCATGCTAAAAGAAAAAGTCGATACGTTGATTGTGATTCCTAACGATCGTCTACTTGAAATTGTAGACAAGAATACGCCAATGCTTGAAGCGTTCCGTGAAGCGGACAACGTTCTTCGTCAGGGTGTTCAAGGTATTTCTGATCTTATTGCAGTACCAGGACTGATTAACCTTGACTTTGCGGATGTAAAAACCATTATGACTGAACGAGGTTCTGCTCTAATGGGTATCGGTATTGCAACTGGTGAAAATCGCGCATCTGAAGCGGCTAAGAAAGCTATATCAAGTCCACTTCTTGAAACATCAATTGATGGAGCAAAAGGTGTTCTAATGAACATTACAGGTGGTTCTAACCTGAGTCTTTATGAAGTAAACGAAGCGGCTGATATCGTTTCTTCCGCATCTGATGAAAATGTGAACATGATTTTCGGTTCGGTTATTAATGAAGATCTAAAAGATGAAATTCTCGTTACTGTGATTGCGACAGGATTTGACGAGAATGAGAATAAGAAAAAGACGGTTCCACGTCCTTCTGCTCAGTCGAAGCAAAGCACTCCAATTCAGCAACCTAAGCACGAAGAAGAAGAAGCACAGCCGGAACCATCCAAATTTGGCGCGCGCGCTGACGAATCCAATGACACATTGGACATCCCTACGTTCTTACGTAATCGTAAACGCAATCGACGCTAATATGAAAAACCAGCTCTTTTTTGAGCTGGTTTTTTTATTGGAGAAATTTGGCATCACCCATAATTAGTTACGGAGTCTTAAAATGATTGCGCTTTCTAATAAAAATGTGAGTTGCTTTCCTCTTCTAACATTTGTTAACATAGTAAAAATTATATTTTTTCTGAAAATGGTGTTGTGTTCATGGGCAATCACACGTATAATGTCCATTATATAAAAACAAGTGTCCTCACCAGAAGGACAAAGGAGTGGAGAGAAAATGAAGAATTGCGTATCAGTTGGATTATTAGGACTAGGAACAGTTGGTAGTGGTGTCGTACATATGATTGATTCTCATCAAAAGGAATTGCAGCAACGAGTTGGCTGTGAAGTGAAAGTAGCTAAAGTTCTTGTAAGAGATATGGATAAAGCACGAGGCGTAGATTTAGATGAAAGTGTTCTAACACTTGATCCAGATGATGTCATCAATAATCCCGAAGTTGACGTAGTGATTGAAGTCATTGGTGGAATTGATCAAGCAAAAGAATTTATTCTATCATCACTTCAAAATCATAAGCACGTTGTGACTGCAAATAAAGATTTGATGGCCATTCATGGAAGAGAGTTACTAAGCGCTGCGGTTGAGAATGAAAGTGATCTTTTCTATGAAGCTAGCGTAGCAGGTGGGATTCCGATCCTTAGAAGTTTAGTAGAAGGATTATCTTCCGACCGCATTACGAAATTAATGGGGATCGTAAATGGGACAACAAACTATATTTTAACCAAGATGACAAAAAACAATGTTCCTTACGATAGCGTATTAAAAGAAGCACAGGAGCTAGGCTTTGCAGAAGCAGATCCTACAGCGGATGTAGAAGGACTTGATGCTGCTAGGAAGATGGTTATTCTTGGAACGCTCGGTTTTTCAATGAAAGTAGGTTTAGACGACGTTAAGGTAGAAGGCATTACTCGAGTAGATGAAGAAGATATTGCCTATAGTAAAAAGCTAGGTTACACCATTAAATTATTGGGAATTGCAAGTTCAACAGATGGTTCGATTGAGTTATCCGTTCAGCCAACCTTGCTTCCGTCAAGGCACCCATTAGCTTCCGTTAACGATGAGTACAATGCTGTCTATGTATACGGTGAAGCCGTTGGAGAAACGATGTTCTACGGCCCTGGTGCTGGCCAGTTGCCAACCGCAACGGCTGTTGTATCGGATCTTGTTGCAGTGATTAAGAACATGAGACTAGGCGTGAATGGAAAAAGTGTTATTCTTCCACAGCATGATCGTAAGCTTAAAGATGATGAACAAATCAAAAGTAAGCATTTTATTCGCTTGATTGTAAAAGATGAACCTGGAGCTTTTTCTAAGATCTCACATCTCTTCCAGGACCGTGGACTAAGTTTAGAAAAATTAATTCAAGAACCTGTTGTCAATAAAGGAACTGCAGAACTTGTCATCATCACACATGAAACAAATCAGAGAGCATTTGAGGACGTTCATAATCGATTAAGAGATCTGGACGTTGTTGTAGAAGTGAAAAGTCGCTACCGCGTGGAGGGAATGTAATGAGCTGGAACGGACTAATTAAGCATTATAAAGAATATTTACCTCTTACAGAGGAAACGCCGCAGCTCACTTTAAATGAAGGGAATACCCCTCTCTTAAAGCTTGATCAGCTGTCAGATGAACTTGGGATCTCTCTACACGTTAAAATTGAAGGGGCGAACCCGACTGGCTCTTTTAAAGATCGTGGTATGGTGATGGCGGTTGCGAAAGCAAAGGAAGAAGGCAGTGATGCGATCATTTGCGCATCAACTGGCAACACAGCAGCCGCAGCAGCAGCTTATGGAGCAAGGGCAGGTTTACGCTGTATCATCGTTATTCCAAAAGGAAAAGTAGCGCTTGGAAAGCTAGCTCAGGCAATGATTTATGGTGCAGAAATTTTTGAGATTGATGGAAATTTTGATGAAGCGTTACGAATGGTTCGTGATATTGCTGAAACAGAACCGATTGCACTCGTAAACTCTGTTAATCCTTATCGTTTAGAAGGGCAAAAAACAGCGGCTTTTGAAGTCTGTGACCAGCTAGGTGAGGCTCCAGATGTGCTAGCTATTCCTGTTGGAAATGCGGGTAACATTTCAGCTTATTGGAAAGGCTTCAAAGAATATGTCTCAGAAGAAAATCGCCCGCAAATGCGAGGATTCGAGGCTGAAGGGTCAGCAGCAATTGTTCAAAAGAAAATCATTCCGAATCCAGAAACAATTGCTACGGCGATCCGGATCGGAAATCCGGCTAGCTGGCATCTGGCTGAGGAGGCTGTTATCGAGTCAAAGGGGAAAATTGATAGTGTAACGGATGATGAAATCCTGCATGCTTATCAGGAACTTGCTAAAAAAGAGGGTGTCTTTGCAGAACCAGCTTCTTGTGCTTCAGTGGCAGGAGTTATGAAACAAGTCGCTTCTGGCGAGATTGAGAAAGGAACAAAAGTAGTTGCGGTCTTAACAGGTAATGGATTGAAAGATCCTGCAACTGCGATGGAAAATGTGATCGCGAAACCACGCGTTGTCGCAGCAGATAAAACAGCGTTTCTTGAAGAACTTAAGGGATGTGTCAGCCATTGATAAAAGACGAATGTCTTTACTTAAAAGTTCCAGGAAGCACGTCAAACCTTGGACCGGGATTTGATTCAATTGGTCTTGCCATCAATCGTTATTTACATGTAAAAATTGAACCTTCGACAGAATGGTCTTTTCACTACATTGATTTTGATGACCGTTTTCCATCTGGAAAAGACAATATGATCTATCAAACAGTTGAAGAAATTGGGAGAAAGTATGGGGAAGGGAGAGAGCCGAGGCCTTTCACTGTCACGATGACGAGCGAGCTTCCTTTAGAAAGAGGGCTGGGGAGTAGTGCTGCAGCGATTGTAGCGGCTGTAGAAATAGCAGATTACGCAATGGCACTTGGTCTAACGCTAGAGAAAAAAGTGCAAATTGCGACGGCGTTTGAAGGCCATGCTGATAACGTTGCTGCCTCTCTTTATGGTGGTTTAGTCATCGCTGCAGGGCAAGAGGGTTTAGACACGATATCACATAAAGTAATGGATTTAGAAATGGTCGCCTTAATTCCTAATCATAAATTGAAAACAACAGATTCTCGTTCTGTTCTTCCTAATATGTTACCTTATGAGGAAGCGGTGGAAGCGAGTAGTATTGCAAATCTTTTTATTGGGGCTGCACTCCAAAACAATTGGAAGTTAGCTGGTAAATTAATGGCGCGTGATCTTTTTCATCAGCCATATCGAAAGCACCTTGTACCTGATCTTGAACAAGTCCATGAATTTGCAATAAGTCATGGTGGCTATGGTGCTGCGTTAAGTGGAGCTGGACCAACATTAATTGTCTTTGCTCCAAGTGGCTCCTCAGAGTATCTTCAACAATCACTAGCAAAGCGTTTTCCGATTTACCAATGCGAAGTGCTTCGCCCAACGTCTACCGGGATAGAAGTAACCGTTGGAGCTTATGAAAATCAATCAATCTAAGAAGAAGTCGCCCTCAAAAAGGGCGGCTTTTTCTATTTGAGAGTAATAGTTGATGACTGACAAAACTAGTGATAATTATCCAAAATAACCTCAGTCTAACCGGCACAATCTGACAGGTTTATCTGTCAAATTAGTCTATACTTAGAATCAAAATCGCAAGGGGGGAGGTACTTAGTGGCAGTATACCTTGATGTGATTTGGCTATTGAATTTTTGTTTCGATTATATGCTACTTGCCCTAACCGGGATACTGCTAAAGAAACAAGTTAAGAAAAGACGACTTGCGACAGGTGCATTGGTTGCTTCCTTTTACGTTCTTTTTCTTTTTGTGCCATCACTGAGTTTTATGACACTTCCGCTGATGAAACTCCTTTACTCCTTCGTAATTGTTTTCATGACGTTTGGATTTACTCGATTCCGTAGTTTTTTCCAGTGTTGGCTTCTTTTCTACTTTGTGACGTTTATGATCGGCGGAGGAATGATGGGGGCTCATTACTTTTTTCAGCAAGACATGACGGTCGTTAACGGAGCAATCGCGACAAAAAGTACTGGATTTGGTGATCCGATAAGTTGGGCATTTGTCTTAATCGGCTTTCCAGTAGTCTGGCTTTTTTCAAAAAGGAGAGTTGAGAAACTTGAAACAACACGCATACATTTTGATCAATTGGCCAATGTGTTAATCCGAATTGATGAGGTAACAATTTCCGCAATTGGATTGATCGATAGTGGCAATCAGCTTCAAGATCCATTAAGTAACTCACCGGTAATGATTCTTGATATGACCGTACATGAATCAAACTTTCCGCCAGCATTAATTGAGAAAGCAAAAAACATCACGGATTTTCAAGAAGAGGGAGAGGGGGATCGTTGGGAACACAGGTTACGAATTGTTCCGTTTCGAGCAGTCGGACAAGATCACCAATTCTTGTGTGCTGTAAAGCCGGATGAAGTGATGATCTCATTAGAAGATCGTTCGTTAACAGTAAAGAAAGTGCTTATTGGGTTAAGTTTTCATTCCATTTCTGGAGAAAAAGATTATTCGTGCATACTTCATCCGAAAATGCTGACAGGACATAAGGCGACTGCGTCATAGAAGATAATTCAAGACGATCAAGGAGGAGTTTTGGATGGGGAAAATAAGAATTAAGATTGTTCTCTGGTGGCAGCGGATATTATTGAAATTAGGAATTAAACCTGATGAAATTTATTACATAGGAGGAAGCGAAGCGCTTCCTCCTCCTCTATCCAAAGACGAAGAAGCACATTTGTTGATTCAATTACCTAAAGGAGATAAAGCGGCAAGGTCGATCTTAATTGAACGGAACCTTCGTTTGGTCGTTTATATAGCGCGCAAATTTGAGAATACGGGAATTAATATTGAAGATTTGATAAGCATAGGAACAATAGGATTAATTAAAGCTGTGAACACGTTTAATCCTGAGAAAAAAATCAAACTTGCTACTTACGCTTCACGGTGTATTGAAAATGAGATTTTGATGTTCTTGAGAAGAAATAATAAAATCCGATCTGAAGTATCGTTTGATGAGCCGCTTAATGTGGACTGGGATGGGAATGAACTGCTTCTATCAGACGTTCTCGGGACAGATGAAGATATTATTACGAAAGGAATTGAAGCTCGCGTAGATCGTCGTCTGCTTGTTAAAGCGTTAGAAACACTAAATCCACGAGAAAAACAAATCATGGAGTTAAGATTTGGTCTAGCGGGTGAAGAAGAGAAAACGCAAAAAGATGTCGCAGATCTTCTCGGTATATCTCAATCTTATATTTCCAGGCTTGAAAAACGCATCATAAAACGTCTTCGAAAAGAATTCAATAAAATGGTCTAAGCATGTTAAGAGAATAGATGCATAAAATTCCCACTCGCGGAGATACTTTACTTTGACAGCATCTCCGATGAGGAGGGAATGAGTTGACACGAAACAAAGTCGAGATTTGTGGAGTAGATACCTCCAAACTTCCTGTGCTTAAAAATGAGAAGATGAGAATTCTTTTTAAGCAGATGCAGGAAGGGGATATATCTGCACGTGAAGAATTAGTTAACGGAAATTTAAGGCTAGTTCTAAGCGTGATCCAACGATTCAATAATCGAGGAGAATATGTGGATGATCTTTTTCAGGTAGGGTGTATTGGCCTGATGAAATCCATAGATAACTTTGATTTAGGGCAAAACGTGAAATTCTCTACTTATGCAGTGCCGATGATTATCGGTGAAATTCGTAGATATCTCCGTGACAATAACCCGATTCGGGTTTCGCGATCATTACGAGATATCGCTTATAAGTCTCTCCAGATTAGAGATAAGTTAATGACGAAGAATTCTAAAGAACCAAATCCCACTGAAATTGCAAAAGAGCTAGGCGTCACGAAAGAAGAGGTTGTCTTTGCTCTTGACGCGATTCAGGATCCCGTTTCATTATTTGAACCGATCTATAATGATGGCGGTGATCCGATCTTTGTAATGGATCAAATCAGCGACGATAAACAAAAGGATATTCAGTGGTTAGAGGATATTGCACTTAAAGAAGCGATGACTCGATTAAATCAGCGAGAAAATATGATTTTACAAATGCGGTTTTTCCAGGGGAAAACCCAAATGGAAGTAGCGGATGAGATCGGGATATCACAAGCCCAGGTATCTCGTCTTGAAAAAGCCGCGATCCATCAAATGAATAAAAATATTCAAAGTTAGAATGAGACCTGAGAAACAGGTCTTTTCTTTTGCCTGCATTTCATATAATGAGTTGAAAGGTGGGTGCGTCATGATAAAAATTTCTGAATTTCAGGTTAAAGATGTTGTGAACGTATCGAACGGACGAAAATTAGGTCACATCGCTGATCTGGAAATTAATTTAACTACAGGTAAAATAGAAGCGATTGTGATTCCGGGTGCAGGTAAGATGATGGGCTTATTCGCAAGAGAAAGCGATGTTGTTATTCCATGGCGAAACATTGTTAAGATTGGTTCAGACGTGATTTTAGTACGACATCACGATACGGCAGATGGCGAATCTTTTCAGAAAGAATCGTAAGCTCAGAAAGATGTAACAATCTATCTCCCTTAGCTTCAACATATTATGATAAAATAAGGTATAAACTGTATCATGGTATAAAGGGGTGCAATTGTGGCGAACGAACCATTTCATGCAACAATGAAACAAACTTCACTGGAACTGAAATTTCCAGATCAAGCTGAGCGAAAAAATCAACCAATTGCAGGTTTTTCGACTCGCAGAAACGGAGTTAGCCAGACTCCGTTTTCTAGCTTGAATCTTGGATTTCACGTACCAGATGAAGCGAAAGATGTGCTCAAGAACCGAGAAATTCTTGCTGGTGATATTGAGCGACCACTACATCAGTGGGTCGTTGGAGAACAAATCCACGGCGCGGCTCTTGCAGAGGTTGTTTCAAAAGATAAAGGACGTGGATCAACGGATCATCACGATGCGATTTCGAGCGTCGACGGGTTATATACAGATGATCAGGATGTTTTATTAACGGCTCTTTATGCAGATTGTGTTCCATTATATTTTTATGCTCCAAAAGCGAATCGGGTTGGTCTTGCCCACGCAGGGTGGAAAGGAACGACGAAGAATATTGCTGGAGAGATGATCAATGCTTGGAAGCAAGATGGTATAAAGGCTGAGGATATTTATGCAGCGATAGGACCGTCTATTGGGAAGTGCTGTTACGAAGTTGATGATGGAGTAGTCAATCAGGTCAATTCACTCCTTTTAAATAAAGCTACACTGTATGAAGAGACGTCAAAAGGAAAATATCAGCTTGATTTAAAAGCTGTTAATCGGGAATTGCTTCTAAAGGCTGGTGTTCAATTAAGTCATCTATCAATTAGTAGCTACTGTACAAGCTGCAGCAATCTGTTTTTTTCTCACCGAAAGGAAGAAGGGAAAACAGGAAGAATGATGGCATACATAGGACTCGGGGAGGTATAGCATTAACGTGGATGTAAGAGAAAGTTTCACTACGATTAAAAAACAAATAAACGCAGCAGCCGAAGCTTCTAGTCGAAATCCAGAGCGTGTCAACGTGGTAGCCGTTACAAAATACGTAAGTGTTAAACGGACAAAAGAAGCGCTTGATGCAGGATTGACGCATTTTGGTGAAAGTCGTGATGAAGGACTTTTAGAAAAAGTGGAAGCACTTGGCACAACGCCCTCCTGGCACTTTATCGGCACGCTACAATCACGTAAAGTAAAAGAAGTTCTTCCATTTGTAGATTATATTCATTCACTTGATCGTCGTTCTTTAGCAAAAGAAATACAGAAACGAGCCGATCGTGAAATTAACTGTTTTGTACAGGTGAACGTATCCGGTGAGGATTCCAAGCATGGCTTATCATTAGATGATACGATTCCTTTTATTGAATCGCTGAAAGAGTTCTCATCGATTAAAGTGATTGGGTTAATGACAATGGCGCCGCATACAGATAATCGTAATGAAATTCGATCAGTCTTTAAGCAACTCCGGGAGCTTGGAGAACGTATTCAAAACCTTTCACTCAGTCATGCACCTTGTAACGAGCTTTCGATGGGCATGTCTAACGATTATGAAATTGCAGTTGAAGAAGGTGCAACTTACGTTCGAATTGGATCGTCACTTGTCGGTAATGAAAAATAAATTAAGCTCTCCAGGAGGTGCAGGGAATTGGGTATTAAGACGAAATTCAAACAGTTCTTTGAACTTGATGATGAGACAATAGAATTGGATGAGCAGCAGGAGAACGAAGCCTATATGGAAGAAGAAGAGCCTGAAGTAAGCAGGGCAAATCGAAAAAGCAAACAAAATGTTGTCAGTCTTCAAAGCGTTCATAAGAACTCAAGAGTTGTGCTAGTGGAACCTAGAGTGTATGCTGAAGCTCAGGATATTGCTGATCATGTGAAGAATCGGAAGTCCGTTGTCATGAATCTTCAACGTATTCCGCAGGATCAGGCAAGACGAATTGTCGACTTTTTAAGTGGAACCGTCTATGCTGTTGGGGGCGATATTCAAAAGCTTGGTCCGGAGACATTCTTATGTACGCCGGATAACGTTGAAATTTCAGGAAATATCACAGATGAAATTTATGAAGACGAGTAAGTAAGAAAGGGTGAAGAGTTTGAACATTGCTTCAATCTTAATTTCAGCAGTACAAATTTATACGTGGATTCTCATCATTTACATTTTTATGTCATGGATTCCAAATGCAAGAGAATCTTCAATTGGCCAGATGATTGCTTCGATTGCAGAGCCATATCTTGCACCGTTTCGCAAATTCATTCCACCAATCGGAGGTATGCTTGACATTTCACCGATTGTTGCGATCTTTGCGCTTCAATTCGTCCAATACGGAATCGCTGCTCTCTTTAGTTTCGTAAGTTAATGTCGATTTACGAACATTACCGCCCTGAAGAACGGACCTTTGTGGATCGCGTTTTGCAGTGGCAAGATGAGGTTCAGGAAAGATATGCGCCCAGATTAACAGATTTTCTAGATCCGCGAGAGCAGGATATGGTGAGACAAATCATAGGAAATCATCCTGATGTGGGAGTGTTTTTCTCAGGTGGAGTGGTAGGGTCTGAACGTCAAAGGGCTCTTCTTGTTCCACCTTACTTTGAGCCTTCAATCGAAGATTTCGAAATAACAGCATTTGAAATTACATATCCAGCTAAGTTCGTTACACTTACGCACCCTGATTTGCTTGGTGCAATGATGGGCCTCGGGATAAAACGAGAGAAGTTTGGGGATATCATCGTAAATGAAAGTCTTGCACATCTTATTGTCGCAAAGGAAATTGCAGACTTTGTTCAAATGAATTTGACGCAAGCTGGTAAAGCTTCTCTTTCTCCAGTAGAAATTTCACTTGAACATTTACATTTACCTGAAGCAGTATGGGACGAGCAGGCAGGGACGGTAACTAGTCTTAGACTAGATACTGTTCTGGCTGAAGTTTATAACCTCTCAAGAGGTAAAGTTAGTACGATGATTGAACATGATCGTGCGAAATTAAACTGGAAGATTGTTAGTCAACCTTCTGCTGAAGTGAAAGAGGGAGATTACTTATCTCTTAGAGGCTCAGGTAGAAGTAAAGTTGTTTCAATCGATGGGAAAACAAAGCGAGATAAATGGCGAATCACTTATCAAATTCGTAAATAGTTTGTCACATATAGAAGGAATATCCAAATCGCTGTCGAAATAGGATTAAGCCGGGTATATGAAATGAGAGTAAATCGGAGGTGGCTGAATTGCCTTTAACACCATTAGATATTCATAACAAAGAGTTTACTCGCGGTTTCCGCGGTTATGATGAAGATGAGGTCAATGAATTTCTCGATCAGGTAATTAAAGATTATGAAACGGTAATCAGAGAAAAGAAAGAATTGAATGAGAGAGTGAAACTATTAGAAGAACGACTAGGACATTTCTCTAACCTGGAAGAAACGTTAAACAAGTCGATCTTAGTTGCACAAGAATCAGCAGAAGAAGTAAGACAGAATGCCAAAAAAGAATCTCAGCTTATTGTGAAAGAAGCAGAAAAAAATGCCGATCGCATTATTAATGATTCACTTGCAAAAGCGCGTAAGATTTCAATGGATAACGAAGAGCTAAAGAAACAAGCTGCCGTTTATCGCACGCGTTTTCGTATGCTAGTTGAAGCTCAACTCGAAATGCTTAATAACGAAGACTGGGATGGTCTTGTAGCTCGATTTGAAGAAGAGGAAGAAGAGCAGCAGGAACAAATCGAAGAAAAAGCGTAATGCACTTATTTATTTTTTTGTCATTTCCTTGACTTCTTATTTTTATTTAAACTATACTTCTAGTAATAGCAATAACGATCGACGAAGATGGGAAGAGTACCTAATTCTTACTTAACAAAGCGAGCCGGGTATGGTGTGAGCCGGTGTTAAACAATTAGGGAAGATCGTCCCTGAGTCCCGTGCTGAACGATAAGTAAGCCTCGGCGAATCATTCACGTTACGAATGCAAAGTGAGCGTAAAGCTTAATTTGGGTGGTACCACGGGAAAAACCTTCTCGTCCCTATTCGGGGACGAGAAGGTTTTTTTGTATGTGACAAAAGTGATGCCGAGGATATTCGCGCTACGGATGTTGGTCGTTATAAGTTGAAGGAGGAAACCTCATGAGCTTTAAAGAAACGCTCTTAATGCCAAAAACTAAATTTCCGATGAGAGGAAATTTACCAAATAAAGAGCCTGATATGCAAAAAGAATGGGAAAACATCAATCTTTATGAAAAAGTACAGGAAAGAACGAAAGATCGTCCTTTGTTTGTGCTACATGATGGCCCTCCATATGCGAATGGTGACATTCATATGGGGCACGCTGAAAACAAAGTGTTGAAGGATATTATCGTTCGTTATAAATCAATGAACGGTTTCAATGCCCCTTACGTTCCTGGTTGGGATACACACGGCCTTCCAATTGAGCAGGCGTTAACAAAAAAAGGCGTTGATCGTAAAAAGTTAACAGTAGCTGAATTTAGAAAGAAATGTGAAGAGTACGCATTAAAACAAGTCGATCGTCAGCGCGAGCAGTTTAAGCGTCTTGGTGTTCGAGGCGATTGGGATAACCCGTACATCACACTTCATAAAGGCTACGAAGCGCAACAAATCAAAGTGTTTGGTGAAATGGCGAAGCGCGGTTATATCTACAAAGATAAGAAAACCGTTTACTGGTCTCCAACTTCTGAATCTGCATTAGCAGAAGCTGAAATCGAGTATCATGATAAGCGCTCTCCTTCCATCTATGTTGCATTTGATGTTAAAGACGGTAAAGGTGTGCTTGCAGGTGATGAGAAGTTTATTATCTGGACTACAACACCATGGACGATCCCTTCTAACCTTGCGATTGCATTAAACGAGAAATTTGAGTACAGCGTTGTTGATGCTGACGGAACAAAATACGTCGTTGCAACAGAGCTTGTTGATCAGTTAAAAGAAGAGTTTGAATGGACGAACGTAAGTGAAGTAAAGCGCGTTAAAGGTAGCGAGCTTGAATACGTAACAGCTCAGCATCCGATCTATGACCGGGAGTCTCTTGTTATTCTTGGTGATCATGTCACGCTTGACGCTGGTACAGGATGCGTTCATACGGCTCCTGGACACGGGGAAGATGACTACTTGATTGGACGAAAGTATAAACTTGATATCCTTTGCCCGGTTGATGAGAAAGGCGTCTTTACAGATGAAGCTCCTGGTTTTGAAGGAATGTTTTATGATAAAGCGAATAAGCCAATAACAGAGAAGCTTGAAGAAGCAGGCGCTCTCGTAAAGCTTACGTTCTTCACTCACTCTTATCCACATGATTGGCGTACGAAGAAACCAATTATCTTCCGTGCAACAGAACAATGGTTTGCTTCTATTAAAGAGTTTCGTCCAGAGCTACTTCAAGCTGTGGCAGATGTGAATTGGTTCCCTACTTGGGGCGAGATTCGCCTTCACAATATGGTGAAGGATCGTGAAGATTGGTGTATCTCTCGTCAACGTGCGTGGGGCGTTCCGATTCCGGTATTTTATGGCGAGAATAATGAGCCAATCATCACAGATGAAACAATTTCTCACGTATCAGACCTATTCCGTGAACACGGATCTAACATCTGGTTTGAGTGGGATGCAAAAGACCTTCTTCCTGAAGGATTTACTTCAGAGCACAGTCCGAACGGAGAATTCCGGAAAGAAATGGACATCATGGACGTTTGGTTTGATTCAGGTTCATCTCACCAGGCTGTACTAGAAGAGCGTAGTGATCTCGTTCGTCCTGCTGACTTGTATCTTGAAGGTTCTGATCAGTATCGTGGATGGTTTAACTCATCTCTTTCAACAGCTGTAGCTGTAACTGGAAAAGCACCTTATAAAGCGGTTCTAAGCCACGGCTTTATCCTCGATGGTGAAGGAAAGAAAATGAGTAAATCGCTTGGAAACACGATGGTACCAAACGATGTGATGAAGCAATTAGGCGCAGATATCCTTCGTCTTTGGGTTTCATCAGCTGATTACCAGGCTGACGTGAGAGTCTCAGATGATATTTTAAAACAAGTAGCTGAAGTGTATCGTAAAATCCGTAACACATTCCGCTTTATGCTTGGTAACTTGGAAGGCTTTGATCCAACTCAGCATCAAGTCGCTTATGAAAATCTAGGTGAACTTGATCAATATATGCTTGTGAAGCTAAACAACTTAGTATCAAAAGTGAAGAAAGCTTACGATGAGTATCAATTCTTAACGGTTTACAACACCATTCATAACTTCTTCACAATTGAAATGAGTTCCTTCTACCTTGATATTGCAAAAGATACGCTTTATATCGAGCATGAAGATCATCCAAAACGCCGTGCGATTCAAACTGTTCTTTATCAGACGGCTGTAGCGTTAACAAAACTTCTTTCTCCAATTATCCCGCATACAGCTGAGGAAGTTTGGCAGTATGTTCCTGGTGAGAAGGAAGAGTATGTACAGCTTTCTGATATGCCGGAAGTGAAAAACTTTGAAGGCACTGCAGATCTAGAGCAAAAATGGGATCATGTTATGGAACTTCGCGATGAAGTGCTTAAAGCATTAGAAGAAGCACGTAACGAGAAAGTAATCGGGAAATCATTAACAGCTCAGCTTCATATTTACGCTGATAAGGGCACGAAGCAGTTGCTTGAAGGCGTAGCTAATCTTGAGAAGCTCTTTATCGTATCTGGTGCTACAGTTGCCGGTACGAAGGCTGAAGCACCTGCAGAAGCGAAAGTATATGAAGAACTAGCAATCGCTGTTTCACCTGCTGAAGGAGAAACGTGTGAGCGCTGCTGGCAAGTGAAAACAGATGTTGGCACTGATAGCGAGTACCCAACTCTTTGTGCTAGCTGTGCTGAAACGGTTAAAAATCATTACTAATCGTGATCGTTAACGAAAAGACGCTTTGCAATTGCAAAGCGTCTTTTCTATATGGCAATCGCAGTTTCGATTGTCTGCTGAAGCAAGCTGTGCTAAACTTTCATAGGAAGTAACATTTGATCGGAGGAGCGCTCGTGTGGAAATATCTCATAGCCATTGGCATCATTGTACTTGATCAGTGGACCAAATGGCTTGTTGTGAAGTATATGGAATATGGTGAAAACATAACATTGATCGATGGTTTTCTTTCTCTCACATCTCATCGAAACCGGGGCGCGGCCTTCGGAATCCTTCAAGGACAGATGATTTTCTTTTATATTATAACGATTTTCGTTATTGGAGCGGTTATTTATTATATGAGACAGTATAAACATAGCCGTTTCGTTAGTGTAACGCTCGCACTCATACTTGGTGGTGCAATTGGGAACTTTATTGATCGAGTCCTTCGAGGAGAAGTAGTGGATTTTGTAAACACGTTCATCTTTTCTTATGACTTCCCGATTTTTAACGTTGCTGATGCATCCCTTGTTGTAGGAGTTATTCTCATTTTTATCGGAACTATTTTTGAAAGTAAGCAGGCTAAAGGGGAAAACTAATGGAAAAATTCACATTTAAAGTAGCAGAAGAAGAAAAAGGTGAGCGAATTGATAAGCTCATTACTTCTTATGAAAGTGACTGGTCACGTAGCCAGGTTCAAACTTGGATTAAAGAAAAAAACATTCAAGTAAATGGTGAAGCAGTAAAAGGCAATTATAAAGCAACAGCTGGCGATGAAATTGAAGTAACCGTTCCAGAGCCTGAGGAGTTAGAAATTGTTGCGGAGAACTTAAATCTTGAGATCGTTTATGAAGATGCAGATGTACTTGTCGTGAACAAGCCTCGTGGTATGGTTGTTCATCCTGCACCGGGACACGCTAGCGGCACGCTTGTAAATGGACTAATGTATCAAGTAAATGACCTAAGCGGCATTAATGGCGTTGTTCGCCCTGGAATTGTGCACAGAATTGATAAAGATACATCAGGTTTGTTGATGGTTGCTAAAAACGATAAGGCGCATGAATCACTCGTAAAGCAACTGCAAGCCAAAACAGTTAACAGACTGTATACGGCCATTGTACATGGCAATATTCAGCATGATGTAGGCACGATTGATGCTCCAATCGGACGAGATCGTCAAGATCGTCAAAAAATGACGGTGACGGATGAGAATAGTCGCGATGCTGTTACACATTTTCGTGTGCTTGAGCGGTATAAGCAATATACGTATGTGGAGTGTAAGCTTGAAACAGGTCGGACGCATCAAATTCGCGTGCACATGAAGTATATCGATCATCCTGTCGCAGGAGACCCGAAATACGGACCAAGAAGAAAGTCGCTTCCAATTGACGGTCAGGCGCTCCATGCAGGAGTACTTGGTTTTCGTCACCCTGTAACGGAAGAGTGGCTTGAATTCTCTGCGCCTATTCCCGAAGACATTGAACGCTTATTAAAAAGACTTAGACAAGATTAAGGTTGACTTTCAAGAAGATCTCTGCGATACTCTTTGTAGACAACAGCATACCCTTTAACGACAGTCCCGTGAGGCTGCAAAGGAAAATCGTCTGCGTACGAACGCTACATTTGTATGCCCAAGAACCCTTTTGCCCTCATGGCGAAAGGGTTTTTTTACTGCTTAGGAATAGAAAGAGAGAGGGGCGGTCATCATGGAAAACAAGCGAATTTTGCTAGATGATCAAGCGATTCGAAGAGCACTAACAAGAATTGCGCATGAAATACTCGAACGCAATAAAGGCATTGAAAATACAATGCTTGTTGGAATAAAAACCCGAGGCATCTATTTAGCTGAAAGGTTAGCTGAACGAATTGAGCAAATCGAAGGCTCAGCGATTTCAGTAGGAGAAGTGGACATCACGATGTATCGCGATGACTTAACTCACAAAAATGAAGATCAGGATCCGCTGATTAAAGGAACAAGCATATCAAAAGATGTGAGCAATCAGAAAGTGATTCTCATTGACGACGTCCTTTATACCGGTAGAACCGTTCGTGCAGCAATGGACGCTTTAATGGATCTCGGTCGTCCATCACAGATTCAACTAGCTGTGCTAGTCGATCGCGGACATCGAGAATTACCGATTCGACCTGATTACGTCGGGAAAAACGTGCCCACGTCAAAAGAAGAAATCATTGAAGTTGCTCTTACAGAAGTAGATGACTTTGATCAAGTTAGCTTAACACAATCATAAATCGTGCTCCCTTTAATTCCGTCCAGAGAGACGGCCAAGGGAGGAGACGCGTTCCATTTAAGGAGACGCGTGTACCTCCTTGCGGCCATGCAAGGAGTTTTTTTGTAAGCATGGCCGGGACACGCACATTCAAGGAGGAAAACATCATGAAACAAGTACTAGGTATTCGAGACGTTCCAAAACCATCAAGTTGGCTCACATTAAGCTTACAGCATTTATTCGCCATGTTTGGCGCAACGATATTAGTTCCATTCCTCGTCGGACTTGATCCGGCCGTCGCTCTTGTTTCAAGTGGACTTGGTACACTTGCGTATCTTTTCATTACGAAAGGTCGGATTCCTGCTTATCTCGGCTCATCATTCGCCTTCATCGCGCCAATCATATCAGCAGTATCCTTACACGGCCCTGAAGGAGCGATGATCGGAAGTTTCTTTGCAGGAATTGTTTATGGATTAGTTGCAATCGGCATTCGAACACTTGGCTTAAACTGGCTCTTAAAGCTGCTGCCGCCGATCGTTGTAGGACCGGTCATTATGGTGATTGGGCTTGGACTTGCGGGAACGGCGATTGACATGGCCATGAACAACCCGGCAACGGAAGCTTATAGCGGCACACACTTTACTGTCGCGCTTGTTACGCTTGGGATCACCATTCTTGCTTCAATGTTTTTAAGAGGATTTTTCAGCCTGATCCCGATCTTAATCGGCATCGTATCAGGATATACATTTGCTTACTTTATGGGCATTGTGGACTTAACACCGATTAAAGAAGCTTCATTCTTTCAAATGCCCGACTTTATCATCCCGTTTGCAGATTACAACCCAGTAGACGTCTTCTCTTGGGAAATTCTGTTCATCATGGTTCCCATTGCGGTTGTCACAATCGCTGAACACATTGGCGATCAGATGGTCTTAAGTAAAGTAGCCGGAAAAAATTTCTTAAAAACACCAGGTCTTCATCGTTCTATTCTTGGTGATGGCGTAGCGACAATGATTGCCTCTTGCCTTGGTGGACCGCCAAACACAACTTACGGCGAAAACATCGGCGTGCTTGCGATTACACGAGTATTCAGCGTGTTTGTTATCGGAGGAGCTGCTGTGCTCGCACTCATGTTCGGCTTTGTAGGAAAAATAACAGCGCTTATTTCAACAATTCCAACGGCCGTCATGGGCGGAGTATCAATCCTTCTTTTCGGAATTATTGCTTCATCTGGATTACGCATGCTGATTGATAACAAAATTGATCTCGGTGAAAAGCGCAACTTGATTATCTCTTCCGTAATCCTAGTCATTGGTGTAGGCGGCGCCTTCATCCAGGTTAGTGATAACTTGCAAATTGCAGGAATGGCTCTTGCAACAATCATCGGTATTACGCTCAACCTGATCTTGCCTGGTGGAAGCTCACAGCAAGCAGTCGAAAAAATGTTTGAAGAAGATCTTGAAAATAACGAACCAGCTGCATAGCATCATCCTTTAAAAAGGTACAGAGAGACCTAAAAGGGTGGGAAAGAGATGCGTTTCCTTAAACGCGTCTATCCTTCTGCACCCTGACAACGCTCAGGGTGCTTTTTTTTGAGAAAAAATATGAACGAAACGGAGTGAGTGATGTGAAGCATTTACTTGATATGACCTCTCTTACATTAGATGAAATTCATGAAATTTTACTACAGGCTGAGCGTTTCAAGAATGGAAAAAGTATTCAAAGACAGGAGCCAGTGTTTATCGCGAATCTTTTCTTTGAGCCCTCAACCAGAACACGGTTTAGCTTTGAGGTAGCTGAGAAGAAACTGGGCTATGAGGTACTAAATTTTGAAACATCATCATCAAGTGTTCAAAAAGGGGAGACGCTCTACGACACTATTAAAACCCTTGAATCTATAGGGGCGGGTGCTGTTGTCGTCAGGCACAAAGATGAGAAGTATTTCGAACCGCTACTTGAGAAAACGTCCATGTCCATCATTAATGCAGGCGACGGATGCGGGCATCACCCAACCCAATCGCTTCTAGATCTCCTAACGATTCGTCAAGAGTTCAAGCGATTTGAAGGTCTAAATGTTGTGATCGCTGGTGATATAAAGCACAGCCGGGTAGCAAGGTCTAATGCTAACGTGTTACGTAGGCTAGGCGCAAAAGTGAGTTTTTCAGGACCGCCTGAATGGCAAGATGACACATTGAATGAAATCCCATACCTCACAATGGATGAAGCGGTTGAACAGGCGGATGTGCTCATGCTACTGCGCATTCAAAATGAGCGTCATGACAGGAGAAGCGAGACAAATTCTTATCTTCAAACATATGGGCTTACAGTAGAACGAGAAAAACGCATGAAAAAACATAGCATTATCATGCATCCTGCGCCAGTCAATCGAGGCGTTGAAATTGATACATCATTAGTGGAATGTGAACGCTCAAGAATTTTTAAACAAATGGAAAACGGTGTTTATGTACGAATGGCCTGCTTGAACTTGGTCCTACAACCTACTAAGAAAGGAATGGTCGTGTAATGCTAATCCAAAATGCGAAACTACTTAACGAAGCTGGAGATTTGATCGAGCGGGATGTTCTTATCAATGAGGATGGACGAATTGAAAAAATCGAAAAAAAGTTTGAAGTTGAAGCGCACCAAACATTTGATGCAAAAGGGAATCTCTTAGCTCCAGGTCTCGTTGATCTTCACGTGCATCTAAGAGAACCTGGCGGCGAGCATAAAGAAACGATTGAGACTGGAACCAAAGCAGCAGCAAAAGGTGGATTTACAACAATTGCGGCCATGCCGAATACGAGGCCCGTGCCTGACAATGAAGAAACGATGCAAGCGTTAATGAATCGAATCAAAGAAACCGCAAGCGTTCGCGTGTTGCCATATGGAGCGATTACAACCAGACAGCTAGGCGAAGAGCTGACAAATTTTGAAGGGTTAAAAACAAACGGAGCATTCGCCTTAACAGACGATGGGGTTGGGGTTCAAAACGCTGGAATGATGCTAGAAGCAATGAAGCGTGCGGCAGCTAGTAACCTAGCAATTGTTGCCCACTGTGAAGAAAACACGTTGATCAACGGAGGAAGCGTTCATGAAGGTCATTTCTCAAAAGAGAATGGACTAAATGGTATTCCATCGGTTTGTGAAGCGGTACATATTGCAAGAGACGTTCTGCTCGCTGAAGCAGCAGGCGTTCATTATCATGTTTGCCACATTAGTACGAAGGAGTCCGTTCGTACCGTACGCGATGCGAAGCGGGCTGGCATTAACGTAACAGCTGAAGTAACACCACATCATCTCCTCTTATCAGAAGATGATATACCGGGACTTGATACGCATTACAAAATGAACCCGCCTCTTCGATCAAAAGAAGATCGAGATGCCCTCCTTGAAGGACTGCTCGACGGCACAATTGACTTTATTGCAACGGATCATGCCCCTCATTCAGAGGAAGAAAAAGCACAGTCAATGGAAAAAGCGCCATTCGGCATAGTAGGACTGGAAACGGCTTTTCCGCTGTTATACACCCATTTTGTTGAGAAAGGGACCTTTACACTTAAGCAACTTGTGGATTGGTTAACGGTGAAACCTGCGCGTGCATTTGGACTTGAATACGGCACTCTAGAAATAGGCGCATTAGCAGATATGACAATCATCGATTTAACAGAGCAAAAGGACATTAATCCAGAGTCATTTGTTTCGAAAGGGAAGAATACTCCATTTAATGGATGGACTTGTAAAGGATGGCCAACGGCAACAGTTGTAAATGGCAAAATCGTGTTTGAAAAGGGGAGCGATCAATGATGAAAAGACAGCTAATTCTAGAAGATGGATCCATTTTTGTAGGAAAAGCATTTGGTAGTGACATCGAAAAAAGCGGTGAAGTAGTTTTTAACACAGGAATGACGGGCTATCAGGAAATTTTATCAGATCCTTCTTACTGTGCTCAAATCGTCACGCTAACCTATCCGTTAATCGGAAACTACGGCATAAACCGAGATGATTTCGAATCAATAAACCCATCTGTACACGGTCTAATCGTTAAAGAAGCAACGGCTGTGCCAAGCTACTGGAGAAATGAAATGACGCTTGATGAACTGCTTCGTGTGAAGGGCATTCCCGGCCTAGAAGGAATTGATACAAGAAAGCTCACAAAGCTGATTCGTTCAAATGGTACGTTAAAAGGAAAAATGTGTAGCATGGATGTCGATCCAGAGAAAATTGCGCGTGATCTAAGAGATACGCCATTGAAAAGAGATCAAGTACAGCAGGTATCCATCAAAGCGCCTTATGCAAGTCCAGGTCGGGGATTCCGCATCGTTCTTGTCGATTTTGGGATGAAGCACGGCATCTTAAGAGAACTAACAAAACGGAAATGTGATGTGGTTGTTGTCCCATACAATACGTCAGCAGAAGAAATTCTTCGTCTCAATCCTGATGGGGTGATGCTTAGTAACGGCCCTGGAGATCCGAAAGACGTACCTGAGGCTGTAGAAATGATCAACGGAATTCTTGGTAAAATTCCACTCTTTGGCATCTGCCTGGGTCATCAGCTATTTGCTCTTGCATGTGGAGCTGATTCAGAAAAAATGAAGTTCGGACATAGAGGATCCAATCACCCCGTGATGGATTTAACAACAAAACGTGTCGCCATTACTTCGCAAAATCATGGCTACACGATTGCACCTGAAACGCTAGAGAATACGGAGTTAGTGGTCACACATGTTGCAGTAAACGATGGTTCAATTGAAGGTGTGAAACATAAGGAATATGCCGCTTTCAGTGTGCAGTATCATCCAGAAGCATCACCTGGCCCTGAAGATTCCAATGAACTTTTTGACGACTTTATCGCGATGATTACAACATTCAAGGGGGAAAAAACATATGCCTAAACGTACAGATATCCAAAAAATCCTTGTGATCGGATCCGGACCGATTGTGATCGGGCAAGCAGCAGAATTTGACTACGCAGGAACGCAGGCGTGTCAGGCGTTAAAAGAAGAGGGTTATGAAGTGATTCTCGTAAACTCAAATCCTGCAACAATTATGACGGATACCACAATCGCGGATGAAGTATACATCGAGCCACTTACGCTTGATTTTGTTAGTCGCATCATTCGAAAAGAACGACCAGATGCTCTTCTTGCGACACTTGGAGGACAAACTGGACTGAATATGGCAATGGAATTATCAGAAGCTGGCGTTTTAAAAGACTATGAAGTAGAACTGTTAGGTACGAAACTTGATGCGATTCAGCAGGCAGAGGATCGTGATTTGTTTCGTACGCTCATGAATGAGCTAAACGAGCCAGTACCGGAAAGTGATATTATTCATAATCTCGAAGAAGCCTATCGATTTGTGAAACGAATAGGCTACCCGGTAATCGTTCGCCCTGCCTATACGCTCGGAGGAACAGGCGGCGGAATTGTAAACAATGATGAAGAGCTAGAAGAAATTGTATCAAGTGGACTGAAATACAGCCCTGTGACCCAATGTCTACTCGAGAAAAGCATTGCTGGATTCAAAGAAGTGGAATATGAAGTGATGCGTGACGGTCAGGATCAGGCGATCGTCGTTTGTAACATGGAAAACATCGACCCAGTTGGGATTCACACAGGTGACTCCATCGTTGTGGCACCGAGTCAAACGCTATCAGATCGCGACTATCAAATGCTACGAAACGTCGCGTTAAAAGTCATTCGCGCCTTGAAAATTGAGGGAGGCTGTAACATTCAGCTTGCGCTTGACCCATATAGCTTCCAATACTACATCATTGAAGTAAATCCAAGGGTTAGCCGTTCCTCCGCACTTGCATCGAAAGCAACGGGCTATCCCATTGCCAAGCTTGCAGCGAAAATTGCAGTAGGACTGTCTCTAGCGGAAATGAAAAACCCGGTTACAGGAAAAACGTATGCTAGCTTCGAACCGGCTTTAGACTATGTCGTATCTAAGATTCCAAGATGGCCATTTGATAAATTTGAAAGTGCCAATCGTAAACTAGGAACGCAAATGAAGGCAACGGGTGAAGTGATGGCGATCGGCCGTACGCTAGAAGAGTCACTGTTAAAAGCAGTGCGTTCACTTGAGTCAAATGTTAGTCATTTATCCATTCCAGAGTTAGTGGATCTTGATGACGAAACGCTAGAGAAACGAATTCGCTTCGCAGATGATGAGCGCATCTTCGTTGTAGCGGAAGCATTTAGAAGAGGAAAGACAATGAAACAAATTCATGACTGGAGCATGATTGATCATTATTTCCTCGTAAAGATCCAAGGAATGATTGAGCTTGAAAACAAGCTAAAAGAAAATAAAGGGAATCTTGATCTTTTACTTGAAGCAAAACAAAAAGGGTTCTCAGATGACATCATAGCAACCCTCTGGGATCAAACAGAACTTGAAATTTATAAACTCAGAACAAAAGAATCCATTCGCCCTGTCTATAAAATGGTTGATACCTGTGCAGGTGAATTTGAATCGGAGACCCCTTATTACTATTCAACGTATGAGGAAGAAAATGAGTCGCTAGAAACGCCGAAAGAGAGTGTGCTTGTACTTGGTTCAGGACCAATTCGAATCGGGCAAGGAATTGAGTTTGACTACGCAACCGTGCACAGCGTTTGGGCCATTCGTGAAGCGGGATATGAAGCCATTATTATTAATAATAATCCAGAAACGGTTTCAACGGATTTCAGTATTTCAGATAAGCTATACTTTGAACCATTAACAGTGGAAGATGTGATGCACGTTATCGATCTTGAAAAGCCTAAAGGCGTAGTCGTTCAGTTCGGAGGACAGACGGCAATTAATCTCGCAGACGAACTAGCAGCTCGTGGAGTGAAAATTCTTGGAACATCTTTAGAAGATATGGATCGCGCTGAGAACCGAGATAAATTTGAAATGGCGATGGCTGAGCTGAACATCCCGCAACCAGAAGGAAAGACAGCAACATCCGTTGATCAAGCCGTCACGATCGCTGAGCGAATTGGCTATCCAGTCCTTGTTCGCCCATCCTATGTACTCGGCGGAAGAGCGATGGAAATTGTGTATAAGGAAAGCGAACTGCTTCATTACATGGAAAATGCGGTAAAAGTGAATCCGCAGCATCCTGTCTTAATCGATCGCTATTTGATGGGGAAAGAGATCGAAGTTGATGCGATCTCTGACGGAGATACCGTGTTTATTCCAGGGATTATGGAACACATCGAACGAGCAGGAATTCACTCAGGGGATTCGATTGCGGTGTATCCTCCACAGAGCTTATCAAGTGAAGTAAAACAGACGCTTATTGACCAAACGATCACGCTTGCGAGAGGTTTGAAAATCAAAGGTCTTCTAAATATCCAATATGTTATTCAGAACGACCAGGTTTATGTGCTCGAAGTAAATCCGCGTTCAAGTCGCACCGTCCCATTCCTAAGTAAGATCACAGGGGTACCAATGGCGAATCTCGCAACGAAAGTCATTTTAGGAGCATCCCTTACTTCTCTAGGTTATGAAACGGGGTATGGAACGGAACGAGATGATGTGTATGTAAAAGTACCGGTCTTCTCTTTTGCGAAACTGCGTCGCGTGGATATTATGCTTGGGCCAGAAATGAAGTCAACCGGTGAGGTAATGGGTCGCGATTATACGCTTGAGAAAGCTCTTTATAAAGGGCTTGTTGCTTCGGGGATGAAGATTCCTACGCATGGATCAGTCTTGTTCACGATCGCTGATAAAGATAAAGAAGAAGCAATCGATCTTGTAAAACGGTTCAATGCAATCGGCTACCACATTCTTGCGACAGAAGGAACAGCTGACATTATTCGAGAACTCGGAATTCCTGTAACAGTGGTGAATAAAATTGGAGCTGAAAAACCGAATTTGTTACACGTCATTCGTGAAGGACAGGCGCAATTTGTCATCAATACGCTTACAAGAGGAAAGCAGCCAGCTCGTGACGGCTTCCGCATCCGACGCGAGTCAGTCGAAAATGGTGTCGTATGTTTCACATCACTTGATACAGCAAAAGCGTTGCTACGGGTTATTGAAACGATGACGTTTACGAGCACAAGCATGCCGAAGTTTCACGAAAAAGAAGTGGTTCGTTCATGAAGCAGTTAAAAACCGAGCTTGTTTCTCAAAAAGAAATAGCAGCTTCGATTTATGAAGCAGTCGTTTTTCATAAGGAGATCGATGAAAGCTTTCAACCTGGACAATTTGTTCATGTGAAAACGGGATTCGGATCCGATCCTTTGTTAAGACGCCCGATCAGTATTTGTCATGTCGAGCCTAGCAAGCATGAATTAACAATGATCTATCGTGCAGAAGGAAAAGGAACAAAAGTATTAGCCGAGATGGTACCAGGGGTCGAAGTTGACCTCCTTGGACCACTCGGAAATGGTTTTCCAGTTGAGAAGACAATGGAGGGCGAAACAGCTCTACTTGTGGGGGGCGGCATCGGCGTCCCCCCCCTCTATTACCTTTCACAGGAACTAACGAAGCGTGGGGTAAACGTAAAGCATGTACACGGTTTTCAAACAAGTTCAGTCGTTTTCTATGAAGAAAAATTCAAAGCATATGGCCCTGTCACGATCACAACGGCAGATGGCACATATGGGGAAGAAGGATTTGTAACAAACCAGCTTGACATGAACGCTGACTACCTTTTTGCCTGCGGACCATCGCCTATGTTAAAAGCACTCGAAAATTACCAAGCTAAAAAAGGTGTTTACCTCTCACTTGAACAGCGAATGGGATGTGGGATTGGTGCATGTCTCGCATGTGTTTGTCACGTACAGGGAGACGAAACAGGCTTTGCTTATCGTAAAGTGTGCAGTGATGGGCCAGTATTTCAAGCGGGGGAGGTTGTTCTATGAGCCGATTACGAGTAGAGCTTCCGGGCTTAGATCTAAAAAATCCGATCATGCCAGCATCAGGCTGCTTTGGATTTGGGAGAGAATATAGTCAGTTTTATAGCCTGGATCAGCTTGGAGCGATTATGGTGAAGGCGACAACGCATGAGCCGCGCTTCGGTAATCCAACCCCTCGCGTCGCAGAAACAACATCAGGGATGTTAAATGCGATTGGTCTCCAAAACCCTGGACTTGAACGTGTGATGGTAGAGGAGTTACCTTGGTTGTCAAAATTTGATGTGCCAATTATTGCAAATGTTGCTGGATCGACGATAGAAGACTACGTTACGGTGGCGGAGGAAATTTCAACGGCCGAGAACGTACATGCGCTTGAATTGAATATTTCTTGCCCAAATGTGAAAGAAGGTGGTTTAGCATTTGGAACGGTTCCCGAAACAGCCTATGAGGTCACGAAAGCAGTGAAAGAGGTTTCATCGGTTCCTGTTTACGTCAAACTCTCGCCAAACGTAACAGATATTGTGCAGATGGCAAAAGTCGTTGAGCGTGCGGGCGCTGATGGGTTAACAATGATTAATACGCTTCTTGGTATGCGAATCGACTTAAAAACAGGGAAGCCAATTCTTGCTAATGGAGCGGGAGGATTATCCGGTCCAGCAATTAAACCTGTGGCAATTCGGATGATTCATCAAGTGAGTCAGCAGGTAAACATTCCGATTATTGGAATGGGTGGGGTACAATCGGCGGAGGATGTAATTGAATATTTTCTCGCAGGAGCGAGCGCTGTTGCGGTAGGTACGGCAAACTTCGTGGATCCATTCACTTGTCCTACTATTATTGATGCGTTACCTGCTTTGCTGGATGAATTAGGTGTTCACCATATTTCTGAGCTGACAGGAAGGAGCTGGAAAACGGAATGGAATCTTCAATCATCCTCGCACTAGATTTTTCGGACAAGGAAGAGTTGAATGAATTTCTTAAGCAATTTGAAGGGGAGAAGCTTTTTGTAAAAGTGGGAATGGAAGCATTTTATCATTACGGGCCCAAGCTTGTAGATGAATTAAAACAGAGAGGTCATCATGTTTTCCTCGATTTAAAACTGCATGATATACCAAATACAGTAAATAAAGCGATGAAGGGCCTTGCTGGTCTAGGTGTTGACTTAATTAACGTACATGCGAGCGGAGGATCTCGGATGATGCAGTCGGCAGTTGAAGGGCTAGAAGCAGGTACTCGCGGTGGCCAAAAACGACCTTTGTGTATCGGTGTCACCCAATTAACGAGTACTTCAGAAGAGATGCTTCGAAGCGAATTGCAAATTGCAACAGATATGAAAAAGAGTGTGGTGTCTCTTGCAGAACTTGCAAAACGAAGTGGACTTGATGGGGTCGTTAGTTCAGCTCTTGAAGTTCCGATGATCAAAGAAGCGTGCGGAGAATCGTTCTTAACGGTAACACCAGGGATTCGATTAGAAGGCGATATGGCCGGAGATCAAAACCGCGTCTGCTCTCCTAAGAAAGCACGGTCTCTAGGAAGTGATTTTATTGTGGTCGGACGTAGCATCACAGGAGCGAAAAACCCATTAGCGGCATACGACATCTTAAAATCAGAGTGGAGGAATATAAATGAAGTCAATCGCTAAAGCACTTTTAGAAATTGAAGCCGTCAGCCTTCAACCAAATAACCCTTTTACGTGGTCATCAGGTTTATTATCACCGATTTACTGTGATAATCGTTTAACCCTCTCTTATCCAAAGGTAAGAAAGGAAATTGCGCGTGGGCTAGCCGCTATGGTGAAAGAAAAATACGCTGATGCAGAAGTGATTGCCGGAACAGCAACCGCTGGTATTCCTCACGCTGCCTGGGTAAGCGACCTTCTCGATCTTCCGATGGTATATGTTCGGGGAAGTGCAAAAGGCCATGGAAAAGGAAATGTGATTGAAGGAAAAGTAGAGGAAGGACAAAAGGTTGTTGTAATTGAAGATTTGGTTTCAACAGGAGGCAGTGCGATCGAGGCTGTGAAACAATTAGAAGCTGCTGGCGCTAACGTGCTCGGTGTTGCCGCCATCTTTACATATGGAATGAAAAAGGGAGCAGAGCAGTTCGCGAGCGCGGAAATTGCCTGGGATACGCTTACGAATTTCGATGAATTATTAACATGTGCCGTAGAAACAGGTATGATTGAAGAAAGAGAGGTTCAATCACTGCTTCACTGGCGCGACAATCCATCCTCAAAAGAATGGTTGGAGCAGTTGAAAGATCTCTCCGTTTAGGAGGGGTAAGATGAGAAAAATGCAGGGAGAAGAGTTCGATTCACTCGTATCCTTTTTTGATGATATGGCACGAACCAAATGGCTTGGGGCCGTTCATGATGAATTAAAGCAAGCTTCCGGTTCATGGGAAGAAAAATCCGTTCTCGATGTAGGGTGTGGAACAGGGAGACTTCTTCTTCGTGGTGTTGAGGAAGCGAGCATGCTGACAGGTGTGGATCTATCTTCTGAAATGGTAAAGGCAAGCAAACAGAATTTCTTCTTTTTGAATCGATCGAATAAAAGTCACTTTTCAGAAGGTGACGCATGCAACCTGGTGTTTGAGGATGACTCGTTTGATTTGTCTCTATCAACGTGCGTCATGTTTCTTTTACCTGAGCCTGAAGCAGGCATGAAAGAGATGATTCGTGTAACAAAAGAAGGCGGGAAGGTTGTGATGTTAAATCCGTCTTTACAAATGGACCAAATGGCAGCTTTCTCATATGCAAAAAAGCATAATATGAGCGGTTTTGAACAAACTTCTTTGCTAAAATGGTCGAATGTATCAACAAAAAGGCACCGCTACTCACCAGATCAGTTAAGTGAAAAGCTTAAAGGTTTAGGTGCGAAGGAAACAAAACATGTTGAAGTGCTGGATGGTTTGGCCATTATTACAGTAGCATCGCTATAAAAAAGGTTCCCGCTACATTTAGCGGGAACCTTTTCATTACTTCTTCATCCTAAAAACAAGATCCTGGTCAGGTGTTACATATAACGTATTTTGCTGATCATATGTTACAAACCCGGGTTTAGCCCCATTTGGTTTTTTAACGTGACGCACTTCCGTGTAATCAACTGGAACAGAGCCAGACTCACGAGCTTTACTGAAGTAGGCAGCGAGATTAGCTGCTTCAAGTAGCGTCTCCTCTGTATATTCCTTATTTCGAATGACAACGTGTGATCCAGGAATATCTTTCGTATGGAGCCACGTTTCGCTTCGAGCGGCCAACTTATTCGTTAAATACTCATTTTGTTTATTATTCTTCCCAACCAGAATTTCTGTACCGTCAGAAGAAAGGTAAACATCAAGCTGAGGTTTGGTTGGCTTTGATTTTTTCTTTTTGCGTCGCTTTTTAATGTACCCTTCTTCTTCAAGCTCTTCCCGAATTTCCTCGATATCTCGAGGTGAAGCGGAAGTTAATTGCTGAATGAGCTGTTCAAGGTAAGCAATTTCTTGATGAGCCATCGTAATCTGCTCTTCAAGAACGGAAATAGAATTTTTTGCTTTACTGTAGCGCTTGAAATAAGCTTGCGCATTCTCAGACGGCGTTTTTTGTGGATTCAGCTCGATCTGAACTGTTCCACCATCTTCATCATAATAGTTTTGAACTTCTACTTGCTTATCGCCTCGTTTTACTACATGCATATTTGCGGTTAACAGCTCGCCAAGCAGTTGGTATGTGTCAGCTTCCTGGGCTTGTTCAATTGTACGTGATAACTTCTTAATTTTTTTCTCGTTTTTCTTTAATTCATTCGATAGAAAACGCTCCAGATCATTTGACTGCTGTTTCACGCGATCACGATCGGCTTTTCCGTAATAGAAACGGTCGAGCAGTTCACTAGCGGAGTCAAAAGCTCTTTTCTCACCAGCTAAGTGGGTAAGCTCAACGACTGAAAAGAATTCTTTTGAACTTGTCACCATTTGCGGCGCATAGTCGTGTTGCTCTAGTTTTTGAAAAACATCGAAGAAAGCTTCAGGAAGCGTTGAGCGATTTGCAAGGCCAGCTCGATGAATCACTTCACTTGCGATGAGAGGTGAAAGTCCACCAAAAGCTTGCACGAGCTGCTGGCTCAATTTCCCTGCGTTAAAATCGATTTGTCTTAGAAAATCATCTCTTGTTAATCCAAACGGCGAAACTTTATTTTGCGCAGGGGGAGCGATATAATCCTGCCCTGGGAGTACCGTTCGATGTCTGTTTACAGACGGAGAAAGGTGCTTAATACTATCTAAAATCATGTTCGATTCATTTAATAGAATCACGTTACTATGGCGTCCCATTATTTCAGCAACTAATGTTCTTGTCGTTAAATCGCCAAGGTCATTTCGAGCTTTAAACGTAACGTGGATGATTCGCTCATTTTCAATTTGTTTAATATCTTCCACAATACTACCTTCTAAGTGCTTACGTAGCAGCATGCAGAACATTGGTGGTTCTTTTGGATTCGCATAAGATTCCTGCGTAATTTGAATTCTTGCATAAGATGGGTTAGCTGATAAAAGCAACTGATGGTTTTTTCCACCAGAACGAATCACAAGTAATAAATCAGTTGCATAGGGCTGATAGATTTTTGTTACGCGCCCACCTTTTAATTGTTCGTTCGTTTCATGTGCAACGGCTCTCATTACCATACCGTCAAAAGACATATCGTTCACCTACATTCCTATCACTAGACATTATTCTTAGTATAGCATTTTTTTGAGCTTGTCTGAATATAGTTGAATTATTAGCGACATTACGTGCAGGATCGGGGTGTAGATCATGAACTGGTATAACATGACAAAAGGAGAAGTTGTTGAGGAATTGGAGACAAGCGAGGGGGGAATTAGTTCCGATGAAGTAGAGAGAAGAAGAAAAGTTTTTGGTCTAAATCAATTAGATGAAGCAGAACGACCATCGATGATCTTAATGTTTTTAGCCCAATTCAAAGACTTTATGGTCGTCGTCCTCCTGGCGGCTACGCTTATATCCGGATTACTTGGAGAATATCTTGATGCGATCGCCATTATCCTAATCATCCTAATGAACGGGATTCTTGGCTTTGTACAAGAACGAAAAGCAGAAAAATCCCTCCAGGCATTAAAACAGTTATCATCACCAAAGATGAAGGTCCTTCGTGATGGTGATTGGACGACCATCCCTGCATTAGAAGCCGTTGTAGGGGATATTGTTCGAGTTGAAAGCGGAGACCGGATTGGGGCTGATTTACGCCTTTTAACTTGTCAGGGGTTACAAATTGAAGAATCAGCGCTTACCGGAGAATCATTACCTGTAAACAAGCACCCAGAGGCGATACGAGATGAACAACCTGGTCCTGGTGATCAGCAAAACATGGGTTTTATGGGGACACTTGTAACGAAAGGAAAAGGTGTTGGGGTTGTGACAGCAACTGGGATGAAAACAGAGATGGGAAAAATCGCTCATCTCATTCAATCCGCTGATACAATGGAAACACCTCTTCAAAATCGATTAGAACAGTTAGGTAAAGTGCTAATAGCTGCAGCTCTTCTGTTAACGGCACTAGTTGTCGTGCTTGGGATTATTCAGGGACGAGATGTTTATAGTATGTTCTTAGCTGGAGTATCCCTTGCAGTCGCGGCCATTCCTGAAGGATTGCCGGCAATCGTTACGATTGCCCTTGCGATTGGCATGCAAAAAATGAGTAAACGAAAAGCCATTGTTCGAAAGCTCCCCTCTGTCGAAACACTCGGATGTGCGACCGTTATTTGTTCAGATAAGACCGGAACACTCACGCAAAATAAAATGATGGTTACAAAGCTTTGGGCAGGCGGAGAGACGTGGGATGTTACCGGGTCTGGCTATTCTCCTTATGGCGACTTCTTTAAAGGCAATACGCGCGTTTATTCTGATGAGGAACGTTCGCTGAAGCAGCTGCTTACTTTTGGGTTGCTTTGTAGCAATGCGAGGGTGATGGAAAAAAGCGGCGAATACGTTCTTGACGGTGATCCAACGGAAGGGGCACTCGTTGCCGCAGCAATGAAGGCAGGATTAACAGTAGATGTGAGGGAAGAGGAATTTACAATCATTCAGGAATTTCCATTTGACTCCAACCGAAAAATGATGAGCATAGTAGTTGAAGATTCAGTTGGAAAACGGTACGTGATCGCAAAAGGTGCACCGGATATTGTTCTTAAGCAGTGTGAATCGGTGTTATGGAGTGAGAAAAAAGCGCCGCTTCGCAAAAGCTATGAAAGAGAAATTCAGGAGCAGTTAAATGCGTTTGGTGAATTGGCTCTAAGAACGATCGCCGTCGCTTTTAAACCGATCCAAAATGAAGACAATATGCTTCATAGCGTACAAGCCGAATCTCGCTTAACCTTTGTTGGCTTAGAGGGAATGATTGATCCGCCACGTGAAGAAGTGAAGCAGGCTGTAGCTGATTGCAAAACCGCCGGGATTAAAACGATTATGATTACTGGTGATCATGTGACAACAGCTAAAGCAATTGCCCTTAATTTAGGAATTTTACCTGAGCGTGGCAAAGTTATGGAAGGAAGTAAGCTCTCTTCTCTGAGCGTAGAGGAACTAGAAAATCAAGTAGAAGACATTTACGTGTTTGCACGTGTATCACCGGAACACAAATTAAAAATTGTGAAAGCTCTTCAAAATAAAGGTCACATCGTTGCGATGACAGGAGATGGGGTGAATGATGCCCCAGCGATTAAAGCTTCCAATATCGGTATTTCAATGGGAGTGACAGGGACAGACGTAGCAAAAGAATCATCATCGCTCATATTAAGCGACGACAATTTCACAACAATTAGAGCGGCGGTAGAGGAAGGACGAAATATCTATGAAAATATTCGAAAATTCATCCGCTATATGCTAGCCTCAAACGTTGGCGAAATTCTTGTTATGCTTTTTGCGATATTACTGATGCTGCCACTTCCGCTCGTACCGATTCAAATTCTTTGGGTCAATCTCGTGACGGATGGACTGCCAGCAATGGCGCTTGGACTTGACCCTGCAGAGGGGAATGTGATGAGGCGAGATCCCCGTAAGCCAAAAGAAGGCGTTTTTGCTAGAGGATTAGGATGGAAAATCATTTCTCGGGGTATCATGATAGGAGCCTGTACACTTGCTGCCTTTATGATTTGCTATAGTGAAAACCCGAATGATTTAGTTCAGGCACAAACTGTTGCATTCTCAACACTCGTGCTCGCTCAATTGATTCATGTGTTTGACTGTCGTAGTGAACGATCGATCTTTCATCGTAACCCTTTTGAGAATAAAGCCCTTGTCCTTGCGGTGCTCTCTTCGGTTGGATTACTGCTCGCAGTCATCTATTATGAACCTCTTCAACCGATTTTCCACACTACTTATTTATCGATGAGAGAATGGATGCTTATATTAGTCTTTTCTAGTATTCCAACGTTCCTATTAGCAGGTACAACCTTTTTTAAAAGACAACGCCGCAGAGGGTAAAGACCCTCTGTTTTTTCTATTCAAGATTCATAATAAGAAAGAGATATCCCTTTGTTTCAGTTTGATGAAGTGGTACAATTGGTTAGAATAGCTATTGGATGTGATAATATGGTTAAGAGTATGACCGGATTTGGGAGAGCATCGCATGAGGAAGAAGATGTTCAAATAACGGTAGAAATAAAATCCGTTAACCATCGTTACTTCGATGGTACATTTCGCATGCCAAAAGCGCTCCTTCATCTCGAAGGTAGAATGAAGAAGGCCATTCAGCGCACGATTGCGCGCGGGAAAGTGGAGCTTTATTTAACCATTGATGGAGCTGGGTTTCGATCATCGGACGTAAAGGTGGATTGGAATCTGCTTGACCAATACATAACGATTTTAAAACAAGCCTCCGAACGATACGATTTGCGAGAAGATTTGTCTGCCTCTAAGCTTTTAAATATGGATGTCTATCAAGTGACTGAGAAAGAACAAAATATCAATCAGCTAGAGGATGCAATTTTTGCTACGATGAATGTAGCGGTCGCTCGACTTGTTGAAATGCGAGAAATTGAAGGGGAAGCCCTTGAGCAAGATATAAGGACAAAGCTTCAAGAAGTGACAGAAGTCTTATCTTCCATCTCAATGCTATCAAGTGAAGTAACATCTTCATTTGAAGCTCGAATACGCACGAAACTTGAAGGTTTTAAAGAACTTGAAGCAATCGATGAGGCGCGTATTCTAACGGAAGTGGCCTATCTTGCAGATAAAGCGAGTATCGATGAAGAAATCACGCGGCTCCGTAGTCACCTAGCCCAATTCCATGATATTCTTAGTAATGATGGTGTCGTAGGAAGGAAACTTGATTTCTTAGTGCAGGAAATGAATAGGGAGCTGAATACGATCGGTTCCAAGTCTCAACACCATAAGATCAGCCAACATGTGATTGATCTTAAGAGCGAAGTGGAAAAGGTTCGTGAGCAGGTTCAAAATATTGAATAGCCTTAGCGCTTTGTTTAAAATCACCCTACTGGTGTAAAAATAGAATCGTGATTCCTGGGAGGAACGACCATGAGTATTAAATTAATCAATATCGGATTCGGTAACATAGTGAATGCGAATCGAATTGTTTCAATTGTTAGTCCAGAGTCGGCACCAATCAAACGAATTATCACTGTTGCAAGGGACCGCAATATGCTTGTTGACGCAACATATGGAAGAAGAACGCGTGCCGTTATTATTTCTGATAGCGACCATGTTATTCTTTCGGCAGTCCAGCCTGAAACAGTCGCGCAGCGTCTCGGGAACAAAGACGAGCTTTCAGACGAGTAGCATCTATAAAGTGGAGGTTAGTATGGAAAAAGAACGTGGGTTGTTAATTGTTCTCTCTGGCCCTTCTGGTGTTGGAAAAGGAACAGTAAGAAAAGCTTTCATGCATAATGCGGACGAGGTACAGTATTCCATTTCTGTTACAACACGCAAACCGCGTGAAGGTGAAGTAAACGGAGTGGATTATTTCTTTAAATCTCATGAAGAATTTGAAGATATGATCGAAAACAATAAGCTGCTTGAGTATGCTCATTACGTTGGGAACTACTATGGCACGCCTGTTGACTATGTAGAAGAAACCTTGCAGTCTGGGAAAGATGTGTTGCTTGAGATTGAAGTGCAAGGAGCAAAGCAAGTTCGCAAGCATTTTCCTGAAGGAGCTTTTATTTTTTTAATGCCTCCTAGCTTAACAGAACTTCGCAATCGTATCGTTAACCGTGGTACGGAATCGAATGATTTAATTGATAACCGTATGGGCGTTGCGAAAGAAGAAATCGAATTGATTGATGAATACGATTATATCGTTGAAAATGATCAAGTAGAATTAGCTTGTGAGCGAATTCGTGCTATTATTACAGCAGAGCACTTAAGACGTGATCGTCTTGCCCATAAATATAAGAATGTAACGGAGGTTAACTAATGATTTTATACCCATCGATTGACTCACTAATGGACCGCATTGATTCAAAGTACACACTTGCAACACTTTCAGCTAAGCGTGCGCGCACGATTCAACAAACTGGTAATGTTTATGTGGATCGTCCAAAGTCAGTAAAGGCTGTTGGGAAAGCACTTGAAGAAGTACTTGATGGCAAACTACTTGCAGACGGCATGATAGAAGACTGAGTGAAAAGTAACAACCTATGAGAATAGGTTGTTATTTTTTTCTTAAATTAGCTTCTCTTTACTATATTTATATTATGTTAACTATTTGGACGGAAGGTGAAACTTATGAGTCTAAAGGGAAAGAAGATATTGCTTTGTGTTAGTGGTGGGATTGCTGTATTTAAGGCAGCCGCTCTCACAAGTAAGCTGTATCAAACGGGTGCGGAAGTGAAGGTGTTAATGACAAAATCAGCTACTGAATTTGTTACACCATTAACGTTTCAAACGCTTTCCAGAAATGATGTTTATAAGGATACTTTTGAAGAAAAGGACCCAACAGCAGTGGCCCATATTGACGTAGCGGATTGGGCAGACATCGTTCTGATCGCGCCTGCTACAGCAAACATCATTGGTAAGCTTGCGAACGGAATCTCAGACGATATGATGTCAACGACGTTACTTGCTACTGAAGCTCCCGTATGGATAGCCCCAGCGATGAATGTTCACATGTACGACCATCCTGCTGTTAAGAAAAACATGGACATCCTCCGCTCGTTTGGCTGTCATTTTCTTGAACCTGGAGAAGGGTTACTTGCATGTGGCTATGTTGGTAAAGGACGCATGGCGGAGCCTGAAGATATCCTGGCAACGTTAGAAACGTATTTTAAGGAAGATACGAACGATTTAGCTGGGAAAAAAGTAGTCGTCACGGCAGGTCCTACGCGAGAACCGGTTGATCCTGTTCGCTATTTTACAAACTATTCCTCCGGAAAAATGGGATTTGCATTAGCAGAGCAGGCGGCGAAACGTGGTGCGGATGTCACATTGGTGGCAGGTCCAGTCTCTCTTCCCACTCCTCAAGGTGTTGAACGTATTGATGTGGTTACCGCAGAAGAAATGTTTGAGTCTGTTCTACAGGCAGCTGAGACGGCTGATATTGTCATAAAAGCAGCCGCCGTTGCCGACTATCGACCTGCTACAATTGCTTCAGAAAAAGTGAAGAAATCTGAGGGTGAAATGGTGATTGAGATGGAGCGGACGAAAGACATTCTTTGGACGCTTGGGCAAAAAAAGAAAAATCAAATTCTTGTTGGATTTGCAGCAGAGTCAGAGCGGTTGGATGAATTTGCACAGAAAAAGCTAGTAAAGAAAAATTTGGATTTGATTTGTGCGAACAATATTAAAGCAGAGGGTGCAGGCTTCGATAAAGATACCAATGTCATGACGCTTCTTCATCGTGATGGGGAACGCGTTGAACTTCCCTTGCAATCCAAGCATGAGGCAGCGAATCGCATTCTCGATGAAGTGAATCGATTGGACGTGACACGTTCATGATTGCAAAAGTCATAGTCGATGTACCGGCGAATCAAACTGATCGCCTGTTTGATTATGCGATTCCGGATGAATGGGAAGAAATGATAGAGCCTGGAATGAGGGTTGTGGTTCCTTTTGGACCGAGAAAAATTCAGGGGTTTGTGATCTCGGTCGCGAATGAATCAGAGCATGCTAAATTAAAAGAATTAAGTGAAGTAAAAGATGTTACTCCCATATTAACGCAGGAGTTACTTGATCTAGGGTTCTGGCTTACAGAAAAGGCACTTTGTTATGCAGTATCAGCCCTTCAGGCTATGTTACCAGCTGCGATGAAAGCAAACGTGACGAAAACAGTTGTGCTTGGAAATCGTCCCAATCAAGAAGCTCCATGGCATCGGATGGTATCCTCTAACGGAGTGAAATGGGACGATTTTCTTTCGCATATTAGTCATAAAGAATTAAACCGGGCCATCAAAAACGATGAGCTTGAGGTACGGTATGATGTAAAGGAAAAGACCGCTCCTAAAACCATTCTCTCTGTATCAGCGGCACTTCAGAAGGACGAGCTTCAACAAGAAAAGGAAAAGATGGGAAATCGCGCATTGAAGCAACAGGAAATCATCGCGCATTTCATAGAGAATGAAGGGGCTGTTTCGTACAAAGAGCTCATGGATATGCTTGATACAACGCGGTCAACGATCAAATCACTCGTCTCAAAAGAAATATTAAAAGAAGAAGAAGTTGAGCTTTACCGTGATCCTTATAAGGGGCGCGAATTTACTCCTTCGACAGCTCTTGAGCTCACAGACTTGCAACAACAAGCGATAACCCCTATTTTAACAAGTATTGAAGAACATCATCATGAGACATTTCTTATTCATGGCGTAACAGGGAGCGGGAAGACAGAAATTTATTTGCAGTCGATTCACCGCGTGCTAGAGCAGGGCAAGGAAGCCATTGTGCTTGTTCCCGAAATCTCATTAACACCACAAATGGTGACCAGGTTTAAAAGTCGATTCGGTTCCGAGGTAGCGGTCTTACATAGTGGGCTTTCCCGTGGAGAAAAGTACGATGAGTGGCGAAAAATTCATCGGAAAGAAGTTAAAGTTGTTGTTGGCGCACGTTCAGCCGTTTTTGCTCCATTTACGAATCTTGGCATTATCATCATTGATGAAGAGCATGAGAGTAGCTATAAACAAGAAGAAAATCCAAGGTATCATGCAAGGGATGTAGCAATTAAGCGTGGCGAATATTACAACTGTCCGGTTGTATTAGGGAGCGCAACGCCATCGCTTGAATCGTATGCACGCGCATCAAAAGGCGTTTATACCCTTCTTGAATTGTTGCACAGAGTAAATAAGCAGGCTATGCCGACTGTCTCAATTGTTGATATGAGAGAAGAATTACGAGCCGGTAACCGCTCGATGTTCTCAAACGATCTTTATGACAAATTAAAAGATCGATTGGAGAAGAAAGAGCAAACGGTGCTTTTTTTAAACCGCCGAGGTTATTCTACTTTCGTGATGTGTCGGGACTGCGGGTATGTAGCAGAGTGTCCTCATTGTGACATTAGCTTAACGTATCACAAGATCAACGGCACGATGCGGTGTCACTATTGTGGCCATGAAGAGCGTTTTCCAACTCAATGCCCTGAGTGTGAAAGTGAGCACATTCGCTTTTTCGGTACAGGTACACAGCGCGTTGAGGAAGAACTAACAAAAATTCTTCCAGAGGCACGGGTGGTGCGGATGGACGTTGATACAACGAGACGTAAGGGAGCACATGAGAAGCTCTTGAATCAATTCGGAGAAGGAAAAGCAGATATCCTACTCGGAACACAAATGATTGCCAAAGGTCTTGATTTTCCAAATGTTACCCTTGTTGGGGTATTAGCAGGAGATGCCATGCTCCATATTCCTGACTTCCGAGCTTCGGAGAAAACGTTCCAGTTGCTAACGCAAGTAAGTGGACGTGCAGGACGTCATTTGCTACCAGGTGAAGTAATTGTTCAATCCTATACACCTGAACATTACAGCATTGAAATGGCTGCCGAACACGACTATCAGTCCTTTTATCAGCGTGAAATGGTCACACGAAAACAATTTGGTTATCCTCCTTTTTATTTTCTTGCCATGGTGAATGTTTCGCATGAAGAGTTAACCAAAACAGTTGATGTGACAGAGAAAATTGCAGCTTATTTAAAGGAGCACTTATCAAACCAAAGTGTTGTGTTAGGTCCTGTAGCTTCACCGATCCCACGGATCAAAGATAGATATCGCTATCAATGCATGATAAAATACAAAACTGAACCGAACTTAACTCATCATTTAAAAGAAATTCAAAAGCATTTTTCAAAGGAAATAAGTCGTGGTGGTTTACAGCTATCCATCGATACACAACCTTATATGATGATGTAGAATGTGAAAGGGAGTATACGCGTGGCTATGAGAGAAATTGTGTTGCATCCAAATGAGGTGCTTGAAGTTGAATGCGATCCTGTAGAGGAATTCGATAAAGAGTTGCATCAGCTACTCGATGATATGTTTGAGACAATGTACGCAGCAGAGGGCGTTGGACTCGCTGCACCACAAATCGGTATTCGAAAACAAGTTGCCGTTGTTGATACGAGAGAAGAAGAGGCATTAGAACTAATCAATCCAACGATTATTAAATCATCCGGAAAAGAAGTCGACCTTGAAGGTTGCTTAAGTTTCCCGGGTCTATTTGGCGAAGTTGAGCGACCATATACCATCACGTTAAAAGCGTTGAACCGTTTTGGTAAACCGTTTAAATTAAAAGCGGAAGGGTTCTTTGCAAGAGCGATTCAGCATGAGATTGATCATCTTCACGGTGTATTGTTTACAGAGAAAGTCATTCGCTACATTGACCCTGAGCAGGAAGGAGACGGTGAAGAACAATGACAAAAATCGTATTTATGGGGACACCGGATTTTTCTGTTCCTGTTCTTGATATGCTTGTAGAAGAAGGGTATACGATCGTCGGTGTCGTGACGCAACCAGACCGTCCAAAAGGGAGAAAAAGAGTGTTAACGCCGCCTCCTGTTAAGGTTGCTGCTGAGAAGCATGGTCTTCCGGTGCTACAACCTGAGAAAGTGAAAGATCCGGCTCAACTTCAACCGATTCTAGATTTAAATCCAGATTTGATCGTAACGGCTGCCTTCGGCCAAATCTTACCAAATCAGCTTCTTGAAGCACCGAAGCACGGTTGTATTAATGTCCATGCGTCACTGTTACCGGAACTTCGCGGTGGTGCACCAATTCATTATTCAATCCTGCAAGGAAAAAAAGAGACGGGCATTACGATTATGTATATGGTGGAGAAACTAGATGCGGGTGATATTTTAACTCAGTCAATCGTACCAATTGAAGAACGCGACCATACTGGGAGCCTTCATGATAAATTAAGTGCTTCTGGGTCAGAGCTTTTAAAAGAAACGTTGCCAAAGCTTCTTAACGGTGAATTAACGCCTGTGAAGCAAAAGGATGATGAGGCGACGTTTGCCCCTAATATTAAACGGGAGCAAGAGCGAATCGACTGGACAAAAACGGGTGAAGAAATTTATAACCACATTCGCGGCTTACACCCATGGCCAGTGGCCTTTACACAATATGAAGGTAAAGTAATGAAAGTCTGGTGGGGAGAGAAGATCGAAAGTGCTGAGAAGGCTGAGCCAGGCTCTGTCCTGTATACAGACGCGGATGGACCTGTTGTTGCAACAGGAAACACGACCGCGATTAAGTTAACGGAAATCCAACCAGCAGGCAAGAAGCGCATGACATCTGCGCAGTATTTACAAGGTAGAACATTCGAGAAAAATGAGAGATTTGGTGAATAGTATGACAAACGTAAGAGAAGCAGCACTTGATGTAATTGAAAAAATCAATAAAAACCAGGCATATAGCAACCTCTTGTTAAATGAAACAATTAAAAAGCACCAGTTAAGTCGCAAAGATACGGGCTTGTTAACCGAAATCGTATACGGAACGATTCAGCGAAAGAGTACTCTTGACTTCTATCTCGATGATTTTCTAACAAATCGAAAAAGAATTCAGACGTGGGTCATTTCTCTTTTACAACTTTCCCTTTATCAAATGGTTTATCTTGACCGTGTACCGGATCGTGCCATTATTCATGAAGCAGTTGAAATAGCTAAAAAACGAGGACATAAAGGCATCAGTGGTATGGTGAACGGAGTGCTTCGGAATACCCAACGCAAAGGACTTAAGAACCCTGAAGCGATAGAGGATGTTGCAGAACGCATTTCGATCGCAAAAAGTCACCCACTCTGGCTCGTGCAACGTTGGATCGACCAACTTGGTGTTGAAGCAACGGAAGCAATGTGTGAAGAGAACCTACTTTCCCCATATGTAACGGCTCGTGTAAATGTGACACGAACATCTGTTAATCAAGTGATCGACGATCTTGCAAAGGTAGGCGTAGAAGCGGTTCCAGGAAGTCTATCAGAAGATGCCATTAAAGTCATTCAAGGGAAGGTCCTTGATACAGACGTTTATAAGCGCGGTGACTTAACGATTCAAGACGAAAGTTCGATGCTTGTAGCACGAGCACTTGGCGTTGAACCTGGCCATAAAGTTCTTGATGCGTGCGCAGCACCAGGTGGGAAATCAACTCACATCGCAGAGCGACTTAATGGATCTGGACACGTAAATTCTCTTGATCTTCATGCGCATAAAGTGAAATTAATCAAGAAGCAGGCCCAGCGTTTGAACTTACGTGCGATTGAAGCAGAGACGCTAGACAGCCGAAATGTAGGTGAACGCTTTAAAGCCAAATCATTTGATCGCATTCTCGTTGACGCTCCATGTACTGGTTTTGGTGTGTTACGAAGAAAGCCTGATATTAAATGGTCGAAAAAAGAGGAAGATATTGAGCGCATTACGGTTGTGCAAAAAGGAATTCTCGAAGCTCAAGCGTCTCTTTTAAAACCAGGTGGAAAATTGGTTTACAGTACGTGTACAATAGAAGGAGCGGAAAACCAGGAAGTGGTAAAACAATTCTTGGAAGAACATCCTGAATTCACCATAGACAAAACACTCGCTAACCGTTTGCCTAAGAATGTGGCGGAGTACTGTGAAGAAGGACAACTTCAGCTTCTTCCACATTATTTTGGCACGGATGGTTTTTATATCGCATGTTTAGTTAAAAAATAATGCTGGATGCTGGTGAATCGTCTGTTTACAGGCGATTCTTCCCGCATTCTTGTGATAAGAGGAGACGGGGTAATCACATGCAAGCAATCGCATTGACAGATCAAGGCCAAGTAAGGGCATACAATGAAGATAGCACCACATTTCTCCGCAATCACCTAGACGAATATTTAGTCATTGTAGCAGATGGTATGGGTGGTCATCAGGCAGGTGACGTGGCAAGTGCACTCGCAGTCGAATCATTGGAGAGAAGTTGGAAAGATGAAAAAGCAGGATTTCGCCCGGGAAGAGCGGAAGCTTGGCTTTTACATACGATTCGAAAAGCAAATGAAACGATCCTTGCCTTTTCAAAAGAAAAACCTGAATATGCCGGGATGGGCACAACGCTTGTCGCCGCAGTTTGTACTAATGAATTTATTACGATTGGCCACGTTGGAGACAGCCGGGCTTATTTATTTGGAGATCGTGTTCTTAATCAAAAAACAAGTGATCATTCTCTTGTCAATGAACTCGTGAAGAGCGGTCAGCTTTCAGCTGAAGAAGCAGAAGATCACCCACGGAAAAACGTTCTCTTGCGTGCACTTGGAACAGATGATGATGTGAAAGTAGACGTTCACACGTTCGAGTGGGATGAACATGAAGCAGCGCTTTTTTGCTCTGATGGGTTAACGAATAAAGTATCAGACAATGACTTGGAAAAAGTAATGAACTCTGAAGGTTCTCTTAAAGAGAAGGCAACAGAGCTTATACGCTTAGCGAACGAAGCAGGTGGAGAGGATAACATTACAGTTGCAATAATCGAGAACTCTTCAGCTTCTGGAAGTGAAACCTCATGCTAGGTAAGCATATTAATGGACGTTACAAACTGCTTGAAGTCATTGGAGACGGCGGGATGGCTATCGTCTATCGAGCTTTAGATTTAATCCTGGATCGGACGGTTGCTGTAAAGCTGCTTCGTCCAGAATTCTCCCAAGATGATGATTTTATCAAGCGATTTCGTCGCGAAGCTGAATCTGCGACCAGCCTGGCGCATCCGAACGTAGTGTCAATCTATGACGTTGGGGAAGAAGAAGATTTTTACTACATCGTTATGGAATACGTAGCAGGAACCACGCTCAAGCAGAAGATTCGTGATCGTGGTGCTCTGCCTATTGAAGAAGCGCTAGATATTATGAAACAAATGACGTCTGCTATTGAGCATGCCCATGAGAATCACATCATTCACCGGGACATTAAGCCCCATAATATTCTTATTGATGAGTATGGAGATGCAAAAGTAACGGATTTTGGAATCGCGATGGCGATGACTTCCGCAACGATTACGCATACCAATTCGGTACTAGGCTCTGTTCATTATTTCTCGCCTGAACAGGCCCGTGGGGCATTGGCGAATGAACGCTCAGATATTTATTCTCTTGGAGTCGTGCTATACGAAATGGTAACAGGAGTACTTCCTTTTTCAGGGGACTCTCCGGTTTCTGTCGCGTTAAAGCACCTACAAGATCGTTTTCCTAAACCTAGTTTAATCAATACCTCTCTACCAAGAAATGTCGAGCATATTATTATGAAGGCAATGGCCAAAGAACCTGTCCAACGTTATCAAAGTGCACTAGAAATGTATGAAGCGCTCGATATGGCTCTCGACCCGACAAAAGTTTATGAAAAACCACCCGAACAGGATGATGAAGAAGCGACAAAAGTCTTAACACCTGTCACACCTGATAGTCGAGGTGTAGAACAGAATACGGCGCCGCAACAACCTATTCATAATGATGAATCTAGTGAACCTCCAAAAAAGAAAAAGAAGGCAGGAAAGATCGCAATACTTGTGATGCTCCTACTCTTACTTCTTGGCGGAGCAGGTGCGCTAGCCTTCACATTTATGCCTGATCTCTTCTATGTGAGTGACGTGGAAGTTCCAGATGTAACGGGAATGGAATACGAGGAAGCAAGATCCGCATTAATTGATCAAAAACTTGATGTAAAAAAAGAAGACCAGTTTAGTGAAGAAGTAGAGGAAGATCAGGTTATCAGTCAGGATCCTACTGCTGGGACCATGGTGAAAGAAGATAGTACGGTCACACTTTATGTTAGTATAGGAGCTGAAAAAACAGAGCTTGGCGATTATATAGGGAAACAGAAAGATGAAGTGGAAGCTTTATTAAAAGAACAGGGATTTGAGAACATTAAATTCGAAGACGAATACCGTGACGATGCTCCTGAAGGTGAAATCTTTGATCAAAGTCCTGAATCTGGGAAAATGGTCCTGCCAACAGAGGATGCGATCGTGATATGGTATAGCTTAGGTTCAGAATCATTTCCTCTCGAAGATTTAAAAGATAAAACGAAAGCCGAAGTGGAAGAATATGCAGGGGATGAAGAGTTAAAGCTCGCATATAGTGAGCCAGAATTTAGCGACTCTGTCGAAGAAGGATCTGTTGTTTCTCATTCTCCAAGTACAGCTGCTCAAGTGAAAAAAGGCGATGAGATTACAATTACCTTATCCAAAGGTCCTGAGCCGGAACCAGAGCCGGAGCCCGAACCAGAACCAGAACCGGAGCCAGAACCGGAGCCCGAACCAGAACCGGAGCCCGAACTAGAACCAGAACCTTCTCCTGAAGAGGAAGCGATTGTTGTTCCTAACTCCTTTAAGATCGATGTGAAAAAGGGTGAAGAACATTTAATTGAAATCCTTTACACTGATTCGACAACAGAAGGCGAAGAAATCTCTGAAACCATTACTGAAACAAAGGAAATTAATTTTGATTTAACGATCTATCCTGGTGAGGAAGCTTCGTATAAAACCTTTGTGGATAATAAAGAGAAAAAAGAAAACTCGAAAACCATCACATATGAAGAAGCAAAACAAAAATACGGTAAAAATGAGTAAGGAGTCCTACATGGCAGATGGAAGAATAATTAAAGCATTAAGCGGCTTTTATTACGTGCAGGATGAAGTGAATAAAGAAATTTACCAATGTCGAGGAAGAGGGAACTTCAGAAAGCGGAAGATCACCCCTCTTGTTGGTGACTTTGTTGTATATGAAGCAGAAAATAAAACGGATGGTTACGTTCTTGAAATTAAAGAAAGAGAAAATGAATTGGTACGTCCTCCAATAGCCAATGTTGATCAGGCATTTCTTGTATTTTCAGCAACTCAACCGACGTTTAATACGCAGCTTCTTGACAAATTTCTTGTTCATATTGAAGCGAGTGATATTCGACCGATCATCTGCATTTCGAAGATCGATCTTGTTTCAAATGCTGAAGAAAATGAAATTATGGCTTATGCAGATGATTACCGGGAAGTAGGGTACGATGTGGTTGTTTCATCTGCCCAGAGTCTTTCAGGCGTAGCAGAAATCGAACCCTATTTTCAAGAAAAAGTGACAGTATTTGCGGGACAATCTGGAGTTGGGAAGTCCTCACTCTTAAATGCCATAAATCCTGACCTTGAGCTTGATACAAGTGATATCTCTACGCATCTTGGTCGTGGAAAGCATACGACGAGACATGTTGAACTTATCCCTTTTGGATCTGGACTTGTAGCTGACACGCCTGGTTTTAGTTCACTCGACTTTAGAGGAATTGAAGCAGACGACCTATGGCTTTATTTTCCGGAGATACAAGAAAAAAGTAGTGAATGTAAGTTTCGAGCATGTACCCATCAATCAGAACCAGGCTGCGCGGTTAAAGTAGCGGTAGAAAAAGAAGAAATTAAAGCGTATCGTTACGATCATTATTCTTCTTTTTTCCAGGAAATCAAGGATCAAAAACGGAGGTACTAACATGATAAAAATTGCCCCTTCTATTCTAGCTTCAGATTTTGCCAGATTAGGTGAGGAAGTAAAAGACGTCGAAGCAGCAGGAGCTGACTACATTCACGTTGATGTGATGGATGGACACTTTGTGCCTAATATTACAATTGGTGCCCCAATTGTACGCGCACTACGTCCGGTAACTTCACTACCGTTAGATGTTCATCTTATGATTGAAAATCCCGATCAGTACATTGAAGAATTTGCGGAGGCTGGCGCCGATATTCTTACGGTTCACGCTGAAGCTTGCCCGCATCTTCATCGGACGATTCAACTAATTAAAAGCAAAGGTGTTAAAGCTGGTGTTGTCATTAACCCAGCCACACCTGTTGATGCCATTAAACACGTTATTGAGGACGTCGACTTAGTCTTACTAATGACGGTAAATCCTGGCTTCGGAGGACAGGCGTTTATTGACCGTGTGCTTTCTAAGATTACAGAAACGAAACAGCTTGCCGATTCATTAGGCGTCTCCCCTGAAATTGAAGTGGATGGTGGAGTGAACGCGGAGACGGCTCGTGCATGTATTGAAGCAGGAGCTACTGTGCTCGTTGCGGGGTCAGCAATTTATAGTCAATCTGATCGGAAAGCGGCCATTGAACAAATACGTCAATCATAAAACAGCGGGGCTCTTCCCGCTGTTTTTTCATAAGACAAAGCTTAGGTAATGGAGGAATTAGGATTCATGAAGAAAGATAATCGGCTTCTTTTGCTTGTAGAGATCGCTTTAATGGCTGCCGTTGGCGTGATACTAGATTTATTGTCAATCAGGTTATGGCCAAATGGTGGTTCCGTGTCGCTAGCCATGGTGCCCATTTTTTTAATCGCTTACCGAAGAGGGCTAGGTGCAGGTTTAACAACTGGATTATTAGTTGGGATTTTGCAACCTCTGATCGTCCCGCCTTTTTATGTTCATCCCATTCAATTTTTACTAGATTATCCTATCGCCTTTATGATTGTTGGTATGGCTGGGATTTTCAGCGTGACAGTGGACGCACCAAAACGAAAGCGCATGATGATGATCGTTCTGGGGTGCTTAACTGGATCACTTCTTCGGTTGGTCAGTCATTTTATTTCTGGAGTGATCTGGTTCGGTGATATGGCACCAGAAGGAACACCTGTGGCATTATATTCATTCCTTTATAACGCGTCTTATTTACTGCCAACTGCTGCTGTCTCGATCATCGTTCTTGCCTTGCTCTCAAATCAAGCACCTAAGTTGGTGCATAAACAATGAGAGCAAATCACATTTATATTGTGGCAGGAGGACCGGAAGAGGACCTTCCAGCTCATCTTCTTAAAGAAAAAGACGTTAGGTGGATTGGGGTAGATCGTGGCGTCTATACACTATTAAAAAATGGTGTTATTCCTGAACATGGATTTGGGGATTTTGACTCAGTAAGCGCGGAAGAACGGAAATGGATGGAAACGCATGATTTGCCTTTTACCGTTTATCCATCAGAAAAAGATCACACAGATCTAGAAATTGCACTCGATTGGGCAATCGATGAAAAGCCTGATGCGATTACGATGTTTGGAGTAACAGGGGGAAGGCTTGATCATAGCTGGATGAACGTTCAAATGTTAATCAAGGGTGTGAAAGCAAACGTATCACTTTCCATTGAGGATAAATTAAACCGATTAGAAATGAAAGAGCCTGGTACATACTCTGCTCAAAAGGATGCTCGTTTTCCATATATGTCCTTTCTTTCTTTTACTCCTGAAGTAACTGGTTTAACGCTTGTTGGCTACCGTTATCCATTGATAGAAAGGCACATATCCTGGGGATCCAGTCTTTGCATTAGCAATGAACTGGTCGAGGAAAATGGGTCTTATTCATTTAGTAGTGGCATACTATTGGTGGTAAGAAGTTCGGACGCCGAGCAGGTTTAGGTACTATTTCAATTTCGGCGAATATAATAGTAATGCATCTTATATTCTCATATTGTTCATCCTGGGGTCCATCTTTGACTTTCTGAGGAGGGGGAAATATGAAGTTTTATACGATTAAATTACCAAAATTTCTCGGTGGTTTTGTGAGAGCTGTGCTCGGGTCTTTTAAAAAAAATGAGTAGTTGAAATGAAAAAAAGCACCCGATTGGGTGCTTTTTTTTACGTTTACTATGCGCGTTCGATTTTGCCTGATTTAAGAGCACGAGCAGATACATAAACTTTCTTAGGTTTACCATCTACCATGATGCGTACCTTTTGAAGGTTAGCACCAAATTTACGTTTTGTTGTATTCAACGCGTGAGAACGCTTGTTACCAAACGAAGTCTTGCGTCCAGTGATTGCACATTTAGCCATTGTTTCTACCTCCTTACTGTCCTACATTGCACAAAAAGTGCAGGATAAATCCTCCACTATAGTATCATGTAGGTGTAGTGAATGCAAGATGTTTAACACGTCTTATCAAGAAAAAAACTTAACAGTAAAAGCTTATCATAATAGAGGTTTTAAATGATGAACTTTTATTATATGTGATATTGTAGTAAAATAACGTTAGCTCTGCAAAGGATTTATTTTTTCTTTATAATGTTATGAATAGAATCTTATTGAGGATAAAACTGTTAAGTGGTCAGTTCTTAAATCGCTAAGGGAGGAAATATAATGGCAATTGAAATGAAAACCCAGTACGGACAAATTGATATTTCGACGGAAGTAGTCGCTGCGATTGCAGGTGGCGCAGCAATTGATTGTTATGGTATCGTTGGAATGGCTTCGCAAAAGCAATTAAAAGACGGCATCACTGAACTATTGGGGAAAGATAACTTTAGCAGAGGGATTGTCGTACGTAAAGATGAAGATGACCTTAACATTGACATGTACATTATCGTAAGCTACGGCACTAAAATTTCAGAAGTAGCTCATAACGTGCAAACAAAAGTAAAATATCAGCTTGATCAAATGCTCGGGCTATCAGTTGATTCAGTAAACATTTACGTCCAAGGGGTTAGAGTGACCAACCCATAAGTGGAGTTAGGAGGAAAAGTCTGTGACGATTCAAAAGATTGATGGGAAGCGTTTTGCGCACATGGTTCTTGAAGGAGCAAATAATCTTTCAAAGAATGCCAAAATGGTAGATGCGCTAAATGTTTTCCCTGTACCAGATGGAGATACTGGTACAAATATGAACTTAACAATTACATCTGGAGCAGCTGAAGTACGATCCAGCAGCTCTGATAAAGTAGGAGACGTAGCATCTCTTTTTGCAAGAGGCTTATTGATGGGCGCACGCGGGAACTCTGGCGTTATTTTGTCTCAGCTATTTCGAGGGTTTTCAAAGTCAATTGAAGGAAAGTCTGAGATTACAAGCGTCGAGTTAGCTGCCGCACTTGAGAATGGCGTGGATTCTGCCTATAAAGCTGTTATGAAGCCAGTAGAAGGTACTATTCTTACCGTTGCAAAGGATGCTGCTCGTAAAGCAGTGAAGTCTGCCAAGAAAATATCAGACGTTGTCGAGCTGATGCAGGTGGTTGTAAAAGAAGGAAAAGAGTCTTTAAACCGTACGCCTGATCTCCTTCCTGTACTAAAAGAAGTTGGCGTCGTTGATTCTGGCGGTCAAGGTTTATTGTTAATCTATGAAGGATTCCTTGCTGTACTTGAAGGAAAAGAAACACCTGATTCTTCCGTTGATGAAGAGAAGATGGATGAGCTTGTGCGAGCTGAGCACCACAAAAGTGCACAGGGTCATATGAAAACAGAAGACATTGAATTTGGCTACTGTACAGAGTTCATGGTTCAATTTGAAGAAGAAAAGCTTGCCAAATCACCTTATGACGAGGAAGCATTTCGAAATGAACTTGATAAGCATGGTGACTCCTTGCTAGTTGTCTCTGACGATGATCTCGTTAAAGTACATATGCATACTGAATATCCGGGAAACATTATGACGTATGCACAAAATTACGGGAGCTTAATTAAGATTAAAATTGAGAATATGCGAGAGCAGCACTCAACAATCATGAAAGAAGAGCGTCCGAAGCAGGAGAAGAAAGAGAAACCTGCTGAACGTAAAGAGTATGGGATTATTACGGTGTCAATGGGCGAAGGAATCGCAACGTTGTTTGAGAGCCTTGGCGCTCATTACGTCATCCCAGGTGGACAGACGATGAATCCGAGCACAGAAGATATTATCAAGGCAATTGAAGAAGTGTACGCTAATAATATCATTATTTTGCCAAACAATAGCAATATTGTGATGACTGCACAGCAGGCTGCTTCTGTTGTTGATGAGAACGTCATTGTTATTCCATCTAAGACGGTGCCACAGGGTATTTCGAGTCTCCTTGGCTTTAACCCTTCTGCTAGTGCTCAAGCAAATGAAGAAGCGATGAAAGATAGTCTTTCAGCTGTAAAATCAGGTCAAGTAACGTTTGCTGTACGCGATACGAAGATTGACGGGATTGATATCGCAAAAGACGACTTTATGGGAATCGCGGACGGTAAAATTGTGGTTTCTGAACAAGAACGTCTTGAAGTAGCTAAGGCGCTTTTAGCATCTATGATTACTGAAGACGATGAAATTGTTACGATTATTTACGGGGAAGACGCTGAGCAGGAAGAAGCAGAAACCCTTGCAGCATATATCGAAGAGCAGTTTGAAGAAGTTGAAGTTGAGCTTCATGAAGGTAAACAACCGATCTATGCCTATATTATGGCCGTGGAGTAGATTGACTAAATAGTTGCGGAAAAAGAAACGTGGCATGAGCCAGGTTTTCTTTTTCTGTATAGAACTCCTTTTATTAAATAAAGCAAGTTGAGAGGTGGCGTCAACGTGAAGTTTCGCAGTGTATTCGATATTATTGGGCCTGTAATGATTGGTCCATCAAGCTCTCATACAGCTGGAGCAGCTAGAATAGGTCGTGTGGCAAGACATTTGTTTGGTCGTGAGCCAAAGTCGATCACCGTTTCACTATATGGGTCGTTTGCAAGAACCTACAAAGGACATGGTACTGACGTGGCGCTAATCGGTGGCGTTCTCGATTTTGATACATATGACGAGAGAATCGTGAATGCGCTTACAATAGCGAAGGAAAAGAAAATCAAAGTTCGCTTTACGGAAGAAGATGCGATCACAGATCATCCAAATACTGCGCGCATTCACCTATCAGACGAAAAGGGAGAACTGGAGCTTGTTGGAATCTCCATCGGCGGTGGTAAAATCGAGGTTATTGAACTTAATGGATTTGCGCTAGGACTTTCAGGGAATAGTCCAGCGATTCTCGTTGTTCACAATGATCGATTCGGCGCGATTGCAGGTGTATCAAACACGTTAGCCAAACATGAGATTAACATTGGGCACATGAATGTATCGCGAAAAGAGAAGGGTAAAGAAGCGCTAATGACGATTGAAGTGGACCAAAACATTCCACAAATTGTATTAGATGAAGTGGAATCGTTGCCGAACATTATACAAGTTGCAAAAATTAGCGATTAAGCCATAGAGGAGGAAAAGGTATGTTTCGTAACGTAGCAGAATTAGTAGAATTGGCGCAATCGAAAAATAAGCCAATTTCAGAAATAATGATTGAACAAGAAATGGATTTCAGAGGCAGTACACGTGAAGATGTTTACAATCAAATGAAAAATAATCTTGTTGTCATGGAGCAGGCGGTTGAAAGAGGAATTAATGAAGATGTTAAATCACATTCCGGCTTAACAGGTGGAGACGCTGTTCTTCTTCAAAACTATATGAAGTCTGGAAACTCGTTGTCAGGTCATACGATGCTTGATGCTGTTAGTAAAGCGATCGCCACAAATGAAGTAAACGCAGCAATGGGCACAATCTGTGCAACGCCGACAGCGGGCTCGGCTGGAGTTGTACCAGGTACTTTATTTGCGATTCGTGAAAAAGTAAATCCGACAGAAGAGCAGATGGTAAGGTATCTCTTCACTTCTGGGGCATTTGGATTTGTTGTAGCGAATAATGCTTCTATTTCAGGTGCAGCGGGTGGCTGTCAGGCTGAAGTAGGTTCTGCAACAGGGATGGCTGCAGCAGCGATTGTGGAACTAATGGGGGGAACGCCAGAACAATCGTCTCACGCGTTTGCTATTGCACTTAAAAACATGCTTGGTCTTGTATGTGACCCTGTTGCAGGCCTTGTTGAAGTACCGTGTGTAAAACGTAATGCAATGGGTGCATCTAATGCGCTCGTAGCAGCAGATATGTCTCTTGCTGGTATTACAAGTCGCATTCCATGTGATGAAGTAATTGATGCGATGTATAAAATTGGACAAACCATGCCATCTGCCCTTCGTGAAACAGCACAAGGGGGACTTGCAGCAACACCAACGGGACGTGAGCTTGAAGCGAAAATCTTTGGAGTATCCCTTGATAGGAAATGAGTGAGAAAGAATGGACGATCGGATTACGCAAATAAAAGGGATTGGTGATGAGAAAGCGGCTTCTCTTTCATCGATCGGAATTCATAACATACAAGATTTAATTGAATATTTTCCATTTCGGTATGAAGATTATGAGCTAAAAGATCTAGCTGAAGTGAAGCATGAAGAACGAGCAACGCTTGAAGGGAAAGTTCATAGTGAACCGGTAGTCCGCTTTTATGGAAAGAAGAAATCACGATTGTCCGTAAGGCTGTTAGTAGGGAAATTCCTCATAACAGCCGTTTTTTTTAATCGTGCCTTCTTAAAAAAGCAGTTTACGCTAGGTCAGATTGTTACGGTGACTGGGAAATGGGATCAACATAAAATGACCCTCTCAGCAAATGAAATTACGTTTTCTAGTCATAATCCAGACGGCACGATAGAACCGATCTACCCTGTCGGTGGGGACGTAACGGTGAAAGCGATGAAACGTTATATTCAGCTTGCGTTGAATCAGTTTGGGGAACAAATAGAAGAAAATCTTCCTCCTCAAATGCTTGAGCGGTATAAATTGATGCCGCGAAAAGATGCTGTCTTTATGATGCACGCTCCACCTTCACATGACGGGCTTAAGCAAGCAAGACGTCGCTTCGTCTATGAAGAATTACTTCAATTTCAGCTGAAGATGCAGGTGTTTCGAAAACGTGAACGTGAAAGTACAAAAGGAGCTTCGCAAGTGTTTGAAAAGGAGAAGCTGGATGCGTTTATAGAAAGCCTTCCTTTCCCATTAACCGGTGCTCAAAATCGCGTAGTTGGCGAAATATTGAAGGATATGCAGAGTGACTATCGGATGAATCGACTGCTACAGGGAGATGTTGGTTCTGGTAAAACGGTTGTGGCTGCGATTGGCTTATACGCTTCATACCTTGCTGGTCATCAGGGGGCATTAATGGTGCCAACCGAAATACTTGCTGAGCAGCATTATGAATCCTTTCAAGAACTTCTTGGCGAGAAACTGAATGTGGAGTTGTTAACGGGATCAGTGAAGGGAAAGAAACGACGTGAAATTCTAGAACGTCTGGCTCTCGGAGAAGTCGATCTTCTTATTGGCACACATGCGCTGATACAGGATGAAGTTGTGTTCGAAAACCTCGGGCTCGTCATTACAGATGAGCAGCATCGTTTTGGGGTAAATCAGCGTCGTGTTTTACGAGAAAAGGGACTGAGTCCTGACGTTCTCTATATGACTGCGACGCCGATTCCTAGAACGCTCGCTATCTCTGTTTTTGGTGACATGGATGTATCTACGATCGATGAAATGCCTGCAGGTCGCAAACCAATTGAAACGTATTGGGCGAAACCAGATATGCTTCCGCGAGTGATTGATTTTGTGAAAAAAGAACTGGATCAAGGGAGACAGGGCTATGTCATTTGTCCTCTGATCGAAGAGTCTGAAAAGCTTGATGTTCAAAATGCGATTGACGTTCATTTTCAAATGCAAACAGCTCTTCCCGGTTATCAGGTGGGCTTAATGCATGGACGACTTAGCTCAGATGAGAAAGAAGAAGTGATGGAAGAGTTTAGTACAAATAACGTCCAGCTTCTCGTTTCAACTACAGTCGTAGAAGTAGGGGTAAATGTACCAAATGCGACGATTATGGTCATCTATGATGCTGAACGTTTTGGACTGGCACAGCTTCATCAATTGCGAGGTCGCGTTGGTCGAGGCAGTGAGCAATCTTATTGTGTACTACTTGCAGACCCAAAATCAGAAGTCGGTAAAGAACGGATGCAAATCATGACGGAATCGAACGATGGTTTTGTTCTTTCTCAACGTGACTTAGAGCTTCGTGGCCCCGGGGACTTTTTTGGACGAAAGCAAAGCGGCCTACCAGAATTTAAAGTAGCCGATTTAGTGCACGATTATCGCGTACTTGAAGTGGCTCGAAATGATGCTTCTGCACTTGTTGAATCGACCGCATTCTGGAAAGATGAGACGTATCGTAGTTTACGAGACTACCTTACTGAACAAGGTGTTTTAAGCGGAGAAAAGCTGGATTAGCTTGCATAATACTACCGCAAAGTATATACTACCTTTTAGGACCTAGTCATAAGACTGAGATAAAGAGGATCATGTGATCCTCTTTATCCGTTTATTAATGCTAGATAGGCGGCGGTAGAAGATGAAAAGGAGTAAGAAAGACCGGCAAAGTCAGCTTAAGGAAACAATCGAGAGCACACCCTTTATTACGGATGAAGAGCTTGCTGAAAAGTTTAACGTTAGTATTCAAACGATAAGACTCGATCGAATGGAGCTTTCTATTCCAGAGCTTCGAGAGAGAATAAAATACGTGGCTCAGCAGCAGCTTGATGAAGTAAAAGCTCTTCCGATCGATGAAGTGATCGGACAAGTGATTGATCTCCAGCTTGATGAAAGTGCCATTTCAATCCTTGATATTCGTCCTGAACACGTTTTTTCTAGAAACAAAATTGCAAGAGGTCATCATCTTTTCGCTCAAGCCAATTCACTTGCTGTAGCGATTATTGATGATGAACTTGCACTGACGGCCAAAGCGAATATTCGCTTTTCTAGTCAAGTGAAAGAAGGAGAACGAGTGGTAGCAAAAGCACTTGTCACAGACCAGAGAAAAGACAGAACGACGGTTGAAGTAAATAGCTTTGTCCAGAATGAGAATGTCTTTTCTGGTGAATTTGTTATGTATCGCTCGACTAAACCCTGAAGGGAAGTTGTTTGAAAATGAGACTTGCAATTGACGCAATGGGTGGAGACAATGCACCTGATGCCATAATAGATGGTGTATATGAAGCGATTGAAGCGTTCAATGATTTGTCTGTTACGATTGTGGGAGACGAAACGAAGATCAATCCGCTGTTAAAAGGAAAAAAAGATCGAATCACAGTTTTACATACAGAAGAATACATCTCGTCAGACGATCAGCCAGTAAAAGCTGTTCGAAGAAAGAAAAACGCTTCGATGGTTTTAGCTGTAAATGAAGTAAAGGAAGGGCGCGCAGATGCTGCTATATCAGCTGGTAATACGGGTGCGTTAATGGCAGCAGGCTTGCTTTATGTCGGCCGTATTAAGGGAATTGATCGTCCGGGATTAGCGCCAACGCTCCCAACAATTGATGAAGCTGGTTTTGTGCTGCTCGATGTTGGAGCGAATATGGATGCGAAACCAGAGCACCTTCTTCAATACGCTCATATGGGTTCGGTTTATGCTGAGAAAGTGCGTGGTGTTAATAACCCGCGCGTTGGTTTATTGAACATCGGTACAGAAGAAGGAAAAGGAAATGAGCTAAGCAAGCAGGCATATGCACTCCTACAGAATAGTGGCCTGAACTTTGTAGGTAACGTGGAGTCAAGAGACATTCTTGGTAACGAAGCAGATGTTGTTGTGTGTGATGGCTTTTCCGGAAATTTGGTTTTAAAAACAATTGAAGGTACAGCCTTAACGATGTTCAAAATGTTGAAGGAAGAACTTACAAGTTCGTTTACAAGTAAAGTAGCAGCGGGTGTACTAAAACCGAAGCTTAAGAATTTATCTACAAAGCTTGATTATTCTGAGTATGGTGGTGCAGGATTATTTGGTCTAAATGCTCCTGTTATTAAAGCACACGGATCGTCAAACGGAAGAGCTGTATTCAGCGCGATTAAGCAAGCTAGAATGATGGTGACAGGAAATGTAGTATCTGCAATTCAATCATCTCTTGTTAAAGAGGAAGGAGAATAATCATGGGTAAAACCGCTTTTCTATTTCCAGGTCAAGGTTCACAGGCTGTTGGAATGGGACAAGAATTTATGGAAGCTTATTCAGTAGCGAAAGATGTATTTACAGAGGCTGATCATCGTCTCAACTTCGAGCTAACGAAATTAATTATGAACGGACCTATTGAGACGTTAACAAGAACTGAAAACGCTCAGCCTGCGCTTGTAACGACGAGCGTAGCAGTTCTTGAAGTACTTCGAGAAAAAGGGATTACAGCGGACTATACGGCCGGTCATAGTCTGGGCGAATATTCAGCTCTAGTTGCTTCAGGAGCACTTTCGTTTTCAGATGCTGTTTTCGCTGTAAGAAATCGCGGTCTTTATATGGAAGAAGCCGTTCCTTCAGGTGAAGGAGCAATGGCAGCGATTATGGGTATGGAACGTGAAGACTTGCAAAAAGTGGTGGATGAAGTTACGGCTTCGACCGCAACAGTTCAGCTTGCAAACTTGAACAGTCCTGGGCAAATTGTCATTTCTGGTGCAAAAGCAGGCGTTGAAAAAGCCTCTGAAGTTGCAAAAGAAAATGGCGCAAGACGAGTTATTCCGCTTCAAGTCAGTGGACCGTTTCATTCAAGCCTTATGAAGCCTGCTGCAGATCAACTATCAGCGATTCTAGAAGCGATTGAGATTAAAGATGCTTCGATTCCTGTTGTTGCAAATGTTACAGCTGAACCATCCACTTCAGGAGAAGAAATTCAAAAACACTTATTGGAACAAATCTATTCCCCTGTACTTTGGGAAGATACAGTGAGAAAGCTAATGGATCTTGGTGTTGATACCTTTATCGAGATTGGTCCTGGTAATGTTCTTTCTGGTCTTGTGAAAAAAGTTAACCGTCGTGCATCGGTTCATGCCGTTGGGACGCCAGAACAGCTCGATCAACTTATTGAAAAGTTAGGGGAGGAATAAAGTATGGCTGAAAATAAAACGGCTCTAGTAACAGGTGCTTCTCGTGGAATTGGACGTGCAATTGCTTTAGAACTTGCGAAGGAAGGCATGAATGTTGCAGTCAACTACGCAGGAAGTGAAGCGAAAGCAAATAGCGTAGTAGATGAGATTAAGGCAGCTGGCGGCAATGCGATTGCCATTAAAGCGAATGTTGCAAGTATGGACGAAGTTCAGAGCATGATTAAGGAAGTTGTCTCAACATTCGGTAGCCTTGAAGTGCTTGTAAATAATGCTGGCATTACACGTGATAATCTGATTATGCGAATGAAAGAAGAAGAATGGGATGATGTTATCGACACGAACTTAAAAGGTGTCTTTAACTGTACGAAATCCGTTACTCGTCAAATGATGAAACAGCGCTATGGCCGTATTGTAAACGTAGCGTCTGTTGTTGGTGTAGCTGGGAATGCTGGACAAGCGAACTATGTAGCGGCGAAAGCAGGCGTGATCGGTTTAACGAAAACAACTGCTAAAGAACTTGCAAGCCGTAACATTACAGTAAATGCACTTGCGCCTGGTTTCATTGAAACAGATATGACAGACGACCTTTCTGATGATGTGAAAAGTGGAATGAAAGGACAAATCCCACTTGGTCGACTTGGTGCAGCTCTTGACATTGCTAAAGCAACGAAGTTTCTCGTTTCAGATGATGCCAATTACATCACTGGACAAACGCTTCATATTGATGGCGGCATGATCATGTAACTTTTTTATCAACATCTAGTTTTTTTGTTTTATATATCCTATAATAGCTTGAGGGGAGGTGAGTCTAATGGCAGATACACTAGAGCGTGTAACAAAGATTATTGTTGATCGTCTTGGAGTTGAAGAATCTGAGATTAAACCAGAAGCTTCTTTCAAAGACGACCTTGGTGCCGATTCCCTTGATGTAGTGGAATTAGTCATGGAACTTGAAGATGAGTTTGATCTTGAAATTTCTGATGAAGATGCTGAGAAAATTGTAACAGTTGGCGATGTAATTGATTACATAAACAGCCATCAATAATCTTCAGGTTAACCTGAAGTGATGGAATAAGCCCCGCTTGACGGGGTTTTATTCCTGTTAATAAAGCTCCAGAGTAAAAAGATGATAGTGATCAGTCGTGGAGGTATCTATGTCCAAATCAAAACATTCACCAAAAACGAGAGCCAGACGTTTCAAACCTAAGCATTCACGACAACTCGTGGTTGGAGAGGCAATCAAATCGCAATTCACTGCTTTTCAAAAGGAAATTGGTGTATCGTTCGAAAATGAACAACTTCTTTTTCAAGCTTTTACCCATTCATCCTATGTGAATGAGCATCGACTGCATCCGCAGATGGACAATGAACGTCTTGAATTTCTAGGAGATGCCGTACTTGAGCTTACGATATCAAGATACTTATATGAAAAGTACCCAAATATGAGTGAAGGTCAGCTAACAAAGCTAAGAGCAGCAATTGTTTGTGAGCCATCACTTGTTCAATTCGCAAATGACATGGATTTTGGACATCTCGTCCTTCTTGGTAAGGGAGAAGAGATGACGGGTGGAAGAATGCGCCCGGCACTTCTTGCGGATGTATTTGAGTCGTTCGTTTGTGCTTTGTATCTTGATCAAGGTCTTGAAGTCGTCTTTGGATTTCTTGAAAAGTTTGTTTATCCGAAAATTAACGCCGGTGCTTTTTCTCATGTGATGGATTATAAAAGTCAGCTTCAGGAAGTCATTCAGCGTGAAAGCCTTGGAGTTATTGATTACGTCATTACCGATGAAAAAGGACCCGCACATAACCGAGAGTTCTCATCGAAAGTTATGTTGAATGGAAATGACCTTGGCGTTGGAGTAGGACGTTCGAAGAAAGAAGCCGAACAAATGGCTGCACAAAAAGCACTTATAAATTTAAAAGAACGTAATGAAAAAGAATCCTGAGATCAGGATTCTTTTTCATTAGGACCTTATTCGACTGGTTAAGAAGCACGCAATTTTCCTAGTTCAGCTAAAATCGCTTGCATTTCTGCAACGCTGAGCGATTGCTTCTTATTCAGCATGACATAAATTTCATAAATGTCATCATAAGAAGATAAATCGAATGATTCTGGTTTAATCATGCCTGAATTGATCACTTGCATTTTTTCTTTAATGCTCTCGACCATATACGTCAGGTTTTCTTCTGATTTAATCGTAAGATCCATTAGTTCCACCTGCCTTATTTAATAGTCAATGACGACAGATCGCCATGTTATGTACCAATTCCTCATAAGTCCAACTCATGTTGTTTGACTGATGAGGTTTTCCTTATTGTAACATGTCTTAGCTCAGTATCGTAGAGGTCATTGTTTTATGATAAAATAAGACAGTTAGTGAATTGAAACGTACTTAATTTGCATACATAGATGAAACAGATGAGGGGGAAAGATGATGTTCCTCAAACGATTAGATGTAGTCGGCTTTAAATCATTTGCCGATCGTATTTCAGTTGAGTTTGTCCCAGGAGTAACATCAGTTGTCGGCCCGAACGGCAGCGGTAAAAGTAATATTAATGACGCCATCAGATGGGTGCTTGGTGAGCAATCCGCCAGGTCACTGAGAGGCGCTAAAATGGAAGATATCATTTTCGCTGGAAGTGATACAAGAAAAGCAGTGAATTTAGCGGAGGTTACGTTAACGCTTGATAATACGAATCAATATCTTCCAATCGACTATAACGAAGTCAGCGTAACGAGACGCGTTTATCGCTCAGGAGATAGTGAATATCTTTTAAATAACCAGACGTGTCGACTTAAAGATATTATAGAATTGTTTATGGACTCAGGTCTTGGAAAAGAATCCTTTTCTATTATTGGGCAAGGTAGGATTGAAGAGATACTAAGTAGTAAATCCGAAGAACGCCGTAAAATTTTTGAAGAGGCAGCGGGCGTTTTGAAATACAAGACGCGAAAGACGAAAGCAGAAACACGATTAAAGGAAACGGAAGATAACCTTCACCGTGTTGAAGATATTTTATATGAACTAGAAGATCAAGTAGAACCACTTCGGATGCAGGCATCGATTGCTAAGGATTATTTGCAGAAACGTGAAGATCTTGAAAAGATCGAAGCAGCGCTTACCGTTCATGAAATTGAAGAATATCACCATGCTTGGAAGCTAAAGAAAGAAGAGCTTGATTCTTTAAAAGCGAAGGAACTTACGTTAAATGACTCGATCACTGTAAAAAAAGAGGCGTTGGCAAGTGCAAGAGAGAAGCTAGACAAATGTGAGCATCATCTTGAATCTTATCAACAACAGCTTCTCGATACGAGTGAAGAGCTAGAGAAACTTGAAGGAAAGAAAGAAGTTCTAAAAGAACGGAAGAAAAATGCGCATCAAAACCGGTCGAACCTAGAAGAGCGGATGACGTTTTTACAAGAGAAAAAGCGTTACTATGAAAAGGAAATTGAGCATCACCGCAGCCGATTTAATCAGCAGAAAAAGGAATTAGGTCAATTAAAGTCTAGTTTGAAGAAAGAAACGGAACTTCTATCTGATATCGAACAAGACATTGAGCAAGAGCTTGATCGTATGAAGTCAGATTACTTTGAACTGCTTAATGAGCAGGCGTCCATACGGAACGAAAATCGTTACCTTCAAGACCAGCTTTCGATCCTTAGTCAGCGTAAAGATCGGCTTGATGGAGATAATCATAAATATATAGAAGAGCGAAGCGCTGTTGACGAAAAGAAAGCAGAACGCTCAGCCAAGTTAGCTCAGTCAAAACAAGAACTCGAAGCGCACGTCTCGCGCTTCTACAAAAGCAAACATGATGTAGAAGAGAAAAAGAAAGCACTTGGTGAGAAGGAATCAAAGCTCTATCAAGCGTATCAGTATATTCAACAATACAAATCTAAGAAAGAAATGTTAGAAGAAATGCAGGACGATTATGCCGGTTTCTTTCAGGGCGTAAAAGAAGTGCTTAAAGCGCGTGAAGACCTTTCAGGTATTGAAGGAGCGGTAGCTGAACTCATTACCGTACCTAAAGAAGTGGAAACAGCCCTTGAAACAGCTCTTGGAGGAGCTATGCAAAACGTTGTTGTCCAAGATGAGGCTTCGGGAAGACAGGCAATCACTTATTTGAAAAAGAATCGCTTCGGACGAGCCACTTTTCTTCCGTTGTCAGTCGTGAAGTCACGAAAGATATCGAGCTATGATTTAGAACGCGTAAAGCAAAACGAGGCATTCGTTGGCGTTGCTTCTGACCTCATCACGTTTGATTCAAAGTATCAGACGATAATGGAGAATTTATTAGGCTCTGTTCTTGTTGCAAAAGAACTAAAAGGTGCGAATGAACTTGCGAAAATCATGCAGTACCGAACACGGATCGTTACGCTAGAGGGAGACGTTGTGAATCCTGGCGGCTCCATGAGTGGAGGAAGTGTGAAGCAAAAATCCTCATCACTATTAAGCCGTCAACGTGATCTTGAAGTACTAATCAAAAAACTTGAGGACATGCAGGAAAAGACAGCAGGTGTCGAGCAAGAGATCAAGAAGGATAAAGTTGCTTTAGCTGATCTAGAAGAAAAGCTAGATGAGATGCGTGAACGTGGCGAAAACCTAAGACTTGAAGAACAGTCTCTCTTAGGAGACTTACGAGCGATTGAGGGAGATGAACGTAATTCAAATGAACGTCTTCAGCTATATGATCGTGAGAAAAAAGCGATTGAAGAAGAGATTGAAACGCATCATAAGCGCCATATCTATCTTACAGAAAGACTCGAAACGATTACAAAACAAGCAGCAACACTTGAAAGTAAAATCGATAACTTAACTGCGAAGAAACAAACTCAGCAAACGTCTCGTGAATCCATTCAAACCGAAATTACTGAGTTGAAAGTAAAAGTGGCTGAGCACCAGCAATCATTCCAAAATCAAAAAGAAACGCTTGATCGTTTAACAACAGAACAGAATGAGACGAATACACAGTTGGCTGAAACGACAGAAGAATTCACCCTATTATCTGAAGCGATGTCTTCAAATTCTAACGGAGAAGAGAAACTGGACCAAAACATTGTCTCATTCCGCTCTGAGAAAGAAAAATTGCTTGAGACGCTTCAAAATGAGAGAGAAGCAAAGCTTTCACTGCAACAAGAGATTGAAACAATTAGTACAAAGCTGGATTCTCTTGTTGCAGAGGACAAGCAGCTCTCAGGATTAATGCAGGCTGTTGAAGTTAGCATTAATCGTTTGGACGTTGAACTCGAGAACAGATTGGCGATCTTAAGTGAAGAATACGAGTTAACCTATGAGGCAGCGAAGGAAAAGCATGTTCTTTCTCTTGAACCTGAAGATGCAAGGCGAAAGCTAAAGCTCATTAAATTAGAAATTGATGAGCTAGGAACCGTGAACCTTGGCGCAATTGATGAATACGATCGCGTCAATGAGCGCTATACATTCCTTAGTGAACAGCAAGCGGATCTTCTTCAAGCTAAAGAAACGCTATATGCGGTCATTGAAGAAATGGATCAGGAAATGAAGAAACGGTTTGAAGAGACGTTTACGAAAATACGTGCGCAGTTCCAAATCGTTTTTAAAGAATTATTTGGTGGAGGAAAGGCAGACCTTGTTCTCACCGATCCAGATAATCTTCTTTCTACAGGTGTGGACATTCTGGCCCAGCCACCGGGGAAAAAGCTGCAGCATCTTGCTCTTCTTTCCGGAGGGGAGAGGGCTTTTACTGCCATTGCGCTCCTGTTTTCAATTTTAAAAGTTCGTCCAGTCCCATTCTGTGTACTTGATGAGGTGGAAGCCGCTCTAGATGATGCGAATGTGGGGCGTTTCGCTAAGTACCTGAAGCAATTTAGTGAAAAAACCCAGTTTATTGTTATTACCCATAGAAAGGGTACAATGGAAGAGTCGGACGTGCTTTATGGGGTAACGATGCAGGAGTCAGGTGTTTCTCGACTCGTTTCCGTAAGACTTGAAGAATCGAAGCAATTAATATCGCAATAACAAGTAGGGGGATGTAAAGTGAGTTTTTTTAAAAAGTTAAAAGATAAGTTCACAACACAAACAGATGATGTAACAGGGAAATTTAAAGACGGACTCGAGAAAACAAGAACCTCTTTCTCAACAAAAATGAATAACCTCGTTAAAAATTATCGCAAAGTAGATGAAGAGTTCTTCGAAGAGCTTGAGGAGCTTCTCATTAGTGCTGACGTTGGTGTTGCGACTGTAATGGATCTCATTGACGTTTTAAAAGATGAGGCGAGAACGCGTAACATTAAAGATACGAAAGAACTGCAAAGCGTCATTTCAGAAAAGTTAGCAGAACTTCTTCATAAGTCCGATGAAGATGGCTCTCTTAATGTACAAGAAGAAGGTTTAACGGTTTTCTTGTTCGTTGGAGTTAATGGGGTAGGAAAGACAACTACTATTGGAAAGCTCGCACATAAGTTTAAACAAGAAGGAAAGAAAGTGGTTCTTGCAGCGGGGGATACGTTCCGAGCAGGTGCCATTGAACAGCTAGATGTATGGGGAGAAAGAGCTGGCGTAGATGTCATCAAGCATCAAGCCGGCTCAGATCCAGCGGCAGTTGTTTTTGATGCAGTACAATCTGCTAAATCACGTAACGCAGATATATTGCTTTGTGATACAGCTGGGCGTCTTCAAAACAAAGTAAACCTTATGAACGAGCTAGAAAAAGTAAAGCGCGTTATTCAACGTGAAGTACCATCTGGTCCTCATGAGGTGATTCTCGTTCTTGATGCAACAACAGGACAAAATGCGATGAGTCAGGCAAAGCAATTTGGACAATCAACGGACGTGTCAGGCATTGCGTTAACTAAACTCGATGGAACAGCTAAAGGTGGTATTGTGCTGGCCATTCGACATGAACTTGATATCCCTGTTAAACTCGTAGGGCTTGGTGAAAAGATGGATGATTTACAGGAATTTGATCCGGACACATTTGTGTATGGATTATTCTCTTCGATCATTGAAGAAGAGGAAGAAAACGAAGAATAAAATCTCCGTAAATTGTGTTAAGAAAAAATCTTGACAAATAAAATGACGCATAGTAATATAATTAACGTAAAGGTGATTACCTTAACAAGGGGCTGTTAACAATGCTAGAGAAAACGATGAGAATCAACTCGTTATTCGACTTTTATCAGTCGCTTTTAACACCGAAACAGCGTAATTATATGGCATTGTATTACCTTGATGATTATTCATTAGGTGAAATCGCAGAAGAATTTCAAGTTAGCCGTCAGGCTGTCTATGATAACATTAAGCGAACAGAACAAATGATAGAAGAATATGAAGCAAAACTGTTGCTATTCGAGCGATACATCAAAAGACAGGAGCTGTTAGAAAAGCTCAAGGAAGCGATCATGAGTGAAAATGAAAACTCGAAGGCGCTGTCGTTGATAACATCTCTTGAAAAACTGGATTAGGAGGCGGCGAACATGGCATTTGAAGGGTTAGCCGACCGACTGCAAGACACCCTGCAGAAGATACGCGGTAAAGGGAAAGTAACGGAAGCTGACGTAAAAGAAATGATGCGTGAAGTAAGGTTAGCCTTGCTTGAAGCGGACGTTAACTTTAAAGTCGTAAAACAGTTTATCAACAAGGTCAAAGAGCGCGCCGTTGGACAGGAAGTTATGAAAAGCCTGACCCCAGGGCAGCAGGTCATTAAAGTCGTTAATGAAGAGCTGACAGCGCTTATGGGTGGAGAACAGAGTAAGATTGCTGTTTCAAACCGCCCACCGACTGTGATTATGATGGCCGGTCTACAGGGTGCGGGTAAAACGACAACTGTCGGTAAGCTTGCAAACCATTTACGTAAAAATCATAACCGTAAACCACTTTTAGTAGCGGCGGATATTTACCGCCCTGCAGCGATTAACCAGCTTGAAACACTCGGTAAGCAGCTTAGTATGCCGGTCTTCTCGATGGGTGATCAAGTGAGTCCGGTAGAAATTGCTACCAAAGCAATTGAAAAAGCAAAAGAAGAACATCTCGACTATGTCATTATTGACACGGCCGGCCGCTTGCATATTGATGAAAATCTAATGCAGGAGCTAAAAGATGTGAAAGAAGCTGTTACGCCTGATGAAATCTTCCTTGTGGTTGATTCCATGACAGGGCAAGACGCTGTGAATGTAGCTGAAAGCTTTAATGATGCCCTTGATATTACAGGTGTCGTTCTAACAAAGCTTGATGGTGACACGCGCGGTGGTGCTGCACTGTCGATCAAGTCTGTGACAGATAAACCGATCAAGTTCGCAGGTATGGGTGAAAAACTTGATGCACTAGAACCGTTTCATCCCGAGAGAATGGCTTCTCGAATTCTCGGCATGGGTGACGTGCTGACGCTCATTGAAAAAGCCCAGACTTCTGTTGATGAAGACAAAGCGAAAGAGCTTGAGAAAAAGATGCGAACGATGAGTTTTACGTTTGATGATTTCCTTGATCAACTTGGTCAGGTTCGAAGCATGGGACCGCTTGATGAATTGATGGACATGATTCCTGGTATGAATAAAAAAGCCATGAAAAATGTTAGTGTTGATGAAAAACAGATTGGCCGGGTTGAAGCCATTATTCAGTCAATGACAACACGTGAAAAAGAAGAGCCAGATATTATCAATGCGAGTCGCAAAAAGCGAATTGCCGTCGGAAGTGGTACGTCTGTTCAAGATGTCAATCGTCTCTTGAAGCAATTTGATGAGATGAAGAAGATGATGAAGCAGATGACTAATATGTCTAAAGGCGGTAAGAAAAAAGGCAAGGGCATGAATTTCCCATTCATGCAATAAAGATGAAGTAAATTTTCTCTTTACAAGAGTATAAATTTATGATATTATATTGACTTATGTGAACATTTTTTGGAGGTGAAAGACATGGCAGTTAAAATTCGTTTAAAGCGTATGGGTGCTAAAAGAGCTCCTTACTATCGCGTAGTTGTTGCTGATTCACGTGCACCACGTGACGGACGCTTCATCGAGGAAATCGGAACTTACAATCCGGTTGCTAATCCAGTTGAAGTGAAAATCAACGAAGAGAAAGCTCTTGATTGGATGCTTAAAGGCGCTAAGCCTTCTGATACAGTACGTAACCTATTCTCCACTGCAGGACTTATGGAGAAGCTTCACAACGCAAAAAACACAAAGTAATTTAACACCTTAGAGGAGGCTTTCTAGAAAGCCTCCTTTGGTGTATCCTGGTCCATCATTTCGAAAAAGGTGGGAGACAATCATGGAAGCCCTGGTTGAAACAATTGTAAAAGCTCTTGTCGATCATCCTGATGATGTTCGAGTTGAAAAAGAAGCAACAAACAGCCTGGACATCTACAAGCTTTACGTTCATGCCGATGATACAGGTAAAGTGATCGGAAAGCAGGGGAAGGTTGCTCGATCAATTCGAACAGTAATGAATGCAGCGGCTGTTCAGTCAAGTAAACGCGTACAGTTGGAGATACTTTAGGGGGAGTTGACACTCCTCTTTTTTATTTGTAACTTTAAAGACCATTAAAATGACATTACATACGGAGGGCAGTGCGATGAAAATCATTGTAACGTATGACGTGAAACAAGTTTTAACAGAGCAAAGCCGGGCTTCTTATTTACAACAATGGCAAAAAGAACGCTCAGCCCTTCAACAGGAAAAGGAACATCTCCAATTTGAAATGAAACGATTGCAAAAAAAGCGTCCGTCTGACCATAAGTGGATTGCCGATCAGTTTGAAAAAGAAATCCGGTCGAGAACGGAACGGATGTCTTATTTGGATTTTAAAATCGATCAGCTTGATCAGTTATCGCCAGGATCTGAAATCCACGATGGAGAGATTGAATCGATTCAAGAGGTTCAAGTTGGTGAAAAGTGGCATGCACGAGAGCAAAAAGGTAAAATAGTCATTAAAGACGGGATCGTGCAAAGCATTGTCCCTGATTCCACAGGAAAGGATATCACGATATGACAGAATGGCTTAATGTAGGCAAAATCGTTAATACTCACGGCGTGCGAGGAGAAGTGCGCGTGATTTCAAGAACGGACTTCCCGGAGGAACGTTATGCGGTTGGCAGCACGCTTTATTTATTTAAGGATGAAGAACCAGTGTCTTTAACCGTTGCATCTCACCGTAAACATAAGCAGTTTGATTTGCTGACATTTGATGGCTTTCATAATATTAACGAAGTGGTTCATATGAAAGAAGGCATTTTAAAAGTTAAGGAAGATCAAGGTGGTCGGCTTGCTGAAGAAGAGTTCTATTACCGAGATATCATTGGACTTGAAGTTCATACAGAAGAAGGCGAATATTTAGGGAAAATCAAAGAAATCTTATCGCCTGGAGCGAACGACGTTTGGGTCGTTCAAAGCATAAGCGGTGGTAAAGACCTTTTATTACCTTACATCGAGCAAGTTGTAAAGCAAGTGGATTTAGCGGAAGGGAAAGTTACCGTTCATTTGATGGAAGGACTTCGTGATTAGCATGAAAATTGATGTGCTTTCTCTGTTTCCAGAAATGTTTACAGGTGTGTTTAATCATTCGATCTTAAAACGCGCTCAGGATAATGGAGCCGTCTCTTACAATGTAACCAATTTCAGAGATTACAGTCTGAACAAACACAAAAGCGTGGATGATTACCCATATGGTGGTGGCGCTGGAATGGTATTAACCCCTCAGCCGGTTTTTGATGCGGTCAATGATCTTTCTGAGGGGAAGCGCCCGCGCGTCATCCTTATGTGTCCTCAAGGAGAGAGGTTTACGCAGAAGAAGGCTGAAGAATTAGCGAAAGAAGAGCATCTCGTTTTTATATGCGGTCATTATGAAGGATACGATGAGCGAATTCGAGAAAATCTTGTCACGGATGAGATCTCGATTGGAGATTTTGTATTAACTGGTGGCGAACTCGGTAGCATGGTTGTGATTGATAGTGTAACGAGACTTCTCCCTGGTGTTTTAGGGAATGATACGTCAGCTCCAATGGATTCCTTTAGCAGTGGGTTACTTGAACATCCTCATTATACACGTCCTGCCGAATACAAAGGGATGAGTGTGCCTGATGTGCTTATGTCTGGAAATCATGAGGCGATACGAAAATGGCGTCTCAAAGAGTCGTTACGACGCACGCTAAATAGAAGGTCAGATCTATTAAACGAGAAAGACTTAACTAAAGAAGAGCAGAAGTTATTAAGTGAAATAAAGAGAGAAAAAGAATGAAATCATTCTTGTAATCTAAAAAGTGCTATGCTATGATAACAGTTGTGGCATTAGTCACGTATTACGATGTTCCGCTGTAATGCAAGATGATTTATATGAGCATCTGTGTGGAAGGAGGGTTACTTGATGCACAAGTTAATCCAGGATATCACAAAAGACCAACTTAAGTCGGATCTTCCTAATTTCCGACCAGGAGATACTGTAAAAGTTCACGTTAAAGTTGTCGAAGGCACTCGTGAGCGTATTCAGTTATTCGAAGGTGTTGTGATTAAACGACGTGGTGGCGGAATCAGCGAAACATTTACAGTTCGTAAGATTTCTTACGGAGTAGGTGTTGAGCGTACATTCCCAGTACATTCACCGAAAGTTGCTAAGCTTGAAGTTGCTCGTCGCGGTAAAGTTCGCCGTGCTAAGCTATACTACTTGCGTGCACTTCGTGGTAAAGCCGCTCGTATTAAAGAAATTCGATAAAGTAAGACACGGAGAAGGAGCTTGCATTGCCAGGCTCCTTTTTTCTATTGAAAAAAATCGTCATATGAAAAAAACGTCACTCTGTGATAAAATAAAGCGAATTACGAAGGTTTGTAGGAAAGGCATAAGGGGAAAGAAATAGGTAAAAAAAGAGCCTTTCATTAGGAGGAACAAGCATGAATAGCACCAGATCAGCAGAGAAAAAAGATTCCTGGGAGTGGATACGTGCGCTCATTATTGCTTTTATTCTAGCAGGAGCGGTTCGCTATTTTATTTTTGCTCCTATTGTAGTTGATGGAGAAAGCATGATGCCAACGCTTCAAGACCGTGATCGGATGATCGTGAATAAAATCAGTTATAATATTGGTGATGCTGAACGTTTCGATATTATTGTATTTGAGGCCCCTGAAGGCAAAGATTATATTAAGCGAGTGATTGGTCTTCCTGGAGATAAGGTGGAGTACAAAGGTGATATGCTATACGTAAATGGTAAAGCAATGAACGAACCTTATCTAGAATCATATAAGGAAGATTTATTAGAAGGTAACCTTACCTATGATTTTGATCTAACCGGAGTAACAGGTGAAGCAACCGTTCCAGAAGGGCATTTGTTTGTCATGGGTGACAATCGGCAGCATAGTAAAGATAGTCGATCCATTGGCTTCGTTCCTGTTGAGAAAGTAATAGGAGAAGCAAACGTTATTTTTTGGCCTTTAAATGATATACAAGTAATGGAATAGTGTGGGGATATTCCCGCATGATTTGAGAATAGGTGGAGATTGCATGACGATTCAATGGTTTCCCGGACATATGGCAAAAGCACGACGGGAGATTACCGAAAAGCTAAAAATGATTGATGTTGTAATTGAACTAGTGGATGCACGAATCCCACTTGCTTCAAGAAATCCGATGATTGATGAAATTGTATCTTCAAAACCAAGGCTTATTTTGCTCAATAAAGCAGATATGGCGGATAATCAGAAAACAGCCGAGTGGAAGAATTATTTTCAGTCACAGGGTCATAAAGCATTAGCGATTGATTCACAAACAGGTAAAGGTGTGAAAAGCATTCCTGCTACTGCAAGAGAGCTGAATAGTGATAAAATTGATCGCATGATTGAAAAAGGCATGAAGCCCCGCGCTGTGCGTGCATTAATTTTAGGAATTCCAAACGTCGGGAAATCGACGTTAATTAACCGTTTGGCAGGAAAGAAGATTGCTAAAACGGGTGATCGTCCTGGTATTACCAAGAAGCAACAGTGGATCAAAGTTGGAGATGAGATGGACCTTCTCGATACGCCGGGAATTCTCTGGCCTAAATTTGAAGATCAAATTACCGGATATAAGCTTGCTGCGACGGGAGCAATTAAAGATGAAATTCTTGATTTTCAAGATATTTCGGTATTTGTGCTGAAGTTTATGAGCGAGCATTATCCCGATCGATTAATGGACCGGTATCATCTTGATCACATCCCGGAGGATGTTGTGGAGTTGTTTGATGAAATCGGAAAAAAACGCGGATTTTTAATGAGTGGTGGCTGGATTGATTATGATAAAACAGCTGAAACCGTTCTTCGAGAGCTACGAAGTGGTAAATTGGGTGACGTATCGTTAGAAACGCCAGAAAGGTAAGGCCGTGAGCCTTACCTTTTTTAAGTGAACATTAAGAAAGTGGGGATCATATGAGCGATCAAGTAAAGTCGATTAAAGAAATTGATCAAATGTTGAAGAAAGGACAATATACGAACGAAGATTGGGACCAATGGAAGCAGGATGAACGAAAAGGGGTTGTACGCTTACTTGCTAGGGAAGGAAAGAAAGAACAAGAAAAAATGAAGATCCGTAAGATGCATGAAGAAATGAGCGTCCTAGAAGCTCACTACAGAGGAAATGGGCGTCTCGCGATAGCGGGTGTCGATGAAGTAGGAAGAGGCCCTCTAGCAGGCCCTGTCGTTGCTTCAGCAGTCATATTAGATCCTGAAGTGCCGATTCTTGGCCTTCAAGATTCAAAGAAACTGTCGCATGCGAAATTAAATGATCTTTTTGATCAAATACATATGGATGCCGTTGCGATCGGGGTTGGCGTCGTTAGTGCAGCTGAAATTGATGAATTAAATATTTATCAAGCGACAAAAAAAGCGATGCAACAAGCTGTTGAGGGGTTACGTGTACAAGCTGATTTCTTACTTGTAGATGCCATGCACATTCCGGTTCAGATTGATCAAGAGTCTCTAATCAAAGGGGACGCCAGAAGTGTTAGTATTGCAGCCGCATCCATCGTTGCCAAAGTAACCCGTGATCGCATGATGGTGAAATTAGCAGAAACCTATCCAGAGTATGGATTTGAACGACATGTAGGTTATGGTACAAAGGAGCATCTTTCTGCCCTTGATGAATTTGGTATTACAGAAGTGCACCGAAAATCATTTGCGCCTGTAAGAGATCGTTTAAGCGTATGAATAGGTAGATAAGGTTGATACTATACCTATTCTAATGTGAAGGAGCCATTATTTGTGAAAGATCCAGGACCTCAAGAAAAGAATGAATCTTTTTATGAAGAAGCAGGAGAAGAGTTTGGAGTCTATACCCCAGCAGCAGCAAGAGAATTAACGATTACGGACCATAAGAAGAGGGAGCAAGAAAGCTCGCCTAAGAAAGCGGGAAGAAATGAGCAAGAAGAGGGGAGGTGACACCTCTTCTTTTTTTTGATTTTATTTAGTTTATTTTAAATTTACCACGTGGCACTCATTATCCCAGAATAAGCGTGAAATAAGCGGAATGATTCGTTTTCAGACGATGAATTGGAACAATTTTTGCAAGAAAGAAAAGAGACTTTATGCAAAAGGGTAGACAATCGGTGTGAATTTTCTATACAATGAAAACGTCGTCAAAGATTTGATTGACTAGGATAGGAGGATGAGAGAATGAATATCCATGAATATCAAGGAAAAGAAGTCCTAAGAAGCTACGGGGTATCCGTCCCTAATGGACAAGTCGCATACTCCGCAAAAGAAGCTGTGGACGTTGCAAAACAATTAGACAGTAGTGTTTATGTTGTAAAAGCACAAATCCATGCAGGTGGTCGAGGGAAAGCTGGCGGAGTTAAAATCGCTAAGAACCTTGAGGAAGTTCGTACATATGCTGAGGAGATCCTCGGAAAAACACTTGTTACTCATCAAACAGGACCAGAAGGCAAAGAAGTAAAGCGCTTACTTATCGAAGAAGGTTGCGATATTAAACAAGAATACTACGTTGGCCTTGTGCTTGATCGTGTGACATCACGCGTTGTTATGATGGCATCCGAAGAAGGTGGAACTGAAATTGAAGAAGTGGCTGAACATAGCCCCGAGAAGATCTTCAAAGAAGTGATTGATCCTGCCGTTGGTCTTCAAGGTTATCAGGCTAGAAGACTAGCATTTAATATTAATATTCCAAAAGAACAAATTAACAAAGCTGTAAAGTTCATGCTTGGATTGTATAAAGTTTTTGTTGAAAAAGATGCTTCTATTGCTGAAATCAACCCACTTGTGACAACGGGTGATGGTAATGTAATGGCGCTTGATGCAAAACTAAACTTTGATCCAAACGCACTTTATCGCCATAAAGATATTCTTGAACTTCGTGATCTTGACGAAGAAGATACAAAAGAAATCGAAGCTTCAAAATATGAGTTAAGCTACATCGCTCTTGATGGCAATATCGGCTGTATGGTTAACGGTGCAGGTCTTGCGATGGCAACGATGGATATTATCAAGCATTACGGCGGCGACCCCGCTAACTTCCTTGACGTTGGGGGCGGCGCAACCGCTGAGAAGGTAACGGAAGCTTTCAAAATTATCCTTTCTGACAAAAACGTAAAAGGCATCTACGTTAACATTTTCGGCGGGATCATGAAGTGTGACGTTATCGCTGAAGGTGTTGTGGAAGCTACGAAACAAGTAGGTCTTGAAATTCCGCTTGTTGTACGTCTTGAAGGAACAAATGTTGATCTTGGAAAGCAAATTCTGAAAGATTCAGGATTAAATATTACCGCTGCTGAGTCTATGGCTGACGGCGCGGAAAAAATCGTTTCATTAGTGAAGTAGAAAGGCGGGACTAGGAATGAGCGTATACATTAATCAAGATACAAAAGTCATCGTTCAAGGAATTACGGGATCTGTTGGTTTATTTCATACACAGCAAATGCTTGAGTATGGTACGAAAATTGTAGGTGGCGTAACGCCTGGTAAAGGCGGTACTGAAGTAGAAGGCGTTCCTGTATTTGATACAGTGGAACAAGCCGTTCAAAAAACAGGCGCTAATGCTTCTGTCATTTATGTTCCGCCTGCTTTTGCAGCCGATGCCATTATGGAAGCTGTAGACGCTGAAATGGACCTTGCGATCTGTATTACGGAAGGTATTCCAGTTATCGATATGGTGAAAGTAAAGCGTTATATGGAAGGAAAGAAAACGCGCCTTGTTGGACCGAACTGTCCAGGTGTGATCACTCCTGAAGAATGTAAGATCGGAATTATGCCTGGGTATATTCACAAAAAAGGTCACGTAGGCGTTGTTTCTCGTTCTGGTACGTTAACGTATGAAGCGGTTCATCAACTTTCAGAATCAGGTATTGGTCAATCAACAGCCGTTGGTATTGGTGGTGACCCGGTGAATGGCACGAACTTTATCGATGTCTTAAAAGCTTTTAACGAAGATGACGATACGTATGCAGTGATCATGATCGGTGAAATCGGCGGTACAGCTGAAGAAGAAGCGGCTGAATGGGTAAAAGCGAACATGACAAAACCTGTAGTTGGCTTTATCGGAGGTCAAACAGCACCTCCAGGAAAACGTATGGGCCATGCTGGTGCGATTATTTCTGGTGGTAAAGGTACGGCTGATGAAAAGATCAAGACAATGGAGTCTTGTGGAATTAAAGTCGCTCCAACGCCTGCAGTAATGGGTGAAACACTGATTTCTGTTTTAGAAGATAAGGGCTTACTAGAGAAGTGCACAACACATAAGGCTTAATCAAAATAGCTCCCGTTTTGGGAGCTATTTCTCTTATACATACGGGCATGCGATAAACTTTATTCTTGATAGGAGAGAACCGTGATTGAGAACATTTAGAAGCCGGTTAATTCAGTTGCATCAGTGCCGGGGATGTACCTGGAAACTGATGCAATCCTTTCTCATATTTGACCCAACGCTTCAAAGCATATATGATATGTCTGCTACTCAGTTAAGGCAATTTGGTTTATCAAACGAACAAGCCGGATATTTATATGAAGATCTTCATTTTACGAAACCATGGAGATTGGCTCATTTTAAAGCGGGCGAAATTCGCGTCATAACAAGATTTGATAAGGCATACCCTGAACAACTTACGCATATTTATGATGCACCGTGGGTGATTTATTGCATTGGGAATACCACGCTTCTAAATGAACGTCGCTTGTTGAGCGTGGTTGGCTCACGAAAGCATTCACCAGATGCACGTGAAATGATGAACCTTATCTTAACACCGATCGTATCGAGTGGATGGACGATTGTTAGTGGGCTAGCCCTCGGTATTGATACACTTGCTCATCAGCTTGCTCTCGATCATGGTGCAGGGACGATTGCTGTACTCGGTGGTGGATTTAAATGGATTTATCCGAAAGAAAATCAGCTGCTAGCTTCTTCTGTTGCGAGGGAAGGTCTCCTTATATCGGAATATCCACCCAATTGTCGACCTGAAAAACATCACTTTCCGGAAAGAAATCGCATTATTAGTGGATTATCCGCTGGAACCTTTATCGTTGAAGCGCAAAAACGCAGTGGTTCGCTCATTACAGCTGACCAGGCAATGGAACAGGGACGCGAAGTATTTTGCTTACCTGGAAAAATAACAGATCCTTCTGCTGAAGGGACAAATCGCCTCATTCAGCAGGGTGCTAAACTTGTTTTAGAAGCGAATGATATCCTCAATGAACTACCTAATTTTCATGAAAAGGATACTAGCACTATTTGACAAACAAGTTTTGACTATTGAATAATAAGGAAGATTTTAAAATTTACCTCAATGGGGGGAGGAAACGTATTGTGGCAGATTATCTAGTAATTGTTGAATCTCCCGCTAAAGCAAAAACAATTGAAAAATATTTAGGAAAGAAATATCAGGTGAAAGCCTCATTAGGTCACGTCATTGACCTTCCTAGAAGTCAGATGGGCGTTGATGTGGAAAACAACTATGCTCCTAAATATATAACAATACGCGGGAAAGGCCCTGTCTTAAAAGAAATCAAAGATGCAGCAAAAAAAGCGAAGAAAGTCTATCTCGCAGCTGACCCCGATCGCGAAGGGGAAGCGATTGCATGGCATCTTGCTCACAGTTTAAAAATTGATGAGCAAACAGAGTGCAGGGTTGTCTTTAATGAAATTACAAAAGATGCGGTTAAGGATGCGTTCAAGCAACCGAGACCGATTAACATGGATCTTGTTGATGCTCAACAAGCAAGACGTGTCTTAGACCGTTTAGTTGGGTATAACATTAGTCCATTATTATGGAAAAAAGTAAAAAAAGGTTTAAGTGCTGGACGAGTTCAATCCGTTGCAGTTCGCCTTATTATTGAAAGAGAAAAAGAAATTCAAAATTTTGAAGCAGAAGAATATTGGAAAATCAAAGCGTCGTTTGAAAAAGATGGAGAACAATTTGAGGCTGGTTTCTACGGAGTAGATGGAAAGAAAACGGATCTGCAATCACGTGAAGATGTCGACAATGTTCTAAAACGTATTGAAGGCGATCAGTTTAATATCCAGTCTGTTCAAAAGAAGGAACGTAAACGAAACCCGGCCCTCCCGTTTACGACATCTTCTCTTCAGCAGGAAGCGGCGAGAAAACTTAATTTCCGCGCGAAGAAAACGATGATGCTCGCTCAGCAACTTTATGAGGGGATCGCAATCGGAAAGCAGGGAACGGTTGGTTTAATTACGTACATGCGAACTGACTCAACACGTATTTCTGAAACAGCGAAGGATGAAGCGAAGGAATACATTGAAGGAAAATATGGTGACACATACTTATCAGCTAAAAAGCCTGCTAAGAAACAGTCAGGGAAATCACAAGATGCTCACGAAGCCGTTCGACCAACATCGGTTATGCGTGATCCATCTGAAATGAAGGCTTACTTAAAGCGTGATCAGCTTCGTTTATACAAGTTGATTTGGGAGCGTTTTGTAGCGAGCCAGATGGCACCGGCTATCATGGATACAATGAGCGTTGACTTAGAAAACAATGGAACGACTTTCCGTGCAACTGGTTCTAAAGTGAAATTTAAAGGGTTTATGAAGGTGTATGTTGAAGGAAACGACGACAATAAAAAGGAAGAAGATAAAATGCTTCCTGACCTTGAAGAAGGAATGAACGTATCCACTTCAGACATTGATCCGACACAGCACTTCACACAGCCACCGCCGAGGTATTCAGAAGCGCGCCTTGTTAAAACAATGGAGGAACTCGGTATAGGAAGACCATCTACTTATGCACCAACGCTTGATACGATTCAGCGTAGAGGATACGTGGCGTTAGAAGATAAGAAATTTGTTCCAACTGAACTTGGTGAAATCGTGTTAGAGCTGATTTTGGAGTTCTTCCAGGATATTATCAACATTGAATTTACAGCTGGGTTAGAAAATGATCTTGACAAAATCGAGGATGGCGAGGCAGAATGGATTTCTGTCATCAACGAATTTTATCAAAACTTCGAACAGCGCCTGAAGGTAGCTGAGGAAGAAATGAAGGAAGTCGAAATTAAAGACGAACCTGCTGGAGAAGATTGTGAGAAGTGTGGTTCTCCAATGGTAATTAAAATGGGGCGTTATGGAAAGTTCATGGCTTGCTCAAACTTCCCTGATTGTCGCAATACAAAACCAATTCTAAAAGAAGTTGGCGTTACTTGTCCGAAGTGTAAAGAAGGTAATGTCGTTGAACGTAAAAGTAAGAAAAATCGCCTTTTCTATGGATGTGATCGTTTCCCTGAATGTGATTTTCTATCGTGGGATAAACCGATCAAACGTCCATGTCCTAAATGCGGTGACTTACTTGTTGAGAAGAAAACGAAGAAAAAGAAAGAAATCAAGTGTGTGAACTGTGATTTCGTTGAAGAAGAAAATTAGTAAGGGGTTTTAGCAATGAGTAAACACGTGACGGTGATTGGCGCCGGTCTTGCTGGCAGTGAAGCCGCGTGGCAGCTTGCAAAGCGAGGAGTGGATGTCCATCTTTATGAGATGCGTCCAAAGAAGCAAACGCCTGCTCACCATACTGATAAATTTGCGGAGCTTGTGTGCAGTAATTCGTTAAGAGCGAATACGTTAACAAACGCAGTTGGAGTTTTAAAAGAAGAAATGCGAAAGATGGACTCTGTTATTATTAACTCGGCTGATGAATGTGCGGTCCCTGCGGGTGGTGCCCTTGCAGTCGATCGCCATGAATTCGCCGCTAAAGTAACGGAGAATGTTAAAAACCATCCTAACGTAACAGTTTTTTCAGAAGAGTGTACAAAAATTCCTGATGGACCAACTATTATTGCGACAGGTCCTCTTACATCGAAAGATTTATCTGATCAATTGAAGGAGCTGAGTGGTGAAGAGTATTTATACTTCTATGATGCTGCTGCTCCTATCATTGAAACAGAAAGCATCGATATGGATAAAGTGTACAAGAAGTCCCGTTATGATAAGGGAGAAGCTGCGTATTTAAACTGTCCAATGACGGAGGAAGAGTTTAACACGTTCTACGAAGCACTTATATCCGCTGAAACGGTCCCGCTAAAAGAATTTGAGAAGGAAATTTTCTTTGAGGGCTGTATGCCGATTGAAGTCATGGCCCAACGCGGGCAGAAAACGATGACGTTTGGTCCCCTTAAGCCTGTTGGATTAGAAGATCCTCGCACTGGAAAGCGCCCTTATGCTGTCGTGCAGCTGAGACAGGATAATGCGTCGGGTACGCTTTACAACATCGTAGGATTCCAAACGCACCTTAAATGGGGACCGCAAAAAGAAGTGATTCGCTTAATTCCGGGTCTTGAAAATGCTGATATTGTTCGTTATGGCGTGATGCACCGAAATACGTTCATTAACTCGCCTAATCTATTAAAACCAACCTATCAGTATAAAGAACGTGAGAATCTCTTTTTCGCAGGTCAAATGACGGGTGTTGAAGGCTATGTTGAATCGGCGGCATCAGGCTTAATTGCTGGGTTTAATGCTGCTCGACTCATGAATGATGAAGAGCCAGTAGTATTCCCAGAAGAAACAGCACTTGGTAGTTTAGCGAATTATATTACGACAGCGAATCCAGATAATTTCCAACCGATGAACGCTAACTTTGGTTTGTTTCCACCACTTGAAACGCGGATCAAAAGCAAAAAAGAACGCAACGAAACGATCGCGAATCGAGCCTTAGAAACAATTCAGAATTTTGTAAAAAGATTGTAAATTTCTGTTGCTAAGGCTTCTAAATTGTGTTACGATTTAGAAGCCTTTTGAGGTGATGACGATGAATAACAATCAACAAGCTCATATTCAATCATTTTCTGAGTATCTCCAGATTGAAAAGAATTGTTCACCACATACGATCTCAGGTTACTTACAGGATATTGAACATTTCCGGTCTTTTATGAAGCAGCAGACTATCGATGTCTTTGCTGCTGTTTCTTATGCAGATGTCAGAATTTATTTAACTGAGCTTCATGAGCGAGGTTACGCAAGAAAAACAGCAGCAAGAAAAATTTCAACGTTACGAAGCTTATATCGATTCCTTTTACGTGAGAACATTGTAGAGATTAACCCCTTTACAATGAGTTCCCTGCCAAAACAAGAAAAACGTCTGCCGCAATTTTTGTACGAAAAAGAACTTAACATGCTGTTTGACACGCCAGATGTTACGAAGCCGCTTGGTCAACGCGATAGAGCGCTGCTCGAAGTACTATACGGGTGTGGCATACGAGTGAGTGAGTGTGTTGGGCTTAATTTAGAAGATATTGATTTTGCGATTGGGACGATTTTTGTACTTGGTAAAGGACGTAAGGAAAGGTATGTACCAATAGGGAGTTTCGCTATAGATGCAATAAAAGAGTATATTCACGATGGACGAGAACAGTTGCTATCGTCAGGGAAAGAGCCGACAAAAGCCCTGTTCCTAAATTTTAGAGGTAGTCGTGTGACGGCAAGAGGTGTTCGGACAATTTTAGATAAGATTGTAAAAGATGCTTCTTTGCATGTACATATAAGCCCGCATGTGATGAGACACACATTCGCAACCCATTTGCTGAATGAAGGGGCAGACTTACGTTCTGTGCAGGAGCTATTAGGGCATTCTGATTTATCATCTACTCAGATCTATACCCACGTGACGGGAGATCGATTGCGAAATATATACATGAACCATCACCCAAGAGCCTAAGTGCTCGGGAGGAGGAACTTATGGGAGACTTTCATTCTACAACGATATTTGCCGTTCAGCATAATGGTGAGTGTGCAATGGCTGGTGACGGTCAGGTTACATTCGGAAATGCTGTGGTCATGAAGCATACAGCTAAGAAAGTAAGAAGGCTTTTTCATGGAAAAGTGGTTGCGGGATTTGCAGGATCCGTTGCTGATGCGTTTACTCTTTTTGAGAAATTTGAGAGCAAGCTTGAGGAATTTGGTGGCAACCTTCAGCGTGCCGCTGTGGAACTTGCGAAAGAGTGGCGTAGCGATCGCGTGTTAAGGAAGCTTGAAGCGATGCTAATTGTAATGAACAAAGATGAACTATTGCTAATCTCAGGTACTGGTGAAGTGATTGAACCTGATGATGGCATTCTTTCAATTGGTTCAGGTTCAAACTACGCTCTTTCAGCAGGCAGAGCACTTAAGCGTTATAGTGATAACAAAACCGCTGAAGAAATTGCGCGAGCATCGATGGAAATTGCATCTGAAATATGCGTGTACACGAATGATCAAATTATCGTAGAAACCATTTAGTATATAAAATGTATCTTTGGAGGAGATCGTATGTCTAATCCATTAACACCGAGACAAATTGTTGAAAAGCTTGATCAGTATATTGTTGGTCAGAATGACGCGAAGAAGGCTGTCGCAGTGGCATTAAGAAATCGATACCGCCGTAGCCAGTTGAGCGACAAACTGAAGGATGAAGTGAATCCAAAAAACATCTTAATGATTGGACCTACAGGCGTAGGTAAGACTGAGATAGCACGTCGACTTGCTCGCCTTGTCAATGCGCCATTCATTAAAGTTGAAGCAACGAAATTTACTGAAGTAGGTTATGTTGGTCGAGATGTGGAATCAATGGTTCGTGATCTCGTGGAAACATCAATCAGGCTTGTCAAAGAAGATCGCATGGAACAGGTGAAGGGCAAGGCGGAAGAAAATGCAAACAAACGAATTGTGGAATTGCTTGTACCTTCTAGTAAAAAGCAAACCCAATACAAAAATCCGCTTGAAATGTTATTTGGCAATCAAGGACAAGAGGAAACAGGGAACCAGTCCGCTAGTGAAGATCAGTCTATTGCATCAAGACGAAAGCAAATCGCTCAGCAGCTCGCGCTTGGTGAACTAGAAGACCGCATGATTACTGTGGAAGTGGAAGAGCAAAACAACTCCATGATGGATATGTTCCAGGGCGCTGGTATGGAACAAATGGGTATGAACATGCAGGATATGCTCGGCAACATTATGCCCAAAAAGAAGAAAAAACGTAAGCTGCCTGTGTCAGAAGCGAGAAAAGTTTTAACACAGGATGAAGCAGCAAAACTCGTAGATATGGACGAAGTTGCGCAAGATGCTGTTTCAAAGACAGAACAATCGGGTATCATCTTCATTGATGAAATTGATAAGGTAGCTGGGAAAAGCCAGCAATCAGCTGATGTTTCAAGAGAAGGTGTTCAAAGAGACATCTTACCGATTGTAGAAGGCTCAACAGTAACAACAAAATATGGACCTGTTAAAACAGATCACATTTTATTTATGGCTGCAGGAGCTTTCCATATGTCAAAACCATCTGATCTAATCCCTGAGCTGCAGGGCCGTTTCCCAATTCGCGTAGAGCTATCTAGTTTAACGGTAGACGACTTTAAGCGAATTTTGACGGAGCCTGATAATGCGCTTGTGAAGCAATATACAGCTTTATTAGAAACTGAAGGTATTAAAGTTGAATTTTCTGACGATGCTATTCTTAAAATTGCTACAATTGCTACAGAAGTGAATCAGGACACGGATAATATTGGTGCGCGAAGACTTCATACAATTTTAGAAAAGCTTCTTGAAGATCTTTCATTTGAAGCGCCAGACATTAATCTAGACAGCATTACAATCACACCAGAGTATGTTGAGGAAAAGTTAGCTTCTATTGCGAAGAACCGTGACCTCAGCCAATACATCCTATAATACATACAGGAGGACAAAACAATGAATTTACTTGAAAAAACAAGAAAAATTAATGGTATGCTACAAAAGTCAGAGGGGCCAGTTAACTTTACCGACATGGCAGAAACTTTGCGAGACGCTATTAAAGCAAACGTATATGTTGTAAGTCGCAGAGGTAAACTTCTTGGGATTGCGATTAATCAAGAAATTGAGAACGAACGTATGAAGAATATGTTTTCAGAGCGTCAATTTCCTGAAGAATATACGCAGAATCTCTTTAATATCGGTGAAACGTCGTCAAATCTTGACATTACAAGCGAATACACAGCTTTCCCTGTAGAGAATCGTGATCTTTTCGAAAAAGGTCTAACAACGATTGTACCAATCGTTGGTGGTGGAAGCCGTCTAGGTACGCTTATTCTTTCTCGTCTAAGCGATTCATTCTCAGATGATGATCTTTTGTTAGCTGAGTACGGTGCAACCGTAGTAGGAATGGAGATCCTTCATGAGAAAGCAGAAGAAATTGAAGAAGAAGCAAGAAACAAAGCAGTCGTTCAAATGGCGATTTCTTCACTTTCCTATAGTGAACTTGAAGCAATTGAGCATATTTTCGAAGAACTTGAAGGAAATGAAGGACTTCTTGTTGCAAGTAAAATTGCTGACCGCGTAGGGATTACACGTTCTGTCATCGTAAACGCTCTTCGTAAACTTGAGAGTGCTGGTGTTATTGAGTCTCGTTCTCTAGGAATGAAAGGAACTTATATTAAAGTTCTTAACGATAAGTTTCTTGTAGAACTATCAAAACTGAAGACGCAATAATTGATCAAACGCTCCGGGACTCTCGGAGCGTTTTTATTAATATTTTCGGTATTTTTTATGCGTGATACATTGGAATGCTAAGCTTTTATATGGATTATGAGAGTAAGGTAGTATAGGTATTCATGGAATTTAAGATTTAAACTTGCGACTTGTCACATGATATGATATATTAATCAACGGTGTTAATCACACACGCTTGTTGATTTGGAAAGTGGTGCTGCAGACGCAGTTTTTTCCGAAATAGATGCAAGCGGAGGATAAAAAAACCATTAGGAGGAACACAATCATGGCAGTAATCTCTATGAAACAGCTTCTTGAAGCTGGGGTACACTTCGGTCATCAGACTCGTCGTTGGAACCCGAAAATGAAACCTTATATCTTCACTGAAAGAAACGGTATCTACATTATCGACCTTCAAAAAACAGTGAAGAAAGTCGAAGAAGCTTATAACTTCGTTCGTGACATTGCTCAGGACGGTGGTAAAGTTCTTTTCGTAGGTACAAAAAAGCAAGCGCAAGATTCCGTTAAGGATGAAGCGATCCGTGCTGGTCAATACTACATCAACCAACGCTGGTTGGGTGGAACGCTTACGAACTTTGAAACTATTCAAAAGCGTATCAACCGCCTGAAGAGCCTTGAAAAGATGCAAGAAGACGGTACATTCGAAGTACTACCTAAGAAAGAAGTTATGCTTCTTAAAAAAGAAATGGATCGCCTTGAAAGATTCCTTGGTGGTATTAAAGATATGAACGGCGTTCCAGACGCAATGTTCGTAATCGACCCTCGTAAAGAGCGTATCGCTATTGCTGAGGCTCGTAAGCTTAATATCCCTATCGTTGCGATCGTGGATACAAACTGTGATCCAGATGAGATCGACTATATTATCCCTGGTAACGACGATGCAATCCGCGCTGTGAAACTTCTTACTGCTAAAATGGCTGATGCTATTATCGAAGTTAGTAAAGTTGAAGAAGAAGCAGAAGTTGAAGCGGTAGAAACTGAAGAAACATCTGTATAAGAACACAAAGGGGTGATAAAGGGGAACTCTAACCCCTTTATCACCTTTTTTTAACCCAAAAGGGTATGATTACATATCATAATTCAAGGAGGAATTACTAATGGCAGTAACAGCTCAAATGGTAAAAGAATTGCGTGCACAAACAGGTGCAGGAATGATGGATTGCAAAAAAGCACTAACTGAAAACGATGGTGACATGGACAAGGCAATTGACTGGCTTCGTGAGAAAGGTATCTCGAAAGCAGCGAAAAAAGCTGACCGCGTAGCAGCAGAAGGTCTTGCAACGATCGCTGTTGAAGGAAACAAAGCAGTAATCGCTGAAATTAACTCTGAAACAGACTTCGTTGCTAAGAACGAGAGCTTTACTTCTTTAATCAACGAAATCTCTCAACACCTACTTAAAACAAACCCTGAGTCTGTAGATGCAGCTCTTGAAAGCAAAATGGAAAACGGACAAACAGTAACTGAATATTTGAATGATAAAATCGCTAAAATTGGAGAGAAAATTTCTCTTCGTCGCTTCCAAATCGTTGAAAAAACTGATGCAGATGCATTTGGCGCTTATCTTCACATGGGTGGACGCATCGGTGTTCTAACACTTCTTGAAGGTACAACTGATGAAGAAGTAGCGAAAGATGTAGCGATGCATACAGCGGCAGTTAACCCTCGCTTCGTATCGCGCGATGCTGTACCAACTGAAGAAGTTGAGCGTGAGCGTGAAGTTCTTAAACAACAGGCTCTTAACGAAGGTAAGCCTGAGAAAATTGTTGAGAAAATGGTAGAAGGCCGAATCAACAAATTCTTCGAAGAAATTTCTCTAGTAGATCAGCCGTTTGTTAAAGACACTGATCAAAAAGTAGGAAAGTACGTAGAGTCTAAGGGCGCTACTGTAAAAGGCTTTATCCGCTACGAAGTTGGCGAAGGCATGGAGAAACGTGAAGATAACTTCGCTGAAGAAGTTATGTCTCAAGTGAAGAAGTAAAACAATGATAGGGAACACGCTGTGTTCCCTATTTTTCAAGAACAAATACTGATAAACATGCTGGAGGGTTAAAATGAGCGGAGCCAAGTATGAACGCGTTGTGTTAAAATTAAGCGGAGAAGCATTGTCCGGTGGAGAAGGTCAGGGAATATCACCTTCAATCGTTCAGTCTATCGCATCACAGGTGAAGGAAATTCATGAAATGGGTGTAGAAGTTGCTGTTGTTGTCGGCGGTGGAAACATCTGGCGTGGAAAAGTAGGCAGTGAAATGGGAATGGATCGTACGACTGCTGATTATATGGGGATGCTTGCTACTGTAATGAATTCACTTGCAATGCAGGATAGCCTAGAGAGCATTGGAGTTGAAACGCGTGTTCAAACTTCAATCGAAATGAGACAGGTAGCTGAACCGTACATCCGTCGTAAAGCCATTCGTCACCTTGAAAAAAAACGCGTTGTCATTTTTGCAGCAGGTACTGGTAACCCATACTTCTCGACAGATACAACGGCAGCATTGCGTGCGGCCGAAATTGAAGCAGATGTTATTTTGATGGCGAAAAACAATGTAGACGGCGTTTATACAGCCGATCCGACAGTTGACGCAACTGCGAAGAAGTATGACACTCTTTCTTACCTTGATGTACTCAAGGAAGGTTTAGCTGTAATGGACTCCACAGCTTCTTCACTTTGTATGGACAACGATATTCCACTTGTTGTCTTCTCGATCATGGAAGAAGGCAATATTAAGCGCGCCATTTGTGGCGAAGAAATTGGAACAGTAGTAAAGGGGAGAAATTAAGATGACGAAAGAAATCTTGAAAAACGCTGAAGAACGTATGCAAAATGGAATTTCAAGCTTAAAGCGTGAGCTAGCGACACTGCGAGCAGGAAGAGCAAATGCTTCTCTACTTGATAAAGTTCAAGTAGATTACTATGGCGCTCCAACACCTGTTAACCAACTTGCTGGTGTTTCAGTTCCAGAAGCGCGTATGCTATTGATTCAGCCTTACGATAAAACTGCGATTGGCGATATCGAAAAAGCCATTCTTAAATCTGACCTTGGCCTAACACCTTCTAATGATGGAAATGTCATTCGTCTTACAATCCCAGCTCTTACCGAAGAGCGTCGTAAAGATCTTGTGAAACTCGTTAAGAAATATGCTGAAGAAGGCAAAGTTGTAATCCGTAACATTCGCCGCGATGCAAATGATGAGTTAAAGAAACAAGAAAAAGATGGCGACATTACAGAAGATGAACTTCGCCGCGGAAACGATGATGTGCAGAAGCTTACTGACAAGTATGTAGCTGAAGCTGACAGCATTGCTGCTGATAAAGAAAAAGAAATCATGGAAGTCTAAATCAATAACATGTAAAATAAGATAATAAAAGGACCCTCTTTTCCCACAGGGGGTTTTTTTGTTAAGTAAGTGACACAATGGAGGATTTGCAATGCTTGGGAAGTTCTCGAACTGGATGAGAAAGAATGAAGATGAGGAACAATTAGAAATTAACACATCTGCTAATATCCCAGGACATATTGCGATCATTATGGATGGCAATGGACGCTGGGCCAAGAAGCGAGGTCTCCCACGTGTGGCTGGCCACCGTGAAGGTGTGAAGGTAGTGAAGAAGATCGTTCGGAAGGCAAATGATCTAGGCGTTCATTATTTAACGCTCTATGCCTTTTCAACTGAAAATTGGAAACGACCAAAAGAGGAAGTAGACTTTTTGATGAAGCTCCCAGAACAATTTCTACTTAGCCACCTGCCAGAGTTGATTGAGCAGAATGTTCAAGTACGAATAATGGGAGAACGAGAGCAGCTGCCCCCCCATACGTTCAAAGCCATTAGCAAGGCAGTAGAAGAAACGAAAGAAAACACCGGACTGATTCTTAATTTCGCACTAAACTATGGCAGCCGTCATGAAATGAAGATGGCCATGCAGCGGTTATTAAGTGATGTGAAAAAGGGGATACTGACTGAAGAAGAGATTACGGAAGAGAGAATTTCTTCCTATTTACTCAGTAGTCAATATCCGGATCCGGATTTACTTATACGGACAAGCGGAGAAATACGCTTAAGTAACTTTATGCTCTGGCAGCTGGCTTACACAGAACTATGGTTTACAGAAGTTCTATGGCCTGATTTCACAGAGCACCATTTTGTTGAAGCCGTACAGGAATATCAGCGAAGAGGAAGACGTTACGGCGGGGTGTAAGTGTAGGAGGACATTAATGTAATGAAACAACGAGTTATAACGGGTGTGATTTTTGGCGCCCTCTTGTTAGGAATGATTGTAATTGGAGATTGGCCGTTCATTCTTTTGATGGCGCTAGTTGCCACAATTGGAATGGTTGAATTGTTACTGATGAAGAAAATCACATTGGTTTCACTTCCTGGCTTACTTGCTATCGTCGGAACGTGGATTCTTGTCATGCCTGATGACTGGATTGCTTCACTAACATCATCTGTTTTTACCAAAATTGATCTCTTATTTTTCGGGCTCCTCATTTTACTTGCAATGACGGTTCTGACGAAAAATAAGTATAGTTTTGATGAAAGCTCTTTTATTATGATGGCATCGCTTTATGTTGGGTTAGGTTTTTATTACTTCACAGCAACTCGTTATCTTGGTGAAAGTAATTTAGATGGCATGATTCATTTGTTCTTTATTATCTTTCTCATATGGGCCTCTGATTCTGGAGCCTATTTTGTGGGACGATCACTCGGTAAGAAAAAACTTTGGCCACATATATCTCCCAACAAAACCGTTGAAGGTGCAGTTGGAGGCGTTTTAATGGCCTTAATCGTAGGAATTGTTTTTCAACTGATTTATCCGGTATATGATTCCATGGTTGTAGTTCTAATCGTATCGGTGTTAACGTCTGTTTTTGGACAGATTGGTGATCTTGTTGAATCTGCGTTTAAGCGTCATTATGGAGTGAAAGATTCCGGCAGTATCTTACCAGGGCACGGAGGGATACTTGATCGATTTGATAGTCTTATATTCGTTCTCCCCCTTCTGCATTTACTTAACCTGGTATAGTCGAAACAGAGTGGATTGGAGGAACGAATTTTTTGAAGAAAATTAGTTTGCTTGGAGCATCTGGCTCAATCGGTGTTCAGACTCTTGATATCATTAGAATGCATCCTGATATGTTTTCCCTTGTCGCATTTTCCGTTGGGAAAAATGTTGAAAAAGCGGTCGAAATAGCGGAAGAGTTTAAGCCAAAGTTATTGTCTGTCCAAAAGAAAGAAGATGCTGATTCACTCAGAAGAATGATTTCAAGGAAAACGAAAATTGTTTATGGAGATGAAGGGCTTTTAGAAGTTGCTTGTCATCATGAATCAACCGTTCTCGTTAACGCAATTCTTGGAAGTATCGGTCTTTCACCAACCTTATCAGCGATTGAACAGGGAAAGACAATTGCAATTGCGAATAAAGAAACGCTTGTTACCGCAGGCCATCTAGTAACAGAAGCTGCAAAAAAACATGGGTCTGCTCTTTTACCAGTAGACAGTGAACATTCAGCACTGTTTCAGTGTTTGAATGGTGAAAAGCAGGAGCAAATGGAACGGCTTATTTTAACGGCTTCAGGAGGTAGTTTCCGCGATAAGAAACGAGAAGAGCTTACTGGAGTTAGCGTTCACGATGCCCTAAATCACCCAAATTGGTCGATGGGAGCTAAAATTACGATCGATTCAGCAACGATGATGAACAAAGGACTAGAAGTGATTGAAGCCCATTGGTTATTTGGAACGCCCTATGATCAAATTGATGTCGTGCTTCATAAAGAAAGTATTATTCACTCAATGGTAGAGTACATAGACGGAAGCGTCATGGCGCATCTAGGTACTCCGGATATGCGAATTCCAATTCAATATGCACTTAGCTATCCTGATCGACTTGAAATCAGAAATGCAAAACGGTTAAACTTATGGGAAGTTGGTCAACTACATTTTGAGCAAGTGGATTACAACCGCTTCCGTGCATTAAAGCTAGCCTATGAGGCTGGCCGTGCTGGTGGTTCACTGCCAGCCGTATTAAATGCAGCAAATGAAACGGCCGTTGCCGCATTTCTTGAGGGTAAAATCGATTTCTTAACGATCGAAGAGCTCGTAGAAAGAGCGATGGAGAAGCATGAAATTATTCAAAATGCGTCGCTTGAAGAAATCCTTGCAGTTGATTCTGAAACAAGATTACGAGTTCAGTCATTAATTAAATAAAGGTGGTAAGTGAATATGAACACTGTGATTTCGATCATTATCATATTCGGAGCACTCGTTTTTATCCATGAATTGGGTCACTTGCTTCTCGCAAAGCGTGCGGGAATCTTGTGTCGAGAATTCGCAATAGGCTTCGGACCAAAAATTTTCACATTTAAAAAAGGGGAGACGGTTTACACAATCAGACTCTTACCTCTGGGTGGATTTGTCCGAATGGCCGGAGAAGATCCTGAAATGATTGAGTTAAAACCAGGTCAGCGTGTTGGTCTTCTTTTCAATGATCAAAACAAAGTGTCAAAGATTGTGATAAACCAAAAGTCAGCTTATCCTAATTTAAAAGAAGTAACGGTGGAAGAAGCTGATCTTGAGCGTGGCCTTTATATTAAAGGCTACGAAGGTGAAGATGAACCCGCCGTTGTCTATCCGATTGATGAGACGTCCCATTATGTGATGGACGGTTCAGAATTTCAAATTGCACCATACGATCGTCAATTCGGATCAAAATCGCTTTGGGATCGTTTCTTGGCTATTTTTGCTGGACCGGTAATGAATTTCTTGTTAGCAATCGTGATTTTTATTGCACTCGGTTTATTACAGGGGACGCCGACAAACCAAGTGAAAGAAGTTGTCGATGGAAGCCCTGCTGAACAAGCAGGTATGATGAACGGTGACGTGATTACTGAAATCAATGGAACAGAAATAACGGGATGGAATCAAATGACCTCGATTATTCAGGAAAATGCCAATAACCAACTTGGCTTTAATGTGGACCGTCAAGGAGAGAATGTTTCCCTATCCATTACACCTGAAAAACAGGAGCTTTCAGAAAACCAATCGGTTGGTCGAATTGGTGTTGCACCTGAATATCAGGTGAATTTCTTGGATTCCATTGTGTTTGGCTTTACTTCAACCTATGAATTTGGAAAAGCGATCTTTGTAGGGCTTGGACAACTTGTTACGGGCCAACTCTCGATCGATGCTTTCTCTGGACCAGTAGGTATTTATAGTTATACAGAAGAAGCAGCTTCAGGCGGCCTTTATGTCTTGATGAGATGGGCTGGTTTCTTAAGCATTAATCTAGGGATCTTTAATTTATTGCCGCTTCCGGCACTTGATGGAGGAAGACTTCTCTTCATTGGTGTTGAAGCATTGCGTGGAAAACCAATCGATCCCCAAAAGGAAAGCCTTGTTCACTTTATTGGCTTTTCGTTCCTCATGTTGCTGATGTTAGTTGTAACATGGAATGATATCCAGCGCTTCTTCTTATAAGAGCGACAGGACCCGTTTTAAGAATGAAATGAGGTGCAGGAGATGAAACAATCAAAATACTTTAATCCAACTCTTCGTGACAATCCAGCTGATGCAGAAATTAAAAGTCATCAGCTCCTTGTCCGAGCGGGTTTTATGCGTCAAAATGCGTCAGGTATTTATTCATACCTTCCATTAGGTAAAAAAGTATTAATGAAAATCGAAGAAGTTATTCGGAAAGAACTCGATGGAGTTGGAGCACAGGAGCTCTTAATGCCAGCGATTCAGCCAGCCGAATTATGGCAGGAAACAGGTCGTTGGGATGTTTATGGACCTGAGTTAATGCGATTAAAAGATCGTCACGGACGACCTTTCGCACTTGGGGCAACGCATGAAGAATTAATTACGAGTCTTGTTCGAGATGAGCTAAAATCGTACAAGCAGTTGCCTGTTACGTTATATCAAATCCAAACAAAGTATCGCGATGAGCGTCGTCCTCGCTTTGGCTTGCTGCGTGGCAGAGAATTTATTATGAAAGATGCTTACTCTTTCCATTCTTCTGATGAGCAGCTTGATGACGCCTATCGCATGATGCATAGCGCTTATAGCCGTATCTTCACAACACTTGGTTTAAACTTCCGTCCAGTTGTGGCTGATTCTGGAGCCATGGGCGGAAAAGATACAGAAGAATTTATGGCCCTTTCTAGCGTTGGAGAAGATACGATTGCATACAGCGACTCTTCTGACTATGCAGCCAATATTGAAATGGCAGAGGTTCACGTTACTTATCAGAAACCAGATGAGGCAGAAGCTCCTTTAACTGAAGGAAAAGGTGAGGCTTCAGCAGATCGCCAAATTCATGCAACTCTACTTAAAGTAGAAGAGGAAACCGTTCTTGTCTTAGTAAGAGGCGATCATGAATTAAATGACATCAAGGTGAAAAACCTTTATGGCACTGATTTGGTGGAAGTTATAAACGAAGAAGTAGATGTGAAAACATTTGATGGAAAGATTATGGCCGATCATGCTGTTCGTTCGATTGTAAATGGTTCTTTAACAGGTAAGCATGCTTATCAAAATGTGAATCCGGATCGTGATCTTAACATCAAACGTTATGAAGACCTTCGCTTTATTCAAGAAGGAGATCCATCTCCAGATGGGAACGGCAAGATTGTATTTGCAGAAGGCATTGAAATAGGTCAGGTATTTAAACTTGGTACAAAATATAGTGAAACAATGGGCGCGTCTTACCTTGATGAAGGTGGAAAAGCGAAACCGATGATCATGGGCTGTTATGGCATCGGGGTCTCAAGAACGCTCGCAGCTATAGCTGAACAAAATGCTGATGATAATGGACTTAGATGGCCACTAGCTGTGACTCCGTTCGATGTTCATTTGATTACGATTAACGTGAAAGATGATGAGCAAACAGCTTTATCTGATCGTCTTTATGATACGTTGCGCGACCAGAGCTACGATGTTCTTTACGACGATCGCAAAGAGCGCGCAGGCGTTAAGTTTAAAGATGCCGATCTCATCGGACTTCCGATAAGAGTGATTGTAGGTAAGAAGGCTAATGAAGAGATAGTCGAAGTAAAGCGAAGAGATACAGGTGAGTCTATGGAAGTTCCAGTTAATGACTTGAACAAGACAATCCAGCAGCTTTTAACACAAATGAACTAAACTGTGGATAGGTGCCATTGGTACCTTCCACCTTTTTTTTCGCTATCTCTTCGCATTTTAAGAAGGAGGAAGAATTGAATGGACCAGGATTTAAACATACGGAAAGAACGTCTCCAGCTGCTCCTTCAACAAATATCGGTTCCAGAAAAATTCGTTGACTATTTCAAGGATGGGTACATTTCAAAGTTAACGGTCTATAAAGAAACGAGGAAGTGGCATTTTGACTTTCACTTTCCAGACGTTCTTCCTTTTCATGTATACGAGCTATTTCGCAGTCGTTTGCAAGATGGATTAAAACACATTGCCGAGGTGACCTATAGCATTGCTACGGACTCAGGAGGAAATGAAGAACTTGCCATGGCTTATTGGGAAAATGTTGCGGAATTAATGCAAGATCATTCCGCGTCTTTAACCAACGTTTTAAAAAAGCAAACTCCGAAAATTAGTGGCAATAAGCTTATCGTTACGGTACGTAATGAAACAGAAGCAGCGATTGCGAGAAGAAAATTAGCAGCACCGCTAGCTGACTGTTACACAAATGCCGGCTTTCCGAAATACATGCTTGAAGTAGAAGTGAAAGCTTCTGAACAGGACTATCAGAAGTTTGTTGAACAAAAGCAACAAGAAGATCAATCTAAAATGATGGAAGCTTTGATTGAAAAAGAAAAAGCAGATAAATCTTCAAGCAAGAACGTGCCGGATTCGCTTGTCATTGGATACAAAATTAAAGAAGATCCCGTTCCGATTGAAACGATTCAGGATGAAGAACGTCGAATCGCTGTTCAAGGTTATGTTTTCCATGCCGAAACGAAGGAACTTAGAAGTGGTCGAACATTATTAACCTTTAAAATAACGGATTATACGGATTCAATTCTAGTTAAAATGTTCTCTCGTGATAAAGAAGATGTGCCGATTTTAGAAGCTGTTCGAAAAGGCATCTGGGTGAAAGTTCGCGGTGGCATTCAAAATGATACGTTCGTTCGTGACCTAGTCATGATTGGGAATGATTTAACGGAAATCAAACCTGACTTGCGACAGGACGAGGCGCCTGAAGATGAGAAACGAATTGAACTGCATGCGCATACGCAAATGAGTCAAATGGATGCAGTTAGTACAGCGGGAGGATTGATCTCTCAGGCGGCTAAGTGGGGACATCCAGCGATTGCCATTACGGATCATAATGTTGTTCAATCATTTCCTGATGCTTACGCTGCTGGTCAAAAGCATGGCGTTAAAGTGATTTATGGTCTTGAAGCTGATCTTGTCGATGATGGTGTACCGATGGCGTACAATGAAGCAGATCGAGATCTTGAAACAGGTACTTACATCGTTTTTGACGTTGAAACGACCGGACTGTCCGCTGTTTACAACAAAATCATCGAACTCGCAGCTGTAAAACTAAAAGATGGTGAAATTGTTGACAAGTTTGAGCGTTTTGCGAATCCGCATCATCCGCTTTCTTCAACAACAATTGAACTAACGGGTATTACCGATGATATGGTGACGAATGCACCTGAGATTGAAGATGTCATTAAAGATTTTCATGAGTTTATGGGAGATGACATTCTCGTTGCCCATAATGCTAGCTTTGATATGGGGTTCTTAAATGTTGGATTACGTAATGCCGGTTTAGGTGAAGCAACGAACCCGGTTATTGATACGCTCGAATTGGCTCGTTTTCTTTATCCTGAAATGCGAAATCACCGATTAAATACGCTTTGTAAAAAGTTTGATATTGATCTTACACAGCATCACCGAGCGATTTATGATGCGGAAGCTACAGGGTATTTATTATGGAAGCTAGTGAAGGATGCTCTTGAGCGAGAGATAACGAATCACAATATGCTAAATGACAATATGGGCCAAACGGGTTTTCAGCGTACTCGTCCGTCTCATACCATTATTTTGGCGAAAAATGATGTAGGGTTAAAGAATTTATTTAAACTTGTTTCACTATCGCATATCGATTACTTTTATCGAACCGCTCGGATCCCGCGTTCTAAGCTTGAGAAGTACCGAGAAGGACTGCTTATTGGTTCTGGATGTGATAAAGGGGAAGTATTCGAAGGGATGATGCAAAAATCTCCTGAAGAAGTTGAGGACATAGCGAAGTTCTATGATTACCTCGAGGTTCAGCCTCCTCAAAATTACATGCATTTAATTGAGAAAGAACTTGTTCAAGATGAAATGGCTTTAAGAGAGATTATTGGTAAGATTGTGATGCTTGGTGAGAAATTGAATAAACCCGTCGTAGCGACAGGAAATGTCCACTATCTCGAGCCAGAAGATCATATTTACCGTAAAATTTTAATTAAAGCGCAAGCGGGAAATCCGTTGAATCGCCAAACGCTACCGCAGGTTCATTTTAGAACAACAAATGAAATGCTCGACTGCTTCCATTTTCTTGGGGCAGAAAAAGCGAAGGAGATTGTGGTACAAAAACCACAGGTAGTGGCTGATTTAATTGACGATATTAAACCGATTAAAGACGACCTTTTCACACCTCGAATTGAAGGTGCTGATGAAGAAATGCGTCAAATGAGCTATGGTATGGCTAGAAGTATTTATGGCGAAGAGCTTCCTACGATTGTTGAAGAAAGACTTGAAAAAGAGCTAAAGAGTATTATCGGTCACGGTTTCGCTGTTATCTACCTTATCTCTCATAAGCTTGTAAAAAAGTCGCTAAACGACGGCTATCTAGTAGGATCTCGTGGTTCAGTAGGATCTTCTTTTGTGGCGACCATGACAGAAATTACGGAAGTTAACCCATTACCGCCGCATTATGTCTGTCCTTCTTGTAAGAAATCGCAGTTCTTTGATGATGGGTCAGTAGGATCAGGGTTCGATCTTCCTGATAAAAACTGTGAAGATTGTAATATTCCTCTTACAAAAGATGGACATGACATTCCTTTTGAAACGTTTCTAGGGTTTAAAGGAGATAAGGTACCCGATATTGATTTGAACTTCTCGGGTGAATATCAGCCTCGTGCTCACAACTATACGAAGGAACTGTTTGGGGAAGACAATGTGTTTCGTGCAGGAACAATTGGTACGGTTGCTGAGAAAACGGCGTATGGTTATGTAAAGGGATATATGGGGGATCATGATCTTCACTATCGAGGAGCTGAGATTGATCGTCTTGTATCAGGGTGTACAGGCGTGAAACGAACTTCTGGCCAGCACCCGGGTGGAATTATCGTTGTCCCGGACTATATGGATATTTATGATTTTTCACCAATCCAATTTCCGGCAGATGATAAGACATCCGCATGGAAAACAACGCATTTTGATTTCCATTCCATTCATGATAATCTTCTGAAGCTTGATATCCTTGGACACGATGATCCAACGGTTATTCGTATGCTTCAAGATTTAAGTGGCATTGATCCGAAAACAATACCAACGGATGATGCAGAAGTTATGAAGCTCTTCAGTGGAACCGAGTCTCTTGGCGTTACACAAGATCAGATTATGTGTAAAACAGGAACTTACGGTATTCCGGAATTCGGAACACGTTTTGTTCGTCAAATGCTTGAGGATACGAAACCAAGCACTTTCTCTGAACTTGTACAAATCTCAGGTTTATCACATGGTACTGATGTATGGTTAGGTAATGCCCAAGAGCTCATCCAGGCCGGGACATGTAACTTAAGTGAAGTAATTGGTTGTCGGGATGACATTATGGTTTACTTAATTTATAAAGGTCTTGATCCGTCTCTTGCATTTAAAATCATGGAGTTCGTCCGAAAAGGGAAAGGACTTCAGGAAGAATGGGTAGCGGAAATGAAGAAGCATGATGTTCCTGACTGGTACATTGATTCTTGTTTGAAAATCAAGTACATGTTCCCGAAAGCTCACGCAGCTGCGTATGTATTAATGGCTGTTCGGATTGCTTATTTCAAAGTGCATCATCCGATCCTTTTTTATGCTGCTTATCTAACAGTAAGGGCAGATGATTTTGATATCGATACTATGGCAAAAGGATCCAATGCGATTCGAGCGAAGATCGAAGAGATTAATGAAAAGGGACTTGATGCATCACCAAAGGAAAAAAACCTCTTAACAGTGATGGAGATTGCGCTCGAAATGTCAGAACGCGGTCTTCGTATGCAGAAGGTTGACCTTTACCGATCAAAAGCTGCTGAATTCGTCGTCGACGGGGATTCGCTCATCCCTCCGTTCAATTCTCTACCTGGAGTTGGAACGAATGCTGCCATCAACATTGAAAACGCCAAAGAAGCCGGTGAGTTTCTTTCAAAAGAAGATTTGCAGCAGCGAAGCAAGATTTCAAAGACAGTACTAGAATACTTGGATGACCATGGATGTCTTGAAGGACTTCCAGATGCTAACCAGCTTAGCTTGTTCTAAAGAGGTGCCTTCGCTTCTCTGTTGAATTGGTTATATGAGTATGGTATAGTAATTGTGGAAATACTAGTGAATACACACGCGACGGAAGAGTGGGGCTATCCCACTCTTTCGTTTTCGATTGGGACCCTGCTGTACAGGATCAGAAAGGAGGACAACCAATGAATGAAAATGTGATTACGGTTACTGAAGAACTAGTAAAACCAATAGTAGATGAAATGAACCTGGAACTTGTAGACATAGAATTCACGCAGGAAGGCAAGAATTGGTTTCTCCGTGTCTATGTCGATTCTCCTCGAGGTGTTGATATTGAGGAGTGCGGGACAATTAGCGAAAAGCTAAGTGAACAGCTAGATAAACATGATCCAATTACACAACCTTATTTCCTCGAAGTTTCTTCCCCAGGTGCAGAGCGCCCGCTGAAGAAAAAGACTGATTTCGAGAAAGCGGTTGGAAAACAAGTCTATATGACAACTTATGAACCAATAGATGGAGAGAAAAGCTTTGAAGGTAAGCTTTCTGATTTTGATGGTGAAACGGTTGTGATTGAACAGCGAGTGAAAACGAGAATTAAAAAGGTAGAATTACCTTATGAAAAAGTAGCAAGCGCAAGGCTTGCGGTTGTTTTTTAATTAAAGGGGAGAATGAAAATGAAGAGTAGTGAGTTATTAGATGCGCTAACCATTCTTGAAAAAGAAAAAGGCATCAGCAAGGATATTATCGTTGAGGCGATTGAAGCAGCGCTTATTTCGGCGTACAAGCGAAACTTCCATCAGGCTCAAAATGTAAGAGTCGATTTTAATCAGGACACTGGTTCGATCCGCGTATTCGCTCGAAAAGATGTCGTAGAAGAAGTGGAAGATGCTCGTCTTGAGATTTCACTCGAAGATGCGAAAGACATTGATCGTCAATATGAATTAGAAGATATCGTGGAAATCGAAGTAACGCCTCGTAATTTCGGTCGTATCGCAGCTCAAACAGCGAAACAAGTTGTTACTCAACGTGTCCGTGAAGCAGAACGTGGGATCATATTTAGCGAATTTATTGAACGCGAAGACGATATCATGACCGGAATTGTTCAGCGTCAAGATCATCGTTTTATTTATGTTGACCTCGGTCGAATCGAAGCACTTCTCCCTGCAGGTGAACAAATGCCGAATGAAACGTATCATTCTCATGATCGTATTAAGGTATATGTGACGAAAGTTGAAAAAACAACCAAAGGGCCACAGGTGATGGTTTCAAGAACTCATCCTGGCCTTCTTAAGCGTTTATTTGAACTTGAAGTGCCAGAAATTTTTGACGGCACTGTAGAAGTGAAGTCAATTTCACGTGAAGCCGGCGATCGATCAAAAATTGCCGTTCATGCCGAAGATCCTGAAGTGGATCCGGTTGGCTCTTGTGTAGGACAACGCGGTCAACGTGTTCAGGCGATCGTAAATGAACTTAAAGGCGAGAAAATCGATATTGTCAGCTGGTCTGAGGATATTGTGGAATATGTAGCAAACGCTCTTAGTCCTTCAAAAGTCCTTAAAGTAAATGTAGATGAAGAAAACAAAATGACTCAGGTTATCGTACCAGACTATCAGCTCTCGCTTGCGATCGGGAAGCGCGGTCAAAACGCCCGTCTCGCAGCAAAGCTTACAGGATGGAAAATTGATATTAAGAGTCAATCTGAAGCGGAAGAACTCGGCATCTATAGTGCTGACGAAGCTCCTCTTTTCGAGGAAAATGACGCTGAAGATTCAGAGCTAGATTAAGCAAGATCGGGAGAGGTGTCCATCGTGCAAAAACGTAAAATTCCGATGAGAAAATGTGTCGCCTGTCAAGAAATGAAGCCAAAAAAAGAGCTCGTTCGAATTGTTCGTTCGCCTGAAGGGGTTATATCGATCGACCAAACGGGTAAAAAGAATGGACGAGGCGCATACCTTTGCAACAAAGAAGAGTGCTTTACTCTTGCTAAAAAGCGAAATTCTTTAGCGGCTCATCTAAAAGCAGAAGTGACGGAAGATATTTATGCTGACCTCGCAGAATCGCGGTCAAACTAAATGAACAACAAGAATTGGGAGTCACTTCTAGGACTTGCTCAGCGTGCTGGCAAAGTTGTGTCTGGAGAAGAACTTGTGGTGAAGGAAATTCAGCGCAAGAGCGCCAAACTCGTACTAATAGCGAATGACGCATCAGACAACACGAGAAAGAAAATTACGGATAAAGCAACTACTTATAAAGTCCCAGTATGTTTTGTTACAGGGCGCTATGAACTTGGTCATGCAATTGGCAAAGTTCAACGAGTCACGATAGCCGTTACTGATGCAGGGTTTGCGAAGAAACTTCACGCAATGCTCGATCAATAACTCGGGGGTGATCGTATGAGTAAGATGCGAATTCATGAGTATGCAAAAGAACATAATACTACTAGTAAGGATGTTATCGAAAAGTTAACAAGCATGAATATTACGGTAAAAAATCATATGTCTGTGATTGATGACCAGGCGATGGCTAAGCTTAATAACGATTCGAAACAATCCAAAAAGGGAAGCGACAAAAACAGTATGGAAAATAAAAACAATCGAAACAACCCAAAAGCAAATGCAAATCAAAAGAACAGCAAAAGCGCGCCAAATAACCGCCGAGGTGGACGTCGTCCTAACCGTCGTGGGAAAGGACAACCTCCTAAAAACACGGCTGCTCCAAGAAGACTGCCTTCTAAGGTAACGTTTATTGGTTCACTTACAGTAGGCCAACTTGCTGAAAAACTAGGTAAAGATGCTTCTGAACTGATTAAAAAGCTAATGGGTCTTGGTGTAATGGCTACAATTAACCAGGAACTAGATAAAGATACGATGGAGCTCATTTGTGATGATTACGGCGTAAAAGTTGAAGAAGAAGAGCTGTTCGAAGTAACAGATCTTGATAATTACACAAGTGAAGACGAAGAAGGTAAGCTTGTTGAGCGTCCTGCTGTTGTGACGATCATGGGTCACGTTGACCACGGTAAAACAACGCTACTTGACGGAATTCGCGATACAAAAGTAACGCAGGGTGAAGCAGGCGGTATTACGCAGCACATTGGTGCTTACCAGATTGAAGAGAACAATAAAAAAATCACGTTCCTTGATACTCCTGGACACGCAGCATTTACAACAATGCGTGCACGTGGAGCAAAAGTAACGGATATTACGGTTCTTGTTGTTGCAGCGGATGACGGTGTTATGCCACAAACGGTTGAAGCCATTAACCACGCAAAAGCAGCAGAAGTTCCAATTATCGTTGCAGTTAATAAGATGGATAAAGAAGGAGCAAATCCTGATCGCGTCATGCAGGAACTAACTGAGTATGAACTCGTATCTGAAGAATGGGGCGGGGACACGATTTTCGTTAATCTTTCTGCTATTAAGCGTGAAGGAATTGACAATCTTCTTGAGACGATCCTTTTGATTTCAGAAGTAGAAGAGTTTAAAGCAAACCCTAATAAGCTTGCTACAGGTACAGTGATTGAAGCACAGCTTGATAAAGGGCGCGGGCCAGTGGCTACACTACTTGTACAAGAAGGTACGCTAAAAGTTGGTGATCCTGTTGTAGTTGGTAACACATTTGGTCGTGTTCGTGCGATGGTGAACGATCTTGGTAAGCGTGTTGAAACCGCTGCACCTTCTACGCCTGTCGAAGTGACTGGTTTGAGTGACGTTCCAAATGCTGGTGATCGCTTTGTGGCATTTGAAGATGAGAAAACAGCACGTCAAGTTGGGGAAGCGCGTAATCAGCAGCAAATTGAAGCTCAGCGTAAAGAATCTTCAAAAATGAATTTGGATGATTTATTTGAAAAGATTCAGCAAGGCGATGTGAAAGATATCAATGTTATCGTGAAAGCTGATGTACAGGGTTCAGTTGAAGCACTTGCTGGCTCACTTCAGAAGATTGAAGTAGAAGGTGTGAAGATCAACATTATTCATACAGCTGTTGGTGCTATTACAGAATCAGATATTATTCTTGCTTCTGCTTCTAATGCGATTATTATTGGATTTAACGTACGCCCTGATTCAAATGCGAAGAAAGTGGCTGATTCTGAGCAAGTAGAAATTCGCTTGCATCGTGTAATTTATACAGCGATTGAAGAAATCGAATCGGCAATGAAAGGAATGCTCGATCCAGTTTATGAGGAAAAAGTAATTGGTCAAGCTGAAGTACGTGAAACGTTTAAAGTTTCTAAAGTAGGTACAATTGCAGGATCTTACGTAACAGAAGGTAAAATCACACGTAATTCTGGCGTTCGTGTTATCCGTGACGGTATTGTCGTATTCGAAGGTGAAGTCGATACATTGAAACGCTTCAAAGACGATGCGAAAGAAGTGGCAAAAGGCTACGAATGTGGTATTACACTTGCAAAGTTCAATGATGTTAAAGAAGGCGACATTATTGAAGCCTTTATCATGGAGGAAGTAAAGCCTAAGTGATTGGATACGTCGAATGTGAATGCATCATTTACGATGCGCAATCTTTGAAGGAAAAAAGAGCTGTGCTTCAGTCGGTAATCAGCCGACTGAAGCACAATAATCTTGCAATTTCTGAGCTTGATAGCCAGGATCTCTGGCAACATACTGTGCTCGGTATTGTCACGACGGCTTCAAGCAAAACGGCGTGTGAGCGTGAGCTGCAGCGTGCTATTTCATTGATTGACTCACGTCCGGATATCGAACTCACTCGAGCAACTTATGAGTGGCTTTAGGAAAGAAACGAGGTGTAACGATGAGTAATGTTCGCGCAAATCGTGTTGGTGAACAGATGAAGAAAGAGCTTGGTGATATAATCAGCAGGAAGATTAAAGACCCGCGCGTAGGTTTCGTTACAGTAACAGCAGTCGAAGTTACGAATGATCTACAGCAAGCAACGGTATTTATTACAGTCCTTGGTGACGAAGAGAAGAAAGAAGCAACCCTGAACGGCCTCGCGAAAGCAACTGGTTTTATCCGTTCTGAAATCGGGAAACGCATCCGTCTTCGTAAAACACCGGAGATTTACTTTGAATTTGATGAATCAATCGATTATGGTAACAAAATCGAACGACTTCTTGCAGATTTAAATCAAGCGGATGAGTAATGATGAAGGGATAGGCAGGAATGTCTATCCTTTCTCTATGTCATCAGATTGAAAGGAGGAAGAGCATGAACGGCGTATTACCTTTAAAAAAACCGGCTGGTATGACCTCTCATGACTGTGTTGCCATAACTAGAAAGTTATTACACACAAAAAAAGTGGGGCATACGGGAACGTTAGATCCTGATGTGACGGGCGTATTGCCTTTATGCATTGGAAGAGCAACAAAAGTTGCCCAATATATGACGGATTTTTCGAAAACGTATGAAGCGGTTATTACACTTGGATTTTCAACGACGACGGAAGATGCGTCTGGAGAGAAAGTGGAAGAAAAGAAAGTGGACAAACTGCCTTCAACTAACGATATAGAAGAAGCACTTGCTGCGTTTCGAGGTGAGATAGAGCAAGTTCCTCCGATGTATTCAGCTGTTAAAATAAACGGAAAAAAATTATATGAGTATGCATTTAAGGGAGAGGTCGTTGAGCGTCCGTCTCGAAAAGTCACGATTCATGAGCTTGAACAAATTGGTGAGGTAACAAAAGGCGATGGAACTATTTCAATCCCTGTTCGTGTCACATGTAGTAAGGGGACTTACATTCGAACACTTGCGGTCGATATAGGAGAGCATCTTGGATATCCAGCTCATATGTCATTTTTAATTCGCACCGCTTCTGGACCATTTAAACTAGAAGAATGTTTGACATTTGATGAGATTAAACAGATGATAGAAGATGAAACGCTCTCTCTTTTCCCGATGGAATATGCTCTTTCTGCCATGCCATCTTTAACAGTCGAACCTGAGCTTGAAGCTAAACTTCAAAATGGAGCTGTACTTCCTCAGGTGGATGAGATGACAGAAGATCGACTCGTTATGTACAATAAGGACGGAGAAGCAATTGCAATCTATCAAAAACATCCTGAGAAACCTGGCTTAATGAAGCCTGAGAAAGTGTTTTCGAGATGAAGTTAGAAGGTGAAACCGTTGAAGACAATTTATTTATCGCATCCACATCAATTGAAGGCGGAACATCCTGCGGTCATGGCGCTTGGATATTTTGATGGCATTCACCGTGGTCATCAGAAAGTGATTTCGACGGCAAAAAAGATCGCTGATGAGAAAGGTGTCGAGTCAGCAGTTATGACTTTCTATCCTCATCCATCAGTCGTTTTAGGGAAATCCACCCCGCAAACGAAAGCCATTACCCCCCTTGATGATAAAATTGATTTAATTGATGGAATGGGGATTGATGTTCTTTATATCGTGAAGTTCGATCAAACGATTGCAGGCATAACCCCACAACAATTTGTAGACGACTATATTATTGCTTTATCTGTTGTACACGTTGTCGCAGGGTTTGATTATACATATGGAAGCAAAGGGAGAGGCACGATGGACTCGCTTCCTTTCCATGCGCGAAATCAGTTTGATCAAACCGTTATTGATAAAGTTTCACAGCAAGATGAAAAAGTTAGCTCAACCCTCATTCGTTCATATATACGTGATGGAGCGGTGGAGAACGTTGAAGCGGTTCTTGGTCGCCGTTATGTAGTTAAAGGAACGGTTGTAAAGGGAGACCAGCGTGGTCGTACGATAGGTTTTCCAACAGCAAATGTTGACCTCAAGGATGATTATCTTGTTCCTGATACAGGCGTTTACGCTGTTCGGATGCGGGCGAAAGAAGAGTGGATGAACGGTGTATGCAACGTTGGGTATAAACCAACGTTTTATGAAGAAAAGCCAGATCAGCCGTCTTTAGAAGTGCATGTATTTGATTTTAGCGGTGACTTATATGGTCAGCAGGTAGAAGTGGAGTTTTACGAGAAGATTCGCGGAGAAGTGAAATTCTCGTCTGTAGATGACTTGATTGCTCAAATTGGTCAGGATGCGAAAGACGCAAAGAAAATCTTGAAATAGATTTCCCTTGCATTTTAGGAAGAAAACCTGTAATCTATTATCTGTACGACAAGTACACAACCTATACTGGGCAATCGAGTCACCGACGTTTGCGCGGTATCAGGGGATTAGAAATTAAGGAGGTGAAACGGATGGCAATCACACAAGAGCGTAAGCAAGAGCTTATCACTAAGTTCAAAACTCACGAGAATGATACTGGTTCTCCAGAGGTTCAAATCGCTGTCCTTACTGAGGAAATCAACAATTTGAACGATCATCTACGTTTCCACAAGAAAGACCACCACTCTCGTCGCGGTCTTCTTAAGATGGTTGGTAAACGCCGTAATCTTTTAACGTATCTTCGTAACAAAGACGTTACTCGTTACCGCGAACTTATCAAAGAACTTGGTCTACGTCGATAATGATTCAGAAAAGCGGGATATTTCCCGCTTTTTTATTAGGTTAAAAATACATAGATTTCTTCCTTTCTTTTTAGAAGTAAAAAGGTTAGGGTATAATAAAAGAAATGATTTTATTGGATGAGAGGAGTTCTCACATTAATGGCACAAGAGAAGCAAGTGTTTTCAATTGATTGGGCTGGTCGCGAATTGTCAGTTGAGATTGGTCAGCTGGCGAAGCAGGCGAGCGGTGCAGCATTGATTCGCTACGGCGATACAGCTGTACTAGCAACGGTTACAGGTTCTAAGGAGCCGAAAGACCTTCCGTTTTTCCCACTAACGGTTAATTATGAAGAACGATTATATGCAGTAGGTAAAATTCCTGGAGGCTTCATCAAGCGTGAAGGCCGTCCAAGTGAAAAGGCAATTCTTGCGAGTCGTTTAATTGACCGCCCGATTCGTCCTTTATTCCCAGATGGTTTCCGTAATGAAGTTCAAGTAGTGAGCACAGTGATGAGCGTGGATCAAAACTGTTCTTCCGAGATGGCAGCAATGTTCGGTTCATCTCTAGCACTTGGAATTAGTGATCTTCCATTTGATGGTCCGATTGCGGGTGTGCTCGTTGGACGCATCGACGGTAAGTTCGTCGTAAATCCTAATGTTGATCAGCTTGAACAAAGTGACATTCATTTAACAGTTGCAGGTACGAAAGATGCAATCAATATGGTTGAAGCTGGCGCTGAAGAAGTACCAGAAGAAACGATGCTGGAAGGAATTCTATTCGGACATCAGGAAATTAAGCGTCTGATTTCTTTCCAAGAACAAATCATCGAAGCGGTAGGAAAAGAAAAACGTGAAGTCGTTCTGAAAAAAGCAGACGAAACGCTTGAAGCTAAGCTTAGTGAGGAATACCTTACTGATATTCAAGAAGCTGTAAAAGTGATTGAAAAGCATGCAAGACAAGAAGCGATCGATGCTGTCATGATGAATGCAACGGAAGCCTATGAAGAAAGTGAAGAATATAGCGCTGAAGAAGTGAAGTCTATTTTGAATAGCTTCGTAAAGCAAGAAGTTCGTCGCTTAATTTTGAAGGATAAAGTAAGACCAGACGGACGTGGCGTTGATGAAATTCGCCCGCTTGATTCCGAAGTCGGTATCCTTTCAAGAACACACGGCTCAGGCTTGTTCACTCGTGGACAAACCCAAGCGCTTAGCATTTGTACACTCGGCGCACTCGGAGACGTTCAAATTCTTGACGGTCTTGGTACAGAAGAATCGAAGCGATTCATGCACCACTATAACTTCCCTAAATTCAGCGTTGGTGAAACAGGCCCAATGCGTGGACCAGGCCGCCGTGAGATTGGTCACGGTGCACTCGGTGAGCGTGCTCTTGAGCAAGTTATCCCAACAGAAAAAGATTTCCCTTACACCATTCGTCTTGTATCTGAAGTACTTGAATCAAACGGTTCAACTTCACAGGCAAGCATCTGTGCAAGTACGCTTGCGATGATGGATGCTGGTGTCCCAATTAAAGCACCAGTTGCTGGTATTGCAATGGGACTTGTTAGTGATGGAGAAGATGTAACAGTACTTACAGACATCCAAGGCATGGAAGATGCACTTGGTGATATGGACTTTAAAGTTGCTGGTACAGAGCAAGGTGTAACGGCGCTTCAAATGGATATTAAAATTTCAGGAATCAATGAAGACATCCTTCGTCAAGCGCTTGAACAGGCTAAAAAAGGTCGTCTTGCAATTCTTGAAAACATGATGAGTGCAATCAACGAACCTCGTACAGAGCTTTCTGCGTATGCACCGAAGATTTTGACAATGTCAATTAAACCAGATAAGATTCGCGACGTCATTGGACCAAGCGGTAAAATCATCAATAAAATCATTGAAGAAACTGGCGTAAAAATTGATATTGAGCAGGACGGTTCAATCTTCATTTCTTCAACTGAGCAAGAGATGAACGCAAAAGCGAAGAAGATCATCGAAGATCTTGTGAGAGAAGTTGAGGTTGGCACTACTTACCTTGGTAAAGTGAAACGAGTAGAGAAATTTGGCGCATTCGTTGAGCTATTTGCTGGGAAAGAAGGCCTTGTTCATATTTCTGAACTGGCTGAAGAACGTACAAACAAAGTAGAAGATGTTGTCTCGATCGGTGATGAAATTATGGTTAAAGTAAAAGAAATCGATAAGCAGGGACGCGTCAACTTATCACGCAAAGAGATCTTAAAAGAACAGCGTGAACGTGAAGAACAAAGTCAAAAGAGTTAAGGAATTCGGCTGAGGCCGGATTCTTTTTTTATTTTCAGTGATTGATGATGTATCGATGACGAATTGCCTCCTTATATAAACCCTAGTTCTAGAGCTTGCCCCATCAACATACTTTTTTACAAAAGGGGGCAGATGAATGAAGAAATCCTGGGTTCAATTCATTGTGTTTATTATGATCTTAGGCGTAGCAGCAGGTTCACTTCAGAACCCCTACACTTCCATGTATTTAACTGATTTAAAAGAGCAAGCAACAATCAGCGTCAACGGAAGTTCGTTATATAATGAAATTTTACAAGCGAAGGAACGAATGGATATTCCACCTGCAAATGCGGTAGTTGATCGTGTATGGAAAGGCATTCCTGGATATAATGGAATCATGGTTGATGCAGAACAGTCTTACGCGAAAATGAAAGGTAAGGGCTTTGATGAAGAGATGCTTGTAAGAAAAGAAGTCGAGCCTGATATTCAGTTAGATGATCTAGAACCTACTGCCGTTTACAAAGGAAATCCAAATAAGCCAATGGTCGCCTTTATGATTAATGTGGCATGGGGGGAAGAATATTTACCTGACATGCTCCAACAATTTAAAAAATATAACGCGCACGCAACTTTTTTTCTCGATGGCTCCTGGGCAAAGAAAAACCCTGATATGGTTCGGATGATTGATGAAGAAGGTCATGAAATTGGGAACCATGCTTATTCTCATCCTGACTTAAAACAGTTAAGCGATGCGGCGATTCGAAAAGAGCTTGAAGATACAAATCAAGTGATTGAAGCAACTCTTGATAAAAAGCCTGTTGTTTTTGCCCCTCCAAGTGGAAGTTATGCAAATAATGCTGTGAAAATTGCCGATGAACTTGGGATGCAAACGGTTCTATGGTCAGTTGATACAGTCGATTGGAAAAAACCTGCCCCACAAGCCTTAACAGCAAAGGTGTTACAAAATGTACACGCAGGAGCGCTTATTTTGATGCATCCAACTGAACCAACAGAGAAAAGTTTAGAAGCACTCATTCGGGGAGTTGAAAAAAGAGGCTATCAGTTAGGAACAGTCTCACAAGTGTTAGATTCGAAACGGGTGGAGAGAAGGTGATAGAATTGTGTCAATTCTACATTAATGATATAGTGATTTTGGAATGTTACGAAACATAATGGTTCGATACAGGAGGAACAAGCTTGATAAATAAAGTAACGTGCAAAAACGGTGTAAGAGTAGTGTTAGAAAATATTCCAACAGTTCGATCGGTTGCGATCGGGATATGGATTGGAACTGGATCTCGTTTTGAACCTAAAGAGTTAAACGGGGTCTCGCATTTTCTTGAACATATGTTTTTTAAGGGGACAGAGAAGCGTAGCGCAAAAGAAATCGCTGAATCCTTTGATAGTATCGGTGGTCAAGTTAATGCGTTTACATCCAAAGAGTATACGTGTTACTACGCAAAAGTTCTTGATGAGCATGCAGATTATGCACTTGACGTGTTAACGGATATGTTTTTCCAGTCAACGTTTGAAGCAGGTGAGCTTGCGAAAGAGAAGAACGTTGTGCATGAAGAAATCAAAATGTACGAAGACACGCCAGATGATATTGTTCATGATATGCTTAGTCAAGCAAGCTATGGTGATCATGAGCTTGCGATGCCAATTCTAGGCACAGAAGAAACGTTAAAAGATTTTTCTGGAGATACGCTTCGTGAGTACATGCAAACGCACTATACCCCTGACAACATCGTCGTATCCATTGCTGGGAATATAGACGAATCCTTTATGCAAAAAGTTGAAGCGGCTTTTGAGCACTGGGAAACACCTGCAGGAAAACCTGAAGTACAGGCACCAATCTTTCAATCTGGTCAAATCGCTCGCAAAAAAGAAACAGAGCAAGCTCACTTATGCTTGGGATATGCTGGGTTGCCGTTTGGCACAGATGATATTTATAGTTTAATTGTCATGAACAATGTACTTGGTGGGAGCATGAGTAGTCGTCTCTTCCAGGATGTTCGGGAAGATCAAGGTCTTGCTTACTCGGTATTCTCGTACCATTCTGCTTATCAAGATAGCGGCTTGTTAACGATTTATGCTGGAACGGCTCAAAACCAGCTTGATCGTCTATATGAAACAATTCAGAAAACACTTCAGGACTTTAAACGTGATGGAATCACTTCAAAAGAGTTAAAGAACTGTAAAGAGCAGTTAAAAGGAAACTTAATGCTTAGTCTTGAAAGCACAAATAGTCGAATGAGTCGGAACGGTAAAAATGAATTGTTGTTAAACCAACATCGCTCTCTGGATGATATTATTACAAATATCGAAAGCGTTAATCATGAAAAAGTAAACAATATGATTCAGTCCATGTTTACAGATGAATTTTCAAGTTCCCTCATTAGCCCTAATGGCAAATTGCCAAGCAGCATGAAATCATAAGAGAGATCCCGCCTAAATAAGGCGGGTTTTTTTCATGTCTTCCAAGAAAGACTCTTTCATAGACTAAGATTATCAACCAGTGTAGAAGGGGGACGGTATTATGAGATTAAGTCAACTTAGTGGGAAAGAGCTTATTGATATTGAAAAAGGACGTAAGCTTGGGGTGTTGGGACAGACGGATCTCCTATTTGATGAAAAAACAGGATTATTGAAAGAATTAATCATTCCAAAATCGTCATGGATGGGACTCAAACGAAAGGACCAGGAGATCTCGATACCGTGGGAACATATTGAAACAATTGGGAGAGATATGATTATTTTGCAAAACAATCAGAAGGAATAAAACTGGTACTCTTATCGATTCACCAAGCGGGCATACCCCACATAGAATGTTGAGAAATTACAATAATCCCCGTAGTAAGACGTGGAAAAGGAAAGGGGAGGAACGATGCTAACGAATCAACATATCGCTGTCATTGGCGGTGATGCCCGCCAGCTTGAAATTATTCGGAAGCTGACTGAATTAAATGCGGATTTGTATTTAATCGGCTTCGACCAGCTTGATCACGGATTTACCGGTGCAACCAAATGTACGTTAGATGATGTAAAGCTAAATACCCTTGATGCAATTGTCCTTCCGGTGAGTGGAACTACGATCGAAGGAGAAGTCGATACGATTTTCTCTAATGAAAAAGTCGTATTAACAGCTGATCAGTTAAAACAAACGCCTGAACACTGTACGATTTATAGTGGAATTAGCAACAGTTGTTTAGATAAAATGGTCACTGAAGCATCGCGAACGTTAATTCGCTTATTTGAACGAGACGATGTTGCCATTTATAATTCCATTCCAACAGTTGAAGGAACGGTCATGATGGTAATTCAACATACAGATATTACAATTCATCAATCCAACATCGCTGTACTTGGTCTTGGACGTGTAGGAATGTCTGTTGCGAGAACTTTCGATGCACTTGGAGCAAATGTTAGCGTAGGGGCAAGAAAGCCGGAGCATATTGCACGCATTACAGAGATGGGGTTAAAGCCGTTTCATTTATCTGATCTAGCGAACCAAGTATCAAATCTAGATGTGTGCATCAACACCATTCCGGTTCAAATCGTCACGTCACAAGTAATCGCCAAAATGCCAGGTCATACGCTCGTCATCGATCTTGCTTCAAAACCAGGTGGTACAGATTTTCGCTATGCTGAAAAGCGAGGAATTAAAGCACTACTTGCGCCAGGACTTCCTGGTATCGTGGCCCCAAAAACCGCAGGGAAAATTATCGCAAATGTTCTGACACAGTTATTAATTGAGCGGTCTCACAATGGAAAGGAGAACACGCCATGAGTTTGAAAGGAAAACACATTGGATTTGGTTTAACAGGTTCACATTGTACGTACGATGCGGTTGTTCCTCAAATCGAAGAACTTGTTCAATTAGGTGCGAAGGTCACTCCGTTTGTCTCCCATACGGTTATGAATACAAACACACGCTTTGGAGAAGGGGAAAACTGGATCGCTCGTATCGAAGAAATAACAGGTAATGAAGCAGTTAATTCAATCGTAAAGGCCGAGCCGTTTGGTCCCAAAACACCTCTAGACTGCATGGTGATTGCTCCAATAACAGGAAACTCCATTAGTAAATTTGCAAATGCGATGACTGAATCTCCAGTATTAATGGGGGCAAAAGCAACTTTACGTAATGAAAAACCAGTTGTGTTAGGTATTTCTACCAACGACGGACTTGGACTAAACGGTACGAATATTTTAAGGTTGATGTCCACAAAGAACATTTATTTTATCCCATTTGGTCAGGACGATCCAGTGAAAAAACCAAACTCGTTGGTCGCTCGTATGCCTTCGTTAAGAGAAACGGTGGAAAAAGCCCTTCTCGGCAGACAGCTTCAGCCAGTTCTAATCGAAAGGTATTTGGATTAACCAATTGATTTATCTTTCTTTAGAATAGGTTTATGATAGAATAGAGAATAAAATCACTAAGAATGGGGAGAAACCTCGGTTTCTCCTTCTGTTGTGATGGATTTTGAATGGAATATGGGAGGAGAATAAGTCATGAGCGGGAAAAAATATCATGTAGCAGTAGTTGGAGCAACAGGGGCAGTCGGACAACAAATGATCAAAACACTAGAGGAACGAGACTTTCCGATATCGACCTTAACGCTCCTTTCATCATCGCGTTCAGCTGGTAAGAAAGTTACCTTCAAAGGGGAGGAGCTAACTGTAAAGGAAGCGACACCTGAAGCATTTGAAGGGGTTCAGCTCGCCTTATTTAGTGCTGGTGGTGGTGTTTCAAAAGCACTTGCGCCAGAAGCTGTTAAACACGGAGCAATCGTTGTAGATAATACCAGCGCATTCCGCATGGACCCGGAAGTGCCTCTTGTTGTACCTGAGGTAAACGAAGGGGACTTAAATGATCATAAGGGAATTATCGCAAATCCAAACTGCTCTACTATTCAGATGGTTGCAGCACTTGAACCACTGAAACAAGCATATGGCCTTACTAAAATTATTGTTTCTACTTATCAAGCCGTTTCAGGTGCAGGTGCAAATGCCGTAACTGAAATGAAAGAGCAGTCTCAAGCGGTGCTAAATGGTGAAAACTACCAACCACAAATATTGCCAGTTAAAGGCGACAAGAAGCACTATCCGATCGCTTTCAATGCCATCCCACAAATCGATGTATTTGAAGAAAACGGATTTACTTATGAAGAAATGAAAATGATAAATGAAACAAAGAAAATCATGCATGATGCTGAGCTTCATGTTGCAGCGACTTGCGTTCGTCTTCCAATTGAAACGGGCCATGCTGAATCGGTTTATGTTGAAATTGGAAAGGAAGATGTGAGCGTAGAAGATGTAAAAGAGCTCATGAAAAATGCGCCTGGTGTTACGCTGAAAGATGATCCTGCAAATCAGGTTTACCCAATGCCAGTTGATGCGGTAGGCAAATCAGACGTTTTTGTCGGTCGCATTCGAAAAGATTTAAATCAAAAAAATGGCTTCCATATGTGGATTGTCTCTGATAATCTACTGAAGGGGGCGGCATGGAATTCCGTGCAAATTGCTGAAAGCCTATCCGACCTAAATATTTTGAAATAGACATAAGAAGGTGTTCTGAATGAAAGTCATCGTGCAGAAGTTTGGCGGCACTTCATTAAAAAGTGAAGACGGCAGACTGAGAGCTGTTAACCATATTAAAGACGCAGTGAACGATGGATATAAAGTGGTTGTCGTTGTTTCCGCAATGGGACGTAAGGGCGATCCCTATGCAACCGACACGCTTCTAAGCCTCATTGGCGACCGAGATCGAAAAGTAACTTCTAGAGAGTATGATTTGCTTGTATCATGTGGCGAAAGCATCTCCTCTGTTGTTTTTTCCAATCTCCTTTTAAATGAAGGTTTGAAAGCAACAGCCTATACTGGTGGCCAGGCTGGATTCATGACAACAGCTGAGCATAGCAAAGCTAGAATTTTGGAAATGAAGTCTGACCGTTTGATGGAAGAGTTAAAGCTCATGGATGTGGTCGTCGTAACAGGCTTTCAGGGTGTTACAAAAGATGGTGATGTAACGACGCTTGGCCGTGGCGGTAGTGACACGTCAGCAGCCGCACTTGGTGCTGCTCTTACGGCTGAATGGGTTGATATCTTTACCGATGTGGAAGGCATTATGACGGCTGATCCAAGAATTGTGGAAAAAGCCCGACCGCTTTCGATCGTAACTTATAATGAAGTATGTAACATGGCGTATCAAGGAGCGAAGGTTATTCATCCGCGCGCCGTTGAAATTGCGATGCAGGCAAAAATCCCGCTAAGAATTCGATCAACGTATTCCTCGTCGACTGGAACCCTGGTCACATCTGCGACTGGAAAACCGACGGGGGAACAAGTTATAGACCGGCTCATTACGGGTATTGCTCATGTAAGTGGCGTTACTCAAATTAAAGTGTATGCGAAAGAAGGACAATACGACTTACAATCGCGCGTATTTAAAGCAATGGCCCTTGAAGGGATTAGCGTGGACTTTATTAATATTAGCTTAACGGGTGTGGTGTACACCGTCATGGAAGAAATGACGGAGCGCGCCGTGGTCACGCTAAATAACATGGGTTATGAGCCAGAAGTTATCGAAAATTGTGCAAAGGTTTCAGCAGTTGGTGCTGGTATGAGCGGTGTGCCGGGCGTAACGGCAAAAATTGTCGAGTCATTAGCGGTGGAAAACATTGATATTTTGCAATCAGCTGATTCTCATACCACAATCTGGGTGCTCGTGAGACAGCGTGATCTTTCAGCAGCTGTGAACGCCCTCCATGAAACGTTTAACCTCCATCTGGATCCAGCGCAAGAAGTGGAACAGATGATGGATCAGCTTTAAGTGAAAGGCAAGGAGTGAACGAGATGAATTTTGGAAAAGTACTTACGGCAATGGTAACCCCATTTGATCGTAAAGGATACGTTGATTTTGCTAAAACAGAGCAACTGATCAACTATTTAATCAATAATGGAACAGATGGACTTGTTGTAGCAGGTACTACTGGTGAATCACCAACGCTTTCTTCCGAAGAGAAAGTAGCTCTTTTTAAGCATTCGGTGAAAGCGGCAGACGGCAGAGTACCAATTATTGCAGGAACTGGAAGTAACAATACACATGCGTCGATCGAATTGACGAAAAAAGCAGAAGCTGTAGGTGTCGATGCGATTATGATCGTAGCACCTTACTACAGCAAACCTGGCCAAAAAGGTCTTTATGAGCATTTTAAAGCGATTGCTGAGTCAACGAAGCTTCCCGTTATGATCTATAACATTCCAGGTCGCTCTGTTGTGAACATGACGGCCGACACGATTGTTGAGCTTTCAAAAATCAGCAACATTGTCTCAGTAAAAGAATCGAGCGGTGATCTTGATCAAATTACTGACATCATTACCCGTACAGAAGCGTCTTTCTCTGTTTATAGCGGAGACGATGGCTTAACGTTACCGATCTTATCAGTAGGTGGAGATGGCGTCATTTCAGTCGCTTCACACGTTCTTGGCAATGAAATGCAACAAATGGTTTCAGCTTATGAATCTGGTGAGGTGAAAGAAGCAGCATCAATCCATCAACGAATTTTACCAATTATGAATGAACTCTTTAAGGCACCAAGCCCTTCTCCTGTAAAAACAGCCCTTCAATTAAAAGGAATGGATGTTGGGAGTGTTCGTTTGCCGATGGTTCCTCTAACAGCAGAAGAACGCTCATCGCTCGCGGCAGCGCTAAATAAGTAAGGAAATGAAACGGACGCAGCTGCGTCCGTTTTTTTTATAAAACAGTAAATCGAATTACTCATTGTTTCGCTTTTTCGGATGAATGGTAAAATCACCTATCGTTCATACTACTAGTACCAGAGTAAGGAAGGGGTACCAGTATGAACAGTGACTATCGTAATGAAAACCCGGGTCAGGAGCCTGATCCGAAAAAAGATGATCAATCAAAATCAACGTTAGTGGATAAAATCCAGCAGCTAGGACAAACGAACGTCCCTAGTATGGATCAGTCAAATATTCATTGTTTAACGATCATTGGTCAAATAGAAGGACACGTACAGTTACCGCCTCAAAATAAAACAACGAAATATGAGCATCTCATCCCGCAAATTGTTGCCATCGAGCAAAATCCGAAAATTGAAGGCGTGTTAATTCTTCTAAATACAGTAGGGGGCGACGTGGAAGCAGGACTCGCCATATCTGAGATGATCGCCTCTCTCTCAAAACCGTCTGTATCCATTGTTCTCGGCGGTGGACATTCGATAGGCGTTCCAATCGCTGTTGCGGCGAACCATTCTTTTGTTGCTGAAACGGCAACGATGACGATTCATCCTGTGCGTTTGACCGGCTTAGTGATCGGTGTCCCCCAAACATTTGAGTATTTAGATAAGATGCAAGAGCGTGTGGTAAGTTTTGTTACGAGGCATTCGAATATTACTGAAGAGAAGTTTAAAGAACTCATGTTTTCAAGAGGGAATTTGACGAGAGATATTGGAACAAACGTCGTCGGAGATGATGCGGTAAGCTACGGTTTAATTGATGAGGTTGGTGCCGTAGGACCAGCGATGAAAAAGCTAAATGAATTAATTGAAGAATACAAAGGCAAACAAGAGGGTGACATTGTCCAATGATTCTTTACACCATTCTTCCGAACGAAGCGGTTTTCCCACCGGACCAGAGCGTGTATGAGCAACAAAAGATCATCGAATGGAATGGCGTACAGTTACTCGTTGAGAGAACGTCGCTTACCGAGTGTCGCGTCGTTCAGGTGCTGAGCACAGATCCACAAGACTATTTAAATGACGCGACACAGCCAGGGCAAATGTTAACGTTATCGACCTCTCCCCTGAAATAGAGCCTATAGGACCACGGGAAGATGTGGTATACTAGGAATAGATTGGTGAACAAAAAGCAGCCGGAAATGGCTGCTTTTTTCTCCAGCTATGGCTTGTATAGAGGTGAGAAAATGGCAAAACGTAAAAGAAAAAAAGCAACGAAGAAACAGGCCGCCTGGCAGTCGCAGGTCAAAATTGAATTTATCGGTTTAACCGTTCTGGCGTTTACCGTTTTAGGTGTTTTGAAAATGGGAGTAGTTGGACGAGCCATTTACCATATGTTTCGTTTTTTTGCAGGAGAATGGTATGGCCTTATTATTGCAGGTCTCGTTCTGTTCGCAGGTTATTTAATTGTGAAGAGGAAGATCCCGTCGTTCTGGTCAAGGAGATTGGCTGGATTTTATTTGCTTGGAACGTCCTTTTTATTGTTAAGTCACGTGGGTTTATTTGAAACGCTGTCTCGTGAAGGGCAGTGGGATAGTCCATCGGTTATCGCCAATACATATGAACTCTTCCGAATGGATGTTAGCGATCCCTCAGTATCTAGCCCGCTCGGCGGTGGCATGATCGGTGCGCTTCTCTTTGCTTTTTGCTACAGACTATTTGACGCAACAGGAACGCAGCTGATGGCATTTCTAATGATTTTACTTTCCTTCGTTCTCATTACAGGAAAGTCTTTCAGCGATGTGTTAGGAAAAGCGCTCGACTGGGTAAAGAATTTTGTCCTGAACACATATGATGAAACGAAATCTCTTCTATCTGAAAGCAAGAATGCTAGAAGAGAAAAGAAAGAACAGCGTGCTGCTTTAAGAGAGCAAGAATCCTCGATTGAGCCAGAAGAAACGTATGATGTTTCTGAAGCGCCAAAGAATAGTCAAGAAGAAGAAGCCCCATTTGAACCTGAAATACGAACTTTTACAGAAAGTGCTTATCCAACGCAGACCGAACCACCTGTTGAGAAAGAAGCGACAGAAAGAAGCGAGTCGAATAAGGAAACAGAAGATGGTACGCCAATTCAATCGTTAACGGTAGGAGAATTGGAAAACAAGGATTATCTTCTTCCATCCCTTTCATTACTTCAGCCGCCAAAGAAAGTATCACAGGACAATGAACGTCAGCAAATTTCTGCAAACGCACGTAAATTAGAAAAGACGTTTGAGAGTTTTGGTGTAAAAGCGAAAGTGATGAAAGTTCATTTAGGACCAGCCGTTACTAAATATGAAGTTTACCCTGATACGGGTGTGAAGGTAAGTAAAATTGTGAATTTAACGGATGATCTTGCCCTTGCTCTTGCAGCAAGAGACCTTCGAATTGAAGCGCCGATCCCAGGTAAATCGGCCATCGGAATTGAAGTGCCGAATTCCGAAGTGGCGATGGTGACCTTAAGGGAAGTGCTTGAATCAAAGGAATACCAGTCTCATGCTTCAAAAGTGGCGATTGGATTTGGTCGCGATATTTCTGGAGAAGCCGTCGTTTCCGATTTATCAAAAATGCCTCACTTACTTGTAGCGGGCGCAACTGGTAGTGGTAAAAGTGTTTGTATTAATGGCATTATCGCAAGCATAATGATGAAAGCGAAACCGCATGAAGTGAAGATGATGATGATTGATCCTAAGATGGTAGAGCTAAATGTCTATAATGGCATCCCCCATCTTTTAGCGCCGGTTGTAACAGATCCGAAAAAAGCTTCACAGGCGTTGAAGAAAGTTGTAAGTGAAATGGAGCGCCGTTATGAGCTGTTTTCCCATACCGGTACTAGGAATATTGAAGGCTATAACAATCATATTAAGCGCCATAATGAAACGTCAGAAGCGAAGCAACCTTCTTTACCTTATATCGTTGTGATCGTCGATGAGCTAGCAGATTTAATGATGGTAGCTTCTAGTGACGTAGAGGATGCTATTACAAGACTCGCTCAAATGGCGCGTGCAGCGGGTATCCATTTAATTATTGCAACACAGCGACCGTCTGTAGACGTCATCACCGGAGTCATTAAAGCAAATATCCCGTCACGTATTGCGTTTAGCGTTTCTTCAATGACGGATTCTCGAACTATTCTCGATATGGGTGGTGCTGAGAAGCTGCTAGGAAAAGGAGATATGCTCTTTCTTCCTGTTGGAGCCAATAAACCGAAGCGTGTGCAGGGTGCCTTTTTATCAGATGAAGAAGTAGAAGAGCTTGTTGACTTTGTCATCGCCCAGCAAAAAGCGCAGTATCAGGAAGAAATGATTCCGACGGATAAACCTGAAGAAGCACAGCCTGAAGTGCACGATGATTTATATGATGATGCGGTTCAGCTCATTACAGAAATGCAAACGGCATCGGTTTCAATGCTACAAAGAAGATTTCGAATCGGCTATACCCGAGCAGCTAGACTAATTGATGCGATGGAAGCTCGTGGAATCGTTGGACCATATGAAGGCAGTAAGCCTCGTGAAGTACTCGTAAGTAAGGAAGAAGAAGCGCAATCTAGCTGATTGCGCTTCTTTTTTACGTTAAGACAAATAGCTGTTCTAATGTAAAGCAAAAAGCCTTACAATGTTAGAAATTCTATCATTTAAAATATTGGTAATCGAGCTTTTTTTCAAAAAACTATTTCCTTATCTCCTTGAAAATGGTATAGTTATTGTCGAAATATGACTATTTTTTCAAAAATATTTCAAGCGTGTTTCAAGCCCGATTTTCATTTATATTATTTTTTTGGTGCCTTGAAAACGCAACCAAACAAAGCATAGCTCAATAGAGAGAAGAGAGAGCGGGCGGCGTTTAAAAAACATGAGGGGGATTAAGATGAAGAAGAAGTACGGTTTTATGTTGTCAGCTGTTTTAGCTGCTGGAACGCTTTTATCTGCTTGTGGGACAAACGATGCGAACAATGAAAGTTCAGGCGGCGGGAGCAGTGAAGGTGAAAGCAACAATTTTAAAGTAGCTATGGTAACAGATACTGGCGGTGTAGATGATAAATCATTTAACCAATCTGCTTGGGAAGGTCTTCAGCAGTTTGGTAAAGATAACGGCCTTGAGGAAGATAAAGGCTACAAATATGTGCAATCCACTGCAGCAAGTGATTACCAACCAAACCTATCAGGTTTAATTCGTGAAGACTATAACTTGATCTTTGGTATTGGCTTCCTTATGCAGCAAGATATTCAAACGATTGCGACGCAAAAGCCTGAAGCGCAGCTAGCACTTGTGGATAGTGTTGCGGTTAATGAGAATGATGAGCCGATGGAAAACGTTGCGAGCATTACATTTAAGGAACATCAAGGGTCTTTCCTAGTAGGTGTTATTGCAGGGATGCAGTCTGAATCAAATAAAGTTGGCTTCGTTGGCGGAGTTGACTCTGAATTAATTAAAAAGTTTGAAAGTGGATTTAAAGCAGGAGTGAAATCGGTTAATCCGGATGCAGAGATATTCACACAGTATGCAGATGATTTCAACGCAGCTGAAAAAGGTCAGCAAATTGCGGCAACGCTTTATGACAAAGGCGCAGATATCATCTATCACGCAGCTGGCGGAACAGGAAACGGCGTGTTCACAGAAGCGAAGAACCGTGCGAAAAATGGTGAGAAAGTTTGGGTAATTGGTGTAGACCGTGATCAGCACGAAGAAGGTATGCCTGAGAACGTAACGCTTACTTCTATGGTAAAGCGCGTTGATACAGCGGTTATGGAAGTTTCCAAGCAGACAATGGATGGTAATTTCCCAGGCGGACAAGTAACGGAGTTCGGTCTTGAAGAAGACGGTGTAGGTATTGCTGAAACACAGGAGAACGTTTCTGAAGAAGCACTACAAAAAGTAGAAGAGTATAAAGAGCAAATCCAGAGCGGCGAATTGGAAGTGCCGAGCACTGACGAAGAGTACAAAGAATTCGAGAGCTCTCTATAAGGGATCGTCGAACACATTTCCTCTAGCAGGAAAGACGAACTACTGGAATTCTCACCTACATTATAGCCAAATATGGGACGAAGGCTAGTATTTTCATAGACTAGCCTTTGTTTCATGTTTTGGATAAGGGAGTGGCATCTACATGGAATACGTCATTGAAATGAGGAATATCCGTAAAGAATTTCCTGGTATTGTTGCAAACGACAATATTACGCTTCAGCTAAGAAAAGGAGAAATCCATGCCCTTCTTGGAGAAAACGGCGCTGGGAAATCTACTTTAATGAACGTGCTATTCGGTCTCTATCAACCTGAAAAAGGTGAAATCCACGTTCGAGGTAAAAAAGTAAATATCACAGATCCCAATGTGGCAAATGAGCTTGGGATTGGGATGGTTCACCAGCACTTTATGCTTGTTGAAAAATTCACAGTTACTGAGAACATTATCTTAGGGAATGAACCGACTGCTAAAGGTCAGGTTGACGTTAAGAAAGCTGCAAAAGATGTTGAGGCAATATCGAAGCAATATGGCTTGTCGGTAGATCCGAATGCAAAGATTGAAGATATCTCCGTAGGGATGCAGCAGCGTGTGGAAATTTTAAAAACGCTATATCGCGGTGCAGATATTTTGATTTTTGATGAACCAACTGCTGTACTAACTCCGCAGGAAATCAAAGAGCTTATTGCGATCATGAAAAAGCTGATTTCAGAAGGGAAATCAATTATTCTGATCACTCATAAATTAAAAGAAATTATGGAAGTAAGCGATCGATGTACCGTTATTCGTCGAGGTGTAGGTATCGGAACAGTAGATGTTGCGGACACGAACCAGGATGAACTAGCATCCATGATGGTCGGTCGTGAAGTGAACTTTTCAATTCAGAAAAAACCTTCAGAGCCTTCTAATGAAACGCTTGAAATTAGTAGTCTAGTTGTAGAAGATGCGCGAAAAGTTTCTGCTGTGAACGGTATGAACTTATCGGTGCGTGCAGGTGAGATTGTTGGTATAGCAGGTGTTGATGGAAACGGACAATCTGAGTTAATTGAGGCTATTACAGGGTTGCGAAAAGCGAAGTCAGGGAGCATTAAACTGAATGGAAAAGACGTAACAAATTGGAAACCGCGACGTGTCACTGAAAGCGGTATAGGACATATTCCTCAGGACAGGCATAAACACGGGCTTGTTTTAGATTTTTCGATTGGCGAAAACATGGTCCTTCAGACCTATTATAAAAGACCTTTCTCAAGGAACGGCATTTTAAACTTTTCTACGATTATGGATAAAGCAAAATCGTTAATTAAAGAGTATGATGTGCGTACCCCAAGTGAGATGACACCTGCACGGGCCCTTTCTGGTGGTAATCAGCAGAAGGCGATTATTGCGCGTGAAATCGATCGGAGTCCGAATCTATTGATTGCAGCTCAACCAACACGGGGGCTTGATGTTGGGGCGATTGAATTTATTCACTCAAAACTCGTTGAAGAACGTGACAAAGGAAAAGCGGTTCTTTTAATTTCATTTGAACTTGAAGAGATCATGAATGTAAGTGATCGCATTGCGGTGATCTATGAAGGGAAAATTGTTGCTATTGTGAGGCCGGAAGAAACGACAGAGCAAGAGCTTGGTCTCTTAATGGCTGGCGCAAACCGCAAAAAGGCAGGTGAGACAACATGAAGTTATTAAAAGGGAAATGGGCGAGCATTACTGTACCGTTGCTTTCGGTAGCTCTTGGATTACTCGTCGGTGGGATCATCATGCTTGTGAGTGGCTACAATCCCATTGTAGCGTATGCAGCACTGTTTAACGGGATATTCTCAAACACGTATGTGTTAGGTGAAACTGTTCGGCAGATGACTCCACTCATTTTGTCTGGGTTAGCCGTGGCTTTTGCTTTCCGGACAGGGCTTTTTAATATTGGAGTAGAAGGGCAGCTGCTTGTCGGCTGGCTAGCATCTGTCTATATCGGGCTTCAATTTGAAGGGTTAAGTCCAGTCGTTCATATACCTCTTGCGATTCTTGCAGCAGCATTGGCTGGAGCGATTTGGGCCTTTGTACCTGGATTCTTGAAAGCAAAGTATCAAGTTCATGAGGTAATTACAACGATTATGATGAACTACGTTGCTCTTCATGTCGTTAACGCGATTATTCGGACGTATTTACTCGCTCCTGGTGAGCGTACGGATCAAATTAATGCTTCAGCATCTCTTCAATCGCCGTTCTTAGAAACCATTACTGATTTCTCACGTCTTCACTACGGTTTTGTTGTGGCGATTATTGGAGCGATTATTATGTGGTTCCTTTTATGGAAAACGACGACAGGGTATGAACTTCGCTCTGTTGGATTTAACAAATATGCGTCAGAATATGCTGGAATTAATGTGCAACGAAATATCGTTCTTTCCATGGTCATTTCGGGTGCATTTGCTGGAGCAGCAGGAGCGATGGAAGGGCTTGGAACATACGGTTATATGACCGTTATGGCTGACTTTACTGGCGTTGGATTTGATGGAATCGCAGTTGCGCTTTTAGGTGCAAATGGAGCGCTTGGTGTTGTCCTTGCTTCTGCACTGTTTGGTGGGCTTAAAATTGGTGCGCTTAATATGCAGTCAGTTGCACAGGTGCCAACACAGCTTGTTGAAATCGTCATTGCGATGATTATTTTCTTTGTCGCATCCAGTTACTTGATTCACTGGATCAGCAACAGGGTGAGCAAAAGGGGGAAAATTTAATGGATTTCATGCAGATTCTTCAGCTCATTATTCCTGCCGCTATCTTTTCAGCAGCTCCCCTGATTTTCACGGCTCTTGGAGGGGTATTCAGTGAAAGGTCAGGCGTTGTAAACATTGGACTTGAAGGGTTAATGTTAATGGGTGCTTTCACAGGCGCGCTGTTTACAATCCTTGGCGAACAGTGGGGAATGGGGGCTGCTTCTCCCTGGTTTTCACTAGTCGTTGCGATCATTATCGGTATGCTGTTCTCTTTGCTTCATGCAGTGGCAAGTATTTCGTTTCGAGCCGATCAGGTTGTTAGTGGTGTGGCCCTTAACTTTCTTGCGGCTGGACTTGCCATCTTTCTTGTGAAGAAAATCTTTGATGCAGGGCAAACGCCGATTATTCAAGAACGTATTTATAAAACGGATGTTCCATTTTTAAGCGATATCCCGTTTATTGGACCTTTGTTTTTTTCAAGCGCGTATTATACATCCTACATTGCGGTTGCGCTCGCCTTCCTCGTATGGTGGGTTCTCTATAAAACACCATTCGGATTACGACTCCGTTCGGTAGGAGAGCATCCTATGGCGGCAGATACGATGGGGATTAATGTGACGAAAATGCGCTATGTAGCGGTTATGCTAAGTGGTGGATTTGCCGGTCTCGGAGGTGCGGTTTACGCGACGTCGATCGCAGGGAACTTCAGCCATGCAACGATTTCTGGACAGGGCTTTATGGCACTGGCTGCGATGATATTTGGTAAATGGCATCCTCTTGGTGCGATGGGAGCAGCGTTATTCTTTGGTCTTGCTCAATCGCTAAGTATAACTGGCCAACAAATTCCGGGATTAAAAGAAATCCCAGAAGTTTATCTTCTTATTTCCCCTTACGTGTTAACGATTCTTGCTCTTGCAGGACTTGTTGGACGAGCGGATGCGCCAAAAGCCATTGGTCAGCCGTATGAAAAAGGGAAGCGATAACGTTTAGAGAAAAGCTCTTCGTGCAAACGGAGGGCTTTTTGTTTTTGGGTAGTGTTTTGTGGTGAAAGAAGGAGGGGAATCAAGAGTATAAAGACCGTGTTCAATTTATAGGGCTCCAGCGCTTGTCGAGGCTAAACGGGCGCTTCCGCTTTTCATGATCCAGCTGCGTGGGCCAAATCCTCCGGCTGTTTCACCCAATCGAATGAGACAAAAAGCGTCTCACTCTCATGGGTTCCAACATCCTACGGATTTAAACAGGCCCGCTCCGCTTTTCATGAGATCCAGCTGCAGTGGGCAGACACTCGGTCACTTCACCCTATAACTCGAACACAAAGACCGTGTTCAATTTATAGGGCTCCAGTGCCTACCGTGTCTAACCGCCCACTTCCGCTTTTCATGATCCAGCTGCGACTCGCAGAAACTACGATATTTCGCTCTTTCACCAGAACACAAAAAGCGTGTTCTAGTTCAAGCGCTCCAATATCTCCGTTTCTAAACGCTCGTCTCCGCTTTTCTTTAGATCCAGCTGCAGTGGGCAGGGTCTCGATCGCTTCAGCATTTTAAATGAACACAAAGACCGTGTTCTTTTGAAATGCCTCCAGCGCTTGTCGAGGCTAACCGCCCACTTCCGCTTTTCGTGATCCAGCTGCAGCGCCCAGCCTCTCGATCGCTTCAGCATTTCATCCGAACACAAAGAACGTGTTCAAATGAAATGCCTCCAGCGCTTGTCGAGGCTAATCGGGCGCTTCCGCTTTTCTTTTAAAAAGTACTAATTGCTTACACTATGACACATACTATGGTATAAAGGGGGTAAGTTTTACTTTCCTCTAATGGTAGGTAATGGATTTAAAAAAGGAGTGAGGTCAATGGCGATTATCCCTCATGAGAAAACCTCGTGCGGCGGTTTGACGCTACATAGGATCCAGACGGATAAATATAAAACAACGACGGTTGTGGTTCAATTTAAAGCGCGTTTGACGAAGGAGACCGTGACGAAAAGGGCTCTTTTGCCTTATGTGTTGCAAAGCGGTACGAAAAACTATTCTTCTTCGAAAGCGGTTCGTACAGAGCTTGAGAAGCTCTATGGGGCGACGCTTGGTGTGGATCTTGCCAAGAAGGGTGATTTTCATGTGATGACGTTCCGGATGGACTTCGCGAATGAAAAGTTCCTTTCTGAAGATGAGCCTTTGTTTAAGAAAGCCCTTTCTTTACTTTCAGAGGTGATCATGAATCCAAAGACGGATGGATCTGGCTTCGATTCTTCCATCGTTGATAAAGAAAAGCGGACGATGAAACAGCGTATTCAATCGATATATGATGATAAAATGCGCTATTCAAACATGAGACTAACGCAAGAAATGTTCCCTAATGAGGCTTTTGGATTGCATATTTACGGAGAAAAAGAAGAAGTGGATGGCGTGACAGCGCAGTCTCTTTATGATTACTATAAAAAAGTTTGTGCAGAAGATGAAATTGACCTTTATTTAGTTGGTGACTTAGAAGGCGTTCATGCTGAAGAAGTTGTGAAGGAGCTTTTCCCGTTTCAAGAACGTAGCGATCGAAAGTCCGAAACAACTGAAAAAGCATCTCTTGATGTAGAAGAAAAAGAGATCCTTGAAACACAGGAAATCAAGCAAGGAAAGCTTCATATGGGCTTTCGCTCTGGCGTTGGGTATGCGGATGATGAATACTTCGCCCTTCAAGTATTTAATGGCATGTTTGGAGGCTTCTCACACTCCAAGCTTTTTCGGAACGTACGGGAAAAAGAGAGCCTTGCTTATTACGCCGCGTCCCGCTATGAAAGTCATAAAGGCTTAATCATTGTGATGTCTGGCATTGAGTTTAAAAACTTTAAAAAGACTGTGGATATTATTAAAGAGCAGCTTACGGCTATGAGAGAAGGCGACTTCAACGAGGAAGAAATGAAGCAAACAAAAACCATGATTCGCAATCAGCTCCTTGAGACGGTCGATGACGCAAAAGGAATGGTCGAGCTGCTCTATCACGGTGTTGTCTCTCAAAAGCTACGTACAATTGAAGAGTGGCTTGATGGTGTGGAAGCTGTGACTAAAGAAGATATTTTAGCGGTTGCGGATAAGGTTAAGCTTGATACCGTTTATTTCTTAAAAGGCGAGGAGGCTTAATCATGAAAACTATTCCATTTAATCAGTTGCAAGAAACGCTATATCACCAAACGATGGATAACGGACTTGACGTGTATGTTCTCCCGAAGAAGGGTTTTAATAAAACGTACGCAACGTTTACAACCAAATACGGTTCAGTAGACAATCACTTTGTTCCTTTAAACGGTTCAGAGAATGTGCAAGTGCCAGATGGCATTGCTCACTTTCTTGAGCATAAAATGTTTGAAAAAGAAGACCGTGATGTCTTTCAAGATTTTAGTAAGCAGGGTGCGTCTTCGAATGCATTTACATCGTTTACAAGAACCGCTTACTTGTTTTCAACAACTCAGAACGTGATGCAGAACCTTGAAACGCTTGTGAACTTTGTTCAAGATCCGTACTTTAGCGACCAAAGTGTTGAAAAGGAAAAGGGTATTATCGGTCAAGAAATTGAAATGTATAATGATAATTCTGATTGGCGTGCGTATTTTGGTGTCATTGAAAATATGTTTCACCACCATCCGGTTAAAATAGATATTGCTGGAACAATTGAATCGATCGCAAAAATCACGAAAGAATCACTCTATACGTGTTATGAAACGTTCTACCATCCTTCGAACATGGTGTTATTTGTAGTAGGTGCTGTGGAGCCGAATGAAATTATGTCATTTGTAGAGGAAAACCAGGCAGCAAAATCGTATAAAGACCAGCCACCAATTGAACGTTTCTTTGATTCAGAACCAAAGACAGTAGCAGAGAAGAAGAAAGTGTTGCCGATGTCGGTTCAAGTGGCAAAATGCCTTGTTGGATTTAAAGAACCAAATCCAGGACGCCAGGGCAAGGATCTTCTTAAACATGAGCTATCCATTAATCTCGCACTCGATTTAATGTTTGGCCAGAGTTCAGAGAACTATGAGAAGCTTTATAATGAAGGGCTCATCGATCAAAGTTTTTCATATGATTTTACTGAAGAAGAGAATTTTGGTTTTTCGATTGTCGGAAGTAACACAAGCTCACCTGATGAGCTTGCGAACCGATTATATGAGATGATTCAATCATTTAGAAATGAATCAGTGGATACCGATCAGCTTGAGCGCATCCGTAAGAAAAAAATCGGTAGTTTCTTAAGAGCGTTAAATTCACCAGAGTTTATTGCAAACCAATTTACTCGCTATCGTTTTAACGACATGGATTTATTTGAAGTTGTCCCAATGCTTGAATCCATAACGGCAAAAGACATTGAAGAGGCAATGAAAGGGCACTTTGCAGAAGATTCATTTACTGTCTGTCAAGTCGTTCCAAAAGGTTAAAAAGCACCCAATCGGGTGCTTTTTCATTGAAAGATTTAACGGGAGAGGAAGAATAGGAATGAAAGAAATATTAATCACTGGAGCGAGTGGGGGTATAGGAAGAGCGGTAGCAAAGAACTATGTCAAAAACGGTAACCGTGTTTACGCTCATTACAATACAAATGCTGCCTCTATACAGGAGCTACAAAAGAATCATCCAGAAGCAGATATTTTCCCGGTTCAAGCAAACTTATCGGAAAAAGATGGCGTAGAAGTTTTAACCGAGAAAGTTGTGGATGTTGATACGCTTATTCTTAATGCTGGAAATAGTTACTTTGGTTTATTAACCGATATGGCAGGAGATGAAATTGATGCAATGGTTCAACTCCACCTCACATCGCCCATTAAACTTGCGAAGCACTACATTTCCTCGATGGTGCAAAGAAAACAAGGGTCCATAATCGTTGTTTCATCTGTCTTCGGGTTAACAGGAGCTTCTTGTGAAGTGGTTTATTCTTCTGTAAAAGGTGGTTTAAATGCTTTTGTGAAGGGGTTAGCGAAAGAGCTCGGACCGAGTGGTATCCGAGTCAATGCGGTGGCGCCAGGGTATATATCCACTGAAATGAACGCACGGCTGACAGCGGACGATGAACACGATTTGATGAACGAAATTCCGATGGGACGATCTGGAACGCCTGAAGAGGTAGCTTCTTTGATTTCATTTTTAGATTCCAATCAAGCTTCTTACATAAGCGGTCAAATTATTTCCATTGATGGGGCCTGGCAATAAAAAACGATGCATAATGTCCACTCCTTCGAGACAACATATAGGTGATGACTTGATAAAGGAGGGACATAGATGTCTGTACTAGATAATTTTGAATCATGGAAAGGGTTCTTGCATGACCGCTTAACTCAGGGCGAGCAGCAAGGGCTTTCTCAAGAAGTTGTCTCAGATGTTGCTTATCAGATCGGCGGATACCTTGCTGATGGCGTGAAAGCGAAGAATGAGCAAGAACAGCTTCTTGCCGACCTATGGCATGTAGCAAGTCAAGAAGAACAGCACGCGATCGCAAATATGATGGTTAAGCTTGTTCAAAACGAAAGATAAATGTCGCTTCTAAAGAAGAAGGGTGGACCAACACCCTTCTTTTTCTATGAAAATGTTCAAAAGTTGTAAGAAAAGTAAACAAAATCCCTATTCATCTCTTTTAACCTTTATGAAAATCATTTATGATTAAAGGAACATAGGAAATTTGTGGCTAAAGGAGTTGGCGTATGGAGAAGAAGGAATGGTATTTGGAGTATGAAATACATAAAAATAGGCCTGGTCTTTTAGGCGACGTCGCTTCCCTACTAGGGATGCTCGGTATTAATATCATTACGATCAATGGTGTTGACGATATGCGAAGAGGCCTGCTTCTCCTCGTTGATGAAGTTGAGCAAATCGAGCGACTTGAGTCCATTTTAAATACAATGGATAACATTACAGTAACAAAAATGAGAGAACCAAAGTTACGCGATCGCCTAGCAGTACGACACGGAAGATATATTCAGCGTGATGCCGACGATAAAAAAACGTTTCGATTTATTCGAGATGAGCTTGGTTTGCTTGTTGATTTTCTAGCTGAAATTTTTAAACAGGATGGCCACAAACTCGTTGGAATCCGTGGTATGCCACGAGTTGGAAAAACAGAATCAATCGTTGCTTCAAGCGTTTGTGCGAACAAACGATGGGTCTTTTTATCCTCTACTATGCTAAAACAAACGGTTCGTACTCAAATTGCTGACGATGAATTTAATAGCGATCATATTTTTTTAATTGATGGAATTGTATCTGCAAGAAGAGCTTCAGAGCGGCACTGGCAGGTACTTCGTGATATCATGAGACTACCGGCAACGAAGGTTGTTGAGCATCCTGATATATTTGTTCAAGAAACAGAGTATACGATGAACGATTTTGATTATATAATTGAATTGCGAGACGATCCGGAACAAGAAATTACATATCAGGTAATTGAGAATCGATCTTCTGGATTTTCAAACTTAGACTTTAACTAATTGGTAGGTGTTTTTCATTGACAGAGCTAGGTCAACGTCTGAAGGATGCTCGAAATGATAAGGGATTATCGCTCGAGGAAATTCAGTCCATCACTAAGATTCAAAAACGCTATCTTCATGCCATTGAAGAAGGAAATTACGAACTGCTTCCAGGTAATTTTTATACGCGTGCATTCATTAAAAACTATGCGGAAGCAGTTGGCCTTCACGGAGATGAATTGCTTGAGGAGTACGCTTCTGAAATTCCAAAAGCAAACGCAGATGTGCCTGAAAGTTTACCACCAAGGAAAATGAGAAGGCCTCAAGCACCGAGTAAGTCATCTTCTGTGTCATCAAAATGGTCTTCCGTGTTTCCATCTGTTCTTGTCGTGTTACTCATTGTAGGCGTCGCAGCGTTAATCTGGTATGTTGTTCAGAGTGGTGACCAGAAGACGAATCAGAACGCAACGACGAATCAGGCGGAGGAGCAAGTGACAAGCGATGAAAACAGCGGCAGTGCTCCAGACTCAGATGAAGTAAGTAACGAAGGTGATTCTTCAAGCGAAGCAACAGCTTCGGAAGAAGAGACAAAATCAAAGGAAGATGAAAAAGCAGAGGAAGAAAAAGCTGCTGAAGAAGAAGAGCCAGAAGAAGAAGCTCCTAAGATGGAAATTAAGAAAGTAAAGAGTGATACCGACAACTCTACGTTTGAAATCAAAAACGCAGATAAATTCGAAGTAAAGCTAGAAGCATCTGGATCTAGCTGGGTAGCTTTAACAGGGGCGAGTGACAAGAAGTATGTATACGAAAGTCTTGCTAAAGGCAAAAGCGTGACGCAAGATTTATCAAAAGAGTCTTCTGCGACGCTTCGACTCGGAAGTTCTCCTAGCATTGAAGTGTTTGTGAATGGCGAAAAAATTGACATCCCAAAAGAACCAGTTGTTCAAAATGTAACCTTTACTTTTGAAAAAGCAGAATAAATCCACAAAGAGTCATCTTTTCAGATGGCTCTTTTCTTTCAATTTTCGTTGGTGAAGTTTTCCTTTCTGCATGAAGGAAACAGTGATAGAATAGAATACGATTTAGTGGAGGTGTGACGATCAGCGCACGATCAATAGGTTACATAACATTTAGGAGGAAGACACGTGAATTTGCCTAATAAAATTACCGTTTCACGCATTTTTTTAATTCCTGTTTTTCTAATTTTTCTCCTCGCGCCGCTGCCGCTTGGTGAAACTGAAATTGCAGGCACCGTCTTATTGAATTCCCAATTAATTGCAACAGCGATTTTTATTTTCGCATCGGTAACCGATTGGATTGATGGTTACATAGCTAGAAAACATAACCTGGTTACGAACCTTGGGAAATTCCTCGATCCGCTTGCCGATAAACTACTTGTTACTTCAGCGTTTGTTTCACTCGTTGAGCTCGGGGCCGCGCCTGCTTGGATTGTTGTGGTTATTCTTAGCCGTGAATTTGCAGTTACAGGGCTAAGATTAGTTGCTTCTTCTGAAGGAGAAGTACTTGCAGCAAGCAACCTTGGGAAATTGAAAACTTGGATTCAAATCATCGCGATCATTATGCTATTGATTGAGAATGTTCCATTTGAATCCATTGGCTTTCCTTTTGCAACGATTTCCCTATGGGCAGCGCTCATTATCACCGTCTATTCGGGATGGGATTACTTCTCTAAGAATAAAGAGGTCCTACTTAAATCACGTTAACACCTTTAGGGAACAGATTATTCTGTTCCCTTTTGAGCCCTCATTAGGCAATTAAATTTAAGCGTATCTTTGTTTCTTCAGTGCGCATTCTTATACGTAAAGGCAAAACCATTGTATAATGAAAGTGGAAGAATTATGAGCTATTGAATCAGAATCTTGATTCAAATAGAGGGGATGGTTACAAATGAATGCTGAAATCATTGGAATCGGTTCAGAGTTATTACTCGGACAAATCGCAAACACGAATGCACAGTTCATCTCACAACGCCTAGCTGATCTTGGAATTAATGTTTTCTATCACACAGTTGTTGGCGATAATCATGAGCGTTTAAAACAAGCAATTGAAGTCGCTCAGACGCGCTCAGACCTACTCGTTTTCACAGGTGGACTTGGTCCGACGAAAGATGATCTTACGAAAGAAACGATCGCAGAAACGCTTAACAAACAGCTTGTTTATAACGAAGAGGCGATGAAAACGATTCAAGCTTATTATGACAAAACAGGTGCTCCTATGTCGGAAAATAACCGTAAACAGGCACTAGTCCTTGAAGGTGCTGCCGTTCTTCGAAATGATAATGGCATGGCTCCCGGTATGGCGCTTACGGAGAACAACCACACGTACATGCTTTTCCCAGGTCCTCCGAAAGAACTTTACCCGATGTTTACAAACTATGCAGAGCCCTATTTACTTGGCCAGCTGAAGCAGGGAGATACGATTGTCTCACGTGTTCTTCGGTTTTTTGGTATTGGAGAATCGAGGCTTGAAACAGAACTTGAAGATTTAATTGATCAGCAAACGAACCCTACAATTGCGCCGCTTGCAGGAGAGTGGGAAGTGACGCTTCGTTTAACCGCAAAAGCTGACTCAAAAGAAGAAGCAAACAAGTTGATTGATGAAACAGAAAAGAAAATTCATGCACGCGTTGGAACATTTTTGTATGGGTATGGAGAGACATCACTTCCAAAAGAAGTTTTTTCAATGCTAAAGGATCGGAACTGGTCGATCTCAACAGCAGAGAGTTTAACAGGCGGGATGTTTAGTCAGGAGTTAACAGATCTCCCTGGAGTATCATCACTTTTCTACGGTGGGGTTGTGTGTTACTCTAACGAAGTAAAGCGAGAGATCGGCGTATCAAAAGAGACACTGGAAGCATACGGTGCCGTAAGTGAAGAATGTGCGATTGAACTCGCTAGAAGCGTAAAAGCGAAATATAAAACAGACGTCGGCATCAGTTTTACAGGGGTTGCAGGCCCTGATCCTAGTGAAGGGAAAGACGCTGGGACCGTTTATATCGGCGTGGCCGCACCATCTGGTGAAAATGTGGTTGCCCTGAATCTTGCTGGGAACCGCAATGCGATTCGCAAACGTACTGTGAAACATGGATTTAATACATTATTGAAGTTAGAAAGGTGAATGTCCTAAGTTATGAAGAATTTTGAAGACTTTGCACTATCAAACGAAGTGAAAAAAGCTGTGCTCGAGCTTGGCTTTAAAGAAGCCACTCCCATCCAGGAAAAAGCTCTTGAACCAATTTTAGAAGGAAGAGATATGATTGGTCAGGCTCAGACGGGTACAGGGAAAACAGCCGCTTTTGGTATACCTGTGATTGAGAAAGTAAAGAAAATTGGTGGTCCTGAAGCGATCATCTTAACGCCAACACGTGAGCTTGCGATGCAAGTAGCAATTGAACTGCAGAAGCTTTCAAAATACAAAGGCTTAAATGTTCTCGCAGTATATGGTGGAGAACCAATCTATCATCAAATTCGCGCTTTAAAAAGAGGCGTTAACATTGTGGTTGGAACACCGGGCCGCATGCTTGACCATCTGAAGCGTAAGACGCTTCGCACGGATAATATTCATACAGCGATTCTTGATGAAGCAGATGAAATGCTTGATATGGGCTTTATTGACGATATTGAATTGATTTTTAAGCAGCTTCCTGTTAAGCGTCAGTCGCTTCTATTTTCCGCTACTATTCCTGCACCAATCCGTAAGCTTTCTAGTAAGTATTTGAAAGATCCGATTACCATTTCCGTTTCTAAAGGGGATGTCACCGCTGATACAGTGGAGCAAGTGTATTACCGCACGTTCGAAAGTGACAAATTTGATACGCTCTGTCGCGTGATTGAAAGCGAAAATATTCGACTTGGTATTATTTTCACTAAGACGAAAAAAGGAGCTGCGCAAGTTACAGAATCATTGAAAAAGCGTGGGTACCGAGCAGAAGAGCTTCATGGTGATCTGACACAGCAACAGCGATCTAAAGTCATGAATCTCTTTAGACGATCACAAGTGAACTTCCTTGTCGCGACAGATATCGCTGCAAGGGGCATTGATGTGGCACACGTAAGCCACGTTATTAACTATGATATCCCTGAGGATCCGGAACGCTATGTCCATCGTATTGGACGCACGGGTCGCGCTGGAAACAAAGGGGTTGCGCTAACGCTTGTAACGCCAAAGGATATGCGCTTCCTTCAGTCAATTGAATCAAAGATCAAGTTAAACCTTTCAGCTGAGCCTCTCCAAGATGAGACGGTAGATCTTGATAACATCGTTAAATCTGTTGAAAAGCAGCTGAAGAAACAGAAAACTGATTCAACGGCTCGAGAAACGGCTGATCTTCTACTTGCAAAATACAACGCTGAAGATCTTGTTCAAGCTTTCCTTGAAAATGCCATACAAGAGAAGCAAAACACCACGCCTTCTGAATATAACTTCGGTGAAACGGGAGGACAGAACGGAATGGTTCGTTTCTTCTTGAATGTGGGTCGTAACATTGATCTTCATCCTAAAAAACTGTTAAGTGAGCTTTCAGCTATGGCGGGTGTTGAGACAGAGTCAGTAGGTCGTATTGACATCTTTGAGAAATTCTCATTCTTTGAAGTGCATGAAGACGTGGCACCGTTCGTCTATGAAGCGCTTCGAGCTGGTGGTGTTGATGGTAAATCAATCCACTTAGAACCTGCAAAACCACAAAAAAGCAGAGTGTAAAAAATGTGACGATCAGCTCCAATAGGGGGCTGGTCGTTCTTCTTTCATCTTTCATTCATAGAGCGAAAGAAAAAGTCAATAGACTCTTGAAATAAAAAAAGACGAATAAATGTTCGGTTTTCTATTGGCAAATGACCTAAAAAGAGATATGATAGTGATAGCTTAATAACGAGGAGGAATTCATTCGTGAGTGATCGTAAAGCTGCCTTAGATATGGCACTTAGACAAATAGAAAAACAATTCGGTAAAGGTTCAATCATGAAACTCGGCGAACAAGCTGAGCAAAGAGTCTCTACGGTATCCACTGGTTCACTGGCTCTTGATATTGCTCTTGGTGTAGGAGGGTATCCTAGAGGCCGTGTCATCGAAGTTTACGGCCCGGAATCTTCTGGTAAAACAACCGTTGCTCTTCATGCCATTGCAGAAGTTCAGCGTAATGGTGGTCAGGCCGCATTTATCGATGCTGAGCACGCACTTGATCCGGTTTATGCAGAAAAGCTTGGTGTTAACATCGATGAGCTATTGCTTTCTCAACCTGACACAGGAGAACAAGCCCTAGAAATTGCTGAAGCGCTCGTACGAAGTGGAGCAGTTGATATGGTCGTTGTTGACTCCGTTGCTGCCCTTGTACCAAAGGCTGAAATCGAAGGTGAAATGGGAGATGCACACGTTGGTTTGCAGGCGCGTTTAATGTCTCAAGCGCTTCGTAAGCTTTCTGGTGCGATTAATAAATCCAAAACAACCGCGGTCTTTATTAACCAGATCCGTGAAAAAGTTGGGGTTATGTTCGGAAATCAACGATTAGTTGCTTAATCTTTTTCTATAATCAATTTAAAAAGAAAAGATTAAGGAGTTTACTATGGGTTTCCCTTGCTAGCGATAGCATGTTAAAAAACCTTGTGAACCTTATTGCCTGAGGGTGTGGCATTAATTATGCTGCTAACGGTGAAGCCCCCCAGTTTATGGGTAATACCGTGCCAAGCCTCTTTAAGAGGAAGGTGTAGAGACTACCGAAAAGAACTCATATAGGAGTTAACTTAGTAGGGTACGGCAGAAGATAGGCTGCTGCTGGAAGTGCAAGGCTCTCAATTTATTGAGATGAAGAGATAGTCCACACTATAGAAATGGAAAATCTATAGAAAATGCCAGAAACAACTCCAGGCGGACGTGCGCTGAAATTCTATTCATCTGTTCGATTAGAAGTTCGTCGTGCTGAGACGCTGAAACAGGGTAATGACATGGTCGGTAACAAAACGCGTATTAAAGTTGTAAAGAACAAGGTGGCTCCGCCGTTTAAACAGGCAGAAGTCGACATCATGTACGGGGAAGGTATTTCCAAGCAGGGTGAGATCCTTGATATTGGTTCTAACCTTGAAATCGTTCAGAAGAGCGGCGCATGGTTCTCATTCGAAGGCGAACGCCTTGGACAGGGTCGCGAAAATGCAAAACAATTCTTGAAAGAAAACCCGGCAATGGAAGCTGAGATTGAAGGGCGTATTCGCGCTCATCATAATCTTGATGCCGATAAGCAAGTGGATGAAGCGGCTGCAGGTAACGAAACGCTTCTTCCTGACGAAGAATAAAAGCTTTGAAAAAGCCGGTCACTAAGACCGGCTTTTTCTCTAACTACATAGTGTTTGTCTACTAGTCTTCTCACTATAGAACTTACTGGATTTCCATGATCAGGCAGTGAATGACCATTCAATTACAAAGTTATCACGAGAAGTTTAAGGCGTAAAAATGAGCTAGAAAGAGATATTTAAAGGGATTTTGCCTCTATGTGCTCTCTTGACAAGCTTTACGCTGAAAGATACAATATTAATTGTATAATTATAATTTTCTAGTAAAATTATACTTTACTCTTAAAAGATGACATGTGCTGGATTGAAATCTTGCAAGTGGTACTAAGAATTAACATGACAGCAAACCAACAAGTTGATAGCAGGAGGAGGTGAGTTCGATGGATATAGTGATCATCATCTCCACTATGCTGGTCTCTGCAGTAGTCGGAGCAGTTGTTGGATTTCTTGTTCGCAAAACGATTGCTGAAGCGAAAATCTCCAGTGCAGAAATGGAAGCGCAACGGATTATCAAAGAGGGTAAAAACGACGCTGAAGCTTTGAAAAAGGAAGCTATGCTTGAAGCGAAGGACGAGAATCATAACCTTCGTGTTGAAGCTGAGCGTGAAATTCGTGAACGCAGAAATGAGTTACAAAAACAAGAGAATCGTTTGGTACAAAAAGAAGAGGTCCTTGATCGTAAAAGTGAGACTCTTGACAAAAAAGAGGATTCCCTCGAAAGAAGAGAGGACTCTCTCACCAAAAAACAACGACAAATTGAAGAGATGGAAGGCAAAGTGGAGGAGTTGCTCCAAGAGCAACAACACGAGCTTCAGCGAATTTCCGGTTTAACAAGGGAAGAAGCGAAGCAAATCATCTTCCGTGAAAGCGAGCAGGAACTTGAGCATGAGCTTGCGCAGATGGTGAAAGAGCGCGAGAACTTTGCGAAAGAAGAAGCTGATAAGAAAGCGAGAGAAGTATTGTCGCTTGCGATTCAGCGCTGTGCAGCGGATCATGTTGCAGAAACGACGGTTTCCGTTGTTAACCTGCCTAATGATGAGATGAAAGGTCGAATCATCGGTCGTGAAGGCCGAAACATTCGAACTCTTGAAACGCTAACGGGGATTGACCTCATTATCGATGATACACCTGAGGCAGTTATTTTGTCCGGTTTTGATCCGATTCGAAGAGAGATTGCTCGTAATGCCCTGGATAAACTCGTACAGGATGGAAGAATTCACCCTGCACGAATTGAAGAAATGGTTGAGAAATCACGCAGGGAAGTGGATGAATACATTCGCGAAGTGGGAGAACAATCCACATTTGAAATTGGAGTTCACGGACTCCACCCAGATCTAATTAAGATTTTGGGCCGATTGAAGTTCCGTACAAGTTATGGACAGAATGTCTTGAAGCACTCTATGGAAGTAGCTTATCTAACCGGTCTAATGGCCGCAGAGCTTGGAGAAGATGTACAGCTTGCACGTCGCGCTGGTCTCCTTCACGATCTCGGTAAAGCAATTGACCACGAAGTTGAAGGTAGCCATGTTGAAATCGGCGTTGAGCTTGCAACGAAGTATAAAGAGCATCCGGTTGTTATTAATGCAATCGCATCTCACCATGGTGATACGGAAGCAACATCAGTAATCTCCACGCTTGTGGCAGCAGCAGACGCTCTATCAGCTGCACGTCCAGGAGCGCGTCGTGAAACGCTTGAGACGTACATTCGTCGTCTTGAGAAGCTTGAAGAAATTTCTGAGTCGTTTGAAGGCGTTGAGAAATCATTCGCTATTCAAGCAGGTCGAGAAATTCGGATTATGGTAAAACCTGATCTAGTCGATGACGTTTCATCGTATCGTCTTGCACGAGAGATTACAAAGAAAATCGAAAATGAACTGGACTACCCTGGGCACATTAAGGTCACGGTCATCCGTGAAACAAGGGCAGTTGAGTATGCAAAATAAAGCGATGCCGCGCGCATCGCTTTATTTAATTTCACCAAAAACTTACGAACGATACTTTCTTTTGATAAACTGATAAAGACTGAAAAAAGAGATTGGAGCATTCATATGAAGATTTTATTTATTGGAGACGTTGTCGGGTCCCCGGGACGCAATATGGTTTCAACTTATTTACCTCGCTTAAAGAAAAAGTATAAACCTACCTTTACGATTGTAAATGGAGAGAATGCTGCAAGTGGGCGCGGCATTACAGAGAAAATTTATCGTGGCTTCCTTGAGTCAGGTGCTCAAGTCATTACAATGGGGAACCATACGTGGGATAACCGGGAGATTTTTGAATTTATTGATCGAGCTCCGAAACTCGTCAGACCTGCAAATTATCCAGAAGGAACACCTGGTAATGGATCAACGATTGTAAATATAAATGGCATTGAAGTTGGCGTCATTAACCTCCAAGGTCGAACGTTTCTTCCTGCAATGGATGATCCCTTCCGTAAAGCGGATGAACTGATTGAAGAAATGAGAGAAAGGACACCGGTTATCTTTGTTGATTTTCATGCAGAAACAACAAGTGAAAAACAAGCGATGGGCTGGTACCTTGATGGAAGAGTAACTGCGGTTGTTGGAACGCACACTCATGTGCAAACGGCTGATGAGCGTATTTTACCTGGCGGAACAGCTTACTTAACAGATGCAGGGATGACGGGACCTTACGATGGCATTCTAGGTATGGAGCGAGAAGCTGTTATCAATAAGTTCCTGACAACGATGCCTGTGAGGTTTGAAGTAACGAAAGGGCGGGAACAACTTAGTGGGGTCTTTTTAACACTAGATCCAAAAACTGGTAAGGCCACTAAGATTGAACGGATTGCCATTAACGACGACCATCCATTCTATGATTAAAGAACGTTTGGAAAAAATGGCGGAAACAGCAGGAATACAAGCTTCTTACAAGGAATATAGTCTAGAGTGGTAATGGATGATCAAATTAAGGAGGGGCTATAATGGATATATTAAAAGTTTCAGCAAAATCCAATCCTAATTCTGTAGCTGGTGCACTTGCGGGCGTCCTTCGGGAACGCGGAAATGCCGAGATTCAAGCGATTGGAGCAGGTGCACTAAATCAGGCTGTGAAGGCAGTAGCCATCGCAAGAGGGTTTGTAGCACCTAGTGGCGTTGACCTCATTTGTATCCCTGCTTTCACCGATATACTAATTGATGGTGAAGAGCGTACCGCAATTAAGCTAATTGTAGAGCCTCGCTAAATAGTTCCGTCAGAAAAACCTGTTTGTTTTTACAAACAGGTTTTTTATACTTTTATTTGAACCATAGGAAGCATGAAGGAGGATCATCATGAATATAGTAGATGCACATTGTGATGTGCTATGTAAAATGTGGCTTAACCCTTCTCTCTCATTTGAGAATGGTCAAAGTCTTCATACAAATCTTGAACAAATGAGGGAAGCGGGAGCAAAGCTACAGCTCTTTGCGATTTACGTTCCAGAAAGCGTACCAGATTCCGCTAAATTTGATTGTGCGCTAGAGATGGTGGATATTTTCCATGAGAAAATTGTAAAACCTTATGATGACGTCATCGCAGTCTATTCGAAAAAAGAAGCAGAGCAACTTCCTAAAGGGAAAATAGGTGTGATGCTAACACTAGAGGGTGTGGATGCAATTGGAAGAGAAGCAACTAGACTAAAAACGCTGATCAGACTTGGCGTGCGATCCGTTGGTTTAACATGGAACTATGGGAATGCAACGGCTGACGGGATCCTTGAATCGCGCGGTGCAGGATTAACCGATTTTGGTAGAAGCGTTGTTGATTTACATAACCAGCATCGGATTTGGACAGATGTTTCCCATCTTTCTGTACGGGCCTTCTGGGACGTCGTCGAACATGGACGTTATGTTATCGCAAGTCATTCTAACGCAAAAGCCATTTGCACGCATCCAAGGAACCTTGATAACCAGCAGTTAACGTCTTTAATCGAAAAGAATGCCTTAATCGGCGTTACTTTTGTACCAAAGTTTTTGCGCAATGACCGCAATGCTAGTGTTTCGGATATTATCCATCATATTGAACACATTTGTAGCCTCGGGGGTGCGGAAAATATAGGGCTTGGCTCTGATTTTGATGGGATTGATCAAGTGCCGAAAGATCTAACATGTTACAGCGACTATCCTCGACTTATTGAGGAGCTACATCGCTATTACAATGACGACCAGGTAAAGGGCTTTTTAAGTGAAAATTTGATTGCTAGAATCCCTAGTTAAGTAAGAATTTAGGAATTGTCAGTTTTAAGAGCAGGGAATTATCATCCTATTTCGAACTAGTAATATAAGCAAGCGGTTTCAGGTACTAGATTAGAAAGGGTGGGACGTTATGATCGAACAACTTTCGTGGAAAGTTGGAGGACAGCAGGGTGAAGGAATAGACAGTACAGGAGAAATATTTGCAATCGCATTAAATCGACTTGGCTACTATTTATACGGTTACCGGCATTTCTCGTCCCGTATTAAAGGCGGGCATACGAATAATAAAATTCGGGTTAGCACGAAAGAAGTTCGAGCGGTTTCAGATGACCTCGACATGCTGATTGCGTTTGATCAAGAAACGATCGACGTCAATGCGCATGAACTTCATAGTAGAGGAATCATTATAGCCGATGCCAAATTTAAACCAGTTAAGCCTGATCATTGCCAGGCGACACTTGTTATCATTCCCTTTACTGAAATCGCGACTGAACTAGGCACTTCTTTAATGAAAAACATGGTAGCAATCGGTGCTACGAGTGCTGCTCTTGGTATAGACACTGCAACGTATCAAGCCGTTGTAGAAGAAATTTTTGGCCGAAAAGGCGAAAAGGTCGTCAACAATAACATGGAAGCTATTCAGCGTGGTGCCGATGCTTATACAGCTTCTGCTGGGGAAAGTGTCCAAACGCTTTCTCTTAAAAAAGCAGATGGGAAAAATCGCCTGTTCATGATTGGCAATGATGCGATTGCACTAGGGGCGCTTGCAGGTGGAGCAAGGTTAATGGCAGCTTACCCAATCACCCCAGCATCAGAAATCATGGAATACTTAATTAAGAAGCTTCCGGAATTTGGTGGCACCGTTGTGCAAACAGAGGATGAAATCGCTGCGGCAACGATGGCCATAGGTTCAAACTATGCGGGGGTTAGAACGTTAACAGCTTCGGCTGGACCGGGGTTATCGCTCATGATGGAAGCTATTGGGTTATCTGGTATTACCGAAACGCCGCTCGTCATTGTCGACACTCAGCGCGGTGGGCCAAGTACTGGACTTCCAACAAAGCAGGAGCAGTCAGATTTGCTGGCGATGATTTACGGCACGCATGGGGAGATTCCTAAGATTGTCATTGCGCCGAGTACCGTTGAGGAAGCATTCTATGATGCGATTGAAGCGTTTAATCTCGCAGAGGAATATCAGTGTCCCGTTATTTTACTCTCAGATCTTCAATTATCTCTTGGCAAGCAATCCGTTGAGCCGCTCGATTACAATAAAATCAACATTCGAAGGGGTAAGCTGAACGATCAAGAAATCGCTGAAAGAGAAGATAAGTCGTACTATAAACGTTTTGAACTTACGGATGATGGCGTTTCAAATCGTGTCATTCCAGGGACGAAAAATGGTATTTTTCACGTAACCGGTGTTGAGCACGATGAAACAGGTAAACCGTCAGAAGTTCCGCAAAACCGAAAAGATCAGATGGAGAAAAGACTTCGTAAAATTCAAAACATCTCCTTTCAAAATCCGATTTATACAGTAGCGCCGCATGAAGCGCCCGATTTGCTGCTAATTGGTTTTAACTCGACGAGAGGAAGTATCGAAGAAGTTATCCCAAGACTTGAAGCGGATGGCTTAAAAGTCAATCATGCTCAAATTCGTCTTGTACATCCATTTCCAGCAGATGAGCTTAAGCCATTGTTACAAGCGGCGAAGAAAGTGATTGTGGTTGAACACAATGCAACGGGCCAGCTGGCAAGTCTCGTGAAAATGAACGCAGGCTACGGTGAAAAGATTGAAAGTATATTAAAATACGACGGCAATCCATTCTTACCAGGTGATATCCATCAACAATGTAAGGAGATGTTCGCGAATGGCCACATTTAAAGATTTTCGTAATCAGGTAAAGCCAAACTGGTGCCCTGGCTGTGGAGATTTCTCCGTACAAGCAGCCATTCAACGAGCAGCTGCGAATGTGGGGCTAGAACCAGACGATCTTGCCGTCATTTCTGGAATTGGCTGCTCGGGGCGTATTAGTGGCTACATTAATGCGTATGGTTTCCATGGGATTCATGGGCGCTCGCTACCAATTGCACAGGGCGTGAAAATGGCAAATCGCGATTTAACCGTAATTGCGTCCGGGGGAGATGGCGATGGCTTTGCGATCGGAATGGGGCACACGATCCATGCGATGAGGCGAAATATAGACATCACGTATATCGTGATGGACAATCAAATCTATGGTTTAACAAAAGGGCAGACTTCTCCAACGAGTGCAGAAGGGTTTAAAACGAAAAGTACGCCTTCTGGATCCATTGAATCTTCTCTTTCCATCATGGAACTCGCGCTCTCAAGCGGCTGTGGTTTTGTAGCACAAAGCTTTTCAACCGATTTAAAGGACCTCGTAGCGATCATTGAACAAGGCATTCAACATAAAGGATTTTCATTGATTAACGTGTTTAGCCCGTGCGTGACGTTCAATAAGGTGAATACGTATGACTGGTTTAAACAAAACCTTATTAGTTTAAATGATATTGAAGGGTATGATCCACACAATCGGATGATGGCGATGCAAACGTTAATGGAGCACAATGGACTTGTGAAAGGACTGATTTACGAGAATCCAACTCGTCCATCTTACCAAGAATCAGTTCGAGGCTATAGTTCTAGTGCGTTATCAAAACAAGACTTAAATCTTCCTGAAGAAAAATTTACAGAGTTAATGGCTGAGTTTATGTAAGGCGACGAACCCTTCAAGTAGTGAAGGGTTTTTTTATGCTGAAAAGGATGAACGAATTTTTCCATAAATAAAACTATAAGTGTCCTTGTATGGAGGACAGATCACCTTTACGTTAGAAGTGATAAATGATACGATGTTTGTGATAACAGTGTTTGAAGAACGTTTTGAAAAAGTGAGGTGTACGCTGTGGAAGGAAAAATGAAGGCGATTGTGAAACATGAACGTAGCAAAGGTGCTCAGCTGCAAACCGTCGATATTCCACAAATTAATGATAATGAAGTATTAATTCAAGTAAAAGCAACTTCGATTTGCGGTACAGATGTACATATTTATACGTGGGATGAATGGTCTCAGAGTCGCGTCAATCCTCCATATGTTTTTGGACATGAGTTTGCGGGAGTTGTCGTAGAAAAAGGAAAGAACGTAACGAACTTGGAGGTTGGAGACCATGTTTCAGCAGAAACACATATTGTTTGCAACCAATGTCCACAATGTTTAACAGGGAAGTTTCATATTTGCGAAAATACGAAAATTATTGGTGTCGACACGGATGGCTGCTTTGCAGAATACGTCGCGCTCCCTTCTCAAAACATCTGGAAAAATCCTGAGTCACTATCATTTGATGTGGCTTCTGTACAAGAGCCGATGGGCAACGCAGTACATACTGTACTCGCTGGAGATGTAGCAGGAAAAACCGTAGCGATCATTGGCTGTGGGCCAATCGGTATTATGGCTGTAGGTGTAGCGAAAGCAGCTGGTGCTTCACAAGTTATCGCACTTGATTTAAATGATTATCGTCTGAACCTTGCGAAAGAAATGGGCGCAACGACTGTCATTAATTCTCGAAATGAAGATCCACTTCACGTTGTGAAAGAGCTGACTAACGGTCACGGTGTTGACGTTGTCTGTGAAATGTCAGGACATCCAATCGCGATGAACCAGGGCTTTAAAATGGTAACAAACGGTGGACGTGTTTCCATCCTAAGTTTGCCAGTCCGTCCTGTTGAAATTGATGTGACGAATGACATTGTTTTTAAAGGCATAACCGTTCAAGGTATCACAGGAAGAAAAATGTTCGAAACTTGGCGCCAGGTGTCCGGGCTTTTGCAGTCAGGACAGGTCGATGTGGAGCCGATGATTACGCATCACTTCCCGCTTGAAGACTTTGAAAAAGGCTTCGAATTAATGATTGAAGGTAAATGTGGTAAGGTAGTATTACATCCATAAGGCTCACACGTGAGCCATTACATACTAATGAGGAGGCCGATCAATGAAAGGTTTTGAATATCTCCAAGAAGAGCTTGATCAAATGCAGGAGGAAGGCGTTTTTCGTAACTTGATTCCACTAGAGTCTGCTCAAGGATCACGCGTTACGATTAAAGGAAAAAACGTTATTCAGCTATCATCAAACAACTATCTCGGACTGACGGACCACCCGAAAATGAAGCAAGCAGCGATTGAAGCCGTTGAAAAATACGGTGCGGGAACAGGCTCTGTTCGAACCATTGCTGGAACGCTCTCCATGCACGAACAGTTTGAAGAAAAGCTTGCTGAGTTTAAGCATACGGAAGCGGCACTCGTTCTTCAATCAGGATTTGCTACGAATCAGGCGGTCCTTTCAGCGATTCTAACAAAAGAAGATGTCGTCATTTCTGATGAATTAAACCACGCTTCGATTATCGATGGCATTCGCTTAACAAAAGCGGGACGTCGTATTTACAAGCATACGGACATGGAAGACCTCGAGAGCGCATTGAAAGAAACGCAAGATTATCGCACGCGTCTTGTTGTCACAGATGGCGTCTTCTCAATGGATGGAAACATTGCGCCGCTAACTGAAATTGTCGAGCTATGTGAAAAGTATGATGCGCTTGTCATGGTTGATGACGCTCATGCAAGTGGTGTACTTGGTGAGAACGGACGTGGAACGGTTGACCACTTCGGATTAAACGGACGCGTTCATATTCAGGTTGGGACACTTAGTAAGGCGATTGGCGTTCTTGGTGGTTACATTGCAAGTACGAAAACACTTCGCGATTACCTGATTCATAAAGGTCGTCCGTTCTTATTTAGTACCTCTCATCCTCCTGCAGTAACAGCAGCTTGCTCAGCCGCAATTGATGTTCTTGTGGAAGAGCCTGAATTGATTGAGAAGCTTTGGGACAACACAAAATTCTTTAAAGCGGGGTTAAAAGACCTTGGTTTTGATACAGGGATTAGTGAAACGCCAGTAACACCTGTTATCATCGGTGATGAGGCACTTACGCATAAGTTTTCCGATAAGCTATTTGAAAACGGTGTGTTTGCGCAGGGTATTGCGTTTCCAACTGTTGCAAAAGGGAAAGGCCGCGTGCGTACGATCGTAACGGCTCAGCATTCAAAAGAAGACCTTCAAGAAGCGCTAGACGCATTTGAAAAGTCTGCGAAAGAACTTGGAATTCTATAATTGAAAGAGAGGGGGGCTGATCCTCCTCTTTTTTTCGGCTAATGGGATCATTCTTTATTTGTTCACCTAATCGTGCTCGGAGGCTTTTCCAGGTTTTATTGATTAAATACTCTGAACCCCTTATAATAAAGGAATGTCCATTAGTTACACATTTCTTAATTGACGATAAAGGATAACAAATAAAACGGAAGCTTTTATAGAATTTATTTCTATTAGCGAGGTTTTTCTAAGTTTAGGAGCATTGCGCTCTTTTTCATAGCAGGGTCATCCTTTTTAATTAGAAAGGAGTCGAACGACATGAACGAACAGCAACGCCTGGATTCGCAAATCAATGTAAAGAAAACAGAGAAAACGACCGAAGATTACGCGAAGTATTTCCAGACAACGTACCAGGCACCTAACTTAAAAGATGCCAAGCGCAGAGGAAAAGAAAATGTAAACGTTCATTACGATTTTGAAATTCCAGAGAATATTAAAAACCTTGGAAAAGATAAGAAGTTTTTGATACGCACGTACGGATGTCAAATGAATGAACACGATACAGAAGTAATGGCAGGGATTTTTGAAGAAATGGGTTTTGAAGCTACAACAGAAGTGACAGAGGCAGATGTCGTTCTCCTCAATACGTGTGCCATTCGTGAAAATGCGGAGAACAAAGTATTTGGTGAGCTTGGCCATTTAAAACCATTAAAGATGGAAAATCCGGATCTGATCATTGGTGTATGTGGCTGTATGTCCCAGGAAGAATCTGTGGTCAATCGCATCATGCAAAAGCATCAGTTCGTTGATTTAATCTTTGGTACACATAACATTCACCGCCTTCCAGAACTGATGGAACAAGCAGTCTTTGGAAAAGAAATGGTGATGGAAGTATGGTCAAAAGAAGGTGACATTATTGAAAACCTTCCGCGTACAAGAAAAGGCGAAATCAAAGCATGGGTTAACATCATGTACGGCTGTGATAAATTCTGTACATATTGCATCGTGCCTTATACACGAGGTAAGGAAAGAAGCCGTCGCCCTGAAGATATCATTCAGGAAGTACGCCACTTAGCAGCAAAAGGCTATAAAGAAGTGACGCTCCTCGGACAGAATGTAAACGCCTACGGAAAAGATTTAGAAGATATTGAGTACGGCCTTGGTGATCTTATGAACGAGATTCATAAGATTGATATTCCTAGAGTTCGTTTCACAACGAGTCACCCACGTGACTTTGATGATCGTCTTGTAGAAGTACTTGGTCAGGGAGGCAATCTTGTCGATCATATCCATCTTCCTGTTCAAAGTGGAAGCAATGAGGTTCTGAAGTTGATGAACCGTCGCTATACGCGCGAGACGTATTTAGAGCTAGTTGGTAAGATTAAAAAGGTAATGCCAAACGCAACCTTTACGACGGATATTATCGTTGGTTTCCCGAATGAAACGGACGAACAGTTCGAAGAAACGATGGAACTCGTAAAAGAAGTCGAGTATGACAGTGCGTATACGTTCATTTACTCTCAGCGTGATGGTACGCCAGCGGCTAAAATGGCGGATAACGTACCAATGGAAGTGAAGAAAGAACGTCTTCAGCGCTTGAATGCCCTTGTGAATGAAATGGCTGCGAAAAACAACGCTGTTTTTGAAGGGCAAATCGTGGAAGTTCTCGTAGAAGGTGAAAGTAAGAAAAATGCGGATGTTCTTTCTGGCTATACGAGCAAGAACAAAGTAGTTAACTTTAGAGGTCCTAAATCATTAGTTGGTCAAATTGTCCAGGTGAAAATCACAAAAGCAAAAACTTGGTCACTTGATGGCGAATATATTGAAAAAACGGCTGAGGTGAATGCATAATGGTATCAAGAATGGAAGTTATTGCAAAAGCAAAAGATCTTGCGAAGCTCGTTTCAGAAACAGAAGAAGTCGATTTCTTCAAACGTGCAGAAGAAAAGATCAATGAAAATAAAAAAGTGCAAAGCTTGATTGCGCGAATTAAGTTAGAGCAAAAAGAAGCGGTAAATCTCCAACACTATAGCAAGCATGAAGCGTTGAAAGAGAAAGATGAGCGGATTGATAAGCTCATGCAGCAGCTTGATGAAATTCCTGTCGTGCAGGAATTCAAACGCTCGCAGTCTGATGTAAATGACCTTCTTCAGCTTGTCGCTAACACGATTTCGAATACAGTGACAGATGAAATTATTGAATCAACTGGTGGGAACGTGCTTGAAGGAACAACAGGCTCAACCCAGCAGGGACCTGGTTGTAAGTAATAGGGGCAAGATGAATACGAAAGTCTTCCAATCGTGCATTGGAAGACTTTTTTTTTGCCAAGGGACCTCTTTTTTCGTAATATTCTCTTAATTAATTAGGATATTATGCTACTATAAGCAAGAAGAGTTTGACGTGTGAACTCATTACATAACGAAAGAAGTTCAAGCCAACTTGGTAAGCCAACTGAAACGTAAAGGGGTGATCGTTTGCGTATTTTTCATGTTAGTGAAGAAGACGAAATTCATGAATTTCAGCCAAGGATTCCTACGCGTCAAGATCTTGACCAATCAAAAGGACTTGTATGGGCGGTTAACGAAACCTGTTTACCGAACTTTCTAACACCTCGTAATTGTCCCCGCATTTGCTTTCACGTCGGGCCAAATACTTCAAATGCAGATAAGCAAACATATCTATCATCGAGCTGTCAGCATGTGATCGTCCTCGAAAACAGCTGGTTTGAAACGATGACTCGAACTAAACTCTATTTGTATGAGTTTGATGCGATGCATTTTAAACTCCAAGACGAGAATGCCGGCTATTATGTAAGTGAAACCACTCAAGTTCCAAAGAATAAGATTAAGATTGATCACCCCATTCAGGAGCTATTCCGTCGTCAGGTAGAAGTGAGGTTTGTTGATCAGCTGTGGGATATCTATGATGAGATCCAACAAACCACACTTCAATGGTCCATGTGCCGGATGAGATTTGCTCGCTCAAGAAACTAAAAAGAGAGGAGTAGCGACATGGAACTTGGTCATCCAATCGCTGCTGGAAATACAGCGAAAGTTTACATTGTTCAAGATAAAATTGTGAAATTGTTTCGTGAAGACCTTCCAGAAGGAACCTCTTCCTATGAAGCTGAGAAACAACGTTATGCTTTATCAAAAGGTCTTCCGGTCCCAAAAATTATGGATGTAACGAAAATAGACGGTAGACAGGCGATCATCATGGAAAAAATTAGCGGACGCACATTAGGTGAGCGTCTTTTAGAGAATAAGAATCTAGCACATTATTATATGGAAATGTCCGTTAACATTCAACAAAACATTCATCGGATCAACGCCGATGCGTTTGAACCGATGAATGAAAAGCTAACACGCCAAATAGGTACAGCGGATCGATTAAGTCAATCTCAAAAAACAGCATTACTCTTTAAATTAAGTGAAATGCCAGTTAAGAAGCAGCTTTGCCATGGTGATCTTCATCTATTTAATCTGATCATGGGCGATAATGTGACGATTATTGATTGGGTTGATGCAAGTGCGGGGGATAGCCGAGCAGACGTTTACAGAACGTATCTATTGTATACGCAATTTTCAAGCGAATTAGCGGAACTGTATTTACAGCTCTATTGCACAAAAAGTGGCTTATCAAAAGATGAAGTCATGGAGTGGGCTCCGATTATTGCGGGGGCACGGTTATCAGAAGGAGTACTATCAGAAGACAGCGATCGTCTATTAGAGATTGTAAATAAGTTAAGCCTGAGAGGATAAAACGCCTCTCAGGCTTAACTTATTTCTATAAATAATTTCACATACCATACTTTTTTAAGAAAAATACGAAAAGGTTGTAAAGCATTGGACATTCGAGACATAGACTGATAGTGGAACAGCCTTTATATATAAAAAAACTTTTATTCTATGGTGTTGGTTATGTTCTTTTGCTGCGAAGAAAAAAAGAGGAACACTGGTCGTTTGTCTTGCATAGGATGAGAATGAAGATTGGAAGAGGAGGTATGATCGATGTCAGAGGAATATAATTACAGAGAGATATTCGCCAAAGCTGTTTGCGGAAAAGGGCGTAAATTTACACAGGATACAAACACAGTAACACCAACCCATAAGCCTTCTAGTATTTTGGGTTGCTGGATTATTAACAATCAATTCACTGCCAAGAAGCGTGGTGACGTTGTCCAAGTGGAAGGCTCTTATGACATTAATATCTGGTATTCTTACAGCCATAATACCAAAACAGAAGTTGTAACCGAAACAGTTAAATACCATGAAGAAATTCCTCTTCGCTACAAAGACAAAGACTGTGTTGCTGATGAAGTTGTTGCAAAAGCGATTCAGGAGCCTAACTGTCTCGAAGCTACCATTGCGCCGAGCGGTCATAAGGTGATTGTACAAGTGGAAAGAGAATTTCTAGTTGAAGTTATCGGCGAAACGAAGATTTGCGTTTACGTGAATCCAGATGGCTGTGAAGACGATGACGATGATTGGGATTATGATGTAGATGATGAAGAGTTTGAAGATTTAGATCCGAACTTCTTAATTGGTGATCTAGAGGAATAGTACGTCCAGGGAGAAGCAATCCTTCTTCCTGGTTTTTATTTTGTTATAAAGTACGTCTGTTCGATTTAAACAGAGGCTTCCGCTTTACTGATCCAGCTCCAACCTCCAGACACTCGGTCACTTCACCTTTTCCTCTGAATACAAAGAGCGTATTCAAATGAAAAGGTTCCAGTCCCGTGTCTAAACGGAGGCTTCCGCTTTACTGATATGCTATACTGTTAGGTGACTAGATTTAAGATTGGTGGAGAAGAAACATGGCTCGATATACCCCGATGATGGAACAATATTTGCGAATTAAGGCAGAGTATCAGGATGCCTTTTTATTTTTTCGTTTAGGCGATTTTTATGAAATGTTCTTCGATGATGCGATGCGTGCATCGAAGGAATTGGAAATTACATTAACGAGCAGAGATGGTGGGGGAGAAGACCGCATTCCGATGTGTGGTGTGCCTTATCATGCTGCTGAAAATTATATATCACAGCTGGTAACAAAAGGATACAAGATAGCGATATGTGAACAAACGGAAGATCCGAAACAGGCAAAAGGCGTTGTTCGAAGAGAAGTTGTTCAGCTCATTACACCTGGAACGGTTATGTCAGACCATTTAATTAAAGAAAAAGAAAACAACTACATCGTTGCGATCTCATCGTTTGATGATGAGACATTTGCGCTAGCAGCAAATGATTTAACGACTGGAGAATCCATGGCAACGATTTTAGCTGGTGATCATCATGAAGTGATCGGTGAGCTTTCAAATCTTGCCCCACGTGAAGTGATTCTTGCGAGCGACAGCGAAGCGCTATCGAACGCGATTCAAGAACGCATGACCGTGACCGTATCCATTGAAGATGACGTGACGATTCCGGACGCATTAAAGACGTTAAGTGACCATATCGACCAGCCGAAGCTCCTGCAAGTGTTTGGGAGATTGCTTCAATATTTGATTCGTACACAGAAGCGAGCGATGGATCACCTCCAGCCGCTTCGTCACTACCACGTTTCTCAATACATGAAGCTAGATGTGAACTCAAAACGAAACCTAGAGCTCGTTGAAACGATTCGCGATAAAAAGCGGACAGGCTCTCTCGTCTGGTTCTTAGATAGTTCCGTAACGGCAATGGGTGGGCGTTTGTTAAAGCAGTGGGTTGAGCGGCCGCTCTTACAGCAGCGAGAAATCGAGAAGCGTCAGGAGCTTGTTGAGACGCTTATGAAACAGTTTTTTGAACGTGAGACAATTCGCGAACAGCTTCAAGGCGTCTATGATTTGGAGCGACTTGCAGGGAAAGTGGCGTTTGGTAACCTAAATGCGCGTGACCTCGTGCAACTACGCAAATCGCTAGAGAAAATACCAGAGATCAAGCAAGCAGTAGGATCTCTAGATAATGTGTATGCGAATGAGCTTGCAGAAGAAATCCTTCCATGTGATGACCTTGTTCAGCTCCTGCAAGAAGCGATTGAAGACAACCCACCGCTTTCTGTGAAAGATGGGCAAATGATCCGAGACGGCTATCATGCCGATCTTGATAAATACCGAGATGCAAGCCGGAACGGGAAAGACTGGATCGCGGCACTTCAAATGCAGGAACGTGAGCGAACGGGTATCAAATCGCTTAAAATTGGCTACAACAAAGTGTTTGGCTATTATATTGAAATAACGCGATCAAACCTTGCGAACCTCCCAGAAGGTCGCTATGAGCGGAAACAGACGCTTTCCAATGCGGAGCGTTTTATTACCCCTGAATTGAAAGAAAAAGAAACGCTTATTTTGGAAGCTGAAGAAAAGATTGTTGATCTGGAGTATAGCTTGTTTACAAAACTGCGTGAAGAAGTAAAGGCCTACATCCCTGAGCTTCAGCAGCTTGCGAGAAAAATTAGTGAGCTTGACGTTCTTCAGTCATTTGCGGTTGTTAGTGAAGAGAACCGCTTCACAAAGCCCATTTTCTCAAAAGAGCGCAAAGTGGCTGTCGAAGGTGGGCGTCACCCGGTTGTTGAGAAAATGTTAAAAGGCAGAGAGTACGTCGCAAACGACGTAATGATGGATCGCGATCGTGAAATTCTCTTAATTACTGGGCCAAACATGAGTGGTAAAAGTACGTACATGCGCCAGCTTGCGCTCATTTCCATTCTTGGGCAAATCGGCTGCTTCGTTCCGGCAGAATCGGCGGTGCTTCCTGTGTTTGATCAAATCTTTACGCGAATCGGTGCAGCAGATGACCTTGCAGCAGGGCAAAGTACGTTTATGGTTGAAATGCTTGAAGCGAACTACGCGATCACGCGTGCTACGCAAGATAGCTTAATCTTATTAGATGAAATTGGTCGCGGCACCTCAACGTATGATGGTATGGCGCTTGCGCAGTCAATCATTGAATATGTGCATAGCGAAGTACGAGCGAAAACACTGTTTTCCACGCACTACCACGAGCTGACAACGCTTGAGGAAGATCTTGATCGCGTAAAGAATGTACACGTTAAAGCGGTAGAAGAAAAGGGAAGAGTTGTTTTCCTACACCGCGTGCACGACGGATCGGCCGATAAAAGTTATGGCATTCACGTGGCGCAGCTTGCGAACTTACCGGATGCGCTCATTCAGCGTGCAGAAGCCATTTTAGCTGAATTTGAGGCAGAACCTGATGTCGTGAAAGCGCCAAAAGTACCCGTAGAGAAACCTCGCATTGAAGTAAAAGAAGATGAAGCGCAGCTTGCCTTCTTCGATCAGGAAGAAGATAAGAAAAAACCCACCCGTACGTCAGGTGAAAAAGCGATTCTCGATCGATTGAAGTCTGTCGACATTATGGAAATGACGCCGATGGATGCGATCAATACGCTATATGAATTAAAGAAGCACTTAAAGTCTTAGAGAAAGGGTGAGGAAGATGGGAAAGATCGTACAGCTTGATGATCAGCTTTCAAACAAAATAGCTGCCGGTGAAGTGGTGGAAAGACCGGCCTCTGTTGTGAAGGAACTCGTGGAGAATGCAATTGATGCAGAAAGCAGTGAAATCACAATTGAAATTGAAGAGGGCGGTCTTTCCAAAATTCGCATCGTGGATAATGGAAGTGGCATGGATGAGGAAGACTGCAAACTTGCTTTCTTTCGACATGCGACGAGTAAAATCAAGAATGAGCGTGACTTGTTTCAAATTGAAACGCTCGGTTTCCGTGGAGAAGCTCTTCCTAGTATCGCAGCGGTTTCTCACTTAGAATTGAAAACTTCCACGGGAGAGGCGGCCGGAACGTACGTCAAAATTGAAGCAGGGAAAGTAGCTGAATTTAAAGCGACCGACAGTCGAAAAGGAACGGAAATGACGATTACGGGTTTGTTTTACAACACCCCAGCTCGCTTGAAACACATGAAGACCGTTCATACCGAGCTTGCGAACGTGGCGGACGTCATTAACCGTCAGGCAATGGCTCATCCTGATATCGCTTTTCGCTTCTTTCATAATGGGAAGAAACTTTTATCAACGACAGGCAATGGCGATCTTCTGCAAGTGATTGCAGCAATTTATGGCTATAACACGGCGCGTAAAATGCTCCCGTTGAAGGCAGAGACAATTGATTTTTCTGTTAGCGGCTATGCGGCAAAGCCAGAGTTAACGCGCGCTTCTCGTCAATACATTTCACTCATTATTAACGGGCGTTACATTAAGAACTTTCCGATATCAAAAGGGATACAGCAAGGCTACCATACCCTGCTTCCAATCGGACGCTATCCGATCGTTGTCCTTCATATTAAAATGAACCCAACGCTCATTGATGTGAACGTACATCCGTCAAAGTTGGAAGCGCGAATTAGTAAAGAACAAGATTTGGCGCTCGCTATTGAAAATGCGATTAAAGCGATTTTCAAAAAAATTGAGCTCATTCCTGAGCAAGCTCCTCCAAAGAAAAAAGAGGAGGAAAGCGAGCAGCCGGCATTCGAATTTCAACACAATGTTCAGGAGAAAGGTCCGGAAGAAATACCGGTTCGGCGGGAATGGACGAAAGAGAAGGTGGAACATTCGGAAGAGCAGTCGAAGCCACAGAAAGATTTCCTTCAACCTTTTAGTATAAAGGAAGAAATTCAAACAGATCAATACGAGTCGATCGCTCCTACAACACATTCCCCGCCACCTGAAACTCGAGACGAGCTTGAGATGGCCATGGACTATGTAAAGGAGACCAATAGTGATTCACGCATTCCGCCGCTTTATCCGATCGGTCAAATGCACGGAACGTATATCCTAGCTCAGAATGAGAATGGGCTCTACATTATTGATCAGCACGCCGCGCAAGAGCGGATAAAGTACGAGTTCTATCGGGAAAAAGTTGGTGAGATCGACCCAGTTGTACAGGAGCTTCTCGTTCCGATTACGCTCGAATACAACACTTCAGAGTCTGCAATCATTGATAGTCGGATGGATGATCTTGCGAAGGTGGGCGTTTTCTTAGAATCCTTTGGACCGAATAGTTATATGGTGAGTGCTCATCCAGTTTGGTTCCCTAAAGGGGCTGAACAAAATACGATTGAGGAATTGATTCAGGAAGTCGTTGATAACCGTCGAATTGATGTGAAGAAGCTACGTGAGGAAGCGGCGATCATGATGTCCTGTAAAAAGTCGATTAAAGCCAATCGTCATTTACGTGATGATGAAGTGTTTACGTTATTAGAGACGCTTAGACAATCCATTGATCCGTATACCTGTCCACACGGACGGCCGATCATTATTCATTACTCCACCTATGAGATGGAAAAAATGTTTAAGCGGGTTATGTAACGAGCACAATGAAATGAGAAAAGAATGCAGGAAAGTACGTGAGAGTGATGACTAAACAGAAACTAGTAACAGTTTTAGGTCCTACAGCGGTTGGGAAAACAAAAACAAGCATTGAACTTGCGAAGGCGCTTGACGGTGAAATTATTAGCGGCGACTCGATGCAAATTTACCGTGGCATGGACATAGGGACAGCGAAAGTAACAGAAGAAGAGATGGAAGGCATTCCTCATTATTTAATTGATATTAAGGAGCCAACGGAAAGTTTTTCAGCTGCTGAATTTCAAAAGCTTGCCACCGAGCTTGTTACGGATATTAATCGCCGTGGAAAAGTGCCGATTATTGCTGGGGGTACGGGTCTATACGTGAAATCCGTTACCCATCAGTACGCCTTTTCAGAAGCAAGAGAAGATCCGGCATATCGCAAGCAGCTTGAGCAACAAGCGGAAGAAGAAGGGCCGGCCATGTTTCACGCGCGACTAAAAGACGTTGATCCAGTGAGTTACGAGACAATCCATCCAAACAATGTTCGAAGAGTGATTCGAGCCTTAGAAGTGTATCACGTAACGGGTGAACCGGTCTCTGCTTCAAAAGATGCTTTACCTGAAGAGTCTCCTTACAATCTTGTCAATGTAGGTCTTACAATGGATCGCGATGTGCTTTATGAGCGCATAAACAAGCGTGTCGATCTGATGATGGAGGCTGGACTACTTGAAGAAGCTCAGCGACTTTATCATGATGGCGTTCGTCACTGTCAATCGGTACAGGCGATTGGCTACAAGGAAATCTATAATTATCTTGAAGAACGTGTTTCATTAGAAGATGCGGTCCTCGAGTTAAAGCAGAACTCAAGGCGATATGCAAAGCGACAATTAACGTGGTTTCGTCATCAGATGGCCATGGACTGGTACAACATGACCGCGCATCGTGAAGAAAAAATTCAAGAAATCTTGAAAGTTGTTGCAGGAAAGTTAGCATAAAGATAGAAATGTAGTTAAGGAATGCCTTTAGAGAAAAAGAGGAGGACTGACAATGAAGCAGCAAATTAACATCCAGGATCAATTCCTGAACCAATTAAGAAAAGACAACGTTTTTGTAACGGTGTACCTGCTTAACGGATTTCAGCTAAAAGGGACAATTAAAGGATTTGATAATTTCACGATTATCCTTGAGTCCGATGGAAAACAGCAGTTGATTTACAAACACGCCATTTCTACGTTCGCTCCACAGCGATCCGTTGAAATAAATTTTGAATCTGACAAGTAAACACATAGTCCCTCGTTCTGGTAAAAGCAGGATGAGGGACTTTTTCATATTTACTATGATGAAATTTGTTGTTTTTCCATATAATCGAAGTAGCGTTTCAGTGTGAGATCGGCTTTTAATCCAAACTGCATGCGCAGCTGGTCGACGGAAAGATCATTTTCAATAGCCTTAATGACGCATGTTCGTCTCATATGCTGAGCAGATACGCCTTTTCGCAAGCCGGCACGCTGAACTTCAAGGCGAATCATTTTTTGAATCGCGATTTCGGTTAGACGCTTCGGACGATCCACTTCATAACTCCAGCGATACGTTTGGCGTTGAAAATCAAATGAAACAAACAGCGGATCATCGCTATGAAGCCTTGGTCTAACGGGCGCGGGAATCGTATGATAATAATCGAACAAAATTTTCTTGTGCTCAGGATTTAAATGAACGGTACGTTTTCCGGAAGCCGAAGTGACGACTAGTTCATTTTGTTCGAATGAAAGATCTTTCATAGAAAGAGCAGATAGCTCTTGTAACGTTAAACCATAATTGAGGAAAAGCCTGGCAATGATCAAATTCCGATCAATCAGAAATTCCCGTGCTCTTAGCTGGTTGTCCGTTAAATCTTCAAGTGACACGATCGTTTCAAGAAGTTTTTGCGCTTCTTCTTCTTGGAGAAAGTCGGTCTCGATATAACCGGCATCTTCATTGGTTGGTAGGACGACTTCTTTCATTGGATTGGTCTTTGTTCGATTTAACGACATATAATAACGATATACTTGATTTAGTACAGTCATAATTCTCTTTAATGTTCGTTCTGAATAGTGACGCTCAAGGTGCAAATAGCGAATATACTCCTGTAGCTGCTCCGTTGTGAGATTACGAAAATTCTCGAAATCGACCTTTCGATGGAGAGTGCGATGCCAGACGGTAAAATCAACGAGGTCATAGCGATAGCGGCGGAGTGTAGATGCCTTGCGTCCTTTTCGTTCGAGCGACTGCAGGTACGCTTCTAGAAAGTCTGGAAGCGGCTGATTAAAAAGCTCCATTCGATGACCACCTCTCATTTTGTTCCATTATAACAAAATCAGTGCACGTGTTGTTTTACTTTGGGTTACATGTTTTTGGGATAATTGGAAATACTATTGATAACCAAATCGTAAAGGAGCGGTTAGACATGGCCTTTTTTTCAAAACAGCAGCAGGAACCTATTCCAGAAGTAGATACGGACGTCTGGTCTTGTGCGAGTGGAGATTGTGCTGGCTGGATGCGAGCCGATTACTCGTTTTCTGATACACCTGCTTGCCCTTTGTGTGGCGCTGAGATGATGAGTGAAGTTCGAAACCTACCAGAAATTAAATAATCATGGGGGAACACATGAATAAAATTGTTGAGAAAATTAGGGATAAAGCTGAACAAATTGTTAGCGTGACGAAAGCAGCGGGTAAAGGGAAGCACGTTGCCTCCATGCAGCACTTTTATGACGTTTTTACCGAACTTCCCGAAGTGCAACAGAAAGAGGTTTCTTATTTAAGAAGTCGTTTTGTTTTATATACGCTCCACGAGAACGATATATTCATGAAGATGCTCGAACGTTCAGATGGGCATGTGCTTGAGATTGACGTCGTTGAAAAAGGTGATGTGCTCACTCGTTACAGATCGTATGAAGCGAAGAGAGGCGAACAGAAAATTCATATTCCTGAATCCTTTGTTGATCGGATCGGAACAAGTTAAACACTCTTAAGGAGTGTTTTTCTTTTGGGCGTTTGTCACGGATTCTGGGCAGGTGCGTATACTATCGTGTCAGATTAAAGCGAGGTGAGCATCGTGCAGCAAACCGTAACGCAACGAAAAGGTCAAATTAATATCGTCCTTCGTCAGACGGAAGGACTACAAGAGACGGCGGATGCCGCACTAAGTCAAGCAACGAAAAAGCATATGCCGCTTGAGCGAATTCAGCAGGAAATGGAACAGCTAATCGGGTTAAAAGAAATGAAATACTTACTAAAAGAAGTGTATGCATGGCTTTATGTGAACAAGTGCAGAGAGGAAAATGGCTTAAAACAAAATACGCAGGCACTTCACATGATGTTCAAAGGAAATCCCGGCACAGGTAAAACAACGGTAGCCCGCCTATTAGGAACGCTTTTTCTAGAGATGAACGTTCTTTCTAAGGGGCATTTGATTGAAGTGGAGCGGGCTGATCTTGTTGGGGAATACATTGGTCATACCGCTCAAAAAACGAGAGAGCTTGTTAAGAAAGCAAAAGGCGGCATTCTATTTATTGATGAAGCCTATTCACTAGCGCGTGGTGGCGAGAAAGATTTTGGTAAAGAAGCGATTGATACACTTGTGAAGGCGATGGAAGATCACCACAAAGACTTTATCCTTATTCTAGCAGGCTATTCAGATGAAATGGAGCACTTTCTTTCGCTAAATCCTGGCTTGCCGTCGCGGTTTCCACTTGTGATTGATTTTCCGGATTATTCAAATGAGCAGCTGCTTGAGATCGCAAAAAAGATGGCCGCAGAGAGACAGTACCGGTTTTCAAGAGAGACGGAGTGGAAGCTAAAGCAAAGCTTTTTGAAGAAGCGTGAGCGGGAAACAAGTGCATTTAGCAACGGTCGCTTTGTTCGGAACATTATTGAAAAAGCAATCCGAAAGCAGGCGGTCCGTTTGCTTCAGGCAGACGTCATTGATCGCTCGGCGCTCGAGCTGCTCTTACCAGAAGACATCCCTATAGAAGATTAAATGCGCATCTGGTATGATGGGAACAGACTGATTGATAAAGGCAGGGAACGTACATTTGAATAAAGAAAGAATTGAAGCAGCTGAACCGGCTATTTTAATCGGCATTCAGCTTCAAAATCAAACAGATGCACAGTTTGCATATACGATGGATGAACTTGCGGCATTAACCGAAACGGCAGGCGGTGTCGTGGAAGGCACGCTCTCACAAAAGCGAGAGCGTATTCATTCGGCAACCTTTATAGGAAAAGGGAAAGTCGAAGAGCTAGCCTCGTTAATCGAAGAAAAAGAAGCAACAATTGTTATCTTCAATAGTGAGCTCTCCCCAAGTCAGCTTCGAAACTTATCAGAAGCGTTAGACGCAAGAGTCATTGACCGTACACAGCTCATTTTAGATATTTTCGCACAGCGAGCGAGATCACGAGAAGGCATGCTTCAGGTTGAGCTCGCTCAGCTTCAATACATGCTGCCGCGCCTTGCAGGACAGGGAACGTCCTTATCAAGGCTTGGAGGCGGTATTGGTACAAGAGGCCCAGGTGAAACGAAGCTTGAAACGGATCGTCGTTATATCCGTAACCGGATCACAGACCTGAAGCGTCAGCTCGACAATACGGTGAAGCACCGTGATCAGTACCGGGCGCGACGAAAGCGAAACGAAACGCTTCAAGTGGCGTTAGTCGGGTATACGAACGCTGGTAAATCAACGATTTTTAATCGACTAACGAAAGCCGATTCTTATGAAGAGGACAAGCTATTTGCAACACTTGATCCGATGACGAGACAGCTGAAGCTTCCGAATGGTTACAACGTGCTGTTAACAGACACGGTAGGATTCATTCAGGACCTCCCAACAACGCTTGTCGCATCGTTTAAATCAACGCTTGAAGAAGCCACAGAAGCAGATTTAATTCTGCATGTCATTGATGCGTCCCATCCTGATCGGGAACGTCATGAAGAAATCGTGCTAAAGCTATTAAAAGATCTAAAAGCGTCGCACATTCCCGTCCTTACCGTCTTTAATAAAATTGATCGAGCAGATCCGTCTGTGCAAAGTAGCGTGAATGAACAGATTCTCATTTCAGCTCTAAAGCAAGCAGATTTAAAGCGATTAAACGACCGTCTACAAAGCGAAGTGTTAAAGCAGATGGAGTATTTCTCGATTTCAATTAATGCAGACCAGGGCGACAAGCTCGCTTACTTACAGCGTAATACTGTTCTAATTGAGCGTAAATGGGATGAAGAAAAAGATCACTATCGATGTAAAGGATACGCTCCTGAACATTTATACAAGCGCATTATTAACGAGTGGAACAACGACTAGGAGTAGAAAACTATGTTTATGAATTTTACACATCAAGAAGAACTAAAAACATTATCACAGCAGGCTGAAGAAAAAATTCAGCCAGTTTTAAGAGAAATCGATGCGCGAGTTGAAGCGAATCAATACCGCGTTCTTGAGGCATTTCACAAAAATCGCATTAGCGACTTTCATTTTACACCATCCACAGGCTACGGCTATGACGATACGGGAAGAGATACGCTTGAACAGCTTTATGCGGACGTATTCGGCGGCGAAGCAGGGCTCGTTAGGCCTCAGATCGTCTCTGGTACGCATGCGATCTCAACTGCGCTATTCGGCGTACTGCGTCCAAACGATGAGCTTCTCTATATAACCGGTGCACCGTACGATACGTTAGAAGAAATCGTTGGCACTCGTGGAGAAGGAAACGGATCGTTAAAGGATTTTCATATTGGTTATCAAGCGATTCCTTTAGCGGACGGAGCGGTGGATTTTGACGCTGTGAAGAGGGGCATCACACCGCAAACAAAAATGATAGGGATTCAACGGTCAAAAGGATACGCGAATCGTCCGTCATTTACCATCGCAGAAATTGAAGAAATGATTGCATTTGTTAAATCAATTAAAGAAGATGTGATTGTTTTCGTTGATAACTGCTACGGTGAGTTTGTGGAAGTGCAGGAGCCATGTCACGTTGGGGCTGATCTTATTGCCGGATCACTGATTAAAAACCCTGGCGCAGGTATCGTCAAAACGGGCGGTTACCTTGTAGGGAGAGAAGATTTAATTGAGCTTTGCGGCTATCGCTTAACGTCCCCTGGAATCGGGAGAGAAGTAGGGGCATCGCTTTATTCGCTACAGGAAATGTATCAAGGCATCTTCCTTGCACCACACACAGTAGGTCAAGCGGTGAAAGGCGCTGTCTATAGCTCAGCGCTCCTTGAAGAAGCTGGGTTCAACACAACACCTCACTGGAACAGCAAGCGAACCGACCTCATTCAATCGGTTCAGTTCGATGACAGAGAGCGAATGGTTGCGTTTTGTCAGGCGATCCAGGCGGCATCTCCGGTCAATGCACACGTACGTCCTGAACCTGCCTATATGCCAGGGTATGAGGATGATGTCATCATGGCAGCGGGAACATTTATTCAAGGAGCGAGCCTTGAATTATCAGCTGACGGACCGTTAAGACCACCTTACGTTGCGTACGTCCAAGGCGGCCTAACGTTTGAACACGTGAAAATTAGCGTGCTTCGTGCCGTTGATGATTTGTTGAAAAAAGGTTTGATTACTGTTTCATAAGGGTAAAAGGTAGGGATTTCAGTCCCTGCCTTTTTTTGCGCGAAAAAGCATGTGATATTATCTAACGTACGTTAACACGATAACGTAAACATTCGTGTATGATGAGAGTAAGTGAAGAAGGGAGCGGCAATTTCGAATGTTAATGCGATTCTGAATTTTAGAATTGCGTGAAACTGTCCTCAAGTGGATAGAGCAAAAGAGCGTTAAGACGTGAAGCACTCGGTTATCCAAAGCATTCACTAAATCTTTTTATTTCTTAAGGAGGATTCATTTTACATGGCGAACAAATTCACAGCAGACGATATTAAGAAAATGGCGCAGGACGAGAACGTTAAGTTCATTCGCTTGCAGTTTACTGACCTACTAGGGATTATTAAGAACGTTGAAATTCCAGTTGATCAGCTTGAGAAAGCTCTTGATAATAAAATGATGTTTGACGGTTCTTCGATCGAAGGTTTCGTACGCATCGAGGAATCCGATATGTATCTTTACCCGGATCTTGATTCATGGGTAGTCTTCCCATGGTCATCTGAAAAAGGGAGAGTCGCTCGTCTAATTTGTGACATCTACAGCCCGGATGGCACGCCATTCGAAGGGGATCCTCGTTCAGTTCTAAAACGCGTTCTAAAAGAAATGGAAGAGCTTGGCTTCTCTGACTTCAACATTGGACCAGAGCCAGAATTCTTCCTATTCAAAATGGACGAAAACGGTGAACCAACGCTTGAACTTAATGACAAAGGCGGATACTTCGACCTTGCGCCAACAGACCTTGGTGAAAACTGCCGTCGTGATATCGTTCTTGAGCTTGAAGACATGGGCTTCGAAATCGAAGCATCTCACCATGAAGTAGCGCCAGGACAGCACGAGATTGACTTTAAATACGCTGATGCTCTTACAACGTGTGACAACATCCAGACGTTTAAGCTAGCAGTTAAAACAATTGCTCGTAAGCACGGCCTGCACGCAACGTTCATGCCGAAGCCACTATTCGGTGTTAACGGATCTGGGATGCATGCGAACATGTCCCTCTTCAAAGACGGAGAAAATGCATTCTACGAGCCGAAAGATGAGATTGGTCTAAGTGAAACAGCACGTCAATTCATTGCTGGAACAATGAAGCATGCTGAAGCATTCACAGCGATCACAAACCCAACAATTAACTCTTACAAGCGTCTAGTACCTGGATACGAAGCTCCTTGCTACGTAGCATGGTCTCTTCGTAACCGTAGCCCGCTTATCCGTGTTCCTGCTTCCCGCGGAATCAGCACACGTATCGAAGTACGTAGCGTAGATCCATCTGCGAACCCGTACCTCGCAATGGCAGCTCTACTTGCAGCTGGACTTGACGGCATCAAGAACAAAATGACGCCACCAGCGCCAACAGAGCGCAACATCTACGTGATGGATAAGCAAGAACGTGTAGAAGAAGGCATTACAGACCTTCCAGCAACACTACACGATGCGCTTGAACTTCTTAAAAAAGACGAAGTGATGATGAAAGCACTAGGCGAGCACGCAGCCGAGCACTTCATCGAAGCAAAAGAAATCGAATGGGATATGTTCCGTACGCAAGTACACCCTTGGGAACGCGAACAGTATATGACGACTTACTAAGATATGAATAAGAGAGGCCCCTTGACACGGTTGTGTTGAGGGTTTTTTTGTATTGAGGATTGATTAAATTGAATATTTTGATTAATTTGTGATGAGTAATATCTTTAATTCATCGATAAAAATTGAAATTGTAGACAAAAAATTGAAAATAAAGTAAAATTGATACAATTATGTATTTCAATTATGTTTGATAGGAGGCTCTTATGAATAAAATACCTATAATTCCAAGAAATAAAAATTACTGGTTAGTCAGGACCCAAAGTGGTAAATACTATAATGAATTTAAAAGAGGCAATTTCATAGGTGTGAATTGGAATGAAATAACATTCGAAGATATAGAATCTATGACAGAAGATGATATTAAATTAAAAATACTAAATAATCATCCCGAAACAAAAAGAATTGGAACCTCTATAAAACAGTTAAGGGTTTTTGCTAATGTAATTAAAAAAGGTGATTCAGTAGTAATTACTGGTCCTAACTCAAATGAGTTTTCTGTAGGTGAAATTGAAAATGATATACCTTATACTGCTGAAGTTAGCGAAGAACAGTTATTAGAAAATCCAAACCTTTGCCCATACTCTAAAAGAAGGAAAGTTAAATGGATTAATGAATACACAAAGTGGGATGTTGAAATCTCGATGTTCAAATTATTGCAACATGCTCAACACACTATTACTGATGCTGAAGACTATAAGGATGTAATTGAAAGCATGATACATGATTTCTACATAAGAGAAGACGGTTTGGGATATATAAGTCTTGAAGTAAGAAAAGAAGAAGACATCCCTACTAGAGCCTTTTTTGCTATGGGAAATGAATTACTTGATTTGGTGGAGGAATTTGGAAGGTATTCAAGTATTGATATAAATTTAGATCAAGTGTCAACAAAAATAAATGTAAACTCCCGTGGGAAAATAAAATTGAAAGGCACTTATGTTACTATTCTTGCAATCGGCCTTATATTTGTAGGGTTGGCTGGCGGTGGAATTAACGTTGACATTCCAGAAGCAGTTGGTGGTGGAACATATGAAATTCAAATGAATAGCTTAATTCATGAAGTATCTGATTTTCTAGATAGGCGACAGGAAAGAATTCAAGAGGACATGTTACTTGAAAAATACATACATGATTTAGATGTTAAAACTCCTGAAGAGTTGGCCAAGTTAATTGAAACTTTCGATGAAACAAGTGATATCCCAGATAAAGAAAACGAGTAGATTTCTAAAAAATTCTTCATAATAATTTAAAGGTGTTATAAAATAAATCTAGGAGGTGTTCAAGGATGGATTTGGTACTAAATGGAGTATCGGTTACTGGCACCTTTTTAGTTGTTTTCAGCATGCTTTATTTTCTTCAAAGATATACTTTAGGGTTTTTGCCATTTTTTAAGAAGGAACTGAAGAGAACTTTTACTGTAGGTAATATATTTTTTAGTAGTACTTCTTTAATAATAATCATGTTTTATGTGGATTTTATCCGACCATATTAGAGGTGGAAAATTATTAAATACTATATGTAACTGAGAATTGAAATATCGAACTAGGAGTACGAGAATTAAAAAGAGACAAAATGTGTAGAAAATACTGAATTATTAAAAACGAGTCTTAGTATAATTCTAAAGACTCGTCTTTCGTTTTGCACTTTTTATTTAAATAAAGGATGATTTTTTATCTTCCGCAATATTATGATTCTGAATACAAATGGTTTTAGTTGTATCCTTATTAATAAATTAATAATAATTATTCCCACTTAACCTGCTCATAAGTCCGATACCCTCCATCGAGGTTAACCGCCTCAAACCCATTCTCTCGAAGAATACGTGTCGCAATATATCCGCGTAACCCAACCTGACAATGCACATAAATCGTTTCATCCTGTGGCAGTTCATGAAGCTTACTCCGTAATTCGTCAACTGGAAGATTAATAGCTCCTTTTATAAAACCATTCTTAAATTCCCGAGGGCTTCGCACATCAATAAGTGTACCGCCGTTTTCCACGATCGCATCAATCTCATGCCACTGAATGGTTTCCATCATCCCTTCAACGATGTTACTCGCCACGTAGCCCGCCATATTCACCGGATCTTTAGCTGAAGAGTAAGGAGGAGCGTAGGCGAGCTCTAAGTCAGGGAGGTCGAGAACGGTTAGGCCACCTTTAATCGCGGTTGCGATGACATCGATTCGCTTATCCACGCCATCTTTACCGACTGCTTGAGCACCGAAGATCTTTCCGGTTTCTTTATCAAAAATGAGCTTCAAGGCAATAGGGTGGGCGTTTGGATAATATCCTGCGTGTGAACCTGGATGAACGTGCACGACTTCATAAGCAATGGCAAGGCTTTTTAAGGTTTTTTCATTATTTCCGGTCGTAGCAACGGTGTAGTCAAACACTTTGGCAATGGATGTCCCGAGTGTCCCTTTATACGGCTTTTTTTTGCCGTAAATGTTATCCGCAACGAGTCGTCCCTGTCTGTTTGCGGGCCATGCTAAAGGAATCATGGTTGGTTGTTTGTTGATAAAACACTTCACTTCAATGGCATCGCCAATCGCATAAATGGAATCATCGCTCGTTTGGAGGTATTCGTCTACTTGAATGCCACCTCGTGTTCCTACAGCTAACCCGGCATGGACAGCTAATTCATTTTCAGGGCGGACGCCGATTGACAAAATGATCAGATCCGTATCGATCTCTTTTCCGCTTACGGTGGCTACTTTCGTTCCATTGCCTTCAAAAGCCTTTACACCGTCATTTAAAATCAGGTTAATGCCTTTATCTCTAAGGTGCTCGTGAACGATCGCGGCCATTTCATAATCGAGTGGTGGCATGATTTGATTTGCCATTTCAATCAATGTGACGTTCATGCCGAGGTCGCTCAAGTTTTCTGCCATTTCAACCCCGATGAAGCCACCGCCTATAACAACAGCTTGGGATGGCTTCTCTTTATCAACATAAGCTTTGATCCGATCAGTATCAGGAATATTTCGAAGCGTAAAGAGTGCCTTTGCTTCGTTAAGACCAGGAATCGGTGGCACAATTGGACGGGCTCCTGGTGAAAGAATCAGTTGGTCATACGTTTCCTCGTAAGTTTGATCAGATTTTAAATCATGCACAGAAATAGTTTTCTTTTCGCGATCAATTCGTGTGACTTCACTCAGGGTACGAATATCAAAGTTATACCTTGCTGCCATGCTTTCTGGTGTTTGGACGAGTAGTTTCTTGCGGTCTTCAATCGTTCCACCTATATAGTATGGGAGCCCACAGTTGGCATAAGAAATATACTCACCTTTATCAAACATGACAATCTCTACCGTTTCATCTAATCTTCTTAAACGAGCTGCTGCTGTTGAGCCACCAGCTACGCCACCAACAATGACAATTTTCTTACTCATATGATCGTCTCCTTTTTAATTACCTGTAGGGGTATTTGACTCTTTCATTATATTTCATTTTTGTCGGGGAAAATGTGATGGTTCTCACATTTAATTGAATGATGATACATCTAGTAACATCGTGAATGCATTTTGTAAAAGTTATCATCCAGGCTTAATCACAGTGAAACCTCATGATAGAACTTTTCTGTTAGACTGAGTAAATCGGCTCGAAGGAGTGTGGAAATCACACGGCACCTAGTTTGCTAGTAGTTACATATCTTAAATTTTCATCTATCTATCAAGTTGCAAACTTCAGCTAGAATCAGTTACAGGAGGAATTTACATGAACAAGTCTAGATTAACCGCACGAATTGCTTCATCTACTTTGGTGGCCGCGATGGTCTTTTCTCCGGTCTTGAGTGATGGGGCATTTGCTAAGGTCGATTCAAATGAGGTGAAGCAAAGTGATTCTGTTAGCTCTTCGTCAAATAATGTTCTAAATAGTGGAGATCGTAGCGAGGCTGTTACGGCGTTGCAAACAGAACTTGAATCACTCGGTTATTATACTTATAACGTAGATGGTATTTTTGGTCAGATCACAGAAGATGCCGTTGAAGATTTTCAAGAAGAGAAGGGACTTACTGTTGACGGTATAGCTGGACCTGAGGTTATGGGTGCGCTATCTGCCAATGATAATTCCGAAGCTACAGAACCGACTTCAGATGAAGCACCTACTGAGTCCGTCTCGGAATCTGACGTCGTATCCACTGCGAAAAGCTTAATCGGAACGCCATATGTATGGGGCGGCACGACACCAGACGGGTTTGATAGCAGTGGCTTCATCCAATATGTGTTTAACGAAGCTGGCGTCGACATATCACGAACGGAACGTGATATGTGGAAATATGACGGAACAGAAGTAGAATCTCCAGCAATCGGAGATGTTGTCTTTTTTGAAGGCACTTATGATGTAGAAGGAGCTTCACATAGCGGAATCTATATCGGCGACAACAAAATCATCCACGCTGGTAGCGGCGGTGTAGAAGTTACTGATCTTAGCTACGACTTTTGGCAAGACCATTATTTAGGCGTGAAATCATTCAAATAAATCCAAAGCCAGTGCCCGGCGCACTGGCTTTTTCTGTGGAGCCATACATTTTTCGTGCTCATTTACAGTTTCTTCAACTATGAATATAGTAGTAAATGTACATAAGTATAGAATGGAGGTCATTCATGGATTACATACAGCACTTACGCTCGATGGTAGGTCACGAAAAAGTGATTATGGTCGTCGCGGGAGCAATGGTTTTCGATGCGGAGAATCGCCTTTTGCTACAACTTCGTACGGATAGTGAGTCATGGGGATTACCTGGTGGATTTATGGACTTTAATGAATCGGTTCAGGAAACGGCAAGAAGAGAAGTGTTGGAAGAAACGGGACTAATGCTAAAGGAAATGTCGCTGTTTGGGATTTATTCAGGCCCGGATAAAGAAAAAATATTCGATAATGGCGATCAGGTGTCGCCGGTTCAAATTCTTTTCAGATGTCAAGATTTTGAAGGTGTGCTACGAGGGAGTGGCGAGTCATATAAAACTGCCTTTTTCTCGTTGAATGAGCTACCAGAAGATTTATTTGGTGAGCACAAACAAATGATCAATGATCTTCTAAGTGGTAAAGATCAGCCTATCATCGGGTAGTTCAGGAATACGAATCGAAAGCTTGTTTTTTAATCTGGGTAATAGCGCATTAATAGTTGAAATATTGTGATTTTTACCTTATTATGTTTGTGACCGAACGTTCGGAGGGGGGTGAGGAAGATAGAAACCAAGCGAAAAATCATTAAGAATTCATTGAAGTTCTTTGCTAAAAAAGGATACGAAGGTGCCTCTATATCAGAAATAGCGAATGAAACGAATCTTACAAAGTCATCCATTTACAGTTATTTCAGTGGAAAAGAAGAATTGTATCTCAGCGTACTTGATTATGTACTAGACTTTCATGATCAGTATTGGCTAGATGGGCGAAAGAATCTTCCAAAGACATTTGATAAAAACGTTTTATATCATATGCTTCTCAAAGCAAAGGATACTTCTATTCAAGAGTCGGATATTTCGATCTTCTGGAAAAAGAATCAAATCTCACCTCCCCAAGAAATTGAAAACATTGTAAATTCAAGAATCATAGAAGCGAAAGTAAGTACGCTGAACTTTCTAGAACAAATATTTAGACAGGGACAAAATGAAGGTGTAATCAAAAAAAGTTTTGACATTCCTTACTTAGCCATAACATTTTATTCTTTGATTGGTTCTGCGGCTCTTCAGCACTTATATGGAACGATTTCTAATCATGATTTACTTATTGATACGATGTTTGAGGTATTCTGGAGCGGCATCGAAAAAAGAGATGAAAAAGTACCAGCAAGTCAATTGAATTAATGATATGGGAGATGATGTTCGTGCGGGTGTTACAAAAGAGGAGTACTCAAAGAAAAGAGGAAATTTTTCAAAATCAGCTTAGATTGGGTATTCGCTTTTACAAAAACCAATTAATGAATCCAACGATTAAAGATTTAAGCATTCTTTTGGGGTTATCGGAAGAAATGATTATTGAAATATCAGACCTTAATTATGACCTTGCTCGAAAAGAAAGAATGTTATCCATCACCTCCCATTTTCAAAATAAAAACATTTTATAACATTGTTTATAATAATGAAGTGGAACGATTTTTCGTTATACTTATTGTAAAAACATGGGTTCCTGTACGTAGTTGACCACGAGGGAACCTTTTTTGACGAATTTCAACTCATTAGGAGAGTCTAACAAAAGTAAAGGTATAAGTGTTATCATCATTTTATATAGTAAATATCCTAAAGAAGTAATAACATTGAGGTGTTAGTTCAATGACAAACCGAAAAGTATCTGTTTACATCGCAACAAGCGTTGACGGCTATGTAGCAACGGAAGATGACTCGCTCGACTGGCTTTTTAAAACCGAGCCTGAAGGAGACGCTGGCTATGAAGACTTTATGAAAGGTGTCGACACCATAATTATGGGACGTCGTACGTATGACTGGGTGATGGAACAAGAAAACGGAGTTAATCCGTACAAAGGGAAAATGTCCTACGTGTATACGACTCAATCAAGAGAAAACACAGAAGATGTCACATTCACATCGGAAGATCCGACGTCACTGATTGAACGATTAAACGAGCAGGGTGGTGGAACGATCTGGCTTATCGGTGGTGGTGTAGTCGTGCATGAATTTCTTGAGAAAAATTTGATTGATGAATTTATTATCTCGCTTGCTCCAACACTAATCGGAAAAGGGATACCGCTGTTTCAGAAAAGCGGCGTTACACATGATCTTGAATTAACCGATGTGCGCCAGTATGGACAGTTTGCACAGCTTCATTATCGCGTGAATAAAGCTTAATCTAACCTAATAATAGAGAAAAGCCATTCTATAAATACGCATGTTGCGTCTTAGATGGCTTTTTATTTGAGATCAAAACGTTTCTAAATAAATGGTAAAAATATGGTATCGTATATTAGTAGAATCATTTTTCTTAGAAAAGTGGAAAAATGAGTAATTGGAGTGGTTATTTGTATTTACTGTTAGCGATTGTATTAGCAATGATTTTAGGATTTATTTTAATGATGCTAGGTCCACTTGTAGGAGGAATTGTGGCGTTTGGAGTAGTAGCGGGATGTTTGTTTAGAGGGGTGTATTTACTTCATGACATGCATCGAAGAATCTCACGGATTACTCCTAAACCAGATCGAGCAAAAGAAGCGTATCAAAATTACATAAAAGAACGGGAAAATGCCTCTTCTTAAATGCTATAGTAACTGGAGGTGACGTGGAATGAAATGGAAGCCGTTTTTCTATGCGGTTTTGGCTGGAATATTGGCTGTTTTTGTTGTTTTTCTTCTGAATGGCTTCGCATTCGAATGGGCACCGTCAATAGGTATATTTCTTGGGATCGCACTGAATCAATATTATGGACAGCGGATTTTAAATAAAAAAAGATATAGGTTGTGCCCACTTGTTAGAGGAGGTCATGATTCCTATGACACCCATAGTTGGTTTTCCGTTTAAGCGCTCACTTTCTAATGTGAGCGCTTATTTGTGTAGTCAATATATTCTTAAATCACTTGCGTAAACTGCTTCTGTTTTTATCTATTTTGGAGGTGAAGCTCTCACTATTTTAAAAATATTTAGCTTTTTATTACTGTTTTAGTTGTAATGAAACTTATAATTATGTAATAATAGAAAATAATTAATGAAAGCCCTTACTTATAAGGTGCATTAGAGGAGGATCGTTACATGGCGATTAAGACCACATATGTTTTACAAAAGCGTGCGAGTACGGAAGAAGAGTATCCTCGACCTCAGTTTAAGCGAACGGAATGGTACGACTTAAATGGAGAATGGCAGTTTGAATTTGATGATGAAGATCGTGGAGAACCCGAAAAATTGTTTAATCAAAAAAAAGATTTAACACAAACAATTCAAGTCCCTTACGCTTACCAAAGCAAAAGATCTGGCATTGAGGTAGATGACAACCATGAAGTGGTTTGGTACAAGCGTGAATTCCATTGGGAGAAAGACACCGATAAAAACCTTTTACTGCATTTTGAAGCTGTTGATTATCACACAAAAGTTTGGGTGAATGGAGAATTTATTGGTAAGCATGAGGGTGGCCATACCCCATTTAGCTTTTCCATTACGAATGCCATCTGCACCGGTGAGAACACGATCGTCGTTCGGGTGGAAGATCGCAATAGTGTGGAGCAGCCGGTTGGGAAACAGTCGTGGAAAGATGATAACTTTTTATGCTGGTATTCAAGAACGACAGGTATTTGGCAATCGGTTTGGCTTGAGGAAGTGCCTCTTCAATATATTGAGGATGTTAAGATGACGCCTCAAGTGGAAGAAGGGAAACTCTCGATTGAAGCGAGTCTACCCCGTCAAAAGAAAAAAGCTTACTTCGAGGCAACTGTTTCTTTTAAAGGGGAGTGGATCGATACCGTAGGCGTATGGGTAAAAGAAAATCAAACGAGTGTTGAGCTGACCGCCAACGTTGAATCGGACCTAGCTGATTTTCGCGTCTTTTATTGGACGCCAGATACACCGAATCTATATGATGTCACGTTTCAACTATATATCGATCAAGAGATTGTGGATACGGTTGAAAGTTATTTTGGGATGAGGAGTATTGAAATTCAGGAAGGTAGAATTCTACTTAACAGAGATACCTTTTATCAAAAACTAATTCTCGATCAGGGCTATTATAAAGATTCGTTGATGACAGGGGATTACGAGCAGATGGAGTCTGATCTTCTTAAAGTAAAGGAGATGGGGTTCAACGGCGTTCGACGCCATCAAACAATTGCGGACAGACGGTACTTAGCTCTATGTGACGAATTAGGCTTAGTCGTGTGGGCGGAGATGCCAAGTAGTTTTAAGTTTACTAGCAAGGCGATGTTCCGCATGATGAATGAAACGAGAGAGATGGTGCAAAAACATTACAATCATCCATCCGTTATTATTTATACCCTTATGAATGAATCGTGGGGCGTGAATGAAATCTACCATCGAGAAGATCAGCAGGCGTTTGTAAACGCTCTCTATTATCAGACAAAGGCTCAGGATACAAGTCGACTCGTAATAGGAAATGATGGATGGGAACATACGCTAACCGATATCTTGACGATACATGATTACAATTCTGATGCGGAATCTCTTAGGAATAGCTATGAGAAGGCGGATTTTGTAAATGGTAGTCCTTCGAAAACGAGTCGAAAGCAAAATTATGCGAAAGGATATGCTTACCGTGGGGAACCGATCATGATGAGTGAATATGGCGGTATCGCTTATGGAAATGAACACAGCGATGTTGAGTGGGGCTATGGTAGTCGCCCTCAAACGGAGGAAGAGGTACTCCATCGTTTGGAAGAACTAACAAAAGCAATTATGGAGAATGACAGCATTCAGGGTTTTTGCTATACCCAGCTGACAGATGTAGAGCAAGAAGTGAATGGCCTTCTTGACCATCATCATGACTATAAATTTGATCCTAAAAAAATTAGGAAGATCTTATTATCCAGGCAGTCCAACGGTTTTATCTTTGAATAATAGAGGGGGAATAAACGATGGAAACAGCGAGAAAGTATGCTTCACCTAATATCGAAACGAAAGAGGATATTCGACCGAAAGAATTTGCTTCTTATTTTGGATATGGGTTTGGGCAGTGTATTAGCTTTGGATTGGTAGGATCTTATATTCTCTTTTTCTATACGGATATCCTCGGAATATCCGCTGCAGCAGCAAGTATTATTTTCCTTATTGCCAGAACGTGGGATGCGATTAATGATCCGATGATGGCTTCTGTGATGGACACGCTACATTCAAGACACGGAAAGTTTCGACCTTATTTAAAGTACATGCCTTTTTTCGTTGCGATTATCACGATTGTCTGTTTTCTCCCCTTAGATGGACTAAGTCCAACTGCCAAGTTAATTTATGCGGGTGGCACGTATATCCTTTGGGGTATGATTTATACCGTTTCTGATGTACCGTACTGGTCGCTCTCCTCTGTGATGAGTCAGGATGCACAGCAGCGCACGAAATTAATTACGTTTGCGAATATGGGCGTATTCGCCGGTATTGCTTTATCGCCAGTCTTATTTGTCCCCCTTGCCGAGTGGCTGGGTGGAGACGATATTGGACAGGGATATTTCCTTGCTACAGTGGTGCTCATGGTTTTTGCATTACCGATCATGCTGAATGGGTTTAAAAATACGAAGGAACGTGTCAAAGCTCCTAAGACAAAAGTAAAGCTCTCTGATGCAGCACGTGCCATTAAAGCAAACAAGCCAATGTTCGCCGTTTTAGTCGTTTTCTTTTGCAATGTTTTTATGAATATTACTCAAGCCTTAAACGTCTTCTTCTTCACATACAATCTTGGAAGCGCTTCACTAATGTCCATTTTCGGTATTATTAGTTTAGCGAGCTGTGTCGGGTTTTTCATTATCCCAACGCTAGCAAAGCGATTCAAGAAGAAGCATATGCTCATGGCGATTGTTTCCCTAGATATTGTCATCCGTGTCATCTGGTTTACTGTTGGTTACTCCAGTGTATTTGTTTCCTTTGTATTTATCGCGATCACCATGCTACTTTACACGGCAACGGGGCCATTAATTTCCTCGATGCTAGCGGAAACAATCGAATATACCGAATTGAAAACTGGGAAACGAAATGAAGCAATCATCTTCTCTGGACAAACCTTTACGGGGAAACTATCTGTAGCGATTGCTGGAGGTGCGACTGGGCTGATCCTTACATGGATTAACTATCGTCCCAATGAGGCTCAAACTGATTTTACACTTGATATGATGTTTTTCGTTATCGCGCTAGTACCTGCACTAGGTTCACTTATAAGATTAATTGTGATGTATTTCTACTCTTATACAGAAGACGAGTACAATGTAATTGTTGAAAAACTGCACGAAAGAAAATTGAGAGAGCAATAGAATAAGTTCCATAACAGTAGTAGCTTCCTTAATAGGGGGCTACTACTGTTATGTCGATAGTTTGTTATAATTGATCCTAGGGATAAAAGAGAGGGAGGTCTAAGTCATTTGAAAAAGTTGCAGCTATCTTTTGATAACATGGTGCCAATTAATAAAGCTCTTGCGAATCAAACAAGAGTCCAAATTCTTAAGTTGTTAAGTGACAAACCATATAATGTGAACGATTTAGCAGAAAAGCTTGAATTGCCTTTTTCAACAACAGCTTCACATGTTAGTAAATTAGAAGAAGTTGATCTCATTACCACCGAGCTAGTACCGGGAAGAGGAACTCAAAAAGTGAGTGCGATGAATTATGATCGCATTGTCGTTGATTTATATACTTCGGATGAAAAAAAGGAAGAGCAGCAAGTCACCTACGAAATGCCAATAGGAGATTATCTCGACTGCCATGTAGTACCGAATTGTGGAATAGTAGATGAGAAGGGTTTTATTGGAATGCAGGATGATCCTCGTTCCTTTTATGAACCTGACCGAAAGCAAGCACAGCTCCTGTATTTTAAAGATGGGTTTGTCGAGTATCGTTTTCCAAACCGTATTCCTTATGGCTTTAGAGCAAGTGAGTTAGAAATAAGTGCTGAAATTTGTTCAGAAGCACCCAATCACAAACTAGATTGGCCATCTGATATAACGGCATGGGTGAATCATGAAGAAGTTGGAACGTGGACCTCACCAGGTGATTTTGGTGGAGAGAGAGGTCAGTTAACACCTGAATGGTGGCGAACCAATCTAACGCAGTATGGGTTGTTAAAGCATTGGAAACTGAATAAAAGTGGTTGTTATATAGATGGAGAGAAAATATCTGATCGAACGATTGATGATTTTCAGTTGTCTAACTACCCTTACATTGCCTTTCGATTAGGGATAAAAGAAGACGCTGTCAATAGCGGTGGAATGAATTTGTTTGGTCCTAAGTTTGGGAATCATGAACAGGGAATTGTAGTTCATATCAAATATGATTCGTGAATAAATGATAATGCTACGGTTGAAGGTGCAAGGTAGTTGAAACTTTTAATCTAGCGCATCAAACAATGATCCCTCTTACAAAGTGGGACTACTTCATTCAAACATTTTTACTAAGGAATACAAAGGAAGTGAAATTCCTAGTTACTTGAAATAAATATAAAAGGCCGTTGAGTAGTTAAAGAACGATCCATTAGAAAGGCGTGATTTCTTTGACTCATTTACGAAAAGTGAATTTATTGTTGGTATTCGTAGCAATAGGAATGGCTTTCTCTCATTTTTTTATTTTTCCTAACGCGATTTCTAGTCAAGTCTTTCTATCATTTTTGTTTGTTATGTTTCTGTTATTTGGAATAGAAATAATTAGAGAAGAAAAACAAAATAAAAAAATAGCCAATACATACATTGTTACAGCGGTCATTCTTTTCATAGTGTTAATGACTAATTTATTATAAATAAAGATAAACTAATGAAAAAGACTGCGCCTCAGAACACACCTTATTTCGCAAATTAGTAAACTATATTTAAGTTATGTAAATTAGAAAGGGGGATTATATGCCCGACTGGTCCTATCATGTGATATTTAAACCTTTTCTATCAAAATGTAGTCCCGAATTCTCACGAGAGTTTATTCACCAATTTATTCAGAATTACAAAGAACATAACAAAAATAAAAAGACCTCACCTTCTTACTTATGAAGGTTGAGGTCTTTTGTAGGTTTTAAGTAGAAACCTTATCCTGGCTGCCTTTGACCAAGTTCTTGATCGATCAGTAAGAGTGCGGACGTGTTATCTCCTGCTAATTTCAGCCTTTCGACAATCGTAAGCGCCTGTGCTTCTTCGTCAATCTGTTCGCGTAGGAAATCCTGAACGATGACGGCCGTTTGCGGATCAATTTTTTTGATGTAGTTAAAAGCCTGTCGATAAGAATTCGTAACATACTGTTCGTGTTCTAAAACTTGCTGGAACGTTTCGAGCGGCGTTCCAAAGTCTGTCGATTGTTCTGGGAGTGCGCCTAATTCAACAACGCCATCTTTACCAGCTAAGTAATTAATCAGAGTAAGAAGATGCGTTCGTTCTTCAGCAGATTGAATTCTTAACCAATTGGCCATTCCAGTATAATTCTTTCGATCCAAGTAAGCAGACATCGCTAAATATAGCGTGGTTGAAATGTGTTCAATTTGAATCAGTGTGTTTAAAAGTTCTTGAACTTCTTTTTGTACCATTACAATCACCTCATCATCTTCCTATCATCACAAGTTATGAAGATGTGGATTGTCTCGTTACGATTAAGAGAGCGACCTTCAAGTCGTAATTGAGCATAAAAAAAGAAGCGCAATTTGCGCTTCTAGTGGATCGAGCGGAAAACACCAACCACTTTACCAAGGATCGAAACAGAATCAAGAATGATTGGTTCCATCGATGAGTTTTCTGGCTGTAGTCGGAAGTAGTTACTTTCTTTAAAAAAACGTTTTACCGTTGCTTCGCCATCGTCCGTCATCGCAACAACGATGTCTCCGTTATTTGCCGTTGGTTGCTGCTTCACGATAACCATATCACCGTTATAAATACCAGCTTCAATCATACTATCTCCTTCGATGACAAGAATGAATGTATGCTCTTCATCCTGAGCGAACTGTTCCGGAAGAGGGAAGTACTCTTCAACATTTTCAATCGCTGTGATCGGTTGACCAGCTGTTACTTTACCAATGACAGGAACATTCACCGTGTGCTGACGTGGGATGTCGATCGCTTCATCAAGGCCCAACACTTCAATGGCTCTTGGCTTTGTTGGGTCTCTTCTGATATAACCTTTTTTCTCGAGTCTGGCAAGGTGGCCATGGACAGTTGAGCTTGAAGCAAGTCCAACGGCTTCGCCGATTTCTCTAACAGACGGTGGATAACCTTTTTGTTTTACTTCGACTTTAATAAAGTCCAGAATGTCCTGCTGACGCTTTGATAGTTTCATATTTCTGGCACCTCGTTCCAATCTATCTATTTGTTACTAGTATACCAGAATTTTTGTTCGCATACAAACATAAGTTCGAAGTTACTAGTTGACACGAACAGGGGTTCTGATTATACTAAAAACAGAACAAATATTCGTATATGGGGTGATTGGGATGAGAAAGCAAGCTGGGGGCTTGTCTGGAATTGATTTTCTTGTCATTATATCTTTTGTAGCTGTGTTAATTATTGTGTTCGTATCTTTGCGAGCAGCAGCAGCTGAGGAGTATGATCGGTATACAACGATTCAACTGGAGCACGGGGATACGGTTTTAGAAATTGCTGATGAATATCGTTCCGCACATGAATTGTCTGATCAGAAATTTGTTAGCTGGGTTGAAGACGCTAATCGCATAGATGCTAATCGAATTAAAGCAGGAGATACTCTCATCATCCCTGTTGAAGCGAATGCTACCGCACTTGGGGGTACAGATTAAAGAATGAACGCCGTTATTTATTGCCGAGTAAGTACAAAAAAAGAAGCGCAGGAATCGTCTCTTGCAAGGCAAAAAGAAGAATTGCAACGATTTGCATCACAGTCAGGTTTTACCGTTCACCGAATGATTGAAGAAAAACACAGTGGGTATGACATTGATCGAGATGGCATACTCGAAGTGCTAAATTTGTTAAAAGAAGGGCAAGTCGAAGCATTGCTCATTCAAGATGAAACAAGACTTGGAAGAGGGAACGCTAAAATTGCTCTTCTTCATGCCGTTCACAAATACGGTGGAACCATTTATACGGTAAATCAAAATGGAGAACTTCAATTATCGGAAGCTGATTCAATGGTGCTTGAAATTGTAAGTATTGTCGAAGAATTTCAGAGAAAGCTTCACAACTTGAAAATTAAACGAGGTATGGATAAGGCGGTGAAAGAAGGCTATCGACCGCAGCGAAATTTAAGTCATCAAAATCACGGTGGAAGAGACCGTGTTGAAGTACCGATCGAGGAAATAGTTAATCTTCGTAATCGTGGCTTAACGTTCCATGAAATTGCAGCAACGCTTAAAGGTTTTGGTCACCATGCATCAAAAGCCACGGTACATAGACGCTATAAGGAATATGTTGACGAACAGAGTGAGAAGCACTAAACTTGTCTATGGTAAAAAGATGCGTTAGCATAGAACGTACAAGTTGCAGTAAAGGAGCTTTTTTACATGCTTTCTCAAGATAAAATTCAACGAATTAACGAGCTATCTCGTAAATCAAAAGAGTCATCTTTAACAGATGCTGAGAAAAAAGAACAAAAAGATCTTCGTCAGGAATACCTGGCAAGCCTTCGTTCTTCTTTTAGTAACCAGCTTCACTCTATCAAAGTTGTGGATGAAGAAGGCACAGACGTAACGCCTCAAAAATTAAAAGAAAGCAAGAAAAATCGCGGCTTTCTTCAGTAAAAAATAGCCTAATTTTGCATTTAGCAAAATTAGGCTATTTTTATGGTTGCAATTTTTCAAATATTCGTTATACTGTACTATAACAAGATGTACTAATACAAAAAACGGAGAGGGCGGATAAGATGTTTATTGTAACTGATTCTGCAGCGGAGTTTTACAAAAATGAAATGGAACTTACTCATGGTGATTGCCTAAGATTGTTTGTGCGTTATGCAGGAAGCGGAGACAGCGGTGGTTTTTCCCTTGGAGTCATGTCTGACCGGCCTTCATATGATGATTATAAGCAAGAAGTTGGAGGCGTTACTTACTTTGTTCGACCGGATGATCAGTGGTTTGTTGATCGAATGAAACTAGATTATGATGAAAGCAACGGTGGCGTTCTTTGTGACCTGCCGAGTATGGCATAGCAGTCAAGGGCCTGTACTATAACATCTATGTTATAGTACAGGTCCTTTTTAAATTCGACAAAACTAGTGATGTGACGCTCCAAGTATAGACAATCCTTTTAGAGAAGATGCAGTATACTATTTTTTATATGATTTGTTCTCTGATAAGGGGGAAGTGGTATGAGGCATTATGAAATGTATTTTGTTAAACAACACATCGCCGCTCAATATGCTGGTAAAGAACATCTTTTGTATCACCTTTTCCTTGAAAGAAAGCGAGCAATCCAGGTGGATGAGAAAGACCTTCTCGATAAGCAGGTTTCCTTTATTACTGAGCCCATTGCAGAAGAGGAGCTGAATACTTATCTTGTCAGCGAACTAGGGGCGTTCCGGACGTATGAATACAAAAACGAAGGGCACCGGTTAAGTATAAATCAATCAAAAAGCGATGCTTCTTTGTTTGTAAGAAAAGAGAAAGTGAATGTTTATGCGACTGGTGGTACTGAAGTTGAAACAGTCTTTTTTGAGGTGATTCGAAAATTAACTCCTTCATTCTTCGCGATCGACTTCCAATCAGGTCGATATGGATGGCTTAACCCGATCAAACAGCAGAAACTAGTTTAAACAAACTCCTACTATTTTAGTAGACGTTATTGTATAATCATTACGGGTTGTAGTACACTATTGGAAGAGAAAGAATAAGGAGGAAATCTAGAATGTGGTGGATGTACACGCTTGTGGGCGTGCTAGCGTTGATTGCTGGAGTAGCACTTGGCTTTTTTATTGCCCGCAAATATATGATGGACTATTTAAAGAAGAATCCCCCTATTAATGAAAACATGCTTCGTGTAATGATGATGCAAATGGGGCAGAAACCTTCTCAGAAGAAGATTAATCAGATGATGAAGGCTATGAATAGTCAAATGACGAACAACGATAAATAGCGTAATGGCACTCTGTTAGCAGAGTGCTTTTTGTATGGAGTAATTTTGGTTGACGGGTCTAATTGGTGTGATGGTATGATAGATTAGACTATAAAAAATCAGGAAGTGTTTACATGACAATGAAAAAGTTAGTAGTAGCAACTGGACTCTCGTTTACGCTTTTAGCCGGATGTCAGGCTGGAGATGAAGAGCAAACGTCTAACGAGCCGCAGAATCAAGTGGAGAACGGTGGACAATCGAATAACGATTCCACCAATGATTCTGGAAAATCCGAAGAAAATCAAACGAAAGATCATCAAGAAAACGATAGCCAGAATGACAATGAAGAGAGCAATAAAGAGCAGGATCAAAAAGATGACGATAAAGAGGGTGCTGCAGCTTATCCAACGATGGCTGAAACAGTCGAGAAAAATGGTGATAATTTAACGGTCACGAATCCAGACAGCATTTATGTCGTGGCTAATAAAGAACGTAATCTGCCTTCTGACTTTGTTCCAAAAAATCTTGTGGAACCAGACGTGTCTACATATGCCCCTGAAGGTGATCCGAAGCGTTTGATGGTAGAAGAAGCTGCCAGAGCGCTTGAAAAAATGTTTAAAGGGGCAAAAGAAGATGGCTATGAGTTAAAAGCTGTTTCAGGTTATCGCTCCTATGAGCGCCAGGAAGCTATTTTTGCTTATAATGCTGAGCAACGTGGAGAAGAAGTAGCGAACCAGGTAAGTGCGCAGGCGGGACAGAGTGAACATCAGACGGGCTTAACAATGGATATTAGCACACCTTCCCTTGGAAGCTCTCTTACTGAAGAGTTTGGTAACACACCAGAAGGGAAGTGGGTAGCGGAGCATGCGCATGAATATGGATTCGTTGTTCGTTACTTAAAAGGGAAAGAGGATATTACCGGATATCAATATGAGCCATGGCACGTTCGCTATGTCGGGAAAGAAGCGGCTGCTGATGTTCACGAGGCTGGCGTTACGCTTGAAGAATTTTTCACTGAAGAAAAATAGTTATGGAATGTTCATAGTTTGAATAAGATAAATCGTTTACAATAAAGGTTGAAAAGGTAACCACATGCACATGATAAGATCATGCATTAGACAGGGAGTAATTCAATGGCAGATTTGAACTTGTTTTTAGCGTTCGGTGCCGGCTTTTTATCATTTATCTCACCGTGTGTACTACCGCTTTACCCGGCGTTCATTTCTTACATCACAGGGGTTTCTGTAGATGATCTGAAAGAAGAACGTGGTATGATGCAAAAGAGAGCCATATTCCATACGATTTTCTTCCTAATTGGGTTTTCGATTATTTTCCTAGTGTTAGGAATGTCAACGTCCCTTGTTGGAAATTTGTTTATTCAGTACAAAGAGCTTCTACGTCAAGTGGGTGCCATTCTAATTGTGGTGTTTGGACTTGTTGTTGTTGGTTTTTGGACTCCGAACTTTTTAATGAAAGACCGTCGCTTAAAAATCCGCAACCGCCCATCTGGTTTTATTGGTTCTGCTTTAATTGGAATGGGGTTTGCGGCAGGCTGGACGCCTTGTACAGGCCCGATTTTGGCAGCTGTTATTGCTCTCGGTGTTTCTAATCCTGGAGCTGGACTTCTGTACATGGTAGCCTATACGCTTGGCTTTTCCGTGCCATTTTTCATTTTGTCCTTTTTTATCGGCAAAATGCAATGGATTAAGAGAAATAGCCGATTGATTATGAAGACTGGCGGGTATTTAATGATTGTCATGGGCGTTTTGCTTTACTTTAACTTTATGACGATGTTTACATCATTCCTTGTAAATAACCTCTTTGGTGGCTTTCAAGGATTCTAATTAAGAAAGGATGCGTTGGTTTGAAAGGAACAAATGACCTTATACTTAAAACGACGACAACTATTATCGTCTTTATTATTCTAGGATTTTCGATTTACTTATTTTTCGCAGGTCATAATGCACCGGGCGGGGGCTTTATTGGAGGTCTTATGACTGCTGGAGCATTGGTTCTTCTGTATATCTCATATGGGTTTAAAACCATGAAGAGAGTAATACGGATTGACTTTAAAAACTTTATTCCGATCGGTTTATTGATCGCTGTTCTTACGGGAGTAGGTTCGTTCATTTTTGGTCAACCCTTCCTAAGTCAAACAGATGCTTATTTTGAGTTACCGATTCTCGGACATTCTCACCTTGCGACCGCAATGTTATTTGATCTTGGCGTTTATTTCACTGTTGTTGGGGTAACAATGACGATTATTTTAAGTATTGCAGCTGATGAAGGTGAAGAGGAGCTTTCCAAATTAAATGGGTAGGGAAGAAAGAACGGCGGAATGCCGTTCTTTTTTTCGTGAGCTTGTATTTTTAGTCTCTTCCACATACAATGGAAATGATGGGTAGTACGGTATAGGTGAGGGATGAGTATATGCTGATTTTAAGTACAGTTGTAGGAGCGATGATGGCTCTTGCGATGGTAGTGATCAGGTTGAAAGCTTCAAAAAAACCTGCAACGATAAGGAAAATTATACTTCCGCCGTTTTTTATGGCGACCGGGTTTTTTATGTTTGTTGTTCCGGATGCGAGGGTTCCGTGGTACGAAGCAATTGAAGCGCTATCAGTAGGTGCAGCGTTTTCGCTGTTGTTAATTCGTACGTCGAAGTTTGAAATTAAAGATAATCAGATCTATTTAACTCGTTCAAAGGCATTTGCGTTTATTCTGATTGGATTACTTTTAGTACGGATTATTTTCAAACTAATCATTGGAGAGTCTATACCCGTTCTTCAGACGAGCTCGCTTTTCTTTGTGTTGGCATTTGGAATGATTGTACCGTGGCGAATCTCGATGTACTATCAGTTTAAGAAAACAGAGCGAAGTAGAGCACATGGAACAACACTTCATCAAACATTGCTATAAAAAACTCGTTTAGCTTAAGCTAAACGAGTTTTTTATTGAAGCAAATGATGATAAGGGGTCATATCGATTCGCTTTTCATTCAGTTTTTTTACGAGCCATTTGTGATCTCGTTTCGGAGTCGCGATAATATACCCCCGAATGATTAAATCTTGAGACATGTTTTTTGCTTTTTCTCTTAGTGCCAGCTCGCCTATTGTTCCTGCAATTTTATACTTCGCAATATCTCGAAACAATTCAGGTACGGGCGAGACCAATTCATCTAAAAGTTTCTTTTGATCGCTACTCCACATATGCTTCGTCTGTTCAATATAGTGTTCTTGCCAGTCGAGAATAGACTTGCCATCTTCTTTAGGAAGGCGTTTTAAAAACTTCCGGAACATAAAGAATCCACCGATTGCGATCAATGAAATTAAGATTACAGTCCATCCGACGATAAACCACTGGAACCATCCTGCCAACGCACTCACCTCATGGCATCATAATGTAATTGGTTGAATACGGTCACATTATACGCCGAAAGCGCTTTTTAATCAAGAGGTAGCGGGTTATGTTGAAACAGTAGAAGATGATGTTGGAGTAAAGTTCACGACCTCCAGAACAAATGGTGTATTGACTAATATACTAGCTAAAGCTGGAATATCAAATTCGAGTTGACCAACGCCTGTAGCGCCTGGTGTGTAAGTGGACAGCTCTTCCATTTGGAGGACGCCATTCACATAAACATTGAAATAACTATTATCTGTGCTAAGAGAGGGGAGGGTAGTAACGGCCGCGCCGGTATCATCAAAAAAATCAGCTGCATCGATCGTAAGAGTAGTTGGACCTACAAGTAAGCCCGTAGTGTTATAGAAAAAACGTTGAACAGTTGGAGTAGTTGTGATGGTAGAAGAGACGTCCACTACAATTTTCATAATTTGTAATGCCATACGATTCACCTCCATAAGTTTACTAATCATATGATATGTAAACGGATAGAAAGCGAATGAGTATATTCGCATAGAATAACAAAAAATGGGATCGTAACAACGCACATTTTTATGAGTGTTTAATTCTAGGGAAGGTGAGGGGGTTAATGACAAAAAAATATTGTGGTTTGAATGATTTATCACTCCCAGAGGTGTCATATCCCGAAGTGACATCACACGTGATTCGAAAGAAACTTCCTAAGAAAGTGATAGTGCATGAATATTTTGCATTTGCGAAAGAAGGGCAACGTATTTACACCGATCAAAATGCAGTAGAAGGATATCCGAAACAGCGAATTCTTAATCCGTGTGATGTATCTTATATTAATTTATTTATTAATGGGGTGCTACAGCCAGAATTAAATTACAGAATAAATGAAGGGGTCTTGGTTCTTCTTACAGAGGATGTTCCGATTTGTGGAGCAACAATCATTTTGCAAATGCTCGAATTGTAATTGGCGGGACTGTGTGGGAATCGAACCCACCGAAGACGGCACGCGCCTCCCAAGCGGTTTTGAAGACCGTGGCACTCACCAGACGTACAACCAGCCCCGTAATATAATGTACTTTTAATATAATAACTGAATGAATAGAAATATTCAACGCAAGTGCTCAAATTGATTATTTCAGAAAAATAAATAGTAAACTTTTAAGTAAAGTTTTACTTTAAAGAAATTGCGTAGTTCCTCTTAGCGGAAAGTTGTCGAATAAAGTCTGATTGCAATATTAGTATTTCGTTCTTTTGTTAAAATCGACAAAAATCGTTTTGTTTTATGAAATTCGAGTTTTCGACAAATTAACCAATAGAACAGTTTTCTATAACGAACTGATACAGTTTATTGAGTGGTACAGATCATAAATGAAGATATAACAGTTGTGGCTGTGGATAGCTGTGAATAACTTTTTCTTCATACAGGATTGAATAAATATACAGGAGTGCATAAAGAAAATGTTACTATTTTCTTAAACACAATGGTTTAAATTTGCATCCTGTACCTACATTTATTACTGTTAATAGAAGATGACAGGTGATAGGCAGGTGTTAGCATGAACTATTATACGATTGGTCTAGCGGGGCACATTGACCATGGAAAAACGACATTAACAGGCGCATTAACAGGCGTTGACACAGATCGGTTGAAAGAAGAGAAGGAACGCAACATTTCCATTGAACCAGGATTCGCTCCGTTTCAACTATCTGATGATATGAAAGTGTCAATCATTGATGTTCCGGGTCATGAACGATTTATCCGCCAAATGATTGCTGGGGTTGCTGGGATTGATCTAGTTGTTCCGGTTGTCGCGGCTGATGAAGGAGTGATGCCACAAACGCGAGAACATCTTGAGATTTTATCGCTTCTAGGTATACAGAGGTCGATTATTGCAATCACAAAAGCGGATATGGTGGAGGAAGACCTGCTTTCTCTCGTGCAGGAAGATATTCTTGAATACATAAAAGGAACCGGGTTTGAGGGATCAAAGATTCATATCGTTGATGGCAAAAGTGGAAGAGGCGTTGCTGAGCTTAAGGAAAGCCTTCACTCTTTTCTTATCAACACACCTTCAAGAAATAAAGCTGGAGCACTGAGATTACCAATTGATCAAGTGTTTACTTTACAAGGCCACGGCACGATTGCACGAGGAACGATTTTTGATGGAGAGCTAAAAGAAGGAGAACTTGTTACACTTCTTCCTGATCGCTTAGAAGCGCGAGTAAGACAAATACAAACGCACAGTACAAAAGTGGAGCAAGCTTTTGCGGGCGAACGAGTTGCGGTAAACCTGACAGGGCCAGATCGACATCAGATGGTTCGGGGACAAGTCATTGTTAATTCCAATTACTATCCTGTTACGTCGACCATTGATCTTTCATTTACGAAAGCTCTTACGATGTCTCATGACTTGAAACAGCGAGCTGAAGTAACGATACACATTGGAACGGCGGAGGTAAGAGGAACGATCGTCTTTTTCGATCGCAATACGCTTGAGGCTGGGAATCGAGAAGAACTCTTCTGCCAGATTCGACTTCATGAACCTATTACCGCTAAAAAAGGGGATCGCGTTATCGTAAGACGTCCTTCACCGGTTGAAACAGTTGGTGGCGGCAGTATTCTTAATGTGGCAGGAGAGAAATATAAATTTGGCGCTGAAACAATCGCGAAATTTGAACAAATGTTGAAAGGGACACCAGCTGAACAGCTTGAGCAAATTCTTGAAGTGGAGCAAATGTTATCAAAAGAACAAGTGATGCAGCAAATTGGGTTAAATGAGGAAGCGTTCCGCCAGCTTGAGGATAACGATCACCTTGTCTTTATTGACGGTGGTGTGACTTCACAAAATGTTTTTACACGAGTGGTTGAAGCGATTCATAAAAATTTGCAAGCGGCACATGAACGATATCCTATGCGAAAAGGTCCACAGAAAGCGGAAGTGGTGCAGGAGTTAAAGAAAACTTATCCTAAAAAAGTAATAGATGCCGTCTTGAGCAATCAGCTTCAGGAAGAACTTCAGCAAAAAGGGCCTTATCTTTCCATGCGCACTTTCCACCCATCGCTGCCGCCCGCATGGAAAACGCGTATGACAAATGTGTTAAAGCAATTAGAGGAGCAAGGAGTTAACGTCTCGCCAGTCGATCGTTTAATTGATGAGGAGCAAATTCCAGATCCATATAAGACGGAGTTTAAGAACTATATGTTGGAAGAAGAGATTGCGCTTAAATTAACAGACGAGCTTTATGTGCATGTTGAAAATTGGAAGCAAACCATTGCATCTTTAAAAGCGGAAACCGGGCAATCCTTTACGTTACAGGAGGCGAAAGATGTTCTTAATGTAAGTCGAAAGTATCTAGTGCCGATCCTAGAGAAGCTTGATAACGAAGGATATACCGTAAGAAAAGATCAGGAGAGAGTTTGGAGAGTAGAGAAATAGATTAAAACTGAGGAGTGGAGAAATATGAAAAAAGCAATTCTTTTTATAATGGTGCTTATGCTCGGTATTCTTGCGGCATGTAGCTCGAATGAGAACGAAAATACTTCAAAAGATACTAGTGAAAAAGAAGAAGGGGCCTTTACGATTGGTGTCATCCCAGTTCAAACGGAAGGTGAAATTGAAGAAGCAATGACGAAGCTTCAAGGTGAGCTTTCAGAAAAACTTGATCGTGATGTTGAAATTACAACGTTTCCTGACTATAACGGTGTTGTGGAAGCGATGAACTATGATCAAATTGATATGGCTTATTTTGGTCCGCTTACGTATGTCATTGCGCACGAGAAAAGTGGCGCAAAAGCTATTGTGACTCAGTTGATTGACGGTGAGCCTTTCTACCATTCTTACATCATTACGAATACAGAAAATGAGTGGGAGACGCTTGAAGAATACCTTGAAAATAGTGAGGAAAGAAGCTTTGCATTTGGCGATCCTAATTCAACATCAGGTTCATTAATTCCTTCAATAGAGCTCCAAGATCGCGATGTCTTTGAAGATCAGGATACAAATGATTTTGCTTCTGTTGCCTATACTGGCTCGCACGATGCAACAGCTTTATCTGTTCAAAATAAACAGGTTGATGCAGGCGCAATTGATAGCGCGATTTATAATCAGTTGCTCGAATCGGGAAAAATTGATGGAGACAAACTTAAAGTGATCTGGGAATCTGAAAAGCTTTTCCAATACCCATGGGCTGTTTCTAAAGGAACGGATGAAGAGACGATCGATCAGCTTCAGAATGCATTTCTAGCTATTGAAGATGAAACGATTTTAAATGCATTTGGGGCATCAGGATTTACGAAAGCAAGTAATGAAGATTATGAGAGCATAAGAAGCGCTGCTGATAAGCAAGGGCTGTTAACGAAGTAGAATGGCCTGGTTTAAATGGAGGCACCTTATTCTGTTTTTTTCGGTAGTTGGATTAATGGTATGGAGCATAGGTGTTACGGAGTTTGATGTAAGGAAGTTTAGTCAATTTAACAATATGATCGATTTCCTGTCGAATTGGTTTCCGTTAAATATATCGGTGCTTCCAACCATGTTAAAAGCAAGTCTTGTTACACTAGGGATGGCATTTCTTGGGAGCTTTGTGGGTTTACTCCTTGCGTTACCCATTAGCTTACTTGCTGCTAAAAATACGGCAGGCCCATTTTATGGGTCTGCGCGTGTTGGTTTAAGTTTCGTTCGGTCGATTCCAGAAATCGTATTAGGGTTAATGTTTCTTACGATTGTTGGACCTGGACCATTTGCGGCAACGATTGCGATTATTGTCCACAATGCGAGTGTTCTCTCTAAATTAATTGCAGAATTAATTGAAGCGGCTGATAAAGGCCCTCAGGAGGCCATGAAGGCAGTTGGAGCAAGACCGCTAACAGGTGCGTTATTTTCAGTCTTTCCTCAAATTTGGCCGAACGTTCTGTCGCATTATTTTTATCGATTTGAAGTGGCGATTCGAACTTCGTTAATGCTCGGTTTGGTTGGCGGGGGAGGAATTGGACAGCAGCTGTTTGTTCATTTCAAAACATTCCAATACTCGACCGTTGCGGTTGATGTGATGCTAATTATGATCATTGTCATTGTCGTTGATTTTCTCGGAAGTAGGGTGAGGCAATATGTCATGTAACGAAGCGTTGTTAACGGTTGAGAATGCATCCGTGCGCTATCAAAATGCTGAATCTTATGCGTTAGATCATGTTTCTCTCACTTTTCAAAGAGGCGAATTTGTTTGTATATTAGGAAAAACGGGCGCAGGTAAGTCAACGTTCATTCGGACGTTAAATGGCCTGCAATCTTTAACGGAAGGCGAGATTGTTTATAATAGTCGTTCTTTCCAAACCCTTGATCGAGAAGGGTTAAGAAGACAAAGGCGAAGTATGGGGATGATTTTTCAGCATCATCAGTTGATTCCTCGTTTAACAGTTTTGCAAAACGTCTACACGGGTTTATTCGGTTCTCGATCAACCATTCGCAATCTGGCTGGTTTATTTAATGAAAGTGAAAAAAAACTTGCGAGAGACGTTATCGAACAAGTTGAACTATTGCCTCATTTAAATAAGCGGGTCGATTTATTGAGTGGAGGGCAAAGGCAACGTGTTGGTATTGCCCGGGCACTTGCTCAATCGCCTGATATTTTTCTTGGAGATGAACCTGTCGCAAGTCTTGATCCAGGTACAGCTAATCGCATTTTTCAACTCATTCACCGTTTGCATGAGGAGCGGAACTTATTAACGATTATTAACGTTCATGATGTCAAACTAGCGAAAAGATATGCGTCTAGAATTGTGGCATTAAAAGAAGGTCGCGTTGTATTTGATGACCGACCAGAAGCGCTTACTGAGGAGATAGAAGATATGCTATATGAACTATAAAAAAGGAAGTTGGGGAATCCCCAACTTCCTTTTTTTATTTGCTTGCGGTGATCGCAAATGCATCTTTGTCATTCACGTGACCGACAATGTAAGCTGATTTCCCTTTAGCATTCATCCGTGATACATATTCATTCGCTTCATGCTCAGGCATGCTAATTAATAGGCCACCAGAAGTTACCGCATCACATAAAATGAATTGCTCAAGTTCTGTGAGGTTTTCGTATCTGACAGAATCAGCAATCCAGCGGTGATTTGCTTTTGATCCACCAGGGATATAACCTTGCTCCGCTAGCTCAACGGTGCCAGGTAAGATAGGCACGTTGTTATAGTCGATTTGAATGCTAACGTTGCTTCCGGTTGCCATTTCAAAAGCATGACCGAGTAAACCGAAGCCGGTGACATCTGTTACAGCATGAGGTGATAGACCTGATAGTTCTTCAGCTGCGGTTTTATTTAACTCAGCCATCGTTTCTGATACGCGCTGAAGCTGTTCAGTGGTTAACTTTTCAGGTTTAATGGCAGTTGTTTGTATGCCAACGCCAATAGGTTTTGTTAACACGATCGCGTCTCCCGACTTAGCGCCAACGTTCATCAGAATTTTATCTGGATGAACGAGACCTGTCACTGATAAACCAAACTTTGGCTCCTGATCATCAATAGAGTGTCCGCCAGCAGTAACAGCCCCTGCTTCATCAACTTTATCAGCAGCGCCTTTCAAAATTTCTGCAAGAATGGAAGGGTTCAAAGATTTGATCGGAAAACCGACTATGTTAAGAACGGTTTTCGGAACTCCACCCATTGCATAGACATCGCTTAATGAATTGGCCGCTGCAATTTGACCAAACATATATGGATCATCAACGATAGGTGTAAAGAAGTCTACCGTTTGAATCATGGCGAGTTCATCAGTTAGGCGGTACACGCCTGCATCATCGGAGGTTTCCACACCGACAAGTAAATTTGGATCTTTTTTCTTATTAGGTAATTGACGCAAAACTTGCGTCAGGTCCTCAGGACCGATTTTGCATCCTCAACCACCTTTTGTCGATAGGGATGTTAAACGGATGTTTTCTTCATTTGACATATGACCACCTCCTAACATGAGTATAAATCTTTTCTTCGTATTTTTGAAATGATATAGTATGTACAACTTGAAATTCATTAGAGGAGGTAGCTTATATGAAGTATCATGTAACGATCGAATTCTGCATGCAGTGAAACTATGCTCCAAAAGCCGCGAGTTTCGCGGAAGCACTATTTAACCATTTCAGACAGGAAATTAGTTCGCTAGAAATGATACCTGGTTCTGGTGGTGTGTTTGAAGTGAAGGTAAATGATCTGCAGATGCATTCAAAAAAAGATTCAGGTCAATACCCGGAAGTGGAATCATTTATTAAGAAAATGGAAAGCAGAACGTTCGAGTAAGGCACCCCGTTCAGGGTGTCTTTCGTTTCGATATAGGAGTTGAGAGTTTGAAATTACTTAGAGAACTACCCCCGATTCATCAAATTCAAGAAACGATGGTGAAAGATAACATAGGGAACGACCTCCCTCAGAAGCTTCTCAAACAAATGGTCCAACAGGAAGTGGACGATCTTCGTGCCTCTTTACTAAATGAAACGTATAGCGGGGATGCTCAAGATCGCCATGGTTTTCAGGTTGAAATTATAGCAAGCGTGCAAGAAAAATTAACGCGAAATACTTTTAATTTAGTGCCGGTTATTAATGCAACCGGTGTCGTTCTACATACGAATCTTGGGAGAGCGAGATTAAGCGATGCTGCAATAGATCATATGATTGAAGTAGCCAAAAGTTACTCCACCCTCGAATATAACCTCGCAGAAGGAAGGCGAGGCTCTCGACACACCATTGTTGAAGAAGCGGTTTGCAAGGCAACAGGGGCAGAAGCAGCGATGATCGTTAATAACAATGCTGCAGCTGTTTTCATGATTTTGAGTGGCCTTGCTAAAGAAAAGGAAGTGGTTGTATCACGAGGCGAACTCGTTGAAATTGGCGGATCATTTCGGGTTTCTTCAATAATGGAAGAGAGCGGGGCGCGCTTGAAGGAAGTAGGCACCACGAATAAAACGCATCCTGCTGACTACGAACAAGCTGTGAATGATGAAACAGCGATGATAATGAAAGTGCATCGTAGTAATTTTGCGATTGTTGGTTTTACGGCAGAAGTAGAGCGTGAGCAATTAGCATCCATTGCAAATGAGCAACAGATTATTTTTTATGAGGATTTAGGCAGTGGCGCATTATATGATTATCGTAAAGATGGTATTGGAGAAGAGCCAACTGTTCAGGAAACGCTTGCCGCTGGTGCAGACTTAGTATCCTTTAGTGGTGATAAGCTCCTTGGTGGCCCGCAGGCAGGTATTATTGCTGGTAAGAAAGAACTTGTGGATCGGTTGAAGAAACATCAACTAGCACGTGTATTACGCGTAGATAAGTTTACCCTTGCTGCTCTTGAGGCAACCTTACTCGAGCATTTGTATGAAGAAGCAAACAATATCCCTGCGATTAGAGATATTACGGTATCGCCAGAAGAAGTGCGAAAGCGTGCAATTCATTTCAAAGAAAGACTTGAAACGAAGTGTTCGCATTATCAAATTGATGTGGAAGCGGGTGTTTCCCAAGTTGGTGGCGGGACCATGCCTGCGGTTGAATTGCCAACATCTGTTGTTGCCATTCGAACAGGCCGTTTCAGTGTGAATGATCTCGAAGAAAAGCTTCGAAGGCGTCATCGCCCAATCATTACCCGTATTAAGGATGAAAAAATCCTCATTGACCTTAGAACTGTAACGACAGAAGAGGAAGAAGTGCTTTTAAGTGAATTGATGAACATAAGCAACGAATAAAAGGCGGCCGTTTGGCCGCCTTTGTCTTTGGGTTTAGAATCCTTCACCATTTTTTTGTCGCGTATGGTTTCTGTTTTTTACTTTATGAGAACCCTTCATGGGTTCAGGCTGACCAGTGTGGCCTTTAGGAGCGTTTTTACGAATATCTTTAAACGTATTACTTTCAGTCATAATAATCCCTCCTTACTCCTTAGTATGGACAGGTTGATGGCTCTTATTCTGATCGAATAGGACGTCGTTACATGGTTACACTATGGTGAAAGCAATAGTAAAGGAGGTTAAATGAATGCCATATAATAAAGACAAGCAACAATCCTTTCAGGCGGCTCAACAGGGATATGAACAGGCAGTTGATGCTAAAAAAGAAATTGTTGTAAGTAGCAGTGGGTATGGAAAAGATTTAAAACACCTTCAGCAAGAGGTTGGTGAGGCGAAACAGCAGATCGAAAGCGCGTTAGTAAACGCATCTGAACATCAGCGCACGCAGTTGCTACAGTTTCAACAGGATCTGCAGTCCATTGAAGCAGAAATGAACAACGAGTGACATTAAAAAACCCGTCATCCAATTGTGACGGGTTTTGCTTCTATTGGCGTTTTTTTGTCTTTTTATTATATTGTTTCTGTTCTGCAGTCATATGCTCATGCGCATACTCATTATCATAGCCAGCACCGTTTCCCTGTGCGCCAGCATCATTCATACCTGGACGAACACCATTTGCTTTGCGTTTTCCCAATGTTATCACCTCCCTCGTTCTAACATGTCCTGAACAGGGGGAATTATGTGGTGATAAGCTAGACTTATCAATAGCAATAACAATCTTGTTATTTACTTATGTTTAGAAATTTACTAAACTGGATAAAGGGAAGTTGAAAACGTTTTTTCGACATCCGCTTTGTTATGCAATTTGGAGGAGGGAACTACATATGGCAAATCATGAACTTTATAATTCCAAAGCAACATTCGATGCCAATGGTAAATCATATTCCTTCTATCGTCTTCAGGCGCTAGAAGAAGCAGGCATCGCTAAGGTAAGCAAGCTCCCTTATACGATCAAAATCTTGCTCGAATCCGTATTACGTCAGTATGACGGTAAAGTCATTAAAGAAGAGCACATCGAAAACCTCGCTAAATGGGGAACTAGCGAGCAAAACAAAGATATTGACGTACCATTTAAACCTTCACGCGTTATTCTTCAAGATTTTACAGGCGTGCCTGCTGTTGTTGACCTTGCGTCACTTCGTAAAGCAATGGCTGATATCGGTGGAGACCCTGACAAAATCAATCCTGAAATCCCAGTTGATCTTGTTATTGACCACTCGGTACAGGTTGATAAATATGCATCTGAGGATGCACTTGAATTTAATATGAATAAAGAATTTGAACGTAACCTTGAGCGTTATAAGTTCCTTAAATGGGCTCAAGATGCATTTGATAACTATCGCGCCGTTCCACCAGCGACTGGAATCGTTCACCAAGTAAACTTGGAGTACGTTGCAAACGTTGTTCAAGAAAATACTGTTGATGGCGAGAATGTTGCCTATCCAGATACATTATTCGGAACTGACTCTCATACAACCATGATCAACGGTCTTGGTGTTCTAGGGTGGGGTGTAGGTGGTATTGAAGCTGAAGCTGGAATGCTTGGTCAGCCTTCTTACTTCCCGGTTCCTGAAGTAATCGGTGTGAAGCTTACTGGAGAACTTCCAAGCGGAACAACCGCAACGGATCTCGCTCTTAAAGTAACTCAGCTTCTTCGCGAGAAAAAAGTAGTAGGGAAATTTGTTGAGTTCTTCGGACCAGGGCTATCAGGCATGCCGCTTGCTGACCGTGCAACAATTTCCAATATGGCACCAGAACAAGGTTCTACATGTAGCTTTTTCCCAGTTGATGAAGAAGCGCTTGAATACATGCGCCTAACTGGTCGCTCTGAAGAGCACATTAACCTTGTGCGTGAATACTCCATCGCTAACGGATTATTCTACACACCAGAATCAGAAGATCCTGAATTCTCAAGCGTAGTTGAACTTGATCTTGGAACTGTAGAGCCAAGTCTTGCTGGTCCTAAGCGTCCACAAGATCTAATTCTTCTTTCTGATATGAAGAAAGAGTTCAATAAAGCAGTTGTTGCCCCACAAGGTAACCAGGGTCTAGGTATGGATAAGAAAGAATTCGACAAGGAAGCTGTTGTTAAATTTAACGACGGAAAAGAAGTAACGATGAAAACAGGTGCAGTTGCGATCGCAGCGATTACAAGCTGTACAAATACTTCCAACCCTTCCGTTATGCTTGGTGCGGCTCTTCTTGCGAAGAAAGCTGTTGAAAAAGGATTAAAAGTTCCTGAATACGTGAAAACTAGCCTTGCTCCAGGATCAAAAGTTGTAACAGACTACCTTGATAAGTCTGGACTTATGCCTTACCTTAGAGACCTTGGTTTCCACCTAGTTGGTTATGGCTGTACAACTTGTATTGGTAACTCTGGTCCACTTAAAGAAGAGATTGAAGATGCGATTGCGAAGAGCGATCTTACGGTGACTTCTGTACTTTCAGGTAACCGTAACTTTGAAGGACGTATCCACCCACTAGTAAAAGCAAACTATCTTGCTTCACCACCGCTTGTCGTTGCTTATGCTCTTGCTGGCACAGTAGACTTTGATCTTCATTCAGATTCATTCGGTAAAGACAAAGACGGTAACGATATATTCTTGAAAGATCTATGGCCATCAGCAGAAGAAATCAAGCAAGCCGTTGCTGAAACAGTAACACCAGAAATGTTTAAGCGTCAGTACAAAACCGTATTCGACGAAAACAAACGCTGGAACGAACTAAGCACGAGTGAAGGAGATCTTTATAACTGGGACGATGAGTCTACTTATATTCAGAACCCTCCATTCTTCGAGAATCTTTCTAAAGATCCTGAAGATATTCACGAACTTAAAGACCTTAGAGCGATCGCGAAGTTTGGCGATTCCGTTACTACGGACCACATTTCACCAGCTGGTGCGATTGCTAAAGATATGCCTGCAGGACAATATCTACAAAACAACGGCGTTCGTCCAATTGACTTTAACTCTTACGGATCACGTCGTGGTAACCACGAAGTTATGATGCGCGGTACGTTTGGTAACATTCGTATTCGTAACGAAGTAGCTCCAGGCACTGAAGGCGGCTGGACAACATTCTGGAACACGGATGAAGTTATGCCGATTTATGATGCAGCAATGAAATACAAAGAAGAAGGTACAGGTCTAGTTGTTCTTGCTGGTAAAGACTACGGCATGGGAAGCTCACGTGACTGGGCTGCTAAAGGAACAAACCTTCTTGGAATTAAAACAGTTATTGCAGAAAGCTACGAGAGAATTCACCGTAGTAACCTTGTTCTAATGGGTGTGCTTCCACTTCAATTTAGAGATGGTGAATCTGCAGATACGTATAACCTCACTGGTAAAGAAACATTTGCCGTTGAAATCACGGAAAATGTGAAGCCACGTGATGAGATTAACGTAACGGCAACCTCTCCAGAAGGCGAAACGCAAACATTTAAAGTACTTGCTCGTTTTGATAGTGAAGTTGAAATTGACTACTATCGCCACGGCGGTATTCTTCAAATGGTTCTTCGCGATAAAATCGCAAATTAACTTAGGAAGGATGGCAAATGCCATCCTTTTTTTATTTATTACGACATTGTAAATACGAAAAATTCATTATAATAAACGAAAAAATCGGATTTTTGTAATAAGTTTCAGTAAATCGGGAATAATGGTTTTAAAACCTGTTGAAGAGGAAAGGAGACTAATATGAGAAAGTCTAAGAAGGTTTCATTTAAAGAATTAGTGATGCAAAATAAATTGGAAATAATGAGTGATAAGAAAGCGATTGACCGGATCGAAGATAAATTTGAACAAAAACATGCAAAAAATTTGTAAACGGGTAGATATTTCTCCTCTAGTTGCACAGCCTATAGCGTAAAGGAGGAGATTCATTTGAGTAATCCAAAAAAGTTCCCTAAATCATTTAAACCTAATCACCTCGCTTCTGTGAATCCTGAAGCAGAGGGGAACAAAGGAAAACAGATGCAAACAAAAGGAAACGCTGAACCGGACTACGCCCCTCCAAAAGGGAAATAGGCTGATGACAACCAGAAAGGAGCTCTCTTTCTGGTTTATTTCAATTTTAACAACTTCTTTTCATTTCATGTAAAGTCGTCCTAAAGGAAAGAAAGGTCGCGAAAGCTTAGGAGACAAACGTTTTCGGGGGGAACAATATGACAATTACAGCAAGAATTGAACCAATCACAGCTAGGGGTAGTGAAGCAGAGCGAAATGAAGATCTTCTTGTGAAAGAACTTGAAATAAAAATGCAGCAAATGGGTTATCTCGTTCCATATCGAGAAGAGTTAAATTGGGATCGGACCATTGCAAGTCTCGAGCTAGGTGAAGCACAAACTCTTCATCAACTGAAAAAAGCAGCGGCCAAAAACGATCGGGTCCTTCTCATCTATGCACGTTTATTTAAAGGGACCATTTTTCAACACCTTATTCTTCATCCTAACCAGTCAGGTATCTATCTTCCCTTTCGATTTGAAGAACCATTTGTGCTACAAGTAGAGGGTAGAAAAATATGGATTGGCTCTTCTGTAAGGCTTCTTGAGGAATTATCTTGGCTTCAAATTAGCTTTGATCAAGGAAATCATTCGGAAAGTGTGAAAGAATACTGGCAGAATTTAATCGAGATTTCTAAAAAAAGCGTAACGTACATGAGCCCGATTATTTTTGAAGAAGCCATTTAGAAGATTTTAGTAGAAGAAGAAAGGGTATGGGTCTATAGGAGAGGTGATGGAAGTGGATCATAAAGAAGAGTTAGGTAGCGACATTTACCGTATGCTTGAAGCATCTGGGCCACCTTATGGTTGTGGTACTGCATCAATTGTAGGTGGTTTTGCAGCGAGGCTTGCGGTCATGAGTCTTACAATTTCTGATATCGAGCACGACCTACATGATGTCCCAGGATCTTTTTTCCTTATGTGTGATGAAGATGACCGCGAATTTCAATCATTCCTAGAGGAAGGTGGAAACCATTCCCCTAATGATGTGCCAATTCGATTATTAGAATGCACCTACCGACTTCTCGTTGAATTATCTTCTTATGAAGAACAAATCCAAGAGAATGTGGCAGTCGATTATCGTATGGGCATTCGTATGTTGAAACAAGTGTTCACGGCAGCTGAGAACATACTTCTTAATAATGGCTGTTCCGCCGATGTTCGAAAAGAGATGTTATATTATGAAGGAAAACTAGAAGGGATTTTACCTAAAAGTCTCCAATCATAAGCGAATATCTCATGGATTAGTAAGCCATAATAAGCTCGTAATACCTTGTCATATCACTTTTAAACAAGGAGGGCTTACTTTGAAATCAAATCCAGATGATCGTCGAGACAACGCAGAGAAACTAAAGAACATGGTACAAGATACGATTGAGAACATTCACGATGCAGAAGCATCTTTAGAATTTACGGATAGCGATACACAAAAAAAGGCGATAAAAGAAAAAAATCAGCGTAGAAAACAAAGTATTGAGTCAATGCGCAATGAAATCAAAGATGAATCGAAACAATAAGTGAGAGAAGGACTGAATGACTTAGAGTCATTCAGTCCTTCTTATTCATGCTTCATGAGTGGTTTATGCTAAAATAAGAGTGACACCACGTTGAAGTTAGGAGAGGAAATACGATGTACATAGCAACTAAGTCAATAGATGTTCGATACGCAGAAACCGATCAAATGGGGGTTGTTTATCATGCCAACTATCTTATTTGGTTTGAACTTGGCAGAACAGCTTTAATAAATGATTTAGGATTCAGGTACGCTGATATGGAAAAAGAGGGGATTCTATCTCCGGTCATGGATATAAAAGCAAGCTACAAACGTCCAGTTCGATATGGAGATGAAGTCATCGTCAAAACCTGGGTGGATTCTTATGATGGTCTACGCGTTAATTATGGGTATGAAGTAATCAATGGAGACGGTGATATTTGCGTGACGGGTGAATCCATGCATACGTGTGTGAAGCGAGACACGTTCCGTCCTGTATCGATTCGAAGAAAGTTTCCGGAATGGCATCAGGCGTATGAGAATGCTAAAAAACAGACTGCTTCTACTGGAGTTGAATAATGGCTTTTGGTTTGTCGAAGGGTGAGCTTGCAGAATGGAAAGCAAAGGTTAGAAGGGGAGAAATCGCTTTATTAACTCATTTTTGGTATGATCCTCGTTTTCCGCAATTTCATTCAGTTACTAAAGCGGGATGCAGTGATAAAGAAAAGCTTGCAAAATGGGGCCAACAGTATGGTTTAAAGCGAGAATGGATGCACGAACGGGAAATGTTCCCGCATTTTGACTTGCTTGGAGACGACCAAATTCGGATTCTTGAACAAGAAGGTTTATGTTCTCACATTCAGCGATTTCGACTAAAAAAGATCTATTAAAAAAACGCGAAAGCGAGAAGCTTTCGCGTTTTTTACATCAATTTCCGTGCACAAACTGAATTTCTTCTTTATTTCGACTGAATTTAACAGTGAAATCTTGATTCTCAAAGAACCAGATGTCTTTTTGTTCTACAAAAAAGGTAATGCCTTCTTCTTCAAGCATAAGAGCAGGCTCAGTTGGCTCTTCGACAGTCATGCCAAGTGAGAATCCATCTTGTACAGTACTGCATCCACCTACGCGTACAAAAAAGCGGAGATGATCCCCTTTTTCAAGATCCATTTCTCTTTTAAACCAGTTCATAGCCGGTTTTGTAATTGTCATTTTCAAGTGTCATTTCCTCCTTTGCCGAACGGCTCTACTCGTACTATTATAAAGAAGTAACGGGAACTTGCAAAAAGAAAAAGGTTATGGAACGAAAAAATGTCAATAAATCCATATCTTGAATGAAAGCATTTCGTATTTTGCGTTAATTCTTCATACAATAAGGGTATAAAAAGAATTGTAATGAGGAGGTTTTTTAAATGAAAAAACAGAGAGTATGGCTGTTTTTATTCCTCATTCTTGCTGGAGGTATTTTATTAAGTGTTAAACCAATAATGGAATACCGCAGTCAGCGTTTGAATGAAATAAAGCAAGCAGCATCCATGATGGTGATGAGTGAAGCACCAAATGAAACTGTCATTTCATCAATAGCAAATAAAAATGATCAAGCTAAAACGGATATAGAACCAGAAGTGACTGCTACCAAAGAAGAACAAAAGCCTGAGAAAGTTGAAACAGCAGTAACTGATCCAGATATTCGAATTGTAGGACTCGGTGATTCTCTCACTAAAGGTAGCGGGGATTCCACAGATCAAGGATACATCGGAAGGCTTGCAGCGAATCTTGAGCGTGATACGGATACATCGATATTAGTTGAAAATTACGCGGTTCATGGTAGACAAACTCCTAAATTATATAAAATGTTAGTAGAAAATAATGCGAAATCTTCGCTTGCAGAAGCTGATTTGATCGTCATGAGCATTGGTGGAAATGATTTAATGAAAGTTGTGAAAGAACATTTTCTAGACTTACAGATCGATGTTTTCCAGCGTGAACAAACAAGCTATGTTGAACGACTTGATGCGATTATGAAACGTCTTCGAAGCATCAATTCTGATGCACCGATTTTGTTTATTGGCCTATATAATCCATTATTAGAGAATTTTCAATCGGTGACAGAAATTGATCAAATTGTCCAAAGGTGGAATGGCGCAAGTCAAGACACCGTAGAGAAGGATAATCGTACGACATTTGTACCGATCTATGAATTGTTTAGCTCAGTTGATGAGAATTTATTTTTTGAAGATGGATTTCATCCGAACGATCAAGGATATGAACTCATTGCGAGACAAATTCAATATCGATTGAAGCAAGACGCTATTGTCGAAGAAATCCCTTTTGAATAGCACATGTACGAGATAAGCTCCTTTTGATAGAATAGTAGTAACAATGGATAGAGAAAAGGAAAATGACAATGAAGCGATGGATGAAATGGTTGTTGATCACCCTGATTCTTTTAATTTTTAGTGGGGCAGGGACGTTCACCTATTTTTATTTCTACACGGATTCACACTCTGAACAAACGAATTCACTCCCACTTAGTGATAAAATACAGGAAGCGTTTCAAGAGGAACCGGATCTTGACGAGCCAAAAGAAATTCGAATTATAGGACTTGGAGACTCTTTAACAAAAGGAGTTGGAGACCAGGCAAAAGAAGGATACATTGGCTATGTAAGTGATAAGTATTTTGAAAAGGATCAAGATGCAACTGTCACGCTAAATAATTATGCCATTACAGGAAGTGAAACAGAGGATCTATTAAAACGGCTTGAACAAGAATCTGTACGTAATGGGGTTCAAAAGGCTGATTATATCTTTTTAACGATCGGTGGAAATGATCTTTTCGGTGTTGTGAAAAATCACTTTATGAATTTGGATCAGCAGTTTTTCACTCTTCAAAAGAAAATCTACCTAGAAAACCTGACGACTATTTTAGCTACTATACGTAACCTTAATCCCGATGCGCCAATTTATTTTACGGGTTTATTCAATCCCTTTTCGAAAGCATTTGGGGATATTCCTGAAATGAATGAAATTGTGGATGATTGGAATCAAGTAAGTCGCTCAACGGTTTCAGATACAACTGATGCAACGTTTGTACCTGTTGCTGATTTGTTTCTTGAAAGTGAGGAGAACTTACTTTATGAAGATGCTTTCCATCCTAATGATGAGGGTTATCATTTGATGGGAGATCGAATCGTATCGTATTTAAAAGAAAATAACGTAGCAAATCGATAAAGGCAGGGAATGGTTTATGGATACACCAGAAAAATTTGAACGGCAATATCAAGCACTTGCAAAAAATTACGAAGTGCCAGAAGTCATCTCATCGAAAACAAAGCTTGTTTTTATATTAGAATCTCCACACGTAGCGGAAGTGAAAAACGGCGTACCCGTTGCTGGTCCTTCAGGTGCAACGATGTCAAAGAAGCTTTTTGGGCCGGAGTATGCAAAGCCTCTTGGACTATTATTGAAAAAGCACCGAGAAGAAGAGTTGGAAAGACCTTCTCTTGATGTAGTCGGTTTGCTAAATGTGTGTAATATACCAATGCAAGGTAAACCTTATGCATCTGAAGATCTAGAAAGCAACCGTGAGTTACTAGATTGTCTGGGTACAATTCGAACATCTGCAAAGAAAACGCCTTTTAAAGATGAAGCGTTAATTAAGGTGAATGAACTTCTTTTAACAAAATTCAAAAACCGTTTGATGGAACTGATCGATCGAGAACTGACGCTCGTCCCCTGTGGACGATTTGCTCAAAAGTATTTTGAACTCGCAAATGTATCGAGTGATAAATGGACGATCGTGCAGGACGTTCCTCATCCTAGCTATAATTCTTGGAGTCGTGAGCGTTATCAGGAGCCTGTCAATAGGGTAGTTGATGCGTTTAATTGTCATAAAATATAAGCATGTTTATTGATTAGATCGAAAAGCCCCATTGGAATTCCAATGGGGCTTTTTCTATGAAGTAAGAGAGCGCATAGAGCGAATGCATAAATATTGGCTCCGTTGTAATATAAATGTAATGAAAGGAGGGTTGACATGATGAAGAAATGGGCAGCATTACTTCTCGTCTCATTGGTATTCATGAGTGGATATGCGATCACCCCTCATCATTCGTCTGACATGATTCAAGCATCATCATATGTTGTTCAAGATGAAGATCTACCTTATTGTCATTAATTAATGAAAAGGGTCTGTCGTGTGTCTGCACCTTTCCAATTTATATTAAACCGAATGAATAGTCCATGATCTTTATGAAAGGAGGACATGCTATGGAAGAACTCACATTGTTTATTACGGCAGGACTTTTCTTCGTGTCTCTCTTTAATTTCATCGTTATCTTGATTGAAAAGACAAAGCATAAATAAGCTACGCATTTTGAATCATTCCGATTTTCTTTGCATAATGATCGACATGTTCTTTAAAAACCTGGTTTTGATCAAGTTCAAAAATGGTGGAGGCTGTCGCGAGATATTCATAGGCTAACTCTTGCTTTCCGAGTAGATAGTGAAGCTTGCCACACTGATAGCTAAGTTCGCCAAAAAGATAGAGGCGCTGTTTCTCGCGACAAAGTAGAAATCCCTCTCGTGCAATGGACAGAGCTTTCTCGTAGTTTCGGCAAGTGGATAGAGCTTTGGAATAATTATAATAGAGACGGATTTCAATCGTTTCATCATTAATAATGGGGAAAAAGCGAACATGATAGAGCGCTTTATGAAATAACGGTAGCGCGCGTTCCCAATCTTTTTCCTCACTATACAAGATCGCCATGCTAATGAGTAGTTCGATTTCACGTTCAGAGTAATTCTTGGAAGTAGTCGTCGTAAGGCGTAGGGCTTCATCTAAAAGCTGAAGGGCAGAGTGGGGGTCTCGTTCTAAATAATAGGTGCAAATTGCTTTGTGCCACAGATAGAATTGTTTATTCTTTACTGTTCGAAATAGCGGGTTTGCTTCTTCTGCTTCAAGAATTTCAGCAACTTCACGATATTCGCGCCGTTTAATGTGTTTCCTAACCTGTCGAATGACTTCATTCACATAATCAAGGCGAGGTGTCTCTTTCATATGAAAAAAATAATTAATATCAACGCCAAGTCGTGATGCCAACTGGTAAAGGAGCTCTGCGGAAGGTGATACATCATTGTTTTCAATCTGGCTTATTAACGCTTGTGTACAGATGCCTTCTGATAAATCGGACTGTGATAGTCCAAGGTACAATCGAAGTTCGCGCAACGCATATCCGAGTGTATCCTTACGCACCTGCAATCCCCCTTTTTTTGACCTCATTGTATCACGATTCTCTTTCAAATACATATTTTTCTAAATTAAGAATCAATAATATTATTATGTGAACCAGTATGTGTGAAGGAATTTTTAACTTGGTCGAGAACCTCTTTATTATAAGGCGAAGTTAGCTGTATAAAGATGAAGAGGAGGAGAAATGTTGTCTTATTTACCATCATTTGAATTAACCAATCAAGTCGTTGTGGTGACAGGTGCAGGAAAAGGAATTGGGAGAGCACTTGCGATAGGAGCGGCAGAAGCAGGGGCTGATGTTGTGGTTCTGGCAAGAACAGAAGTGGATATTCAAGAAACAGCTGGGCTTGTCCGGGAGGTTGGTCGAAAGGCTTATCCCATTCGAGCTGACATAACGAAAGAGATCGAACTCACAGAAGCTGTTCAACAAATTGAAAAAGAAGCAGGAAAGATTAATGTGTTAATTAATAACGCAGGAATGAATATTCGCTCAAAAGCGAGCGATGTTTCGGAAGTGGAGTGGACGCAAATTTTCCAAACAAACTTGCAGGGTGCTTTTTTTATGTCGCAAAAGTGTGCAGAAGTAATGAAAGAAGGTGGAGGAGGAAAGATTATTAATATCTCTTCTGTTGCAGGACACGTTGCGTTAAGAACAGGTGTCGCATATGCAGCATCTAAAGCAGGTATGATTCAGATGACAAAAAACCTCGCACTAGAATGGGCTGAGAATGGTATTACAGTGAATGCAATTGGGCCGTGGTATTTTCAGACACCACTTACAGAAAAGTTACTGCAAGATGAGCAGTATTTAGCAGATATTCTAAATCGAACTCCAATGAAACGAGTAGGTGAACTAAAAGATTTAGTTGGAGCAGCCGTATTCTTATCTTCTGAGGCATCAAATTACATAACGGGTCAAACGCTGTTTGTAGACGGTGGCATGACGAGCTATGGATTTTAGAAAAAACCGTTACTCAGCTGAGTAACGGTTTTCCATTAGTCGACTAAATCAGCTGAAAAGCTAGGTGCTGTAAGGCCGGCATCTTCGTAAACGGTAGCCATTTTTTCTTCAAAAGAAGCGAATTGTGCATCACTTTCTTCATAAGTTGCTTCAGGCTCGTCAGAAAGATTAGCGGCACGTGTTTCATAAGATTTAGCAAGATCCTCTAATGCAGCTTCTATGTCGCTTTTGTAAGTGTCTAGCTCAGTTGGGACTTCGACAGCACGAACATCTTCAGCAACTGTTTTAGCAGCTGCTTCAGCATCAGCTTTCATTGTAGCAAGCTCTTCATCAGACGGCTTTTCTTCCGCCACTTTAGCGGCTTCAAAAGCGTAGATAGGGCTATCACTCTTGTTAACTGTTTGAATTAAATTCATTTGAAAGTCGAGAAGATCACTTTTTACATCTGTTTCACTAGCATCACTTGTTTCTTCTGTGCTTCCTGAATTATTCGTAGCGCCGCCTTCGTTTGCTTCATTGTTGCTACAAGCAGCTACAAAAACGAAAACAAGCAGCATTACTAGCGGTAAAAATCGTTTCATTCAAAACCCTCCTAATTTTTAGAAAATTCCCTTTCGAATACAAATTTTAGTGTATTCTTTGCTGTTTGTAAACTAAAAAAAGATAAACCTGGCATAAAATGTAATAAGTAAAACTATTCTGAAAAATACAGGTTAAGGTAAGCTGTCGAATATGTTATTGTGAAGAGGGAAAAAAATGGCTAGAGGAGTGGGCATGATGATTTTAGTAAACAACGATTTAATGACAAGAGATCAGGCAACAATAGATATTGAAGATCGAGGGTACCAATTTGGTGACGGCGTTTATGAAGTCGTACGAATTTACAATGGTGTTTTTTTCGAATTGGATGCACACCTTGATCGATTAGAAAGAAGCGCAGGTGAGATTAAAATTGTTTTACCATTTACTCAAGAAAAATTAAAAGCCAATTTAAACAAGCTCATTCAGCAACATCCTGTGCAAAGTGGGCATGTTTACATGCAGGTGACTAGGGGTGTTGCTCCGAGAAATCATCCGTTTCCAGATAAGACAGAACCTGTCTTTGTAGCCTATACAAAAGAATACGAGAAAGAGCCATCACGCTCACCAGGACGAGCTGTTTTCACAGAAGATATCCGCTGGTTAAGGTGTGACATTAAAAGCTTGAATTTACTCGGGAATGTACTTGGAAAACAGTTTGCAAACGAACTGAATGTCGATGAAGCAATTTTTCATCGAGGGGAATGGGTAACAGAAGGAAGTTCTACGAATGTATTTATCGTAAAAAACAACGTACTTTATACGCACCCTGCCAACCATTTTATTCTCGATGGAATTACGAGAAAAGTTATTCTATCTGATGCGTATGAACTGGGAATACAAGTAGAGGAAGAAGCGTTTACAAAGCAGGATCTACTTAATAGTGATGAGGTGTTTATCTCAAGTACAACGCAAGAAGTAAGACCGATAGTAGAAGTGAACGGTCAATCGATTGGAAGTGGAAAAGAAGGCGAGATAACTTTATCTCTCCATGCGAAATTCACTAGTCGCTTAAGGTGAACAATTGGTTTAAACAAAAATCTTTTTATTTTGTTTAGTTGAATTTTGCACGAAACAGTGGTACTGTTAACTTTGGCTATATGTGAATGAAGAGTTGCTTGTTCCGAGCGTTTTCCAACATTAGGAAAATGCTTTTTTTGAACATTATCAGGAGATTATTCTCCCGTCTATAGCATTTAATGCATTTTAAAAGTAAAAAGGAGTTTTTAAAAGTTGAAAAAATTTCAAGATCTAGGTTTAAGTAATACACTGCTAGACGCAGTTAATCAAATGGGATTCGAAGAAACAACACCAATTCAAGCAGGAACAATTCCTCTAGCGCTTGAAGGCAACGACGTTATCGGTCAGGCTCAAACTGGTACTGGTAAAACAGCTGCTTTTGGTATCCCAATGATTGAAAAGATCGATACTTCTCTATCTCATGTACAAGGAATCATTCTTGCGCCAACACGTGAGCTTGCTGTACAGGTTGCAGAAGAATTGAACCGTATTGGTCAAGCAAAAGGCGTGCGTGCCCTTCCTATATATGGTGGACAAAGCATCGTTCACCAAATCAAAGCACTTAAAAAGAGACCTCAGCTCGTTGTAGCGACGCCAGGCCGTCTTATTGATCATATGGAACGTAAAACGATTCGTCTTTCAGAAGTTTCATTTGTTGTTCTTGACGAAGCAGACGAAATGCTTAACATGGGCTTCATTGAAGATATCGAAAAGATTCTTAAAGGTGTTCCTGAAAAGCGTCAAACGCTTCTATTCTCAGCAACAATGCCAAAACGTATCGCAATTCTTGCAGAGAAATTCATGAGCAACCCTGAAACAGTTAGAACGAAATCAAAAGAAATGACTGTTCCATCAATCGAACAGCATTACTATGAAGTTCGTGATTCTAAGAAATTCGATATTCTTTGCCGCCTTCTTGATACTCAGTCTCCTGAGCTTGCGATTGTATTCGCAAGAACTAAAAAGCGCGTAGACGAAGTATCTGAAGGGCTTAAGAAGCGCGGATATATGGCTGAAGGAATTCACGGTGACCTTCCACAAGGGAAGCGTGATCAAGTTATTAAACAATTTAAAGACAGCACAATTGATATCATGGTAGCAACAGACGTTGCTGCACGTGGTCTAGATATTAGTGGTGTAACGCACGTTTATAACTTTGACATTCCTCAAGATCCTGAAAGCTACGTACACAGAATCGGTCGTACTGGCCGTGCAGGTAAGTCAGGTCTTGCTTCAACGTTTATTACTCCACGTGAGTACGATCACCTTAAAGTGATTGAGAAAATTACGAAGAAGTCTATGCAAAAACGTACGATTCCTAGCTTTGCTGAAGCGATGGAAGGCCAGCAGCAAATGGCGATTCAACAGCTACAAAGCACAATTGAAGAACAGGATCATTCAGGATACCGCTCATCTGCTGAACAGCTTCTTGACGATCATGATTCTGTAACGCTTCTTTCTGCAGCACTTAAGTTGCTTACAAAAGAACCGGATACAACTCCAGTTAAAATTACTGAGATCGCACCACTTCGTGCGAAAAAAGCTCATGGCCGTGGCGGCAGCGGCGGCAACCGCAACCGTAACCGCAGCAATGATCGCGGAGGCCGTAAAGGTGGAAGCGGTGGCGGATATCGCGGAGACCGCAACAGCGGAGGCGCTAGCAAGCGTCGTAAGTTTAACGACAAAGGAAATAAATAAGACATGCCAAACAGTCGGGAGAAATCCCGGCTTTTTTTATTTGTCATGATCAATAAGTGTGAAAAACCCAATCCAATTTATTTCTGTTTTCATTAATAATAAGAGAGAATATTTTTAGACAATGCTGGGAAAATGTCTCTGAAAGCGTTATTCTTAGAGAGACACTATTTACGGAAAGGCAGCGGGATATTATGAAGCATGATTACCAGTCACAGACGAAAGTAAAAGAAGACGTCCTGCTAGAACGTCTTGCTCTCATTCAAACAGAGTTAGCGCCTGCACAAGCATCGAAAATGAAGCAATTAAGCGATAAATTGATGAGCGGTGAACAGCACTTTCTTTTCTCTGGGCATTTTTCTGCAGGAAAGTCATCATTAATTAATGCGTTATTTGAAACCAATTTACTGCCATCAAGTCCTATTCCTGCAAGTGCGAATACGGTTCGGATCAGGTCTGGACAATCAGGTGCTTCTGTTCATTTTATCAATGGCAAAAAAATGATTTTTAAAGCGCCATATGATATCGATCAAGTAAAAGGTTACTGCCTGAATGGAGAAGAAGTAGAGCGCGTGGAGTTGTCTGCGCCATCTACAATTGAAAAAGACGTTATTTTCATTGATACTCCTGGAATCGACTCAACTGACGAAGCTCATAGGCTTTCGACCGAGTCATCCATGTATTTAGCTGATGTTGTTTTCTATGTGATGGACTATAATCATGTTCAATCGGAAGTAAACTATCAGTTTATTCGCGAATTATATCGTCAAAATAAGAAAATCATCCTAATTGTGAACCAAATTGACAAACATAACGAGGCTGAGATTTCATTTAAATCCTTCAAGAAATCAGTTGTGGAGTCTTTTGAGACGTGGGGGATGTCACTCGAATCGTTTTTCTTTATCTCTTTACGTGATCAAAATCATCCTCAAAACCAATTTCATCAGTTGAAAACCTACATCGAAGGTCTTTCCAAGAAAACCCCCGAAGATAAAGTTAAGCGAGTTTACGATGCGGCGATCGAACTTATTGAAAACACTGATACGGTTGATGAGGATAATGAGGTGATCCAAGCTTATGAGGAGATGGAAACCAAACTCTCTTTTTCAAAGGAGCGCATCAAGCTGATTGAAGAGGAGTTTCAATCTGAAGCTTCCACGATCCAGAAAAGCGCGATTCTAATGCCTTATGAAGTAAGAGAGGCAGGGCGTGCCTATCTAGAGTCTTTACAATCTGGATTTAAGGTAGGGCTAATTTTTCGTGACAAAAAAACACAGCAGGAACGTTCGAACCGATACAAGGCATTTGTAACAGGTTTAGAGGAACAAGTGAAGTCACAACTTGAATGGCATTTTAAGGAGCTACTTCAGGAGCTAAAATCGACTGCAGCCTTAACGAAAGTCGACCCTCCAGTTTTAGATGATTCATTCGACATCGATTTCACTGTTATTCAAGAAGAAGCAAAAAAGGGGAACGGTGCAACGGGTGAAGCTGTACTTCATTATACAGAAAATATCGCGCATAGCATGAAGACTCAAATCAAGCAGCAAGCAGAAAAACGAAAGAATTTGCTCATTGATCAGGTGAATGTAGAGCATAACCAAATCGCAATGGATGTCCAAAAAGCTTTTGAAACTCAAGTTGGAGAAAAAGATTCCGAAGTGTTCTTAGCAAAGATGGAATTGGTGAGTGAGAAAGCTAACGGACTATGGGCGATCCTTGAGGGAAATCGTGATGAAGAAGCTAGACGCATAGCGAACAGTGAAGATCGACAAGAGGACCCTCAGCAGGTCATTATTGTGGAGTCCGTCGAAAAATCTAACAATGATATTCACAGCGAAAATGAGGACTCTTTAGTAGAAGAAGTTGTTAAAAAGCATGATGATGATCTTCCTACTTCTGAAACGACGGTACAGGCGCTTCAAAATATCGCGACTGAACTAACCGATCTTCCAGGTTTCGATCATACGAAACAAAATTTAATAAAAAAAGCGAGTAAACTTGCGGATCAATCATACACAGTTGCGTTGTTTGGTGCATTTAGTGCTGGTAAATCATCTTTCGCCAATGCTTTGATAGGTGAGACGATCTTACCTTCTTCGCCGAATCCAACCACGGCAACCCTTAACCGCATTTGTCCTGTTACAACGGAGCACGCACATAAAACAGCAATGATTCATTACAAGACGGAAGAGGAGCTTCTTGAAGACTTAAATCATTCTCTTTCTTATTTTGGAGAACAGGCTTATTCGCTTCAAGACAGTTTGCAAATTATATCAGCTGGTAAGCTGTTCAAGCGAGAGTCGGCCGAAACAAAACCTCACGCATTATTTTTACGTGCAGTCGTTAAGGGAAAAGAGGAGCTTTCGTACCTCGGGATGGACCGAGAAGTAACGTTAACAGAATACGAAGATATGGTTGTAAACGAATCAAAAGCAGCTTTTATTGCTTCCATTTCTTTATACTACGATTGTCCTCTAACGAGAGAAGGTATTACGCTTGTGGACACGCCTGGTGCGGATTCGATCAATGCTCGACATACGGGCGTCGCTTTTCAATATATGAAAGCCGCTGACGCAATTCTGTATGTGACCTATTACAATCACGCCTTTTCAAAAGCAGATCGCGAATTCTTAATTCAGCTCGGGCGGGTGAAAGATGTATTTGAGATGGATAAGATGTTCTTTCTTCTAAATGCTTCTGATCTTGCAGAAAATGATGGGGAACTTCGCATTGTACTCAATCACGTGAAAAAACAGCTGCAGCAGTATGGGATTCGCTATCCATCCCTCTATCCGGTTTCAAGCCTTGCGGGAATGCTTCAATCACAATCGGTAAGTGAGGAAGATGAAGCGTTTCTTGCAAAGTTACCAAAACAGATCAGAACTAAAGGTGGACTTGCTTCTTTTGAAGAACGTTTTTATCGCTTTATCCGAACAGATCTATCGAAACTGGCCGTTGAAGCTAGCCTAAGTGAAATAACCCGGATCAGAGAAGAACTCGCCCATTGGATCGAACATTTTGAATTGAATGCCAATGAAAAAGAAGAGCAGCTGCAGCGCCTGTACCTTCAAAGTGATAAGGCGGTTGAAGAAGTGGAGCAATATGCTATTTCAAACTCCTTACAACAAATTGAACAGGAGTTAACGGAACTTGTACACTACGTGCCGCAACGCCTTTTCTACCGTTTTAATGACTTCTTTAAGGAAGCATTTAACCCTTCTATCATTCAAAACCGTGATGGACTAAATGCTGCTTCGCGTTCACTTCTAGAAGATATTGAACAAGATCTTCTTCAAGAGTTGAGAGCGGCGTCACTCCGGATCGATCGGTTTATTAAGCGAGAGCTTCAAAAGAATGAGAAAGACATGCAGATGACAATTCGTAACCACTTAACAGATTTCCGCTATGTGTCTAACGAATCAAGGGACATGGCGACACCTGCATTTACAGCTTCACTCTCAACCTGGATCAGCAGTGAAACGCTTGTAAAGTTAGCGCGCAGTTCTTTTAAATCTTCAAAGCAATTTTTTGAACAAAATGGTAGAGATAGCTTACACGATGTGCTGAAAAAGGAATTTCAACAGCCTGTTAGTGACTATATAGCTAAGGAACAACAGGTGATTATGTCAATGGCGACAAATTTTTATGAAGAAAACCTTGATGTAATGAAGCGCGAACTCCTAAACGAAATAAAGGAGTATATTGAAACGAGAACAACCATGTTAAATAGTCATTTATCAAAAGCTTTCTTACAAACGAAACAGTCAAATGTAGCAAGAATTCAAACGAACTTATTGGGGGAATAGGCGATGAAAAATCTTGTTTCTGTTGAATGGCTCGCACATCATTTATACGATGAACATCTTGTGGTTGTTGATTGTCAGTTTGAATTAGGCAAGCCTGAAAGTGGCTATGCTGCTTATGTAGAAGGTCATATCCCTGGGGCTTTATATGCAGATCTTGAAAAGGATTTATCGGGTGAAGTGGGAGAGCACGGTGGGAGACACCCTTTACCAGATCAAGAACAGCTTCAGGAGCTCGTTGAAAGGTTAGGCATCCAGCAGGATTCAAAAGTGATTGTATATGACCATGAATATGGGGCGATGGCTGCAAGATTATGGTTTTTACTTGGTTTTGCTGGTCATAAGGAGCGAGCTGTACTTGATGGAGGACTGAAAGCCTGGAGAGGGGAGGGGCATAAGCTTGAGACGAAGGTTCCGGAAATTAGCCGATCTGAATATCCAATTAGCCTTGATAAATCAATGATTGTTTCGATGAACGATGTGAAGCAGGCGCAACAAGAAGGGCGAATGATTATTGATTCTCGTGCTCCAGAGCGTTTTAATGGAGACAAAGAGCCGATTGATCAAAAAGCGGGACATATCCCTGGGGCAATCAACTATTTTTGGAAAGATAACTTGAACGAAGATCAAAAATGGAAAGACCCTGAAGAGAGAGTAGGGATAAACGAGCATGGACAGGAGCCAATTGTTTACTGTGGGTCCGGGGTAACAGCTTGTGTGAATTTGCTCGCTCTACAAGAAGCGGGGGTTCATGCGAAGCTTTACCCAGGTAGCTATAGTGATTGGGTGTCTTATCAAAACAATCCAATTGATTCAAACTAAATGAAAGCCAGCCCGAAACACATGTCGGGCTGGCTTTTTTCTGTGCACTTATATGGTCTTAAAGAGTAGAAAGAAAACGTTCTAGTCGATCCATTCCTTCTTTTAACACATCGAGATTATATGCGAAGGAAATTCGAACATATCCTTCTCCGAACGTGGAAAAAGCGCTCCCTGGCACCACCGCAACATTACCTTCTTTTGCGAGTTTCATGGCGAAATCAAAAGAGGTTAAGCCAAATTGTTTAATAGAAGGAAGGATATAGAATGCACCGTCAGGCTTGATTGGTGATAGCCCCATTCCAACTAATCGATCAAATACATAGTTCATTCTTTTCGAGTATTCCGTTCTCATTTCGATAGGATCATCAAGTCCGTTATCCAACGCTTCGAGAGCAGCATACTGAGACACAGAAGAAGCGCAGGAAACATTATATTGGTGCACTTTCAAAATGTGTTTTGCGAGCGCTTCTGGTGCGAATAAAAAGCCGATTCGCCATCCTGTCATTGCGTGTGACTTGGAAAGTCCGTTGATAACAATTGTCTTTTCTCGCATACTAGCAAATTGAGCGATGGAAGCGTGATCGCCTGAAAAGGTTAGTTCTGAATAAATTTCGTCAGAGAGAACGAAAATGTTTTTATCTTCCAATAGAGCCGCAAGATCCTCAAGTTCAGCTGCAGACATAGCGACGCCTGTTGGGTTGGATGGTGATGGAAGAATGATGCATTTTGTTCGTTCTGTCAGCGCTGATTCAACTAGTGAGCGTGACAACTTAAAGCCATTTTCCGTCGTATCAACGTGAACAGGAACAGCGCCACATAGCGTAATGATTGGTTCGTATCCGGGATATACTGGTCCAGGTAATATAACCTCATCGCCTTCAGTAAGAAGAGTACGAAGTGTTACATCAATTGCCTGGCTAGCGCCTGAAGTAGTAATGACCTCTGTTTCTGGCTTATATGTTAGGTTGTACTTTGTTTTTAGAAAATGGGATGCTGCTTTACGGAGTTCAAGTATGCCAGCATTGTGTGTATACGTCGTCTTATTTTGATCAATGGCCATTTGAGCCGCTTCTTTAATGTGAACGGGCGTTTCAAAATCTGGCTGACCGATTGTTAACGAAATCATGTTTTCATAATCTGCCACCATATTAAAAAAAGTACGGATACCTGAAATTTCAATGTTGTTTACTCGAGGGTTTAATAAATGTTCCATAGGGCTGTCTTCCTTTCCGTCTCAACTTCTCATAAACATCATTGTAGCATAATTTTTAAGCTATCGTCGAAATGAAGTTCTTTTGCGGATAAGTTCCAAAATGGATTAAGAATGCAGGTGTTGATAACTCGGCTAAGTACTGGTAGTATTGGTTTTCTGAGACTTATCAACAGGAGAAACTATATACCCACACCCGGTATTTTCGTTTTGCGCGGGGGTATGATAGGGGGATATAGGTTACCCACAAAATTCTGTGGATAACCAATATTCAGATAATTTAGGGCAGATCACCAAATTCTTTCATGATACACAAAAGACCAGATTCCAGTTTAGTGGAATCTGGTCTTTTTAGTTTGATGACAAAATACTGTCTGTCAAATAAGCCAGTAAAGCGAATTGAACGTGGATGCGCTGTTCATAAGAGTAAATATCAATTCCCATTAGTTTTTCTAATTGTTTAATTCGATAATTTAGCGTATGCCTGTGTATGAATAGTTTCTCCGCTGTGCGATTAATGACGAGGTTATTTTCCAAAAAAGCTTCAAGCGTTCTCATTAGTTGAGATTGGTGTTTCTGATCATACGAGACAATTGGTGATAAAAGAGGTTCATAATAAACCGTAAGATCCTCTCCATTTTCTTTTAAGCGAATGAATACCTGGTAAGCTCCTAAGGATTTAAATTGAATGAGAGATTCTTTTCGATACCGGGCAAAATGATGAGCAACTAACGCTTCTTTAAGAGCAGATTCAAGCTCCCGAATCCCTGCAGCTTTGCTCACACCTGCCGTAGATAAAGACGACTTTTGCTCGTCTATAAAAGGTTCAAAATCACCGCATAAAAGAACGACTACGTGATCCATTTTCCTTTTGATTAAGCCTTTTGTTCTTGTTGAAATCAACGTTTGCTGACACTGCAGTTCGAGTTCAGATAAGTTGGAGGAAGAAAGAACAGCTACGCAGTTAAGGCCGGTTAAATCATAGCCCATTTCTTTGCTTTTTTTGAGAATCGTTTTCTCATCTTCATATGAATGCGAAAAGAGGATATCAAGAAAATCCGCTTCCATTTGTGAGCGTGTATCTTCAATTATTCGTAACTTAAGAAATTCAATCGCAAAGATATTCGCTGCTTGTTTAAGCGCAAGCTGATCAAGTGACGTGAGAGGAGTCCGTTTTTGAATGAAGATTGTTCCGATCGTTTGCCCTTCTGTCACAATCGGATAAGCGTGTTCGATTGGATATTGTCGGTTAGTTATATATGACCCTGCTAAAAGAGCTTGATTTGATTTATAGAGAGATACATTGCAGTGAAGTAATTTTGAAAGCGCATCTGTTAACGATGAAAAGCCGGTATTTTTAATGACGAGAGCTGTTAATTCATCTTGAATGCGCTGTGCTTGCGTGAGCATACTAAGCTGCTTATTAACAAGTTGTTCGAGTATACTTCTAGTAACTGTAGAAAAATTCATCGTTCTTGGAATTTCAAGGAGCGGTAGCCCCGTTCGATTTGCGGCTTCTATCATCGCTAATGGCACAACATCCAAATAAAACCCCGTATGGATTGCGACCGCGGAAAGCTGCCGGTTTGAAAGTGCATGAATAAGCATGGAGTAAGAGTCGGATTTTTCATGCCAACCATATGCCGTAGTAATTAAGAATTCACCTTCATGAAGACGTGTGACGTCCTCCATAACTTCCACAATCGTTAACCACTTAATATCGCGATCGATTCCTTGTTTTCCAGCAATTAATTTGATTTCCCTCATTTCGGATAGTTGTAACGCCTCTCTAACGGATAGTCCCATCGTGTGTCCCCCAATCCTCTTATCCAAATCGTACAACAAAGTCTGAATTTTTTGTAGATGGTGTGGAATAGAATTTTCTTGCCATCCCACATAGGCTAGAGATATAGACAAAAAAAGTGAGGTGACCAATCCGAAATGACGAAAAGAACCCACTTAATCAAACCTTTGCTTGGGATGGATTATGCTGTTATTTCTCACGGAAAAGGAATTTATTTATACGATGAACAAGGTCATGCTTTTATTGATGGATGCTCAGGGGCTGTCACTGCGAACATCGGGCATGCCGTTCCAGAAATTAAAGAAGCGATGCTCGCGCAAGCAGATCAGGTATCATTTGTGTATCGTTCCCAGTTTACAAGCACTTCAGCTGAGCAACTCGCAGAACGTCTTTGTCAATCTGCACCGGGTGACCTTGACTGGGTGTTTTTTGTGAACAGTGGATCTGAAGCGATGGAAACGGCTTTAAAAATAGCTGTGCAGTACTGGCAGGAACTTGGTCGACCAACGAAGAACAAAGTCATATCACGGTGGATGAGCTACCATGGAATTACAATGGGAGCTCTATCGATGTCAGGTCATGTGATTCGTAGAAGTCGTTTTAATGCGATGCTTGAACACTATCCAGCGCTATCGCCTCCTTATTGTTACCGATGCTCTTTTCATGATCATTGCCCAAATTGTTCGAAGCAATATGCGTTTGAATTTGAACAAACCATTCAACGGCTCGGTGCTGAAACAATCGCAGCCTTTGTTTGTGAACCTGTGATTGGTGCAGCTGGAGGAGCTGTGGTACCACCGGATCGTTATTTTCAAGAAATGAAAGCCGTTTGTGAACGCTATGACATCCTCTTTATCGCGGATGAAGTTATGACAGGTATCGGTCGAACAGGGAAGATGTATGCGATGGAACACTGGGGAATTGCCCCGGATATTTTAGCGCTCGGTAAAGGAATGAGTGCCGGATACACACCGATGGCAGCTACGCTAGTATCGGATCGAATCATTCAAGTCATTGAACGGGGATCAAAGGTGGTCTTAAGCGGGCATACGTTTAGTGCAAACCCATTATCATCAGCTATTTGTCTTGCTGTTCTCGACTATATTGATAAAAACGATGTTGTTCAAAATGCTTCCAAAAGTGGGGCCATTCTTATAAAAGGATTAAAAGAGTTACAAGCACAATATCCCATTATCGGAGATGTGAGAGGGCTCGGTTTACTAACGGCCATTGAATTTGTTCAAGATCAAGTGACAAAAGAGCCGTTTTCGCTTCAACATGAAGTAACAAATCGTTTTATTCGGAAATGTTATGAAGCTGGTCTTCTAGTATATACAGCTGCAGGTGGCCTTAACGGAATGGCTGGTGACGCTGTCATTGTGGCGCCTCCGCTTGTGATTAAAGAACATGAAGTTCAGCTACTCTTATCCAAGCTGAACGTAGGGTTGATTGAATTGGAGAAGGAACTTGAAGCAGAAGGACTCTACCAAAAACGCTCGATAAGCTGATGATCGGAGGAAACTCACTATGCGAAGTAAGACATGCGACTTGTCAGAACTAGATATTTTGAAAGATAACATGACCATCATGTGCGGTGGTTTTGGGGGAGTCGGTTCACCGCCATCGCTTATTGAATGGATACTAGATTCCGGCATTAAAAACATTACCCTCATTTGTAACGATGCTGGATTCCCTTGGATAGGACCGGGAAAGCTTGTAACGGAAAAAAGGGTTTCAACACTCATTGCCTCACATATTGGATCTAATCCTGAAGCGGGGAAACAAATGCATCGAGGAGAGCTCAATGTTCAATTTTACCCCCAGGGTACGCTAGCGGAGAAAATTCGTGCAGGTGGGATGGGACTTGGTGGGATATTAGTTGATGTAGGGCTTGGAACATCTGTTGAAGAGGGTAAAGAAAAGGCGGTTGTCCAGGGAAAGGAATATATGATTGAACCTGCTTTAACGGCCGATCTATCGATTGTGGCCTGTAAGCAAGCTGATTTATATGGAAACCTGCTTTATGATCAAAGTGCGCGGAATACGAATCCGCTTGTGGCACAGGCTGGGGATCTAACGATAGCGGAAGCGGCTGAAATCGTCCAAATAGGTGAGCTTGATCCTGAACAAATTGTAACGCAAGGTGTTTTCGTTGATCACGTGATCAAAAGCAAAGGGGTTGATTGGAAATGGGTATGGGAGCTGAAACGAGAAGGTTGATCGCAGAAAGAGCTGCACGAGAAGTAACGTATGGCATGATGGTTAACCTTGGGATCGGTATTCCTACGCTAGTAGCCGACTATATTCCAGCTTCCCTGGACGTTATGCTTCATACGGAGAACGGTATTCTAGGCATGGGAGGTAGCCCGGAGGCTGGTCATGAGGACGGGAACCTTTCAAACGCGGGAGGTTACCCAGTTACCATTCAACCCGGTGCTTCTTTTTTTGATAGTGCAGAAGCATTTGGAATGGTGAGAAGAGGTTATCTCGATTTAACGATTCTCGGTGCTCTAGAGGTAAGTGGCAAAGGAGACATTGCTAATTGGATTGTTCCGGGAAAAAGGGTTCCGGGTATGGGTGGAGCGATTGATCTTGCCCAAAAAGCTAAGAAAGTGATTGTTTTAATGAGCCATACAACAAAGGAAGGTTATCCTAAAATTGTACAAGAATGTTCATTACCTTTAACGGTTAAAGAGGGCGCTGATATGATTATGACTGAGCGAGCAGTGATGAAGGTGGAAGAGGGTAACCTTTATTTGTTAGAAGTGATGCCAGGCTACTCCGTGGCTGATGTGTTAAACGCTACAGAAGCGCGCGTAAATGTTGATCATGTAAGGGGGCAGACGTATTGAAGAGTAAAATCAAAAGATGGATGGACGATCATCAAAACAGCGGCATAAACCTGCTTCAACGATTTGTGCAGTGTGATAGTGTACAGGGGAATGAAGCTGAAGTGCAGCGCCTTGTGGAAGCTGAACTCGAACAATTAGAAATGAAAGTCGATCGCTTCTTTCCAGGGCCTGAGACGATCAATCATCCTGCCTTTTGTGCAAACCGTACTGATTTTTCGCAAAGTCCTAATATCATCGGCGTCTGGAGGGGCAGTGGTGGTGGTCGATCTCTCATATTAAATGGCCACATTGACGTAGTACCACCGGGGAATAGGAGTGATTGGGAAGAGGATCCCTATAGTGGATTAGTGAAGGATGGTCGACTTTTTGGTAGAGGTGCCACGGATATGAAAGGCGGAAATACATCTATGCTCCTTGCCTTAAAATGCATTAAGGAATTAGGAATTGTATTAAAAGGCGATGTTATTTTTGAAAGCGTTGTCGAAGAAGAAAGTGGTGGCACAGGTACGCTTGCGGCAATTGAACGCGGGTATCAAGCGGATGCCGCGCTTATTCCCGAGCCTACTAAAATGAAAATTTTTCCGAAACAACAAGGGTCAATGTGGTTTCGCTTAAACGTAACCGGTCGAGGCGCGCACGGGGGAACACGGTATGAAGGGGTTTCAGCGATTGAGAAAACGATGTTAGTCCTTACAGCAATCCAAGAGCTTGAGCAAAAGCGAAATGCCGCGATTACGGACCCCCTTTATCAAAATATCCCAATCCCCGTACCGATTAATATCGGAAAAATTTCTGGTGGGGACTGGCCATCTTCAGTGCCTGATCATGTAGTTGTTGAAGGGAGAATGGGGGTTGTTCCTGGTGAAGAGTTAGATCATGCAAAAGAAGAAATGACGCGTGCGTTAAAGGAAGTGAACGACGCATGGTTAGCGGAAAACCCAGTTGGAATCGAATGGTTTGGAGCGAGATGGCTTCCTGGTGAAGTAGCTGAAGATCATCCACTCGTGACAATTATTCGTCAGAGATACAAGGAAATAACGGGAGAAGAAGTCGTTGTTGAAGCGTCTCCGTGGGGGACGGATGGAGGCTTGTTACAAGAAGTAGGAAAGACGCCTTCTATTGTGTTTGGTCCTGGCGAGACGGCTGTTGCTCATTTTCCTAATGAATACATCGAAGTTGAAAAAATGATGCTAGCGGCAGAACTTTATGTTCATATCATAATGGAATGGTGCGGATTTAACAATTAAGAGCGGCGGCGCTCTTTTTTCTTTTTTAAAGGAGTTCCTTCTAAGAAAGAAGAAATATTGTTTAGGAAGTGGGGAGGGAATTAAGGTGAATCAAAAACAATTAGAAGCAGTGGAGCAAGTGTATTGTGACGGGGATTATACGTTTACGTGTACGCTTGATCGCTTTAATGAGCGAATTCGTGTGGATCATTATGATGGTAACCTTCGTTCCATAGTCGCTCACATTCAGAGTATTTTTACAAATGAGTATACAAAATGCATTGTGAAAGCAAAAGGTGAACACGTTCCGTTCTTTCTTTCTGAATGCTACACGTATGAAGGCGTCATTCAATCCTATTATTCAGGGAGTGATGCTCATTTAATGACGTTATATAACGGAGCCTGGCGTCGAAATAGCGAAACGTGGTTGGAAGAGGATCAGCTACTAGTTGCAGTTCGTCAGAAGCAAGTCTCTCCACTTAAGGAAAAGCCTCTTATACGAAAAGGGAAGGAAGCGGATGCAGAGAAACTTGCAGCTCTCTATCAAGCAGTATTTGCCGTTTATCCAACTCCGATGGATAACCCAAACTATATTAAGAAAGTAATGAGAAGTGATACGATTTTCTTTCTGATTGAAGAGAGTGACCGGATTGTGAGTGCTGCTTCAGCGGAAGTGAACCGCACGTATAAAAACGCGGAAATGACAGATTGCGCCACGCTCCCAGAGTACAGAAAAGGAGGTACGATGCGCCATTTAATTATGGCGTTGGAACAAGAACTCCTTCGAGAAAATATTTATTACGCATACTCAATTGCGAGAAGCCGATCGTTTGGCATGAACGCTGTTTTACATCAACTTGATTATCAGTACGGAGGAAGGCTTGTCAATAATGTGAAAATTTTTCAAGATTGGGAGAATATGAACCTTTGGAGTAAGCTTCTTATTAAAAGTGCTGAATAATGGGCACTAAGAGATGGATTTCTGGCATAAAGGAGGACGTCTATGAGGAAAACGTTAACTGAAGGCATGTTTGAAGCCATTTTAGAAAGTATTGATGAGGGCATTCACGTTGTAGATAATCAAGGCGTTACGATTTACTACAATGAAATTGCAGCAAAACACGATGGATTACTTGTAGAAGATGTGTTAGGAAAGCATTATTTAGAAGCGTTTCCTTCTCTTTCGAAAGAAACGAGTACGCTTTCACACGTTCTTATGACGAGAAAAGCGATTTTTAATAAAGATCAAACGTATCGTAACGTGAAAGGGAAACTTATCTCAACTATAAATACGACGTTGCCTATTGTCGTTAAAGGTCATCTAGAAGGTGCTGTAGAAATTGCTCGTGACATTTCTCGTATTAAAACGTTATCGGATAAAGTAATGGAGTTACAATCAAAAATGAACAAGAAAACAGCGAAAGAATTTGATGATGGAACAAGTTATACGTTTGATCATATTCGAACAAATGACCCAGTGTTTATGCAAGTGAAGGAGCGGGCAATGAAAGCTTCAGCGCTAAACTCTCCTATTCTTGTTTATGGTGAAACAGGTACTGGAAAGGAGCTAATTGTGCAGTCCATTCACAATGCTTCAAAACGACCAGGACCATTTATCGCCCAAAACTGTGCAGCCTTACCCGCATCGATTCTCGAGTCAATTCTTTTTGGAACGGCAAAAGGAAGCTTTACTGGTGCGGAGGAAAGAGAGGGTTTATTTGAGCTTGCGAATGGCGGAACGCTTTTTCTAGATGAAATCAATTCGATGCCAATTGATGTTCAAGCAAAGCTACTTCGCGTATTAGAAGATGGGGTGATCCGACGAGTAGGCGCAGGCAAAACAAGAAAAGTGGATGTGCGAATCATTGCAGCGATCAATGAAGAACCGGAATTAGCCCTTGAAGACAAGCGTTTACGTGTTGATTTGTTTTATCGTCTAAATGTGATTTACCTCCGAATACCTCCACTTCGTGAACGACGTGGAGACATTCCTGATTTAATTGCCCATTTTATCGAAAAGTATAATAAAAAGTTCCAGAAGCACATTGTTACCATTGATGAGAAAGCAGAATTCCGATTGCTTCATCGAAATTGGCAGGGAAACGTTCGAGAGCTAGAGCATGTGATTCAATCAGCGATGAATTTCGCAGAAGGCGACATGTTAGTTGAAACGGACTTTCCAATGTTACTTTCAGAGCCAATGCAAGAAATAGTGCAGTCTCTCCCGGAGATCTTACTTAAGACAGAAGGAGATCTTATCCAGCAAGCGATGAAAAATTGTCTTGGTAATGTGAAAAAAGCAGCAGAGCAGCTCGGCATTCCTAGACAAACGCTCCAATATAAACTTTCCAAACATCAAAGTCAGAGTGCCGAATAATGAGCACCTCTGACTTTTTTTATTGCACGTTACTCTCCTCATGCGAGGTTCTCTGCTTTCTTGAAAGAAATAATGGAGCTGGCACGTTACTTGCATAGTATAAAAGTAGATTACATGAAGGGGGAATGTAAGATGCTAATGCAACTTTATAAGCCTGGTCGTCATTGGAAAGACATTGAACTGTGGAAGGATGTAACCGAAGATCAATGGAATGATTGGATATGGCAGCTTACGAATACGATTCGAACGCTAGATGATTTAAAGAAAGTCGTTAATTTGACACCGGACGAAGAAGAGGGTGTCAAGATTGCGACAAAAACCATTCCATTAAACATAACACCTTACTATGCTTCATTAATGAATCCTGACGATCCTCGTTGCCCGGTACGCATGCAGTCAGTGCCAATTTCTCAAGAGATGTATAAAACAAGGTATGACCTTGAAGACCCTCTTCATGAAGATGAAGATTCGCCTGTTCCAGGGTTAACGCATCGTTACCCGGACCGCGTTCTTTTTCTAGTAACAAATCAGTGTTCTATGTACTGCCGTTATTGTACGAGAAGGCGCTTTTCTGGGCAAATTGGAATGGGTGTTCCAAAAAAACAGCTGGATGAAGCGATTCAGTACATTTCCAATACGCCTGAAGTGAGGGATGTTCTCATTTCTGGTGGAGATGGATTATTGATAAATGATAAAATTCTTGAATACGTTTTGAAAAATTTACGAGCAATTCCACACGTTGAAATTATTCGAATCGGAACGAGAGCGCCTGTCGTCTTTCCGCAGCGGATAACGGAAGATTTATGTAATATTCTTAAAAAGTATCATCCTGTTTGGTTAAATACCCACTTTAATACAAGTATTGAAATTACCGAGGAATCCAAAAAAGCATGTGAAATGCTGGCAAATGCGGGTGTTCCAGTCGGAAATCAAGCAGTTATTCTTGCGGGTATTAATGATAGCGTCTCTATCATGAAGAAGCTGATGCATGATCTCGTGAAAATAAGAGTAAGGCCTTACTACATTTATCAATGTGATTTATCAGAAGGAATCGGTCATTTTCGCGCTCCAGTTTCCAAGGGTTTGGAAATTATTGAAGGATTGCGAGGACATACGTCAGGTTATGCCGTTCCTACCTTTGTCGTAGATGCACCTGGTGGGGGTGGGAAGATCGCTCTACAGCCGAATTACATGATTTCCCAAAGTGCAGATAAAGTTATTTTACGAAACTTTGAGGGAGTTATTACCTCTTATCCAGAGCCAGAAAATTATACCCCAGGCACAGCCGATACGTATTTTAATCAAGTTTATGAAATGAAGAAAAAACCAGCAATTGGGATCCATTCCTTGATGACGGATGAACGATTTAATCTTGTTCCAGAGGGGATCCAGCGGTTTGATCGCAGGTCGAAGTACGAACAAGATGCGGCGCACAGCTCATTAAAAGATAAACGTGATAAGCGAGATTTAATGAAGGAAAAGAAATTTAATGCTGAGCAACAGAAGTACAGTGAGAAAGGAGAAGAAAGCGTATGATCTGCAATTGGTGCGAGCAACAGGGCGCATTTGAAACGCTTGATAAAGGGTATTGGGAGCTCCCAGACGGATCTAGAGCTGTAGAAATAAGTGATTTGCCGTCGATTCAATGTAGTGACTGTGGGATGTGTTACCAAACAGACGAATTAGTTGGTGATGTGGAGGAACAGCTTATGCTAATTGATACGTCGAAATTACCTACTTCTTTTTCGTACAAAGAATTAATGAGTCAGGAGAGACTTTTAAAGAAAAACTATTTTGACATTAATCGTTATCCGCTTTAAAAAGGACTTTCAAAGACAAAAATATGGATTAAAAAAAGTTATATCGGAATATTCTGAAAAATATTGATATTTTGACGATTCCCTCGTATAATAGAAAAAAGAGCTTCAGAGGGGGGAGAGCTAGCATGAACAATCATAATAAGTCGTATAAAGACAATATGAAACAACGTGCTATGAAAAAGAAACAAGAACAGGAAACGTTTGAGTTGGAATTGTACGCCCAATTAATCCTTGATGAAGCCGTGTTTACTTTCCAGGAAGAACGTTACCAGCAAACCATTGATCAAGCTCTAGACCGACGAGACGAGAAGGCATTTGAAGAAGCGTCAAAGCAGTATGTTGCGTTTCTCCGTTCTTACAAGCAGGAGCTTCATTTCGACTGAATAGAATAAGACCTAACTGACACAAACTAGAGAAGAATTACTTTCTAAAGGAGTGTCACGATGGGCAGACAGAAAAAAGGCAATCCAAATGCACAACGTAATAATAATGCAAAACAGCAAAAAGCGAAACAAATGCCATCTTATGCAGAGATGGAAGCAGAAAAGCTAAAAAATCCGCAGTAAAGAAAAAACCTCCAATTCATTTTGGAGGTCTTTTCTTTTGCGCTCAAAACGTATTTTCTGAATCTATGTTACCATTACAAAAGAAAATAGGTTTTTTGAGCGAAGGGAAGATCAGAAACATGGGAAGACTAATCTTAATTGATGGGTTTAATTTATTAAGTAGGGGGTATTTTGCTACCGCATATGGGAAGTCAGAAGAGCAGCTTTCAAAAACCTCTGAAGGACTTTTCACAAATGCTTTAAGAGTGAAGCTACAAAAAATAATGTCTCTTATAAATGATTATGAACCAACTCATTTTGTTGTCACATGGGACGTCAAACGAAATGAAGTAAAGCGTAAAGCGCTATATGAAGACTATAAAGGTACAAGAGATGATCTACCAGCTCCTCTGATTCAGCAATATGAAACAGCAGTGAATTTGTTTCATGCAACAGGAATTCCCCAGATGAGTGTAGAAGGATTTGAAGCGGATGATGTTATCGGCACACTTTCAGAAAAGTGGACAAAAGAGGGGCTTGGCGATTGTTACATCTACAGTAACGATAAGGACTTGCTTCAGCTTTTAAATCCTGCCGTTTCACAAATCATCGCGGTTCGAAAAGAAGGCGATCTGGTATATACAGAAGATCATTTTAAAACGGAGTATGGCATTAATCCTGGTCAGTGGATTGATGTGAAAGCTCTCTTAGGTGATAAGAGTGATAATATCCCTGGTGTTGCAGGTGTAGGGGACAAAGCAGCGTTACCACTGATTCAGCAATATGGATCGGTTCAAGGTGTGTATGAAAGTATTGGTGTATTAGACAGCAAGTTTAATCGCTATCGAAAAAAGCTGAGTGAGGGTGAGGAATTGGCGAAATTAAGTTTAGAGCTCGTTACAATTGAGCGCGCGATTCCCGAACTTGATCTTTATTCTTTTGCGGAGTGCAAGTTAGATCTTGATATGAACCAAATAAAATCCGAGTTCGATAAGTTAGGGTTACGCATCCGTATGTAAAGAAAAAGAACATAAAAAACAGCGCCTTTGCATGTAAAGGCGCTCGTTTTATTCGGTTAAAGGATTATTGTTCATTTTGTTGAATGGCTTTTCGAGCAAGTTCGTCCGCCATTTTATTTTTAGAACTAGGAATCCACTTAATAAAACAGAGATCAAACTGATCTACTAATTCAAGGCATCGACTTAAATAGGGTAGATAAACTTTATTTTTGACGTACCTTCTATCTACAGCGCTGCTGACGAGCTGTGAGTCTGTTCGAATGGATAGTGTACGGTACTGATTTTCTTTGCAGATGGAGAGCGCGTGAATTAACGCTTCAAATTCTGCTTCATGGTTTGAGAGCATGCCAAGTGGAAGAGCGGATTTAATGACGCTACCTTCAGCTTTAATAAAAACACCGGCACCGGAAGGGCCTGGATTACCTGCGCTTGCTCCGTCTACGTAGACTTCAATCATATGGTGCTCCTCTCTGTGGACTGGTCTTGCTGTATTTTATCATAATCATGTTCGTAGAGAGAAGACATACATTTAAGATAAAAGGAGAAAGCTGTATAGAAGGGACTGTGTGTAGGAGTGAAAAGTATGAAGAAAAAAGAAGTGATGATGGAAGTTGGATTAATCCTTGATACATATTGTCAGGATTGCTTATTAAAACGAGTCAACCAGCATGATTACGGTAAGTGTCACGCCCAGCGTTTTTGCATTACCGAATGCACGGTTGGAGATGAATTAAAACAATTAGGCAAACATTTGACATAAGGAGGACCAATGATGGATGTAATTGTAAAATGGAAATACAAAACACCTCGAGGTATTTCTTCCTGGATGACGTCTGATGAAATGCCATTTAACGAAGCCATGCTTATGGCACGAGATATTACAAAAACGGGTCGATCCATCGACCTTTACTTTTTAGATAATCGAGGAACAAAATGGTCAGTGAAAGAATTGGAAACCTACATGACCAAAAAGCAGGAACGTCCTGCTTCGATTGAGATTATTTTTGATGGTAGCTTTGATAAGCAAACAAAGAAGGCTGGATGTGGAGCGGTAATCTATTATCATGAGGGAAGGCAGCGAAAGCGAATACGGATAAATAAAGCGCTTGATTATCTTGAAAACAATAATGAAGCAGAGTATGCTGCTCTTTGGTTAGGTCTTCAAGAAATTAAAACCATTGATGTGGAAGATACAGAGATCATGATCAAGGGTGATTCTCAAGTCGTCATCAATCAGCTTGCAGGTGAGTGGGCTGTTTATGAACCACTGTTTACGAGATGGATGGATCGAATTGAAGATACGCTCCAACAACTTAGACTGCAGCCTGTGTACAAGCATATTTCTCGCGATGAAAATAAAGAATCTCATCGCTTAGCGAGGCAAGCGTTGAATGGAACAGAAATTAGTAGCACGATTGAGCTGGATAACGAATAAGAGAAGCAGCAATTAGGCTGCTTCTCTTATTCGTTCGCTTCTCTTAGTTGAGTTTCGCATTTTTCAATTAATTCACTTGAGAATTCATAAAATTGTTCATTAGTACCGGATTTGTGTGAAAGTGCCTGCTGAAATTGCTCTTTGGCCTGGTTAATCGCGTCTTGAGCAGCTTTCAATTGATTCCCATTCATACTTTTTGTAGCCTGGCCAACGAGATGCTGTGCTGATTTAATGGACATTTCAATTTGTTGTAAATCAGAATATGGTTCTGACATGTCATCCCACCTTTATCAATCATTCAAGCATAGTATAGCCACAACTAATGGGAATTAACCGAAAAAAGACGCAAAAAAAGGAACTGATGTAGGCATCAGTTCCTTTGAGGTTTATAATTAAAGTTTGTTAACGTTAGCAGCTTGAGGTCCGCGGTTTCCTTCAACGATTTCGAAAGAAACTTCTTGGCCTTCTTCTAGTGTTTTGAAACCTTCGTCATTGATTGCTGAGAAGTGTACGAATACATCGTCAGCTCCTTCGATTTCGATGAAACCGAATCCTTTTTCTGCATTAAACCATTTTACTTTACCGTTTTGCATGTTTGTTCCTCCTAAAAGCTTAGCACAATCCTTGTGCACTTTAAATTTCAACCATTCATCGGATGTTGAAGAAGAGATATTCGATGTGTACGAGAAGTGCACAAAAAATCGAATTCAAATTCTCAATCAAATATCCTATGTGATAAATGGTTAATTTAACTATAACGTCTCACTATAAAAATGTCAACACCACCTAGAGAATAGCACATAATCCTTAACGTAGAGAATAAAGTTGGGTAAGATGGAAAATGGAGTGATGTAATTTAATTTATGGAGGGGTTTTATGAAACCGGGACTAACATATAAGAGTGATATCGAAATTGCACAAGAATCGAAAATGACGCGAATTAAATCGATCGCTGCACAATTAGGGTTACATGAAGATGAATGGGAGCCCTATGGTCATTATAAAGCGAAAATTTCTTTGAATTCGATGAAACGTTTGAATTCACATCCTTCTGGTAAAGTTGTGCTTGTTACTGCAATCAATCCGACCCCTGCAGGAGAAGGGAAGAGTACGGTAACAGTCGGTCTTGCTCAAGCATTAAATCGAATCGGTGAAAAAGCCATTGCGGCAATGAGAGAACCTTCACTAGGTCCAAGCATGGGTATTAAAGGCGGTGCAGCTGGGGGAGGTTATTCTCAAGTTATGCCGATGGAAGACATAAATCTCCATTTTACAGGAGATCTACATGCCATAACGTCTGCTCACAATGCTCTTTCTGCCCTTATTGATAACCACATTCATCAAGGAAATGAAGTCGGATTTGATACTAGACGCGTGACGTGGAAGCGAGTTGTGGATCTAAACGACCGGGCATTGCGAAACGTTATTGTTGGTTTAGGCGGTCCAACGCAAGGAGTACCCCGTGAAGATGGGTTTGATATCACTGTAGCGTCAGAGATCATGGCCATTCTTTGTCTAGCATTTGACTTATCAGATTTGAAGAAACGGATTGCCTCCATTGTGATCGGATATCGCTCAACAAAAGAGCCGATTACAGCTGGCGACTTAGGTGTAGAAGGGGCAATTACACTTCTATTAAAAGATGCCATGAACCCGAATCTCGTTCAGACGTTAGAAAATACACCTGCGCTCATTCATGGAGGCCCATTCGCAAACATTGCTCATGGGTGCAATAGCGTCGTTGCAACGAAAATGGCTCAAAAGCTTTCTGATTATGTGATCACAGAAGCTGGTTTTGGGGCTGATTTGGGCGCTGAGAAGTTCTTCGATATTAAAACGAGAGCAGGAGAAATTGAACCAGCGGCAACCGTTATCGTTGCCACAATTCGTGCTCTTAAAATGCACGGCGGCGTAGCGAAAGATCAGCTTAAAAAAGAAGATGTTGGTGCCTTACAAGCAGGGCTCGTTAATCTTGAGCATCATGTATCTTCCGTTAAAAAATTTGGCGTTCCTTTTGTAGTGGCGATTAACAAGTTTATCACTGATACCGAACTTGAAGTAAATGCATTGCTTCAATGGTGTAAGGAAAAGGACATACCAGTGGCTTTAACAGACGTATGGGCAAATGGTGGAGAAGGTGGCGTAGAACTTGCTAACACGTTATTAAACGAAATGGAACAAAATGAGAACCATTTCAAACCTCTCTATGACCTTGAAAGCACCATTGAAGAAAAGTTGGAAAAAATCGCAACAGAAATTTATGGAGCTGAAGGCGTCGATTTATCCGCTAAAGCAAAAAAGCAAATGCAAGAATTTGAGGAAAATGGGTGGGGGCATCTGCCAATTTGTATGGCAAAAACACAGTATTCACTTTCGGACGATCCTTCACTACTTGGACGGCCATCTGGCTTTCGAATAACGATCCGTGAATTTCGCCCTTCCATTGGAGCCGGATTTATCGTAGCATTAACCGGTAACGTGATGACCATGCCAGGATTACCTAAAAAACCAGCAGCTCTTAATATGGATGTTTCAGAAGATGGAACCGCAATTGGGCTTTTCTAGAAAGTGTGGCTAAAAAATGACGAATACTGCTTTATCAAAGAAATTAATACGTGATTCTAGAACGACAAAATCAAGCTTTGTATTACCCTCAGACACGAATACACACGGAACACTATTTGGTGGTAAACTAATGTCTTACATAGATGACATTGCGGCGATTTCAGCGTCAAAACACGCTAGATCCGCTGTTGTCACTGCATCAGCGGACTCCATTGATTTTCTAAGCCCGATTCGTGAAGGAGAAGTCGTTAGCTTAGAAGCCTATGTAAGCTGGACGCATAATACATCAATGGAAGTGTTTGTGAAAATCTTTGCGGAAAATGTGATTTCGAGTAAAAAGAAAGTATGTGCTACGTCCTTTTTAACGTTTGTGGCGCTAGATGAAGAAAGCGTTCCGGCAAGGGTGCCAGAAGCCATTCCTGAAACGGAAGAAGAGAAGTTCGTGCACGATGGTGGTTTTGAACGTATGAAAGCGAGAAAGGCTAGAAGGAAACATTCACAGACGTTAGCAAGTGAATTTGGCGTTTTTTCTTAACCTTCTCCCACAAAAAAAGATCTGCTGATAGCAGATCTCACGTTTCAAATCCAAGAATGAAGTTATTCTGTCGATCCTGAATTTGCTGTTGCGCTCTGTGAAGCGCGTCTCGCTGTTCAGGATTTGCACTGTGAATCATTTTATCAAGTTCAATAGACATACGTTCAAGCAATTGTTGCGTTTCTGTATAACCCGTATCGTTGACCGCTGATTGCTGCTTTGTAGCTAGTTGGAGCTGCTCATCAGCATATTCAGTTAGCTCATGAGCGTTTTTTAACATTTCTTCTACTTTACGGTATGTGGACATGAAGAACCTCTCCTTTTGTATGGATACATGATTAGTATTGACAGGAAAGATACTTTTATGAGAACAAAGGGGAAAATAACAGAAGTGAAAGTGATATACTAAGATGAGAAACAAGAAAGGCGTGAATCAAGTTGGCAAGTGAATTACATGCAGGAGAAATGACGACGTTACGTGTCGCACGTATGCAAGAATACGGTTATTTTTTAACAAATGGATATGAAGATGTCATGCTTCATAAAAAAGAAGCTAAAAACCACTACGAAGAAGATGATGAAGTAGAGGTATTTCTATATCACGATCATCAAGGAAGACTTTCAGCCACTGAAACAGTTCCGCTCGTAACAATGGATTCCTTTTCGATTCTAAAGGTTGTAGAAGTGAAGCGAAGCCTCGGTGTATTTGTGGATATTGGCATTCAAAAAGACATGCTTTTATCAAAAGATGACTTACCTTATGACTGGGCTACCTGGCCTGCTATTGGTGATGAGCTCTATTGTGGACTAAAGCTTGATAAAAAGCAGCGTCTTTTTGCTGATTTGAGTAAATTTGAAGAAATCCAGGAACTTTCGGTTGCAGCACCAGCAGATAGTAAAAATGCTGAAGTTGAAGGATTAGTTTTCCGCTTCCTTGATGATGGCGTTTCAATTCTAACAAGTGAAGGGTATCTTGCTTATTTGCATAAAGATGAGATGAAAGAACAAGTAAGACTAGGTCAGCGTCTTACAATGAGAATTACATTTGTAAGGGAAGACGGTCGTGTGAACGTATCAACAAGACCTCTTGTAAAAGAAGCAAGACTTGAGGACTCAGATCGCCTTGTTGCCTATATGGAGAAGCACGGCAATCAAATGCCTTTTACTGATAAAAGTGATCCAGAAGCGATTAAGAATGAATTTAACATAAGTAAAGCTGCTTTTAAGCGTGCAATGGGGAAATTGATCAAAGAAAAGAAGGTTGAACAACAAGAGGGAGTCACCATTTTAAAATCCTAATATGTCATCTTTTTCTTCGTGTAACTGGAGCTTACGGGCTAATACTATACCTAAGCTCCTAGAAAGGGGGCAAGTCATTGGATATTACTGACTATGACAAAGCTCTATATTACACGCATCATTGTGCATGCATTGATCTTAGCGTTTTGATGATGAAAACAGAAGATGACATCCTTTCGAAGCGAATTGAACAATTTGTTTATGCCTTTATACGTGAAACTGAATTTATGAAGGTAAAGGAAGCACGGGATACGCTACTTTCCTACATTGATTACGTATATCGGATGGAACCTGACCTTAGTGAAATGGCCGCTATAAATCAGACTTTAGACTGACCTCAAGCATATGGGGTCGGTTTTTTTATTGTTAAAAAGGTTTAAAATTGTCGAAAAGGGTATAATTGTAGTAAAAAATAAGGAGCAGGTGAGAAATATGAATCAACAGCAGCTGCACAGTGTACTTGAAAGTATGCGACTACCCAACGGAGCTTATGTTGCAAGTACATCGGATGATTACGACTACGTATGGATCAGAGATGTATGCTATGCGGTTATGCCATATTTAAATTCGAAATGTTCACGATATGAAAAAGCGTACCATGCTTTACTTACACTCCTTAGAAAATATGAGTGGAAGCTTGATATTCATACGGAACAAAAGCCGCATTATTTACATGAATACATTCATGCACGTTATACAAGAAATTTAGAAGAAATTCCCGTCGAATGGGGCCATGCGCAAAATGATGCAGTTGGGATTATGTTATTCGGAATCGGTCAAGGAATTCAAAATGGTAAGCCGATGTTAAGAGACAAAGTAGACCAGCGTATCGTTCAAAAACTTGTAGAGTATCTAGAGTGTCTCGAATACTGGAAAAGCCCTGATAATGGCATGTGGGAAGAAAATGTAGAATTACATGCGTCAAGCATTGGAGCCTGTGTAGCGGGACTAAAAGCCGTTAAAACTCTCGTTAACGTCCCGTCATATATGATTGAGGAAGGTGAAAAAGCTTTAGATAAACTTTTACCTTGTGAAAGTGAAACGAAAGAAACGGATTTAGCTCTTTTATCATTAATTTATCCTTTAAATGTTGTATCAAGAGAACAAGCGATCCAAATTGTGGACCGGGTCACAGAGCGGCTTGAGCGAGAAAGAGGCATTATAAGGTATGAAAATGATGTGTATTATAACGAAGGTAGCGAAGCAGAATGGTGTTTTGGATTCCCGTGGTTAGGCCTTTGCTATGAGCAGCTAGGAGAACTTGATAAAATGAGTGAATACTGGTCGAAGACGATGAGTATAACACCTGAAAGTGGAAAGATTCCTGAACTTTATATTGGTGGTACGAATATTCCAAATAAAAACACACCGTTAGCTTGGTCTATTTCCATGGCTTATCAACTTCAATTACGGATGAATGAAATGCAAGAGAATGTATCTTAAGGTTTTTATTTATAAATGTGAAAGGTTGCGCTGCGATGCGCAACCTTTTTTTATTGCAATTCATGAAAAAATATTCCCTTATTTGTCGAAAAATACATGTATTTTTCGACAATAAATTTTTTAAGAGGAAACCTAAAGGTACGTGTCGAATCTTTAGGATGTAGAGGATAAGTATCGTGGAATCCCTCTATTTATCAATGAGAGCGAGGTGTCACAATGACTGTATCTATGCCGACAGAGTATGATCGGTATCTATTTCATCAGGGAAATTTATTTCAGGCTTATCGTTCAATGGGCGCCCATTTAAGGGAAGAAGATGGACGGTTTGGAGTCAGGTTTACAGTCTGGGCTCCTCATGCTGTAGCAGTAGCTGTAACAGGGAATTTTAATCAATGGGATACCACGTCGCATCGTATGGAAAAAGTGGAAGAGTCAGGACTATGGTCGTTATTTGTAGAACATTTATCAGAAAATGAGCTCTACAAATATGCTGTCGAAACAACTGCAGGGGAGACGCTTATGAAGTCTGATCCTTATGCTTTCTATTCGGAACTGAAACCGAAGACGGCTTCCATCGTAAAAAAAGTTGATCATTTTGACTGGCATGATGCGAAGTGGATGGCGAAACGAAAGAAAACTGCCCCATATGATGGGCCGCTATCCATTTATGAAGTTCATCCTGGTTCCTGGCGAAGGAAAGAAGATGGTTCCTATTATTCCTATAAGGATCTGATGCATGAATTGATTCCTTATGTGAAGGAACATGGGTATACGCACATTGAACTAATGCCGGTAATGGAGCATCCATTTGATCGCTCATGGGGGTATCAAATTACAGGGTACTTTTCAGTCACAAGTCGGTTTGGTGAGCCTGATGATTTAAAAGCGTTTATCGATAAATGTCATCAGGAAGATATTGGCGTGATTCTTGATTGGGTGCCTGCTCATTTTTGTAAGGACGCTCACGGCCTCGGTCAATTTGACGGCGGACCGGTATTTGAACCGTCTGATCCGGCTCGAGCGGAACGACATAATTGGGGAACGTATAATTTCGATTATAGTAAACCTGAAGTGGTCAGTTTTCTTATCTCGAATGCTGTCTTCTGGTTTGACTATTACCATATTGATGGGTTAAGGGTCGATGCAGTTTCACAGATGCTTCTTTATCACCATGATCATGAAAGCGGTGGCGTGGAAGGAGAGAATTCTGCAGCCAAGGAATTTATTCAGAAATTAAATCGAACAATCTTTGAACAATTTCCAAATGCTTTAATGATGGCAGAAGAGTCGACGGATTATCCGTTAGTAAGCGCACCTATTCATGAAGGTGGCCTCGGTTTCAATTATAAATGGAACATGGGATGGATGAATGATGTTCTAAAGTACATGGAGCTCCACATGGATGATCGTAAACACCATCATAACTTGTTAACGTTCTCTTTTTTCTACGCTTTTTCAGAAAACTATTTGTTGCCGCTTTCGCATGATGAAGTGGTACATGGGAAAAAGTCATTACTAAATAAGATGCCAGGTGATTATTGGCAAAAATTTGCCAATCTTCGAACGCTTTATGGGTACATGATGGCTCATCCCGGAAAAAAACTCCTCTTTATGGGAGGAGAATTTGGTCAATTCGTTGAATGGAAAGATTTATCGGAGCTTGACTGGTTGCTTTTTGATTATGATATGCATAGGAAAATGAACGCTTATGTAAAAGAGCTTAATCATTTTTATCTTGATTCAAGGGCAATGTGGCGCATTGATCATGAGTCTGAAGGATTTGAATGGATTGATGCGAACGATAACACCCAGTCTGTCCTCACCTTTATGAGAAAAGGCAAAGCAAAAGGAGATTGCGATATCGCGATTATTAATTTTTCTCCTAATGTGTACTATGATTATCGGATTGGCGTTCCATCTACTGGAACGTATATTGAAATGTTTAATAGCGATCAAGAAAAGTACGGTGGGTCAGGTCAGTTAAACGCAGACGAATTGCAAAGCGAAAAAACGCCCTATCACAATCAACCTTATAGCCTGATGCTTAAAGTACCACCGCTTGGAATTGTTGTTCTCGGCAAAAAAAATAAAAGCAACCTTGAAAGGAGAAATCGCTATGTCTAAAAAACGTTGTGTCGCCATGCTACTCGCAGGAGGTCAGGGGACAAGATTAGGAAAATTAACGACTCGTCTTGCGAAGCCTGCCGTTCCGTTCGGAGGTAAATATCGCATTATTGATTTCACACTTAGTAATTGTAGCAATTCTGGTATTGATACGGTTGGCGTTCTCACCCAATATCAGCCGTACATACTCAATTCATATATCGGAATTGGAAGTTCATGGGATCTGGACCGGAAAAATGGAGGCGTTTCCGTCCTTCCCCCTTATATGGGCCAAAAGGGCGGCGAGTGGTACCGTGGCACAGCGAATGCGATTTACCAGAACATGTACTACATCAAGCAATACGACCCAGAATATGTTCTTGTTATTTCAGGGGACCACATTTATAAAATGGATTACTCTGAGATGCTTGATTATCATGAGCAACGTGATGCGGATGCAACAATTGCGGTTCTTGAAGTGCCATGGAATGAAGCAAGTCGCTTCGGTATTATGAATACGGATGACGAAGATCGGATTGTTGAGTTTCAAGAGAAACCAGATGAACCGAAAACAAATTTAGCATCGATGGGCATTTATATTTTTAATTGGAAAACGCTTGAAAAGTATCTAACAGAAGATGAGCAAAATCCTGGATCTTCCAATGACTTCGGTAAAGATATCATTCCGGCCATGATTGAAGACGAAAAGAACGTATTTGCCTACTCATTTAATGGATACTGGAAGGATGTTGGAACGTTACAAAGCTTGTGGGAAGCAAACATGGATCTTCTCGATGATGACCCAGCCTTGATTCTTAATGATCCTGCCTGGAAAATCTATTCGGTGAATCCAAATCAACCACCACAATATATCGCTCCTCAAGCGAAAGTGACACGTTCACTAGTAAATGAAGGGTGTGTTGTCTATGGAGACGTTTATCGATCGGTTCTTTTCTACGGCGTGCACGTTGGACTTGGAAGTACGATTCGAAATTCAATCATTATGCCAAATGTAAAAATTGGAGCAAATGTAACGATCGAAAACGCGATTGTAGAAAGTGGCACTGTAGTAGAAGATGGTATGTCATTAGGATCAAGTGATGGTTCCATTTCTTTAATCGCTGATGGCGAAATCGTCTCGGTACCAAAATAGAGTAGGGGGATTAAACGATGAAAAAAGTAGTAGGAGTTATTAACCTCGTAGATGAAAAAAACACATTAAGTGAGTTAACCAATCATCGGAGCTTTGCCTCTGTTCCATTTGCAGGGCGGTATCGATTGATCGATTTCTCTTTATCAAACTTAACAAATGCAGGTGTTAACACGGTAGCCGTTTTTACTCGTGAAAAATACCGTTCCTTATTTGACCATTTAGGTTCCGGCCGAGAATGGGATCTCGATCGTCATCAGGGAGGGCTTTTCTTCCAGCCCCCTGCAGATGAAGAACGCAAAAATTCTGGTGACATCCACTCATTTTATGAGAACCTTTCCTTTTTTAAGAGAAGCCTTTCTCATTATGTTCTTGTAACGAACGGGCAGCTTGTCTGGAATGTAGATTTCGATCAAATCATTGACGAACATGAGGCGGAGAATGCTGATATAACGGTTGTATACAAACCTTGCGACGACCCTTATACGAGTGGCAGTCATTATAACGTGTTATATACGAATGATGATGAACGGGTAGATCGGTTAAATTTAGGTGTTGAACCATTGCCTGGAGATAACGTATTCCTGAACACCTTCTTGATGAAATCATCTCTCCTTATTTCTCTTGTTGAAGATAGCATTGAGAGCGGGAAACATGAGAGCATTAATGAAGCAATTGCTGCAAATTTAGATCGTTACCATGTACACGCCCATCATTTTGGTGGATACGTTACCTTCATCGATAGTGTTGAGAGCTACTATCGGTATAGTATGGAAATGCTTGATCCAAATGTGACGCAGGAATTATTTTATAACACGGGTCCTATTTATACGAAAGTTAAGCACGAATCTCCTGCGAAGTATTTAGAAAGCTCCAGCGTGTCGAACTCTTTGATTGCAAACGGGTGTACGATTTCAGGGACGGTAGAAAATAGCATTTTGTTTAGAGGAATTAGAGTTGGAAAAGGTGCAGTTATTAAAAACAGTATCATTATGCAAAAGTGTGAAATTGGTGAGGGTGCAGTGATTGAGAATGTGATTCTGGATAAAGACGTTTCCGTATCACCAAACGAGAAGGTCATTTCAGAAGACCAACCACGCGTTATCGCAAAATCGACTGTCATTTAGTAGGGGGAACTTGTAATGAACGTACTATTTGCCGCATCTGAAGGTCATCCATTTATTAAAACGGGTGGTCTTGGTGATGTGATCGGTGCTCTTCCAAAAGCACTTCAAAAACAGGGAGCGAACGTTTCTGTTATCTTACCTAAATATCAAGATATGAATGAGACGTTTAAAAGTCAGCTTGAATTAAAAGAGACGATTACCGTTTCAGTTGGCTGGCGTGATAAATATTGTGGCATTGAAATGCTTAAGTATGACGGCATCACCTATTATTTCGTCGACAATGAGTATTATTTTAAGCGAAGTGGTAGCTATGGATACTTTGATGACGGTGAGCGCTTTTCATTTTTTTGTAAAGCCGTCTTAGAAGCGATCCCCTATCTTGAAGATCAGCCAGACATTCTCCATTGCCACGATTGGCAAACTGGGATGATTCCTGTACTAAAGAAAGCCCATTATAGAAACCACCCTTACTATGAGGGAATTAAGGTCGTTTATACCATTCACAATTTGCGTTATCAGGGAATTTTTCCGAAGTCCATATTGCATGATTTGCTAGATTTAAGTGAACTTCATTTTAATAATGAAGGAGTAGAGTTTCATGGTAATGTAAGCTTCATGAAAGGCGGACTACTTTATGCAGATTACATTACAACCGTAAGTCCATCGTATGCCGATGAAATTAAGCAGCCGTATTTCGGTGAATACTTGGATGGCGTTATGAGAAAAAGAGAAAATGAATTTACTGGAATTATTAACGGAATTGATACGGACCTTTATGATCCAGCCAGTGATTCGGCTCTTGCTTATACGTATCACGCCTCACACTTACTAAAAGAAAAAAACAAAACCGATCTTCAAAAGAATCTCGGTCTACAAATAGGAGAAGGCATTCCAGTTATTGCCCTCATTACTCGACTTGTCGAACAAAAGGGAATTGATCTGTTCTTCAGAGTCTTGCCAGAAATAATGGAGCAAAAAGTCCAGGTAGTTGTACTTGGAACAGGTGATGAGCATTACGAGCATATGCTTCGAGAAGCACAAGCACGCTATCCTGGTAGATTTTCAGCAAACATTTATTTTGATGATGGTTTTGCGCGCCAGCTATATGCTGCATCTGATTTGTTCTTAATGCCTTCCCAATTTGAGCCATGTGGCATTAGTCAGCTGATCGCGTTACGATATGGTAGTCTTCCCATTGTACGAGAAACTGGTGGCTTAAAAGATACTGTCCAACCTTATAACAAGTTTACAGGGGAGGGGCATGGATTTAGTTTTGCGAACTATAATGCGCACGAAATGTTAGATACAATCCGTCTTGCTCTGGATCTCTATCATCATGATGACATCACGTGGAAAAAACTCGTTGTAAGAGCGATGCGTCTTAACTATTCGTGGGAAGCTTCATCAGTGAAATACTTAAATTTGTACCAAAACCTATTAAAGTAATTTCAATTTTTACCGATAAGAAAAGCAGAGGGGAAACTCTCTGCTTTTTTCGTTAAAAATGCTACAAATTTAAGATAGGAGAAAACGACTGATGATATCATGTACAAAGTGCCAAACGATACCAACCATTCATTCTGCTGGTTATATAGAAATTTTCACTACCGTTCCTCAGCTTAATCAAAGTTTACATGACCTCATGGGCCGAAAGCAGCTAGATCATCCGCTAGTCATTCCTTTTGTTGGTCAAGAAGCTTTAGCGGATGTTTGCCGATTGATCGCTTCGAATTTTAATCAGGCAGCAGTTGACATGTTTTATTGCTCAACATACTCAGAGAATGAAAGGGCGAAAAGTCAACCACTCTCATTCTCGCAATTTTATTCAAGAGTCCAGCACCCTGATTACATAGAAATAATGAAACACTCCCTTTTTACAAGTCATATGCAGCCAATTATCACGCTTGCTGATCAGAGTATTACAGGATATGAATTTTTAATGCGGCCGACGAGTGAAGACTTTCTTTTTTATCCGAACGAATTATTTGAAATGGCAAGACAATCTGGTTTACAGTCATTTCTTGATAGTGCCGCTAGAATTGCTTCACTTAAAGTAAGCGCCTCTCATCTAGAAAATGGGATGAAGCGATTTATTAACTTCTTACCATCTTCCATTTATGATCCTGCTCACTGTCTTCGAACGACGTTTCAAGCTGTGAATGCTTTCAAAATTGATCCGAATGACCTTGTGTTTGAAGTAGTAGAAACGGAAAAAATTAATGAAATTGCTCATTTGAAGAAGATTTTTAAAACCTATCAACAAGAGGGAATGAAGATGGCACTCGACGATGTTGGGGCGGGTTTTGCAACAAGAGAAATATTATTAGAATTAAAACCGGATTATGCAAAGATTGATCGAAGTTTGATTTCCCACAGTGACCAGGACCCTGTTAAACAGAAGTATTTAATTGAAATGGTCTCGTTATCAAAAGAGCAAGGCATTACATTGCTCGCTGAGGGGATTGAACGAAAAGAAGAAGTTGATTTTTGTAGGGAAATAGGAATCCCGCTTGGTCAGGGCTATTATTTTGGACGTCCTGCAAAGGAACCTGTTACAGCTCTACAAGTATAAGTGGAGAGACATGACTAAATTCGAGTGAGTGACGCTTATGGTCAAGAGTTTCATAACTTCTCATACTATTAAGAAAAAGAAGGGGGCTCCCTTCTTTTTCTTATGGAAATTTAGACTGAAAACCGATATGCTTACGACAGATTATAAAATTGAGGTGACGGAATGTTAACGTTTTATCAACGCTATGCACGTACAGCTTTTGATATTGCACTTATCGTATTAACCGTATTTCTAATCATGTTAGTATCTAGTTTTTTATTTGATATTGCAGCACCCATAATCGTAGGGTATGTTATCTTTTTAATCATTGAACCTTTCGCACGGTTTCTACATCGAAAAGGAATTGGGAAGACAGCCGCAACGACCATTTCCACGCTTTTGTTTGTTCTGGTTGTTTTAAGTGTTGTCTTTCTAGCTGGAGCTATCTTTGTTCTTCAGTTACAAAATCTAATCGGCTTAATTCCAGGATATGTTGCGAAGTTTCAAGATCAGATTATGAATTATATTGAATGGGGACAGCTTCAGATAAATGCTCTTCCACCTGACGTACTTGAAAAGGCTCAGGACTTTTCATTAACTCTTGTCGAAAAGGCTTCCTTTATGCTTACTGCATTCTTAAATAGTGTGTTTGCCTTCGTAACGTCAATCCCCACACTGGTCATTAATTTTATTGTCGGAATCGTACTTGCTTATTTTTTAAGTATCGAAATTGAAATGTGGAAACGAATTGCAGTAAAACGCACGCCGAATACGTTTAAGATCGCGTACTACTTCTTAAAGGAGAATGTATTAAGCGGTATTGGAGCGTACTTAAAGGCACAGTTAAAGCTCATAACCATTACGTTTGTTCTCGTTCTCTGTGGATTATGGATCTTGCGAGTAGATAATGCGTTTACTCTTGCTCTATTATCAGCGTTTTTTGATTTATTACCGCTTCTCGGTGTTTCGGCCATTTTTATACCGTGGGCTATTTATCTCTTTGCAGTAGGCCAAACATCTCTTGCAGTATCGCTTTTAATTTTGCTTGGGGTTGTCATGCTTGTAAGACAGATTATGGAGCCGAAAATCACGGGGGATTCTCTTGGTGTGTCAGCCTTTACAATTTTATCCTTTATGATTATTTCACTCTCATTATTTGGGATTTCAGGAGTTATTATTTCACCGATTTTACTCATATTGATCAAAGCTCTTTATGATCATGGGTATTTAAGTAAGTGGATTCATCTTCCTAGTGAGGAATTTTCAAATCCACAGGATAGACGGTAGGAAGGAAGAACGAATGTGAAACGAACGGGAAGTTTAATTATCGTAACGATTATCATTAGTGTTGTGATTGGCTTAATTTTAAAGCAGTCACCGGATTCTTTTTCTCAGCCATTAAAAAAATCCGAAGTACCAGAGGAGTATATTGATCTCTACCGTGAAGCAGGAGATGAATATGATGTGCAATGGGAGCTTCTCGCAGCTGTCCATCGTGTTGAAACAAAATTCTCCACGATGTCGACATTAGAAAGTCCAAAAGGGGCAATTGGCCATTATCAATTTATGCCTTTAACCTGGATTGGTTGGAGTTATGGCGGCAGCCGTCTTGGTGAACTTGATAAGGGTGATTTAGTGGATATTACGGATTTAGAGCTTATTCAAAAACACGGTGGATATGGAAAAGATGGAAACGGTGATGGAAAAGCGGATCCTTATAATCTTAAAGATGCTGCTTATACAGCAGCAAGCTACCTTTCAGCGAATGGAGCTAGTGAGGGAAGACTGGAAAGTGCGCTGTTTGCTTACAACCAAAGCGATGAGTACGTCGAAGAAGTGCTATCATTCTATAATGAATATAAAGAAAACGCGACAGTTGTGAAATTAGATCCTTGATTCAATGTAATGGTACAGTGCTTTCACATATGATAAAATCACGATTAGAAGGGGGCGATTGCGTGAAGATTGTTTCAATCGAACCGACTCCAAGTCCAAATTCGATGAAAATTAATTTAAGTGAAGCGTTACCAGCTGGAGACACGAGGCAGTATAAACTTGAGACTGATCTCACAAATGCTCCAGTGTATATTCAGAAATTAATGGCCGTTCCAGGCGTTAAGGGCCTTTATCATGTGATGGATTTTATTGCACTAGAACGAAATGCGAAATACGCCTGGGAAGATATTCTCCCAGGTGCAAGAGAGGCGTTCGGTGAAGTTGTTGAGGAATACAAAGCATCAGAACAGGCTTCTGAAGATTTCGGTGAAATAAAAGTATCAATCCAAATGTTTCGTGGCATCCCGATGCAAGTGAAGCTAGAAGAAGGGGAATCTGAACAGCGCTTTGGATTACCTGAGCGCTTTATGCAAGCAGCAATGAAAGCCTCATCAGCTTCAGAAAATATGGTGATGGAGCGACAGTGGAAGGAACAAAATCCAAGGTACGGTTCACCTGAAGAAATCGGACAAGAGGTTACGGAAGAAATTGCGGCGACTTACAGTGAAGAGCGTCTTGAAGCACTTGTAAAAGCTGCATTTTCAGATCAAAGTGAATCCATTAAGCAAGAGAAAAAAGTGGTCACCCTTGCGATGCTTGATGATGCTGACTGGAAGGTCAGATACGCTGCACTTGACCGTATGGATCCAGAGCTTACTGATCTACCAGTGCTAGAAAAGGCATTGCAGGATGAAAAAGCTTCTGTACGACGCTTATCAGTCGTTTTCCTCGGTATGATCGAATCGAAGGAAGTGCTTCCGCTTCTTTATCAAGCATTGAAAGATAAGTCTGTTACAGTAAGGCGAACAGCTGGAGATTGTTTGTCTGATCTAGGTTTTGTTGAAGCCATTCCCGAAATGATTGAATCGCTACAAGATCGTAACAAGCTTGTTCGATGGAGGGCGGCAATGTTCTTATATGAAGTGGGAGATGAAACGGCAATTCCGGCACTTGAACAAGCGGCAAATGATCCGGAGTTTGAAGTAAAGATGCAGGCTAGTATGGCGTTAGAGAGGATAAAAGGCGGAGAAGAAGCAAAAGGTTCTGTCTGGCATCAGATGACGCAAGCAAGAAAATCAAATTAAATTCACAGGAGGTATAGGATATGAATCCATACGAAGAATATATGCGTCAGATGGCGCAGCCAATGCGTGATGAATTAACTTCAGCTGGTTTTGAAGAGCTTACAACACCGGATGAAGTAGCAAGCTTTATTACGGAGAAAAAGGGAACCTCACTTGTTTTTATCAACTCCGTATGTGGTTGTGCAGCTGGTCTCGCTCGCCCTGCCGCTCGTGAAGCGATTGAGTATGAAAAGAAACCAGAACATCTTGTAACCGTTTTTGCAGGACAGGATCGTGAAGCAACTGGAAAAATGCGTGAATATCTAGAAGGATATGAACCATCATCACCTTCCATCGCCCTTTTAAAAGATGGTCAGGTACTTCACTTTATTCCAAGAGAAGAAATTGAAGATCACGATGTGGAAGAAATCGTAGCAAACTTGACAGGAGCTTTTGAACAATATTGTTAATGACAAAACTCCACTCATATGAGTGGAGTTTTGCTCGAGTTAATAGGAGGTCGATAAAATGGATCACGTATTTGAACTGCAAGGAAGCTGGAAGGGTGGCCTCTCTGGTGAAGGGATTGTTAAAACGGAAAACCTTACGACAGACGTCTCAATCCCATCGTCAATGGGAGGAAGTGAAAAAGGAACGAACCCGGATGAATTGCTTTTAAGCTCGTCTGCTGCTTGTTATTTTATGACAATCGGATTGTATCTAGAAAGAAATGAAATTCCATTTGAAGATATTAAAATTTCATCTAAATTGACAGTAAGTGATAAAGGAAGGCTTCACGTTGCATCTATTCATCATTATCCAGTCATCTACCTGTCAAATGATCCTAATGAGGCAATGATTGCACGAATTCATGAGATTGCCCATCGAGCAGAGGAAGGCTGTATGATTACAAGAGCGATTAAAGGAAATGTTGATGTTATCGTAGAACCATCTATATCAAAAGTGTGATGTTTTTCACTGAAATCGTTCATTTGTTTTGATAAGCTGACAAAACTTGCCTGTCTTAACCGTTTAGATCCTATTATGAATCTGACCCTTTGCATTTCTTGCGAAAATCATTATAATAAGGTTTTGGAACGGAACTGTGACGGGCAAAATGGAAACAGTGAAATAAAGGAGATAGAAGCATGAATAAAGACTATCGTGTATTATTGTTTTATAAATATGTACAAATTGATCAACCAGAAGAATATGTGGAGGAACACCTTGCATTTTGTAAAGAGCATAACTTAAAAGGAAGAATTCTTATTGCAGAAGAAGGCATTAATGGAACGCTTTCTGGAACACCTGAAGAAACACAGCAATATATGGATATGATGCATGCCGATGAGCGGTTCGCTGATTTATTCTTTAAAATTGATGAAGCTACTGAGCATCCATTTAAAAAGATGCACGTTCGTTTAAGACCAGAACTAGTAACACTTCGTCTCGATAAAAATCATGATCCAAATCAGGTTGGTGGAAAACACTTAAAGCCTGCTGAATGGCGTGAAGCAATGCAGCAAGATGACGTTATTATTCTTGATACTCGCAATGATTATGAGTATGATGTCGGTCATTTCCGCGGTGCCATTCGTCCAGACATTAAGAACTTCCGCGATCTCCCTGAGTGGGTGGAGGAAAATCTTGCTGATCAAAAAGACAAGAAAATTCTGACATACTGTACAGGTGGAATTCGCTGTGAGAAATTCACAGGCTGGATGGTGAATCAAGGATTTGAGGACGTAAATCAGCTTGATGGTGGTATCGTCACATATGGTCAGGATGAAGAAACCAAAGGAGAGCTTTGGGATGGCCAGTGCTATGTGTTTGATGGCCGTATTACAGTTCCGATTAACCAAAAAGATCATGTTGTTGTAGGGAGAGATTACTTCACAGGTGAACCGTGTGAACGCTATGTTAATTGTGCAAGCCCTGAATGTAATAAGCAAATTATTACATCAGAGGAGAACGAACATAAATACTTGCGTGGATGTTCCCATGAGTGTAGAACTTCACCTCGTAATCGTTACGTAGCTGAGCACGGCTTAACGCAAGAAGAGGTCAATGAACGCCTACAAAAATTAATGCAAGAGCATATTGAACAAGAGGTTTAATCAAAAAAGCTAGCTGTCTGCAGACAGCTAGCTTTTTATTTGTCATATCGGATTTTATTTACTTTAAGAAGATGATCCACTTTTGAAAGACGATGGTCTTCTATTTTTTCGAGGTATTGATGAAGCGTTAACTCCATTTGGCAAAGAGCTTGAAATAGGTCACGGTGCCGCAACTCTCGATTTTCTGCAGATAGGGCAGTAAAGCCTGTCAGTATGTTTGGTAGCTCAGTTGAAAGCATTCGCTTTACAACATGGCGCTCCTCAAGGTCAAGCGGCTCAAGTTCAGGTAAGATTTGCCGGAAAAGGTGAATGAGCCTTGTCGCTCTAGAATGAATAACGCCACTAATATAAGCGTGTGTAGCCACTTGCTCTAAATGATTTAGCTGTTCTTTTAAAACCGGATCAATTGCTCCTTGTTCTTGCGTTGCATTTCTACCTATTAAGGCGTGATCCAATAATTTCATGCGCTGAAAAATCCCTTTAAAAAAAGGAGAACGTTTAATACTTCGTTTAATAATTTTTCCTCGATCATTAATTAAAATGGTACCCTGCTTGCATTTACCTGAATCTCGTTTTGCAATCATTTGTCGTTCCCATTGAATGTAGAACTTTTTTGGCGTAGACGAACGGTCTTTTTGGCTATCATATCCAGAAAATAAAATAAGGTTTCGTCGTATTTTTAAATAAACAGTAAATCCTCGTTCTGTACGTTTCCATTTTTGTGGCTTATTTTCTAAAGGGTCGAGTTTATCAATAAATTCATCTAACAACTGCTCCGCGTATGAAAGGAAGTTAGTTGTACTCGCATCCTGAAGTAGTGATGCTTCCACCGTCTTGAATTGCGGTGGTAACAGCTTTTCAAGCCACTGGGGTTCAGAAGAATCGAAAAGCCCCATGGGATTCCCTCCTGTCATTAAAGTCGATCAGCTGCATCAGATAGCTGCTTTTGTCTCGACGTTGTGCTATCCAATTTGGTTTTCATTTCTTTGTTTAACTGATCCATTTCTAGTATGAACTTCTTACCGCTATCAATAATACGGACATTTGATTTTTCTGTAATCTCAATGGCTTCAAATACATCCTGATAGGCTTTTCGGAAGGATTCAATCGCAATGGCCGGTTTTTCAAGTGTTTTAACCGTTTCCTCCGTATTTTGCTTTAGCATTTCAGCATTTCGAAGTAGCATTGACTCTGTTGCTTCGTTAACATTTTGAACAGCGGAAATGACCTTCTGTTGGTTGCCGAGTGCTAACTGGATCGAAGCTGTAACCGTGATGATGTTCTTCGTCATCGTAACGGCATTGAAGATTGCTTCCTCTAACTTCTCATTATTTTCCATGATCAAATCGACGGAGGCCATAGACTGACGAAGAACCATGACAGCCTGTGACATATTCTTTACTCGACTAACGACTTTTTGTTGCGCCTTTTGGATCGGTAGGGGATTGTCTTTCCATTCGGTCTTAGCCGCTTCCTCATCAAGCATTGTCATGAGCGTCTGACCTAGCTCCATTTGCTCTTCTAAGCCGAAAATTCGATCTCTAGCCACATCTTTAAGTTCTTTTAACATCACATTATCTTCTTGTAGTTTATCTTTACCGGTTAAAAGAGACTCAACAATAACTTCAACTTGAGATTCTACCGTTTTATATTTCTTCGCATATTGCTCCACTTCATTACGACCCATGACCCGATTTAGCAGTTTGTTAAATTTATTTTTCTTTAAGTAAGAGGGCTCGAGTTCTGAAACGTGTTCTCTAAGTTTGTGTAGATTATCAGGTAAATCGTTATTCGGTTGATCAATCATTCCTTTAACTGGTCGCTTTAATGCTTCTAATGACTCACCGGCATCACGCTGGGCATCTTCACCTAGCCCAGATAAGGATTGAAGTATTTTATCTGTATCATCTTCATGATAAAAGCTTTGAATAATTTCCTCAGCTTTTTCACGTTGAGAGTTAACTTTTTCAGGCTGATTACTCATATATGACACTCCTTCAATAGAATGAAATCGTTTGGATTTACTTCCTACCATTCTATACGAATAGATTTCGCGAAAAGTTTCAAAACACCTTCAGCAAAACCTTTCCCTTTGCGAAATAAGTACAAACGTATCGCATGTAAAATAGTTGAAAGATGATGAGAGGGGTGATATGTTTTAAACGGATTTATTTTAACGTTAGGACGTGATGAAAGATGAAAAATGTAAAGCTCTACACCCAACCGGCATGTCCACCGTGCGAGTTTGTGAAAAATTATTTTCAAATGCATGGTGTCACATATGAACTGTTAAATATAAAAGAAAACCAGGCAGCGCGGAATGAGCTCATCAACGAGCACGGATCAATGTCCACGCCAACGATTGTCATTGATGGTGAAGTGATTATTGGATTTGAACAAGAACGGATTGATGAACTTCTTGATCTTTCGGCTTCTAAAATGAAGGATTGATAACTTGTTGAAAGAGGGTGGATGAAATGATTGAGAAATTTGTTCGCAATGATCGTCAGAAAGAGCTCCTGGATCTAGCTAGTAAGCATCGCGCTGAGCTTAAAGAGAGCGCTGAGCAAATTGACAAAGAAGCGCGCATTCCTGACGCCATTATAGCAAGTATGAAGGATTCAGGTTTTACTTCACTGCCCATTCCAGAGGAATTTGGTGGGAAAGGACTTTCCCTTTACGAATTAGTCCTAATTCAAGAGGAACTTGGAAAAGGCGAAGGAGCTGGTGCTCTATCAATTGGTTGGCACTTTGGTATTCTAAAAGACCTGCAGGACCGTCGCCCGTGGAACTTTCACACTTATAAAGGCCTATGCAAAAATGTTTTAAATGGAGCGCTTGTGAATAGAGCTCAAACAGAAGAGGAGACTGGTGATCCAACGAGAGGAGGACTGCCTGCAACGATCGCTACAGAAGTAGAGGGGGGCTATCAGCTTACTGGCCGAAAAACATTCACAACGTTAAGTCCACATCTTGACTCAGTGATTGTGAAATCGACGTTAAATGGTGTGCCGGCTGACTTTTTAGTATCAATGAATCAAGAAGGTGTGTCCCTTGAACAAACGTGGGAAGTTTTGGGGATGAGAGGAACGAGAAGTGATGATCTTGTCTTAAAAGACGTCTTCGTTCCGTCTGAAGCTCTCCTTGAAATTTATGATAAGGAACGCAAAACGGCATCCCTTCCTCCTGCCTGGTTACTTCATATCCCCGCTGTATATCTTGGGATTGCTGAATCTGCACGAGAAGAAGCGGTGAAATTTGTTAGTTCTTATCAACCGAACAGTTTAGATATTCCATTAAAAGATGTTCCCCATATCCAAGATAAGTTTGGGCGCATTTCCCTTGCGCTCTTAAGTGCTCGTCACTTTCTTTATTCGGTCGCAGAGCAGTGGGATCAGTATCCAGAAGAGCGAATGAACATGCAGGGACAGCTTTTTGCTGCGAAAACCCAGGCAGTGAAAGCTGCAATGGAAGCTGTTGACCTTTCCATGCGCATTGTTGGGGGGCGGAGCTTAATGAAAAAGAATCAGTTGGAACGCTTATACAGAGATGTTCGAGCGGGACTTCATAATCCTCCTAGTGATGAATTAACGCTACAAGTTCTTGCGATGAAGCAATTTTAAGATGAGTGTTTACTCCTTCTATAATTGGAAGGAGTTTCTTTTTGTTCTTATATGTGGATCTCATCCCTATGACTCCCTATTGTAAGTCTGCTGTTCTTCCTCTATCCTTTATGTCGTGTTAAAAGCTACTGAAAGGATGGGGTGTATGAAAAAGTCTGTTCTGACGATTTTAATGACAAGTCTCTTTTTTACGATGTTTTCTGCTCAGTCTCATCAAGTAGGGGCGGTTACTATGATGAAGGCACCTCCGATGATTGAAGAAGAGCAACCCGCAATTGCTCCTAGTGAAATGCCTGAACCGGAAACGAAGCAGGATGTGGCACTATTGCTTAACCTTCCTGTTAAAAATATGAATGATGTTAAGAAAGTAACGAAGGATCAATTTTCCGTTACCAACTATTCAATAGAAGAAATCGAAATGCTAGCCAAATTAGTTAATGGGGAAGCGAGAGGCGAAACGTTTGAAGGAAAAGTAGCAGTAGCTTCTGTAACCATTAATCGTGTTCTTTCTTCAAAATTTCCAAATAGCCTAAAAGAAGTAATCTTTGAAAGTGGCGCATACACGGCCGTCTCAGATGGTCAATATGATCAGCGTCCAGGACCTGAGTCCTACAAAGCAGTCTATGCAGCACTTAGTGGTCAAGATCCAAGTTCAGGCGCTTTGTTTTATTATAACCCTGAGATTGCAACGGACGATTGGATTCGGACAAGGCATATTATTAAAGAAATTGGCAAACATGTTTTCACAAGATAAAATCCTCCTGACGAAGGAGGATTTTATGATATCATCGACTTGTACCCACAGTTTGATGAAGGAGTGAAGCGAAAATGACACAGAAAAAAACGTTTCAACCAGGTGAAATAGTCACAGCAGGATATAAGACAGGTAGGTATATTGGAGAGGTTATAGACCTTAAGGATCCAAAAGCGGTTGTTAAAGTGCTTGCGGTGATGAAACACCCAACACAGGGCGATCTTCATAATCCAAAACAGCTAGATGTTCCGCTTTTCCATCAACGTAAAGCGCTGGCTCAATATGAGAAGGCGCTTGTGCCGTTATCAGCTATTAACCACTATGAAGGGGACGTTCCGAATTACAACGAATCGTTGCAAGAAGCCCTTGGTACACAAGAAGCTGAGTTAAAGCATGAAGGCGGAAGATGGGCAGAGGCCTCTCTCATTGAAATTGAAAAACTTAAAGAAGAGTATTTTCCGACAAGATAGTCTTCTTTACATCACTATTTAAATCGGGTAAGATATAGTATTGATTTAGGCTTGCAATAAGAAGTACTAAGTGAAGAAGACGTAAAGGGTGGTTTTTGATTTGCAATCAGAAGCTTCAGCATATCAAGTGCTGTTATATTATCAGTATGTAGAAATTGAAGATCCAGCTTATTTTGCTCGAAAGCATCTTAAGTTCTGTCAATCTTTGAATTTAAAAGGAAGAGTGCTTGTCGGTACAGAAGGAATTAACGGAACTGTATCAGGAACCGTTCAGGATACTGAGCGGTATATGGAAGAACTAAAAGCTGACGAACGCTTCCACGATATGGTGTTTAAAATTGACGAAGCAGATGGTCATACGTTTAAAAAGATGCACGTTCGACCACGTGAAGAGATTGTTTCATTAAGACTTGAGGAAGATGTTAATCCGAAAGAAATCACCGGTAACTACCTTGAGCCGAAGGAGTTTATGGAAGCACTAGAAGACGATGATGTGATTGTTATTGACGCTAGAAATGATTATGAGTATGATATTGGTCATTTCCGTAATGCCATTCGTCCTGACATTAAAGCATTTCGTGATCTTCCAAACTGGATCGAGCAGAATCTTGCCGACCAAAAGGACAAAAAAGTATTAACGTATTGCACGGGCGGAATTCGCTGTGAGAAATTTTCAGGATATTTATTAAAGAAAGGGTTCTCTGATGTTTCTCAGCTTCATGGTGGGATTGTCACGTACGGTAAAGACCCAGAAGTACAAGGCAAATATTTCGACGGTAAATGCTTTGTTTTTGATGATCGCCTTGCTGTACCTGTGAACCGTACTGATGAAGATAGGGTGATAGGGAAATGCTATCATTGCGAGGAACCGGCAGATACGTATATTAATTGTGCCAATGTTACGTGTGACAAGCTTCATATCGTTTGTGATTCTTGCAAAGAAGAACATCAGCACTATTGTTCATCAGCTTGTGAAGAAGAAGTTCACATGGCGCAAATGTAACGCAGCGGATACCGCTGCGTTTTTTTTACACTTAACCAGGGTGAGGAGGTACGTGGAGGTGTGTTTAATTGCTGTAGCAATACATGCTCATAAAAAATACCCTTTTATTTTAATCGCTAATCGAGACGAATTTTACGAGCGTCCAACAATGCCTGCGCATTATTGGGACGATGTACCTGGATTACTAGGTGGTCGTGATTTGAAAGCAATGGGAACATGGCTTGGTGTTACAACAAAAGGGAAAGTTGCGGCGCTTACAAATTATCGAGAACCTGGTGAAGAACCTAAGAAGCACTCAAGAGGCGATTTACCTACTGATTACTTACGACAGAATCAAACAGCAGAGGCATATTTAAAAACCGTTCAACAAAAGAAAGATCAGTACAATGGATTTAATTTACTTGCGGGAGATTTCAACACCCTTTATTACTATTCAAATAAGCAAAACCAAATTTCCAGAGTAGAAAGTGGCATTCATGCGGTAAGTAATCATTTATTGAATACGAACTGGCCGAAAGTAGAGATTCTTAAGGATGCGCTCACCCACTATATACGAGAAGAAAACGAACTTGATCAGGAACGGCTTTTTGAAATGCTCTCACACGCCGATGCTGCGCCAGATCATTTATTACCTGAAACAGGGGTACCAATCGAATGGGAGAGAATGCTTTCACCAGTATTTATTTCCTCTGAGAATTACGGTACAAGAGCGCAAACGATCATCACCGTTACACGGGATGGTCAAGTAACCTTTACCGAGCGATCAGGAAAGGATCAGGAAAACACATACCAATTTATCCTGAATGAGGAATAAAGTTTCAGGTACTGAATAAATTATGTGTTACCTGTAACTTTTCAATCTAAAATAAAGTAAGAGGTTCTAGTTTCAAAACGAGCATACAGGGGTATTGAGAGTTAATACTTATGAGGAGGGGTTTTTTTGAAAAGAAAGCGTCACTATCTTGAAGATCAGCTTTTGAGGGAATCACTTGATATGAGGGAATACCGAAAATATGATTCTGAAATGGTGACTAAAAAAAGACCAGTACTCCGTGAAAATAAAAAGAAAAAACCACTTATTCAAACCCTAGTATAAGCGAGGAAGAAATCCCTCGCTTTTTTTTATGAAAAAGGGTTGTGTTTTTTATAAAGCGATGATAAGATAAGTCTTGTCCTTGAAAAAACACAAGAAATTAAGTGTTGACAAAGAAACAGATTATATAGTAAGATAATGAAGTCGCTGTTTAATGGAGGATTAGCTCAGCTGGGAGAGCATCTGCCTTACAAGCAGAGGGTCGGCGGTTCGAGCCCGTCATCCTCCACCATTTCTTTTAAGTGTGTTATCACTAATAAAATCATGCCGGCCTAGCTCAATTGGTAGAGCAACTGACTTGTAATCAGTAGGTTGGGGGTTCAAGTCCTCTGGCCGGCACCACACATGCGGGTGTGGCGGAATTGGCAGACGCGCTAGACTTAGGATCTAGTGTCTTACGACGTGGGGGTTCAAGTCCCTTCACCCGCACCATATATTATTTTTGCGCCCGTAGCTCAATTGGATAGAGCGTCTGACTACGGATCAGAAGGTTAGGGATTCGACTTCTCTCGGGCGCACCATATTTCGGGGCCTTAGCTCAGCTGGGAGAGCGCCTGCCTTGCACGCAGGAGGTCAGCGGTTCGATCCCGCTAGGCTCCACCAACTATATATCGGAGGAATACCCAAGTCTGGCTGAAGGGATCGGTCTTGAAAACCGACAGGGGCTTAGTCGCCCGCGGGGGTTCGAATCCCTCTTCCTCCTCCATCTTTGCGGGTGTAGTTTAGTGGTAAAACCTCAGCCTTCCAAGCTGATGTCGTGGGTTCGATCCCCATCACCCGCTCCAATTTGTTGGCCCGTTGGTCAAGCGGTTAAGACACCGCCCTTTCACGGCGGTAACACGGGTTCGAATCCCGTACGGGTCACCAGCATCATTTAATGATATAATTTTTCTTAAGCATACTCAGGAGAGATGCTTTTTTGTTGTTTTCATTTCGGTACATCTCACTTGGATACCGCATACATTGCTGTATATAAGAGAGGGGATGGATCGAATGGTTTATGAAGAACATGAACATATTGCTTACCACTATGACAACACTGATGCTTATCGCCAGCAGCCAGTAGCACCAACATCGAGCCCACCTGCATCACCGCCTCCAAGACCAATGTCTTCTGCGCAAGCAGGAACGTTTGCTGTTGATCCTGGCTCAATCAGAAGATGCATGTATCGATTTACCTATATTTGGATGAGGGGTGGCAATTCGTTCTGGTTTTGGCCGGTATTTGTAGGACGTACGTCTGTATCCGGATTTCGTTGGACTGGTAGAAGGTGGGTTTATACAGGAATTAGCTTAAGAAGAATTGACATGTTTCAATGCTAAATCGTGGAGCGCTTACATGAGGCGCTCTTTTTCATGACTTCATTGTGAAAATTAGCGTAAATATCTGGCTTTTTTTAATAGATCGTGCGAAAATAAGACTAATTATTGATCTTCGAAAGTCAGGTGCACATAATGAAATTCCCTCTATGGATGAGAAAGTTATTTGTAGCATTTGTCGCTGTTATGACGTTAGGAACGGTTATTCCTACTGGATACCTGGCAGATGAAAAAAACGAGCCGTCAGAGACGTATCAGGAGGAAGGCCATCTTCTTCTCGATTCATTGGACGAGCCTTTAGGGTTATCGGAACCTTCGGAAGAAGAGGCTACAGATTGGCCGACAATTGCAGCTCAAGTGCCTTCTTCTGAATTACTTGCGCATTTTGTCACTTATGCAAGTAGTCAGTCAGAAGAACAGGGATTATCAAAGTTTGGAGAAGCGATTTCAACTCGTGTAGGTAGCGAATATTCGGAGTCAATCGTTCCCAAAATGACAGAAGCCATTGCAGCATCTGTTGCAGATCTCGACATTGAAGAACTTAGGACGCTTCGTTTAACGGAATCACCGTCTGGCGGATATGGAGAGCGGATTCTTCATGTATACAGCGAACAGAGTGGAGAAGACCTTTTGCGCTTTCACGTTCGAAGAGATCATCCACCTCAGGATGGCTACTGGTTTAACTTTCACTATCATGCAGCAGATGATAATTTTGAAGAGCATTATGAAGTAGGTAAAATTTATTGGGATAAAAACACTCCGCCTAAGTGGCTCTCTTAAGAGAGGTGCGCGGGGTGTTTTTGGTTGGAGAGTAGTAAGGGAGGATTACAGCCTAGATGGAACTTGTACAATGCATTAGAGATGTTTTTGAAGAAGAACCGCTTGTCGGTTCAGAAAACCCGTTTCAGCGGAAATTATTTAAAGAGGGAAATTTTTATCCGGTTTACAGGGATGAACACAATAGTTGGATTACACTCGATGAAGAAGGCGAACAGCATATCATTGCAACAGGGATTTTGTTAAATGATGATTTTTGGTTCACATTTCGGTTTCGAATCGCATAAAAAAAGCCGCAGCGTGCGGCTTTTACTTCTTTTTAGGGCGCGCGTTTTGCGGGCCTCTTTTTTTATTCATCAGAAGAGCGTCTTCGCCCTCTTTTTTGCCCTGTACCCCGGTTTTAGGATCATAAGCATTACGGTTTTTCATACAAGTGCCTCCTCTACTTAGATTCATCACTTAGTATGTCCGATTCTCCTTAAAACATCGGGTTTTCTTCGATGAACTGGTAGACGTTATCAACAAGTTCATCTGGCGTTTCACCTGTCACACGTTCGCCATTTACAAGGCAGTACATTTCTTGGCTACATAGCGTGCAATGGCCAAGACAGGAATATTCAAGGACGTCTAGGTCCGTATCTTTTTCTAGTGTTTCCATTGCTTTATGTGAACCGCTTGAAAGATTGCTCATGCAAAATTCTACAATTGGATTCATTTCTATTCACCTCAAGTTTTCCTCACAAATTCATAACTGTTTCCATTCTACCAAGAAGGGAGGAAAATGGACAACCATTTGCATGGACGAAGAAACATATTGACTATGACTCATATAATTTGTAAGAGAAGGGTTTATTTCTTTATAATTAGGAAAAATAACATAATGAAGTCGATAGAGGAGGGTCATTATGCATAAAGCAGTTATTGTAGGAACAGGACCAGCAGGTTTAACAGCAGCGATTTACCTTGCGAGAGCAAATATGGATCCGCTTGTCATTGAAGGGCCGGAACCTGGTGGTCAGCTTACGTTAACAACTGATGTAGAAAATTTCCCCGGGTTTCCGGATGGTGTTCTTGGCCCTGAATTGATGGAAAACATGAAGAAGCAGGCGCTCCGTTTTGGTGCAACAATCGAACGCGGCTGGGTGAAGGACATTGATTTTAGTGAACGTCCTTTTAAATTAACAACGGATACGCTTGGCGACATCGTGGCAGAATCAGTTCTTATTTCGACTGGTGCTTCAGCGAAGCTTCTTGGAATTCCAGGTGAATCAGAGAATATGGGCAGAGGTGTAAGTACATGTGCGACGTGTGATGGCTTTTTCTTCCGTGGTAAAAAAATCGTCGTAATTGGTGGAGGAGACTCTGCGATGGAAGAAGCCACTTTTTTAACAAAATTTGCTTCGGAAGTAACCATCCTTCATCGAAGAAAGGATTTACGTGCCTCAAAAATCATGCAAGAGCGCGCACGAACTAACGAAAAAATCAGCTGGAAACTCAATGCTTCACCTATTGAGGTTGTGGCCGAAAACAATAAAGTTAGTGGTATTAAAGTGAAGGATAGTGATTCCGGAAAAGAAGAAATTGTGAAAACGGATGGTATTTTCGTTGCCATAGGCCACCGTCCAAACACAGATTTTCTTCAGGGTAAACTTAACATGGACGATAAAGGTTATATCCAAGTGGAACCAGGAACCACCAGAACGAATGTTCCAGGTGTATTTGCATGTGGCGATGTTCAGGATTTTACTTACCGACAAGCGATTACAGCAGCAGGAACAGGCTGTATGGCTGCGATGGATTGTGAGCGGTTCTTAGAAGGTAACGCCTTTATTGATTGGAGTATGTAAACATGAAAGCGCAGGGCAGGTGCCCTACGCTTTTTTAATGGATATCGATATAGTTTGAATCGTTTTGAATGCGGTCGGCTTTTGGAATTTTAATTTCAAGAATGCCGTTTTCGTATTTTCCCTTCACATTTTTCATTGAGAAGTGATAAGGCAGTTTGATCGTGCGACTCGTACTCGCATAAGAGCGTTCTTGTTTATAATACTTTTGCTTATCGTTTCGTGTTTCTTGATATTCTTTCGACTCGATTGAAATGCGCAGTCCATCTCCAAGCGGTTCAACCTTAATTTGTTCTTTTGAAATACCAGGTAACTCTGCCTCTACGATAAAAGCAGCATCCGTTTCATATAGGTCAACGCGAAACGATTGCGCAGGCAGCAAATTGGCAAACGGCTCTTTAAAAAAATCATCAAACGTGTTCATCCAATTTTGAATAGCAGGATCTTGAAACAGTTTCGGCAATTTATCGCCTTTACCCATTTAACATTCATCCTTTCCAACATTTCTGATATAAAGTATGTGTGCCCATGGAAAATGTTCCTTTTGGCTGTTTTTTACAAGGGATTCTAAAGTTACTTCTCTACTTTCTTCATGTTACAATGGTCAGTAGAGAATTAAAGGAGGAGTACGATGAAGACTTATTTGCAGCTTTGCGAAGAGATTTTACATAACGGAACAAAAAAATCCGATCGAACAGGTACAGGTACAATGAGTGTGTTTGGTCACCAAATGCGCTTTGATTTGCAGGAGGGTTTTCCTGCATTAACAACAAAAAAACTTCATCTAAGATCCATTATTCATGAGCTACTTTGGTTTTTAAAAGGGGATACAAACGTAAAGTATCTTCAAGATAACGGCGTGCGTATTTGGAATGAATGGGCTGATGAAAACGGGGAGCTTGGTCCTGTTTACGGTCATCAATGGCGTTCATGGACAGGCGCAGACGGATCGACAGTCGATCAAATTGCGAAAGTGGTTGAACAAATCAAAACAAACCCGAATTCAAGAAGGATGATCGTAACAGCATGGAATCCTTCTGAAGTTGACGATATGGCTTTGCCTCCATGTCACTGTCTTTTCCAGTTTTACGTAGCGGATGGTAAACTTTCTTGTCAGCTTTATCAGCGGTCTGCTGATGTTTTTCTTGGTGTACCATTTAACATCGCTTCATATGCACTTCTCACTATGATGATGGCACAAGTGTGTGACTTAGAGCCCGGTGAGTTTATTCATACGTTAGGCGATGCTCACATTTATAACAACCATATCGAGCAAGTTCAGCTTCAACTTACGCGTGATCCGAAAGATTTACCCAAAATGAAAATCAATCCAGAAGTGAAATCCATCTTTGATTTCTCATTTGAGGATTTTGAATTAACGGATTATCATCCTCATCCTCATATTAAAGGAGAGGTTTCTGTATGATTTCATTTCTTCTTGCAATGGATGAAAAGCAGCTAATTGGTAAAGACAACGATCTTCCATGGCATCTGCCAGCTGATCTTGCTTACTTTAAACGAATGACCACTGGAAAGTCGATCGTGATGGGAAGAAAAACGTTTGAATCGATTGGAAAAGCGTTACCAGGACGTGAAAACTATCTAATTACGAGAAGAAATCTCGAATATGAAGGGGTTACGGTTCTCCATTCAATCGAAGCTTTTCTCGATCTTACAAAGCGTGAAGAAAAAGAGTGGTTTGTGATCGGTGGAGCGGAGATTTATCGTCAAATTCTGCCGCATGCGGATCGACTATATATTACCGAAATTCATGAAACGTTTAACGGGGATACTTATTTCCCTGATTTCTCTAAAGAGGATTGGAATGAAACATCCAGAGAAAAACATGAAAGAGATGACCGAAATCAACATGATTTTGATTTTGTAGTATACGATCGAGTCTAATAAAAAGAATCCCCCGTGAACTTCACGGGGGATTCTTTGATCACTATGTTTTTGGAAAGGTAAAACCTTCTCCAAAAACGTCTCGCACATCATGAACGACAACAAAAGCTTTATCATCCACTTGTTGAATCATTTTTTTGAGAAGAAAAAGCTCCTGTTTGTTAATCACAACGTATAGAATATCTTTTGATTCATTTGAATAGTGACCTCGTGCATTAATGACTGTAACACCTCGGTCCATTTCTTCGCTTACTTTTTCGGCGATTGCGACGGTGCTAGTTGAAATAATCGTAACGGCTTTTCGCGTATCAAATCCATCAATTAAATAGTCCAATATCTTCGTACTAATATAGATAGAAATTCCCGTATACATCGTATTTTCAATTCCAATAACGACAGAAGAACCGAGAACGACTAGAATATCGAATACAAACATCGATGTACTAACGCTCCATCCAAAGTGCTGGTTAAGCATTCTGGCTACAATTGTAGAGCCGCCGGTTGTTCCACCGGAGCGAAGAACAAGACCAAGTCCGATCCCGATGAACACACCTGCAAAGACAGTACCAAGCATGATATCAAGAGGTTCGCCCATTCCCTCAGTGAGCTGGATAAATAGGGAGCTAAAGAAAATGGCAAGCATTGTGTACCAAGTTACTCGTTTGTTTAGTACTTTGTATCCAATCGCTAAAAGTACAGCGTTCATTACAAAGTTCGTAATTCCCGGTGACCAATCAAGAATATAATATAGCGTCATGGAAATACCGGTTACGCCACCTTCACCTAATTCATTCGGAATCGCAAACAAGTTTACTCCAAGCGCAAAGAATAGCGATCCAATAATAATTAAAGTGATTTCTTTTCCGGTGTTATTCATTTTATCACTCCGTTCTGTTCCTGAATACGTAGGATAATATATCATATCGGATAAAGTCGAACAAGATTGTTCAACAATATTGTTCAAAAAAACAATCCATATGTTAAAATGAGGGAAAAGAAAGGTAAGGCGGGTCTTGAGATATGCGAAAAGAAACGGTCGAGCAAAAAGTATATCAGCTTATTAAGAATGCAATATTGAGGAGACAAATTGCACCCGGAAATCAGCTGTTTGAAAGTGCAATTGCAGCGAAAGTAAATGCTAGCAGAACGCCGATTCGTAGCGCCATTTCGAAGTTAGAAGCAGAGGGACTTGTCGATGTCATTCCGAATAAAGGGGCATTTATCGTTCAACCGACAATGGAAGAGATGATTCAGGCTTTTGAAATGAGAAAAGTCTTAGAAGAAATGGCAGTCAGAGAAGGATACTCTAAACTAGTGAAAACACATATAGCGTTGTTAAAATCTCATACAGAGGAGATGAGTAAAGCTTTTGAAGCGGGGGACATGCTTGTATACCATGAGCAAAATAAAGCGTTTCATCTTATAATGGCAAATGCGAGTGGAAATCGTTATTTAATTGATTTTATGGAGAAGATATTAAACCAAATCACCATTTATATGATTTTGTATGATGTTTTTAGAGAAAATGATGATAATGATCTTCTCGAACATCATCAAATGAATCAGCTTATCGAGAAGAATGATAAGGGGAGCCTTCTTCAAGTGGTTAAGGAACACCTTAATCATAGTTTAGCAAAGCTCGAGAATGACAAGCACAAATATCAGTCGCTTACGAAATTATTCTAAAGAAAGACGAGCTGTGTATAGCTCGTCTAAGTAAGTTCCCTTATTCTGCAGGTCTCGGACCGGCATCCAGACCAGAACTTTCAACAGTCATCATAGGTTTTACTTCACAATCACCGTTAACACGAACTTGACAGGAAAGACGTAGGTTTTCTTCTACACCTTTTTTCTTGAATGCTTCCTGCTCAATTTCTGTGAGATCTCCAAACTCCCCATTCATTACTTCAACACGGCAAGTTGTGCATTTTGCTTTACCACCGCACCGGTGAAGCACCTGAACTCCGTTATCTTCAAGTGCAAGAGTTAATTTTGTTCCTTCTTCTACGTCAAATGATCCATGGTCTGGTACTGTTACTTTAGCCAAAGAAATTCCTCCTTTATAAATCGTTCCCCGTTCACTTACTATCATATCGGAAATATGTACTCGTTTGAAGCACTCTTTTAATTGTAAAATTTCGTCGAATGATGTGTAAAGAATAGAAGGAAGGGTAAATAAGAAGTAGTAAAGATGAACCAGGAGGAAAAACATGGATAAAAAATATTTTACTTTAGAGGAAGCGAATAATTTATTACCCATGATTAAAAGAGAGCTCGCCGGATTAAAGCGTTTAAAAGCCCAGTTTAATGAACATTATGATCAAATTGAGCAACATAAAAAAACGCTTCTTTATCGCCATAAAACAAAAGTAGATGAGGATATTCTATTTAAAAAAGAAGCGCGTATGGAATTTATGGAATTAGAGGCACAAACGTTTATCAATAATATTATGGCCCTTGGTGTCGAAATAAAAAACGTAGATGAAGGGTTAATTGATTTTCCAGCCGTTATCAATGGAAAAAAAGTGCTACTTTGTTGGAAAGAAGGGGAAAGCGAGGTATCCTTTTTTCATTCTGATCTTGGAGGGTTTAGCCAAAGGGAACCGATTGAAAACATCATTAAAGAAGAAGAGCAGGGCTGAGGTCGTTCAGCCCCTTTTTTTGAACAGTTTATAAATTTCAATTACCGTATTAGTATAGAAAATAAAATATTGCTTACCTTAAGAAACGAGGGAGGTGAAGCAATGAAAAATCCTAAGCAAAATCAGAAGCATGAGACAGAATTTGCGAGTGAGCTTGCAGCTGATCAGAACAATAATAAGAAACATAAAAAAAATAAAAAACAGAAAAAGAATGCCTAACAAAAAGAAGCTCTGAATGGAGCTTCTTTTCTTTATGAAAGTAGTTGATTAGTTCCCTTCTATCTCTAAAACAGTTAAAATAGAAAGCAGACTAAAGAGAGAAAAGGATGAGGATCATGAGCTTGTTACAGGCTGAATCAATCACCAAGTCATATGGAGAAAAAACATTATTCGATGAAATATCTTTTTCGCTCGAAGATAAGCAAAGAATCGGATTAATCGGTGTTAACGGGACTGGAAAATCATCATTGCTTAAAATCCTTGCGGGGCTTGAATCAATGGATCGTGGCAAACTTTATCACGCGAATCAATTTCATGTGGAATATTTACCTCAAGATCCTGTATTTATAGAAAAGAAAACGATTCTTGAAACGGTTTTTGATAGTGACGTTCCACTTTTTAATACGGTGCGGAAATATGAAGAGGCACTTCAAATCGTTATGAATCATCCCGAAAAAGAATCTGCTCAAGAAAAGTTGCTTCAAGCACAAGAAGACATGGATCGTCTTCAAGCATGGGATTTTAGTACACAAGCTAAAACAATCTTAACGAAGCTAGGTCTCCATGATTTTGAGGCAAAGGTTAATGCATTATCAGGTGGTCAACAGAAGCGGGTGGCACTAGCAAAAGCATTTATTAATCCTGCCGATTTATTAATTCTTGATGAACCTACAAACCATATTGATAATGCTACAGTAGAGTGGCTCGAGCAGTATCTTGCGAGCTATTCGGGCACGCTATTACTTGTCACACATGACCGGTACTTTCTTAATCGCGTAACGAATCGTATTTTTGAATTAGATAAGGGGCGGTTATTTGAATATGATGGAAACTATGCGACGTTTTTAGAACAAAAAGCGTTGCGAGAAGAACGTGAAGCAAAAGAAGAAGATAAGCATAACAAATTACTTAAGAGTGAACTCGAATGGCTAAAAAAGGGAGCTAAAGCAAGAACCACAAAACAAAAAGCCAGGAAACAAAGAATTGAAAACATGAAAGAAGTACCTGGGCGTGCGACTGAAGGCAATGTAGATATGGCATTAGGGGCTAGTCGACTAGGCAAAAAGGTGATTGAAGCAACTGACCTTACAAAAACCATTAATGGTCGCATTTTGACTGATCGCTTTAACTATCTTGTCCTTCCTCAAGACCGAATAGGCATCATCGGACCCAATGGTTCTGGTAAAACAACATTACTCAATATGCTTGCAGGTCGGATTGCCCCTGACGCTGGTCACGTTGAAATTGGGGTCACAGTTAAGCCTGGTTTTTACACCCAACAAAATGAAGGGCTTGATGAATCTCTAAGAGTTATTGAGTACATTCGAGAAGGGGGAGAAGAGGTTCGCCTACGTAAAGGCGGTACCGTTTCAGCTTCCCAAATGCTTGAGCGATTTTTATTTTCACCTGATATGCAGTGGACTTACATATCCCGATTGTCCGGTGGAGAGAAAAGAAGGTTATATTTGCTTCGCATTCTAATGGAAGAACCAAATGTCCTTTTTCTTGATGAACCTACGAACGATTTGGATGTTCAAACGTTAGCGGTATTGGAAGACTACCTTGCTGATTTCCCAGGGGCTGTTATTACTGTCTCTCACGATCGCTATTTCCTTGATAAGATCGCAGAGCAACTTTTTGTTTTTGATGGCACAGGAAAGATTGATCATTATTATGGCTCTTACTCTGATTACCTTGACGTTGTAAAAAGAGAAAAAGAACTTGAAGCACAAGATAAAAAGCAATCGAGTCAAAAAGAAAACATTGTAAATGAAAAGCCTAAGCAAGTGAAATTGTCCTATAAAGAAAAGAAAGAATGGGAAACCATTGGGGACACAATTGAGAAAATAGAGCAGCGCATTGAAGACGTGAAGAATGAAATTGCAGAATCAGGAAGTGATTTTGCCAAAGTAGACGAGCTCTATAAAGAAGAGCAGGCTCTTTCAATGAAGCTAGAAGAAAAAATTGAACGTTGGTCTGAGCTCTCGGAAAAAATGGAATAAGCAATACAAGATCCTACCATACACGCTGGTAGGATCTTTTTATTGTGTCTATTTCTTTTAACTAGGAGTAAAGGGAAAAAACTATGAAATAAAACTTCACAATGTCTTTAGAATATTTTGAGAAACGAAGTAAAAAGTGGTATAATAATTCAGAAAGTTACGAATCTAGAGAGAAGGGAGAAAATTTGTGAAGTTTTATTTATCGGTAGATATGGAAGGAATATCAGGACTTGTTGATGACTCGTTTATTGATTCGAGCAAGCGGCACTACGAACGCGGGCAGGAAATCATGACAGAGGAAGCCAATCATGTGATTGAATCGGCATTTGGATGTGGATGTTCAGCGATAACGGTGAATGATAGTCATTCAAAAATGAACAACTTGCTTTTTGAGAAACTTCACCCTGAAGCAAGGCTCATTTCAGGAGATGTGAAACCTTATTCAATGGTTCAAGGGTTGGACAGTACATATGAAGGAATGGGAATGATTGGCTATCACGCACGCGCTGGCACTCCGGGTGCAATGTCTCATTCCATGTTTCACAATGTAAGAAATTTCTACATAAATGAGCAAGTTGTTGGAGAGCTGGGAATGAATGCTTACGTTGCAGGATATTTGGGTGTTCCAGTATTGTTTGCCGCTGGTGATGATCGAGCAGCACTTGAAGCTGAACAGCTAATCCCAAATATTACAACTGCTGTAGTTAAAGAATCGATTTCGCGATCTTCTGCGCTTTTATTTTCTCCCCATAAAACAGAAAGGATTTTGCGTGAACAGACAGAGAAGGCGTTTGTTAACAGACACAATGTCGAACCTTTAGTTCCTCCTCGTGAGCCTGATCTTCGCATTGAATTTACTAATTATGGACAAGCCGAGTGGGCGAGCCTGATGCCTGGTGTCGAAATTGAAACAGAAACCACCGTTAAATATCAAGCGAAAAATATGCTTGAAGCTTATCGAGCCATGCTTGTGATGACAGAATTAGCATCTAGAACAACATTTAGCTAGAAAGTAGGGATGCCTGTGGCGAAATATATTGTTAATCGTCTCTTCGCCATGGTGATTACATTATGGATCATCGTAACCATTACGTTCTTCTTAATGCACGCGGTTCCAGGGTCACCATTTAACCAGGAAAGAAACACCAGTGAAGCAGTGCAGCAAAATCTTGAAGCGCATTACCATTTAGATGAACCGGTCTTTATTCAATATGCGATTTATATTAAATCTCTTGCAACACTTGACTTTGGACCATCAATTAAACAATCATCTACCTCCGTTAATGAAATGATTGGGAGAGGGTTTCCTGTCTCAGCAGAGCTCGGAATAACTTCTCTTCTTATTGCGATTATTTCAGGCATAATACTTGGTATCATGGCCGCACTTCGTCACAATGGGGCAATTGATTATATGGCCATGACATTTGCAGTAATAGGGATTTCTGTACCGAATTTTATTATGGCGACACTACTTATTCAACAATTAGCCGTCACATGGGAGATTTTCCCGGTAGCGACGTGGGCGTCACCAATGCATATGATTCTACCATCAATCGCGCTTGCTACAGGCCCAATGGCGATCATTGCGCGATTAACGAGGTCAAGTATGATCGAAGTACTAAACCAAGATTACATCATGACGGCTCGTGCGAAAGGAATGACTACTTTTCAAATTGTGACAAAGCATGCGCTTAGGAATGCGTTACTACCGGTTATCACGATTCTTGGTACGCTTGTTGCTGGTGTTTTGACGGGTAGTTTTGTTATTGAAAAAATCTTTGCCATCCCTGGAATGGGGAAATACTTTATTAACGGCATTAATGATCGTGATTATCCTGTCATTATGGGAACAACTGTCTTTTATAGTGCTTTCCTCATAATGATGCTCTTTATTGTAGACATTGCTTACGGGATATTAGATCCGAGAATTAAGCTACATAAGAGGGGGGAGTAGCATGATACCAGAGCGAAAAGAAATAAAACAGGAGTTATCTGATGATCTGTTTCTTCCGTTACAAAATCCCTCTTCTAATGCTGAAATGATCGCGAAACCTAGTATTTCCTATTGGAAAGATGCCTGGATGAGGCTTTCTGGGAACAAGCTATCTATGGCTGGACTTGTGATGCTAGTTTTACTCGTATTGATGGCGATCTTTGGGCCGTTATTAACGCCATATTCCTATGATCACCAGGTGCTAACAGAAGGCAATTTACCACCTTCTTCTGAACATTGGTTCGGTACAGATAATCTTGGACGAGATATGTTTACGCGAACATGGAATGGAGCGAGGATTTCATTATTCGTTGGATTTATGGCAGCCATTATCGATTTCATCATCGGAGTCGCTTATGGTGGGTTTTCTGGTTATAAAGGTGGAAGAACAGATAATTTTATGATGAGAATCATTGAAATTTTATATGGTCTTCCGTACTTACTAATGGTGATCTTACTGATGGTGGTTATGGGTCCAGGACTGTTTACAATTATTATTGCGTTAACCGTAACAGGATGGGTTGGTATGGCGAGAATTGTTCGCGGCCAGGTTCTTCAATTAAAGAATGCAGAACACGTACTGGCATCCAGAACGTTTGGAGCGCGTGCTGGTCGAGTTATTCGAAAGAACCTACTTCCGAATACAATGGGGCCGATTATCGTTCAAATGACGCTGACTGTACCCACGGCAATCTTTGCAGAAGCTTTTTTAAGCTTTCTAGGGCTAGGTGTACAGGCACCTGTTGCGAGTTGGGGTGTTATGGCGAATGATGGATTGTCTGTTATTTTATCTGGTCACTGGTGGAGATTATTTTTCCCTGCATTCTTTATTTCGTTAACGATGTTTGCTTTTAACGTTCTTGGCGATGGTTTGCAGGACGCGCTTGATCCAAAATTACGTAAGTAAAACCTCATTTTTATGAGATTTCACTGATAATGACATTTTAAGGGGGAAATTTATTTGAAGAAAATCATAACAATGCTACTTTCCTTGTTGCTTCTTATTGGAATCGTTGGTTGTACAACAACGGAAAATAGCTCATCAAATTCAAACTCAGGAAGTGACGATGCAAAGCAAGAAGAGGGTACAAAGGTACTTAAGCTGAATAATGGAAGTGAACCAACTTCATTTGATCCACCAATTGGTTTTGATAGCGTATCATGGAACGCGTTGAACAACTTAATGGAAGGTTTAACGCGTCTTGATGAGAAGGATCAGCCACAGCCGGCTGCGGCAAAAGAGTGGGAGCTATCTGAAGATGGCAAAACGTATACGTTCCAATTACGTGAAGATGCGAAGTGGTCGAATGGAGAAGTCGTTACTGCTGATGATTTTGAATATGCCTGGAAGCGACTAGCGAATCCTGATACGGCATCTCCAGCCGCGTTTCTTGCTTACTTCATCGAAGGGGCGGAAGCATATAATACAGGAGAAGGATCAGAAGACGATATGATGGTAAAAGCTGTGGACGAAACGACGCTTGAGGTAACACTTGAAAGTCCCGTTGCTTTCTTTCCTAATTTGATTTCAAACCCGGCTTTCTTCCCTGTTCATAAGGCGACAGTTGAAGAAAACCCTGAATGGCATACGGAAGCTGATACGTATGTAAGTAATGGACCTTTCAAACTATCAAAATGGGAACATGATTCTGAGTTTGAATTTAGTAAGAATGAAAATTATTGGGATGCTGCGAATGTAAAGCTTGACCAAGTAAATTGGGCAATGGTTGATGATACGAATACAGAGTATCAAATGTATAAAACAGGAGAGCTTCATACTTCTGATGTCCCAGCTGACTTAAGCGAAGAACTTTTCAGCGATGGGAAAGCTCAAGTGGAAGATCAGTCAGGAACTTATTTCTATCGCTTCAACCTTGAAATGGAGCCTTTCCAGAATGAAAATATTCGAAAAGCGTTTGCAATGGCCGTTGATCAGCAGAAAATTGTAGAGTTCGTTACGAAGAATGAAGAGAAACCAGCTTACGGTTTTGTTGCATATGGATTTGAAGATGCGGCAGGCGGTGATTTTAGAGAAGTTGGTGGTGACCTCGTGACCACAGACGCTGATCAAGCAAAAGAGCTACTTGAAAAAGGGATGGAAGAAGAGGGGTATGATCAACTTCCTACAGTAACCCTGACTTATAACACAAGTGATGATCATAAGAAAATTGCTGAAACGCTACAACAAATGTACAAAGAAGTTCTTGGGGTAGATGTTGAACTAGCGAATCAGGAGTGGAATGTTTTCTCTGATGAACAAAAGCAACTAAACTTGCAATTCTCAAGAAGCTCATTCCTTGCCGATTATGGCGACCCGATTAACTTTCTTGAAAGTTTCCAAACGGATCATTCTATGAACCGTACTGGATGGAGCAACGAGGAATATGATTCTTTAATCGAAAAGGCGAAACAAGAAACGGACGAAGCGAAACGTTTCGAATACATGCATGATGCAGAAGCACTCTTATTCAAAGAAATGCCGATTTTCCCGATTCATTTCTACAATCAAGTTTACCTTCAGAGTGAAGATGTGACGGGAATTGTTCGTCACCCTGTAGGATACATGGAACTGAAATGGGCGGATATTAAGTAAAAGCACGGAGCCCGGTTTGAGTAAACCGGGCTCTTTTTTATAAGAAGACTTTTAAGGAAATATGTAAAAGGGCTATAGTTCTATGTTTATCATTGATAGAATAAACGTGATGAATGTCGTAAGCCTAGTTGAAATTTACCGGATCACGTCCTCATGAAAAGGAGAATTTAAATGAAGATCACGAACATTGAAACGTTTTGTGTATCAGTTCCATTGAAGAAACCATTTAAAACGGCGCTTCGAACGGTAACAGAGGCTGAAGCTGTGATGGTGAAAATCGAAGCAGAAGAATTAGTAGGTTTTGGTGAAGCTCCGCCAACGGTAGTGATTACGGGGGAGAGTCTGGCTAGTATTAATTCAGCAATACAACATGTGATTAAACCGAAACTAATTGGAATGAACCTCACAGAATATGAATCTATCTTCCACCAACTTCACAATGCGATGATCGGAAACACAAGTGCGAAAGCTGCGGTCGATATGGCCATTTATGACCTTATATCGAAAAAAAGTTCTCTTCCTTTATATCAGTTTTTAGGCGGTTATCGGAACACGATGCAAACGGACTACACCGTAAGCGTGAATGATCCTAATGAAATGGCTAATGATGCAGTCCAGTACATAGAAGATGGCTTTACCATTTTAAAAGTAAAAGTTGGAAAAGATACGATCCAAAATGATCTAAATCGCATTAGAGAAATTAGAAAACGCATTCAAAACGATGCCTGTATCCGATTAGATGCAAATCAAGGTTGGACGGCTAAAGAAGCCATTTATGCCATTCGTCAAATGGAAGAGGAAGGGCTAAACATTGAGCTAGTTGAACAGCCGGTACATAGAAAAGACTTAGAGGGATTGAAGAAAGTAACGGATGCTGTACTGACACCAATTATGGCAGACGAGAGCGTATTTTCACCTCAAGACGCTCTTCAAGTCATTCAAATGCGTGCAAGTGATCTTATTAATATTAAACTGATGAAATCTGGAGGCATTCACCAGGCACTTAAAATTAACGCACTTGCTGAGACGGCTGGAATGGAGTGTATGGTTGGCAGTATGATTGAATCCCGTGTAGGCATAACTGCTGCTGCTCATTTTGCTGCAAGTCAACGAAACATTACTCGATTTGATTTTGATGCGCCCCTTATGTTTCAAGATGATCTCGTTCAAGGTGGCGTTCACTATAGGAGGAATGTGATGACTTTTACGGAGACTCCAGGATTAGGAATTCACACAATTGAAAAGGATGGGATGACAATTGGAATTGACTAGAAAAACAATCGCTGTAACAGTAGCAACCTTATGGACATCGCCAGAAAAAGCACGATCGATTGACAAGAATGCTCTTACAAATCCTGTACAATTAATTGACTGGTTGGAGCCGTTAACATATACAGAAAGACTTGAGTTATGTGATCAAAATCATATCCAATCACAAGTATTATACGGGGAAGAAGTCATTGTACTTGATCAACGAGGGAATTGGTCATACGTTCTAGTACCTTCTCAACCTTCTTCAAAAGATGAAAGAGGCTATCCAGGATGGATTCCGACAGTTCAGCTATCGAGTCGAATACCTGATCCTAATTCCTTATGTGTTTCAACAAACAAACATGGTGCTAAACTACGAGACGTGACTAAAAACAGCGAGATGCTATTAAGTTATCAAACGATTCTACCTGTACTCGATGAGCAAAAGTTGGAATATGTCGTTTGGACCCCTCATGGGGAGGGACGATTAGATAAGGAAGATGTTACACTTTGGAGAAAGAACGAGCAAGTGGGGACAGGGGATGAGCTTGTTCACGAAGCTGAAAAGTTTATTGGTCTTCTTTATTTATGGGGAGGCATGTCTTCTTATGGGTACGATTGTTCAGGGTTTAGCTATAATATGGCGAGGTCTATTGGCTGTACAATTCCGCGTGATGCACATGACCAATTGAAAAGTGGGGAAGCCGTCGAAGAAGGACAGTGGAAAAAAGGAGATTTGCTCTTTTTTGCTTATGAACAAGGGAAAGGATCGGTTCACCATGTTGGCATTTATTATGGAGACGGGAAAATGATTCATTCTCCTAGTACAGGTCGATTTATTGAAGTTACACCACTTAAAGGAACAATTTACGAGGAAGAATTGTGTGGGGTCGTACGTTATTGGGGGAAAAATTGATGCAGTTTGGACAGGTGAAAGAAAAAATCCTAGAGTGTTTTCACGGGCTTGAAGGGAATCAATCGATTTATGTATCGACCCCTGATGGCGAAATCGCGTTACATGCTGATCAGCCAGTATCCTCAGCAAGTATTATTAAAATTGCCATCTTGCTTGAAGCATTAAAACAAGTCGACGATGAACAGTTGAAAATCGATCAGGTTGTCCAAATCGATAACGTAAATTATGTTTGGGGAGCCGGAGTGATAAACCATCTTTCACGTGATTATCAATGGAAGTTAGCTGACCTCCTTAAGTTGATGATCATATCCTCTGATAACACTGCAACGAATCAGCTAATTGATTTAGTTGGCGAACACAACATTAATCATACAATGAAAGCAGCAGGAGCCTTTCATTCAAAGCTTATGAGAAAGATGATGGACCGAGATGCTCTTAAATCAGGATTGGACAACATGCTCAGTGGGAAAGACACCTATTTACTATTGCGTGAATTTGTTACCCAGCATTTACTATCGCAATCTTCCATGAAATGGGGAGTAGAGGTTCTATTACAGCAGCAGTTTAAAGATAAGTTTCCAAGCAAAATTTCTACTATAAAAGAAATTTTGCTTGCTCACAAAACCGGAGAACTGAATGGAGTCGAACATGATGCTGGCATACTGTTTACTTCTAATGGTCCTGTGGTTTATGCCTTTTTAACAGCAGGCTTATTGGAGAATCGTTATGGGCGAGAAGCTATCGCGAATGCAGGCAGGTTGTTGTATGACTTTTACGAGTAATTGATCGATATCGAAAACGCTGTCCAAAAGTGGAGAGCGTCTTTTTTATATGATTAAGGTCCTATTGTTACAGAAGTGCCAATTGGAATCGTATTGGCGAGTTGTTCCACATCTTGGTTATACATGCGAATACAGCCTCTCGAGACGTATTTTCCAATTGAGGATGGATCATTTGTACCATGAATGCCGTAATGGATCTTTGAAATACTCATCCACATTGTTCCAAATGGGCCTCCAGGATTTGGCGCTTTATTAATAATAATAAACTTTCCGGTAGGCGTATCGTGAAGCATACGGCCAACGCCGACAGGGTATACCTTTACAGTAGACCCATTTTTTAGAAGCGTAAGTGTACGATTAGTTAACGAAACATAAATCGTAAAGGGTAGTGTGTTTGGATCCGGGTATCCTGGAATTTCAATGAGCTGGCCAGGATATATGAGGTTTGGGTTGGCTAGTGAATTTGCCATAATGAGTTGCGAAACAGGAATACGGTAATCACCACTAATCGAAGACAACGTTTCACCTGATTTTACAATGTGCTGCAAAATGAAACCTCCTTAAACAATGTTATATGAAGGGAATGAGAACAATGAATGTCATTATCGTTTCAGATACGCATATGCCACGGATGGGAAAGCGACTTCCTGAAGTTTTACGAAAGGAACTTTTGGGAGCAGATCTCATCATCCATCTAGGGGACTGGAGTACAAAACAAGTGTATGAAGAATTAAAGTCGTATGCACCTGTAACAGGAGTTTATGGTAATGCTGACGAAGCTTTTTTTATTAAACAATTTAACGATAAACTTGTCCTTGACTTGGAATCTCATCGCATAGGCATTACGCATGGGCATGGTAAAGGAAAAACAACAGAGCAAAGAGTGATAGCTCAATTCGAACATGAAGACGTAGAAATAATTCTCTTTGGGCATTCACACATCCCTCTTCATAAAGAGTATGAAGGGAGAATCCTCTTTAATCCTGGATCCCCAACTGATAAGCGAAAACAGTCCCATTACTCCTTTGGTAAATTGAGCGTAGTACGAAATCAGCCTCTTTACATCGAACATGTTTTCTTTCTGAAAAAATAGGGCATTACGTTAAAAACAAGCTTTTGTGCATAAAATGTTGAACTATTTCCGGCTAATATGTATAATGTTTGTATAACATATGTGCGAAGTTTCATATGCGGATGGAAGGGGAACTAATCATGTCAATAAAAAAACGAGTTATCGTAATCGGGGCTGGACCAGGGGGGCTTACAGCCGCCATGCTTCTAGCAAGTAAAGGACATTCGGTTACAGTCTATGAGAAACAGTCCTATGTCGGTGGTCGAACCTCGGGGTTTGAGCGAGGCGGCTATCGTTTTGATAGAGGGCCAACCTTCCTTAACATGCCGCATATTCTTGAAGAAATGTTTGAAGAATCTGGACGGAATGTACACGACTATCTTGATTTAATCGAGATTGATCCCATGTACGAATTGAAGTTCGATGATGTGTCTTTTTATCCTACTCGAGATCAGGATGAGATGGTACGTAGAATTGAACAAACTTTTCCTGGCGATGGAGAAGGATATAGACGCTTTATGAAAGAAGAGAAAGAGAAATTTGAAGCGCTGATGCCTATACTCCAAAATAAACATGATTCTCTCCTTGACTATGGAAGATGGCGGTTTGTAAAAGCATTACCAAAGTTAACAGTTACGGATAGTGTTTATAAACGCTTGTCTCATTATTTTCAGGATGAACGGCTGCGATTATCATTTACATTTCAGGCGAAATACCTTGGGATGTCCCCATGGGAATGTCCCGGTGCATTTACGATTCTATCTTATATGGAGCATGCTTACGGAATCTTTCATCCGATCGGAGGGCTAAATCAAATTCCAGAAGCCATGGCTAAAGTAATCAAAGAAGAAGGCGGAGACGTATATACGAATAAAGGTGTTAAACAACTTCTGTTGGATGGGAAAACAGTGAAAGGTGTGGAACTCGAAGATGGGTCTGTGGAGTATGCAGATGAAGTTGTCATTAATGCAGACTTTGCCCATGCTGTCAATCACCTCATTCCTTCAGGATCTGTGAAAAAGTATACACCTGAAAAAATGGAGCAGAAAAAGTACTCCTGTTCTGCATTTATGCTTTATCTAGGTGTTAATAAGAAATATGACTTACCTCATCATTCAATCATTTTCTCTTCTGACTATAAAAAGAACGTAGAAGAGCTTACAAAGCAAAAGATCCTTTCAGAAGACCCGTCTATTTATGTTCAGAATGCTTCTGTCACAGATGACACCCTAGCACCAGAAGGAAAATCTTCTATCTATATCCTCGCTCCAGTTCCAAATAACTTTAGTTTAGTAGATTGGGAAGAGCGAAAAGGCGATTTTAGAAGGTTAGTTCTTGATCAACTTGAACAAAGAACGGGATTCAAAGATATTGAGCAACACATTGAAGTAGAAGAAATGTACACACCTACGGACTGGGAAATGGATTTAAACGTTTATAAAGGCGCGACGTTTAACCTTGCTCATAATCTTCCACAAATGATGTATTTCAGGCCTCCCAATCAATTTAAAGAGCTAAATAACTGCTGGTTGGTTGGCGGAGGAACTCATCCTGGAAGTGGGCTTCCTACTATAATGGAGTCAGCACGGATTACGAGCAAAATGCTTCATGAGCAGGCGTCATTGGAGAGTGTGAAATGACGATCGGTATTGTAGGTGGAGGGATTGGCGGAATGCTTTCTGCGCTCCTCCTTTCACAAAAGGGATACAAAGTTGACATACATGAAAAAGCATCATCATTAGGTGGAAGACTTGCATTTATTGAAAAAGATGGTTTCAAGATTGATAAAGGACCGACAATTGTGCTTCTTCCAGAAATGATTTATGAGTTTTTGGATAAAGCAGGTATTCCGAGGGAAGAAGTCCAGATGGTAAGGTGTGACCCGCTGTATCGTATGATTTACCCTAACGGAGAAACGTTTACAAAAACGAGCGATATTGACAAGCAGTTAAAAGAAATTAATCGCATGTTCCCTGGTGAGAAACAGAACTTTCTCTCATACATCGAGGATATGCGTGAACGATTTATTAAAGGGAAAGCCGCATTTCTTGAACGGTCCTTTGTTAATCGGAAAGATTTCTTTACACCTAGTAATATAAAGCTTCTTCTCGAATTAAAAGCTTATCAATCTGTTCAATCACAAGTTTCAGATTATTTCACAGATGAGCGATTGCAGGATGCCTTTTCCTTACAAACTCTTTATATTGGTGGTAATCCATCTGCTTCACCTGCTCTCTATTCACTTGTTCCATTTAGCGAGTATGAACATGGAATTTGGTATATCAAAGGAGGGTATGCGAGTCTTATTACTGTATTAGAAAAACATCTTCATCTACAAAATATTTCAGTTCACCTAGAATCCAATGTAGAGGAACTTCTTATCGATGGTGATGTATGTAAAGGGATTCGTACTTCGAGTGGCGAACATTATTATGATAAAGTAGTTTACAATGGAGATTTCCCTATGATTAAGCATCTTATAAAGGATGTGAAAGCACCTAGAAAGAAATACAAAGCCTCTTCTGGTTGTCTGCTCCTTTACATGGGGCTAGACCGAGTTTATGAGAATGCAGATGTTCATCAATTTTTCATGACGGATAACTTTTCTTCTCATATGAAAGACGTCTTTCAAAGCGGAAAACTGACTGACCAGCCAGCTATTTATACTTTCCATCCTTCTCGAATTGATGAGACGTTAGCCCCTCCTGGTAAAGGTGTATTGTATGTTCTCATTCCCGTCCCTTCAGGGGAATCGATTCAATGGGATGAAAAGGAGCATGTAGCCTCCAGAATGATTGAACTTCTTGAATCACGAGGGTTTCCCGGTTTACGGGAAGCTATCGAATGGATGGAGATTCGAACACCTGCTGATGCAGAAGTGGAAGGGTTGTATAAAGGTGGAAGTTTTGGAATTGCACCGACGCTCACACAATCCGGTGCTTTTAGACCACAGGTAAAACCATTTAAATATGAAAATCTTTATGCAGTTGGCGCGTCAATCCATCCTGGTGGTGGCATTCCGATTGTGATGCAGGGAGCGGATCTTCTTGTAAAAGAAATTGAAAGGGTGTGAACGAAAGATGCTTGAACAAGCCTATGCACACTGTGAAGCCATTATTAAACATCACTCCAAAACCTTTTATAAAGCTTTCTCTTTACTGCCACGAGCTAAGAGGAACGCTGTTTGGGCTGTATACGGCTTTTGCAGACAGGTTGATGACATCATTGATGAAGGCACAGATCCTGAAGCAGAACTAACCGTCTTTCGTTCTGAATTTGCCTCTTTTTTGAATGGACAAATCCCTCAAACCGACCCGATGTGGCTTGCACTCGAAGATGTATTCCGTCATTATCCAATGGAAGCAAAGGCCTTCCATGATATGATTGCAGGCCAGGAAATGGACTTATACAAAACCAGGTATTATACGCTTGATGAACTTGAACATTATTCTTATCATGTAGCTAGCACGGTAGGTCTCATGCTTCTTCCTATACTAGCGCCACAGAGAGTAGATCAACTACGAGAGAGTGCGATTTCACTTGGTCTTGGCATGCAAATTACGAATATTCTAAGAGATATTTCAGAAGATCTTGATCGCGATCGTATTTATTTGCCTATCGATGAGATGACAAAAGCGGGGTATCATGTTGATGATTTAATGAGTAGAACAAAAAATGACGCTTTCGTAAGCGTTTGGGAAAAGTTAGCTTCTCGCGCCGAAATGCATTACGAACATGCTTTTGCAGCAATGCATCACTATCCACTAGATTCACGTCTTCCAGTAAAAAGCTCTGCTGTCTTTTATAAAGCAATCTTACAATCAATTCGCAAGAAAGACCATAACGTCTTCCAACAGCGTGCTTTTGTTTCTGATCAGGAAAAAGAAGCGCTTTTATCAGGAATTGCAGGAAACTAAAAAAGCTCACCTTCAAACGAAGGTGAGCTTTTTTGTACTCCTAAAAGTTGAAATAAAAAAGAGTTGTAACATTTGTGAAAATTTGAAATGATTAGGTGGGAATTGATGATTAATCTGTACTAAGTTAGGCGCTGTACAACTTATAGGAAACTTGGTGAATCCGATGATAAAAATGTTTGATCATAATTTCTCCTACTATCTTATGAAACCGTTTCATACTTCTTCCATCATGACTATCATTCTCTTTCATGGCTGGGGGAGCAATGCATCGAAGTACTTAGAGTATGCCTCCTCTTTGACAAGAAAAGGGTATACAGTCATTATTCCTGAATTAATTTATCATGACACGAGAAATCCTCTTACTAATCCTTTTAATCAAAAAAATATGGAAACCTACTTCTGGAATGTGATATTCCAAAGTATCGATGAATGTCACCATTGGTTAAACTGTTCAAACATAATAAAGCAAAACACGGTGGTCGCTGGGGTTTCAATGGGAGGATTTATTGCAAGCGGCGTTTATGCGACTACTGTTTTAAAGGGATTAGCAAGTATCAGTGGTTCGGGATCCTTTTTTTATTCAGAGCGGTTGTTTCGTCAAGCGTCGAACCGAGATCCTCTTACGAATAAAGAAGCAACTAAGCTAAAAATGTATGACCCTATGAATCACGTTCATGGAGACGGTGAAATTCTACTGTTACACGGTGAACAGGATCAAATCATCTCAATCAAAGCTCAAGAAGATTATTTTGCTTATTTGACAAACAAAGGAAAAAAAGCGCAGTTCAACCGATATAAGGATGTCGAGCATGAATTTACAACATGTATGCAAACAGACGTTTTAAACTGGCTAGAAGTTCAAGCAGCTAGGTGAGCCTTTTATTACGAATGTAAAGTGTACATGAAAGTATAAGGAAAGGGAGATCATATTTGATTCATATTGAAAAAAAGAAGGTTATTTTAAGAGAAGCAACATGGGAAGATATCAATACTTTATACTATTGGAAGTATGAAGAGAAAAATCAGGAAGCAAAAAAATGGAATGGTCCATATATTTTAGAAAAAAAGCTGTCGAGAATAGAGTATCGAAATGAATGGAAAGGCCAATCCGATATTTATCCAGGCGTCCCAGATACCCTTGTCATTGAAGCTGATCATGAAGTGATCGGAACAGTTGGCTCCTATTGGGTAGATAAGTACACGAACTGGCTTGAAACAGGGATTGTCATCTACAACCCTCTCTTTTGGAATGGAGGATACGGTTATGAAGCGTATAAAGAATGGATAAACTTTCTTTTTCGTTCTACTGATCTTCACCGAATTGGGATGTCAACATGGTCTGGAAATATACGAATGATGAGAGTAGCAAGTAAAGTTGGTATGAAAGAAGAAGCCCGAATAAGAGAGGCTAGAATGGTAGAAGGCAACTACTATGATGCGATTAAGATGGGCATTTTACGCAAGGAATGGGAAATGACGCACGATTAAAGAGCTTGAATTGAAAATATGGAGGATATGATGAAGAAATTAACTTATACACGTTTACTAAATGAAACGATTTCTATATACGAAAAGAAAGGTAGTTTGGAAGCTTATCACTTTATGAAAGAAAATGCTGAGAAGGTTGATGGGAACGAAGCACAGCTCTACAACTTTCAATATGCACTTGCTGCAGCATCTGACCTTAAAGAAGAGGCACTAGGAATCATGAAGGAAGCAATCCTCGATCATGGGTACTGGTATGAATATAACTATTTACAAGAAGACGAAGATTTGAATTCCCTACGTTCAATTAAAGAGTTTCAAGAACTGGTTGAACTGTGTAAGAGAAGAGAAGAAGATGCAAAGAAGGAAGCAAAGCCGAAGTTAACAATTCTCAGTGAAGGTCAAAATCAACCTATTCTGATGGCGTTACATGGCGATCAAGAAAATGCCAAGATGACTTCATCCTTCTGGAATCGTCCCGCGACACAAGGTTATACACTTGCCTTCCCACAATCCTCTCAAATTCAATTTTCAGATGCTTATGAATGGGAAGATTTACAAAAGGGTGTGCAGGAAATAGAAGAACATGTTAAAGAACTTTCTTCTTACAACTCATTGTTCATTGGAGGATTTTCCGCTGGATGTCGCGTTGCACTTAAAGCGATGATCGAAGGACGCGTATCAGCAGATGGATTTGTTTTTGTCGCTCCATGGCTTCCTGAAATTGATGAGTGGAAAGAAGCGATGACTTCATTACAAAATACGAATATAAGCGGTTATATCATTTGTGGGGATCAAGACGATGATTGTTTGGAAGGCTCAAAAGCTTTATCAGCTATATTAGAGGAAAAAGGCATCGCTCATGAATTGAAAGTCGTAAAGGGGCTGGATCATGAATACCCGGAAGCGTTTAATGAATCGCTACAGCGCGCTTTGAACTTTATTAACAAACGAAAGTAAAGATATTTTTCACTTCACTTAAAAATGAGATTGATCTTAATGGTGAACTCACCCTATTACTTTATGAAAATAGTTAGCGATTGAGAGGGGAGTCTATAGTGAGAGAACGAATTGGTTCATGTACACAATGTAAAAAATCAATTTATTGTTTGGATGGTTTTTTGGATGGTGTAATAGCTGAGAATCAAAAGCTATTCTGCTTTTTGTGTTATGAGAGATCAGAATTCGGAGCATCTAAAACCTAGATCCTCATGATCGATGGAGGCAGATTCCAATTAGCTGGAGAATGAATGTTATTTTAAGTATTGGGAGCTTGTTAAAGGTAGTAGTGAGGTGGTATTCCATAAGGGGGAAAGAAAAGTGAAATTGTCGGAGGAAACGCAATATGTTAGAAGTATCCGTTTAGAAAGAAGAGAATGTAATGAATTCCCCTTTTCTTTACCAGCCGTCCAATCACTGCAAGAAAGACTTTCTTTGCATCCGAATGTGACATACATTGTTGGTGAGAATGGCATGGGGAAATCGACGTTACTCGAAGGGATTGTAGGGGCGCTAGACATTAATCCAGAAGGTGGAACAAAGAATTTTAATTTTTCCAGTTATGATTCACATTCTAATTTACATGATTTCCTAAAGGTAACCAAAGGCGTACATACACCAAATGATTTGTTTTTTTTTCGTGCAGAGACTTATTACAACCTTGCAACAAATATTGAAGAGCTAGATCGGGAAGGATTTGGTCCGAAAATCATTGATTCGTACGGTGGTCAATCGCTTCACGAACAATCTCATGGGGAATCATTCTTTGCCACATTTATGTATCGGTTTAAAGGTGAAGGATTTTATATTTTAGATGAGCCTGAAGCTGCACTTTCACCGATCAGGCAGCTTTCAATGTTAACCAGAATCCATGAGCTTGTTCAAGAAGGTTCACAACTCATTATTTCAACCCATTCACCTATACTAATGAGCTATCCTTTTGCAAAAATTCTTCAGTTAACTAATAAAGGCATGAGGGATGTTTCTCTAGAAGAAACCGATCATTACATAACAATGAAGCAGTTTTTTGACGACAAGGATCGTCTTTTGCATCATTTACTTAACGGGTAAAGAAGTAGAACCAACAAGCTAAAACGGATCGAAAACAACGAAATGAGAAGCTCAATTGAAGTCTTGTAAATGATGAAAAGGAGCGAGATGGAATGTTTAGTTTACAAGTTAATGATGAAATAGCGTTAAAGTTACTAGAAATTAACGATGCGAAAGAACTCTTTGCGTTAGTAGATGAGTCTAGAGAATATTTACGAAAATGGCTTCCATGGGTTGATAACATGAAGAACGAGAAGGACTATGAACCTGTTATCGAAATGTGGTTAAAACAATTTTCTTCGCATGATGGTTATCAAGCGGGAATTTTGTACAATGGAAAACTAGCAGGCATGGTCGGTTTTCATGGCATCGATTGGTCAAATAAAAAAGCAAGCATGGGCTATTGGTTAGCAGAAAAATTTCAAGGAAATGGCATTATGACTACTGCTGTGAAGGGAATCATTGATCAGGCATTTCACGAGTATGACTTGAACCGCGTGGAAATTCAATGTGGGATTGAAAATAAGAAAAGTAGAGCAATTCCTGAACGTATTGGTTTTATACAAGAAGGAGTTATTCGAGATGCCGAATATTTGTACGACCATTTCCATGACATCATCGTATATAGTCTCTTATCAAGAGAATGGAAGTAACTTAACTGTTGGTGGGGTACTTTAGTAACTAAAAACTTAAAGTGTGAAAAAAGGAACGCCATTCTTAATGGGTTCCTTTTTTAGTATTCGAACCTAAGAACAATAATAAAATCGTCATAAAGAATAAAAAGTTATTGTTTTACGATAAATATTGTTTTACAATAAAACAATAACGAAGCGAGGTGCTAACGATGAATCGAGGATCTACCTATTTTTTAAGATCAGTTGTTCTTCTGCTTGGAACTTCAGTGCTATTATTATGTATATTTGCCTTACCGTGGATCGCTAAAGAAGCATCAGGAAATGCAGCGTTTGCTTCTCTGATCTATCCTGTCTTAATAGGAATGTACGTAGCAGCTATCCCGTTTTTTATAGCATTATTTCAGGCATTGAGACTTTTACACTTAATTGATAAAGACGATGCGTTCTCGGTATTTTCTGTCAATGCTTTAAGGATGATTAAATTCTGTGCGGTGGCAATAAGTGTTGTCTATATCATGGTTATGCCGTTTTTCTATTTTATCGGAGAGAAAGACGATGCGCCGGGAGTGATTTTAATTGGGCTTGTATTTATTTTTGCTTCACTTGTGATTGCTGTATTTACGGCTGTACTTCAGAAATTATTAAAGAGTGCCATTGAGATTAAATCTGAAAATGATTTAACGGTTTGAGGTGAATAACATGGCAATTATTATTAATATTGATGTAATGCTGGCTAAAAGAAAAATGAGCGTAACCGAACTTTCAGGAAAAGTGGGAATCACAATGGCCAACCTATCGATATTGAAAAATGGGAAGGCTAAGGCGGTTCGTCTTTCCACGTTAGAGGCGATTTGTAAAGCATTAGAATGCCAGCCAGGTGACATTTTGGAATATAAGAATGAAGAAGATGCCGATGATTGATAATCTTAAGTTGGATTGTAGACGATGAGAGCAATGAAACAACTCGGTCATTTTGGTGTGGAGCAAGCGCTATCTTGTTTGTTTCCTGTTGTTATCTTCGCTTCTTTAGCCATTACACAAATTATTTCATTACCTTTCCTACCACGTTATGATTGGCTGCTTATTATTTGCCTTCTTATGCAGTGGGGGATGGTACGCTCAGGTCTTGAAACGCTCGATGAACTAAAGGTGATTACATTGTTTCATATCATCGGGCTAGCGCTTGAGCTCTTTAAAGTGCATATGGGTTCCTGGTCATATCCTGACGAGGGCTATACCAAAATAGTAGGAGTTCCTTTGTATAGTGGCTTTATGTACGCAAGTGTCGCAAGTTATCTTTGTCAGGCGTGGAGAAGGTTGCATGTTCAGCTTATCAACTGGCCGTCAAATTGGATCGTTGTCCCATTATCAGCTAGCATTTATTTAAATTTTTTTACTCATCATTATTGGATTGATGTTCGCTGGTGGTTATCTGGTCTCGTGATCATCGTATTCTGGAAATCATGGGTTACATACGAGATTAACCACAGCCAGTACCGGATGCCTATTGCTCTTTCTTTTGTTCTGATCGGTTTTTTTATATGGATTGCAGAAAATATTGCTACCTTCTTTGGGGCCTGGGAGTATCCGAATCAAACAGAGGCCTGGAGTCTCGTTCATTTGGGTAAAGTAAGCTCTTGGCTTTTGCTTGTCATCGTGAGTTTTCTTATCGTAGCCACGTTAAAACGTGTCAAAGGAGAAAGTAGATCCAGTTGGCAAGAAAATTTATTTGTTCATAAGGATAGCGAGAAATTGCATGAGTGATTGCAGAAAGGATAGTAGATTTTATGTTACCAAATGTCGAGTGCTTAGGTTGTAAATTAGCCAATAAAATGGAGCCTGTTCATGTAATTTATGAAGATGCTCTCGTTTGTTGCATTTTAGATATCGAACCTTTTAATGAAGGTCACACGTTAATCTTACCGAAGAAGCATTTCCTAGATGTCGAGGAGTTAGACCCATTAGCAGCAAATGCCATTATGAAAGCTTCAATGAAAATTTCAAAAGCACTCAAGCAGCTATTCGCTCCAGATGGCTTAAGTATTTGCCAAAATGGTGGTCAATTTAACGATTTAAATCATTATCACATGCATTTGATTCCAAGGTTTCATGGTCAACCATTTTATAACGAAGCAGAAATTGACAATGCCAAGGAGAAGCAGAACCTTAACGAAACAAAGACTAATTTAATGAAGCAATTACATGTTGATCGATGAGACTGATAGAGATGTAGGATTGTATAAGAGGAAAAAGCTATCATATGACTCTGTCATGGATGGCTTTTTTCATCAAGTGGGCTACATGCTGGAATAGGGAGGGGATTATGATTAAAGCGAGTGCACGCTTAAGTGTAAAGCTAGCATTGATTTTGCAAATCATATGGTATGTCATGTTTTTTACTAATTTTATTGGAGTTATAGGTGCTCGGAGTTCGATCCTACAAAATATGATATGGCTGGGAATACCGTTGGTTGGAATCATTACTTCTTTCATTTATTTATTGAAATTTAGTTTTAATAGGGTTGTACTTACTACTCTTTCCTTATCACTACCGATTTGTCTATTATGGATATTCATTTCTGGTATAAGTAAAATGTAATTCTTTATCAATTTTTGAGGAGCCGAGAGAAATGAAAATGTCCGCTTGGATTTTATTGGTATTACATACAGTTATCCTATTGCTTTGGGTAATGAACTCTAAATATTTGTTCTCATTTTTTGGTGTTGTGGTTTGGGCTATTTTAGTAGTCATAGGTTTTATTGTACAAAAACAGTTAAATCAGCGGTTCATAAAAGTATCACTGTTGGCTTCAAGTTACCTTCTGGTAGTACTGATTGGAGTTACAGTTGGGATCTACTATGTTACAAGTTCGATGCCTTGATTTTTTTATAATTAAAGGGATTCTCTCAAGAATATCGAAGGTTACTAAATAACAGATGAGGTAGAGGGAAACTAACCTATAACTCGGATCAAAGTTATCCCATCTTTTACTCAAAAGACATTCAAGGGTTATATGAAAACCTGAAGAAACATAATGTCAGAGTTAGTGAACTACATGATGATGGTGTCAATCACTTCTTCGATTATTTTGATCTGGATGATAATAAATTTCAAGTTTCTTATTTTAAAGAGTAAGAACAAGAGACAGGATAGCCTGGTATGACAAAAAAGAGTAGAAGAGAAAAATGGAGGCTTTGAATGGGTAAGTTGTTTTTGTATAGTGATCAAATTATCGAATCTCCTGAAAATCAACGATTAGACTCGTTACTTTTTAATGGAATGGAAACGGAAAAAATTAAGGTTGGTTATATTCCATCAACGGAAGATAAAGATAAAAAGTATTTTCGTACAAAAGTGGATTATTACCAGAATTACGGTATTGCGGATATCATGTTTTTTGATTTATACGCTGAATATACTTCTAATAACATAAACAAGCTCTTCGAATGTGACATTATTCATCTTTCTGCAGGAAACCCGATTGAATTTAGAAAAGCGATTAAACATCGCAAAATGGAACAGGTTTTATGGGATTATTATCATAGCGGAGGAACCATTGCTGGCGTAAGTGGCGGTGCCGTTCAACTTGGTCAGTCGACTGCATTATTTCATCTTTTTAAAGGTTCAGACGATGTGGAGACTTCTGATGCACTAAAGATGGTGGATTTTGAATTTCTCCCCCATTACAATCGTTGGAATAATGAATTTAAACAAGAGGTTCTAGCATACTCAAAAAGAGCGGGAACAAGAATTTTATGCGCGAATGACGGAGATGGCGTTATAGTTGATGGGGAGAACATCCAAATGATCGGTGATATTACAGTAATTGGCGGAAATGAAAAGCTGAATGAATGTTAGCGAGCGTTCTAAAACGAAGGGAAATCCATAAACGGCTTTCCCTTCGTTTTTTCACCTTTATTAAACCGTAGAACGATCTTCTTTTATAATCTTTTCAGCAACATTTTTCCCACTAATGACGACCATCGGTGATCCGCCTCCTGGATGCGTACTCCCTCCTGCAAAGTAGAGGTTCGCGATATCCTTTGATTGATTCGAAGGACGGAGAAAGCTGTTTTTTAGTGAATTTGAGGAAATGCCATACAAGGCTCCTCGGAAAGCGTGAAACCTCTCCTGGATCTCTTCAGGACCGACCAATTTCTCAACGACAAGATGTTCTCGAATCGACAGTCCGTGTTTTTCCAATTTATCGTACACCTTTTCTTTATAGTCTTCTAAAGAAATACGATTTTCGTCTGTTAAAGGTGGTGCGTTAACTAGAATAAAAAGATTATCACCGTCTGGAGAGACGGAAGGATCCGTGACAGAAGAATTTGAGATATAAATTGTCGGGTCGTCTGGCCACTGCCCGTTAAATAGCGTTTCAAACTCTTGAGCGTAATTTTTTGAAAAGTAAACTTGATGGTGCTCGAGGTTCTCTAACTTTGTTGATAGCCCGGCCATAATCACAAAAGCTGAGATCGATGGAGAAGACCGCTCGATTTTCTTGTTAGGCATTGATGGTCGGTTTTTCTCATCTACTAAGTTCGGATAGGCGTGAAGCAAGTCTCCATTAATAATGACATTATCTGTTTGAAGCGAGGCGGTCGCTGTATCAATTCGGCGCGCTTTTTTGTTCTCAATGTGTATGTTCATTACCTGTGAATTGAGGTGAAAAGTTACGCCAAGATCCTTCGCTGCCATTTCAAGACTTTTTGCAAGCTTAGTGTTTCCTCCCTTTACATAATAGACTCCTTGTACCATTTCAAGATAGCCAATCATCGCAAATGTTGCAGGCGCTTGATAGGGGGATGAACCTATATACGTTGAATAACGATTGAAGGCTTTTAATAAGAGCGGGTGCTTAAAATAGCGTTCGTGAAAATGGTTCATTTTTTCTAGTGGCCGCACCTGAACGACAGCGTTAAAGAGACCGGGAGACAAGTAATCCTGCCATTTTGTAAACATCCTCGGAAAGAACGAGTTCTTAGATAAATCATAGAGCCGCTCGATTTCCTTTAAATAAGCGTGATAGTTCTCAGCAGCAAACGGATCAAGCTTAAGTAGTTGGGTTTTCATATATGAATCATCGGTACTCATCATAAAAGATTGTCCATCATGATCCACGTTCTTTGTATGATGATCGAGTTTTATCCAGCTGTAATAATTTCTAGGGTTAAGGTCTGCTTCTTCAAAAATAGAATCAAACACTTCAGGCATAGTCATCGTGTTTGGACCAAAATCAAAATGATGTGTTCCTATTTTAACGGGCATCATTTTTCCACCTGAATAAGTATTTTTTTCAAAAACGTGTACGTCGTATCCTTTGCTTGCTAGTTTAATCGAGGCAGACAGTCCACCGAGTCCAGCCCCGATAATCGCGATGGTTTTCATGAGTAAGTTCTTCCTTTCCAAACATACCCCTTCTGTTTTAAGCCTGTTCGCATTGAATGGATTAGAAGCGTCATAAATGCAATAGCGCTAAGTGGCATGAGAAATGCTAGCGTCATTTTCTGATTTGTTCTCCCATCAATCCATCCTTTTTGTAAAACGATAAGCAGGTAGGGGATAACTAAAGTGAGTTGAAGTGAGTCTGTCATAAAGGTATAAAGTCCAATCGGTAGTAGAACAAGCGGTCCGACATAAAAGAGACCGTAAAAAATAAATAGTATGATTATTAGAAACCGAGAGCGTCCAAGACCTGGGAATAAATTTTTCGTGAAACCTTCCCATACTTCTCGATTTGTTTGATACATGTAGCACGTGACCATATTAGTAATATTCGCAAGGAGCACTTTACGTCCTTTTTTCTTAAATGCTTTTGCTAAATCAATATCATCAAGTAATGTTTCTTGAATGCTCGCATGACCACCAACCTGCTTGTATGCTTGCTTATGCACCATAATAAATGCCCCATGAGCTGCGGTGAACGAGGGGAGCGTTGTTCCGTTTGCTGGAGCTATTGGAAGATGGAAATGAACAACAAAATGTTGAAGTGGCACAAGTAGCTTTTCGAGAAAAAGGCTGACTGGAAATGCAGGGAAACCTGTTAACATAGAAGCCCTACGCTTTATCATAAGAGAGAGTGCTGCTTGAATGGCACGAGGCGACATACGTAAGTCAGCATCATGAAAAAGCAAATAGTCTCCTTTCGCACGTTCACTAAGCTGATGACAAGCGTATACTTTACCAGTCCACCCTTCAGGAAGGTCTTTACCTTGTATAATGGTAAAGCGCTGATCGTTTTTTGTATATTTAAAAAGTAAATCCAGCGTTTGATCCGTAGAGTGATCATCTAAAAGAAGAATTTCGATGTTTCGGTACGTCAGCTTTTTTAAACTTTGGACAAGCTCCCTTACGTTACGTTCCTCATCACGAAGGGGGACAAGAATGGATACTAGCCCATTCTCGTCCCCCGTCCCTTTAAGGCGTGGCATGAATAGCGAATTAATGATCGTCCAAAGAAGAAATACGCCAAGAATACATGTGTAAATAAGTATCATTAGACAATCACCTCTTCGACTGTAGCATTTTGCTTATTTATTTTCTTCTTATAGGTTAGTAAAAGAAGCAGTGTCGGAATAGATGTTAGTAAACAAGCAAGCCATAGTCCGTCAAGCAATGCTAAGAAAATAAACATCCCCATTACCATTCCAAACAACATTGCCATTCGGTGTTTCCATACGTTGAAAGAAGCTTGATCAGGCACTTTATTCCGCACATAAAGAGGGTAGAGTAAGAGATGGAAAAAGAGAGACACCCAGAACCATCCGGTAAAATTTTGGAAAGGAACGTTATAATAAACGCCATCTCCCTCCCAACCCCAGTAGCCTTTTACTAAATAAGCGACGGGATCAATGATTAAATCAATTAAAACTGCAATGAGCGCGCCTGTTAGAGCATAAACGATCCATTTTATATAGCTTTCTTTCATTTTTTCGATGATTTGCATTGATAAAACATGCGTGACGGCGACCACCATAATCCATGCAAAGCCAATGCCGATTGGAACCTCAGCAATTTTAAAACCAAAATCACCTGAATAAACATATTGGCCGAAGATAAGTCCGTAATGGACGCCAAGACCTTCTGCCAACATACTAATCACAAAGATAAAGGAGGCAAAAGATAGCCCCCATAAAGATCCGAAAGTACGTATAAAATAGATGCTGCCTAGTATTCCACAAAGTATGAGGAAAAAGGCATTTGCCCAATTAAGAAATGGGGGAAGCAGGTCAAATCCTACTAGGATCAACCCGCAACAGTACCAAAAAATAAAAAGTCGAAAAATAATATTATCCCAATTCATGCTGCGAAGGTCCTTTCTTAGCCAGTTTGCTCATCTTTCAATTTCTGATCCTCCGCAATTAAGTCTGCAGTTAACTGTCCTGAGAGTGTGACCATCGGTACCCCACCGCCTGGATGTGTTGAACCACCTACAAAGTAGAGGTTATCAATCAATGTACTTCTAGATGGGATTTTAAATCCTCCGTTCACTTTACGATCGGTCGCAACCCCGTAAATCGATCCGCCATTAGATCCATATAAATTTTTAATATCATCCGGTATAAATTGATATTCGAATTCGATCGATTCACGAAGACCTGTCATGCCCATTCTTTCTAGCTTGTCAAGCACAATTTCGCGGTATCTCCCGCGATGTTTTTCAAAGCTCTCGCCAGGCTGAAGTGGAGGGACATGTGTTAACACAAATAAATTTTCTTTCCCAGAAGGTGCTTGTGTCGGATCTGATTTTGAAGAGACGCCAATATAAACAGTTGGATCGTCAGCAGGAACACCTTCATCAAAGATTTGTTTGAATTCAAGTTCTGGATCTTTCGAGAAAAAGAAATTGTGATGTTGAAGCTGATCGAATGTTTTATTAACCCCAAGTAACAGAACGAGGCCTGATACAGTCGGTGTATATTTTTGGAGATCCTTTTTCACTTTTTCTGCTCCAGGTTCTCCTTTTAGAAGCGTCTCATGTGCAGGAATTCCTTCAAGGTTGCTGACAATTAAATCAGCTTCCATCGTTGTTCCATTTGTAAGCTTTACGCCAGCGGCTTTTTTGTTTACAGTAAGAATCTCAGCTACCTCTGTATTCACTTGAACGTCGACCCCTAGTTCATCGAGAAGCTTTAGCATTCCTTCTGCTATGTTGTACATCCCGCCTTCAACATAATAGATTCCTAGACCAAGTTGTACGTACACAAGCTGTGATAGGATAGCAGGAGAATGATAAGGCGAAGAACCTATATACATAATGAAGAAGTTGAAAAGCTGTTGAAGATGCTTATCATCAAGATACTTTTCCGTAGCCTGATTCATTGATTTCATCGGATCCATTGTAAGAAGATCTTTAAATGAGTGAAGCTTTTGCAAATCTTGAATGCCTGATAAACTTTTCTTGTAAAAACTTTTAAGGCTCAGGTCAAACATCGTTTTGCAATAATCTAAGTAGGAGAGGAAGTTGGAATAATCTTTCTCTGAGCGTTTATGTACCTCAGATAACATGACCGCGATGTCACTCGTAACATCAATTTGTGCGCCGTCTTCAAAAAAAGTTCTCCACTGAGGTTCAATTCGCTTAATCGTCATATAATCGTTTACATTTCGATTCGCACTTTTGAACAGTTTCTCGAGCACCCAGGGCATTGTGAGGATGGAAGGTCCTGTATCAAACTTAAATCCTTGACCGGCACGTTTGTTTAACTTACCACCAGCTCGTTCGTTTTTTTCAAGTACAGTTACTTTGTGCCCATCTGCAGCGAGGCGAATAGCGGCTGAAAGTCCACCAAGGCCAGCCCCAATTACGATTGTTTTTTTGCTCATTCCTTCTCCTCCTTCACCAAATTAGCGTCATGAATCGACTTTTGTACACTGTCATTGTATAGTTTAGGTATAACCTTTGTAAAGGAATCATAACGCTGTTAAAGTGTTAAGTATGCTTTCTTGATAATTACCTAAAAATGGATAGGTTAAACAATGTTGAAGTGAGGAATGCATATGCACGTTATCCACTTAACCATCCTAGAATTAATCTTAGTGAATATTTTTGCATGGCTGATTATTCATGTATCTATCTCTTATATTTGCCTTCGTTTGCCAGATTCCTTTTACGAATCAAAAAAAAATAGGTTAGAGAGCAAAAAAAAGGAGCTGAATTTCTATGAAGGCTTACGAATACGTAAATGGAAAACGATACTTCCTGATGGGGGAGACGTGTTTAAAGGTGGCTTTCGAAAGAAAGAGTTAAAGACACTGAGCTCATCATATCTTACGAAATTTATTGTTGAGACAAGACGTGCAGAAGTGACCCACTGGCTCCTAATTCCGCCTTCCATTTTGTTTTTTTTATGGAATCCCATGAGTATTGGGTTCGTTATGGTTGGGTACGCACTAATTGTTAATCTTCCATTTATCCTGATTCAACGGTACAATCGACTCAGGTTAAAACCATTGCTAAGTAAACAGTTGAAAAAAGAGCAGCGCAGGGGGAATTCCATTGGAACATTTGGGGTTTGAGCAAACCGAAAAACGAAAAAACGAGCATATCGACATCTGTCTTACAGAAGAAGTGGAAGGGGCAGGATTAACGACAGGACTAGAACGCTATCGTTTTAAACACAATCCTTTACCTGAGATTGCTTATGATGAAGTGGATATCTCTACTTCTTTTCTAAATAAAAAATTAAACACGCCATTTCTTATAAGCTCAATGACCGGCGGCACTGAACGAGCATGGGAAATAAATAAGCGTCTTGCCAAAGCTGCTGAAGCACATGGGTGGGCACTTGGAGTAGGATCGATGCGTGCAGCGATTCAAGAATCCAAATCCGTATACTCCTTTGATGTGAGAAAATACGCACCGACCATCCCGGTCCTAGCTAATATTGGGGCTGTACAACTTAATTACGGTTTTACCATTGAAGAATGTAAGCGAGCCATTGATTTAATTCAAGCTGATGCACTGTTGCTTCATTTAAATCCACTACAGGAAGTGTTTCAACCAGAAGGCGACACAGATTTCCAGGATTTAATTGTTAAAATTCGTGAAGTAGCAAAGGCGATTCCTGTTCCGCTTGGAATTAAAGAAGTTGGTATGGGGATCGATGCGAAGACAGCTCAGCGCCTGATTAGCGCTGGGGCCAGCTTTATCGATGTCGCAGGTGCGGGCGGAACTTCCTGGATTCAAGTTGAAAGCTACCGTTCTCATCAAACGATGCGCAGGCAAGCTGCGAAGGCTTTTGAGGATTGGGGGAACCCAACCGCAGATTGCATCATTGATGTGCGAAAGCAACACCCTGATGTACCAATGATTGCAAGTGGGGGGCTAAAAAACGGTGTGGACGCAGCGAAAGCAATCGCCCTCGGTGCAGATGTTTCTGGATTTGGAAGGGCATTACTTGAAAATGCCGTAAATGACACTGAAGAAGCGCTCTCAGAACAATTGAAACGAATTGAATTTGAATTACGAACTGCTATGTTTGGGATTGGTGCTTCGTCTATTAACAGATTAAAATACAATAGCGCATTACGTAAGAAATAGTCAGAGCCCAGGCTCTGGCTTTTTTGTTTTTGTATAGGTCGTCTCCTAGCGTGCAAACTAGAGCAGAAGGAGGGCGAACTTATTGGATTGGTTATCTGTGTTACCTTTTATCGTAGTGATAGTGGTTGCGATTAAAACTAAGCTAGTGATTCCAGGTCTTACAGCAGGACTGTTAACGGCCTCATTCATTTATAAACCTGGCGTAATTAGTGGTTTACAGCAGTTTTATGAGTTTATCATGAATGGTCTTAAAGATGAGAATAACGTTAAAATCATTCTTTTTCTCTATATGTTTACCGGATTAATTGGATTAATGAAATACACAGGTGGAATTAAAGGGTTTGTTCATCTAGCCTCTTCGAAAATCAAGACAAAAAAAGGTGCATTGTTTCTTACTTGGATCTCGACAATTGGAACCTTTAGTGCTCCGAGTTTTCGCATTGTAACAGTAGCTCCAATCATGAAAGCTCTTCTCAATAAAGTGAAAATCACCCCTCAGGAACTTGGATTTGTGATCGAGACGACTGCAACTCCGGTGATTGTATTGATGCCGATTGCGACTGCTTTTGTTGGGTACATGTCGTCTGTTGTTCAGCTTTCTTTAAAAGCAGAAGGCATTGAAGGTGATGGTTATCGCTATTTTCTTCAAAGTATTCCATATAACTTTTTTTCCATCAGTATCATTCTAATAGGCTTTTATTTAAGTTTTTTCCATCACAGTAAAAAACAAGCAACTGATGCTGGGAATCAAGAGAAGGAGCTAGATGATCAGTGGGAGGACTGTCATCCAGCCGTATCAAAAGACCTTCCCAAAAAGCCGTTCAACTTATTACTGCCGCTTGGAGGAGTCATACTGTTAACTCTTTTTCTTACGTATTGGAGTGGGTATGAAAAAGGCTTTACCTCCTTACTTCAAGCATTCATCGAGGCGGATGTGCTTGACGCCATGGTATTTGCTCTATTAACAACGGTACTACTTACATTCCTTTTTTATTTATTCCAGCGTTTCTCCTTAAAGGAACTCGTCACTTTCTTTATCGAAGGAGGAAATGAAATGATGCCAGTGATCGTATTGTTAACGGTGGTGTGGGGGCTAGCGTCATCAACTGAAGCGCTTGGATTTTCGACATTTGTCACATCTAATCTTGATTGGATTCCATCGTTATTTGTTCCGCCTGTTTTGTTTCTTGTTGGTGCGTTTATTTCTTATTTCATTGGTTCATCGTGGGGAACTTGGGGAATTTTAATGCCGCTTGGTATTTCGTTAGGCCATTCAACCGGAACTGATCTTCCTCTGGTCATTGGAGCCGTATTTGCTAGTGGGACATTTGGGGCTTTTTCTTCACCGTTAAGTGATAATACGAATACAATAGCGAGAATTTTAAAGTTAAACCCGATGACATATGCTAAATTTAAGCTAACTCCTGCTCTTATTGCAGCGGGTACGGCTGCAGTAGGATATTTTATTATTTCTTTTGTCATTTAGCTTGAGCACTTTTCTATTGACAACTGTTTTAATACCATTTATTATTGAGACTAACTTAATAATCCTTTATTTAAAGGATCTTCTTATTCAGAGAGGTGGAGGGACTGGCCCTTAGATACCTCGGCAACGGACCAATGAACATTTTGTTCATGCGGAACCGTGCCAATTCCTGCGGCGAAAGTCGGAAAATGAGAAGAGGCTCGGATTATCCAAACCCTCTTCTGTTCGGGCAGATGAGGGTTTTTTGTATGCATCCTCATCTGGAAAATTTTTTAGTAGAGGGAGTGAACGATATTGCATACACTAATGGATAACGACACAAGAAAACAGCAGCTTATAAAGACTCTTCTTCAAAAAGGAATTTATAAGAAGGGTGAAAAACAGCTTTATATGTTAACACTAAATGAACTGGAAAACATATATGCTCGACCAAAAAAAATTAATACGATAACTGGAAACGGAGTGGTTACAGTGGAGCAAGCAACATTTGCAGCAGGGTGCTTTTGGGGTGTAGAAGCACTATTTCAACAATTAAACGGCGTTATTTCGACAGCAGCAGGGTTTACTGGTGGTGAAACAATTAATCCTACTTATGAAGATGTTTATTCTGAGTTAACAGGTCATGCAGAATCCGTGCAAGTTGAATACGATCCTTCCCTCATTTCTTATGAAGAGCTTGTGGAAGTGTTTTTTGAAAATCATAACCCAACTTCTTTAAACAGACAGGGAGAAGATATTGGAACCCGCTATCGCTCAGCGATCTTTTTCCATTCGAATGAGCAGGCAGAAATTGCATTAATTGCAAAAGAAAATCTTGAGCGTTCCGGGCGTTTTAAAAAGCCTATTGTCACTCAAATTGTTCCAATCACTTCATTTTATCGTGCAGACGAATATCACCAAAGTTATCTTGCTAAGCGTGGACAGTCTTCATGCAAAATTTCGTAACACAAAAAAGCTTTTCCTCAATAGTATGAGGAAAAGCTTTTTTAGTTTGGTTGGTTTACACCGATTTGATCAAGAAATATTTTTCCTTTTGGAGAGGCGTTAAACTCAAACGTGATGGAGTCAATCTCATTTAGCTTCAGAGATCCGTTATCTTTATTGAAAAGTTGTACCGGAATGTTAAACGTTTGGAGGACGGGTTCGGTAGGTTCACCGTAACGCCGTTCTTCAAAAAATTTTGTTTTCGTATGCTGAATAGGGAGTGCCCCGTGCATTGGCATAATATCACTTACCAATACGCTGGATGACTCACCGTTGGCTGAGGTTACAGTTACCCTAAAATCAACAGGCTGTTGATTTTCTGCTTCCGATACGTTTGCTGCAGTAAATGTTAGTGAGCTATTCGGTGTGAAGTTATATGGATCTTGTAACGGTTTCGTGAGATCTAGTGAGTAAGATGCATTTTTTGAATAGGATTGATCCCATTTTAAAAACACACCGTGAGTTCCTCTTTCCTTATCTCTACGAAATTCAAGTTCCCCTTCATACCACTGAATAAAGCTATTGGCATCTATATCAATAGAAGGTGATGTTGCGGTTAGCACGTTCACATCTTCCTCAAAGTCACTGAATATATGGTAAGACGGATCTTCGTATTGACTAATGTAAGTTGTCTTAGGTAGCCACTCAAGTGCATATCGGTAATCCTCAAACATTGGCTGATAGCTTTCATCCTCATGAAGAGTTGCTTCAAGAAAACCGGATACGTAAGTCCTTGCAATCTGACGCTGCTCATCGCCCTCAAGTAAAGGCTGTTTATTTAATAGTAATGTAAAAGGGAAGTACGTATCATTTTCTCCCCAGGTGGTGTTAAATTGCCCATGATTAGCACCATCAATATAAAGAGACGATTTCATCGCATTTTCGCTACCTGTTAATTGAATACCGTTATATTGGCGATCTCCTTCAAATTCAGATAAGTCACTATCATAAGAACCACCAAGCAATAAATAATTAACATCATCAACTTCAATTTTACGATCAGAGAGAGTTTGATAATCGGTTGGAGCCAGTGCAATTACGGTTTCAATTTTGTAGTTAAAGTTAAAACGCATGTTAGCATTGTTTGGATAGCGATCAAGTTCATTGAATTTAGCAGCAAGGATAGCGGCTTGACCCCCGCGAGAGTGACCAATTAATGCAATATGATCCATATCAACTTTATTGAAAAATTGGGTATCTTGTTGTGTCGAAAGTGATTCAATTTCTTCAATGTGTTTTAATAATAGCCAGGCTCGGCCATTAATATCTCCAGATAGACCTCCTGACCATGAGGAGTTAAAGAAATTTTCATCAACTGATACGGTTAAAAATCCTCTACTTGCAAGCAGCTCTCCTAAATAATTGTAGCCTTCATCTGAAAAATCTTCCATTTTATGATTACCATGTACGATCAGAACAAGTGGGAAAGGCCCCTCACCTTCTGGCATAAAGACACGTCCGTTTAGTGGAACGTTAGTATCTTTAAAGCCCCAAAACCATTCCCGTTCTTTGGACCATTCTCCAATCATGCTTGAAGCATTAACGGACCTTGTTTGGAGGTCGACTTCATTACCGAATTCGTCTCGTTGTTTATCAGTTCCACTTCCATATGTAAACGTATTTACTTCAAGCGAACCATATTCCGATGGGTTTTGACTGACGGTGGAAAATGGCTCAACAGTGTTGGCGAGGCGCTCATCCATGGTACCAGGGGTAAATAGCCAGTAACAAAAAATGCCTGTTACGAAAACCCCTAAAAGTAGCATGATGATTGAAAGTGGTTTCTTCAATCCAGTTGTTAACGGGTATCCAAACAGTACTCCAGTAATAACGCCAATCGCAACTAAGAGATAGGCAAGAGGGAGAATGTTCTCAAGACTGCGAAATTGATCTAACGTGTAAATCGTGATTGTAAGGGAAATACCTAAACTAGCGATGAAAAGAGCAGGAAGTTTTTTAACTCTATTTATAAGCCATTCGCCCATTTTTACGGCTACCCACGTTCCAATAATAGCGATTAGAAAGAAAAGGACAACGTCTACTAATTTTCCGAGTCCAGTATGAAAATCAAAACCGATGGCGAAGATTAGAAGCATTGTGATTAATGTGGCGCCATAGGAAGCGCCTTTCCAACTCGCATTAAAAAAAGACTGTACAGGCAACCTTATGCGCTTAAATCGTTTTTTTACTTTATTTTGGTTATGCGTCTCTTTCCGTGTCTTTCCGTACTCTGGTTCCTGTTCCACGCGAATCCTCCATTTCATTATTCACTTCTTTTATTATAGCAAATACATAATGAAGAGAGGGAACTCATAATGGCTCATCCCCGTTCATTTAATCGTCAAATCAAAATCAGCAAAGTATTTGATTCTTACTTAGATAAGTCGTACAATTAGTACAATGCTTAATGTGAATTATTTCACAAACGTGCGTTTGAGATTAAAATAAAGGTGGGGATAAGGTGAAGAACGAGCTTAAAGCATACGCTTCAGGATTTAAAATTACGCACCTGTTCATGATTTTAGGCGCGCTTTTAATAGGTGCTTCAATTATTGCACAGGCTTTTCTTACAGTAGAAATTGTAAACAACGTTTTTGTAAATAAAACAGATTTTGAAGAAGTCATGCCTTTTCTTATGAGTTTGCTAATTGTATTGCTATTACGACCATTCTTATCTTACTTAATGGGCAGAGCAGGAGTAGAGATGGCTGCTACAGTAAAACAAAGAATTCGTAAAGCGCTATTAGACAAATTTTCGCGAGAAGCGCTACTAACTTCTCATCAAGGGCAATCTGGTCAGAAGGTGAGCGTCTTGCTTGATGCAGTTGATGAGATCGATGCTTATTATAGTAAATACATTCCACAAGTGTTCAAAACAGCCGTAATTCCAATTTTTATTTTAGTTGCTGTTTCAACTCAGCATCTCCAAACAGGACTAATCATGATGGTAACGGCACCGTTCATTCCAATATTTTATATTATTATTGGGATACGAACACAGAAAAAATCTGAAGAGAAGCTTGAACAAATGACTGTTTTTTCTGGCCGCTTTTTAGATACGATCCAGGGATTGACCACACTAAATTTGTTTCGACAGTCAAAAAAATACCGAACCATTATTAAAGAAAGTAGCTTAAACTACCGTGATGCTACTATAGAAGTATTAAAAGTTGCTTTCGTGTCCTCTTTAATGCTTGAGTTAATTTCTATGCTTAGTATCGGCATTATTGCGCTTGAAATCGGCCTTCGTCTCATTGTATTTAATAGCATGTCTTTTGCAACGGCATTTTTTCTTCTTATCCTTGCTCCAGAATTCTACCTTTCATTAAAAGAACTAGGCAGTGCTTTTCATACCGGTAGAGGGAGTATGAGCGCAATGAAAAAGGTAAGTGAAGAACTAGGTCGTGAGAGCGAAGAAGTGACATGGGGAGATCGGTTTATTGAAAATAGAAAAACTCCACCAAAGATTGCTCTAAAAGACGTTTCTTATCAGTATAAAGACAGTGGTTTTTCTTTATCATCTCTAAATATAACTATTGCACCTTATCGTCAGGTAGCGGTAATCGGGCGAAGCGGGTCTGGTAAGTCAACGTTATTGCATATGATTGCCGGGTTGCTACCACCGCAACAAGGTGAGATTACGGTCGATCATCATTCCATGACAAATTTAAATGAAGATAGTTGGTTTTCACAGGTTAGCTATATCTCTCAGCATCCGTATATATTTACAGGGACGATAGCTGAAAACATACGTATCGGATCAAAGAATGCCAGCCAATCTGAAATTGAAGATGCAGCGGGGAAAGCTGGTATATCCGCATTTGTTGCTACACTAGAACAAGGTTATGAAACGATCATTGGTGAATCGGGTCGTGGTTTATCTGGAGGAGAAAAACAGCGACTGGCACTGGCACGTGCTTTTTTAAAGAAGCCAAATGTCATTTTGTTTGATGAGCCAACAACCGGACTTGATTTATATACAGAGAAAGTACTTCAATCAGCGATGAATTCATTATCTCAAAACGCTACAATCATTACAGTAGCGCATCGACTTCATACCATTCGAAAAGCCGACCATATCATTGTGCTCGATCAAGGAAAGATGATGGCTGAAGGCACTGACGAAGCACTTTATGAGTCAAGTGAACTATACCGGGAAATGGTAAATGTTCAAACAGAGGAGGTAACCTTATGAGAGAATTAGCATTTGTTTGGCGTGAAATGCTAACAGAGAAAAAAGATATCCTTCTTTCCATCTTATTTGGCTTTATTGCTGGTATAACAGCTGTTGCCCTTTTTGCTGCAAGTGGCTACTTAATTTCTAAGGCAGCATTGTCGCTACCTGTTTTCGCATTAGCCATCTTAACAGCTGTCGTGAAATTTTTTGGACTTGCTCGTGCAGTAGGCCGTTACTTTGAAAGAATTTATTCTCACCGCGCCACATTTTCAATCTTAAGCAACATGCGCGTATCATTTTATAAAAAACTTGAACCAGTTGCAGCGAGCTTAACTCAGAAACACCGAAGTGGGGAATTGCTAGGGCGAATCGTAGGAGATATTGATCGGCTTCAGCATTTTTATTTGCGTGTCTTCTACCCACCGATCGTATTTATTCTTATTTTCCTTGTTACCATTTGGTTTACATTATTCTTTTCAATTAAAATTGCCAGTTTAATGCTGTTAGGTGTTTTTCTTACTGGGATAATAATTCCTGGTTACTTCGCGTGGCGTATTCGTAAAAAAGATCAGGCCGTTCGTGCACTGAGAGGAGAATTTGCAGCTGATTCGGCTGAGTTCTTCAATGGCTATCGTGATTTGAAAATCATGAGAGAAACCGCTAAAAGAAAAGAAGAGTTGGAAGCAAAATCAAGCGCAACTTTGAAGGCGGAAAGTAAAGAAAGTAAGGCGGAAGTTTTTCATCAGGCGGTTAACTCATTTATCTCTTTATTTGTCACATGGTGTGTCATCGTGGTGGGTGCCTATCTTGTGACAACTGGAGAATTGGATGGCGTATTTCTCGCCATGCTTGTCCTAATCTCCTTAACGTCGTTTGAGAATGCGGTGCCGATGGCGATCGTGCCAGCTTATTTACAAGATAGCATGACAGCATCCAAAAGACTTTCAGACGTACAAGCTGTCACTTCGAATAACATAAAGCAAACAATAAAGCTTCCAGAAGAAAAACCATTCTCGTTATTAGCCAAAAATGTAACTTTCACATATCCAGGTGAAGAAAGAAGAGCACTGAAACATGTATCCGTTCATATCCCAGTAGGGGGGAAAACGGCGATCGTAGGACCTAGTGGTTCTGGTAAGTCAACGCTTTTACAACTATTCCTTAAGTTCTATGAGAGCGGGGGACTAGAAGTGAATGGTGAGTCGACTCAAACGCTATCACAGGAGCAAATTTGGTCAGAAACAAATGTTGTCCTTCAACAAAACCATTTTTTCTCAGGCTCTATTCGTGACAACTTGAAACTCGCCGGAGAGACGTTAACCGACGAACATTTAACAAATATCCTTGCTATTGTTCAACTTCATCATCTTTCTCTTGATTACGAAGTCCATGAAAAGGGCGCAAACCTATCCGGTGGCGAACAGCAGCGTCTTGCCATTGCAAGAGCTCTGTTAAAAGGAAAGCGTGTCTGGTTATTAGACGAGCCAACTTCCTCTGTAGATCTTTTGACAGAAAGATTAATCTTTAACTATTTATTTGATCGAGCCAAAGAAGATACGCTTCTCTTGGTCAGTCATCGACTGAACAATCTTGAAAAGATGGATCAAATTATCGTGATGGATTCAGGTGAAGTTGTTGAAAGTGGTACGTATAATGAATTAATGTCGAGAAAAGGATATTTTTATCATATGAGAGAAATCGAAAAAAGCGTTCTTGTGTAAACTTAGCTTCCAATACGCAGCCATGTAGCAGTTAATTGGAAGCTTTTTAATATTTATTTTGAAAAAAAGAGGATAAGTATCCTTTTTATGGAATTTTGTAGAGATAAGTAAAAAGGAGGAGTTGTCTTGTTAAATAACGTGTGTGTCATAACAATCAAAGTGTCGAATATGAAAGAATCTTTAGCGTTTTACACTGAAATACTAGACTTTAAAATTTCAAAAGAGTACGGACCGAACATTGTGAGTCTTCAACATGAGTCGATTCCGATCGTTCTCGAAGAAGAGTTTCAAGAAACTGTAAAAAACAGCGTTCTGATAGCGATTCAATCAGATAATATCCATCAAGATTTTCAGTGGTTTAAAGATAAAGAAGTATCGATTTTATCGGAAGAGCCAGAACCTTGTCCACCGGGTTTGTTTTTTGTAATAGAAGATCCGTCGGGGAATCGGATCGAAATACTTCAATTTATGAATTGATTGGTTACATAAATGGTATTTAAATCATTTGTTTGGCGCTCTGTTTCTCAATTTCTGTTAACATCACTGGGGATTTTATTGATAGGATCCTTACCTTACCTCTTTTTTAATATGAAGAGTCAACTTGAAATATTGAAGATGATTGATCAAAAAGCCCTATCAAACACGCTTTTTTTATATGATACCATCGTATTTAACGTGGAAGCTTATGTAAATCAACTTGTTCATACAATCAAGGTATTGTTTAACGGAAATATGCTTGACTATTACACAAGAGGAAGAAATGTACCATTATTTCCTGATTTATGGCATGCCTATAAACTTTCTATGTCTTACTTAGTCGGATCCTTAATCATTTCTGTGTGTGCAGCGATAGTACTCACGATTATAACTATGGTGTTTCCGAAACGAATGAGAGGTTATCTAAAAGGCTTATTCTTTCTTATTGAATCATTACCTGATGTATTCGTTATCTTACTTGCTCAGTTAGGCGTGATTTGGATTTATAAACAGACAGATCTTCTTCTATTCAATGTAACAAGCGGGTTTAATGAAAATGCAATCGTTTTACCGGTTTTTATTCTATCTTTACTTCCTTCTGTTTACATTTATAAATACTTATTACTCTCCTATGAAGAAGAAGAAGAAAAGCCCTATGTTGTACTGGCAAAAGGGAAAGGAATTGATCACTTTACAATTCTACTAGTACACATGTTTCGGAATGCAATGGTGTCACTATTTCACCATTTTAAAGGGATTTTTCTCCTTGCTCTAGCGAACTTGCTTATGCTTGAGTTGATTTTTGACATGAATGGTTTAATGATGTTCATTTACAAACATGGGGCCGTCAATACTGAAATGGTGACGCTTTCTCTATATATGATTTTTTTACCAACTTTTATTCTTTTTACCTCAATTGAATGGTTGATTAATCGATGGACGGCAAAGCGAGAGGGGGCAATATGAGAAAAGATTCACTTTTACGAAATGGCCCTTTTGTCTTCGGTGTTGTTTTTTTATTACTCCTATTATTAAGTAGTTACTTTTACAGTTTTTACAGTTCAGAAGTTCATCCTGATAAAATGCTTTATGATGAAAATGGAAATGTTATGGCATTAGCACCATTTGCTCCTTCGCTCAACTTTCCACTTGGAAGTGATCTTGACGGCAATTCGTTTGTATTTAAACTAATAGAAGGGGCTAAATATACGATTGGGTTATCCCTTATCGTTGCCTTTTTTAGAGTCGGCTTTTCATGTATATTTGGGTATTTGCTTTATCGTATGCCTTTTTCATTAAGGGTTTTATTTGGTGGCCTTTCGAACGTGTTTCATTATGCCCCTGTTACGATTTTTACTTATATCATTATCGCTCCTGTCATATTAACGTTTAGTTGGAGCTATGATGTTTCTACGAAAATCATTTTTCCAATGGTAATCTTGATTGGTATTAGCATTCCTGTTTTAGCTCTTTATGTACAAAATGAATTGGATTCCATATCTACAAACGAGTATATAGACAGTGCAAAAGTATTGGGAGGAAGTAGGTTTCATCTTTTAAGAAAACATCTAGCCCCTTTTATGTATCCGAAGTTATTGCTTCTTTTTGTGCAGCAGGTAGGTCAAGTACTCATTATATTTGCTCATCTAGGATTATTAAACGTTTTTATCGGAGGAACGGATGTAAGGGTGATGGATGTTGATTTTAAAACAGGCGAGACGACAACGGAATCCTTTTCGATGACGAATGAGTGGGCCGGTTTGATCGCTCAAAACTTCCAGTATGCCCAGTCGTTTCCTTGGATGGTTCTAGCTCCAGTATCAGCTTTTGCACTATCTATTCTCGCAATTAATAGTATTGTTTACGGATTAACGAATCGCAAAACAGTTAAGAAAAGTGTTGGCAAAAAGAGTCTACCTGAGAAAACGGTTATTCTAGAACAAACTCACTTTGAATTAAATGGTGGCCATTCATCAAAACAAGGTTAATACTATCCGATACGATCACATGTACGCTATACTAATAGCTAGCGTATTTTTTAGAGAGAGGGATGTTACGATTGGCCGTTTGTATTATCGCCGAAAAGCCAGATCAGGGAACGCGCCTTGCAGCGCCTTACCCAACTGAAAAAAAACAAGGATATTTGTACATAAAACCAAATCCGGACTTTCCTGACGGAGCTTATATGACATGGGCGGTGGGACACTTATGTGAATTAGTTTCGCCTGAAACCTATGAATCTTCATGGAAGAAGTGGTCGCTTCAAACACTTCCTATGATTCCAAACCAATTTCAGTATCAGGTAACGAAAGGAAAATGGAAGCAGTTTAACGTGATTAAAGAACTAGTCAATAAAAAAGATGTTGGCTCAATTATCCATGCTGGAGATGCTGGAAGAGAAGGTGAGCTGATCGTTCGAACGATTTTGAATCAGGCTCGATGTAAAAAGCCGATGAAGCGGCTTTGGATTTCTTCCTTAACCGAGCGTGCTGTAAAGGAAGGATTCCAATCTCTGTTAGAAGAGCATGAGACTCGTAATCTCTACTATGAAGCATATGCGAGATCATGTGCAGATTGGGTGGTTGGCATTAATGCCTCGCGTGTTTATACGCTTCTTTTTAAACAGAAAGGTGTTCAGGATGTTTTTTCTGCAGGGAGAGTTCAAACGCCTACACTTGCGTTAGTTGTGCAAAGAGAGAAAGAAATAGCGAACTTTAAATCAGAGCCATTCTGGGAAGTAAAGGGGACGTTCGACTATAACGGAAAAGTGGTTGTTGGTAAGTGGATTAAAGACGAACAAACGAGGTTTCAATCTCCCGAAATGGCGCAAGCAGTCGCTCAATTTTGTGATCAAAAAGACTGCATTGCAAGGGAAGTGAAGAAAGAAAGAAAACAATACAAGCCCCCTTTTTTGTATCAGCTTTCTTCTCTTCAATCGACTGCGAATAAACGATACAAATTTTCGCCGAAAAAAACGTTGGATATTGCGCAAAAGCTTTATACGAAAGGAAATATTTCTTATCCAAGAAGTGATTCTAGCTTTGTTACGAAGGATGAAGCGGCTGAATTTCCTTCCATTTTGTCAAAGCTACAAAAACAAAGTGCTTATCAAGATTATTTTCCATTAAAACGGGAGTCGATCTTAACTGACAAGAGGTTTGTCAATGCATCAAAAGTAAGTGACCACTATGCAATCATTCCAACAGAACAGGTTCCAAACCTTGATAAACTGTCAGGTGATGAGGCTAAGATTTATGATTTAATTGCAAGAAGTTTACTTGCGGCGCATGAAGAGGCTTCAATCGTTGATTACACGACTTTATTCACGCTTGTCGATCAGCGAGCTTTGTTCCAATCAAAGGGGCAGGTTCGCGTGCAAGAAGGTTGGCAGCGAATCATACCATCGACTCAAAAAGATGAGGAATTACCAGCTATTGAGCAGAACGAACAAGGTAAGGTGCTTTCAGCAGAAGTAACAGAGGGGAAAACCCAGCCGCCAAAACGTTTTACTGAAGGGCAGCTGATTACAATGATGAAAACTGCTGGAAAGCATCTTGAAGATGAGTCGTTAGAGAAAATCCTTAAAGATACAGAAGGACTAGGAACAGAAGCAACGAGGGCAGGCATTATTACAATGCTGAAAGATCGAAAATACATTGAAGTTATTAAGAACCAAGTATTCGCAACAGATAAGGGAATTCTTTTAATTGACTCTATTGGGGACGCTGTTCTTTCGAGTCCAGAAATGACTGCAAAGTGGGAGCAACGGCTCAAACAAATTGGTAGTGGTGAAGCGTCACCCCAAACCTTTATGGAGTCTGTTAAGAAGCTTGCAGCGAAACTAACATCAGATGCGATTGAATCTTCAGCATCCTGGGATTTAAAGGATATAAAAATAGAAGCCCAACCTTCCAAAAAATCAGTAGGGAAAAAGGTAGGTATATGCCCGCTCTGTGGATCTGATGTACTTGATAAGGGGAAGTTATTTGGATGTAGTAGCTATTCTAAAACAAACTGTGCGTTTACAATTTCTAAACGTATTCTGGGGAAACCTATTTCACAAACCAATGCAAAGAAAATTCTAACTGACGGAAAATCGAATGTAATTAAAGGATTAAAAAGTAAAAAAGGGACATTTGATGCAGCGCTCGTTTGGAGTGCTAAAGAAAAGAAACTAACATTTGAATTTGTAAAGAAGTAATTTAAAGCATGCCTCTACTAAAGGCATGCTTTTTTTATTTGTAGATTGGGCCGATCTTAAATATAAAAATAATCAAAATAATTGTTGTATATATATTCTTTAGTATGTATAATCATTCAATAAGAACAGTAAGAGGGAGTGGAAATAGTGAAAGCAAGTATAGTCGGTGCTAGCGGATATAGCGGCCTTGAATTAATTCGCTTATTGCTTAGTCACCCTGAAGTAGAAATTAATACAATTGTATCTCCATCTAACGCAGGAACAAATGTCCATGATGTTTTCCCACATCTCACGAATATACAAGTAAGTCAGTTTGAAGCACTTGATGCAGAAAAGCTTGCTTCCGAGTCAGATGTTATCTTCTTCGCAACACCAGCTGGCGTGAGCAGTCAATCTGTTCCTTCCCTACTAAATACGGGTGTTCCAATGATCGATTTATCCGGAGACTTCCGATTAAAGAGTGGAGATTTATACGAAAAGTGGTATAACCATTCATCTCCACCAGAAGGAGCTTTGTCAGAAGCGGTATATGGATTATCGGAATACTATTCAGAAGACATTAAATCCGCAAATTTAATTGCCAATCCAGGATGCTATCCGACGGCAACGCTACTTGGCCTTCTTCCGATCATTCAAAAAGGATGGGCTGATCCATCGTCTTTCATCATCGATGGAAAATCGGGGCTTTCAGGAGCAGGACGTAAAACGAGTCTTACTGCTCATTACTCTGAAGTGAATGAAAATGTATCAGCATACAAACTTGGCAAACATCAGCATATTCCTGAAATCGAACAAGTGATTTCAAATCAAATCGGTGAAGACGTCAAAGTATCGTTCTCTACCCACCTCGTCCCGCTTACAAGAGGGATGATGTGCAGCATGTATGTCAATTTATCTCAGGATCGATCCGAAGCAGAAGTCATTGATCTTTACCAATCAATCTATAAGGACCATCCTTTTATCCGCGTGATGCCTGAAGGGAAATGGCCCTCAACAAAAGGTGTTTCCGGTTCTAACTACTGTGATATTGGTCTCTCTGTTGATCCGAGAACAAATCGTTTAACGATCATTTCGGTGATTGACAATTTGATGAAAGGTGCCGCTGGTCAAGCGGTACAAAATATGAATCTACGATTTGGTTATCCTGAGACAGCAGGTCTTCGTTTATCTCCTGTATTTCCATAAATCTACTAAACGAAAGGGTTGAATGCTTTGGCAACATCGACTGTAAGTGATGAACTTTTTTCAATCGTAAAAGATGGCACAGTTACTTCTCCTAAAGGATTTGAAGCTGGTGGGTTTCATGCAGGTTTAAAACGAAAGCGAAAGGATCTTGGTTGGATTAAATCTGTTGTACCAGCGAATGCTGCAGGGGTGTTTACAATGAATACTTTCCAGGCACCGCCATTAAAAGTGACAAAAGAAAGTTTAAAAGGTGGAAAGCTTCAAGGTCTCATTGTGAATTCAGGGAACGCAAATGCTTTTACAGGTGAAAAAGGACTTGAAGATGCCTATGAAATGCGTAAACAGTTTGCATCAGTTATGGGACTGACTGAAATGCAAACAGCAGTGACTTCAACTGGAGTGATTGGAGAGTATTTGCCAATGAAAGCCATTAGCAAAGGAATCCATGATATCCCAAAGTATAAAGCGAAAACGTCAGGCGGTGATTTTGCTGAAGCGATCGTTACGACAGATACAATGACAAAACAGGTAGCCGTAACATGTCAGATTGATGGAAAAGACATCACCATTGGCGGCGCTGCAAAAGGATCAGGAATGATCAAGCCGAACATGGCCACGATGCTGGCTTTTGTAACGACCGATGCAGAAGTAGAAAATAACGCTCTTCAGTCCGCATTAAGCTCGGTGACAGACACGACTTATAACATGATCACGGTTGATGGTGAAACAAGTACAAATGATATGGTTCTCCTTCTAGCAAACGGTCAGGCTGAGAATGAAGCGTTATCAGAAAGCCATCCTGAGTGGCCGACGTTCTTAAGTTCACTTGAGTATGTTTGTCAGCAGTTAGCTAAATTGATCGCAAAAGATGGCGAAGGGGCTACTAAACTCGTAGAAGTTCACGTAAAAGGAGCTCAATCAGAAGACGGGGCAAAAGCAATCGCAAAATCTGTTGTTGGTTCAAGCCTTGTTAAAACAGCGATTTACGGAACCGATGCAAATTGGGGCCGGATCGTTTGTGCGATTGGATACAGTGGTGAATCTGTTCAAGAAGATTCGCTGTCCATCTCACTGGGACCAATTAAGGTAGTGGATTATGGAATCACCACAGAATTTAGTGAGGAAGAAGCGAAAACTTATTTAGAAAATGAGAACATTCATATTTATATTGATTTGCATAACGGAAACGAAGAAGCAACAGCATGGGGGTGTGACCTTTCTTATGACTATGTCAGAATCAATGCCTCCTACAGAACATAATCAAAAGTATTTTGTTATTAAATGTGGTGGAAGTATATTAAATCAGCTTCCAGACTCATTTTACCTTGACCTAGTAGGTATGAAAAAACAAGGTTATCATCCCGTACTCGTTCATGGTGGAGGCCCTGAAATCTCAAGGATGCTTGATAAGCTATCAATTCAGACAACATTTGTCGATGGACTACGTGTTACAACGGATGAGATGGTCGATACAGTTGAAATGGTACTGAGCGGTAAGGTGAATAAGCAGCTCGTGAGGAAGATCCACCATGCAGGAGCGAAAGCCATTGGCATTAGTGGCGTAGACGGGAAGCTGTTTACATGCAAACAGTCTAGTGAGTCACTGGGACGAGTTGGTGAAGTGTTATCCGTAGACCATACCTTAATTGAACAGTTGTCTGATGCTGGGTACATACCAGTTATCTCACCAATCAGTATGAATGAAGATGGCGACACACTTAACATAAATGGAGATGAAGCCGCATCAGCTGTCGCTCAGGCGCTGCATGCAGATATTTGTCTCGTTAGCGATACGCCAGGTGTGTATGAAAAAATTGATGGGCAAAAAGTTATTTTCAGAACACTAGATGAGCCAAAAATAACAAGTCTAATAGAAAAAGGCACGATTATTGGTGGAATGATCCCTAAAGTGAAAGGAGCGATTGCCGCTCTTTCGGATAAAGTCTCCTCGGTTATTATTGTTGATGGTCGAGAAGAGAATGCCCTGCTAAAAGCAGTCGCACATGAACCTGTTGGAACGCGAATTGTTCGAAAGGAGTCTTTAGAATGTCACTAACTGAAATGTCACAAACAAGCATCATGCAAACATATAATCGACTTCCGATTACTGCCGTTAAAGGTGAAGGAAGCTTCCTATATAGTGAAGACGGAACAAAGTATCTTGATTTTACTTCCGGAATTGCCACATGTAACCTTGGTCATCAACCAGCTGCGATTAAAACAGCCGTTACAGAACAGTTGGATCTCCTCTGGCATTGTTCGAATTTATACCATATCCCAAAACAGCAGGAACTCGCTGACGTGTTAACGGAAGAAAGCTGTTTTGACCAGGTGTTCTTCTGTAATAGCGGTACGGAAGCGAATGAAGCAGCGATTAAGCTCGTTCGAAAATGGAGCGGTAAAGAAACAATTGCAACGTTCACGAAGTCTTTCCATGGAAGAACGCTAGGTTCCCTTTCCGCTACAGCTCAACCAAACCTTCAAGATGGGTTTGGCTCTATGCTTTCTGGTTTTGAATACTTTCCTTACAACGATTTTGAGCGTTTATCAGAAATCGAGGAACTAAAACCAGCAGCCGTCATGTTAGAGCTCGTCCAGGGAGAAGGAGGCGTTCGTCCAGCAGATCAGGAGTGGATTTCGGAGCTTGTGTCGATTTGTAAATCAAACAATATTCTTATCGTCGTTGATGAAGTGCAAACCGGGATGGGCCGAACCGGAACGCTATTTGCTCATGAGCAATATGGGTTTGAACCAGATATTATGACGCTTGCAAAAGGGTTAGGTTCAGGATTCCCGATTGGTGCGATGCTTGCGAAGGAAAGCGTAGCGTCAACATTTGGTCCAGGAACTCACGGAAGTACATTTGGGGGAAATCCACTTGCTTCTGCCGCTGCAACTGCGACGGTAAAAGAGATCGGTTCTTTACTTAACAACGCAAAAGAAATGGGAGACATACTTATAAATGAATTAAAAAGTTTGTCGGAGCAGCACAATTCCATTAATGAAGTGAGGGGACTAGGTTTACTTCTAGGAATTGAAGTGGCGGATGCCGCGCCTTTTGTTAGTAAGCTTAGAGAAAAAGACGTTCTTGTTTTAAGTGCAGGACCTAACGTCATTCGCATTCTTCCACCTCTTAATGTGAGTAAGAAGGAAGTAGAGCAATTTATGGAGAAGCTAACCGACGTTTTTAAGTCAGCTGAAGGGGAGGATAAGGCATGAAAAAAGGCTATCTTGTATTAGAAAACGGAGCAGTATTTGAAGGCGATCTAATAGGGGCTTTAGAAGCTTCTGGTGAAGTTGTTTTCAATACAAGCATGACTGGTTATCAAGAGATTGTATCGGATCCTTCTTACGCCGGTCAAATCATCGTCTTCTGTTACCCACAAATCGGTAACTATGGAATAAATAAACTTGATAGTGAAAGTGAATACCTTCATCTTCACGGTGTTGTTACAGGAGAGCAGTGTGAGGAACCTAGTCATTATTTAGCAACAGGTTCCTTCTCAAATGGTCTATTACAGAATGAAATTCCTTCATTAACAGGTGTAGACACACGAGCCCTCGTTAAAATGCTACGGGATTACGGAACAATGAAAGGACAAATAACGGCTGAACTTCCTAGTAACAACGTTGAATGGAAATCAGAGAAATCTTTTGTTCCAAATGTATCAGTAAAAGAAAAAACACATCATCCAGGTGAGGGACCACATATCGTGCTAATGGACTACGGCTATAAGAAATCAATTCTTACGTCCCTTCAATCTCTTGGTTGTGAGGTAACAATCATGCCATTTAATACAACTTTTGAGGAAGTTGTTGACCTACAACCAGACGGAGTGGTGTTAAGTAATGGTCCTGGAGATCCTGAAGCTTTATCTGCAACTTTTGAGACGATCCGGCTTATTAGTGAAAAATATCCAACTTTCGGGATTTGTCTAGGTCATCAGCTTCTCGCTCTTGCACACGGGGCGTCCACTCGAAAGCTAACATTTGGACATCGTGGGTCGAATCACCCTGTGAAGCATTTGGAGACGGGGAAAGTGTTTATCACCTCCCAAAACCATGGTTATGAAGTTGTACAGGAGACCTTAGAAGATACAGGTTTTGCGCTTACTTTTGTTAATTTAAATGATGGAACCGTTGAAGGATTAAAACATCACCATTACAACATTCAATCGGTGCAATTCCATCCAGAAGCACACGCGGGACCTTCAGATACAGCCTTTTTGTTCGACGCATTTATGAACCAGATTACAAGAACAGGAGACCAGCACTATGCCTTTACGTAAAGAGTTAAAAAAAGTTGTCATTTTAGGATCTGGCCCTATTGTCATTGGTCAGGCAGCGGAATTTGATTATGCAGGTACACAGGCGTGCCTGGCGCTAAAAGAAGAGGGGATTGAGGTTGTTTTAATAAATAGCAATCCAGCCACCATTATGACGGATTCATCGATCGCGGATCATGTTTATATGGAACCAATGACGCTTCCTTATGTAGAGGAAATCCTCAAAAAAGAAAAGCCTGATGGCATCATTGGCACACTCGGTGGTCAAACAGGTTTAAATCTTGTCGTAGAGCTTTATGAAAAAGGGATTCTAGAAAAATTGAATGTTGAACTTCTTGGCACCTCTGTTGAATCCATTCAAAACGGGGAAGACCGTGAGAAGTTTAGACAGCTAATGCTTGATATTGGCGAACCTGTACCTGAGTCGAAAATTGCCGTGACAAGGGAAGAGGCGTTAACATTCGCTCGAGAAATTGGCTATCCGATCATGGTTCGCCCAGCTTATACAATGGGTGGTGAAGGCGGTGGATTTGCAGCTGATGACAACGCCTTGCTTGAAATTGTTGATCGCGGACTTTCCTTAAGTCCTATTCATCAGGTACTCATTGAAAAAAGCATGCTTGGTTGGAAAGAAATCGAATATGAAGTGATGCGGGATGAAAACGATACGTGCATGATCGTCTGTAACATGGAAAATATGGATCCTGTTGGAATTCATACAGGGGATTCGATTGTTGTTGCACCATCTCAGACGCTGAATGATTACCAATACCAGATGCTACGAAACGTTTCGTTGAAAGTGATTCGTGCCATTGACGTTATTGGTGGTTGTAATATTCAAATTGGATTAAACCCTGAATCAAATGATTATTACATCATTGAGGTGAATCCGCGGGTAAGTCGTTCATCAGCATTAGCTTCTAAAGCTACTGGCTATCCGATTGCACGTATGGCTGCAAAATGTGCCATTGGCTTTACATTAGATGAGCTTCCAAATCCAATTACAGGTAATACGTATGCAGCATTCGAACCTGCCCTTGATTATTTAGTTGTCAAAATACCGAGGTTCCCATTTGATAAGTTTCCTGAAGGTGATCGCGTACTTGGAACGCAGATGAAAGCAACAGGAGAAGTGATGGCAATTGATCGAAGTTTTGAAGGTGCTTTAAATAAAGCTGTTCGATCTCTTGAGAGTGGTCATCAATCATTAACAGGCTTATATGAAGAGGTAAGTCAAGAGTATTTAAATGAACAGCTAATGACGCCAACAGATGAAAGACTTTTTTTAATTAGTGAAGCTTTCAGAAGAGGTTATTCTGTAGAGGACATTAAATCACTTACAGCCATTGATAGCTGGTTTCTTCATAAGGTGAAGCGAATTGTTGAAGCGGAAGTAAAGATAATGAATCAAACCGATCTATCTGAAGAACTGCTAATTCATGTTAAGCAATTAAACGTTAGTGATGCCTATATTTCAAAAGCAACTGGAAAAACGATCGATTCGATCATGAGTATGAGTAAAGAAGCTGGCATTCAGAGGGGAATGAAGCAAGTTGATACGTGTGCGGGTGAGTTTGAAGCCATCACGCCTTATTTCTACTCGACGTATTTAGGGAGCGATGAGATGGAGCAGATCAGTGAGCCAGGCATCCTCGTTCTTGGTTCAGGGCCCATTCGAATCGGGCAAGGTGTGGAGTTTGACTATTGCTCCGTTCACGCGACACAGGCAGTTAAGAAGTTAGGCTATCGTGCGATTGTTATGAATAATAACCCAGAAACGGTTAGTACAGATTATAGCGTTGCCGATCGTCTTTACTTTGAGCCGCTCTCACTTGAAGATGTCCTTGCGGTTATCGAGAAGGAACATATTATAGGAGTGGCTGTACAATTTGGTGGTCAAACTGCTGTTAATTTAGCGGAAGAGTTGCACGAGCGCGGAGTTCCAATCCTCGGTACACCTGTTGAGAACATTAATAAAGTCGAGGACCGAGATCAATTTTATCAATTGTTGGATTCTCTTTCGATTCCTTATATTGAAGGGAAAATGGCTTATCAGCCAGATGAAATGGAGGAGCTTGCCGCAGAGTTAGGATTCCCGATCATTGTAAGACCTTCCTATGTGATAGGCGGACAAAACATGTTTATCTTCCGTCATATGGATGAACTGAAACGGTATACTCAAAAATTAGAGAGTAGTTCAAAGAAAATGTGGCCATTCCTTCTCGACCGCTTTGTGGAAGGAATTGAATGTGAGGTCGATGTGATTTGCGATGGAGAATCAATCGCCATTCCTGGCATTATGGAGCACCTTGAACGAGCGGGCGTTCATTCTGGAGATAGCACAGCAATTTATCCACCTGTATCCATTACAGAAAAGCAGAAAGAAACGATTACAATGTATTCTGAAAAGCTATCTCAAGCGCTCGAATGTCGAGGGTTAATGAATATTCAATTTGTCATCGATCAAGACATCATTTATGTTCTTGAAATTAATCCAAGATCTTCGAGAACTGTACCCGTTATCAGTAAAGTAACGAACATTCCAATGGTTGAATGGGCGATTAAAGCTCAATTGCAAAGTAACTCATTAGAAGCAACGGGATTATTAGAAGAAAAACCTTATTACACTGTGAAGTTTCCGATCTTCTCAAATGGAAAGTTAAAAAACGTTGACCATGTTCTTGGACCAGAGATGAAGTCTACAGGAGAAGTCCTTGCTATGGCAAAAACATCGGAAGAAGCATTAAGAAAAGCGGTTGTATCAACGTGGGATCCGAATAAGCTACCTTCTTCCATACTATGTTCGATTAGTGAAGAGCATAAAGAAGCTGCATGTGATGTACTAATGAAGCTTAAAGAAAAAGGTGTCGCAATATACGCAACCTCTGGAACAGCCAAATTGTTAAATGATAAAGGCATTCAATCAATCGTGATTAAAAAAGATTTAGATGAAATTGAGGCGCTAATGAAAGAAGGGCTAAGCGCAGTTGTATCGATTCCGACAATCGGCAGAGAAAAAGAACGTTCTGGATTTCAAATGCGCGCACTCGCTACACGATATAAAATTCCATGTTTTACGCATCTTGACACGCTTCAGTTATTGGTCTTAGAAGGATCCAAGACACTTGAAGTCAACAGTCTAGAGCATTGGCACCAAATGAAAGAAACTCCAATCGGGCAGGAAGGATGATTGAATGATGCAGTCGGTAAAAACGCAAAATGAAATCGCAGAAGGAATGAAGGGGAAAGATTTTCTAACGATCGCTGAACTTAGCAGTGAGGAGATTCATTATCTTTTGCAAGAAGCTGAACTATTGAAAAAGCTACAAAAGGAAGGAATTCTTCATGAAGAATTAAAAGGAAAGGTGCTTGGGATGATCTTCGAAAAGTCATCTACAAGAACGCGTGTATCATTTGAAGTAGCAATGCTTCAGCTTGGTGGGCATGCTTTGTTTCTTAGTTCGAAAGACATCCAGCTTGGAAGAGGCGAGACGGTTGAAGACACCGCTAATGTGCTAGCAGGGTACCTTGATGGAGTAATGATTCGAACGTTTGGCCATGAGACGATTGAACGTTTTGCGAAAGCTTCTTCCATTCCTGTTATTAACGGCTTAACTGATACCCATCATCCAGCACAAATTCTTGCTGATTTACTTACGATTATCGAGCATAAAGGTCATTTAAGTGGATTGAAAGCAGCTTATTTTGGAGATGGGAACAATGTGGCTCATTCACTTATTGAAGGAGCAGCGAAAGTGGGCATGAATTTCACGATCGCCTGTCCAGCAGGTTATGAACCAGATGAAGCGATCGTAGCGAAAGCGAACGAAGTAGCAAAAGCAAATGGTTCGGTCATTGAAGTAACCGCTGATCCCCTTGCAGCTGCTAAGGATGCGGATGTTTTGATTACCGATGTTTGGGCGAGTATGGGGCAAGAAGACGAGCAAGCTGAACGTGAGGGCGTTTTCGAACCTTATCAGGTGAATGAGGAGTTATGCATAAACGCTGATGAAAATTACATCTTTATGCATTGTCTTCCAGCGCATAGAGGAGAAGAGGTTACAGCGGAAATTATTGATGGTTCTCATTCAGTTGTATACCAGGAAGCAGAGAATCGTCTCCATGCTCAAAAAGCACTTTTGAAACTTTTATTAAAAAGTTAAATTTTTTTCGTGCAATTTGAATAAATATACGTTATCATAGATATTAATACAAAGATAAGGAGTGGATGACATGGCAAAAGAGAAAATCATTCTTGCTTATTCCGGAGGTCTTGATACCTCCATTTCGATAAAATGGTTAGAAGAAAAATATGGATACGAGGTTATTGCTCTTGGACTTGACGTAGGTGAAGGGAAAGATCTAGAAACGATCAAGGAAAAGGCACTGAATGTGGGTGCCTCAAAAGCTTATATGATTGAAGCGAAAGAACTTCTTGCTGAGAACTATCTTTTACCAGCTTTAAAAGCAAATGCATTATACGAAGGGAAATACCCGCTATCCTCAGCCCTGTCACGTCCCCTTATTTCAAAGCTTCTCGTTGAAGCGGCTGAACGTGAAGGAGCTACGGCAGTGGCACATGGATGTACAGGAAAAGGAAATGATCAGGTTCGCTTTGAAGTATCGATTCAAGCGTTGAATCCGGACTTGAAAGTGATCGCTCCTGTTCGTGAATGGGGAATGACGCGTGATGAACAGATTGCTTACGCACAAGAAAAAGGGATTCCGGTTCCAGTTAAACTTGATAATCCATTTTCAATTGATGCCAACATTTGGGGACGTGCATGTGAAGCTGGTGTACTTGAAGATCCGTGGCAAGAAGCTCCAGAAGCCGCATTTGATTGGACAGCACCAATTCACCTAACACCAGATGAACCTGAATACATTGAGATCGATTTTGAAGAAGGTCGCCCAACTGCTTTGAATGGTCAACAAATGGGGCTCGTTGACTTAATTGAAAAGTTAAATGAAATTGGTGGCGTTCATGGCATAGGACGTATCGATCACATCGAAAACCGTCTTGTTGGAATTAAATCCAGAGAAGTATATGAAAACCCAGGAGCACTCATTTTAATTAACGCTCACAAAGAATTGGAATTTTTAACTCATACGCGTGAAGTATCACAGTTCAAAACGACGATTGATCAGCAGCTGTCAAAATTAATTTATGACGGACTCTGGTACTCACCACTTCGTCAGGCGCTTGAAGGGTTCATTAACGAAACCCAGAAAGTAGTAAGTGGTAAGATTCGTCTTAAACTACACAAAGGGTCAAACACAGTAGTTGGACGTAAGTCAGAGAACTCTCTCTATAACGAACAACTTGCAACATATCTTAAAGGTGATCTCTTTGATCATGACGCTGCAGTTGGATTCATTAAACTATGGGGATTACCTACAAAAGTGAATGCGGAAGTTCATAAGAAACAAAAAGTAACTCAATAAGGAGATGTTAGTGTGTCTAAGCTATGGGGTGGACGCTTTACGAAAGAAACGAATAAGCTTGTAGAAGAATATACAGCTTCGATCCAGTATGATAAAGAACTAGCAGAAGAAGATATCGAAGGCAGTCTGGCCCATGTTCAGATGCTTAGTGAATGTGGTGTGATTAGTTCCTCTGACATGGAAGAAATCAAGCGAGGCTTACATGTTGTTCTTGAGAACATTCAGAATGGAACGTTTGAATACGATGTATCTCAAGAAGACATTCATATGAACATTGAAAAAGCACTCATTGATGAAATAGGACCTGTTGGAGGAAAGCTGCATACCGGTAGAAGCCGTAATGACCAGGTTGCAACGGATATGCATATGTACCTTATTAAAAAGGTTAACCATTTTATTTCACACATCGAAGAGGTTCAGCAGGCGATTCTAAGCCAGGCTGAATCTCATGTTGAAACTGTTTTACCAGGTTATACACATTTGCAGCGTGCTCAACCTGTATCATTTGCCCATCATATGCTAGCATATTTCTGGATGTTTGAACGTGATAAGGAAAGATTTCAAGACAGTTTAAAGAGAACGAGTATGTTACCGCTTGGTGCAGGCGCACTAGCTGGAACAACCTTTCCGATTGATCGCCATCGCACGGCAGAACTGTTAGGTTTTGACGCCGTTTATCCGAATAGCATGGACGCTGTTAGTGATCGTGATTTTATTGTCGAGTTTCTTTCAAATGCTTCCATGCTTATGATGCACATGTCCCGTTTGTCGGAAGAAATGGTGATTTGGAGCAGTCAGGAATTCCAATTTATCGAACTAGACGATTCTTTCTGTACGGGATCGAGTATTATGCCCCAGAAAAAGAATCCGGATGTTCCAGAACTTCTTCGTGCAAAAACAGGTCGTGTGTATGGGAATTTGTTTAGCTTGTTAACGGTATTGAAGGGACTACCGCTTGCTTATAACAAAGACATGCAGGAAGACAAGGAAGGCATGTTTGATACAGCTAAGACGCTTGATGGCGCTCTTCAACTTTTGGCGCCTATGATTGAAACAATGACAGTACAGACAGAAAACATGAAGCAAGCCGTTAATGAAGATTATTCTAATGCAACCGATATTGCGGATTACCTTGTGAACAAAGGAATGACGTTCCGCGAGTCACATGAAGTCATTGGAAAAATTGTTCTTTACGGTATCGAGAGAAAGAAATTTTTACTTGATCTTACAATGGAAGAATTTAAATCATTTACGCCATTATTTGAAGAAGATGTTTTTGAAGTGCTTAAGCCTGCTAATGTGATGAACGCAAGAAAAAGCTATGGAGGTACGTCGCCAGAGCAAATCGCGATTCAGATTAGTTTAGCTCATCAGCATGTGAAAGAGAATGCATAAAGGGCCCTATCCGAAAGGATAAGACCCTCATGAAGAAGGAAGTTATTAGCGTTTGCTAAACAAGCGATGGGGTAGAACGGTAGTTGTCTTTTGGAGACACCTCTTTCTAATGAAAGTTGTTAGAGCCTTGTTTTACCAACAGAGTAGTTCAACGCGACCATCTCCTTAAAAGCTTCCGTTTTCCTTATGCACTTTTGTACTTCCCTCTTCACTAATTATCATGGCCACTTTCATTTCGTTCTATACATGCCCATTCAATTTTTTTTCGGATACTTTTTTTCCGTAAGTGGGAGAATAGAAAGAGATGAAAGGAGGGGTAAGATGGGCCGAGGAAAGGCATTTGATCATAAGAAAAAAGGAATGGAACGAGAACGACCGAAAACAGCAGATCAAACAAAGTTCCCTCATGAAGCATCAACAGGGCATAAAACAATTCAGAATGAAGAACGCGAAGAATAAAGTAAGCTTCCTGCACTGGCAGGGAGCTTTTTACTTTTGACGAGAAACTAAGCTTGCTTTCTTGAGGTTCATTTCCAACTCCAGTAAAATTAAATATAGATGATTGAAAAGGGGACTTTTAAATGAATTCAGTAGGTCTTGTACTAGAAGGCGGAGGGATGAGAGGCGTTTATACGGCAGGCGTTTTAGAGTATATGATGGAACACGAGTTGTATTTTCCTTATGTGATTGGCGTATCTGCTGGTGCATGTAATGCAGCTTCATACCTCTCAAGGCAAAATGGAAGGAATCGAACGGTACTCATTGATTATGTGAATCATCCAGAATACATTTCATACAAAAATTTATTTCGTAAAAAACAGCTGTTTGGTATGGATTTAATTTTTAATGAAATTCCTTCTACTCATGTGCCGTTCGATTTTGATACATTTCAGAATGCAACGGAGCAATTTGTCATTGGTACAACGGATATCACTACAGGAAAACCATATTACTTTAATAAGAAAGATGATGGTGAACAGATTCTTTCGATTTTAAGAGCATCGAGCTCACTACCATTCATGGCGCCGCCCGTTCGAATTAATAATCGTTTTCACCTGGATGGCGGTATTACAGATCCGATCCCTGTTCAAAAATCGGAAGCCGATGGCAATAAAAGTCATGTAGTCGTTTTGACCCGTAATGAAGGATATCGAAAGCAGAAATCAAAGTTATCATGGATGATTCAACGTCTTTATCGGAAAAATCCTGCTCTGGCAAAAGCTATTACCACACGATATGTCCATTACAATCAAACACTCGATCATATAGAAGCAAACCGCGAGAATTATTTTATTATTCAACCTTCCTCACCTCTTGAAGTAGCACGGATAGAAAAGTCACAGCTTCGTCTCACGACTTTATACAATCAAGGATATGAAGAGATGAAAAGGCATCATAAAGAACTAGAAGCTTGGCTTGAAAAGAGGGAGTTAGCGAAAGAAACTGTTTGAATGTGTGATCATATGTTTAAGAATATAGCTAACTTGGGAACAGTTCTCCAACACTATGTAGGAGGTCTTTCAAGTGAAAAGCTATCAACTATACATTAACGGTGAATTTACAAATAGTCATTCAGAAGAAATGCTCGAAGTGATCAATCCAGCAACAGAAGAAGTGATTTCACGAATTCCGAAAAGTGATGAGAATGACGTGCAGCGTGCAATTGAAGCTGCTAAAGCTTCCCAGAGAGATTGGGAAAAGAAACCTTCAATTGAACGAGCTGAGTACTTATATAAGATTGCCGATAAAGTAGAAGAGAAAAAAGAAGCTTTTATTAACATGTTGACTGAAGAAAATGGTAAAACAGTAGATGCTTCAAAGGCAGAAGTAGACCTTACGATTGATTACTTCCGCTATATGGCAGGTTGGGCAAGACGATACGAAGGAGAAGTACTCCCAAGTGATCGCCCGAATGAGAATATTCTTGTTTTCAAAAAGCCGATCGGAATCGTTGGCGGTATCGTGCCATGGAACTTCCCAATGTTTATCTTTGCTCGAAAGGTAGCGCCAGCGTTTGTCACAGGCTGTCCGATTATTATTAAGCCAAGTCAATATACGCCAAATACAGCATGTGAGCTAGCAGGTATTATCCATGAAATTGGCGTTCCTAAAGGAGTATTTAGCTTAGTTACTGGTAAAGGATCAGACATTGGTACGCCACTTGCTTCTTCACCAGATGTGCAAATGATTAGTTTAACAGGAAGTTATCCGGCAGGTTCAAAAGTGATGGAAGCGGCTGCTAAAAACATTACAAAAGTGAATCTTGAGCTTGGTGGTAAAGCGCCAGCGATCGTAACAAAACATGCTAATGTTGATCTTGCTGTTGAAAAGATCACGACTTCACGAATTACGAACAACGGTCAGGCTTGTACGAATGCAGAGCGTGTTTATGTTCATGAAGACGTAGCTGAAGAATTCATTTCAAAGATAACAGGAACGTTCAAAAATACTAAAGTTGGGGATTCATTAAAAGAAGATGGATGTGACATCGGTCCACTAGCGAATAAACAGCAAATCGACTCTGTTGAAGAAATGGTGAACAATGCCGTTAAAGCTGGTGCAGTTGTAAAAACAGGTGGGAAGCGCGTAGACCGAGATAAAGGCTTTTTCTTTGAACCAACTGTTTTGACAGATGTCTCACAAGATATGAATGTCATTCAAGAAGAAATTTTCGGGCCAGTGTTACCAATTGTTGTTTATAGTGATTTTGATAAAGTGCTAGAAATGGCTAACGACACTTATTACGGTCTTTCTTCATCAATCTTTAGTGATAACATGCATGAAGTCATGAAAGCTTCAAATGTTCTTCGCTATGGTGAAACGTATGTGAATCGTGAGAACTTTGAAGCCGTACAAGGTTTCCACGCCGGAATGGGGCAATCTGGTATTGGCGGTGCGGATGGAAAACACGGCCTTAATGAATACCTTCAGACTCACGTGATTTATATGGAATATGATCAAGGTATTAAATAATGAAAACCGGGCATATGCCCGGTTTTCTAATGTTTGAAGAAACTTGAATATAGGGCGTATAATAGGAAGGGAGAACAATATTAATATGAAGGAAAGAGGGAGAATATGTTTGATTCTCGTATTATAGAGTTTGCTGAGAAATTAGTCCAATACTCAACCAAGGTTCAGCAAGGTGAACATGTGTTAATCGAAGCATTTGATGTAGACAATACTCTTGTACGCAGCATTGTGAAAGAGGTACATAAAGCCGGGGGTTTTCCTCATGTTAACTTGAGAGATAATCAAGTTCTTAGGGAACTGTTGATGAATGCGACCGAAGAACAAATCACGGAGTGGGCTGAGATTGATTTAAATCAAATGAAGAAAATGAATGCTTACATTGGAATACGTGGCTCTGAGAATATTAATGAGCTTTCAGACGTACCAGAAGCGAAAATGGCTTTGTATAATCAAATTTACAAAACAAAAGTTCACAGTAATCAACGTGTGAAGCATACAAAATGGGTTGTTATGAGGTATCCAAATGAATCCATGGCACAGCTTTCTGGCATGAGTACGGAAGCATTTGAGAACTTCTATTTCAATGTTTGCACGATGGATTATGCAAAGATGAGTGAAGCGATGGATTCACTTGTGGATCGTATGAACAAAGCCGATGAGGTTCGAATTGTTTCTCCTGACACAAACCTAAGTTTCTCCATCAAAGATATTCCGGCTGTAAAATGTGCTGGTGAACTTAATATACCTGATGGGGAAGTTTTTACTGCACCAGTTAAGGATAGTGTAAATGGTGTCATTACGTATAATACACCTTCTCCTTACAATGGTTTTGTATTTGAGAATGTCCAGCTTACGTTCGAAAACGGGAAAGTGATCGATGCTGTAGCAAATGACACAGAGAGGCTAAATCAAATTCTCAATACGGATGAAGGAGCTCGGTATATCGGCGAATTTGCGATTGGTGTCAATCCGTTCATTCGTGAGCCAATGAAAGATATTCTATTTGATGAAAAAATAGATGGTTCTTTCCATTTCACACCAGGACAAGCATACGATGAAGCGCCAAACGGCAATGATTCATCTGTTCACTGGGATCTTGTCTTAATTCAACGCCCTGAATATGGTGGCGGTGAAATTTGGTTTGATGATGAGTTAATTCGCAAAGATGGTAAATTTGTTCCAGAAGCCCTTCAAGTATTAAATCCAGAAAATCTTAAATAAAGAAGAGAAACGCATCCAATGGATGCGTTCAGGCTGTCGAGAAAGTCTCGACAGCCTGTTTTTTTTATCTCATTTCCCTCAATTATCCATTTTGTTTTGTTATCCTATAGGTAGATTCTATTTAGGCGGTGATTTTAATGTTCCAAT
>NZ_JAIVAE010000003.1 GCF_020171785.1 Guptibacillus hwajinpoensis
GAGCTAGGTGAAGGAGAGTTTTTTTCATCTTATATACTTCAAAACACCATTTCAACTAACAGGAAAATCAAAACCATTAAAAAAGCTTGTAGAGGAACCAAGGGTTCCTCTACAAGCTGAACGCATCCAATGGATGCGTTTTTTCGTACAGATGACCAATCACATTTTCATCCTTTTGAATATAAATAAAGAAAACTACTTTAGACAGGAAGTGCCTTCCAATGGAAATACATTGTGATGGATGTACGAAGGAGATGAGAGACTGGGAAACCATTCATATGGTGAAGTTCGATAAATGGTATGTTGGTCATTTCAACTGCTTATTGAACTTGAAAAAAAAATTGAATCTCAATAGACCGATTAAGTGGGATAAATTAGAAGGTAAGAAGGATAATCAAAAAGATTCGGATGGGAAAACAGCGAATTAGATCGAGGGGCAAGAAAAGACGCTAACTTTAGGTAGCGTCTTTTCTTGTGATTTTAATATGAAACATCCTCTTTATTCGCCGCTTTCTTCCATAGGAAGAGCTGATTAAACTCGCTGGTGAACTTAATGTACCTTTTTTAGTAGAAGGAGATCGGTCTATTTCTCTAGACAATATGTAAATGACATGCTAGTCACCTGTGGAGGATGAGGTGAATATTGTAGAGCATCTAATAAATGAGGTGATACAATGTTAGCTTGTCATTCTGCAATAGGTTACACAGCAATCGGTGACTCTATTACATTAGGAACGGGGACCATGTTGTTTTCTCCAACTTTTGTAGATTTTTATAAAAATGAATTACAATGTTCCATAAGAAAAAAGGTGAATGTAAGTGTTTATGCTGAAAATGGAGCGACGACGTCGGAAGTGAAAAAATGGCTTGCTTGCTCGAAGATCGACCTGGGACAAACGGAAATCGTAACTTTAACAGCCGGTGGAAATGACCTTATCGATGCGGCTGAATCTTACGCGGTAACGAAAAAAGATACTGTGTTGGATGATGCTTTAAAGCTTTGCTGCCAAAATATGAGCTGGATTGTCTCCAATTTGTCTAAAGCTCTTAAACAGTCAGATGGAAAAGCGATGATACGAATTGTTAACTTGTATAATCCTATTCCTACTATTCCTTTTTCGGATTACTGGGTAAAGCAGTTCAACCGTCATATTGACAAATGTTCCACTGGAGAGTTGGTGAGAGTGGCTAATGTCTTTCCCGTTTTTAAAGGGAGAGAAAAGCAATTGTTAGCTTCAGATTGTATCCACCCGAACACGCATGGACATAAAGAAATTTCAAATGTACTTATGAAAACAGGAATTACTTTATAAATGTTTAATTAATTGAAAGCAAGGGTAAATTTTTGTGTTAATACATTATAGAAATACTAGGGAGGAACATATGGTACAACAATCGATTCAGTTAAGCGAATTACGAGAACAATTGCTTCATTCCTTTGAGGCAACACGCGCAATGACAAATACATTAGTGGAACCACTTGAGACGGAGGATTTTACCATCCAATCAATTCCCGATGTTAGTCCTCCCAAATGGCATATGGCCCACACGACTTGGTTTTTTGAAACGTTTATTTTGAAACAGTATAAAGAAAATTATGAGTCTTTTCATAAAGAATTTGACTATTTATTTAACTCGTACTATGAAAGTGTTGGAAGTTACTTTCCGCGTCATTCAAGGGGATTATTAAGTAGACCAAGTATAGATAAAGTAAGAAGCTATCGTTCGGATATCAATGAAGAAATAGTGAACTTAATTCAACAACTCGATGAAGGACATCTTCATCAAGTTGCAGATCTCGTTGAAATTGGACTAAATCATGAACAACAGCACCAAGAACTTTTAATGACAGATATTAAATATAATTTCTCCGTTAATCCGTTGTACCCTGTATACCGTCCACTTGATGACGAACCTACTGCAAAAGCGACACCGTTAGAATGGGTGTCATTCGAGGGTGGACTTATTGAAACGGGGATAGATGAAGAGGACGGCTTTTCTTTTGACAATGAGCGACCAGTACATAAGGTATGGCTTGAACCATTTAAATTAGCGACAAGAACGGTGACGAACGGAGAATACATGGAATTTATCAATGCTGGAGGCTATGAACAGGCTGCCTACTGGCTGTCTGATGGTTGGGCAACTGTGAAGGAAGAAAATTGGAAAGCGCCATTGCATTGGGTCGAAAAAGACGGTAAGTGGTATACGTTTACACTTCATGGACTAGTGCCGATTAATAAAGAAGAGCCCGTTACCCACGTTAGCTATTACGAAGCTGAAGCCTATGCAAGTTTTGTTGGGAAGCGCCTACCTTCAGAATCAGAATGGGAAGTTGCAGTGAGGGATCAGCCGATCGCTGGTAATTTTGTAGAGGATGGTCACTATCATCCGGTTGCATCAGTGAAAGAAGAAGAAGGTAACATTAAAAAAGCTTATGGAGATGTATGGGAATGGACGAAAAGTCCTTATATGCCATATCCTGGTAATAAACCTCTTGAGGGTGCATTAGGTGAATATAATGCCAAATTCATGAGTAGCCAAATGATTTTACGAGGAGGATCATGCGTTACTTCGCAAACACATATCCGTCCAACATATCGTAATTTCTTTGGTCCTGAAAAACGCTGGCAATTTACAGGCATTCGTCTTGCAGATGACGTGGAATAACAGGGGGAATTTTAGCCTGATTTACTGAGTTTCTAGATAAGATAGGATTCGACCTCTTGAAGCTTTAAGTTCTTAATGCTGAAATATCGTAATCTTCCTTACAGACATTAGAAGATTATTTCGATATAATTGTCACTGAAGATAAAGATAGAAGGAGCGATGAATGTGAAAAAAATAGAAACGGCAGATTCTTATCAGTCTTTCATTAACAATAAAGAGGTATCCATACTAAAATACGAAGCAAACTGGTGTCCTGATTGCAAACGACTTGATTTTTTTATTGATGACATCATGAATGTTAATCAAGATAAGTCCTGGGCTCAAATTGACATTGAACAGTTTCCTGAAATTACAGAGGAAAATAATGTTATGGGTATTCCTAGCTTACTCGTTTATAAAGATGGGAAGAAAATTGGTCACTTGCATAGCGCCAATACAAAAAATCCCGATCAAGTGAAAGAATATCTAAGTCAGTTTTAATAATAGGAGAAGGTTGCATGTGCAATCTTCTCTTATTTTGTAAGTACATATTCAACTGAGCCATCGTTAAGTGAATGAATGTAAGCAATTGAGTAGCCGATGCTAAGATAAATCCATAGCGTTTCGGTACATGAAGGATGGAGGGGCTCAGTTGGTGCGTAAAGACTTTTGTAGAGCACAGTTGTTTGATTGGAAAATGGTGAACAGTGGAGAAGTACGACATGTTTTCCACTCCAAGCCGTCCCGATTTGATGTCGTCTCATTACACTCATCCTTTAGGGTATTTTTAGTTTTTTTCAATCACCTGCAAAAATGAGAAGTTACTCGATTTAGATGGAAAGATTCATTTTGTTGATAGGAGTATCATATGATTCATGCATGTTGAATGATATGACTACGACATTATTTTAAAAATATTTTGAATTTTTTCTGCGTAGCTGGTATATTAGTAACATATACCGGCAAACTTCTATTGTAAATTTGTAAATTCTTTAAAAACATGTAGGTTTTCTAGGAAAATAGTCGGTGCATGTCATTTCTTAATTCTCCAGATAAGGGCAAACCATTCTAAAGAATGGGACGCAAAGACACAGGTCTAATGTTGGGTCACCAACGATGACGGCTGGTCCTCCTGGAAACCCGATAAGGAGGAGAAAAGAATGACCATGGCAGAGATTAAGCCTAAGAAAGTACTAGATCAAGAATGGGTTATTCTCATGAGGGCTGCCCGGGAGCTTGGGTTACAAAAGGAAGAGGTAAGGTCATTCCTAAGACAAGGTAAAAAACCAACATCCACGAATGTACATAAATGATGAGCGACCAGTAAGGTCGTTTTTTTCTGGCTTAATCCTTGACTTTAGGTGAACATTTTTTGTATCATATGTCATATCAATCTCATACATAACCATACTAACTATGAAGGACAAATAGTAATCAGATAAACCTCATTGAAGCGATTCGGGGATGGTGCGAGCCCGAATAAGGTCTGATGAAACGGCGGTCTGGAGTTTACGTTCTGAAAGTGGATGCATGATATGCATCAACTAGGGTGGAACCGCGGGTGCATAAGCTCTCGTCCCTGGACATTTATTGTCCATGGAGCGAGAGCTTTTTATATTGATTGAAAAAAGGAGAGAATAACATGACAATTTCTATGGAACAGATCGTATCTGTATCAAAGCACAGAGGATTTATTTTTCCAGGGTCTGATATTTACGGAGGACTCGCAAATACGTGGGACTATGGTCCGCTTGGCGTAGAATTAAAAAACAATATTAAAGGAGCATGGTGGAAGAAATTTGTTCAAGAATCTCCATACAATAGTGGCCTAGATGCTGCCATATTGATGAACCCAAAAACTTGGGAAGCTTCGGGTCACTTAGGTAACTTTAATGATCCATTAATTGATTGCAAAAGTTGTAAAACAAGGCACCGTGCTGACAAGTTAATCGAAGACGCACTATCGACAGAGGAAGATGAAATGATTGCAGACGGCCTTTCATTTGAAGAAATGGAACGTCTAATTAAAAATAACAACATTACATGTCCAGAATGTGGTAGTGAAGACTTTACAGAAATTCGTCAGTTCGATTTAATGTTTAAAACACATCAGGGTGTAACGAAATCAAGCACAAATGAAATTTATCTTCGCCCGGAAACAGCTCAAGGAATTTTTGTTAACTTTAAAAATGTTCAGCGTTCTATGCGTAAAAAAGTACCTTTTGGTATTGCACAAATCGGAAAAAGCTTCCGAAACGAAATCACACCAGGTAACTTTACGTTCCGGACTCGTGAATTCGAACAAATGGAGCTCGAATTCTTCTGTAAACCTGGTGATGAACTCGAGTGGCATGACTATTGGAAAGAGTATTGCAAAAACTGGTTGCTTAATCTTGGCGTGAGTGGAGATAGCATTCGTCTACGTGAGCATGCAGAAGATGAACTTTCCCATTATAGTAACGCAACAACTGATATCGAGTACAAATTCCCGTTTGGTTGGGGCGAGCTTTGGGGCGTTGCTTCAAGAACAGATTACGATCTGAAGCAGCATATGGAACACTCAAATGAAGATTTTACTTATCATGATCAGCAAACGGGTGAAAAGTATGTACCATATTGTATCGAGCCTTCACTCGGTGCAGATCGTGTGACACTTGCCTTTTTGATTGAAGCATATGAAGAACAAGAGCTTGAAGATGGCACATCAAGAAGTGTGATGCACTTCCACCCGGCGATCGCGCCATTTAAAGCAGCTGTCTTCCCACTTTCTAAAAAGCTATCTGAAGAAGCGCGTGCCGTTCATGCTGAGCTATCTAAATATTTCATGGTTGATTATGATGAAGCTGGTTCAATCGGTAAACGTTACCGTCGCCATGACGAAATTGGTACACCTTACGCGATTACGTTTGATTTTGATTCTGTAGAAGATCAGCAAGTCACGATCCGTGATCGTGATACAATGGAACAAAAAAGAATGCCGATTTCAGAACTGAAAAGCTTTCTTGAAGAAAAAACACAATTTTAATTAAAGTAGCCGCTCGTGTACGAGCGGCTTTTCTTTACTAATGAGGAGAGTGAGTGAAAGGTGAGAATACTTTGGGATTTTGATGGGACATTATTTGATACATACCCAGCGTTTACAAAAGTGATGAAACAGTTAGTCTCCTCTGAGCTATCAGAAGAAGAGATATTAAGAGAGTTGAAAGTTTCCTTTCATCACGCAACAGAAGTGTTTCAATTAACTGAGGAGCAGATTACAGCATTTCGTAAAAAGGATAATGCCCTTTCTCCTGACGACAAACCACCATTTAGAGGATTAAAAACGATCCTGGAAAAAGCCGATTTAAATGTAATCATGACACATAAACCACGTGCTGAAGTAATTGCTATTTTAAAGCATTTTGATATGGAACATTATTTTGCTGATCTCGTAGCAGGTGACGATGGTTTTCCACGAAAGCCCGATCCTGCTTCATACCATTATTTGAATGATCAATACCATTTGGACCTTGCAGTAGGGGATCGTATGCTGGATATTCTTCCTGCAAAAGAAGTTGGAATGAAAACATGTCTCTTTCAAAATGACTCTCCAGGAGCCGATTTTTATGTGACAAATTATCATGATTTAAATGAAAGGCTTTGGCCTTCTAATTATTAATAATCAAGTAGTTGATCCCCTTTGTGTTCATATGTGATAATACACATATCAACACAAGGGGGATGTTTTTGTTGGATAAAAAACTTCGGTTTATATTGATTACATTTTTGCTAGGTGTTTTTCTAGGTGCTCTTGATTCAGGCATCGTATCTCCTGCGTTAACCACCCTTATAGAAGATCTAGGGATTGACTTAAAATGGACGGTTTGGGTAGTAACGATTTATACGCTAGTCTATGCAGTAAGCATGCCAATTGTAGGGAAACTTGCTGATTTATTTGGGAGAAAGCGAATTTTCCTAACTGGTATTACGTTATTTGCCATTGGTTCTGTAATCGCTGGATTTAGTCAGTCACTTTCCTTTCTCCTTGTTGGTCGAGCGGTTCAAGCTCTCGGTGGTGGTGGCATTATCCCTATTGCAAATGCCGTAATCGGAAGCAGCTTTCCAAAGGAGAAACGGGGCATGGCACTCGGTTTTGTTGGAGCTATGTTTGGAATAGCGACGATTCTTGGACCAAATGTAGGAGGTTTTTTCGTTGCTCAGTTTAGTTGGAGATGGATATTCTTCATTAACGTCCCTATTGCACTTATTATCATCATAATGGGCTTAAAACTTCCCGATGATCGAAAAGAGACAAAAAAACCTTCACTTGATTGGGGGGGAGCTGGTGTATTATCTTTTGTTATCATAAGTCTTCTACTGGGATTAACGAATCTTGATACAAATGAATTTGCGCAGTCGATCCAATCGCTCATGGTTTGGCCGCTTTTACTAATTAGTGTTGTATTTATTTATCCACTTATTCGAGTGGAAAAAGCTGCAAAAGACCCGATTCTTAAATTAAGTTACTTTAAAGACCGGAATATCGTGTTAGCTTTACTCATTTCAATGATTACAGGTATTGGCATAATTAGTATGATTTTTGTTCCTTCATTCTCAGAAATCATATTACTGCTGTCCAGAGGTCAAGGTGGGTACGTTATGACAATTCTGGCAGTAGCATCTGGTTTTGCTGCTCCTATAGGTGGAGTACTTCTCGACAAGTGGGGGGCAAAACAAGTTGTATTACTTGGCTTTTCATTAAGTCTTCTTGGTTCACTTTCTTTTGTTTATATAGCAGATGGATGGATCACACTATCTCTTGGGATGATTCTATCTGGTATAGGGATAGGATTCACTATGGGAACACCCTTAAATTATATTATTCTTGAGTTAACACCTGATCATGAAGCGGGATCAGCTCTATCTCTCGTAAGTTTGTTTAGATCGGTAGGTACTTCACTTGGCCCTGTTATTCTTGCTGGTTTTATCGCTATGTCAGGAGCAACATTTAACGGAAGTAAAATGTCTGAAGCGATCAGAGATGTGATTTTATCCGGCTATCAACATATGTACCTTGCTGCCTCTGTTATTTTCTTGATTGGTCTTATACTCGGAGTCTTTCTGAAGATGCCTCCCAAGTCTTCCAGCGTTCATAATTCATAGGAAATGGTAGGTTCGCTAGATTTTTCCTTCATTAATATAGCTTGCAAAAAGCCAGATCTGAACACGTATGCTCGATCTGGCTTTTTTTATTGCCCAAACCTGTTAAGAACTTCATAGAAGTGTTTAAGAAATTCGAAAAATTTTCTTTCTGAAGGGGCTAGTTCTCTTCCTTGAGGAATAATGACGCCCACAGTCCTTGTCACATTGGGCTCTGATAATTCAATTTTTACTGTTTCACCAGGTAACTGTTCTGAAAGTGTTATTTCAGGTAAGAGACTTACACCTAATCCTGCTGCTACAAGCCCCTTAATCGTATCAATGTCTTCCCCTTCAAATGCAATTCGAGGTTTAAAACCAACCTGCTGACATGCTGATGTAACTAGATGATGAAGCGCATATCCTGAACGAAATAGAACAAAGGGTTCATTCTTCAATTGTCCTAGTCTCAACATTGGATAATCTGCTAACTCGTGTGAGATTGGTAAAAGAGCGAGTAGTTTTTCAGTGAAAAAAATGTGGCCTTCAACATCTGTTCGATCTTTTGGTACTGGAGATACGAACGCAATATCGATCTCTCCTTTGCTGACAGCGTCCGTTAGATCTTGCACAGATCCTTGCCTTAATTGAAATCCAACGCTTGGATGCTCTTTACGAAATGCTGATATAACAGTAGGTAGCGTTTTGGCGGCTAAACTATTCGGAAAGCCGATGCGGATTGTTCCGGTGTCTGGATTTAGAAATTCGTAGACGGCTTGTCTCGCACGTTCAATTTCTGAAATGGCCGTCTCGGCGTGATCCATAAATATTTGTCCAACTTGAGTTAACTTTACGTTTCTCCCTTCCCGAATAAATAATTGTACGCCAAGTTCCGATTCAAGATTGGCAATTTGTCGACTTACAGCTGATTGAGCAACGTGAAGAGAAGTCGCTGCTGCTGTAACATGTTCTCTTTTTGCAACTTCCATAAAATAATATAACTGCCTAAGTTCCATAAAAAAGCAATCTCCCTTTTGATTCATATCAATAATAGATTAATTATATCTAAATTATATATTGGAAGCATTGGTTAAAGCAATGTAAAATGAGTGTAGAATATTTAAACAATTTCGACGTTATGGCGTTAAAGCGAGAAACCATAATGAATTGGGATAAGAGCGAGGAGTGGGAATATGGATAGAACAAACTTTCCAGAGAAACAGGGATTATATGATCCAATTCATGAGCATGACGCTTGTGGCATCGGGCTGATCGCCAATATAAATAATGTGCCTGCGCATGACATTATTGAAAAGGGAGTCTATATGCTACGCCAGCTAGATCACCGCGGAGGGCAGGGAAGCGATCCTGACACGGGTGACGGTGCGGGCATTATGCTACAGATTCCACACGAATTTTTCCAAAAGAATTCCGGGTTTAACCTTCCAAATAAAGGGGAGTACGGTGTCGGAATGATGTTCCTACCCGTTGATAATCAGCTGAGACAGCGCGCAAAACAAATTGTTGAAAAAGCAATCGAGGAAGCAGGCCAAGAGTTTATTGGCTGGAGAACCGTTCCTGTAGATGAAACAACAATTGGAGAAGCTGCATGTATTGCTCAGCCTGTCATTCGACAGGTCTTTATTAAGAAAAGCGATATTTCTGCTGAAGAATTTGAACGTAAATTATACGTCATTCGTAAAAAAGCAGAGAAGCAAGTATCTCAAGATTCACAGCTATCAAAGACAAAGTACTACGCAGCTAGTTTCTCAAAAGATACGATTGTTTATAAAGGAATGCTCACACCAGAACAGCTTGATCAATTTTATTTAGATTTAAAAGATCCAAGTTTTAAATCTGCTTTTTCAATGGTTCATTCACGTTTCAGTACAAATACTTTTCCAAGTTGGGATCGGGCGCATCCAAACCGTTACCTTATTCATAATGGAGAGATTAATACGCTTCGAGGGAATGTAAACTGGATGAGAGCAAGAGAAGGTGCTCTTCAGTCAGATGTCTTTGGAGACGACATGAAAGACATTGCTCCAATCGTACGACCAAACGGGAGTGATTCTTCATCATTAGATAACTGTCTTGAATTTTTGAATCTTTCAGGCCGATCACTACCCCATGCGGCTATGATGATGATCCCTGAACCGTGGGATCGTGATGCAACGATGCTTGATCCTAAAAAAGCTTTCTACGAGTATCATAGTACATTAATGGAACCATGGGATGGACCAACTGCAATCGCGTTTACAAACGGTCGCCAAATTGGAGCGATGCTTGATCGAAATGGACTGCGTCCTGCACGCTACGTAATCACAAACGACGATACGTTTATTCTTTCATCCGAAGTTGGTGTCATTGAAATTGATGAAGAGAAAATAGTGGAAAAAGGCCGCTTAAGCCCTGGCAAAATGCTTCTATTAGATCTTGAAGAAAAACGACTTGTGTATGATGAAGAGATTAAAACACAAATCGCAACAGACAAACCGTACCGTAAATGGTTAGATGAAAATTTAATGAGCTTGTCTCCTGAAGCAAGTAAAACGAGAGAAATTGAAGAGAAAGAGCTCATTAAAACACAAAGAGCCTTCGGTTACACATATGAAGAGTTAACTAAGAATATTGCTCCAATGGTAACAGAGAAGAAAGATCCAATTGGATCAATGGGGAACGATGTCCCTCTTGCTGTTCTTTCTGAGCGACCGCAGCTATTGTTTAACTACTTTAAGCAACTGTTTGCTCAAGTTACGAATCCACCGATCGATTCCATTCGTGAAGAATCGGTTACTTCAACAATGACGTTGCTTGGACCAGAGGGCAACTTGCTTGAAACGGATCCAGGAAGTGCTAGAAGAATTCGACTTGAAACACCGATTCTTACCGATAGTCGTTTTGAAGCGATTAAAGCATTGAATGAAGAGGACTTTCATCCAGAAACATTAAGTTTGCTGTTTGATGCAGCTCGTGGTGAAACGGAAATGGAACATGCTTTACTAGCACTGTTCCGAAAAGCTGATCGTGCCATTAAAAACGGTAAAAGCATCCTTGTTCTTTCAGATTTAGGAATTAACCGTGATAAAGCAGCAATTCCATCATTACTTGCTTTAAGTGGTCTTCATCATCACTTAATTAAGAGAGAAACGCGTACGAAGGTTAGTTTAATTGTTGAAACTGGTGAGGCTAGGGATGTTCATCAGTTTGCCATGCTAACTGGATATGGGGCTGACGCTATTTATCCTTATGCCGCTTACGATTCAATTAACCAGATGATTTTGGACGGAACCATTGAAGGATTTACGTTCGATGAGGCGATTGAGAACTACATTGAGGCTGCCACAACTGGTATCGTTAAAGTAATGTCAAAAATGGGTATTTCAACGATCCAAAGCTATCGTGGTGCTCAAATCTTCGAAGCAATCGGTGTAAGCAACGAAGTGATCGATCGTTATTTTGCTGGTACCGCTTCGCAAATTGACGGCATTCCAATCGATATTATTGCGACAGAGACGTTGATGAGACATCATTTTGCTTATCATGATTCTGAATATAGTGATTTAACGCTTGAAACAGGAAGCGAACTTCAGTGGAGGAATGGAGGAGAGCATCACTCTTTCAATCCGAAAACAATTCATACGCTACAACACGCTGCTAGAAGTAATAATTATGAATTATATAAAAAATTCTCCGGTATGGCGCTTGAAGAGAATTTAACTTATCTTAGACAGGCGATTGATTTTGGATCGAAAGAATCCATTTCAATTGATGAGGTTGAAAGCGTTGAATCCATTACACGTCGATTTAAGACGGGCGCAATGAGCTACGGCGCTCTAAGTGGTGAGGCTCACGAAGCTCTCGCAATTGCGATGAACCGGATTGGAGGACGAAGCAATAGCGGTGAAGGTGGAGAAGATCCTTCTCGTTTTACGCCAGATGAAAATGGGGATCTACGTCGAAGTGCGATTAAACAGGTCGCTTCTGGTCGCTTTGGCGTATCAAGCTATTACTTAAGCAATGCAGATGAAATTCAAATTAAAATGGCTCAAGGCGCTAAGCCGGGCGAGGGTGGTCAGTTACCTGGTAAGAAAGTATATCCTTGGATTGCCGAAGTTCGTGGCTCTACGCCAGGAGTCGGATTGATTTCACCACCACCGCACCATGATATTTATTCAATTGAGGATCTTGCCCAACTTATTCATGATTTGAAAAATGCAAATCCATCTGCACGAATCAACGTAAAGCTCGTTTCAAAAGCAGGCGTTGGTACGATTGCTGCAGGAGTAGCGAAAGGGCTGGCAGATGTGATTCTTATTAGCGGATATGAAGGTGGAACAGGAGCATCGCCTCGAACGAGTATTAAACACGCGGGTCTTCCATGGGAACTGGGCTTAGCTGAAACGCATCAAACGCTCGTCTTGAATGATCTTCGTGACCGCGTTGTTCTTGAAGCGGATGGAAAAATGATGACCGGTCGTGACGTAGTGATGGCGGCGATTCTTGGCGCTGAAGAATTTGGATTTTCAACTGCACCGCTTGTTGTTCTTGGATGTATTTTAATGAGAGCTTGTCATTTGGACACATGTCCAGTTGGTGTAGCAACTCAAAATCCTGAACTTCGCAAGAAATTTATGGGTAACCCCGATCATGTGGTTAATTATATGCAGTTTATTGCTCAAGAAGTGCGAGAAATCATGGCTGAACTTGGCTTTAGAACAATTGAAGAAATGATTGGTCGTACCGATGTACTGAAAGTAAGTCGTCGTACAAAAGACCATTGGAAAGCAAGATATCTTGATCTTAAACCGCTTCTTTATCAGCCGCATGTATCCGATGAAGTCGGTAGATTCAACCAGCGACAGCAGGATCATAAACTAGATGCTGCGCTTGATAATACGTCAATCATCCCTGCAGCACTTGGAGCGCTTGAAGAGCAAAAACCTTTTGAAGGCTCTTACGTTATTCGCAATACAAACCGCGTTGCTGGTGCGCTATTAGGACATGAGATTACGAAGCGATATGGTGCTGATGGACTTCCAGAAGACATGATTCGCCTGCATTTTAAAGGGTCTGCTGGTCAAAGTTTCGGAGCATTCGTCCCTAACGGGGTGACAATGCAGTTAGAAGGCGATGCAAACGACTATGTTGGAAAAGGATTATCAGGCGGGAAACTCATTATTCATCCTTCCGCTAAAGCAGGGTTTGCTAGAGACGAAAATACAATCGTAGGAAACGTTGCTTTTTATGGAGCAACTTCAGGTGAAGCCTATATCAGTGGGCTTGCAGGAGAACGTTTCTGTGTAAGAAACAGTGGTGCTAAAGCGGTTGTAGAAGGAATTGGCGACAATGGATGTGAATACATGACGGGTGGCCGTGTCGTTGTGCTTGGTGAGACTGGAAAGAACTTTGCAGCCGGTATGTCTGGAGGAATTGCATACGTTCTATCAGATGATCAAGAAGCATTTAAACGCAATGTGAATGCTGAAATGGTCCATGTTGAAACATTGAGCAACTATGAAGAAATTCTTGAAGTAAAGCATATGATTCAACAGCATGCTTACTTTACTGATAGTCCAAAAGCCATTCGTTTTATTCAAAACTGGAATGAAGTTGTAGGGAAGATCGTGAAGATCATTCCTAAAGAATTTAAGAGAATTACAGAATCATTAGAAGAGCTTAAAGAACAAGGCTATAAAGACGATGACGCAGCATATGAAGTGTTCCAACAGGCAAAGAACGGTGAAGTAAAGCCACGTAAAAGTGATCTGGAGCCGGTATAAGGGGAGGTATTCGATTGGGTAAGCCAACAGGATTTTTAGACTATCCTAGAGAAAAAGCACGTGAAAGAGATCTATCAACACGACTGAAAGATTGGGGAGAATACCAACTCCCTCAATCTGAAGAAAACTTGAAAACGCAGGGGGCACGCTGCATGGATTGCGGCACGCCCTTCTGCCACTCAGGTATCGAATTAAATGGGAGTGCATCAGGTTGTCCACTTTATAACCTGATTCCAGAATGGAATCATCTTGTTTATCAAGGGAAATGGAAAGATGCGCTAGATCGCCTACTTAAAACAAATAATTTTCCAGAATTCACTGGCAGGGTATGTCCTGCGCCATGCGAAGGTGCCTGCGTAGCAGCGATTCCTGACGATGCAGTTGCGATTAAAAGCATTGAAAAAGAAATTATTGACCGCGGTTTTGCAGAAGGATGGATGACACCTCAGCCTCCTAAAAATCGTACTGGGAAAAAGATTGCCATCGTAGGATCAGGTCCCGCAGGCTTAGCTGCCGCTGATCAGCTGAATAAAGCAGGACACTCCGTTACAGTATATGAACGTGATGATCGTATTGGCGGTTTATTGATGTACGGCATTCCTAACATGAAGCTAGATAAAGAGTTGGTAGAGCGCCGTGTAAAACTTCTTGCTGATGAAGGCGTAACCTTTGTTACGAATACGGAAATTGGTAAAGACGTGACACAAGCTGAGCTTCGTGATGAACATGACGCGGTGATTCTTTGTACGGGAGCTCAAAAGCACCGTGACCTTCCAATTGAAGGACGTAAGCTTGGAGGAATCCATTATGCAATGGATTACTTAAAGCAAAATACAAAGAGTTTGTTAGATTCTGAGCTTCAAGATAAGAAGTATGTTTCAGCAGAAGGAAAAAATGTGATTGTAATTGGTGGTGGAGATACAGGGGCGGACTGTGTTGCTACAGCACTTCGACACGGATGCAAAAGTGTCCACCAATTTGGTAAACATCCACAGCTAACAGCTGATCGAATGATCGATAACCCTTGGCCAGAATTCCCGAAAGTTTTTACTCTTGATTATGCTTATGAAGAGGCTCAAGCAGAGTACGGTGAAGACCCTCGTCAATATTCCATCATGACGAAAAAATTCGTTGGTGATGAGAATGGTCAAGTAAAAGAGCTACACACGGTTACGATCGAGAAACATGTTGATAAAAGAGGGAATGTGTTCATGAAAGAACTTCCTGGAACAGAACAAGTTTGGCCAGTTGAACTTGTCTTAATTGCAATTGGCTTCACTGGACCTGAGGAAGGTGTTCTTGAGCATTTTGAAGTCGATCAAGATAACCGTAAACGAGCGAAGGCAGAATTTGAAGATTATCGTACAAATGTAGACGGTGTGTTTGCAGCGGGTGATGTTCGTAGAGGACAGAGCCTTATCGTATGGGCAATTAATGAAGGACGCGGTGTAGCTCGTGAGACGGATCGCTATTTAATGAACAAAACGGTTATGCCTTAATAACAAGAAAAGCACTCCAACGGAGTGCTTTTCGGTTTGTTACGAAGAACGATCTTTCGTGTGGATGATGGCGAGCACAAGAGCGGAAAAGCTGACCATTAACGATAGGGCCTCAAATACGCTAAGCATCACATCACTCCTTTACAAATAGAATGTCACTTACAGGGGTTGTCCTATACGCAAAAAAGCGAAGTATTTGACAGAATGTCTGGAATCAAATACACTTAAATCAAATATCTCGAATTAAAGATATTTATCATTTATAAATTAGATGATTAAGATAATTGCAATGCGGGAACCTTCTAAAATGGATGTAACAATGAAAAGGAGACTTATAACTTATGAAGCACACAACAGGAATACACCATATTACAGCAATTGTAGGAAACCCTCAGGAAAATGTCGACTTTTATAGCGGGGTTTTGGGGCTACGCCTTGTTAAAAAAACAGTGAATTTTGATGACCCAGGAACGTATCACCTTTACTTCGGAAACGAAGAAGGAGCACCAGGTACAATTATGACGTTTTTCCCGTGGTCGAACGCTCATGATGGTGAAATCGGTTCTGGTCAAGTTGGCGTAACAAGCTTCGTAGTTCCAACAGGTAGCCTACCATTCTGGAAAAAACGCCTGGACAAGTTAAATGTAGAAAACGGTGAGATGACTCGCTTTGGTGAGAAGGTTCTTGCTTTTGATGATCCTCATGGTTTGCATCTAGAGCTTGTTGAACGAGAAGAAGGTGAACCTAATACTTGGAGTTTTGGCGGTGTTAGTACGAAACATGCAATCAAAGGATTTGCTGGTGCAACGCTATTAACAGGAAAACCAAATTCAACTATGACGGTTCTTGAAGAAGTTCTCGGTTTTATCCGTGTTGCGGAAGAAGAGGATTTCGTTCGGTTCAAATCAAGTGCTTCTATTGGTAATACGATCGATGTTAAGAAAACACCAATGGTTTCTGGAAGAATGGGGTCAGGAACAGTCCACCATATTGCATTCCGTGCAAATGACTTCAATGATCATGAGGAATGGAGAAATTTACTCGATGAAAAAGAGTATGGTCCTACACCAGTCGTTGACCGTCAATATTTTAATGCCATCTACTTTAGAGAAGAAGGCGGAATACTTTTTGAAATTGCAACAGATCCTCCAGGATTTGCAAAAGATGAAGACCCTGATGAAATGGGGAAAAAGCTTCTTCTACCACCATGGCTTGAGGAAAAGCGTCCTGAGATTGAACGTGTTTTAGAGCCTGCAAATGCAAGAGTGCTTGAGGGTGACAAATAGTGAAACACATTTTCAAACAAGAAAAAAAAGATCTTCCCGTATTACTCTTACTTCATGGAACGGGGGGAACAGAAGAAGATTTGGTTCCTCTAGCTGAGCTTGTTGCGCCAGAGCACTCAATTCTAAGTGTGAGAGGAAATGTTTCAGAAAATGGAATGCCGCGGTTTTTTAAACGATTAGCAGAGGGTGTTTTTGATGAGGCAGATTTAATTGAGAGAACGCATGAGTTAAATGCTTTCATTGATGAATCCGCAAAAATTTATAACTTCGATCGTAATCATGTTATTGCCATAGGCTATTCAAATGGTGCTAACATAGCCGGAAGTTTGCTTTTCCATGACCCAAATGCACTTAAAGGCGCTATTCTTCATCACCCGATGGTGCCACTGCGAAATCTGAAGCTACCTAATCTTTCTGGAAAGCCTATCTTCATAGGCGCAGGAGAGAATGATCCGATTTGCTCTCCTGAGGAAACGAAAGAACTTTATGAAATGCTTTCTCATGCTGGGGCGGATGTAGAGGTCCATTGGGAAAGCGCTGGACATCAATTAACAAGGTCTGAAGCTGAAACAGCGGCAGATTGGTTTCATAAGCATTTTAAATAGCGGAAAGAGTGCTTTAACATATCCTCAATAATAAAAAAGCAAGCATCAAAGTCGCATAACTTTGTTGCTTGCTTTTTTTGTATACCAGTTTAAGTACTTTTCTTTTCATCGCGATCGATTACGGCAGCTCCGATAATGTCTCCTAGTACGTTTGAAGCTGTGCCAGCCATACCGATTAGTACGTCAACACCTGCGATGAGAGCGACGATTTCTAATGGTAAATTAAACATCGTTAAAACAGCTGATAGTGTCACTAAGCCAGCAGCTGGAATGCCCGCTGTTCCTATAGATAAAAGAGTGCCAATCGCAACGATGATCACATAATCCATAATCGAGAAGTTTAACCCTGTTACATTTGCAGCAAATACAATCGAGGCTCCCATTCTTAATGCCCCTCCATCAGAGTTAAACACGGCTCCAATCGGTAAAGAAAAGTTCACAACTCGCTCTGAAATACCAGCTTTTTTTGCAGAGTCAATGGCTATCGGAAGAGAAGCGATACTACTTGATGTGAAAAAGGCTGTAAGATAAGCATCCTTCGTTTGAGAGAAGAAGTGTCGAATACTCAACTTTGAGTATTTTAGAAAAGAAGTATAAATCAGTGCCCATAACAATAGAACACCTAAGTAAAACACCCCTGTAAAAGCAATGAGTGACTGGAAGGTTCGAAAGCCTTGATTACCGAACGATGTTGCGCTGATCGCAAAAATACCAATTGGTGCATAAAGCAAAATTCCCTGTAATAGCAAGAAGAACAAGTCATTTGCAGATGAGAAAAGACGATGGAGCCTTTCACCTGATTCCCGCAGATCTTTTTTGTCGGAATAACGCATTTTTCCCATCGTTAATCCGATGATCACAGCGAGAAAGAGAATGCCCATTAGCTGGCCAGAAGAAAAAGTTTCAAAAAGGTTACTAGGCACAATGTTAAGAAGTACATCAGAAAATCCTGGTGTATCTGGCTTTTCTACTTTAGCATCCGGAAGGGTTAAGCCAGAACCGGGGTTAACCCATAAAGCGATTGTGACCCCTATTAATACAGCCGCGGCTGTCGTTAATCCGTAATACACGAGCAGCTTGCCGCCAAGCCGACCAAGGTGTTTCGGATTCATTTGATTAATTGCGAGCACTACTGTTAAGAAAATGACTGGAATTGCGACAAGGTTAAGCAAGTTGATCAAAATGGTGCCAAGTGGTTTAATAATTTCAATACTTGGTCCAAAAAGAATACCTGCTCCTATACCTAATAGAAAGCCTAGAGTCATTTTTAATACGAAAGAAGAATCTTTATACAATTGCCACATTACCTGCATGGTTACACCTCTTATTAAATAGTGTTATTAGTATAACAGCTAGATAGGAAATTGTTTAGAGATTATATTTCCTTTTAAAATAAAATATATTTATAAAAGGTTATTTATCATTGGATATTTAGATTTTACTTGATTTTTAAATCGCTTTTTAAGATATTTATATTTTCTTGTTATATTTTTTTAGAATAGTATTTTGGGGATAAGCTATTCTTCTATTATTTGCTTTTGAAGGCACGTGGTATACTAACTAAGAAGGAATTAGAAGGAGTTTAGAAGAATGATTTTTACAACTGCAGGTAGACCAACTGAAGCGCTAGTGAGAGAAGCGAAAAGACTGAGCCGCTTACACAAAGGCACATACATACCAAGGGAAAAACGATCGATTAGCCAACTTATGAATTTATGTGATGAACCACTTATAGTTGTTGGATTTGATCGCCTTTTTCTATATAAAGATCAGGCAGAAAAGCCTGTTTTCTTCCATCCGAATACAGCCATGTTTCGTACGAAAGCTCTCTTACGAGGACGTAGCGATGCGTTCATTCAGGCGAGCGGACTTAATAAAGGTATGAGTATGTTAGACTGTACTGCGGGTCTGGGAGCTGACAGCATCGTTGCGAGCCTTGTAGTAGGAAAAGATGGAAGTGTTCAAGCAATCGAAGGCTCAGACCATGCTCTTATACTTCAAGAGGGACTTAAAAATTGGCAAAGTGGCGAGGCAAAGATCGATAACGCTATGAGGAGAGTAGTCGTGATAGGGAAGCGGTATGAAGCAGTTTTACCGAATTTACCTGATGATTCAGTAGATGTGGTTTATTTTGACCCAATGTTTGAAGATACCATACTAGAATCTGATGGGTTACTAGAAATGAAAAAGATTGCCCTGTACGATGCGCTATCTGAGGAAATGATAAAAGAAGCAAAACGAATTGCTCGTATAAGAGTTGTTTTAAAAGATTCGTGGAAAAGTTCACAGTTTCAAAAGTTTGGCTTTCAACAGCAGATTCGAAGAACATCCAAGTTTCATTACGGAATCCTTGAATGTAGGGGGTGAAGCAATTTGTTACCAGATCACCTAGATTATAATTTGAAAATCCTGTTTATCGGTTTCAATCCTGGGCTTCAATCAGAAGAAGTAGGCCATCACTATGCAAATCCTACAAATCGTTTTTTCGCTGTATTATATGAAGCGGGACTGACTGACCGGAAGCTCTCACCAGAAGAAGATCATAGACTTCTCGAATATGGGTATGGATTAACGAATATCGTTGATCGTCCTACAAGAGGAGCGAGTGACTTAACTATTGAAGATTATGTCCAGGGAAGAAAAAACCTTATGAAAAAAATCAACGGATATATGCCATTAGTAAACTGCTATGTCGGGAAAGGAGTATATCAGAAATTATCTGGGATAAAAAAGGTTGATTGGGGATTTCAACCGATTAATCAAGTGGATGGTGTTCGCGATTTTGTTGCACCATCTACAAGCGGATTAGTTAGGATGTCTCTTAAAGAATTAATTGGTATTTATAGTGAATTAAAAGTGGATAAGGTCAATTAGGAGGGACTGGGTATGTCGGATAGAAATAAGAGTACTGAGAGAAAAATTTTGCAACCTGAACATAAGGAAGAATTACTTCGCAAATTAAAAGACCGCTTTGAAAAAAATATGCAGCGTCATAATGATCTTGAATGGGCAGGTGTGCGACTAAAGCTTGAGGAAAATCCTGATAAAATATGGACTCTAAATGAAATGGAAATGACAGAAGGAGAGCCAGATGTTGTAGGTTACCTTAAAGAAAGTGACGAATACATTTTTTATGATTGTTCGGCTGAGAGTCCTAAAGGCCGCAGAAGTGTTTGTTACGATCGAAAAGCTTTAGAGTCCAGAAAAAAATTTAAACCTGAGAACAACGTTATGGACATGGTAACGTCCATGGGTGCTGAGCTATTAACTGAAGAGCAGTACCGCGAATTGCAAACGCTTGGGAATTTCGATGTGAAAACGTCGAGCTGGGTGCAAACTCCCGCTGATGTGAGAGAACTCGGCGGTGCGCTTTTTTGTGATCGTCGCTACGGTCGTGTGTTTGTTTATCACAATGGTGCAGAATCTTATTATGCTGCCAGAGGGTTTCGCTGCTCACTAAAGGTGTAATAATGATTTGGATTTAGTAAACCCCTTCTATCAATTTCAGCTTAATTGTAATGTAAGCGCTATTGTGAGGTTAACTTGAACGGAGGATAAGATGAAGCTGGGGACTTTTTTTATACAGGAACGCATGGCAACTCATAACGTAATTGGTATAAGTTTAGCTGTTGTGAACCACTGCAAAATAAGTCATACGGAATGTTTTGGTTTATTAGAAGCACATTCAACTAAGAGGGTAGAAACTTCTTCACTTTTTAATGCGTGTTCTGTTAGTAAGTTTCTTACGTCAGTACTTGTAATGACTTTAGTGGAAAAAGGAAATCTTGATTTAGATAGAGATGTCAATGAATTTCTAACTTCCTGGAAGCTTTCAAACAAACTATTTATGAATCACAAGGTGACGCTTCGTTACTTACTTAGTCATCAATCAGGAATAGTAGACCCTATTGATAGTTTTGGTCAGCTTGATCAAATTGATACGGATCCTCCATCCATGGTGGAACTTCTGAAAGGAAAAACAGTCTATTGTAAAGAACCTATTCAGGTAACCTACAAACCTGGCAGTGACTTTCAGTATTCTGATGCTGGATTTTGTATCATTGAACAAATAGTAGAAGATGTGACGGGTATGAATTTTCATGAAGTTATGAACGACTTCATTTTTAAACCATTAAACATGAATCGTAGCACCACAGATTTCACCAGGTTAACAGCCTTTAGTGGAGAAATTGCTTCTGGTCATCATAAAACGGGTGAAAAAGTTAAAGAAAACGATATGATTTATCCATATGCAGCTGCATCTGGTCTTTGGACCACACCCACAGATTTATCTTTGTTTATGATGGATTTCTTGAAGTCTATGAAAAATGAAAGCAAAATAGGACTATCTGCAAGTAGTGCCATGAAGATAATCAGTTCGTATGGTGATAGAGAGTGGACAGGATTAGGTGTATTTCTAGAACGCTCAGGTAAACATTTCAAAGTCTTTTCTCTTGGATGGGGAGTTGGTTTTCAATGTATGATGGCACTGTACCCCAAATTAGAAAATGGAGTAATCATAATGACAAATACAGATTTAGGTGTACATCAAGATGAAGGCATTATAGGGGACATCATTCGATCACTTACACTCGATAATAGTTAGGACAAGGGTGGACTATTTAGTCATAAGTCTTTAACTGTGAATGAAAAACGATCCTGCTTGCTCGACAAGATCAGGATCGTTTTTATTATACAAATCGTAGCAATAACCGCTTTAACAATGGTGTTAAATACGCGGGTATTTCATTTGCGGAAGGAATGACAAGACTTTGTGTCCCGTATATATTTCGCATCGTATTTTTTTCTTTTTCTTGTGGTTCTCCATTTGATAAAAAGACACCGATTACTTCATAGCCTTTTTTTCGTGTCTGAATAACGGCTTCATGTGTATCGATGATGCCATTTTCACTATAATCGTAAGCAGAAGGCTCTCCATCTGTAAAGACGAGTAAGATTTTATGTTTTTCATTTCGTTCAGCTAGTTCTTCAGCAGCTTTTCGAATCGCGTAACCATCCCGATTGTCTTCTTCAGGCTCCAATTGCATAATTTTTGCACCTTCATTAGGTTGAGTGGAGCGATTATAGTCGACGATTTTGAAAAGGGTATTTGGCTGTTCTTCATCATCTGCATCGAAAGCATCTTCATAGAAGCCAGTGATCGAGTGTTTAATGTTGAGTCCTTTTAACGTCTCGTGGAAAAGTGTAATCCCAAGGCGTGTTTCTTCCATTTTATCGTACATGGATGCCGAACAATCGACAAGTAACGAGAAGGTGACATCTAGCTCTGTACTAGGCGCATTCTTTTTATAAAAGAGACGAGGATTTTCGTCTGTTAATATCCTAAGGAGCTTGCGATTCAATCGACCAAAATGAAGATCACTTCTTGGGGCAATTTGTTTTTGCTCGATCGTTTTTTGGATCGCAGAGCGAAGTGACTTTTCAGCATATTGAATTTCAGCTTTCGCAGTTCGATAATTCGATCGCTCTTCAGAAGTAGGTTTGTCGGCTTGACGAATGACTTCCTTCACGTTTCGATTCGCTTCCCCTAGGGGATCCTGCGCTCCTGCGACAGCTTTTGTATCATGGCTTTCAAGAAGAGCTTCTTCATCAAACTGACTGCCTTCTGATTGCTTTGAAGCACCTTGCACACTGACAAAGGCTTGATCACCGGATTCTTCTTTTCGTTCTCCTTCACCGATGAGGTCGGATTTTGCCCCTTCTTCCAGGTCAAATTGAAGGAAATTGGAGCCTTCTTGTTCCTGTTCTTCATGCCACGTATTCATTTCTTCATCATACGTTTCTTTATCTTCTTTATCCGTCGTTTCCATAGTATCGTCACTTTTCAACTGACGAGCTTCTTCATCCTCTACTACTACCGAGGGATTTGCGGATGTCCCATACATCGTTAAATATTCTGTTGACATATCGAAATGATCATCATTTAGTTCCTGACAAAAAGCGTTTGTGAGCGTAACGACGGCTTTTGTTGAACTCGCTTTAGAAATCTCCATAATTAAATGGCGCAAATAGGGCTTATATTCTGCTAGGTCATTTCCGAGAGCAACTGGTTTACCGATCGCTTGGAGGTAGATGGCGCAAAATAAAGCATCAAGCAGCTGGTTCTGACGATTATGAACGTCCAAACGTCCACGGAAACGCTTTTGAAATAGCGTTCGTCTTGTATCAAAAGCAGCACTCATTCCAGGACGGACATTCATACAAATCTTCTCAAGTCTGACATCTTCTAATAACGCAAACAACTGTTTACGAAAAAGAGGATGTGATTGGTTTTTAAGAGTAGAGAGATAACGATCTACTTCATTGAAATTTGTATAATGAACATTACCAAGTGCACGAAGGTAGATATCACTTTTCATGCCATCAAATTGTGTGCCATCAAAAATATCATTCCAATAATGACTGACCGTAATCAACTTTTCAGCTGGTCTGTAATAAGAATGGAAAGCGAACTGAACTTCACTCTCTATGTGACTCAGTGTTTCAGCGAGATCAGATAAACTTAGATGAAGAAAAGGATCAGTCTGATTCTCAGCAAAGTTTAGAAACTTCATTTATGCTTTCTCCTGATAACGTCCAAAAATCGTTTCTGCGATGTTTTCCACTGCCGCTTTTTCACGCTCATCTTCAAGCTTATCTGTAATCGCGCGTTTAATCGCACGTCTCGCTTCCATAAATGTTGTTAAGTCACACGCATCTAAGAGTGAACGAGGAGAGGCGGCTTCTTCTGAAATCTGGCCATCTCTTACTTTTGATTGAAGGTCAGCAGATAGTGTCACAAACTGATCAAGCTGATCTGAGTCGTCTAGAAGCGACTGTTCACTTAACATTTCTTTTAAAGCTTCCCCTTGTAAGTAAGGCACTTCTATTACGATAAAGCGATTTTTTAATGCCTCATTTAACGGTGCTGTTCCAATATATCCTTCATTAATCGCAGCAATAACACCAAAGTTCTCTTTTGCACGAACCGTTTCTCCAGTGAAAGGGTTGAGCACCATGCGTCGATAGTCAAGAACACCATTTAGAATAGGAAGTGTTTCTGCTTTCGCTGTATTTATTTCATCAATATAGAGAAGTTCACCGTTTTTCATCGCATTTTCCACTGGCCCAGGAACAAATGTAATATGCGCATTGTTTTGTTCGTCATAACTTAGCGTTTTGTAACCTAGAAGCGCTTCAGCATCTAAATCAACGGAACAGTTAATTGAATACATAGGTTGGTTAAAGAAATAGCTAATTAATTCGGCTAGTTTTGTTTTACCAGCTCCTGTTGGTCCTTTTAGCAAAACATTCTTCCCAAGAATTAGAGCTGTTACGGCATCTTTTACAATTGACATGTCTGGTGCTGTGTATCCTTTTGAACCAATTAGGTAGTGATCTGGGTTTGTATTTGCATCGCGTCGGTCTTCAATACGATTCTGTATTTTATCTGGAATATCAAACGTTTCATATAATTGCATCTGTCATACCTCCGAGTTTCGAATTCACATCTATTCAAAAGTTAACTATAACGGAAAAAAACAGTCTCTGTCTAATGAAAGTCGTTGGAATGTCAACGTCAATCATTTTACCGAGCGTAATAGATGAGCTATACTAGTTCTAGCAAGTAGGCCTATGAAAGAAGGGGGCATAAGAAATGAAGCCTATTCAAATAGAAAAAGTACAAGAAATTCTTGAAACATTTGAAAACAAAGAGCTGTATTTACACTTAGAAACGACGAGTGGAGCCTATGCTGCTCAAGATAAAGAAAAGCTTGCGGTTGGAGCTTACATAAGAAACGGCTCAATTAAATTTACCAATGTAAAAATGGCTGGTAGCGGTCCATTTCGCGTTGGGTTTAAATTAAATGACGGCTGGATGTATGCGGAAGGCTTAACGGATTATCAGTTGGATGGTGGTCGCCTGTTAATGGCAGGTCATGATTCAAGCGGCCGTTTAGCTGTAGCCGTACAACTAAGTTATACACCATTCGACTAAGGAGGTAACGATGATGGAGAAACAAGTCCTAGTTGTTTTCCCGCACCCGGATGATGAAGCTTTCGGAACTGCAGGGCTAATAACGAAATTTGTAAATGATGGCGTGCCTGTCACTTATGCATGTGCAACGCTAGGAGAAATGGGACGTAATATGGGAAACCCATTCTTTGCAACAAGAGAAACCCTTCCAGAAGTACGTAAGAAAGAATTGCAGGATGCTTGCAATGCAATGGGGGTAAAGGACCTTCGCATGCTTGGCTTCCGTGATAAAACGCTCGAATTTGAAGATCCTGAACTGCTAGTTTCAACGATAGCGAAGCTCGTTGATGAATTGAAGCCGTCGTTAATCATTACATTTTATCCGGAATACGGTATCCATCCCGATCATGATGCCTGTTCGGCTGCTGTCATTGAGACGTTAAAACGTATGCCGAAAGAAGACCGTCCAACGGTTTATGCATTGCCAATTACTCCGGATCGCGAAGCAGTACTTGGTAAGCCAGATAAAACATTTGATGTAACGGATGTGTTAGAAACGAAGATTAAAACAATTGAAGCTCACCGTTCCCAAACAGAGGCTATGGTGGCGAGACTTGAAGACGGCTCTATGGATCCTAACTCCGAAATGATGTCGTTCATTAAGCAAGAATCCTTCTGGATCTACCCATTTGATGAATAAGTTCTGAAGCGTTCATATCTATTCCGAACAGAACGTGATATAATTTGCACTATAATATGATAGATGGAGGAATACGACCTAAATGATTACAGTTACAGATGTCGGCTTACGATATGGTGATCGTAAGCTTTTTGAAGATGTTAATATTAAATTTACTCCAGGAAACTGTTATGGACTAATCGGTGCGAATGGCGCTGGTAAGTCAACGTTTCTTAAGATTTTATCAGGTGAAATTGAACCGCAAACAGGCGATGTTCATATGGGACCTGGTGAGCGTCTTGCCGTCCTTAAGCAGAACCATTTTGAATACGAAGAGTATGAAGTACTAAACACGGTTATTATGGGACACGCTCGTCTTCATGAAGTTATGCAGGAAAAAAATGCGATCTACATGAAAGAGGATTTCTCTGATGAGGATGGTATGAAAGCTGCAGAGCTAGAAGGTGAATTTGCTGACCTTAACGGGTGGGAAGCTGAGTCTGATGCAGCCGTATTGTTGAAAGGTCTTGGGATTTCAGAAGATCTTCACTATAAAAAACTAGCTGACCTCACTGGTTCTGAAAAAGTGAAAGTGCTTCTTGCTCAGGCGCTATTTGGTTCCCCTGACATTCTTCTTCTGGATGAGCCTACGAATAACTTGGATCTTAGTGCGATTCAATGGCTAGAAGAGTTTCTTATTAACTTTGAAAACACCGTTATCGTTGTATCCCATGACCGTCACTTCTTAAACAAAGTATGTACGCACATGGCTGACCTTGATTACGGTAAAATTCAAGTATACGTAGGTAACTACGATTTCTGGTATGAATCAAGCCAGCTTGCTCGCACAATGAAAGAAGATGCGAACAAGAAGAAGGAAGAGAAAGTAAAAGAACTTCAAGCGTTTATTCAGCGTTTTAGCGCGAACGCATCGAAGTCCAAACAAGCGACTTCTCGTAAAAAACTTCTTGATAAGATTACGCTTGATGATATTAAGCCATCGTCAAGAAAGTATCCTTATGTAGCATTCACACCAAATCGTGAAATCGGAAACGATGTGCTACATGTAGAAGGTTTAACAAAAACGATTGATGGTGTGAAAGTTCTTGATAACGTGAGCTTTATGCTTAATAAAGATGATAAAGTGGCACTCGTAGGTCGTAATGAAATTGCGAATACGGCGCTCATTAAAATCTTGATGGGTGAAATGGAAGCAGATAGCGGTACGTTCAAGTGGGGCGTAACGACTTCTCAGGCTTATTTCCCTAAAGATAACTCGGAATACTTTGAAGGCGTCGATACAAACCTTGTTAACTGGCTTCGTCAATACTCGCCAGAAGATCAGAGCGAAAGCTTCCTTCGCGGTTTCTTAGGAAGAATGCTATTCTCTGGAGAAGAAGTATTGAAGAAAGCAAGCGTTCTTTCCGGTGGAGAAAAAGTACGCTGCATGCTTTCGAAAATGATGTTAAGCGGTGCAAACGTGCTTGTCCTTGACGATCCGACGAACCACTTGGATCTTGAATCAATTACAGCGCTCAACAATGGTCTTATGAACTTCAAAGGGGCAATGATCTTCACATCTCATGACCACCAGTTCATTCAAACGATCGCTAACAGAGTCATTGAAGTAACACCTAAAGGGATCATTGATAAAGAAGCAACTTATGATGAGTACCTTGAAAACACAGAACTGCAAGCTAAAGCGCAGGCAATGTATAACTAATAGACTAAAAAGCGGGTCCCACTGGGATCCGCTTTTATTCGTATACCGTTCGTGTAGATTGTTGCACATATCGTAGTCTCAAAAATAACGTAATGGCGGCAAAAAATAGTCCAGTACTAAGGCCAACCCAGTACCCATATGGACCAAACGCTGTGTATTTCGCAAGTATAAAACCTGAAGGAAGACCGATCACCCAATAAGAAATTAAGCTCATAACGAGTGTCACATTCACATCCTTATATCCTCGGAGTGCACCCTGAATTGGAGCAGCAACTGCATCTGAAAGCTGGAAAAAGATCGCATAGATTAAGAATACTTTAATCAAATCGAAAACGTCCTCATTACTTGTATACCAACTTGCAACTGCATCGTTGAATAGAAACAAACAAAGAGCTGAAAACAAAGCCATACCAACGGCAAAAGCAATTCCCATGTAACTGTAGTGCTTCGCATCTTGTAATCTTCTTGCGCCAACTTCAAATCCGATGGCGATCGTTAAAGCCATTGAAATACTAAGTGGAATCATATATAGAAGAGAGGCGAAGTTAATAGCCGCCTGATGAGCAGCAATCGTTTCGGTTGAATACGTGCTCATTAATAGCGTAACGGCGGCGAAAATACTCACTTCAAAAAAGATGGAAAAACCAATAGGGACGCCAATTTTTAACTGTTCTTTCCAAATTGAAAATGAGACTGGATAAAAACGTTTGAAGACACCGTATGCACTAAACGGTCTTACTTTTATCACGACCAGTAATGCAATTAGAAGAATAAACCAATAAGTGATCGCTGATGCATAACCAGCACCAACACCACCTAATTTAGGGAATCCCCATTTTCCAAAAATAAGTACATAGTTGAAAAATACATTGATTGGAAGCGATGTGAGAGTAACAAGCATCGTTGTCCTTGTCTGTCCAAGTGCATCAAAGAAACTTCTAAGTACCGAGTAAATAAACAATGGAACAATCCCAAATGAAAGTCCGATTAAATACTCTTTTGCAATTTGAGCTACGTTGTCCTGAAGATCCATCGTATTTAATATTGGATCCAAAATAAAACTTCCAACTACTAAAATACTAAGTGATAAAGCAATAGAAAGGTAAATGCCCTGCAGGACTGAAAAAGAAACACGATCTTCCTGTTTGGCGCCAATATAATGCGATACGATTGGCGTTATGGCAAGTAAAATACCGCTTAAGCCCGTAAAGACAGGTACCCAAAGACTCGACCCAATCGCAACTCCGGCTAGATCATTCGCCCCAGCTCTTCCGCTCATGAGTGTGTCTACAAAGTTCATTGAATAAAGACCAACTTGCGTAATTAAAATCGGGTACAAAATCACAATTAATAGTTTGATTTTTTCCTTGAGGGAATTAGTTGGATACATGGTGCAACATCCTTGCTATGTAAAATACTGAACACGGAAATTATAGCACATTCTGCCTCATCAATTAGAAAGTTATGCTACACTAAATATGTGAAATAGTGAACATACAAACGAGGTGTTAATACATGAAAAGTCGAGTAGACGTGGATACAAATATTATACTTTTTGATGGGGTTTGCAATTTATGCAATGGATTAGTGAAGTTTATGTTTAAATACGATAAGAAAGCCGTTTTCTCTTTTGCATCGCTTCAATCAGAAACGGCAGAGATTGTTCTTAAGAAAGCTGGTCTTACAGAAGTTCCAGATAGTGTGATTGTGATCAAAGAAGGGAAGGCGCTAGTTAAATCAGAAGCGGCTCTTTGGATCATTCATCAACTTGGCGGATGTTTTAAGCTATTGCTAGTATTTCGCTTCTTCCCACGTTCCATTCGAGATCGGCTCTATGACGAAATAGCCAAACGTCGTTATAAATGGTTCGGAAAAAAAGAAAGCTGTATGATCCCAACAAAGGAACAAAGAAAGCGATTTTTGTAAAAAGAAAAACGTTGAAATTGCTTACCTATCAATTTCGTTGTTATATAATGGAAAACAATGAAGGGAAGAAGGATATACGAATTCTTCTACCAAGAAAGGCATTGATCACTCATATTTCTTACCTATCGCAATCATGCATCACTTGAGAGGGGGATTTCATGGAGCACGTCATTATCGTAGAGGGTGTAACTAAAAAATATGGTTCTGTGTTTGCAGTGAAGAATTTATCTTTCACCGTAAAAAAAGGTGAAATCTTCGGTATTATTGGTCCTAATGGTGCAGGGAAAACAACGACGCTTGAAATGCTTGAAGGAATATTAAAACCTAACAGCGGTACGATTGATGTGTTAGGCTATGTTCCTACGAAACAATTACGCGAATTGAATAAGCGCATTGGCGTACAATTTCAATCCACTTCGATTCAAAAGAAAATGAAAGTAAAGGAAGCACTTCAATTATTTGCATCATTTTATGATGGGCCGAGTCAAAAGGATCATTTGATCGAATTACTCGGACTGCACGAGAAGTTAAACGTACATTTTGAAGATCTTTCAGGAGGTTGGAAGCAACGTGTCACCCTAGCACTCGCTACGATTCATCAGCCTGAAATCTTATTTCTTGATGAGCCAAGTATGGGACTGGATCCTCATGCACGTAGGGAAATGTGGTCATTGATTGAACGATTAAGAAAACAGGGATGTACAATTGTGATTACTACCCATTACATGGAGGAAGCAGAAAAATTATGCGACCGTGTGGCTATGATTTACAATGGGGAATTAAAAGCGCTTGATACGCCACAGCAGTTATTAAGTGGGAGCATTTCAAAAAATATCACTTTCGAAAGTCATCAGTTAAAACTTGAGGATATAGAACCAATACCCGGTGTGCTAAGAGTTGAAGAAAATGATGGGCTATTTCACGTGTTTTGTAAAAATCAGCAAGAAACAGCTTATCAAATTTTTCGCATCTGTCATGAGCAAGAAATTTCTCTTTCGAACTTCTATTTCGAGAAAGGTACTTTAGACGACTTATTTGTACACTATCTCGAAGAGGAGGTCGTCCAATGAACGCTGTCGTGCAGTTAGCAATTCTAGAAACGAAAATGTTCTTTCGAGATCGTTTAAGTGTGTTTTGGACATTTCTTTTTCCTGTTGTCATGATCTGGCTTTTTGGTTCCATGTTCGTTGGAAATGAAATGAATGGCCTTACTTTTGCTGAGCAGTTTGTTCCTTCTTGGATTGGAGTAAATATTGTAACAACTTCTTTTTTTACTTTAGGTACGGTTCTTGCTGGCTACCGTGAAACAGGCGTTTTGCGAAGGTATCAATCAACCCCTCTTCAACCATGGAAAATTCTCGCAGCGCATACTGTACAGGGAACTGTTATTTTCTTTTTTTCTGCCGTGTTACTAATGGTTTTTGGGATGTGGATGTATGGCCTTTCATTACCCGAATACATCGGAAGCACACTATTGGCTTTAGTTATTAGTATTCTAGCTTTCTTTCCATTTGCTCTATTCTTAACCTCACTAGCTAAAAACACCCAGGCAGCTGCAGCTATCAGTTCCCTCTTTTTAAACGTCATGCTTTTTTTATCAGGGGCCACCTTTCCAATTGCATTTATGCCAGAGGCACTTCAGTTCGTTGCGAAACTACTTCCGCTTTATTATGTCATTAATTTGCTTCGTGGAACGTGGAACGAAGCTTCCATTTCCTCTTATGGAGTCGAAGTAGGAATTTTTTTAGGAATTTCAGTAGTCTCAATCCTACTGGCCTCTCGTTTTTTTAGATGGAGCGGAAAGTAGCAGTAGACGAAAAAGGTAAGGGTTGTAAAAATTTAATTTTACTCATTTCAACCACCTTTAATTTGGTGATTCGGTTTAAAATACGAACGTTTTATTTCTTTTATTCGAAAATATTCATGTTTTACTTGAACCTCAGTTATGGGTTTGCTATGGTAGTTAAGTACTAACTAAATCAATTTTACTCGTATATTCTCAGAAATATGGTCTGAGCGTTTCTACCCGGTTCCCGTTAAAGTACTGGACTACGAGTTGAAGTATGCTGATAACTGTCTTTGTTTTTATAATGTAAAATAAGATGACAGCTATTTTTTATACTTGAACTTTTGTGGTCTGGAGGGTAGAACATTACACCATCCAGACTTTTTTTTTCACGAATACGAGAATGATATTCTAGAAGGGAGCAGCAAAAGAAAGGTTAGTCAGACAGGTTATCGTGTTTATTTAAAAAATATCCGAACATACATACTAGGGAGAGAGCAACCATGAGGAAACCAGTGATTAAAAAATACGTAGCAACAACGATGCTAACTTTACTTTTGCTAGTTGTTTTGTCAGCATGTAACTCTGAATCAGAATCTTCTGCAGAGCAAGAGACAACGGAGCGGCCCATCCTTGTTCAGGGGCCAATGCCAATTGAAGCAGAAGAATTTGCAGAAAGATTAGAGAATGTGACGGAAGAAACTTCAGGATCATTTCTTTTTTATAAAGGAACGGTAGATGATTATCCAGTGATCGTTGCAAAGACAGGAAAAGGTATGGAAAATACAGCTGCTTCAACAGCCGTAGCCATCGAGAAGTACAATCCACTTGCGATTATCAACCAGGGTACTTCGGGTGGTCATGACCCCGAATTAGATGTATTTGATATCGTTCTAGGCAAAAGAACGACGAACACCGGGTCTCTAAAAACGGTTAATTTGAATGAGGATGAAGGTATAAAGCCAACGGAATGGAAGCCAATGGATTTAATGGCTTCTGAGGGTAGCGCAGGAGAAGATCCTGATGCAGAAAATATACGCTACTTTGAAGGAGACCCAGACTTACTTGCTGCAGCAAACGCTGTAAAAGATGACTATCAAAAAGGAAAAGTTGTGGAAGGAACGATTGGTTCTGCCGACGTGTGGAATAATGAAATTGATCGTATTAATTGGTTTCATGAGAAGTATGGTACTTCCGTAGAAGAAATGGAAGGCGCAGCAGGAGCTCAAATCGCTCAAGCCTACGATGTTCCTTTCCTTGGGATTCGTATTCTTTCAAATAATAAAGTAAACGGAGGAGAATATAACCCAAATACCGCTGAAGCAAATCAAGAATATGTTTACAAAGTTGTCCAACAATATATAAAGAATCAATAAAATAACTAGAATCCGGCCGTGTTTTAACAAGAAACAGCTTAAGTCATAAGTGCAAGGTAAGACGCACTTTTCTTAAGCTGTTTTTTTATTTTCTCTTCTATCCAACTTTCCTACTTGCGACAATATGCTAGTTTTTTGTGGATTTCATTTTACACTTTGTATAGTGTATCAAAGAAATGAATCTTCTACACTTTCATTAGAAAGAAAATTCAGTTAATTACTTGAATGGGAGGGTATACATATGTCAGATTCAGTAAAAATCGGGTTAATTCAGGCGAAAAATGAGGTGGATGGCAATGAACCGGTTGAGTTGCATAAGCAAAAAGCGATTGAAAAACATATTCAGCTTGTAAGAGAAGCAAGTGAAAAGGGAGCTCAAATTGTTTGTTTACAAGAGATTTTCTATGGACCGTATTTCTGTGCAGAGCAGAATACGAAGTGGTACGACGCTGCAGAGGAAATTCCTGAGGGACCGACGACAGTAAGATTTCAAGCACTTGCTCGTGAACTTGGAATCGTGATCGTATTACCTATATATGAACGTGAAGGTATCTCTACTTATTACAACACAGCAGCTGTCCTTGATGCGGACGGTTCCTATCTAGGAAAATACCGAAAACAACATATTCCTCACGTTGCGGTTGGAGAGAACGGACACGGCTTCTGGGAAAAGTATTATTTTAAACCAGGTAACCTCGGATATCCGGTGTTTAATACGGCTTTCGGTAAAATTGGCGTATACATTTGTTATGATCGTCACTTTCCTGAAGGAGCGCGCTTACTTGGGTTAAACGGAGCAGAGATTGTTTTTAACCCTTCAGCTACAGTAGCTGGACTTTCTGAATATTTATGGAAGCTTGAGCAGCCAGCCCATGCGGTTGCGAACGGCTACTATTTAGGAGCGATTAATCGCGTTGGGACGGAAGCGCCATGGAATATGGGGGAATTTTATGGTCAATCGTATTTGGTAGACCCACGTGGCAACTTTGTTGCGATGGGCTCGCGTGATGAAGATGAAGTTATTATCGGTGAAGTGAATAAAAAGATGATTCGAGAAGTTCGAGATACATGGCAATTTTATCGTGATCGCCGTCCAGAAACTTACGGAGAAATGACGTCATTATTACCTTAGCGAGCAGGTGTGGCTTGGCCACCTGCTTTTTCGTTTAAAGCTCTTGCAGAACAGAGCTCATTTTATTTATAGGGGGGACTCATATGAGTACTAGCGAACCAATGATTCAACGAGAGCTTCAGAAACGATTTACCGAAGTCACACCACCGCTCACGAACCAGGAAGCGTTTCAAGAATCGCAAAGGTGTCTTTATTGTTACGATGCTCCGTGCATCCAGGCGTGTCCAACCGGCATTGATATCCCTACCTTTATTAAGAAAATCGCGTCAGGTAATATGAAAGGTTCCGCTAAAACAATCATGACAGCCAATCCAGTAGGGGCAAGCTGTGCAAGAGTTTGTCCAACTGAAGAACTATGTGAAGGTGCTTGCGTACTTAATCATTCGACGAAACCGATTTTAATCGGAAACCTTCAAAGGTACGCCACTGATTGGGCAATAAAAAATGATCAGGTCCTATTTAAAGAAGGTCAACCAAACGGTAAGAGCGTCGCCATTGTGGGGGGAGGTCCAGCGGGATTATCTGCCGCTCGTGAGCTTGCTCTGCTTGGGTATAGCGTGACGGTTTATGAAGCTGAAAAGCAAGCAGGGGGGCTCGATACGTATGGGATCGTCTCATTTCGCTTACCGAAGGCCATATCTTTATGGGAAGTTGAGCAAATCGAAAACTTGGGCGTTACGATTAAAACGGGTGTAAAGGTTGGCGTAGATATTCCATTTCATGAGCTTCTTGCAACGAATGATCGCGTGATTTTAGCAATTGGAATGGCAAACGTCCCTGATCTTCAAATTGCAGGTGAAAATGCGGAGGGCGTTTATGATGCGATTGAACTTGTAAAAATGACAAAAGACGCACCATTTCCAACTCACTTAAAAGATAAGAAAGTGGTAGTGATTGGCGCAGGTAATACTGCAATCGATGGTGCTACTTGCTCTGTTCGGCTTGGAGCAGAAAACGTGAAAATTCTTTATCGTCGATCCGAACAAGAAATGACTGCCTATGATTCTGAATACGAATTCGCCAAACAAGATGGCGTTGAGTTTCGCTGGTTAACGCAACCAGTCGAAATTGTCACAAATAAGTCAGGACAAGTTACAGGGATGAAATGCGTGAAAATGAAGCTTTCAGAACCGGCTGAGGACGGGAGAAGGAGAACTGAACCTATCCCAAACTCTGAATTTTTGATTGAATGCGATGCAGTCGTCAAGGCGATTGGGCAAAAGCGTCATCTTTCTTTTATTGAAGAACTTGGTATTGCGCATAACGACGGCGTTATTTTAATTAACCCAGATACGATGGAAACATCCAATCCAAAAATCTATGCATGTGGCGATGTGATCTTTGGAAAAGGTCAGGGAGAAGCCATGGTTGTTTCCGCGGCCCAACAGGGGAAAACCGCTGCTTATCATATGCATGAAAGTTTAAAAGAAACGTACTCAGCGTAATGGGAGAAAGGGGAATAATGATGGCAGATCTTAGAACGAATCTTGCGGGGATTACTTCACCGAACCCATTTTGGCTCGCATCTGCACCACCTACGAACTCAGGCTATCAAGTGCAGCGTGCGTTTGAAGCAGGATGGGGAGGAGCTGTTTGGAAAACGTTAGGGGATCCAATTCTAAATGTTTCTTCAAGATACGCAGCCGTTCACTTTAATGGGCAGCGCGTAGCTGGATTTAATAATATTGAGCTCATTACAGACCGACCGCTGGAAGTGAATTTGAAGGAAATCTATGAAACGAAGAAAAAGTTTCCGAATCATGCTGTTGTTGCTTCGTTGATGGTTGAGCCCAATCAAGAAGCATGGCATGAAATCGTTAAAAAGACAGAGGCCGCAGGTGTAGATGGTCTAGAACTAAACTTTGGTTGTCCTCATGGAATGGCTGAACGAGGAATGGGGTCTGCTTCTGGGCAAGTGCCTGAACTTGTAGAAAAACAAACCTATTGGGCAAAAGAAGCGGCTGAAACACCAGTTATTGTTAAGTTAACACCTAATATTACGGATATTACCGCTACGGCTGAGGCTGCCGTTAGGGGTGGAGCAGATGCAGTAAGCATGATTAATACGATTAATAGCCTTGCTGGAGTGGATATTGATACGTGGCGACCGATTCCGCATGTTGGAGGAAAAGGCGCACATGGTGGCTATTGTGGACCTGCCGTGAAGCCGATCGCATTAAACATGGTCAGTGAATGTGCAAGAAATAGTCGTATTAATGTCCCGATATCTGGAATGGGCGGGGTGTCAAACTGGCAGAATGCGATTGAATTTATGTTGATGGGCGCAAGCAATGTCCAGATTTGTACTGCAGCGATGCACCACGGTTTTCGTATTGTCGAAGATCTGATCGACGGTTTGTCTACGTATCTTGATGAAAGAGGCATCCTTTCAGTTCAAGATATTATTGGAAAATCTGTTCCTACCTTTTCAGACTGGGGAAACCTCGACCTCAATTACAAAGTTGTCGCGCGGATTAATAATGACGTTTGCATTAATTGCAATAAATGTCACATTGCCTGCGAAGACACTTCTCATCAATGTATTGATATGTTAAAAGATCCAAAAGGACATGCCATTCTTCAAGTAAGAGAAGAAGATTGTGTTGGCTGTAATTTATGTTCAATCGTCTGTCCAGTTGATGGTGCAATTGATATGGTTGAGCTAAAAAGTGACTTGCCACCGATGACCTGGAATGAACGCCAATCGCTCATTACTTCGCTTAAAGATTATAAAGTTACAAAATAAATAGGAGGGTTTTTTATGAAAAAAATCATTCGCAATGGAACAATTGTAACGGCAAGTGAAACGTATCAGGCAGATATTCTTATATCAGATGGCGTGATATCTTCTATCGGAAAAAGCATTGAAGTGGAGGGTGCTGAAGTTGTTGATGCTACGGATCGCTATGTTTTTCCAGGCGGTATTGACCCCCATACACATCTGGAAATGCCATTTGGAGGCACAGTAACAAAAGACGATTTTGAGACTGGAACGATAGCGGCAGCGTTTGGCGGAACAACCTCGGTCATTGATTTTTGTCTCACTGAAAAAGGAAAACCACTTTCTCACGCAATTAAAACATGGCACGACAAATCAAAAGATAAATCGGTGATTGATTATAGCTTTCATTTAATGATTAGTGAAATTAATGATGAGGTATTAGATCAATTACCTGCTGTGATCAATCAAGAAGGAATTACATCTTTTAAAGTATTTATGGCCTATAAAAACGTCTTTCAAGCTGACGATGAAACCCTTTATCGTACGCTATTAGCTGCGAAAGAACATGGAGCGCTAGTTATGGTTCACGCCGAAAATGGAGATGTTATCGAATATTTAACGAAAGAAGCGTTAGCCAAAGGACAGACAGAGCCGATTTATCATGCTCTTACAAGGCCACCGGAAGTTGAAGGAGAGGCGACTGGGCGTGCTGCACAATTAACAGGACTCGCTTCTTCTCAATTATATGTCGTTCACGTAAGTTGTCAGGAAGCGGCGGATAAGATTGCGGAAGCAAGAAAGAAAGGTTATGACATACATGGAGAAACGTGCCCACAATACCTTGTTTTAGACCAATCGTACTTAGAGAAACCGAACTTCGAAGGCGCAAAATATGTGTGGAGTCCGCCCCTTAGGGAAAAATGGAATCAGGATGCGCTCTGGAATGCACTTAGAACGGGACAGCTAGAAACCATTGGCTCGGATCAGTGCTCTTTTGACTTTAATGGTCAAAAAGATTTAGGAAGAGATGATTTTACCAAAATACCAAATGGCGGACCAATGATTGAAGATCGATTTAGCATTCTTTTTTCAGAAGGGGTTCGAAAAGGTAGGATTTCATTAAACAAATTTGTTGATATTACTTCTACAAAATCAGCTAAGCTATTTGGGTTATTTCCAAAGAAAGGAACCATTTCGATTGGAGCAGATGCGGATTTAGTCATTTTTAATCCAGAAACAAAACGAAAAATTTCTGCCGACACACACCATATGGCAGTTGACTACAATGCATTCGAAGGGATGGAAGTGACTGGTGAACCTGAAACAGTACTAGTAAGAGGAGAGTTTGTTATCAAAAACAAACAATTTGTAGGAACACCGGGTTCAGGACAGTATCTGAAACGAGCAAAGTATGGCAAGACGACAAATATGACAGACAAGCCGATGATGATCCAGTAAGAGACTGAAAAAGGAGATAGCTGAATGAAAAAAGAGGAAAGCTATTTAAAATCACCGGACCTTTTGCCAATTGCTCATAAGGATAAAAAGATCGGGACTGGCGGGTTTGCCATGATGTGGGTTGGGATGGCTGTTGTGCTTGCAGCGTTTGCAATTGGTGGAGCAGGGGTTCAATCCTTATCACTAACATGGGTCGTGGTTGCAACGATTATTGGAACGATTGGAATTGGGTTGTTTATTACGGTAATAGGTGATATTGGCATTGAACATGGGTTATCTTTTCCCGTTTATATGAGAGCGCCTTTTGGAACGATTGGAACCCATATACCCTCAATCGTTAGAGGACTTGCAGCATCATTCTGGTTTGGCATCAACACTTACTTTGGCGCAACCGCGATGAATGCAATTTTAAACGTTCTATTTGGATTTGATAACTGGTTCGTCTGTTTCCTTATTTTTGCTACTGTTCAGCTTGTTAATACAGCGCTAGGCATTAAAGCTGTGGAACGATTCGCAGATCTTGCCGCACCGGTTATTATCATTATTTCGGTTTGGATGTACGCATCTCTTTCAGAACAAGCCATTTCTCAAGGTAGAGAAGTGTGGGCTTGGATTGAAAGTCCCGTAACAGGTGGCGCTGCAGTAACTGCTTTTCTCGTCGTCATCTTTAGTAATATGGGATTTTGGGCAACGATTTCAGCTGACATTCCATCGATCTCTCGCTTCATTAAAGCCCCTAAATTTGAACGAAACTGGGTAAAAAGAAATAAAGGAACACTTGTCGGTAGTATGGTTGCGCTACCGATTACCCAGACCTTCATGGTCGTAATCGGTGGTGTGTCTTACATTGCTGTATCAAATTACGATCCAGTCGTTGCGTTACAAGAAGCCGCGACAGGTTTGGTTCTAGGTGTCCTTCTATTAATGATTGTTCTTGCACAGTGGTCAACAAATGTTTCTGCAAATCTTGTGCCAGCTGCAACAATTTTTTCAAATGTTGGAGGCCCGAGAGTACCGTTTTGGGCTGGGGTATTCATTGCCGGTATTGTTGGATCGGTTGTTCAGCCTTGGAGTCTATTTAATATACTTATCCCTATTCTATTGATCGTGGGCGGGATCTTATCCGCTATCGTTGGTATTCTCTTTGCTGACTATTATCTTTTACGCAAAAGACGCGTAAATGTGCCAGACTTGTATGAGAAAGATGGCCAGTATCGCTATATGAACGGTGTTAATGCTGCTGGTTTTATCGCCTGGTTCATCGGGGGATTAGCTGCTTATTTCCTTTCTAACTACTCGTTTTTAGTCGGTTTTCTCGTAGGCGCTGGCACTTATTATGTATTAGCAAAGTACTGGTGGTTCAAAAAATACAAACAAGCAGAAATGCTGGATCCAAGTGATGAGAAATTTCTCGGCATTACAGTTGGGCGTGATTGGATCATCGGCAGTGACAGCGAATCGCAAGCTGTGCAAGAAGTCGGTAGTGGACTTGATGAAAGGAGGTAAGGTGATGAAAGAACATCAGCATTACTTAATTGAACGCGAGAAGATCGACTATTTTATAGATCGTGGCTATCGTATAAATGGAATTACGGAAAATTTAAGTGGAGCATTCATCGAGTTTGTTCTAAAGGACGTAAAGTCAGGTGAAATTTCGAATGAAATTCTTCATATTCAGACAGCAAATGGGAGAAAATATTTCTCAGCTCTTCTATTAAAACAGATCCAATCCGTTACTTAAGGAGGAGGGAAGAGATGGAGTACAACTTGTATTCAAAAGATAGCGCCTATCCATGTGAAGTGACAATCGATGAGGAAAACGGTCGCTATATGATAAGAAAAGCGGATACGAGCGGAGAAATATTCAATTCAGCAGCGGAATTAACTTCATGGATTCGATCCAATTGGAAAGAGACGGACTTTCGAAGTAAAAAACAGTATTATTATCTCATGGAACTATTAGATGAATATGAATGGGAAATAGAATCCGGGCAATAGTTGCCCGGTGTTTTTTATTTATTATTTAAATTTCATATACCGTACTAAAATTAAATAAATAAAATCTGGCATTATGACTAATTGTGTCACAATATAGAGAATAAGTAGAAATGATTTTGATCATATAGTAAAGTTATTCTCACGAGATGTAAGCGCTAACATAAATGATGACTGAAAGATAATCTTCCACAATTCCCCATCATTACAAAACTTCATGGTTAGATTAATCATATAATCTTCAGAATAGGAAGTGATCGGATGCTGCGAATGACCAGTTTAACAGTCCATGAAGTGTTAGAAAGAGATCATTTTCAACATGCTACTGTCATAGCTGGTAAAGAAGGCTTAACTCGACGGATTAAATGGGTGCACGTGATGGAAGTAACGAGTGTGAAACAGCTTTTACATGGAGAAGAATTAATTCTATCGACTGGCTTTGTATGGAAAGATAATGTGCAGGTTTTTCGTTCGATCGTAAAACAATTGATCCAAAGTTATGCTGCAGGTCTTTGTATTGAAATTGGTACATATATGGATCATATCCCCTTAGAAATTATCGAACTTGCTAATCAACATCAATTCCCCATCATTGTATTTACAAAAGAAGTTCGCTTTGTAGATATCACCCAAGATCTTCACTCCCTTTTAATTGCCCATCATTATCAAATGATTTCAGATCTCGAACAATTTTCACAAGAGCTAAACCGTCTCCTTCTTCTTCCTGGATGTTTAACGAAGATTTTATCGCTATTGTCTATAAAAACAGGTATGCAGGTCATTTATAATCCAAAAGAAGCAGCCCCTATTTTTGTGCCAGAAGCGACAGAAGAAAAACGAGAAACTTTCATGCATTTTCTGAAAATTCAACCTGACGGGAAAGGGCTCGTACTTCAACCCGTTCGTGCAATGGATTATCATTTTGCAAACCTTAGTCTTGTACCAGCACAGCATGCGTCCGTCTCAGATTATGACATGTTACTACTTGATCGTAGCGCAACCGCAATTGCTCAATATCTTCTTCGAGAGCTATATATTGAAGAAAAGAAGCGAGCATTAGAGACAGAGTGGTTATATGACTGGCTTGAAGGCAAGCACACAGAAGAGCGAATTTTGTCTTATCTCGTTGACGTAGACGAAACGCTCATCCCACGTGGACTTCATGTATGTACATGCAAATTTAAAAAGCCACATGATTCATACACATCTTCTCAAATGACGTATTTTATGCTCCTTATGCGCTCAATGTTTGAGCAGGAAGGTTTTTTTATATTATCGTTAACAACTCGGAATAAGCTGATCATTATTGTACTAAATCGGCGGACAGAAGAAAATGTGGAAGAACGATTACGTGAAGCTTTTAAACGCTTTCTACAAAGTGATATTTTACAGAAAGAAACTGTCCCAGAAGTTGAAAAAATCGGGGTTGGGAAACATGTCCGATTATTAAAAGACATGCACAGAAGCTATGATTCGTCGCTTGAAACCATCACGATGAATGACAAGATGTCGATAAACCCTTCCCTCGTTACCTATTACAACGACTTTCATATCTACCGTATGATCTTCCACCTAGCTAAAGGAAAAGAGCTAAATGAGTTTATGTATGATTATTTAGATCCGGTTATTGAATATGATGTAAAGAACAATAGTAATCTTTTAAACACCTTAAAAGTCTATATGTGTTGTAATGGGTCAAAAAAGGAAACTGCTGAACAACTCTATGTAGTGAGACAAACACTCTATCATCGATTAGAAAAACTAGAGGAATTACTTGGTCCAGATTTCATGTGTTCACCGAAACGTTTAGCAATCGAATTCGCTATTCATGCATACAGTTATTTAAAACAGCAGGGTTAAATGTGCAACGTGTACAAAACGTAGTATATCCATGTTACGTTTTGTCTAATGAATGAAAGCCATTACATCCCCTACAATGAAAATAGGAAAGATTAAAGGAGGGCATGTGATGACTGTTGTAAAAAAAGAAACCACTTTATTAAAAAACTTTGTTAACGGAGAATGGGTGAGCGCCAAAAGTAAAGATACGCTTGAGGTACCAAATCCTGCAACGGATGAAAACCTAGCATTTGTGCCACTGTCTTCAAAAGAGGACGTGGATCTTGCGGTTAGTGCAGCATCAGCTGCCTTTCAAACATGGAGTAAAGTACCTGTTCCGAAGAGGGCACGTATCCTTTTCAAATATCACTCCCTTTTAATGAAACACCATGATGATCTAGCAGAACTAGTTGTAAAAGAAAATGGTAAAAGCTTTAAAGAAGCTCATGGAGAAGTGCTTCGAGGTATTGAGTGTGTAGAGTTTGCAACAGGTGCCCCTTCTTTATTGATGGGAGACAATCTGTCGACGATTGCAGAAAATATTGATTCAGAAATGTTCCGTTATCCAGTAGGAGTAGTCGGAGGGATTACACCTTTTAACTTTCCAATGATGGTGCCACATTGGATGTTTCCACTTGCGATCGCGTGTGGGAATACGTTTGTCTTAAAGCCTTCTGAACGAACGCCAATTCTAGCTAATCGTATGGCTGAATTATTAACAGAAGCAGGATTACCAAAAGGCGTATTTAATATCGTGCACGGTGCACATGACGTTGTAAATGGGTTATTAGAACATGATGACATAAAAGCTATTTCATTTGTCGGATCCCAACCGGTTGCTAAATATGTCTATGAAGAAGCTGCCTCTCGTGGTAAAAGAGTGCAGGCCCTTTCTGGAGCCAAAAATCATCATATTGTTATGCCAGATGCTGATATTGAGAAAGCTGTACAACAAGTCATAAGTTCAACATTTGGTAGTGCTGGACAGCGTTGTATGGCTTGTAGTGCCGTTGTAATTGTTGGAGACGGTGAGTCATTTATATCTGCACTTAAAGAAAAAGCAGATGATTTAAAAATGGGAAATGGTTTAGATGAAGAAGTTCTACTAACTCCTGTTATCCGAAAATCTCATCGAGAAAAAGTGCTAGGTTATATCGATAAAGGATTAGAAGAAGGGGCAGCGTTAATTCGTGATGGTCGTATGGATATGGATGCTCACGAAGAAGGGAACTTTCTTGGACCAACAATATTTGATGAAGTAACGCCTGATATGACGATTGCGAAAGAAGAAATATTCGCACCTGTTCTAAGCTTGCTACATGCAGATTCGATCGATGCCGCTCTCGGCATTCTTCGTAAATCACGATATGGAAATGGTGCGACGATTTATACGAAAGATGCAGGTGTAATTAGGCAATTCCGTGAAGAAGCAGATGCGGGGATGCTTGGTGTTAATGTTGGTGTACCAGCGCCTATGGCTTTTTTCCCTTTTTCAGGATGGAAAGATTCTTTCTATGGGGATCTGCATGCAAATGGAAAAGATGGTGTCAATTTTTATACAAGAAGAAAAATGATTACAACTCGTTTTGACTACTAGAGGGGAGTGAAGAGTATGCAAACTGCTCACGAGAATCTTGCAGGAAAAGACGAGAAATATGTATGGCATGCGATGCGGCCATATGATCCGAAATCGACAATGGTCATTGAAAAAGCAAAAGGCGCGTGGTTATCTGATTACGATGGGAATCAATTTCTTGATGCTATGGCGGGTCTTTGGTGTGTGAATGTTGGATATGGTCGAGAAGAACTCGCTCAAGCAGCTTTCGATCAGCTTAAAGAACTATCTTATTATCCCTTAACACATACACATGCTCCGGCGATTAAATTAGCGGAAAAGTTAAATGAAATGCTTGGTGGAGGATATGTCATCTTCTTTTCAAACAGTGGTTCTGAGGCAAATGAAACTGCATTTAAGATCGCCAGGCAATATCATGAGCAAAAAGGGGAAGGAAGTAGACATAAAATTGTTTCACGCTATCGGGCCTATCACGGAAATACGATGGGGTCATTAGCTGCAACCGGTCAGGCACAGCGGAAGTATAAGTATGAACCGCTTGGCCAGGGCTTTTTACATGTGCAACCACCAGATACGTACCGTGATGTAGAAGACGATCGGGTTGAACTTGCTTCCGTCAAAGCAGTTGACGATCTGATGACCTGGGAACTAAGTCAGACTGTAGCAGCAATGATCATGGAACCCATCATCACAGGTGGAGGAATCATCATGCCTCAAAAAGACTACATGAAATCCGTAAAAGAAGTGTGCGAAAAGCACGGTGCTCTTTTAATCTGTGATGAAGTGATTTGTGGTTTTGGAAGAACAGGAAAAGCATTTGGTTTTATGAATTACGATGTTAAACCTGACATTGTAACAATGGCAAAGGGGCTAACGAGTGGGTACCTTCCTTTATCAGCTACAGCGGTGAAAGAAGAAATTTATGAGGCATTTAAAGGGAAAGATTCATATGATCACTTTCGTCACATAAATACATTCGGAGGTAATCCTGCATCATGCGCACTTGCTCTAAAAAATCTAGAAATAATGGAACGGGAAAAGCTTTTCGAGCGGTCGCAAGAATTAGGAGAAAAGCTGAAGCGTCAATTAATAGAGCAGTTATCTTCTCATTCCAATGTTGGGGATATCCGTGGGAAAGGGTTGTTGATTGGAATTGAGCTTGTTGAAGACAAAAGGACAAAAAAACCGCTTGCCGTGGGGGAACTAAACAAAGTGATCGGTTATTGCAAATCGAAGGGAGTAATTATCGGGAAAAATGGTGACACCGTAGCAGGTTATAATAATGTGCTTACGATGGCTCCTCCATTAATGATCGAAGAAAAAGACATCGATTTACTTGTTGATACCATTGTAGAAGGAATATCCGATTTATAAAGGTGCGCTTCAAGCGCACTTTTTCCTATGGACTCGTTATAAAAAGATTGAATAATTAAAATAATTGGTTTATAGTAAAGGTGTTACATACCGACTGGTTAGTTAATAAAGGGGGAAGAAAATGAAAGCGATTCAATTAACAGAGTTTGGTGGTCCGGAAGTGTTGAAACTAATCGACTTAGATGTACCGGAGCCAAAAGGACACGAAGTACTTATTGAGATTCAGGCCATCGGGGTTAATTACGCAGATACCGCAAGAAGAGAAGGGCAATATGTTGTGGAAACACCTCTGCCGTATGTGCCAGGTTCTGAAGTGGCTGGTGTTGTAAAAGCAGTTGGGGAAAAAGTGACTTCAGTAAAACCAGGTTCTTCGGTGGTCACGTTATTAGGTACAAAAAATGCAACAGGTTATGCAGAATATACGTTAGCTGATGAAAGAGGACTGATTGCGATTCCAGATGGCGTTGATCCTCAGTATGCAGTAGCTCTACCTCTACAAGGATTAAGTGCTTATCACACACTTAAGACAATGGGACGTTTTGAAAATGGAGAAACGGTTTTGATTCATGCTGCAGCAGGCGGCGTTGGTACAATTGCCGTACAGCTCGCCAGACTATGGGGAGCTAAAACAATCATTGGTACAGCAAGCAGTGAAGAGAAAAGAAAGCTTGCAGCTGATATGGGAGCAGATATTACGATCGATTATACGAAAGAAGGCTGGGAACAAGAAGTTTTAGAAGCTACGGAAGGTAAGGGAGTAGATGTTATTCTTGAAATGGCAGGAGGAGACGTTTTCAGAAAATCGTTGAATTGCCTTGGACCTTTCGGACGACTCGTCATATATGGGGTAGCAAGTGGAGAACAAAGCCGCTTTTATCCATCTTCCTTAATGGAGAAAAATCAGTCAGTTGTTGGCTTTTTCCTACCACAGATGATGCGTAAGCCATCACTTTATCAGAAGAGTCTAGAAGAACTCCTAAACTATATGCAGAGTGGAGAACTTAAATTGACGATTGGTGGGGTTTTTGAGTTAGAAAAGGCAGCTGATGTTCATCGTATGCTTCAAGGACGCCAAACGAAAGGGAAATTAATCTTAACTCCTTGATTGAAAAAGGAAGCGTGCATCAAACAAAGACGATCGAATTTGGTCGTCTTTTTTACATGGAGAAATTAGTTTTAATATTCTCTGTTAGAAAATCGCTATTGCCTATTCACTATGTTAACACTTTGTGGTAATTTAGTATTGCACTGTGTTAATATTCGAAATATTTTTCAGTGAAAATTCAATGTTGTTGAAAATTTTTTCGGAAATTTGCTTGAAAGTTTTGTGAGCAATCTAATACTATGCTAAAATATCAATGAAAGCGTTTTTTTAAAAGAATGTTTCAAAAAGTGAAAAGAGTGTAAAGAACTAGTAAGAAACCAAACTTTAACGAAGTTAGAAACCGTTCAATGCACGATTTGAGATTAAACCCAGCAGGGAGGTAGCATGCTTTGAATACCAAACAGTCCAGAGTGGAACATCCATGGCAAGAATTTTATGGACCAAACCTTGGCTATGCCATTGAATTATACGAGAAATATCAAGAGGATCCTGAGTCAGTTGATCCTGAGATGCGCCAAAAATTTGATCAGTGGGGACCTCCACCTTCATCACAGGAAGTCATTGAATCTACTAGTCAGCCCGCCAACCTCAAAAAGGTTATTTCTGCTGTTAAATTAGCCGACAACATTCGTACATATGGGCATTTGGCAGCAGCAATTAATCCGCTAACAAATGAAAAATCTGATCAAGATTTCATGACACCTCAAAATTACGGGCTTTCCGATGAAGACTTGAAAGCGATTCCTGCTCAAGTTATTTGGGAGAATGCACCAAGAGATGTCACTAATGGATTACAAGCAATTCAAAAACTTCAAGATCTTTATACAAAGTCCATGTCTTATGAGTTTACTCATGTTCATGCGGAAGATGAACGTAAATGGTTAGATGAGATGGTTGAGAACGATTCTGTAAGCCGTACGCTTACGAATGACGATCGTATCGCACTGCTAAGAAGACTAACAGAAGTAGAAGGTTTTGAAAAATTCCTTCATAAAACATTTGTTGGCCAAAAGCGATTCTCGATTGAGGGCGTTGATGCTATGGTGCCAATGCTAGATGATGTAATTAAATGCGGTGCAAGTGATGGTGCTAAGAACGTTATGATTGGAATGGCTCACCGTGGTCGCTTAAATGTTCTTACACATGTTTTAAATAAGCCTTACGAAAAGATTTTTGCGGAATTCCACCATGCACCAAACAAGGAACTTGTTCCTTCTGAAGGTTCAATGGGGATTAACTATGGTTGGACAGGCGATGTCAAATATCACATGGGTGCTGACAGACAAATCGAGGATTCGGAAACAGCCAGTGCAACCATTACACTAGCCAATAATCCAAGTCACCTTGAGTTTGTGGATCCTGTTGTAGAAGGTTATGCTCGCGCTGCACAAGAAACGCGTAATGAAAAAGGTGAACCGAAGCAAGATTTCACTAAATCTTTTGCGATATTAATCCATGGTGACGCTGCTTTTCCAGGCGAAGGTGTGGTAGCAGAAACGCTAAACTTAAGTCAGCTAAAGGGATATCATACCGGTGGTACAATTCATATCATCGCCAATAATCAGCTAGGTTTTACAACGGAAAGCACGGATTCAAGATCTACAAAGTATGCTAGCGATCTAGCAAAAGGATACGAAATTCCGATTGTTCACGTGAACGCCGATGATCCGGAAGCTTGTCTTGCAGCGATGCATCTTGCGTATGAATATCGAATGAAGTTTAATAAAGATTTCCTTATTGATTTAATTGGCTATCGTCGTTTCGGTCATAATGAAATGGATGATCCAGCCGTTACTCAGCCACATTTATATGAAAAAATTAAGAATCATCCTACTGTTCGAGCGAGCTATGCAAAGTATTTAACTGAGCAAAGCGTGATTGAAGACGGTCAGGGCGAAAAGTTAGATGAAGAAGTTCTTTCTGAGCTTCAGACTGAATACGACAAGATCGCTAAAGGTGGAGACGGCGATGGCGAAGTACAAGAGCTACAACCACCAAAAGAAATTGTGAAGGGACTCCCTTCTATCGATACAGCTGTTTCACTAGAAACGCTAAAAGATATTAACAACAAACTGTTAAGCCGTCCAGATGGATTTAATGTTTATCCTAAGCTTGAGCGCATTCTAAAACGCCGAATTGATATGTTAGAAGAAGGCGGTAAAGTAGATTGGGCGCTAGGTGAAACGTTGGCATTTGCTTCAATTCTTAGCGACGGAACGCCAATTCGTATTACAGGGCAGGACTCTCAGCGCGGAACATTTGCTCAGCGTCATCTCGTTCTTCACGATAAAGAAACAGGCGAAACTTTTTGTCCACTACATGAATTACCAGAAGCTGAATCGTCCTTTGCGATTCACAATAGTCCACTTTCTGAAGCATCAGTGGTCGGGTTTGAATACGGATATAACGTGTTTGCACCAGAAACGCTCGTTATTTGGGAAGCGCAGTATGGCGACTTTGCGAATGCTGCTCAAGTCATTTTTGATCAATTCGTTTCGGCCGGTCGAGCGAAATGGGGACAAAAATCAGGAATGGTTCTTTTACTACCGCATGGTTACGAAGGTCAAGGTCCAGAACATTCCAGTGGCCGAGTTGAACGCTTCTTGACATTAGCTGCTGAAAATAACTGGACAGTTGCTAATTTAACGAGTGCTGCTCAGTACTTCCACATTTTAAGAAGACAAGCGGCTATTCTAGAGAAACAGGAAGTGCGTCCACTTGTTATTATGACGCCAAAGAGCCTTCTTCGTAATCAGCGCACATCATCTCCTGGCTTTGAATTTAGTCAAGGCCAATTCTTGAGCGTTGTTGAGCAAGCAGGACTTGGTGAAAAGAAAGATAAAGTAGAGCGTATTGTTTTATGTACTGGTAAAGTAGCTGTAGACCTTGCAACTGAAATAGAGTCTTCTGATGAGAAGTACGATTGGCTCCACGTTCTTAGAGTAGAACAGCTATATCCATTCCCTGAAGAAGAAGTGAAAAACATATTTGACCGCTATTCAAACGTCAAAGAAATTATCTGGCTGCAAGAAGAACCAAAAAATATGGGATCTTGGAATTACATTTCTCCTCGTTTAAGGGAGACGGCACCAGAAGGCGTTTCTGTAAGCTATGTAGGACGTCCTGATCGTTCAAGTCCTGCTGGCGGGGAACCTAATGTGCATAAAAAAGATCAAGAACGAATCATTCAGGAAGTACTAGAACCATCTAAAACTGTTTCCCATCAAGGAGGTAATCGTCGTGATTGAAGTTAAAGTACCAGAACTAGCAGAATCCATTACAGAAGGTACCATTTCTCAATGGTTAATCAAAGTAGGCGACAAAGTTGAAAAAGGTGACAACCTTGTTGAGCTTGAAACAGATAAAGTTAACATTGAAGTGAGTGCAGAAAACGATGGCGTCATTGAAGAGCTTTTGAAAGAGCCTGGCGATAATGTTGAAGTTGGAGAGATTATTGCTTACCTTGGCAACGGAGAAGGTAGTTCTTCTAAGTCGTCAGATCAAGACTCTTCTGGAAAAGAAGAAGCAAAGAAAGAAGAGAAAGAAGCACCTGAAGAAGCAAAGTCAAACGAAGAATCTAAGGCGCATGCAACAGAATCTTCAGAAGACGAAAAATCTGAGAATGAACGTACAGTAGCTTCCCCTTCTGCAAGAAAGCTTGCACGTGAACTAGGCGTTGATCTGAATAATGTTGAAACGCGTGATCCATTAGGTCGCGTTCGTCCAGACGATGTGAAGGCTCATGCAGACAAAGCGAACCAAAAAGAAGCTCCTAAGGAAAAGAAACAAGAGGCACCTAAGCAACAAAAGCCATCTCCTGAAGCGAATGACGGCAAACCAGTTGAGAGAGTTAAGATGTCTCGTCGTCGTCAAACTATTGCGAAACGTCTTGTTGAAGTTCAGCATACTGCAGCAATGCTAACAACTTTTAACGAAGTAGACATGACGGCAATTATGGAACTTCGGAAACGTCGCAAAGATAAATTCCTTGAAGATAATGATGTGAAGCTTGGCTTTATGTCCTTCTTTACGAAAGCTGTTGTTGGCGCACTTAAGAAATATCCACGTCTAAACGCTGAAATTCAGGATACTGATATTGTATTGAAGAAATTTTATGATATCGGTATCGCGGTTGGAGCAGAAGAAGGTTTAGTAGTACCAGTCGTTCGTGATGCAGACAAGCTATCTTTTGCAGGAATAGAACAAGAAATTGGTAATCTTGCAAAGAAAGCACGAGACAATAAACTCAAACTTGATGAACTACAAGGTGGATCATTTACGATTACAAACGGAGGAATCTTTGGATCGATGCTTTCAACACCGATTCTAAATGCACCTCAAGTTGGTATACTAGGTATGCACAAGATCCAGTGGCGCCCTATGGCAATTGATCAGGAACGAATGGAAAACCGTCCGATGATGTACATTGCCCTATCCTATGATCACCGTATTGTAGACGGTGGAGAAGCAGTTAGCTTCCTTGCTAAAATTAAAGAACTTCTTGAAGACCCAGAACAGCTTCTTCTAGAAGGATAAAACGAAAGAACCTGAATCTACTGATTCAGGTTCTTTTTCTACTTCTACATTTTTGAAAGGAGAAGGTAGATCCTTTATCTTATCGTTCCTGTCATGTAGAATAGAAAGAAAGTTGAAAGGGGTGAAAGATTTGATTCATCAAACATGGAAAGAGACATCGACGATTAAAAAGGTGAAGTGCATACATACTGATGCAAAGAAGTATATGGTGAACCGCGTTTTAACTGAAGGAAAAACTTATGAAGTGAAAAATGAAACAGAAGAATTTTTATTCGTTTTAGACAATAGTGGTAAAATCGGTGGGTTTTATAAAGAGTATTTTGAAGAAGTAGAATGAGTGTATAAAGCCAGATCAAAATTGATCTGGTTTTTTATTTTATTAACGAAAAAAAGGAACACTGGATTATCCCCAATGTCCCTTACATCTCCTAACAAAATTGATCATTTTTGTTAGGGTTCTTTAATCCAAAAATCGGTCTTAAGTACAGAGCAAGATAGGATCCTGCGAGAGCGACGACCATCCAAACCCAGCCGTGGAGACTAAAGGAAGCTATTCCGCCAAAATAGGCACCTATATTACATCCGAAAGCTAGTCTGGCACCATATCCCATAAGCAGTCCTCCAATGATCGATGCGGCTGCTAACTTAAATGGCACTCTTCTCATGATAAAGGCGCCGCCAGCGCCTGCTGCCACAAATGCACCAAGAATAACACCAAAGTTCATGACGCTTGTTGAATCAGTAAGAATCGATTGCTGGAGTGCTTCCCCTTTTGTCCCTGACCAATATCCCCATTGTGTTACATCAATTCCAAGAAATAACGCGATTTTTGATCCCCATAAAGCAAAAGCGGACGTAATTCCCCATGGATTTCCGCGCGATATCAATGTGAGGGCATTTAAAACAGCTAATGCGATTGCTGCAATCCAAATCGGCCATGAGCCACGAAAAATCCGCTTCCATCCTGATGTTGTAGGAAGAGGCTTCATTTTTGGTGGCTTTCGTTTTTTAGCGATGAATTTTACAGCGAAAAAAATAATCCCAAACAATGCAAGTTGCACAATCCAGGCACCAAAATATCCCAATCCAGTATCTTCAGCTAAGGAAATCGCTTTAAAAGAGGGCATTTGATTTACCCAGAAATCAAAGTGCCATGCACCGATAACAGATCCGACGATAAAACCAAAAAGAGTAAGTAGCATTTCAGTTTTTCCCCACCCTACTGTATAGAGCGTACCTGAAGCGCATCCACCGCCTAGCTGCATCCCAATTCCAAATAAGAATGAACCAACCACTACGCTTGTTCCAACAGGAAATACATATCCTGTTGGAGTCGTTCCAAATAATCCAAAGCTGTTAGAGAGAATCGGCGCAAACAGCGTGCTAGCTACCGCAAGCATCAACATATGCGACTGAATGGCTGTTCCATTTCCTACACTTAATAATTGTCTGAAAGCAGAAGTGAAACCAAATCTTGCATGTAATAAACAATAACCAAGTAGTAATCCTAAACCAAATAAGACAAGTTGCTGAATTCCTTGATCGACCAATAATAGTAATGCGAGTAGACCAATGACTAAAAAGCCCCCTGTTAAAACGGGCTTTTGAGGAGCTTTTAAGAAAGGTAACTGTAAATTTGTTTTTGAAGAGTGAACTGGTTGTTCCATTGCCATGTATAATGCACCTCATTCCGATGTATTTAGTATGAATTGATTCGTATATCCTACATGATTTTTTTATATCTGTAAACTATTACATACCAAATCTTTTTACCTCTATCGATGAAATGGACATATCTTTCTCTACTTGGAGATTGTGCTATAATGACACATGTATCAATAGAGATTAATTTATTCATCAGGAGCTTAAGATTAGGTTTTAAAACCGTCTCAGGCTATTGGAGGTTGAGACAATGGATAATGAGCAATTAATTGAAAAAGCATTTGATTTTATTCATCAAGCTTATGCTGAACTAACGATCGATCCGTCACGCATAGAAGATCGTAAAAAGGAAATTATGCATGAAGTTAAAGCAACAGGTGCCTATACTCATACATATGACGAACTTGCTCAAGGAGCTAAAATGGCCTGGAGAAACAGCAATAAGTGTATTGGTCGCCTGTTCTGGAATACGATGACTGTGTTAGATGCGCGGTATGCTTCAAAACCTAAAGAAGTAGCGGATGCCCTTCTGCACCACATTCGCATCGCGACAAACGGCGGAAAAATTAAGCCAACGATTACTATTTTTCAGCCTGGTAAAGTTCGTGTATGGAACCATCAGCTAATTCGTTATGCAGGTTATAATACTGATAAAGGTACGATTGGTGACCCTGATTCGGTCGCTTTTACTAAGGAAGTCATGAAACTTGGATGGGAAGGAAAGGGAACACAATATGATATACTTCCGCTAGTTTTCTCAATAGATGGAGCTTTACCAAGTTTCGTTGAAATTCCGAATGAAGACGTACTTCAAGTCGTGATTCAACACCCGGACTACGATTTCACACCATTGCATGCACAATGGTATGGCGTCCCCATCATTTCAGATATGCGATTAGAAATTGGCGGTATTAGTTATGATGCCGCGCCATTTAATGGCTGGTATATGGGCACAGAAATAGGGGCAAGAAATTTAGCTGATACTGACCGGTACAATCTTTTGCCGGATGTAGCTAAACTCTTAGACCTTGATACAAGTTCAAATGCAACGCTTTGGAAAGATCGCGCATTAGTTGAACTAAATAGGGCTGTCCTTTATTCCTATCAAAATAAAGGGGTAAGTATTGTCGATCATCATACAGCTGCAAAACAATTTCAAAAATTTGAGCAAAATGAAGAGAAGGCCGAGCGAGAAGTTACTGGAAATTGGACTTGGCTAATTCCGCCTGTGTCGCCAGCTACGACTCATATCTTCCATAAACCTTACAAAAACAAAATTGTAACACCGAACTATTTTTATCAATCAAAACCTTATTAAGCGAGGGAGAAACTTGGTTATTGAAAAAGCTTATTTCACCATTCATGAAGGTCTTGAATCAAAATTTGAAGCGACATTTAAAGAAGCTGTACGTTACATTGCAGAAACCGATGGATACATGAATTATCGCTTGTTGAAATCAATTGAAACAGAACGTAAATACGTCATTTTCATTGAATGGGAAACACTTACATCACATACGGAAGGCTTCATGTCATCCGATCGATTTGAAAAATTTACGTCTTTAGTGGACCCATTTCTTGAAAACGTAGAGATGGAGCATCTTGCACCCCTTGACTCAGATCTTTAAACCCACATTTTTGTGGGTTTTTATATGCAAAAAACTATACAAGCTATTTAGAAAAGGGTATGCTAGGATATAGTTATATTCCTATAAGAAAGGTTGGTTTTGTAATGCCTTCATCTATCCCCAGGCCACTAGTTCGATTAAATCAATCGTTTATTTTTATATTTGCTACAGGTTTTGTATTCTTTTCACATTGGCTTTTCCTCCTGATCCCACTCATTGCTGGATTGATGGGTTTGTTACTTTATTTTAATCCAGTGCTGAAACTGGGAAAAAAATTCTTAAAGAAACCACTTAATCAATATATTCCTGAGGATGCCGATCAACAAAATTTCAATCAGAAAATAGCTGTATCGCTTCTTACCATTTCTTTTATAGCTCACATGTTTTCTATTGAATGGTTAGCAATCACGGCTGCAGTCCTAGTAGCTTTAGCTTCGTTTATCGCTATTCTAGGCTTCTGTATCGGTTGTTTTGTTCGTTTTCAATGGAAGCAATATCAATATAGACGGTCACAGCATTCTTAAAAGGCAGCTTTGGCTGTCTTTTTTTTTGACTGAAAAACCTGAAAAGTTAATTTCTGATATACTAAAGAAAGAGAGACGATGAAGATTAGAAAGGATAGGTTTGGATGAGAGAGAAGATTTATGACTTAATCGGTGTAGGAATTGGACCATTTAATTTAGGATTAGCTGCATTATTGGATCCAATAAATGAAGTGAATGCTTTGTTTTTCGATCAAAAACTTGAATTTGATTGGCATCCAGGTATGTTAATTGAAGGAACCAGATTACAGGTACCGTTCATGGCGGATTTGGTCACGATGGCGGACCCAACAAATCCATATAGTTATTTAAATTATTTGAAACATCAAAACCGCTTATATAACTTCTATTTCTTGCAACGACTTGAAATGCCTCGAAATGAATATAACCACTATTGCCAATGGGCAGCAGGTCAGTTAGAAAGCTGCCGATTCGGTACAAAAGTAACGAGCATTGTACCTGTAGGTGATCCTGTTGAACATTATGAAGTGGTTGTTGAAAACCTCGAAACAGGAGATGTGAATACGTACTCTGCTAAAAATATGATACTTGGTGTTGGGACCGTTCCTTCTTTACCTTCATCGCTTCAGGGGATGAAAGAAGAAGATGTATTTCATTCATCAACATTCCTTCAGCATACTGACCGCTGTTCTAAGGCAAAAAGTATCACTGTTATTGGGTCAGGTCAGAGTTCTGCAGAAATTTTCAGGGAACTTTTGAAAGACCGAAAAGAGCATGGGTATTCACTCAATTGGATAACACGCTCACAAGGTTTTTTCCCAATGGAGGAAACTAGATTAAGCCTTGAGCATTTTTCACCCGAGTATGTCGATTATTTCTATGACCTACCTCAGGCTCAAAAAGATGACATTTTTAGTGGTCAACAACTTCTCTACAAAGGAATTAGTCCTCATACTATTACTGACATATATAACCTGTTATATGAACAATCTGTAGGTGGCGAAAAGATGGATGTCACATTAATGCCATTAATAGAAGTAAACGGGATTAAAGAAAAAGAAGACGGTACTGGTTATGAATTAGAATGTCTTCAATGGCAAAAGGATAAAAAGTTTCTTATTGAAAGTGAAGTTGTGGTGGCGGGCACTGGCTATCGTCCATTAATTCCTCACTGCCTTGAAGACCTTCAGCATTTAATTGAGTGGGATGAAAAGGGACGCTACCATGTAACAAAGGATTACCGTCTTCGATTAAAGAAAGAAGCGAATGCGAATATCTTTGTACACAGCGGCATGCAACATACGCATGGAGTAGGATCCACAAATTTAGGGCTTGCTGTTAATCGAAATAAAATTATTATTAATGAGCTTTTAGGAAAAGAGTTTTACCCGATCCTTGAAGGAAATATCTTTCAACAATTTGAAGTAAAAGAGTAGTTAAACTTTCTATTTAAAGCTAAACATTTTATGATAAAAGAAAATAGAAAGGAACGGTGATGAGTGTGATGGTCCCATGAATCAATCCCAATCACTAACATCCAACAATTTTCTTGCAAAGTTGCTTACTCAGTACGCGAGCATTCATCATAGAGCAATTGGAGCTGCTGCAGAAGAATACATCAAACAGCTTGGAATTAGAACGGGAGAGTGGCTAGAGTCTCACTATCGTCTTCTTGAATGGACGCCTGATGACTATGCTAGGGTGATCGTTGATATAAAGAATTCTATTGGAGGAGAGTTCTATATATCAGAAGTTACTCCTACCTATGTGATTGTGAAAGCAAATCGCTGTCCATTTGGAGATCAAGTAATGAACGCACCACATCTTTGTACCATGACATCAAGTGTGTTTGGGGGAATCGCAGCAAGGCATTTTAAGTATGGTGAAGTAAATCTCCGGAAAAGAATTGCACTCGGTGACCCAGGTTGTGAAGTAATGATAGCATTTGAACCCGGAATTGAAACGGGAGACCGTTATGAAAACCTTCCAATTACGCCCGAGAATGGTGACCCTTTTACGTGGGAGGAAGATACCATCACACTCTTAAATCAAGAGTTAAAACGGAGTGATGAGATGGTAATGAAATTGCTTCAAGAATTAGAAGAACTTAAAAATCAAGTTGACAATCGTTAGAACTAAAACCAGCCTGGCAGTGATGGGCTGGGTTTTTTTGTATGAAATTCGGAATTAATCAGAAACTAATGACAAAGGGGTGATAAATATGGAGAAAAACGCTAGAGGATATGTTCAAGAGAGTTGTCAAGCTCTAGAAGAAGCGAGTCGTTGTTTACAACAAGCGTTATCAACAGTAGAGAAGGATCAAAATAGAGATCGAATACAGCAATCATTAGATGGATTAACTGCTGTTCAATCTCATTGTAGAGAAACGGCAAACGTACTTTCACACCAATAAAAAATTTTTTTGAAGAAATTTGAAGAATGAAGTTTTAGAAGAAATAAAATCGGAAATGGTGGACTAACGTTACACATAAGGAGGGATAGATCATGAGTCTTTTGTTTGGAAAAGGCATGCAAGCATTCGAACAGGATGCTAAAGCAGAAAGAGAAAAAGTACAAACTTCTCCAATTGCACACTCTAATAAAAAATCAAGATTAAAACAGAAACCGACTAAATTCTAGCCATCCTTTTGGATGGTTTTTTTATTGATTTTTGCACTCGAATTCATTACACTGTTTAAGAAAGAAATGGTAATAGAGGAAGGTCCTTACTCTTTCTTAAAAGGTGATATTGATTTTTTAAATGGATCACTCAATAAATAGAAAGGAGATAAAAAGTTAACAACAAGAAAACGTTATTGTGATTAATCAATCAAAACCAAAGGGGATTAGCTGTTGAAGAAAGTTAACGTAAGTAAGTTTATATTTTTTCCGGACATTATGATAATGTCATTATTTCTATTGAGCGGCATTATTTATTTATTCATTGAAGGATTGAGAGCGGAATATCTCGTATTTGCCCTTTTTGGTCTACTTATTTTTAGTATAAGTGAATATTCAACTCATCGCTTTTTCTTTCACAGAAAAGCTCCAAAAAACAAGTTCTTCTTAAAAGTTCTTCAGCGATTACATTATGATCATCATCAGTACCCAAATCAGCTAAAGCTATTATTTATGCCTATCTGGTATAGCACGCCACAATTTGCAGTAATTACATTTATTATGTATCTCATTACGAATAGCTTACCTAACGCAATATCTGTGGCAGTGGGTTTAATGGTAATGCTGCTTCTATATGAATGGAGACATTTTAAAGCACATCAACCTGGAAAAGCAAAAACGAAATATGGAAATTGGTTAAAAAAAACGCATTTACTGCACCACTACAAAAACGAAAATTATTGGTTTGGTGTAACAAACCCATTTGTTGACGTTCTCTTCGGTACATTAAAAGATGAAAAAGAAGTAGGAAAAAGCCAAACAGCTAGAAATATCAAAACGGAAAATACATCCTCTAAAGTAAAAATGCTATGAAGTAGCTCAGTGCTCTACAGTTCTTTTCTTACTTTACTGGAGTTAAATGCTATAGGAACTGTAAAAAATGATTAGATTGTGATAAGAATGGGAAATGTCCTCTTGTGAGTATAAGAATAATGGAGGAGATTTCAAATGGTTAAACAATGGACAACTACAACATTGCATAATGACGTAGAAATGCCAACGCTTGGTCTTGGTGTTTGGAAAATGGAGAATAACGATGAAGTAAAAACAGCAGTCAATGCCGCAATTGATGCAGGATATAAAGCGATCGATACTGCTGCTGCATACAAAAATGAAGAAGGTGTTGGTGCTGCTATTAAAGAAAGCAGTACACCACGTGAAGAACTTTTTATTACATCAAAAGTATGGAATGATGATCAGGGCTATGATTCCACCCTTCAAGCATTTGAAGACACGGTTTCAAAGCTTGGAATTGATACGTTAGACCTTTATTTAATTCATTGGCCTGTAGAGGGCAAATATAAAGAGACATGGAAAGCGATGGAGAAGCTCTACAAAGATGGTCGAATTCGTGCCATTGGTGTCAGCAATTTCCATCCCAATCATCTTGAAGATTTAATGAAAGATGCAGAAATTAAACCGATGGTAAACCAGGTAGAATTCCATCCACTTCTAAATCAAAAAGAGCTTCGTGAGTATTGTAAACAGCATTCTATTCAACTAGAAGCATGGTCACCACTTGCTCAGGGAAAACTATTAGATCATAAAGTTGTGAAAGAAATTGCAGAGCAGCACGGTAAATCTACTGCTCAAGTGATCATTCGATGGGATCTTGAACATGAAGTAGTAACAATTCCTAAGTCGTCAAATCCCGAGCGTATTAAACAAAACTTTGATGTTTTTGATTTTGAATTAACACAAGATAACATCCGCGCGCTTGATGAGTTAAATCAGAATGAACGAATGGGTCCTGATCCTGACAACTTCGATTTTTAAGACGAAGCCGGCCATGTGCCGGCTTTTTGTATGCAACCATTCCTTTTTTGTTACGTCTGTATTGTGAAGGGAGAGAAGAAAATGAGGAAATGGCTGTATGGATTTGTACTATCAGTATTGATCGTTACTTTTTTCTCAGGTGTGTGGTATACCATGATTCGAGAATCGAGTACAGAAGCGGTGAATTCTGTAGCACCTATCGCGAAGACTCAGGCAGATCGTGAGTACTATGAACTTGGTGAACCATATGTCGAAGAAGATATGGATGGGGAGGAGCTTTTTCGATTAGAAGTTAATGTGTTGGATGAATTGCCTGAAGAAGCCATCTTAAAAGAATTAGATAAAACACAAGAGTACATTGGGTTTGAACTTTATGCGAAAAATGATCAAGAAGCTGGCCTCGATTTCAAGCCTTATTATTCAAAGCTAAAAGTAAATGGTTCGCAAGTAGAACCTGCCGACTTTGTCATCATTGAACAAGACGGTTGGAACAAATTCATGATGAAAAACCAAGGTTCATTTCGGCTTGTGCTCATTTATCCTGTCGATCGAGATGCAAAAGAAATGACGCTTGTGATTTCCCCTGAATTTTACTATAAGGATATCTTGTATAAATGGATGAGGTAGCATTTTCATTAAATTTGACAATGTTACGGAAAGGAGATGAAATTATCTCGAATTCGAGATAATTAAAAGGAGAGATGAGTCAATTGCGTATAGAACGTTTTCGTGTAAATCAGCAGGGCGTAGGAGAATTTGATGGTGGTAAAATCACAGAACAAAAGCCAATTGGCTTTCCAGGAGAAGGTTCAGAGGTAAAACGAGTTGGTCCTTTGTTTTATTGGGCATGGGCTAAAGCAGAGCACGAAGGGTATATCCCTCTCCATCCACATCAAGGATTTGAAATCATTACGTATGTGATCAGTGGAAAAGCAGAGCACGGTGACTCACTAGGAACTAGAAGTGTTGTGGGAGCCGGTGGCCTTCAAGTGATGCAGACAGGATCGGGTGTTTCTCATGAGGAAGGTTTCGTTGGTCCAGATATGCAAGGCTTTCAAATTTGGTTTGAGCCTCATTTAAGAGAAGCGCTGCGACGCAAACCAACTTACCAACAGTTTGAACACGAAGAGTTTCAAACAATCGTTAAAGATGGAGTGAAAATAAAAGAAATTCTAGGAGATGATTCCCCTGTTTCATTCGAAACAGATGCACTTATGTGGGATGTTTTGATTGAGGACGAAATCATGTTTCAACAATCCTTAACTAAAGGACGCTCGCTAAGTGTTCTTGTTTTAGATGGTGTTGGTGAACTAAATGAGCATGTTTATGAAGCGAAAGATTTTTTTGTTATTGATGGTGCAGAAAGTGCTGAAATGATCGTTCAATCTAAAGAAAAGACGCGACTTTTAATAATCGAGGTTCCGACATCAGTTAGTTATCCATTGCTTCGAAAATAATCCTATATGCTTTTCCCGATCGATTTACTGGAGATTAATTCCTCTTGTAGTGTACGATAGATAGTATACATCAATTGGGAGGGCTGGAATCTTATTATGAACCACTTGTATCATTCTTATATAAAAAATGATCGGCAGAAGAAATTATTGAAGATGGCGAATACGCTCGCAGATTCATTTTCTGAGAGGGCGGATGAAATCGACAAGGAAGGTCGTTTTCCTTTTGAGAATTTCGAAGAATTAAAGAACTCCGGATATGTTGCTTTAACTGTTCCAACAAAGTTTGGTGGAAAAGCGATTGATCTATATGAATTTGTTATGCTTCAAGAGCGTATTGCAACAGGAGATGCTGCTACCGCGCTCTCAATTGGTTGGCACCTTGGACTTATGCTCGAAATGAGAGACGAGCAAACATGGACAGATGACGTTTATGAGCGACTTAGTCGTCTTATTATGAAAGAAAATGCTTTGTTTAATCGTGCTGCTTCAGAGCCTGCGACAGGAAGTCCGACCCGTGGTGGAATGCCACAAACGAAGGCAACAGAAAAAGATGGACAATGGATTATTAACGGACGAAAGTCATTTACTTCAATGGCACCCGGACTCCAATACGCGCTTGTTTCCGCTCAAATTGGAGATACAGGTGAAAAAGGTTTTTTCCTTATTGATATGAACCTTTCAGGTGTCGAAATTGAAGAAAAATGGGATACGATTTCGATGAGAGGGACACGAAGTGATGATCTGGTACTTAACGATGTTGTCCTACCGAAGGATGCTTTAGTGGAAGGTCCTGAATCCCCTAAGAGTAAGTTACCAAAAGCGTGGCTTCTTCACATTCCTGCATGTTATTTAGGAGTTGCAATAGCTGCTCGAAATGAAGCAATTGCTTTTGCATCTACGTATTCTCCGAATAGTCTACCCGGTCCCATTAAAGAGGTACCCGAAGTGCAGCGTAAAATCGGCGAAATGGAACTAGAATTGATGCGAGCACGAGAAATGATGTATTCTGTTGCTTTAAGGTGGGTTTCTGAACCTGATAAAAGGTCAGAAATGGGACCTGAACTAGCTGCTGTTAAACATGTTGCGACAAATAGTGCAGCTAATGTGGTAGATCAGGCAATGAGAATTGTTGGAGCTAGAGCGCTTTTTAAAGACAATCCAATGCAGCGCCATTATCGAGACGTAAGAGCGGGTTTACACAATCCACCTATGGATGACGCTGTTATATCAATGCTTGCGAAAAATGCAATCAGTCATTACGAATCTTCCTAAGGGGAGATTTTTTTTGAGAAAAAATGAAACCCTCTAATTAGACGTTTTTTACTACCTCATCTTTCAATATGCCAGCAATCTAGTTCATTAGATTTAAATTAGTCAGAAAAAAAGGAAAAAACTATTCGAATAGCGAAATAGATCACTAAGAAACGAAAGGAGGGGAGAAAAGTGAGAGAACGTCGAACCGTTTCTTTAAGTGGAAGCTTGTTGTTAACTTATCCATGGGAAATGGAGCGTAAGGAGCAAGCATTAAAAGAACAAGGTATCTATAATAGGAATAGCCAAAAAGAACAGGAGTTGAAGGAGAATAAATGATTTCCTTTCATGATAGTCTCTTCATAAATGCATTATAGCTTAGAGCCGCGCGAAAGAATAATCGCTTCGGCTCTATTTTAATTGGAAAGGATGTAGGTCTTATGTTATCAAAAAAAACGATCGGTTATGGAACGATGTTATCTAGTATTCTTATCTTAAGTATGGGCTGTAAACAAGGGAAAGGCACGTTACATCAAAAAGGAAAATGGTCATCATCTTTACATAGAATATTAAGCGATCATCGACTCAAAGGAGCAATTGCTGGGGTCAGCGTACGTTCCGCAAAAACTGGAGATTTACTTTTTGATCATAATGGAGATACAAGACTAACTCCTGCTTCAAATATGAAGCTCATTACTGGAGCTGCTGCTCTCGAAATGCTTGGCTCTGATTACCGTTTTACGACTGAGGTTTGTACAGATGGCGAAATACACGACGGAACTTTAATCGGCAATCTTTATTTAAGAGGAAAGGGAGACCCTACCCTTCTAAGAGAAGACTTTGATCAATTTGTTAGTCAGCTTAAATCAATTGGTGTAAAACGGATCGAAGGAAATGTAGTAGCAGATGAATCGTGGTTTGATGATCAGCATCTTTCTGAAGATATGATTTGGAGCGATGAGCACGAATATTATGGAGCGCAAATTTCAGCGCTTACCGTTTCACCAAATACCGATTACGATGCAGGTACTATTATGGTGACTGTTTCGGGAGGGGAAATCGGGAGCGCACCAGAAGTCGTGCTTCATCCTAAAACTAATTATGTTAACATTGTTAATTTGGCAACGACCGTATCTTCTGAAAAAGAAGGGGAACTTGTTATTAAACGGGTTCATGGGTCAAACACGATCACTATTTCAGGTACTATTTCACAGTTTGGTGATCCGGAAACGAATTGGGTCGCCGTTTGGAATCCTGGAGCTTATGCTCTGGACCTTTTTTCCGATTCGCTGCTAACACATCATATCGCTCTATCTGGAAACAAAGAGATTGCGTCTACACCTAGTCATGCAAAGACGCTTCTATCCAAGAAATCAATGCCGCTTTCAGAATTACTCATACCGTTCATGAAACTGAGTAATAATGGACACGCCGAAGTACTTTTAAAGGAAATGGGGAGGGTTCACTTAGGAAAAGGAAGTTTTGAAGCAGGTTTAGAAGTCGTTAAGACTTTTTTGAGAAGTGAAGGATTAAATCCTAATAACATGTGTTTACGAGACGGATCCGGCATCTCGCAAATGAACCTTATTCAACCAAACGAACTTTCGAAGCTTTTATATACATTACAAAGCAAGAAATGGTTTTCATCGTTCTTTGATTCGCTCCCAGTAGCAGGAGCTCAAGAGCGGTTCGTAGGGGGTACACTACGTGAGCGGTTAAGAAAAACTTCTGCTGAAAACGTAATCTTCGCGAAAACTGGTTCACTAATAGGGGTTACCTCATTGTCCGGTTATATTAAAAGGCAAAAACCTCTTGTTTTTTCAGTTATTATAAATAACTTTCTTGATGAAGAAGAAATGGAGAAAATTGAAGATGAAATTATGCTTATCTTAGCGGGTGACGTATTGTAATATGGCTGCAATTGCAGCCTTTTTTAATGTAGAATAGGAGAAATATATGATTCTACGTCAGTTTACATGATGACTGTTATAATAGGTATGGATTAGATTTGGTAAAGAGAGACAAAGCCTTGAGCGAATTGCGATTATTTCGGCTATACATAGAAAGAGGCATGCAGCCTAAATAAAAAGAAGTACAAACGGTGTACTACCGATGATAGAAAGGGGGATGTCATGCTTAAACGTCTCTATCAGTATCTTTTATTTATATGTGTGATTTTATCTGTATCAACAATCTGGTATAAGTCTCCCATACAACAGGAGATCTTGATTGGTACATGGATTGTCTTCTTTATTGATTATATTGTGTTTCTATATTTATCAAAAAGCCGATGGGACTACATTAAACGTCATCCTTTTGATTTGGTTGCACTGATCCCTCTTGACTCAATTTTTCAAGGAGCAAAGCTTGCGAGGCTTTATCGATTATGGCGGATTAAAACAATTGCAAAACGATTTAGTAACCCCATTCTAGGGAAAGCCATGGGAATGTCACCTCAAACATGGTTTTACACAAGTTTTGCCTTTGTTATTGTTTCAACATTCCCGTTTTATTTCTATGAGCCAGTTGTCGATTCTTTTCAGGATGCTGCGATATGGTCATTAGGTTCAATTATATTTGTTGGACGTTTTTCCGTTGAACCAACTTCTTTTATTGGAAAAATGGTGATCATTCTCTTAACGATTGTTGGCATTCTTCTTCACGCTTTAATCGTACGAACCGCTTTTCGATACGTTGATTATTTACGAAAAAAATGGTCATCCAAAGAGGATGACCATTCAGAAGCCTAGTAAAACCACTTAACGATAAAGAAAGTGCAAAGTGATAGCGTGATGGACACAATTGTGATAATCGCCATTGGCTTCAGGGCTTTATTTTTCAAGTCTTTTAAACTAACGCTTAAACCGAGCCCTACCATAGCAGCGGTTAAACACCACGTTGTAATTTCTGTCACAACATTCATGGCTGAATCAGAGAAAGGGATAATGGGCCCGAGAAGGAATGTTCCTGCTAGACTCATGATCACAAAGCCAACTAAAAACCAAGGAAATGCTACTTTTTGTTGCGTACCCTTGTTTTTGCGTTTCATAAGATACATGAACAAAAAACATACTGGGACAAGGAGAAAAACCCTTCCAAGCTTGGCAAGTAAGCCCATTGCTAATGCAGTTTCTCCCCCTGGTGCTGCAGCTAGAGCAACGTGAGCGACTTCATGGAGTGAAATTCCAGACCATACTCCATATTCACTTGATGTTAGTGGCAGGAATGGGCGAAGAATCGTATACCCAATGGAAAAAATCGTTCCAAACAAAGCTATAATACCAACGCCGATTGCTGTATCTTCTTCTTTCGCTTCAACGATCGGTGCAACAGCTGCAATTGCAGCAGCTCCGCAAATCCCTGTACCCGCGCCAAGAAGCAGCGTAATAGACTTATTAGCATTCATTACTTTAGAAAGCCAAATAGATGATAATAGAGCAAATGCAATAACAACTGCACCTAGTAATAGAATAGGTAGTCCATCTTGAAGAATCATACTAACATTTAATTTCATTCCATATAAAATGATCGCAAACCTAAGTAGTTTTTTTGATGAAAATGTGATGCCTTTTCTGAGCCACTCCGGATAGCCAGCCACTTGACGGTATGCAATCGCAATTAAAATTGCTGAGGCTAGTTGTCCAGTAAGCTTAAACCCTGGGACCATGGCGAGAAAATAACCTAATAACGCAATAAAAAACGTAAAGGCAATGCCAAGAATCCAGCGTATGGGTTCCGGTAGTGTTTGCTGATGTCTTAACGTGTTGATCATATTCTTTCCTCCGTTTCTCCTTCTATAGTTTACGTTACGAAGTATTATAAGTGAAATAATTATATTGAATGGTTATAATAAGTAATAACTTATAGTTAGAGGTGAGGAAGTGGATCAGCAATTAAAAGTGTTTGTTACAGTCGTCGATAAGCGAAATTTCTCCAGAGCAGCTGAAGAACTACACATGACACAGCCTGCCGTTAGTCAATATATTAAAAGCTTAGAAGAGACCCTTGGTACTAAGTTACTAGAGAGAAACAACCGATCGGTAGAAATGAACAAAGCTGGTGAAATTGTTTATCATCATGCAATAGAGTTATTAAATTTATATTCAAAAATGAACTATTTATTGGATGACCTGACGAACAGAGCAAGTGGCAAACTGACAATTGGTGCAAGTTACACTTATGGTGAATATGTTTTGCCACATGTTATTGCTTCAATACGAAAAAAGTATCCTTTAATTACACCAGCTGTCACCATTGGAAATTCAAGAGAAATTGGAGATCTTGTTTATTCCCATCAGCTAGATGTTGGTATTATTGAGGGAGACTATCCAGCAAGAGACATGAAAGTAGATAGTTTCACACAGGATGAAATGGTCATAGTAGCAGCCCCTTCACATAAGAATGTCGATCATGGGAGCATACTTGAAAATGAAATGTGGATTGTCCGTGAAGAAGGTTCTGGAACGAGAGAAGCGAGTGAAAAAATGTGGGAGCTTCTATCGATTGACCCTTCTCAAAAAATGGCATTTGGAAGTACGCAACTCATTAAAGAGTCCGTCGAAGCTGGAATTGGCATAGGTATCCTTTCAAAATGGACGATTCGAAAAGAATTGAAACTCGGAACATTAAAGATTCTTGAATTGCCCAATTTTAGATACACGCGAACGTTTTCGATATTAATGCGCTCTCCCTTTCAAACGAAAGTTCTTGAAGTCTTTCTCGATCACGTCCATTCTCATCATAAAACATAAGCGTTCAGTAGAGAGTTATTGGTGAGCATGATATAGTATAGAAATTGTGAAAGAACGAATGGTTAAAAGGAAGCGATAGATAATGAAAGAAATGATAGAAGAATGGCAATTAGCGCTTCGTGCGGAAATAGCCCATTTAAAAAAGTTTGGAAGTAGGCCAATAAAAATTGTTAACGGTCGATTATTATCAGGGGATGATTTTCGATACTATTTTGATGCACGTTCGCTTATTCAGATTCCATCTGGATCAAAAATACGCATTGAAATGAAACATATAAAACGCGATGGAAGAATGTTATCTTCAGAAGGGAAAAATGTCATTCTCGCCCTTGAGGGTGATTTTGGCGATCAAATTAGAGAAGCTGATCTTTACCATGATCCGTGGGAATTGCTTGATGAGCTGCACGAACGCCTGGAAGAAATAAAGAAAAGTAAAAGAAGGTTAGCGCGGGTTAGCAAATTAATGAATCCACCTAAAACGGTTAAACACCCTGAAGAAAAAATTAAGAGTCATCTTCACGAGTTGATTCTTAGGTCAAAATATAATCCAGTAACTTATGTATGGGGGCCACCAGGAACTGGTAAAACACATAACCTGGCAAGAGCCGCCGCAAACCACTTTTTTAAAGGAAATAGCGTTCTAATTTTATCGCATAGTAATCAAGCTGTTGATGTTTTAATGAGAGAAATAGCTCTTTTTGCTGAGAAAAGGGAGAAGTTTGAAGAAGGTAAAATCATGCGCTATGGCCTGCAACGTGACGTTCCATCTATTTTGCCGCTATATACAGATCAGTTACTGAGAGCACAACATCCAGATCTTGCTGAAGAGAAAGAGAGTATAGTGGAGGAACGGAAGAATTTAAAAGACGATTTATCAAATTCCTTTAGCAATCGTGATTCAACTCAGCTGCTAAAGTTAGAGTCTAAATTAGGGAATGTTCTCGAAAAGATTCGGCGTAAAGAAATGGAATTCGTTAAAAACGCTACGATAATAGGAACTACTTTAACAAAAGCAGCGATTGATGAAACGATTTACCGAAAAAGAGTTGATGTTGTCATTATTGATGAAGCTAGTATGGCTTACGTGCCCCAGGCAGCGTTTGCTGCCTCGCTTGGAAAACGGGTTGTGATATGTGGTGATTTTAAACAGCTTCCCCCTATAGCATCATCCCGCCATCCGCTCGTTTCAAAATGGTTAAAAGAAGATGTTTTTCATCGGGCTGGCATTATTGAAACGGTTCAATCGGGTAACCTTCATCCTCAACTGTTTTTATTAAATGAGCAGAGGCGTATGCATCCAGTTATTTCAGCTTTTACAAACAAAACAATTTATCATTCTCTTGTTAAAGATCATCCCACAACGGCTACGTTAAGGAAAGCCATTACTGAAAAACTTCCTTTCAAAGGAATGGCTTCCGCTCTCATTGATACAAGTCATACAGGTGCTTATTGTTTCACTGGCCACTCGTCAAAATCTCGGATGAACGTATGGCAACTCTTCTTATCTTTTCAAGCAATTTACGAATCATTGCAATCAGGAATGACCTCGATTGGCTATGTAACACCTTACCGTGCCCAATCGAAACTCATGGGATTATTGATAGAAGATCTTCTTTCACAGACTGACCAAGCAGATATTCTATCTGCAACTGTTCATCGATTTCAGGGAAGCGAACGAGATATGATGGTGTTTGATACAGTAGATAGTGATCCAGAATTCCGTCCTGGAATGCTACTTACAGGAAATAATAGCGAGCGTTTAATCAACGTCGCTATGACCCGTACGAAAGGGAAATTTATACATGTTAGCAACGTGGATTATTTCAAAAACCGGATGGCTCAATCTAAAACGCTCAGACAATTAATGGAGCACCAGTTACAGAAAAACGAAAGAATTAGACCTACTCAAATAGGAAAGTGGATTACACATCATCATGCTCATTTAAAATGGAGTCATGCTTTAAACACTGAAGACGTATTTGATGATATTCAAAAAGCAAACGAAATCATCATTTCTATTCCAACCGGCACATCGCTAACAAAAGAGTGGATAAAAACGTTGAAATCCTCCCCAGGTAAAACAATCATCCTCTCCCAAGCGGTCGTTCAAGCGATTCCGTTGGCGGTTCATGTGGCGTATGAAGTTCCCTTTCCCTTTGTAGCTATTGATCGAAAAATATTCTATCTTGGCATGCCATTTGAAGGAATGAAAAATGTCCTTCCACCAGCGGTTTCAGCGAGGTTGGAATCAGCGCTTGTTACTGGTGAGATATTAAATCAAATCCTCCCATCAGACGCTTAAAAGAGAATGCTTTTGCTTTTCTTCATTTGCGTTACTGTGTTAAAGTTATAGAGTCGAATGAATTGAATGAAAGCAGGTGACTTATGGCGATTCAAAAGCTTGAACATGTTGGCGTACAAGTGCGAAACATTGAAGCATCGAAAGGGTTTTATCAAGGAATGATTGGACTCGAACTACTTGATGAATTTGATCATCCTGATGGCGATAAAAAACTAGCTTTTCTTGGTTTTAATGGTGAAATTTTAGTGGAGTTAATTGAAGGCTATGATTCAGATTTACCTACGGAAGGTAAAGTTCACCATATCGCCTTTACAGTAAAAAATATTGAACAAGAACGCACCCGTCTTCATGATCTTGGTGTAACGTTTATTGATGAAGGTATCAACACATTGCCTAACGGAGCAAAGTATCTTTTCTTCGCAGGACCAGATGGTGAATGGCTTGAATTTTATGAACCTGCATCTAAATATAGCAAGTAAATACTAAAAGACAGTGTCCCCGTGAAAGGGCACTGCTTTTTTCTGTTCAAGAGTTCCAATCCTTTCGTTTTTAAACGCTCATCTTCGCTTTTTTGTCTGAGCAGGAAACTCTTAAAAAGGGTGATCATGCTGTAAGATTGAAGAGAATAAAAGTCATAGAAAGAAGGAATCGTTATGGCCAAACAGCAAGATCTTCAGAAAGAGAAGATCTGGACGCGTGATTTTATTTTTATTTGCATGGCAAACTTTTTTATTTTTGCTGGATTCCAGATGACCTTACCTACACTACCTTTGTTTGTGAATGAACTTGGCGGCAGTGATCAGCTAATTGGTTTTGTGGTCGGTATCTTTACCTTATCTGCTTTACTTATTCGACCATGGAGCGGGCACGTACTGGAATCACTTGGAAGAAGAATCATTTTCTTAATTGGATTATTGGTTTTTGTCATATCGGTAGGATCTTATGCGTTCACTGGCAGTCTTGTTCTGTTATTCCTAATGCGGGTAGTCCAGGGACTCGGATGGGGTATGTCGACAACGGCGGTAGGCACAATCGCAACGGATTTAATTCCACAAAAGCGAAGGGGAGAAGGAATGGGGTATTTTGGCCTTGCAGGAAATTTAGCTATGGCTTTTGGTCCAGCTCTTGGTTTATTCCTAATCGCTCTTTCAGGTTTTAAAACAATGTTTTTGATTGCAGCCTCTGCAGGTTTGCTTTCATTCATCATCGCTTCGATTATTCGCTATAAACCTGCGAACAAAACACCTATTGAGAAAAAGAAATGGGACATCTTTGAGAAGACAGCATTAATGCCTTCGATATTACTTTTCTTCATAACAATGGTCTTTGGAGGAATCGCTACCTTTCTACCATTGTATGCTGAACAGTTAGGTATTGATGGAATTGAATGGTACTTTGTCGTGTTTGCTGTATCGCTTATGCTTGTACGTGCTTTCGCAGGACGAATCTATGATCGGAGGGGCCATAAAGCTATTTTTCTTCCAGGCGCCTTTTTAATTTTAGCGGCAATGATTGATCTTACGTTATTGGCGAATCAATTTATGCTCATTCTTGCAGCTGTATTATTTGGGATCGGGTTTGGGTCTGTGCAGCCTGCTCTTCAAGCATGGGCAGTTAATGAAGCACCTAATCACAGAAAAGGAATGGCGAATGCTACCTTTTTCTCATTCTTTGATTTAGGTGTAGGTCTAGGGGCAATGTTTTTCGGTTTGATCGCATCCACATTTGGCTATGCTGATATTTATTTAACAGCAGGTATATCCGTTATCATTTCAATGGTGATTTACGTTATTTATTTAAAAAGAAGTGCTACGGTACAAAGACACCATGAAGCTGTTCAATGGAAGTAGGAAAATGAGCTCGTAAACCGAGCTCATTTCTTTTTTATCGACTACTCGGAATGAGCATCTCCTTGTTCACTTCATTTAGATCGCGACACCCTGACAACGCCATCGTTAAATCAAAATCAGCAAGAAGGTTAGAAAGTACATGCTTCACGCCTGCTTGCCCAGCTACAGCTAGTCCGTACATACATGGTCGTCCTACGAGAACGGCTTTGGCTCCAAGTGCAATGGCTTTAAATACATCAGCACCTCTTCTAATTCCACTATCCATTAAAACAGGAACTTGATTTTCTACAGCTTCCACAATGGCCGGTAGAGCATCGAGTGCTGAGATTGCACCATCCACCTGGCGCCCACCATGGTTTGAGACGATAATCCCATCGGCTCCATATTTTAAGGCTAGTTTGGCATCATCGGGATGAAGGATGCCTTTTAAAATGATAGGCAAAGATGTATACTTTCTTAGCTCTGCTAAATCCTCCCACGTGAGTCCGGCATTTCCAAATACATGAGTCCAATGCATAATTGCCCCCATAGCATCTTCTTCAGGAGGTACATGGAGTCCAGCGCGAAAAGCAGGATCCGTTAAATAGTTCCCAATTCCTTCTCCAATCAGAAAAGGCAAGTACACATTCTGTAAATCCAATTCACGCCATGCCATCATAGGAGTGTCAAGCGTTACGACGATTGCTGAGTATCCAGCGAGTTCCGCTCGTTGAACAAAACTTTTAGCGATCTCTGGATCACGACTCCAGTAAAGTTGAAACCACTTAGGTGCGTCTCCCATTATTTCAGCAATTTCTTCCATAGAATGACTTGATGCCGAGCTAGCAATGTAGGGGATTTCCATTAAAGCAGCGGCTTTCGCTGAAGCAAGTTCGCCTTCTTGATGGATAATGGATTGCACACCAATTGGGGCAACTAACAATGGAGCAGGGAGCATCTGACCGTACAAGCCTACTTTTAAGTTTCGGTCTTCAACATGACGAAAGACGCGGGGCACGATATTCCATCTCTTGAATGCTTCGCGGTTCGCATTTTTCGTTTCTTCCGCCCCAGATCCTCCAGCTACATAATGATAAGGTCCATCCTCAAGAATTTCCCGTGCTCGTGCTTCCCAATCTTCATATCTTGTTGGTAAACGCTCCGGATCAGGTGAAAGCATCTGCTTATAAATACCAAACTGAATTTCATTGCCGATATTAGCCATTGGAACGACTCCTTTATGAATGTAGTTAGTTGAATCTTCTTTGCTTTCTATCCAATTCCTTCTTTAAAATGGAAACTTTATATTAATATAATTAGAAAATAGCAGGATTTTGTATGTTAGTTTCGAAATAGTAGGATGGCACTAAATTTGCATACTGGGGGACAATCATGAAGCTTTCAGTCATACATACGAACGATATTCATAGTCACTTTAACAACTTCGCTAAAGCAACATCACTTATTCGCGATTATGCTGATGAACACACGCTAGTGTTAGATGGTGGGGACTTTGCAGATTTTAAAAGCATCGAGCTTCAGGGAACACGAGGGGTCGGGGCAGTGAAGATGTTGGAATCGACTGGTTACGATGCCATTACGATAGGAAATAATGAACTATTTAATGGAAATGATACATTAGAGCATATGGCGGTTCAGAGCACGGTACCGTTCATTAGTTGCAATCTACTTAAAACTAACGGTGAAACGTTCAAAGGAGTATATCCTAGTACGATTCTGATTAAAAATGAACTTCGCATTTTAATTACGGGTGCTTCTCCAGATTTACAAGAGTTCAATGATTTAATGGGCTTTCAAATTTTAGAATATGTAGAAGCGATCAGAACAGAAATTAATAAGCAACATGGAAACTATGATGTTTGTATTGTTTTAAACCATGTTGGCACACAAGCAGATATCGAATTAGCAGAAGCCATCGATGAAATTGATTTGATTTTATCCGCACATGACCACGTCCTTTATGAGGAAGCAAAAATAGTGAATAATACGATACTAAATTCAGCAGGTATGTATGGTGAGCATATTGGAATTATTGAAGTTGATGTATCAAATGAAGGCGTAGAACTATTAGCTTCTTCTACCATATCAACAGCTAAAGCGGTTGAAGATGTCGAAATTCAAAATATATTACAAGTAAGTAGGGAAGAAGCGATCGCTCACCTAAGTAAACCGCTTTATACCGTTAGCAAACCATTGTGGCATGACGTACTAGAAGAGAATCCGATGACCAATTTAATCGCAGATGGTTTGAAAGATCGTTTTGATTGCGATCTAGGGCTAATAAATAGTGGAATTGCAAATGGCGGTCTCATCGGCTATGTTTCCAATAAAAAACTAATTGAAATTTGTCCATCTCCACTAAATCCTACTTATTTTGAAATTCAAGGAAAAGACCTTTACGCAGCTCTTGAAAGTTCATTAAATAGCTCGGTTTGTATGGCTGATGGAAAAGGACCTGGTTTTCGAGGGAAGTATGTCGGACGGCTTCATGTTTCTGGTGCAAAAATTCAACATAATCAAAATCAAATAAAGATGATTACAATTAACGATGAAGCTTTCGATCCCGAGCGGTGGTATCGTGTAGCTTCATCAGATTACTTGCTAAGAGGTTCTGGGTATGGAGAGCTAGCAAACAATCGAAACTTTCATTATCAACCAGATGAAATAAAAGATGTTATTAGAGAATACGCCGAGAAGGAAACTTTTGTAATAAATGCTTTCAAGAATCGTTGGGTGTAGACTATTTCCGTCTTGAGTTCGTGTAGCTCGTACTCTAGACGTTCCTAGAAAAAGGAAATGAAACTTAAATTTAGGCCACATTGAAAGGAAGAAGATAAATGCGCGACGAACGATTAAGTCAGTTAGCTAAGACGCTAGTCCATCACTCCATTGAAGTTAAGATTGGTGAACGCGTGATGGTGACGGGTCATCAAATTGCCAAACCGTTAATACGTGAAATCATTAAGGAGATTTATGCAGCCGACGGGGTGCCATTTGTTGAATTACGTGATGATGAAATAGACGTTCACTTGGCTGAATTTGCAACAAAAGAGCAAGCAGAGATTCAAAAAGAATGGTATGCGAAGCAATTAGAAGATGTGCAATCGTTTATTCATATTCGAGCTGAAGAAAATGATGCGACATTGTCAGAACTTGCATCTGATGCCATGAAACTATATGGAGAAGTTTTCAAAGAGATCGATCATAAAATGGTGAATGAAAGAAAGTGGGTACTTCTTGATTATCCAACGCCAGCAGCAGCACAAAAAGCAAAAATGGGGACCCTTACTTATCAGGATTATTTGTTTGAAGTGTGTAGTCTTGATTATAAACGAATGGCGGAAAAGCAACAGCCGCTTTTTGATTTAATGGAAAAGACTGATCAAGTAAAGATCATCGCACCTGGTACGGATCTCTCATTTTCTATTTTAAATATCCCAACTATCGCTAGCCACGGAAAGAAAAACATTCCTGATGGAGAAGTGTTTACATCACCCGTCAAGGAGAGTGTAAATGGTATAATTTCATTTAATACACCTTGTTCTTATCAAGGGATTACCTTTCACAACGTAAAATTAACGTTGGAGAAAGGGAAGATTGTTCATGCGGAAGCTGACCAAACAGACAAACTGAACGAAATCCTAAATCTTGACGAAGGAGCACGCTATATTGGGGAATTTGCTATCGGATTGAATCCACTAATTAATCATCCAGTAGGGAATACCTTATTTGATGAGAAAATAAATGGTAGTATCCATTTTACGCCTGGACAAGCTTATGATAATGCCGACAATGGAAACCGCTCAATGATTCATTGGGATATGGTTTTGATACTACGGAAGGAGTTTGGTGGGGGAGAACTGTATTTCGATGGTCAACTCATTCAGAAAGATGGGGTTTTTGTAACAGATGACTTGATTGATTTAAACCCAGAAAATCTTAACCAAAAAGAAATTGTACGCTAATCAGCAACCACAGGCAGAATGATGCTTGTGGTTTCCTTTTATAATAACTAAGAGAGAACGGAAAAATAATAGTAAAATTATAAATTTCAATTACCGTAATAATTTACTAATTTTATAAAAAAGTATATAAATAAATATAGCTCCAGACACGTTAAGTCAAGAGAAAAAACAGAAGTTCTTATCATCCCCCAAATATAGCATGAATGGTACAAACCACATTTTTACTTTTTCAGTTCATTAAGAACGAATGACACAATATGCACGTAAACAAAACTAATTGCTTCTATACTCACACAATGATACAAAACATATATTGTGTATCATTGTGAAAATGAATGAAAGCTTATTTTTAGGGGTTTTCCTCTTTTACAGGAGAGGCCAGAAGGGTATAATGATACATATTGAACAAAATCTTATTATTAATGATACATATTGAATGTAGAAAGAAGGTTGCCTACATGAACACGGTTCAGCCGATTCGAGATCCTCAGAAGATAAAATTAGTAAAACAAAACCTGCGAAAGCGAAATTCCAGAGATTGGTTTTTGTTTAATATGGGAATTAACACTGGTTTACGGATTAGTGATTTACTACCTTTACGTGTTGGTGACGTTCGTAACCAAACCCATATCATCATAAAAGAAAAAAAGACCGGAAAATCAAAACGCTTTCCAATTAACTATGCACTTAAGGAGCTTATCGAATCGTATACGTTTGATATGGAAGAACGAGATTTTTTGTTTCCTTCAAACAAAACAGATTTACCTATCCAACGAGGTCAGGCTTATAAAATTCTAAACCAGGCTGCTTCAGAAGCAGGGCTTTCTGAAATAGGAACGCATACAATGCGAAAGACATTTGGTTACTTTTACTATAAACAGACGAAAGATGTAGCAATGCTTCAAAAGATCTTCGGCCATTCTGCACCATCGATTACTTTAAGATACATTGGCATTGAGCAAGAGCAAATGGATGAATCACTGTTTAACTTTAGTTTGTAAAATTACTTCAAAATCGGAACATGTTATACTTTTTTTGAGAGGAGGGGAATTAAGCTCATTAAAAGCAGATTAGCGTTAATGATTTATTAGACTACTATATTAATGAAGAAACACGGAAGAAGGTTGCGTTTTGGTTCCGCTTACAAATTAGGGGGAGGTTTTGTCATTGGGAAAGAAAGATCATCAAGATCCAACGGAAGCGTCCATACATACTGATTTTAAAAACAATATGACATACGGAGAATACTTAAGCCTTGATAAGATACTTGCAGGGCAGAATAGGTTATCCGACCATCATGATGAAATGCTTTTTATCGTTATTCACCAGGTAAGCGAATTATGGATGAAATTAATCTTGCATGAACTAAGAGGTGCAATTGAAGCAATCGAAAAAGATGAATTATCAACTGCTTTTAAAATGCTTGCGCGTGTTTCGAAAACTCAGACCCAAATCATTCAGGCTTGGGACGTTCTCTCAACGTTAACCCCGTCGGAATACATGCAGTTCCGCGATTCGCTCGGACAGGCTTCTGGTTTTCAGTCTTATCAATACCGTATGATCGAGTTTGCATTAGGCTATAAAACACCTCACGTTTTAAAGATTTATGAGAAAGATAAAGAGCTTCATGAAGAACTAAAAGACGCTTATCAAGAACCCGGTATTTATGATGTAGCGATTAAAGCTTTATCGAGGGCGGGATTACCTATTGATAAGGACGTTCTTGATCGCGATGTGACCGAAACATACAGAAGGAATAACTCAGTGATGCAGGCATGGTTGACCGTATATCGAGATGTAGAAACGTATTGGGACCTATATGAACTAGCTGAGAAGCTTGTTGATATTGAAGATTGGCTCCAACAATGGCGTTTCCGTCATATGAAAACAGTTGAAAGGATCATCGGGTTTAAACAGGGGACTGGAGGCTCATCCGGCGTTGGATATTTAAAGAAAGTTCTGGATCATCGCTTTTTCCCTGAACTTTGGGATATTCGAACAGAGCTTTAGTATAATTTAATATTATTATGTAAACAAACACTAAAAAATGCCCTCTTGTTAAGGGCATTTTTTTATACTAATACGTCCTGTAACGTGTGATCACTTTCTAAGAAAGAGAGAGCCTTTTGTTGGAAGGTTTGATCATGTAAATATGTGTAGCGACTTGGTTTTACTGATGGTGCAAATAAAATCGCCTCTGCCAGAGAGGACTTTTGAATCTTTTCTTCTTTTACATAATGAAAGAAACCTGTTCGCTCAAACACTTTTTTCATTCGTAATGCACGATGGTTTTGGACGTTTGCCATAATGTACGTAGCAAGACCAACTTGAATCCCATGCATATAAGGTTTCGACAATTGTTTGTCTAGAGCGTGTGAAATTAAGTGCTCTGAACCACTAATTGGAGCACTATTTCCACTAATCACGGTGGCCACACCGCCCATGGTTAAGGAACTTACAAGCTCTTTGATAAAGATTGGATTTTGAAGATCAGTCATCGGCGTTCGAATGAAACTATTGACCGCTTTTTTACTAAGCATCGCTGCGAAAGCATTGACGTGGCCTTTTCCATGCCTTTCTTCAAATTCCCAATCGTAAAGAGCCGTAATGTTACTCATTAAGTCACCAACTCCTGCAAGTAAGAAATGAGAAGGAGCCTGTTGAATCACTTCAAGATCCGCAATAATTCCAAAAGGCACCTGTGCAGGAACGGTCGCCTTTTTTTGATTAACGATAAGAGAACAATTGCTGCTAGCAAAACCATCATTGGAAGCGGAAGTAGGCATGCTGATAAAGGGGAGTTTTCTAGAAAAGGCAATATACTTTCCGTAGTCAATAATCTGACCGCCCCCCATCGCAACGACAACATCATAGGAATCAAGGGTAAAAGCAAAAGCTATGAGATCCTGAATCGTTTGACCGGGTTCCATTTTTTGAACGTTGATTGTCACATGTTTCGATTTCTGAAAGGACTCGGCATAAGCATCGTAAGTAAACGCATCAAACAAAAACAGAGCATGATGAAACCCGTGTTTATGAAGAATAGAATCTAGCTGATGACGGATACCTGAACGAATCTCCAAAATAGAAGGAATCGGAATATTCGTTAATGCATGCATGATTAAACCGTACCTTTCTCACGTAAAAATTCTTCTATCTGTAAAAACGAATCAACCGCAACATAAGGCACATGATTTTCCTTTAATAAATCTTGAAGGGCATCTTTAGCAAAAGTTAGATCGGCAACTTTCGCAGGATGCGAATCGGGTTCACTGTCACCAGCAAAATAAACAACATCATAGGTTTCCTTTAATTCTGCAATGACTTTTGATTTATCAATACCGTAACGTCTTGAATAATGTTTATGATTTTCATCAATCGACAAATGGACATTTTTATCTTCATAGTATCCTTTATTTGAGAATACCGGTACGTCTTTAATGCCATAATGCTCAAGAATGTGATGAATGTAATAATCGGTGCCGGCACTTAGTATATAGAAATCCCCACCGCTTTCCTGAACCGTTCGAATGAAAGAGGGGACGTGCTCATCAATAGGTAGCGAGAGAATGTCTTGAATAATTTGCTCTTCATGCTGATCAATCGATTGAAATACCTGGCTAAGAAAATCAATATCTTGCATTTCACCTGCTTTCCATTTCTTATACAATGGTTTACCTTCAGGATAGTAAGTGTCAATCACAAGCCAGTAGAAATCCTTTTTTGAAATCGTTCCGTCAAAATCTGACACAAAAGCCCACTTTTTCATTTATGTATCCTCCTCTTATGATAGCTGATCTCTTAAAATTGTAGCATGCTTTTGGATGCAAAAGAAATTCAATTCTTTTAGAACAATAACGTACAACAGCATTAAATTGTGTTAAAATGATTTTTAAAAAGTTAAACAATTCAATTTAATCTGAAGGAGTGCGAGAATGAGTAAAACAATCAGCAAAGTCCAGGTGGAAGATATCATTATCGCAAACCAAGTTTTAAAAGAAGTCGTTGTTCATACACCGCTACAGCGGAATGAAATACTCTCCGATCGCTATAACTGCAACGTTTATTTGAAAAGGGAAGATTTGCAAAACGTCCGATCTTTTAAAATTAGAGGGGCTTATAACCTTATTCAAAGCTTAACAATGGAAGAAAAGGAAAATGGGATTGTATGCGCTAGTGCTGGAAACCATGCGCAAGGTGTCGCTTTCTCATGTAAGACGCTTGGCATTCAGGGACACATCTTTATGCCCGCTACCACGCCAAGACAAAAGATATCACAAGTTGAATTATTTGGAGGCTCCTACGTTGAAGTGATTTTAACAGGAGATACGTTTGATGATTCCTTCCATACAGCGAAAGAGTTTTGTAACAAGCATGACAAAACGTTTATTCATCCATTTGATGATTATCGAACGATTGCAGGTCAGGGAACCGTTGGCCTGGAAATTATGAATGACATTGATGAAGTTGACTACGTGATGCTCGGCATTGGCGGAGGTGGACTTGCCTCTGGTGTTGGATCGTATATTAAAAGCATTAGTCCCGATACGAAAATTGTTGGAATTGAACCTGAAGGCGCTGCGGGAATGAAGCGTTCGATTGAACACGACAGCGTCGTACCACTTGACTTTATTGACAAATTTGTAGATGGGGCTGCCGTGAAGCAAGTAGGGAAACTTACCCTAGACATTTGCAAGCATCTTCTCGATGATGTTGTTCTTGTTCCAGAAGGGAAAATTTGCACAACCATTTTGGAACTATACAATCAGAATGCGATTGTAGCGGAACCTGCAGGTGCTTTATCGATTGCTTCACTCGATTTCTATAAAGATCAAATTAAAGGGAAAAACGTTGTTTGTGTCATTAGTGGGGGAAATAACGATATTAACCGGATGCAGGAAATTCAGGAACGCTCTTTGATTTATGAAGGTTTGAAACACTATTTCATTGTCCACTTTCCGCAGCGGGCTGGCGCCTTAAAGGAATTTATGGCAGATGTGTTAGGACCAACTGACGATATTACCCGTTTCGAATATACAAAAAAGAACAACCGAGATCGAGGGCCAGTCTTAGCAGGCATTGAACTTAAGCATAAAGAAGATTATGAACCTTTGATTGAGCGTTTAAATCGAAAAGGGTTTTCTTATATTGAAATTAATAAAGATCAGGACCTTTTTAACCTGCTTATCTAAAACGCCTACTATAGGCGTTTTTCTTTGTCAGGGCTTTCAAGTATAAATGTGACGCTTCTTTCGATATGATAGGAAGAGATTGTATTAAAAAGAGGTGCGCAATGAAACTAAGTATACTTGACCAATCACCCATTTTTTATGGAGAAACGGAAGGGGATGCTCTACAATCCTCAAAAGAATTAGCTGTTCTCGCAGATCGTCTTGGCTATACCCGATACTGGGTCACAGAACATCACGATTTAGAACATGTAGCTTGTCCTGCACCAGAAGTGCTCTTAAGCTATATTGGTGCACACACTAAGCAAATTCGCCTTGGTGCTGGAGCGATTCTCCTTCCGCACTATCAACCATATAAAGTCGTTGAAGTTTTCAATACGCTTGCGACGCTATTTCCAGATCGTATTGATTTGGGTCTAGGTAGAGCACCAGGTGGGTCTGCCGAAGCAACAACGGCTCTATCTCCACGATTTCTTGAAGAAGTTCGAAAGATGCCAGAAAAAGTAGAAGAGTTACTTCACTTTCTTCATCATGATTTTCCGAAAGACCATCTGTTTCATAACGTTCAAGCAAAACCAATTCCGAACCACAGGCCAGAGCCCTGGTTACTTGGAACAGGAAAGAAAAGCGCATTACTTGCTGCACAACAAAACCTGTCCTATGCTTTTGGGTATTTTATGAGTGACCATGATGGAAAGGAACTCTTTAACACATACCGAACCAATTTTGTTGGTGATCAACCTTATACACTATTAGCCGTTTCGGTTATTTGTAGTGAAACAGAATCACGAGCACAGGAACTTGCTCATTGGACACAGGTTAATAATGAAGCAAGGAAAAAAGGGGATCAAACGCTCTTATCCGTTGAAGAAGCGAAATGCGTTTCTCTTCCTAATGAATCCAATTCAAAGCTCATTAGCGGAACATTTAAAACGGTGAAGAAGAAGCTAATGAATCTTGAAAAAGAATATGAACCAGATGAACTCATGATTACGACAATCACCCCTAATCGTGAGGAAAGGTTGACTTCTTATCAGCTTCTAAGTGAAGCCATACAGCAAAAATAGATGTTTTTTCACTAATACGAATAAATCTGTTATGATAGAGTTTGGTTTCTTTTGTTTTTATAACACACGTTACGAACTGTCAGCATTTGAACAGTACCAATAGATAAGAAAATAAAAGGACGGATCACGCTAGAAGAGGAGACCGTACATGACTCAATCACTACCTTTCGAAATTACAAAGGAAGATTCTTTTTACGAGAAGCTTGGAGACTATGTAGGCGATGTATTTTATGACATTTTACCTGAACATGGTTACGAGCTTCGCGATGAACAGATCTTCATGGCTTTTCAAATTGAACAAGCCTTTAAGAACAAGAGCGTTGTTTTTGCCGAAGCAGGCGTAGGAACAGGAAAAACGTTTGTTTATTTGCTATATGCGATTTGCTATGCAAGGTATACACGGAAACCTGCCATAATTTCGTGTGCGGATGAAACGCTGATTGAGCAACTCGTAAAAGAAGGCGGAGACATTGAGAAACTTGAGAAAGCTCTTGGATTAACCGTAGATGTTCGCCTCGCTAAAGCAAGAGAACAGTATGTTTGTGTAAAAAAACTCGATTACCTTTCCCATCGAACAGATGATGAGGACATTTTGAGCGTTCACGATGAAATTCCTGAGTTTGTCTATGAACCTGCTGCCTCGATGAAATCCTTCCATCGATATGGCGATCGTAAAGAATACCCATGGGTACCAAATGATAAGTGGGAAAAAATCGCCTGGGATCCATTGCAACAGTGTTCAACTTGTGATTGGCGCCATCGATGTGGCCAAACATTAAATCGTGAATACTATCGGCATGCTAGTGATTTAATCATTTGTTCTCATGATTTTTATATGGAACATATTTGGACGAAAGAATCGCGTAAACGTGAAGGGCAACTTCCATTGCTTCCTGAAGCAAGTACAGTTGTTTTTGATGAAGGACACCTCCTTGAATTCTCAGCACAAAAAGGACTAACGTATCGCTTTCACTCTGAGACTCTCTCAAACATTCTAACAGGTTACATGGACCAGGATGTTCGAGAAGAATCTCTCACACTTGTTGAAGAGATTCTTGAGCTTCATGATAACTGGTTTGCTCATCTCAGTGACTCAGCAATAGCCGTAGAAGGTTCCGTTCGTAAGGATGTTCCACGCACAGAAGCAATGATTGAAATCGCAAAAGCCATTGCTGAAAAGGTAGATGCCCTATTAGAACAGCTTGTTTTTGATTCTGAGCTTTATGTGATGGAAGATTATCACGTCAAGATTATGGAAGAATATCTCGAATTTTTTGCTTATGGATTAAGAACGTTACTTCAGGATGGAGAAGGGATTCACTGGCTCGAGGAAACAGAGACACAAACATCGCTTGTGATTATGCCAAGACTTGTAGAAGACATTTTAAGAAAAGAAGTGTTTTCACAAAAAATCCCTTTTGTCTTTTCGTCTGCAACGTTATCTCAGGCGGGGGATTTCTCTTATACAGCTAGCAGCCTTGGTATTCAAAAGTACGCCTCATTTTCTGTGAATTCTCCATTTGATTATGAGACACAAATGAAAATGAATGGAACGGTTTCTCAGTCTGAAAAAGAAAAATGGGAAGAAATGGGCCGTGCACTCAATCAGAACAAAGGTCATTCGTTATTGCTATTTTCATCGCTTGAAGAAATGAACCGTTTCCGCAGCTATGCCGATCAAGAAAGCTGGGATTTTACAATCATCTATGAAGGCGATCGTGAAATCAGTGAAACGGTTAAAGCTTTCCAGCGAGAACAGTCTACCGTACTATGCTCCTATCATCTGTGGGAAGGACTTGATGTACCTGGTGAATCGCTTACGCAGGTGCTTATTTCATCCTTACCATTTCCACCAAACGATCCAGTATTCCAGGCAAAGCGAAGCCACTCAGAAAATCCAGTGAATGAAGTGGATCTTCCTTATATGCTCTTACGCTTACGTCAGGGAATTGGTCGGTTAATTCGAAGCAGTGCGGATCATGGTTCTGTCCGGATTTGGATGACAGAAGAGCAAGTCACCACATATGAAAAGCAAGTTCAAGAAGTTTTGCCATTACCGATTAACTGGAATTAAATCAAAAGCTCTTTCTCCAATGAGGAAGAGCTTTTTTGTATAGGAGTTGGTATGATAGATACAGGAGGGATTGAGTGAAAACAAATTGGGAAAGGCATCAAGCGATCATTCATCTTCCAGATGAAGCCATTACCTCCATAGTGAAAAGCTATCATCCACATTGGAATATTACATCAACGACTTACCTTTCAGGGGGCTTAAGTCACACAAACCTGAAAGTCGACATTGCAAATGAAAAGCCAATCGTCATAAGAGTAGCAAGAAATGCTGAGAGTTTATACCGTGAAAAAGAAATTCATGGCATTCTTCCAACTCGTGTCCGAAAACCCTATTTTCTTCACTTAACTAAATGGAATGGGTATAACATTGGGCTGTTAGAATGGATGGAAGGTGAGTTACTTCGAGATCAGCTGACGATTTCTTCAGCACTTGAAATAGGAGAAATGGGGAAATCAATAGGTGAGCAGCTTGCGTGTATTCGCAAAAAACGTTTTACTACATATGGTTTTCTTGACCCGAATCTTAATGTTAGGGAAGAATTCCGTTTAACTCCTCAGTCATTTATCACAACAATCGAATCGTTTTTCAAACACCATGCTTCTAAATGGTTACCGGAACATATGCCTGAAAAAATCATTGAATATGCAAAGGAAAATGCGCCTTTACTTAAAGAAGATCAGAGTGGAGCAAGACTTGTTCATGGTGATTTTAATGGGTTGAACATCTTAATGACAGGAACGGAAGTAAGTGCCATTCTGGATTGGGAATTTGCATTATCAGGGAGTATTTATTTTGACATAGGGAACTTGCTACGGTACGAATTCAATCATATCGACTCCTTTGAACAAGGTTTATATAAGGGGTTAAAGAATAAAGGAATTTCACTACCGAAGCAATGGAAAAAGCTCGCGAAGCTTGCTGATCTTGTAGCGCTATGTAGCTTGCTTGACAGAGTAATGTGTGGAGAAAATAGAGTGAAAGATATTACGTGCCTTATCAAACAAACAATTCACTCAGAATAGTTAAAGAGAGAGGGAAAAGACATGAGGATAGGTTTTATTCGCCACGGGAGTACGTCATGGAATAAAGAAAAGCGGGCTCAAGGAAGCTCGGATATTCACCTTGATGAACAAGGTCGCCGTGATGCAGCTAAGCTAGGTGAGTCACTCTTAAATGAGGAGTGGGATATAATCGTTTCAAGTGATCTATCACGTGCAAAAGAAACAGCAGAAATTATCGGGAGGTCCCTTCATATTGATGTTAAAACGGATCCAAGGCTGCGGGAAGCTGGCGGAGGACAAATTGAAGGCACAACGGAGCAAGAACGAATAGAAAAATGGGGAGAGAAATGGCGTGAGTTAGATCTCGGCATCGAAAAAGAAGAACTCGTTGTGGCAAGAGCACATGAAGCATTAGATGACTTATACCACCAATATCCAGGTCAAAACATTCTTATCGTAAGTCATGGATCGTTTCTTCGACATTTCTTTAAAAGCACATTACCTGAACTAAATCATGAAAAGCATATTGTGAACACATCTTTAACAGTTTTAAGAAGAAAAGGAGACGAGTGGTTAAATGAACTTTATCACTCAACAAGTCACCTTGATTAATAAATAAGGTTGTTATTAGCTCCAATATACATTTTAAAAAGGATATTCGATTATCATCAAGAAGTCTTTTAGTAAGTATAAGCAAGGTATTTATTGGAGGGATTGAACGGTGAAGCAATATCCTACACGTATAGCAGAAGATTTATCTCTTATCGATCTTTACGACCTGTCTCTCACACAGCGGACAGGTTGCTATGTCCTGCATGAAGAAGAACTAACCATTATTGAAACAAGTGCAAGTCCTTCGATTCCACACTTACTTAACGGGTTAGAAAAACTACATATCGACCTGGATGACGTGCGTCATATTATTGTGACGCACATTCATCTTGATCACGCAGGCGGAGCAGGCCTCCTGCTAAAAAAATGTCCGAATGCGCGGATTCTCGTTCATTCAAAAGGAGCACGACATTTAGAAAATCCAACTCGCTTAATTCAGGGCGCCAAAGCTGTTTATGGCGAACGGTTTAAGGAGCTGTTTGACCCGATTCTACCGATACCAGAAGACCGCTTAGTCATTATGAAGGATTACGATGAACTGAAGATTGGAAAGAAGCGCACGTTAACATTTATCGACACACCAGGACATGCCAAGCATCATTTTTCCATACATGACTCCAAAACGAACGGCATGTTTGTTGGAGATACAGTAGGGGTTTATTACCCACAACTGGACGTTGAACTATATTTACCCTCAACATCACCAAATCAGTTTGATCTAGATGACATGCTGGCATCTGCTGATAAAATTATGTCATTTAAACCTAGTTACATATACTTTGGCCACTATGGTATGTCTAACCATCCGCCCGAAGTTATTCAACAGCTGAAAGCTTGGCTATCTGAATTCTCAAGAATAACTGAAGAAGTGATAGGAACCCACCATAAGAATGATGAGCGTTCAGAACATCTTTTCAAAACGCTATTCAGTAATGTTCAAGGCATTTTATCTAAGCAAGGCGTACCTCTTGATCATCCCGTTTATCAATACATCAAGATGGATTTACACGTGTCAGCACTTGGCCTATTGGATTACACTGATCGAAAAAAAGTAAGAACCACTTAGGGGGATCTTAAGTGGTTTTCTTATGGATACGAAGCAAAACCGTTTATGATATAGTGAATAAGTCTACAGATCAACGTGTGGAGAGGTGCTATGTTAAAAACAAAATCAACGATTCAATCATTTCGTTATATTTTTATTACGTATGTAGGAACCATCGTCTTATTTGCGCTTCTTTATTTGCTGCCTTTTTCACATTATGGGTCGCTACAAGCGGTTGACTCGCTTTTTATATCCACAAGTGCTCTTAGCGTAACGGGTTTATCTTCAGTGAATATTTCGACAGACTTCACTCGAATTGGACAGGCTTTATTGATTATTGAAATGCAGTTAGGAGGCATTGGCATATTGGTTCTAGTCAGCTATCTTTTTCTTATGATGGGAAAGAAGCTAACGATGTCTAGCATGCTTTTAATTTCTAAAGACCAAAATCAATCGCAGCTAAAAACCATTCGTTCGTTAAGTTTGTCGGTATTAATGATTGCGTTAACAGTCGAAGCGATTGGCTTTAGTCTCATGTTCAATGCTATTAGTGAACAATACAGCTCAGTTAAAGAAGCAGTCTTTGTGACCGTTTTTCATAGCGTTGCAAGCTTTACGAATGCAGGATTCGATTTATTTGGAGATAGCTTAATTTCTTATCAGCATAATTGGCTATTGCTTTTAACGTCTGCTACAATGATTTTTCTTGGTAGCCTTGGATTTCCTACCATAGTCGAATACATATTAGGCTTTCGTAAAAAGAAGAGTTTATTTACAAAAGTAAATATTCGACTTCATAGTTCACTTTTTATCATTGGACTTATGGTGTATTTCTTTTTAGAGTACAACGGTGTATTTAATCATTTATCTGTATGGGATAAGTTCGTAAATGTGATTTTCCTTTCAGCCACCTCCCGCAACGGGGGGTTAACGACTGTCGACATTTCAACGCTTGATATCACCACAGTCCTTATTTTAATGACTTTGATGTTTATAGGTGGATCTTCTTCTAGTACAGGTGGAGGACTGCGCTTAACAACTTTTGCCGTACTTCTCGCAAAGATGGTATCTGTCGCAAAGTCGGAAGAATACACTACATTATTTAAAAAAACCATTTCTCAGGATTCCATTAATAAATCCTTTCTTATCTTTTTAAGCTTCATCTTTTTATTTGGCTTTTCGACCATCGTACTTTCCTATTTTGAATCGCAGGATATCCTTTTAGTGGCTTTTGAAGTCATTTCAGCATTAACGAATACCGGATTATCGATGGGCATCACTGGAGAACTTACAGAGGTATCAAAGCTATTATTATGCATGCTTATGATTATTGGGCGCATCGGCGTATTTAGTTTCATTTACGCTGTATTTAAAATCGAAAAATCGAGAACACGTTACATCAAAGAAGACCTGGCTGTTGGATAGAAGGAGTGAAGAACGATGCGAAAACAATTTTTAGTAATCGGTGCAGGAAGGTTTGCAAAGGGCATCATTCGTGAACTATATGAGCAAAAATGTGATGTTGTTGTGTGTGATAAAGATGAAGGACCGTTAGAAGATATTGACGATTATACGACTCATTCCATTGTCGGAGATTTACGTGAAAACCGCGTGATGGATGATCTCAATGTTGAGCAATATGACGCCGTTTTTGTCGCGATCGGTACGGACGCCTATTCTGCGATTTTAATTACGAACAGATTGCGTGATCGGAAGGCAAAAAAAATTATTACAAAAGCAGTTAGTCGCGAAATCGGAGAAATTTTATCTAACTTAGGAGCAGATCAGGTCATTTATCCTGAAGAAGAAGCAGGGATGAAAGTAGCGAAACAAATTATGATGCCAAATGTGCTCGAGTATATCGAAATCACAAAAAACGTTTCGGCGATTGAAGTCGAGGTCCCAGAAGAACTGGTCGGAAAAACACTTCTCGAACTCGATTTTTCTAGAAAATATGAGTTGAACGTCTCCCTAATCTTACGGAAGGAAGCACCTATTTTGAGTCGCTATGCAGAAGTCGCGTTTCAAAAAGGGGATGTTATCTTAATGGTTGGAGAAAATAAGAAAATCGAGCGCTTTAAACACAAATTTTCAATCTGAATCTGTAACTCAACAGGAAATTAAAATCCGCATAGTTTTGCGGGTTTTTTTATGAAAATACAAAAAAATAAAAAAACATTTGAATGCGTTTACATCGTTGTCTTTTCAGTACAAATAGCTTAATTTTGCATAGAGATTAGGTGTCATAAAAGATGACAAGAATAAAATTTCTTGTTTATAATAAGTTTATTGAAATATTTTTAATATTTGGTATTAAGTTTTTTTAGAAAGGTTGATCGGACATGACAATTGATACGGCACATTCAACGCAACAAAGTCACCACGTTGCGCTAAGGCGTGACATTAACATGCTAGGAAGCCTTCTTGGTGACGTTTTAGTGCAGCATGGCGGCAAAGAACTTCTTGATATGGTTGAATCGATTCGAGAGAAGACGAAATCTCTCAGAACAGCTGCAGATCTCGAAACTTCTCAGCAGCTGAAGGAAACCATTCAGACGCTTCAACCACCTATGAGAAAACAAGTCATTCGCGCATTTGCTCTTTATTTTCATCTCGTCAATATTGCAGAGCAGAATCATCGCATTCGAAGACGTAGAGATTATCAAATGTTGGAAGAAGAACAGTCACAGCCCGGATCCATTCCGCACGCAATTTCTTTACTTAAGAAGAACAATGTACCAGGTGAGCTGATTGAAGATACATTGTCCTCTCTATCACTTGAATTGATTTTAACAGCCCATCCAACTGAGGCAACGAGACGCTCAGTGCTAGAAATTCATAAACGTATCGCAAATTCATTACAACAATTAGATAATCCGCTATTAACAAAGCGAGAACAAAAAGCATTAAAAGCGGATCTTCTTAACGAAATTACCATCCTTTGGCAAACTGATGAATTACGCCATAAAAAACCATCCGTTATGGACGAGGTAAATATGGGCCTTTTCTATTTCGAAGAAACGCTATTCGAAGTACTACCACAAATCCATCAAGAACTTGAAGAGTGTTTAAAAGAACATTATCCAGATGCAAAATGGGAAGTGCCGAATATTCTAAAATTTGGCTCGTGGATCGGTGGAGATCGAGATGGCAATCCATTTGTTACGCCAGAGGTTACATGGAATACGCTTGAACGGCAGCGAGAAGTTGTCATTTCTAAATACAAAGACTCTGTAAAAGACTTAATGAGACAGCTAAGTCAATCGACAAACCGTATTTCCATCTGTAGCGAGTTGATGGAATCCATTGAGGAAGATAAACGTCAATTTCCAAACACAAAAGAATGGGGCGTGCCTCATGAAGCTTATCGGGTGAAATTAGCCTATGTATTAGAAAAGCTAAGTCGGGTAAACAGTGTGAACGGATACAAAAATACAGAACAGTTTATTGCTGATTTGAAGCTTATAAGCAATAGTTTGCGTCAACATTTCCCAGAAGGGGCTCACTTTTCGCAATTAAATAAACTCATCCGACAGGCATCTCTTTTCGGATTTCACCTCGCTACGTTAGATGTTCGGAATCATAGTGGTGAACATGAGGGAGCAATCGCAGAAATTTTAAATCGAGTTAACATGGCAAGTGATTATGCAGCATTAGAAGAAGAACAAAAAGTTCGCTTACTTACTAGTATTTTGGAAGATCCGCGTCCTGTTTTATCGACATATGAGGACTATTCCGAAAAAACACGGAAAATCATTGATATTTTTACAATGATTAAAAAAGCTCATCAAGAGTTCGGTACAAAATCAATTTCTGTTTACTTAATTAGTATGACCCGTTCGGCAAGTGATCTTCTTGAGGTACTCGTTCTTGCGAAAGAAGCAAACATTTACCGATTGCATGCAGATGGAAGTGTTGAAAGTGATTTAAATATTGCCCCTTTACTTGAAACCATCGATGACCTTAAAGCTGGACCTTCCATTATGAAGAGGCTTTTTGAACTCCCGGTCTATAAAAACCACTTAGCCAAGCTCGAAAACCGTCAGGAAATTATGCTTGGGTATTCAGATGGAAGTAAGGATGGAGGTACACTGACAGCTAACTGGAAGCTTTATCAGGCCCAGCAAGAAATTAGCAGCATTGCATCTGAAAAAAACCTTCGTCTTAAATTCTTCCATGGACGTGGAGGTGCACTTGGCCGAGGTGGTGGCCCACTTCGCAGAAGTCTTTTGTCACAACCACCAGAAACATATACAGCTGGGGTCAAAATTACAGAGCAAGGTGAAGTGCTTTCTTCTCGCTATTTGCTTTACGATATCGCTTATCGAAGTTTGGAACAAGCAACGACAACATTACTAACTTCTGCTGTTTCAGGAATTGAAACAGATCAGCGTCAAGAAAAATGGCATAAAATGATGGATGAAATGTCAGCAGTTTCACTTAAGTCTTATCAGTCCCTTGTATTTGAAGATGACGGATTCCTTGCTTACTTTAAACAAGGAACGCCACTCCCAGAACTTGGCGCACTAAACATTGGTTCACGCCCTATGAGTAGAAAAGGAACTGATCACTTTGATGATTTACGTGCAATTCCTTGGGTATTTGCCTGGACTCAAAGCCGTCAATTGATGCCAGCATGGTATGCTTCAGGCACTGGTTTAACGAAACTCGCTACAACAGAGGAAGGCTTAAAGAATTTAAAAGAAATGTATCAAAACTGGCCATTTTTCGCTTCACTTATTGATAACTTACAAATGGGTCTAATGAAAGCGGACCTCGCAACCGCTGAGAAGTATATGTCTCTGATTGATGACGAACAGCTCGCAAATCGGATTTTTGGTAAGATTGTCGATGAATATCATCGTACGAAGGATGTAATCTTAACCATTACAGGACAAGAAGAGCTTCTTGATGGTACGCCAAATATTAAAGACTCCATCCGTTTACGCAACCCTTACGTTGATCCATTAAGTTCACTGCAAGTTGAATTAATTTCAACGTATCGATCTCAAGGTAGCGAGGACGATGAGCTATTGAAAGAAATTCTGTTAACCATTAACGGCATCGCGGCTGGTCTTCGAAATACAGGCTGATATCCAAGTACCCCTTTATTTATAGAGGGGTATTTATTGTAAAGAAGGTGCGCGATTCTCGCTATTTACCACAAATACTTTTCCCTCCTTTAGAAAAACTAAGATAGTAACAAAATCATCTAAAGGAGGGCAACCCATGTACAAAAAGATCATACCTTTATTATTGCCAGGATTACTGCTTCTCGGAGCATGTAACGCAAATAACAACGATGAAGAAGCGTTAAATATAAATAAAACAAGCGCGCCTACAGAGGGAATTCAACGGATAAACAGTGGTCAACTTACTATTGATCCTAACTCCTATAGTACAGAGACACCAAGCGCAAAATTCCCTCATGGTGAAATGGTTCAAGATGGGCAATTTGAATTCAATGAAGTTCTTCCAAATGTAGATCCGCGTGAATATTTACCAGAAGGTTTCCCAGAACAATATGGCATTGGCGGCAAAGAGGAACAACAGCGTCAACAAAAGATGAGACCAGATCAAAATACTGGTCAAGCTCAGCCAAATGAAAATCCTGCTCCTGAGCAGGAAGAAGCCAATAAAGAAAAATCACCTACTTCAGAGCCATCAGGTGAAATTACAAAAGAGATTCAACAGGTTATCGACTTAACAAACGCTGAACGAAAAGAGCAAGGACTATCTCCACTAAAAGCCATGCCATCATTAAGTGATGTGGCTCAGGAAAAATCACGTGACATGCAACAAAAAAATTACTTTTCCCATACGAGTCCCACTTATGGTTCACCATTTGACATGATGAGGGATTTCGGAGTTGACTTTAACACTGCTGGTGAAAATATTGCTCAGGGACAACAAACTCCCGAAGCCGTTGTTGATGCCTGGATGAAGAGTGAAGGTCATCGAAAAAACATTATGAACAGCAGTTTTACTCACATCGGAGTGGGACTTGCACAAGATGGGCATTATTGGACGCAAATGTTTATCGGGAAATAATGATAACAAAGAAAAGGGTCACATTTGTGGCTCTTTTTCCTTTTTTAGATAAATATTTAGAAATTACCTGAAGAAGAAGGAAGTGGATTCATTTTGTCGAATCAAGATACTAACCGGTCAGTAAGTGTGTAGTTTATCAAAATCGATTTACAAGGAGAGATTACTTATGGATTTACGATTAACTGACGAACAAGTGATGGTGCAAAAAACAATTCGGAAATTTGTAGAAAACGAATTAATTCCATTAGAAAATGATGTGCTTCGTAATGAACGAGCAGGAAAGCCAGGGATTTCTGCCGAAAAAATGGAAGAGCTTCAGCAAAAAGCAAAAAAAGCAGGCTTTTGGGGCATTAATACACCAGAAGAGTATGGTGGGGCTAACCTTGGTCAAATGATGCTTGCGATTGTGATGATGGAGGTTTCTAAAACGTTTGTCCCGTTCCGCTTCGGTGGATCCGCTGATAATATCCTTTATTACGCAAATGAAGAACAGAAAGAAAAGTATCTTTTACCAACGATTAATGGTGAAAAGAAATCTTGTTTTGCGATGACAGAGCCTGGTGCTGGTTCTGATACACGAAATATTAAAATGACAGCCGTACGTGATGGGGATGAGTGGGTTCTTAACGGTGAGAAAACGTTTATTACTGGTGGAAATGAAGCTGATTTTGTTATGGTGATTGCGATTACAGATAAAGAAAAGCATGCCGCAACAGGTAGAGACGGAGTTACTTGCTTTATCGCAGACCGCGAGATGGGCTGGAAGTCTGAATACATTCACACAATGGGAGAATGGGGACCAGCAGGATTAGTGTTTGATAATGTAAGGGTACCAAATGAGAATATTTTAGGTGAAGTGGATGGCGGTTACAACCTCGGTCTTGAATGGATTGGTTTTGCGCGTTGGATTGTTGGGGCAACAGCTGTCGGAGCTGGTGAACGGTTACTTAAAATGGCGATTGACTACGCGAATGAAAGAGAAACATTTGGTAAACCAATTGCAGAACGCCAGGCCATTCAATGGCAAATCGCCGATTCTGCTGTGGAGATTGAAGCTGCTAAATGGCTCGTTTTAAACGCTGCTTATACGCTCGATGAAGGGAAAGACAATCGCCAGCTCGCTTCCATGGCTAAACTCTATGGTTCAAATATGGGAAACCGCGTTGTAGACCGTGTCTTGCAAATTCATGGAGGAATGGGATATACAAAGGAGTTACCAATCGAACGCTGGTATCGTGAAGCTCGTCTTTGGAGGATCTATGATGGAACAGACGAAATTCAACGCTTGATCATTGCTCGAAACCTCTTGAAAGGACATGTGAAGGTAGGTCAATACGCATAGGAGGGTGTTTATGTTTGAATCACTTATTGGTACACGATCAACTCCTGTAAAGAATATCGTGGAACGCGGTTCTTTGAAAGCGTTCTCAAAATCGATTGGGGATGAATCACCGCTTTATCTTGATGAGTTAGTTGGGAAACGCTCAAGGTATGGAGCAAACATTGCACCACCTACATATCCCAGAGTGTTTGATTATGGTGAAATTCAAGGCTTCGACTTGCCTAATGTCGGATTGATTCATGGAAAGCAATCTTTTCACTATAAGCGTCCGCTTTTGGTAGGGGAAACAGTTATGTGTTCCACTTCGCTTGAAAATTACTATGAGCGCAATGGAAAGAGTGGTTTACTCGGATTTCTTTTATTAAAGCGGTATGGAGAAGAGCCAGGAGGAAAACTAATTTTTACTGAAGAGCAAGTAGTGATTATTACTGAAGCTGTAAGAGAGGGGATGAGTTCTTGAACATAGTAGAAGAATTTAGTGTCGGAACACCATTGGAAATCACGCTCCCCCCAGTCTCTAGGTTAGATCTAATCAAATATGCAGGCGCATCGGGCGATTTCAATCCAATCCATACGATTGATGAAGAAGCTACTAAAGCAGGACTTCCGGGTATTATTGCACATGGAATGTGGACAATGGGTAACTTAGCGAAATTGTTCACGCCATACTATAAAGAGGTCTTTCTTGAAGATTATTCTGTTGCCTTCAAAGGAATGGTTTTCTTAAATGATGTGCTTACACTAAAAGCTTCTCTCGTATCGATCCAGAACGATCGCTATTATTTTGATGTAGCTGCACTAAATCAGAAAAACGAAGCAGTTGTCAAAGGCTCAGCCGTTCTAAAAAGGTTTTAATCAAATAAGCCCGCACAAACGAACCTTTTTAGGTTCGTTTCTTTTTTGTTCTTTATTAAATTCAATTAATCCCGAAACTTATTTTATTCCAAATCGTAGAAGAAGAGAGAGGAAGATACATACTTACCACTAATCGGAAAGGATGATGAACAGATGATGGAATTTATCGGATTAATAATTTCCGGTATTATTTTGTTTTTATTACTTTTGGCAGGCGGTATCGGATTTTTCATTTTCAAAAGGCGTTATAAAACCGCCTCCTCTAATCAGGCACTGATAATCACAGGACCAAAACTAGGAGATGCAGAGAAAGATAATCGCATTTTCGTCGATGACAATGGTCGTAGTATGAAGATCGTACGTGGTGGCGGTATTCGATTAAAGTTGTTTCAAACAAGTACGCCGATCGACCTTACCTCATTTCAACTAGAAATTGCTTCACCAAAAGCATATACATCAGAAGGCGTTCCAATTCGTGCAACAAGTGTCGCAGAAATTAGCATAGGCAGCAGACTTGAAATTGTTGCGAATTATGCAGAGAAATTTCTAGGCAAACCACAAAAAGAGAAAGAGCGTGAATTAAAAGAGGTTCTTGAAGGTCATCTTCGCGCCATCATTTCATCGCTTACAGTCGATGAAATCTACAAAGATTTTAATTCGGTCAATAAAAAAGTGAAGAATATTGCTGAAGAAGATCTCAAGAATCTAGGATTTGAAATTACTTCTTTTGCTCTAAAAGAATTAAAGGATGATGACGAAGAGAACGGATATTTAGAAGCTCTAGGACGTCCACGTATTGCAGAAGCTAGAAAAGATGCCGATATTGCAGAGGCTAACGCCAGACGTGAAACCCGGATGCACAAAGCGAAAACGGACCAAGAAGCAGAAGAAGATGAAATAAGACGTCAGATTGAGATCGCCCGTTCTCAAAAAGACAAAGATGTGAAGGAAGCGGAGTACAAAGCTGAAATCGAACAAGGAAGAGCACGTTCTGAGCAGTCCTATAACCTTGAGCAAGCAAGACTTAATCAGAAAGTAAAAGAAGAAGAAATGCAGGTTCAATTCATTGAACGACAGCGTCAGGTCGAATTAGAACTTGAAGAACAAAAACGAAGAAAAACGCAGGCCGATTCGAATGCCTATGATATTCGAGCAAAAGCCGAAGCGGAAGCGGAACGCGATCGCATCGATGGAGAAACGAAAGCTGAAATTGAAAAGCAAAAAGGATTGGCTGAAGCAGAAGTGATTCGAGAACGTGGTCGTGCTGAAGCGGAAGCGAAAGAACTAATGGCTCAGGCAATGGAGAAATATGGCGATGCTGCGATTATTGAAATGCTTGTCGACATGTTGCCGAAATATGCGCATGAAATTGCTCAACCATTGTCTCAAATTTCTGAGATGAAAGTGATTGATATGGGTGGCGGTAAAGGTTCCACACAGATTACAGACAATGTAACAAAAACAATGACAGGTCTTCAGGCAAGTCTAAAAGAATCAACTGGAATGGATTTAAAAGCCATGCTTGAGAGTTTTGTCTCAAGAGGACATTACAATTCTTTTGATAAAAAAGCTGATCCTACAGAAGAAGATAAGAGCACCAATTCAGGAATGGAGGATGACGCTTTTAAAAGCGAAGTAGCCTCAGCATATGAAGAAGAAAGAACAGAACGTCTTAATAATGAAGAAAACGAACAAAAAGAATAACACATGGAGAAAGCCTGGTTCAGTCCAGGTTATTTCTTTTGTATACCTGAACGTTGATTGACGCTTTTTATAAAATAGTGGTAAAGTGATGATGTTATCAGAAAAGTTTAAATTTTACATATGAACGGAGGACTGTCACATGAATATCGTATCTTTGCTAGCCACCTTTCTTGGTGATGACCAAATTAGCGTAAATGCCACTGTGTTAGAGCAGCATAGTAAAGACGAATCTTATCATACACCACATGATCCAGACGTGGTCGTTTTTCCAAAAACGACTGAAGAAGTTAGTAAAGTTTTAAAGGTAGCAAACGAAAATGGAATACCTGTTGTTCCATTTGGGTTAGGTTCAAGCCTAGAAGGTCATGTGATTCCTTATCAAGGTGGAATCTCTATCGATTTTCAATTGATGAACAAGGTTCTTGAAATAAGACCAGAGGATTTCCTCGTACGGGTACAGCCCGGTGTCACGCGTTCCCAATTAAATAAAGAATTAAAAAAGCACGGCTTATTTTTCACCGTTGATCCAGGTGCAGATGCCACACTAGGTGGAATGGCATCAACTAATGCTAGTGGAACCACCTCTGTTCGATATGGGGTCATGCGAGATCAAGTTCGTGATATGGAAGTTGTCCTTGCAGATGGTAGGGTTATACATACTGGAAGTAACACAGCAAAATCGTCATCTGGCTATCATCTGAATGGGCTATTCGTTGGCTCAGAAGGCACACTCGGGACATTTACAGAACTGACTCTCAACGTCTACGGAATTCCTGAAGCCACCCTTGCAGGCAGGATCGTTTTCCCAACCATTGAGCAAGCGGTTTCAACTGTTACCAATATCCTTCATGCTGCGATACCAGTCGCAAGAATTGAACTGGTTGATGCGCGTTCCGTTCAACAAGTGAACAAAACAAATGAAACGAACTACATAGAGAAGCCAACATTATTTATCGAGTTTCACGGAAATGAAGCTGGACTGAATCAAGATGTGGCGTTTGCTAAAAGCATTGCTGAAGACAACCAGTGTGAGGAGTTTATTTTCGAACATGATACGAAGAAACGCGCTCTTTTATGGGAAGCTCGACACAACCTCGCATACTCGTTCAGTCATGGATCTCCAGGTAAAAAGATGATGGTAACAGACGTCTGCGTCCCCATTTCAGAGCTTACCGGTGCGATAACAGACGCAAGGAAAGCAATCGAAACTTACGGATTAGATGGTGCCCTTCTCGGTCATGTGGGAGATGGAAACTACCATGCCATCGTCATGATCAATCCTAATGATTCAATTGAGCTTGAGAAAGCGACAAAACTAAATCAACACCTTGTTCACTATGCGCTCGAGCGAGGAGGCACATGTACAGGAGAACATGGAGTAGGTACAGGGAAAGCGCAATATCAGCAAAAGGAACATGGAGCTGCTTTGGATGTCATGTTAGCAGTTAAACACACACTTGATCCGAACGGCATTATGAATCCAGGTAAAATATTTGCGATTGATAAAGAACAGTCTTCCATTATCTGATCATTTTTGAGGTGACCGCTTTGGACTTATCAACTATTTTCCAACTGTCTTTTCCTGCTTTCATTTCAAAAAAAGGAATTATTTTTTCCACAAATGACGCTTTTCGTTCCATCATAAAAGATGCTGAAGAAGAACCAGTTGAAGAGATTTTTGATATCATAGAAGAACACGAAACATTTACTATAACCCGGTATAAGAACAAAGAAATGTTGTTCATTACAGAGAAGAAGGATCAGTACATCTATTACATCGGGAAAGAAAACACTCATTTCTCTGATTTGGAAAAACAGGTAACAGAACTTGAAAAACTAAACAGGGAATTGGATTCAATTATTGACAATTCCTATGACGGAATTTATATTACCGATAACAAAGGGATTACATTGAAAACCAATACAGCGATTGAACGAATAACTGGCATCCCAAAGGAATATTACATTGGAAAAAATGTTGATCGTCTCGTCAATAGAGGTATATTAAAAGATTCCGTAACGAAAAAAGTACTGAAACAACGCCGAACTGTATCAGTTGTACAGAATAATTTCGAAGGAAAAGAAACGTTAATCACCGGTAGCCCAATCTTTAACAATAAGGGTGATATTGAAAAGGTGATCACAAACATACGGGATCTTTCTGAATTAAACAGACTTATATCCGAGTTGAATAGTGTTCAAAAAAAGAATGCTGAATATGAAAAAGAACTCGAACTATTAAAAGGATATTCAAACTCAGGAATCATTATTGAGAGTGAACCGATGAAAGAACTTTATGAAACTGCCACTAGAATCGCGAGTTTTGATGCAACTGTTCTTATATTAGGTGAAACGGGTGTAGGAAAAGACGTTCTTGCTCGATTTATCTATTCAAAAAGCAAGAGAGCTTCAACCGGAGACTTTATTAAAGTTAATTGCGGTGCTATACCACAAGAGCTAATTGAATCAGAGCTCTTCGGTTATGAAGGCGGCGCATTTACTGGCGCGAATCGCAATGGTAAGCCGGGAATGTTTGAAATGGCTGACAAGGGGGTTCTGTTTCTTGATGAAGTAGGTGAACTCCCACTGAAGACGCAAGTGAAATTACTTCAGGTCATTCAAGATAATACCATTCAACGCGTTGGTGCCACAAAACTGAAAAAGGTCGATGTAAGGATTATAGCTGCAACCAATCGCAACCTCCTCCAAATGGTAACAGAGCAGGAATTTAGAGAGGATTTATTTTATCGCCTCAATGTCATTCCACTCTCCATTCCTCCATTAAGAGAGAGAAGAGATGATATTCTACCACTAATCCAGTTCTTTCTAAATCGAACGAATTTAAAATATAACCTTGATAAGCATTTAAATGCAGACCTTAAAAACTCTCTATATGAATTGGATTGGAAAGGGAATGTAAGAGAAATGGCTAATTTAATTGAACGAATGGTATTAACCACTTCTAAGCGAGCCATATCTCATGATCACCTTCCTGCCGATTATAAAAAGGAAAGAGCAGATCCTCAAATTCACAGCCTTAAAGAAGCAGTTGAAATAACAGAGCGTAAAGTTTTAGAAAATGCCTATTCAAAATACAAAAGCACATATGAGATTTCTCGAGTTTTAAATACCAGTCAACCAACAATTGTAAGAAAATTAAAGAAATATAAAATTGGTCAATCATAGATTATAATTCCATTACTCGCCTCTGGCGAGCTTTTTTATTGGCATCAAACTTGCAATATTTAAGGGAAAGGAGTGAAACGCTATGAAAATCGGAATTGCTGGAACAGGAGCAGTGGGTGGTTATATTGGCGGTATACTAGCACTTGCCAATCATGAGGTTGTTTTTTTATCCCGAGGGACTAACTTGCTCAGGATGCAAGAACGGGGTTTGAAAATCAAAAGCCCTGTAGATGAAGAAATTATTTATAAGGAATTTACACATTCACTGGATACATTTAGCGATGTCGACCTTATTATATTAAGTGTCAAATCAAACGATACACTCTTTATGACTAAACAGTTAAGCCATAATATATCTTCTAGTACGCCCGTTCTTCTTATGCAAAACGGAGTTAGTAATGAAGAAATTACAATGAAATATTTCGATCCTGCTCGCCTATTTACAGCTGCAGTCTATTTAACATCTAGAATGACAGAACCAGGTATCATCGAGATGTCAGGTAAACCTAGATTAACGATTGGGTCATTAAATTCTGGAAATATAGAGGAAGCAAAGTCTCTCACTCATTTGTTTAATGAAGCAGGAATTCAATCGAAGACATCATCAAATATAATGCGGGATAAATGGAAGAAACTGTTGTGGAATGTAACGTTTAATCCTCTTTCTGCCTACGCAGGTGTCACAGTAGGACAAATCATTAACCAACCAGAACTACGTGAAATAGCTGAGAGAGCTTTAGTGGAAGGGATGCAAATAGCGAGTCATAAAGGGTTCTATTTTCAGGATGAGCTGATCAATCAAATATTCGTTGGGGCAAGAAAAGCAGATAATCATTATACAAGCATGCTCCAAGATCGACTAAACGGAAAACAACTCGAGATTGAATCGATATGTGGATATTTTTTGAAAGAAGCGACGAAGCGAGGTATTTCTATTCCAGTTATTCAATCACTTTATAACCATTTAGCAACTTTAAAGAAAGAAGCTTTTCGCTAAAAACCATTTACTTAAATCGTTTCAGGTTTATGGCTGATTCATTTATGAATCAGTGCATTGTCATACGATAATAGCGATTCTTTTTATCGATAGCTAGATGTTAATGAAACGTGTTGATTTTTGATTCACTTACGTTTTTTGATGTTTAAAATAGTCAATATAACAATAAAATCTAACATAGACATAGCGTAAATAGTTTATACGTCACTACTAACAGAGCTTGCTTACTAGAAAGTATTAAAAGCGATACAAAAATGAATTAGTAATTCATTTTTGTATCGCTTTTTTGATTTTTTTTAACCATTTTTATTTCCAAAATGAATATAAACCTCGTAAATAAGCTGTTTTTGAGCTTTTTTAAAAAATGGCATAAAACTTGCAATCAAATTAAAGTAACAAAAGTAAGGGGTAACCTATTATGACTGCAACGATTACAAGTGAATTACAACAGATGAAAGCGATGATTCGAAACTTTGTTGAGAATGAGATTGAACCCTATGCTCAGCAAATTGAAGAAGAAGATACGATTCCAGAGCACTTGATCGAAAAAGCAAAAGAACTTGGCCTATTTGGAATGAGCATCCCAGAGGAATATGGGGGAATCGGATTAAATACAGAAGGAAAAGCTGTCGTATTAGAACAGCTTGGACGAACGCACAATGGATATGTTTCATTAATTAGTGCTCATACAGGGATTGGAAGTACGGGGTTGGTGAAATTAGCTTCTGAATCTCTTAAACAAAAGTACTTACCTGATATGGCTGCTGGAAACAAAATTGCCGCATTTGCTTTATCTGAACCTGGAGCCGGATCAGACGCAACGAACTTATCAACCAATGCAGTGAAACAAGGGAATAAATGGATTATAAATGGTATGAAGCATTTTATTACCAACGGTCCTGTTGCAGATGTCTTTACTGTCATTGCCTCTACTGATAAATCAAAGGGAGCTAAAGGTGGCATTACCGCATTTCTAGTAGAAAAGAATTTCCCGGGACTACTTGTTGGAAAACGCGATAAAAAGATGGGGTTAAAAGGTTCCTATACATGCCAGATCATTTTTGAAGATTGTGAAGTACCAGAAGAAAATGTAATCGGTGAAGTCGGAATGGGATACATATCAGCACTCAAAATTCTCGGTGAAGGGCGGATAGGTCTTGCTGCTCGTGCAGTAGGTTCGTGTGATAAATTAATCGAGATGTCTGCAAGTTATGCGAAAGAACGTATACAATTTGGAAAGCCTATTGCTTCCAATCAAGCGATTCAGTGGATGCTTGCTGATATGGCAACAGAAACGGAAGCAGCTAGGGCACTAACGACCATGGCAGCGAAGAAAGTTGATGAAGGAAAAAAAGTGATTAAAGAAGCATCGATGGCAAAACTCTATGCCTCTGAAGTATTCAACCGCGTTGCTGATAAAGCGGTACAAATCCATGGCGGGATGGGGTATGTCTCTGATTATCCAGTTGAACGCTTTTACAGAGATGCTCGGATTACTAAAATTTATGAAGGAACAAGTGAAATTCAGCGCATGATTATTTCAAGACACATACTAGATGAGAATTAACTTTCGATTTACTCGAACGACGGATACAGCGAAGAAAGGAGCTGGATTGTTTGAGTCAACATTATTCTGAAAATTCCGTTCAGAAAATCGATACAACTATTAAAGATAAACCAGCCTATATCGAAGACATATGGTCAACGAGAAAAGCCAATTGGAATCCAGCAAGAATTCTAATTCTTGTAGCATCTGTTTTAGCTATTGGTTTATCACTCTTTCACATTTATACGGCTGGTTTTGGAACGCTATCCTCGTGGCAGCAGAGAAGTATCCACGTGGTCTGGGCACTTCTGTTAATCTTTCTTATCTTCCCATTTCGAAAAGGAAAGAAATTTGGATTTATTGATTTGCTATTTGTTTTAGCAACAATAGTAGAAACTGGTTTTATCCTTCTTCACGGGGACGCCATTCAAAGTAGGCAAGGGAACCCAAACATGACAGATATCATTCTCGGTAGTATTTTCATAGGATTAGTGCTTGAAGCAACACGCAGGACAAACGGCTTTCTTATGTCATGTATTGGGTTGTTTTTCATGGGCTACATCTTTTTGGGTCCCTATTTTCCTGGTGCGCTAGCTCACCCCGGAGTAAGGTATGGAAAAATGGTGGATCAGATGTTTAATGGCACACTTGGAATTTTCAGTGCTCCTATCTATATCAGTTCAACCGTATTAATTTTGTTTGTGATTTTCGGAGCGTTTTTAATGCGTTCTGGAGGAGGGCAATTTTTTACCAACTTTGCTTTCGGCGCACTTGGTCATCGAGCAGGAGGACCCGCATTATCTGCAGTTGGAGCAAGTGCAATGGTTGCAACAATTACTGGAAATGGGGCGGCCAATGCAGCTGTAACAGGCTCTTTCACGATTCCTCTAATGAAGAAACTCGGGTATAGTAAACGGTTTGCTGCAGCGGTTGAAGCAGTAGCTTCGCAAGGTGGACAAATTATGCCACCCATTATGGGAGCATCCGTCTTCATCATGGCTGAAACAACGGGTATCCCTTATATAACGCTCGCATTATATGCATTAATTCCCGCAATTATTTACTTCTTAATTGCAGGATTCATCGTGTATTACCATGCGAAACGTTTGCACATGGAAGGCATTCCAAAAGAACAACTTCCCGATCCCAGAATGGTACTTCTAACTCAGGGCTATCTATTTCTTCCAATTATTATGATTATTTACTTAATGATTGATGGATTTAGTCCAATGAAAGCTGGCTTTTATGGAATCATAGCTACGATTCTCTTAAGCTGGATTAGAAGAATGACGAGAATGAATTTATTGGATATTCTCGCTTCACTCGAAAGTGGTGCCAGAAGCGCTTTAGCCGTTATTTCTGCCTGTGCGACTGCTGGTATTATTGTTGGTGCTGTATCGCTAACTGGACTTGGTCTTACGTTCTCGAGATTTATGATTGATACTGCGGGAGGTCATTTATTTCTTCTTCTCATCATGTTAGCCATTGCTTCAATCATTCTTGGTATGGGAATGCCAACCGTTTCAGCCTACGTCATCCTTGCCGTTTTAGGGGTTCCTGCGCTAGTGGAGATGAATGTTAACGTTGTGGCTGCCCATATGTTTGTCTTTTATTTCGGCGTAATGTCAGGACTTACTCCTCCAGTTGCAATAACAGCTTATACGACGGCAGGAATTGCTGGATCTAATCCATCATCAACCGCATTTTACGCGATTCGTATTGCTCTTGGCGGATTTTTTGTTCCATTTGTCTTTGTATATAACCCCGAATTGTTACTTCAAGGCGGTGATATTCCTGCCATCATTACTGCATTGCTTTCTGCTGCAGTTAGCTGTGTACTTTTTGCAGGTGCAGTGGAAGGATATTGGTTTGGACATGTCACGCCATTGAAAAGGACGATTTTATTTATCAGTGCTATATTACTTGTCATGCCTGGCTTAATCGGAGACCTAATAGGGCTTATTCTTGTCGTGTTCACGTTCATCTGGCAACGTGCTCATCGTGTCAGTAAAAGCTCACCACAAGAAATAAGTGGATAAAAGGAGGATTTTAATGCGTAAATCATTAATTAGTCTATTGATAGCGCTTACACTAATCGTAATGACAGCTTGTGGAAATAGTGCTTCTAGTGATGGAGAAGGACTCGAAGCACCTGATAAGTTTTTAAAAGTTGGTTCTGGACCTATGGGTTCTGGGTGGTATCCGATTACGACTGCATTGTCAGAACTATATATGGATCACTTTTCTGGACTTAATGTTTCACAGATTGAAGGCGGCAGTACTTCGAACCTAAAATCACTTCAAATTGGTGATATCCAGTATGGTATTCATTACACTTCTGATTTTGCTGACGCAGTTAAAGGGACCGGGAGCTTTGATGAACAATTAGATCAGGTAGCAGGACTTACTTCTCTCTACCCGGTTTATCAGACAATCGCGACTCTTGCAGATAATGAAGAGATTAATAAGGTGGAAGATATCGTTGATCAACACATCTTCCTAGGTCCAAAAGGCGGGGGTGGCCCAGTTGCCTTCTGGAGAATGATGAAAGAATACGGGATTGACGAAGGTTCTATTGAGGATGCAGGTGGTAAGATTTCCTATGGTAATTATTCAGATGGTGCCTCTATGTTAAAAGATGGAATTGTCGATGTTTTTGTTGGTGGTGGGGCTCCTCAAGTGACTTCTCTTCAGGAGATAGAGGTAACAAAACCTGTTAAGGTTATTCCAATTGATGAAGAAAAACTTAAAGCAATTAGCGATAAAGGATTAGGAATTTCTAATGACAACCTTCCAGGAGGTACGTATAAAGGTCTAGAAGAAGAGATTCCAACTTACACTCTTGTTGCGATGTTTAGCGTACGCTCAGACCTACCAGAAGATTACGTTTATAACTTGACGAAAGTATTTTGGGAAAACCAGGATCCCTTCAAGGAACAAATTCCACAAAGAGCAAAGAACTTCACGTTGGAAACGGCTTTGGATGGGATCGATCCAGAAACACTTCATCCAGGAGCAAAGAAATATTATGAAGAAGAAGGGATCATTCAATAAAAAAAGGAAAAGAAATTCTCAAAGGTGGGAATGGCAGTGGATAAACTGATCGATCGACCATGGTACCGATTTTACCCAGAAGTCATGAACAATTCTCCATCACTACCGGAATGTTCTGTGTACCAATTGCTTCAAGATAGCGTGAAAAAATACGGACAAAAAATTGCACTTCGTTTTCAAGATCAACATATCTCTTATATAGACTTGCAGGAGAAAGTGGATCGGCTCGCCTCATCCTGGCATGAAAGGGGCATAAAAAAAGGAGAACGAATCGGCTTGATGTTACTGAATCAGCCTATGTATGTCTATGCCTATTATGCAGCTCAGAAGTTAGGAGCTACTGTGGTACAGATGAATCCGATGTATATGCCCAGGGAAATTGAAGAGATATCACACGAGGTAGGTCTTTCTTATCTCGTGACAGAGAGCAAGTACTTGGAAAAACTTGAAATTGTGATGAAATCCTACTCTTATGATCAGCTATTTCTTACAGATCAGAACTCTTCCATTTTACCAACAAATGTTCACTTCATTGAACAGCTTATTGAAAACAGCTCATCGGATCATGAAACCGTACCAATTCAAGCAAAAGATGATATTGCCGTCATCCAGTTTACAGGTGGTACTACAGGAAAAATGAAAGGCGCTATGCTAACACATTATAACCTTGTTTCTAATGTGATCCAGAGTCATTTAATGTATGGAAATGAGATGAAGCTGGGGGAGGAAGTCACGTTAACGGCAACCCCTCTTTATCATGTTTACGCCATGACAAGCGGAATGAATTTAAGTATTTATATAGGAGCTACCAATATTATCGTACCTAAGTTCGATGTAAACGACGTGTTACGAATCATTAGGGAAGAACAGCCTACATTTTTCCCAGGTGTACCAACGATGTACAACGCTTTTGTTAATCACCCAGATGTAAAGGAATACGGACTCAATTGCTTTAAATTTTGTTCTAGCGGGTCTGCTCCACTTCCGATTGAAGTGATTAATCGTTTTGAAGAAATAACAGGCGCAGTCATCGGAGAGGGTTTTGGCATGTCAGAAACATCCCCTTCTACACATCGAAATCCACCATTCGGTGAAAGAAAGATTGGTAGTATCGGTATCCCTTTCCCAGGAACAGATTGTCAAATCGTTGATGGAGATGGAAATGAACTTCCTCCTAAAAGTGTTGGAGAGCTCGCCATCAAAGGACCTCAAGTAATGAAAGGTTACTGGAATAAACCAGAGGAAACGAGTAAGAGCTTAAAAAACGGATGGCTACTCACTGGTGATCTTGCAACGATGGATAAGGATGGTTACTTCTATATCGTTGGCCGAAAAAAGGAAATGATTATTACAGGAGGATTTAATGTTTATCCTCAGGAAATCGAGAGCGTCCTGTATGAACATCCTTCTGTGAAAGAAGCCGCTGTTATTGGGGTCCCTCATGAATACAGCGGCGAAAGAGTGAAAGCATTCGTTGTTGTTAAAGATAGTTCCATTTCAGAAGAAGAGCTCGTTGCCTATTGTTACGAGCATTTAACAAAATACAAAGTTCCAAAGCAAATTGAGATAAGAGACTCATTGCCCAGGAATACAGTAGGAAAGTTACTCAAAAGGCTATTGATTAATGAAGAAACGATCGAAATAAGGAGGTAACAATAATGAAAAATGAACGTGTTAATAGAGTTGGTGTGATTGGATCTGGAACCATGGGGGCTCAGATTGCGATGGTTTGCGCTCTTGCTGGCTATCCAGTTGTTTTAAACGATATAGAAGAAAGTAGTCTTGATAAAGCCAGAAAGTCACTAGTTGGCCATATGGAACGCAGAATTAAGAAAGGAAAATTGACAGAAGGACAGGTGGAAGAAGCTTTTCACTTGATTCACTTTAGTACTTCTCTAAACGATTTCAAAGAAGTTGACCTTGTTATCGAGGCAATCATTGAGAAGCTAGAAGTAAAAAGAGAACTGTTTGCTAAGCTCGATCAAATCTGCCCAAATCATTGCATCCTTGCAACAAATAGCTCGACAATCGTAAGTTCAAAAATAGCAGACACAACGGACCGTCCTGAAGCTGTATGCAACATCCATTTCTTCAATCCTGCGCTCGTCATGGATTTAGTAGAGGTTGTAAAAGGACCTCATACGTCTAACCAAACAGCAGATACCGCTTTCGAATTTGTAAAATCCATTCACAAAACGCCGGTTCTATTGCAAAAAGAAATTTCTGGTTTTGTTGCAAACAGAATTCTTGGAAAACTAATGGACGAAGCAGTTTACTTACTTGAGAATGGCTATGCAACACACGAAGAGATCGATCTCGTTTGCACAAAAGCATTAAATCATCCCATCGGACCTTTTGCACTAATGGACCTCACTGGTATCGATGTGAATTATTATGTACGTCAACAGCGATATGAAGAGTCCGGAAATGAAGCCGATCGACCAGCACAAATCGTGGAAGAAAAAGTAAACAAAGGGGAACTTGGGAGAAAGACAGGTAAAGGCTTTTATAGCTATCAAACTTAAATGATGGGAGTCGTTTGAATATGGAGAATATCGTTTTCACTCAAGAAGATCAGCTAGCCTATGTAAAAATTTCACGTCCTGACGTAAGGAACGCTTTGAATAAAGAAACATTGATTGAATTAAAACAAACTCTGGAGAAACTTGAAGAAATGGACGAAGTGAAGTGTGTCATCATCACAGGTGAAGGAGAAAAATCATTTGCAGCAGGTGCAGATATTTCACAACTTGAAAAGAAAACCATGTATGATGCATTCAAATCAGGAAGCATGCAGGAAGTCTATGATTATATCGAAGGCTATACGAAACCAACCATAGCAATGGTAAACGGTTATGCGCTGGGTGGTGGATGCGAGCTTGCCATGGCATGTGACATAAGAGTTGCAGCGACACATGCCAAATTTGGCTTGCCCGAACTCAATCTCTCCATTATTCCTGGAGCAGGTGGTACTCAGAGGCTTACAAGACTTGTCGGTAGAGGGAAAGCACTGGAAATGATTTTAACAGGAAAGTTGATTTCAAGTGAAGAAGCCGCTGCGATTGGCCTAATCACTGAAACTGTTGAAATATCAAACTTAAAAGAAAAAACAGTTGAAATCTCCCAACAAATTATTAGTAAAGGTCCGATGGCCGTTATGATGGCAAAACTCGCCGTGAATATGGGAGCGGATACAGATATGAAAACAGGTTTAGTCATTGAGAAGCTGTCACAAGCGATTCTTTTTGCTTCAGAAGACAAAAACGAAGGAACGAGAGCTTTTCTTGAGAAAAGAAAGCCCGTTTTTCAAGGTAAATAAATGGAGACAAATACAAACACTATTTATGATCATGTTAGAACTGATTTTGAAACAAGTCCCTTTTTCAATTTATTAGGTTTTGAATTACGATCGATTACTGAAGATGAAGTCATCCTTGAGCTACCAATAGAAAGAAAACTATTAAACACACATGGAAGTCTGCATGGTGGTGTATATGCAACGATGATCGACAATATTATTAGTTTGAAAATACGTTCTATGATCGGCAGTCCTGTCATCACGATTAACTTGACCATCAACTATATTGCTCCAATTACAAGTGGGAAAATTATTGCAAAAGCGTTCGTCTATGGAGAAGGAAAGCGAACGAAAATGGGTGAAGGAATTGTGATGGATGAGAACGGAAAACTTCTTGCAAAAGGAAGTGGAACTTTTAAAGTGATTAAATCGAAAGAACAATAACGATCGTTAAAGAAAAAAGGTGTTGCATGTGTCAATTCAAAAAATAGCAGTGATTGGTGCAGGAACTATGGGGAGAGGCATTGCCTATTCTGCTGCAGCAGCAGGACTATCGGTCATTCTTCAGGATGTCAGCGAGGCGTCATTAGATAAGTCCAAATCTTATCTAAAAACGCAATTTGATCGGTCCGTAAGTAAAGAGCTTCTTTCAAAAGAATTAGCTGATAAACGATTTAGAGAAATTAACTATACAACAGAACTATCTGAAGCTGCCAGGGATCGTGATCTAGTCATTGAAGCAGTTCTTGAACTAATGGAACTCAAAACAAGTATCTTCAAACAACTCGATGAATACGCACCAGATCATGCTATCTTAGCTACCAACACATCCACCATGAGTCCAACCGAAATCGCTGCCCAAACAAAGAGACCTGATCAATGTCTTGCCCTTCACTTTTTTAATCCCGTGCCAAAAATGAAGCTAATTGAAGTCATTTGTGGTTTAGAAACTTCTGAAGAAACTATTAACAAGGCTATGGCCTTTTGTAAATCGATTGAAAAAGAATGCGTGCGAATTAATGAATTTCCTGGGTTTGCTGTCAGCCGAATGAATTGTCTAATTGGCAATGAAGCGATGAACATGGTCATGGAGGGTGTTGGTTCACCAGAGGATATCGATAAAGCGATAAAACTAGGTCTAAACCATCCAATGGGTCCACTAGAACTCGCTGATCTAGTTGGTCTCGATACAAGACTACGTAACATGCAATATCTGTATGAAACGCTCGGAGAAAAATATCGACCATGCCCGATTTTAACGAAATACGTTAAAGCCGGAAGACTAGGGAGAAAAAGCGGAAGAGGATTTTATACATACGATTAAAAGGGAGAGAAAATAATGGACTTTAAATTCGATCAGGACATTCAGTTTCTTAAAACCAACATCCGCAATTTTGTTGAACATGAAGTCGAGAAGGTTGCCATGACGATAGAGCGCGAAGATCGTATACCAGACCGAATCATTGAGATGTCTAAAGAAATGGGATTATTCGGCTTAAGTATCCCAGAAGAATATGGTGGCTTAGGTATTGGGATGGTTGGAAAATGCGCTCTCTATGAAGAGTTAGGTAAAACCCATAATGGTTTTACTACACTGATAGGTGCTCATACAGGTATTGGCTCTGTCGGAATCGTTGAACTCGGCAATGAAGAACAAAAACAAAAATACTTACCCGATATGGCAAGCGGAAAGAAAATTGGCGCCTTTGCCTTAACCGAACCTTCTGCGGGATCGAATGCTTCTAATTTAAAAACCACAGCAGTTAAAGAGGGAAATAAGTATATTTTGAATGGAACAAAGCACTACATTACGAATGCCACTGAAGCTGATGTTTTTACCGTAATGGCAGCAACAGATCCATCAAAAGGTGCAAAAGGAATTACTTCATTTATCGTAGAAAAGGACTTTCCAGGCTTTCAGGTCGGTGCGGTTGAAGAAAAAATGGGGTTAAAAGGATCCCACTCCGCTGAGCTTATTTTTGATAACTGTGAAGTACCAGAGGAAAACGTGCTTGGTGATGTGGGAAAAGGATACGTGAATGCATTGAAAATCTTAGCAAATGGACGTGCTGGGCTCGCTGCGCGTAATCTGGGGTCATCTCAAAAACTATTGGATTTAAGCATGGAATATGTACAAGAACGTATTCAATTTGGAGTACCAATTATTGAACATCAGGCCGTCGCTCACATGGTGGCAGAAATGGGAGTAGAGATTGAAGCCCTAAGGTCGTTTACGTACCGCGTCGCGTGGATGGTGGATCAAGGTGAAAAAGTGATCAAAGAAGCTGCCATGCTTAAGTTATATGGATCAGAAGTTTACAACAGAGTGGCAGACAAAGCGCTACAGGTTCATGGAGGAATTGGTTACATTTCCGATTATCCAATTGAGCGCTATTTTAGAGACGCGCGTATTACACGGATTTACGAAGGAACTTCTGAAATCCAAAAGAACATCATTGCAAGTCAACTTCGAAAAGAGTACAGCTAAAGGAGGATGAGGTATGACAGAAAAGATTGTTATTGTTGAAGCTGTTAGGACACCAGTAGGGCGTTATGGAGGCGTGTTGAAAAATTTTAATTCAGGTGAACTAGCCGCTATTACCATTAAAGAAACAATCGCAAGAGCAGGGATTACGCCCGAACTTATTGATGAAGTTATCCTTGGTGAAGTACGTCAAACAACAGAGTCGTCGAATGTTGCCAGGGTTGCTGCTTTAAGAGCAGGGGTACCTGCTACTTCACCCGCATTTACAATCAATCGACTTTGCGCTTCTGGAATGCAGGCAATTGCTTCAGCTGTTCAACAAATCCATTCCGGACAGGCTGAGATTCTCGTCGCTGGTGGTACGGAAAGCTTAAGTCACGCACCGATCTATTTACGCGACAGCCGCTTTGGCGGAGATAGAACAAAATTAGTAGATTCCAATCTTGAAGCTGGTCAACAACCGGCCGAGTTATATGGTAATAATTTAGGTATGGGCATTACCGCAGAAAACGTAGCGGAAAAGTACCAGATTTCTCGAGAGGATCAGGATGCTTTTGCTGCTGAGAGTCAGCGACGCGCGGCTGTAGCCATCGAGGATGACGTTTTTGCTGAAGAAATCGTTCCGGTCGAGGTAAAGTCACGACGTCAGACCAACCTCGTTAATCATGATGAACATCCGCGTCCAGGAACAACGATAGAAAAGCTTTCAATGTTAAAGGCAGTATTTAAAGAAGGCGGTTCGGTTACTGCTGGAAATTCTTGCGGTAGAAACGACGGAGCGGTGGCGATGCTTGTGATGACGGAAGCGAAAGCACGTGAACTACAACTTCAACCACTTGCCCGAATTATTGACTGGGCTACCTCGGGCATTTCACCCGAGATCATGGGGGTTGGCCCTGTTCCGGCTGTTAAAAAACTTCTAGAACGAACAGGAAAGCAGTTAAATGATATCGGATTAATCGAATTAAACGAGGCATTCGCTGCCCAGGCGCTTGCGGTTATCCGTGAACTTGGACTCCAGTCAGATAAAGTGAATGTAAATGGCGGGGCTATAGCGCTTGGTCATCCCCTTGGGGCAACGGGTGCACGCATTTTAACATCTCTTATGTATGAAATGAAACGAAGAGATGAGCGGTTCGGTATCGCCACACTTTGCGTCGGTGGTGGACAAGGAATGGCAATGATGGTAGAGAATATGGTTAACTAGAAGAGACGGGATGCCGTCTTTTTTTTTCAGCCTATACAGCTTTACACACTACTCATTTAGCAAAAAAATAACGAATTAAAGGAGGTCAAAAAATGAAAATAAGACCATACGAACCTAAAGACTTAGATCACATCATCGAATTATTTCAACAAACCGTTTATATCATTAATCGACAGGATTATTCAGCGAATCAAGTAAATGCATGGGTGAATTCAACAACTAAATCAACAAGATATTCAAAATGGGCACTAGAATTTGAGCGGAATTTCACTTATGTAGCTGAAGAAGAAGGAGAAGTTGTAGGCTTTATCGACATGACCGCAGCCGGCTATCTTGACCGTTTATATGTGCATCATTATTTCCAGAGAACGGGAATTGCTTCTTTGCTTCTCTCAGAAATTGAATCCACTGCACGAAGTCAGCAGTTAAATAAGATCACCACAAAGGCTAGCATTACAGCACGTCCATTTTTTGAAGCACAACATTTTCAGACGATCAAGAAACAAACTGTTGAAATAAGCGATGCTAAAATGACAAACTTCTTGATGGAGAAAAAGTTGAAACGCTGAGACAGGAGAGATCATTGAAAAAATGATAGAGGGTTAAATCAGCAGTCAGTTCATCTCAACATTAATATTTAATTTGAAATTCTTTTGAGTATCCAATAGCGGCAATGATCGTCCCAGCTGTTTGAGCATAACTTCCTAGCGCCAAAATTTTCTCACCAAGTTTGATCCGTTTTCTTTTAATAAACAAAAGCCCAATTGTCTCTATTGAGAGCGCATAAGTTTGTATGGTCAATCCTGTTGTAATTAATCTAGCATAAGCGGATTGACTTAGGCTTGAACCTTGTGCTTCAAAGCCAGCACCAATTGTTTGAACCAGGCCTCCAATAATATCAATAGTTAGACCCTCATTTTCATCTAAGCTAATGGCTTGAGCGCCTCCCACCACATTAGAAGCGTTACCCGCCGCCTGCAGCCAGGAACCTAAAATACCTAGCATTTCCTCTTGCTTACCACCTGACAAGTTCGTCCGCCCTATGGCTTGAAGAGAATCTCCTGTTGCTTCAATCGCATTCCCAATCGCATACAGGTCGCCACCAACTTCATCAATGAGTTCTCCTTCTTCCCCCATTGCAACAAGTGTATTTCCGATCGAAACAATACCTGCTCCTAGAACTTGTATCCAAGCACCTATCAGTATAATCGAATCACCGTACACCTCCAAAATTTAATCCACTCCTTTTCATTTCTTCATCTTATTCAGTAATTAGAAGCAATGATTGTATGCTATATTCATTAATCGTCAAATCGCTTCATAGTAGAGTAAAACATCCTCTTTTTCTCTTCAAGTTGGAACCCCCACTAAAAATCAACCTGTTCATCTTCCATTTTACGGATGTTATTACCTCCAATAGACCTACAAACATCTCATTCATTCAATGAGAATAGTTCTCAAGTATTATTGAATATGATAATCATTCTCACTTATAATGTTACTTGCAACACATTGAAAATGATTATCATTTAAAAAGGATGGTTTCTATATGACTGTTAAAGATTTAGCCAATAACCAGACACTGCTTGACCAACAAGAAAGAAGAGAATCAAATGCAAGATCTTATCCAAGAAGGATACCAATCGCCATTGATAAAGCAGAAGGCATTTTTGTTACAGACGTGGACGGAAAGCGATACTATGACTGTTTGGCTGGTGCAGGAACACTTGCACTTGGACATAACCATCCTGTAGCGATAGAAGCAATGGAGAAGATTCTTCACGATAAACGACCGTTACATACGTTAGACATTACAACGCCAGTGAAAGAAGAGTTTGTAAATGAAGTGTATTCATGCTTACCAGAACAATTTGCCACTCGAGCCAAAATCCAGTTTTGTGGCCCTACTGGAGGGGACGCCATTGAGGCAGCTTTAAAATTAGTCAAAACAGCAACTGGAAGAAGCAGCATCCTTACTTTCCAGGGTGGGTACCATGGTTCTACACATGGGACGATGGCGATCAGTGGGAATCATGCTCCTAAACAATATGTTCAAGGCTTAATGCCTGATACTCACTTCATGCCGTATCCTTATGCCTACCGCTGTCCATTCGGAATGAAGGATGAAGAGGGACACAGGGTTTCAAGCACCTATATCGAAAATCTTCTCGATGATCCAGAAAGCGGCATTTTAACCCCAGCAGCCATGATTCTTGAGGTCGTACAGGGCGAAGGAGGTTCAGTTCCAGCTCCAATTGAATGGCTTCAAGAAATGAGAAGAATCACGAGTGAGAGAGGAATCCCTCTCATTATTGATGAAATTCAAACAGGCATCGGTCGAACGGGTAAAATGTTCGCATTTGAACATGCAGGGATTGTACCGGACGTTATTGTGCTTTCAAAAGCAATCGGAGGAAGTTTACCTCTTTCCGTTGTGATTTATGATCAAGATCTTGATAAGTGGAATCCAGGTGCACACATTGGTACTTTTCGAGGGAACCAAATGGCAATGGCTGCTGGGACTGCTTCATTGAAATTTATTAAAGAGCATGAACTTCACAAGCATGCAGCTGCAATGGGTGAAAGAATGATTGCTGCACTAAAAGATATGCAACACCAGTTCCGTGAAATTGGGGACGTTCGAGGAAGAGGGTTAATGATTGGAGTAGAAATTGTAGACCCCAATCAGGTTCAATCTTCTTCAGGAAGTTATCCATCTCACCCTGCATTAGCAAGCCTCATTCAGAGAGAATGTTTTCGTCGAGGTTTGATTTTAGAAGTTGGAGGGAGAAACGGCAGTGTCGTAAGACTTTTACCTCCGCTGATTATTACGGACGAGCAAGTGACAGATGTCCTCACAATTATTGAAGAAGCAGTAAAAGTTGCTGTTGAGTCAATCGAATGACACTAACGAACAAAGAAATTAAAGCAGAAGTAATGGAAGAACTCTTTCTTCATAGTGGAGAAAGTGGACAAGCTTCTTTTCAAAAGCAAATGACCGAAATGATCGCCATCCTCAGTCGAACCTTTCAGGATGCAACCGCTCCATACATTGGGAAGCAACCCAAAATGGTTCAAGATGAAATCGCATCACTGATTAAGTTTCCTAATGAAACTCAAAATTTCACCGAACTATTGCAAGAAATAGCGGAACCGATACTAAAAAATAGTCTTCAAGTTTCTCATGAAAAAAGCATCGCCCATTTGCACTGCCCGCCGCTCATACCAGCTATTGCGGCGGAGATTGTGATTAGTTCTTTCAATCAGTCTCTTGATTCATGGGATCAAAGCACCGCTGCCACGTACTTAGAACAGGAAATGATCAAGTGGCTGACAAAGAAATTTGGCTATACAGCCAATTCTGATGGCACATTTACAAGTGGCGGGACGCAATCGAATTATACAGGCCTTTTGTTAGCGAGGGATGAATTTTGTTATCGCAAGTGGGGGCGTGATGTCAAGCTGGATGGGTTACCCTCCCAATTTCACAAATTAAGGATTCTTTGCTCTGAGGATGCTCACTTCACCGTACAAAAAACAGCTGCCCAACTAGGACTAGGAGTGAACGCCGTAATAACGGTAAAAGTTGATGAGTACCACCGGATGTCGCCGATGCACTTAAAAAAACAATTGATAGATTTAAAAGAAAAAGATCTATTACCTTTTGCACTTGTCGGAACTTGTGGCACGACTGATTTCGGGAGCATCGATCCTTTAGTTGAATTAGCCACGATCGCAAAAGAGGAAGAATTATGGTTCCATGTCGATGCGGCATATGGTGGAGCACTTATACTCTCTGAATCTTACAATTGGAAGCTAGAAGGGATTAAAGCGGCGGACTCCATTACAGTTGATTTTCATAAGCTTTTCTATCAACCAATCTCATGTGGCGCTTTTCTTGTGAAAAACAGCCAGTCCTTTCGTTTTCTGAATCATCACGCTGATTACTTGAATCCAATTGAGGATGACGGGGAGGGAATTCCAAACCTAGTCAATAAATCGATTGTTACAACTAGAAGATTTGATGCTTTTAAACTTTTCCTCTCACTGAAGACCGTTGGAATCAGACTTTTTTCTGAAATGATTGACGCGACCTTTTATCTGGCTCAAGAAACAGCGAATTACTTATCTCACCAACCTAATATTAAAGTTGAAAACAAAAACCCAGAACTCAACACGGTTATTTTTCGATTTGAACCACAGACTTCAACCGGAGATGTGTGCAAGTTAAATCGAAAAATACAGCAAGAAATGCTCTACGAGAGCAAAGCAGCCATTGCTAAAACATCGGTGAATGGTCGAACCTATTTAAAATTCACTATGCTTAATCCTAGAACAAAAATGAAGCACATTTATGAGATTGTAGAAGAAATTCAAACGCTAGGATGGAAATGGAGGGAACACACGTGAAGTTTGCCAAAGACTATGCAGAACAAGCTACGATGCAGAGCTTCCTAAATTGTTATTTACGCGAAACTAGCCATTTTACTGAAATAGAAAAACCTGAAGCTTTGCGAGATTTATCAGCTCCGAAATTCATTTCCTGCTTACTAGAAAACCAGGGAATTGAGCTGATTTTACCAATCTCTTATTGGTCTTTAACTGGACGACATATCTTTGAATTCCCATTGGTTTATCGCATCGAAAATGGCGCATTTAACCCGCTTGATTATCTGACATTAACCACATTAATTGTAAAAGAACTCCTGATCGATCAGAAACGATTAGATGCAGAAGATGAATTGATCATGCGGATCATATTAAGCTGTCAAAACATGAAATCGTATATTGAAGAAAGATACAAAGACAATAAGCGCTTATCGGATGAAACATTTGATTACATTGAAGCAGAACAGTCTCTCTTACTTGGGCATCTGCTACACCCAACACCCAAAAGCAAACAAGGGTTATCACTAGAAGAAGATCGGCTGTACTCACCTGAATTAAATGGTGAATTTCAACTTCACTATTTTAGTGTTCATCCTTCCCTCATCTTAGAAGATTCAAGTTTATCACTATCCGCAAGTGAACTGGTGAGAGAAGAATTAAAAGCGGATGAATCCGTTAATCAAGAATGGCTTCATCAATTTGAAGATTGGGTTCTTATACCTGTGCACCCCCTTCAAGTCAATGTTCTCTTAAAAAATAAACATGTGGTTCACTATATTCAAAAAGGGAAACTTGATTATCTCGGTCCAGTGGGGAAGATGTATACGGCTACTTCTTCATTTAGAACGCTTTACAGTCGTCAGTCTAACTATATGCTGAAATTTTCGGTTCCCGTTAAAATAACAAACTCACTTCGAGTTAATCAGCAAAAAGAACTTTATCGAGGCGTTGAAGTTTCTAGACTATTGAAAACAGTGTTAGGAAAAGAACTAAAGAGCTTTCACCCAATGTTTGAGATAATTCGTGATCCCGCTTATTTGAATGTCGCAATTCCGGACCTTGAAGATGGTTTTGCTGTTGTCATTCGAGAGAATCCTTTCTACAAAAATAGCGAAAACACAAGCTTAGTCGCTGCTCTTTGCCAGGATCATCCATATGACGGGAAAGCTCGTCTACATGCGATTATTACTTCAATTGCAAGAAGAGAAGGACGTGCAATTGAAAAAGTAAGTTTAGAATGGTTTGATCGCTATTTGTCTCTCTCTCTTGATCCGATGCTATGGCTTTATCGCAACTACGGTATTGCTCTTGAAGCACATCAGCAGAATTCTGTCATTAAATTATCGGAAGGTTATCCATCAAGCTTCTATTATCGAGACAATCAGGGTTATTACTTCAGTGAATCTATGGCGGATAAACTCTCAAAACTTCTTCCAGATTTAAATGAGAAAAGCGATACCATTTGTACTGATGAAGTAGCAAATGAACGTTTTCGCTATTATTTCTTTTTTAATCATTTATTCGGCTTAATCAATGCATTTGGAGTGAACGGATTGATTAGCGAACAACACCTAATAAATCTCTTAAGAGATCGTCTTCTACGGTATGAGGCGTCATCATCTCTTGTGAAAAGTTTACTAGAAGAGCCAGTTTTGCCGTGCAAAGCAAATTTACTAACTCGCTTCTATGACATGGATGAGCTGGTGGGATCACTGGAGACACAATCGGTTTATACAATGGTGACTAATCCAATAGCTCAGGGGGTTGCAGTAGAAAATGGCTCACAAGCACGTTGAAGTAGATCAAGAATATAAAACCATTTCCTTTTCTGAAGTGAGCTTTGAACGCGATGTACATATGATTCATCGGTGGATGAACGAATCACATGTTTCGCCCTTCTGGCAATTAAATATACCGATAGAAGCCTATAAACGTCATTTGCTGAAAGCATTAAAAGACGAGCATCAGAACCTTTACCTCGGTCTTATAAATAACGAACCAATCAGCTACTGGGAAGCGTACTGGGTAGAAGGAGATATTATGGAAGGCATGTATGAAAATAAACCTTATGATCAAGGTATTCATCTCTTAATTGGAGAAACAGACTTCCTCGGTAAGGGATACGCACTTCCGCTTCTTAGAGAAATGGTGTCTTTACAACTGAAGGAAAGGCGGACAAAAAGAGTGATTGCTGAACCAGACATTCGAAATAAGAAAATGATTCATGTGTTTGAAAAATGTGGCTTTCGACCGCAAAAACCGATTAAGCTTCCTGATAAAACAGGGTTATTAATGATTTGTGAACGTGATCAGTTTGAAAGGAAGTGGGGGAATGAGTGAACACGTATATGATGCCATTGGGATAGGGATCGGACCATTTAACCTTAGTTTTGCTGCCTTAACAGACGAGCTTGATGAGGTAGATGTCCTTCTGTTTGATCGGAAAGAAGAGTTTGATTGGCATCCTGGCATGCTGATTGATGGAACCACTTTACAAGTGCCATTTTTCGCTGACCTGGTCAGCATGGCGGACGTAAAAAACAAATTTAGCTTTCTAAACTATTTACAAGTTCATAATCGCATGTATCATTTTTATTTTTTGGAAAAGTTTCATATCCCTCGAAAAGAATACAATCACTACTGTCAATGGGTATCTAAGCAACTTGATTCATGCCGATTTGGTTATGAGGTGGTGGATGTTTCATTACATCAATCAGGAAAAGGAGCATCCGTTTATCTTGTGCAAGTTCAGCATATTAAAACATTAGAAATTGAAACGTTTCTAACAAAACATATCGTAATGGGGATAGGTTCAATACCTTCCGTTCCTAAACCTTTCAAGTCTATGCTCAGTGAAACGGTTTTTCATTCATCAGATTACATGGAGAAGAAAGAGCGAGCTGTACAAGGAAAATCGATTGCTGTCGTCGGTTCAGGTCAGAGTGCAGCTGAGATCTTTTTAGACTTGGCCAAAGAGCAAGATAAGCACAATTATGAATTAAGTTGGTATACAAGATCAAACGGATTTTTCCCAATGGAATACTCTAAACTTGGTCTTGAATATTTTTCGCCAGATTACACGGGCTTCTTTTACAGACTTACACAAGAAAAGAAAGATGGGCTACTGAAAGATCAAGCATTGCTTTATAAAGGTATTAGCGCGGAAACGATTTCTGAAATTTATGATCTTTTATATGAGCAATCGATCGGAAATCAACAGCCGGCGCATCTACAAGCAATGAGCCAAATAAACCATCTAGAGATGAATGGAGACGTATGCAGCGTGCAAGGAAGTCATACCGTGACAAAAGAATCGTTTGGTTTTGAATCTGAAGTCATCATTCTTGGGACTGGTTACATACAGAACATGCCAAGCTTTTTGCCGGAATCCCTATTAAATAGAGACCCAAAAAATCGTCTAGAAATTACAGAAGATTATCGTTTGGGCACGAAACATAACAGTGGAAATGAGATTTTTGTACAAAATGGTGAACTTCACACTCATGGAGTCGGAGCACCTGACCTTGGTCTTGGCGCTCATCGAAACGCCGTGATTATTAACCAAATCGCTAAGAAAGAAGTTTATCCCATTCAGTCAAAAAATGTCTTCCAATCTTTTGGAGTGGTCAAAAAACCTGCATTAACAACTAATTAGAAAGTGGTGAAAGGTATGTTCTCTGATAAAGACTTAGATCGTATTTTATCAAAAGAAAGCTGGGAATTAGTGAATCATAAACTTCTCGGAAAAATGCTTTCAGAATTTATGTACGAGGATATGATTACACCTGAAATCATTCAAGAACAAGAAAACCATAGCCTTTTTGAGCTACGTGTTTCTGTGAAGAAAACCTATCAGTTCCATGCAGCAACTCGTCTATTTGATAGCTTCGACGTTGATTGGAAATCGATTCGTCTCTTTTCTGACGGAAAAGAAGAGAAGGTAGGAGCCATCGCTTTTCTTCTTGATATTCAACCGCTGATCGGCATGTCGGCTGAAACGACAGCTCACTTAATAAAAGAAATCAATCAAACCCTCATTGCAGATGCTCATCTGTTATCAAATCCCGTCTCCTCTGATGATTTAGTTGAGGAAGACTATGCTAGATTAGAAGGCTATATGACTGGTCACCCTTGGATCACCTATAACAAAGGAAGGATTGGATTTGGCTACGATGATTACTTGGACTTTGCCCCTGAACAACAAAATGAAGTAAAGCTTTCCTGGATCGGAGTTAGTCGTGAAATTAGCTCTTTTCAATCCGTTAACGACCTAACTTTTGGTGCGCTCATCAATTCTGAGCTTAGTCATGATGACCTTCAACATTTCAATGAGGTTTTACTATCAAAAAAGCTAGATCCTACTAACTTCCTCTTCATGCCAGTTCATGAGTGGCAGTGGAAAAATGTTTTGATTCAGAATTTTGCAGAAGAAATTGCAAATCAAACGATTGTACCGCTCGGGGAATCTAGTGACTCTTACCTCCCTCAGCAGTCCATTCGTACGTTTGTCAACCAATCTCATCGAGACAAGCATCATGTTAAGTTGCCAATGAGCATTTTAAATACCCTCGTCTATCGGGGCTTACCTACAGAACGAACGCTCATCGCACCGCAAATCACTGAATTTATAAAAGGAATCTATGAAAACGACTCCTTCTTAAAAGAGGAATGTAACGTTATTTTACCAGGTGAGATTGCAAGTATTAACGTTGATCATCCTTATTATCATAGGCTAGAACATGCACCGTATCAATACAAAGAAATGCTTGGGGTTATTTTTCGTGAAAGCATCTACACATACCTTGAAGAAGGAGAACAAGCCATTACATTAGCTGCATTGCTATATGAAGACCATGACGGTAAACCCTATATTCAAAGTATGATCGAAAAATCAGGGATTTCGACGCAAGAATGGATCACTCAATTTTTGGATGTCACGATGAAACCGCTGCTGCATTATCTGTACCAGTATGGCACGGTTTTCTCGCCACATGGACAAAACACTATTCTCGTATTAGAAGAGTACAAACCATGCCGACTCGCTGTAAAAGATTTCGTAGATGACGTGAATATTAGTGATCAACCGATCGAGGAGTTAAGAGGATTGTCACCAGAATTGAGAGAGGTTCTTCGCAGTGAACCGCCAGAAGGTCTTACGCAGTTTATTTTCACAGGATTGTTTATTTGCCATTTGCGCTATTTAACAAACATTCTAGAGCATAATGAAATGATGTCTGAAGATGAATTTTGGAAGATTCTCGCGGAAACGATTCATTCATATCAAGCTAGGTTTCCTCACTTAGAAGAGCGGTTTAAGCTTTTTGATTTCTTCCAACCATCATTTACAAAGCTATGTCTTAATCGAAATCGCATGGTCCAAGAAGGTTATTCGTCTGGAGATGATCGGCCGCACGCATCAGAGTTCGGTAAAGTTAATAATGCACTTTCAAATTATAAAAGCGTAACAAACTAACAGAGTGACGGGGGTGCCCCCCGTCCTTTTTAAGGAGATAGGTAGAATGGCGTATGAATGCACGATCACCGAAGAATCCGGTCGAACCCTTTCTTTTCGACCGGTCCATGAAGAAGATGTTCCTTTATTACACGAATGGATGCATCAGAAACACATTTATCCATTTTGGAAGTTAAATTTGCCACTTGAAGAAATTAAAGTCTGGGTTGAAAACTCGATTTCGTCACGACATAAGCGCGTTTTTATGGGCTATCTAAATGATGAACCTGTTTGTTACGTCATTGGTTACGATGTTAGGCAGGATCCAATTAGAAGCTATTATTCAATTGAACCGAGGGATTTAGGTATGCATTTGCTTATAGGACCGAGACGACTATTAAACAAAGATGATGGAGAAGCCATTATTCGAGCGATGACTTTGTTTTTGTTTGAAAAATTTGGTGCAAACAGAATAATTGGAGAGCCAGATGATCGAAATAGGATCGTCATTCCAATACTTAAAAAACTGGGCGGGAATGTGGTAAAAGACATTCAAATCAATGAAAAAAGAGCAAAACTCGTGATTGCAAATCGGAACGATTTTCATCAAAACATATGTGACTCCAACATCACTTCTTCATTTCATCTATTAAATTCCCCAGATCATGAGTGGGAAGTATTTAATGAGGCGGTCAAACATGGATCATCGTAAACTTGATCCACAATCAGAAAAACTACTTAAGAAAATCGCTTCAAGAATGAAGGAGTTGCAACATCCTCCTCTTGAATTACTAACACCAGAAATGTCACGTTATTATTACGACGAAGCTCGCGCATATTTTAAGCCTCTGCCTTCAAATCAAATACACTCAGAGGAAACAAGAATTGGCAGCCATCAAATCCCAATTCGTATTTATCAACCAGAAGGTTTTCATCATCTTCCTGTATTCATCTACATGCATGGTGGCGGGTGGGTTTTTGGATCACTTGATAGCTGTGAATCATTTTGTCAATACATAGCAGAGAAGTGCAAGTGTATCGTGATTTCTGTAGGGTATCGACTTGCGCCTGAACACAAATATCCTGCTGCATTGCTGGATACAATTGATGCCGTGCTCTGGACAGTTGAGCACATTTCATCGTTTGGGGGAGACATCAACAGGCTTTCTATTGGTGGGGAATCTTCAGGTGGGAATTTGGCTGCTGCCGCTTGTATTGCCCTTCATCAAAAAGTAGCGATTCATCATCAATTTTTAATTAATCCAGTCACAAATTATGCATTTGATTCTCCTTCTTATCTTGAAGATTACCAATTTAATTTAACATCTGAGAAAATGAAATGGTTTTGGCACCATTACCTTAAAGCCTCAAATGATGGTAAGGAAGCTTTTGCTTCTCCTTTACAAGTAGAAGATCAGATAGCTGAAAATCTTCCTCAAGCTTTAATCGTTACTGTTGAATATGATCCTTTAAGAAGTGAGGGAGAAGCTTATGCGAATAAACTAAAAAGAAATGGTGTAAACGTTACCCACCTTCAGTATGAAAAACTTGTTCATAGTTTTATCAATATGATTGGAGAAGTTGACATGGCTAAATCGGCTGTTGATCAGATGCTTCTTCATATGAAAGAATTTCTTTATGATAGTGAAGCAAAAACTCCATCTATGAAACCGGTTTAATCCGTTAACTAAAGGGAAACTACCATGTAATGACAGGTTTTGTTAATGGAGGGGAATTATGAAGTATCGACAGTTAGGACAAACCGACTTAAAGGTAAGTGAAGTTAGTTTTGGTACATGGGCCATCGGCGGAGCGTGGGGCAAGACAAATGACGCCCAAGCTCTTGAATCACTTCAATACGCGATCGATGCTGGGGTTAACTTCTTTGATACAGCAGATGTATACGGTGATGGTCATAGTGAAAAACTTCTTGCGAAAGCAACAAAAGGACAGGAAGATAAGATCCATATTGCAACGAAATTTTGTCGTGCAGGAGATATCCATGATCCAGCTACTTACTCTGAAGAAAGTGTGCGTTCATACTGTGAAGCAAGCTTAAAACGATTGGAACGCGATCAGATTGATCTTTTTCAAATCCACTGTCCACCAATTGAAATACTAAAAGATGGAGCTGTATTTCAAGTATTAGATAAGTTAAAGGAAGAAGGAAAAATACGTTATTACGGTGTTAGTGTTGAAACCGTAGAAGAAGGACTGCTATGTCTCGACTATCCAAGGGTTAGCGCATTGCAAGTTATTTTCAACCTTTTTAGACAAAAACCTTTAGAAGAGTTGTTTCCTAAAGCATATGAACAAGGGGTAGGAATCCTTACTCGGGTTCCACTTGCAAGCGGGTTATTAACTGGGAAATTCAAGAAAAACTCATCATTCGAAGAAGACGACCATCGTCACTTTAATCGAAATGGAGAAGCCTTTAATGTTGGGGAAACCTTTGCAGGGATTGAATTTGAAAAAGGGGTTGAATTAAGTAATGAAATCGATTGGATTGCTCGAGATCGAGAGAGCATGACAACCGCAGCCTTAAAATGGATCCTTGAACATAAGGAAGTCTCTTGTGTTATTCCTGGCTTTAAAAATAGTGACCAGGTGAAACAGAATCTTAAAGCGGTAGAAGTTCCTGATTTTACGAAAGAAGAGATGGAGAAGCTTAAAGCGTTCTATGAGCAAGAAGTTCATGGACTAATTAGAGGAGCTTATTAAATAAAGGAAAGGAGTTTTAAAGATGGCAAACCCAATTGAAATTGCTAATATTCGGATTGAGCAAGATAAAGATAAAAGCCGACGAGCTTATATCGCTGATTTCAAAGAACCTATACACTATGGAGTACATGGTGGTGTAAAAGATTTTTACAAAGCCACACCGGAGGTAGAACAACCTTCGACCCTCGATCATATTGTTGCAGCAGCTGGCGGCTGACTAACCGGTACATTATCCGGTGCGCTGGAAGCGCGCCACATACCAACTTATCCAAATAAGGTATCAGGAAAGTTTGAAGGAATCATTGAAGCGCCAGATGGCGTTCTTAAAATCACAAAAATCCGCTGTCATTATAAGTTAATTATTCCTTCTGAGAAGCGGGATGCAGCTGAAAGAGCGCTTAATGTGTTTGAACGAGGATGTCCTGTAGCCCAAACGTTAAAAGACTCCGTCGCTTTTGAACATGATTGGGAGATTATAGAAGAATAAATGAAAGGCTGATGAATAAAACCATTCATCAGCCTTTCTTATTGGAGATATTGGATTTTCTAGAAAAATTTCATAAGATCAGACTCACAGATTACTAATGAAATAATCCGTGTATTATTTCAGCTCAACAACCGGTTCAGCTAGATTAATAAACTCTTTCACAGCAAAAGGCAAATATTTATTTCGTTTCCAAATCAATCCGAGTTCTAAGTTTAAATTAGAGTGTCTAAGCTTTAATGTTTTAATTCTCTCATTATGGATTGAATTGGCAATTTTACTCGGTAGAAGTGCAATACCCAGTTTCGCTTCTACCATTTCAATCATAAAATCCTTTTGTGAGCTTTGACAGACGATGTTAGGGTAAAATTCATTCTTCGAGCATTCTTCTAGAATTCGATCATATAAAGTGAAGTCATCTCGATACAAAATAAAGGGCTCATATTCGAGATCAGCAAGGTGGATTTCAGAGTACACTGCTAACGGATGCTCATCATGAACAATTAACATGAGCGGATCTTTGATAACCTGTATTGCTTCAAAACTACTATTTTTTAAAGGTGTGTTACAGATCAATCCAATATCAAGAGAACCGTCATCAACGCCTTGTTTTATCATTTTGGACCCTACTTCAGTAAGTAGAATTTCTACTGTAGGATAGAGTGCCTTAAACTGGCTGATGATCTTTGAAAAAAAAGCTGCACCGATGATAGGGGGGATCCCAATTTTGATTTCCCCCTTTTTTAATTCTGTAATATCTGAGAGCTCTGCTGTTAGGTTTTGAAAAGCATGCAGAACATGCTGGGCATTGACCAAAACAGCCTTACCAGCATCAGTCAATTCTAATTGCTTGGAACGATAGAAAAGGGGGATGCCAAGCTCTGTTTCCAGATTCTTGATGGCTTTACTAATCGATGGTTGTGACACATGAAGTGTCGATGCTGCTTTTGTAAAACTTAGCTGTCTCGCCACTTCTGAAAAATACTCAAGATGACGAATCTCCAAACCTAATCACTCCTACTGCTGCGATATTTTATGCAAAATTCTGAATTATAACCTTATGGCATACTCAATATGCCAAATATGTATTATATTAATAACTATTTTTATTATAAGATAATACATAACAAAAGGACAGTACCACCGCGAGGTCCTGTTATCTTTACAAGGAGGAAATACAATGGAAAAGTATACGAAGATCGGCTCTTTACAAGTTGCCACTGAACTCTATAACTTTATTAATTCCGATGTTATTCCAGGTACAGACGTTACAAGTGATCAATTCTGGAATGGATTCGGTGAAATTGTGAAAGATCTCTCTCCTAAAAATAAAAGACTACTTTCAATTCGTGAAGAACTTCAACAAAAAATCAACGAATGGCATCAAGCAAATCCTAAGTACAGTTTCGAGGAGTACAAAACGTTTTTAACAAAATTAAATTATATTGAGAAGCAAACGGATGAATTTACGATAACCACTACAAATGTAGACGATGAAATAGCTGTTCAGGCTGGACCGCAACTAGTTGTCCCAGTAAACAATGGACGTTACGCAATTAACGCTGCGAACGCAAGATGGGGAAGCCTTTATGACGCATTATATGGGACAGACGCCATTAGCGACGAAAACGGAGCAGACAAAGCCGGAAATTATAATCCAGTTCGTGGACAAAAAGTAATTGCATATGCAAAACGTTTTCTTGATTCAGCAGTCCCATTAAAAGAACGAAGCTATTCCGATATAAAGCGTTTTTCGATAGAGCAAGGGATGCTCAAAGTGCACTTTTCGGACAATAATGAAAGCGTTTTATTAAATAGGGATCAATTCGTGGGGTATCAAGGTAATGAAAATAATCCCGATGCCATTCTATTGAAAAACAATGATATCCACCTTGAAATTCAAATAGATCCCACTAATCCAATTGGTCAGACTGATCCGGCAGGCATTAAAGATGTATACGTAGAATCTGCCATTACAACGATTATGGATTTTGAAGATTCAGTTGCTGCAGTAGATGCCGAAGATAAAGTACTTGTATATCGGAACTTTCTCGGCCTAATCAAAGGCGACATTGTTGCATCCTTTACAAAAGGAAAAAAGACGATATCACGAACACTGAATCCCGATCGTGAATATATCTCCCCAGATGGTAAAGAATTCTCACTTCGTGGCCGCTCACTCATGTTTGCCCGTAATGTTGGTCACTTAATGACAACAAATGCCGTACTCGATCAATCAAACAGCGAAGTTCCAGAGGGTATCCTGGATACAGTCATTACAGGACTTATCGCAAAGCACGACATTCTCAAGAATGGCAACTATCAAAATTCATCCAAAGGTTCAATTTATATCGTAAAACCTAAAATGCATGGTTCAGAAGAAGTAGCTTTTGCCAATGAATTATTTAATCGAACAGAAGATCTACTTGCATTAAAGCGAAACACAATGAAAATAGGCGTAATGGATGAAGAACGTCGCACAACCCTTAACCTTCAAAACTGTATTCGAAAGGTGAAGGAACGTGTTGTCTTTATTAATACTGGTTTCCTAGACCGTACAGGGGATGAAATTCATACTTCGATGGAAGCAGGTCCCGTTATCCGTAAAAATGAAATGAAGAACGCCACTTGGTTACAAAGCTATGAGAAATCAAATGTGCAACAGGGATTAAAAACAGGCTTTTCCGGTGTAGGACAAATCGGGAAAGGCATGTGGGCGATGCCAGACTTGATGGCAGACATGTTAGCGCAGAAAGGTAGTCAATTACAAGCAGGAGCGAATACGGCTTGGGTACCTTCACCAACTGCAGCTACCCTTCATGCCCTTCACTACCATGAAGCCAATGTTCCTAATATCCAGAGTGAATTAGCAAAGACCACATCAAACTATCAAGATGACATTCTTCAAGTACCAATAGAAGATAAGAACTGGAGTAAAGAAGAAATTCAAGAAGAGCTTGATAATAATGCTCAGGGCATTCTTGGGTACGTGGTTCGCTGGGTCGAGCATGGTGTAGGTTGTTCAAAAGTTCCGGACATTCGAAACATTGAACTTATGGAAGATCGCGCAACCCTCCGTATCTCAAGTCAACATATGGCGAATTGGCTACATCATGGCATTTGTACAGAAGAACAGGTATTAGAAACAATGAAACGAATGGCCAAAGTTGTAGACGAACAAAATGCAAGTGACCCCGAATATCGTGCCATGGCTGCAAATTATAAAGATTCTGTTGCATTTCAAGCGGCTTGCGACCTAGTTTTTAAGGGATTGGAACAGCCAAGCGGATATACAGAACCTATTTTGCATAAACGTCGACAAGAAGCAAAAGCAAAGTTATATGCCAATAAGTAACTTATCTTGCAAAAGTGGCCTTCGGCTACTTTTGCACTCTTTTACGAAAAAATTAACTGAAAAATACAAAAACTCGTTTCAACTTGTCTGATATGTGACTTCTGAAAGGTGGTTATTATTTTGGAATTTAAGCGTATTTCTTCTCAAAAAATATCTGAGAAAGTTGAAGAACAAATAGTAAAACTAATTAAAGAAGGTAGCTACAAAGAGGGTGATAAGCTCCCCTCTGTGCGAGAGCTTTGTGATTCCCTTGATGTAGGTCGTTCAGCTGTACGTGATGCGCTGACAACGCTAAAGGGGAGAGGATTAGTAGAAACAAGACAGGGTGAAGGAACGTTTGTGACAGGGTTCAATCCCAAGCGTTATTTTCAACATATGTTGATGCCCCATCAGAAGGAATTGGAATCTCTCTTTCAAGTTAGAGAAATTTTAGAAACGAGCATTGTCAAACTGGCTGCAGTAAATCGAAAAGAACAGGATCTGATAGCCATGAGAAAAACGCTCAACCACATGAGTGAATGTCAATATGATGACAGCGGCTATCATGATTGTCAATTTCATATGGCAATCGCTAAGGCTTCAGGAAATAGCATTTTACAAGAATTACTTGAATCGATCTCATCCACAATGGCTAAATCAATGGCAGATTTCCATAGTTTAATTGCTTCAAAACCTGAACTGATTCATGACATCCATCATCAGCACGAATTAATCATGGATATGATCGTTTGTGAAGATGCTTCAGGTGCAAACGAAGCCATGTTACTTCACCTATCCTATGTAAAAAAACATATGAGAAAAGGATTTTCGATTCGCTCTGAATTTATTGAAACAATTTGAAGGGAGGGAAGGATTTGGACGAACTGCTGATTGAAGGGCCATTGACCGAATTGGCAAACCGATTTGGCAATATTACGCCTCATATACGATATCCAGAGACGGAAGACGAAGTTGCAATGATTTTACAAGAAGCAAATAAAAACGGAAAGAAGCTCGCTATTGTAAGTGGTGGAACTAAACTGGGATACGGAGGGATAAAGCCTAATTACGACTTTACTCTTTCTCTAAAGAAATTAACCGGTATTGTTGAACATACAGCAGGAGATATGACAGTAACAGTAAAACCTGGTACTACCATGCAGAACCTTCAACAATTTTTGAAGCAACACAATCAGATGGTCCCATTAGACCCAGCTCACTCATCAGCTTCCACTATTGGTGGGGTCGTTAGTGCTAATGAAAGTGGACCTAAACGCTTGAAATACGGGGCTGCACGTGATCACGTCATTGGAATGCGTATTGTTTATCCTGATGGCAAAATCATTCGTACAGGTGGAAAAGTTGTGAAAAACGTAGCTGGCTACGATATGAACAAATTGTTTATTGGCGCGATGGGAACTCTCGGAGTCATTACAGAAATCACATTAAAGTTACGTCCACTTCCAAAACACTCAAGTACCGTCACGTTAAGTGTGCAAGAGGATGCACTTAATGATTTAAAATCATTCATTATACGAATTCAGGACTCTACGATTGAACCTGTTTCTCTTGAACTTATTAACCCTACGCTATCCAAGAGTTTATTTCATAAAGATGAGTATCACTTAATAATCGCACTTGAAGATGTTAAAAAAGCTGTCCTTTTTCAAGAAGATTGGATTGATGAAAACAAACCAACGGAAGCCATGATGAACGTATTAGAACAGCCAGAAGACTTCTGGACAAGATTTAATGAGCTAACACCAAACAGTCAAAACGATTTTCATGATACGACTTCTGGTGTTATGAAAGTCGGAACAGCCAATATGGGAGTATTCCCACTACTTCAGGAATGCGATCGATTGAATCTTGAAGGTAACGTGCAGATTCTTGCACACGCAGGAGTTGGACATGGTCTCAGTACAATTATCGTCTCAGGGCAGCCTGAAAATGTCGTTCAATGGATTAGATACATCCAGGCATTTTCTGAGGAATATGGTGGGTACGGAATAGTAAAACACCTTCCTTTCGAACTTCGGGAACAGTTGGAAGTCTGGGGACAACAAAAAGGTTCTTTCTCTTTAATGAGAGGAATAAAACAGAAGATTGATCCCAAAAATACGCTGAATGAACAGCGTTTTATAGGAGGGATATAGTATGAGTTTAAGAGAAAAAGAACTAATGAAGAACGCACCCCCTTGTTCATCTAACAGTTTAAGTAATTACCTGTGGGAGGACCATCCTGATGAGGAAAAGTGGGCAGACTGTGTACATTGTGGTATGTGCCTTGAATCATGTCCAACATATTTAGAGACAGGGCAGGAACAACATTCACCACGAGGACGCGTTCATCTTATTAAATCTGTCGCTGAAGGAAAGCTTGAAGTAAATGAACAATTTATGGATCCCGTATTTCAGTGCCTGGATTGTCGTGCCTGTACAACTGCATGCCCTGCAGATGTTGATGTCGGTGGGTTGATTGAAGAAGCACGTGGTCAGGTAAGACAGGCAATGCCATTAAAAGGAGTAAAGCGAGCCGTCAGTAGCTTCTTCTTAAAAGGGATATTCCCTCATCAAAGTCGTCTCCAAGCAGCTGGCGGGTTATTAAAATTCTATCAAAAGAGCGGGATTCAAAAAGCGGTTCGATCCACTGGAGTCCTTCGTATTATGCCTGATCATCTTGTAGAAATGGAAGCAGTTATGCCGGAGATTCATCAATCAACGCATCAAAAGTATAAAAATGTTGATATTATCCCTGCGAAAGGAAATTCGAAAGCACAAGTTGCAATGTTGAAGGGATGTATCATGGACGTGATGTTTAGTGATATTAACCAATCAACCATCAACGTACTTACGCATAACGGAAATGATGTTGTTCTTCCTAAAAATCAGACGTGTTGCGGTGCTTTGCACATCCACGCAGGTGACCGAGAAACCGGAAAGAAACTTGCCAAACAAAACATTGAAGCATTTCAAGATGCAGAAAAAGTCGTGGTTAACGCAGCAGGATGTGGATGTGCATTGAAGGAGTATCCGGAGCTTTTCCGACATGATCCAGAATGGAAAGCAAAAGCAGAAGTTTTTTCTGAGAAGGTGGAGGATATTTCAAAATATCTCTATGATACAGGATATGAGAAACCGCAAAGTGCAATCAACAAACGGATTACCTACCACGATGCTTGTCACCTTGCACATGGTCAGGGCGTTCGTCATGAACCAAGGCAGCTATTAAAAGATATTCCGGGTGTTGATTATGTTGAACAACCAAATGCAGATACCTGTTGCGGCAGTGCCGGAATCTATAATATTACAAATCCCGAAATGGCTTCCGCTGTTCTAGAACGTAAAATGGAGAATGTACCCAGCGACGTTGAGATGATTTCTATGGGGAATCCAGGATGTATGCTTCAAATGGCAATGGGGGTTCAGAAATACGGACGTGGCGGAAAAGTAGTACACACCGTTCAGTTACTTGATTGGGCCTATCAAGAAGATGAAAGGAAAGGAGTGAAAGATGGTGTTATTGTCGAGAAGAAAGAAAGCAACAATAGACCCTGACATTCTTGCTCTCTCGAAAATTGTAGGAACCAAATCCATTCTACATCATAAAGAAGATCTATTATCCTACGATTGTGATGGATTTACGATTCATAAAGCGATGCCTAAAGCTGTGATTTTCCCTAAAAACACAGAGGAAGTATCAGCTGCTGTCAAATATTGTGCTAGTCATAACATCCCTTTTCTCGCTCGCGGTGCTGGAACGGGATTAAGTGGAGGAGCGATTCCCCTAAATAATGAAGTTATCATCAGCCTTGTGAAAATGAAGAATCTTTTAAGTGTCGATTATGAAAACAGAAAAGCAGTGGTTCAGCCTGGATTTGTGAACTTAAAACTAACAAACTCCATTTCTCATAAAGGGTATTACTATGCACCAGATCCTTCTAGTCAATACGTTTGTACAATTGGAGGAAATGTAGCTGAGAATGCTGGTGGGGCGCACTGTCTGAAATACGGAGTGACTACGAATCATATTCTCGGTCTTGAGGTTGTGCTTCCAGATGGAGAAGTGATTGAAATCAGCCCTAACGGTGTCCTTGATACTCCCGGATACGATATTCTTGGAATCCTAACAGGGTCAGAAGGCACGTTAGGGATTGTCACAAAAATCACCGTCCGAATTCTCAAAAACCCGGAATCAAAGAAAACTGTTCTGGCTTATTTTGATCGAGTGGAAGATGGAAGCCATGCTGTTTCTGACATTATTTCAGCAGGTATTATACCTGCTGCGCTCGAAATGATGGACCAAACCGCGATCGAAGGGGTAGAAGCAGGGGCTTTTCCCGTTGGACACCCCCCTGATATTGAAGCTCTCTTATTAATAGAAGTAGATGGGATCACTGAAGGGATTGCTGAACAAATTGAACAAATCTTGACTGTTTGTGAGAACCATCATGTACGTGACGTCAAAGTAGCACGTGATGAAGAGGAGCGCGGCCGCTGGTGGGCAAATCGAAAGACAGGATTTGGAGCGATGGGAGCCATTTCACCAGATTACCTTGTTCAAGACGGTGTTATTCCAAGAAGTAAACTTCCTGAAGTCCTTAAAGAAATAAGGAATATAAGCAAGGAGTACAACCTTCGAATAGCTAATATTTTCCATGCAGGCGATGGCAATTTGCATCCGCTTATCCTGTTTGATTCTAGAATTGAAGGAGAAACAGAGAAAGCATTACTGGCGGGTACTGCATGCCTGAAAGCCTGTGCAGATGCAGGAGGATCCATTACAGGTGAGCATGGGGTTGGAATAGAGAAAAAAGAAGAAATGCGATTTATTTTTAGTGATGAAGAACTTGAAGCTCAAACCTCCATCAGAGACGTATTTAATCCCCATAACTTATTGAACCAAGGAAAGCTTTTCCCAACTCCAAGCAGATGTATGGATATTAAAAAGGTGGTCAATGAAACTTCACTTACAAAATCAACATAAAGGAGCTATTAATATGAAATTTGGTAGATTTCATTACAAGAATAAGATTCAATTTGGTGTAATCGAAAAGGATAATATCACGGTAATTGAAGGAAACCCACTTGCGAATTGGTCCTATACAAGGGAGAAAATCTCATTAGATGACATTGAGCTACTTGCTCCAATCGCACCAAAGAACATTATAGGAATCGGGGCGAACTACGTCGATAATAAACAATCACTCCCTAATCAAATCCCTGAAATGCCAGTGTTTTTCTTCAAGCCAGCAACCTCGGTGATTGGACCTAGTGAACCGGTTATCATTCCAAATCAACTGCACGAAATAAAATTTGAGTCTGAACTTGCGGTAATAATTGGCAAAGAAACGAAGAATATCGACAAAGAAAACGCACTTGACTACGTTTTTGGCTACACTGTCGGAAACGATGTAACAGCACCTCAATTTTTCCATGAAAATGGTCACTGGACGCTTGGAAAATCTTTCGACACATTTACGCCGCTTGGACCCATCATTGAAACAGAATTAGACCCTTATGACATTCACGTAACAGCGAAGGTAAACGGGGAAGTGAAACAAAACAGTCCTACAGAGTGGATGATTGTTCCGATAAAAGAAATGATTGCTTATCTTTCAACGGTTATGACATTACATCCTGGTGACGTAATCCTTACAGGAAGTCCTACAGGAGCGCATTTTGTAAAAAACGAAGATACCGTTGAATGTTTTATCGAAAAAATCGGTTCTCTAACGAATACGTTCAAGCATGCCGGTTCACGTGTTCACGTCTCCCAGAAATAATCCTGGGAGTTCCCCTGAGCGTGCTAAAACTAGCTTAAGATTTTACTGTCTTCAAACAGATTACATACAACTATACGAGAATAGACAGCATCGATGAAAGAAAGGAGAATAGGTTTCATTACCAACAAATATAACTATTGGAGGATGAGCAATGAGTACAGGATTATTAGCAATTCTTTCGTTACTCCCGATTGCTGCAGTAGGAATTTTCCTTGTAGGGTTACGATGGCCAGCAAGTAAAGCGATGCCAGTATCATACATCGTCGCGGTTGTACTAGCTCTATTCGTATGGAAAGTTCCGGGCGCTACTGTTGCCGCCGCATCGGTAAATGGGTTAGTTGTTGCCGCTACGTTGTTATATATCATCTTCGGAGCCATTCTACTCTTGAATACACTACAAGAAAGTGGTGGAATAAAAACGATTCGAGAGGGCTTTATTGGTATTTCACCTGACCGTCGCATTCAAGTCATCATCATCGCATGGTTATTTGGCTCATTTATTGAAGGATCTGCTGGTTTTGGCACCCCGGCAGCAGTCGCTGTGCCGCTTCTTGTCGGTCTCGGATTTCCTGCTATGGCTGCCGTTATTGCAGGTATGGTAATCCAAAGCACACCTGTTTCTTTTGGTGCAGTTGGAACGCCAATTCTTGTCGGTGTTCAATCTGGTCTTACTGCTGACGCTAGCATCACGAACGATTTCCTTGCTCTTGTAACAATGGTTGGAGGGCGGGTCGCCATTCTTCATGCTATTGTAGGTACACTTATCCCTTTATTTGTTGTAGCACTTATGACTCGTTTCTTTGGTAAAAACAAATCATTTCGGGAAGGGATTAAAGTCTGGAAATTTGCTTTGTTTGCTGCTTTCGCTATGACGATTCCATACGTTATAGTCGCAAATGTCTTAGGTCCAGAATTCCCATCAATGATAGGGGGGCTAGTTGGACTTGCTATCGTAGTTACAGCTGCAAAAAAAGGATTTCTCATGCCACCTGCAAATGAACAATGGGATTTTGATGATAAAGAAAACTGGGATCCTTCCTGGTCAGGAAGTATTGAAATTAAAGATATTGCTCATAAAAGTGGACATATGTCGATGGTCCGCGCGTGGACACCATACGTTCTAGTTGGTTTACTTCTTGTAGCAACTAGATTGAAAGCGCTACCATTAATCGATTGGTTTCAAGCCTGGACGGTTTCAATACCTAATATTTTCGGTACTCAGATTTCGTCGAGCTTTCAACCCCTTTACTTACCAGGCACGATTTTTATACTTGTTTCACTAATTACTTTTGTCATTCATCAAATGAATACGACTGCTTATGTTCGAGCATGGAAACACTCTGGTAAAACGATGATCGCTGCTTCAACTGCACTCGTCTTTACTGTTCCTATGGTTCAAGTATTCTTAAATTCCGGTGGTGGAGGGGCAGGATTTGATAAAATGCCGCTAGAACTCGCTAACGGTGTTGCAGCTCTAACAGGAGATTTTTGGCCTCTTTTTGCTTCATTCATCGGCGGTATTGGCGCATTTATTGCCGGTAGCAATACAGTCAGTAACATGATGTTTTCCTTATTCCAATATGATGTAGGAGCTCAAATTGGTGTAGATGCAACGTGGATTGTCGCTCTACAAGCTGTAGGAGGCGCAGCAGGGAACATGATCTGCGTTCATAACGTAGTTGCTGCCTCTGCAGTTGTAGGTCTAGTTGGTAAAGAAGGAGACGTTATTCGAAAAACGCTTATCCCATTTGTTTATTATGCAACGATGGCTGGTGCACTTGGTTATTCAATTGTGTGGACTTCTGAAAAGGGAATATTTAATCTTGGAACTATACTCACCACCCTTATTGGAGCTGCAGCGATTTATATCATTGCAACGAATCGCTCTAAAAGTACCGCTATTAGCGTTGATAATAACCCTTATAAATCCATTAAATAATCAGAAGCACCTGCCACTTTACATGGCAGGTGCTTCTGTATACTATGAAGCTTTTGATTCAATCAATGATTCTTTTTCAGGTTTTCTTAAAGATGAAGCATGAAAAACGAGATTTAACAGAATAGCCATTACACTTCCAGCGACGATCCCATTGTCAGTAAGAATTTGAATGCTAGCTGGTAGCTGTTCGAACACGGAAGGAGCAGCTGTAACACCAAGACCAATGCCAATTGAACAGGCTATGATAAATAAGTTTTCTTGTGAGTTAAAATCAACTCGCGTTAGCATTTTTATGCCATATGCCATCACCATTCCAAACATGACAAGCATTGCTGCTCCAAGAACCGGTGCAGGTATAATCGTTGTAACGGCTCCAATTTTTGGAACAAGGCCAAGAACAACTAACATACCACCAACGAGGTAAATGACCTGTTTTTTCTTAATACCTGAGAGCTGGATCAAACCCACATTTTGAGAGTATGTAGTATAAGGGAAAGCATTAAACAATGCCCCTAGAACAATTGCAACACCTTCAGCACGGTATCCCTTTTTCACATCTTCCTCTGAAATCTCCTGTTCACAAATGTCACTTAAAGCAAAGTAAACACCTGTAGATTCTACGAGGCTTACGAGAACAACAAGAATCATTGTTAATATAGCTGTAAGTTCGAAGGTTGGCACACCAAAATGAAGAGGTTCAATAAGGTGAAACCAGGAAGCATCTTTAACAGGAGCTAGATCAACCAAACCCATGAAACTGGCTACAATCGTACCTACTACAAGACCGATTAATATGGCGATAGATCTAACAAATCCATTTGATAGCCTTGTTAACACAATAATGAAGAGTAGCGTCCCTAGTGCAAGCGATATATTTTGCAAAGAACCATAGTCTCGAGCGCCTTCTCCACCTGCCATATTTCCCATCGCAACAGGAATAAGAGTTATCCCGATAACGGTAACGACTGATCCGGTTACAACTGGGGGGAAGAATGCAATTAATTTACTAAACACAGGGGAAATCAGGATAACAAATATTCCCGCTGCTAAAATAGCTCCATAAATAGCTGTTATCCCGTATTGTCCACCAATTGCAATCATTGGTCCGACTGCAGTAAACGTACAACCAAGAACCACCGGTAATCCAATACCAAAGAAACGGTTCTTCCAAACTTGTAAAATAGTAGCGATTCCACACATAAAGATATCAATTGAAACAAGATAAGTTAGGTCACTTCCACTTAGCCCAAGTGCACCTCCAACAATTAGAGGAACAACAACAGCACCCGCATACATGGCGAGAACATGTTGAATACCTAGAGAAGTGTATTTAAATAGATTCATACATAATCTCCTCTTCAGTAAACGTTACCTTGCCAGCTTCTAATTCGGATATCATTGCTAGTGACTCAACTCGATAACCCTTTTCTCGTAATCGTTTTCCGCCATCCTGAAATGCTTTTTCTATTAGAATTCCAATCCCTGCTGTAGTTGCTCCAGCTTTAGTAACAACTTCCAATAATCCTTCAGCAGCTTGTCCATTCGCTAAAAAATCGTCAATAAGGAGTACATGATCCTGCTCAGATAGAAATTTACTAGAAATAGAGATTGTGTTGGACTCTTGTTTTGTATAAGAATAGACATCCGCAGTTAGTAAATCTTCGTTAAGAGTAAGCGACTTTTTCTTTCGAGCAAAAATCAAAGGGACATTTAGTGTTAAAGCAGTGAATACTGCGGGGGCTATCCCTGAAGATTCCAATGTTACAACTTTTGTCACCCCTAAATTAGCAAATCGGTTTGCAAACACTTCTCCAATTTCTTTCATTAATTGAGGGTCTACCTGATGATTTAGAAAAGTATCCACCTTTAAAACGCTATCAGATAGTGCAATACCCTCCTGTTTAATTTTCTTTTTTAAATTTTCCATGTTGAATCCTCCTTCCATACAAAAACCCGAAGAACATCTTACCCACTAAAGAGTGAGCAAAATATCCTTCGGGCCTGCAGAAAGATGCTTTTCTGGCACAGAAGTTTGCTCACTCATAGTCGGATCATTTACGGTGAACCGGTAGAAACTTGCAAGCCATATTCTTGCGGTTATATGAGTGATGATGTTCATAAGGTTATGAATGGTATTATAAACCAACACCAAAATCGTTGTAAAGAAAAACTTAACAATACTAGATCGATAATGCATTTATGTTCGTGTTTTATACAGTTAATCTAAGTTAACTGCTAATTATTACTTTTTCATCCATCAGAAGGCCGGATTCATTGAATCCGGCCCTTGTTAGGTTTATTTTAACCCTTCGTTATGTCAGAAAGAAGTTTGTAAGACTTCTTCCTTTTCTCGTGATCATAGATTGATGAAATAACCATCATTTCATCCGCTTGAGTCTCATCAAGGAACTCCTGCATTTTCTTTTCAACGGTTTCCGGTCCACCTACAATGGAAGTAGCGAGCTGTTGATGTAGAGCTGCTAATTCATATTCACTAGCATTCAATTTCTCAACTGGCGGCTGCATTGGTGCTTCGTGATTGCGAATTAAGTTAAGGAACTGCTGCTGAAGCGTTGTAGCTAGAAAGTTAGCCTCTTCATCAGTATCTGCCACAATTACATTCACGCCTACCATTGCGTAAGGCTCATCCAATACTTTTGAAGGCTTAAAATGACTTCGATAAGTTTCTAAAGCACTAATTGTATTTTTTGGTGAGAAATGACTAGCGAATGAATAAGGGAGACCTAGTTCTCCAGCAAGCTGAGCACTATATAAACTTGATCCAAGAAGCCAAATTGGAATATCTAATCCTTCACCAGGAACGGCTCTAACTGGAGAAGTACCCTGACTTAATGTAGGGTCGAAGTAAGATCGTAGTTCACCGAGTAGATCTGGGAAGTCTTGCCCCATTGATCCTTGTCCTCGTCTTAAAGCGAATGCAGTTCGCTGGTCAGTACCTGGGGCACGACCGAGACCTAGATCAATTCTGCCTGGGAAGAGTGATTCTAGTGTTCCAAATTGTTCCGCAATAACAAGTGGTGAATGATTCGGAAGCATAACGCCACCTGAACCGACGCGAAGAGTGGACGTTCCTGCAGCCACGTGTCCAATGACGACTGACGTAGCTGAACTTGCGATAAAGGGCATATTGTGATGTTCTGCAAGCCAAAAACGATTGTAGCCTAATTTTTCTACGTGCTGAGCTAAATCTCGTGATCTGTGAAGAGCATCCGAAATCGCACCAATTTCTTTAACAGGCGCTAAATCTAGAACAGAATATGAAATATCATTTAATTGTTTTTTCGTTTGGTTAGACATACGTTCATCTTCTTTCTATTTAATAGATTTCTTACTTCTATAAAAACCCAATCCCAATTCTATCAGGGGCGTCTTGTAATAGAAAATAATCCGCTCATCAACACGTATGTCAAAATAGTTATCTGTACATACTAATTACTAGAATCGATTATTAGGAGGGAAGAGGATGGAAGAGTCTCGTTATCGAATCATGTTTACCTATCGGATGAGAAGCGTTGGATTCCTCTGTTTACATTGTTTTGATACGATTGAAAAACAAATCGTTACTGTACCTGTTTATAGTGGTTATAATGGAGTGGAGATCCATCACGATTCCATGCAGCGGTTTCCAAAAGAATTACTTGAAACGCTTCGTAATGAAAAAGAGAAGATTGATGATGGATTCTATTCCATACGAACCTGGGACGTTGAAAATCTTGGATAAAAACAAATGAGCCGATGTTGCATGCACTGCAACATCGGCTTTTGTTTATTTTTAATGCTTCCAGTTAAAACACCATAATTGCAATCCATCCAAGTGCGCCAGAAGCAACCGCATAAAACAACATTGGCCCCATCGTCATCCGAATAATCGTTCCTTCTTTTCCGACCATTCCGACAACTGAAGCAGCTGCCACAACGTTTAAAACACAAATCATATTCCCTGCATTAGCACCTAATACTTGAAGTGAAAGAACCAGTTGTTCATTCATTTGAAGCTGATCCGCTACGCTAAATTGAAAGAGTGAGAACATCATATTGCTAAATGTCGCACTTCCTGAAATAAATGAGCCGAGTGCACCAATGAACGGGGCAACAAGTGGCCAGGCATCGCCAACTGCGTTTGCAACAAGTGTCGCAAGCTCCATTGGCATGCTCAGGAGATTAGAACCATTAATACCAGAATTGATAAAAATCCGAACCATAGGAACCGCTGTTCCAAGCGCAACGACTGTCCCAACCATTGTTTTTATGGAATCCATCATTGTATTTTTCACAGCTGTTCGTGTCATTTTATGGAGAAAGATGGTAACGACGATAACAACGATGAAAATAGTTCCAGGTAAGTACAAAGGTTCAAAAGAAGTACTGATCTCCGTTCCGAGAATGTCTTGCCAGCCTATCTTAACGGACCGGAGCCATCCTTTTATCGGAAGGAAATCCAACCTCGTAAGCACCAATAAAATCGCAACGAGCAAATAAGGAATCCAGGCTACACCTAATGAAAGAGAATGGTGAGGCTTCAAGTTCGTTTGGTTTACATGGTTGAAATCCCAGGGCTCATCAGGAAGAAGAAAGCCTCTTTTGGCAGCTGGAATCACGATGGAAAGGCCAACAAGCCCACCAATAATAGAAGGGAATTCAGGTCCTAGTAAAGTAGCTACGATAAAAGCAGGTACGGTAAAGCTAAATCCAGCAAATAAGGCGAACTTCCATATAGAGAGCCCCTCTTTCCAAGAATGATTTTCACCGAAAAAGCGCGTTAACATCATCACTAAGATTAAAGGAATTAACGTGCCGACAAAAAGATCAATCATGACAGCACTTTGAGTAATGGCCTGAAGGTACTCTCCCATTGACTGACTACCAATAGAAGTTGCTACTTGATCTGCAATGGCTGGTCCCTGTCTAAGCCCCTGATCTACACCAACGATAATAGGTGTTCCTACCGCTCCGAATGATACAGGACTACTATCTGCAATAAGCGCCATCGTAACGGCGGAAAGGGGAGGGAATCCAAGAGCAACTAGAAGCGGAGCACCAATTGCAGCTGGGGTACCAAACCCTGCTGCTCCTTCAATAAATGCACCAAACAACCAGGCAATAATAATGAGTTGAACCCGACGATCCATCGATATGCCCATAAATCCCGCTCGAATCGCATCAATCGCACCACTGTTTCGTAACGTATTTAAAAGCAGAATCGCTCCAAATACAATCCAGATAATCGATAGAGCAATGATCAGCCCTTCCATAGAAGCTGCCACAATTTGTATAACTGGTATTTTCCAAATAAAAAAAGCTACGATTGCAGTAAGTAGTAAACTTCCTGGCATAGCTGTAGTAGCCGGAAGGCGTAGTAGGACAAGCAAGATAAATACCGCAAGAATCGGCGTTAATGCCGCAAAAAGTTGGAGTCCATTCATTTTTCTCACCTTTTCTATGAGGTTAATGTGATCTCTTTCACATATAGCTTATCTAAAATCACCTAAACATTAAGTGACAAACCTCACACTTTAAAACAAACTAGGAAAAGAAAATCTGTTAAAATAGCTTTGAATCAATAATGAAGGAGCTGATATTATGTTAAAAAAAGTCGATTACTTTTTCTATCCTGTTGACGTTACCCAGCCTACTGGGGCAGAAGTGACGTATTATTGGGAAATTAGCGTGGCGGAATACGAAGGTAAAATCTATGCATATGCGAAGGCGGACGAATTTGGAAGAAAAATTCGCTGGCACCAAAGTGATCAGCCTGATAAAGAAAGTGCTCTTACAGTCATTCAAGAAAAATGTAAATCTCAAAGCAAGTAACAAAAAAGCTAGCGAACTTTGCTAGCTTTTTTTAGCACATCGTAACCTATCCAGGTTGTTCATTTTGGCATGCGTTCGGTACATTCAGGGTACGATGAAGAAAAATGGCCAACAAGATAGGATGACGAACGCATGAACCAGAAAATCATAATCCTTAGCACACTTTTATTAGCGCATATTCTCTTGTTTTTAAGCTTTGTTCACTATCCAGAAACGTTTTGGCCTGTTTTTACTGTCACACTTGCGATTTTAATTTTCCTAAGTGTGAAAACAGGAACGCTTTTGTTTCGAAAAATAACAATTAGCAACTGGTGTTATATCCTGATTAGTGCCATCTTGCTTTATGCGATTTCGTATATTGGAATAGAAGGAATCAAGTGGGTTTATCCCTCATTATTTGAAGACATGGAACGCTTTTACGATATTGTGGAACCAGTTAAAGCCTGGCATTTTATTAGTCTTATTCTAATCGTCATCCCAGGAGAAGAGATATATTGGAGAGGGTATATCCAGCAACAATTGAAACGGTATAAAAAAGGAGACACCATTTTCATCGCAACCATTTTATATGCGACAGCCCATCTTTACTCAGATGCCTATTTATTAGTAGCAGCAGCAATAGGCGGCGGAATGGCGTGGGGATGGCTATATGAAAAAACAAAAAATTTTTGGGTCCCACTCCTATCGCATATTCTTTTCGATCTTCTTATTCTCGTTTTTATTCCGCTACTTTAAGGAACAAATGACTTTTCCTAATGGGGAAGGTCGTTTGCTTTTTCACTCAATCCCTGCAAATGATGTCACTATTCTAGACTAAGCGGTTGCGACTTGGTTATACTTCTAGTAGTATTAGAATGAATGGCTAAGAATTGAAAAGAGGGTTATAAATGAAAGAATCAATATACGGATTAACGTTTGATCAGCTAACTGAATGGTTGCTAGAACGTGGTCACAAAAAATTCCGTGCCTCCCAAGTTTGGGATTGGCTCTATAAAAAACGGGTTAAAGAATTTTCTCAAATGAATAACGTAAATAAAGACTGTATCAAGCTTTTGGAAGAGAATTTTGCTATCCAGACATTAACTCAAGAAATCAAGCAGGAATCTTCTGACGGTACGATTAAGTTCTTGTTCAAACTACAAGACGGAAACGTTATTGAAACGGTACTCATGCGCTTCCATTACGGCCAATCTGTCTGTGTGACGACACAAGTAGGTTGTAATATCGGTTGTTCCTTCTGTGCAAGTGGACTTCTTAAAAAGAGCCGTGACCTTACAAGTGGAGAAATTGTTGAGCAAATTATGAACGTTCAGCACGCCCTTGATGAAAAGGCTAATGAAGAACGCGTAAGTCACATTGTGATTATGGGAATTGGAGAACCATTTGATAACTACGATAATATGATGGACTTCCTTCGTATCGTTAATTCTCAAAAAGGTCTTTGCATCGGTGCTCGCCATATCACAGTTTCAACAAGTGGACTTGCGAAGCAAATTTACGATTTTGCGAATGAAGATTTACAAGTGAACCTTGCGATCTCACTTCACGCGCCTAATGATGAGCTTCGAACCAAGATTATGAAAATCAATAAAGCTTATCCACTTGGAAAACTAATGCCTGCAATTGATTACTATCTTGAGAAAACCAACCGCAGAATTACGTTCGAGTATATCATGTTGAGAGATGTGAATGATCACGTAGAAGAAGCGAAACAACTCGCCAATCTACTAGCTGATAAGCGCCATCTTTCATACGTAAACTTGATTCCATACAACCCGGTTGATGATCACTCTTATCAGCGTAGTGAAAAAGAATCGATTCTTGCGTTCTATGATACGCTTAAGAAGAACGGCATTAACTGCGTGATCCGTCATGAGAACGGGACAGACATTGATGCAGCTTGCGGTCAGCTTCGTAGTAAGCAAGTGAAGAAACTAGAAAACGCAGGAAAATAGCACGAATAAAAAGACGCTCACCATAAATGGTGGCGTCTTTTTATATACAAAGGCAATCACACCAACCATTTTTTAATGCATACACTGAAAACAAGCTAGCTTGAGTTCAACTTGTGAGTAAGGAGACAAAATATGAAAGGTTTAATGATTGTTTTTAGTTTACTATGCATCTGGATTGGATTTGGACTATACACGGATTATCAACGTGAAAGCCTACCTTTTGAGTTAATGGGAGAAGATACAAGCATAAAGTCTGGATATAACGATATTTATATTTTTAGAGAAAATAAACAAATTACTTCACTTGAAGTGTTCGATCAAACTAGAGAACGGGTAAAAGTATATCAAATAGATGATTTAAAGGACCTATACCCATCAGCTTCTTATGTAAAAGGAGAAGTGAAAGAAGGGAAACTCTATCTTTTATACGATGAAGGCGGAAAAGTTGTTTCCAAAAGAGTTGTAGTTGGTGCCAGAGGATCTTTATCATTTATGCCTGAAAGAAAATAAATTTTCCTAACAAATCGCCAATTCGTTTTCAGGATTGGCTTTTCTTCTTATAAGAATTAAGTTGATCGGGTCATCACAACAGCAATACCTGTTATAATGGCGTTACTATTGCATAGAGAGGGATTTATATGACAAAGAGCCTTACGAACTCTGAGAGAGATCAAATACTACAAGATCTTACATTTGACCAACAATCATATCTTATGAATATTCTTAAACGAGGTAAAAAAACAGCATTTGCGAATGTGATTGCTCAAAGTAAAGGAAGAATGATTCCAAACGGAGCTACTGATGAGGAAATTGGAATGTTGCTTGACGATTGGATACTAGACGATTACCTGGATGCAGGCGCTGTCTCAGAAGATCTAAAATGCGAATGTGGTCGTGCATTACGCTATCAATATATTGTTCGACATGTAAAAACGGGTGAAGTGCGTCGTTTTGGTATTAATCATTTCGAAGAACACACTGGCTTACCAGGTACCATCGTAAAAGAAGTTGTACAAGGTTTTACAAAAATTGATTATGAGTTAGATGAACTCTTATTAAAAATGCAAAACGGCTCTCCTACATATGACATCCCTGAAGGTTTGAAGCTACCAACCGATATTGAAGAGCCACTTTCCTTACAACTTCCGTTACTTGATCGACAAGAAAAACGGTTAAACAGTTTAATCAGAAGTTACCGTGAAGAAAAAGAAGCGTTACAAAGAGGTAGTACTACGTTAGAGGCTTTAGATATCCCAACACAGAAAAAAGAAGACTTGAAACCTAAAGAAACTCTACCTCAAGATGAGTTACAAGGCTCTTTTGATTTGTTCGCTGAAGAAGCGCAAGAACCTTTACAAGAAATAACAAGTGAGAAACCGAAAGAAACTTATTTTGTGGGAGATCTTTCGTTTCCAACTCAGGAAGCGATAGACGGCTATATTCAACAAGGTACAGAAAGTGCGTTGATGATTTGCGAGCTCTTAATCAAAGAAGGAAAAGTTCAAGACAAGCGCTACTCGACAAAGAAACCGAAAATATACTATGCAGTTTGCACGTATCTCGATTCTTATGTGGCATCGGCATCCATGTCTGTTGAGCCACTTGGACGGGAAGATCGCATTTATCGATTAAAAAGAGGACGATGATCCTGACATTTCATAATTATCAGATAAAGCATTGACATTTCATTATACCAGGTCTATAATTTCAAACATGTTCAAAAATTAAATCAATACTCTTATCAAGAGTGGCGGAGGGAATAGGCCCTATGATGCCCGGCAACCTTTCAACTATAGTTGAAGCTGGTGCCAAATCCTACAGATGATGTCATCTGGAAGATAAGAGGAGGATTCTGTTAGTAATCCCTCTTCTTATTTTTTAAGAAGAGGGATTTTTTATTTTACAGAGAATAAGGAGCTGTTACACATGAAAAGAACACTTCAACAACGCCTGCAAGATGGCCCAGTCATTTGCGGGGAAGGTTATCTGTTTGAATTAGAACGACGTGGTTATCTCCAAGCAGGATCATTCGTGCCAGAAGTTGCCCTAGATAATCCCGAAGCTCTTAAACAAACTTATCGAGATTATATGCTTGCAGGATCTGATGTCGTGCTAGCTTTTACGTATAATGGCCACCGAGAGAAAATGAGAATTATTGGAAAAGAAGAGTTGCTAGAGCCCCTCAATCGACAAGCGATTCGTCTTGCAAAAGAGGTAGCAAAAGAACACCCTGAAGAAGAAGCACTTGTAGCAGGCAATATATCAAACACAAATCTATTTGACCCTGAGGATGAAGACAGTAAAGAACAAATTCGTTCCATGTTTGCTGAAATGGTAAAATGGAGTAAAGAAGAAGGCGTTGATTTCATTAATGGGGAAACATTTTATTATTACGAAGAAGCGAAAATAGCCTTAGAAGAAATTCAAAAACATGATCTTCCAGCAGTTATTACACTTGGACTTATGAGTGAAAACATTTTAAGAGACGGCTATACCGTTGAGGAAGCTTGCCGGTTGTTAGAAGAGCATGGAGCGCTAGTTGTTGGAATGAACTGTTTTCGAGGACCTGCTACAATGCAGCCATACATCGAGAAAATTAGGCAGTCTGTAACTGGATATGTTGGCGCACTTCCCATTCCTTATCGAACAACAGAAGAACATCCAACATTTTTTAACTTACCTGATGGCGGTTGTGCCTGTACATTGCCAACAGAGACAACCTTTCCAACATCTCTCGATCCACTTTATTGCAACCGTTATGAACTAGCAGAATGGGCAAAAGAAGCAAAAAGTGTCGGGGTAAATTATTTTGGACTATGTTGTGGTGCTTCTCCAAGTATGTTGAGAGAAGTCGCTGAAACAGTAGGTAGAACAGCTGTGAATTCGATTTACTCTCCAAATATGGAGAAACATTTTCTGTTTGGATCAGATGAATCCTTAAAGAAAAACAATACGGCATATCGACAGAAGGCATAGATGATGACAAAACGGAGCGGGAAACCTCTCCGTTTTTTACTGCAAAAAGAATAGGCCAGTAACGTATTGGCAATAACGATAAAAAGAAAGTGAAAATGGAACCAATACAGATATGTCTGCATGTAATAAAACATCAATACATTTTACGATTGATCCCGGCCCGATTTTTGTTATAAAAGCAGCTTTTCGCAATAAAAAATCTTGCTTTTTATATCCTTAGCGTAAGATTCATTTGAAAATAGTAGCTTCTTTTGTCAAAATGATCATATTCAGACATCAGTTGTGTTATTATTTTAAATGTGTTTGAATATGTGACACAACGAAACTCTAATGAAATCATAACAAAAAGAACTTGTTTTATAAGCGAGGTAGCCTATGGATAATCAAAATGTAATAAATGAACTCCGCTCGATTTTGCCAGAAGCGGAATTGAAAATAAATGAGCCTTTAAATGCCCACACCTATACTAGGATGGGTGGATGTGCAGATGTTCTTGTTTTTCCTAACACAATTGAAGATGCAAGAGCTGCGGTAGAATATGCTTTTCAAAAAAAATATCCTTTAACGATACTCGGGAAAGGTTCGAATGTAATCATTCAAGATGGTGGTATTCGCGGTATTGTCTTGAATCTATCTTCTTTAAAATCGATTAATAAAAAAGACAAAAAAGTGATTGCTCAAGCAGGCGCTCGAATTATTGATGCATCTGAATTTGCGCGTGATGGCAAACTTAGCGGTCTCGAGTTTGCATGTGGTATACCAGGTTCTGTTGGTGGAGCTGTTTATATGAACGCAGGAGCATACGGTGGAGAGATAGCTGATTGTCTCGAAAGTGTGCTCGCTGTAACGAAAGAAGGAAAGTTAATTAAATTAACCGCTGATGAACTTGATTTATCTTATCGTCACAGTAACGTAGATGAAAAAGGTTTGCTTGTTTTAGAAGCAACCTTCGCTCTAAAAGATGGCGACTATAATGAAATCAAAGCGATCATGGATGACCTAACTGAGAAGCGCGAAACAAAACAGCCGCTAGAATACCCTTCTTGTGGTAGTGTATTTAAACGTCCTCCTGGACTATTTGCAGGTAAATTAATTCAGGACTCTGAACTCCAAGGTACACGAATCGGTGGGGCCGAAGTTTCTAAAAAGCATGCTGGATTTATTGTAAATATCGATAATGCTACTGCAACAGACTATTTGGATGTGATTCATCACGTTCAAAGAACAGTAAAAGAAAAGTTTGATGTCGAGCTTGAACGTGAAGTACGCGTTATTGGTGAACCACCTGAGCAAGCATAAAGAGAAGTCAGCCACTCATTTGAGCGGCTGTTTTTTTGTGATTTATTTAAGATAGACAACTTTTGATCATACTGTGAACAAATTCAATCTGCACGATAAGTGCACAATTTCTAGATAAAGTAGTCTTTGATGGTAAATGAAACCAATCATAGGAGGGTATATATGAAAACAAAAAAAGTTATTTTAGGATTATCACTATCACTTATTCTTGCAGCATGTGGAAACAATAACGAGGGCATAAATCAGGAGTCCGAAAACAACCAATCGCCTTCTAACACTTCAGCAAACTCCGAGAATCACATGGACGAGATGGAACACTCCGGCTCTTCAGAAGTACCTGAAGGGTTAAAAAGGGCTGAAAATCCTGCTTATCCAGAAGGCAGTAAAGCAATCATTGAAACAGATCATATGAAAGGAATGAAAGGTGCAGAAGCCACGATCTCAGGAGCTTTTGAAACTACCTCATATGTTGTTTCCTATATGCCTACGAATGGTGGAGAACTTGTAGAGAATCACAAATGGGTGATCCACGAGGAACTTGATCAACCTGATAACGCGCCTTTAACACCCGGTACAGAAGTAACGCTTAATGCTTCCCATATGAAAGGGATGGAAGGAGCCAATGCAACAATTGATTCAGCCAACCAAACTACTGTTTATATGATAGACTATATGCCGACAACTGGAGGCGAAGAGGTAACCAATCATAAATGGGTAACGGAAGATGAATTATCTCCTATTGAGCAATAAAGTTTATAGATGTCGCGCAATGGCGAATGAATAAGACAACACATAAAGGATGAATTGTTTTGAAGAAACATTGGATAATAATTTTTGGGGCGCTGCTTCTTATTATTGCAGGATGTCAGGAAGAAAACTCAAAACCAGTAGAAAGCAATAATGAGGTAAAGGAAACCCAAAAGAAAGAAAAAGAAACGGCATCGTTATCAGAATCAAACTTTTATAAACCGACTTCACGCAAGCAAATTAACCATGTTCATGGAATCGGGTATCCTGGCAATCAACATGAATTATTCGTGGCGACTCATCTAGGACCGCTGATTTATCTTGATGGAACCTGGTATGAAGCTAAAGCAAACAACCATGACTATATGGGCTTCCAGGCCGCGTCTGATGGTTTTTATAGTAGTGGACACCCTGGCGAAGCATCCGATTTACCAAATCCGCTCGGATTAATCAAAAGTACTGATCGAGGAAAGACGCTCGAGCAGCTAGGTTTTCAAGGAGAATCTGATTTTCACTATTTAGCGGTAGGCTATGAAACGCACAGCATTTATGCCGTAAATCAACAGAAGAACAGCGAAATGGACATAGGTGTTTATTATAGTGAGGATGCAAGTGATTGGAATCAAGTAAACTTAAAGGGGACTCCCGATCAAATTAATGGGATTTTCGCTCACCCTAGTGATGCTAACGTCGTAGCCATAACTTCGCCAAATGGACTTTACCTTTCAGAAGATCAAGGAGAGTCGTTTACACCAATGACAAAGGGCAGCTCTATCACCTCAATGGTCTTTCTTAAAGACCGTATCATCTTCGCCAAACAGGGAGCAGCTAGCCAACTTGTGTCCCTTAAGAACAGAGAAGAAACGCCCATTTCTATGCCGAACAAAATAGAAAAGGCGATTGATTATCTCGCGGTGAATCCACAAAATGAAAATGAGATTTCTTTTCATACATCTGATGGTAGTCTCTATCAAACAAAAGATGGCGGGGAATCTTGGGTCACTTTAATCGATCAGGGTAAAATAAACTAATTGCGACATCATGTTTCCTACTTAAACTTTCAACAATTCCCTCAAATTATCCAGAATTTGTGCAGAATTAATGAAATTTACATCTTAGCAACTTTATTTCGTTTTTACGTTTATTATCAAGTAAATAGGAAAATATGACAGTGTATTACATTATTAAGGAGGAATTTAATCATGTCACATGAAAAGTACGGTTCAATGATTCAAACACTCCACGAATGTATGACTGCATGCAATCACTGCTATGACGCTTGCTTAAAAGAAGAAGATGTAAAAATGATGGCTGAGTGTATTCGTTTGGACAGAGAATGTGCGGATATCTGTGGATTTCTTGAACAAGCCCTTGTAAGAGGAACCCCATTTGCCTCTGAACTTGCTCAAGCATGTGCTACCATTTGTGAGGCATGTGGAAACGAGTGTAAAAAGCACGATCACAAACACTGTCAGGATTGTGCAGAGTCATGTTTTAAATGTGCGGAAGAGTGTAAGAAATTAGCAGCATAATTGTAGAATGAGTTAAGAAGTCTGTTGAATCATTAGCAGGCTTCTTTTTTTATCACCAATTTGTTCATCTTGAAACAAAGCAGACAAGCTGCACACTTTCTCGATATAATGCTGGTAGAATAGCTGAAGACAAGGAGAGAGAAATGAGATTGAAGAGAAAAAGTAAATTAGCAACAAAATTAGGTCTGTTTTTTCTTACAAGCATCTTACTCCTTGAGGGGATTTTGTTTCTGGTGCTATACTTCGGCTTTTTAAATGAGCGGATTATGGCTGAAACTGATGCCCTTCTAGCGCGGGGAAACAGTCATAGAGATGTCCTAGAAAAACATTTCGATCGTGAAACAATGGAACACGTTGCTCTAATGGAATCTGAAGCTGAAACTCAAGTAATTATTACAGATGAAAGGAATAGCGTTCTCGTTCATTCGAATACTGTGACGTCTATGATCAGAACAACCCTTTCCTCATCATCTCCTCTTCCAGTGTCAGGAGATATAGTGGAAGGCGATTGGGGCAATGAACCTTATGTTATGACCGGTTCTCCCATCATCGTGAATGATGATCTTGTTGGAAACGTCTATATGATCCTCGATACAAAAAGTATTCGCGAAGTACGCGATCATTTAACAACCCAATTTTTGATCATTAGTGGTCTCGCACTCTTCCTCACCGTTATTACAATTATTTATCTTTCAAGGATGATTACACGTCCATTGATTGAGATGAAAGTAGCAACGCAGCAAATGAGCACAGGGGATCATAATGTCTCCTTAAAAGTGGATCGAAACGACGAATTAGGTGAATTAGCGAAAGGGATTCAAAGCTTATCAGATGATTTGCTCCGATTAAAAAATGATCGTAGTGATTTTCTAGCGAATATTGCTCATGAACTAAGAACACCGTTAACTTATTTGAGTGGTTATGCAGACATCGCTCAACGAGAAGAGTTATCTTCTACAGAGAGAAGTACTTATCTTTCAATTATTAAAGAAGAATCAGAGAACTTAACTTCTCTCGTTCGAGATTTGTTTGATATGGCTAAAATGGACCAACAAGGATTTGTGATCGATCGTGAGGAAGTCGAATTGTGTTCGTTGATTCATCAGGTAAGGGAGAAAGTAAGGCCTGCTTTTGAAGGTAAGGGGATTAATCTTATCGTGTCCTGTCCGAATAAAATCCATCTTGATATTGATTCTACAAGGTTTTCTCAAGTGATTTTAAACCTTTTGGACAATGCTCTGCATTATAGTGAGTCAGGAAAAACGGTACTCATCGAAGTTCAATCTTTTCAAAGCGACGTGATTGTTAGAGTAATTGATGAGGGAGAAGGGATTCCCGAGAAGGATTTGCCTTTCATTTTTGAACGTCTCTATCGGGTTGATAAGTCACGTTCAAGAAAGTACGGAGGTTCTGGACTTGGTCTTGCTATCGCTAAAGAAATTATCGAGAAGCATGGAGGTAGTATAAAGGCGGAAAGTCAAAAAGGAAAAGGGACAACGATCACCATAGTTTTGTTAGGAGTTGAATCACGTGAAAAATGTGCTGATTGTAGACGATGAAGAGCGGATGGTAGAGCTAATCTCTCTTTATTTGAAACCACATGGGTACACTATTTATGAAGCATATACAGGGATAGAAGCACTACATAGATTAACTGAACACAAAATAGATCTCGTTTTGTTAGATATAATGATGCCCGACATGGACGGCTTTGCGACGTGTGAAGAAATCCGAAATCAATCAGAGGTGCCGATTATCATGTTAACAGCAAGAGAGCAAAATGAAGATATTGTTAAAGGATTCAAGTTAGGCGCAGATGATTACATCACAAAACCATTTGATGAACGTGTTCTTCTTGCTAGAATGGAAGCTTTGGCTCGACGCGTAAAACAAGTTAATCAAAATCAAGTGATCTTCAAAGGACTAACCTGGGATGCAGACAAACATCTCGTATCATATTATAGTGTGCCTATTCCTATGACTCCCATTGAATTTAAGTTGCTTGGCCTATTCTTGAAAAATCCCGAAAAAGTATTTAGCCGAGAACATCTGATCCAGTTGATTTGGGGATTTGAATCAAACACAGAAGGACGCACGATTGATTCACATATTCGAAATTTGCGTGATAAGTGTAGACATGCGGACTTTCAAATCACCAACCATTTAGTCACCATCTGGGGTGTAGGTTACAAGTGGAAAAATGAATCTCCATAATTAATGGTTACCCACGACTATGACTGCCTAATTGGCGGTCATTTTTTTCTTTCACATTATCTCGATCAAATCTGGATATTTTTTGGGAACAATAAGTGAAGATGAATAACATCTACCATCTTATACTAAAAGAAGGAGGCTAGTATGGACCATTCTACGCATGAAGAACATCACCATTCCGAACATAAGCAAGATCACAGTTCTCATCACGAACATATGGTAGAAGATTTTAAAAAGAGGTTTTATCTTTCTTTATTAATCACACTACCTATACTCGTTTTGTCACCTATGTTACAAAATTTCGTTAATCTAAACTTAAGATTCACGGGAGATCTCTACATTTTATTTGCTCTTTCGACTGTTATCTTTTTTTATGGAGGGTGGCCTTTCCTCACAGGAGCATGGAGTGAACTAAAAGATAAAAACCCTGGAATGATGACACTTATTGCACTTGCCATTATCGTCGCATATGTCTATAGTTCATTGACGGTATTCAGTTTATCTGGGAAAAACTTCTTTTGGGAGCTAGCGACTCTAATTGATATTATGCTTCTCGGTCATTGGATCGAAATGAAATCAGTGATGGGAGCATCAAAAGCACTAGAAGAGCTAGTAAAACTGATGCCATCTGAGGCTCATCGTGTTAGCGAAGACGGCTCTATTGAAGATGTTCCTACATCAGAATTAAACGAAGGAGACCACGTGCTTATTAAACCTGGAGAAAAAGTCCCCGTTGATGGAACAATTGTAAAGGGACAGTCTTCGATTGACGAATCGATGTTAACGGGTGAATCTGTACCAGTGGAAAAAGAAAAAAATGATGAAGTTATAGGTGCCTCGATTAACGGAGAAGGTTCTTTGACTGTAAAAGTTGAAAAAACCGGTGAAGATAGCTATCTTTCTCAAGTTGTCACAATGGTGAGAGAAGCTCAAGAATCGAAATCAAGAACACAGAATTTTTCAGATCGTGCTGCTAAATGGCTTTTCTACCTTGCGCTTATAGCAGGAATAACCACATTACTATCTTGGGTTTTACTTGGCTACGATTTTGTTTTTGCTTTAGAACGGATGGTGACAGTCATGGTCATTGCCTGTCCACATGCTTTAGGTCTTGCAGCACCTCTTGTCGTCGCAAGATCAACCGCCTTATCGGCGAAAAAAGGACTGCTCATACGCAACCGAACAAGCTTTGAGGAAGCAAGAAAGTTAGAAGCGGTCGTCTTTGATAAGACTGGTACACTAACAGAGGGGAAATTTGGAATAACAGATATCATTACTGAGAAAGAAGAAGATGAAATCATTCTTCTAGCTGCTTCCGTTGAATCTGAATCAGAACATCCGATAGCTCGCGGCATAGTTGAGGATGCAAAAGAGAGAAACGTGAACTTGAAGTCCGTTGAGGATTTTCAATCGATTACCGGTAAGGGATTACAAGCAAGGGTCGATAATAAAAAAGTAATGGTTGTTAGTCCAGGTTATATAAAAGATGAAGAAATCGATTATCAAAAAGACCGCTATGCGGATCTTGCCAAACAGGGAAAAACAGTTGTATTCGTTTTAGTCGATGGAGAATTAGTGGCTATGATCGCACTTGCTGATAGGATTCGAGAAAGTGCAAAGAATGCCATACAGCAATTAAAAAACTTAAATGTCTCATCTATGATGCTTACAGGTGATAATAAACAGGTAGCAACATGGGTTGCGAAACAACTTGATTTAACTGAAATTTATGCAGAAGTTCTTCCTCACGAGAAAGCCGATCAGATAAAGAAAATCAAACAAAAAGGATTAAAAGTGGCGATGACGGGAGACGGAGTGAATGACGCTCCAGCTTTAGCAAATGCTGATCTTGGAATTGCGATTGGAGCAGGAACAGATGTCGCCATGGAAACGGCCGATGTGGTTTTAGTAAAAAGTAATCCTGAAGACGTGGTATCGATTATTGAATTATCAAAAGCAACCTATAAGAAAATGATTCAAAATCTCTGGTGGGCAGCAGGCTATAACATTATTGCTATCCCGCTCGCTGCAGGGGTTTTATATCCAATCGGCATCGTTCTAAGTCCAGCAATTGGTGCGGTACTCATGTCTTTTAGTACGGTTATTGTAGCGATAAATGCAAAGTTATTAAAAGCATGAATAATCGTTAGGTTAGAAGCAGTTTTCATCGCTTCTAACTAGTCATCCTATTACTTGGGGACGAACTATATCGGCACCGACAAATTAAATTAAAAGGAGAAAATCCGATTGTTTAAATACCTATGTGGGTATATAAGTATATGAATCAGGTTATAAGGGGGCGATTTTTATGATGAGCGGCGGAATGAACGGTGGATTCTGGGGATTCGGATTTTTTGGAATCCTAATTGCTATAGCTATTATTGCAATCATCGTATGGATGATGAAGCCTGAAAAGAAATCAAGTGATTTAAATTTACACGAAACATTAAAAGAACGGCTAGCTAGGGGAGAAATTTCTGAAGAAGAATATGACCGCTTAAAAAAGAAAATTAGTGAGCAATGAAAAGGCTGAAACGTTTCTGACTTTTCATAAGTGCAATATCACTCTAGACGTCGAGGTGAAAAAAATGAAAAAAAAAATAATTGGTAGTTCTATGATTGCCATTTTATTGATGATAGGAGGATGGCTTGTTTTTAAGTCACCTTTACTAACTGACAATTCACTTCCCGCAAGTGTAAATCAAGATGGAACTAGCATAATAGAAGTGAATGCTCAAGAAGTGGATGATCGACCAGTAAAGAAATTCAATTTAACTGCGGAAAAAAAAGAATGGAAAATTAGCAAGGAAAAGAAAGTCGATGCCTGGACTTATAATGGAACAGTTCCAGGAGAAGAAATACGTGTAACAGAAGGGGATTACGTAAAGATTCAATTAAAAAATGAATTAGATGTACCAGTTACTATTCACTGGCATGGTGTATTATTACCAAATGAAATGGACGGTGTACCTGGACTTACACAGGATGCTGTTCAACCAGGAGAATCGTTCACATATGAATTTATTGCTGGAGATGCGGGAACGTACTGGTATCACTCACATCAGCATAGCTCATTACAGGTAGATAAAGGTCTTTATGGTGCACTTGTTGTTGAAGAGAAGAAAAAGAAATATGATAAAGATGAAATTTTTATCCTCGATGAATGGGCAGTGAATCAAGATAAACAGAACTTATCTAATATTGGCGGAATGATGATGGGAAGCATGTCAGGAGATGGAGAAGCAGATACGAAGCAAATGTACGATACGTTCATAATCAATGGGAAAGCTGGTTCTTCTATTGAGCTTTTAGTCTTAAAAGAAGGTGAAACAGCCAGGCTACGTTTCATTAATGCAGGGTACCAAGTTCATCGATTGGTATTTCCTGAAGACTCCATAGAAGTAATTGAGACAGATGGTGAAGAAGTATCTGATAAAACAGAATCATCGAATGTAGTAGAAATTGCCCCTGGCGAAAGGATTGATGTTGCTTTCACAAAACAGGATGGGGAACCAGCGGTCATTGGACAATCAAATACCATTGAAAATGCAGAGGATATGAAAATTCCAGTCGTTACAAAGAAGGATGACGTTTCTGCAGCAATGAATACACCTCTCAGTTCTAATACATCTGTTGTAGATGGGACAACTTTTGGCAGTGAAAATGTGATATTTACTAAAGTACCAGCTAACCCCGATGTAACGTATAACATGGATTTAAGCATGGGGATGGATATGGGTGAAGGGATGGCATTTCAGATTAACGATGAAACATTTCCAAATACGCCACCCATTCAAGTTGAAAGCGGAGATATCGTAAAGGTCGAAATAACGAACTCTGGAAGAATGAATCACCCAATGCACTTACATGGACATAGGTTTCAGGTTACTTCAAAAAATGGTGAGGAACTGAATGCTCCATTCGTGAAAGATTTAATTCACGTAAAACCTGGTGAAACATATACCATTTATTTTAAAGCAAATAATCAAGGAGAATGGTTGTTTCACTGTCATGATAATAATCATGCAGATCGTGGTATGGTGACGATCGTTGATTATAAAGGGGTCTACTCACCGTTTGAATTAGGAGGAAAAAACAACAATTCACCAAATTAAAAAGGTAAATCGGTGTTTAGCATACTCTTGGGAAAACGAACCAGTATATTAGGTGAAAGTTGAATTAAACTAATCAGTGTGGCTAACGATTAGAAACACGTCTTTTAACTTTTATCTAAGGAAGTGATATGAAGTGAATTATAAAAAGCGTAACACCCAGAAAGGAAAAGGTAAAACCGCTACTGTTATGGCATTAAGTGCTCTTGGTGGAGCGGCAGCCTATGCCCTTACCAACCGTATGCAAAACGGATTTGGTGGCATGCAGCAACATTCACAGCAAAATTCTTCCCAAAAGGTACAATCGCATTCTCAACAGCCTCAACATCAAGATCCTGAATCCTTGAAGCAAATGGCATCCGCTCAAGGAATCGATAATGATGCGATCGCAGAATTCACCAATGCTATAAAAGACGATTTGCGATAAGTGAAGCACTCCCAAGTGGGGGTGCTTTTCTTTAACTAAAGAAGCGCTTTTTTCTAAAATTGACTTGCGATACGGATCGTGATTATTATATGTGTGCTCAAGAAGCAAAAGAGTATGGAATTTTTTGACGAAATCATCCAGAAACAAAATAGATTATCTAAGGGACGGGAAACCGTTCCTTTTTATTTTGCAAAAGGTCAGCGAGTCTCTATGTAGAATAAATAAATTGAATGTAATCGTAATAAATAAAAAGGAGTGTTGAAATGATTAATCAAATCGGTCAAATCATGCTATACGTTGATGATCAGGATGAGGCACTAGCATTTTGGACAGAAAAGGTTGGATTTCATCATGTTGCAGTGGAGAACAATAGCGGGGGAATGAGATGGATCGAGATAGCACCAACTCTGGAAGGGGGGACAAGCATTGTCCTTCATGATAAAGCGTTAATAGCAAAGATGGAGCCTGAGCTTAATCTCGGAACACCATCCCTTATGTTTTACACGAACGATTTAGATCGTTTATACGAAAGTTTTAAGAGTAAAAAAATAACCGTTGGGGAAATTGTGTCGATGCCTTCAGGACGCGTTTTTAACTTTGCAGATCCTGAAGAACATTATTTTGCAGTAATGGAAAAGAACGAAGCGTAAAATAGACTGATTGTTTTTTACTGAACATCATCATTCATTTGATGATGTTTTTTTCGTTAAATCCATAACTAAAATGATGATTAAATTTCAGAATAATTGAAAAAGAACTAGAAATGAAGGGAATCATTCATTATAATAAACAAAAAGAAGTATTAACTTCATAAACGAACGAAAGGAGCAGCTATGAACCAGCTTTCCATTAATCAAATGATTAAACAGCATTATCCTTCCCTATCTACCGGTCAAAAAAAAGTTGCAGAGTGGCTCACCCAAAATCATGAGGAAGGAGCATTGCTAACCGCTTTTCAAATGGGAAGGAAAGTGGGAGTCAGTGAAACGACTGTCATTCGCTTCTCCTATGCACTTGGATTTAAAGGATATTCTGAAATGCAGGAATCCGTACGAACTCATTGGTTAGGAAAAGCTAGAACCAAACAAATAGGAAATTCTTCTGATGTACAGGAAGTAACTGAACACACCCTTTTTAACGATATTGTGAAGGAAGAAACGGCTGTCCTACAGCAATTGTTAACGCAAATAGACAAAGACGAGATCTGGAAGGTGATTGATCGTCTGATTAAAGCAAAATCTGTTTACATTGCTGGCTTTGGAAGTTCGTACGGAGCAGCATACTGGCTGCATTATAATCTGAAGCAATTAAGGGAGGGGATTAGTCTTTCGAATTCAAGTGGCTTCTCACCTGAAGATCTTTGTGATCTCACGCAAGATTCTGTTGTCTTTCTGTTTTCATTCCCACGTTATCGAAGAGAAGCGGTTGACCTAGCTACGTGGTCACAACAGCAACAGATCCCTGTCATCTCCATTACGAATCGGCAATTATCTCCCATCGGCTCGCTTTCAACACTTACCTTAACAACGGAGGAGAAGATGGAGTCAGGTCACCACTCTATTTCCTCAGTAATTAGTCTTTTAGAAATGATCCTAAAAGGAATACACTTCAAAGACCGTGATCGTATTAGTCTTCGTCAACAAAAGTTAGAACAGCTCTACAGTAAACAAAGCTGGTTTGTCGAATAACACGATAAGGAAAAGGTGGAATGTTTATGAATGGATTGCCCAAACCAAAAGAAAACATCAATGTTACTTCTTATGACACAAAGGATATCTTAACGTTTTTAATCCCATCCTTGATTGGAATTCTATTGTTTATTGTCCCTATTAAGCAGGATGGAGGAATCACCATCCCTGTTGCGTTTTTGGCAGGATTAATCAATGATTCCATCGGTACTCTTATTCCAGCCATAACCGCTTTCATTATGGGTGCTTCGACAATCGGTTCGTTTATTGCAATTACAATGAATCCATCATTTATAACGAAAAGAACCGATTTACATACTTTACTTCACGTAAGTCCTTTCTGGTTAATCGCTCGATTACTCGGAACAGTATTTGCCGGAATGACGCTTTTTAAGCTAGGACCTGAAATGATTCACTCTGAAAACACAGGTGGACTTTTAATCTATGATTTAATTCCAATACTATTTTCAACGTTTTTACTAGCGGGTCTATTACTGCCACTTCTTTTAAATTTCGGATTACTCGAGTTTTTTGGAGCACTGCTTATCAAAATCATGAGACCGCTCTTCACATTACCAGGTCGATCATCGCTTGATTGCCTTGCTTCATGGGTAGGTGACGGGACGATCGGTGTCCTTCTGACAACAAAGCAATATGAAGAAGGATATTACACAAAACGAGAAGCAGCTGTCATTGCGACTACTTTTTCAGTTGTTTCGATTACATTTACGATTGTCATTATTACTTATTTAAATTTAGAACAATATTTTCTCCATTACTACGCAACAATCATTATTGCTGGTCTAGTAGCAGCTCTTATTATGCCACGCATACCGCCATTGTCTCGGAAATCAAACAATGGGTATGAGCAAACAGAATTGAAGGAAGAAACGGGAATTCCTAAAAATATTTCATCAGCGAAGTGGGGATTTCAACAAGCTGTTTCAAAAGCTCAAAAGAACAAGGGACCGTTGAGCGTAGTAAAAGAAGGAACGCAAAACGTTTTAGATATGTGGTTAGGCGTATTACCGATTGTCATGGCCATTGGTACGATCGCATTAATTACGGCAGAGTTTACTCCTTTCTTTACTTATTTAGGAAAGCCTTTTGAACCTATTCTAACGCTAATGAATGTTCCTGAAGCAGGAGAAGCAGCCCAAACCATGGTTGTTGGATTTGCCGATATGTTTCTACCTGCTGTAATTGGTAGCGGCATTGAAAGTGAATTAACTCGCTTTATCATCGCTTGTGTTTCGGTTACGCAATTAATTTACATGTCAGAAATGGGTGGATTGCTTCTTGGTTCGAAGCTTCCGGTTAGCATTTTCGATTTGATCATTATTTTTCTCATTCGTACATGTATTACCTTGCCGATCGTTGTTGGTATCGCACACGTAATCTTTTAATAGAAAGGAGCATCTTAGTGGAGTTTGTAGATGCGCATCACGATGACATATTAAAAACTTATGAAGACCTACATGAGCTAGCTGAAGCAAGCTGGCAAGAAGAGAAAACTTCTCGTTATTTAAAGGAAAAGCTATCAGACGCAGGGTATCAGATTCAAACATTTGAAGGACATTTCGGTTTCGTTGCAGAGTTTAATCGTAACAGCGCTGATGTCATTGCGCTTCGTGCCGATATGGATGCGTTAGTTCAAGAAGTGGAGGGCGTTGTGAAGCCGAACCATTCATGTGGACATGACGCGCATAGTACGATGGTTTTATTTGCTGCGCTTTCCCTTATCAAGCAACCAATGAAGCACACCATTCGGTTTATTTTTCAACCAGCAGAAGAAACGGCTGAAGGGGCATTGAAAATGATCGAGGAGCAGGCACTAAAAGATGTTGTCTTTCTCGGAGGGATTCACTTACGTCCGTCGATGGAAATCCCTCTAGGAAAAGCAGCCCCTGTTATTTCTCATGGATCAACAACGAGTATAAAGGGATGGATTGAAGGTGTACCTTCTCACGCCGCGCGGCCAGAAAAGGGAAATAACCCGCTCGATGCAGCCGCGGCTATGATTCAAGCTCTAAAACAAATCCGTTTAGACGTTCCAGACGCTTATTCGGTGAAAATCACTGAACTTCATGGCGGTGAAGCTTCCAATTCAATCCCATCGAAAGCGCGATTCACACTGGATTTAAGAGCAAGATCTAACGAGACGATGACCCAACTTATTGGAGAAACGAATCACGTCATGACGAAAGTGGCGGAGTTAACGAAAACAGATATCACTTCCTCCGCTGCCGAATTTTCTCCTGCAGCTGTGAAACATGCACTTGCAATTGACCTTGCGACTATCGCGATAAGCGCCACTTTAGGGCGCGAAAACGTCATATCAGAATGTACGTCACCAGGAGCGGAAGATTTTCATTTCTATGCGTTGAAACACCCTTCAGTCGCTTCAACTATGATTGGGCTCGGCTGTAACCTACTCCCTGGATTGCATCATCCGAACATGCATTTTAATAAAGAAGCCTTAATGGATGGAACGAAGATTCTAATCCAATTACTTTTAGAAGCTGATCAACAGAACTGGCTAGAAAGAAGGTAGCAAAATGAAGACACAACCACTTATGATTCGTACCCTTCATTCAGTGGAAGAACTTGAAGAAGTTAGACGTTTAGAAACAATTGTATGGAGCTTTGATGACTCCGTTCCAGTCAATCAAAGTATGGCAGTTGTGAAAAATGGCGGATTTATTTTAGGAGCCTTTTATGAAGATCAGCTCATCGCATTTCAATATAGTTTTCCAGGATTTGATGGCAAGAAGGTCTATCTCGTTTCTCAAAGTTTAGGAATCCATCCGGATTTTCGTAAAAGAGGAATTGGTGAGAAATTAAAGATGGAACAAAGAAAAACAGCCGCCAATATGGGCTACGATTTCATAACATGGACTTACGATCCATTAGAAACGGTGAACGGATCGCTGAATTTAAATAAGCTCGGGGCCGTGGTGAAGTCGTATCTTCCTAACGTGTACGGCCTAATGAATGATAACTTGAACGCCGGAATACCGACTGATCGCTTTTTAGTTGAGTGGCATACGAAGGACGATAAGGGCATTAGGGAGTCAGAACAAATCCTTCCTCATGCTCTTATCACGGGTGGCGGTGACACTCGCTTTTACCAACCTGACAAAGTAGATCTTTCCATCACTGCAAAGAAAATGTATGTGCCTGTACCTGGGAACTTTCAAGAAATAAAAAAAGCAAATCTTCCACTCGCAAAAGCGTGGAGGGAGCAAACGGGGATCGTGTTTACGCATTACCTTGAGCAGGGATGGAATGTAACGGATTTAGTCAAAAGTGAAGGCAAGCCTAATCTATATTTATACCTCTTAGAAAAAGGAGATTCAAATGAAAATTAACAGTATCATCCTAAGACACATCAAAATGGACCTTTTGCATCCATTTACGACAAGCGTTGGAACCGAGCGGGATAAAGATATTATTTTAGTTGAAGCCACCACGACGTCTGAACATTCAGGATGGGGAGAGTCGGTAGCCATTATGGAACCTATTTATAACGAAGAAACTGTTCAAACCAATTGGCATCTGATGATCGATCATTTGATTCCACTTCTTTCCGGTAAAGAATTGAACCATCCAGATGAAGTATCAGAGCGTTTCAAAAAAATTCGCGGCAACTACAATGCAAAAGCAGCAATTGAAGGTGCGATATGGGATCTTTATGCGAAAGTAAATCACATGCCACTTGCAAAAGCACTTGGGGGGGTGAAAAAGACCATAGAAGTCGGGGTCAGCGTAGGCATTCAATCTTCACCAGATAACATTTTAAAGCAAATTGAAGATTACGTAAAAGAGGGGTATAAGAGAATAAAAGTAAAAATCATGCCTGGTTGGGATGTTGAGATCATCAAACTAATACGACACCATTTTCCATCCATTCCACTGATGGCAGATGCGAACTGTGCCTATACGTTACAGGACATTGACCATCTGAAGCAGCTCGATCAATTTGACTTAATGATGATTGAGCAACCGCTCGCACATGATGACATTATTGATCATGCGAAACTACAGTCTCAACTAAAAACACCGATTTGCTTAGACGAGAGCATTCATAGTTTAGAAGATGCTAGAAAGGCGATTGAACTCGGCAGTTGTCAAATCATTAACCTTAAAGTAGGGCGTGTCGGTGGGCTAACTGAATCAAAGAAAATTCATGATCTTTGCGTGAAGCATAATATCCCGATGTGGTGTGGAGGAATGCTTGAAGCCGGAATTGGACGTGCTCATAACATTGCCATTACATCATTAAGTAACTTTTCACTTCCTGGAGATACAGCCCCATCGTCTCATTATTGGAAGCGAGATATCATTAGACCAGAAGTAGAAATGAATAGCGGCTACATTCAAGTACATGAGAAGCCAGGAATCGGATATGAACCTGATCGAGATTACATTGACGAATTGACGATTGTTAAAAAGACCATTCAGGTGAATTAATACAGTACGGAAAGAAGCCACTTACTCTCAATAGCGTTAGTGGCTTCTTTAATACAAATAATCATTCAATATATTACGCTCAAGATTTCCAACATTAAACAAAAAGGTATAAAAACAGTACATTTAAAGTTAAAAATGCTATTTTTACGGGATAGAGAACACTTGTTCCTATTATAGTATCAACAATATGAAATAAAGGATATACTTCAGTTGCTGACTGAAAAGGAGATTAAAACGATGTGCAATGGATAAAAACAATGGGATAGAAGAGAGGTAGCGAGGTTTTTTAGTTTGTTTCTTTGATTCAATATTAACTAAGTTCCAAAAGGAAAAGTTCATTTTGGAACAAGCTTACTATACCTAATAAAACATTTATTGGATAAAAGTGCTCAAAATCGCCTGCAAGAACGTTTGTTCGTATACTGAAAAAGAAAATTCCCGAGCTACTTGAAGAAATCAAAATTATCATCGGTTCAAATCAACCATTGTATCGAAATAAACACACTGGAGTGTACAGTTTGCTTTTCCACAGCAAAGTTATGAAAAATGATCTTCAAACGTTATTTCATATCACTTCAGATAAAAGTTACAATATTACGTTTCCGAACATACCAAAGCAATACGTTCATCATTTTATAAGAGGTTACTTTGACGGTGATGGCCATATAAACTACAAAGGCTATACAGTAAGTTTTGTAGGAGGATCCTTAGCATTTATGGAATCTTTGCAAGCATTGCTACTTAAGTACGGATTTAATCCCTATATGACCGATAATGATAAACATATAAGAGTATTTATAACCAGTAGAAAATCAATTAAACAATTCGGCGATTGGATTTATGCTGATAAATCACTGTACTTAAAACGCAAACAGGAAAAGTTATTAGCTGATGAGTTACAAGATCGCAAAAGAGATCGCAGCTAAATATAACAACAATCCATACGAAAAATAGAGGAGTACAAATACGTACTCCTATTCCTTAATTTTTATTTTAGTTTACATAATATATATTATAGGAAGTCACTGAATAAGAAATGATTCTGTCTCAATCGTTAAGTAAACTTAAGATATTGAGACAGAATAAAAAATTATCCGATTTCTAAAATACGTGATATTTCATCACTTAAATCAAAATGACTAATTAAATACGAATTAAATACTTTGTTATCATTATCATTTCTTGAAACGACCACATTATTTTCATCTAACTTAATTCTAATTTCTTTTCCTGTCTTTAAATAAATAATGAAGTCTGCATCATCAACCTGAACACGATGATTTGCTAATTGTGTTAAATCAGATCCATCAAGATTGTTAACCCAATTGACAAGATATGATTCATCTTCGTTTGACGTAATAATCTCTTCTTTTTGCTGTTTGCTTCTATGTACCTGTATTTCGTAAATATTCTGTTCATCGATCTTTTGATGCAAGCTGCTTTCAATACTTGTGGCACTTGCAGTGTGCGCATATTTATCGTTTTTGTAGTCTATATAAACTTCAGCTGATTTTAGGTAACCAAATGCGAGAACAGAGAAAAGTAGGATGGTTAGAAGTCCTTTTGATGCTTTTTTCATACAAATCACCCGCTTTCCTTTTCCAGCTATTACTTAGGTGAAACCTCTTCTGCTTCACCTCTTTTATCATAACAAAATTTGAAAAGAATGCACTCAATTATGGGAGTTTTTTTATAATTTTCTTTTCACTTTTTAGTCTTTAATAGTACTAATGATTGATTTTCGAAATAACGATTACAGATTAAAGGGGTAAACCATTATTTAGCGAATTAGTGTTATAGCCTCATAGAATTTTTACTTGTTACGTTACTGTTATTTATCCACTGATCATACGAAGGAGATATGCTCATGCCGTTTTTTATTGCCGTCCTCCCTCCTCCACAAGTTATGAACCAAATTCAATCTTTTCGGCAAAAATGGGATTATACTGAAACCTCTCCACCTCATATAACGGTTAAAGCATCTAGCGGTCTAAAAGCAACGGAGGATTGGGTTCCTAAAATTGAACAGATTTGCCGAGGATTTCCCGCTTTTGAATTAAAGCTAGGCCCACCAGCTACATTTGGCACATCAGTATTATTTAATACGGTCTTATGCAAAGAGATTATTACTCTTCATTTGTTGTTTGTAGATGCGATTAAACCATCTCTTCAAGAACAAAAAAAGCACTATGAAGTAACGGACTTTATTCCACATTTAACAATTGTACAAAAAAACAAACAAATGACAGACGATCAGTTCTTCCATATAAAACAAGATGCCGAACACACCTTAGACGAGTTTAAACCATTTATTGTTCCATCCGTTCATATTTTTTCAATGAATAAGTCTTATACATATACACCCGTACTTGAGTTACCTCTCCGCCCTTTTAAAAAAAGAAATTTTCTTATGTAACTATATTTTAAACGCCCTGGATTTTCCAGGGCGCTTTACTTCGCTATTTTTTTGAATTAATCGCTTTTTCCAATCTTTCTAACCCCTCTTGTAACACGGACCGTGGACAAGCAATATTAATACGTTCGAATCCCTTACCGCCTTCACCGAAAATATACCCTTCGTCAAGTGCAAGCCTTGCTTCGCCTTGCACAAACTGCTCAAGTTCCTCATGAGACATGTTAAGTTTATTAAAGTCTAACCACACAAGATAGGTGCCCTCTGGCTCTATTACGTCAATTTGCGGAAGTCGTTCATTAATAAAAGTCGTAAGGTACGAGAGATTTCCTTGTAAGTAGTCCATAAGATCATCAAGCCATTCTTCCCCATGGTTATAAGCCGCTTCTACTGCAGTTATACCGAATGGACTAGGCGCAAACAAACCTAATTTCCCCATATAAGTGTTAAATTTCTCTCGTTTTTCTTCATCAGGGATAATAATGGTCGACAGCTGCATCCCCGCGAGGTTAAATGTTTTGCTTGGAGCGATACATGTAATTGTATTAGCTGCAATTTCATTCGAAAGGGATGAAATTAACGTATGTTCATACCCTTTGAAAATAAGATCAAAATGAATGTCATCAGACACAATTAGAACATTATAAGCTAAACAAAGCTCAGCAAGCTTTATAAGTTCTTCTTTTTTCCAAACCCTTCCTACAGGATTATGAGGATTACAAAGAAGTAGCATCTTCACTTCCGGATCGGCAAGCTTCAGTTCGAGATCATGAAAATCCATCTCATATTTGCCGTTTCTTCTTACAAGTGGGTTATCAACTACTTCACGCTCACTCTTCTCTACCATATCTCGAAACGGATAGTACACAGGAGACTGGATGACCACTTTCTCTCCCTTTTCCGTATACGTATTAACCGCTGCCGATAATGCAGGCACAACACCTGGTGTAAATACAATCCAATCCTGCTGAATCGACCAATTATGCCGTCTATTCAACCAACCTTGAATCGCAGACTTTGTGTTTTCTGTAGGCATGGAGTAACCGAATATCCCATGCTGAATGCGTGTTGTGAGAGCATCAATGACGGGTTGTGGAGCTCGGAAATCCATATCCGCTACCCACATTGGCAAAAGATCTTCTTTTTCAAAAATGGCTTCAGTATGATCCCACTTTACTGAATGTGTATCAAATCGATTAATTCTTTCATCAAATACGTTCATCATGTGCCTCCAATTGTTCAATAGTCCATCTTTACTTTATCAAATCTTCTCTTATCTGTCAGAGTTATTGCTTATGGTCAATAGCTAAAACACCTTTACAAAGGACATGTAACTACTGTGATGATAAAATGAGTAGTAATCATTCTTTCCCTTTTAAAAGAACGGATAATAGCTGACCAATAAAGTGAGGGTTTACCATATGAATACACTTCACCATGCATTTTGGAGTTATTTCTTTTTCCGAAAGAAAAGCAGGCGAACGATTAAATACATTGTCATCGGTGGCATTGCACCTGATATTATTTATTATGTGATGTTTTTATACTTATTAATAGAACGAAGTATTCAAAAAATCATCAATCCTGAAATCAACCTCTCTGTGCATTATTTTATCCATGGCTTGTTTGAACATCCTGTAGTTGTTGTCCTCCGCCAATTAGGCCATTCGATTGTCATCTGGTTCCTTGGCTTTCTTCTATTGATGATCGTTCATCGAGGCTTTAAGCTAACACCTCTTTCTGGATTTGTGTGGGGATGGTTCTTGCATGTCATTGTTGATTTTTTCACACATGTAAGCGATGCTGTACCGATTTTTTATCCGCTCAGTCATACGATTATTCCTGGAGTTGTCTCGTATTGGAACCGTGATTATTATGGTATCGAATTTAGTTTTACTCATGGCCTGCTTCTAGTATCTACGATCATTTATCTTATCATAGACCGTCGACGAACTAAGAAAGGTTTAAAACAGGCTAAAAATAAAGAAATTCAGTCATAAAAAAGGAGCAGACCTTGTCTAAACAGCCTGCTCCTTTTTCTTATTTACTTAATGACGCGTTTTTCTTCGTCACTCTATTGCGAACTAAGATTGGTATAACGGATAGTAAGATGAAGACCCCAATAGCAAGTGCAATAACTTTTGGATCACCTGATACGAGGCTACTTCCTAAAAAGTTGTAAGCGAATGTGCCAGGTATAATCCCAATTAACGTACCGAAAAAGAATGAAGTAAACCGTATTTTAGATAAACCAGCAGAATAACTAATTAAATCAAAGTTAAATAGCGGAACGAACCGAAAAAAGAGAACATAGAAAAATCCATTTTTCTCAAGCTGTTCTTGTAACTTTCGTCCTTTGCCCTGCCAATCTTTGTTGGCGATTGACTTTCCTAGTTTTCTAGCAACGATAAATGATAAAACCGCTCCTCCAGTTGCCCCGATGACGGTATACATTGTACCAAAAATTGATCCAAACGCTAGTCCTCCCGCAATTGATAACACGGACGCCGGAAAGAAAAGCAAGGGGCGTATCGTGTAAATAACCATATAGACAATTGGAGCAAGTATACCGAATGATAAAATCCAATCTCTGATTTCTTCCACTCTAAAATCTAGATAAGATCGACTGAACCAGATTAAGAGCATGACCGCTATTAAGATGAGTGCCCATTTTAAAACCACTTTTGTACGAAACATCTCCCCATCCTCTCTGTATCCTTCTTCTATTAAGCATACACGAAAAACCTAGAAATGGCTTTAAGATGGCTTACGTCAGTACAAAAACGGGAGCTTATGAAAGCACCTTGTTGTAAACCATAATAATAGTAAGGATGATCAGACAGCTACTTATTAAACCCTCTCCCTTTGAGGCGGTTTTTAAATAAAGTGGAAAACGAACGCGAAGCGGGATAGGATAAAACAACTGAATTCCTCTTACTGTCATCGCATCTAACACAATGTGACTTATAATCCCTACTAAAAGACCCGTTTGGATAAGGTGATCATATTGAAAAGTAAAAGTAGATGTTAACCAGTAGATAAGAATAATAAAAAGAATGCTGTGTGTAATTGTTCGATGACCAAAAAAACGACTAATCCCTTTGGATAAAGCTCTGGCTCTTCTCCCCGTCCAGGAACCTGGATGACAAATGTCTGGCAAAAGTCCTCCAAATAGACAAGCTCCGTAAAAAACAATTAATTCTGGAGCATCAAGTTGATCTGTTATGTAGTAGCTTTGTGCGGCAACTCCTAAGCAAATACCGCCAATGGCATGGGTTTTCCCCTCCATCTTATTCCTCCTTGATCTGTGACTTCTTGTTTGTTTGATTGGAAAGTGCCATTTTAGAGGGGTGGCAATCATATGTTCGCATACCAAATAGTATATCACAAATTTCCTTGCTCATATACAAAGAAAACCCGCTTTTTAGGCGGGTTTTCTTTGTATTATATAGGCTTTTGGACTTTCTTGATTTCTACTGCATCGCCCGTTTCACTCACGTCTACGATAAATGATCCGTTGCTATACCGATCATTTGGTCGATAGGTTGCTGGATCTACCTCTATTGGTTCTCCCTTTTTCGTTCGAACCATAATAAGATCTTGTTTTGTTACTGCCGCAGCTCCAATGACACGGTGAGGATTTGATTTCAATTCACGTAACATCACAACACCGCGTTTTGCTCTCGTTGTTATTTCAAATTCACTTAGCTGCATTTTTTTCACAGCCCCTCGATGTGTGGCTAGGAATATATCGTGCTTCGCAGTTGGCTCATAAATAATCCCGCTCACGACGAAATCGTCATCTTTTAAGTTAATGCCTTTTACTCCGCTAGCCCGTTGACCAACTAGACTAATTTCTTCTTCTTTAAATCGGAGTCCATATCCAAAGTGTGTAGCAAGGAAAACTTCTTTACTTCCATTAGTAGAGTATACGTCTATCAACTCATCTTCTTTTTTTAACTTAAGCGCCATCAGAGGTTTTGAATACCGCTGTGCTTTGTATTGAGAAAGCTCTGTTTTCTTAATCATGCCCTGTTTCGTTACAAAAACTAAGTATTGATCTTCTTTAAATTCTTTTATTTCCATGGCTTCGATAATTCGCTCATCAGACTCGATCGATACAATATTAGCGACGTGCTGCCCAAGATCTTTCCATCTGATTTCAGGTAGCTCATGGACAGGTAAATAAAGATAGCTTCCTTTGTTCGTAAAGAGCAAGATGGTGTGAGTTGTATTGCTATCAAATTGACGAAGAAGCGTATCGGTTTCCTTCATTCCAAAGTCTTTCCCGTTCGATGCTGCATATGAACGAGGACTTGTTCGCTTCACATAACCATCTTCTGTGACGGTTACAATCACGTCTTCAGAAGGAATCATCACTTCAAGATTCACTTTAATATCTTCAATTTCTTCTTCTAAAACGGTCATGCGATCATCCGCGTATTTCTTGCGAATTTCAAGTAACTCTTTTTTAATGAGATTGACAAGCTTTTTCTCGCTACCAAGAATCGTTTCAAGCTTATTAATCAGCTCACTTAGCTCTTCTGATTCCTTTTGAAGTGTCGTTATATCGGTATTGGTCAAACGGTAAAGCTGTAAATTCACAATCGCTTCAGCCTGAGCATCTGTAAAGTCGTATTGTGCCATTAAGTTGGTTTTAGCGTCTCGCTTATCTTTCGATGAACGGATTGTTGCAATGACTTCATCCAAAATCGAGATTGCGCGGATTAAACCTTCAACAACATGTTGACGATCTTTAGCACGTCTTAAATCATATTCAGATCGTCGAATGACGACTTCCTTTTGATGCTCAATATAAGCCTTCAAGATTTGCTTTAAACCCATTTGCTTCGGTGTTTTGTTGTAGATTGCTACCATATTGTAGTTATACGTAATTTGAAGATCTGTTGCTTTATATAAATATTTTAAAATGCCGCTTGCATCGGCGTCTTTTTTTAACTCAATAACAAATCGAAGACCCGTACGGTCCGTTTCGTCACGCACTTCTGAAATGCCTTCAATTTTGCGATCAACACGAAGTTCATCAATTTTCTTAACAAGGTTCGCTTTATTGATTTCATACGGGATTTCTGTCACAACAATTTGCTGACGTCCTCCACGTACTTCTTCAATTTCTGCCTTCCCTCGTAAAATAAACTTCCCTTTTCCAGTCTCAAATGCTTTCCGAATGCCTTCTGTTCCCTGAGCGATTCCTCCTGTTGGGAAATCGGGTCCTTTAATAACACCCATTAGCTCTTGTAGCGTAACGTCAGGGTTCTCCATTTGCATAACGGCTGCATCAATGACCTCACCAAGGTTATGCGGCGGAATATCTGTTGCATAACCTGCTGATATCCCAGTTGAGCCATTGACAAGCAAGTTAGGAAAGCGTGCAGGTAAAACGATCGGCTCGTTTTGTGTATCGTCAAAGTTAGGTGCAAATTCAACCGTATCTTTATCAATATCACGAAGGAGTTCAGATGAAATGGCTGCTAAACGTGCTTCTGTATAACGCATGGCAGCCGGTGGATCTCCATCAACACTTCCGTTATTCCCATGCATCTCCACGAGAATGTTACGTACCTTCCAATCCTGAGTCATTCGGACCATAGCATCATACACAGATGTATCTCCATGTGGGTGGTAGTTACCAATAACGTTACCAACCGTTTTCGCTGATTTCCGAAACGGTTTCTCTGCTGTATTACCTTCATGATGCATTGCATAAAGAATCCGGCGTTGTACAGGCTTCAGACCGTCCCTTGCATCGGGCAGGGCACGGTCTTGAATAATGTATTTACTATATCGCCCAAAAGCGTCACCAAGGACATCTTCAAGCGGTAGATCTAGAAATTTCTCTGCGTTAGCCAATGCTACGCCTCCTCTTCAATAATGGAAATGTTTTCATTCTCGATGATGTTTGTATCTTCATTTAATCCGAAAGCCACATTCGATTCAATCCATTGTCTACGCGGTTCGACTTTATCTCCCATAAGAACAGAAACACGTCGTTCGGCACGAGCAATATCTTCAATCTTCACACGAATTAACGTGCGGCTTTCGGGATTCATCGTTGTTTCCCACAATTGATCGGCGTTCATCTCACCAAGACCCTTATAGCGTTGAATCGTGTAGCCTTTCCCAACCTTTTTCATCGCTTTTTTCATACCTTCTTCATCCCATGCGTACTCTACTACTTCTTTCTTTCCTTTTCCTTTACTAACTTTGTAAAGAGGCGGAAGCGCAAGAAATACTTTTCCATGCTCTACAAGCTGTTTCATGTAGCGGTAGAAAAACGTTAATAGAAGCACCTGAATATGAGCGCCGTCAGTATCAGCATCGGTCATGATAATGACTTTGTCATAGTTTGAATCTTCAATATCAAAGTCAGGACCAACTCCCGCTCCAATCGCATGAATAATGGTGTTAATCTCTTCGTTTTTAAAAATATCCTGCAACTTCGCTTTTTCTGTATTGATTACTTTTCCTCGTAATGGAAGAATTGCCTGTGTTCGTCGATCGCGTCCTTGCTTTGCAGAACCACCAGCAGAATCACCCTCAACAAGGTACAGTTCATTTTTCTTTGGATTCCGTGAAGTGGCCGGAGTAAGTTTACCGCTAAGAATGGTTTCTTTACGCTTCCCTTTCTTACCCGATCGTGCATCTTCACGTGCTTTCCTTGCTGCTTCACGTGCCTGTGCTGCTTTAATTGACTTTTTAATGAGCATCTCACTAATGGATGGATTCTCTTCTAGAAAATAAGAAAATTGTCCGGAAACAATCGCATCAATCGCTGACCGCGCCTCACTTGTCCCTAGTTTACTTTTCGTCTGACCTTCGAATTGAAGCAATTCTTCTGGAATACGTACAGAGACAATGGCTGTAAAGCCTTCTCGGATGTCATTCCCTTCAAGGTTCTTGTCCTTTTCTTTTAAAAGATTCACTTTCTTTGCGTAGTCATTGATCACACGTGTAATGGCCGTCTTCATTCCGGATTCATGAGTACCGCCATCTTTCGTTCGGACATTATTTACAAAAGATAGGACATTTTCTGAAAACCCGTCGTTGTATTGAAAGGAAAAATCCAGTTCAATTCCGTTACTTTCTCCAGTAAACGTCACAACTGGATGAAGTGTTTCTTTATCTTCATTTAAATAGTCGATAAACGCTTCGATACCGGTTTCATAATAGAAGACCTCTTTGCGGTCGTGACGCTTGTCATCTAGTTCAATTTTCAACCCCTTTAATAAAAAGGCTGCTTCGCGCAGGCGTTCACTTAATGTATCGTAATTATAATTTAATGTACTAAACATGATTGGATCCGGTTTAAAATGAATCGTCGTTCCCGTTTTGCGCGTTTTACCGATATTTTCAAGGGTTGTTGCTGGTTTTCCTCCATTTTCGAAACGCTGTTTAAAGATAAAACCATCTCGATGAATCGTTACTTCTAACCATTCGGAAAGAGCATTAACGACCGATGCCCCAACACCATGTAAGCCACCGCTCGTTTTATAGCCACCTTGTCCAAATTTACCACCAGCATGGAGGATGGTTAAAATGATTTCCGGAGTTGGTTTTCCTAGTTTGTGCATACCAACAGGCATCCCACGACCATTATCTTCGATGCTAACACTATTATCTTCATATAAGGTAACGTTGATTTCATCTCCATGGCCAGCAAGAGCTTCATCAACTGAATTATCTACGATTTCATAAACAAGATGATGCAAGCCTCTTGAGTCAGTGCTCCCGATATACATTCCAGGGCGCTTTCTCACCGCTTCCAGTCCTTCTAGAACCTGGATTGAATCATCACTATATTCCTGCTTTTGTTTTGTTACCATGTTTTTCCCCTTTCAACTTGCTGTATAGACTAGCCTACCACATGAGAACGGGTGTTTCTATCTTTTTTGTACCCAATCCGTTTTTTAAAGCATTGCCAGATCTGGTTGTTTTTAATAGTCGGGTAGTCTTTTACAGCGTCTTACTGCGTTCGTTTCGTTCATATGATCTCTGACTATCTTATCAAAAGGCAGGCATTTCCACCCATTTGTAAAGCTAGACATCCACTCATTCTTAACGTATTAAAAAATCCTGCACATTGGCAGGAGAGAAAAAAACATCGAACCGTATTGTACCTTAATGTTTATTCTTCATCAATTGTTTTCACGACATGCACGTTACCTTCTTCAAAACCGAGTGTAACGATATGACCTTCCTCAACCGACTCCCAATCAGACTTATCGGCTAAATAAGGAGTTTTATTAACAATAAGATAATAATAAGGTTTTTCTACCGGCGCGTTTGTCGCCTCTTCTGCATCTTCATTTGTTAATTCTTCATCATCTTCATTCATATTCGTATCTGTTCTCTGGTCCACTTCTGCTGTTACTTGTGGTTTCTCATATCGAATTAGTTTTTCTTGAACCTCTCCAGTTTCAAAAGCAAGGTTCTGATCTTGTCCATTTGCAAAGGCCGTGCTTATGGCAAGTACGAAACAAAGCAATAAAACAGACAGAATGGTTCCTCTTAGCATGTTCATATAGAGGCTCCTTTCAACGTACTTTCGCTCTAAGTTTACCATAGATTTTTTATAAAGTAGTACGTTTTCTAATATTCCAAAGGAATTCGACTCATAAACCATTGGTCATTACTTACTCCATTCAAACAAAGCAAACAGTGTTATCATAAATCCCTCAAAATGATTAAGTTAACTCTTCTTACTTTTCCGGTGTTAAATAAGCTGTAATTTACTAATTCAAACTTCGATTACTTTGAAATGTGGTTGAATAAGTTAACTTCACTTTATTTAAGTTAACCAAAATAAAAAATATGTTGACACAAATGACTTTTTCTTTTACGATTCTTTATAGTGATAATGAAAGCGAGGTTCAGTCATGAGGAAGATGAAAACAATTGATTTAGTTTATGCAGGAATGTTTGCTGCATTAATGGCGGTAGGCGCGAATATTGCTCAATTTCTCGTAGTAGGCGGCGTACCCATTACTTTACAAACGTTCTTTGCGATTTTAGCAGGTTTATTATTAGGTAGTCGGCTTGGATCCATTTCCATGATCGTCTACACGCTAGTTGGCCTTGCAGGTGCTCCGGTATTTGCTCAATTCACAGGTGGTCCTGGCGTTTTATTTAAACCAACATTTGGATTTATTCTATCTTATATTTTAGTAGCCTATGTAGCAGGTAAAATTGTTGAATCAAAATCTAGGCCAACCGTCATTACATTTATAATTGCTAGTTTCACTGCCTTTATCTTGAATTATGTCCTTGGTACAAATTATATGTATTATGCGTATAAATTTTGGGCTGATGCTCCCGAAGGATTTACTTATGGTATGGCATGGTTATGGATGCTAGCCCCGCTACCTAAAGATATTCTGTTATCTATTGTAGCTGCCCTTATTTCACCTCGTATTTACGCTGCCGTTTCGAAAACATCCAAGCGTCCACAGGTAGCTTAATAAATCATTCCTCTATTCCCAATAGATGAATATAAATGTACCGCCGGTAATCTACCGGCGGCTTTTTTATGGTTACCTTATTCATTAACTGTTTGTTTTGACTTACTTGAATTTAAGAATAGTGATACGACAAACATCAATCCAAGGAAAACGATGACAAGGCTGAATCCACCTTTTGCACCAAATGCTTCAGAAACAATACCGATGATATACCCTGCAATACCACCACCGATACCAGAAGCCACATAAATCAATCCTAGTGCTGTACCTGGATTTTTTGAAATAGTTGTTCCAAAAGCGGTTGCGGTTGGGAATAATGTTGAGAAAAACAGTCCCGCTCCTGCAAACAAGTACGGAACTTGATTTGCAAAAAAGAAGCTAATGGCAACAATGATCACTGAACCTAATGAGAATGAAATCATAATTAAGCGTTCGTTGATTTTGTTGGCAAGATAAGCGACACTTAGTCGGCCAATCATAAAGAAAACCGAAAATAGCGAAAGAATAGTAGCAACCATATCCGATTTCGCTTCATTTGAAATCCCTCCAAGTTCAAGAGATTTTAAATACGGTGGAAAGAAGTTTGTGAATGAAACTTCAGCAGATACTTCGAAAATCAAGAAGAACATTAAAAAGATCATCTGCGCATCTTTTAACATAGGAATAAATGCTTTTAAATTGATTTTTTCCGCTTTTCCATCTGGGAATTTAACGGACGTTACATAGAAAATGACAAGGATGTTCAGAATAGCAATCGCGAGATAGAAATAGCGCCATGAAGCAAACTGGAACATGTAGTTTAGAATTTGAGGGAAAATGATCATACCAAGTCCATAAATCCCCATTGCCAAATTAAACATTTGGTTTTGTTTCTCCGGATAAGCAGCGGGCACAATCGCGTTAGACGCAACGCCCAGCGCACCCAAACCAAATCCGATTAACATATAAAAACCTAGAAAGAAAGTGATGTTTGGCGCAAAGCCTGTACCCGCAAAACCGAGTCCCATCACAATTGTGGCGAAGATCACCATTATTCTTAATCCTTTTTTGTCGGTTAAATAACCAAAGATTAAACTAGCGAGCGTAAAGCCTAGTTGAAAAATTAAAACAACGAGTCCAAATTGACTCATATCGAGACCGATATCTGTTTCAACTTTATCGAGCACAATTCCCTTTGTATTTGTTACCCCACCTGACACGAACTGGGTAAACAATAAAATAATTAATGCATGAATACTTTTTCCTTTTGACATTGCCTGAACCTCCAAAAATTAATCTATGACAGGGGTTTCCACGGGTATTCTGACTTAAAACTTGCAAATATTTTCCGACTTTTTTACGTGAGCGTTTCCATCACCGCCATAAATGAGATAGCAAGACATAAAAAAAGTTGTAGAGGGAATTTCCTCTACAACTTACTTCATTGTATATACGGTGAATGTAGCGATAAAATAGATCACTACGATTAAGATCGATGGCAACATGTAAAAAAGGGTGCTCCGTTTGTTCTTTCTTGTAATGCTATACAAAATAACGAGCACAACTACAATAGAAGAAACGGTTGTTATCACATTTGATGGACTCGCATGCTGAAAAATATTTGTTTTAAAGTAGATCGCATCTGTAAAGGAAAGTAGCATAATGTTAAATGCGTTACTTCCGAGAAGTGAACTTACCCCCATGCTATAGTTTCGTAGTTTCAACGCAGTCGCAACACTTACTGCATCAGGTAAAGAAGTACTTGCTCCGACAAGGAAAGACCCTACAAAAGATGCACCAAGCCCTGTACTTTCTGCAATTCGATCGGCTGTCAATGTAAGCACTGTTCCTACGATCATGATTCCAACAGCAGAAAGAATGAACATCGTAAGAACTCTTCGGTAAGAAAATTCTCCGTATTTTTCGTTTTTACGGCTTTTTCTTTTTACTTTTTCTTCTGTTTGTTTATTTATCCATTTCACACCAACAAAATATACAAGCACTAAGATAACTGAGCTATATCCGATATGAAAAATACTTGCTGGAAGTGTGAGCGATAATCCAGCAACCACGATAAGCGTCATCACAATCACAAGATAAATATATAGTTTACTTCCTAGATCAGTTTGTCCCATAATCTGTTCACGACGATAAACCATGTCGAGGACAGCTAGAGCCAATAGGTTAAATAAGTTGCTCCCAAGCAAATTACCAATAGCTAGATCTGGACTATCAATGGCAATTGCGGTTACACTCGAAGTTAATTCAGGCAGAGAAATTGCAGCACCAATAATTATTCCCATAAAAGCAGAAGATGTTTTCGTTTTTTCACTAATGGCGTCGCCGTACATAGCGAGGCGTGTTGCAACAAAATATGTAGCAATGGCAGCTAAGATAAATAGTAGAATGGTTAGATATATATTCATTGACGTTCTCCTTCGTAAGTTCGTTATCACCTTCACCATTACCTTCGCTTCACAAAACTAAACTACTACTTTAACAATGTATTAAAAATGTAATGGTTCAAAATTGTTGATTATTGATCATCAAGCAGCAAGATTAAGACGAAAAACTTCGGACCTCAATCCTAGTCAAATCATTCATTTACAGCCAATTACCCCTTCATTCATATAAAAAAAACGCGCCTCAAATGAAAAGTAGTTCAGTTTTCGAGTACCAAAAGTGAATTAGCTACCAAAATAAGGTTGAATTCTAATAATGAAAAAAGAACTCCAAAACAAAACAGAAGGCTAAAACTTCCAAATAGTTACCCTTCACGTATATAAAAACCCTCTGAAAACATTCAGAGGGTTAATCAATTATTTTACACCTTTCATCAATACCTGGATCTTAGGTGAAAGCAAAAATAGAGCAATACTTAAAACAATTGCCATACCTCCGATTGCCCCGAAATACAGCGTTTCTGTTTCTGGCGTATAGAAACGAACAAGTTGTGCATTTAACGCTTGTGCGGCAGCTGAAGCTAAAAACCAAAGACTCATCGTTTGAGCAGAGAAAGCCTTTGGAGCTAATTTTGTTGTCGCAGAAAGACCTACAGGTGATAAGCATAGTTCACCAAGTACAACAATTAAATAGCTAAGCACAAGCCATAATGGACTTACTAGTGAACCTTCTCCACCAAAGTAGGCAGGCAGTAGTATCACTAAGAATGATAAACCAGCAAACAATAGACCGAACGAAAACTTCTTCGGGATCGATGGCTGACGATGACCCAGTTTCATCCACATCCAGGCAAACACTGGAGCTAATAGAATAATAAATAACGGGTTTAACGATTGGAACCAAGCTGGAGATATACTGATTCCCATGAATTCCAGTTCAGTTCGCTTATCTGCGTAAACTGCAAGGATGGTTGAACCCTGTTCCTGAATTGCCCAGAACATCACCGCTGCAATGAATAATGGAATATAAGCGATGACTCTAGAACGTTCCGTTTGTGTTGTGTTCGGACTATAGTACATCACGATAAAGTATATAGTCGGAACAACAATCCCGAAGATACCTACCAAATTAATAAATACGTTTAATGTAAATAAGCCTGCAGGAATTGTAATACCTAAAATGATAGTAAGACCAACAACAACTAATCCTGCAATTAATCCATATTTCTTCTTCTCAACTGGTCCAAGCGGGTTTGGCACAAAAGTACCAGCAAGCCCAAGATTCTTTTTCTTTGTTATCAGGAATACAACAAGACCTAAAAACATACCGATGGCCGCAGCCGCAAATCCCCAATGGAATCCTTTTGTTTCCATAAGTTTACCAACGATTAGTGGAGCTATGAATGCACCAAGATTGATACCCATATAGAAAATACTGAAAGCGGCATCGCGGCGCGTATCACTTTCGCTATACATTTCACCGACTACAGTGGAAACATTCGGTTTTAACAATCCTGTTCCAATAACGATCAATACCATGGAAACAAAGAACATGGCTAAACTACCTGGAAATGATAAAGCAATATGACCAAACATGATGAAGATTCCACCGTAGAAGACGGCTCTCGACGTTCCGAATATTCTATCTGCCAACCAGCCTCCGATTACTCCGGACATATATACAAGTGAACCATAAATCGACATGATGGCTAAAGCTGTGTTTTGCTCTAGACCCAGACCGCCTTTTGAAACCTCATAGTACATGTAGAATACGAGAATGGCGCGCATTCCATAATAGGAAAAGCGCTCCCAAAATTCCGTGAAGAATAAAGTGAATAATCCCTTCGGATGTCCAAAGAACCCTTGTTGAGGTACGCTATCCACAATTTTCTGTTTATTCATTGATGACATGTTACTACCTCCCTTATTCCTTTACTATAATATTTTAATATTTTAATAAAGTCAAAAAGAGTTTATAAACTGGCAATAATACTACTATCTAGCATTATATTTAAAATTTTTAATTATTTTAAAATAATTAAAAAGTTACAGATGTAATAAACATAATAAAAGAGCATGCCGTCCAATTCGAACGGCATGCAATATCCTTGTTCTTCCTCATAAAATCATCATGGTTACATTGATTTAGTTGCGATTGATCTTACGAGTAGGATGCAGATTAGGTAGCAACTCCATAAAGAAAAACAGTTCAATTAATGACACGAGATGTGTTTTATATTCTACTGCTAAGCTCTTATCACTTTTGTACATCATTGAAGAAACATAGAAGGCTTCTTCAGGACTTTGTAATGTTGCCATTCATAAGGTAGTAATTGTTGATATCGTTTTTCTAAATAGCGGTTATCAACTAGGAGTAAAAGACCATGGTCCGATTCAGTGCGAATGAGTCGTCCCCCTGCCTGTTGCACACGATTCATGCCAGGATAGACGTACGTATACTCGAACCCGTTTTTCCCATCTTGATCAAAGTAGGTTTTCATTAATTGGCGTTCGGTATTAAAGTTTGGCAATCCAACCCCAACCACCACTACACCTGTTAAACGTTCTCCTTTTAAATCAATTCCCTCAGAAAAAATTCCACCCACTACAGCAAACCCTACTAAGCTTGTCTCACGATCAGACGAAAACTCGCTTAAAAAACCTTCTCGCTCTTCTTCTGTCATGCCGCTTTTTTGTATCAACGTTTCTGATTGAGCGGGAGCGGTAAATGCGCTATATACTTCTTCCATGTACCCATATGAGGGGAAAAAGAATAAGTAATTCCCTGGCTTCCTTTCAACAACGTTCTCGAGAAGGGAAACAAGTGATGGCAACGTTCGTTCTCTGTCCCGATATTTCGTGGACAGAGGGGCGATCAATACTTCCGCATGCTCACGCGGAAATGGAGATGGAATTCGTACCGCATAATCCTCTTCTCTCCACCCGAGCATATTTTGATAATACGAAAAAGGACTAAAAGTGGCTGAGAAAAAAACATTCGCTCGAAATCCTTTCCTCATTTTTTGAAGCAGATTGGAAGGGTCAAAACAAAAAAGCTTGATTTTCACTTCTAACGTTCCTGCCTCCACATAGGTAATAAAGCGTTCGTCGTAAAGCTTTGCAATCCGAATAAAGTTTTGCGCTAAAAAGTACGTTTCTAAAAGAAGCTCATCATCTCCTTGTTGCAACAACTCTTTCTCACTTTCTTGTACAAACGTATCCAGTTGCACAATAAGTTCTTCATCCACTTTTGACGAAACGAGAGATCCATTTTGAGTCGATTTCCGATAATCCAGGAATGTACGATTAAGCTTAGCTGCAGCATCCGAAATGGCGTTGTTATGATTTTTATAAACGCGCTTCAGGTTCAGAAATGGGGATTTCGTTAATTCTGCTGAATACATTTCTCGCGCACGATCTACAAGATTATGTGCTTCATCAACTAGTACGGTCGTTTGCTTCTTTTGTTCGTCAATTAACCTTTTTAGCGAAACGCGAGGATCGAATAAATAATTATAATCACAAATAACCACGTCTGCTGTAAAAGACAAATCAAGGGATAGTTCAAAAGGACATAATCGATGCTTCTCTGCATATTGTTCAACTACGCTTCGGGTAATACGCGTTTCATTGTTCAAAAGATCAAGCATTCCTTCGTTTATTCGATCGTAATATCCATCGGCGAATTCACAATAATCCTTTTGACAGATTGTTTTTTCTTTAAAACAGATTTTATCTCTTGCTGTAATGGTTACGGAAGAAGTGTGGAGGCCTTTCTCTTCCATAAGTTGAAAAGCTTCCTGTGCGGTTTCCCTCGTAATGGTTTTCGCGGTAAGGTAGAAAATCTTTTTACCAAACCCTTCCCCTATGGCTTTCATAACAGGAAATAGCGTACTGATCGTTTTCCCAATCCCAGTCGGCGCCATCGCAAACAGCGTTGCTTCCTCCTGTACCGTTTTATAAACGCTTCCCGCTAACTTTCGCTGACCTTCTCTGTATGTATCGAAGGGAAACGTAAGGGCTTTACAGCTTTCATTACGCATCGTCATATGATCCCGCTTCCACTTAGCAAACGGGGCATATTGCTCAATCATGCGCAGCATGAAAGCTCGTAGATCGCTTGCTGTTAGATCATGTTGGAATCGAATGATGTCATTTGATTCTGACTGTACATAAGTTAATTGAATGGTAATCTGATCAAGGTTATATTTCTCAACAGCCATATATCCATAACATTTCGCTTGGGCCCAATAAACAGGGTGTGTCTGTTCATTTACCTCAGAGAGCGGGAGAGATGTCGATTTAATTTCATCGATCATATAGTGATCACCGTTCATTAGGAGACCATCACACCGTCCTTCGATATGAAAGGTCATTTCTTCGTAATGGAACCTGGTATCAAAAGGAACTTCCTTTTGATCCAATTCACTATACGTTTTTTGAACCATCTGATGAAGTCGCGTTCCTTCCGTCATGGTTGTCGCTGTTCGAAAACGATGATCAATACTTCCACTTCGGAATGCATACTCAACAAGCGGTCGTACTGACACTTTAATGATTTCATCCATCTTATCACCTATTATTTACGTTTATGCACTTTCATTAAGAGACCGCCTTTGATTCGTAGGGAAACGAGTGGCTCTGCTAGTACAGGGCGATCGTGCAGTTGTTGAAGATGAAAGCTTTTGCCTATTGTTGAAAATATTAATTGAGCCTCATAAGTAGCAAATTGACTTCCGATACAGCTTCGCGGTCCTCCACCAAATGGGAAATAAGCAAATGGGGCATGCTTCTCTTTCATTCGGTATAGTGAAAACTGCTCTGGATTTTCAAAGAATGAGGGATTACGATGCATAACGTAGGGACTAATCAAAAACGATGACCCCGCTTTAAATTGATACCCCATTAGTTCAACTGGTGTAGTCGCTTCTCTTAATATGACCCAGGCTGCAGGATAGAGTCTTAACGTCTCTTTAAAAAACAGATGTGTAAGATCATGTTGGTGAATACTTGATTCTCCTGCTACTTTCCATTCCTTTAAAAGCTGCTGTTCAATCTCCTCATTTTTGGAAAGTTCATACCACATCCATGATAGCACGTTTGCAGTTGTTTCATGGCCGGCAATAAGCATTGTTAAAATTTGACTTCTCACTTCTTCGCTCGAAAGAGGAGATCCGTCAGTATACGTTGATTCTTGAAGGAGTGAAAGTAAATGATCGCCTTTGGGTGTGTTTTGAATTAGCTGATCTGCCAGTTCATTTAAGCGGTTTTTTCCGAATTTGTATTGTTTATTCCGCTTTGTAGGCACAAACTCCGGTGATGGGAAAGGGAGAAATAAGTCAGCTGCAGATTTCTCGATAATATGGGTCACCGCTGTGACAAGTTCGATGCTTTCTTTCTTTGAGATATCTTGACCAAACATGGCTTTCATAATAATTCTTAGCGTTAACCTCATCATTTCTGAACTAATACAAATGACTTCTCCATCATCCCACCCATCAATAAACCGTTTTGTTTCTTCGAGGATGATTGAGATATATTGAGTCATTTTCTCTTTATGAAAAGCAGGCATCAACATTTTTCGCTGCCGTGCATGTGTTTTACCTTCTGAGGTTAATAGCCCACGCCCAATCGTTTGGCTCAATAACGAAGCAGAGCTCCCTTTCTGGAAAGATTCAGCATTCGTAACAAGGATTTGTTTAACTGCGTCAGGTTGATGCACGACAAAAGAAGAAGCACCGAGCTCTACGAAATCCGCTATATTACGGGTTTTTGATAAAAAACCTAATGGATCCTTACGAAAGGAGATATAATTCTTCAAACGTATACCAGATAACTTTTCAACACTCACGTAAACCACCACTCACTATTTTTCTCTATTATAGAAAGAACTGGATAGTACTTGCAATTTATAAGAGGTTACGATACAAAAATGCTCCCGCTAATCAGCGAGAGCATTTTTGCTTATTTGACATTAATTGCCCAGTTACCGTTTCGGAAAATCGCTTCCGTCGTCCCATCTGCTTTGACGCCGTCAATATTGAGTTCTCCAGAACCCATCATAAAATCAACGTGCGTGATGCTGTTATTTACACCGTGACGATCCAATGCATCATCATCCATATCAGCTCCGCCTTTAACACTACTCGGATAAGCTTTTCCAAGTGCTAAATGACAAGAAGCATTTTCGTCGTATAACGTATTAAAGAAAATAAGGCCTGATTGGGAGATAGGCGATTGGTGCGGAACGATCGCAATCTCACCAAGTCTCCGCGAACCCTCATCCATGTTCAGTAGATTTTCAAGCGTTTCATAGCCTTCTTCCGCTGAAAAATCCACAACTTTACCATCCTTAAATGTTAACGAGAAGTTATTGATTAAGTTACCGCCATAACTTAATGGTTTCGTACTAGAAACCGTACCATTCACCCCATATTTATGTGGTAACGTAAAAACTTCTTCTGTTGGCATATTTGCATTAAATTCAATGCCCTGCTCGGAAATGGAAGATCCGCCTTTCCATATATGCCCTTCAGGTAGTTCAATTTCCAAATCAGTACCAGGTGCCTTATAAGCAAGTTTCTTGTAGTTTCGATCATTCAGAACACCTCTTGCTTTAGCAAGAGTAGCGTTGTGATCATTCCAAGCTGCAATTGGATCTGTTTGATCGACACGCGTAATGGTAAATATTTGGTTCCAAAGCTTTTCAACAGCATCCTCTTCTGATGATTCTGGGAAAATTTTCTTTGCCCATTCTCCATTTGGGATCGCAACGATGGACCATGTGATCTTGTCGTTCATCGTATACTTACGGAAATTTTTCATTGCTTCGCCACTTGCTTTATTTGAAGCAGAAATGCGTGATGAAGCAATCCCTTTTAATAAATCAGGATTGGTGGAGCGGATTGAAAGAATAGCAGCGCCTTCTTCAGCAAAGTGATCATACATTTTCACACGCCATTCAGGGACATTTCCAAGCACATCTTGGGCGGCATTCTCATACCATAAACGGTCAAGATCGTCGTCACTCCAGTTAATATGTACAGTCTTCGCACCTATTTCGTAGGCTTTTTTTACAACGATTCGAGTAAATTCTGCCCCTTCAATAGAGGAGTTAATGACAAGCATTTGATCTTTTTGTAAATTAACCCCTCTTTTAAGAGCAAGTTCAGCATACTTTTCTAACATGATTTGTTCTGGCAACATAATTCCTCCTTCGTATCCTTACGACTACTTAAAATTTTAACAAAACAGACTCTTTCTGTCCTCTTAATCCGGATGATTTGTTTAAACTATTGGAAAGTAGTGTGAAAAATGACAAATATGACGTTCAATGATCAATGTGTTTGCGATCATACCATTACAGTATTTGGAGCGGGAGAAGTAAGTGCTGCACCGGATAGAGCGGTCGTTGTTACTGGAGTTACCACAACTTCAGAACAAGTAGCAGAAGCTCAAGAAGAAAACGCTGCTCTCATTTCCTCCATTGTATCGTCTCTTCATTCTCTCGGTATTCCATCAGAGAATATTCAAACAACCGATTATCGGATTGAAGAAAACATACGCTATGAAAACAACGTGAAGATCTTTCTTGGTTACAAAGTAACGCATCTCCTTAAAGTATACGTCGAACCAGTGAGCAGAACTGGCGCGGCAATCGATGCAGCTGTAGCCTCAGGAGCAAACGTAGTCTCGGATATTCGTTTTGAATTAAAAGATCCAACGATCGCCTACCAAAAAGCTTTAGCCATTGCGATTAAAGATGCAAAAGAAAAAGCTAAAACAATTGCACAAGCGATTGACATTGGCCTTCCACATTCACCACATCAAATTATTGAGCTTAGTTCATCGTCGCCTTCCCCACGGATGTTTAGTGACGTTCAAGCAACTCAAATTCAAACAGGTCAATTAGTGATAACCGCTCAGTTAAAAATGAGTTATCTTCTTAAATAAAAAAAGGGCGTTCTAAACGCCCTCAGCTTATTTCGTCATCGCATGTTCGACTTTAATGCAACGATCCATGATAACTTTAATATCATGTTTCTTTCCATATTCATACGCTTCTTCATTCATCACGCCGAGTTGGGCCCAGAAAACATCCGCCCCGATATCAACGGCATCTTTCATAATGTCTGGAAGAAACTCACTTCGTCTAAAGACATTAACGATATCGACATGACCTTCAATTTCTTTCAGAGAATCTACCGCTTTAACTCCAAGCGCATCATCAATCGTTGGATTAACTGGGATAATGTCGTAACCAGCATCCATCATCGCCTGAGATACCATAAAAGAGGTACGATTAGGGTTGTTCGATAAACCCACAACAGCAATTCGCTTCTTCGTTTTTAGGATGTTACCAATCTCTTTCCTTGATGGGTTTTGAATTGTCATTTACGCTCGCCCCTTTGTTTTTTTGTTTAAGTCTATTATAAAAGATGTCCGACCAGAGCAACACTATTTCGCTCAAATGCGGAGAATAGAATTCATTCCTCTTATGATCAGCTCAGGGCACACAGGGGGTGTTTTTTTCCTGCATGCTGGGCTTTATGTAAGCTGAACGACGAGAAAGACTTGCTTAATTTTGAATAAAATTTCCCCATACTTTTAATTTGAATTTCTCTGGTAACTCTGACCGGCATACTGAGTTATTCCTAATACGGAAGGGTCGCTTCTCCAGCTATACTTTCGCTTAAAATAGACTTACTTTTTCAATACCCTGCTCGGTTAGAGGCTAAAACAGTAAGTTCGCTAGTCATTCTTTCCTTCCAATCATAAAGTGAGCCACAAGGCAAAGATAACAATACGATTGACCTAGCATGGTAATTCGAAAGAAAAGATTTAATTATCCCATTTTTGGAGGTTGCAACACATGAATCCCTCATTTCCATTCCGTCCCGTTACCCAATTGCCCCCTTAAAACGATAGATAGATCGAGCAATAATTAGATTTATTCTTATTTCAAAAAATGAGTCGTTTCACGAGGATAGTTTTGCTATAATTCCTCTTAACTAGTGGAAGGGAGAAGGTAATATGTTAAAAATTCTGGAGCTAACGTCAATACACAGGAGGGACGACTGGCTTTAATGTAAATGACTCCCTCCTGTCTTTCCATTGTCAGAACTTACAATGAAAGTTGGAGGATCATGTCTTCTTTATCAACACGTAATCTGACCCTATTGTTCTGGGTACACTTTTTTGGAACGATTAGTTTTTTACAGCCTGTTTTAACCTTATTTTATGAAAAAAATGGATTAAATGAGGCAAACATTCTTGTTCTTTTAATATGCTGGAGTGGCGCTGTTTTAATAGGAGAAATCCCTACCGGTGTTTTCGCAGATCGGTATGGAGCTCGAGTGTCATTTCTTACAGGTTCCATGATTAAACTAAGTAGTATTGGTATCCTTTTACTTGCTAATAGTCTCGAAATGTTTATGCTATTTAGCGTTTTAAACGGATTATCGGTTACTTTTTTCTCCGGAGCGGACGAAGCGCTAATATACGAGTCATTAAAAAAAGATAATAAACAGCAAAAAATGGATGAAGCTATGGGAAAAATTCAATCAGCAGGATTTATCGCTATGATGATCGCTGTTCTGTTTGGGTCATTTTTTGCAAAAGACCTTGAACAAGACCAATTTCAGCTACTAATTTTATTAAGCATGGTCTCCTATATCGTTGAATTCGTTCTTTTGTTCTTTATTAAGGAGCCTTCTGGCAAAGTGAATATACCCGGAACTTCGATCGAGAATGTTTTGGAAGGTGTACGAGTGATCAAACAGGCACCGAGGCTTTTAGTTATGTTTTTGAATGTAACACTCGTCTTTATACCAACAGTTGCGGTTTTTCAAAAATTTGACCAACCTCTTATGATCGGTTCCGGACTTCCTGTATACTTTATCGGACCAGTTTACGCCGTAGGTGCTTTACTCGCATTCTTTTCTTCAAGAAGTATCGGTATGTTAAATAAAAAGCTTTCTTATTCAGTTTTAATGTACACGTCCGGTCTTCTTTCTGCCTTCGGGCTGTCGTTGGCTGCTTTATGTCAAAATCAGCTATGGATAATCTTATTTCTAGTATTGTTTTTAAGGTGGGTTGGTGCCATTCGCTATCCGATTTATTCCAAGTTAAGCAACGCCATCATTCCATCTCATGTAAGAGCGACAACGATCTCACTCTTATCTATACTTGACTCGTTATTTGACCTTGTAATTTTTTTGTTATTAATCTCTTTTGCTACGGAAGGTATTCAGGGTATTTTATTTGGTGGAGCAGCGGTAGCACTAATTGGATCAGCACTTCCAATTCAGTCACGAGAGAAATTGCGTTCCAGCCCGATAAATCGGTAAATAAATTTCCAGAATGGTTTGCAATTTAGAAGAGCCGGTGCTATTATATATTTAAACCATTTTACTATTAATATATTTAGGATTTAAATTAGCTGTAGCTTCGAAAGAGGGTAACAAAGTTAAATCCTCTTCCACAAGCTGCAGTTTTTTAATGTAAACGTATGACAATGGTAAATGGTGAATTTTAAATTATGTACGATGAGGTACATTAGGAGGCAATTTTTTATGCAAAACGGTAAAGTAAAATGGTTCAACGCTGAAAAAGGTTTCGGTTTCATCGAAGTTGAAGGTGGAGACGACGTATTCGTACACTTCTCTGCAATCAACGGCGAAGGTTTCAAAACACTTGACGAAGGCCAAGAAGTTAACTTCGAAATCGTAGAAGGTAACCGCGGACCACAAGCAGCTAACGTAACAAAAGCATAAATCGCTTTACAAGCCCCCGACGAAACTTTCGTCAGGGGCTTGTTTATTTACTATAAATATTGAGTGTCGAACTCTTCTAAGTGTTCATAACATCGGATAACGGTAGACAATGATAAAGGTGAAACATCGTTTGTCCATCTTTGTTTAGGACGTGTGCTTCGCTAATAGTATAACAACCATGAACAGCTTGAATATTTTGAAACCACACAAGGACGTCCTGAGACGTTACATGATAATAGCCATAGCTATTGAGTGAAGAAAGAAACTCCCTCTCTTTCACCAACGTTTTGGTATATGATTGAGCCCTATCTCCTCGCCAACTTGTAAAGAAGACGATGAAACGAAATTCCTTGAAATCATTTCTAACAATTTAAATCTGAATGATAGCCCACCCTTATACATTAAACAACAACGATCCAAAATAGCTACAGTGGCTGGATCGGATTCGAGGATTAGGAGATCTTTATACTTTAAATAATAACCTCGCCCGTATTCCATTTCTTCCTTTCGCCTCTTGTTAATGCGTACTTTTCAATAAGTGGAAAGCTTTTTATAAAGAATTAGCTCATCATGAATCGGAATGTTTTGCTCTCCAATTAGCGGAATTTCAGGCTTTGCTTGTCGAGCTTGATCGACTGCACCTGGAATAACTTCTTTTATCCGATAGCCCTTTCGTTGATAGAAGTTTAAAGCACTCATATTATCATTTGTGGTAATCACTCTAATGAGCGGATATTGATATTCTACTGCGATTAACTCTACCATCATCATTAATCGTGAGCCTATCCCCTGATTTTCTAAAACACTATCAAGAGAAATAATTTCAATAACACGATCATGACGCTTAAATGTGACAGCGCCAATTATTTTTCCGGTTGAACTGCAGGCTGCAAATCCCTCTAATTCGTGAAGTTTGTATGTGCCTGTCGAGATGACCATTACTGAACTTCCCCACGATTCAGTAAAGAATTTTGTTACTTGTTTTTCATACATACAAGAGAGCGGCTGAATTCGATATGTAGCAAAGTCATTTACCATCAAGAAACAGTCATTCCACTTACCTTCGTGGTATTCATGATTCGGAAGAACACCTACCTTTGTAAACCCAGCATGTTCATAACAGCGAATTGCTCTTTCATTCCATTTTTGTGGGTCCATTACAATCATAGATCCTTTTAAAGTCGTTTCAATATAATAACCGACCGATTGAACCAGATTTTTCCCAATGCCTTGATTCCAATACGACGTTTCTCCTATAAACTGATCCATACCATAAGTGCTTGTAGGAAGTGCGATTCCCTCAACCTCTACCATTAAATAAAATTGGATATAGCCAATTGGAGTATTCTTAAACAGCACCAGGCATCTTGTTTCATCGTCATCTAAAAAGAAATCTTCTAAAACTTTTTCGTACGTATACGGACGATCTTTCCCTTCATAATAAGTTAATACCGCAGGATCTGTTAACCACTTTAAAAGGTAATTCTCATCTCCGTCTTTTAGATAACGGATACTCACATCTCCTTTTTTAACAATAGGATGCATTTAGATCCTCCTAACAAATTTATCTTCTATAACTCCTTTTTACTTTATCGGAATAGCCTTACATGAATATAAATGAAAGCTGGAAAATTTTTTTAGAAAAAATACACAATAATAGTAATAATATTATTCTATTTCGGGTATACTAATAAGTTTAGGATATATCAATGTGAACATTAGTATGTTACACTAGGAGAAACTTATTAGAGATGGGATATGATAAATATATATGGGAAAATACATGATTGACCACCAAAAACAAATTGTCCATAGGACAGCTTACGCTGGTGATGAATGTCATTTACCCGATACTCCGATTAAAGACCGAACTGAAGCCAATCATGAACAAGAATTGCTTGTTTACTTAAGGCAAAAAGGATACAGTAAATGTGCTTCATGCTTTTTTGGCTCAACCTTTGAAGAATCTTATCAATTCGAGAATCCACATAGACATGCATAAATATGGATGAAGATAAAATAAATGAGAATAAACTTATTCTAGAGGCGAGGATGCCGCATCCTTGCCTCTTTTCTTTACTTATCAACCTTAACTAACTGAATAACAACTTGATGTGATTCACGTCGATAATAGTCGGTTTGTTTACTATTGATCACCTTCCATCTTTAATAACTTCTTTAATTGTTAGCGATTTCACGATATAATGCAATTGGTCGCTTTTTTCTGAACACTTTTTTTATTCAAGAGTTTGTATTTTCATGTTACATAAAAGGAGTTGATATGTTATATTCATAACTATGTTTTTATAAAAATACGTTTGGTTTGATAGAAAATCCGTTGCGAAACGACAGAGGTGACACTACGTGAACAGCACTCATCAAAGAAAAGTAACTTCAGAAGGTTTATTAAAATTCATAATTCCATCTCTCATTGGTATTTTCTTATTCATGATTCCAATCCCCAATGATGAAGGTGTTACCATTCCAATAGCGAAAATGGCTGGTTGGTTACAAGGCTTATTTGGAACAACCATTCCTTTTTCTCTATCCGCTCTTATGACGATCATTATTACGATAACTGCTTTACTAAGTGCCTATGCAGTTATCACAAAACCCAATTGGATTACGAAACGTCCATTTCTCACCAGTCTTCTTCAAGTATCATGGGTCTGGGTAATCGCTCGAGTTCTGGGCATGGCTTTTGCCATCTTAACTCTTTATCAGGTTGGTCCTGAATGGATTTGGTCAGATGCCACTGGTGGTTTGTTACTAAATGATCTTATTCCAATTCTCTTTTCTGTATTTTTATTTGCAGGGCTGTTTTTACCACTGCTCTTAAATTTCGGACTGTTAGAATTTTGCGGTACGCTTCTTACAAAGATAATGAGACCGATCTTCACACTCCCTGGTCGCTCTTCGATCGATTGCCTTGCATCATGGATGGGCGATGGAACGATTGGTGTATTATTAACAAGCAAACAGTATGAAGAAGGCTATTATACAAAACGTGAAGCAGCGGTTATTGGGACGACCTTCTCAGTTGTTTCGATTACGTTTAGTATTGTCGTACTTCAACAAATGAAGCTTGAGCAATATTTCATTCCCTACTATTTAACGATCGTACTAGCAGGCGTTGTAGCAGCGGTTATTATGCCTAGAATACCGCCTTTATCGCGTAAGCCAGATACTACTTATGAAACTGCGGCTGAAGCACCGGATGACACGATTCCAGAGGGGCACTCGCGTTTTCAATGGGGCGTCCTTCAAGCAACAAAGACTGCTGAAGATAATCGCGCTTCAAATGTCATTAAAGGCGGCGTTCAAAATGTACTCGACATGTGGATGGGTGTAATTCCAATCGTAATGGCTATTGGAACAGTTGCTTTAATTATTGCTGAAACCACGCCACTATTTAGTTATCTTGGTGCTCCATTCGTTCCGATTCTTAATTTAATGCAGGTCCCAGAAGCAGCTGAAGCAGCTCAAACTATGGTAATTGGATTTGCAGATATGTTTTTACCAGCGATTATCGGTGCAGATATTGAAAGTGATTTAACCCGCTTTGTAATTGCCAGTCTTTCAGTTTCCCAGCTCATCTATATGTCTGAAGTTGGTGGTTTATTGCTAGGTTCTAAAGTACCTGTTCGATTTATTGATTTATTTATTATTTTTCTAGAACGTACGATTATTTCACTACCCATAATCGTAGTAATGGCACATATTATTTTTTAACGGGAAAAACCGGGACAAATTTGTTCCGGTTTTTTTATTTTTTCTTTTGATTGTTTTATAGTTTTTTAACTAATGTTCTTAAAATATTTTATATCTAGTACGGTATATGAAATTTTATGAACCATAAAATAAAACAGCGGCAGTTAAGCCGCTGTTTCGTTTTACTTATTAAAATTAATAACAATTTTTCCTTTCGCATGATGCGATTCGCTTAGCTCGTGTGCTTTTTGAATACCTTCTTGACTGAACGGAAAACGATGACCAATTGTTGCTTTAATATGACCATTTTCCATCAAAGATGCGATCTCTTTCAACTGCTCTCCATTTGGCTCAAGCCATACATTCCCAGATCTAACGCCTTTTTCTTTTGCTTTCTCCTGGTCAGGTTCTCCTACGATTGAAACAAGGCGACCTCCACCACGCAAAACATTAAAACTTTTTTCTTGTATGTCTCCTCCCATTGTATCAAGGACGACATCATACTCTTCTAATTCTTCCGAGAAATCTTGCTCCCGATAATTAATAACTTTGTCAGCGCCAAGTGATTTTAAATAATCTTCATTCTTACCACTTGCAGTAGTAGCTACATAGGCACCCTTATATTTTGCAAGCTGAATGGCAAAGCTTCCTACACCACCAGCACCAGCATGGATCAATACTTTTTCACCCTTTTGAATATCAGCAAAATCAATTAAACATTGCCACGCGGTTAATCCTACAAGTGGTACAGATGCTGCTTCTTCATAAGAAATACGATCAGGAATATGGGCAAGCAAATGATCATCTACGACAACTTCCTCTGCATATGTACCATTTGCTGTTGTTGCCGGTCTGGCAAATACTCGGTCGCCTTCTTTGAACCCTTCAACAGATGAACCGACTTCTTTAATCACGCCAGAAATATCCCACCCAAGAATAATAGGAAAGTTAAAAGGAAGCATCTCTTTTAAATAACCTTCTCTTAATTTCCAATCAATCGGGTTAATTGAAGTTGCATAGCTCGTTACCACAACCTGATTTTTGTCCGGCGTTGGTGATGCCACCTCTTTTTCAACTAACTCATCTTTACCGCCATATTGTTCGATTACAACTGCTTTCATAGTAGAAAACTCCTTTCAATCAATGTCTCTCTACTATGTTCCCTTTCTTTCCTCTTTTCTAAACAGTCGAACTGTCGATACGATCAAATTTAGATAAAGTAATCAAGTTTTGGACAGTTAGTATTCCCTGCCATTCTTTTTTAGCAATTTCCCAATGATTTTCAAATTGTCCCCATGCCCAGGTTGGTTCCCACCTTCCATTCTCATGCTGACTTTCAATTAAATAATCTAAATTCACATTCAATTCCTGATTAAGTTCTTTAGCAAAAGGCGATTGGACAGAGTCCACCAGGAAAAGAGGCTGAACTCCATATTGATCCCATTTTTCTGGACGATCCACAATGTATGATAATTTCTTTTCAATCTGCTTATGAATCTCTTTCTGGACATCTACGCCTGCTAGCCTTCCTAATCGTAGATAACATTGCACCTCATGAATTTCATATTCACTTAATTGACTAAGATGATCCATTACCTTATATAACATCTCTTTTGAGACATGATGGTCCACGTTATAGTGGAGGAGATATCCAACGATCTCAGCGTCAGGATTAGCAAAATAGGGGGATTCCTTTTCCGATACATGCCACCACGGTGCATGCGGAACATCATTCACAAGATTAGGTACCGACTGCCAATCTTTCCTATCCTCTCGAAAAGTTTTTAGGAAATAGTTCGTACCGTCAACAATAAATGGGTGGTCAGCGTTTACTCCAAGTTCGTTGAGATATTGAAATGCTACCGTTGTGGCTAAGGGAGATGATTCTTGCAAACGAAAATCAGGCTCAATATAATTCCCAAAACCACCATCTTCATTTCTGAAAGCTTCAAGTTCGTGAAGAACTCTCTCTTTGTCACCATTCCCTCTCCAGTATGCGAAATACTCCCGGTCGAGCGGTCTTGCATGTAGCTCTATAAATTGACTTGCTTTTTCATACTGTTCCTCTGATAAGATTTTCATATTTATCAATCCTTTCAATCTTTTCCTCACTTAAGCTATTTCTGGACGATATTTTTATCTCCTGCCTTCTTGAAATTATGACACTAAATAAGTAGAGTAATAGAAAGAAAGCGATTTCGAAAAAGGAGGATGTTTATGAATATCATTATCATGGGAGCAGGTGCACTTGGTACATATTTTGGATCCAGATGGATAGAAAGCGGTGCGAACGTGTCGTTTTTTGTACGTGAAGGAAGAAAAAAACAAATAGAACGTGAAGGATTACAGGTTACAAGTGTAAAAGGTGACACAAGAATCTCATCTCCTACACTTTTGACAAACCCTTCTCAAGCTTCTTCACCTGATTTAGTATTGTTAGGAGTAAAAGGATACCACCTTGGTGAAACAATTCCAGTACTTAAAGAATTTGTAGCAAAAGGAGCAAAGGTACTTCCCATTCTAAATGGTATTGAACATATTTCCATTCTAAAAGAAGAGCTTGGGGAAGAAGTCGTTTTAGGTGGATTATCTTATATTATTGCAACGCTTGATAACCGCGGGTATGTCAATCATACAAGCGAACTCCATGAATTGATATTTGGTCCACTCCATCCATCACAAAAAGAAATTTGTGCAACATTAAACGAAATAAATGAACGTGCGAATTTCAACTCACAATTAACTTCTACCATCGAAGAAGAAATGTGGAAAAAGTATATGTTTATTTCAGCTATGTCTGGTATAACCACAGCTGGAGATATACATACAGGAACAATTCGTGCTATACCTGAAACGCTAAAACTTGTTGAGAATGTGATGATGGAAATCAAAACTCTTGCTTCCTACTACGATGTTCACATTAATCAGGAAGATATCGATCGTCGTATGAAATCATTTCACTCCCTACGGTACGAAGCAACATCGTCAATGCATCAAGATAAAAGAAAAAAAAATAACCTTGAAGTTGAACACCTTCAAGGTGGTGCGTTACGTCTTGCGGAAAAGGTAGAGTTGAAACTTCCTTATACGGAAACGCTCTACGGATTAATAAAGCCTTTTGAAACGCAAAACATTTAAAGCCAAAAAGCGAGGAGAACCCTCGCTTTTTTTACGCTTTCACACTAGATTTTGATAAAAATAGCTTTTTCGGATTTTCTTCAAATAAAATAGCTATCGTTTCTTCCGATATACCCGCCGTCTTCAATTTAGGAATTATCTCTTCAAAAAGATACACCGGCTGCCAGTTTGCCATGATTTTTTCGACTTGTTCCGGTAGAACAGGGGGACGTCCCATCCAGTAGTTAACGGTATCATGTGAAAGCATAATTTGTTTTTCATATCCGCTATTCAGTAATCCAATTAACGTAATGAGACGCTCTTTATCGTAAGGCGCGCCGACGAGTCCCTGTATCCCAAAACGATCGAACCCGATGTTCACTCCCCATTCTAATGTTTTTAAATGGTATGCGGCATCTGTATTGCCACACATATGACCGATGATAATGGACTGTGGATTTACGCCATCTTCCACAAGCAGCTTTGCTTGGTCAGGACCCATTGTCCCTTCCTGAGTGTGGGTTAATATTGAAATACCGGTTTTTTTATGAACTCGAGCAGCCGCTTTAAAAAACATCTTCTCATAATCCGTTATCTGATCTTTACTGGACGCTAACTTGATAATACCTGGTTTAATTCCAGTCGTTCCAATGCCGTCTGTTATTTCTTTTATAAACATTTCGTAAATATCTTCTTCCGCTGTACCAAGACCTTGCCTAAATTTGAAATAAGGCGTTGCTCCTTCTCCTTCATAGTAGTAACCTGTCGCACAAATAATTTGAAGACCAGTCTCTGTTGATATTTTCTGAAGAAGCTCTGGATTTCGCCCACATTCATTTGGTGTTGGATCTACAACGGTTTTCACACCATGTGCCATAACATTTTCAGCCACTGAAATCCCAACTCGAAGCGCCTCCTGAAAATCAAAAGCACCAAGTGAAATATCCCCACTAAATCCAGGATAACCAAAAGCAAAATGTTCGTGAACTAGTGTTTTTCCCAGCTGATCAATCGCGATTGGTCCAGTAACCGTTTCGACTGTTTCCCCCACCTTACTTCACTCCCTCTGCTTTTTGACGTTCGTTATCCTGTAGCTTTCTCCATAAAATCTTACCACTACTCGTTGTTGGAAAAGCGTCCATAAACTCAATCATTCTTGGGTATTTATAAGCAGCCATCTGCTCTTTAGACCATTCGATAATCTCTTCTTCTGTCACTTTTCCTTTATCATCTTCATTCAAAATGACGAAAGCTTTCACTGTTTCGCCGCGCCTTGGATCCGGTACACCAACGACACAAGCTTGTTGAACTGCTGGATGCTTATATAAAATTGATTCTACTTCTGTTGGCCAAACTTTAAAGCCTGAGGCATTGACCATGCGTTTCACACGATCAATCATAAAGAAGTATCCCTCTTCATCATAGCGACCGATATCTCCTGTTCGGAAAAAAGACTTTCCATCAAGTTCAATGAACGAACTGCGGTTTTCATCGTCACGATTGTAATAGCCATCAAACACCTGTGGACCGTTCACAATGATTTCGCCAGGCTCACCTGGACCGAGCTCCTTCATTGTATTTGGATCGATGACACGTGCATCTACATCGAACGACGGTACACCAAGACACTGAAGTTTAGGAAAATCTGGTGGGTTGAAATGCGTATGAGAAATCGTTTCAGATAACCCGTATCCTTCAATAAATCGTAATCCAGTTAAGTTGTATAATTTCTCTCCAACCGCCGCTGGTAAAGGCGCGCCTCCCCCAGCTAGTATTTTTAATGATGAAATGGAGTAGTTTGGTAGATTTGGATTCGAAAGAAAATCGATTAGCATCGTACTAATATTCACCCAATTAGCAACTTCGTAGTGTTCAATGTATTTCGCAGCCAAATTGCGATCCCAACGCGTCATAATAACCATTGGTGCCCCGCTATAAATCGGTGCATGCATACTATGAAGCATTCCGGTTACGTGAAACAATGGAAGCGTTACAAGGTGCATGCCATCCGCGGTAATATTCATCCACTGAGATGCGCCTACCGCATTCGCTTGTAAGGTGCGATTCGGATGGATACACCCTTTTGGTAAACCTGTTGTACCAGAAGTATAGGGCATAACCGCAACGTCATCGATCGTACGTACATATTCTCCAGGTACATTCGAATGATGAATCGCATCTTCCCACGTATAGTGGTTCGGTTTATCTACTCTTTTTGCCTCTAACGCCACTTCCGCAGGCATATCACTTTCATTACCAGCATAGTGAGAATAGGCTGCCGTAATCACATTAGTAAGAGTTGTTGTGTTTACTAAAGGCTCTACTTTCTCATATAACTCCTGACCCACAATAGCAGTTTTAATTTCGCAATCTTTAATATAAAAAGATAGCTCTTCTGCTGTTAACATAGGATTAATTGGGACAACGACGGCGTTAGCTCTTAAAATTGCATAGTAGCTAATTATGAACTGTGCTGAATTTTGCATAAAAAGAAGAACATTTTCTCCTTCTTTTACCTGCAACTGTTCAAGAAAGGCTGCAGTCTGATCGACTTCATGAAGTAACTCTTTATACGTCATCTTTGCTCCATAATAAAGAATCGCTTCTTTATTAGGATAACGTTTAGCAGATACGGTGAGGTTATCATAAATGGTTGTTTCAGGAATGGTTAGTGAATAGGGTACTCGTTTTGGCCAGAATTGAAAATGATTTGTTTGCATCTTGTTAGATCCCCTTTCAATTTCTCTTAATTTTCCACCTTCACAACTTTTCCATCTTCAACTGCTCCAATAGCAGGTTTCCAGTCAAATGCACCACCATTATAAATACCTGTTAAGTGCCAAACCATCTTTTCATCAGGTAGTGATTGGATAGCGGCATCCATACTCTCCATAATCTTCGTTGGATCTTCCACCGAACCTGATTCAGACATGGCATTGACAATGACATGCATCGCTTGATAGTTAAATGCACCTTCAGCAGTTGGAATTCGATCAAAACGTTCTTTGTATTGGCTTATAAACTCTTCTGCACCTGGCGCATCGCTATCAATAATTGGTAGTGCTCCAATTGTTCCCTCTAACTGATCAAGTCCACCTAGTACCGGCTCAATTTCCTCAATTTTTGCTTGGTCCATCAGCATAAATCCACCTTCAAAGCCTAATTCTCTAGCTTGTTTAATAACGAGGGCTGTTGGCTGTGATGGTCCCCCTACAAAAAGCACGTCAGGATTGTTGCTTAATGCTTTTGTGACAATTGAGAAAAAGTCAGTATCTTTACTAAAATCAATGGACCCTTCAAAAACGACTTCCCCACCATTCTCTTCCCAAACTGGTTTTAGTGCTTCTGTCCAGTCTTTTCCGTACTGAGATGAGGTTGGTAGCATTGCAATTTTCTTACCATACCGTTCCATTTGATAGTTTGTAAAAGCTTCAGGATATGCGCTGTACGCAGGGGGAATTCCTAAAGTAAGTGAATTATCCTGTTCCATAATTTTGGGTTCACTTGTATAGGCTGCGATTAAAAATTCTTCTTGTTCATTAAATACTTGGGTTGCGAAAACACCACCGCTATGTGGAACAAAAACAATCGGCGTATCATTTTCTTGAACAAGCCTTCTTGCGTTCGTTCCTGTTTCATTAGGCAAATACTGATCATCAAGCGTTACGAGGTTAACCCCGTATTTTTCGCCATCCACTTCAAAGCCTTCCTTGTTAATTTCATCTACAGCCATCTCTAAACCACTCAACGTATTCTCTCCATAGTAAGCTGCTGGTCCACTTAAAGGGCCACTAAATCCAATATTTACAGTATTTTCGAATGTCGTATCTGCACTTGTATCCTTGCTCGTATCTTTCGGTTCGCTTGTATTTGAAGCCCCTTCATTGCTAGAGTTACTAACAGAATCTGCCGCACATCCCGCCACTACGACCATGCCGATCAACATCACCATGTAAACAAAAAGCTTTATCCCGATTCTCATTGTTTTCCCCCTATTCAAATCGATTCCGTTTTTATGCCCCAATATAAGCTTTTCGAATTTGATCATTAGACAAAAGTTCCTCTTTACTTCCTTGAAGAACAATCTTGCCACTTTCAATCACATAGCCACGGTTAGAAATTTGTAGTGCAGCATTGGCGTTTTGCTCAGCTAGAAGAATTGTTGTTCCCTGCTCATTGATATCCTCAATAATATGAAACATTTGCTCTACAATGAGGGGGGCAAGTCCTAATGAAGGTTCATCTAGTAAAAGAACTTTCGGTTTGGCCATTAATGCTCGTCCAATCGCTAACATCTGCTGTTGACCACCACTTAAAGAACCTGCTGCCTCATGCCGCTTATCATATAAAATAGGAAAAAGGGAATACACCTCCTTTAAGCTCTGTTCCACTTCCTTACGATGTTTCCGATGAACAAAACTGCCCATTTTCAAATTTTCATAAACAGACATTTGTGGAAATAACTTTCTACCTTCAGGACATTGCACGATCCCTTCTTTCACTAAAGTGTGAGGCGATTTTCCAGTTAACTTACGATCCATAAACATCACATCACCAGAAGCTGGTTTCATTAAACCACTGATCGTACGAAAGATTGTACTTTTTCCAGCTCCATTTGCACCAAGTAACACCACTGTTTCACCTTTTTTTACTTCGAGTGAAATATGATGAAGTACGGAAGAAGCGCCATAATTCACATTAATATTGTTTAACTGGAGCATGCGCTTCACCTCCGAGATAGGCTTGAATAACCGCTTCATTTTGACGAATTTCATCAGGTCGCCCTTCTGCAATTTTCTTCCCATGATTTAAGACAACGATTTGATCAGCAAGGCTCATGATCATTGGCATCTTATGTTCAATTAAACAGACAGTAATCCCGTGATCTGCCATTTTTCTCATTAAATACGCTAGCCCATCCGTCTCGTCAGGATTAACTCCAGCGGCCGGTTCATCAAGAAGAACCAGTTCTGGATCGGTTGCTAATGCAAGAGCAAAGGCAAGTCTCTTCTTCTCTTCCTGCGTAATAAGTGAGACAGGATGTTCAACAACATGCATCATTTCAACAAATTCCAGTGCGTCGAGTGCTGTTTGATAAGACTTTTTTTCTTCCTCTTTTTCTCTTTTCGTTCGAAAAATCGCATCCCATATCCCTGATTTTGTGCGCAATCTATGTCCGATTAGAACATTATCTAGAACGGTCGATTGCTCAAACAAGTTAGTCGTTTGAAACGTTCTTCCGATTCCTAGACGTGCAATTTGCTGTGGGGGCATTTTTGTAATATCACGATCTTTAAAAAGAATTTTCCCTGAAGAAAGTGGGTGGATTCCACTAATTAGATTAAAAAAGGTAGATTTCCCGGCACCATTTGGACCGATAATGGCCGTGATCGTTCCTTTCTCAACCGATACACTCACATCTTCAACCGCTGCTAATCCCCCGAAACGTTTTGTAATCCCCTGTGTAGAAAAGAACATTATCCAGCCTCACCTACTTTCCTTTTCACTTCATGTTCTTCATTCGCAATCTTTACTCTTTGCTGTTTCTTTCTTTGCACATAGCCGTTTATACTTCCAGTGATTCCACGCGGGTAGTATAGAACTAATAGAACTACAACCGGACCAAAAATAAGCATCCGATATTCTTCAAGAAACTGTAATGATTGAGTAAGTGAAATAACAATAAGTGTTCCGACAAGAGGACCTGCAAGCGTTCCAATGCCCCCCACTAGAAGATACATCAGCATTTCAAATGTTACGGTAATCGCTGATATTTGCGGACCGATAAAACGGATAAATGAAGCATATAACGCACCTGAAAGACCAGCAAATAAAGCAGATAAGGTAAAAGCTAACAGTTGGTTTTTCATAATGGAGATCCCAATTGTTTTGGCCAGTTCTTCACTGTTTCTTATCGCAATAAACGTTCGTCCTAGTAAAGAATGAACAATGCGGTAACAAAGAAAAACTGTAAGGATTAGAAAGAACAAAGCAAGGTAATATTGAGAGGTTAATGTATCAAACGTAATGGGCCCTATATTGCTTGGTGCTGGTATCCCGATTAATCCACGAACTCCCCCCGTTAAGCTATCCCACTTGTCTATTAAAAGATAGACAATGACACCTACACACATGGTGTAAATAGCAAAAAAATGAGATTTTGTTCGAAGAGCAATCACTCCAACTAGAGCCCCGGCAATAGAAGTGATAAGAACTGCCAGAAGGAGAGATAGCCAATAAGACATGCCTGCTTTGGTTGTTAATAGACCAAGTCCATATGCTCCAATTGCAAAAAAACCAGCATGTGCGAGAGACAGATACCCTACGTACCCTGAAATAATATTAAATCCGTAAACCGCGATCGACCAAATAAACACAAGCGTAAGTAATTGGAGAACATACATATTTGGAAAAACGAGAGGAAATAAAACAGCAGCGACGGCAATGATACCGATTAGCACTCGCTTCGATAAGACATTCAGCATTACTGAACCCCCTTCGTAAATAACCCAGTTGGCTTGGCTGTTAGAATGACTACGAGTAGAAGAAACGCAATAACGTCTTTATAATCAGATGATATGTACGTTGCTCCAATGCTTTCGGTAAGGCCAAGCAAATAACCACCAAGAATTGCTCCGGGGATACTTCCCATTCCACCGATAATGATGATAACGAAAGCTTTCATAATGACCAGGTTTCCCATAGTCGGAAAGACAAGATTAATAGGGGATGCTAATGATGCGGCTGCAGCTGCTAATCCACCGGCAATCGCAAAGGTAAGCCAAGCCACCTGATTTGCATTAATACCTACCAGGAACGCACCCTCTCGATTTTGAGCCATTGCGACAATCGCTGCTCCGATCATTGTTTTCGTTAAGAAAAAATGTAATGCAAGCATAAGGATGACAGCAGCAACTATAATTAGAAGACGTTGTAACGTTACAGTTAGACCGAATAAATTAACGACCGACCCATAAGGAGTGTCCATTCTGTGGTATTCCGTACCCCACATAAATTGACCAAATGCTTCTAGAAAAAGGAGAATCCCGATGGCAGCAACCATCATTCTCATACCATCTGCGCCTTCTAACTTTTTAAATATTAGCTGCTGTGTGACAACTCCAAGAAGAGCAACAACAGCCACTGAAGCAATAATGGCGATCCAATAATGAAAACCAAAACCAACCATCATCATTAAAGTAATATAAGCACCAACCATATAAAAAGCACCGTGTGCAAAATTGGGAACATGTAAAATGCCAAAAACAAGTGTTAGACCAAGGGCGACAAGTGTGTAAACGCTTCCAATTGTAAGTCCGTTAAAAATCTGCTGGATAAGGAGCTCCATCATCTTCCTCCTTTTATTAAATTAGATCCAGACTAGGGAGACGGCGGACTTATGAAGGGGATTCAAGATGTAGGAATAAATCTGGATTGAAAAACTTCAATCCAGATTCAAAAAGTTATTTACCTTTAAATTGTGGCGCGCGTTTTTCTTTAAATGCATTTGCTCCTTCTTTGTGGTCGTCTGTCGTTACCATTAGCGCTTGTGTAATGCGCTCTTGTTCAAGTACTTCAGACAAAGAAGAGGTTAGCGAAGCATCTGCAATTTTCTTAATAAACCCATAGGCTTTACCCGGACCTTTAGAAAGCTTCTCAGCATATGCCATCGCTTCTTCTTCAAGACTAGCTATCGGATAAGTTCGGTTTACAATATTCAACTCTTTCGCTTCTTTTGCTGAAATGGGTTGAGCTGAGAAGAATAGCTCTTTCGCCTTATAAGGACCTATTAAGCGAGGAAGAAACGAAAGGCCCCCGCCATCTGAAATTAATCCAACCTGAGAAAAGCTTAATACAAAACTACTATCTTCAGCTGCCAAAATAATGTCACTCGCAAGTGCTAGATTAAAGCCTGCACCAGCAGCAAAACCATGAATCACTGAAATGATTGGTTTCTCAAGATCTCTCATAGCAAGGACCAGCTCATTTAACTTACCTATGTGTTCATAAACTTCAGTTGAGGTTGTATCCCCCATTGTTTTAACATCCCCACCTGCGCTAAAGGAACGTCCTGCACCTGAGAGCATCACTACTCGTATCTCATCGTTCTCCTTAGCATCTTGAATAGCTTTCGTCAGCCCTAAGATCATCTCAGGGCTAAACGCATTTAGTGCCTCAGGGCGATTAAGCGTAAGATGAAGCACAGCACCATGTACATTTACTTTTAGATGTTCCGTTTTTACAGTCGTTTCCATTTTTAAACACTCTCCTTTTTTTTTATACGATGAGCCAGCCGCCGTCGACTAATAAATCTGAACCAGTCATATAACTCGCTTCAGATGAAGCCGCAAATGAAATCACGTTTGCTATTTCCTCAGCTTGCCCCACTCGTTTTAATGCTGTATTCCGTTTAATGGACGCCTCGAACTTTTCATTTTTCAAACCTTCTTCCGTTAATGGTGTTTCAATAAACCCTGGCGAGACTGAATTTACTCGAACGTATGGTGATAGTTCAACTGCAAGTGCCCTTGTGAAATTGATGACCGCTGCTTTCGCTGCACTATAATGAGGAATTTTTGCCCCTGCTTTGTGACCAGAGAGGGAAGCAACATTCACGATAGAAAAGTCCATTTGATCTTCTTTCTTGGCACTTTCTAACATCAGTTTACCGAGAGCTTTCGAGACGAGAAAAACACTTTTTAAGTTTGCATTTTGCGCATGATCCCAGTTTTCTTCAGTCATCTCTAAAATCGGCGAACCTTGAGATCCTCCAGCATTATTAATTAAGACGTGAACGGTTCCGGTCTTTTCTTTAATAAAAGAGGACAATTGATCAACCTGCTCTTGACTCGTTACGTCTGCAACAAAAGTAAGAACATCACCTTCTAATTCTTTAAGATCATCTCTCGTTTGCATTAACTTTGATTCAGTCCGACCAACAAGGATAACTGTTCCACCTTCCGATGCGATTCGTTTAGCTGTCATAGCACCGATACCACTTCCGCCACCAGTTATCACTGCTGTTTTTCCTGAAAATCTATTCATTTTCTCACCGCTTCCTAAACTTCATACTTCAAATTGTTGTAGCTGTGCTTCGCAATTTCCCGATTTCGTTCAAGTGAACTTCCAAAATCGTAACTTGAAAGTTCTCGAATAATTAGATTTAAAACCTCACTTTTTTCTCGAGTAGGAAGCAAACTCATGATTAATTTACGAGCTGACGCTTCCACTTGTAAGAGTGCTTCTTCAAGGAATGTTCTCGTTAATGCTGTTTTAATATGGTGATCTCTCTGTGTATGTTTTACGGCACGTAATACGGAAGATTCAGCTGCGTATAGCATGATGGCTATATTAGCAAGTTTTATCACTGATTCCTGGTGCTTCATTAGTTCCTCACCATGCTTTTCAAACGCAACTCCGACACACAATAAAAATACGTTTCGTATGCTTCTTATCGCATCTTCTTCTGTTAATGAATCTTTTCCTTTTGAAGATAACTCTCTTTTCGCTTTTTCAACAAGCTCCTCTAAAGCTACCTCGCCTTTCAACGCTTTTTTGAGTAAATTACCTGGAATCAATAAGCGATTCACTTCATTTGTTCCTTCGAATATCCGATTAATGCGTGAATCCCGGTACATTTGTTCAATTGGATATTCTTGAATAAAACCTGCGCCACCATGTAACTGAAGTGATTCATCAACAACTTGATCCAGTGTTTCAGATCCAAAAACTTTACAAATCGCACATTCGACTGCATATTCCATCATTTGTTTCCCTACGATTCGATGGTCCTCTTCATCGTACAAATCTTTCATCGCTTCTTCTAAAAGGGATGCTGTGCGATATTGGAGCGATTCTGAAGCGTAGATTCGAGCCATCATGACTGCTACCTTTTCTTGAGTAGCCGTAAAACTTGCAATGGTTTGGCCGAATTGTTTGCGTTCATTTGTGTGTTGTAACGCTAAGTTTAGCGCGTGCTTTGCTCCTCCAGTACAAGCTGAGCCCAGGTTGAATCGTCCCAGATTCAGAACATTAAGTGCAATAACGTGTCCTTTTCCTACTTCTCCTAGAAGGTGATCAATTGGAACCTGGCAATCTTCTAAAATGACCGACCGTGTGGAAGATCCTTTGATTCCCATCTTTTTTTCTTCAGGTCCTAGAGATAGCCCTGGAAAGTCCTTTTCTACAATAAACGCTGAAAAATGCTTTCCATCAATTTTGGCATAAACGATGAACGTATCAGAAAATACCGCATTCGTAATATACAACTTCGTTCCGTTTAAAATATAATGAGTGCCTTCGCTATTTAATACAGCCGTTGTTTGAGATGCTAGCGCATCAGATCCTGCATTGGGCTCCGTTAAACAATAAGCGCCCAAATATTCACCCGAAGCCAGTTTAGGTAGGTATTTATCCTTTTGTTCATTTGATCCAAAGTGCGTGATTGGAAGCGTTGCGATACACGTATGATTGGATTGGGCAACACCGTATCCACTCGTCCTCCCAACAACTTCTCCCACAATCCCTTTTGATATCTTATCTAGCCCAAGACCACCGTACTTTTCTGGAATACTGTGGCCAAGCAATCCAAGTTCTCCTGCTTTTTTTAATAAAGTCACTACCCTATCAAAATCTTGATTTTCAATAGTTTCTCTATGAGCTTCAACTTCCTTTGTAACAAATTGATGAGCTGTTTTTGCGATCATCTTATGCTCATCCGTAAAATCTTCTGGTGTAAAAATATCTTCAGGAACAGAAGACTGATACAAGAAATCGGCTCCCGATCGACTAGATCTGGTTTGTGTCATAATGAACCTCCTCTCGAACGACTGTTTTTTGACCTTTAACGTAAGGAACAATCGAAAAAATCCCTTCTGAAGCAACGAAACTTACTTCATCCTGAAAACCATACTTTTTAATCATTTGACCGACACGTGATGAAAGCAAAACTTCTTCTCCACCATTGACGCTGCCTGAATAAAAAGTAAGAGCAGCGCGTGCAGAATCTGTTAACTCCCATTTAGTTTCGGAAGAAAGCATTTGATCAATAAGATAGCCAGCTCCATAGAAATCTTCCAGCGCGAACTCCCCAGAAGAGCCTGAACAAACAATTACAATCGTTTCGTCAAAGTGATGATCATTGAGCTTTCTGGCAACTGCCTGACCATTAAGTAAAGAAGCAACATACACTTGTTTAGCTTCACTTGTTCGCTTAATCGCTACCGTTCCATTCGTTGTTGATAGAATGAGCGTTTTTCCTTTGACCGATTTTTTTAATTGCAATGGATTGGGATCAAGGAAGCCTTCTATCGTCCGACCTTCATATTCTCCTGAAAGCAAATAACTTCCTTCAGGTAACGTTTTCGCTACATGCATTGCCTCATGTTGATCGAGAACAGGGATAACCTGTTCTGCACCAAACTCAAGTGCAGACGTAATCGTAGACGTTGCTAGCAGAATATCAAGAACAACCGCAATTTTATCTTCACTTATTTTTGCCTGATCAATGTCTTCCTTTTTCAAAACTACATGTATTTTCCCCATATACTCTCCTAACGCTTTACTCTGGCATTGTCACGCGCGTGTGCAATTAAGCTAGCGACAAACTGATTAAGATGTCGGAACCGTTCGTCAGTTGTTTGGCCCATTTTCCATCGATAATAGATTTGTTGGCAAATGACAGCGAGCTTAAAATAGGCAAATGTTAAGTAAAAATTCATTTGCGAGACGTCCCGCCCCGATTTATTCGCATATGACTGAATAAATTCATCCCTCGACATAAAACCTGGCATGACAGTAACAGGTGCTTTCCCCATACCAGCTTTCAAAATCTCCGGGTCATCATGTTGTAACCAGTAACCCATCGCTGCCCCTAAGTCTGCAAGCGGGTCGCCTACCGTCGTCATTTCCCAATCAAATAATCCAACAATTTCACTGTAGTCATCATGAGCGAACATCGCATTGTTTAATTTGTAATCATAATGAATCACGGTAGGACTTTGAGATTGAGGTATATTTGACGCCATCCATTTTGTAAGTTCATCAATACCTGAAAGATCGTCTGTTTTTGATCGATTGTATCGTTTAATCCAGCCGTGTACTTGCCGTTCCATAAACCCATCTGGATGCGTAACATCCGCTAAGTTCGTCTTTTTATAATCAATGCTGTGCAGGTCAACTAACGTATCTACCATCGTTTCGGAAATGCGTCGACACAAATCTTCTGTCGGTTGTACGCCTTCAGGAAATGATGTATCAAGAACTATACCTCTTCTTCTCTCCATAAGAAAAAATGGAACATCAAGCAAAGTCTCATTGTAGAGATACGGTTTTGGTGCTAGTGGAAAAATAGGATTTAATTCTTTTAATATTGTAAACTCTCGCTGCATGTCATGAGCTTTCGGTGCTACTGGTCCAAGTGGTGGTTTACGTAGCACCGCTTCCCAATCGCCAATTGATAGTTGATAAGTTAAATTGGAGTGCCCAGTACCGAACTGTTCAACGAGTAAAGGATCATCACTCAGATCATCAATGTTTTTCTTGATAAATTGCTCAAGTTTTTGTTTATCGAGCTCCTCTCCGTCTCGGACAGGGATCGTATCGTGTGAATAAGCCATATGCCACACTCCTGATTACATAATATTCAGTCATCAACCCTTAGAAAAAAAGTTAGAGGAGCTGATAAGATTCTTCAAGTTTTAACCGTAAGTCTTCTGGGATCACTTCACTCGCTTGTTTTTTGAAATCAAAATAAACGACTGTTGCTTCTCCCTCTGCTACAACGGTATCACTTGCTGTATCTTTTATATGATGCATAAGGGTAAAACTCTTTGTTCCAATACGTTTCACAGTCGTTTCAACTTGTAAAGACTGTTTAAAATAGGCCTGTTTCAAAAAATCGCATTTTGTAGAAACGAGAATAAACGGCCAATCGTCTGTCCCAGATCGTTTACCAAGATAATCAAAAAACTGGACTCGCGCTTCTTCTAAGTAAATAAAATAACTTGTATTATTCACATGTCCGAGCGCATCCGTCTCACAAAATCGTACTCTTACACTTGTATGCACACTCATTAAACTTCCTCTTTTCTATTACCTGTGAGTAAAGGCAGGCTTTCTTTTTTCCATAAATGCTTGTACACCTTCTTTAATATCTTCTGTTTGAAAAACTTCTTCAAACAATTCTGCTTCAAGTTCAACGGCAGATTCAATTGGAAGGTGCGCACCATTGTTCACTGCTTTTTTGATTCGGGATAAAGCCTGCAGAGATTGACCAGTTATTTTTGAAGCGAGTCCCTGAGCATAAGCCATGCCTTGTCCGGATGGTACCACGTGGTTTACAAGACCGTACCGATCTGCCTCTTCAGCTGAAATCGGTTCACCTGTAAACATCATTTCTTTTGCTTTGGCTTCTCCAATAAGTCTAGGAAGACGCTGCGTTCCTCCACCACCTGGGAAAAGTCCTAACTTTATTTCAGGAAGTCCAAGCTGAGCATGTTCTTCTGCAATTCGCATATCACACGTCATTGCAAGTTCACAACCGCCACCGAATGTTAGTCCATTAAGCACAGCAATTGTTGGTTTTGGAAAATGATCTAAATAATTCAATACTTGGTGAGTTTCCATTACGATATTTTTAAAACCAGACTGTCCAATCCAATCTGGAAACTCTTTAATATCTGCACCAGCCATAAAGGCTTTGTTTCCAGCACCCGTTAAAATAACTGCGACAGCATCTTGATTCGCTTCTAACTCTGTAAAAACCTCAAAAAGTTCAGTTGATACTTGTTTGCTCATCACATTTAAAGGGGGATTATTAATCGTAACGATAGCCGTCTTTTCATGAATGTCATACGTCACCATTTTCATTAATTTTTCACTCCTTCTTTTGTATAGTCATACCAGCCTTTTCCTGTTTTTCTTCCTAATGTTCCAGCTTTCACTTTATCCTCAATGGCTTTCGAGGGCTTGTCTTCTGGATTTCCCGTTTCGTTATAACGTTGCTGCATCACGTAATACCCAACATCGATTCCAGATAGATCCATTAATTCGAATGGCCCAATCGGGTGATTTAGAGCTTTGCGACAAATCAAGTCAATATCTTGGAAATCTGCAATTCCTTCTTCGTACAGATACATCGCTTCTTTTTGCAATGCACCTAGAATCCGATTTGCAACGAATCCTGAAATTTCTTTTTTTAGTAATACCCCTGTTCGATTAATACGCTCGCAAACCGCCATCGTAAGCTGGGCCGTTTCTTCAGAAGTTTCTTCACTCATCACCACTTCCACACAGTCCATAACTAGAGGTGGGAAGAAGAAGTGCATGTTTACGACTTTTTCTTTACGATTCGTTGCGGATGCAATTAATGAGTTCACAATTGTAGAACTATTAGTTGCTAGAATCGTATTTGGATCTGCTAATTGATCGAGCTTTTCAAACACTTCACGCTTCACATCTAATTTCTCAACTATGGCTTCAATAATGAAGTCAGCTCTCACCGCTGCTTCTTCAAGATTTGTTGAAAATTGAAGTCTTCCAAATGCTGCTGTTTTTTGATCCTCAGTAATTTTACCTTTCTTAACCCACTTTGACATTATTCCTTCAAGCTTTTCACCTGCATCTTTTAGAGCAGCTTCATTGATATCCTGGATCATGGTTTCATACCCACCAAGTGCACAAAGCATCCCAATCTGATGGCCCATAGAGCCAGCTCCGAGTACTGTTATCGTTTTGATTTCTTCTACATTCATTCTAATTCCTCCTTAAAGTAACTAACCGGTTAGGATGTAAAATTCGTAAACGCTTTCATATTTCTAGTAAAAGGAAAGCTTATCTGCTTTCCTCAATCCCATTTAAAACCATATCAACAAAAATACTTGCTACTTCTTTATCAGACACTGGACCGTTCGGCTTGTACCACTGATAGGTCCAATTTGTAATACCTAGAATGGCAAACGTTACAATATCAATATTGAGATCTTTTCTAAACTCTCCATTTTTGACACCTTGTTTTAGTAAATCCTGAAAGTAATAGCGGATTTGATCACGCTTTGGAAGGATTTCAGCGAGATTTTCTTCTTTTAGATTCTTCATTTCTCGAAAGAAAACTCGCGCACTGTGCCCTTCTAATTCAACGTTATGGATGAGCATATACACCATATCATAGAGTTTTTCTTTACAACTCTTAGACGCATCTTCTAAAATATCTTTCTGTTGCTTAATCATGCCATCGATATAAGAAGAATGGATGTCCATTAACAATGCTTCTTTACTCTTAAAATAATAGTAGAACGTTCCTTTTGTTACGCCGATTGCATCCACAATATCTTGAATCGACGTTTCACTAAATCCATTTTTTTCAAATAGCTCAATACTTTTAACAGTTAGTTTGTGTTTCATGCTAGTACCCTCTCAATCTATCAATCTACATTGATTAAGATTATATCATATGGAGGTTACTTCAAAGCATTTAACCTATACCTGACGTGCTTCATCACGGATGGAACGTCTTAAAATTTTCCCTACACTCGTTTTAGGAAGCTCATTACGAAATTCTATAATCTTCGGAACCTTGTAAGGCGCCATTTCATCCTGACAGTAAGAAGTAACCTCCTCCTCAGTCAAAGTTGCTCCTGGTTTCTTCACAATGACTGCCTTCACAGTCTCACCGCGATAAGGATCTGGGACACCTACAATGACTGCCTCCATAATACTTGGATGTTCATAAAGAACCTCTTCAATATCGCGTGGGTAAATGTTGTAGCCGCTAGCAATAATTAGATCTTTCTTTCGATCAATGATGGAAACATAACCATCCGCATCCATTTTTGCGATATCTCCTGTAAACAACCATCCGTCACGCAACGTGTTCGCTGTTTCTTCTGGCAAATTCCAATACCCTTTCATCACCTGTGGCCCTTTAATAATAAGCTCACCGGATTCACCAAACGGCACCTCTATTTTCCCTTCACCTAGATCAACAATTTTGTACTCTGTCGAAGGAAAGCCAATGCCGACACTCCCAGGCTTACGCTCACCAAAAGGTGGATTAACATGCGTCGTCGGAGAAGCTTCACTTAAGCCGTATCCTTCAAGAATTTTAGCTCCAGTTTTTCGTTCAAACTCTTTCATTAATCCAACCGGCATCGGTGCGCTTCCACTATTACACGTTCGGATGCTTCCAAGATTATACTTTTCCGCATCTGGATGATTCGTTAAAGCGACATACATTGTTGGAACACCAGGAAACATGGTTGGTTTTTGTGTTTCAATTGTACTTAATACTTCATTAACATCGAATTTAGGTAAAATGATGCTCTCTGCCCCAATTCGAATCGATAAATTCATACATGATGTCATTCCAAAAACGTGAAACAAAGGAATAACGGTTAAACATTTTTCTTCACCAAACGTGAATTCATCTTTAAAGAATTCGAGACATTGCTCAACATTTGCAATCAAATTACGGTGAGTTAGCATAGCTCCTTTCGATCTTCCAGTCGTTCCGCCTGTGTACTGCAGAACAGCAATCTCTTCTTTAGGATCGATTGAAACTTCTTTTAACGTCATAGACGTACTTTGCATAAATTCATCGAAAGTAAAATCAGGAGCGAAATTCGCTTCAGAAGGCTGAAGAGAAACAACAATTACATTCTTCACGTTTGTTTCGTTCTGTATGGCTTTCAACCTTGGGTAAAGAGCATCATAGATAACGATCGTTTCTGCTCCAGAATCAGCTAATATGTACTGAAGTTCACGTTCTACAAGCATCGGATTGATCTGGGTAATCGTACCTCCCGCTTTTAACACCCCATAATAACTAATCGCAAACTGAGGACAATTTGGTAACATAAGAGCAACGCGATCCTTTGGTTGCATTTCACAAGTATGCTGAAGGGCTGATCCGAAAAGGGATGAAAGATGTCCAAGTTCTTGATACGTTATTTTTTTATGATAAAAAGAGAGTGCGACCTGATCTGGATAGTCTTTTACTGTTTTCGATAACATGTCTTGTAGCGATACATTCGGGATATCAATTGTACTAGAAATGGAGTCAGGGTAATGCTTTGTCCAACTTTTTTCGTTCATGCTTGCACCTCCGAGTAATTAAAACGTTAATCCGCCTCCGTCAACAAGAAGACTTGTTCCTGTAACGTAAGAAGCTTCATCCGAGACTAGGAATAACACGGCGTTTGCAATTTCCTCTGGTTGTCCTACCCTTTTAAGCGCATTGGCTTTTGAAATAATGGGCCATTTACGTTCATCTTCTCTCCATGGTGTCACAATGTTTGTATCAATTACTCCAGGACAAACGGCATTCACTCGAATATTCTTGCTTCCGTATTCGAGTGCAGCATTTTTTGTTAATGTAATAACCCCACCTTTGGATGCGTTATAAGGGGCCATATATTTTTTCCCTTTAAAACCCAATAGACTTGAAGTGTTAACGATGGCGCCACCATTTCTCTTTTCCATCAATGGAATACTAAATTTCATTCCAAGGAAAACACCCTTCAAATTTATCGACACTACACGGTCCCATTCCTCAACAGGAACCTCCGCTAATTTCACTTCTTCGTTACTAACACCTGCATTATTAAAAAGAATGTCGAGGCCACCATAGTGCTGTTCACACTCTTCTACAAGCGCTTTCATTTCTCCTTCATTTGCCGTGTCCGTTTTTACAAATATAGCATCTCCACCCATTTTACGAACTTGTTCGACAGTTTCTTCACCAGATTCTGCGTGAATATCAGAGACGACTACTTTTGCCCCTTCATCAGCAAAGCGAAGTGCGGTTGCTCGACCGATTCCTCCACCGCCTCCAGTTACAATTGCAACTTTATCCTGCAGCCTCATTTCATCCCTCCTTATTCTCGCTCTAAAACGGTTGCTATTCCTTGACCTCCACCAATACAAGCAGTAATCAGTGCATATCTTCCTTCTCGACGATCAAGCTCATAAATCGCTTTTGTTGCTAGAATTGCTCCAGTTGCACCTAATGGATGACCATGTGCAATCGCTCCACCGTTAACGTTCACAACATTTTCATTCATTTTCAATTCACGATCACAAGCAAGTACCTGGGCGGCAAAAGCTTCATTAATCTCAATCAGATCCATTTCCTCGAGAGATAATCCGGTTTGTTTCAATAATTTTTGCGTAGCTGGAACAGGACCGATTCCCATTATATTCGGATCGACTCCGCTAACCGCGTATCCTCTCACTACCGCAAGTGGTTTTAATCCAAGACTTTCAGCTTTTTCGCGGGACATCACAATAAGAGCAGACGCCGCATCATTTAAGCCAGAGCTAGACCCAGCTGTAACGCTTCCGCCTTTTTTAAATACGGCAGGTAATAAAGCAAGACGTTCAATCGTTGTTTCAGGCCTTGGATGTTCATCCTTTGTTACTTTAATCGGGTCGCCTTTACGCACAGGTACATGAACAGGAGCAATTTGGGAGTCAAAATAACCTTCAGCCATCGCTTTGCCCATTCGCTCCTGACTCCTTTGTGCAAAAGCATCCTGTTCTTCACGCGTAATCTCATATTTTTCTGCTAAGTTCTCTGCAGTAATCCCCATTGGAGGATCGCCAATTTCATCAGGGGAAAGACGTGACTTCATGAATCGGGGTGGCATCGTACTGTATGGTTTAGAAGGCTTCTCCATCAAATAAGGCGCCTGGCTCATGCTTTCCGCTCCCCCAACGACATAAACATCCCCATCTCCAGATTTAATGGCTTGTGCAGCAAGATTTATCGCATTCAATCCTGATCCACACTGACGGTCAATTGTTAGTCCAGGAATTGAAAGAGGAAGACCGGCCTGCAAAGCTGTTAGCCTTGCAATATTCCCTCCACCACCAATAACATTTCCGAAGATCACATCATCGATTGATTCAACATCTAATTTGATACGTGCTACTGCTTCTTTAAGTGCGATTGCGCCAAGCTCATGTGCTGAAATCGTTGCAAACGCTCCACCCTGTCTTCCAATTGGTGTTCGAACACTTGAGACAATTACTGGATCACGATTCATATCATGATTCTCCTCCTTCATTACATTGCATGCTGTCCACCATCGACAATTAGAATATCACCAGTCACATAATTCGAAGCATTTGATGCCAAAAACAGTGCTGCCCCTTTGAGATCATCGTCTGTTCCAAAGCGATTCAGTGGCGTTGTTTCTAGCATCCTCTCACCACCCGCTTCAATTAACCCTTTAGACATTTTTGTAGGGAAAAAGCCAGGTGCAATCGCATTAACATTTATATTGTAGCTCCCCCACTTTACAGCAAGGTCTTTCGTAAAGGTAATCACTGCACCTTTACTCGTGTTATAACCGATTGCATCCATATAGCGAGGGTCAGCGCCACCAAGACCTGCAACAGAAGCAATGTTAATAATTTTCCCACTTTTTTGTTTGATCATTTCTTTCCCAACAGCCTGAGCAAATAAGAACGTACCGGTGACATTAACCTCCATTACTTTGTGCCAGGCTTGAAGAGGCATTTCCACTACGGGTGCCCCCCATGAAGCGCCGCTGTTGTTAACGAGAATATCGATACGACCAAATTCTTTCATTGTTTCATCAACGACATGTTGAACTTGTTCTTGGTTTGTTACATCACATTCAAAAGCTAATGATTTGACTCCAGCTGCTTTTAGCTCCTCACTAACAGCTTCACAAGCTTCTCGTTTTCTTGAACAAATTACAACGTTTGCTCCTGCCTCTGCAAATCCTTCAGCAATTTGCTTGCCTAACCCTCTTCCTCCTCCTGTTACGATTGCTGTCTTTCCTGTTAAGTCAAATAATTGCATCACATTCATATCTTATCCCCCTCATTAACGGTATTTCTTCAATTCCTGTCTTGCGACTGCACTGCGATGTACTTCGTCAGGACCGTCAGCTAATCGAAGCGTTCTCGCGTTAGCCCAGTGAGCTGCTAATGTATAATCATCACTTACCCCAGCGCCTCCAAATGCTTGAATGGCTCGGTCAATCACGCGAAGAGCCATATTCGGTGCAACTACTTTAATCATGGCAATTTCTGCTTTAGCTTCTTTATTTCCAACGGTATCCATCATATAAGCTGCTTTTAACGTAAGCAGTCTCGCCTGTTCAATTTCGATGCGAGAATCGGCAATCCATTCTCGAACGACGCCTTGCTCAGAGATTTTCTTTCCAAAAGCTTCGCGACTTTGTACGCGCTTACATAAATCTTCAAGCGCTCGTTCTGCCGTTCCGATTAACCTCATGCAATGGTGAATTCGCCCTGGACCAAGTCTCCCTTGAGCTATCGCAAAACCTTTTCCTTCTTCCCAAAGCATATTTGAAGCTGGCACCCTGACATCTTTGTACTCGATTTCTGCATGTCCGTGTGGGGCATGATCATAACCAAAAACGGGTAGCACTCGCTTTATCGTGACGCCTTTTGTATCAAGTGGTACGAGAATCATGGACTGCTGTTCATGTTTAGCTGCGTCTGGATCATTTTTACCCATAACAATGGCAATCTTACATCTCGGATCTCCTGCACCAGAAGACCACCATTTCGTTCCGTTAATAACGTATTCATCGCCTTCGCGTTCGATACGAGCTTGAATATTAGTAGCATCAGAAGAAGCCACATCCGGTTCTGTCATTGAGAAACAAGAGCGTATTTCTCCAGAGAGGAGGGGTTCTAGCCACTGTTTCTTTTGTTCGTCTGTCCCGTAACGGACTAATACTTCCATATTTCCAGTATCAGGGGCGGCGCAGTTAAATACTTCAGGTCCAATCATGGATCGTCCCATCACTTCGCAAAGAGGAGCATACTCAGCATTTGTTAGTCCAGCGCCATATTCACTTTCTGGAAGAAAAAGATTCCACAATCCCGCCTCTTTCGCTTTCTTTTTCAATTCTTCCATGATCGGAGGAATACTTGACCACCTGCTCTCCTGTTCTGAAAGCTGTTCTTCATACACTTTTTCATTTGGGTATACATATTCATCCATAAATGTTGTTAATTTTTCAAGATACGATTGGCTACGCTCGGAATAATCGAAATTCATCTATTGTTCGCTCCTTTTAACCGATATCTAACTAACCGGTTGGTATGTTCTTACAAACAGTATAAATTTATTATTCTCAATATTCAATACATTTTAATAAAATTTAAAAACCAGTTGGCCAATTTGCTAGCTTTCTTTCACTAATTGAACCTTTTTTATAACATGCCAGTTCTAGCGTTTTAGCAAGAAACTGCCTCGTTTCTCCTGGATCAATCACATCATCAATTAAATGTTTTGCAGCTGCTTTATAAGGTGAACTATCAAAACTCCATTTTTCTAAGAGCTTTTCTCGGTCCTCTTTTGGATTTTCAGATAACATCAATTCTCTTCCATAAACGACATTGATCCCAACTTCTGGCCCTGTAAAATTGATTTCAGCAGATGGCCAGGCAACGACAAAGTCGGCGCCCATCGTTGGACCACACATATTTCCATAAGCTGCTCCCACGCTTTTCCTAATGACCACTGATACTTTAGGAACTGTCGATTGTGCAAGAGCTTGATTCCACATCATAATTTTAGTAGGAATTTTCCCTTTCTCTGCTTCAGAGCTAACTCGAAAACCGGGGATGTCGTGAAGAAAGATTAAGGGAATATGAAACGAATCGCACATACAAATAAAATCTGTCGCCTTTTCGCATTCTTGAACACCTGCCGCACCAGCATATTTCATCGGTTGATTTGCGATAATTCCGACAGATCGCCCATCGATTCTTGTTAAAACAGTTAGAAGTGCAGGGCCGAATTCTGGTTTTATCTCAAAAAAGTTTCCATCGTCAACGATCGTAGCGATCACTTTTTTCATATTGTAAGCACGATTTCGTTTTTCAGGAACAACAGTTTGCAACTGATCTACCCTTCTTTCTACAGAATCATCATTTAGAAAAAGAGGCGGTTCTTCTTCGCTATGTGATGGAAGAAAACTTAAGAACCTCTTCACTTGAGCAATACAGTCTTCTTCGGTCTCAGCTGATTGATCAATTTGTCCCGTAAAGTCATGATGAACTCTAACGCCGCCTAGTTGTTCTTCTCCTATTTTTTCACCAGTAGCCATTTCAAGCATTCGAGGTCCAGCAACTCCCATACACGTTCCATTTAGTTGGGTAACAAAATCAGAAGATACCGCAAGCCACGTCGGTCCACCAAAGCTATCACCAAGAATGGCCGTTACCATTGGAACTTCACGATGATGCGTTAACATTTCTTGAGGAAAAAGCTTATCACTAATGCCATCAGAACCCATTCCATCTGGCATTCGAAGCCCTCCACCTTCACTTAAATTAACTAAAGGCAACCCTCTTTTTAATGCATAAGCATGGGCAGCTTTCGTTTTTCGAATATGAACGGCACCCTCTGTACCCGCAAACACCGTTTTATCACCTGCCTGAACAACGACTGGACGACCATCTACACGTCCTACCCCACAAATAATCCCATCTCCAGAACTCTTTTCTTCTTGTCCAGGAATTTCAGAGGTGTTTAATTTCCCAAACTCAAGGAATGATCCTTCGTCAATGAGGAGCGCAATTCGTTCACGTGCCGTCTTTTTTCCTATCGCATGAAGCGCATCGATTTTGTGTTGGCCGCCCATTCGTTCCGCACGTAGTCTACGATTCTTCAAATCTTCTACATATGATTCCATCATTCCACTCCCTTTCACTTCTTTAATAACCTTCTTAATACTTTACCTGAAGATGTAGCAGGTAGACTTTCACGAATTTCAATTATTTTAGGTGCTTTATAAGCAGCCATATGGTCTCTAGACCACCCCATTAACTCTTCAATTGTTGTGTTAGAATGATTAGGATGTAAGACGACGACTGCCTTAATGATTTCTCCTTTTTGTTCATCGGGTATACCGATAACCGCTGTTTGCTTAATAGCTGGATGTTCATTCATTAATGCTTCAACGTCCTCTGGAAACACGCTATAACCTGAGCTTTTAACCATCTCTTTCAAACGCCCTCGAAAATATAAGTAGCCTTCATCATCAAGATAACCGATGTCCCCAGTGTATACCCACCCATTCTTTAGAGAAGCAGCTGTCTCATCAGGACGATTGTAATATCCCTTAAAAACTCCTGGGCTCTTAATTACGATTTCTCCCTCTTTAAGTGGACCAACTTCTTCGCTATCCGTATTTATTATTTTCAGGTTTGTCTTATGAATAGGAATGCCGCAGCTTCCAAACTTCACATGTTCAGTTGGCATAAACGTGTCACATGTATGCGTCTCACTTAAGCCATAGGAAGCTTCATATAGTAGACAGCCATTCGTTGCTTTCTTCCATTGATCTGCGAGATTTCTAGTTACTTGCACGCCAAAGCTTGTCGCTAAATTAAGTCGAAGAGATGTTAAATCTCGTTCGTTAAGATCAGGCATTTGCAAAATAGCCACGTTCATAGGGGCGATACTGTACCACATTGTAATGCGATGATCCTCAATGGCTGATACGACCGTTTCTGCATCAAACCGACTCAGCAGCACAGTTTCATTACCGCTATAGACAGGTAAGTTAACTCCCATTACCATTCCAGCAATATGACATAATGGGGCGATCGCTAACAATTTGTCTTCCTGTTTAATTCGATTGCATGTCACCGTAGCAGCAGTTTTAAATAAAGCATTTTCATAAGTAAGCATTGCTGCTTTAGGTCTCCCCGTTGTTCCTGATGTAAACACCATTAAGCACACATCATCTAATCTCACAGGGACAGGTTGAAATGAAACTTCTTCTGTATCATAAAGAGACTCTAGAGTGGTAAATCTTGAAGATTTGATAGGGGATTTTATTTCAGATGGCACACGATTGGATTGCTCAGCGGAAAGAATCGACGTATAAGAAACCGTTACGATAAAGGAAAGAGCTTCCTCAATTTTTGCTAACATTGGTAAAAGTTCTATTCCACATATGATTCCTTTCATGTCTGCTTCTTGAATTAAGTAAGTAAGCTCAGAGGTTTTATACATGGGATTTAACGGAACGACAACTGCTCCAATCTTTTGAATGGCATAATGAGCAATAAGATATTGTGGACAATTTTGCATAAACAAAGCGATATGATCGCCTTGTTTGACACCAATCCGCTCTAAATAGTTTGCTAGTTGATTTGAGTGTTCATTCCATTTTTTCCATGTTAATTGATAACCATAATAATGAATGGCAATTGCGTTTGGTTTTCGCTCCGCTTGAATGGAGAGATATTCATGGAGGGGTCTTTCTCCATATTGATAAATTAATGTAGAAGGAACTGCTTCTGGCCAAAATGATGTAAGCTTTTCCACTTTACCACCCTTTCATACTAACCGTTTAGTATGTTCTGCTTTTATCTTACAACTACTGATCATCTTATTTCAACAGAAATTTCATGTTTTAACATATTAAAATTGGGAAATATAGTTTTTATTCATATTTGAAAGGATGAGCATCATGAATCAAAACTTATACCAGCTTACGCGTGAATATGAAAAATTCACGGATGAATGCGAAGGGCAAAACGTACCGGAATTTGTAGAAAATTTCATTTATGGATCAATGGACTATAACGAGGAAAACCTCCCTAAACTAACGGAGGAAATGGGGAAACAGGCTCAAGGACAGGATCCAGATAATTTCAAAAAAGCTTTTGATGAAATGCTTCTTTATCTTAGAGATCGCTTTGTTGCTCTCGACCCCGACAAGGAATATTGGCCGCTTCATTACCGTGAAGGTGTTAGCGCCTTCGTTGCGATGATCGATGGGTTAATCGTACAGTATTTCTCCGGACTCTATTCAGTGGAAGATTTAAAGGAACGAACCCCTCTATTTGCTGCAATTATTCTTAATGGATTTGTGGGAGTTAATGAAAATGAATATGATACGTTATCTACTGACTAAAAAATAAAAATCCTGCCATTGGCAGGATTTTTGAATTATTTACTTTGTAAACGGTAAACGCTAGAATACTTCTCTTCAAGGTATTGAATCAAATATTCAGCATTCAAGCCCTCTCCAGTTATATCTTTAATAATTTCAATTGGCTCCTTAAGTTTACCATATTGGTGAATATTTTCAGTAAGCCACTCTTTTATAGGTAGTAAATTCCCTTGTTCTAAAAGTTCATCAAACTGAGGAAGATCTTTCAGCATCGCATTCTTTAATTGTGCTGCATAAATGTAACCTAACGCATACGAAGGGAAGTAACCAAATGAGCCACCTGACCAGTGCACATCCTGAAGAACGCCTACTGCGTCGTCATCTGGCGTGATCCCCAAATACTCCTCCATTTTCTCGTTCCAGATGGTTGGTAGGTCTTTCACTTCAATGTCTCCATTAATTAACCCTTTTTCAATTTCGTAACGAACCATAATATGCAGCGCATACGTCATTTCATCTGCTTCAATTCGAATTAACGACGGACCCGCAACATTAATGGCACGGTAATAGTCTTCTAACGAAACATCATCAAACTGTCCAGTGGAATAGCTTTTAAGCTTTTCATAATTATTTTTCCAAAATGACTGATGGCGCCCAACAAAGTTTTCCCAGAAAAGAGACTGGGATTCATGAATACCCATTGACGTCCCGGTACATAAAGGCGTACCGATTAATTTAGGTGATAAATTTTGTTCATAAAGAGCATGTCCACCTTCATGAATTGTCCCGAAGACTGCTGTGCGGAAGTCCTTTTCGTCATACTTAGTTGTAACACGAACATCACCAGGATTTAGCCCTGTTGCGAATGGATGCACCGTTTTATCTAGGCGACCTGCCTCGAAATCATAACCCATTTTTTTTAATATATCCATACTAAATGCCTGCTGCTTATCTTCTGGAAAATGTTCAAACAAAAAGTCGGTTTTCGGCTGATCACTCGCTTGAACAACTTGTTGCACAAGCGGAACAATATGCTCTCTAAGTTGATTGAATACGCGATCAATCACCTTAACCGTTACCCCTGGCTCATACATATCAAGAAGCGTATCATATTTATTTTCTTCATAGCCCCAATATTCGACAAATTTTTGGTTGAACGCCACTAATTTTTCAAGGTAAGGTCTGAACAACTCAAAGTCAGCTTTTTCCTTCGCTTCCTCCCAAACCGTTTCTGCTTTTGAACATAAGACCACGTACTCAGAATATTCTTCTGCTGGAATTTTAATATTGCGCTCATAATCTTTGCGACACTCTTCCACTGTTTTACGGGTGATTTCACTTAAATCTGCTTGAACGTCTTCTCTTGTTAGGTGATCAAGAAGCCCTTTCATTTCAGAGGAAACCGACATTTCAAAAACTTCAGAAGACATCATGCCAATAACTTCAGAACGCTGTTCAGCGCCTTTTTTTGGTGCGCCAGTACGTAGGTCCCAATACATGACGCCAATGGCTTCATTAAAGCTCATCATTTTTTTAACATATGTTAAAAATTGCTCTTCTACTTGCTTCAGTTCGGTCGTCATTTTCATATTCCCCTTTTTTAATAGTATGTTACTTTACCGTAAATTCGACACATCTCGCTTCATTATGTAAGGATTTGTCGGAAGTTAAAAAATTCTAAAATAATCGATCTGTACATTCTCATGTTATCCTTTTGGTAAGCAAATAGTTCAAGGAGGGATTCAGATGTCTATTCAGAATCTGATACACACATTCGATCAGGTAAAAGGAAGAAAACCAGCTACCGCAGACGAATTACTAGACTTTATCCAGGTGAATTATTTACAAGGTTCGCTCTCGTTAAACGAGTATCAAATCTACTTTAAAGAACTTCATGCACAAGGTGCTAAGAAACCTGAATACTTCACGCATGAAGAGATGAAAGCCTTTTAATCCCTCTTGTTCTATCCTACCATAAGTTACTCATGATACGTATAGGAAAAGGCATTCATCCCTTTTCCTATACGTTTTCCATTTCAATCGATCTTTTTTATTTTTTCGATGTTCTTCTTATTAATGTAGAATGAATCAAACATCCCGATGGCTACTATTTCTTTATTATTCCATAATTTTGTTCGATAAATGGAGAAAAAATATGCTTCCGTTCGTGATGTTTGATCTCTTACATAGGGAACAACGGCAAGATCTACGCCTAACTCAATCAGTACATTTTGATCTTTCTTTAACTGCTTCCCAACCCATCTACTGTAATCATCCTGACTTGGATTCGTAAGGAACATTATGACGGCTACCGAAATAATCATACCCAAAATCGCTTTTTTCATAAATGCACCCCTTCACAGTCCCACTCTTCTTACTCTATGAAACAAACTTCCTTCAAATGATTCATGTACATCGTGATATTTTCCACAATATTCCGTTCAAAGCCGATAATCACGTGGTAACAAAAAAGTAAATCAAATTTTTGGAAAGGGGATTTTTTCATGAGACAGCATCGAGTCAATACGTTAAAACCTGGTGAGCACTATAAAGCAAAAGAACTCGACAGCTTTGTATCGTCAAACGATATTGTGCTGTTAGCAAGTAACGCTTCACAACTTTTTTCTGATCCAGAGCGAGAGTTCAAAGTGGTTCATGAAGTTGAAGGGTTTTTTGAACATTCGGCTGACGACGGTGAGAAATATTTCCGTGATAAGCGCGCGTATGTAGTTGAAAAAGTTTAATGAAATGTTTTATTTATAAAGACAAAAGCACCTCTCCATAAAAGGAGAGGTGCTTTTGTTTAAAAATTATTTTTTTGGGGGTCTTGGTCCAAAGAACTGATAGTAATGCGTTTTGATATCACCATTGTATAGCTTACGATTTTTCGTCGCTCGCTTTCCGTAAACTTCTTGGAAACGAGGATGAGAAGTTAGAATGTACACAGACCAGGTATTAAGTCGCTCACGGAACGCTTTTCCCATCTTCCGATACATCTCTTCTACTTCTTCACGTTCACCGAGGCGCTCGCCATACGGTGGGTTACCAATAAGGGTTCCATACTCAAACCTTGAGCTAACGTCCGTTACTTGCATTTGCTTGAATTGAATCATATCTCCGAATCCTGCTTCTAAAGCATTGTTTTTTGAAAGATCAACCATTTTTGGGTCAAGATCGCTACCAAAGATGTGAAGAGGCTGATCATATTTTGCAAGATCTTCCGCTTCAATCATAGCTTCTTCCCAGCGTTTCTTTCCAATCCATGCCCAATCTTCAGATGCAAATTCCCGATTAAATCCTGGTGCGATATTTTGACCAATCATCGCTGCTTCGATCGGAAGTGTACCTGAGCCACAAAATGGATCCATGAAAGGTTTATCGGCATTCCAATTCGTTAGCATTACCATAGCAGCCGCCATGGTCTCTTTTAGCGGTGCAGCACTATGAAGGTAACGGTAGCCTCTACGATGAAGCCCCTTCCCACTAGTATCAATTGTAAGAATAGCTGTATCTTTATGAATGGCAACTTCTATTTTGAACAATGGTCCATCCTCTTCAAACCAGGAAACATTGTACTTTTCTTTTAAACTTTCAACGATCGCTTTTTTCACAATCGCCTGACAATCCGGTACGCTGTATAACGTTGATTTAACAGAACGTCCACTAACAGGAAATTCTGCATTTTCAGGTAAAAGCTCTCCCCAAGGTAGTGCCTTCGTCGCTTCAAAAAGCTCGTCAAACGATGTCACTTTAAATTCGCCAACTTTTAGTTTTACACGATCTGCTGTTCTTAGCCAGTAGTTCGAACGACAAATCCCAATTTCATCACTCTCATAAGTAACTTTGCCATTTTCTACGCGCACATTTTCAAAACCTAGATCCTTTACTTCACGAGCAACCAATGATTCGAGCCCCATGGTGGCCGTTGCAATTAATTCGTATTTCGCCATCTTTTCCACTCCAATCTTTTTCGCTCTTCTATGTAAATAGTCGTTGTCTTAGTAATCATACAAAAAATGAATATGTTATGTTAGTCCTATTTGTATTTAATGAGTTATTGCTTAACACGAACTCCTCTTAGGTTTTCCATTCAAACACTATTATAGCCCAAACGTACAAAAAAGCCCCATAAGGGCTTTTCATCAAAGATGATAACGTTCTGTAAGCCATGTTCTGTTCTATCGTACTGCGAACGGGTCTCCCCTCGTACTCAAGTGGTAATCATCTATCTCCAGACGCGTCCTCACCGCCTGGCTTTCTCTCCGTTTAATTCCTTCGAGAAAGCTCCCCTACCATAATTTGGGTTTCTCGCTCGTGGGGTTTACCTCGTTCCACTCTTAATGTTTCCATTAAGACTTCGTCACTGTGGCACTTTCAGAGTATTCGGGCCTTATCCGTTAAGGACTTAGGCCGTTTCCCCGCCGTTAGCCCGAAATGGACTACCCTGACTTATTGTTTCATCAGGCACGAACACTACGATCATCTCAGACCGTGCGAGCATGGACTTTCCTCTATATGCCACTTAATGTGTGACATACAGCGATCACCCGAACGTTATCATTGTTAGGACAGCAAAAGCAATTATATCTTATATTCTGCTTATATGCAAGGTTGCTTAGTGAAATGTTTTGTTTCGTTATTTATAGTATAGTACGGTAAATGAAATTTTTCAAGTCCTAAAAAAATAAACCACCAATCGGCGGTTTATTCATACAACTTACTTCCAAAAACATGTTTTTCTAAATTAGAAAGTCGCTTTAAAATATCATAGTTCGTATTTCCTGGTTGCGTCTGAGAGCGCGTCTGCTGTCGCTTTTGCTGTTCGGACAGTCGATCCATTTCTCTTCTTAAACGCGTATTTTCTTGACGTAGTTGTTCGATATCGTTCTCAAAACGCTCATAATCTTTAATCACGACATCTAGAAACTTATCAACGTCGTCCTGGTCATATCCGCGAAAGCCGCTTTTAAAATCTTTTTCAAGAATATCCTTAGCTGTTAATTGAGTCGGTTGTTGCTCGGCCATTTTATCACCTCTGTATGTATGCGATTATTGTCTTTATTTTATTCTTCCAAAAGAGTTCCCTCTTGTCAATTGGAATCTCTCCAATTCGCCTTATTGCTTGTAAAAATCTGGATCACTTTCACGTAAATCCTGTTCTAGTAATTCAAGATCAATCGGCGTGATTGTAAAAACTTCGTACCCTTCATCCGTTCTCTGTCTGTTCTTCGCTTCTTTTAAGTAATAATCTGGAGAACCTGGCGTTTCTTCGTCATATAAAACGAGCATTGCGTGACTTTTACGCACTAAAAATTCATTCTTCGCTTTTAACTGCCCAGGATTTTCATAGGGACGACTTGTAATCGACTCAACAAAATCAGCTTCCGCGAGTATCATATTATAAAAATCTTGCGTCTGTTCTTTCCATTTGCTTTCTTGTTCCAAAAATGGCGTCAAGACAGCAAGCTTTAAATCAGGATAAAGCTCTCTCAAATCAAGTGCCACTTCACCCGCCCAGAGTTCCACCCCAGTCTGTCCACTTATTAAAATCCATTCCACATCTTTTTCTTCAATTAACTGCGCCATTCTTCCTTGCAAAGCCGCCTTTATAATTGGAAGACCTGGATGATCATCATTAAATATTCCTAGCTCGTGTGCTTTATAACCAGTAACAAGCAATACGTTTGCCACTTACACACCTCCTATGTAAAAACGAACTGGAAGCCCAGTTCGTTTCAATATTTCATTATTTTCTTCTCTTTTGAGCCGGACTTACTTGACCGTTCATACCATTACCATTCGGCCCCTGCATAGCCCCTGCCACTTGAGATGGACTTGTAGGTGCGTATCCTGCCGGCATGGCACCCGTTGGACGTGGTGGTGGATAATTATTCATATGTGATGCTAACACTTCATCTGACTCCGTTAAAGGATAACTATGATTGTGCTCATACATATGATGATGAACATTTTTAATATGGGTAGGATGAATATGATCAACGTTGTGCTTATAGTAATGATTCTTCACACAACATTTTGTCGGATATACTACAGGACTTGTTGGACATGGACCTCCAGGACCTTGCATGGCTGGACTTACCTGACCTGGCATTCCGCCTTTCATAGCAGGGCTTACTTGATTCGGCATATTCGCATTTGGTCCCTGCATAGCTGGACTCACTTGATTTGGCATATTCGCATTCGGTCCCTGCATAGCTGGACTCACCTGATTTGGCATATTTCCATTTGGTCCCATGCGATGATGTCTATGAAACATAGTGTAGGTTCCCCCTTCTTAATTTGGTGATTTCCCTACTAGCCTATGTTCATTGCGATGTACATGTACTGTGTATTCGTCCTTATTTCCACATTCTTCCCCTGAAATTCACGCCTATTTTTGAACAATGACCTCATTGTCACTGTAATTCTGAGCTGAATCACTAATTTGACTCATTACAACAACTGTTAACGCAATTACGATAAAGAACATAACCATGATTACCTGCTTCAATTTCCATCTCTCCATTACATTCAATCTGAACTATTTCTAAAAAAACTCAGAAACTTCAATATACTACTCAAAGTTACAACAAGAGACGACAATTGTAAACGGTGTTTCAACAAGTTTCCTAAAAGAAATCGTCGAAAGAATGCCCTTTATGCGCTTGCCCGGGGAATAATGAAAAGAAATAAAGCTATTTCCTACCAAATACGAGATTTTCCCTCGCAATTCGCTGTCTTATTTCCTCATCATGACCGTCGTTCATGTCCAATTTGTGAAACATTACTAATAAAAGTTCAGCAGTCATTTTGGCGTCATTTAGAGCATGATGGCGTTCATGACGATCAATATTAAGTTTCCTTATTAACGAGTCAAGCTGAGGATTACTTCGTGGAAATAATTCCTTAGCTAGTCCTTCAGAATCTAAATAAGGCGGCAAGTAGTCTGGTAATCCCCATCTTTGGATAAGGTTTTGTAGAAAATAAACGTCAAATTTAACAGGATGAGCAACAAGCGTTGTTCCCTTACTAAAGGATAAAAACTCCTCAAAAGCTTCAATAAACGTCCACCCTGCACGAATTTCTTCAATTGATAAGCCAGTTAATTGCCTAACAAACCGCGGGACTTTTTTAATAGGACGTACGATTCGATAAAAAGACTCATCCAGAATACGACCTTCAATAAGATCAACTTTTACTGCACCAATTGAAATCACTTCATCTCCTATTGCGGGATAGAAGCCTGTCGTTTCAAGATCAAACACCGTAAAATAGCGACTACTTGATTCTTGATATAATAATAATGAATCATGTAACCGGTCATATACCGGTAATGATTTGTCTGCTCTTATTTTTTTTTGCCATTTTACCCGATCAAAAAGATAATAACGCAATAATTTAAAACCTATGGACGACATTTTTAAATACTCCGATTCCTACGGAAGCTCAATTCACTTACTTGCTGCATTCTTTTCGCAACTAGTAACGCTTCCCTCATTTTCCTTCTCTCTTCTTTCTCCCATTCGATCGGTCTCACTAAATTAGAAATCTCAGACCCCTTCTCCAATTGATACAAATTTTGTCTTACTCGAAAGGTATACAAATAATGAAGCGATGTTTCAATATTAATGACATCACGATGGTGAAAAATTTCTTTCTTCTTTAATTCGTGTAATCGTTTAATCGTATTTACTTCCTCTACACCATATTTCATTGCAAAGATTCGGATCCCGTTCACAATTTGCATAATGGCTGCTTTCTTAAGATCAAGCGTTTTTTCTTTTCCTCGAAGCTGTAATTTCCCAAGAGGATTAAGCGGAACACGAAATCGAATTGTATCTTTCATTAACAGCATTTGCAGCGTATGTGCTTTTCGAATTCGTTCTGTTATACGACTTCTGAGTGCTCGTGCCAAATCAAAGTCACCATACACTGGGCGAAAGTCCATAAAGATCGTAAAGTTACGGATTTCTTCAGCATCTGTTTCCGTAATCCACCGATTCACTTCTGTTTGCCAATTTGAGAGAGACCGTCTCCACTTCTCATTTTTGGCCATAATTCCGCCATCACATTCTGGCAAACCGCATGTTGTAAGCATGGCATTGATTTTCTCTGCAAACACTTTAAAAAACGTTTCGATTTCTGTTTTATGTTCAAGATGTTCATAATCATCAATAATTAGACCGTTATCCTGATCTGTGCTGAAAGCCTGTTCTTTTCTTCCTTCACTTCCCATCACAATAAAACAGTAGTTCACAGGTGCTCTTCCGTATCCTTCTCTTATCATTTCCTTTTCAGCCAGTAAAATAATGCGACGGTGCATTTCATCATTATAATTGGACATCATTTCACATATCTCATATCCCAATGTATTGGCATCGAGTAATTCTTGAATAAAGGCACGAAACTCTTCATGAATAGGAGGAGAAAGATTCATTATTTCATCAAGTTCTTTTGCTCTTGAAAGACGATAAGATAAATCAAGATAGGCTGACTCTTGAATACCGAGGAAAGATTTCGCAGACACCATCCCCACGATTCGATCTCGCTTCACTACCGGTAGTAGTGATACCTTATGAAATTTCAAATAAGCAAGGGCTTCATAACTAAAGGTATCTTCTTCAACGAGATTTGGTTTTTGATACATCCATTTATGAATAGGATCTTGAAATTGTCCCATCGTCAGAGCATTGATAATTTCAAGAGGAGTGACCGTTCCTAATACACTCTCACGGTCTTCACTCACGATTACACCATCATAATTTTTCGTTCGAAACAAATCCGCTGTTTCTAGTACCGTATAAGTAGGAGGAATTGTTACCTTGGAATCCATAATGGCACTGACTCTCGTTCGATAAAGAGCGATGTTTTCTCCATCTGATTCGCGATCACGCTCCTGCTTAATTTCATCATACAGACTACGCATCCGTTCCCCAATTGTATCAAGAACATTATGCGAAAAAGCAGGATTTTCCGTCATTATCTTTAACATTACTTCTTTTTTGATTTGAATGACCTGACAATCTTCATTAGCTTGAACTGAAAATGTCATCGATTCATCCGTTAACATAATCATTAACCCTACCAGGTCGCCCGGGTAGTAGAATCGCATCGTAGCCTGCTGACCATTTGCTTTATGAACGATGTTTTTTGCAATACCAGTAACCAGGAGATAAAGAGTATTGGCATCTTCATCTTCATGATACAAAAATTCACCTTTCTGATAAGTAGAGAACTTGGCAGATGCCATTAAATTCTCAATCTCTTCATCGCTCAGTGAATGGAAAGGTTCCTTTTTCTTAAGTACATCATAGAAATCCTGCATAACAACCTCCAATCGTTAACGGGCTTCCTTTTGCTCAAGCCGTTCAATTCTCTTCATATACAACAATCGCTCATTCTCTTCTTTGTCTTTTAGTATCCTCTTCTTTTCTTTCCATTTTTGATAGGCGGATAAAGAATAATGTAATGCTTTTTCATAGTCTTTCACTTTATGCTCGTAATATTTCGCCAGTTCAATATCACATTCTTCATCATTCGTTTCCTGTGATAAAGAAAGCCAGATCTCAATCGATTTATGAATCTGACCTTGCTTTTTGTAGATACGCGCAAGGGCTTTTTTCGCTTCTTTCTCGTGCCGGCCAGTTGTTTTTTCATAAAGCAACGCTGCATGCTCTTCTTCGCCTACCGCTTCCCACCAACGAGCAGATTGATACTGCTCTCCGGCGGTTAACGACTTCCCTTCCATGTCGAGCAATAGGTGAGACATTCGAATATAAAGCGTAATTAACGACAAAATATCTTCCTCGTTATGCTTCAATACACCTTCAATGAGTTCTGGATCAGGATCCTTCACGAATTCGAAATAAAGCATTGGAGCTAAATAGCCTGGAATGTCTTCCTTTCGTTCAAAACCTAACTGCTGTTCTTCTACATTCGCGAGTCTAACAGATTCCATTTCATTTTTCCAAAAACGTCTTGCCCCGTGCAAAAGATCAAAGTGGCCAAATTGAGGTAACTTCGGTACTTGCTCGCGTATTAACGTGTGACGCGTTTTCACCTGCGGCCAATCAAATGCTTTGCCATTGTACGTTACAAGGTTCTTCATTTCGTTCACATCATCAAGAAAAGCCTTGTACATCGGCACCTCCGCACCTGGACCAGGCAGAAAATACTGATTAACGGATATTCCATTTTCTGTATACTGGCTATAGCCGAGTAAAAAGATCGTATTGCCAACGCCACCACCAAGACCTGTCGTTTCTGTATCAAAAAACAGTAAATCAGAAGGGGTAAGATGCTTAGATGAAAGCGGATGTACCCGGTGGCGATTATTCCACCGCTCCACGACGTTTTCAAGCTCCTGAAACACATAACGACCATGTTGATAGTTAGTGGGATAGTGCTTTTTTCTAACAAGTGCATAGTCTCCGTCCAGAAAATAGGGATGCGCATGAAGCTCTTTCCATTTTTGAAGGTGAGGAACATCGACAGTAGGCTGCTCCACTTTCGCTTCAACGTCATCCGCTTCGCTCAGGTTCATATGCTTTTTCATTCGATTTAATTTAGCTTTCAGTGACATGAGAATGTTCACCTCTTAAATATTCAAGTAAATAGATGGCGGTTTGCTTACTATTTTCGCCCGTTTCACCTGATACTCCTACACAGGATGGGCAGCCACTTTCACATTCACAATTCACGACAATCGATTCCGCTTCCTTTAAAATAAAACCAAGTTCTTTATAGACTCTTTCCGATAATCCGATTCCTCCTGGGTAACGATCATAGAAAAATACGGTCGGCTTGTTTGAATGAACAGCTTTAATTTGAGGTGTCACATGTAGGTCAGACACATCGCACATGACGAAGAGAGGAGCAACGTTCCGAAGGACATTCCCAAGACCGAGTAAGCCTTCCTCCAACCGATTCTCTCCCATTGTTTGGACAAAGCTTTCCGGGAAATCAAACCAGCATGCGTTCGTATGGAGCTCTTCTTCAGGAAGATGAATCGGACCAGATCCGATATTTTCATGCGTCTCAAATTTGATCTTCTTAAATATCGTTGCCATTGCGTTGACCATCACTTCTCCATAAGTAGCTGTTGTATGTGGCAGTGGTTCATGCTTGTCTTCTTCCAATACTTTCAACTGCACAGCAAGATTAGCATCCGTATAGTAATCGACATCCACTTCTCGGACCCACGCCTTTTTTTCATCATAGTCGAGCAGTTCCACTTGATATTGCACACCCTGATGAAGATAAATCGCTTCTTCATGAAGCAATGTCATGGCACTAAACCGATCCATTTCTCCAATCACTTTTACATTCGAAGCTGTCGTTTGATCAATAATCACAACATTTTCCTGAGACGCAGAGCGAAGACTTACGTTGTGAGCTGGGAAGGCATCGTTCATCCAAAACCACCGATTTGCCCGATGGTGAAGGAGTTGTTCATCCGTTAAAAACTCCAACACGTCTTCAATGTTTTCTCCACCAAACGTATCTCCTTGTTGAAAAGGAAGCTCATATGCGGCACATTTTACGTGATCAACAAGAATAATTAAATTATTAGGGTTTACTCGAGCTTCTTCCGGGTTTCGTTCAAAAAAGTAATCCGGATGAGTGATCATATATTGATCAAGTGGACTTGAGCTCGCAACAACAAACACAACAGATTCATCCTGACGACGACCTGCACGCCCGGCTTGCTGCCAGGTGCTTGCAATGGTGCCTGGATACCCTGTTAAAACACACGCCTGAAGTTGACCAATGTCAACACCGAGCTCGAGCGCATTCGTACTAACAACACCTTTTATATCTCCATTACGAAGACCGCTTTCAATCTCTCGTCTTTGTTTAGGTAAATAACCTCCACGATACCCCATAATGGAGCGTGGCCCTAATTCTCGCTGTTCCAACTGCTGCAAGTAGGTGAGGAGAATCTCAACACGAACACGACTCCGTGCAAAAACGATTGTTTGAATGTTATTTTTCAACAATTCTGCTGCTAAATTTCTTGCTTCAAGCGTAGCGGAACGCCTGATATTAAGCGCCTGATTGACAACGGGGGGATTATAAAGAACAAAGTGTTTCCGGCCGGTAGGCGCGCCATTGTTATTAATCAATGTAATTTGTTCTCCGGTTAGCTCTTCGGCAAGCTCTTTCGGATTCGCAATCGTTGCTGATGTACAAATAAAAATAGGGTTACTTCCATAAAATTGGCAAATGCGCTTCAATCTTCGAATCACGTTCGCAACATGGCTTCCAAATACACCACGATACGTATGAAGCTCATCAATCACTATCACTTTAAGATTTTCAAATAGTGAAACCCACTTTGTATGGTGAGGAAGAATAGCAGAATGCAACATGTCTGGATTCGTCATAACAATGTGTCCTGCTTTACGAACGATTTGTCTAATCGTTGGAGACGTATCTCCATCGTACGTATACCCTTTTAAATCAACTTCCATCTCATCAATTAATTCATTGATCTCACTCTTTTGATCCTGCGCAAGGGCTTTTGTTGGAAACAAATAAAGAGCCCGACTTGAAGAATCTTTCAATATCGTATCTAAAACAGGCAAATTATAGCACAATGTTTTTCCTGAAGCGGTCGGTGTAACAGCTACGAAGCTGTTTCCTTTTGATGCCTCATCATAGGCTGTTGCCTGATGCGTGTATAATTGTTCCACACCTCTTTCTTCAAGAGCTTTCTGAAGCTCTGGCTGAAGCCCTTGTGGAAAAGGCGCTGTTTTCGCTTCCTTCGGTTCAATCGTTTTCCAGGTTACGATATTAGACCGATACTTTTCCTCCTGCTGAAACATCTCCAGAAGCTCTGGCAGTTTCTTTTTTCTTTCCATCCGATCACCTCAAAAATTATTCTATGTCTATTGTAGCGAATACGCGTTCGAATGGATACCGTTTTGATTGGTAAGTTCCCTTTCCATTACCTTCTAACGATCGATCGAAATACACAATCAATCCTATTTTGATCCATTACACGCCTTTCTTTTAAGAGCCGAGCTTTTTTCTCTAATAGATTTAACTCTTCTTCAAGATTGACTATTAAGTGCTCTGGATTACTAAGCGTTTCTCTTCTGAATAAAGCCTTTCCCTGTATTTTTATATGATCATTAAGCGATGAATCTTGGAGAAGTTGAGGGAGAGTTGACCGAGGAAGGCTTTCATTCTCCAAGATCCACCTTCCAAAAAGAATCGATTTTAAAACATAAAGCATCCCTTTTTGGTCGGATCGTTCTTCCTGTGCTTTTAAATTTGTTATTCCCATATTAATATAATGAAACAATAATGGTTTTACCGAAAAACAATCCGTGCTTAATTCCCTAAGCATTTTCACTTCTTCCGTTTCCTTGTAAATAGTCGGTGAAATGAACCACTCCAGAATGGAAGGATTCGATTTACCTATTAAATAGAGTGCCTTTTTTATATCCCATCCATGGAATTCAACTTTCCCGCTGTTAACTTCCAAAACATCCGTCTGAGGAAATACCGTTAAATACCAGTCTAGATCGTGCGTGTAAATAAACCGTATATCATGATCACTGTTCTTATTCTCATAACCGAAAGCGCGACTCCCCGCTTCACATGCAAATAAAATCGTAATTTTATTCTTTTTTTCGATCTCAATAAGCTTTGCTGTAATCGTGCTCATGACCTAACCTCTTTATCGACAAAAAGCTACCAGGTTTAGCCCGGTAGCTTTTTCGTTTATTTTTCTAATTCTTTCATAACTTTATCCACGTCCCTCTCAGGAAGCGAACAGCTGAAATTCTCACAAATGTATATGGTCGTTTCGCTTGTCTTCTCAAAGTTAGCAGCAAATGGTGCTGCTTCGGTTAGTTCCGTCGGATCTTCGACGCTCACTACGGTTAGTTCAGGTAAAAAGTTTTGCTGTAGAAACTGTATCAATCTTTCTTTATTGCGATCTTGGTTTGAACCGACGATAACCACTTCTTTAGAAGAAGATCGTGCATAGAGCTTACTCATTAAGAAATAAGCATGACCACTTGAATACGATGAGACATCACCTGAAAAAGCGGTAAACATCCGATTAGCCCACTCATCGTATTTCATTTCGCCTGTTAACTTCGATAAACGGAGCAACTGAAGAACAGCAACGCTGTTTCCAGATGGGAGAGCGCCATCGTGAACATCTTTCGGTCTTGCGATCAATCGATCAGCATCATGGCCATATAAGTAGAATCCTCCAGAACTCTCATCCCAAAACAATTCGTGCATATCATCAGAGATTATTTTTGCTTTAACAAGATATTGGGAGTCATACGTTGCTTCATACAATTCATTTAACGCCCAGAGTCCATATGCATAATCGTCATGATACGCTTTAAATTTCACTTCTCCATCGCGATAACGAGCCATTAAACGTCCATCGACCACCATGTTTTCTTCAATAAACCGATACGACTTTTCAGCTAATTGAGTGTATTCAATTTGTTGAAACGCCGTTCCCGCTTTCGCAAATGCCGCAATCATTAACATGTTCCAACTCGTTAAAATTTTATCATCTTTATAGGGATGAACGCGTTTTTCTCTCTCGACATAAAGTTTCTTTCTTGCTGTCTCCAGTTGAGTTTGGATGTCTTCTTCTGTCAGGTTGAATGATTTAGCAATCTTTGAAAGATCTGTTTTGATTAAGTTAGGGATGTTTTTCCCTTCGAAATTTCCACTCGCTGTAATGTCATACACTTCAGCGTACAGAGAGCCAAGTTCTTCACCTAAGATTGTGTGAACTTCTTCTTTTGTCCACACATAAAACTTGCCTTCTTCCCCTTCAGAATCAGCATCTTCTGCGGAATAAAACCCTCCATCATTTCCTGTCATATCACGTTGTACATATTCGAGTATCTCACAAGCAACTCGTTTGTAGCGTTCGTTCCCAGTAACTTGAAATGCTTCGGTATAGGTAAGCGCAAGCATGGCGTTATCATACAGCATTTTTTCGAAATGGGGCACAAGCCATTCCTGATCGACAGCATACCTCGCAAAACCAAACCCTACGTGGTCATAAATGCCACCATTTGCCATAGCATCAAGCGTTCTCGTCACCATCGTCAAGGCTAGATCTTGATTATAGTGGCGATAATACCGTAGCAAATACATGAGCATATGAGGGGATGGAAATTTCGGGGACTGACCGAAACCACCAAATATTGTATCAAAGGAATTTTGCATTTGACCAAATGCTTTATGTAACGGCTCTTCTGTTAGTTCTCCACCTTCCGCATTCATTCGTTCTTGCAAAGACGCGGTTATTTTATCGCCAATTCCTGCAATCCGCTCAGGATTTTCCTTGTATTGCTGATAAAGCTGCATGATCGCATCTTTAAAACCGGGTAGATTGTATCTGCTTTCTTTCGGAAAATAAGTCCCCGCATAAAATGGTTTTTGATCAGGCGTAACAAAAACATTCAGCGGCCATCCCCCCTGACCAGTCAATCCCTGACACACCTTCATGTAAATGGAATCTATATCAGGACGTTCTTCCCGATCGACCTTTATCGCTACAAAGCGATCATTTAGAAGCCTTGCCGTTTCCTCATCCTCAAAGCTTTCTCTTTCCATTACATGACACCAATGACAAGTCGAATACCCAATCGAAACAAGTACAGGCTTGTTTTCTCGTTTCGCTTTCTCAAACGCTTCTTCTCCCCACGGATACCAGTCGACTGGATTGTGTGCGTGCTGGAGCAAATAGGGCGATTTTTCATGAATTAACTTATTTTCGTGTGGTTGATTGATATTGTTCACTTTGTCACCCTCCATTTCTCGGTATTAGTCTTTTTTCAGTGTACCAAATTGTAGGGTATAATCCTAAACACAAAAATAAGCGGAATCACCGCTTATCGTAAGTTTTATCAATATAGGCTTGTTCTTCTTCTGTTGTCATTAACCTTTTCGCTTTTCCAACCGTTCCACCATTTAAATTCCATATGTAGTTATGGACGTCCACGGCATTGTTAAAGTTTCCTTTGTCCCATTCTGTTAAAGCTTCCGTATAAAAATCCTGGTACTTATACTCTTCTGGCGTTCCTTTTACTTGATCTAGCACCTCGAGCATATTGTCAATCCGCTCCTCAGAAATTTGATAGATTCCCCACTTATCTTCAGCAATAACTTTTTGATGGGTCATTCCATGCATATAATCCTGAAATTTACTTTCACTTGGTATACCATCTGCCGTTATGGATTCTTCACCTTCATCCACGTAACGCTCTGGATCAACAGATGAACCCTCTTCATTACTTATCGCTTCAGCTTCTTGCGTATTTTCTTTTAAACTCCAATCCAAATCTGAAATAAACCAGTACGTAAGTCCAAGGATAAGGATTACCATGGAAGAAATTGAAATAACTAAGGTTTTTGTTGAAGGCATTGAATACGACAGCTCCTTACTTCTAATTCCACCTGTGTGACCGAAAGCGTTTAATGCTGTTCCTCTCTCAATCTATCAAAGGATATTAATACCTATTTTTACATACATTTGTATAAAAACAAGGGAGTTAACCTTATTTTCTGAATGTTTATCAAAAAAATAATGAATTGATAGTTTTAACTAGGCGAATGGATAAGCATGTCCGATACCTTCTACATAAAGTATTGATAGATAGGAGGTGGTAATATGGGAAGTCGTCGAAGTGCTAATAACCGAAGAGCTAACATTAAGCGAAACCGTACTGAAGGTGAAGCAAGAGGTCGTTGTGGCTGTAGAGATAATGACACTGCCGGTCGCGAAACTGCTCCTAGCTGCTCTCGCTATTGCTCCAACGTTTGTCGCCGTTTATTTCCTTTAGACTTTACACGTTGCTTTAACGATTGTGTATCATGTCAGGAAGATGTTCTTTTTGAAACGGATCACGAGTTTTACGAAGATTAATCGCTAAACAGAAAGGACAATCCCTTTTTTACAGGAATTGTCCTTTTTCCTTCCCCAAACGTATTAACCCAGTATAAATTGACCGTGAATATTCCATTGAAATTGATCTGCACGTAACCACGTTGAAAGAGCTTCAATATCATCTGAAAAGACGCGATCTTCCTCAATCGAGGATACGATAGTTCGTCCTTTCTCATATAACTTCTGCGCAGATGTAGAGGCTAAAGTGATGCCCCGGATTTCTAATGCTTGCATCGCACATATCATTTCAATCGCGGCAACTGTTTGGGTATTTAGGATGATTTGATAAGCATGACGAGCACCAATTGTTCCCATACTAACGTGATCTTCCTGATTCGCGGATGAAGGAATACTATCCACACTTGCTGGATGGGCAAGCGTTTTGTTCTCTGATACGAGTGATGCAGCCGCATATTGCATAATCATACCACCAGACTGGAGACCAGGATCCGGGCTTAAAAATGCCGGTAAATCATTTAACTGAGGATTAACGAGCCGTTCCACTCTCCGTTCTGATATATTAGCCATTTCGGCTACAGCGATTTTGAGAAAGTCCATCGCAATGGCAATAGGTTGACCGTGAAAATTCCCACCAGAGACGACCGTTTTGCCGTTTTCTAAAATAAGAGGATTATCTGTAGCAGCATTCATTTCAATCTCAAGCTTTTCTTTTATATAAGCTAGACTTTGTCTTGAAGCCCCGTGAACTTGTGGCATGCATCGGAGGGAGTAAGCGTCCTGCACGCGTTTATCTCCTTGATGTGTCACGAGTTTACTATCACTCGTTAACTTTCTTATTCGTTTGGCAACCTCCATTTGCTCAGGGTATCCTCGTGCTTCATGTATCGCTGGATGAAAGGCGTCAATAATTCCTTCCAGTGCTTCAAATGTCATCGCTCCGATCCAATCACACTGATCCATTAAACGCTCTGCTTCAATATAGTTGATCACTCCCATCGCCGTCATCGCTTGTGTCCCATTAATAAGGGCAAGACCTTCTTTTGCCTTTAAGGTGAGTGGGGAAATACCTCGTTCATCGTAAACCCCTTTTGTTGGTACAATTCTCCCCTGGTAATGAACTTTTCCTTCTCCTACAAGAACTAACGCAAGGTGAGAGAGCGGCGCTAGATCCCCGGAGGCTCCAAGAGAGCCTTGACTTGGAATTACAGGAATTATTTCTTCATTTGCTAGATCACAAAGACGTTCGACAACACATGGGCGAACGCCGGAATACCCTTTTATTAACGCATTAAGTCGTAATACGACCATGGCTTTACTGACTGGTTCTGGAAAGTATTCCCCTACCCCACAGGCATGAGAACGTATAAGGTGAAGTTGAAGAGTATCGACATCTTTATCTTGAATCCGAACGTCGCTGAATTTACCGAAACCTGTATTAATACCATACACAGTCTCCCCACTTGCCACGATCTTCTCAACTGCTAACCTGCTTTTCATAACCTTTTCCATACTTAGCGGATCAATCGCAATTTCTTCTCCTTCGTAAATGACACGTTTCATTTCCATTAAAGTTAACGTAGAGCCATTTAAATGAACCATATATATCGCCTTCTCTCATTCAAATTGATCGTCTTAAAACAAAAAGAGGCGGCAATAGAACATACTGTTCCATTGCCGCCTCCTCATCACTCATTACTTTAGGCAGCATTTATCCTATATGATTAATTCCAAGACCAAACGTTTCATGTTCAAGTCCTTTTACTGGAGCGCCAATTGTTCCATAAAAAGCAACAGCAATCCATTCTCCTTCATCATAATGCTCATAAGGTGAGCCACGGACAATCGCAAAACGTAAGCCCACGGTTCGCATCATGTCTCCTGCACCTATCTGGCCACGCATAACCCCTTCTAATGCCTCTAATATGGCATGATATAAGGCATGTGTCTCTCGATAAAGCTCTTCTGAAATAATCTTATTCCTTTTAGCAGATGTTTCAACAGCTGAAATGACTTTCTGCATACTCATTGATCCAGACTTTCCCTGACAATAATCCACATCTTTCAGCTGATGAGAAAATGGTTCTAGCTCTTCAGGAGTTAAGGACGCTACGAGCATCGCTAATTTACCAATCAATATCTTTTGTGTCATTTCTCTCACCTGTCCACGTTTCTACTAGTTACTAGTAACTCTCTTTATTGTAAGCGCTATCAACCTTAGTGGTCAAGACGTTCCCTTCCTATAATCTTTCGTTTACAAACTCCCGTTAAAAAGGAAAGCATTGTATGAACAGCACTTTTCACCCCGATCTCACCGACATCTTTTCTAGGATCAAGGCAAACGATGTCCATTGCCTTTACTTTCGAATGCTCTCCCGCTAACTGGACAGCTTCAAACAACTCATCCGTTCTCATTCCACCAGGAGTTGCTGCGGGCGCAGCTGGATTACAAGAAATATCAAGGACATCCATGTCGACCGTTAAGTAAATCGTGTCAACGGTTTTTTCAAGTTGAGCTAAGGCATCTTGAACGACATGATGGATGCCCTTTTTCCTTACTGTTTTCATCGTCGTGTAGTGAACGCCATGTTCATCAGCGTAGTTTTTTAAATCTAAACTATTAAAAAAACCGTGAAGTCCGATATTATGCACATGCTTTCCTTCAACTGTATGGCTTTCTATTACCTGCCTTATGGGCGTTCCATTTGCGGGGCCAAAATCTGCTAAGTCTCGCAAATCAAAATGTGTATCTAATTGCAAAATGCCGATCGTCTCAGTTTGATGCACCAGCTTCCAGCCTTTAATCAACATAGCCGTTATCGAGTGATCCCCGCCCATCGTTAAAGGTATTGTATGGGGGTGCTGTTTTCTCATCGCTACCATGGCCTGTTGAATTTGGTCATGCGTATACCGTATATCTGTCGCATGCTGTTTGACATCACCAAGATCAATCGTTTTTAAACGAGCTAGATCAATATCTTCATCTAGATTATACGTACGAAAGGAACGCCATGCTCTTCGCATCGCATCAGGATTCTCACTTGCTGCGGATGTACTAATCGAAGACTTTGATAAGGGAACACCGAGAATGGTAATGTCGTAGTCTTCCCAATTTGGCGTTGATTCACCTATTGTTTCAATCCATTCATTCACCGTAAGATCAAATTGTTCATCCGTTTGCTTTGACCAAACCATGGTTGGACGATTTAACATTGGGTATGGATATCCCCTCATAAAAGGTGGCCTCCTACGACCAGCGTTACGCCTCCTTTAATCACAGTATCGACATGATTCATTCCATATTGATAGGAAAGAGTAAGGTAATTCGGTACATCAAAGATTGTGATATCTGCTTTTTTTCCAGCTTCAAGACTTCCTGTAACATCCGCACAGCCAATTGCATGAGCAGCATTAATCGTTGTCGCAGTTACTACCTCTTCAGGCGTCATCCCCATTTTCAAGCAGCCAAGATTCATGATAAATGGAAGAGAGAGTGTAGGAGAAGAACCAGGATTTGCATCCGTAGATAGTGCAACACCTACTCCAGCATCTATCATCTTTCTACTTTGAGCAAAATCAGCCATTAGGAAAAATGCCGTTCCTGGAAGTAAAACACCCATTACACCTGCATCGGCCATATCTTGTATCCCCTGATCTGATGCTCTAAGAAGATGATCTGCCGAAATTGCGCCTACTTCCGCTGCCAGCTCCGCTCCTGCATAAGGTTCAATCTCATCCGCGTGAATTTTAGGAATGAGTCCGTATTCTTTACCAGCTTCTAGTATGCGCTTTGATTGATCTGGTGTGAAAACACCCCGTTCACAAAAAACGTCATTAAATGTGGCGAGCTTCCGCTTGGCTACTTCTGGAATCATTTCAGAAATCACTTTCGATACAAACGTTTCGGGGTTTCTCTTTTCTGATATAGGAATGGCATGAGCGCCCATAAACGTGGAAATGACATCAATAGGATGAGATTCATGGAGTTGTTTCGCAACTTCTAATTGTTTTATTTCATGTTCTAACGTGAGACCGTAACCGCTTTTCGCTTCTACTGTTGTCACACCGTGCAATAAAAATTGGTTCAGACGTTTTCTCGACTGTTCGAACAATTCTTCATAACTTGCTTTTTGTGTCGCACGCGTAGTGGCATGAATGCCGCCACCAGCTTCCATAATTTCCATATATGTCTTCCCTTGTAACCGCATCGCGTATTCATTTTCTCTCGTACCAGCATGAACAAGGTGCGTATGGGGATCGATTAACCCTGGAGTTACCACTTTCCCCGCGGCATCAATTTGCTCTGTAAGGGCCACTGAATCTTTGTATTTTGCTACCATTTCGTTCGATGATCCAACTTCAACAATGATTCCATCTTCTATATAGACAGCGCCATTTTCAATTAGTCCTATTTTCGACATTTTCTTTTTTAATGCTGGACGGTCCGAGTATCCTGACATTGTGATCAGCTGTGCAGCATTTTTTATTAATAGTCTTGCAGTCATATCGCTCTACCTCCTATTTCTTTCGTAGCATCGGAACATGAATGCCTTTCTCCTCTGCCGTTTTCTTCGCTAAATCATAGCCTGCGTCAACATGACGAACAACACCCATTCCAGGATCTGTTGTTAAAACACGTTCAATTCGCTGCTCCGCCTCTTTCGTCCCGTCTGCGACAATAACCATACCTGCGTGGAGCGAATAGCCCATACCAACACCACCGCCATGGTGAACGCTAACCCAACTTGCCCCACCAACACTATTAATCATCGCATTTAAAATCGGCCAGTCAGCAACTGCATCACTTCCATCTTTCATTGCTTCGGTCTCTCGATTCGGTGAAGCGACGGAGCCAGAGTCAAGATGATCACGCCCGATCACAATCGGAGCACTTAATTCACCTTTTGCGACCATGTTATTAATGATTTTCCCAAATTTCGCACGTTCTCCGTACCCAAGCCAACAAATTCGAGAAGGAAGTCCTTGAAAACGAATTTTCTCTCGCGCCATACGAATCCAATGACATAGGTGTTCGTTGTCACTAAACTCATTTAATATCACTTCATCTGTTTTATAAATATCTTTTGGGTCTCCAGATAAGGCTACCCAACGAAAAGGGCCCTTCCCTTCGCAAAACTGCGGTCGGATATAAGCCGGTACAAATCCCGGGAAATCAAATGCGTGTTCAACGCCTTCGTCTTTCGCAACCTGGCGAATGTTATTTCCGTAATCGAATGTTACAGATCCATGCTTCTGCATCTCAAGCATGGCCTGAACGTGCAAGGCGATACTTCGTTTTGCTAATTTACTATACTGATCTGGACTCTCTTTTCGGAGTTTCTCTGCAGCTCTTATTTCTAGGTTTATAGGATAATAGCCGTTTAAAGGGTCATGAGCAGAAGTTTGATCCGTTAAAATGTCAGGGATAAACTGATGATCGATCATTTTAGGTAAAATTTCTGCCGCATTCCCTAGTAAACCAATGGAAAGAGCTTCTCCTTTATTTCGAGCTTTCTTTGCCAACTCAATTGCATGCTCAAGACTAGCAGTTGACGTATCAAGATACTTTGTATCGATTCGACGTTGAATCCGTTTAGCATCCATTTCGATTGCAATACAAACGCCTCCGTTAAGAGTGACGGCAAGTGGTTGCGCCCCGCCCATTCCGCCTAAGCCTGCTGTTAACGTAATGGTATTGCTTAAACTACCATTAAAATGCTGCTTCCCACATTCAGCAAATGTCTCATACGTTCCCTGTACAATCCCTTGACTGCCAATGTAAATCCAGCTCCCAGCTGTCATTTGTCCATACATCATCAACCCTTTACGGTCGAGTTCATGAAAGTGGTCCCAATTTGCCCAGGCAGGCACCAAATTTGAATTAGCGATCAGTACTTTAGGCGCATCCTTGTGAGTCTTAAAAACAGCTACTGGCTTGCCAGATTGGATCAAAAGTGTTTCATCATCCTCTAGTTCCTTAAGTGAACGAACAATCGCTTCATAGCACTCCCAATTCCTCGCCGCTTTCCCGATTCCACCGTAGACTACGAGATCCTCTGGATTCTCAGCGACGTCAGGATGCAAATTATTATTGAGCATTCGTAAAGCAGCTTCCTGAATCCATCCTTTTGTGTGGAGAACTGTGCCTCGATACTGCTCTACTTTGGTTGCTTTTGTATCCGCCATCTTCGTCACCCTTTCAGAATCATTTCCTAATAAAAGCGTAGCACCTGATGCAGAAGTGATATAGATAACCAGATTTTGATTAATAGGAAATACTTTATAAACAAGAAGACCATTTCGATAAACAACAAATAATTTATAGTATTTTTTTTAGAAAAGTCAATTAAACTATTTATCTCTTATGATTTAAGATAGCGAATCGTGGGTAATATCAATGAGTGATCTTTAAAGGAAAAATCATACTCTATGTAAGCTCATGACCTGATTAAATTGCGATGATTTTCTTAAACAGCAATCCTTGATAAATCCATAGAAAATTTGGTGTTAATTATGATGGAATAATGGGAAGAGTATAGATGGTTGCATGATGAAGTTTAGAATTAAAAGGAGTGGAAAAACATGAACAACAATCAATTCGACAAAATCAAGAATGGAACAGGATTTATTGCAGCGCTTGATCAGAGTGGTGGAAGTACACCTAAGGCCTTAGCAGAATACGGTGTTCCTGAAGATTCCTACTCTAATGAAGACGAAATGTTTGATCGTGTTCATCAGATGCGAACAAGAATCATTACATCACCTGCTTTCAGTGGAGAGAAAATTCTTGGCGCTATCCTATTTGAACAAACGATGGATCGTGAAATCGAAGGCAAGTATACAGCTGACTATCTTGCAGATAAGGGGATTGTCCCTTTCCTAAAAGTAGACAAAGGACTAGCCGAACAAGAAAATGGCGTTCAGCTTATGAAACCAATTCATGATTTAGATGAAACGCTTGGTCGCGCAAGTGAACGTAAAATTTTCGGTACGAAAATGCGCTCTGTGATTCATGAACCAAACGAAAGCAGTATCAAGGCAGTTGTTGAACAGCAGTTTGACATCGGAAAGCGAATTCTTGCCGCTGACCTAATGCCAATTATTGAACCAGAAGTAAACATCCACAGTGAAGACAAAGAGAAATCAGAAGAAATTTTACGTGAAGAAATCCTAAAACAGCTTAATGATTTGTCAGACGATCAAAATGTGATGCTTAAACTTTCAATTCCTACAAGAGCGAATGCGTATAAACAATTAATTGAGCATCCTCGTGTGTTACGTGTTGTTGCGCTATCTGGAGGATATTCACGTGATGAAGCGAACGAAAAGTTAAAAGAAAACGATGGTCTTATTGCCAGCTTCTCTAGAGCACTTGCTGCTGATTTAAATGCGAATCAGTCTGAACAAGAATTTAACGATGCTCTACAGAGCGCAGTGGACTCTATTTACGACGCTTCCGTAAATAAAAAATAATAAGCGCTAAATGGAATGGGTGAGGATACAACAAGGTATCCTCACCCATTCTTCATATTCACTTGCCCACTTTTCGATATTCGCCAGGTGTTTTGCCAGTGAATTCTTTAAAAACCCGGCTAAAGTAATTCGGGCTCTTGAAACCTACATGACTTGCAATGGACTGAACGGATTCTTTTGTTGAGATGAGAAGCTCTTTTGCTTTGTAGATACGTGTCGTATTTAGTATTTCACGAAACGATTGACCATAATTTTGAGTTAATGTGTGACTTAAGTAAGCTGGATTACGAAGCACATGATCCGCTACTTCATTCAAGGTAAGAGCGGAATCATGATAATGATCATCAATGTATGTTAAGGTTTCTTCGATGACATTTCTTTTTAAAGTAGGACGAGCGTCAACTGAATCATGTAGAAGATTCGTAAGAAATAGGATTAAATCTTGAACGATGCGATAAAGAATAGGACTATATAAAATCGATTCAAATACCTCTTTATATAAGGCTTCACTTCGCTGATCGGTCATTCCTTTACGAATCATAAATCGTCTGATTTGAGCAAGGATACTCGTTAAACGCGTTCGCAAAAGACCCGGCTCTGGATAAGGAGATGCCATGCCATAAAAGTGCTCGTACATCCACTTTTTCAATTCTTCGATTCGACTTTCCTCAAGCATAGTAACCCAATGACGCTGTTCTGTTAACGTTAGAAATGGGTCGATATCATGCCACTCCTCGTCTTGATTAGAATGAAGAACTTGTTGATAGCCAGTAAAAAAAGATATTTCCATCACCTTTTGTAATTTCATATAAATTTGATGCAAGGAATGGTCGGTCATTCCTTGATGCACTGCTATGACAATAGACCCTCCATTCATCTGTTCCCATTCACGCAAAAACCTTTGCGCCTGATGAATAGGTTCATGTATCAGTTGGTCAAAAACAAGGACAATTCGATCCGTTGTTGAGAAAACATGTGGCGTAGATGAAAAGTTAAACTGGTCAATAAATTGGCGTAACTCACTGAGGAAGATTCTTTCCTCCGTTTTCAATAAGTAAACCGGAGCGCGATAGGTCAATTGATCATCAATAAACAAGGAGTTATACCATAGTGTTTCGTGTAACTTTTCCCCTTTCTCTCTCCTTTTAAAATCCGCAACATTCCGAAAGGCTTTCTGTAAAGAGGTTTTTATTTCTAAGGGTGATAGCGGTTTCACGATCAAGTCTAAGGCGCCGATTTCAATCGCTTCAGTGGCTTTTTCAAAAGTTGGCTCAGCTGTTACTGCAATCACTTCTGTAGTATAACGATCAATAAACGTTTTCATAAGATTCCATTTATCCCGAGGGATCATGTCCAATTCAATGAAAAGGATATCAGGTAATTCTTTTTCCAAAATCATCATAACCTCTGTCAACTGATTAACCGTTTCCACTGATGAAATAGGAAATGAATACTTTGAGATTAACCATTTCATTCCGATTAACTCCTGGGAATTACGATCTCCAACCACTAGTTTGTACATAAGTCATTTGCCCCTGCTTCCTTATTGCATTTTCGTTCACGCAGAAGAGATTCTTTAGTTTCCTCCTCTATCCACTTTTATTTTGTCAAAACAGATCAGAAACCTCAACATTTTTCCTTCCGTTCATTTACGTACCTAAACAAAAAAAGGACTTGCTTTCAGCAATGATCCTTTTCTCGTTAGCGAGTCTTCTCTCCATTACCAAGGACAGCTGTAACACCCCAAACCTTATCGTATGCCCCATATCCATTTAATCCAATATCGAGGTCATGGAAATAACGATGAAGTTTTTGAACATCTCGTGTAGTGCCATGTTCAATATAGTGTAAGGCAATGAATTTAATGTCCTGTAGGTCCTGATTGAGCTTGTCATTTTCCTCTTTGGAATAAGTATTAATGACTGACACTAATTCAATCGCTTTATCAGTTTGATCCGTATGATTGAGCTTTGATATTTCACCAAATCCAGTCGTTTGATTGTAATACGCATGTGTCGAAGCAACAAAAGCATTTATATTGTCATATGTGAGATCATTCGAAATTGCTGACGCAATTTGTTCCATCTCCTCATCTCCATAATCTGGTCGATTCTCTATGGGAGAGGCAATCCATTCCTTACTAACAGAGAGAGCGCGTTCGTTGATTGAAAAAAGGACATAGATTGTAATGGCAAGACTCGCTATCGTCGCTAGACCAAGCAAAACGAATTTTGCTTTGGTAGTAATCAAAACATCGCCTCCCTTCTTATATTGATAGAAACGTTGTCTTAACGCCACAAAAGCGATATCTCATCTCTGAATGATATCGCTTTTGTTTATACATAATCAGAGAAGCTCCTCATCTTAATCATCCCCAAAGGTGTCGGTTACTCCGAACGTATCCTCATGATCATAGTTGTTCAGAGCTTTGTCGAGATCATGAAAGTACCGATGTAGTGCTCGTACCTCAGTTGTTGTAAGGGTTTGACTAGAAAGTTCCTTTATGGACATTAAGTCTTTTTTTAGGTCTTCATGAGCTACCCCGTTGTCTAAAAATACATCAATATAGGCTACGGAAGCAGTGGCTTGACGCTCCTGTGCTTCTAAATCCATAGGACGGTCAATCATCCCGTAGCCCGTTGTTCGATTGTAAAAAGCATGAAAATCCGCAACGAATTCTTCTACTTGCTCATATTCTGCCGGGAAAGAAGCGGCAGATACTTGATACTCATTCTCCTTAATCTTCGTCCCATTTACCTCGGTGTGAAGTGAGAAAATATAAATATAGAGAGCCGCGAATGTTGCAGCAACGAGGAGACTGATTATGGAAAACATCACTTTCGCTTGATCCATTTCATCTTCCCCCATTCGAATTTCTCTCTACTCTAATTCTTTACTTCGCAAAACCGAAAATATTTTTGATTTTTGTAACGCCCCACTTCGGATCATGTGCTCTGCTTTCGTCCCGGAAACGATCCTGCACAACAGCCATTAGTCTTTCTTCTCGCGCAGACATTTGTTCATCAGCAATTTGTCTTTCTTTTGTTACTTCAAATTGATAGAATTCACGTTCATCGACTGAGACATCAGCTAAGTGATCGATTTTCTTACCAATCGCATTTAATTCCATTTGGTTAATGGATGCGTGCGCGTCTGAAGCAGTGGCGATTTCTTCATGAACAATTTCATGAACTTGATGAACGATATCTTTTTCTAAGCGCTTTACGGTTTCATCCATACTAAGAAGTTTTTTTACTTCTGCTGATTCTACAAAAGAAACGATTTTAGATAAGGAAGTCTGGATATCTACCTGATCAATAGGCTCGCTAGGCGGCGTTTTTTCTGCTTCCTTACCTTGTAGTTCTAACGTATTAATAATGACTTCATCAGCAGCATGACTTTCTTTCATGTTTTTAATTAATTGAAGGACTTCAATATCGCCAATTGTATACGTACGGGCATTGTTTTCATCGCGTGGAATCGTTAGAAATGGCGCAAACTGTTCTTCCCATAATTTCAATGTATGACGAGACACATTCAACATGGAAGCTACCCTAGAAATCATCATTGTATTATTCATCTTCATCATTCCTCCCCGTTGATTTAATAAAGTTATTCCATGCCTATCTATCTATTTTCCTGCAAGGTGACAAAGGTTCTTAAAAACAGTCAGAGACTCTTAGGAAATAGCGTTAATCTACAAAAGCGCTCGTTTGTTGTAATGTTTTGAAATGGATTATTCACTTTTCTCGAAATATGACGTGATCTAATCCAGCAGACTACTTGGTCTATTAGGAGGCATTCCCAACATTTCAGAAAGCGCTATCATCACGATGTATTATGGTAATATATAGATAAAATGAAATGGGAGGGAAGTTATGAGTACGGTTGTTACACCTGTAAAACAGCCTAAGTTAAAGAAAAGAAAGTGGCCTTTTTACCTTACTGGAAGTATCTTATTACTAGTAATCCTCGCTTTATCCGTCAGTTTTTGGTTTGTGCAGAAAACAGCTCCTGAAACAAATGGGGAAATCACTTTATCAGGCTTAGAAGATTCTGTTTCCATTTATCGAGATCGTTCAGGCGTTCCTCACATTGAAGCCTCATCTACAAAGGATCTGTTTATGGCTCAAGGATTTGTGACAGCTCAGGACCGCATGTTTCAAATGGACCTAAGTCGTCGTCAAGCTTCTGGAACACTGAGTGAAGTCATTGGTAAGTCCACGATCGACAATGACAAGTTTTTTCGTACGTTAGGCTTAAGAAGGGCTGCAGAAGATTCTTATAATGCCTACTCTGATGAGGCAAAGCAAATACTCGAGTGGTATGCAGATGGTGTCAACGCCTATATGACACAAGCAAAAGCGGAGAATTCACTGCCAATTGAATTTACACTTGCGGGTTATGAACCAAATGCATGGACACCACTTGACTCTCTTACAATTGGAAAGTATATGGCGTTTGATTTAGGCGGGCATTGGGAAGGTCAGGCATTTCGCTACTACCTTCTTCAGAATTTCTCAGAAGAAGAAGCAATGGATTTGTTTCCGAGTTACCCTGATGAAGGGTCTACTGTTATTCAAGAAATGAAAGAAAGTCAGTTAGACATCTCAAAAAGTTTTGCTAAAGCGGTTATCCCAGATCCATTTAACGGAAGTAATAATTGGGTCGTATCAGGCGAAAAAACCGCTTCCGGAAAGCCTCTTCTAGCCAACGATCCGCATCTTGGACTTGGTACGCCTCCTATCTGGTACGAAACGCATTTAAATTCTCCAGATTATCACGTTAGTGGCGTTATTTTTGCAGGCGTTCCTGGAATTATCGTGGGACGAAACGACTCAATCGCCTGGGGGGTTACAAATGTAGGACCAGATGTTCAGGATCTCTATATTGAAAAACGAAATCCTGATAACCCTACTGAATTTCAGTACAATGATAAATGGGAAACAGCAGAAGTTCTTGATGAAAGCATACCTGTAAAAAACAGTGAACCGATACCATATGAAGTTGTCATTACTCGACATGGTCCTATTCTTTCTGAATTTGCCCATGACGATCAACCAGATACAGCTTTATCTCTCAGGTGGACTGCATTAGATCCTTCAACCGAATTGGAAGCTGTTCTTAAGATCGATCGAGCGTCTAACTGGGAAGAATTTAAGGAAGCACTCACTTCCTTTCATACGCCAGCTCAAAATTTTGTGTTTGCTTCCACTGACGGAACAATTGCTTACCGAGCAAATGGACTCATTCCAATTCGTAAAAATGGCGATAGCATGCTACCAGTCCCCGGTTGGAACGATGACTATGAATGGGACGGTTATATTCCCTGGGAAGAACTTCCGACAATCGTAAATCCGGATGAAGGATTCATTTCTACGGCAAATAATAAAATTACAACAGATGACTACCCCTATCACATCACCCATACGTGGGCTCAACCTTATCGTCAGAATCGTATTCGAGAAGTATTAATTGACGGAAATAACCTTGAGACTCAAGATATGATGAACCTTCAAAACGATTTCGTGAATTTACAGGGAAAAGAGCTCACTCCCCTATTAACAAAGGAACTTCACAGAGAAAACTTGACCTCAGTTGAAAAAGACGCTCTCTCGCTCCTTCAAGAGTGGAACTATATCGATGGTAGAGATGAAGCCGCTCCGCTTCTCTTTCATCTATGGATAGTGGAGATGGAAAAGGTGCTGTTTGATGGAAAGATTGACAAAGAAATGATGCCCCTTTTTGATGGAAAGAGTCAAGTCATTGATCAGCTTATTAGACGAGCTGTCGATGGAGAAGAAGGGCCATGGATGGAAAAGTCTGGAGGATTTCAATCTGTCGTAACGAAGTCCTATCAAGCTGCAGTTGATCGAGCTGCTTCCTTACAGGGGCATGCACCAAAGAAATGGGCGTGGGGGACGTTCCATTCTGTACCATTTGAACATCCTCTTGGTGCGATAAAACCTTTGCATCTTCTCTTCAATCCAGAAGTGAACGCGATGGGCGGTAGCCGTGTAACAGTTGGTGCTGCAGGCTGGAATTCATCAACTGGTACAGTTAACCACGGAGCCCCATGGCGAGGGGTCACAGATTTAGCCAATATGGAAACAAGCTATAACGTCATATCCCCTGGGCAATCTGGTTACGTGTTTAGTGAATGGTACGACAATCAAATCGATGATTGGGTAAATGGGCGTTACCACGAAACGAAGATGAGCGGCTATGAAGAAAATGCGAAGCATCTTATTCTGAAACCGTAACAAAAGGCTCTCTCAAACGAATGAGAGAGCCTTTTACTTGCTATTTTACGGATACTGTCCAATTTTGTGTATCTTCTAACTTCCCTGTTTGGATCCCTGTAATGGTGTCATACAATTTCTGAGAAAGCTCTCCAATTTCATGATGATTAATAACCATTTTCTTACCTTGCCAGTTGAGTTCTCCTACTGGTGAAATGACTGCAGCCGTTCCAGTACCAAACGCTTCTTCAAGCTCTCCCTTTTGCGACAGCTCATACAGTTCTTCAATAGATACCTTTCTTTCAGTGACTCTAATATCCCATTTCTTTAACAATTCAATAACGGACATTCTTGTAATGCCGTGGAGAATGCTACCGTTTAATTCTGGCGTAACAACTTCTCCATTAATCTTAAAGAAGATATTCATGCTCCCCACTTCTTCAATATAGCGCTTTTCAACTCCGTCAAGCCAAAGAACATCTGCATTTCCGTCTTTATAGGCTTTTGCCTGCGCTTGATAAGCGGATGAATAGTTTCCGGCCGTTTTTGCCATTCCTGTTCCGCCTTTAACAGCTCTAGTGAATTTATCTTCTACGCTAATTTTCACTGGTGTTAAGCCACCAGAAAAATAAGAGCCAACTGGTGAAAGAATGATCATTAGTTTGTACGTATTTGAAGGAGCAACAGATAAATTCGGCTCTGTTGCAATAATATACGGGCGTACATAAAGCGATGTTCCCGGCGTCGATGGTACCCAATCTTGCTCAATGTGAATCAGTTCTTTTAAGTAACCCATCACACGTTCTTCATCAATTGGAGGAATGCTCAATCGGTCGCTTGAAAGGTTCAAGCGCTGCAGATTTTTCTCCGGTCTAAATAAAAGGATACGATCGTCAGAACGGTAGGCTTTTAAACCTTCAAAAACCGTTTGTCCGTAGTGAAAAATCATCGCAGCAGGATCAAGAGTAATAGGCTCATAAGGAATGATTCGTGGCTCAAACCACCCTTTATCGGTTTCATAATCCATTACAAACATATGGTCGGTAAACGTTCTTCCAAAAGGGATCTGATCCTTTTCAGGCTTCGCTTTTAAATTTGTACTTTTAACAATTTCTAAATCTGTACTCATGGCCAGGACTCCTTACTCATTTAAAATAATATTCATAACCTGTGCTCCTTCCACTTGAAGGCAGCTTACTATTTATCTATTGTACTGCCAAACTCTATTGAATTAAAGCTTTATAGTACAGAAAGATGAAAAAATTCAGTAAAAGATGTTTTTCTTCTTAACTATTTTATCTTTCATCGCATTGCAGTAATTTCGACTGCTTCTCTCAAAAAAAGATATTCTTTATTCACTGTTTTTTGTAAACGATACCAAATATACAATAGCACCATTTTAGTTTTCAAGACTTTGTCTTCTCGATTACGATTAGTGAATTTACTATTGCAACTGATGTCTTTTTCACGTAAATTAGTCAAGTATGTTTATTAGGAGGTCTCATCATGAATCAAACACAAAACACGCAGCGCGTGCAAATGGTAACTGCAGATCCATCGGCTATTGGACTGTTTGGTCTTGCAATGGTTACGCTTGTTGCATCATCAGCTAAACTAGGTTGGACAGACGGCGTATCCTTTGTCCTACCATGGGCAATTTTTCTAGGAGGTATTGCTCAGCTTATTGCTAGTTTCCTCGATGCCAAACACAATAACACGTTTGGAACGACTGCCTTCGCAGCTTTTGGTCTATTTTGGCTAGGTGTCGGAACATCCTGGTTAATTCAATTCGGTGTTTTCGGCGATGCAGCAGCGGCAGCTGTTGATCCAAAACAATTAGGCATTGCATATGTCGGATATTTAATCTTCAGTGTCTTTATGACAGTGGGTGCGATGGAAACACATAAAGTTCTTTTCTTTATTTTTGTCTTTATTGACTTCTTATTTATCGGACTTACATTCTCTACTTTAGGAATTTTCCCTGAAGGAATGCACTTCTTAGCCGCTATTGCTGAGTTCTGTATTGCAATCTTAAGTTTCTACGGTTCAGCTGCTAGCGTATTAAATACCCATTTCGGCAAGGTGACACTACCTGTCGGAAAGCCTTTTGGTATTTTCAAGCAGGCTTAAAAAAGACAGATGAAAGTTAATTCTTTCATCTGTCTTTTTTGTATCACTATTTGCTTTTTGAACGAGATTATTTTACTAAAACCCCTCTTTCAAACGCTTTCCAAGTAAACGAACATTTTTTCGCCCTCTAATCATAAATCGTAATTCTTTCATCGCTGCAAACTGTTTTCTTTGTTCCATTCTGCTTCACTATGATTAGTAAAATAAATTTTCAACATACTTCACTTTTAGTTTACAATAATATGATTATGTATAAAGTTAACCTTTCTTGAAGATCGTTTAGCACACCTAGTAGATTATACATGTTTCAATTAATAAAAAAGAGGCAAAGGGGATCCAACTCCCCTGCCTCATTAGCAGTTTTTATTTACTTAACTGATTAATCAGATCAATGTCATTATTAATCTCTGTTAAAGTTTGAAATGACTTCGTATGTTGATTCATTAATTAGCTAATGTTCCTTGGTGAAAGAACAGTTGCCATTGATCGCCATTTTTTCTCCATATCGAACTTCGAAGCGTTTTTTGATTTCTTGTTTTATCATAAACACGATACGTAGCAAGCACCACATTTTCTGTTAAAGGGTGAATGTCAAAATCAGATAACGTCATTTCTCTTAGCGAAAGGCCTCCTTCTATCGCATCCTTTTTACTCCAAATCGCCCCTGAACTTCCAAACTCAAAGAAATCAGCTGCGAGTATTGAATTTAACTTCAATGAGTTCTCCCTCACTTGAGGCGTAAGCAACTTCATTTCCAGTTGAAAAATCTGTGTTTTGATTTCATCGATTCTCATATTTTCACCTCTCACTTTTTACCATTACCTCCATTTTACTCCTTCAAAAAACCACTAGCAGCAGTAATTTCAATGAAATTATTGATGTAAGCGGTTAAGTGAACGGCTATGCATTGAAATTCACTCAAGGATAATTTAACCTATTAGAGTAGGTATAAAAGATAACTGGATGATGGACACTTTAAAAGAAAAATACAATGAGTTACGTCCCATTTTCTTCTGTCGCTTGATTAGTGCCTTTTACATATAATCAGGCTTTTGAATACCTTAACATGGTTTTGCCTTATGATAGAACAAAGAAGCGTAATTGCTTAAAAGAAGGAGAAGTGACTATGTCAGAATCAATCACAACCGAAACAGGCGAAAAACGTGTTCCAACCCAAGACGAGCGCGAACTGCTTGATCAGCTTTTAGATCCTAAAGTTCAGGAGTCATTAAGCGTACTCGTAAAGGAACTACCTAAAGTAACAGAACTTGTCAACATGATGTCTAAATCATATGATACCGTACAAGCACTCGCAACAGATGATGTATTAAAAAATGATACTGTCGAATTCATGTCTGAAATTCTTCACCCTGTCAAAAACTCTGTTAAAGACGTTGCCGCTAATGCAATTGAAGCAAAAGATGAAGCAGAAAAAAGCTCTGAAGTGATTGGCCTTTTCGGACTTTTGAAAATGCTCAAAGATCCACAAGCTCAAAAACTTTTCAGATTTGTAAATGCCTATCTTAAAGTTTCAGGCGAAAAAAGTAACCAAAAATAATATTGATCTGCTAGAAATGGAGGAACAATCATGTCAAAACAAATAGTCATTTTGGGCGCAGGTTATGGTGGGCTTCTTTCTGCTTTATCCGTACGTCAATACTTAAACGAATCAGAAGCAACTGTTACATTAATCAACAAAACGCCAACACACCAAATCATTACTGAATTGCACCGTCTAGCTGCTGGTAACATCTCTACTGAGGCTGCTGCACTTCCACTCGACAAGTTATTAAAAGGAAACGACATTAACCTTAAAGTTGCAACGGTTGATTCTTTTTCTGTTGATAACAAAGAAGTGAAGCTTTCAGATGGCTCTACACTTTCTTACGATGCACTAGTCGTTGCACTTGGTAGTAAAACAGCTTACTTCGGCATTCCAGGACTTGAAGAAAACAGCATGGTTTTGAAGTCTGCTGAAGATGCAAACCGTATCCACGCTCATGTGGAAGAACGCATTAAGAGCTTTGCAGCATCAGGTGACGAAGCGGACGCTACCATTCTTATTGGCGGTGGCGGTCTTACAGGAACTGAGCTCGTTGGCGAACTAGCGGATGAAACACCGAAGCTTGCTCGTAAATATGGCGTAGATCCTGCTAAAATTAAACTGAAACTGGTTGAAGCAATGCCAAAAATTCTCCCAATGCTTCCGGACGAATTGATTAACCGTGCCATGACTAGTCTTGAAAAGCGCGGCGTTGAATTCTTAACGAACCTTCCTGTTACAAATGTTGAAGGTAACGTCGTTGAACTAAAAGACGGTCAAAAGATCGTCACAAACACATTCGTTTGGACGGGTGGCGTACAAGGTAACCCACTCGTTGGCGAATGCGGAATTGAAGTCAATCGCGGCCGTGCAACGGTGAACAATTACCTTCAATCCACTTCACATGAGAATGTGTTCGTAGCTGGAGACAGTGCTGTTTACTTCAAACCAGGAGATGAGCGTCCTCAACCACCTACAGCTCAAATTGCATGGCAGATGGGTGATCTCATTGGTTATAACCTCTATGCTTACCTTTATGACAAAGACTACAAAGAATTTGAACCCGTTAACTCAGGTACATTAGCAAGTCTTGGTCGTAAGGATGCAGTTGCTCAAATCGGAGGTAACTCAACCTCTCTTAAAGGACTTCCTGCATCTGTGATGAAAGAAGCAAGTAACGTTCGTTACCTTTCACACATTAAAGGGTTGTTTGCTTTAGCATACTAAATGACGAATCACTTTCTATAAAGAGAAAAAAGTGCTGGGAGTTCCAGCACTTTTTTTCATATAATAAAATTTGGTTTTGTACCTTTTACAATTTGATTTAAAGGATACAAGTCACCTGTAACTCCGTGGCAACATACGACATTCATGCCTTCTATAAATATTCGACTCGTAAACACCGTTTCGCCATGATCACAAAAGATTTCAATGCTTGAGGAATCTATAAAAAGACGAATTTGATGCTTCTCCTTTTGTTTTCTTAATGCATATCTTTTTGTGCCAAATTCTTCAGCATAAACTTGGGTCATCTTTGATCGATCAAGACAATACTCTTCTCCATTTGAAGAGAAAACCACGGTTTCATTATCTTCATTTCTAAACACAATTTCAAATTCTTGGTCGACTTCAATGACCATTTCAAATGAACGGGAAATTAATTGGTGATTCGTTTGCAGATTCTGCCCCTTTGCCCTCAGCTCTCTTAGCTCTTGAAGAGGCTGTTGTACTAAACGATTCCCCTCAATCTTAACTTCTCTCGGCAACGTTAACATGTGAGCCCACATATTTTGGTCTGTCGGATAGATGCTCTTTGAATTGCCTAACCAGCCAATTAGAATCCTTCTTCCATATGCATCCTCATAAGTTTGAGGAGCATAGAAATCAAACCCTTTGTCTAGTTCGATATATTCGTGGGCATTTAGTTTACCCGTAGCAACATCTAATACATCACTAATACAATACACCACCGAAAATACATTGTTATACTGATACTTATCTTTACTCAGCTCCCCTTGAGGAGAAAAGATAAGAACACCGCGATTATTTTGTTCAAAATAGTTGGGGCACTCCCACATATACCCTGCATCCTTAAAATTCGTCTGAAGAATGCTATGATACGTCATTTCATTTGGTTGGTCTCCCGAATAAAGGGCGATTGCGCCTTTATTCTTACTTGTTTCACCACCCACAAGCATATAGTATTTCTTGTCTCGTTTAAAAACAATCGGATCTCTAAAATTATTGCTGAATTCGGGAGGCGTCCCTTCGATCATCACGTTTTCCTTCGCTATCGTTTGATCTTCCTTTAGGAAGCCATACACCTGACTTGGTATGGCTTCACTCTCCTCAGTCAGATGATTTCCTGTATAGAACAGGTGCATCTTATCCCCTTCAACAAAAGCGGATCCTGAATGACACCCGTGAGAATCATATAACTGATCTGGATAAAGAGCGATACCGTGATCTTTAAAATGAATAAAATCTTTCGTTGAAACATGATACCAATGCTTCAATCCATGAACAGGTCCTAATGGGAACCATTGATAGAAGATATGGTGTTCTCCTCTAAAAAAAGCTAATCCATTTGGATCATTCATTAATCCATGATGAGGTGCTATATGATAATTCGGATAATAAGCATCCTCTTTTGCAATTTTTTCAATCATACTTAGATAGTCATTCGAAACATCTGACAAAGTAACGAAGCGATTCTGGCGGTTAGAAAAATCAATGTAATCAATCATGTAAAGCTTCCCTTCTGTTAAACCTTAAGAAAATGAACATTAGCCATGTTTAATATTTAAATTTAATGCAGGTTGTTCGGCAGACGGCTTTTCACGATAAGCAATGAACGTAACGAGAAACGAAGTGGCCAATGCAACTAGAATCACAAGAATGTATTGAAAGAAACCATCGCCTATATACAATAACAATCCTGGTAGCATCGTCGAACCAGTACCCGCAGCAGCGATGCCCAAAATCGAAGCAAACCCACCGCCGACTGCGCCACCTAAACAACCGTAAATAAATGGCTTTACTTTCGGTAAGTTAATCGCAAACATCACAGGCTCAGTGATGCCAAAGAAAGCAGGTATTACGGAACCTAACATATTAGATCGTTTAATTTTATCTCTTTGCTGAATAACGACCGCAAGAGCTGCTCCTGCTTGACCGGCGATTGCTGCCGTACCAATTGGATTGATTAAATCATATCCCGTTTCTGCAACCATCTTAACGGTTATCGGAACAATCGTATGGTGCATACCTGTTATCGCTAAAAGCTGAATGGTACCTCCATAAACAAATCCACCTATCCCAAATGGTAATTCAAAGAAATACATGATGCCAGAAGTAAGTAAATTTTCTATCCCCAAAATCACCGGGCCCACGATAACAAGTCCAAGAATTAATGAAAACAGTAATGTGACAAACGGTGTCAAAATAAGGTCTAGCATCTCAGGAATGTATTTTCTCGCTATTTTTTCCGTTTTGGCAGCTAACCACCCCATAAAGACAGCAGGTAGAATCGAACTTTGCATACCTGTTATTGGAATATCAAACCCTAATATTGTAAGAAGTAGCGGTTCTACTTCCCCGAACGATACAGCCCATTTATCCGGTAACTGTGGCGCTACTAGCATTAAGCCGAGGGCTATTCCAATGACGGGTGATCCTCCAAATTTCTTCATAGCAGACCAAGTAATTAACACCGGAATGAATGTAAACGCTGTATCTGTTAGTACTTGAGACAGTACTAAAATGGTTGAGGAGAGTTCCATTCCGAAACCGTTTACAAGTAATCCTCTAAGTCCCATCAATAGACCTGTTGCAATGAGAACAGGGATAACAGGGATAAAAATATCTGCAAAGGTTTTTGTTAGTTGTTGAATCTTAGAATTGTTTGAATTTCTTGGTTCATTAGAGCTGTCTTGACTGTCAGTGACTCCACCTTTTTCAAGTTCAGCATAAACTTTATTTACAAAACCAGTACCAAGAATGATTTGATGTTGCCCACTTTGATAAAAATATCCGCTTACGCCTTCAATTGAATCCAATGATTCTTTCTTAAGCAATGTATCATCATTCAGCTCGACCCTTAATCTTGTTGCACAGTGAGAGATGCGATAAATATTCTCTTTTCCACCTAATGCTTGTAATACAGAATGAGCAACTGTTTTAGGATTCTTCGCCATGATCCTACCCCTCCAATAGCATATTCGTTATCCTCACAAAAGCGGAAACGTTTCCACTTTGTCCTAAAAAGAAAATTTCTGATTAAACCCCCGCACTGGAAACGTTTCCAGTTACGATAAAAAATGAAAGCGACTCTAGAAATCGCTTTTGAATAACTAAATGATATCGTTTACACACCAGGGAGTCAAGTGTTTTTTTTATTTGTACTATTTCCATCAAAGAAGGTAACTGGAAGAACATTTTTCTTTTCAACTGGCTGTTCCTTAATTAGATTAATAAGCACTTCTACTGCTTTTTCAGCCATTTCAGCAACAGGTTGGATAATTGTTGAAAAAGTTAATTCATCTTCCTTACTGGAAGTAACACCATCAAAACCAATCACTTGCACATCCTCTGGAACTCTTCTTCCTACATTTTTTAGGGACCGCAACAATAATTTCGCCCACTTATCATTCATGGTAAAAAATCCATCCACATCAGGGTTTTGTTTTAAAAATCGTTGGATAACCGCTTCAATGTCTGTGACAGGCTCTCTTAATTCGTAAATACAGTGATCAATATTTTTGCTTAAACTCTCCGTTTCAAATCCAAGCCGCCGTTTCATCGATTCATTTTCAATGTTTGAAACACTACCTAAATAAGCAATGCGGTTACAACCCCGTTTTATCAGTTCTTCAGCTGCAAGCTCTCCACCTTTCTTATTATCACTCGTGACAAATACGACATCTTTCGTAAAGTGTCGATCAATACTTACAATCGGTAGGTGACTTGAAATATATTGATCAAGTTCAGCACTATAGGTAATTGCAATTAACCCATCTATTTTATTTTTTTCAAGCATCGAAATATAGCTTATTTCTTTCGCACGTTCATTCTGAGTATTACAAAGGATCATTTTATAGCCGAGATCAGACAATTTCTTTTCAACATGATAAGCAAATTTCGAAAAGAATGGATGCCAAATGGTAGGCACAATCAATGCGATCGATTGACTTTGCTGCATTTTAAAATTCCTAGCCACTTCATTTTGCTTATAATTCAGTGCTTCAATCGCTCGTTCTACTTTTCGTCGCGTTGTTTCTTTAACAGGACCATTGTTGTTAAGTACTCGTGAAACAGTACCTAATCCTACCCCAGCCTCTCTTGCTACATCTTTCATATTTACCAAAGTTCTGATTCACCTGCTTTGTTTATGAATTCATACAAAAATTATTGTAACATAGAAAAAGTTGTCAAGTTGACCGATAACCTCATTAAGTTAGTATAATAAGGTTATCCTACTCCACATTTACCTTTATCATCCGATCATCTTCTTTAACGGGATCCCCTCGACCATCTTTATTATTCGTAATCGCATATAAATTTCCTTCAGCTAAAAATAATGAACGAACTCTTCCAATTCCTTCTTCCACAACTGTGGTTCCCTGTCCTTTAAGCTGAAACGATCGAATTGCTTCACCTCGTAAGCAAGCGACATACAATTGATCATTCCAAAAAACCATTCCTGACGGAGCCCAAGTGTCGTTACCAGAATGATAAAGTGGCTGCGTCATCCCATCCGCAACTTCATCACCTTCAATCACAGGCCAGCCGTAATTATTTCCTGGATCAATTTGGTTGATTTCATCATGTGCAGACTGCCCATGCTCAGAGCTAAAAAGTTGTCCTTCGTCATTCCAGGCAAGTCCCTGGGGATTTCGGTGGCCATACGAGTACACATAGGAATCCTTAAATGGATTGTCTTCTGGAACATTTCCCTCTAGATCCATGCGAAGGATTTTACCCGCTAAACTTTCTTTATTTTGAGCTAACTCTGGTTCACCAGCATCGCCAGTTGTAATATAAAGCATGCCATCAGGTCCTAATTTCACTCTGCCACCATTATGAAACTGTGAACCAGGGATATTAGAAAGAAGTTCGTCCGTTTCTGTCCATACCCCTTCTCTTAACTCAACCTTCACCACTCTATTCAGCGTTTTATTATCTTCTAAATACGTATGATAGAGGAAAGCTGTTTGCGATTCTGGAAAATCTTTTGATAAGGCTAGACCTAAAAGCCCCCCCTCTCCTTCGCTGTGAATCTCTTTTGCAAGTTGCAGAGACTGCCTCTCCAAACGATTCGTAACGTTTGCCACTATGCCAGAACGTTCCGTAATGTAAAATGTTCCTTCAGATCGTGTGATTTCCCACGGAACATCTAGATTTTCTATAAATGCTTCCTCATAATTTTCCTCAGCCACATGCTCATCAGAACGATCGTTAGGTTTATGACTAGAACATGCTACCAAAATGAGAAATGCTCCGATCACTCCCATTATTCTCACGATGTATGCCTCTTTTCTCATTATTTATAAAATCACTCACAAATCATTAATACATTTCCGTCAGGATCCTTAAAGTTAAACCAATGACCGTTTTCAATTTCCGTCACAAGTTCAATTCCCTTTTCTTTCATAAAGGAAAAGGCAGCTGCAATGTCATTCGTATCAAAATGAAACGCAGGTGTGTGGAATATGGTTTCGGACGAAAAAATTTTACTATCAAGCACAAGTCCAGTCCCCTTCATAGGAACAATATAAAGGTGTCCAGCGATAATATCCCCATCTGGCTCGAGGCCAAGCAAATCACAGTACCATTTTTTAGCATCCTCGATATTACTTACTGGGATAAAGACCGCACTAACTCGATTTAAGATTGGTGTCAATTGGCTAACCTTCCTTTCAATATAAATTTCTCATCAACTATATCTCTTCTTGATTCCGTGTGTTGATCCTGCTCAGGAATAATAAATCAAAAAAAGTACTTACTTTTAAAGTACTTTTGCTTCCTATGGTAAAATAATTCAACAAAATTCCCCCTCTACATTTTTGCTTTCTAGTCAGTAGCTGAGGTGGGTAAGATAAAGAAATATTCCTCAAACAAAAGGAGCCTATCTACGTTCAGATAGACTCCTCTTCATGTTAAAGGAAAAAATCCTTAATCTTAGTTATAAACACTAGCACACGTGCCAGCTTCTGGTTCATAGTAACAATGATTTTTAAATTGACCTGCAAAAGGTTGCCCGTACCAGGTAGGAGGACAAGGAGCATAAGGATTGAAATACCAAAGAGCATATTTCCCCGGATGTTCTCTCCAATAATCCAAGTTCTTTTTTGCTAACCGTTTTTCAACAGACCTTGCTCTGTTATAAAAGACATTCCCTTTTTGAACGGCCTCAAAGGAATAATTCCCTCCCTGCACTTGATAAATCACTTGGGGAATAGTTCTCAGACCTACAAAGTCTAAACATTCTGCTTGTGCACGGTTCACAATGACATTTCCTACATACAACATTCCTTGCTTCCCTTCACCTTCGGCTTCCGCTCTCATCATTCTTGCCATTAAATCAACGTCTGAACTTGTGTATTTTACTCTCGGCATATTTTTCACCCCAAGTACATTGTATGAAGGAAAGGCACTTTTATGTCATTCATTTTATAGCAGAATGAAACTTCAAAACTGTTCTACTAATTTTATTTTAGTATAGCATTAGTAGAAGAAGGGATCGCTAAACGTTCATAAATAAAAAAAGGATAGGTAAGTAGCATGCCGCTACTTACCTATCCCCTTCTTTTAATATACAAGGTACATAAACCAATCCCATCAAGCTAGGACTGTGGAACAGATTGATCTTTGTGTTTATTCCCGTTATTCTGTAGCACTTTTAAACCACTACCGATGTCTGACGCTAGAATATAATTTCGATCTACGAATACACCCCACACATCTGATTGCTCTGGTGTGTATTGAGCAATTTCTGTCGGTTTAGAGGGATTCGTAATGTCTACCGCTATAACTCCTCCCGCATAGTGAGAAAGATAAAGGGTATTTCCATGGACTTTTGGATCGTGAACTGTTTTCGCAAAGGTGACATTGTCTTCTTCTGGAATATCATAGGTTAACTCTGTTTTAAATTCACTCAAAAGTTTTGGATTACTCTTATCTTTTATATCAAAAATACGTGTATAACCATATGCATTTTCATATCCTTCTTTAACTGGGTCATAGACTTCTCTTGTTTCAATTAAAATCGTCCCACCTTTTGCAAGGGTCGAGGAGTGAGCGGATCCCTGCTGATCAGATGCAAAATCAGTTCTTCCAAGGTACTCAGGTTCCTCTGGATTCGATATGTCAAATATAACTGTGCCAAGATCCCACATCGAGACATATGCGTACTTTCCAGTTTCATCTACCATTGTACTGTGGTTAAAGAGTGGTCTAGTTTTACCATCCGGTGAGTTCCAGTGATAGCCATTGAAATCGTCTGCTACCTCAGGAAGTGTCCTCGGATCAAACTGCCAGAGTGTCTCTGGGTTCGTTGGATCTGTCACATCAACAATTTGAAAGTCTTTCTCTTCTCCATTACTGTAATAATCAGCATAAGGGTTTGCAGCTACGACTATTGCGCGATTACCTTGAGTTGTTAAGTATAACTCATGTGTTCCTCTTGTTTTCTTAGTCACTTCCCAAAAGCCAAGTTTTTTAGGGTTTTCCGGATTCGTTACGTCATATAAAAGAAATCCACCTTTGGAATCGGGATTGTTTTTATTTAGCTGCTGAACGGAAACGACAGCAAGATCACCTTTAAACTCAGGAGTGCTAATGGATTTCACAATTACTTTCTCCTGCCATGTTTCTGGAATATCGTTATTTGCAAATACCGCTACCTCTTCCGGATTTGCAGGGTCTTTCAAATCAAACACCCGAACTCCGCCATTACCATTGTTCTGCACATGCGTGCCTACATAGGCATATCCTTTGTGAGCGTAAACATCAGCAAATGAATTTTGCTTACCGTCTTCACGAACAATATCCATCTCTGGTGCTGCCACTTCATTTAAGAAATTAAGGTTTTTACTACCTTCAAGAACCGGAGCTGCAACATTATCATAATTCGCGCGTTCTCCTTTTTCAATATTCACATCTCCAATTTCATCATGTGCGAGGACCTGTCCTGGAAGAATAATAGAAAATGCCAAAACTCCAGACAATGCCGTGTTAACTATGTACTTACTATTCAACTCATCGCCTCCGATATCTAAATATTCTGATAACGAAATACTGATAACACACTCAATTGTAAATTTAATTCATATTTTGTAAAATGATCCACATGAACCACTTAGTATTTAATAAGTCGTGACTAATGGAATACTGCCTTTCAATTCAAACGTAATTTAAATCATGACAATACTCCTGGTTCCTTATTCTTTCAAATTAATATTTAATAGTTTAAACGTAGTTCTTTCTAAAAGCATGTTTGTATGAGAGCATCTTAAAAATGCTGACCTTCTTTTCGCTTCTGTTGGGGTTACGCCATGTAAATTAAAAACGATCTCGTAAGGGAGTCCAGTGAATTTTATCCATATTTCATCGCAACATCGATTATTTTTGCATTACTATTTTGAAGCTCGAATGCTACCAAACTTAGTCGTCTACAACGTATATATTCTGATAACATCATTCCTGCAAGAAAAGAAAACATTTTCTTAAAATGATATTCGGAACAATAAGCTTTGCTTGCGACTACTTTGTAGTCTATTTCATTAGTAAGATTTTTATCAATATACTTCATTGCAGTATTCATGTCCTTAAGCAACTCCAATATGACCTCCTTTCATCAATAGAATAACAGCAGTTTCCTCTATTTATCCGACATTTCGTGTACCATTTAGTAAGGTTAATGAACCAATAATGGTCCGTTAGTTCAATTCTGTCATCCGCATGTTTACACCCCATTTTTTTAAGAGCTCCGAGATAACAGTGCTACTTCCTCCTTTTAAAGTCTCCACAACAAACTGTTATGCAATTCCCATACGCAAAACTTTTGCCGTTAAACACACATTGACAGGGTTAGGCCGGCAGGATACAATACGCATATAATTACTATGCATCGAACTACTATGCATAAGGAGGGAATGTATCTATGAAAGTGAGTAAAGAGCTGCTTAAAGGGAGTACCACCACGCTGATTTTAAGCTTGCTGAACACTAAGCCAAGGTATGGATATGAAATCATCAAGGAGCTGGAATTAAAGTCTGATGGTATTTTCAGTTTCAAGGAAGGAACAATCTACCCTATTCTTCATACCCTTGAGAAAAAAGGACTTATTGTCTCCTTCTGGGGGGAAGGGACTGGAAAGAGAAAGAGGAAATATTACAAGTTGAATGAGTCAGGAAGAGAACTTATCCAAGAGAAAAAAGAAGAATGGTCTGTTTTTAAAAATGCAGTGGACCAAGTGCTTCATGGAGAGAAAACCGCATGGGAATAGATAAGAAATTCGAAGTATATATTGATAGGTTGTGTAAGCGGATCAGAAATAAGGATGTACATGATCACATCAAGCTCGAGATAGGCGATCATCTTCAAGAACTTAAAGAGGATGCCATGCGCAGGGGACTTTCTGAAGAAGAGGCTGTAAATGAGGCAATGAAGCATATAGGTGATGAGAAAGCATTAGGGAAGCAGTTGAACAAGACGCATAAAGCACCGTTAGATGTACAAACCATTCTTTCTGTTCTCGCGGTTTCTCTGTTCGGACTTCTGGTTATGTACTACCTGCAATTTCATTCCACCATTACAGCGCTTCATGAGATGAAGGTATTCAATAAAAGCCTGGTTTTCTACTTAGCCGGCCTTCTGCTCATACTAATTTTGTTCAAATGTGATTACAGAAAACTGGCTAAGTATTCGATCCGCATTTATGCAGGGACGTTATTCATTCTTTCATTGACCCTCCTTCTCGGTGTCCGGGTCGAAGGCATCCCATTTTTAAATATCGGCTTTGCTTTTATCAATTTCACTGAAATCACTCCATACCTCTTGGCCATATCCTTTGCGGGAATCTTTCACGCCTGGAATTGGAAAAATATTAAAAACTTCTGGATTGGAGCAGGGCTTCTTGCTGTACCGATCCTTTTGCTTTCAACGACTGGGGCAGTGGCTGCTACATTCATCAGTTTGGCGATATCCATTACCATTATGTCCGTGTCTAGCGCCAGCATCAAGCAAGTTTTATCCATTACTGTACCTGTATCCATTTTGCCGATGGTTCGTCTATTCGTCCAAACAGATACGTCGACATCACCTTATACTAGTTTGACTTTGAGAGATGCAAACTTTATCGGTAATGCCTTACAGTCCACTCCCGGACTGATGTCAGAAGTCCATACTGATTTCATTTTTTCGTACACCATCTACACATTCGGTTGGTTTCCCTCCATCATCGTGTTTGTATTGATTGCCTATTTCATTTGGAGAATCATTAGTACTGGCAGGAACATGGTTTATTCCTATGGCCGACTTCTTACTACCGGTCTAGCAACGACATTCTCCGCTCAGTTCATCCTAAACATCCTGATAAACCTCGGTTTTTCAGGGTTGCCCGGTGCAGTCATGCCTTTCATGAGTTTTGGAGGCTCTCATATACTACTTGAAATGACTGCTGTCGGTTTAATATTAAGCATCTACAGAAGACGCAATCTAGTCGAACAACATTTGGCATATAGTTGAATACCCAGGAAATTTTGATGTTTTCTACGAAAAATTATAAAAGATAACTAAATAAGCATGGCCGGACAAGCCGGTCATGCTTATTTAATATACTCTATATTTTTCTTTTGTTCACTTATATCCAATTCAGGATGGTGTACTCTCACCAATCTTATGACCTCTTCAATTAACCCCTCTAACTCTATTACACCTTTCTTTGGATCCCCTATTAATATTTCGTTCATTCGATTATGGAGATTTTCTGGTTTAATCTCCATAAGTTCAATATTATTCCCCATCCATTTAAAAGCTGGGTGATGAACATACATATGATTTAGGCCAAACAAAACTCCAAACAAGTTCTTTTGCACCCCACAAATGACATCGTAGAGCATCAACCAATCCTTACGTTTTAAAAGTGCTTCGCGGTTATTCCATCGATTACTCAACCAAAGATTTTCGGAAATCATATGTTTAGAAAGTGGTAATGGATATGTAGCAACCCTATTTTTTAATTCATTGATTTTTTCTTTCCCAAAAAGACTTACACCACTATGAATGGAAGCTAAAATACATTGCTTCTCATAGTCAGTTTCGTAATTTTCCACCACCTCGGAAATGAAGCGTTCTACTGTTTCAAACAAAAAGCTGCTAATCTCAAACTTAATGCCATTCTGATTTAAGTAAGCTTCCGACCACTCTTCATCTTCATAAGGATAATACGATAGAAAAGTTCCATTAATTTGCTTAATGGGATACCGTCGCTCCTCATCTGTTGGAGGGCTTGACCATAAAACATGTAACTCAATATCTGAGTGTTCATCTTGTAGGTTTTTAGATACTGAACCAGCAAGAATTATGGCTTCTATCTTTGGGTTTTCTTTATACACCGCTGCCATATCTATTGATTGTTGTAATAAATCCATTTTAGACCTCCACAACTTTACGTTTGATAATCGTATTTTTTTAAAAAGACAACTGGCTTTTTACAGCTATCTCAGCAATTTTTAGTACAGCAATAGATCCGATAATATGGAATACAAGATTTCGAGATGCTGAAAAAAGAATATTTCCTTCACGCATTTTACAATATAGATAAGCATAGGAATTTAGCTATTAAATCCTGCTTCTTTCAAAAACTCTATTTTCCTTATATCTTTATTGTTGTTTTGATCTGCCCTATAACTATCTTTTGATGAGGCGTTATAAACACTTAAATATTGTTCTGGGGTCAACAAATAATACTTAACTCCTTCATGTTGCTGCATCTCTAAGTCTTCTAATCGTACTCCAGCGAAGCTTGGTAAAGTGTCAATGATCCCAAACTCAACTGATAACCCTTCGTTGAAGAACTCATGTTCATGCAAATCAATTAACCTATAACCCATTGTGTTCATGATATTCACAATATCCATCCAGTTATGTATAGATAATTCTGGTGCTACTTCCCACCCTCTTTTATCACCAGGTACATGAATATCTAAGTCTTGAGCATTCCAGCTCTTACTAGTAATTACTTCTAAGCCAACTGAGCCCATTAGTAATGGAATAATGTCAATATTGTTTAATTTTTTGGTGATTTTCAAGAACTCATCAAACTTGTTATTAACCATTTGCTCCTCCATTTTTCCGAATTTATCACAACTCTGTTAAGTCAGTTAAAAAAAATACTCCGAGGGTCCTAGCTTGTGTAGCAAAATCATGTACTCTCTTAAATATTTGATCTGAGACAACCGAACAATAAGTAAATAGTTATTGCTACTGCTTAATAAATAATTCCAATAATCAACGCTACCGCCATACAAGTGATTGTTGCATATTTTGATTGCTTTATTATACGTTCTTCACCTTTACGCAAGGATTCAAAAAATGTGAGTGGAAAGTAAAAACATAAAACTATAAATAAAATAAGGATGATGCTCATCCCAATTCCTTCTCTAGATACTTCCATACGTGACATCAATCCGCCAACTATTTTGTATTTTGCAACTTACCCATACCCTTTTGAAAAGTTTCACCTATATTAACCAATTGATTGAAAGGGTTAAATAGTAATCCTCTGAACTTCAATTCTCGCTCCGATTTAATGGAGCATTAGCTTATTGCTACTTGTCTAAATGGGTGTTTCGGAGAATTCTCTAATCACTTCCATAATGAAACCCCAAGTAATAATCAATACTGGCGATAAATTTACTATCAAAGCGAAGATTCTTTTTCCTAATTTATCTTTACTAAACATTGAAACAATACTTACCGGAGTTCCAAATAAAGACAAAAGAAAAGTAAGCATTACATAGAATCTTAAAATATAATCGATTGTACTGGCACTCTCGTCCGGTGTAAATCCAATATAGATGAAGACTATAATCCCTGTAAGAGTAATCCACCCAATGCAGTAGGAAATTCTCGTAAGTAAGTTAAGACTCTTCCTATCCATGACATCTACCTTTTCGACTAATCAATATAGCAATGAAGAGATGACCGAACCCAACTATATTCATAATGATATCTCCTGAATTTCCTATGTCATTAATTTTCAACCCGCCTAAAAAACCACCAAATAAAATAAGTGGAATAACTATAAGCAATCTCAAAATTATTCCTCCGAACCCTTATGTGTAGGATATATCATACACTTACTTCAATACTATACTTAATAAAGATAAGCTCCGCAGCTACTGGAAAACTTGATTTTTACTTCAAATATTTTAAGGAAATGGTGCAACAAATTCTACTTTAATTCTATCTGGGTCTTCAAAGTAAACAGCATAGTGATGATTACCGCCCGCAAAAGGATGCAGATTTTCCTATATAATACTTATACCTCTCTCCTTGAGGTTATTAGCCATTTCGTCTACTCTTTTACGTGATGAAGCGTGAAATGCTAGGTGATTCAAACCAGCTCTACACCTGTGGTAAGGGTAAGGTATATCTAAAAATTTCTCTTCTGTTTGAACAAACACTATGTACGTTTCACCTAGCTTCCAACTTTGTCCTTTATCCCATTTCTGAAAAGGTTCATACCCTATCTCCTTTAAAAACCAGTTCCAGAATGAAGTGGATCTTTCCAGATCAGATACATAGATTTCAACGTGGTGAAGTAACCCCTCAGACATTTAGATCCCCCTTCTATTAATAAATGATTGCTCCGAAATACTTCAAGAATATTATTTATCATGAAATACTCATAGAAATTGTTCTGTTTTTAAAGCCTAGATTTTCATATATCTTAATTGCTTGATTTCCTTCAAAAACGGTTAAACGAATTTCGGAGTATCCTTCTTGTTTTAATTGTTCAACACCAGTTTTAATCAACTGTTTGGAAATACCTTTGCCTCTGCATTCCTCTATAACAAATAATTCATAAATAAATCCTATAGCCTTATCTGAAAATTGGTCTTTACTTCCTCCGATAAGAACCCAACCCGTTATTACATTGTTTTCAGTTGAAATTAAATAATAACTTCCTTTCTTTAAAAGAGTTTCTACTAGTTGTTTTGTCTTTTCAATCGTTGGTTCAGCTTCACCTAAAGTTCCCTCAAATATAGCCTGTGGGGAAAGTGATATTATCTTTTCAATTTCTACTTCGTTTGGTTTTCTTATGTCCATTTATCAACACAACCCTTCCAGAATGGGAGATTTTTCAATATACTAATTATTTCAAATTAAAACTAATAAATCCATCCTTTTTTCTTACAAAAAAGAGCCTATCTTATTAAAGATAAGCTCCGAGTTTGCGGAAAACTTGCTTAGAGATAAAAATTTTTCTACTTTCCCCTCATAACTCTTTTAACTTCTCCACATCTTTCACATTGATCATTAGCTCTTAGAGAATCTTGCTCACAGTTCATATAATGATCTACCTATCCCAATCTAATATCCATTTAGTTTCCAATTTAATGCTCACTTGCCTTATCGTTAAAGATTATTGAACTTGTTGTATATCTATACTCTGAAATACGGAATTCAGGAATGGTAGATCACTTAGTTGTTCTCCCCTTAATTGAATTGTTACCTTACACTCAACTGCCTTTTTTTCACGATATACATATGATAGTGCACATTGAATTCCGGGTAGTCTGTATAGCGGTCAGCAAGTACTTCCCACTCGTTTTCCGTCTCCTCCATCACACGCTTCAAGTATGTCTCCCTCTTTTGCCCTTGCATCATAAAAATGGCCAACACCCCACCGTCTTTCAGCTCCGCAGCAATACGCTGGACCAGTTTCGTTTCGCCCTCGACATCCCTTTTATAAAAATGCAGCATCGAATCCAACAGGACAATATCGTGCTCCGCACCTACTGGGTACGTGTAAACATCTCCTACTTTCCCGGTCACGTTTAACTGTTCGTCACAGGCGACTTGATTCATTTGATCGAGCCCGACAGTGGAGATATCGACGCCTGTCACCGTGTACCGTAACCTTCCTAAGCTTAATGAATCTCTGCCTTGTCCGCATCCTAGATCTAGTACATGCCCTTTCGGTTCATACTCCTGAAAGAATGCCACGAGTCCAGGGTAGGGATTTCCGAAATAATGATGTTCTTGATAATGCGTATCGTAGACTGGTTTTATCATGATACTCCACCGCGTTCCCAATCTTCCATCGCCATTTCATGATTGATTTCAGCAGCGACTTCATACCCTTCACTCGTAGCCTTCAGCAATCCAGAGAACACATTCTTCGTGTCTCCGATGACATATAATCCCTTCACAGCGGTTTTCGCTCCTTCTTCAGTTGCGACTCCCCCCATGTCTGTATAGTCGACGCCAAAATGGTCGAGAGAAAACGCCTGGGATTCACCCGTATCCATGATAAATCCGCCAGATCGATGGTACGCCTCCCCTGACACCATCACGACCTGCTGGAGCCGACCCTCGGTTGAAATAAGTTCTTCAATCGCCTCTTCCACAAGCTCCACACCATGCCCTCGTAAATCTTTCCGGTCTTCTTCCGAAAGCGCTGCTGCACCGTTTGTAAAAACAATTAGATCCTGACTCCAGTTATAAATCAATTTTACGTAATGAATAAGCCAAGGTTCGTTTCCGAAAATCGCCAATGGCTCATCTTTCCGCTCCCATCCGTCACAATACGGACATGGAAAAACTGTGGAGCCGTATACGTTCTGTAGTCCTATGATCGCAGGCAGTTCCTCTCTCATCCCCGCTGCCACAACGACCCGCCGGCTTGCATAGCTTTTCCCGTTATCTGTCTGAACGGTAAAAACGCCCTCTTCCTTTTCAAGTGCCGTAACCTTCGTTTCAACATAGCTTACCGTCGGATAAGCCTTGATTTCACTCAAACCGATCGACTTGAACGATTCAGGCTTCACACCACCGTCTCGTGTCAAATATCCGTGCGATGCATGCGTCACACTGTTCCGAGCAGCGTTGGCATCCAGTACAAGCATCTTCCGCTTTGATCGTCCAAACACAAGCGCTGAACTTAAGCCAGCAGCCCCTCTCCCTATTACAATCACTTCATATTGTTCCAACTTATCCTCTCCCCTTTCTAGCTTTCACACTTGCTGTTTTCGCTTCATATGTACCTTCCGCAACCCCAATTGGCAGTTCTCTCACCTGGTCTCCTAGATTTAGAACGTCAAGAGAAGGAGGAGTCTTCATTTCATCCGCCACTTTCTCAGATGATGGAAATTCCTCCAAGAGCCCTCCTGGTGGAAGCTCGTCCTCTTTTTTGACCAACCCAAGATACACGAGCAGACCGCCTTCCGCGAGCTGCTTTTCTAATCTTGAGAAAAGCGTCTCCCGTTCCTCTTTCGAAAAATGGACAAACGAGAGAAGAACCAAATCAAACTTTCCTTCGCCCGTGTATTTGAGTGCATCGGCTATTTCTGCTTCGATCGAATATCCCTTTTCCCGAGAATGTTCCTCGATGAACTGAACAGCCGCCGGAGCAAAATCGACACTCGTCACGTTCCATCCCTGCTGCGCCAACCAAAAACTATTGCCGCCTTCCCCGGCACCGAGATCAAGCGCACGCCCTGCCGGAACAGCCTCCAGCCATTCAACAACCCGCTCATCTGGTCTGGTCCAACGCGTCTTGTTCTGTTGATATTCCTCGTCAAAACTCACGACAACAATCCCTTCTTAAATGTTCTCCATGCAAGCTCCGGGATCTCTCTAGGGGCCACCGTCCCGTTGTGCAACGTCTCCCAAGCCGTCAACAGAACCCCGTCATACATATGGAACACCCACGCATCTGGCATAGAAGAATCAATATGCCCTGCTTCCCTCATACGCCCAATCAATTTATACAGCCCTTCGTTGACCTTTGAAAACTTGCACGTTTCCGGATCATGCTCTTCATGATGCCCATGCTCGCGGAATAAAAGATGAAATCCTTGTTTTCCCGCATTCGTCTTAATAATCGATTCCATCTGCTCCAGCGGATCCTCAAATCTGTCTATCGATTCATTGAAAATAACTAACGTCCTTTCAATCAGCACATCATGTATGGAAGAAAACAATCGCTCGCGGTTCTTGAAATAACGGTGAATCGTCATTCGACTTACGCTCGCCTGTTCCGCGATTGTCTCCATCGATGCGCTTTCGTCTTTTGAAAGAACATCAATTGCGACGTTCACGATGTTGGTTTGTGTTTTGTTCATTTCTTCACCCCTTGACGTTACAACTATGTAACATATTGTACAAACAAGTAAAGTTATAGTCAATAAAAAAGCAGGCACTCGTTCAGATAACGGGTTCGGTTTTGGAGTACAAAACAGTAAAAAACAATGGAAATAGACCTTTAAATGGTTAGGAACTAACACTCGAAATGACATATAAATTAACAGTAAAAATAACGCAATAAAAAGGAGCTTGGATAATCAAGCTCCTTTACCTATGACTTTAAATGTCATCTTATTCAATTAAAGCTCCAAGATTATGGAAGATGGTAAATTTTGTACAAAAACTTATGATACACTTAGATTAAGTAAGTTCAATATCTAACATTTCTTTTTTCCTCGAACGGAAGGATTAGGGGAGTCTGACTTCTAAAATTCTTAAATAAAGGTGGAATTTTATGCTTTGGCTTATGTTAATAGTTATATTTCTGCCTCTTATAGCAAGACGAATAGAAAGACATTTTCAACGATTAAAAAAAGAAAAAAATGAAATGAAGGACATCTTCAGTGATTGAGAGGAAATGATCTCCCACTTAAGTAACCTATTGCTTTAGTTATGAAACAAAATATACCACAGTGGAACTTCTACAAAACTGAAAGTTCCTATTTTTTGTAAAGTATCACATTAAACTTTAACATAGCCATTTAATTAAAAAGAAGCCTATCTTATTACAGATAAGCTCCGAGATACTGGAAGATAGTAAATAACGAATCCTTCTCTCCTAAGTCAAGACCTACTTTCATACAGAAGACTTAATATCGACATTTATTCAGGACCGTCAGAAAATGCAGCCAATAGATTAATATTCTAAATTACCTCATCTACTCAAATTCTAACCTATCTAAATTCCACACATTTTCTTCATAGTCATTGATAACTTTCACCCGTACTTTTTTCCCTTCACCATATTTATCTGGATAGGAAACTCGTATAATTTATGAACCTTGTATCTTTTCAAATACATATGACTCTGTATAAGATAATGCATCGCTAAATGTTCACTGTATGTTTATCCATGTTTACGGAAGCAAAGATAAGTGATTCTGAATTTCAACAGTTTAATAGTGTATATTTGTAAGCTATTAATGGTACTAGGTTTTAGTTATCCTTCTCATGGTTAATTAACCATGAGAAGGATAACATATGTTAATCATATGGAAATGCTGATGATACATTCGACTTCTCATTAATTAAATATCGGACTTTATAAAAGGCGCTTCCCCATATATGATGTTGTTAGACCTGACCAGCTAATTCATTGTGCTTAAAAATCTCTAATTTAATTTTAGATATAAAACCACCAGAAGTCTTGCCAGATTTTATTTAATTAGGTCATGCCACCAATTTTCTCAAAAGATAATAAACAGAATCTAAAGGTAATCATACTTACTGGAACGACTAATACAAATATTAAGATTGGCATGACATAGATAAGTGTTCCTAAAGTTAACCATATAAGGACAATCCCAAAAGAAGTGGAACCATCTAAGAAAGCTCGAATAAATGATTTTTTTATAAGATCCCATCCGCTTGCTCCAGAATGAACGAGTATTGGAAAAAGAAAAGTAGTAGTTAAAAGAAATATAATCAGAATCAATCCTGTCATAGAACTCAGTACAACTTTGATTATTCCTTCCATCTGCAAAAAGAATAAAGCATCCAATACTAATACGCTTCCAGCTAGGAACCAAACAGTCCCAATCCACCCTGTCTTTACATATTTTCGAAAACTATGTAAGTAATTGCGGAACACACTATCTTCTTGATCAATCTTCCAGATGCGAATGACATTGATCATAGCAGCTGTAGAGTGACCTATAGTAATAATTGGCAAGCACCCAAGTATCCATAAAAGATTTAGCAGTATCGAATTTGTTATCGTCTTCATGAAGATCGATGCTTTTCCATTTATCCCAAACATGTCACTCGCCCCTTTTTATTCGCTACATAGTTTTTGATAATTCGCTTTCAGTTTTTGGACGGTATATTCCAATTGTAACTCTTTACTTTTCGCTCTCCATTCCAATTCAAATTCGTCTCCGCTCATATAGAAAAGTTCTGTCATCACTTTTGCACCCTGATTAACAAAAATTTCTACAGAACACTCATCTATGATCATCTCCAAATTTTTTAAATGCTTTACTGGCATAGTATCGATACTCATAAAATGCTCAGAAAACTGCGCATCCTTCAAATTTGTTCTGTCTAAAGAAAAAGTGCCTACTGAAGGATCGAAGACTATCTTTATTTCTTCTCCTTCTCCTTTGATAGAAAGGTCAAAGGGAATAGCAGTCTTTTTGAATTCCGCAATTACCCGACTCTGTTTGGGCAGGATGTGGGAAACGGTTTCTACTGCCCCAATATGAACCAAATGTGAATCTATCCTCTCCACCAAAAGCTCTACACTTACTGGTTTTTGAACAAGAATTGCTTCCCCTTCTACATTTTCCAAAGAGAGTTTCCGAGGAATCGACATCGATCCACGGAAAGGATGTGTCGGACCCTCGTTCGCATACTGCCAATTATTCATCCAGCCTATCCATAAAGGTTGTGGAAGATTGCTCCACGTAACCGCTGCGTAGAAATCTCTCCCGAAGTCTGCCCATTTCACATATTCTTTGGGCTGATCACAATGGAATACCTCTCCGTCAAACTCCCCCGTAAAATATTGAATCGCAGAACCGCCGTTTGGTCCTCCTGGATTAATGCTGACAATCAGCACCCACTTTTCTCCTTCTTCCGTTTGAAATCTTACTAAATCTGGGCATTCCCAAACCCCTCCATGTGCTCCGTAATCCTGCCCGAACGAGGATAAATACGCCCAGTTCAGCAAGTTTTCAGATTTATAGAACCGGATATGGTCACCGCAAGCGAGGGACATTATCCACTGATTTTCATATCGAAAGACTTTTGGATCGCGAAAATCTTTCAAACCCGGATTCTCAATGACAGGGTTATGGGGATACTTCGTCCATGTCCGCCCTTTGTCATTGGAATAGGCAAGACTTTGTGTCTCATGTCCTTCGTTATGGTGAGTGAAAAGAGCAATAATTGTCGGGAATCCGTCTTCTTGTAATCCACTCGTGTTTTTATCATCCACCACTGCACTTCCTGAAAAAATCATCCCCTGTTCATCAGGAAATAAGGCGATCGGCCTGTGCTCCCAATGAAGGAGATCCTGGCTAATTGCATGCCCCCAATGCATCGGTCCCCACATTTCACTTTCTGGATGGTGCTGATAAAACAAATGATATTCACCGTCTAAATAATACAATCCATTTGGATCATTGATCCAGTTTTTCTCTGCGCTAAAATGAAAATGCGGACGATATGTTTCTTTCCCCATTTTTTGATTCCTCCTTTTCTTATCCTTTCACCCCACTAGACGTAACCCCCTGCACATAATAACGTTGGAAGAAGATAAAAATTAGTACAACAGGGATAGTCGTCAAGGTCAAAGCTGCCATGATTTGGCCGTACTCGATATTGTTATCTGTAAACAAATACTGGATTCCTACTTGGACTGTTCGAATTGAATCATCAGTTGCAACAATTAAAGGCCACATAAAGTCACTCCAGTGCGTGACAAAAGATAAAATTGCAGCTGTCGCAAAGACAGGCTTTGAGTTCGGAACAACGATTCTCAAAAAAACTTGTAGTGGATTTGCCCCATCAATCTGGGCTGCTTCTTCAAGTTCATTCGGAATGCCTTTAAAGAATTGGATAAACAAGAAAATGCTGAATGCTTCCGCAATAAACGGAACGATTAATGATGGGAATTCGTTGATCCAGCCAAAACTATTAACTACAACATAGAGAGGTATCAAAACACTTTCAAAGGGAACGACGTAAAGAGCGATAATGACCACTAAAATGAACCCACTTCCTGGAAATTTAAGCTTGACAAGCGCATAAGCACAAAGGGAATTGACGATTGTGCCTAGTAAGACGATCATGCCGACCGAAAAAAGACTGTTCCAAAGATACTTTAAGAAGTTCACGCTGTCTGTAAATAAGATGGCTAAATAGTTATCAAAAGTCGCTTGTTTTGGCAAAAAAGACTGGAGCCCCATATCTTTAAAGATTAGCGTTTCCGGTTTGATAGATGCAACAACCATCCAGAGAAGAGGCGATATGAATAAGAGTCCAAGCAGGACAATAACAATTGAAATCCCTATTTTGTTTACACGTTTTTTCCAAGATACACTCATTCTTCTTCCCTCCTATTGGTTCAATACTTTCTTTAAGATTAACGAGATACTCAGTACAACAAGGAAGAATACGACAGCAATCGCGGAGGAATAGCCAACATCCCTGAACTGAAAGCCATTTTCATAGAGCATAAAGACAAGAGTTTTGGTTGAATCACTCGGGCCTCCATTTGTCATGATATAAGGCTGGACAAATAAACGGAAGGCTTGAATAGTCGTGATCATTAATACAAAACCTGTTACATTTTTTAAGGAAGGAAGCGTGACATTTAAGAATTTCTGCCATACGTTTGCGCCGTCAATATCAGCAGCTTCATACAACGTCTCGGGCACCTCTTTTAAGCCGGCCAAAAAAATCATCATCTGAAAGCCAGCACCCTGCCAGACAGACATAAAGATGATCGAATTCATCGCTTGCCCTTCACTCAGCAAGAAAGGCTGATCAGGTATACCGAAAAAGTTCAGCGCACTATTGATTAGACCGCTGTCGACATTATATAGAAACGTCCACAAAATCGCTACAACGACCATCGATGTGACCACCGGGCTAAAGAAAAAGACACGACCGATGACGGCTGTTTTTACTTTTTTATTCACTAGAATTGCTAATCCAAGGGCAACCGCACACTGTAGCGGTACAACTAAAACAGTGAAGTACAAGGTATTCTTCAGTGCAGTAAAGAAGATCGCGTCATTAAATAAACGGGCATAGTTATTAAACCCTGTAAACGTCTTCCCTTGTGGATTCAACATGTTGTACTCCATAAAGCTGTAAACAAAGGCTAAACCGACAGGTAAAATTAAAAAAGTAAAAAGTAAAACTAGAGCTGGAACGGAGAACAAGAACCCCAGCCACTTTTTCTGCTGTTCATATGTTAACAAAAACCGGTGAGATTTCTCACCTTGAATTTTACTCAACAACCATTCCACATGAGTCACCGCCTAAGCATGTATTAGTATAAATGGAGACGAGAATAGTAGGGGGTGTTCCTCTACTATTCTACGATCAACCATTCTTCTATTGGACTTTCCTCTCCAAATCCTTGTCCACTTCTTCTGCTACTTTGTCCAATTCCTCTTGGACGTCTCCTCCAAGGAAGATGTTCTGCACCGCTTGTCCATACTTTGTAGTAAGTACAGGGTAAGAAGGTGTCGTTGGACGCGGGTGGGCACTATTCAATACCTGGTCTTTCAATACATCGAGAGGCTCTTCCTTCCATTTATCCATCATTTCAAAAGAGGAATGTCGTGCCGCAGGTTTGTTTTCTACATTCGAAATCTTCACGATATTTTTTTTGTTCATCATATAATTCAACAATGTTGCTGCTTCTTCCTTATGCTGGGTACTCGTAGAAATTCCCCAGTTCCAGTCTCCTGAAGGAGATACTTGTTTTCCTTCAGGACTCTTCGGATAGTAGGTGATGCCCCACTCTGTGTCTGGATAGTTTTGAAGCTTGGACCACTCCCAAGAGCCCATAAGCATCATAGCTGCTTTTCCGTCTTCGAATTCCGTCGGAGTCGGTTGCAAATTCACAAGCCCTTCTTCCGTGAACTTTTTCAAATATTTCAATGCCTCCACTGTTTCTGGCCCGTTGACGTAACCATCCGTGGTGGTACCATCTTCAGAAATGAAACTTCCACCATTGCTCCATACCATTGGTCCCGTGAAGTAGATGATCCACTCTCCATAATCAAGTGTCCAATTGACACCATAGGTGTTTTCTTCTTTATTTGTTAGCTGTTTCGCTGCTTGGTAGAACTCGTCCCACGTCCAGGCTTCCTCACCAGCTTTTGGGGGCTCAATCCCTGCTTCCTTCAACTTATCCTTATTGTAGAATAGAGCGACCGTGGATTCGGTTGGTCCAACCGTATACAGCTGATCTTGGTATGTCCCCTGCTGAATGATTGATTCTACAAAATCGTCTTGATTCTCCACTATCCCATCGATCGGCTGGATGATTCCTGAATGGGCGTAGTTAGCAACACTCGGCCCGTCAAGCGCAAGCAGGTCAGGCAGCGTGTTACTTGTAGCCCCTGCTGATACTTTATCTTCATAAGCGTATTTGTTTCCCCTTGGTATAAAAGTGATTTCTGCCTCTATTTCGCCTTCGTATTCATTGTTGAACTCCTTGATAATTTCCTTATAAGCTTTACTTGTCTCACCTTCCGGATACCATAGGGAAAGCTTGACTTCTCCTCCATCATCTCCAGATGCTTCTTCACTCGAGTTGCACCCGAAAAGTACTCCCGTAAACAATAGAAATATGATTCCAATGCAAAGTTTTTTCATCCATGAACCCCTCCTCTTGATAGTTAAAGCGCTTCCATGAATCTATCGTATAACAATGAAATCGCTTTAATAAGAAGGCGTTTCTATGATCTATGTTTAAATTTCTACAAAAAACAGCTGCCTCTTAGTAGGCAGCTGTTTTAATTCTTTTGGTTTTGTTTACGGTACTGGCTTGGAGTCATGCTCATCGTCTTTTTGAAGACTTGACTGAAATATCGCTGATCTGTGTATCCGACTTTTTCGGCAATCCGGTAAGTCTCTAGATTTGAATTTCTCAAAAAAGTACAAGCATGCTTTACTCTTTCCTTTCTTATATATTCAAGAAACGTTATGCCTTCCTTTTGTTTGAAAAGCTGACTGAAATAGCTAACACTGATCCCTACATGTTCTGCTACTTGCTCGATACTCAAATCTTCATGGAAATGGTTTTTAATATAGGTGATTGCTTGATTCACAGACTCTGATACACTAGCTTTTGGTGTATAAATGCGCTCAACTAACTCTTTTGTAATGACCTTTTCATCTGTAAAAGAAGCAAGAGCCAACAAGTCCTTTGCCTCATCAGCGGATTTCTTACAGCTATTCATCCCTTTCACAACACTTCCGATAGCCCAAACACTATCTTCCACTACTTCCACTCCATTTTCAGCGAATTCTGTTACTTTTCTTTCAGCGTCTTCTTCTTCATCAAATTGTAAAACTGCCAAGAAATTTTTCTCTCCCCAAGGGTAAAGGAAATGCTCCCATTCCCAGCCACTCAGATAAGTTCGGAGAGAACCCAAATCATATCCTTCACTACTATCAGGGTGCAAAATCATGATTGCTGCATAAGAATGCCTAGTTTCCCTCATGGGGACTTCCAAACCCGAAGTGACTTGGTCATATACCCATTGTTTCTTTTGTTCATAGAAGTGTTCTTTTCTTTCTTTAATGGTTAAAAGAGCTTTATTGATACAATTCTCTAGCTCGTCATAATCGATCGGCTTTAAAAAGTAATCTAATGCATTATACTTTAATCCTTCGCGAGCATAGGAGAATTCGTCATACCCACTCAGTAAAATCGATAGCGGGGGTGATGGCCAATTATATATTTCTTTCAATACTTCGACACCAGACATTTCAGGCATGGATATATCCGTTAGTAATAAATCTACTGAATATCTCTGAAGCTTTTCTAACAGCTCACGCCCATTTTTCACTGCGGCGACGATTTCACAATCTAAGGATTTCCAATCAATAATACCCTGTAGATTTTTCAAAATTAGAGGTTCATCATCTGCAATGACTACTTTATATTTCATCCTTTTCACCCTTTAAAGGAAATTTCATTTTAATGATAGTGCCATGGATAGAATCAGAACAGACCGTTAACCCATAGGCCTTCCCGTAATAGAGCTGTAAACGCTTGTGAACATTCATCATTCCATGCCCAAGCTTTTCTTTACTAGCTCCATTAAGACTTTCTAGAATATCTACTGGAATCCCTTTCCCGTTATCGCGAACTTCGATGACTCCCTTCCCTTCATGTATTTCCCCTTTGATCGTAATTATCCCTGTTTTTCCGGATTCAAATGCATGTAAGATGCTGTTTTCAACTAAGGGCTGCAAGATAAGCTTCAACACATAGGCTTTTTTTAAGTCTTCTGCTATAAACACCTGAAATTGGAAGGCATGGTCATATCGGATTTTCTGGATTTCAAGGTAGCTGACCACATGCCTGACTTCCTCTTGTACCATGACTTCATAATCGCCATTAATGCTAATGCGAAGTAGTTTTCCTAGGTTAATGGTAATTTTACTGATTTCTTTTTGTCCATTCATTGCAGCAAGAGCGTTAATAGATTCTAATGTGTTATAGAGAAAGTGAGGGTTGATCTGCTCCTGAAGAACTTGGAACTGAGCTTCCCTTTTGTATATTTGCTCCTGTTTAACATCTTCGATAAGACCGCGCATTCTCGCCACCATATTATTAAAACCGGTTGAAATATCCTTCAGTTCTTTTAATTTGAATGATTTCATCTGCACATACAAAGAACCTTGTTCAATCTTTTTCATGCTTGTTAACGATTCCTGAATGAACTTCGATACTCGACGTAAATAAAGAAGGTTAAATGAAAGAGCAATTAGAATAGCCACTACAGAAAGGAGGATGGTTGTGTTACGAATATGAAAGATTTCACTTGCTAATACGTCCCAAGGCTTGACCGATACTAGAATTAGCTTATCTGCGTTCATCGTTTTAAATTGGGAAGGAATGTACGTAACTAAACTTTTATGTTCTTCCCAGTCTGTTAAAATGTAGCCTCCTTCCCCAACTTCAAAAGAAGGAAAATCAATCCCTAGGTCACTGCCAATCCTTTTGTGGTCTGCAGAGTAAATGATCTTGCCGGTTTGATCAACGAGAAATTCTTCGGAGGGTATCATGCTCACTTGGGCAAAAATATCGTCAAATAATCGAATGTTCAAGTTCATCACTAAGTAGCCAAGGTCTTCCAATGTTTGAATATCTTTAATCACACGTCCCTGGGTGAGAACAGGCCTTTCATCGCTTGTCCATTCCTGATTATCTGTCGGAGACAGCCACACCGGCCTGCCTTTTTGTTCGATAATCCCGCCATAAAAAGGGCTATTTACAAAGCTTTCAAACTCCGGAACAGATGAGTTCCTCAAGTGGAGCTGCTGGCCGTCTTTACTATAAAGGATAAAATCATCAATTTGCGCATTCCCATACATCAGCCCACCAATCGATTGCTGGTTATTATAAAGATCAATCACAGAAAACGTATTGTTGGTCTCAAGATAGTTCTGAATCTCTCCTGTAACCATCACATAATCTGAAAAAACATTGACTTGAGAAACAGCGTTCATCAGATTTCTATCGATAGCCTTTAATGTCTGAATCGTCTGCTCGCTGATGTTATTTTTTAATGTCGCAGAAGAGATTTGATAAGAGACGATTCCCAAGACAAGTAGCGGAACCAGTACGAATACTAAAAAGGCTATTAACATTTTTCTACGGAAACTCATGGCATTCACCGTCAGTTCAATTCATAATTTTGAAACATCTGTTCTAAATCCAATAAATAGGTATCGATATCTTTATGGATAAGAAACTGAAGCGTATGTTTGCGATAGTCTTCTTCCGCTTCCGTTCCTCCATTCCAATAATGATTCGGCCAATTGACAGTTTGACCTGATAGAATTTTATTATGAAGGACTTCTACCTCTTTCCGATCTACCCTGACACCTTTTATGGTGCTGATCGATCCTTCATAACTCGATAGCTTTGAAGCTTGCTGATTCTCTGTCAAAAAAGATAGGAAAGCTTTCGCTTCCTCTGGGTGATCGGTATCGGAGGAAATAGAAATTCCAATATCTACACCTCCTAGAACGTTATGATCTGCAGAATTATCCGATGGAAAAGGGAAGATTCCATAATTCAATTCTGGGTTAATCATCTCAATCATGGGCAGTGCCCATGTTCCCATGACCAGCATTGTCCCATCTCCCTTTGCGAACTGTTCATTGGTTTTAAAATAGTCATCCTCAAAAGAACTTGCTTGTGTGTAAGGGAGTACGGATAGAATCTTTTTCGAAATATCCCTCCAGCGCCCATCTTCTACAATAGATTTTGGAGTATTGCTCCAGTAAGCTTTCGGAAATTGATCTGCCACAAGATTCAGTGTAAATACACTCGTTTGTTCCAAATCTTTGTTAGGCATTAGTAAAGGCGTATACCCTTCCAGTTTCAATTGTTCCATGACTTCTATCCACTCACTCCAAGTGTTAGGAATTGCTACACCTGCTTCAGAAAAATGATCCTTATTATAAAGTACCCCTACTGCATTCTGAGTTAGAGCAGCTCCGTACATCCGCCCATCTACCAAATACCTTTCTTGTATTGTAGGTTCAATTCTGGATAAAAAAGGTTCCTCAGTAAGATCCAAGATATATCCTTTTCGAGCTCGTGTAATATAATCCTGTTCAATCGGATACGTAATGAATAAATCAGGTGCTTCTCCCCTAGCAATCCTTGTTTTTAAAACTGTTATACCACCAGGTACGACCACTTGCCTCACATCAATCCTTGGATTTTTTTCTTCAAATTCCAGAATCAATTGGTTGAAAATCTTTTCCGTTTCCACTTTCGGTGAAAAAAACTCCAGAACTACTTTCTCCTGTTTCGATTTATCTATAGAAATTTCATCGCTGTTGCAAGATGCCAAAAGGAGCAAACTTCCAATCGACAAAAGGAGCCATTTCTTCATAGTTGTCCCCCCCTAAACCTAAATATATCTTATTATATAGTCGTTTCTACTTTTAAAGAAAGGGCTTTCAGATAAGGCGAGGGTAAACTTGCATTTTCCCTAGAATTTATCCCCAATACTTGAAGATTTATTTAAGTTTACCTTCGAATCCACAAAGTTTAACTTATCTAACAATAAACCCTCTACATACATCAGATGATAACAACTGATAAAAATTAGCCTCAGCTGGAAATCCGGTTCAGAAGACACTTTGTCATAGCCATGTGATGAGTAAAGAAATATATTATTTATTTCATTTACTAAAAGACCAAGTATGAATAAACCCTAGTACCTCAGCAAACTTTAAGAGGTAGAATGCATTCAATAATAGAATGCTTTTTTCTTGGCTATCTCGAAAGTGAGTCTTCCACAATCCTGCCCTGTTATTAACTTAAACAAAAAGGATCGTCATCCTTTTTAGATTAACGCTCCGAGATACTTGAATAATATCTCTAGTGACAATAATTTCAGGAATAATGTAAGCTTTTAGAACCCTCTATTTTCAACTTATAAAACACCTTATCTACCTTTACGATTGGAAAATTACTAGGTAATTCCCTTCTACCCACTGCTATAAATCCATTCTTTTGATAAAACCGATGTGCGGCGAGAAATTGCGGAGTAGTCCCCAAGTATATCGTTTGAATTTCGTGGTCCTGTGCCCAATCGACTGCTTTGTTTAATAGTGATTTTGCAACTTGATATGTAGAGCCTCTATAACTTTTGTTTACAAACATCTTCCTTAGAGCAACTTGGTTGTGTCCTATGTCTAACAAACTTATTGTTCCAATTACTTCATTATCTAATTTGGCTAACCAAAAGTTACCCTTCCCTATCTGATAAAACTCTGGAATTTTGAGCAAATCAGGTTGGTCTTCCTTAGTAATTGCGATACTATATTCCTTCTGTTGTATATGTAAAATAAGTTCAGATACCTGTTTTTGATAAGCTTCCGAAAACTCTTCAATAATTAATTTATTATTCAACCTTATCAATCTCCATTACCCTTGATGTATCCATTCATTTTCCATCTCCATTTCCAATTCCTTAGTACCAATTATTTCAAAATTGTAGGTGTAACTCAATCTTTTATTTCACATAAAATGTAGTCTATCTTATTACAGATAAGCTCCAAGATTATGTAAGAATCGGATTCGAGATATCTCTTACTCTTCTTTACTTTAATACTCGTTAGTAAAAAACACATATTACTATTTTTGATTCTCTAATGCTCTCGTCACTATATGGAATACAAAGTAACTCATTCCACTAAGACCTGCAATTCCGAACAGGGTAAGGAAAGCGTTTTTCTCCACATACACCATACTTACAGCAAATAAAATAAAACAAATTATTGCACCTATAATACTTTGAATAGTGTTCATCTTCCTATTCATTTGTTACCTCCCTCCTATAACACAAAACTGTTCCGTTATTACAATGTTTTTTATCTATAAATTTTGAAGAGGGAACCAACCATTGTTCAAGATTCGCTCCGAGTTTGTTTAATACTCGAGTTCGAGATATATCTTGGATAGTCTTTTACTTTAGCCCCATTACTTTAATTAGAAGTAACTACTTATTTACTTTTTAATACGACTTCAACTAATTCTGGTCGATTGTTCACTCTTAGAGGAACTGGATTGTTACCCAACCCTCTACTTACAACCATTAAGGAGCTTTCTTTATGATACAAACCACCATCGTATTCTGGAAACAGTTCTTCCGTTGATACAACCCCTCCAATAAATGGTAGATGCATCATCCCTCCGTGAGTATCCCCAGAAAAGACTAAATCAGCTCCCCAATCAACGTATTCATCAAAATAAAAAGGTCTATGCGAAAGTAAAATATCCACTTTGTCGTCACTCGTTTTCCCTAAGCGATGTTCGATACGCATTTCTCCTGACAAATGTTCTTTCAACCCATACAAGTTAATTTTTGAATCTTGTTCTGTAATTGTTGCTTTTTCATCATTTAAAACGGTAACCCCCAGTTCCCTTAATCTTTCTTCATATTCTTCTTTAGTACCTTTGTTTTGATACTTATTTCTATCTTCGTAATACATACCTTCTTCGTGTTCACCAGTAACATAATATATCGGATAATCATTGCTTAGAATTTCAAGTAACTCTACCAGAACTTCTCCGTTATTCGGTATTTCTTGGGAGTTATTTAACATATCACCAGTTATAACAATAATATCTGGCTCTAGTCCATTAATTTTATCAACCAGTCTCTTGTTTCCTTCTCCAAATTCTTTGTTGTGCAAATCTGCTAATTGCACAATTTTAAAACCATCAAATTCTTCTGGCAAATCTTCCAAAGAAACAAATTCTTTTGATATCGAAATCCAATTAAGCTGCGAAAAGTAATAAGATACAAGTAATATTAAGATCGCTAAAGTGATAAGCGATTTTTTTCGCCGTACAACCATTTTTTCCTCCCCGTAACGCCAATAAATTGCTTCCACTATTCTGCTCCGTTAGTTAGATATCTAAATACCATGATATTCTTGTATTTATGTAGTAAAGGACTAATGCTCTATTAAACAATTGCTCCGAAATAACGAAACAATGGACTTTATTCAACATTCTTGATTTGCCCCCGGTTGCTAAATAAGTTAAGTTCAAAATTACATTACTTCTATTTTATATCTTTGTTTTCCCTATGTTTAAAAATAACTACACTACACTCTTCACACCTTAACGCTGGAACTTTTTTGACTTTTAACCATGCATCACCTATTAATGTTTCACTTCCAAAATCCGCAAAGATGGAATTAGGCGAGTCTGACCAGCAAATTCTTCGAGGAGAGAATATATATCCTTGCTTCAACTGATTACCACATTCAGGACACATTACAATATCGTCCATTGTGAGTTACACCACCTTCATCTTAGCGTTTTTATTGGAATAACTAGTATACCTGCACCGTCATTTTTAAATTAATTTTTACTTTACTATATGATTATGTAATTAGAGCGAGTAATCGCTCCGATTTAACAGAGGAAAGGCTATTTCTACTCACTATGTACTATTGATAGTTAAATTCTTCGATGGTCTTAAATACCCTACTGAAAACATCTAGGATATTTTCTTGAGATTCTTTGTCATTATATAGACCATATTTCCAACCTAAATGACCATCTTGTTTGGAGTAATATCCCACAGCATACTCTGAATTGCTAAGGCTGTGAGCTTTTTCGTATGATGAGTCAGCATTTGTAAAAGCATAGGTTAATTTTTCTGATTGTATAAAAAAGAAAGGCAAATTCGTAGTTTTGTATAACTCAGCGTATTTACTTTCAGAGGCTTTCTCTAGGAATTCCTTCATTATAAATACCGCATCGTAATCATTTGAATCAATATCTTGCAGATCACCAAAATTCATTTGTGTGAACGTGATAAGTTCATTTTCCTTTATTTTTGGTTCGTCACCTACAACTGCAATTTTTAATGGTGTCCCATCGTAGTTTTCAAACTTAGGACCATTCTTTCCTACAGCATTTGGAGATTCAGTAATACTACTTTTATTTCCTCCTTGATCAACTAAACCGTTCGTTATACACGAAGATAACAACACTATTGAAAATATTAACAGAAAAACGCGTGTCAATTACATACCTCCTTAATGAATATTACAGGGAAATTATTCAATTATCCGGCTCAAATTTCTAATACCAATTATTTCAAATCATACTGCGTAACTCAATCCTTAATTCCAGTTAAAAGGCTCCTATCTTATTACAGATAAGCTCCGAGATTGTTGAACTTACATTCTAGTTAAGCTTGTGATGTTGACATAAAAAATACTTTAGCTGTTTGAAAAGAACCAATCTTTTTCATATTTAAGATTTAGCAAACCTCCAACTCTATATGCAAACTCTATAAATGCTGATCCTTTCGCTGTATAAAGTAATCATCCACAACAACTGGTGAGCATTCATAGTTCTCATCGTTCAATGTATCCAAGAAATGCCCTTTGCTCAGTTGTTAATCCTGTAGTATAACGTTTCTCCTCTAGCACACCACTTGCTGACAATAAATAAGGAGCACTAGAAATTGCAGCAATTATTCGATATTACTTATGCTTTACTTAATACGTGCCCTTTGATGCTGTAAAGAGCGTATTAAATTTAGAACCCAAACTATTTGAAAAGAAATTGAGCCCATATCATTTACTATTTTCAAAAAAAAGCCCTATAGTAAGACTTTATTCGAAAAGTCAACGCCATAGGGCTTTCATAAATTCACTTTAATGCTTTACAACTTCCTGTCCACGGACATTCCATGTAACTGCAAACAAAATCGTAGCGATCACACATGAACCCGTTAAGAGCATAAACCCAGCATCCCAACCTGAAATCTGAACTACGTAACCCATTAATGCGTTTGCCATAACAGCTCCTCCAAGATAACCGAATAACCCTGTCAGTCCTGCTGCTGTACCCGCAGCTTTTTTCGGAACAAAGTCTAACGCTTGTAAGCCTATCAACATAACCGGACCATAGATCAAGAAACCAATAGCAATAAGTGCAAGATTATCAATCATTGGATTTCCAGCAGGATTTAACCAGTACACTACTACGGCCACAAGAACACCTAACATAAAGACAAATCCAGCAGGTCCCCGACGCCCTTTAAATAGCTTATCTGAGATATACCCACATAAGAGTGTCCCTGGAATACCTGCCCATTCATATAGAAAGTAGGCAAAGCTTGACTCTTCCATATTAAATGCTTTTTCCTCACTTAAATACGTAGGTGCCCAATCTAACACACCATAGCGGACAAAATAAACGAAAACATTAGCAATCGCGATGATCCATACCCATTTATTATTAAGTACGTATTTAAAGAGGATTTCCTTCGTCGTAAATTCCGTTTCATACATCGTCTTTTCTTTATTTTGGTAATCATTTTTATACTCTTCAATTGGAGGTAATCCTACAGATTGCGGCGTATCTCGCATTAGAACAAAAGCAAGGATCGCAACCAGGACAGCCACTAGTGCTGGTAAAATAAAAATCCCTTCATATCCAGCGAAGCGTGCCCCAAAATAAGTAGCCGTGATGGACGCACCAGCTACAGCTAATGGTGCCATTAAGCCACCACCAACGTTATGTGCTACATTCCAAATTGAAGTTTTTGTCCCTCTTTCACTCACACTATACCAGTGTACAAGCGTTCTACCAGAAGGTGGCCAGCCCATCCCTTGTACCCAGCCATTCAGAAATAACATTACAAACATAATAGCGATTGTGGATGTGAAGAACGGTACCATACCTAACATTAGGTTTATAATTGCTGAAAGTATCAACCCTGTCGCTAGAAAGTACCTAGCATTACTTCGATCAGAAACAGTCCCCATCACAAATTTACTTATTCCATATGCAATTGAAATGGCAGACAAAGCTAGTCCTAACTCTCCCTTAGTGAACCCTTCTTCCGTCAAATAAGGGATGGCAATCGAAAAGTTTTTACGAATCAAATAATAACCCGCATACCCAATAAAAATTCCTAAAAAAACTTGAAGCCTTAACTTTTTATATTCAGAATCCACCTTTTCTTCCGGCAATCTTTCTTGATGTGGTGCCGGCTTAAAAAAACCAAACATTTGACCCCTTCCTTTCTTACTATTGAATTAAGCGCGAGGATTAATATATCGGAAAAATATTTTACAAAAAAAAAAAAAAAAAAAAACACACACTTCTCCTTTTCCCTAAAGAAAAATAAAAAGTGCGATTCTCAATGTCTCCCGCAGTCTATTAACCTGTATTTTCCATAATAAACAATAATGTAATCGCTGTCAATGACTTATAATATAATTCAGATATAGGTTTAACCCTATCATTTACTAATAAACCTCTCTCGTCCATGTATAACATAATTGAAATTATTGATTAATCTTTTATCTTTCCAGTTTCTATTTATGCCTTTTTTTAAAGATGTCTCTAATTGCATTGATAATAAGAACCTCTAACCCTAATTACATAATCCTGAAACCTTCTTAATGCCAATAATTTCAAAATAATGCGTACAACTCAATCTTTAATTTCAGATAAAAGGAGCCTATCTTTTTAAAGATAAGCTCCGAGATTATGGAAGATGGTGAATTTTGTACAAAAACTTATGATACACTTAGATTAAGTAAGTTCAATACCTAACATTTCTTTTTTCCTCGAACGGAAGGATTAGGGGAGTTTGACTGGGAAATTCTAAAATAAAGGTGGACTTTTATGCTTTGGCTTATGTTAATAGTTATATTTCTGCCTTTTATAGCAAGACGGATAGAAAGGCATTTTCAACGATTAAAAAAAGAAAAAAATGAAATGAAGGATGTCTTCAGTGATTGAGAGAAAATGATATCCAACTTTATTAACCTATTGCTTTAGTTAACAAGAAAAATATACCACAGAGGAACTTCCACAACACTGGAGGTTCCTATTTTTTGTGAAGTATCACATTAAACTTTAACATAGCCATTTAATTAAAAAGAAGCCTATCTTATTACAGATAAGCTCCGAGTTTGTTGAAGAACAAAAAGTGATAAATTAAAAAAACTCATATAACCCATTGGCAAAATAAGCATAATCTTTATCACCGATTATTTTACCTCCATAACCTTCAAAAAAGATTTGTTTATCTATTTCACTTTCAAAAGCATTTGGTTTAGGACGAATAGCTAAAGATACATCACATCTAGGGTCTCCATAAGCTCCACTACTCCAATCTATAACGCCAGTAATTACACCATTTGATACAATTACATTATCAATTGTAAAATCTCCGTGAATTAGAGCTTGTTTATATTCTTTAGGCTTATTTGCTTTCACTCTTTCTAATAACTCATTAGTTCCGTCAACCTTGTATTTTTTTAAGTTATCTTCTGCTTTTAATAACATTTTGTCAAGCCACGGTTGTTCATCTATAAGTTCGTTGGGGCACGGGGTTGAATGTATTTTAGACAAGACTTTTCCAAAGTTAAATATTATTTCTTGGCGTTTAACCTTATTATTCTCGTTGAATAAAGCTTTTCTTAGAGTTTCTCCTTCCACTAAATCAATAAGAGCCCAGGATACAGTATCATTATTTTCTTCAAAGAATTTCTTTACCTTTGGGACCGGTAATTGTGTCTTATTGGTTAAACAATTTAAAATAGTTACTTCTCTTTTTAACATTGAACAAAATTGTTCACCCTTTGTCCTTTTAAGAGCAAAAAGTCCTTGGTCACTTTCGATTAAAACTACATCAGAAGTGTAGCCTTGGCGTGGAAAACTTATAGAAAAAATTTTATTTAAATAATCTCTTATCTCAATTGGAAATTCGTCAATATGTAATGTTGGCAATTCACTCACCCTCCATATACCCCTTCTTCAACTAAACTGTCCATACCTTCAGTACCAATTATTTCAAATTATTTAGAGCAACTCAATAATTTTTTTACATTAATAGGAGCCTATCTTATTAAAGATAAGCTCCGAGTTTGTAGAATAATTCAGCCTAACGTTTAATGTAAGGCGGTGTTATATTTACTCTCCCAAAGCATCTCTAAATTCTTCATCGTTTATATAACGAATGTCTTTCACTTTTCCTTCTTCATTAGTAGAAGCAGTACCCTCAACAGTCATTGTTTCGCTTTGTTCATCTTCTTGGTTAGTGAAAGTAACCTTCACTTTGAAATCATATTCACCCTCTTTATCTTCATTTTCATCAAGTGTAACTTCTCCAACCTCTAACATATAGTTAGGGTGAGCTGCTAGCAAAAACCTTACTCCCCCACTAAGTTTTACTATGTCGTTCTCATAAAAATCATCAGTCACATAAGGCTTGAATTTTTCTTCTCTGAATTCAGTGAGATTTTCAGCCATATCTTCGTTTGATTCTAACATTTTTTCCTGTTCCTCATTAGGACCTGTAAATATGTTTTCCAACACAGTTTGAATGTTTTCTTGAGATTCTTGTGAATTTTCTGCGCTTTCGTTTTCGCTACCCTCTGAACTGTTCGAACTGTTATCCCTTTCTTCGGAGTTCGCGCAACCTACAGCTAATAGAAGGATTCCCAGCATCATAAAAGGTAGAAGGTAATTCTTCATTGTTTTCATTGTTTAACTCCCTCCAATTCTTCAAAGTCATAACAAATTAACCCAAAACACCTAGATATACATCTTAAATAACTAACCGACTTATTCCAGATAACTGCCCGATTACTGAACATCACTCCGCTTTATACAATACCATATTTTCCTATTTAATCGAATGATAATATTACCTTTCTTATGACAGTGAAAACGATCTATTCAGTAAAAAAAGTCCAATTCGAAAGGCCTTTTATGATCAGCCTTCCAAATTGAACTACTTCTTTTGTATTATTGTTTTGAAATCGCTGCGTGAATGTCGTAGTCTGCAGGATCAAGTTCGGTTTCTTTATCAATCGCAAGCCTGGCAAGTTCAAGCCCAAGATATGGACCTACAGTGAGGCCAGAGGCGCCCAGACCATTTGCGGCTAGTAAATTATTCATTTCAGGTACATATCCGAATACTGGAAGAAAACCTGGTGTGAAAGGACGAAAACCTACTTTAGCTTCCAAAAAAGTACTCTTTGCTAATCCGGGAGCAACAGCAAGTGCTTTACTAAATATTTCTTGAAGACCGCCTGCCGTTACGCGCCTGTCCATCCCAGCTTCATTTTCGTGAGTTGCGCCAATGACGACTCGCCCATCGTCAAAGCTTAATAAATACTGGTCGTTTGGCGGCATCACAACTGGCCACTCGCTTGTAGTTTCACCGGGAACCTCAAGATGAACAATTTGAGCTTTTTGAGAAGTGACGCTGAATTTTAGTCCTAACGGAGATAAGAGTTCTTCCGCCCATGCGCCAGCGGTAACAATGACTTTATCCGCTTCAAGGGTCTCGCCTTCAAGGGTTACTCCTGTGATTTCGCTATTTGTTGACTGGAGTTTCGCATCACCATATTTCAATGTAGCCCCATGCATTTGTGCAGCACGTAGAAGCGCCTGTCGAAGCGCTGCGCCATTTACTCGAGCGGCTCCGCTCACAAACACGGACTGATACTCTTCTGCTACGTAAGGAAACATTTTTTTTGTTTCTTCTTCTGATAACTTCTTAATCTCACCTATTTCTGGTGCATCTTCTCTCCGTTTTTTTGCTCGATCCATCATTTTATCTAATTTCGTTTCATCCGTGTGTAGGCTAATTGCGCCTACCTTCTTGTAACCCGTTTCTGTCTCTCCATCCTCCATTAATTGTTCAATTAAATTTGGATAGTATTTTGCTCCACCTTTGGCGAGTCGATACCATATCTTATTTCGGCGTTGAGAAAGCCACGGACATACGATCCCTGCTGCGGCTTCCGTAGCCTGGCCAGGTTCGTTTCTGTCGATAATTGTAACATCTACCCCCATTTTTGCTAAGTGGTAGGCAGTTGAGGCACCAAGAATACCTGAGCCTATAATAATCATTGAATTCATCAGTAACACCTATTTCGTTAAATTCATTTCTTTTTCATTCTACACACAATCATTAAGCCGCTCAAGCAGTTAAAAGACGCTTTGTCTGGAAACAACTTTCTTCTATATAAATTGCTGTCTATGCTAAAATGACACCATTACATTATGAAGGAGTTTCATCATGAAAAAAACATTGGATCATATGGGAATTGCAGTTAGACGATTAGATGAAAGTGTTCAGTTTTATACTGAAGTATTAGGAGGAGAACTATTCGACCGCTATAGCAGTGAAGCTACAGGAGTTGAGAGCGAAATTGCAGTGATTGACCTTAATGGAAGTCGTATTGAATTGCTTATGCCTACAAACAATACAACTTCTCCAATCGCACGATTTATGAAACAAAAAGGAAAAGGCGTTCACCATATTGCATACAGGGTCGAGAACCTTGATGAAGCCCTTAAAGAATTAGAACAACAAAACATCCGTGTGATGGAAGAAACACTGCGTATCAACAAACATGGTAGAAGGTTAATTTATTTAAATCCCGCTGATACAGAAGGGACAATTATTGAGTATTGTGATTATCCAGAAACAAATTAACTTATAATTGAATAAACGCTAGTCGAAAAACAAGAATCATAAATAACAAGAATGTGAGTACAAGAAGTATATTAAGTCTTGAAGGTAAATTATTATTTTGATTGTTTTTATCACTCATGGTAGCTTTCCTCCCGTTGCTAAAATTGTAAAACGATATCGTTCGTGTTATTGCTTCATGATCGTTATGGATTTCATTACAAAATCCTCAGCTCTTTACCATATAGGAAAAACAGCACCTTTACTGAAGGGACATTTTCCTCATCGTTTGCATTTTAGCATAGTTTCACTTGTTACAAACGAGTTTTTTGGATTCAAAGTTATTTTTTCTTCAAACGCTTTAAGGTAAGAAAAAACTTTCCTCTCTATTGCTTGATCTTTTCTTCTTTTACATTATTCGTTTCCACTTCATTTCTTATGGATGGAGAAATCGTCATTATCTCTAGCCATTCAGCCAAATCATATAATGAAAAAAATGCAGCCTAAGCTGCATTTTTTATTCCATCTATGTTTTCGATTCCTCATTATGAATGCTTCTATACGGCAATTTCCATCCATATCGAAGAGAAAGCATGCGGAGGAACACTATGGTTCCAAACAGTAACATTAATGGAGGTAATTCTTTCGGATAACCAAGGCCGATTAACAGACCAGCCATCATCGCCCAAACAGCATAGACTTCTTTTTGCAACACCGTTGGTTTCCTTCTTGCTAGAAGATCACGAATGATCCCTCCACCTGTTCCTGTCATAGCAGCAGCGACCATGGCTGCAATAAAAGGATGTCCCATCTCTTCAGCAAAGAGTGCACCCTGGATTGCGAATGCTGCGAGACCAATCGCATCAAAGAAGCTCCCCCATTTTTCCCAGTAATAGTTAATCCAGCTAGCTGGAAAAACAAAGATAACGAGAATTGTAGCGATCGCAATCATAATAAGAATATCTTGATCCCAAATTGAAGATACGGGCACACCTATTAATAAATTCCGGATAATTCCTCCACCAAATGCCGTTGCAAGTCCAAGAACGATTACACCAAGAAAATCAAACTCTTCTTCTAGTGCGACCAGTGCGCCACTCGCTGCAAAGGCAATCGTACCGATAATATTGAGAATTTCCCAAGTCACACCATTACGCCCTTTCACGATCTATTGAAAGTTAAAGTGTACGTCAGCTTTCGCGTGTTAGCAACCCTTAATAAGAAAAAACCCCCAGCTGGAGGTTTAAGAAGAAAGATGATAGTGCATTTCGATTAAGTCTTCATCTGAATGTGGAATTTCCTTTCCTTTTACCATTTGCGCGCCGTTGATACATCCACTCGTAAGGAGAATAATATCGTGGTCACGTCCAAGCTGCAGTGACTTTAAGACACCTTCACGTCTTGTGTGTGTACGATAGATATTCGGAGCATTTGGATTCAAAAATCCGGACATCACCTTATCAACAATGACTGACGGCTCATGATAGCCTGGATGGTCCACGGTTACAATCACTTCATCTGCCCTACCTTCGATCGCCTTAGCCATTTTTGGCATTTTTTCAAAATCTCTTATTCCAATGCCTGCAATCATCACGATTAGTTTCCGATGGTCTATTTTTTTCACTTCATCAACGAGACGAGTAAGAGCGACTGGTGTATGAGCGTAATCCAGAATAATCGTTTCACGATTAGGCCCAGTTATGACTTGAAAACGACCTTCAGGACTTTCTAATCGCGGTAGCACTCCTATAATTTCGGATAATGAATAACCTAGTAAGAGTGCAGTACCAACAGCCGAAAGAACATTCGCGACATTATAGTCAGCAAAAACCGGTACAAACACATCATACGACTCACCATGTGAAACAAGTCTAAAAGATGTTCCATTTACTTGATAGCGAATGTCAGTAGCGATGAGGTCAGCCTCAGCATGTTGGTTTAAGCTATAGCTTACGATTCGATCGTTAAAGGTTTGGATCAGTTCGCTTCCCATTTCATCATCTACATTCACGACAGCTGCTTTTGCTTGATCAAAGAGTTTCATTTTACAAACTTTATAATGTTCAAATGTATGGTGGTATTCCAGGTGCTCAGGAGAAATGTTTGTATGAATGGCTACATCAAAATTTATTCCATCAACTCGGTGTTGATCAAGGGCAATCGAAGAAACTTCCATTGCGACTGCCTTATCTTCTACATCGACTAAATCATTGAATATCCGATGGAGATCGAGTGATTCAGGTGTAGTAGGCGTGCTTTTTTTGTAAGGAATCCTCTTCTTTGAAGACCAGATACCTGTTGTGCCAATCGAACCCGCTGGTAAACCAAGTAAGCTTAAAAGAGACCGAACATAAGCGGCAACTGTGGTTTTTCCATTTGTTCCTGTTACACCAACCGTTCTTAACTTCTCATCTGCGGCGTCGTAATATTGTTTTGAAAAGGAAGCCATCGCTTTTCGAACATCATCGACAAGAACAAATGTGCGATTTGGATAGCTGTGTGAAAGACTTTGAGTAAGATCCTCTCGGTCAGCTATGACAGCGACGGCTCCATTTTGAATGGCGTCTTCTATGTATAAATGTCCATCGTGATTCTCACCTCTTATCGCAAAAAACACGGAAGACGGCTCTGCATTCTTTGAGTGAAAAGTAAGTTGGGTAATCGTTTGATGGTCTGGACCATCAATTTGAAAAATAGATGGATAGTGAAGTTTTGAAAAGTTAATTTTCATGGTGAATTCCTCGCTTTAGCCGTATTATTTACTTTTACTGGAAAATTTTTAAAACGAAAGTAAATAATCTAATTTTACTTAAATTCCCCATTATTGCTTGATAAAAAACAATGACGTTACATATAGCATACTCAATTTAACCTATTTTTCATTCATAGGAAATGAACAGACAGCCTTGAAAAACAGCTGTCTGTTATTTCTATTACTTTTCTGTATGATAGTGATTACGAACAAGGTCGGTTAGGCTAAGTTCATCTAGAAGATGGACGGGAACTAAAAATGTAATCGTCACTACGCCTGGGTGCCTCCCGATTTCGATTGAACCTGTAATCGTTGCACGGTTCATTACCTCAGGAACGGTAATGCCTAACGTGTCAGCTGCACGCTTCAGTCCATTATCTGTTGCCTCATTAAGATCTGCACCGGTTCCGATAAAAGATAACGGTAATGACTCTTCTAATTTTGAAACACCGTACATATTCGCCACGCGCTTGGCTGCTTCTCTTTCTTTTGTAGTAAATGGCTTTGCCAAATGCGGTAGATCTTCTACTGCAGGGAGTAAAATAGGTCCTTCTATCGTCAGGTCCTTAATAACGATCGCTTGAAGATTTACAATACCCGCAACATCAGCTGTATGACCTGCGATCTCCCCATTCCCTTGCATAGCATGCATGTCCCCGATATAAATACCTCCACCAGGTACTTTAACAGGACAAATTAATACCGCTCCTTCTCTAACACGATTAATATCCATATGGCCGTCTGTCCGATCTTTCAATTCCTCTTTTGTCACACTATACTCATGAGGTGCATCAATTAGAAATTGACCGAAATCTCCGGCATTATGTGAATCAGGTAATGGGCGGGAAGGCGTTGTTCCAAGCTGGCCGAGAAAAGGACGTAGTCTTGCCATCGTTCCTACTAGATCACTTGGTCCAAACGTAACAATTGGATTTTGGACAGAGTTTTCAGGAGTAGCCATAAAGGATTTACCGTTTTGAGCTATATGAGTGGCTGCAGCTTCATCTACCGTAACACCAACTGTACGATCAGAGTCAAATGCCATTGTATAACCATTCGTAAAAACAAAAGGGGTTACATCTTCTCCACAATTCGAACAGCGAATCGCCTCTGGTCCAGTTCCTTCAATTTTCGTATCAGGATATAATTCTCCACACCCAGGGCACTTCACCGCTACGAACGGATCACCAACAAACCTTCCATCAACAGGTTGATCGTTTCCCGAAGACGTTGCCATTGAAGTAACCTGAACCGATTTAATGCGTATTGCAATTGCGTCCCCTACTTCAGCACCTTCTACAAATACAGGCTTTGTCACTTCATGTCCTCCACGTAGACAAGGGGTGATCATTGGTCCCCAACATCCAGGTGCTGTATTCGCAACGATATGACCACCGTCTTTTAACGGTCCAAGCATTTCTTTCGAAGGATCTAGTATTCCATTCGTGAATTCATTAACAAACACTGTTTGTTTTGCTTCCATTCCCTCTCCCCTTTTCATATGTATTCCTTTCTTCATTATAAGAGTAATGTCGATTCATGTAAAAAATTAATTGGCTAAAAACAAAAAAACTTTGAATTCGAAGCTTTAATACTTTCAAAATTGGCTTATTTTGAAGTGATTGACGAATTCCAAAACGTTGCCTATACTGAATAAACGCAAACATAGAGACGGGTGATGAAATGGAATTTAAAATGCAGTATCTTTCCTTTTACTTAATCCAAATAGAAGGAAGCGGAGAAAGTGAAGAACGACGCTATAAGCATTATCAAACACTAGATGCAGATAGCTATGAAGAAAGCTCTCTCAAAGACTTTCTCGATGGTGAATTAACGAAAATTATGAAACGAAAAGTGGATCGTCATGCTAAATCTGAAGGTGCTCCTACCAAGATTGGCCGATTTATTGTCGAACCTGGTCATGAGCTAACATCCAATCCCAACTATAATTTATTCGACCGCACCCGCTACGCCGAATCTGCGGATGATTTTGAAACATCTACTGACCAAATTGTACAGATGTATCTTGATACAAGTGCGATAAGAGGCGGGGTTTTGATTGTTGCGACTGCTAAATTAACAAAACTGTTCGATGATCCTTTTCTTTTCATCTTAAAATGTGACTTCGAACCAAAAGTGGCTACCATCACTGACGAAGATACGCTAATTCAAAATGTTGAAATGGCGATTACGACAAAAAGCATGAAATCGGTCCAGTATCCCTATATGCCAGAAGAAGGCATGATCGACAGTGCTGAAATCAAAGTCCACCAGTCTTCTCACGCACGCTACTTTGAAGATTTCTTGAAATGGGTCGAATATGAAAAGTCGATGCCTGAAATCGTAAAAACGCAAACGATGGGCATGGTCCAGGAGCACATCCAGGAGACGTATCAGGAAGAAAGTGAAGAACGAGAAGAGTTCGAACAGGCGATAGAAGAATGGTCTCAGAGTCCGAAGCGTGAGCTACAGGAGCGCTTTACGACCGAACAGGTCGTGGAAGCTACTTCACAAATCGTGGAACACTCCCCTGACGTTGAGTGGAAGCTGAAGCTTGACCACGTATCCGTGAAAGCGATGCTGTCTGACTTCGGTGAGTCGATTCATCTTGCGAAGGTGAACGGAAAGTACGTACTTGCGATTGAAGCCGATTCAATTACGTTTGAGAAGGGCTTTTCCCCTGTCGAGTTTCATAAACCTGATACGCTTCAGGAAGTCGTGGAGCGGATTTATAAGAAGAATGAGAATGAGTCATAACAGAAATAATAAATAGCCTATTCGTTATGGTAAGTGTATTAAGTATGAAAGTTGGCCGTTATGAAACGGATGAGACGGAATCCAAGGAATGCTTCCAGATCGGATAAAAGAAGATATTGAAATGATCCAACACGATATTCCGGAAGCTTTCTGGGATGTATTATTACAGAAGGGATTTATCTCTCCTGATGCCTCTTTTACTTTTACCTACTACGATTAAAAAAGTATCTTAACTAAACAAAAATGGACTTCTCTACTGGAAGTCCATTTTTGTTTATATACTTTAGCCTAATAAACTTACTTCCTCATCCTCTTGCGTTTGTGCCACTTAAAATAGACTTTATTTTCAGGATGAATGCTAATTTTTTTGCGTTGATTTAATCCGTACATGTTATAGTCATCTTCTTGAATACTTGAAGAAATGTGTAAACGCCCCTGGCCATCAAAAGCAATTAATCCCTCCTCATAAAGAGCGGCGTGGTTTTGACAAAGAAGCAACCCATTAAAAGGATCCAATCGCTCGTCGTTTGAGCAATCCTTCCACGGCTTAGCATGGCTTGCTTTAAGTAATTCCGGAAGTTTAATGGCACAAAGAGCACACTGACCTTCCCATAACGGAGCAACTTCATTGCGAAACTTTAACTTTCCCCATCTCATTTTCATTTTCGCTTCTGATTCTGTTTCCGTAATGATCGGTATTAATGTATTACGTTCTGTTCTTCTAACTTCATCTACGGTTAACTCTAATTGTTCTTCATTTATACGATAAAAATTGGACTCACTAATTAGCTCAAGCAGCTTAATTGTTAGCGCTTCATGACACGGGTATAAATAGCCGGGATTTCCACTTGCATCAAATTGAAATGGTGCGTATTTAAGAGGTAATAAAGGCGAAATTTCTTCAAATTTCTCTTTTACATTTAGTGGAACGTCCAACTCATGGTACTCTAGCGCTACTAAATATCCTTTATCGGCTACCGTTTGATGCGATAACTTTGACGGTCTCCTCTCCTCTTTACAGTCACTCTTAGCAAGGCTAACCGCTACAATCTCTCCTTTAACATAGTGGAAAATAGGATCTCCTTTTTTGACTTCTTTCAGCCTCTTCCACGAGTGAGGCTCTTGGCCGCCCCTATCTTCTTTCGGTGACCAGATCACCCCTGCTTCTTTTTCTTCAACATATGTATCTCCTTGCATGACAATAAAACTATTCATCTTTCTTCCTCCAACTTTTGAGCGTATTTCTCTAGTTGTTATTTTCACAATGAAAACCGTATTCATTCATACGTTATCCAAGTTAAAGTATATTGGTGATTTGTGAATCATTCAAGTTATTGCGTCTCTTAAATATATGTTAATGGGTTACAACTCTATAAAAAAAAGACCGAGCAGACTACCCAATACAAAAACGAAACTAACCAATAATGCAACGACTTTGTTGGTTAGTTTCGTATAAGAGGTACACATACAACTAATTGATATACCGATATTCCATCAATCGATTTAATATATGAACTTCCTGCAAGATCTCTTCTCCAATATTAGTTTCACGAACTTTTTTTCTTTCTAATTCCTTATCTACTAATCGTTTTACTGACAATACATCTGCCCCGTGTAATAAAACTTCTTCTTTAGAATTAAATAGCTTATGAGCAACAAGCTGCATGCCGTAAGAATTAAATAATAACGTGTACCCCGCAATACCTGTTGTTGATTGATAAGCTTTCGAGAAACCGCCATCAATGACAATCATCTTGCCATTTGCTTTGATTGGATTTTCTCCATCAATTTCTTTCACAGGCGTATGTCCATTTATAATATGCCCTTGATCTGGATTAAGATCAAATTCTGCTAAAATCTGGCGACAGATCTCTTCTTCTTCACGCAAATGGTAATAGGGATTTTTTCTTTCTTTATGGCTCTTCTTATCACTTATAAAATATCTCTCAAAAGTCGTCATTTCTCTCTTACCGAACAGAGAAGAATACTCGCCCGTCCACAAATACCAAACCATATCCGTCGAAAGATCAGCTGTTTCTTCAGGATGTGCGAAAGCATGGCGTAAATAATCCTCAAAAATATCAAGTAATTCGCGACCGGCATACGTTTTATTTTCGATATTCATTTTTTCCATATTCCCATTCTCATCGAGAGGAATACATCCATGAATTAGCAGATTACCGTTGTATCTAAGATAAAGACTGCCTTTTTTCATAAGGAAGTTCATATGCCTAGCAAGCTTTTCGGAGTGTTGTACTGAGAACAATAGCTTGTTGATGACTTCCTCTTCCTCCTCTAATAGCTGGTCAGGTTGGTCTGGATTAATGGTTGAAAAACAGGTGTTTTCTAACGGATACGTTTCCCCATGAATTGTAATGGTGTTTTCTTGATAATCAATTTTCTCTAGTAAAAGTCTTTCTGACATATTAAAGTAAGATCTTCTCTTGATGATTGGACTCTCTAGTTTAAATTGTATCATCGTGATCGCCTGATGTATTTTCGTGATCTGACATTTTTCATGACTCGTTTGTTTCTCGTCAGATTCTCTCTTTGGCGCAAATGCGGGATTATTATCATAATATTTTTCTGCGAGATTCAGTAAGGGCCTCAGATTTATGCCATAAACATCTTCAATGATTTCTAAATTGTTGTATCGAGCACAGATACGGATAATATTTGCCAGACATACTTTAGATCCTGCAAACGCACCAATCCATAGAACATCGTGGTTTCCCCACTGAATATCTACAGAATGATAGTGAATAAGCGTATCCATAATTTTGTCAGGTTCTGGTCCTCGATCGTAGATATCCCCCACAACGTGAAGATGATCCACAACGAGTCGTTGCGTTGTATAGGCAAGTCCGGTGATTAGCTTATCCGCTTGGTTCAGAGAGATAATTTGTTGAAGTATTTTATTATAATAAGGCTCCTTATTCGTAAGATCAGCCGTTTTATAGAGAAGCTCTTCAATGACATAAACAAACTGAGTAGGTAAAGCTTTACGTAGTTTGGATCGTGTATATTTGGAAGAGGCATACGAGATGAGCTTTAGCATACGTTCAATCATCACCGTATACCATTCGTATAATTCGTTTTCACTACTAAAAGAATGTTTAATTAGGTTGATTTTTTCTTCTGGATAGTAAACGAGCGTCGCAAATTCGTTTAACTCATCTTCTGGTAATTCATCTTTAAATAAGTCAGAGATTTTCTCTTTTACTTTACCTGAACCATTTCGTAGCACATGTTGAAAGGCTTGGTACTCCCCATGTAAATCACTAACAAAATGCTCAGTTCCTTTTGGTAGATTCAGAATGGCTTTAAGGTTGATGATTTCAGTGACAACTTTTTCTTCACTATCATATTTTTGGGCAAGTAAATCCAAATGTTTTGTGTTCAAACTAATGTATCCCCTTTCAAATTACTGCAAGGTTTAAGATGAGAACGATTGCAACTACCCTTACTAGGATTCTTTATCATAAATGATTCTTTACATTGATAGTAACATATTTTTGAAATACTAGAATAGAGAATAAAGCAGTACTCTACTACCTCATATGAAACGAATGACTTGCTACACTGCAAGTTTCTCATTTAATGTAAAAGGTACAAAAAAAGCAGTTCCATTTGGAGTACACGATAGCATGCGCCTCCAACGAAACTACTTTTAACTTTACTTCTATTTATTGAACTGTTTTTTCAGCTGCATCAACGGTATGTTTTAATAACATCGCAATTGTAACTGGGCCTACGCCGCCCGGTACAGGTGTAATATAGGAAGCTTTCTTCGCAGCCGCTTCATATTCCACATCACCGACGTTTCCTTTGTTATATCCAGCATCCAGCACGACAGCTCCTTCTTTAACCCAGTCCCCTTTAATAAATTCCGGTTTCCCCACTGCAGCAATAATGATATCTGCTTGCTGCACATGCGAAGCAAGGTTAGTGGTTCTAGAATGACAAGTTGTTACTGTTGCATTCTGATTTAATAAGAGGGCAGAAACTGGTTTACCTAAAATTGGGCTGCGGCCGATTACAACAGCGTGCTTTCCTTCAGCTTGAATATCATAGTCTTCCATAATTTTCATGATTGCTGCAGGAGTGCAAGATGGATAAGTACCAAAGCCAAGAGCTGTTTGGCCATAGCCAGCACTCGTTACACCATCAACATCTTTTTCGATCGCAATGGTTTCAAATGCAAGACGTTCATCAATTTGAGATGGGACGGGGTGTTGAAGCAATATACCATGCACAGATGGATCCTGGTTTAACTCTTCAATTGTCTGTACGAGCGTTTCAGTTGTTGTTTCTTCAGAGAGGTGAATTTTTTTAGAGGTAATGCCTACCCGCTCACACGCATTGCCTTTCATCCTTACATAGGTCTCAGAAGATGGATCATCTCCAACAAGTATCGTAACAAGGCTTGGTGTCACATCATTTTCTTTAAGAGATGCGACTCTTGTCTTTAACTCTTCTTTTATGCGATTAGCAACTGCTTTACCGTCTAAAATTTTTGTTTCGTTTGTCATATAAACTCCTCCTGAAAATTGGTAAAGAATGAGTTATCTCATTACTTCGCCCAGACGACCGGCATAGTCCGTCACAGCTCCCCTGTGGTTACTTCCACAATTGTCGCCAGTTACTGCAACGAATGATTTCTACGGATATAGTAGCATAAAACATCAGAAAACGAAAGGAAAACTGAAATACCAACCACTAGAAGTGAACAAAATCACCTAAAACTCACCTATCGTTCGTGTATATTACCGTAATCGTCTTTTAGGCAAAGTGCATCTATTTCGATTATGATTGTTCATTTATACTTTCGAACCGGATCCTGAACTTGCTTATGAAAACCATAATAATTTGGCGTAAAATTAAAAAACCTCGAATAGATTTACTAGTCGAGGTTTTGGGTATGCGCCTTAGAGGATTCGAACCTCTGACCCACAGCTTAGAAGGCTGTTGCTCTATCCTGCTGAGCTAAAGGCGCATGATATGAAGAAGATTAACTCATCTAATCAACAGTATATCACGTTTTATAATCGCATGATAAGTGTAATCTGAGATTCTTCTTAAATTATGTAATGGAGCGGGTGATGGGGATCGAACCCACGACATCAGCTTGGAAGGCTGAGGTTTTACCACTAAACTACACCCGCAAATGGCTGGGCTAGCTGGATTCGAACCAGCGCATGACGGAATCAAAATCCGTTGCCTTACCGCTTGGCTATAGCCCAATCATGGTGGAGGGGGACGGATTCGAACCGCCGAACCCTGAGGGAGCGGATTTACAGTCCGCCGCGTTTAGCCACTTCGCTACCCCTCCATAATGAAATTGTAATATGGTAGCGGCGGAGGGGATCGAACCCCCGACCTCACGGGTATGAACCGTACGCTCTAGCCAGCTGAGCTACACCGCCACTTACATTATGTATGGTGCGCCCGAGAGAAGTCGAATCCCTAACCTTCTGATCCGTAGTCAGACGCTCTATCCAATTGAGCTACGGGCGCAAAAAATATATGGTGCGGGTGAAGGGACTTGAACCCCCACGTCGTAAGACACTAGATCCTAAGTCTAGCGCGTCTGCCAATTCCGCCACACCCGCATGTGCTGTGCATCAGCGACGTTTAATAATATACCATTAGATCGTTTATAAAGTCAATTGTTATTCTAAAAAAACATAGATTTTTTTTTGCGCAAAGAGTGAAAGCGTTGACAGGTCCTTATCCCTTTCATACGATTAGTGGTAGAAAAGGAGCTGTTTCTTATGAGTTTATCACAGTCCATTGAAAATGCTAAAAAATTCGACGAGAAAGATCCACTTGCGAAGTTCCGCCGTGAATTTTATTTGAATCCGAACAGACTATATATGGATGGAAATTCACTTGGTCTTCTTTCAAAAAAAGCTGAATCCTCTCTTCTTCAATCACTAGAAGACTGGAAACACCATGGAATCGACGGCTGGACTGATGCTCAACAGCCCTGGTTTTATATGGCTGAAAACCTTGGTGAAATGACTTCTAGCTTAATTGGCGCCGACTCTTCTGAAACCATGACAACCGGATCTATAACAACGAACCTTCATCAGATGCTTGCTACATTTTTTAAACCTTCTGGTAAAAAGACGAAAATTCTTGCTGATTCTCTAACATTTCCATCGGATATTTATGCGATTCAAAGTCAATTAGAACTTCACGGGTTATCACCAGATACACACCTTATTCAAGTTGCAAGTAAAGATGGTAGAACACTAGTGGAAGATGACATTATTGAGGCAATTGATGAGACAGTTGCCCTCATACTTCTCCCTTCTGTGCTGTATCGAAGTGGTCAATTACTCGATATGGAGAAGTTAACGAAGGCGGCTCATGATAAAGGAGCGATCATCGGATTTGATTTGGCGCACTCAATAGGAGCCATTCCACATAAACTACATGAATGGAAGGTGGATTTCGCCGTTTGGTGTACATACAAATACTTAAACAGTGGACCTGGTGGAGTTGGCGGCCTTTTCGTTCATGAGGATCACTTTGGAAAACGCCCTGGACTTGCGGGTTGGTTCAGTTCGAAAAAGGACGTGCAATTTGATATGAGTCATACACTTACCCATGCAGAAACCGCAGGGGCTTATCAAATTGGAACTCCTCATATTTTTAGCATGGCCCCATTAACCGGATCGTTAGAATTGATGAATGATGCAGGGATTGAATCGATACGAGCAAAATCGCTTTCCCTAACCAGATTTTTAATGGAACTTGTTCAAGAGAACTTAACAGAAGATGGCTTTGTGATTACGAACCCATCAGAAGATGATCGGCGCGGTGGACACGTTTGCTTGGAGCATGATGATGCTGCACGTATATGTAAAGCGTTAAAACAACAAGGCGTCATTCCAGATTTCCGTTCTCCAAACGTGATTAGGCTTGCACCGATTGCCCTTTATTCATCTTATGTTGACGTCTATCACGTTGTAGAGATTCTTAAAACCATCATGCAGGAAAAGACGTATCAACAATTTTCTAACAAACGAAATGTTATCGCTTAAGTTTGTATATTTCCAAACCTCCCCATTCATACTAAACATGATTAAAATGAAGGAGGGAAACTGGATGAGTCAACTTAATGAACTTGAACTTCAAAACTTACGTCATATGATTGGCGGCCACGAAACTCTTGCAAACAAACTTGATTCCTACGCGCAGTCGTGTACCTGCCCACAGCTTAAGCAAATGCTACAAAAAGATGCTCAAGATGCACGTCATACACAACAACAACTAATGGGCTTTCTAAGCTAAGGAGGGATCTTATGAACGAAAAAGATATGGTAAACGACTATTTATCAGTGTTAAATAGTAGCTTAAGTAATTACGGAAGCGTGATTTCTCAAGCTGATAATCAGCAACTCCGGCAGGCTCTTCAACAGATCCGTAATACAGATGAACAGAGACAGTATAGCCTTTATCAGTACGCAAAGCAGAAAGGGTACTATCAACCTGCAGCGCCAGCTCAGGTTAATGAAATCCAACAAGTTAAGAACCAACTGAGTGGTGCGCAACAGCAACAAAATAATCAGCCACCTCAAATGCATTAAACGAGAGCCGGTGAAAACCGGCTCTATGTCTTTGTACTCATTTTTTCATAATTTTACAAATAGCGTTTCGCTCTCCCACTATATGGATAATTAAACTAGTACTACATATAAGGAGTGTTGGCAATGGACGCTATTTTAAATGCAATAACCGAATTTTCCGCATTCATCTGGGGTTACCCAATGATGATCTTACTTTTAGGAGGCGGATTGTTTTTAACAATACGATTAGGATTCTTTCAAATCCTGTTTTTTCCCCACGCTTTAAAACATACGATCGGTAAAGTATTTAAAAAAGAAAAAGGTGATGGCACCATCTCGCCTTTTCAAGCATTTGCTTCAGCGCTTGCATCTACTGCTGGTGCAACGAACATAGTTGGGGTTCCTGTTGCCATCGCTTTCGGTGGACCTGGTGCAATTTTTTGGATGTGGGTCGTTTCCATTATCGGGATGTCAACCAAATTCTCAGAAATTGTACTCGGTATCAAATATCGTGAAGAAGATAAAAACGGCGTCTATGTTGGTGGCCCAATGTACTACATAAGAAAAGGGTTAGGCTGGAAATTTGCCTCTTCTCTCTTCGCTTTTGGATTAATGATTGAAATTATACCAAGTGTCATGGTTCAAACAAATTCGATTTCAACTCTTTCTGAAAGTGCTTTCGGAATGCCTACATGGCTTACTGGTGTTATCTTAATCGTTCTTATTTCCGCTGTTGTACTTGGTGGAATTCGTCGAATCGGTGCAGTTGCTGAAAAAATCGTTCCATTTATGGTGCTTACATATATTGCTGGTGCGATCGGCGTCATGATTATTAATATTGAGGAATTCCCGAACGTGATCAGTCTAATTTTCGTCCACGCTTTTCAACCAATCTCTGCTGCAGGTGGATTTGCTGGTGCAGGATTTGCTGCTGCGGTTAGGTGGGGACTGGCTCGTGGACTTTATTCGAACGAAGCCGGGATGGGTACAGCATCCATCGCCCATTCTGCAGCACATACACCACATCCATGTAGACAGGGATTATGGGGCATCTTCAGCGTATTTATTGATACAATTGTCCTCTGTACCGTTACAGCATTCACTGTACTTTTGTCAGGAGCTTGGAAAGATGTGAAGCCTTCTAATGCAGCTGATATGGTATCAGATGCATTCTCTGGATTAATGGGACCCACCTGGGGACCCATATTCGTTTCTTCCCTCTTATTGATCTTTGTCATTACTACGATTGGTGTACTTGTGTTTTACGGTGAAAAACAAGCTGAGTACTTATTTGGGATTCCTTTTTCTAGAGTGATGCGTTTCGTTTATATTCTTTCGATTTTTGTTGGAGCGATTGGTGGCCTTCAATTCGTATGGGAGCTCGTTGATATTACACTCGCATTGTTTGTTATTCCAAACGTGATTGCCATACTATTCCTTAGTAAGGAAGTAAAAGAACTGACCGATGATTATAAATTCAACTTCTTAAAGCAAGCTCAAACAAAAGATAAAGGCATTAGTTCATAGAGTTTCCCTGGGACATTCACCTAATTTAGGTTCTCCTCCGCTCCTGCCTATATCATTTCTAGACCGCAACATACAGTGATAAAGAAAGAGAAATTAAAGGGGGACCTAATACTATGTACCATGCAAACAATGCACCATACGGAAACGAGCCTTATCAGCCGGTAGCTGGAGCTTCATACGGTATGCCTTGTCATCGACCTGCCGGAAATGGATTTGCGCTAATCGTCGTTCTTTTCATCCTGCTTATCATCGTAGGAACTGCTTTTATTAAATGCTAGTCCACTGAGCAAGAACCAATTGGTTCTTGCTTTTTGTATGAGTAGAATTGTTCCATTTTCCATTCGCTGTTATAGTGATAAAGAATGTATGATGAAAGAAGTGATTTAATGAAAACCATCCTAATTGATATGGACTCTGTCATTTGTGATTTGATGTCAGAATGGCACCGCAGATATAACGAAGATTATCAAGACAATCTTTCTGTTGAAAATCTTATGTGCTGGCGCTCTGAAGATTATGTGAAAAGCGAATGTGGAGAGAAGATTTATGAGTACCTGGATCAACCCGGTATTTTCCTTCACTTAAAACCTCTTCCATATGCGATCGAAGTTCTTGAACGACTTTCTTTGAATTATGATGTTCTAATTGTAACTAGCAGCCGTACATATGCTTATACTGAAAAAGAAAAGTGGGTTGAGAAAAACCTCCCTTTTATCGGTAAGAATAATTTGATTTTCTCCCATCGAAAAGAAATGATTCGCGGTGACTTATTGTTTGATGATGCCCCTCATAATCTGATCGCCTTTAAAAATACTGGCAGAACAGCGATCGCCATGAATTATCCTTATAATGCTAACATTGATGTTCCTCGTGTTAACAATTGGCTAGAGTTTGAGAAATGGCTTGCAACATGGAAGTGAGGGCAAAACTCGTGGACGAAAAAAAAGACCTCTTAATTATCGGGGGAGGACCAGCTGGAATTTCAGCTGCCATATGGGCGAAACGCCTCGGACTGAATCATTTGTTACTTGAAGAAAAGAATGATCTCGGTGGTCAATTAAATACCATCTACAATCAAATTGTCGATTACCCTGGCATGATCGCTCCAAACGGTCAATACCTTCAGAAAAAACTTACTGAACATGCCCATAAAATAAATGTTGACTATGCTTTAAATTCAGCTGTTACGTCAATTGATTGGAAGAAAAAAATTCTTAAAACAACCGCTGATGATACATATGAATTTCGCTCTTTGATTATTGCCACAGGATCATCACCTCGAAAACTCCATGTTCCCGGTGAACAGGAAATGATCGATCAGAAAGAAGTATATTCAGCTACTAGAGATAAATCTAAATTTATTAACAAAGACGTAGCAGTAATTGGCGGAGGCGATCGAGCTTTTGAGGGTGCCTTATTACTTGCTGAAGCTGGCTCTCGAGTAACCCTTATTCACCGTTCTAATCACTTTAAAGCTCGTCAAGAATATAAAGATCCTGTGATGGAACATGAAAACATTACGATCCTAACCGAAACTGTCGTAACTGGATTGAAGGGAAAAGGTAGGAAAATTTTATCTTTATCTAATGAAGGTCTTCATAAAACAATTGAAGTGGATGGTGTATTTATTCGAATTGGTGTCCAACCAAACACGGAACCTTACAGTAAAGGTATTGCACTTGATGACGAAGGCTATATAAAATGCCATGCAGATGGCGAAACATCACTTCCATACGTGTATGCTGCTGGAGATGTTTGTACGCGCCCACTTTTGTCTAGCATCGCTTCTGCAGTTGGCCAGGGAATGACGGCTGTAAAACGACTATCGTTTTATCTAGAAAATTAAAAAGGACCCACAGGTCCTTTTTAATTTTCTTTATGGAAATGTACGATGTCTTTTAACAGAAGTATTGCTTCTTCCAAAAATCAAACAAATAATAATGAAGAGAAAAATGCCAATCCCTAGATAAAGGATCGTGCTACTTGAAAAAATGGATTCTGTTTCCTCATCTTTAACTTGTGCAACAGGTTTAGCTTCAGTTTTTTGCTCTGGAGCGTTACTTTCTATAGAAGTTGTGGTTAATAACTCTAAATCAAGATTTGAACGGTACGAATTTCCTACACTCACGAGTTGGTTTTCATTTGATAATGTAAGATCGATCGGATGATCGTCATTTTGATACAGAGTAATGTCCTCTGAAAGACTGTATTTCTCTTGATTTACAACGCCTAGTTCAGTTCCTTTCTCAAATTCAACCGGTGTAAAGTCACTAAATCCATAATTAAGAAGATTTAATGTATCCTGATAAGCGATTTTGTCATCAGTTGCTTTCATCGTAACAGCAATTAATTCTCGATCACCTTTCGAAGCAGTCGTAACTAGGGTAAAACCCGATTTTGATACATAGCCATTTTTTCCACCAGTAACGAAATCATAATCAAGTAAGAGGCGATGGTGATTTATAAGGGTCGTCTCCCAGTCTTCACCGTTCCACGTCATTTGTTTCATTCCAAATAGTGAGCGAAACTCTTCATTCTTCATTGCATATTGAGTGATTTTCGCCATATCCTCTGCCGTCGTAACATGTTCTTTATCAAAAAGACCGTTAGGATTGACAAAGTGAGTGTTCTGAACGCCTACTTCTTCACTTAAAAATTCATTTAATTCATTAGAAAACGATTCCACATCTCCGCTCAAATGCTCGGCAATAGCAATGGCGGCATCATTTCCTGAATTAATCATCATACCTTTTACTAATTTATCTAAAGGAACAGTTTCTCCTTCCTTTAAATAAACTCTCGTCCCTTCCGCTGCCCGTGCATTTTCGCTAACAGTTACCATCTCATCCATTTTATTGGACTTTACTGCCATTAATGCGGTTGCAATTTTCGTAATACTTGCAGGGTACATTTCTTCTGAGCTGTTTTTCTCATAAAGAACCTGTCCTGTCTTTCCATCAATAAGGATCGCAGTGTCACTTCTAATGGTTGGGACTTCGTTAGCAAATGTTACGGCAGGAATCAAACTTGTTGTGAAGCAAATAACGACAATAAGATGGACAATGTGTTTTAACCTCATGGAAGCTCCTCTTTCTTTTACGTGCTAATTACATTATTCGTTCTATTGCTGAATGAATTGTCTAGTAAAAAAGACCTGATCCGTATTTAATTATAGCCTCCTATATGCCATCTGAATATAGTTTATTTCTTTATACCCTAACCAAAAAACTTTTAACTTAAAATGAATCGTTGTTAAAAATACAAAATATCAAAATAAAAAACCGCTAAAGCGGTTTTGTTAAGAAGCATAAGAGCCTTTCCATTGTTCTACAATATGTTGTGGCGTACTCCAACATAGCCAGGATACAAGTATTTTATTTTCTTCTGTTAACACCATCCAATATTCTACTCTCTTTTTGTCAAAATTCTGGTAAAATCCTGATTTTTTTATAAAACGATCCATACTCGAATTCCCTCCAGTTTGTTCGTGTTATACATAACTAAATTCGATTAAGAACCTTAAAATCCTCTAAATTTTCAGAAAACTAAGAGCGGTTTTACCATAATGTCCCTTTAACAAAGTTGCATAGCATTTCTTTCTCCTGAGCATCATATTAGTCAAGGAGGTGTACACAACATGGCAAACAACAATAGCTCAAACAATCTGGTAGTCCCTGGTGTACAACAAGCTTTAGATCAAATGAAGTACGAAATTGCAAGTGAATTCGGCGTTCAACTTGGTCCAGACTCCACTGCTCGCTCTAACGGTTCTGTTGGAGGAGAAATTACAAAACGTCTTGTCCAAATGGCTGAACAGCAAATGGGCGGCGGGAGCTACTAATCGCTAACTGAATAGTATGGATAAAGGGGGCGGAGAAATCCGCCTCCTTCTTATTCTCCAAGAAGATTAGATGTTTGAATCGCATATTCAATAAGATCACCTAAATCACTAATTTGATCTTCATTAATTTTACGGTTAAATTCTAGTAATACGTGTGTGGATAATGAAACTTCCTGGTGATCCTCTGCATAAGGAAAGGAAACAGTTTGACGTATAGTCGGACGGTTTCCCCAGATACTTCGAATGTCTTCTTCAATTTCAGCACAATCTTCTTCATCTGATATGAAGACATCGAAGTATATTTTAATTTCACATCCAGGTTCAATTTGGTCCAGCTGTAGCTGCTCAGCACTAAAATTAGCAAGGTCAGCGAATAGCTCGATTGTCACATCCACATCTGCATTTCCAGTAAACTTCATTAGGTATTTTCTTGAAAGCGATGCGAGATCTACCAAATCTTCCCGACTTATGATCGAGATCTCTCCTTCAAGATCCCGATCATAAAGTTCTCCTTCTAAGACTACTTTAACATTTTCATAAATGGTTGGATCAAACATACCGTTACCCCCCTATCGTTTCACTATATCATGAATGTTAGAGGGACAAGTAGTTAGGAATGACGCGGGTGAGATTTAGCAAATTGAATAAAGGTGTCTTCATCTCCAATTTCACCACATGCAGCACACTGAACTCGAACATTTGGTCCTTTGTATTCCATATGAAAAGGATCCGCTTTCCCTTCCTCCATCACAGAAACCACTTCTCCAGATTCTGGGTCTAACTTCACTGAAGTTGCTTTTTGCTCAATTTTATTAAATCTCATACGATTCGTCTTACATCTAGGACACAAATATGCTGTCATAAACTCACTCCCTTTTTTATTAGTGTTCCACTAAAAAAGGAAATTTTATTCATTTAGTATGGTATGTGAAATTTAATAATTAAACGGGAATCTCTCCCGTCTCACTTCACTTCCTCTATTAACTTTTCTAACACATATTCAACCGATTGTACCCGCTCATTAAATTTTTTTGGCCCTGTATCTTTTTGCCAGGCTACAACCGAAATCATTTCAATATTTTCAAACGTATTCTTAATTTGAATTGGATATAAATATTTAGGTTTGTTGGACATAACCCATTCCCTCGCTAAAGGCTCCCAATCTTTAAGAAGCATTAATGCTCGATCAGCAAAAGGTTTCACTTCTTCATAGAAATTCACCTTATAGTCATCAAGGTGAGTGCGCGTTGTATATTGCACTCTTGCTTCTTCATTTATTTCTAATAACTTCTTAGTCAGTTCACGTAATTTTTGTGTATTTTGCATGATCCTCACCCCCACCAATCTATCCTAACACACGATAATCGTTTACATACAAAAACCTTATATCCAATAGGACATAAGGTCAGAAGGGAACCATATTCAACTCTTTCTAGAAACTGAACAGACTCATGATCCAGGGACGCTTTCCTTTGCCCGTCGACTGACCTACTGCCTCTTGTATAGACGTGTGATCTTCAAGCTCAATCAATTTTTCTTCCAACATGTTTATTTTTTGCATTAATTCATCTAATTCTGTTCGGTGCTGTAAAACTTGCACGGTAATCACTTCATTAGCCTTTTCCTCCAACTGACGCTCAAGCTGTTCCAATCTTACTGAAAAACGATCTAGTCTTTGTTCAAACCGTTCTGGAGATATCATAACCTCTTCTTTATTACCGCTCGTTCCTGATGATTTGATTTTTTCCATTGAGTAACCCCTTCTTAAATCGTTTTTAATCGATTTTAGTTTCTCAACTGTTTCGCTTGAAAAAAGAAAATGTCCGAGTTCATTCTTCTCACATGCTAAATCAAAATACTTTACCCACCTTTGAACAGTAGTAGGGTTTACACCAAGTTCATCTGAAACCTGCTTTGTTTTCAATAACATGCAATCCCATCCCTTCTGTCATTCTCAGGCCTTTGCCTGTAAGTTTGTATACTACATATTCTCTTTCCTCTCCTCATTGCCTTCCCCGCTGACAAAACTAGAACGGTTTCGTCAAAGGTAGTGGTTTACTGCTAAAGGAAAGTAATTTCGACAAAGAAGGGGCATGATTTTGTAACATCTGATCAAACTAAGAGTAGGAGGTGGTACAAATGAACAAAAAACAAAAATTTGATAAACCAAATCAAAAAACAAAACAGCAAGAACCGAAAACTGGGTACGGAAATAAGAAAACGGAAGGCCCCGATCGTCCTTCCACATAAAGCAGGGTTATCTCCTGCTTTTTTTTATGAGCAAATTTTCTATTTCAACAGCAACACGAATTTCACTTCTTTTCTTTTCATACCAATCCGATAAGGCAAGTTCAGCTGGAAGCGTTACGTCATTCTTTAGCATTTTCTTTACGAGTGATTGCCCATGGTACCAATCTCGTCTTTCTTTTCGATGATGATGAATGATCGGATAAACTTGACGTAGCATTTTGCCTTCTCGCTTTTTATTCATATACCGCTCATAATCAAATCGTGTCCCTGTAGGATACGTGTTTGTCGCGAAACGATAAAACTCTTCAAAATATGTCGGATGAAAGAGCAACTTAGCTAATTTTTTCCCAAGCTCAATGCGATCTTTCGTATGTCGGAAACGACTGACAGATAAACCGTATAACTCACCTCTCAAAGTTGGAAAGAGAACCGTACTAAAATGAAACCAATCTTGAATTGTAAAAAAGAAAGAATGAAAAACTTCTTTTGCATAAGTATGATGTTCCATTACTGGCGCTTCAATCACATGCTGTTCATTTATAATTAGTGCCGTCATTAAGCGCTCTTCATCACCAGTTTGAAAAAACTTTTCCCATTCCTTCAAAATAAATTCCGATATATCTAATTTTTGTCCAAGCTCAAAATAAGATCTCTTTCTTCTTTTGCTAATTTCGTATAGCATAAGCTGTGGCGCTGCATCATCAAATATTGTCCAATTGGCGCGTTCATATGTCATGAAGAAATTGATTAATTGTTGCTTCGTTAATGCTTTTGGAAACCACTCTCCCTGTAAATCACACATACTCCAACCCGCATTCCGAGAAACCATTGAAGCTAAAAATGCCCATTTAATTTCTGGATTCCGTTGATAATAGTGATGATAAAATACGGTACGTGAAATATTATCCATATTCCACTTTTTCGTTTCTCTTCTAATTTGACGAATGATCTCCAACGCGTTTTTCACAACATTTTTCACCTGCTTGAAACATTTTTGTCGTACAACTCGTATTAAGTAAAGTAAAATAGATTCAGTGCACCTTCGAAATAGAAAGGATGATTAACGTGCCGATTCGATATCCGAACGGAAAGCCGTACGTCCCTTCGGCTCAGAATCAGCTGGCAAGTCAAAAACAAAAGTCATATAGCAACCGAGGTATGACACTAGAAGAGGATATTAATCAAAGTAATACGTATTATCTCTCAACAGGTAAAGCCGTTATTCACAAAAAGCCTACGCCCGTCCAAATTGTTAATGTTGATTATCCGAAACGGAGTGCGGCTGTTATTAAAGAAGCTTACTTCAAACAGGCTTCGACTACCGATTATAATGGAGTCTATAGAGGAAAATACATCGATTTTGAAGCCAAAGAAACGAAGAACAAAACGTCCTTTCCTTTAAATAATTTTCATGAACACCAGATCAGTCATATGAAACAAGTACAGGATCATGATGGAATTTGCTTTGTCCTTCTCCGCTTTTCAATCACCGATGAGGTTTTTTTACTTGATGCAGTTGCTCTCTTTTCTCATTGGCAATTAATGAAAGACGGCGGCAGGAAATCAATTAAAAAAGAAGAGATTGAAAAAGAAGGCACACATATCCCATATACCTTTCAACCACGCATTGACTATCTGAAAATTATTGATAAAATGTATTTCAGCTAATGATGTCTTCGATTTAATTCATAAAACAATGGATTCATTCGAATCCTATTACTAGTACAGGTTTGAAAGGCAGGAATATTCATGAGTGAATATCAATCACGTCAAGAAAGACGTAAAACAAGTAGTAAGAAGCAGAAAGCTCCCAAAAAATCAGGTAAGAAAAGTATTTTCAAAAAAATCTTTCTTACATTAATTGTTTTATTTCTAGTCGGTTTAGTTGCTGGAGGTATAACAGCCATTGCCTATATTAATAGTGCACCGGAGCTTGATCCTGATAAGCTTACGAATCCACAGTCATCTGTCATTCTTGACCGAGATGATGAAGAGGTTCAAACAATCGAAGGCGCTGATGCAAGAGAAGTAGCAAAAATCGATGAAATACCAGATGTTCTAAAAAATGCGTTTGTCTCAGTTGAAGATACTCGTTTCTATGAACATTTTGGTATTGACCCAAGAAGAATTGGTGGAGCCGTTCTTGCAAACATTACAAACGGTTTTGGAGCTGAAGGAGCCAGTACAATTACGCAACAGGTAATTAAAAACTCTCTATTAACATCTGAAAAATCATTAGAACGAAAAGTTCAAGAAGCTTATTTATCCATTAAGCTTGAGCAAGAATATTCAAAAGATCAGATACTAGAAATGTATTTAAATAAAATTTATTTCGGTAACGGAGCATGGGGCGTTGTCGATGCTGCCGAAACATACTTTGGTAAGAACATTACTGAAGAAGAATTAACACCAGGTGAAGCTGCCCTACTTGCAGGGCTACCACAACGTCCAACTTACTACAATCCTTATGAATATCCTGATCAAGCTGAGCAGCGTCGTAATGTCGTTCTTAGCCTAATGGAAAAACAGGGTGTGATCACAGCAGAAGAAGCCGATAAATATCAGGCTGAAAAAGTTGGCGATATGATTGTGGCACTTACGGAAGAAAAAGAAAGCGATCAATATAAAGTCTTTATGGATCAAGTTGTCAAAGAGCTTCGAGAACGTGACGATATTTCTGAAAAAGATATTTACTCAGGTGGACTAGAAATTTATACTACGCTTGATACTCGCGCTCAAGATATTACGTCTAACGTAATAGCAAACTATCCATATTCAAATGAAGATATGCGTTCAGGTCTTGTCCTAATGGATACGAAAACTGGTTCCATTCGCGCAATAGGTGAAACGCGAAAAGATGAAAATATCATTACTTATGCGACCACTGGTAAATTCCAGCCAGGCTCAACCGCTAAACCAATTATTGCATATGGTCCAGCGATTGAGAATGAGCAATGGTCAACAGGACGCTCGATTAAAGATGAGCCATTACAAATAGGTGACGCAAATATCCGAAACTGGGACCGCAAATACCGTGGCCAGGTTTCGATGAGACGTGCTCTTGAAATGTCATATAACGTGCCCGCTGTAAACACCTACCGTGAGATTGGAGTAGAACCAGCTCAAGAGTTCGCTAATAAACTTGGTATGGGGCTAAAAGATGAGGATATGGTTGCTACTGCTGCTATTGGGACATTTAGCACTTCTCCCCTCCAAATGACCGGTGCGTATGCCGCATTTGGTAATGGTGGAACGTACAACGAACCTCATACCGTTCGAAAAGTGGTTTTCCCGGATGGAAAAGAAATTAATCTTGAGCCTGAACCGGAGAAGGCAATGAATGATTATACTGCTTATATGATTACCGATATGCTGAAGTCAGTTGTCGATGAAGGAACAGGAACCGATGTCAAAATCCCTGGTCTTCCTGTTGCCGGTAAAACAGGAACAACGAACCACGATGCTAATACCATTCAGCAACAAGGTTTTCCTACTTCGGGAATTGTTAAGGATGCCTGGTTTGCGGGATACACGACTGAATACTCGATGGCTGTTTGGACAGGATACAACGAACCAAATGCCCACTATCTTGATTCAAATAAAGGGGAAGACGATACGTCTAAACTGATATTCAAAGAAATTATGAGTCAAGTATCAGAAGGCGTTAACACGGCTGACTTCCAGAAACCTGATTCTGTTGTAGAAGTTGGCGTAGAAAAAAGCACGGGGCTTCTTCCAAGTGACTACACACCGAAAGATCAAATCGTGTATGAACTTTTTGTGAAAGGAAGCACGCCAGAAAAAACGTCTACCAAATACGAACAACCTGATGGCGTAAAAGGGCTATCTGCCCAGTACAATGCTGATTCTAATAGCATTGCCCTCTCTTGGCAGCCTGGTGAAGATAAATCCTTCACCTATAAAGTCGAAATGGCTGTAAACGGCGGTAGCTATCAAAGGTTGACGGAAACCGGGGACACTGGATTTACTGTACAAAATGTTGAAAAAGGTAGCGAATATAAATTTAAAGTAACAGCCGTCTCCGATTCAGGCGTTTCAACGAAACCAGCTGAAACTTCCGTGTCAGTTCCGAAAGAAGAAGAATCAGAGGAGCCTGAAGAGCCGGTAGAAGAAGAAAATCCTGAAGAAGAAGGCGAAACACCACCTGAAGAAGGAAGTAATGACCAAGGTGAAGACGGTAGCGGCGACACCGAAGGGAACCAGGGAGATGAAGAACAGCCTCCTGCCGATAATCAAGGTGGAAATGCTGACGCTGGAGATGATCAAGGAAACCAGGGCAACAACGGTTCAGGTGGTAATGGTGAAGATGGTTCTGGTAACAATGCTGGAACAACTGAGCCTGATAATCCTGAAGATAATGAGAATACTGAAGAACCCGCTCCAGAGGGAAACGCTCCAGCTAATGCTCCACCTGCAAATGAAAACGAATAATGTTCAAAAGCCCACTCTGCGTATACGCAGAGTGGGCTTTTCTTTCTTATTAACATTACTGCTAACTATTCTTTACTTACCACGTGCTCGCTGCTTCATTCGCTTTTGTCCTTCTCGACATAGTTCCAATAGCGGACAAATTTCACACTGTGGTGATTGCGCTTTACAATGATACCTTCCGAAGAAAATAAAGCGATGATGAGACACAGACCACTCTTCTTCTGGAATTTTTCGCATGAGCGTTTTCTCTACTTCAAGTACTGAGTCCTTCCATCTGCAAATTCCAAGACGCTTACTCACTCTCTCAACATGCGTATCAACAGCAATGGCAGGTACGTTGAAAGCAACGGAAGCAATCACGTTCGCAGTTTTTCGGCCTACCCCAGCTAACGCCATTAATTCGTCTCTCGTCCCAGGAAGGACCCCGTTATACTGTTCTACAACGGTTCTTGCTAGCTTTTTAATATTTTTTGCTTTGTTTCGAAACAAGCCAATGCGTCTTATATCATTTTCTAGCTCCTCAATTGGCACATGAAGAAAATCCTCTGGACCCTTGTATTTCTCAAATAGGCCCGGCGTTACCTTATTAACAAGAGCATCTGTACACTGAGCCGATAGGACCACAGCAATAGCAAGTTCAAAAGGTGTCGAATGATTCAATTCACAATGCGCATCAGGGAACATCTCTCCCATTGTTTCAAGAACAGTTTGTATTTGGGCTTTCGTTAACAACAGTCCAACTTCCTTTCTTCCGTTCGGAACGATTTTTATTTCTTCACAAACAAAAAACGGAAGCCACACTTCCGCTTTCTTGATACGTATTTATCGTCCAAGCCAATTATAGATTGGTGCACTTTGGTTTGAATCATTTTTCGTTTCTGTTTTAGCAGGCGATTTTTTATCGTACTGATGCTTTCGAAACTTTTCGCCGTAGGCCCTCGCCTGTTCTATCGTTTTGATGCCATTTCGTTTCCATTCAAAAAGAATTCGGTCAATGTAGCGGAAGTTTAACTTACCGCCGAGCACAGCTTCTTTTAACGCTGCTTTAATCAGCTCTGCATCATGCTTGTCAGCATCAATCCACATCCCAAGTGTCTCACATTCAATTGGCGAGAGCGGCCTTGCAAACTCACGCTCAAATAACGTATAAAGACTTTCTTCCTTTTCCATGTTTTTCGCTGCAGACTTTTCTGCTTCTTCCTGCTCAATTGCTTTAAAAATTCTTTCCCACAATGGTAGAAGCGAATAGGCTTCTGAATAATAACTTTTCACATCATTCTGGTGTTCCTCAATTGTTAAAACACCTTTTTGCATCAACTGCTGTATTTTATCCAAACAAGCTTGAGGCGAATAGGTCATCGCTGATGCAAGCTCTTCTGGCGTTGGAAAAGTGTTTCCCTGTTCAATAAAACTGTGTAGCTTAATTAAAAAGAAAGTATCCTCTTCTTGCAAACCAATGTGAACATAGTGGTTTAACAACAATCTTGGTACTGAAACATTTCCTTCGTTCATCATATGAATGATTTGTTCTTTCTTCATCCCATCCACCTCTACCTTTCATTATAGCATGCCGGCATTTTGTGATGGGAGTAGAAAAAAATGCCTTTGCTACGTGCAATACATTTTTTAATCTATCCTCTAACAATATCCATCTTTGGTACTTTAAATGCTTCTAATTTCGGCAATTTTTCAGATAAAGACGCTTCTCTCATAACGAAAGAAGCGTCAGCTTTGTTAGTTTATCATGGATATAGACGATTTAAAAGACGTGGGAACGGAATTGTTTCACGAACATGTTCCACACCTGAAAGCCAGGCAACCGTCCGCTCTAAACCAAGACCGAATCCTGAATGTGGAACAGAACCATAACGACGTAGTTCAAGATACCACTTATAAGCATCATCTGTTAAGCCGTGTTCCTCGTAGCGTTTTTCCATAAGAGATAAATCATCGATTCGTTGACTACCTCCGATAATTTCACCATAGCCTTCGGGAGCAATTAAGTCAGCACATAAAACGACTTCTTCGCGTTCAGGATCTGGTTTCATATAAAAGGCCTTAATATCTTTCGGGTAGTTCGTAATAAAGACTGGCTTCTCGAAACTTTCAGCAATGGCTGTCTCGTGAGGTGCACCAAAGTCTTCGCCCCACTCAATATCCGTAAATCCTTTATCTTTCAACAATGTAATGGCATCATCGTAAGAAATACGTGGGAACGGCGCTTGAATCGCTTCAAGTTTTGAAATATCTCGCTCGAGCGTTTTTAATTCTAATTGACAATTATCTAGTACTGATTTCACAAGGAAGCTGACATATTGTTCTTGAACCTCAAGACTTTCATCGTGATTCATAAACGCCATCTCAGGTTCAATCATCCAGAACTCAATTAAGTGACGACGGGTTTTGGATTTTTCAGCACGGAACGTTGGACCAAAGGAAAAAACGCGTCCAAAAGCCATTGCAGCTGCTTCCATGTAAAGTTGTCCACTTTGAGAAAGATAAGCATCTTCTTCAAAATATTTCGTATGAAAGAGATCCGTTGTGCCTTCTGCCGAACTTCCTGTTAAAATAGGCGGGTCAATTTTAACGAAATCATTTTCGTTAAAGAACTGGTACGTAGCGCGAATAATTTCATTTCGAATGCGAAGAATCGCATTTTGACGCCTTGAACGGATCCATAGATGACGATTATCCATTAAGAATTCTGTCCCATGTTCTTTAGGGGTAATCGGGTAATCGACAGCTTCGTGAATAAGCTCCACGTTCGTGACAGTTAATTCATAGCCAGATTGAGATCGATCATCTTCACGTACCACTCCTGTTACCCAAACGGATGATTCCTGCGTAAGATTTTTCGCTGTTTCCCATGCTTCTTCAGAAACTTCTTTCTTAACCATAACTCCTTGAATAAAGCCAGTACCATCGCGAAGCTGAAGAAACTGGATTTTACCACTAGATCGTTTATTATGTAACCAGGCACCAATTGTAACGGTTTGTTCAACCTGCTTATTTACGTTTGAAATCGTCGTTTTCACTGCTAATTTCCCTCCAACTAATTAGAAAAAATTGGCGCACATTCCCAGTTTATAATGAGAATAGCGCCATGCATCTATTTATTAAGATGGCTAAATCGAATGTTCGGTACTTATTATACCGGTAATTTGTATATTGAACAACTCACTTAAGCCTGTTTGGACTTTACGAATCGCTCAATACGATCAATAGCTTCGAGAATGACTTCGAGTGATGTTGCGTAAGATAGTCTTACGTTATCAGGCGAGCCAAATCCTGAGCCAGGAACAAGCGCTACTTTTTCTTCTTCTAAAAGTCCTTTGACGAAAGCATCGACATTTTCATACCCTGTTTTCTCTGCTGCTTCTTTTGCGTTAGGGAACAGGTAAAAAGCCCCTTGAGGTTTCACGCAAGTAAATCCTGGAATATTATTCAGTTTTTCATAAACGGTGTTCAATCGTTCTTCAAATGCTGTTTTCATTTCATTGACAGGTTCCTGTGACCCTTCGTAAGCTGCTAAAGCAGCATACTGTGAAATAGATGTAGGATTTGACGTAGAATGACTTGCTAAGTTCGTCATTGCTTTAATGATTTCTTTTCGTCCTGCTGCATACCCAATTCTCCATCCAGTCATCGAATGTGATTTAGATACCCCGTTAATGATAATCGTTTGTTCTTTTAAATCCGTAGAAAGTTCTGCGATAGAAGTATGTTTTACTCCATCATAAACGAGCTTTTCATAAATTTCATCAGAAACAATAAGAATATCGTTTTCTAAACAAAAAGCACCGATTTCTTTCAACTCATCTGGTGTATAAATCGAGCCGGTTGGGTTTGAAGGAGAATTAATAATAACCGCCTTTGTTTGAGGCGTGATCGCGTTCTCTAGCTGCGCCACTGTTACTTTAAATGCATGATCTTCTTTACCCTCTACATAAACTGGATTTCCGCCAGCTAGCTTTACTTGTTCAGGATAACTTACCCAGTAAGGTGTAGGAATAATGACTTCATCACCTTCATCAAGGATTACTTGAAACAATGTATAAAGCGCATGTTTCGCTCCCGTACACACAATGATTTCATCAGCATTGTAAGCGATATTTTGATCTTCCTGGAACTTTGCGATAATACTTTCTTTTAGAGGAAGAATACCACCTGAAGGCGTATATTTTGTTAGTCCCTCATCCATTGCTTTCTTAGCTGCATTCAGAATATGTGAAGGCGTATTAAAGTCAGGTTCGCCTGCACCAAGTGCGATTACATCATGACCTTCAGCTTTCAACGCTTTTGCTTTTGCTGTAATTTCTAGAGTGGCAGATGGTGTTAGAGCTGCTACACGAGTTGATAATTGCATTTCATTTCCTCCCTTAAATCCATTAACTTTGTTTAATCGACCGTGAGCGCCAGTAGTCCCCATTACTAAAGTAATAATAGGCAAATGTATAGCGATTGTCGGTATCAATAAACGTTGCTTCCCATACGAGTACTTGTTTCTTTTCTTGATTCACTTCAATACCTGGTTTGATATTAATAATCTCTTGTGGAGAAAATTCATTATTCAATTTCTTTTTAACCGTTTCTGCACTAACGCCTTCCTCCACTTTCTTTGTTACAAGAGGTTGAGCGTTGTCTGGTACAAAAACGTAAACCTCATCCTTGTTCTTATCGCTTCCTTGTAAGACGACATACGCATCACTCGTCCCATGATATTGGACGGCATTATCAACTTCTTCGATCACTGCTTCAGATTCAGCTCGAGCAATCGCTTTGTCCTCTAACTTATCAGGATGATCCGTAATAGCGTTATAAAAAGAGACTCCTTGCCAAATCATCAGTGCTACAATAACACCAGCAATAATTCCTATCAGTCGCATACTATCACCCTATTATGTACGATAGATCGTGAAAATCATTTGTTCCTGATCTTCTTCATCAAGTGCAAGCCCAAACATGAGGTCTTTTTCTTTTAACGTACGATTTAACGAATCTACAATTTTGTAAATATCAAGGGACTTACTCACTTTTACTGTCGATAAAACTTCAATGTTGCTTTCCATTCCTGTCATCTCCCTGTGCTATATGTGTTGATGCCTATATGGAGTGCTGCGCTTACTCCGGGATAAATTTACTACTTATAGATGGCAGAAGGTGAGACAAACTATAAGTACCGTCAGAGACGGTGCATTAAATCTGCTCCACTTCCAACAGTGCCTGCGCCATGCGCAGGCTATTTTTTTATGTTGCTTTCTTACACAAACCTTATAAAAAACATTTTCTCTTCCTATTTTTAAATAAGTTCCGTTTTTTTGCAACAATTTCGATGAGGAAACTTTTATCTTGTTTCTTTTGTAGGAAGAGTGATGACATCATAGCGATCATTTTGAATACGAAGGGTCACACTTCCGATTCGATAAGGATAGTAAACGTCCGTCCAGCTTTCATTCAAACGTTCGAGTACCGATTCACTTACGTCAATGTTGTTATGACGAAAGATAACTGCCATTTGTGGATCAATTGCACTAAGAAATTCGGTTGAACTGCCATTTCCAGCACCAAAATTAGCCACTTTCAAAACTTCTACCGCTCTCCCGGAAGAGGCAATTTCTTCTTCAAGTTCAAGATCTGTTTCCCCCATCATTAATAAATCCTGACTTCCTAAGGATAGCATAAAAGTAACGGAACCTGTCTTAGAGATGTTCAGTATTTCTACATTCACATCCTCCATCAGCTCAAGCTGTTGATTTTCTTGAATGTGCTGTTTACGAATGTGGGATGGAATCGATGTAAGAAAAGCCGTTTCTACTCCTTTTGATAAAAACACTTCTTTCACATCATAATAGTGAAGCAAGTTGGAAAAATTCCCTGTATAAGCTTCATCCGCATTTGTAAGCCAAAGTTTTCTAATTTCCTTTACCTTAAACATTTTCAGACGATTTATTAACTCTTGTTCGGAATGAGAACTACCTGTATTAATTAAAACAGCTCCATTTTCTTTTGATTGAAGAAGAATGGCTTCTCCAATTGAAAGGTCAAGAAACGTCACTGCCACTTCATGATTTCTTAAATGAAGATCAACAGATTGAATTGAGGCTTCAGCACTCGTTGCACCGAGCATAAGACTATAAGTACTTATCATCAACACAAGTAATTTCTTCATCACAATCCCTCCTCATAGAAGTAGTTTGTGATGAAGATGTGCATTATAACCAGAGATCTAGTTCATTTACCAATTCTTCTGTTGTCCCTTTAATTAATGGGACATCAGGTAAGGATTTTACAAATAATCGACCGTACCTAGTCGAAATGATACGGCGATCGAATATAAATACTGCACCTCGATCACGCTGCGAGCGAACGAGCCTACCAAACCCCTGTTTGAAGCGAATAATCGCTTCAGGCAGCGAAAGTTCCATAAATGGGTTACCACCCGAACTTTTCAATTGCTCTGATCTCGCCTGAAAAACGGGGTTGTCAGGCGGCGAGAATGGAAGGCGAACGATGATAAGGCAACTTAAATCTTCTCCTGGAATATCCACACCCTCCCAGAAGCTACTCGTACCAAACAAAATCGCGTCTTCACTTTCTTTAAAATTCTTTGTTAGCCTAACCCTGCTTCCGCTATCAACACCCTGACTAATCAACGTTAGTTCATCATGAGCGATTAATTCTTTCATCCGATGATGTGCTTTTTTAAGCATGTCGTAAGATGTAAACAAAACAAGCATTCTTCCCCTCGTGACGCGGGCAATTTGAAGAATCGCATCCGTAATATGTTCAACAAATTGAACATCGGATACATCTTTAATCATAGGCAAATCTGTAGGTATCATCAGTCGTGCTTGCTCACTATAGTCAAATGGAGAATGATATTGGTGAATGAGCGGCCCAAATTCATCCAAACCAAGTCGCTTCGTAATATAATCAAACGAATTCTTTACTGTTAGCGTAGCGGATGTTAACAATATACTTTTTTTCTTTCCGAAGTAGTCGCTTGAAAGTAGGGAACCCACTTCCACTGGTCTACTGAACAAAAATGCCGAATTTAACGATCCTTTAGGATCAATTTCTACCCACTTTACATCATTTTCACTTTCATTAAGAAGAAGATAGTCCACTTTTGAAAGCTCCTCTAAAACAGAAGCATGAATGCCTTTAAAGTCAGCTGACGTATTTAACTGTTCTCTCGTTAGCTCATCTTCTTTTAAATCAAGTTCTTTCTCTAGCTTTTTTAATGATTTATCTAGATCTTTCAGATAGAAAACCAAACGATGTGCTGCTTCTTGAATTGCTTCCCAAGCTGAGCCATTCTCACCTGTAATCCGATAGCTTAATCGACCAATTTCATTTGAGCGATGAATGTTTTTTTGTACGTAACGATGAAGCATACGAAAAAGTTCATCAACATCTCCAAGAATCGTTTTCACATATGCATCAATTTCATTTTTTGTCTCTTCTACTTCGACTTCCAGGTTTTTTAAAATGCTCAGAACTTTTCCATAAATTCCGTCGCCATCCTTTAGTCCCATTCGGACAAACCCCTGTAGAATCGAGAAATAATCGGTTTTGATGCCAAAAAACTCAGTAGCAATATCTTCAAGATGATGAGCTTCATCAATCACGGCCTGCTGATAAGCGGGTAATAACTGATGCTCATTAATTAAATCACTGAATAATAAAGCGTGATTTGTAATAATTAAATCCGCATTCATCGCAAAGCGTTTTCTTCGATGATAAAAGTCACGCGAAAACCATGGAGAACGGTGATTAGCGGAAACGGCTGCATCACTTTTTACCTGATGCCAAAAAATCTTTCCACCGCTAGAAAGGTTTAACTCTTCCACATCCCCATAATCCGTTTCAAGAAGCCAGACGAGAATTTGTGACTTCGTTAAAATCGTATCGTAATTGTCTTCTTCAACGTGATGTAGCTGTTGTTCGAACCGGGTTAAGTCTAAATAATGACTTCTTCCTTTGATAATCGTAGCTTTAAAGGAAAATGGTAAAATATCACGAAGAAAAGGCAGATCTCGATGTAGCAGCTGTTCTTGTAATTGAATTGTATGGGTACTAACAATAACTGGCTTGCCGGAGTTCTTAGCATGAACGACTCCAGGTAGTAAATAACCTAATGATTTACCTATACCTGTTCCTGCCTCAATGAGAATATGTTGATTTGTATCAAAGGCATGAGCCACCTGCTTCATCATATCGCTTTGACCCGTTCGCAATTCAAAGTCTGGAATTGTTTCAGCCATTTTTTGTTCAAACTCTTTTTGTGCATTCTCGAATTGAATCGACTGATGGGGAGAATCCACTTCACTGGTTTGTTCTTGTAACTTAATCGCAATGTCTCGAAAGATCTCAAAATTACCTTCTGGTTCAATCCTATTCTTTTTATCTTGTATGATCTCATGTAAGACCACTTCCATATCGCTCGATAGTCGAGTGGAAAGCTCCGCTAACTGTTCGAGTGTTACAAGTGGTAAACCATACAGTTTATCAAAAAGAAAGAGCAATAGTTCAGCTGTCACTTCAGCATCACTATCTGCTTGGTGTGGATTGTCATGTTGAATATCTAAATATTCTGCAAGGGAAGACAATTTATATGCTTCTGCTGTTGGCAATAATATTCGAGCAAGTTCCACCGTGTCAATTGTTGGTCCTGTAAACGGATCATATCCACTCACATCAAGCTGAGCATTCATAAAGTTAAGATCGAATCGTACGTTATGGGCGACAAAATAAGCCCCATCCAATCGTTTGAGAAGCTCTGGAGCCACCTCTTCAAATAATGGTGCATCTTTCAAATCTTCATCCGTTATTCCTGTCAATTGTTGTATAAATACAGGAAGTGATTTCTCAGGGTTTACAAATGATGCATACCGATCAACGATCACTCCATCTTCAATAACTGCTAATCCTATCTGAATGATTCGATCCCCATTTTTAGGGGAGTTTCCTGTCGTTTCAAAATCTATTATGGTATATCGATTCATACGTTTTCACCTCAGTTGCTTCAACCCTTCAAGCGGTTACCTTCATTACTTTATCATTTTTTCTCTTGAACGGAAAATAATTTCTTATTCATTTAAACTCAATTTACCTAAATGTTTTCTAAAACATAGTCCGCTGTGGGTTAGAAGGAAGCGTTCTATATCTGAGAGCACGCATGGTGAAAAGAACTTTCCATATCATCCTTCAAAAAAATGCCCTGGACAGAGTCCAGAGCATTTTCTTATAAAATTGTTGCTTCAGGCTCTAGCCCAATCATATCAACGATCGTATTATGTTCATTCATAATGGCTACGCGCGGCGTATATTGTTTCGCTTCTTCCTCACTCATCATAGCGTAAGCAACAATAATCACGACGTCTCCTTCTTGAACAAGTCGTGCAGCTGCTCCATTTAAACAAACAACTCCCGATCCTCTTTCACCAGGAATAATATATGTTTCTAACCTTGCACCATTATTATTATTTACAATTTGAACTTTCTCATTCGGAAGCATGCCTACAGCTTCAATAATGTCCTCGTCTATTGTAATGCTTCCCACATAGTTTAAATTAGCTTCCGTTACACGGGCGCGATGAATTTTACCCTTCATCATTGTTACAAACATCTTCTACACTCCTATCGCAATTTCACTTCTAGTTGTAACCTTGTTATCTATGAGTCGTGCAGCAGTAAATTGAACAGCCACCGCTACAATGATGTTTTCTTTCATCACATCAATGGCTTCTAACGCTGGATATGAAAGAACTTCAACATAATCAATCACTCCAGAAGTTTGGTTTAAATAAGAAATAATCAATTCTTTAATCCGTACTGGATTCGTTTCCCCTCGCTCAATCGCATTTGCTGCAGCATCAAGACTTCTTGACAACTGAATGGCCTCTTCTCGTTCAGTAGGCGTTAAATATACATTACGCGAGCTTTTCGCAAGCCCATCTTCCTCTCGGATAATTGGACACGGTACGATTTCAACGGGAACGTTAAAATCCTCCACAAGCCCCTTTATCACGGCTACTTGCTGAGCATCTTTCATACCAAAGTAAGCGCGATCTGGGAGAACGATCTGAAGCAATTTCATAACGACGGTAGCTACGCCATCAAAGTGTCCTGGCCTTGATTCACCACATAATGTATCGACACGTTCCTGAACAGTTAATCGTGTGGTACGTTCTTTCGGATACATCTCTTTCACATTTGGATAGAACAGGATGTCTACTCCCGCCTGTTTCGCAAGTTCTTCATCGCGCTTCAAATCTCTCGGATAGCGATCAAAATCTTCATTCGGACCAAATTGCAAAGGATTTACAAATATGCTCATGATAACGCAATCATTTTGTTTCAACGCTTCTTCAACAAGACTCATATGTCCTTCATGAAGATAACCCATCGTAGGTACAAAGCCAATCGTCTTCCCCGATCTTAACGTTTTTTTAGAAAAAGTCTGCATTTCGTTGATCGTCGTTATGATTCTCATGATCTCGTCCCTCCGTACATCCCTGATAGCTGCTCTTCCTTCATATTAAACGAGTGCTTTTGCTCTGGAAATTGACGTTCTTTCACTTCTGCAACATACTCACCAATCGCCTTCGAAATAACGTTTGAAACATGACTATACTGCTTCACAAATTTAGGTACATGACCTGTACCATAACCGATCACATCGTGATAAACGAGAACTTGCCCATCTGCCTGAACACCCGCTCCAATGCCAATGACTGGAATTGAAAGCTCATATGCCACAATTTCCGTTAGCTGTTGAGGGACACATTCCAATACAAGCGCAAAGGCTCCTGCTTCTTCTATTGCTTTTGCCTCTCTAACGAGTAAGGCCGCACTATCAGATTCTTTTGCCTGTACTTTATAGCCACCTAATACGCCTACAGATTGCGGTGTTAGTCCTAAATGGCCCATAACCGGTACACCTGCTGTAGTTAACTTTCTTACTTGTGGAATAACTTCTCCACCGCCTTCAAGCTTAACTGCATGAGCCCCAGCTTCTTGCATAAGTCTTCCTGCATGTGCAAGCGTCTCTTGAAAAGTACTATGATAGGTAAGGAAGGGCAAATCTGTTACTACAAATGTATGAGGCGCTCCACGTTTTACTGCTTTCGTATGCAGAACCATATCATCCATCGTAACCGGTACAGTTGAATCGTAACCAAGTGCCACCATGCCTACCGAATCACCTACTAACAAGAGATCCATCCCTGCTGCTTCTGCTAGTTTTGCTGAAGGATAATCATATGCGGTTAACATCACAATTGGCTCTTTGTTTACTTTCATTTTTTTGAAATCGCTTGTCGTCTTCATCTTTTTCCTCCTTTTTTTAGAGGAACATTTCACCGCACAAAAAACCTCCTAACATGGAAATGCAGCAGACAGGGGTATCCCATCAGTCTATGTACGCATAGACTTGCCGCAAAACTCCACGTTAGGAGATTACTTCATCGGTTTTATCCCTCTGTCCCAGTCCATACGGATCAAGGCAGACTATTATTTTAGTAAGAATAAATGGTGCGGCTCTAATCAGATACCGCCCTTACACCTGTTAGTATAGCAGAAAATATGACACAATCGTTAACAGATTTCAATATCTGCAGAATAAATATAGTGCATCTTTCCACTTTCATCTTCTAAAAGCAGCACGCCTTCTTCTGTAATCCCTTTTGCAAGGCCTTCGATTACGCCATTTAACGTTCTAGCCTTTATTTTACGACCTAGACTAACTGCATAACTTTCCCATAGAAGTTTGATCATCCTAAATCCATTGTTTAAATATTCTTCATAAAGCGTTTCTAATTCATTTAATATGGCAGCTAGAAGGGCTGAACGGGTTATATCCCTGCCAGACTCAATCTTAAGCGAAGTTGCGGTCGTTAACTCATCCGGAAAATCTTCTTTGCTCGCATTCACATTAATGCCCATCCCAATAATGATTGACTTAATTTGATCTGCTTCAGCCTGAAGTTCTGTCAGTATGCCCACAACTTTTTTTCCATCAATTAAAATATCATTCGGCCACTTAATTTCTGCTTCAAGTCCCGTTTGCTTACGAATCGCATGCACCACGCTAACCGCAGCAATCAGTGTAAACTGTGGTGCCCTCTGAGGTGGGAGTTTCGGACGCAAAATAATACTTGTCCAAATCCCGCTCCCACTAGGAGAGTGCCAGGAGCGACCAAGTCTTCCTTTCCCTGCTGTTTGTTCGTCAGCTACAATGATGGTGCCATCGGAAGCTCCTCGATGGGCTAAATCATGCGCAATAAATTGAGTTGATTCGACAGTAGGATAAGTATATATGGTTTTCCCTAGAAAATTGGTCGTTAGCTTAAGAGCAATTTCTTCTTTACTAAGCATATCCGGTCTGGAAACAATTCGATAACCTTTTTTTTGAACTGCTTCAACTTCGTAGCCGTTTTTCCTAAGTTCTGACACGTGTTTCCAAATAGCTGTTCGAGATACGTTGAGCGTTTCACTTATCATTTGACCTGAAACGTAGTTTTCTGCATGCTCTTCAAGCATTTGCAGCAGGCGCTGCCTTATTGAGTCTGCCACTGTTTAAGCCACCTTCTAATGCTGGATTTCTCATTTTTAATTTCATCATTGATTACGGCTAGCTCAATTTGCTTTAGAGCCTCACCAACCCACGGTCCTGGAGAGCATTCTCTCCAGCGAATGAGGTCCTCCCCTGTCACAGCAAGCATTTTGGAGGAGGTTATCGTAAGGTTTGAAGTGATCTGTTCCACACTTTCAAGAAACGGACGACGCTTTTCGAACACCGATCGAAGCCTCTCACATGACTTCACTTCTGGGAGTGCATTATAAACGGTTTCCTTATTCCACCCTTTATCTTGTGAATTCTTTACATTTACTAAAAGATGCTCCACTTCTTTAATAATCCGATTTGACAATCGCCACTTTTTTAAAAATTGACTTGGCTTTTCAGTCGTGGAAGATAGCCACGCCCACCGCTCTATTTCTGTCGTTAAATTCACCAAAAAAGGAAATTCATCAAATGATTGCTCAATTTCTTGAAGTTCTGGTAAAACGAGATGAACATTTGCCTGGACAAGTGTATGAAGTGCTTGATCTACGGCTTTTCCAGCTAGTAGTTTGCTGAACTCCATTTGAATTCTTTCAATTGCAACATATTGAAGCAAGTCCGCTTGTTTCTTTAACGCTTGTTCCGTTTGTTGGTCAAGTGTAAAGTTAAGCGTGCTTTGAAATCGAAGGGCTCTTATCATCCGTAATGCATCTTCTTGAAATCGTTCATCTGGATTACCGACCGTACGAATGAGACGATTTTTAAGATCCTCTTGTCCACCATATAGGTCGATAAGCGTTCCATCTATTGAAAGCGCCAGGCTATTCATAGTGAAGTCACGTCTCGCGAGATCTTCCTCTATTGAACCTAAGAAAGAAACCGCATTTGGATGCCTAAAATCATTATAAGACACATCAGTTCTAAATGTTGTTATCTCGTATGAAAACCCATCATAAATAACAGTAACCGTTCCATGATCGATCCCTGTTGGAATGACTGTATGAAAACTAGCCATGATTTCTTCAGGTTTAGCTGAAGAGGCAAGATCAAAGTCAGAAACAGGTAAACCGAGTATCGCATCTCTCACTGCGCCTCCAACAATATACGCTTCATGTCCGGCGTCCTTCAGAAGTTGTAGCACCTCAAGACAACATTCATAAGCTCTACCCGTTAGTATAATCAAGTAAGTGCCCCCTGAAGCGTTTTATAATAAATCGCCTCATACTGTTCTAAAATGCGTTGGGAAGCAAATCTAGTTTGAACAGCTTTAACCGCGGCCGAACTCATTTGGTTATGCAACTCTTTATTCGATAGTAACTGCACAGCATAAGCGGAGATAATGTCTATCTCACCAACTTCTGCTATAAACCCGTTCACCTCATGTTCAATGACTTCCGGAATTCCGCCTATGTTCGTTCCGATTGCAGGTACGCCACACGCCATCGCTTCAAGAGCAACTAAACCAAAACTCTCTTTTTCAGATAACAATAATTTCAAATCACAGATAGAGAGAATTTCAGCTACATTTTCTTGTTTACCGAGAAACTTCACTTTCTCTTTTAACCCTAAATCGTTTACGAGTCGACAGGCAACTTGAATTTCAGGGCCATCACCAATGAGCAATAACTTTGCAGGCATTTCTTTTTGGATGCGGTGAAATACCTTAATGACATCAGGAACACGTTTTACCGCTCTAAAATTCGAAATGTGAACAATAACCTTTTCCTCTTCCGTAATGCCGTAACTTTTCTTCAAGTCTGCAGGAGGTTTTGGATAATAAATGCGTTCATCTACAAAGTTATATACTGTGTCAATCGGTTTGTCTGTTTCAAGTAATCGGTGTGTTTGATCAACGAGATCGTTTGATACAGCTGTTACGCGATCAGATTTTTCAATACCAAATCGAATTAGTTGTGTTAACGACGGATCATATCCAAGTACTGTAATATCTGTTCCGTGCAGGGTTGTAACAATTTTAATATCTCCTCCAACCATTTCTTTCGCGAGGAAAGCACAAACAGCATGCGGAACAGCATAGTGAACATGAAGGAGATCAAGGTTTTCTCGTTGAATCACCTCTGCCATTTTACTAGCAAGGGTTAAATCATACGGAGGATAACGAAAAACAGCATATTGGTTGACTTCAACTTCGTGAAAATAAATGTTGGGGTGAAACGTATCCAGGCGGAATGGAACGCTACTTGTGATAAAGTGAACTTCATGCCCCTTTTCAGCCATCATCTTTCCAAGTTCTGTCGCAATAACGCCAGATCCCCCCACAGTTGGGTAACAAGTAATTCCTATTTTTAATGTCATCGTCTTTCTCCTAACGGAAATTCTTCCAGGGACAGCAGGTTCTTCGCAATAAACCCTTCTGCATATTCTACTCCTGACTCTTTGCCATATAAATATTCTCGATGAATTACTTTATCAACGTACCCATTTGTTAAAGGAGTGGATACACTATCGGACGTGAGAGTAAATTGACTCTCATACGCTTCAAGCGATTGTCTTTTTGCCTCAATTTGATTACTGATGTTAATCGTAAATTGAGGACGATGGAATCCGTTAATAAAGTAATAATAGATTTGACTTACTTTATGAGCATCTCCTAATTGTGGATGATATTTTCGAATGCCCGCTGAAAAAACGGCTTCTTCCACTAATCGAGCCGCATGACCATGATCCGGGTGGCGATCTTCTGAGTAAGGAACAAAAACAATCCGCGGCTTTTTCTTGCGTATGATTTTAACTAGTGCTGAAAGCTTATCATCTGAAATACCCAATCCACGATCAGGAAATTTCATATTTAAACGCGTTGTTACCGACAAAATTTCAGCTGCATGCTGGGCTTCGTGATGTCGGGTGAAAACAGTACCGTTTGAAGAAAGTTCAGCCTCTGTTAAATCACAAATACCTGTCGTCCTACCTTCTTCAGCGAGTTTCTTTAGCGTGCCACCCATTCCAATTTCAACATCATCTGCGTGGGCCCCAAACGCAAGTATATCAAGTATTATTTCTTCCATGTACAATTTCTCTCCAATCCAATTCTCCCCTTGCCAGGGCGTGAACAAGTATTTCCGCACTGCCCATATTTGTTGCTAGCGGGATATCATATACATCACATAGTCTAATGAGCGCTGTAATATCTGGCTCATGCGGCTGTGCTGTTAGGGGATCTCGAAAGAAAATCACTGCATCCATATCATTCTCTGCAATCATTGCACCAATTTGCTGATCCCCACCAAGAGGACCAGATTGGTAACGATGCACGTTTAAACCAGTTTCATCTATGATTCGTTTTCCAGTTGTCCCAGTCGCATAAAGGTCGTGTGGATCTAAAATCATTTTATAAGCTAGTGTAAAACGAACAAGATCGTCTTTTTTCTTATCGTGCGCGATTAAAGCGATTTTCATGAGAACATCCCCTACTCCATTATATTTTCAAGACCGTAAACAAGCTGATCAATTTTTAGAACCGTTTCAACAGCAAGCTGTACACCTGGCATGAAGGACGCTCTGTTCATTGAGTCATGACGAATTTTCAATGTTTGTCCTTCGCCTCCAAAAAGAACTTCTTGGTGGGCCACAAGACCTGGCAAGCGAACGCTGTGAATCCTCATGCCTTCATAATCTGCACCACGTGCTCCAGCCAGGTCCTCTCGTTCATTTTCATGCCCCTGCTTCTTTTCTTCCCTTACTTCTGAAATCATTTTTGCCGTTTTTACTGCTGTTCCAGATGGCGCATCAAGTTTTCGGTCATGATGTTGCTCAATAATCTCAACATCAGAGAAATATTTAGCTGCCATTGTAGCAAATTTCATCATTAACACAGCACCGATTGCAAAGTTAGGAGCAATAATCGCACCTAACCCTTTTTCTTCTGCCGTTCTTGATAGTTCGTCCACATCATCATTTGAAAATCCTGTTGTTCCTACAACGGGTCGGACTCCATGATCAAACGCAATTTGCATATGCTTTTTCCCATGTTCAGGCGTTGTTAAGTCAATCAAAACGTCACATTCTACTTCAGATAAACATTGATCTAGATCCGTATAGATAGGTGAATTTAGTGATGGCAGTCCACTAATATCTGCCACCGTTTGTCCAGACGATTTACGGTCCACAACAGCAGTTAACGTGAAATGCGCTGTTCGATCGACAAGTTTTACTGCTTCCATCCCCATATTCCCTCTTGGTCCTGCTATCACAATTTTCACTTCTTGCATCAGTCGCCACTCTCCTTCTCGATTTTTGTCCAACGATCTTTATCTCTGGTTTGAAACTTATTCATCACTCTTCCAAATGCTTCATCAAGGTCAATATCTAACGAATTCGCAAAACAAGTAAGCACAAATAAAAGATCGCCCATTTCATCTTCAATGGTTCGTTCTTCTTCCGAATTCTTTTTTGGTTTTTCACCATGATAATGATTAATTTCACGTGCTAACTCACCAAGTTCTTCTGTCATTCTGGCTAGCATGGCAAGTGGACTAAAGTATCCTTCTTTAAATTGACTTATGTATTGGTCTACCTCTTCTTGCATTTCATGTATTGTGCGTTCTGACACAAACCATTCCACCTTTCACATCAGTTCTTATGTTAGCTAAAAGAAGAACATTTGACAAATGTTTCACACGAATTCCTCTCATTAACTTATAGCGAGTATAACAGAATGAAATTGCTGTCTGCTCGGTATTTGATTATAATGTAGATTGTTGGTTCATACGTTAGGAGTGTCGGATATGGAAGGTATACGAACAAAAAATGTGTTCTTTATTTTATTAGGCTCTGCCATTTTTGCATTTGGGCTTGTGCATTTCAATATGGAAAACAATTTAGCTGAAGGTGGTTTCACCGGCATAACACTATTACTTTATTTTCTATTCAATATCGACCCAGCTATTTCGAATCTTGTTCTTAACATTCCCTTATTTCTCATTGGCTGGAAGCTACTTGGTCGAAAAGCATTTATTTACACGATTATTGGAACCGTTTCCTTATCTCTGTTTCTATGGATCTTTCAGCATTATTCAGCGCTCTCAATACCTCTACAAGATGATTTAACGCTTGCCGCTCTGTTTGCAGGTGTTTTCGTAGGAGTAGGACTCGGGATTATTTTTCGGTACGGAGGGACAACTGGCGGCGTAGATATTATCGCGAGACTTGGATCTAAATATGGTGGATGGAGTATGGGAAGAACGATGTTTGTTTTTGATTTTTGCGTCATTGCCATATCACTTGTTTATCTTAACTACAAAGAGGCCATGTATACGCTTTTAGCCGTTTTTGTAGCTGCTCGCGTAATCGACTTCATTCAGCAAGGTGCATATGCAGCAAAAGCTGCAATGATTATTAGTGAGAATAACAAAGAAATAGCGGATACCATTATGAGCCAAATGGATCGTGGCGCAACCGTCTTAAACGGGAAAGGAAGTTTCTCAGGATTACAAAAAGAAATTCTCTATTGCGTCGTAGCACGAAATGAAATCGTACGTCTAAAAAACATTATTAAACAGGTAGACCCTCATGCATTTGTCGCCGTAAATGATGTACATGATGTGCTAGGTGAAGGGTTTACGCTTGATGAAAATAAAAATCCAATTGAACAGTAACGTCACTGCCAAAAAGAAAAAATAAATGAACTAAAAAAATCTCGCCAGTAGGCGAGATTTTTCATTAATCTTCGTTCATTCCGATAAAGATAAACACAAAGCGTACCAATTCTAATAGCGCAACAACTGCTGCTGCTACATATGTTAACGCGGCTGCATTCAATACTTTCTTTGTTTCTCTTTCTTCGTCATTTCGAATCACACCAGTGGATACAACTTGCTCCATCGCTCTGTTAGATGCATTAAATTCTACCGGGAGCGTTACTAGCTGGAACAAAACAGCTGCACTCATAAAGATAATCCCTAGCAAGATAAAGTTTGCAGAAGACATGAGAATACCAGCAAGAATGACAAAATAGCTAAAGTTTGAACCAAGATTCGCTACTGGAACAAGCGTATGACGGAACCGAAGTGGTGCATAGTCTTGCTCATCTTGAATCGCGTGTCCTACCTCGTGCGCCGCTATAGCTGCACCCGCTACAGAATGCCCATGAAAGTTTCCTGATGAAAGTCTTACCGTTTTGGAACGTGGATCATAATGATCTGAAAGGTGACCTCGTACTTCTTCTACCCCTACTGAATACAATCCATTTTCATCAAGAATTTTTCTTGCAACTTGAGCACCAGTCATTCCAGAAGAATTAGGAACTTTGGAATATTTTTTATAGGCGCTCTTCACTCTGCCCTGTGCCCAGAGTGGAATGATTAACAAAAGCGCGAAGTATATTAGAAAACCAGCCATTTTCATTCCTCCATCACATGTGTAATTGCTTTTTAAAACTCTTATTAACGTCAATTTTAGTCAAATTCACCTTGAAAGTCAATTACACAGTTTCAGGTTCACAAGATCTTCAAATTTAATCCATCTGTTTCCTTTTTAATGTCTCTTTTTCTCCTTTATACTTTCGATAAATTACATAAACCAATGTGAAAATAATGATTCCGCCAATTGAGACGATTAACCACATGAGAGAAGATTCTTCAGAATAAGATGGATTATAGGCGTTTTTAAAATCATCATACATCGTTTCAAGCTGACCAGATAATTCTGTATTTCGTCCTGACGCGTACTTTTCGATAAAAGCGATATGAGAATCAAGACGCTGCTGAGTTTCAGGAGATAGATCAATTGCCATCGCAGGTCGAATAGTGCTGTAACTACCTAAAAAACGATCTTTACTTGCTTTATAAACATCTACATCTCCGTGTTCAATAGCAGTGGACATCTCATGAATTAGTGGTAAAATCTGATCATCCGTTTGATGCCAAATCGGCTGTTCTTCCGTAACCAGAGCATCTACCGCCAATCGAAATTCTGTTAATGCCTGAATTCGCTGATCATTTGCTTTATCCATAGATGTTACAGCTTTAAGTGCACGATCATGCGTATTTAGTATCACCCTAAGTTCCGTATTCGAAAGTTCACTTGACTGTTTACCGGGAAAAACGATTGAAAATTCCTCTAACATCATTTTTGATCGATCAAACTTCTCTTGCTTTCCAAATTCCAGGACATTTGCGGCTATGTCATTCCAGACTTGTTTCGAATCGGCCTGTGAAGCGTGTACATTTACCGGGAGCGTGAAAAGCAACACTAATAGGAGCCATCGTCTACCCATTCCTGTCCCTCCTTCTTCCTACTTCAATGTATGAAGAAATGGACAAGAGTAGACCACCGACCTTAGTGGATCGAGAGCTTAAACCGTTCTTTTCGAACGGCTAAGAAATACACAATCGTAAGGGAAACTACCGATAGCCAGAATGTAAAATATCCGATTAGTGATGTGTATTCGCTTAAGATCGAATATCGCGGCATTTGACCAAACACATAATCAATTACATCATTATGTAATGTCCAAATGGCTACAGCCACTAAATGCCAACGTTTTATTTTATAAAATGGGGTAAAGAGCAATCCTTCAATTGCCATACCTAAGTGCGAAAGAATTAGCATGATTGCAATGGGAGATAGTTGACCAGTTTCGATCATCACAAGAGCATTCATCACAACAGCCCAGATTCCATACTTAAATAGCGTAACGGCTGCTAGTCCTTCCATAAGCGGCCAGTTTTTCTTAAAAAGGAATGCTAATAAAACGAAACAAAAGAAAAGACTCGCGGTTGGACTATCGGGCACAAACAATAAAAAAATCGGGTCTGTATCAGCTAGTTGCCAGCCATACCAATAGTAACCGTAAATTGTTCCGGGTATATTAATAAGAAGCAACAATATGAGAAAAGGTTTTGACTTAAGTAAATAAAAAAATTGAGAAATCATCCTGATCTCCTTTACAAGAGGTTTAAGTTGTATCTTCAAGCTAAATCAGAAAAAAAGCTGACTGCAACAGTCAGCTTTTTTCATTTTATTGATTTGCCTCAGACGTTTCAACAATGAAGTCAGCTAGCTTTTCAAGTTCCTCATCAGAACCTTTAAAGGCGTTCGCTGGCATTCCGCCGATTCCGTTCACAGCAATATCCATAATGGATTCTTTTGTTTGCTTTGTTTCAAGAAGTGATGGACCGGATCCACCTTGAAGACTATCACCGTGACAACCAATACAAGATTGTCCTGAATAAATAGCATATCCTTCCGCTTCTTTGTCTACTTCAGCTTCAACAATTTCCCCTTGCTTAGCTGCTTTCTCCCAGTCATGTGTAACAACTGATTCCCATGTTAGGTAAACAGTTGAAATAAGACCAAGAAGCATTAACGCCGTTGCTACAGGTCGCTTAGCAGGTCTTCTTTCAGGACCTGGATCAAGCCATGGAGCAAGAAGAAGTGCACCAAATGCAAGACCTGGCATAATGACTGTACCTACAAGTGTATAGTCACCAGCCGCAAACTTGTATTTCAAGAGCTGGTATAAAAAGAGAAAATACCAGTCAGGAAGCGGCGTATACGTGGCATCAGTAGGGTCCGCTACGCGCTCAAGCGGAGATGGATGGGCAATTGTAAGAGCAAGATACCCAATTAGGAATACCGCACCTACCATCCACTCTTTTAACAAGAAGTTCGGCCAAAACGCTTCTGTTTTGCCGGGGTACTCTGAATAATCTTTTGGAATGTTAGGCTTTCTCTGCGCAGGGATACGCGAGTCGCCAACAAACTTCATTCCTTTTCCGCGATGCATCTGTCCCCCTCCTTCGTATAAAAAATTGTGTCGTCAATTAAATATAAGTTCTTTAGAATACGTCTTATAGAGGGCCAGAAATACCCTGCTTACGAATCATGATAAAGTGAGCAGCAAGCAATCCTAGGAGTGCAGCTGGTAAGAAGAATACGTGAATCGCAAAGAATCGTGCAAGAGTTTGCGCTCCGATAATTTCTCCACCTGCTAGAAGGGTCTTTGCCCATTCACCTACAACAGGAATTGTTACCGCAATTTCAAGACCAACTTTTGTCGCAAATAGCGCTTTCATATCCCATGGTAAGAGATATCCCGTAAATCCTAAGCCTAGCATAACGAAGAAAATCAATACACCAACTACCCAGTTCAATTCACGAGGTTTTTTGTAAGAGCCGGTAAAGAATACGCGAAGGGTATGTAGAAACATCATAACGATAACGAGACTGGCTCCCCAATGGTGCATTCCTCTTACAATTTGTCCAAATGCTACTTCATTCTGAAGATAGTATACAGACTCCCAGGCGTTAACAATGTCTGGTACATAATACATTGTTAAGAACATCCCGGATAAGATTTGGATCACAGTAATAAAAAACGTTAAACCGCCAAAACAATAAACAAACGCTGAAAAGTGGTGAGCTGGGTTAACGTGCTCAGGCACTTCGTGATCTGCAATATCGCGCCACATCGGCGTAATATCTAAGCGTTCATCTACCCAATCATAGATTTTATTTAACATAGATTACGCCCCCTAACGTGGTTCAGGTTTTCCGAGGTAAAGTTTTCCATCTTCAACTTTCTTGTTGTAAACATCAAGCGGCGCAAGTGGTGGTGTACCCGGAACGTTCACACCATCTTTCGTATAACGCCCCGCGTGACATGGGCAGAAAAACTGATCAGGATATGCAGGATTTGAAGACCAGTCAACTGTACATCCGAGGTGTTTACAAACAGGTGAAAGTGCGACAATTTCGTCTTTTTCATCTTTGTAAACCCAGGCGGATTGCGTTACTTCAGATTCATACCAACCATCTACCTGGTCAATTTTGAATTCTTTACGAACTGGTTTGTCCGTAATCTCGCTTGTGTCCATAACAGGTACAAAATCCTGCTTGGCTCCTTCTTTTAACAATGGATCAATTGCAAAACGAACCATCGGCATTAGCATCCCTGCTGCCATAAAACCGCCGACACCAGTCAGGCTGTAGTTTAGAAATTGGCGTCTTGTTACTTCCTTCTTCTTCGCCATTGGTTTCCCCCCTATCCTATGAAGTCAGTCCAGCCGGACAAAATAGTACACACATATAACTAGGACATTCCTATGATAGCGTAGTCAGTCTTGCTCTGTCAATATTCGGATTGGTCTTTAGCATGCCACAAATCAACTATTTATATTACTTTGCCACGTATTTGTTACAAATTGTAAAACCTGCTTCACTTGAGCTGAGACCGTTTCCATTTTATATTGTTCATCCATATGTTCAAGTGGAATTGCCGGCATCCATAATAAAGCACTCGAGATTTGGTCCTCCACCTGTTTCCATTCTACATCAGCAGTTAAGGTGATAATATGTTTAATACCTCCTTTATGCAATTCTACCTCTATCTTTTTCAAGCGGTCCGTTTTAAAAGTTTGTTCCTCTGAAATTAAATAGGTATAAGCAGGTAATAAAAGAAGACGACCTTTTAATTGTCTTTCTAGTTCATTTGATATGATTGAGATATACTCTCCCATAGATACGATCGTTTTCATATTGTTCGTCATTGATATTGGAACGAGTGGAAGAACGACTGTATCTACATATTCTTTTTCTTTTTCAAATAACGCAATATCTGCTTCAGTCCATTTCATTGTATAAACTCCTTTTTTGTCCATATAAACACCAAGTTGTTTGGTGAGAATAAGATTCTAGCCACTTAGCCTGCTGGATTGGCAAGTCGATCCATATGGTTCTTGCTTCTTCAATCGCATAAGCGGTAACCATTTTCCACATCTCTCTGCTATATAGCGTTGTTTCATTTAAGACCTTAACATGCAAATACGATGCACCTTTCTCTTCTCTCACCAGCATAAACCCACCCGTATCGTTAGCAAATAGCTCTACTTGCTCAAGATAAGTGGAAGAAAGGGAAGGTAAGTATGGAAGTGGATAATAGATCGAGTAAGGAAAAAATAATTGATCACTCTCTTTCCAATACTTTTCGATCGTAGCTTGCTTATTCTCTTCTGTCACTCTATTAAACGACCTTGTGTCGGTTTGTCCGATAATTGTATGAGGACTTATACGAGAAGACACAATTTGCGATTCAAGATGCATCTGCAAATGAGGCGCTATACCGTTACCTCCCGTGTTATAGTCTTCTGTTGCATAGCCAACCCAGGTAATAGCTGGGTTTTCAAATGCCTCAATTAGCAACGTATTCATTAATTCTGAAGCGATTCCTCTTTTTCGAAAATCACTATGTGTCCTTAATCGACCTAGGACAGCAGCTTCACCTTCAATTATCGTCAGACCAGCAATACCAACAAGCATTTCTTTCTTGAAATATCCTACCATCTTCTCTTCTTGCATTAGTTTATGTATGATGCGAATAACGTAATCATCTTCCATCCCCGTGGGCATCTCTTTAACGAGAGGAATATCCTCGTATTCTAGGGTTCGAATCAACTCTTTCTCTCCTTTCATTAAGCCGATCTGATCAATGTCATTCATTCGCCGACCCTAGTTCTTGCATTTCTTTCTAGTATATCATTTGTATAGAAAGTGTTGAAGATTTTTCCTAGAACGCACGTTCCAAAATACTTAAGCCAAACAAAAAACCCCTGATCAATCAGGGGTTATAAATGACTCAATTGCTTACTTAAATGGAGAAATGCTATTTCATCATTTCGATCCAGTGCCTCATCAATTTGTTTCAAAATGGATTCCTTTTTGAAACGTGTGAATGACTCGTCGAGGACCATTTCAGCCATAAACGAATATTTTTTATCAGCTGCCATATTCTCCGGTAAAAATGGATTCTCTTCTAAAACAGCTACGTAGTGAGGAGAAACATTTTTACTTTTGAAGTTTAGCTGAATATAAATAGGCTCGTCCTGATTCAGGCGAATGTCATGAAAAGACTTTTCAGGGTCTGTCGTAATGATGTTATGTTTGTAAAAACGAAAAGGCGCATTTTCTACACAGTGCGTGGAAATCACAAGCGCTTTTGGACAAAATTCAGCGTTCTCAACAAAATGAACATTCCCCATCAACACTTCATCACTTATTAAATAGTTCAAAAGCCAGACACATTCACGTTTCTTCACCTGATACTTCTTTAGAAACCATTTCAGAAAGTCTTTTTTTTCAACGACAGAAACGGAGCTGCTCATAGCGATTCCTCCCTGAGATTTTCCTAATTTAACAATTCGTCATTGAAGGTACATTTCCTTCTTCACCTTTAATCCTCTTTGAAAGTTTCCGCATCAAACCTCAAAATTTCTTCTTCAAGATGGACGAGCGATGGGTCTAGCTTTAGAGCAAGTTTGAAGGCTTTCACTGCTTCTTCTCTTCTACCTTCTTCAATTAAGAAGGCACCATATTCCTCTAGAAAAATTGGATCCTGTCTGAAATAAGTATATGCATTTTCATAGCGTTTTATGGCATCTTTATACTCTTCAACCTGTGCATAAGCTGTTGCCGCTGACCAATCAAGGTATGGATCACTTTGCTCTCCCTCTTCAATGTTTCGCAAGAGATCCAAAATATCTTCATATCGTTCCTCTGTCTTCAAATAGGCGGCTAGCGTTTTCGCAGCTTCTATATGCGCTGGATTAATGGCTAGTAATTCACGTAAATACTGTTCTCCGCTTGCATTATCGTGTGTTTTAAAGGTTAACCTACTAGCTTGTATATATAGCTCTTCATTAAATTCATCAAATTTAATTCCTTGGGCTAGTACCTCAATTGCTTCAGCTACCGCACCTTCTTTTTCATAAGCTTTGGCAAGATAAGGATAAAGTGTACTATACTGGGGATCTAGTTCTTTTAGCTCATTAAACGCATTAATGGCTTTTCGGTATTCATTGATTTGAAGCGCCGTAAACCCATAACCAAACAGGGCGTTAATTTCACGCGCGTTCTCGAGTCCCTTCTCATAGTAAGTAAGCGCATCTTCAAATTGTCCACTCCCGCTCAATGCTTCAGCCAATCGAAGTTCAATATTTTCATTAGCAAGCTCTCCTTTGGTTCCAAGAACTGCTTCATAGTAAGGAACTGCCTTTAAATGATGACCTTGTGTTAAATAAAATTCACCAAGTCCAAAATCGATGATTGGTTCATCAGGCGAAAGTCGCTTTGCTTCCAGCAGTTTTTGCTCTGCAACTTCTTCCAATCCTTCCGTTTGGTAAAGATCGGCCAATAAGAGAAGGGCAGGTGGATATGCAGCATCATTTTCATCAATTTTATTTAAAGCAGCAATGGCATCCTGCTCTTGTTCAAGATCAACATAGCATTCCGCTGCCTGTACAAGTAATTCACCTTCATTTGGGTAATGAATAAGTAGCTCTTCTACGACGTCTCTAGAATCTTCAATAAGTCCAAGACTGTAGTAAATGTTGGAGAGATCATATAAGCTTTCATGATCAGCTTCTTTTCGTACTTCTTTTAGTTCTGTTAAACCTTTTTCAAAATTTCCCGACTCAATTAATGAGACAGCCTGTTTAAGACGATCCACGTTCCAAAACTCCTTCTAACACTACTTATTTTCTTTCGATGACTCCAAGCATAAACTCATTTTATTGCGCCACCCTTCATTTTTACTGTAAAGGATGGTTCTCTTTCTGTTATTTACGACAAAGCTCTGAAATGAATGGGTCTCCTCCATCATAATCAAGAATTTCGTTATCTTCAACTTCATTGCCTAAATTCATCAAATCAGTAAGTCTAGAAGTGAGGAAATTTATTAATTAAGATCAATGAAAAAAATTCCCTGTGCAGAAAGCGGTTGTTAACGCTTTCAAAACACAGGGACAAAATAAATATGGATAGGAGTGGAGAGAAACCATTACTACATTTAGTATAACAGGAAAAGATATAAAATCAACTGATTCTTTAGAAAATTTTGCGTATTTTTAAAAATTCAGCAGTTCCTGTTACAAAAAAACAAAAAGCAGGTTCCTAGGAACCTGCTTTAAGCTTCTTTAAATGGTCAAAGAAATCAGGATATGACACTTTGATAGCATCAGGTAATGCAAGCTCGACAGCGCCTTCCGTTATACATCCAGCGACAGCAAGCATCATACCAATCCGATGATCGCCTAAACTTGAAACTTCCCCACCATGAAGAGGCGTAGGCCCTTCTATCACCATGCCGTCTGGTGTACCAGTAATCGAGGCCCCTAAAGTTTGCAAAGCTTCCACTACTGCATCTATGCGGTTCGTTTCTTTGACTTTTAATTCTTCAGCGTTGCGAATAATTGTCTTTCCATTCGCCTGGGTTGCAAGAAGCGCAATAATCGGCAACTCATCAATTAAGCGTGGAATGATATCTCCTTCAATAACTGTTTCACGAAGATTACTCGTACAAATTGTAAGATCTGCTACTTCTTCTTGATTGACTACTCGTCTATTTTTAATCGATAATGCTGCACCCATTTGTTCAAGGACATCTAATATGCCAGATCTTGTTTCGTTAATGCCCACATTTAATAAGGTTATTGTGCTGTTTGGAACGATTGCCCCCGCTACGAGGAAAAAGGCAGCTGAAGAAATATCTCCAGGTACTTCAACATTCGTAGCAGTTAGCTTTTGACCGCCTTCTACACTAACTGAAAGTCCATCTCTTTTAACTTTTACGCCAAAACTCTCCAGCATATTTTCGGTGTGATTTCTGGAGCGATGTGTTTCAGAAACAGTCGTAACTCCTTCAGCTTGTATACCAGCTAGAAGAATGCCTGATTTAACCTGAGCACTTGCGACAGGCGACTGATATGTAATGCCTTTTAAATTGCCACCTCGGATTGAGATTGGTGCATATGTGCCCTGCTCTCTTCCATCAATAACAGCACCCATCTGTGATAAAGGAACTGTTACACGATTCATCGGTCGTTTAGCAATTGACTCGTCTCCCGCTAAAACCGAGTGAAAAGGGCGACCCGCAAGTAATCCCATCATTAAACGAAAAGTAGTACCCGAATTCCCTACATCGAGAAGCTGAGAAGGTTCCTTGAGTCCTTCAATTCCTTGCCCTTCTACAACAACAGATGCGCCATCTTGTTCAATACGAACCCCCATCTGTTTAAAACAGGAAATGGTACTTAAACAATCTGCTCCAGGAAGGAAGTTCGTAATCCGCGTTGTGCCATTAGCAATTGAACCAAACATGATCGCACGGTGGGATATAGATTTATCTCCAGGTATCACGACTGTTCCTTTAAGACTGTGCGCTTTCGTTATGGTTTCCATAGTTACGTTCTCCTTATTTATCATCTACATATGTTTCAAAATCACAATCTAGGATTACTTTCGCATTATCACGGTCAGTTTCTGAGCGAAAGCTCACTCGAAGCACACCCATAATATCTTCTCGGGTTTCAATGATTCGAATGTTTGTAATTGAAATTTCTTCCTTTGCGAGTTTTTGCGTAACAGCAGCGATTACACCGGGCTGATCCTGTACATCAAGGAACAAATCATAAAAGGCCGGTATCGCTCCTCTTGAGCGAACAGGTAATCCATCACGAAAGTCTTTCGCGCCAGAAAAATAATTAAAAATACCGTCCTCATTTTCTTCTTTAATATAGCCCTGAATTCTATCTAATTCTAACTTCATGTCTTCTGTCATATGAAGTAGAACATCTTTGTTCCGCAACAGAATGTCACGCCACATCACAGGACTAGCTGATGCGATACGCGTAATGTCTCGAAACCCTCCAGCTGCAAACCTTGCGACGTTAAAGCGCTGACTATCATTTCGATCACTAACAAAGTTCACAAGACTTGCAGCTAAAATATGCGGGAAATGACTAATTAATCCGACTAAATAATCATGTTCCTGTGCTTCAAGCTCAACAAAAGTAGCATTGGTAGAACTTAAAAGGTCCATTAAGTCGTGTAGTTTCGATCGATCGACAGCATCATCTGGTGTTAAAATATAAAAAGCATTCTCAAACAGGTGGGATTTTGCTGCTGTCACGCCCGTTTTGTGGGAACCAGCCATCGGATGCCCACCAATAAATGTTATAGAAGGATTAAGAATTTTCTTCGCATGACTTACGATCGAAAGTTTAGTACTCCCCACATCCGATACGATGACGCCATTCTTTAATTTTATTGAGGAAAGTTGTTCTAAGATTTGCTCCGTTTGCACGACAGGAGCTGCAATCATGATATAGTCTGCTTTTTGCACCGCTTCTTCAAGAGAAGAAGCGGTGTCATCTACGACACGAAGAGCTTTTGCAAGATCAAGCTGGTTTTGATTCACATCGAACCCTGTAATCATGGCGTCCTGATGCCCTGCTTTAATGGCCAGAGCAATCGATCCCCCGATTAGTCCAAGACCGATGATTGCTACATTTTTACTCATGACTTTCGCATTCTCTTGTCATTAAGAAATTGAGATAGACAGTCAATGATTTCCTTGTTTTGCTCTTCCGACCCGACGGTTATTCGCGCTGAAGTTGGAAAGCCGAGAGCAGAACCAGAGCGGACAATGTACCCATGCTTCATGAGATAGTCAAATACTTCATCTGCCGGAAGACCAAAATCGATAAGAACAAAATTCCCTTGAGAAGGATACACAGATAATTCAAATTGCTCACAAAAAGCATAGTAAAGAGCGCGACCCTTCTCATTTTCTTCTCGACACTTCTTTATAAATTGCTGGTCTTTTAGGGCAGCAATTGCAGCAGCTTGTGCGACGCGGGAAGTATTAAACGGTTCTCTGGAAGGTTCAATGGATGCGATCACTTCCGAGTTAGCTACACCATACCCAACGCGCAACGCAGCGATGCCATAAGCTTTAGAAAACGTACGTAAGATGACCAGATTTTTATATTTTGAAAGGGTTGCAAGCGTGTCAGGATAATCAGTAGCAGTCACATATTCTTTGTATGCTTCATCCATTACCACAAGCACGTGCTCTGGAACCTTATCCAAAAACGCAAATAGCTCATCTTCTGGAATGTGTTCTCCAGTCGGATTATTAGGTGAACAAACCCAAATGATTCGCGTATTCTCATCTATAGCTTTCAACATCTCAGTTAATTGATGCTTTCCATCGATTAAGGGAACTTCACGAACCTCAGCATCTTCAATGACCGCATTATGACGGTATTGCGGAAAAGTTGGTGTAGCCATAACCGTGTTAGTTCCTTTTTCAAGATACGTTCTGCAAAGAATTTGAACGACTTCGTCTGATCCATTACCGAAAACGAGCTGATCTTCATTTACATTAAGATGCTTTGCTACCTCAGTCCGAAGAGAAGCTGCATAGCCATCTGGATAAATGTGTAATTGCGACAGTTCTTTTTCAATCGCCTCTTTCACACTTTGAGAAGAACCAAATGGATTTTCATTTGAAGCAAGCTTAATAACTTGTTTAAGACCAAGTTCTTTCTTTACTTCTTCAATCGGTTTACCTGGCTTGTAAGGGGTTAACCCTTTCATTTGTCTTTTTGGAATCATGCCTGCACCTCACGAATGGATTTTCACTTTCCCATATGGAGAAATCAAATTTCGTACATATGCCCGAATTTGATCTATCCCTTCTTTCTGGGATGCTTCTTTCTTCAACACTTCCACTTGTTCCTCAACTTGACGAATAATCGCACTACCAACAATAACGCCATCACAGTGCTCTTTTAGCTTTTCAACTTGTTCAGGAGCCGAGACTCCAAAGCCAACCGCAACTGGAATCATACTATGCTCTTTCACTCGATCGAGAAATGTAAAGACTGAGGAATGAAAGTCAGTCCTCGTTCCCGTAACACCGAGTGACGAGACGCAATAAAGAAATCCAGTAGCTTCTTTCGAAATGGCCTGCAGTCTTTTATCTGAAGTTGTTGGCGCAACAAGAGAAATCAGCGCAGTCTCATTAGCATTGCAACTTTCTCTCCAGTCTTCACTTTCTTCAAAAGGAAGATCTGGAACTAATAGTCCGTCAATATCATTTTCTCGCACTAAAGCGAAGAAGCGTTCTTCTCCTAATTGTAACAAAAGATTGTAATAAGTAAATATCACAACTGGAATTTCAAGTCCTTTTTCTCGCATTTGTTTCACGAGACCCATCGCTTTCTCAAGGCTCATTCCGTGTTCTAATGCACGTAGTGACGCACGCTGAATCACTGGACCATCTGCTAGAGGATCAGAATATGGAATACCGAGTTCAATTGCATTAGCTCCTTCTTCTTGAAGCATCAATGCTAAATTAATAGTCGTTTCTTCTGTTGGATCACCAGCTACAACAAAAGGTATGAATAGATCGTTTCGTCCATCTACATGTTTCTCAAATCGTTTATTCATTAACGTCACCTCCAAGATGTTCCATTATCGTGTGCACATCCTTATCTCCTCTTCCTGAGAGGCATACAAGAATAACTTCATTTTCATTCATGTCTGGCGCTTGCTTAATTGCTTCAGATAGCGCATGAGCACTTTCAATCGCCGGAATGATACCTTCCTCTTCGGATAGAACTTTTAATGCATGAAGTGCTTCATTATCAGTAATTCCTGTATATGTCACGCGACCCGTTTCATTTAAATAGGCATGTTCAGGTCCAATTCCAGGATAATCGAGTCCGGCAGAAATTGAATGTGGTTCTTGAATTTGTCCCGTTTCGTTTTGCAATAAGTAAGTAATTGAGCCATGAATAACACCGAGACGACCTTCAGAGAGCGTTGCGGCGTGTTCTCCAGTATGAATTCCCTTACCGGCAGCTTCTACGCCAATCAAGCAAACATCATCTTTAAGAAATGGATAGAACATGCCCATTGCATTACTTCCACCTCCAACACAAGCGATTACCTTATCGGGTAATGCTTCCATTTGTTCGCGGGATTCATCACCGATCACGCGCTGAAAATCCCTTACCATTTTCGGATAAGGATGCGGGCCAACTACAGAGCCAATTAAATAGAACGTATCTTCCACATTTGCTACCCAGTACCGAATCGCTTCATTCGTCGCATCTTTTAACGTTTTGCTACCAGAAGAGACTGGGACAACTTCAGCACCGAGGAGCTTCATTCTGAACACATTCAATTCCTGACGTCTAATATCCTCTTCTCCCATAAACACTTTACATTCTAATCCAAATCGAGCAGCTACAGTTGCAGCTGCAACACCATGCTGGCCAGCACCTGTTTCAGCAACAATTTTTTCTTTCCCCATACGAACGGCAAGAAGAGCCTGTCCAATTGCATTATTTAATTTATGTGCCCCTGTATGGTTAAGATCTTCACGCTTCAAATAAATTTGTGCCCCGCCAAGTCTTTTTGACAAGTTTTCTGCATGTGTAATCGGCGTTGGTCGACCTGAATATTTTTTCAGTTCCTCATGATAACTCGTCATAAATTTTTCGTCTGCCATTGCTTCGTTTAACGACTGTTCTAATTCTTCTAGCGCATACATAGCTGTTTCAGGAACATACTTTCCACCGTATCTACCATATCTTCCGCGTTGATCAGGTACACTTGTTGACATTGTTATCCCAGCCTTTCGATTATGGTGTTCATTTTCGTTTTATCTTTCCTATCATCGGTTTCGATTCCACTTGATACATCTATTCCATCTGGATGGTAGCTTATCAATTCTTGAACATTATCTGGCTTTACTCCACCTGCTACAAATAAAGGCACCCTTTGCTCAGCCGCTTCAGCCTGATATGACGGGATAGAATCCCAATCAAATCGTTTTCCGGTTCCTCCCCATTGTCCAGGTAGTTTTGTGTCAACGATATATCCATCAGCGATACCTTCGTATCGTTTCATTTCATCTAGAGATCTTTTACCATGATGAATCACTTTCCAAATCGTTTTCCCTGTCATTTGTTTAATCTTGGCCGCGAAAGCTGGTGTTTCATTACCATGGAGTTGGAGGATATCAAGCGGTACTTCACTTACCGTTTGCGCTAACTCTTCTAATTCCGGGTTCACAAACACACCTACAATTTTCGTATCATTCAGAGGTGGATAATCGCTTAACCAACCTTTAACTTGTTCATCCGTAACGCGCCGTACGCTATTTGCAAAAATAAATCCTGCATATGGGACACCGCTCACTCTCACGCTCTCCCAATCCTCTAACGAGCGATTACCGCACAGCTTAAGTTCAGGCTTTCTCATGAACTGTTTCACCAAACAAATGCTTAATTCCCTTTTCATAAGTACCATCTCTCATAAGAGCCTCACCTACTAGTACGGCTTTCGCTCCCGCACTTTTCACGTCTTTAATATCCTCGTAAGTTGATATGCCGCTTTCGCTAATCATCAATGTTGACTGAGGAATATACTGGCTGAGTGAGTGTGTTTGTTTAGTAGACGTTTCAAATGTTGCGAGATTCCGATTGTTAATTCCTATGACTTCTGGAGTGAAGTGATCAGTAAGCGCTTCAAGCTCTTCTTTGGAATGTACTTCAACAAGGCATTCTAATCCTAAATTTGAAGCATAATCATAAAATTCCTTGGTCTTTGTTGCGCCAAGCGCTCGCACAATTAATAGAATAGCATCTGCACCAATACGTTTACTCTCTTCAATTTGTCTTTTATCAATAATAAAGTCTTTCCGTAAAACCGGTAAAGACACGTGCTTTTTAACTTCTGTTAGGAAAGAATTTGCGCCCATAAAGAATGACTCATCCGTTAAAACAGAAACGGCATCCGCTCCTGCTTTTTCATAAGCTTTAGCTACTTCTACAGGATCAAAGTTAGCGTTAATAATACCTTTTGAAGGAGAGGCTTTTTTCACTTCTGCAATCAATCCTAATTCATGCGTTGGCTTACGCAAACTTCCTACAAATGAAACATTTGTCACTTTTTCATCATCCGGCATAATAAACCGTTCCATCTCTTCGTGCTTCACTTTAATAATTTGATCAAGCATGAACATTCAACTCCTTGTTTGTGCTTAATGCATTTAGTTGCTTTCGACCAGTACCATTCATAATGGCATCTTTAGCCATCTGCACACCTTCTTTAATAGTTGCACACGCTCCTGCAAGGTAGAGAGCAGCTCCAGCATTATAGAGAACAATTCCAGTGCTAGCTTCATTTCCTTCATCGTTAAAAATTCGTTCAATTAAACTCGCACTTTCTTTTGAAGTGTTGACCACTAAATCCTGAGCGTTACCTGTTGATAGACCAACTTCTTCTGGTGTGCGGCGATAAGTCATGATCTCACCATTTCTTAATTCGACAAAATCAGTGTAAGTTGAAATAGAACACTCATCGATTCCTTCCCCACCAGTCACCAGTAAAGCGCGTTTTGTTCCTAGACGCTTTAATGCTTTCGCCATTTTCAATGCTTTGTCATGACTATAAACACCAATTAGCTGTGACTGACTACCGGCTGGATTTGCTAGCGGTCCCAGGCTATTAAAAACCGTTCTAAAACCAATCGCTTTTCGAGCACTTACAGCGTGCTTCATAGCTACATGGTAATTCGGAGCAAATAGGAAACACATGTTTCTTTCCTTCAAAGTTGCAACAGCTTCGCTACGACTTGATTGTGTAGGGATACCGAGCTCATCAAGAACATCTGCGCTACCACTCTTAGAGGAAACAGCTTTATTACCGTGTTTCGCAACTTTGACACCCAGGCTAGATACGAGTATGGCTGAAGCAGTTGAAATATTGAAGGTAGAGTGGCCGTCCCCTCCTGTACCACAAGTATCGATTAGCGGCAGTCCACCATGATCAAGCTGAACAACATGGTTTCGAAGGGAGCGAACAAACCCAGTCAATTCATCAACCGTTTCTCCCCTCATTTGGAGAATGGTTAGGAAGCTAGCAATTTGTGCATCATTCGCTCTTCCTTCCATAATAACATCCATGACCTGTTCTGCTATGGATTCAGACAGCGTGTGCCCTTCCATCATTCTGCTTAATTGTTCTTTAAACATTTAGCTGCTCCTCCTTTTGGTCGAAAATGGCTTCCGCTACCTGAATCGCTTTAATAAGAGCACTCGCCTTATTTCGCGTCTCTTCCCATTCGCTCTCAGGTACGGAATCAGCTACGATCCCTGCTCCTGCTTGCACGTATGCTGTACCGTCTTTGATCACCATTGTTCGAATGGCGATGCATGAATCAACATTGCCATCAAATCCTATATATCCAATAGCTCCTGAATAAATGGATCGCGAAGTTGGTTCAAGCTCGTTCAATATTTGCATCGCCCTTACTTTTGGCGCACCAGAAACTGTACCTGCAGGAAAGGAGGCTACTACCGCGTCTAAACTAGTAAATCGAGGTGCCAAAACACCTGTTACTTTAGAAATAATGTGCATCACATGAGAGAAGCGTCCAATGTCCATTAGCTGAGGTACTAAAACACTTCCGTATTCCGCTACTCTCCCAACGTCATTTCTTGCAAGATCGACGAGCATATAGTGCTCTGCTCGTTCCTTCTCATCTTCAAGCAACTCTTCAGCGAGCTCGTTATCTTCTTGAGCTGTTTTTCCACGTTTTCTCGTCCCTGCAATTGGATCGATCTCAATTTTCCCATCTTGTACCTGAACTAATTTCTCAGGTGAACTACCGATGATTTCTACATCGTTCATTTTTAAATAAAACATATATGGTGATGGGTTAATGACTCGGAGAACTCGATAAAGATCTAATCCTCCAATGGTGACATCTTTTTCAAACCTTTGAGATAATACCGCCTGGAAGACATCCCCTTCTTCAATATAAGATTTTATTTTATTCACATCATTTAAGAATTGCTGCTTTTCATAGTTCGATTTAATTTCAGAGAAATCCACCTCATGTGAAGCATCTTCAGGAAGAAGCATCACTTCACCTTGATTAGGCTTTGATGCAAGAGAGACAAGTTCTTCCATAATCGAAAAAGCATCGGTATAAACTCGTTCAACATCTAAAGCCTCTTTTACCCTGGCGTGATGACAAACTGTTAGTCGCTTTAAATGATGATCATAGATTAATAAATTCTCACAAACCATAAAATGAACTAACGGCATATCTTCGTCCCGGTCAGGATGAACTGGAATTTTGTCAAATTGACTAACAGCATCATAGCCAATATAGCCAACAGCTCCACCATAAAAAGGGAAGTCGTGATCTGGTAGCTTAGGATTTAAATATTCAAATAGCGCTTTTACTCCTGACTGGAAATCATTTCGTTGAAGGATTCTATTCCCATCCACATCATTAACAGAGAAAACACCTTTTTGTTCAACCAGGGAATAGACTGGATCTACTCCTATAAATGAATAGCGTGACCAGCTTGACTCTTGATCACTACTCTCTAATAGAAAGCTTGCTCGTTTACCTATATTTTGAAAAATTTGAATGGGTGTTGTCGTATCAAGGAAATACGACTTCATTAATGGGATCATCCCGTAAGTTTCGGAATCCCTTTGAAAAGAAGAATAATTTGAAGTCAACTTTCTCACCTCTCCATTGTTAGTCATGGAGAATGGAAAAGCTGAGTAATCCGAGGATAAAAATGTGGTATAACAAAGAACAGACTGTAATTGTCTGAATGTTACCAATATCGAAAAAGGGTATAATAAAACCCCCTAATAACCTCAGGGGGTGTATAAACGTATCCCTCTAAGCTCTCCTCAACTCAACTATCCTATTCTCTGCTCTCTCAACTCGTAATACCTAATCGTGCCTCTGCTCTAAAACTTATTTCTATCCTAGTATGATGAATCTCATTTGTCAACTCGCAAGATCTGGACGAAGTGACACAGCTTTCTCTAAATAAATGTGATTAATTTCATCCTGGTCAATTGTTGTATTCACCGTCATTAACAGTCGAATACACAGCGGTAGCGCTCCTTGAACAGGGATTTCTGATGAGCAAAGCAACGGAACGTTTGACCACCCTTTAAATGCTCGAACTGCTTCTGCAGGGAATACAGCATCTAAATCCCCAGTCATCGTAAACTGAATGGACGCCACCATAGCAGGATCGATTTTATTATGTTCGATTAGTTGTTCTAGTAATGTCGTCGTTGCATGAATAATTTCATCTTTTTTATTAAGGTTAACTGTGGTTGCTCCTCTAATCCCTCGAATCAATGTGCTCCACTCCCTTCCATACTAGATCGAAGCAGTTCAAGGGCAGATTCATCGTTTATCATTACCTTAACAGGCTGACCGATCTTCTTTAATAAAACAAATTGTAATGTTTTGTTTTCCGCTTTTTTGTCTTTCTTCATCCGGCCAACTAATTTGTGAATACTAAGCTCATTAGGAACTGCAGTAGGAAGACCGATATCTTGAAACCATTTCGTTATTTCATCCATACGAAACGTTGTTTGAAAATATTCCTCACTTAATTTAAGGGCATAGATCATACCAATAGCAACCGCTTCTCCATGTGTCATTTTTCCATATCCAAGTTCTGATTCAATCGCGTGACCTAGTGTATGACCAAAATTCAAGTAAGCTCTTATTCCTTGTTCGCGCTCATCTTCCTTCACAATCGTGCCTTTGACCGTAATACCCTTCTTAATAATGAATTGAAGCTCTTCATCTGTGTACTCCTGAACTTTCTTTCCTCTATCCATTAGCCATTGTAAAAACGATTCATCATGTATGAGCGCATGCTTGATCACTTCACTAAATCCCGAACGCCATTCGCGATCGGGAAGGGTTCGTAGACACTCTGTATCATAAATAACGGCTGATGGCTGATGAAAGGCACCAATTAAATTCTTACCTACTTCATGGTTAATCCCTGTTTTCCCACCAACGCTCGAGTCATGAGCTAGTAACGTAGTTGGAATTTGAATAAATTCAATTCCTCTCATGTATGTAGCGGCAGCAAAGCCGGCTAGATCACCTACTACCCCACCACCAAGAGCGATGATACAGGCTTTTCGATCCAACTCCGCTTTAAGTAATGCCGTCATTACTTCATAATACATAGCAAAAGATTTCGATTCTTCTCCAGAAGGCACAACGAAAGTCTGGATATTCTCATGACCTTGAATTGATGATAAATATCTTTCTTCAACTGCTTCATCTGTAATAATGAAAAAACGTGAGTAAGAAGCGTAATCAATCAGATCTCTCCATTTGTTTCGAATCCCAGTTCCAATATGAACAGAATAACATCCCCCATTTGTATCAATCGTTAAACTGTCCATCTTTAAAACTCCCGGCTATATGTCCTGAAGCGTTCAAGCGCATCTGCAATTTCTTCAATACGATCATGACCAAACTTATCAAGAATTGAACACGCTACTTCCCATGCCACAACATTCTCAGCCACGACACTTGCGGCTGGAACCGCACAGCTATCAGATCGTTCTATACTCGCTTGGAATGGCTCTTTTGAATCGATATCTACGCTTTGCAGTGGTTTGTATAATGTTGGAATAGGTTTCATAACCCCTTTCACAACGATAGGCATACCGGTTGTCATACCACCTTCAAAACCACCAAGGCGATTTGTTTTACGTGTGTATCCCTCTTCCTCAGACCATTGAATTTCATCATGGACTTCACTTCCAGGAATTTTCGCTGCATCAAAACCTATTCCAAATTCAACACCTTTGAATGCATTAATACTCATAACAGCCCCAGCTATTTTCGAATCAAGCTTTCGATCATAGTGAACATGACTTCCAAGACCTACAGGCAATCCTTCTACGATCACTTCGACGATTCCACCAATTGAATCTCCATTTTTCTTCGCATCATCAATTGCTTCCATCATTTTCTGACCAGCTACTTCATCAAGGCTTCGAACAGGCGATTCTTCTGAAACACGCTGTATTTCTTCAAGAGACATACCACCATCGTATTGACTCTCAATTCCTCCAATCATGCGCACGTGCCCAGCCACCTTAATACCAAGTGTCTTAAGTAGTTTTTTAGCTACAGCTCCAGCAGCAACTCTTACCGTTGTTTCTCTAGCAGATGAACGTTCCAATACGTTTCTCATGTCACGGTGGTTATATTTAATAGCGCCATTTAAATCTGCATGCCCAGGACGCGGACGTGAGATTTGACGCTTCATGTTTTCTTCTTGTTCTTTCGTTAATGGCTCTGCACCCATATAATTTTTCCAGTGCGTCCAGTCTTTATTTTCTACAACAAGCGCAATGGGAGCACCCGTGGTTTTCGCATGTCGAACTCCGCTTAATATTTGGACTTGATCCTTCTCAATTTGCATACGGCGACCTCTCCCGTATCCAAGTTGGCGCCTCGCAAGTTCAGTGTTAATATCTTCCGCCAATAGCTCAAGACCAGAAGGAAGTCCTTCAAGTATTGTTGTTAGCTGTGGTCCGTGTGATTCTCCTGCTGTTAAGTATCTCATCTCAATCTCCTCCATTATCCTTTGGCGCTTTTACGTACTACTATACCACACCATATAAAATTCGTGTAAGTATTTTTAATTTTTTCAATGATGGTTGGGCATATCCTAACACAATTTAACTAAAAAAACACAAAATTTCTATTCTTTTCTCTAGTAGATTGCTTCATCCGTTTTCTTTCGTTAATGTTGAAGATATAACCTACAACAAGGAAGTGTCTAGATGGAAATTACAAATCTTACAGCTCAATCCATGGCCAAAAAAATACAAACAAAAGAGATTTCGCCTGTGGAAGTTGTGCAAAGTCATCTCAATCGAATAAAACGTTTGAATCCTAAACTGAATTTATTTATTACTGTATTTGAAGAGCAAGCGATAGAAGAAGCTAAAGCAGCTGAAAAAGAACTGATGAATACAGGTACAAGAGGACCTTTGCACGGTGTACCAATCGCATTAAAAGACCTTACATCAGTAGCTGGCCGGCGTACTACGTTCGGTTCTCCACTTTTCAAGGACCACATTCCACAATCAGAGCCGACAATTGTAAAAAGGATTCGAAACGCAGGTGCTATTATTATCGGAAAAACAAATACACCAGAATTCGGGCATAAAGGCACAACAGACAATCTTTTATTAGGTCCGACAAAGAATCCATGGGACACTTCTAGAACTGCCGGAGGATCAAGTGGTGGATCTGCTGCTGCAGTAGCAAGTAAGTGCGTGCCACTAGCAGAAGGAAGTGATGGAGGCGGTTCGATTCGTATTCCTTCATCCCTAAATGGCATTATTGGTCACAAACCAACGTTTGGTCGCGTACCGTTTGACAGCTCACCTTTCAATCGCTTTGGAACCACTCAACCTTTTGTTCATTATGGTCCAATGGCGAGATCTACCGGTGACGCAGCTCTCCTCCTTTCTGTGATGGAAGGCTACCAGCCAACTGATCCGTATTCGGTTCCAGTTACAGAAGAAAATTTACTTGAGGAAATGAAATTAGGTGTTAAAGGTAAAAGGTTCGCCTTTACTGAAAACTTTGGATTGTATCCCTTTGAGCAAGAAATTTTAAGTCCGCTAGAAGAAGCGATCAGTCTTTTACGTGATCACGGGGCAATCGTAGAAAATATCCCATTTCAATTTGGTATGAAACTTGAAGAATTGATTTCATTCTTCAATAAGATGTGGTATGCAGGTTTGGCAACAGCTTATGGGTCGCTTTATGATCGCTTCCCTTCAAAATTTAGTCTCTCTGTTTCTCGCATGATTGAATCAGGTAGACAGCTTAGCGCAATAGAATTAAGAGAAACCGAAATGAAGCGTACGATGATTTGGAACACAATTCAACAAGAATTAGATCGGTACGACGCTATTCTCTCTCCAGTTGTTGGAGTAACTGCTTTTTCACATCAGATTGAAGGCCCTGATACGATAAACGGAAAAGCTGCCGCCCCAATCTCTGATTGGATGATGACCCAGTTATATAATTGTACTGGACATCCAGCGATATCGATCCCAGTCGGAAAAGCACGATCCGGTTTACCCGTAGGTCTTCAAGCTGCGGCCGGCAAATTCAACGATAGTTTATTATTTAGAATTGCCCATACACTTGAACAGGAAAAAGGTTTTGAATCCCCAATCATCTAACCACCTATTCATCGCTTTAACTAAAAAAGAACCAGACAGAGTTCTGTCTGGTTCTTTTAATATAAGCGCTTTCATTTTTCTTCCAGTAAATTAAACCCACTTGGAAACCGTCTTTGTATATTCATTTAATTCATTTTCATTAAAAAACAATGCAATTTCACGCTCCGCACTTTCAGGTGAATCTGAGCCATGGATCACATTCATACTGACTTGAACACCGTAGTCACCGCGAATGGTTCCTGGATTAGCATCTTTCGGATTCGTTGCCCCCATCATCGTACGAGCAGTAGAAATAACATTTTCACCTTCCCAAACCATTGCGAAGACAGGACCTGATGTAATAAAGTCAACTAGTTCCCCGAAGAATGGACGCTCTTTATGTTCACCATAATGAGTTTCTGCAAGGTCTTTTGAAACCGTCATCAATTTTGCCCCTACTAAATTAAATCCTTTATTCTCAAAGCGTGATACAATTGCACCAATCAAATTACGTTGAACTCCGTCAGGCTTTACCATTAGAAAAGTTTTCTCCACAAAAATCTCCTCACTTTCAACACTTTGTATGTATAGGGCAGAAATATTTATCTGCCCTTCAAAATTCTATCAAATATTCGCAAAAATAACAACATTTCCTTTTTAATGTTTTCTTTTGCCGATATATTCTGCGATTTGTTTAAGTGACGTTCTTGCTGAAGAAGCGGGGAGCTGTTCTAGTTCATAGAAAGCTTTTTGAAGGTAGCGATCACTAATCTGTCGAGAATGTTCAATACCACCTGACAATTTCACAATAGACAGAACTTGATCCACCTGCTCTTGAGAAGCATGGAGCTCTTCTGAAAAAACATCCATGATTTTCTTCTTTTCGTTTTTTTGATTCATCGCATAAAGGACAGGTAACGTAATGTTACCCTGTAGTAGATCTCCACCTGCTGGTTTCCCAAGCTGTTTAACAGTTCCTGTATAATCTAATATATCATCCGTTATTTGGTAAGACATACCAACGTAATAACCGAATTGCTTTAAGTGAAGCTGCTCTTGTTTAGATGCTCCCGCTGCGACTGCCCCTAGCTCACATGAAGTTGAGATTAGAAGGGCTGTTTTACGTTTAATTCTGCGAAAATAATCCCGGACATTTTGATCCCAATTAAATTGATCACGAATCTGTTCAATTTCACCAACGCTCATCTCTAGAATGGCATGGGACAAAATTCGATTTGCAGTCGGGTCATTTAATTCGGTCACTAGTTCAATGGCTCGGGCAAAAATATAATCTCCAGTATACATAGCTACACGGTTATCCCATTTTGCTTTTATTGTTTTAGCGCCCCGTCTCATTTCAGCGTCATCAATGACGTCGTCATGAACGAGAGAAGCCATGTGAATTAGTTCAAGCGCCACCGCCACGTTCTTCATGAGAGGCAAATTGTAGTTCCCGAACTTACCTGAAAGCAGAACGAAAACAGGACGGATTCGTTTCCCTCCAGCTTTTAATAGGTGGTTTGATGCATCCCGAAGAACGGGATGATGAGCATCTACCGTTTGCTCCAGTTCAGTTTCAATAAATGACAAGTCTTTTTTTAAAGAAGCGTATATCGTTTTTAATTTCATGAGATCCACCTAACTGATTTTCACAAAATATCTGTTCTCTTATTCACTGGTTTAAAACCTCTGTGCATCGCTGCAACACCGCCAGAATATGGCTTTGTATCGACGCGGCTGAAGCCATTTTTGAAGAAAAGTTGTTTTAACTCTTCTCTTCCGGGAAACGTGCTAGCTGATTCCTGAAGCCAAGAATACTCGTCATAACTTTTCGCGAGCACTTTACCAAGAACTGGCATTACGTGCTTAAAATACCCGTAATAAACTTGTTTAAAGACTGGGATGGTAGGCTGGCTCGTTTCGAGGCAGACAACTTGTCCACCCGGTTTAACCACGCGATACATTTCTTTAATAACCTGGTTATAATCGGGTACGTTTCTTAGTCCAAAACCAATCGTAACGTAGTCAAATGAATTGTCTTCAAAAGGAAGATTCATTGCATTTCCATGAATGAGGGTAACGTTTTCTTTCCTTTTCTCATTCACTTTGACATGACCGACTTCAAGCATGTTTTCACTAAAATCAAGTCCAATGGCTGATCCGCTTTCTCCAACCGCATCAGCCATTGCAATTGTCCAGTCTGCTGTGCCACAGCAAACATCAAGTGCTGATGATCCTTTTTGAACATCCATTAATCTCATTGTATCTTTTCGCCATGCTTTGTGACGCTGAAAGCTGATAACTGAATTCATTACATCATAACGTTTTGAAATCGTTTGAAATACATCGTGAACGCGTTCTTCTTTTGATGAAGCCATGCTTTATCCCTCTTCCGCCATTTTCTTTTCCTGGATACCCTTCATGCCCCAATTGTATTCGAAACGCTCCTGAAATAGCTGATGGAGTTCTGAATGCTGTTGGAGAAGTTGGTCCATTTCTTTTTTTGCATAGGCAATATAAGAATCGAGAACAATTTTTGCTTTTGATGCCTGATTTGTTGATAACTTCGCACCTTTTACCGAGAGGAGCGTAGAAGCAATTTTTTGTAACATAAATGTACCTGATTGAATGATCCCCTGCTTTCTTTCAGTTAAAAGACGATTCATGTAGAAATAGTGTGAACCGAAGCTTTTCCAATTCGTAAGACCATAGTGTTCAGCAACTTTGCGAACTAAAATGGATTCAATCTCTTTCAAATTGTCAAACACGGGTTCAATCGTACTATACTCAGTTTGGTAAAAAGACATCTTTGCTTCATTAATCTCCTGAATAGCTTCAGAAAGTGTCCGAATCAGCTCATTATCTTCCCATTTAGAAAGAAGGTGATAATACATGCTACTAAAATAATCACCTGCAAGTACTGTCAACTGTCGATTTTTTCGATCACCCTCGTTATCGATCTCCTCAAGTGAAATAAGATCATGCGTATCAAGAGCTATTTGCACAAGCATGATGGAAAGAAGTGTATCCTGTTTCCTTTTATGTTCGAGCTTCGCTTGTTCTAGCATGCCATAAAAAACATATAACTTCTCTTCATCAATCACTGGAAAGTCGATAAATCGAAGTAAATATGAATGGGATAGGCGAGACTGCAGCATGTCCCGAACTCCTGCTATTTTTTTATGTGTGGTTTCCTTCGGATTTGTCATATCCCATACCCCTAACATGTCTTCCATTTAGAAAAGTGGGCTAGCCGCTTTATAGCGGTGAAAGCTTAGTTTTCTTTTCTTCTTTAAATACCCTTATTCGTAATGGTTCAATTATGTATTCAATTCTAGTATAGCACAATAACCTTTGACCTAAAACGAGCGGCTCTTGTTTTAAAATGAAAGAAAAGCAGGTTTCGGTTTCCTGCTTTACTCTTCTGTACTTATTTCACCGTGTTCTGTTTGAATAACGGCTTTCCCTCTTACCTTAACGGCAGAAGTATGTTCAGTGAACTGGGCAATCATCACTTCTCCCTTATCAAGTTTCTCTGAATGATGAAATCTTGTATCTGACCCTCGTGTTAACCCAATGACGTTCACGCCATTTTCTAAGGCTTTAATAACAAAAAAATCATTGCTATCGCTTTTCATATCAATCACTCCGTTTAAAGGTTTAGCCTTTAATCAACCCAAGGACTTCAGCTCGTGCAGCTGTGTCATTCTCAAACACACCTCTAACTGCTGACGTTACGGTTGATGATCCAGGCTTTTTAACGCCTCTCATCGTCATACACATATGCTCAGCTTCTACGACAACCATCACGCCGTGAGGTTCAAGTGTATCCACCATTGAATTCGCTATTGTCGATGTAATTCGCTCTTGAAGTTGAGGGCGCTTAGTAACAGACTCGACAGCTCTTGCCAGTTTGCTAAGTCCTGTTACTTTACCGCCTTTCGGTATGTATGCCACATGCGCCTTTCCAAAGAAAGGAACGAGATGATGCTCACAAGTTGAATAGAACGGGATATCTTTCACTAAGACAAGCTCTTCGTGATCTTCCCCAAAAATAGTTTGAAAATGCTCTTTTGGATCTTGATGTAGCCCCTGAAAGATTTCTTCGTACATTCTTGCGACACGTTTTGGAGTATCTAACAATCCTTCGCGATTTGGATCTTCCCCAATTGCTTCAAGGATCATTGTCACTGCTTCTTGTATTTTTTCATGATTAACTTCGTACATTGTTCTTACTCCTCCATTCAGGGCCTATATTACCTATGAAGATTCTAGCACATGGAGAAAAAGTTAGCAAAAAAGAAGAGCCGCATAATGTGCGACTCTTCTTTTGCCCTATGTATTTCTTACTTAACTGCATCCTTAAGGGCTTTACCAGGTTTAAATGCAGGAACCTTACTTGCAGCGATTTCGATTTCTTCGCCAGTTTGAGGATTACGCCCTTTACGAGCAGAACGCTCACGGACTTCAAAGTTACCAAAACCAATTAGTTGAACTTTGTCACCCTCTTGCAAGGATTGCATAATGTTATCAAAAACTGAGTCAACAGCTTTTGTCGCTTCTTTTTTAGAAAGCTCTGCAGATTCTGCAACAGCATTGATTAGATCTGTCTTGTTCATTCTGTTCACCTCCTCTCAAGAGAGATGGATAAATACATTCATTCACTTAATGACCAATATTTATACGTTGCAATGCACGTTTAGTACGTTTGCAAGCCCTATATTATACGAAGATGCGAAAGAATTCAATACGTTTGTGTCGATTTCAACGATTTTTCAGTGTTTTTTTACCTATTATCTGCGATATTCACTATTTGTAAACGCTCTAACGATCACTTTCCTCATTATTGATTAATTCAATCAATTCCGTTAATGCTTTACTGAACTCTGTACTTATTCACCGCTCGTAGAAACTATATTACCCCTTATACAAGTATGGTTAAACCTACAAAGCGAAAAATCGACTCCATAAATTGGAGTCGATTTTGTTATAGTATAATCGCAATTAAACCGCCTGATCCTTCGTTAATAATGCGCTCTAACGTCTCTTTTAATTTATAACGAGCATTTTCAGGCATTAAACCAAGTTTTGCCTGAATCCCTTCTCTTACGATTGAATTTAGGGAACGACCGAATATATCAGAGTTCCAGATCGAAAGTGGGTCTTCTTCAAAATCTTGCATTAAATAGCGTACAAGCTCTTCGCTTTGCTTCTCTGTTCCGATGATTGGGGCAAATTCGGATTCTACATCTACTTTTATCATATGGATTGAAGGTGCAACTGCTTTTAACCTTACACCAAACCTCGACCCTTGGCGAATAATCTCTGGCTCATCTAGACTCATATCTTCAATAGCAGGGGCCGCAATACCATATCCTGTCTGTTTCACCATACGAAGAGCGTCAGAGACGTGGTCATACTCTGCTTTAGCAAACGCAAACTCCTGCATAAGTTGAAGAAGGTGATCTTTGCCTCGAATTTCCACACCAACCACTTCTTTAAGAATTTGATCATAAAGATCTTCCGGTGCATACAGATCGATTTCCGCTATTCCTTGCCCCATCTCAATTCCAGCAAGGCGAGCATCTTGTATAAATTCAAACTCTTCAAATTGCCCAACGACACGATCAACATCGCGAAGTCGCTTAATATCTTTAACTGTTTCTCTTACAGATTCTTCATAATTTTGCCTTAACCAATGATCCTGGTGGAGAACCATAACCCAACTAGGCAAGTTTACGTTAACTTCTAATACTGGAAATTCATAAAGCACTTCTCTCATCACATTGTTAATATCATGCTCTGTCATACTCTCTACACTTAGTGAGATGACTGGTATGTCATACTTATTCGAAAGATCTCCACGTAATGCTTCTGTTTGAGGATGGTGAGGATGAGCTGAATTGACAATCATAATAAATGGTTTGCCTACTTCTTTTAATTCTTCAACGACTCTTTCTTCTGATTCGAGATAGTCATGTCTTGGAATCTCTCCAATAGAACCATCTGTTGTAATCACTACTCCAAGAGTGGAATGCTCTTGAATGACTTTTCTTGTACCAATTTCAGCTGCTTCCTGAAACGGAATAGGCTCCTCATACCAGGGTGTATTGATCATACGAGGTCCATCCTCATCTTCATACCCTTTTGCTCCAGGTACCGCATACCCAACGCAGTCAACAAGTCTAACATTCACGTCTAGGCCATCTTCTACATGAATTTGAACAGCATGATTCGGGACGAATTTAGGTTCAGTCGTCATGATCGTCCGGCCTGCAGAACTTTGTGGTAGCTCATCTTGTGCCCTTGCTCGATCTGAATCGCTTTCCATATTGGGCAAGACGATAAGTTCCATGAACTTCTTAATAAACGTTGATTTCCCTGTTCGAACAGAACCTACGACTCCAAGGTATATATCTCCCCCTGTACGCTCTGCGATATCTTTGAAGATATCTACTCTCTCCACGTGATCGCCTCCTGAATTCCGCCTCAAAGGACGAAATGATTCACTCCAGACCGCAGACATTCTTGAACACTACCATTCTATGATGTTGTCCAATAAATATGACACCTTAAAGCAAAAGGATTTGATGTAACAAGTAAACTTTGGCTACCTTACTGTTTAAATTCATAAAAAAATCCCTCCTCTTTTTAATAGTTGTATTGCTAAAGAGAAGGGAAAATACCTATTTCACTAAAAAAACAGCTTTATCATCTTCAAGCGTATACGGAACGGATGCCACTGGTACATAGAACGAATTGTTCGCTAACAAATCACGGATATCATCACCGTTTTGATAGTTATGGTCGGGATTACTTTCAATCGCTTTAGTAAGGTCACTTGAGTAGTCAATATGTACATTACCATTCTGATCAAGGAAAAACGGAAGTTGGTCGTTTGTAAACGGGCTCTTTACCGTTATCTCTTCCTCGATACCCATCGCGTCGTAATCGATTGAATAACGATCTTTCGCAAGTACTTCCTTAAAAGGAGGATAGTCTTTTTTTCTTCGATAATCATTTATACGGAGCTGCAGATCTTTTACTTTTTCAATCATTAGTAGATCAATTAACCTTACTGTAGGGTTTTCTTCCACGTTAATTAGAACATATTGAAAGACCCCTCCATTTTCAAAGGAATTCCCTGGTGCTTGTTGCAAAAAAGCAGGTACTAATTTCTTGAAATCAATGGGGTACTTTTGATAGATTGGCGTTTCCTGATCTCTCGTTTTGATTGGAAGAACTGACTTGTTACCCTGATATTGCTCAACGGCTGTTTGAACAGATTGTATTTGATCTGTATATGGAATCTGATTCTCGTTCTTCTGGCTTTCGGGATACAAACAACCTGAAAGCATCGTAACAAGACTCGCCCATAATACAAGCTTTGTAGCTAATCGCTTCATTTCACTCATTCCTTAATCAAAGTTTACTTGCTTAGTTTGTAGGGCCAGTGACCACGACTAGAAGCATCAGGACACCTGCAACGAACATACACATATAAGCAAAAGTCGATACAAGTATTCGAAAAAAACCTTTCAGCTTCGAGCGGCTTAGCATTATGGCCATAACAGCAATAAACATTAAGCCTAGTGCAGAAAGCGCTACCCACATTTTAATTAACGCTGGTGACATTATTTATCCCCCTAGTATGACAAAATCTAACTTACACTGCCAATCATTATATCAAATCTTATCCCTTTTTACCTATAGCCGTTTTAACATTTTAAAAGGAGCTTTTTTAAATACGTTCGTCAGTTCTTTTTTGAGAAATATCACGTTTAATTGTCAACAGATCCGATAACGCTTCCAAACCCACAAATAAAAAGCTGAAGAAAGGGGCTTTTCTTCAGCTTTGACTATATGGATTTCTTATAGAAGTATGCTTTTGCACATTGATGGTTCCTTATTAGTATATGGTCTTTCATCGAAGGCGGTATCGTTGATTAGCCTAAGTTTTATCATTTTTTTATTTTTGACTAAAAAGTTTGGCAATCGCAGACAAATCGAACGGCATATTCTTGTTGACGATCGCTTTTACGATTCGATCTTCTTTTTCTTTTGAGACAGGTACATTCGCAACGCGTGCAACATTCGCTATTAATCTACGCACTGTTTTCTCATCAGTAAAATCTGCGCCCTGAACGGAATTTGCTAACTTAAAGATGTCTTCTTTTTTGACATTCGTTTTCTTTTCTATGTTATCGAACAGATCGCTCACGCTGTTTCCTCCTTACCATTAAGGTTCAACATAGTGTATGCAAGGAGGAATACTTCGTGCTTCGCCTGCTTATAGTTCTTTAGGATTTAATTCAAAACGATCAGCAAGTAGTGAAGTAAGATCTTCTGTTTCATGGGTTCGAAGTCGTCCCATTAATTGATCTACGCCATCTTTCGGATCTTTGTTATTGAATAGCACCTCAAATAACACAGATGTAATTGGCATTTCTACGTTCTGTTTTTGCGCAAGGTAATATGCCGCTTTCGTCGTCCGGACACCTTCTACGACCATACCCATATTTTCGAGAACTTCATCAAGGTTTTTCCCTTTACCTAACAAATTACCAGCTCGCCAGTTACGGCTATGTACACTTGTACACGTTACAACAAGATCTCCTATACCTGTTAAACCCATAAACGTAAGCGGGTTTGCCCCCATCGCTGCCCCAAGACGCGCAATTTCAGCTAAGCCTCTTGTAATCAGTGCAGCTTTGGCATTGTCGCCATATCCAAGTCCATCAGACAAACCAGCACCAAGCGCAATGATATTTTTTAAAGCTCCTCCAAGTTCAACGCCAATTATGTCATGATTCGTATAAACTCGGAAATTCGAATTAATAAATAGATCCTGGACATATTCAGCTTGAGCCATGGACTTAGAAGAAGATGTGACAGTTGTTGGGTGACGAAGGCTTACTTCTTCCGCATGACTAGGTCCTGATAAAACAACAACTGATTTCCTTAGATTTTCCGGAATCTCTTCTTCAATCACTTCAGAAATTCGCTTGGACGTCTCAGGTTCAATTCCTTTACTTGCGTGAATGAACGTTACGGGTGTTGATAAGTATGTCTTAATTTCAGGAAGAACTTCTCGAAGCGCTTTCGTTGGTGTAACAAGCAAGATGGCTTCAGCATCTTTTACACTTTCTTCAAGTGAACTAGTGGCTTTAATCCCTTCAGGTAGACTAATGCCAGGAAGATATTTATTATTTGTATGCTTCTCATTTACTTCCTCTGCAAGATCTGTTCTCCTTGCCCATAATGATACCTCATGTTGATTATCTGCTAGTACAATTGCAAGAGCTGTTCCCCAGCTTCCTGCACCTACCACTGAAATTTTTGCCATTGAACTTCCTCCTTACTGCTCGACCTTTTGACCGAGCTTGCTTTCAGTACCAGTGAACAACCGTTTCACATTTGTACGATGTCGCCAAACTGAAAGAATCGCCAGAATCGTCCCTAACAAAATATAAGATGCTGGGTTTCCTCCAAGCAAGAATATAAATGCAGGCGTTAGCACAACAAAAATTAAGGAACCAAGTGAAACAAATCTCGTAATCACAATCGCAAAGATAGCAATAATCCCAGCATAAAGTGCTGGTAAGAACGCAATTGTAGCAAATACTCCAATCGTTGTTGCCACACCTTTTCCGCCTCGAAACCCAAAAAATACCGGCCAGTTATGACCTAAAATCGCACATATTCCTGCAAGGAAAGGAACGATTGGTTCACTAGAGAACCAATACCCTAACCATACAGCAAGTATGCCTTTAATCACATCGAGAGCCAGGACAGTAATAGCAGGACCTGTCCCGAGTACTCGAAGTGTATTTGTCGCTCCTGCATTGCCGCTCCCGTGATCTCTTATATCGATCTTCTTCACGAATTTTGCAATTAAATAACTGAAGCTAATTGAACCGAGCAAGTACGCAGCAATGCAAATTAGGATCGCGATCATCTCATTTCCCCCTTTTAATTAGCAAGGTCCCCCGAACGAAACAAGGTTAATTATTCGCTTTTTCTTCGAGCAAGAATACGTAATGGCGTTCCCTTAAAGCCAAACGTCTCACGTATACGGTTCTCTAAGAAGCGTTTGTAAGAGAAGTGAAGCAATTCTGGGTCATTAACAAATAAAACGATAGTAGGCGGCTTTACAGCCACTTGCGTCGCATAGTTAATTTTCAGTCGTTTCCCATTATCTGTCGGTGTAGGGTTCATCGCAACTGAATCCATAATTAATTCATTCAATACATTTGTTTTCACACGTAATGCATGATTCTCAGCTACTGTGTTCACAACAGGTAGTAGCGTGTGAAGACGCTGTTTCGTTTTCGCAGATAAGAACACAATCGGTGCATAGCTAAGGAACAAGAAATGATCGCGAATTTTTTGCTCGAATTCACGCATTGTCTTATCATCTTTTTCAACAGCATCCCATTTGTTGACAACGATCACTACGGCTTTACCAGCTTCATGAGCATAACCCGCTACTTTCTTATCCTGCTCGATGATCCCTTCTTCACCATCAATAACGACTAAAACAACGTCTGAACGTTCAATCCCGCGCATGGCTCGAAGAACGCTGTACTTCTCAGTCGTCTCATAAATCTTTCCTCGTTTTCTCATTCCTGCCGTATCAATAATGACATAATCTTGACCATCACGCGTAAACATCGAATCAATGGCGTCACGTGTCGTTCCAGCTATATCACTTACGATCACACGTTCTTCCCCAAGGATTGTATTAACAAGCGATGATTTCCCTACGTTTGGACGGCCGATTAATGAAAACTTAATCGTTCCTTCATCATATTCTTCCTCATGTTCTTCAGGGAAGGATTTAAACACTTCATCTAGAAGATCACCTAGTCCCAGACCATGAGAACCTGAAATACCGAATGGAGTACCAAATCCTAGAGCATAGAAATCATAAATAAGCGTTTGCTGTTCCGGGTTATCTACTTTATTTACAGCTAATACAACTGGTTTATTGGAACGATAAAGAATTTTTGCAACTTCTTCATCGGCATTTGAGATCCCATCTCGGCCATTCACCATAAATATAATAACGTCAGCTTCGTCAATGGCTATTTCTGCCTGGTAACGAATTTGCGAAAGAAACGGCTCGTCACCGATCTCAATACCACCTGTATCGATAATATTAAATTCACGATTTAACCATTCTCCTGTACTATAGATACGATCTCTTGTTACTCCTGGAGTATCTTCTACAATCGATACTCTTTCTCCTACTATACGATTAAAAATGGTCGATTTCCCAACATTTGGTCGACCCACTATTGCGACAACTGGTTTTGTCATTTTATGCACGCCCTTTCTAAAAGACTATCTAAGCTTGAAACCAGAAAGTCGTGGACAAACTTTCCAGGAGTTCATGATAAAAACCCTCCTCTATAAGAAGGGCGTAGTCTTCGATAGCTTTTATATCTTATCAAAAAAGCAACCATTGAACAACAGACGATCAAATGAATCTTCTTTCAATCACTCCTAAACTTTACTAATGCTTTACAATTATATACACACCATTACTTAACTTGTGCGCAATCCCATCTAGGATGGCTTCAAGATCAGCTGCTACTCCGTCCATTTCTTCTTCCGAGTCACAAACAAAAATATTAGCTCCAACAGGGGCTTTTGCTACTGATCGCGTAACAGTTGCCAGTATTGCTTTTTCTATTTTCAAGACTCGTCACTCCCCTTTTCCTTCGTTTCCGTTGGCATACGTATGGCGTTTTCGAGCGTCGGGACTTGTGAAATGACTTTCATAGCAAGATCAACATTTTTATTTTGAGGTAAAATAAAAACGCCAATACGTCCATCATCAAGATCGCGTTTAATTAATGGCACAAGGGCTGGAGTACCAGAATCACGATAGACACCGAGTGAAATGGCAAGGTCATGTAGAATCGCTTGTCTTTGACCAAGATTACCAATTGTCATACGCGCATCAAAATTTTTCGGTGAAATTGTAAAACCAAGCCCATGTTGTAAAATCTCTTGCTGCCTTGCTGGAATCCCAATATTCATAATATAAATGTTATCAACATAAAGGCCAGCCCCATCAAATGTCACTTCTTTTTGTTCAATGATCGCAATCTTTCCTAACTTGCTTCCAGTCATGTACTTTCTCGCTACTAAAAACGCAAGCAATGCTGCGACTAATCCCGCCCATAAGTTTATAGCTAAATAGGCAAATGATGTGACAAATGAAATAAAGATAACTAAGTAGTTTCTACCTTCAAACGTAACAGCTATTCCCTCGATGTACGAAGCCCCTCTCGGAACGAGTTCGAGCGAATCCATTTCAGTTAGGGTTTTTCTTTCCATATTGCGCACTTCTCTAAATTGTGAAGCTGCAAGCGTTAAAAAGGTAACGGCCGTAAATTCTTGTTCCATAATGGAAGGCACAACGAGTGAACCTAGTGATGCGGCAATAAATCCAAGGGCAAGGTGGATGATCATCCCATGTGGGTATGTAGGGTATTGGCGGTAATCAGTCCTGAACATATAAATTCTCGCAAGTGTACCTGCGATCACCCCAAACAATATTGAAATTGTGTACTCATTCATGAATATCCCCGTCTTTCTTGATGTTTTTTCAAGAGTTTTTCAAGATGAAGCGTTACTTTTACAAATCCTGACCAAGCAGCTGTGCTCATTACTGAAATAGCCAGTATATCCAATGAGGCTAACTCTCCAATAACTCGTTCAAACCCCATCCCATTAAATATCATTCCTAAAATCATTTCGCCGTGGACGATACTGAGAATTAGAAAAGAGCAGCGTTCGAACGTACCGTTAATCGTTAAGTGAATGATGACAAGAAGAATTGCTGAAATCGACCATCTTGTATACAAAAAAGTAAATACCGGATCATAAATTGCAAACAGCTGAATCGATGTAAATGCTGCTGTTAACATGATCAAAATAATCATTGCGTAAACCGTGTTAACACGATATTTCATTAAAAGAAAATACCCAACTCCCAGTAAAAGCAGCCATAAAGCTGATACCGTAACATTGAAAGTTTCTACCGTTGTATGAATTAAGCAAATCGCTAGCAAAAAAACAAATGTTAACAGCGTGCGATTGAAAGAAGCTTTTTGAAAAAAAACGGCAATAACCAGTCCCATCCACGCGAACCAAACGAATATAATCCCATCCACCATTTCTCCTCCTCTCAGTATGATCAGTATGGGATGTTTTCATAATAGATAGACTTAAAAATGCATAACTTCTAAACCTTTTTTTCATTATAAGAAGAGGTTCGTTTGAAAGGAGGGTGAAAAATGGGGAAAGATCGGCAGGAAAAAAAGTTAAAAAACTCAAAACGAGTTGAGTCAGATCGTGATCAATCTCTTGAACATCAAGGAGCAGCCATGTTAGAAGGAGCTTCTGATGCTAGAAAGCGAAATGGTCAGAAGGGATAAAGCTTCACATTTTGCACATAAAAAGCTCTCTGCATCTTAATGCAGAGAGCTTTTTGAATTTCATTATTTGTATTTCTTTAGCTGATCACCGATCATATCTCCAAGAGAAAATGGAGCGTTTCCATCGCTCTCTTTTTGATATTCTTCAACTTCGCTTGATACTTGTTCTGTCTCTAGAACTTTAATACTTAGTGAAATTCGCTTTTCCTCGAGATTGACATCGAGCACTTTCACTCGTACTGTTTCGCCCTCTGAAAGGACTTCCTGAGGTGTACCAATATGTTTGTTCGAGATTTCTGAAATGTGTACAAGACCTTCAACGCCAGGCGCTACTTCAACAAATGCGCCAAAGCTAACTAAACGTTTTACAGTACCTTCAATTTCATCTCCAGTACTAAGCTTGCCCTTCACTTCTTCCCACGGTCCTGGGAGTGTTTCTTTTATGGATAGTGAAATTCTTTCGTTGTCACGATCAACAGAGAGAATTTTAACATTCACTTGCTGACCTTCTGTTACAACTTCAGACGGTGTTTCCACACGATGGTGAGCCATCTGAGAGATGTGAACGAGCCCATCAACTCCACCGATATCGACAAATGCGCCAAAATCAGTTAACCGTTGAACCGTTCCCTCGACAACTTGTCCTGCTTGAAGAGATGCAAGCGTTTCTTGTTTTTTATAATCCGCTTCTTGTTCAAGAACAGCGCGATGTGATAAAATCACCTTCGCTTTCTCTGGATCAAACTCAACAATTTTCACACTCAGGCTTTTACCTTTGTAGTCTGAGAAATCTTCAACGTAGTGTCTTTCTACAAGGGAAGCTGGAATAAATCCGCGAACACCAAGATCAACTACAAGACCACCCTTAACCACGTCTGCAATTTCAACATCGAATGCCACAGAATTTTCATACTTGTCTTGCAGGGCATCCCATGCTTGATCAGCTTCGACTGCTTTCTTAGAAAGCACTAGTTCATCTTCAGAAACTTTGATTACTTTAACTTCTATTTCATCACCTTCTGAGAGCACGTCGCTAACCTTTTCGACGTGAAGGCTTGACAGTTCGCTGATTGGCAGCACTCCATCAACTTTAAAACCAACATCAACTGATGCGTGTTTTTCTTCGACTTTGGAGATTTTCCCAGTCACCACATCTCCAATTTCGAATGATTTGAACTCAGTCATTTCCTGATTCATCTCTTCACCCATTGACAAACTCCTCCTTCAATCCAAAAGAAATAAAACTTTTCGATATGATTTATAAAAGTCTTCCACTATTAGCGAAAGAAATTTATTGAAAAGTTAAGCACCCTTTCCTCTAACTTTCACTAAAAATGACGGATTTGTCAAGTATCCTGACACATTTGTTTAAATTTTTTAACAATATTGAATTATTTATGATGGATTTCGATCAAATCTTGTATTTCTTTCATGATTGCCTGCGTCGCTTTTTTTGCTGCACCCTGTTCTTCACGTAAGGAAGAAAGGTCGACAGGTTTTCCATATACGATTTTCAAGCGACCAAATGGTTTATAAGAGCCCTTTATCGCGCAAGGGACAACTCTTACCTCAGGACGAAGTGCAAAAAAACCTGCTCCAGATAGACCCTCACCTAGCTTTCCATCTTTGCTTCTTGTTCCTTCAGGAAATAAACCAACAACGCCGCCATCTTTTAGAAATTTCATTCCACTTCTAAGGGCTTGTTTATCACTCATACCTCTTTTCACAGGAAATGCGCCAACCTTTTCAATCAACTTCCCAAGAATTGGAATAGAAAACAATTCTGATTTGGCCATGAAATGCACATCTCTCGGGAACATCGCACCTACTAATGGTGGATCCAGGTTGTTTATATGATTTGAACAAAGGAGAATTCCCTTATCTTTTGGAACGTTTTCTCTTCCTACAACTGTAACTCGATTGAATAGCTTAAAATAAACGCGAAATAAGCCCTTCCCGACACCGTATAAACTCACGTCATCATGCCCTTTCTTTCGCTAAATGTAAAATATGATCCACAACATCTGAGATCGACATAGTGGTCGTATCAATTTCAATTGCATCGCTTGCTTTAACGAGAGGGGCTACTTCTCGCTCAGTATCACGCTTATCTCTTAATGCAATTTCATCTTTTATCTGATCATAATCTGCTTCGATTCCATTTTCAATTAACTCTTTGTAGCGACGTGAAGCTCTTTCTTCTACTGAAGCAATTAAGAATACTTTAAGTTCAGACTTCGGAAGAACGTGTGTACCGATATCACGACCATCCATCACAACGCCACCTCGGTCTGCGAGTAGTTTTTGTCGTTTAACCATTTCTTCTCGTACTTCACTTTGTCTTGCAACGAATGAAACATTGTTGGTTACGTGTGAAGATCGAATATCCGTGGTAACATCAGTATGGTCAACCAATACAAGCTGCTCACTTTCGCCAACTTGAAGATCAATGACAGTAGTATCTAATAAATCTTTAAGCGCAGGGCCGTCTTCTAAATCAACTTCATTTTCAATAGCTTTAAAGGTTAAAGCACGGTACATTGCACCTGTATCAATATAAAGAAATGTTAAATGATCGGCTACTTTTCTTGCTACAGTACTTTTACCAGCTCCAGCAGGTCCATCAATTGCTATATTTATTCGTTTGTTCATATTCTTCTTGCCTCCAAATTCCGTTCAATCCTATTAAATCATCTAATCGACAACTTAACGTACAAAAAAAGCAGGGTATCCTGCTTTCTTTGTACGACCAAAATGTCATATTTATCATAACATAAGACATTTTATCGGTCTATTCACTATTGACGCTTGATCAGAGGAGACAAATCCTTCAATACACCTTCATAATAAATGGCTTTGCTAAGATAAATCCGAAAGTCCTCCTGAGTCAGTAACAACTGAGAGGCTATAAGAAAAATAAATTGAATGACGATCAGTTTTATTAACATATGTTCAAGTTTCGCCATTCTTTCACCTCATTTATGCCGTTTCGTAATTCATCTCAGTACCGTCCATTTTTTCAACTCTTTCTTCACGTCCATTTTCAACATTAATAAAGATTCGATACGTTTCATTTTCAATCGTACCCATAAATTCATAACATAATACTTCTTCTCCAAGGTCATTTTGTATGACGCCTAATCCTTCGTCCATCACTTGGACATTGGGGTTCACTTGTTCTAATGCTTCGTTTCTTGATAATGTTGGCGTGTCGAGTTGTCTTTCATGATGATTCGTTAAATACTCTAACGACTCGTATCCAGTAATATCACCATTGTCTAACGCCACCTTAATATGAACCGCATCAGGGTAGATCGCAACATCATCTTGTTGATATACAAATGTAAAGACACCCATCCGATCATACTGACTACTTTCAGAAATGGTCATATTTGTGATGTCATGTTCTTTTAAGAAAGCCCTCGCTTTATCTGCTGCTTCATTCAAGCTAAGCTTTTGTTCCCCGATTTCCCTATCCATCAGGATCCAGATCGGCTTTGCACCCTTTTGAGTAACATCAAGATTGGTCGATGATTTTTTGTCTTCGTTCTCAATTGAAAGACTATAGGCTCGATACTTAGATTCATCCCCCGTTCTGGTTATGTCTATTTTGGCTTTTGAATCAAGATCTAGAAAATCAATCACTTGTTGTTTGGCTTCTTCTTCATTAAGTTTCTTCCCTTTAATATTTTTATTTAAATTCTCTTTCTTAGTGTTAAGCTGTGTCACTTCAGGTCCCCAGTTCACTTCACTATACCCTTCCACTTGCTTATCCACTGTCTTAAATCCATCTATAATTGTATTGTCTTGTGGCTGAGATTCGGAAGCTAGAGCAAGCTCTACGTCCATCCAGCGAAGATTATGATCAATGACCATCGCTTGAACTTTTCTTAATTCATTTTTGATATCCGTGGAATGGCTGTGCAAATTCTTCAGCGTCTCATATTCTTCATCTGATAAGGGGTTTTCATCGAGGTCTCGAACAGCTACTCGGTAACTAAATGAGCCGATATTCGTTAAAAACTCTTCTGTCTTGTTAAAAGGCATAAGAGTTAAAGGAAGCTGTCCCACGTCATTTTGAGCTTCTGAAGTTAAGCGCCATACTTCAGCTAGCGCCGGCGAAAGACTACCACGAGAGTTCATTGCTAGTGTCGATCCAATCTTCTCTTCTAGTGCATCCATGTGAAAATTCAAATCATGAAAGGCTCGTTGGTAAGTATTTTCAGCATTAATAAGTACCGCATTTTTCTCCTGGTGTTCTTTGTATCCCCAATAACTTGTTCCGGCAACACCAACTGCAAGTACACCAATCAATATTGAGCGAATCAATTAAACCACCTCCATTATTCACAAAATATATGTTTCCCAATTTGTTTGATTTGCGGTCTTGTCCATATCCATCCAGACGTAGCTGTATTCGGATTAAAATAATAAAGCGCTTCTCCCGTTGGATCCCATCCATTTATCGCATCGATAACAGCTTCTTTTGCCTTTTCATTTGGCGTTAACCAAATTTGTCCATCTGAAACTGCTGTAAAAGCACGCGGTTCAAAGATAACGCCAGATACAGTGTTTGGAAATGATGCGCTTTGGACGCGGTTTAAGATAACTGCAGCAACCGCAACTTGGCCTTCATATGGTTCTCCACGTGCTTCTCCATAAACTGCATTTGCAAGAAGCTTAATATCATTCTGAGAATATCCTGAAGGCACATTCTTCGCCTGTACATTCGAGTCTTTTGGCTTACTTTGGTTCACTTCTGATGCTTCAGGACTTTCGCCCCCCTGTCCAGGGTCATACTTTGTGGTTTTATTTAATTTGGCCTTCATCTCTGGTCCAACAAGCCCATCAACATCCATTCCAAATTCGTATTGATAGTTTCTAACTGCCCAATACGTTCCCCAACCAAAAACCCCATCAACTTTACCTGTATAAAAGCCAATATGCTTCAAACGTGCTTGAAGTTCAATAACGTCTGTTCCTGTCGCGCCCTTTTGAATAATTTGGTTTGAAAATGCACCTGCTTCATTGTTATCATCTAAAACCATGATAAGCGGTGCACAAATTAATCCGATTACCAAAGGGATTTTCAGAAAATTAAATGCCTTTCTCATGCTGTGAACCTCCCTGATCATTCTGATTTCACACGTGTAGTTTTTGTAACGAGAGGTATTTTATACAAATGAAACGAATGACTCAAGATTTTTTCAGTTACCTTTCTCGTTTTAAATTTGCTACAAAAAAAAGATGCCCAGTGGGCACCTTCGTTAGATTGGCATATTTTCTTTCGTTTGCATTAATTCTGCCTGATTGAGATCTGCGGCTTTTATTTTTCTTAATCCAATAAACCACAGGATCAGCATAAAGGGGATCATTAGATAGATCGTATTACTGTTTACCTGAAGAACCAAAAAATTATACGTACCATGAAAGATAAACGGTATGAATAGAGAAAGGGCAATCCATTTCCCGATCTTATTCTGTAACGAAAATTTCCCTCTACCTAAATAAGAACCCATCATTAAGCCAAATAACGCGTGACTTGATACTGGCAAAAGCGCCCTCCACCATGCCTCTTGAATGCCATAGGCAAAAAGATAAAATACATTCTCAACAGACGCAAACCCAAGTGAAATTGCCACACCATAGACAATCCCATCATAAAAATCACTAAATTCTATATGGATATAAACGGTAAAATAAAATATAAACCACTTTAAAAATTCTTCCAACAATCCCGACATTAAAAATGACTGACTGAATGGTGACTGTAAAAAATTTTCCACTTCAAATCCGTGCTGAATCACCATAACTGGAAACACAAGCATGGCCCCAAATACAAAACTTCTAACTACTGGGCCAATCGGCTCAGATTCATACTGATGCTGTTTAAGATAAAAAAAACAAAGAAGCGCAATGCCTGGTGCTATTCCAGCAGTTATGGCTGCTAACATAGGCTTTCCCCATTTCTACCCCATACCTCTTTTAAAAGAAGATTCACTCTTACCTATACTTTTATAATCGTATCATGTTACTTTATTTAAGGAAACATTAATTAGGAAAATAATGAGGTGACGCTATGAGTAAATTATTGATTATCCATACCGGAGGAACCATTGCAATGGAGGAAAATAAGGATTCTGGTGCTGTTAATCCTGGGAAAGAAAATCCGTTAAACGCAACGCTTAACCAATTGTTAACAGGAGATGATGTTTTAATTGATGATTACATCAACATCCCCTCACCTCACATGACGCCAGAAACGATGTTTGCTATTGCAGAGAGAATTGAAACAAGAATAAAGGAAGAGCCTATTCGAGGCGTGGTCATTACCCATGGCACCGATACGCTAGAAGAAACAGCTTATCTGTTAGATCTTGTGCTTCAGACAGATCTCCCTGTCGTCGTAACAGGGGCAATGCGCTCAAGTAACGAGCTTGGCTCTGATGGGCCTTATAACTTACTTTCTTCAATAAAAGTAGCATCCTGTCACGAAGCGAAGGGGAAAGGCGTTTTAGTTGTCTTAAACGATGAAATACATACTGCAAAAAACGTAACGAAAACGCACACGAGCAATGTATCTACATTCCAAAGCCCTCAGTATGGACCAATTGGAATCGTAACGAAGCAAAGAGTCTTCTTTCACCATACGTTAACGATGAGGGACCGTTATCACATATCCGGATTAACAAAAAAAGTTATGCTTTTAAAGGCTTATGCCGGAATGGATTCAAAATTACTAATTGCTGCTGCTGAACTCGACATTGACGGTATTGTGATAGAGGCTCTCGGACAGGGCAATTTACCTCCTGAGATGATGGATGGGATTAATCATCTAAGAGCAAAAGGAATCGCAATCGTCATGGTTTCTCGCTGTTTTAACGGCATCGTTCAAGATGTATATGGATATACGGGCGGTGGGAAGCATTTGAAGGAACAAGGCGTCATTTTCTCAAACGGCTTGAATGGACAAAAAGCACGCTTAAAATTGCTAGTTACACTTGAAGCAACTGGGGATCCAAAAGAACTGCATAGCTTTTTCTTAAGATAAACTCCCCCTATCGTTTCATATACAAAAAACCTACCTTAATTGGTAGGTTTTTTTGCTTTCTTAATTACTGCATTTGCAATCATCGCACCGTGTAACCTTCCGTTTTCAATGAAAATTTCATTTGCATTGTTCCCAGCTGCAATTACCCCTGCAATGTAGCAATTTTCTACATTTGTCTCCATCGTTTCCTTATTAAAGGTAGGACGACCACTTTGTTGATCAATCTGGATGCCGATCTTGGTAAGGAATGAATGATCAGGATGATAACCTGTCATGGCAAAAACAAAATCATTTGGTATAGTTTTGTATTCTCCCATCACATCATATACAATTTCTTTTTCTCTTACTTCAACTAAAGAGGCATTAAACTCCATTGAAACTTTATTGTTTCTAACAAGAGCTTCAAATTCAGGCAAAATCCACGGTTTAACACTTTTAGAGTATTCTGCGCCTCTATAAAGAATCGTTACCCGCGCTCCCGCTTTTTCAAGTTCTAATGCTGCATCTACTGCAGAGTTTTTCCCACCGATGACCGCAACGTCCTGATCAAAATAGGGGTGTGGCTCTTTAAAATAATGCAGTACTTTATCAAGATTTTCCCCTTTGATGTCCATATAATTTGGACTATCATAATAACCAGTTGCGATTATTAAATGCTCAGCACGATAGGTGATCTTTTTAGATTCATGTACTTTTTCAGTTTCGATGACAAAGGCGTCATTTTCCTTTGTAATGACGTTTGCTTTTTCAAAGGAATGAATTCTTAACTCTTTTCGCTTAGCCACGTCTCGATAATAAGCCAGAGCCTGGTTTCGCTTCGGTTTACGTTCTTCAATAATAAAAGGTACTTCTCCTATTTCAAGTTTCTCACTTGAACTAAAAAAAGTTTGGTGCGTGGGATAATGATAAATGGCGTTAACGATATTTCCTTTTTCAATAATTAAAGGGTCATATCCTTTATTCATTAATTCTATAGCTGCAGACATGCCACAAGGTCCTGCACCAATAATGACGATCTGTTCTTCTCTCATTTCTCTCACTCCCGAACCACTCCATAAGAATTAGACCATTTCTTTATTATTATTCTACTTAGTACAATAAAAAAATTCCCTACCTGAATGATAGGGAATTTTATTCGGAAAGGCAACTATTTATATCCATCCTCTAAAACGAGAAGCTTCAGCCATTTTCCGCACGCCAACCATATAAGCGGAAAGCCTCATATCAACTCGGCGTGTTTCTGCCGTTCGATAGATCGAATTAAATGCGTTAACCATTACTTTTTCAAGCTTTGCTTCCACTTCTTCTTCTGTCCAATAATACCCTTGATTGTTTTGAACCCATTCGAAATAAGAAACGGTTACGCCGCCGGAACTTGCCAACACGTCTGGAACAAGTAGAATGCCTCTATCAGTTAAAATTTTTGTTGCCTCAATTGTAGTTGGTCCATTTGCGGCTTCAACTACAATGCTCGCTTTAATTTGGTGAGCATTGTCTTCAGTAATCTGATTTTCAATGGCTGCTGGAACAAGAATATCACAATCAAGTTCAAGTAGTTCTTGGTTACTAATTGTTTCTTTAAAAAGCTTCGTTACTGTACCAAAGCTATCACGACGGTCGAGTAAATAGTCAATATCCAGGCCTTCCGGATCGTGTAAGGCGCCATATGCATCTGATATACCAACAATTTTCGCTCCAGCATCGTGCATAAATTTCGCAAGAAAGCTACCTGCATTTCCGAATCCCTGAATCACTACTCGTGCACCTTCTATTTTGATATCTTTTTTCTTAGCAGCTTCACGAATACAAATTGTAACACCTTTGGCAGTTGCAGATTCACGACCGTGAGATCCGCCTAGTACTAATGGCTTACCAGTAATAAATCCAGGGGAATCAAATTCTCTTATGCGACTATACTCATCCATCATCCATGCCATAATTTGAGAATTTGTAAAAACATCTGGGGCAGGGATATCTTTTGTAGGTCCAACAATTTGACTAATCGCTCTGACATAACCACGGCTCAAACGTTCTAATTCTCTGAAAGACATTTCTCTCGGATCACAAATAATGCCTCCCTTACCGCCACCATATGGAAGATCCACAATTCCTGCTTTTAAACTCATCCAGACTGAAAGTGCCTTTACTTCAGTTTCAGTTACATCTGGATGGAAACGAACGCCACCTTTAGTAGGTCCGACAGAATCATTGTGCTGAGCACGATACCCTGTAAATATTTTAATAGAGCCATCATCCATCCGAACTGGAATTCGAACCGTCATTAATCTCATTGGTTCTTTCAATAATTCATACACTTCACTCGGATAGCCTAGTTTGTCCAGCGCTTCGTGAATGACCGATTGCGTCGACTCTAATACGTTCCGTTTCTTATTGTTTCCTTGTCCGTTGTCTGTTTCGTTTTTGTCGACCATTGCTATACCTCCCATTACTGTGCACTTACTCTGCTGTTTTCATTTAGCTTAGAAATCTAACCTATTCCAATTTAATTTTAAAACGTCTTATGTTGTTTATAGAATGTTCTATTGCTCTGCTTTCAAAACATAGTATACACGTTTAAGTAAGCTATGAGAAGGCATTCATGCCACATTTATGCAATTTGTTCCACACTGTTGAAAACGCTTACGATAAAGGTTGGCGGTCTTTAGCAATTAAAAGTAAGACCCCACTTGTGTGAGGTCTCGCATAGCTATTTCTTTAAGCCTAACTGAATTAAGTTCTCAATCATTTGTTCATAAGAGTAACCAATTTCTCTCGCTGCATCTGGGAATAAACTAGTTGGAGTCATTCCAGGTAGCGTGTTTACTTCAAGAAATACTGGTTCAGATCCATCTTTAGGTACGATATAATCCACACGTGAGTACGTATCGCATCCAAGTAATTCGTGTGCAACAACAGATTGTTTTTGAATGAGATCTGTATAGGATTCAGAAATACGAGCTGGAACGATGTGTTCACTTCCACCTTCTGCGTATTTCGATTCATAGTCGTAGTAAGCGTTCTTTGGAACAATTTCCACAACGGGAAGTGGTTTTACTTCTCCCTTTGAGCCCATCACAGCAACGGTTACTTCAGTCCCAGAAATAAACTCTTCTAGAATGACCGTATCATCAAATCGAAAAGCTTCTTCAATCCCTTTTTGAAGCTCCTCTTCCGATTTAGCAATGGTTAATCCAATCGTCGATCCTTCGCTGTTTGGTTTTACCACAACTGGATAACCAAAGGGTAAATTAAGTGAATGATGATCGTCCGACTTATGGAGAACAAGATCCTGTGCTAAGCGTACTCCAGAATCTTTTAACACTTTTTTGCTTTTAGCTTTATCCATTGCAACTGCAGATCCTAGAACGCCCGATCCCACATATGGGATTTGCAGCATATCAAGAAGTCCTTGAATCCTTCCATCTTCTCCATACTTACCGTGAAGGCCGATAAAAACAATATCAACCTCAAGTTCCATCACTTCTGATAATCGTTCTGGGTGAAAATCTATACCGATTACTTCATGACCGTTTTCTTTTAAAGCTTTCATGATCCCTTTACCGCTTGATAGCGAAACTTCTCTTTCAGCAGAAGTTCCTCCATAAAGTACTCCAACTTTCATAAGCTATACCTCCTAGGCTACATTTATGTATGTCATTATATTCGATTGTTAATCGAGTGGAACTTACCAAAACTTCTCTCATCATACCATGTTTTTCGACAGCTATGTTATCCTGAGTGACCATCATTAAGTATTATTATTGGAAAAAGGATGATGATCTTTTGTATACTTGCCATAATCTTATTTATATGAAAGGAAATGTCCTTATGTCTCGTACATTTATGTTTATTTTTGCTCACCCTGACGATGAAAGCTTTACTTGTGGGGGGACGCTAACTGAATTAGCTAAAGCAAAAGATACGAAAACCATTTTATACAGTGCCACGCCTGGTGATGCAGGCAAATGTGGAGAACCACCTCTTTGTCAAGTAGATGAGCTGGCTGAAGTTCGAAAAAAAGAACTAAAAGAAGCTTCTAAGCTACTTGGAATTGATGAACTCCATATTGGTGATTATCAAGACGGGAAATTAAATACGCTTCCTGATGATGAGCTGAAGAATGATGTGTTAAAACGAATTGAAGCGGTCCAACCTGATGTTGTCATTACATTCCCGCCACATGGGTTATCAGGTCACCCAGACCATAAAGCGATTCAGCTAGCAACGCTTCAAGCTGTAAAAGAAACAAACGTTGTAAAAGAGCTGTATTACGTCACTTTCCCTCAATCATTAGCTGAAGAAACAGGAAATCCAGCTTATGCAGATCCTGATGACTCAATCACTTTGATCAAATCCTTCTCAAACGAAGATTTAGATCCAGTTAGAAAAGCACTATTAGCTCACCGTACACAGCATTTGTCCGTTGAACGAGTTTTTCCTACGATCTATAATAAAGATGGATTTATGAAATTTAACAATAAAGAATACTTCATTAAAGCATGGAATAACCCAAGCTACACGAGCGGTTCTATCCTTACTTAACTAACAAAACCTCCCAAATGGGAGGTTTTGTTAGTTAAAATAATGATTTAGCTGTTCAATCGCTGTTGATTGCATAATTTGCTTCCCATATTCCATTACTCGATAGCTTGTAATCGTTGAAGGATTTCCGAATTCAGCAAGCAACGCAACTAACGAATCTAATTCATACTCAGCAAATTCCTCTTCATCAAATTTAAGATAAAATTGAGACTGGAAGGAATAAAGAGTACCACCTAAAATTCCAACGTTGATTAATCTTTTAGAAAGACCAATCACGTCCTCAAAAGATCGAAACTCATAAAATACTTCATCGCTTTCATCGAGCGTAACTTGCATTTCAATGTATTCGTCATTATAGTCATCTTCAAAATCACTTTCTGCCGAACCCTTTGTAACAATGACAACCATTCCTTGAGCAGGAAGCGAGAACACTTCTACAGCAATTGGTCCATCGACTTTAAAGCCAAGTTCATCGTCAGCTTCCATTATCATCTCGCGAAATAGCCTGTGAACTTTCGGTACGTCCTGCCATAGCTCTTCTTTCGTAATTCCACGTTCATTTAAATCATCATAAGTTAGAAAAATCTTTATTTTGTCGTACGCTAAACGTTCAAGACGCATCTATTTCCCCCCTACCGTCTGTCACCCGCAAATCCTTTATTCATACTATATGTGATAATACAAAGATGGTTCTTGGTTGACGATATTCTTCTAGTTTACACTGTAAAAGGAAGCTTAGACAAGTCATGTCAACTATCCATTTAAGTAGTCAGCTTTTGAATTTTATCTTTAATCCAAACATCCCACTCATCTTTATTATTACCAACGAAAAAGGAGTCATAGGCCTGTCTCTTTTCCCCTCGTAAATGCCCTATAGCAGCTCCACCTATACCAATCGTTAAATCAGAGAAGCGCTCATCAAGGCGATCAACGAGGTCAAGGCACCTTGGTAAGTTTGCCATTAACGTACATGATAAAAATAATATTTTCGGATCCGTATCTTCCACAACCGTCTCAATATCATCCTCAGGAATGCTTGCTCCTAGATAAATGACTTCAAAACCTTTTCTCCTTAAATAAAGAGTGAAAATCAACAAACCAAGTTCATGGTATTCTCCTGACGAGCAAACCGCCATCACTTTCGGAAGATATCCATCAACGGGTAGAGTGTGGAAAATCATTCCAATTCTTGAGCGTAGAAAAGCACTTGTAAAATGTTCATGTGCAATCGTTATTTTCTCATTTTCCCAAAGCTCTCCTACCCTAACTAATAGCTGGGCAAGGATGTCATGTACTACCTTATCAATACTAAACACAGAAAACGCCTGATTCAACAAATCCTGAGCTTTATTCTCGTCGAAAGCAAGTAGCGCTTCTAATATTTCATCAGCAAGTATATGAGCTCGATCTCTTTCCATATCAATTCCCATACTATCTGTATCTGTTGAATCATTTCCATTTTCAAGCAATTCTACAGCTTGGCTAATTGTAAAACCTTGTTCTGTTTTTTGGACAAGCCATTTTAAGATAGACATATGTTCTTCCGAATAAAGACGATGACCTGCCTCATTTCTTATCGGAGAAATAATATTATAACGCCTTTCCCATGCCCTTAAGGTCCCAGGTTGTATTCCCAATTTCTTCGAGACCGCTTTTATATTATACTTACCTGCAGACATCGTCATCTTCCCCTCTAGTACAGCCCTTATCACACCTAGTATAAGGGGTGAATGATGTTTGTGTAAACTTTGTATAAGCAAATCGGTAATTTTTTTGTATTTATTTCCTTTTTAATATAAAAATATGTGATTCTGCAGGGGCCATCAGTCTTAAAGGTAACGTTGTCGTACCATACCCATTACTAATGACGACCGTCGTTCCTTTAACTTTTTTAATGCCCCCTTTTTCTCGAATTCCCCACCCAAATAAACGTATTTGTCCTCCATGAGTGTGACCAGAAAGAATAAGTTGTATTTCACTATTGTCAGGCCAGTTCCGCTTAATATCGGGATTATGGCTGATCAGTATTTTTGTTTTTTCGGTGGCTTCTTTAACTGCATCCTCTAGTGAGGCATTTTCTGTTGAAAGATCGTCAATACCTATTAAACTTATTCCCTCGCCACTATTTTTAAGGTTTACTGCTCGATTCTTAAGCATGATAATCTCTTCATCCATTAACAGTTTTTCAAGTTTGACGGGGTCTTCTTCGTAATCATTATTCCCCCATACAAAGTAACAAGGTGCTATATCCCGGAGAGATTTTAGATTATGGCGAACTTTATCAAAAGAGACCCCTTTTTCCATAACATCTCCACCAATAACGATAATGTCAACTTGGTTTCTTACTTTTTCTAACACTTTGTTCGATATAGATCGATTATGAGTATCCGAAATAAAAAAGATTCGATATGAATCGAAATTTTCTGGTAGATTTTCGACATCAATCTCTTTCCTAATGACTCTGTTAAGGTGTGCTTCAATCCACATGTAAATTAGTAGCACTATTCCAATTAAAACAAGGCCAACAAAATAAATCATGCATCATTACTCCTCTGAAAGCGTTTTAATTCTCTTGCCGCTCTTATATTAGCAGTTAAAACACCGTAACTAAATGCCATCACAAGTGAAGCAAGTGACAACCATTTGTTCGTTTCAAATAATACCCAATATACAACAACTAATAAACTTCCTTCTAGTAATAACGTAATGAGGTGAGCTTTATTATTAATCCCTAATGCAATAAACCCCTCCACATGTTCTCTAATAACGCGAGCTACAAAAAGAAACCCAAACAAAAAACAAAGCGCTCCAAACCCATAACGCCCGCTGTTTAACATGAGGTCTGTAAATGTCATGCTTTTAAAATTCAAATTACTTTCCGCTATATACAACAAACCGAAAATCGCTACAATTCTTATTAATAGAAGCGGCATAGTAAAACCCCCCACTCTAACGTATGTAAGAGTAGGAGGCTTTATGGGTACTATTCACTCATACTTCTTTTATATCAAGAACTTTAAATCCATTCTGTTCAAGTTTTGCAATGAATTGATCAATATTTTCCTTTTTTTCAATCTTCATTACAATTCTCCTGACATTCTGGTTAGATTCATCGAATGTGGACAACGAGATAATATTTTCATGAAAACTTTTTGCGATTTTAGCAAGCCTAGCAATTCTTCCTTCTGTCTCTGAAGATGCAAATGCGATTCTTATACCAGGCTTGCGCATGCCAAATGCACTTTGAAATTGATCCAATATATCAGATCGCGTAATGATGCCAATAAAATGCTCATTTTGATCGACGACTGCTACGAGAGGAGCATTCTTTGCTAAAAGAAGAGTATTCTCAAACACTTCTTCTTGATCAACCGTTACATCTTTTTGGTAGGCAATTTCTCCTGCAGTAGTTTCCGACAAGAATCTTTCTTTATCAGTCATGTCACTTTTAAAAAATGCTTTATAAATACGATTAAACGTTACAATTCCAGCATATTTTGTTCCATTAACAACCGGCACACCATCGATTTCTCGTTCCTTTAATAATTTGAGTGTTTCATCCAACTTTGTGTCATCATTCACATAAACAGTTTCTCGAATCGGTTTCATTGCGCTTCGTACGTACATGGCTATCACCTCTTTGTAAGATCACTACTCTTAATTAATACCACATTTCTGAGATAATATCCTTCTAAAATAAAAATTAATGGTGAAATGCATCGTTTTCTTCCGTAAATTGGGCTTTTTAATTTCTTGAAGATTCAGTCTTTTTAAGGTAAGATTAGATCATAACAAGATCACTCAAGAACGTACACAACAAAACGGAGATGATGGCTCAATGATTAATAAACTTAAAACCAAATCACTGTTAGGGAATGAAGACTTGGATTTTAACCGTCGTTTGGGTATGCCCGTCGAAGTTTTCTGCCCAAAATTAAAAGATACTGTCGCCTTCGGAAAGATTGAGATGTTCGATGAAGATGAACTTTCCATTAACGGAAACAACTTTCAAATTGAACAGTACCTATTCTTTGGTTGTCCTGAGCAAAGGTAACAGTTTATTTATAATAAAGATTAATGTCGTATTCCTCTTTTAAATATTTAAAAACAACATGACGACTTTCCCATTGTTTTTGACCTTCAAATAGTTCATCACTTCGATCTAATATCTCCAGTCTTAAGGACTCATATTCATCCTCAGCTTTCTTGGTTTTTTTTGAAAACTTCCTTAATTGAAAGTAAGTAACAACACTACTAATAACCAATATTAGCAGCATAGGAATCGTATTAAAAGTAAGTTCATTCACAAAAAAAGAGGTGCTGTTTTCTAGCTCATACCAAAAAAAACACCCCATGCTAACTAATAAAAACGCAAGGATATATCCGTAAGACTGTGATTTCGCTTTATACTGCTTTTCAACAATCTTTCGTTCTACTAATTCTTGCAACAGAACGATGGTAACTTTCGACTGTGGTTGTGGAAGGTTCCACTCCTTTAATGCGTCCACTATATCCCCCCCTTTGTTGAATCTAGTTTATGCAGGAGCTTGGTTTGTTACGACAGTGGGGGTAAATCAATTTAAACTATAGCGATTTTACAAAAAATATGAATACAACAAGAATAGAGAAACCATCCCAATAAACAGTAGTGCGAGTACTCGAATTAATGTGAAAGAAGGCATTTCTTTTTCTTCATTTCTCTTTCGACTCGACTGCTTTTTTTTTGCACTTTTATTTCGATGGTATTCCTTCCTAGAAGGCAGTGGACTTTCGCTTTTCATTAAACTCACCTTTCATGATGTGATCACCTTCGTGCTTTCTGCTTTATGAGACAAGCCATAACAAAATCGATTAAGAAATGAGCTGTGATTGTTGTCATTAAGTTTTCAGTCACTTCATACAAAACACCGATTAAGAAACTAATCACAACGACGGAACTAAATAAGACAGGTTTAGAAAGATACCGAACGTGTATGATCGCAAATAACAAACTTGAAAGGACTAATCCGAAACTTGTTTGGATAACACCTCTAAACAACAGCTCTTCACTAAATGAAATGATAGCACACAAAAAGAAAATATGAGAAATTGAAAGACGAGAAAAAATTCGCTCATTAATACCTCCATCATCCAACTTCTCTTCAGGTAGTGTTTTCATAAGAATGAGATCAATACCAATTACAAGGAATGCTGTGCCCCCACCTAAAACGATGATCTCTGTCCAAGTAAAATGGATTAGATCTGCGAAAAACCACAAATCTTGAAACAAAAATAAACTCATTACACTTGCTAGAAGAACCAATATAATTTGAGTTAAATACACATTCAATAACAGTTCTCGATCTGTTAACTGTTTTACTGCTTCAGCCTGTCGATTCCTCACCGTGGTCCTCCTTGCTTACGGTAAGCAGCCGCTTCAATTCAGCTTCCCAATCAAATGCACGCTGGTCGGAAACGTTGATTTGATCTCTACTACCTTTATATTCTTGAAGGTTTAGCCCACAATAATCACAGCAAGGTTCAATGATATGATTAGGTTCTCCAAACCTTTCTAATAAACCTTTTCTTCTACACTGTTTTTCTTCTAGCCAGCTTTTAAATCGAAACCATTTTATAAGCTTTGCTTTTCTGTGTCGTTCTATTGCAGTTAGAATTCTTGCTAAATTCATATCGACATCAAAAGATTGGATCACTCTTTCTTTGATCACTCCTAATCCTTCTAACTGATGAAGCAAATAGCGCCATGCTGTCTCAGTGTAGCCAAATCGATCTCCTTCACGCTCAAGGTGATGATTGGAGTAGGCTGATCCTTCTCTCCCAACAAAGTCGAGTAAGACTTCTTTCACTTCATGTTCTTTTGGAAGCTCCGAATCAATAAAGGAAAGTGGTAAGAACTCATCTTCTTCTGTGTGTAAATGAATCGCAATGGATGGTAATTGATCTCTTCCTGCTCTCCCTATTTCTTGCAAATAGCTTTCAATTGTAGATGGTGGGTGAAAATGAATCACAAATCGAATATTACTTTTGTTAATCCCCATCCCAAAAGCATTCGTTGAACATATAATCGATAGCTCATCATTAAGAAACTGTTGTTGAATTAAGAGACGGTCCTCCTGTTCCATTCCCGCATGATATGACGCACAATTTCTACCTTCACGACTCAATGCTTTCGCTAGTTTATCTGCCCAACTTCGACTTGAGAAATAAATGATACCTGGTCCTTTCAATTCAAGGGCGTATTCCTTAACTGCCTCGATCTTGGTTTCAAGAGAGGGAAATTTATCTAGCTTAATCGCTATATTAGGTCGATCCACGCTATGTACATGAATGGCGGGGTCGCTCATATTTAGCTGGCGAAGAATATCACGGCGAACATCTTCCGTAGCTGTTGCGGTAAGAGCAAGGAGTGGTGGACGACCAAACGCTTCACGAATAGCTCCGAGCTTCAGATAGTCCGTTCTAAAATCATGGCCCCATTGAGAAATGCAGTGAGCTTCATCTATAACCATTAATCCAACATCTAATTTTTTTAAGGCTTGATAAACATATTTATTTTGTAGAATTTCTGGGGAGACATAAATAAAGGAAAAAGTTGATAAATCCTTTAAAATACCTTTTCGCTTTTCAAAATCCAGAAATCCGTTTAACGCAATGACTCTTTTTTCACCTTGCGCTTTTAATTGCTGGACTTGATCCTCCATTAACGAAACTAATGGCGATACGATAAGAATTGGAGAAATCCCCGCATATAATGGGAGTTGATAGCATAGTGATTTTCCAGCTCCAGTAGGGAGCATGGCGAAAACGTCTTTATTATTGAGTACATCCGTAATAATTTCTTCCTGGCCATAGCGAAATTCGCGGTAGCCAAAGTGCTGATATAATAAGTCTGATAACGACATTAAATCCCTTCTTTGCAAAGAGTTAATCGAATTTCAAAATAGGAATATTGATCGTTCATATAGTCCTTAATTAATTTTAATCGCTGACTGTTGATTTCCTTACTAGCTAACTTGATTTCTAATTGTGCCTTTGGATCTACAAATGGACTTATTGAAAATTCCGGAACATTTATCGCAATCTCGACTAAATGATCCTCAATTGTACTTCGCTTGAGCCTTCGAGTATGGGCAATTTCTTCAATCGTCATTCCGTCTTCAAGAAGTTTATAAGTTTGCTTTGTAGATAAAGTTAGTGGCAACTGGCCGCTTGTTCCCTCTATCATTGAAGCAAGAATCGGGTATTGCGCTGCATTATGCTGAACCTGGAAGAGTAAACCATGAATGACACCTTGAAAACAGATCATTGCTTCTTCATAACTTATCTTGTGCACATCCGCTAGTTGATGAACGGTCAACCCCGTTCTCCCTTCGCCACTTAGCCTCATAATAAAAAAAGAAGCATGGGGATCTGGTAGTTTTTGAAGGTGCGATCGAATCTCCTGAAACAGTTCTTCTGCGAGAAGTACTCTCTTTTCTTTCTTGACTGGAAAATGCTTTTTCACCCAATTTTGTATTGCTTCATCTTTACTAATTGGGTAAAAATTCATGTTGCCATGGATTGAATAAGAAAGGCTTTGCATGAATAAACTAAGCCGCTGCCAAAATAATTCACTTACTTGATGGTACTGCCAACCCGCTAAATAATTCGGTATCGGTTTCGTGACTAAAAAGGCACTTAAAGCATCTTTTCCGCCTGAAGTGATTTGATATCCTTCGTGTTGATTTGGTTGAATCAACTGCGCCTCAAGTAATGCGAAAACGTGCTGTTCAAGTTTTGAACGTTTTAACTTCTTTAAAATCCCAAAGAAACTCCCTACTTTAAAAAGCTTCCCATCTTGTATCGTTTGAGACGATTTCTTTCCAGTTAGAAGATGGTATACGGCAGATAGTGAACGTTCTCCCTTAAACCGGTCAAAAATATATAATAGCACACCGTCGAAATATTCCATAAATCCACCACCTATTTCCTTCTCCATTATTGTATCAAATTTTTTCAACTGTTTACTTATTTTAAAACCGGGTAACATTCATTTAGATGCTAATAAAAGGATTAAACTATTGAAAAGTCAAGGCATCACCTTTACAATAAGATTATTAAAAACTTTCATTTACGAATAAAAGGACGATGAAAGGCATATAGAAGTATTGAATAGGAGGTTAAATCATGGCTAAGTATACTATTGTAGATAAAGACACATGTATTGCCTGTGGAGCTTGTGGCGCAGCCGCACCCGATATTTATGATTATGACGATGAAGGTATCGCTTTTGTAACACTTGATGACAACGAAGGTATCGTCGAGATCCCAGAAGTGCTTCATGAAGATATGATGGATGCGTTTGAGGGTTGTCCTACTGATTCAATCAAAATTGCTGATGAGTCATTTGATGGCGACGCAACAAAATTTGAATAGGTCCCATTAAAAATCCCTGATTTTTTAAATCAGGGATTTTTTATTATTTTTTAAAAAGAAATGTTATTGTTCAAATTGACACTTTAGTGCTTTCATGGTAAAAAGTAAGGTATTGAGTTTTCTAAAAAATGAGAAGAGATAGACAAAGGGAGTGGAGAAGTTGGCTTACGTTCTAGTAACTGATGGTATTAAGGAAGATGGTTTACAGCCGCTGTTAAATGAAAGCACGCTCACATGTGACATTGGATCTTTAAATGATTTCAGTGATCGTCTCAATCAGTATGAAGCTTTGCTTGTAAGAAGCGCTACAAAAGTAACTGCAGAAGTGCTTGATCAAATGCCTGCATTACGTATTGTTGCAAGAGCCGGTGTTGGAGTAGATAACATTGATATTGATGCTGCCACAAAGCGAGGCGTTATTGTCGTCAATGCTCCAGATGGCAATACGATTTCCACGACAGAACATACTTTTGCAATGATGGCTTCTCTAGCCCGAAACATTCCTCAGGGAACATCCTCTTTAAAAAGTGGCAAATGGATGAGAAAACAATATGTCGGAACCGAACTTAATGGAAAAACACTTGGGATTGTTGGTATGGGACGTATTGGTACTGAACTTTCCAGAAGAGCTAGAGCCTTTGGGATGGATGTGGTCGTTTTCGATCCTTTCTTAACGAACGATCGAGCTGAAAAATTAGATGTTCAGTCTGTTGAATTTAATCACTTGCTAGCAACTGCAGATATTATTACCGTTCACACACCACTAACTGAAAAAACACGCGGTCTTTTAAACGAAGAAACGCTCGCGAAAACTAAAAAAGGCGTTTTCTTAATAAACTGTGCTCGTGGTGGCATTATTGATGAGGAGGCACTTATCCCATACCTTGATTCAGGACATATTGGCGGCGTAGCACTTGACGTTTTTGTAGCAGAGCCTCCAGAGGAGGATCATCCACTCCTTCGTTATGATCAAGTGATTGCCACCCCACACCTTGGCGCTTCTACGAAAGAAGCGCAGCTTAACGTCGCTGCTCAAGTAGCAGAAGAAGTCCTTCATTTTCTAAAAGAAAAACCAATTCGAAATGCAATCAACTTACCTGGTTTTTCAAAGGAAGAATATGAAAAGATTAAACCTTATTATGAACTTACGCGTAAAATGGGTAGCATTCTTTCCCAATGTATGAAATCAGCTGCGAATTTAGTTGACGTAACGTATGCAGGTAAGTTGACTGAGTTGGACACCGCTATCTTAACAAGAAACTTGATGGCTTCTTTCCTAAAATCAAGACTAGATACCACTGTAAATGAAGTAAATGCACCTTCGATTGCGAGAGAAAGAGGCATTACTTACGGGGAAAAGCATAGTTCTGAAACACATGGATACTCCAATCTTATTTCAGTTTCGGTACAAGGAGACAAAGAAGCCTTCTCCCTTCAAGGTACTTACATTAAAGAATATGGTGATCGAATCACACAATTAAACGGGTTCGATATCGATTTCCATCCTCAGGGCCATCTTCTCTACATACAACATAACGATCGTCCAGGCGTTATTGGTAATGTAGGAAAAGTACTTGGTGAACACCGCATTAACATTGCCACGATGCAAGTTGGTAGAAAAACAGCTGGGGGCGAAGCGATTATGATGTTATCATTTGATGCGCCATTGCCTAAAAATATAGAAGAAACATTAGAAGATGTTCAAGATATCGTGAAAGTTGAGCAAATTGGTGGTGTTTAAACATAAAAAAGGAACGAGAGTATTTTGCTCTCGTTCCTTTTTTTATAAATTAATTGGTTTACGCTCTCCATTTTCAAATGTCATCAGTTTTGAATAGCCGACGGATTTGGCAAGAGCTACAGCTTGATCATAATCTGCACCTACGTCTGTAGGTACGTGAGCATCCGAAGAAAGAACGATAGGGATGTCCTTTTCATAGCACATTTTTAGAAGCTCTGGATCTGGATAGAGCTCACCTACCGGCTTTCTTAAACCTGCTGTACTTATTTCAACACATGTTTTTGATTGAGATAAAGCGTTCGTGGCCCGATCATATTGTTCAAGTAGAAAGTCATGACTTTCAGGTTTATATTTAAAGATTTTTACTAGGTCGAGATGTCCGACAATATCAAATAAATTGGATTCAGCTAGCGTAACGACTTGATCAAAGTATTTACGATAGACGGTGTTAATATCTCTTTCGTCCCAAAGATGACGATATTCCGCTAAATCAATTCCAAAGTCCTCTACCCAATGAATCGATCCGATCACGTAATCAAACTGATAACGAGAAATAAATTCTTTCATCTCTTGATGTTTTCCGGGGGTGTAGTCCATCTCAATTGACATCTTAACGTCCATCCCCTTCTCTTCTGCTTGTTGAAAGAGATGAACATAGTCCTCCATGTTATACCACCTGCGTTCATTGACCCATGGATTACTTAATATGTTCTGCGTTTCATAAAAATGATAAGCATGCTCAGAGATACCAAAATGACTCACATTTTTTCGCTTTGCTTCTTCAACGAACTGAGATAAATAATCAAGAGTTAACGTTCCTTTTTCAAGGTGATTGTGATAATCCGTGTACATAGCTACAGCTCCTTTTATCGAACTAGTTTGACACTTCCCATCATTATTGTAACGTATTAACGAGACGAAAGGATACCTCTATCGCTTTCTTTTCTATCAATCATTCTTTACTTCACCGAAAAAAGCCTCCGAATAATTACGGAAGCTTCTTTGATTTACATCAATTCGACAATATGTGAGCGGTGCCTGTCACTCAATCACTCAATCTTCTCTGGAATAAAGAAGGAGAATGTCGTGCCCTCTCCACTTTTGCTGTGGACGGAAATGTGACCCAGATGCGATTCTACAATGTTGCGAGCAATCGCAAGACCAAGACCTGTACCTGATCTTCCTCTTGTACGGGCTTTATCTGCTTTATAGAAGCGTTCAAATACGAACGGAAGATCATCCTCTGGAATCCCTGATCCTGTGTCTGTAACATCAAATTGCACACCTTTTTCAAGTGAAGTGATCAGTAAGCTCACTTCACCTCCACCAGGGGTATGTCTAACTGCATTATCCAATAAATTGGTTAATACTTGTTCGATTCTATCCGGGTCAATCATCAACATTCGATCTTGATTTGATACATGGAATTTTAAGTTCACTTCTCGATCTCGGGCAAGACCAGAAAACTTCCTTAAAATCCTCTGACCAAAGTCTTGCAAATGAATACTGCTGTAGTGTAATTCATTGTGACCAGCTTCCATTCTTGCAAGATCAAGCAGTTCGTTCACGAGCCTGCCCATTCTTAGAGACTCGTCATAAATAATTTGAGCTACTTCCTTCTTCTCTTCATCACTGCTCGCAATGTCATCCACAATCGCCTCACTATACCCTTGCAACATTGCAATTGGTGTTCGTAGCTCATGTGACACATTCGCAATAAAATCTTTTCTTAATTTATCAAGCCGACGTTCTTCTGTCATATCTCGGAATACGGCAACTGCACCACGAATAGTAGACTGATTATATAGTGGAGTCATGACAACGACCCAACTTCTTCCTTGCAACTCCACTTCAGTTAGCTGTTCCCGCTCAAGCATAACGACCAAACTGAACAATTCGTTAATATCTTCTGGCACTTCTTTTTCGGGATCTTCTTCCATCCCCTGTTCGTAGTACCACGCTTTTAGAAATCGCTCAGCAGGGGGGTTCGTACTTAATATCGCCCCAGTTTTATCAAACGTTATGACGCCATCAGCCATGCTGCTCAATATACTGGAAAGCTGTTCCTTTTCCTGATTTAAAGCGGTAACATAGTTATTTAATTGTCTGCCCATCCGATTAAAAGCGACAGAGAGTTCTCCGATTTCATCATGAGTAACCATCGGTACTTTTGTATCGAATTTCCCTTTCGCAACCTGTGTAGCAGCTTCTCTCATCTTCAATAATGGGGCAGTGATGCGAGTTGATAAGAAAAATGCAAAAATGGTGGTTAAAACTATGGCAATTCCAGCAGCTATGTAGATTAAATTTCGGGCTTGACTGGTTGTCTTCGCAATCACATCAAGCGATTGATATAGAAATACCGCGCTATCATTTTCGCCATCAACTTCCATAGGTACTCCAACGATTAGTAGCTCATTATGTGACTCTGGATTAAGATTTGTTTCAAAATCACCTTGTTTTACAACCGTCTCTCTCTCAGTAAAAACGCCATTAAGAATTGGATCATCTTTAAAAACTTCCAATGGTAATTGCGGTAAACCGTGTGAGTTTGGTGAATACCATAACTCTCCGCTTTCTTCTTTATCAATGATCATTACCCCTGTCGGGTAAAAGTCTGTGATTTCCCAGGCAGTTTCAAGCGCTTGATCTCGATCATCATATCGCTCGATAACAGAAGCCACTTTATTTGCTAGTCGCTCCATCTGTTCGGCTTCTTTTTCCACATGAAAATCCTCAAAAAACTGAAGTAATAAAATGGTTAAGATCGATAATACAAATGCAACTAACAGGATAATAGTAAGCCAAAGCTTACCTACAACACTTCTCCAAATCATTACTCTTTAACAGCCTCAAACTTATACCCTACACCCCAAACTGTTGAAATCATTGCAGCAGCTTTTGGAGAAACTTTATTCAACTTTTCTCTAAGTCGTTTCACATGAGTGTCAACAGTACGAAGATCACCAAAAAATTCGTAATTCCATACATCTTTCAACAGTTCTTCACGAGAGAATACTTTGTCAGGCGCTTTTGCAAGATAATACAAAAGCTCATACTCTTTGGGTGTTAAATTAATAATTTGTTCCTCAGCTAGGACACGATGTGCATCATGATCAATGGTTAAGTGCGGAAATACGATTACATTTTTTGTGGTTGTTTCTGTTTGTAGAAATTTTGTCGTTGATGACCTTCTAAGCAATGCCTTCACGCGGAGAACGACTTCCCTCGGACTAAATGGCTTCGTAATATAGTCATCTGCGCCAACTTCAAATCCTTGAACTCGATTGGCTTCTTCACCTTTTGCCGTCAACATAATAACAGGCGTCGCTTTTTGCTCACGCATTTGCTGACAGACTTCTATTCCGTCCATTCCCGGAAGCATCAGATCAAGCAAAATGAGATCAAATTCATCTTCGATGGCCATTTCAAGTGCTTGTTCTCCGTTTTCCGCTTCTTCAATTTCATAGTTTTCTCTTTCAAGATACATACGTAGCAACTTTCGAATACGCTCTTCATCATCTACAACTAAAATTCGTGCGTCTTTTTCCAAGAAGATTACCTCCCACATGAGCTCATGCGTTCTATTCTATCATGTATTTAGCTTTACAGACCAGTAAAGGAAGTCCATTTGCGATATATCATAGAATCTATGTATTCATAATAAGTCTTCCCTTTAGCATGTTCTACCTTTTGAACAAATAAACAAACTACCCTACCTTATAAGAAAACCTTCACTATGCGTGAAGGTTTTCTTTGTTATGCATAAGAATGAAGCCCAGAAATAACAAGGTTTACAACTACGAGGTTTAGCATGATGATGACAAAACCTACTACTGCTAGCCATGCTGACTTCTCACCTTGCCAGCCTCTTGAAAGACGTAGATGGAGATACGCCGCATAAAAGAGGAATGTTACAAGCGCCCACACCTCTTTAGGGTCCCACCCCCAGAACCTCGTCCAGGCAGCCTGAGCCCAGATCATCGCGAAGATTAGAGCTCCAAGCGTGAAAACCGGAAATCCAATCGCAACTGCTCGATATTGAATTTCATCTACTAGTTCTTCATTAACATTTTTGAGGGCAGGTTGAATTGCAGCACCAATTCGCTTACGTAAAACCAACCTAATTAGACCATATAGGACCAGGCCTCCTACTATTGACCAGATGAGCGTATTTAGCTTATGAGCAGCCTTCTCTCCTTTCATCCAGCTAGGAGCTTCAAAAAGAGGCCCAAATTCATTCCCACTAACATATTGCCCATCAGTTGGACCAGCTAGTGCTGGTAACGTATAGTCTACTGTAACCTGTTGTTCATTCTGATCAACAAATTGATAAGTAGATGAATAGCCTGCAGCTTCGAATCCAAGTGAAAGGATAACAAAGGCAATCGTACTTATTAAAGAATACATCACAAATTCAAGCCAAAAAGTAGACTTGCTTGCTTTCTTCTGATTTACAGTTTTAACAAGATAAACAAGGCCAGCAGCAAAACTAATGGCTAATATCCCTTCGCCGAGTGCAGCCGTCGTTACATGAATTTTAAGCCAGTTACTTTGTAGAGCTGGAATAAGCGGCTGAATGTCGGATGGAAACACACTTGCATAAGCGATAACAATAATGGCTACCGGCATTGCAAAAACCCCGATAACATTACTTCGATAGATCAGATATATAATCAAGAAAGCGAAGACCATCGCCATCCCGAAGAACGTTGTAAATTCAAATAAGTTACTAACAGGCGCATGCCCTGCTGCAATCCATCTTGTAATAAAATAGCTCAGTTGAAAAAGAAAACCAACCGTTGAAAGAATAAATCCCCACATTCCCCATTTTTTTGCATGAGATTCCTCATCTGACTTTCGCCATTTCCTCCCGAATAGAGAAATAGCAAAAACGATACTCGCTGCAAAGTAGATAAAGAAAGCGACATAAAGCAAGTTACTGCTTAATTGAGCCATCTTATCTTGCCTCCCTTCGTGGTGCTAACAATCTATTTCTTTTGTTCTGCCTGGTCTATCGGCATTTGAAGTCCAGTTTGAGTCGAGATACTTTCGAGTTCACGCTTTAAACCATACCAGTTTTTATTTGTATGAGAAGATAACCAGATGTCTTTATCTGTTCTTCGCACCCAAATTCGACGGTGATTCCAGTACATTCCTTGAATGACACCAATCATAAAGATTGCACCACCGATAGCAAGAATCCATAAAGTATTATCTTTTCTTACAACAAGGCCGGACACATTTTTTGTATCTACGTTTTGAAATGACATTTTGTAGTCATTTTCCCCAAGCGGTTCTAAGTTCTGCTTAATCGCCACAAAAGCAACTTCGCCATCTGGATGCTCAGGAGAAACCATATTCAAGATAAAAGCAGGATTATTGGGAATTTTCGATTTAGTCGTTGGTTCCCCTTTATCATTAAACTCGAAATCTGGAAAATAATCCATCACTTCTACGCGATACCCATTATCAAGATCATATGATTTATCAGGATTATATAGATTAATTGAAAGGTCTCCAACAGATTCACCAGTGTCTTTATTATCCATTGTAAATGACATCGTTTGTAGTTCATTCAACTTATAATCTACTTGATAAATCGCATAACCATCAAACTTAAGCGGTTTATTTACTTGAATAGGATGCTCCTTCACTTTCTCGAGTTCAGGATCGGTTCCCGCGACTCTTTCACCAACTTGCTTATATAAAACAGCGTCAGTTTGATAGTTTTTCGCAACCGCTGCTTGTCCTGATTCTTCAATCGCATTTTTGAATTTTTCATCGTTATTGTCATACGTTTCTAATATAAATCCGTCGCTTTGTAAATAATAAGCTTCTTCGGTACCTTTTATTTTTTCTGTTTCACCTTCTCTTAACCAGAGAACTTCATCAACATACATTCCTGGGAAAAAGCGAAGCATGCCACCGATCAGAAATAGTATAAGTCCAATATGATTCACATATGGTCCCCATCTTGAAAAACGATTTTTCTCGGCGAATAGGTGACCTTCTTCTTCTTTTACTTTATACCTTTTCTTTTCTAAAGCTTCTTTAATACCCTGCAAGTCTGGCGTATTTTCATTGACTTCTGTTACACCAAAGTATTTTTGACGTTTCATAAAGCTCTCATGACGAATAACACGCTGTTTTTTTAGAGAGCGATATAACGGAATAAAGCGGTCAAGACTGGCAACGATTAAAGATAGTCCAAGTGCTGCAATTAAGAGCATGTACCACCAGGAACCGTATAAATTATGAAAACCTAGGTCATAATAGAGTTGACCAAGTACGCCATATTGTTCTTTGTAGTAAACTGTCGGATCTGACAGCGGCGGTATGTACATTTCTTGAGGGAAAATTGTGCCTATTGCGGAAGCGACAAGTAGTAAAATAATGATCCAAATTCCTACCTTAACGGATGAAAAGAAATTCCAGATCTTATCAATAATCGTTGTTTTATACGTTTGTGACCTCCGTGCACTTCCTTCATATCTCATATTAAGTAGTTGCTTAGAATCTAAATCACCTTTAAGCGGTTTACCACATACTTCGCATATCTCAGTTCCATAAGGGTTCACATGTCCGCATTCACAGGTGATGTTTTTGTTGCTCATTGGAACACCCCATTACGGTTGAATTCGCTTCATATAACGATCAATAACTTCCTCTGAAAGACTAGCTTCCGTTTTTTGAATAACCTTTCCATCCTTATCAATTAAAAAGGTAACTGGAATTGGGCCTACTCCATAGTGATTTGTTACATCATTGCTTTTATCAAGCAATACTGAAAAACTAAGATTATACCGATCAGCAAAGCTTTCTGCTGTTAATTTAGGCTCTGAAACATTCACTGCTAATATTTCGACACCTTTTTCCTTGTATTCTTTATACTTCTTGTCCATAGCAGGCATTTCATCTTTACAAGGCTCACAATAGGTTGCCCAAAAATTCAGAAAGACCCCTTTTCCTCTGTAGTCCTCAAGCTCAACTTCATTTCCTTTTAAATCAGTTAATATAAAGTTAGGTGCTTGATCTCCGGCCTGTACGATTCCGCTTTCATTTGCAAAAAAGTTTGTATAGAACGTATAGCCGACTGCTATAAAGACGATAGCCAATATAACAGTCCGCACGATCAGCCGGTTTTTCTTCTTCATCGAACCAACTCCAATCAAACAAAGCAATACTACTCTCACTATAACGTGTCATTAAGTCGGAACCTTATCGTTTTTTTGAATTTTGTGTGACAGCTTGGTTTCTCAGCTGTTTTACTTCGTAAGGTTTTAGTTCACGATAATCTCCAGGATTCATTCCAGTTAGTTCCAAAAATCCGTAACGTTCTCTTTTTAACTTTTGAACAGGATAACCCAAAGTTTCGAACATACGACGCACTTGACGGTTTTTCCCTTCATGAATCGTTAATTCTACAATCGACTTTTCTTTTTGCTTATCGACTGATAATATTCTTGCGCGTGCTTTAGCGGTTTTGCCATCTTCTAGCTGTACGCCTCTCTCAAGCTTTTGAATGGTTTCTTTATTCATTAAGCCTTTCACTTTTGCCACATACACTTTGTCTACGTGATAGCTTGGGTGCATAAGCTTATTCGCAAAATCCCCATCATTTGTTAGGAGTAAAGCACCTGACGTGTCGTAATCAAGTCTTCCAACAGGAAAAATTCGTTCTTCGATTTCATGAAAATAATCGGTAACCGCTTTTCTTCCTTTATCATCATCTATTGTTGATATGACGCCTGTTGGTTTATAAAACAAAAAATAAACAGGTTCTTCGCGTTCTACCTGAATCCCGTTCACTTCGATTTTACAGCGTTCAGATACCTTTGTCCCGAGTTCAGTAACGACTTTGCCGTTTACTTTCACTCTACCTTCTTCAATCAATGTTTCTGCTTTTCGTCTGGAAGTTACACCAGCCTGAGCAATTACTTTCTGCAAACGTTCCATTAAATTCACCTCACTAAAACATCATACTCTTGTCACAGTCAAACCTCAAGCACAGATTCATTCTATCATTTATTATGCTCAAACAAGAATTTTCCAAACCTTCTGTTAGCATTAAAAAAAGCCATGCGAGATGGCTTTTACCCAAAGACGATCGTAACAAACAAAATCGCTGCTGCAATTCCGACAAGATCTGCTAGTAAGCCTACCTTCAGGGCGTTCCCCATGCGCTTAATTCCGATCGCTCCAAAATAGACCGTAATGACATAGAGGGTTGTATCAGTGCTACCCTGCATGGTAGAAGCTAATCTTCCTATGAACGAATCTGGCCCATAAGTGCTAATAATATCGGTTGTCATCGCAAGCGCACCTGTCCCAGATATTGGACGTACAAGGGCCAACGGCACTATTTCTGTTGGCACGCCAATTGCTTCTAAAGGAACTTTTAACAAACTACTTAGAAAAGCCATAGCTCCTGAAGCTCGAAACACTGAAATGGCAACCATCATGCCAACAAGATAAGGGACGATCGAGACCGCGATAGAAAGTCCTTCTTTCCCACCTTCTACAAACGTTTCATAGGTAGGTACTCTTTTCCAAGTTCCATACGCTAATATAAACCCAATCATCAGAGGGATAATCCAAATCGACATATTCACGTCGAACCCCCCCCTTTACTTCTCCTATAAAAAAAACGATCGATGAGAATCGCCCCGATTGTTGAGCACGCCGTTGCTGCAATGGTTGTACCTATTATTTCAGTTGGCGAAACAGAACCATACTTCATTCTAATCGCGATCACGGTTGTTGGAATTAGCGTTAAGCTAGAAGTGTTAAGAGCAAGTAACGTAACCATTGATCTTGTCGCATTGTCTTTCATGTCATTAAGCTTTTTAAGTTCTTCCATAGCTTTTATCCCCATCGGCGTCGCCGCATTACCGAGGCCAAACATGTTTGCCATCATATTGGAAAGAATATAGCCCATAGCTGGATGATCTGGTGGTACCTCAGGAAATAGTTTTCTAGCAATTGGTTTAAACCCTTTCCCTAATAGATCAAGTAAACCAGATTTCTGAGCAATTCTCATTAAACCAAGCCAAAAAATAAGAACACTTAACAACCCAATACAAACTGCTACGGCTTCTTCTGCACCTGTAAAAATTGCTTTATTCACGTCTTCCATCGTTCCATTTATAAGGGCATAAAGGATGCCAATCAGGAATAAGCCGGCCCATATGAGATTAACCATTGAGCTCACGACCTCTATCGAATGAAAAAAGCTCTTTTAAAAAGCCCCAGAATCCTTTGTTTTTTTCCTTATCTCCTTCGTACATAATCGGTGCTTTGATAATTGTTTCACCATTTAATTTCACATAATACATACCGACCGGCTCAGACGATCCAAGTTCATCCCATTTATTTTTATCCGGTGGCTCTACGAGTTGGATGGTTGATTCAACCTGATCCCTTTCATCTTCTGCTAACGGATATGAAAGATCTCTACTTAACGTAACGTTATCCTTGTATGGTTCTTTCTTCACGTTCTTTAGCTTACCTTTAGGCTCAAGAAGGGTTAGTTCATAGTTCGCATATCCCCAATTAAACATGGATATGTGATCATTCCAATCGTCTGGCGCATCTAACGTTACAGCAATAAGTGTCATATCATCTCGCTCTGCGGTTGAAACGAGCGTTCTTTTTGCTCGTTTTGTGTAACCCGTTTTTCCACCCGTGGAATCCGAATATAAACTTGTTAAAAGCTTATTCTTATTACGCCATACATAATCCCACTCTTCCATTTCATTGGGAGCCTTATGTACTTTTGTTCCTGAAATAATTCGATACGTCTCGTTATTCATGGCATACTGAGTTAGCAAGGCCATATCATAGGCTGTTGAGAGATGATTTTCATGATCGTCCAAACCATGTGGATTCATAAATACCGTCTTCGACATCCCGATCTCTTCTGCCTTTTGGTTCATTAACGTTACAAAACCTTCTAAACTGCCACCAACCTCCTCAGCTATCGCGACCGCGGCATCGTTTCCCGAGCGCAACATTAAACCGTACACTAAGTTTTCAAGCGTTATTTTTTCTCCTTCTTTTAAGTATAAAGAGGATCCTTCCGTCCCAGCAGCATTACGGCTCACTGTTACTTTCTCATTCATTTTGCCTGATTCAATCGCAAGAACTGCAGTCATAATTTTTGTAATGCTGGCTATTCTTCGTTGGGAGTACGCGTCTTTTTCATAAAGGACCCTTCCTGTTTCTTGTTCAATTAGTATCGCGCTTCTTGCTGAAACACCAATTCCATTCGCAAAAGCCTCTCCTGGAATCATTAGAAACAGCAGAGCTGCAATTAATATTAAGACGCCAATTTTTGTCTTCAACGAGTTCATCATGACATCCACGTCCCTTAGGCTCTATATTTGTACAAGTCTATGAGCATGAATCGTGGGATATGTCTATCAATCCTCGTTTACGTTTGAAAATACAACTCGATAATCTGTGACATCTTTTAAAGCCTTTTCTTCAATTGGAATGCGGACTTTCACTAACAAAATCCCGTTTAAAAGTGTAAACACAATCGCCGTAATATAAGAGGAAAAAATAAGTGGGAGTGAAATGATTTCGAGGGCAACAATCATATAATTTGGATGTTTTATATAACGGTACGGTCCTTTTTTGACAACGTTAGCATCTGGCAGAACAATAATTTTCGTGTTCCAAAACCGTCCCAGGCTTTTGATTGTCCAAAAACGAAGAAATTGTGCCAGAACAAATATCCCTAACATGATTGTCCAAATGACCGACAATGAAAAGCCACGTAATATAGTTTCAATACCGACAGCAAGAAGAAAACTGATATGCAGTATCACGATATATTTATAGTGGTTGTGACCTATTTCTTTCGCTCCTCGCTCCTTCATCCACCTCTCATTACGCTTCGCAAGCATTAATTCACCTAAACGCTGAATAACTAGAATACTAAAAATCCCCGCAAACAGAAGACTCATTTATGCCCCTCCTTTTCCCCATTTTAATAACAAGAGTTCTGAACAAAACCCGGGTCCAAGAGCTGCCATAAGTCCAATATCCTCTTCCTTACAACCATTTCGTAGAATTTGGTCCAATACGTATACAACCGTTACAGAACTCATATTGCCATAATTTCTTAATACTTCTCGCGAAACAGATGTCATGTCACGACTGAACCCAAGTGCTTCCTCGTAAGCTGTCAAAACTTTTGTCCCCCCAGGATGAGCAATAAAATAATTGATTTCTTCGGTAGTCTTTTTCTCTGAGCTAAGAAATTGTAAAACATTTGGTTCAAGCCAACTTGCAACAATTGATGGAATCGATTTCGAAAAAACAACATGCAAGCCTTCATTGCTTACTTCCCAGCCCATTACGTCTTCCGAATTCTTCATTAGGGTTGAGCGTGTCGCTACTACTTTTGGCAGACTGCTCATGTTGGACCGTTTCTTAATTGGTGACTTTTCTCCAATCATTAAAACGGAAGAGGTTCCGTCCGCAAACAATGCCGTACCTATAAGATTACTTTTGGAATAATCCCCGTGCTGAAAAGTTAAGCTACACAACTCTACATTTATAACAAGAACAGCCTGTTCAGGGTGAGCTAGACAGTATTCACTAGCTCTCGCTATGCCTGCAGCTCCTCCTGCACAACCAAGACCCCAAATCGGAATTCTTTTTGTATGAAGGGAAAATGGAAGAACATTCATAAGTCTTGCCTCTATACTTGGAGTTGAAATTCCTGTTGTTGAGACAAAAAAGATCGCATCTACCTCTTCACAGCTCACAGCTTCTTTTAGATAAACGGGATTCTGAAGACACTCCTCTACTGCCTTTTTTGCATATTCAACAGCAAGCGTAATATATTTTTCGTTTTTTTCTTCGAAGGTTGGTCCACTACTGTACCACTCTAGCGGCATCGCAAAATATCTTGTATCAATTTCTGCACTTTGAAAAACAGGAAGCAAGCGTTCAATATCTTTAAAATGGTGACCAAACTGTTTTTTTGCGAATGCGGCAGCTTCCGTTTGTTCGAGGCAATGAGGGGGTAAACATTTCCCGATTGATAGGATCATTGGCTTTTACTCCTTTTACCTTTTCAACTAGTTTCCGAAATCCTCCTGATTTTTATACAAAAAGTTCTAACGGAGCGGGATTTGTTCTCTTATATTGCTGCTTATTAAAACGGAAAAAAGATGTCTCAATCTAGAGACATCTTTTCACTATTTAACGTATTCTTAGATTTATTTTTCTTAATTTCAATTAAACTCGCGTAAAGTTGCGATAAATCCGACTTATCCAGCAGGCGAAAAAACTCTTCTTCAGTATTCATATAGAGCCGTTTTCTTCCTGGATAAAACGAAAGGAAACTTAGAGCAACAGCTTCCTGTAAGGGTAGATCATACCCCCATATCCCTTTAGCCTTTGCCGTTTCTCCAAAAATAGCGGGATACAAGACATGGAATCTTTTTTTAGTTCCATCCTGAACATAAGTAACGGTTGAGCGAACAAATGAATCCTCAGGAGAATTGGAACGCTCCTTCTTTAGGTGTTCATAGGTGACATCAACGACTTTCATCGATTATCCTCCTTCACCAATTACGTAAGTTTATTCTGGAATTTCCTGAAACTTCTCAAAAAACAGGTCTGCTTCTTCCTCTTCCTTATCTTCGCTACCATCTGGAAGTGGCGGGAGATCTTTAATTGAGCTTAATCCAAAATGAAAAAGAAACTCTCGAGTTGTTCCATAAAGAATCGCTCTGCCGGCTTTTTCAGCTCGTCCTGCTTCTTTAATGAGTAATTTACTCATCAAAGTTTGAAGGGGCTTATCCGTTTTCACGCCTCGAATCTCTTCAATTTCAACCCTCGTAATCGGTTGTTTATAAGCGATAATCGCAAGCGTTTCAAGAGCAGCTTGCGAAAGCGTATGGTTGCCAGGTGTTTCGACCAGCTTCTCAATGTAAGACGCGTTTTTAGCATTTGTCGTGAGCTGATACCCCCCACCAATGAAGCTAATTTTAAAACCACGATCTTTATCATCATACTCTTGTTGCAGGTCTTTTAGTGCATCTAGAAGGGTGTCCTCTTTCAATGAAGTAGTTTCACAAAGAGATTTGACAGTAATCCCTTCGTCACCTACTACAAATAGAAGACTTTCGATAATGCTCTTTATTTCTTCATTCGTCACACTGATGCCTTCCCTTCTCGTTCAAAAATCATGATTTCACCAAAGTTTTGATCTTGTTCACATGCTACATCTCTCGTTTTCATTAGTTCAAGAACAGCGAGAAACGTGACAATCATATGCCCGCGATCCTCTTCACTAAAGAGCTCACTAAAGCGTCTCTTAGCGCCTCCTTGCAACTGATGACGGATATCATTCATCCGAGCTTCAATTGGAATTTCTTCACTTTGAACTGTGGTCCGCTTTGGTTTTTTATCTTTTACTCGCCTCGTCATTTTTTGAAATGCTGCAAGCATATCGTATAAAGTAACATCCCCTATTGATGTTTGATCGTCTTCATGGGTGTATTCACTTATATCAGCAGGTGGTCGTGCATAGAGCAAACTTCGACTAGACTCTTTTTTCTTCAGATCATTTGCTGCTTCTTTAAATCTTCTGTATTCAACAAGACGTTGAACTAGTTCATCACGAGGATCATCCTCAAAGTCCGGGTCCTGTTCCAATATTTCTTCTTCTTTTTGCGGTAGAAGCATTTTGCTTTTAATCGCAAGTAACGTTGCTGCCATGACAAGATATTCACTCGCTATATCAAGTTCTAACTCTTGCATGGTGTGTACAAAGGTTAAATATTGATCCGTAATTTGCGAGACCGGTATGTCATAAATGTCAACTTCGTACTTATTTATAAGGTGCAGTAGTAAATCCAGCGGACCTTCAAATGCATCTACTTTTACATTATATTGCATCATTTTCCATCTTCCTTTATTCATGTCCATCGAGTATACCGATTATATCATATTTCAACTATACAACAGATGACGGTCTCTTTAAATGTGATCGATAAAGCGATGCACTTTCGATGCCTCGCGCTCATGTGCTACACTACAAAAGAAACGGAGGAATCAGTATGTATCCAGAAGCTTATATTGAATATCTGGCTCATTTCCACGGTCTTCGTGACTATTTTGAGTGTCATGAGATTCTTGAAGAACATTGGAAGGAAGATCCTCGAGAAAGTCGTAAGCTTCATTGGGTAGGCCTTATCCAAATTGCTGTTGGACTCTACCATCATCGCCGTGGTAACTTCACTGGTGCCAAAAGAATGATTACGAATGCGAAACGCATTGTATTAAAGGAAAGAGAAGAACTTAAGAATTTAGCTATCAATGTTGATGAGCTTTCTGAAAATCTCACTTTCGAACTTCAACGAATCAACGAAGCTTTACCATATGACAGCTTTGAAATTCCGCTTACAAGTAATGCTCTTATCACCATGTGTCAAAATAGATGTCTTGAACTCGGTTGTATTTATGGTAGCAAAAGTGATCTTGCTAACATTGAACTGATTGATCGTCACACAAGAAGAGATCGATCAGAAATTATCCAAGAAAGAAAGCAACAACAACAATTAAAACAGCAGAAAAGGAACGGCTAAGCCGTTCCTTTTCTGCTTATAATCAATCGTTTACTTCATGTTCTCTTCTAGGTGACACCGTTCAAAAAAAGTGCCTGTATATTCATTTCCTTTAATACATATTTCATCGCTGAGCATCTCACGGAGTGCTTCGACCATCTGTTTACCAATTCCTTGATGACGATGAGAAGGATTTACGCTAATGTCTTTTAATTCGACTTCATTCTCGCTAACCCATTCAATTCCAAGCAATCCAATAATATCTTCTTCTTTCCAAAGAAAAAGCTGCAGCGAATCCATTTCTTCATAGTCTTTAATTGATTGTTGCAGTTTTTTAATATCTTTTTCATTTGGCATAAAACTCAATAATCCCATGGCTATTTTCTCATGAGCTTTTTTGTAACGAATTAGCATGATTATCCCTCATTAAAGTAATTCTTGGCTCTCCGTTTTGTAACATATTCGAACTTAGATGGGAATGTTCTTCTCATCTAACGAAAGAGCGCAGTGAGCATGATCAATTCCATCACGCACAAACGAATCCACTATTATTCTTGATGACTTCTGGGTATTCCACAAATTTTTCTACCCTTCTCCGCATACCATACTCATCATAGCCAAAAATGAACAGATAATCAACCTTCAAATGATTTTGATAAATTCGCCATCTCAATTGCGGCAGTTGCTGCATCCCATCCTTTATTTCCAGCTTTTGTACCAGCCCGTTCAACGGCTTGTTCAATTGTATTTGTTGTTAATACACCAAAAATAACTGGAACGCCAGTCTGCATTGTTAAATTGGCTACGCCTTTAGACACTTCTCCACATACATAATCAAAATGAGGCGTTGCTCCACGAATAACGGTACCTAACGTAATAATTGCGTCATATTTTCCGGTATCCACCATTTTTTTTGCGGCAAAAGGAATCTCAAACGCCCCGGGCACCCATGCGACATCAATGTTATCTTCTGAGAGGCCATGGCGTTTTAACGCGTCTTCAGCACCTCCAAGTAGTTTACTTGTTATAAATTCATTAAATCTTCCTACTACTATACCCACTTTTAATCCTGATCCAACCAAATTTCCTTCAAATGTTTGTCCCATCTTAAATAACCTCCTATAATTTCGTTACTTTATTAGAAATGTAGCATGTGTCCTAGCTTACTGTGCTTTGTTTTCAGGTAGCGTTCGTTCTCTTTTCTTGAAGGCATTTGAAGCGCTACTCGTGACGCTACTTCAAGACCATAACCGGTTAATCCCGCTATTTTTCTAGGGTTGTTTGTTAATAAGTTCATTTTGGAAACACCTAGATCACGCAATATCTGAGCGCCAATCCCATAATCTCTTAAATCCGGCTTAAATCCAAGCTTTTCATTTGCTTCAACGGTATCGTAACCCTCTTCTTGAAGCTTATAAGCTTTCATCTTATTTAGAAGTCCTATCCCTCTTCCTTCTTGACGCATGTAGAGAAGCACGCCGTGTCCTTCTTCTTCTATTTGTGCTAAAGCTGCATGAAGCTGTGGACCACAATCACAGCGGAAAGATCCAAAGACATCACCTGTTAAGCACTCAGAATGTACGCGAACAAGCGTCGGTTGATCAGGAATAATCTCTCCCTTTATTAATGCTACATGCTCTTTCTGATCAATAATGTTTGAATATCCGACAGCTCGAAAAGACCCAAATTCAGTAGGAAGTTCGATTTCTACTTCCTTTTGAACAAGCACATCTTTACGATTTCGATACTGAATTAAATCCTTAATTGTAATCATTTTCAAATCGAATTCTTCAGAGATCTCTTTTAAATCCGGGACTCGTGCCATCTCACCGTCTTCTTTCATGATTTCACAGATAACACCAGCAGGGGCTGAACCTGATAGACGAGCTAAATCAACTGCTGCTTCTGTATGTCCCGCTCTTCTAAGTACTCCCCCATCCTTAGCAATCAAAGGGAAAATATGACCTGGTCGGTTAAAATCAGCGGGTTTTGCATCTGGATGGATGAGATATTGAATGGTTGTAGCTCTTTCTGCTGCTGAAATGCCAGTGGTTGTACTTTTATGATCAACACTAACGGTAAAGGCTGTACCGTGGGAATCAGTATTATGGTCAACCATAGGACTTAATTTCAGTTGATTCGCGCGTTGTTCAGTAATGGGCGTACAAACAAGTCCTCTACCTTTTGTGATCATAAAATTAATTGTCTCTGGCGTTACCTTATCAGCTAACGCAATAAAATCCCCTTCATTCTCTCTGTCTTCGTCATCACAAACAATAACGACCCGGCCTTGCATTAAATCGTAAATGGCTTCTTCAATTGTGTGGAACATAACTTAACCTCCTGTTGCATCACTTATTTAAACCCATGGTCTTCAAAAAACTGGCTTCCTAGTGAAGCAGTGGGCTCTGGTTTCGATCCGCTTCTTTGTTCTAGGTATCTCATAATATACTTCCCAAGCATATCGCATTCAATGTTTACTGTATCTCCGACTCTTTTCTTACCAAGCACCGTTTCTTCGACAGTATGAGGAATAAGTGAAATCGTAAGAGAGTGTTCCCCGATCCCAAAAACAGTAAGACTTGTGCCATCCACCGAAACGGATCCCTTTTCGACAAAGTAAATTAACAGATTCCGAGGAATGGAGATATCATAGTAAATCGCGTTATCAATTTGTTCAACTCGGGTAATTTCCCCGACACCGTCAACATGACCAGAAACAAAGTGACCACCAAAACGTCCTTTTGCGGACATAGCCCGTTCAAGATTCACTGAAGAATTCGGCGCTAGTTGACGCAGGCTACTAGCACGAAATGTTTCAGGCATAATATCGACAGAAAAAGAAGCATCTGTAAACGATGTAACCGTCAAGCAAACACCGTTTATCGAAATACTATCTCCTAGATGAACGTCCGATACTACTTTCGATGCAGCGATCTGCATCACGATCGACTCTCCTGCTTGCTGCACACTTTCCACTCTGCCAATCTCTTCTACAATCCCTGTAAACATTACGACGTCCTCCTTGATGAGATAATACGAATATCATGTCCAATGCGCTCAACGCTTTCAATCGATAAATCGACCGCTTCGCTCATGAATTCAAATCCTTTAGCTCCAAATGCTGATGGAGATTCTTTTCCACCGATGAGCTTAGGCGCGATATATGTAATCACCTGCTGAAAAGTACGTGCTTCCAAAAAACTACCGTGCACTTCAGATCCGCCTTCCACAAAAATGGATGTAATTTCTCGCTTCCCAAGGAGAGCTAATACATCTTCAATAGGAAGGGCTGGATTTGCTACTTCTAGCACGTGAACATGTGCGGGAAATACTCGTTCACTCTTTCCCGCAGCCTGTTTGGTTGTTATCACCCAAGTTTCCGCTTTTTGATCATTTATCACTTTTGCATCAGAAGGAATCCTCAAATTACGATCAAGGATAATTCTGATCGGAGAAAGACCTTCTCCATATCGAGTTGTAAGGGACGGATCATCTGAAAGAACCGTTCCAATTCCTACTAAAATAGCGTCATGCTGATGACGGAATGCATGTACATCTTTCCGAGCTTCTTCTCCTGTTATCCATTTGCTATCACCAGTATGTGAAGCAATTTTACCATCTAATGTTGCCGCAGCTTTCAACGTGACGTATGGCCGTTTATGAGAGATATAATGGAAGAACATCCGATTCAATTTAAGTGCTTCTTCCTCTAATAGTCCAATCGTTACCTTTATCCCTGCAGCTTGTAACTTAGACACGCCTTGACCAGCTACGAGTGGATTCGGATCCTGACTAGCCACATAAACTTCGCTAACTCCTGCATGAATAAGAGCATCCGAACAAGGAGGCGTGCGGCCATGATGACTACACGGTTCAAGCGTGACATAAGCCGTGCTACCCTCAGCTTCACTCCCGGCCATTTTCAAAGCCTGTATTTCTGCATGACCTTCTCCAGCTTTCAAATGGGCGCCCATCCCTACGATTCGTCCATTATTTACAAGTAAACAACCAACGGAAGGATTTGGACGTGTTTGACCAATTGTACTTTTAGCCATTTCTATAGCGGTGTTCATAAAATCCATATGATTCATCGAGTTAGCTCCATTTCTACTCTCCTTAGTGGTTAAGAAAGAGAATAAAAAAACTCCCATAACGGTGTTATGGGAGTCAAAATTATATGCCAAATAAGCCTTTTGAATTCATGATTCAAAAGGAGATTAGCTATAAGTTTCCTTCTCCCATCCAGACTATACTGTCGGTTCTGGTTTCACACCAGATCCACCGTTTGCATACGCAACCGGGTCACGGACTTAGCTAGCTTTAGCTAGACATCACCGCCGGTTGGGACTTTCACCCGACCCCGAAGGAAAGTATTTAGTTTTGATGCGTCGGAACTATTCTTCGTCCCAGACTTTAACTTCTTTCATCACATCGCCTTGCTTAATGCGAAGAACCGTATCCATTCCTTCTGTTACCTGACCAAAAACAGTGTGAACACCGTCAAGGTGAGGCTGAGGTTCATGAACAAGGAAAAACTGGCTTCCACCTGTATTTTTACCTGCATGAGCCATAGACAATGAACCAGCTACGTGCTTATGAGGGTTTCCTTCTGTTTCACAATCGATTGCATATCCAGGTCCACCCATTCCAGTTCCTGTTGGGTCTCCACCCTGTGCTACGAAACCTGGGATAACACGGTGAAAGTTTACACCATTGTAAAAACCTTCGTTAGCAAGCTTTTCAAAGTTAGCAACGGTATTCGGTGCTGCTTCTGGGTAAAACTCGATTTCGATTTTTTCTCCATTATCAAATGCAATTGTTCCTTTTTTCATAAATAAATCCTCCTGCACTAACAATTTTCTTCAAAGCTCTTTCATTATAGCACATACTTATGCTGTTCCCTATCATTTCTACTTTTACAAAGTTATTTTGAAATAATCGCTTGTTTTAACGGAAGGTCATGACGTATTAAATCCTCAAAAGATTCTCTCTTCACGACGAGTTGTGCTTCTCCATTTTCCACAAAAACCACCGCTGGTCGAGGTAGTCTGTTATAGTTATTTGCCATAGAATACCCGTACGCCCCCGTTGAAAATACAGCCATCGTATCTCCTGCTATGGCGCTTTGTAATTTGCAATCCCAGATTAACATGTCACCTGACTCACAACATTTTCCCGCAACTGAATAAACCTGTTCTTTCGGCTCATTCATGCGATTTGCAATCGTTGCTTCATACTTTGCTTGATAAAGGGCCGGTCGTAAATTATCTGTCATTCCTCCATCTACTGCAAGATAATGACGAAGTTCTGGCACTTTCTTGTGTGATCCTACTGTATATAACGTCAAGCCAGCTTCTCCAACGAGCGAACGTCCTGGCTCAATCCAAATTTCTGGGATTTTCATTTCATTACCTAACTGAGCTCTTACAGCATTAACCATTGCCGCGATATAGTCGCCAACTGGGAGTGGATGATCTTCTTCAGTATATCGAATTCCAAACCCTCCACCTAAATTAAGAACTTCTGGCTCATACCCATAGAGTTCAAACCACCTAGCAAGGTAACGATAAATTTTCTCAATAGCCATTACAAAACCATTCGTTTCAAAGATTTGAGAACCAATATGACAATGGAGACCAAGAAGGTGAATAGCTTTCATGCTTGTTGCTTGAACAATGGCTTGTTCTACTTGACCACTTTGTAAATCAAAACCAAATTTTGAATCTTCCTGTCCAGTTAAGATATAGTCATGGGTATGTGCTTCAATTCCAGGCGTAATACGCAAAAGCACATTTGCCACCACATTTTTCTCTTCCGCTAACTGTTCAAGTAACGTTAGTTCATAGAAGTTATCCACAACAAAGCACCCTATTTTTGCATCTAGCGCCATTCGAATTTCCGCTTCACTTTTGTTATTTCCATGAAAGTGAATTCGTTCTACCGGAAACCCTGCTTTTAAAGCTGTATAGAGTTCTCCACCTGAAACCACATCGAGACTTAATCCTTCTTCTTCAGCAAGTTGAATCATTGCCATACAAGAGAATGCTTTACTAGCATAGGCTACTTGGTAGTTGACCTTCTCCTGTTCAAAAGCATTTCGAAATGCTCGCGCTTTCTCTCTAATCATCGCTACATCATAAACATATAAGGCCGTTCCGTATTTTTGACTTAATTTTACTGTATCAACGCCTCCAACTGATAAATGGCCTTCTTCTGAAATTGCTGACGTTCCGTATAAATTCACAATCATTTCTCCCCTCTCGCTGATATGAATGCGAGCAACCCTCCACAAAATAAGAAAAACAGCCAACTTTATAGATACATTGGCTGTTTTCTCCGTATCCTCACGAGTTGGATTAGCTCACCACCGAAAATATTCCTCTTTCGGTGACAGTCTGCAACTTGTTCAGCAGCAGCCCAGCAAGAAAAGGATGGCTCTTTTCTCACTTCGGCAAATTGACCTTTCTGATATCATCCTCGCATTCCATTCTATGCTCAGATACCATACTCATTCGTTTTGCGCCTCTATCCCCATTACATTCAATGAGGTCTATTCAATTAAGAAATAAATTATCATACTTTCTAAGATTCGGCAAGTGGTTTGTCCGGTTGCTTCGTTTCATTTTGTGGTTCTGTAATGCTTGGACGTAGTTTAGTGAGTGGAACTGATACACGAATCAACACTTGAATAAAGGCTTTAGGATTAAAAGGAATAAACGGCCATAGGTAGGGGGTGTTTAAAGGTTTTAACGCAACAAGGAATAAAATGATTGCTGTAATTCCAATCATATATCCCGGCACTCGAAAGAAAAAGACAAGTAATAAAAGAAGAAGCCTTACAAGTTTATTTGCAATCGATAATTCATAACTTGGTGTTGCATATGATCCTATTGCAGCAATCGAAACATATAGGATAACTTCTGGAACGAATAATCCGACATCGATGGCAATCTGTCCGATTAACACGGCCGCGATTAATCCCATGGCCGTGGAGAGTGGCGTTGGGGTGTGAATTGCAGCCATCCTCAGCGTTTCAATCCCTACTTCAGCAAGCATAATTTGAACAAATATCGGTACATTTGTTTCATCATTCGGGCCGATAAAATCGATCGTTTTAGGTAGTAACTGCGGTTCATATACCGCTAATAACCACAGTGGTAGCAAGAGTAGCGCAGCTAACATCCCACCAAATCGAACCCATCTTAAAAACGCACCTGGTAAAGGGGCTTCTCGATATTCTTCAGCATGTTGAACATGATGAAAAAAAGTAGTTGGTGTTATAATAACGCTTGGTGAAGTGTCTACGATGATTAACACGTGCCCTTCAAGTAAATGAGAAGCCGCAACATCAGGCCTTTCCGTATATCGCACAAGCGGAAAAGGGTTACCTGCCTGGTGCACAAGAAACTCTTCTACCGTTTTATCGGCCATTGGAATACCATCAATGTTAATTTCTTTTAATTTCTTTTTTATAATTTCAACCAAATTTGGATTGGCCACATCTTGAATATAGGTAATACATACGTCTGTTTTAGACCGTTCTCCAACTTGGAAAATTTCATTGCGTAGTCGACCATCTCGTATCCGGCGTCTTGTTAAAGCCGTATTTTCAATGATGTTTTCAGTAAAACCATCACGTGAACCTCTAATAACTTTCTCTGTATCAGGCTCCTGTGGAGTTCTTCCTGGATACTTTCGAACATCAATAATATAAGCGATTTCTTCGCCTTCCATAAAAACTGCGATTAATCCAGATAAAACCTGGTCGACGACTTCATCGAACGTTTCAACCTCTGTAACCTGCTGATGTGGCAAATGATTATGTATCACTTGCTCAAATTTAACCGTTAATCGATGATGATCATCAACCTCCATCAGCTCTCGCATAATTTCTACAATGATGGATGTGTCACAAAGCCCTGTACAATAGTAAAACTGAATTTCTTTGTTAAGAATCTTAAGTTTTCGAACTCCTACATCAAAACTTTTTCCAATTCCGATTGATTTCTTTAAAAATTCTTCGTTTTCTTTAATCTTTTTAAATATTTTTTGTTTATTATCGATTTTAGTGGTCATAAAAACCGCTCCTTTCTAGCAGAATTTGAACGGCTTTCAATGTTATAGGCGAACCAACTTCCGGATCATCATAACCTGACATTTTACCTATATCACCGACACCTATAATAATGGGAAGGTTTAATTTATCTAAGATTGACACCGTGTCGCCATCTATTCTTCCCGCCTCCATATCTGCAAATCCATTTTTGTCCACTCCATAATGTGTCAATTCTCCGTCACGATCAATGGAGACATCAACCCTCGTCCATTCTGAGAAATGAGTTCTGGATGCGACTGCAATGGCCCCAAGTAGTTCAATGCTTTCATCTTCAGCAACAGATTGCATAGCTAGTTCCCCATATCCTTCACCAGGAAATCCACTATCATCGAACATAACAAAAACTGGATCATGAGGAGCTTCTTTAATAAGAGCGATAATTTCGTAACCAGCAAGCGGGGTGGGATTTCCTGCAGATTGACTAATGCATCTTCCTCCAATATCTGTAGCTACTTTTTCTATTGCTTTTTGCGCATAAAGGTCTCCGTCAGTGACGAAGATCACCCGCCGCTTTTTCATGATTTTCACCCCTTTGGTTTAAATAAAATAGCTACAATAAATCCAAAAACAATTGCAGAAGAAATACCTGCTGAGGTTAATTGAAATATCCCCATTGCAATTCCAATGAAGCCGTGTTCTTCCCCTTGCTGCATAGCGCCATGGAGAAGTGAATGACCAAAGCTAGTAATAGGTACAGTCGCACCAGCTCCAGCAAATTCAATAAGGCGATCATAAATCCCAAATCCATCAAGCACTGCTCCTGTTACAACAAAAGAAGACATGACGTGAGCTGGAGTTAGTCTGAAAATATCAAGTAATAATTGACCGATGACACAGATCCCACCGCCGACTGCAAAAGCGATAAAATATTCCACTATTTCACACCTCCAACTCGTTCAAATACGACTGCGTGAGCAATAGCAGGCATTGTTTCTTTTTGTTGAACCATTACGGGACTATGCAAACATCCTGTTGCTGTAACAAGAATTTTGTTATAATTCCCCTTTTTTAATAGGTCAATAAGGTGACCATATGTGACGACGGCTGAACAAGCACATCCACTTCCACCAGCAAATACTTCTTTTTGATCTGGTCTGTAAATCATCAGCCCACAATCATTATGATTGTTAGTAATGTCAAATCCTTTTTCGCTTAACAAATCTCTTACAATCGGAGCTCCTACAGCTGATAAGTCACCGGTAACGATAAGATCATACGCTGAAGGTTCAATATTTAAATCCGTAAAATGAGTTGCTAGGGTATCTGCTGCAGCTGGCGCCATTGCACTCCCCATATCAAATGGATCCTTTATTCCCCAATCCACCACTCGACCAATTGTTGCTGCGGAAATTCTTATATCCGATGGTTCTTGACTAATCAATGCGGCACCTGCACCCGTAACAGTCGAGGTAGCCGTTCCAGGCTTTTGACCACCATATTCTGTTGGGTATCGAAACTGCCTTTCGGCTGTTGCATTATGGCTACTTACTCCCGCAATAGCTTTATTAGCAAATCCACCTTCTACTAACGATGAAGCAATGGCTAGAGATTCCATTGAAGTAGAACATGCTCCAAAAACCCCAAGAAAAGGGATTTGATTTGTTCTAGCTGTATAAGTGGCACTAACAATTTGATTCAATAAATCACCTGCCACAAAAATGTCAACATCATTGGGGTTTAGTTCCTTTTTTGATAAACAACTTTCTACCGCATCCTCTAATAATTTTCTTTCTGCCAGTTCCCAATTATCCTGATCACAGTGAAGGTTACTATAGGTGACATCGAACGAATCTCCAAACGGTCCCTCCGCTTCTTTAGGACCAACCGCTGTCCCTACAGACTGCAAAAAAACAGTAGAGAACTCCCAAGTTTGTTTTCCAGACTTCATAACAATTCTCTCCTTATATCAGTGCTTTAAAGAGCATTCTGAGGATACCGACAATGTATGCTGCAACAACACCAAACACGATGACCGAACCAGCAAGTTTGAACATGTTCGTTGCAATCCCAAGTACAATGCCCTCACTTTTATGTTCAAGAGCTGCGCTTGTAATGGAATTTGCAAAACCTGTTACAGGTACCGCTGAACCAGCACCTGCAAATTGACCAATTTTGTCATACCAACCAAAAGCAGTTAAAAGCGCCGCGATAAGGATCAGTGTGGCAACCGTAGGATTTCCTGCATTTTTTTCTGAAAAGTTAAAGACGTTCATATAAAAATTCTGTACGCCCTGACCAAACATACAAATGAGTCCTCCTACAACGAATGCTTTCACCACATTTAATAAATAAGGCGGTTTTGGCTGATAAGTTTTAATATTTTTTGAATATTGTTTCTGGTCGTTCAACGAATTTGCCATTATTTTTAGCCTCCATTTACAAAGATTGTCCAATGAAACAATGATCCGAAAACCTTCCCTAACACAATAGCCATTAGTAAAATCAAGATCTTATCGATAAATCCAATTCGTTTCGTTAATATAGGAAGAACGTTTAAAACTTCCGTTAAGGCAGCCGCTAACATACCAATAAATACTCCCGCTCCAAGTCCAATTGGGACAACTACAAATTTAGGGAGGTTTAAAGTTGGGTTTCGTAAAGATAACCAGCTTGATACGATAGCCCCTATAATAATTCCCCATTCGTAAAAACGAATAAGATGTAAAGTCTTTGATAGCTGAGTAAGACGGGGAATAATACCAAGAACTGAAAGAAAAGCAACGAACCCAGCTCCTACAGCAATTCCTTCCGCAAAACCAATAAGCATAACGAGTAGAAACTGAGCATTCATGGTTTGTTATGACCATTCTCATCGTTTTCATGGACAATGACATATTGATCAAGATCTTGTTGGTAATTAAACATTTCCACTTCCAAAGGACTTGGCTCTTCATTAAATCGCTTTTTAAAAAGATGATTAAAGAAGAGAACCATCCCAATTCCGAGACCAAATGAATAGGGTACTTGCAGAAGCAAAGGCTTCGGATTATCAATTCCAGTCACAATTTTATAAATCTGTTGATGCACTTCTCTCATACTGACATCTTCGTGGAAGTTCATGATCGCTAGAGCAGCCCCAATAAATAATAAAAACCAGATAAACACAAAATAAACAGGTGCTAGTTTTTTCTTAGGATATTGAACTTCAACAATTGTTTGTGTAGGACCAACAACTTGAACCTCAATATAATTCATCACTTTTTGGATGGCTGTTATCACTTTCATTACATCGATCACGACCAAATTTTTATCTTCTTTTGTCACCTGATAAATCGGGATTTTTTCTACTTTGGCACAATTTTTGTCTTCTCCTATTAACTGGGCAATATCTCCAATCAAAAGTTCTTTATTTGGGGGGACCTTCTTCTTCTGCCTTAGTCGAAGATAGATCATCTCACTTTCCATGGTCCTTCACCTCCTTATGCAAGGGGCATATTGGTTATAGTATGTTTCTACCAAATCACTCTCATTCTCATGCTGCGTAAGTACCATTAATTCCCTAAAGCGAAGTGAACGTTCATTCTTACCACTTCTCTTTTAAAACAAATAAAAGAACAGATGAGTTATTTACTCATCTGTTCTTTTATTTGTTTTAAAATCTTCTTTTCTAATCTCGAAACTTGAACTTGAGAAATGCCAAGACGTTCCGCTACTTCAGATTGGGTTTGATCTTTGTAATATCTTAAATAAACGATTAACCTTTCTCTCGTATCAAGATACTGTAGTGCTTCCTTTAAAGCTAATTTATCAAACCAGGCGGTGTCCGTGTTATCAGCAATTTGATCTAAAAGGGTAATTGGATCTCCATCGTTTTCATAAACAGTTTCGTGTATGGAAGAAGGAGCTCGTACCGCTTCTTGAGCCAGAACAACCTCTTCTGGTGTAACCTCGATTCGTTCTGCAATTTCATTTACTGTTGGCGTTCTTCCAAGGGTTTTGGATAGCTCATCTTTTGCTTTCCGTACTTTATTTCCCGTTTCTTTAAGAGACCGACTCACTTTCACAGTCCCATCATCACGTATAAAACGCTGGATTTCTCCGATAATCATCGGAACTGCATATGTGGAGAATTTAACATCGTAACTTAAATCAAATTTATCAACAGATTTTAGCAGACCGATACACCCGATCTGAAAGAGATCATCCGCTTCATACCCTCTATTTAGAAATCGCTGTACAACTGACCAAACGAGACGCATATTCTTTTCAACAATAAGATCTCGCGCCGCCTGGTCTCCATCCTGGCTGTGTTTGATCAATTCCTTAACTTCATCAGGCTTTAGTTGCGACTGCTTCCCTTTTCTAACCTCCACGTCCATATGCAGGTCCCCTTAATTACATAACGCTTTATTTTTTGATAGGTACTTCATTAAGTGAATCGTTGTTCCCTGTCCACTAGCCGATTCCACTTTAACCTCATCCATAAAATTTTCCATAATTGTGAATCCCATACCTGATCTTTCTAATTCAGGCTTTGAGGTATATAGAGGCTGTCTCGCCTCCTCAAGGTCTAGAATACCAACACCATGATCACGAATCGTTAAATTAACCGTATCGTCATTTAACTCCACAGAAATATAAACCTTTTCTTCTCCGTTTTGCTCATACCCATGAATAATGGCATTCGTTACAGCCTCTGAAACAACAGTTTTGATCTCAGTTAACTCATCGACAGTAGGATCAAGCTGAGCAATAAAAGCAGCAACCGTTACACGAGCGAAAGATTCATTCTGACTAAGCGCAGAAAATTCTAATTCCATTCGATTTCTCATTATGCCACCCCCAAAGTTGCGAGAGCATGCTGTTCGTCAGCTTCTAGTCTCACAATTTTAAAGAGTCCAGACATTTCAAACAAACGCTTAACAGGGGGGGAAATCGAGCAGACAACCATTTCTCCACCAAAACTTTTCACTTTATTGTAACGACCTAGAACAACACCAAGGCCAGAACTATCCATAAAAGATAGTCCTTCGAGACTAAGTACAATATGCTCAATTTTACGTTCTTCAATAATCGTATCTACCCTGTCTCTTAGTTCTTCTGACGTATGATGATCCAACTCTCCATCAAGTCGAATCAAAAGAACGGGATGTCTCACTTCAAGATTGATCGAAAGACTCACGTAACATTCCTCCTCATGTTTGCTTGTGAGTTTTTTCTCTCTTTACAGGGTTAATTCCTTCTTCCTGACAAAACTAGTGTTCATTCGATGAAAGTGGTGATCACTTGACAGTTTGGGTAGGTGCTTTGGCGAACTGCGCCGCCGTTCGTTTCATCAGCTGCCACCAGGAAGCTTTGTTTATATTTTCCGCAGATATAACGGGGGAGGTTGCCGTCACATGCCCGTCAATTTTCACTGACAGTTCACCCACCTCATCCCCTTGCTTTACAGGCGTTTCAATATTCTTTTTGATTTTTATACTCGTTGTGATATCCCCGTTTTCCTGGCCTTTTTTTAGTAAAACAGAGACACGCTCAGAAGTGACAACAGACATAGAAGACTGATCTCCTTTATTTACTTTCACTTCTGTGACAACTTTGTTACGATCAAATAGTTTTTGGGTTTTGTACTGAGAAAAGGCATAATCAAAAAGTTTTGTAATCTCAGCATTACGTACTTTGGGAGAAGGTGCACCCATAACGACGGCAACAACTCGCATGTCATCTCGCTTTGCTGTAGCAGTCAGACAGTATTTTGCTTCACTTGTAAATCCAGTCTTTAAACCATCAACACCAGGATAAAATTTAACAAGTTTGTTTGTGTTAACAAGCCAGAATTTTTTATCTGTATCCTGCCTTAAATAGTCTTCATACAAACCAGTATATTTTGTAATCAATTCATATTTAAGGAGCTCTTTCGCCATTAATGCCATATCATTTGCTGTTGAATAATGATCTTCCGCAGGCAAACCAGTCGGATTCACAAAATGGGTATGACTAAGACCCATTGATTCCGCTTTCTCATTCATTAACTTAACAAACTCTTCTTCCGAACCAGCGATCGCTTCTGCCATTGCAACAGAAGCATCATTACCAGAAGCGATTGCGATGCCTTTCAGCATATCATTAACAGTCATTTCCTCTCCTGCTTCAAGGAAAATCTGCGAACCACCCATTGATGCAGCATATTCACTTGCTCTTACCTTCTGATCAAGACTTATTTTGCCACTTTCTATCGCTTCCATAATTAAGATCATCGTCATGATTTTTGTCATACTCGCAGGAGGAAGCTTTTTATCACTATCTTTTTCAAACAATACTTCACCTGTATCTCGCTCAATCAGAATTGCAGAAGAAGAATTCTCTGCGATTTTTAGCTTTGCTTCTTCTGCATGGGTAAAAGAAGGAACAAGTAGGGTTCCTCCCAGCAAGAAGGCGAGCGCTGTTGCAACAACTTTCATTGGTGATCCCTCCATTCTTAGTATTACAAGGATTTCCAACATGTTGGAAAAATATACGAATTCTTGATCCTCCAAAAGGATATCCTTAATAAACACAAAAAAGAAGCCTCAAATTGAGACTCCTTCAAATGATAACGAAGATAATTTAGTTAATCACTTTATAGATAAGTTGCGGTTTTTCAGTAGCTTGTTTAGAAACCGTGTACGCTTCATTAATCTTATTGATTGAGTTTTGAACGTCTTCTTCATCGCTGTGAAGAACAACAAGCGCTTCACCTTTCTCTACTTTGTCGCCAACTTTTTTCTTAAGCGTAATTCCTACACCATGGTTAATTTGATCGTCCTTGGTTGCTCTCCCTGCTCCAAGGTACATAGCTGCCACGCCAACTGATTCAGCATCAATTTCCGTAACATATCCGTCTTGCTGTGCCGTTACTTCAATATCATGTTTAGCTTGTGGCAATCTAGAAAGGTCATCAATGACACTAACATCTCCACCTTGAGCTTGAACAAGCGTTCTAAATGATTCAAACGCCTTCCCATTTTGTAAATTTTCTTCAAGGGTTTTATATGCTGTATCAAAATCATCAAATGCTCCAGCAATAACTGTCATATGAGAAGCGAGTTCGAGAGATAAAAGACGGAGATCCTCAATATTCTCTCCTTGAAGAACCTGACATGCTTCACGTACTTCATTCGCATTCCCTACTTCAAAACCAAGCGGTTGACTCATGTCGCTAATCACCGCTACTGTGTTTCTACCGAGGTTGTTTCCGATATTAACCATTTCTCTAGCAAGCGCTTCAGAATCTTCTAGCTTTTTCATAAATGCACCAGAGCCAGTTTTCACATCAAGAACAATTCCATCTGCTCCAGAAGCTAGCTTTTTACTCATGATTGAGCCTGCGATTAGAGGAATCGAATCAACAGTCGCTGTCACATCGCGCAATGCATACAATTTTTTGTCAGCAGGAGCAAGATTGCCCGTTTGTCCTGCTACAGATAGTTTGTGTGTATTGACATTATTAACAAACTCTTCCTTTGTCATTTCAATATGGAAGCCTTTAATGGACTCAAGCTTGTCTAGTGTACCGCCAGTGTGCCCTAAACCTCTCCCAGACATTTTAGCTACCGGGACACCAACAGACGCTACCAGTGGACCAACAATGAATGTTGTCTTGTCTCCTACGCCACCCGTAGAATGCTTGTCCACTTTATGTCCTTTAATAGCAGACAAATCAATTGTTTCACCTGAATCCACCATAGCTTGAGTAAGCATCGCTGTTTCATTTGACTTCATTCCATTGAAATAAATTGCCATCATTAATGCCGATGCCTGGTAATCAGGAATGTCGCCTTTGGTATATCCATCAATAAAGAAATTGATTTCTTCTTTCGTCAATTCTTTTCCATTTCGTTTTTTCTGTATTACGTCTACCATTCTCATTGAATCGCTCTCCCTTCTAACTTAACCCATTTTACTTACAATTGTTTTCACTAATAGCAAGAAGTTAGCCTTCACCTTCTCTGTTGTTTCAATCACTTCGTCATGATGAAGTGGCTGATCGAGGATTCCAGCTGCCATATTTGAAATACAAGAGATTCCAAGTACATTCATGCCTGTATGTCTTGCAACAATAACTTCTGGTACAGTCGACATACCTACTGCATCGCCACCCAATGTCCGCAGCATGCGAACCTCTGCTGGCGTCTCATAAGTTGGGCCGGTATTTCCTACATAAACGCCAGATTGAAGCTTCATCCCAAGCTCTTTCGCTGTATCTTGCGCTAAACGTTGTAGCTCTAGCGAATATGCTGTAGACATATCCGGAAAACGAGGGCCAAATTCGTTGCTATTAGGTCCAATTAACGGATTCGTGCCGAAATTGTTAATATGATCAGCGATCACCATTAAATCACCAGGTTGGAACTCTTCATTTATTCCACCTGCTGCATTTGTTACAATCACATGATGAATCCCAAGTTCTTTCATCACTCGAACGGGAAATGTTACTTTGTCCATTGAATATCCTTCGTAGAAATGGAAACGCCCCTGCATGGCTGCCACTGTTTTACCATTTAATGTACCAAATACAAATTGTCCCGCATGCCCTTCTACTGTTGAAACAGGGAAATTCGGAATATCACTATATGGAATATGGACAGGATTTTCAATTTCTTCAGCAAGGACACCTAATCCAGAGCCTAAGATAAGACCGATTTCTGGAAGAAATTCTCCTACTTGATCTTGTATATAGGATGATGCATCTTGTATTTCTTGTTTAATCGTCATTTTTGTTCCTCCTCTTGATTCTCAAAGCTTTTCAAGAAAGCTAGTCCCGTGTTCTGGTAACGTTACCTCAAAATTATCCGCAATCGTTGCTCCAACATCTGCGAACGTTTGACGGATGCCAAGATCAACGGCTTCTTTAATGCCTTTATGATAAGCAAGTAATGGGACGTATTCACGCGTGTGGTCCGTTCCGTGATGGATTGGGTCATTCCCATGATCTGCTGTAATCAGTAGCAAATCATCATCTTCCATCCGTTCAAGAACTTCGGTCAGTCTTTCGTCATACTCTTCTAGCGCTTCACCATAACCCTGTGGATCTCTTCTGTGGCCGAATAGTGCATCAAAGTCAACAAGGTTAAGGAAACTAATTCCTTCAAATTGCATTTGCTGAGTTTCAATAAGCTTATCCATGCCATCCATATTAGATTTTGTACGAAGCGACTTCGTAACACCTTCTCCATCATAAATATCAGAGATTTTTCCGATAGCAATGACATCTTTCCCATTGTCCTCTAGCTCATTCATTACTGTATGTCCAAAAGGTTTTAGTGCATAGTCATGGCGATTGGACGTCCGTTTAAAATCGCCTGCTTCACCGATGAACGGCCTTGCAATGACTCTTCCTACCATATATTCTTCTGCTTTCGTCATTTCTCTTGCAATCTCACAAATGTGATAAAGTTCATCAAGTGGTACAACATCTTCGTGTGCAGCAATTTGCAAAACAGAATCTGCTGAAGTATAAACAATAAGGGCGCCTGTTTTAACATGCTCTTCACCAAGTTCGACTAGAATTTCAGTACCGGAAGCAGGTTTATTGCCAATAACCTTTCTTCCAGTCCTATTTTCAAGTTCCGAAATGAGCTTATCAGGAAAGCCGTCTGGGAACGTTCGAAACGGTTGCTCAATATGGAGGCCCATAATTTCCCAATGGCCAGTCATCGTATCTTTCCCATTAGAAGCTTCCATCATTTTCGTATAGTGCGCCATAGGCTGATCAGCTTTCGCGATACCATTTAGTTCACGAATATTACCAAGACCTAACTTTTCCATATTCGGCATCTTGAGGCCATTCATATGGTCGGCAATATGGCCCAATGTATCTGCACCTAGATCATCAAATTGTTCAGCATCAGGCGCTTCACCGATTCCTACTGAATCCATTACAACTAAAAATACTCTTTTAAAACGTTTCGTCATGTATATCCTCCTCGTTCATTATCCATTCAAGATTATTATTCCCTTGAAAAAAACAAAAAACACATATGTGAATGCGTTTACGAAAGCAGAAAAAAGAAAAAATCTGGCCAAAGACCAGACCTCTTTCTGGAGAGTGCCTTTATTAGGCTCTAGGATGATAAGTGGAATAAATATCCTTTAGCCTCGCTTTAGTCACATGTGTATAAATCTGTGTTGTCGATATATCGGCATGCCCAAGAAGTTCCTGTACCGCTCTCAAATCAGCGCCATTTTCTAATAAATGGGTTGCAAATGAATGTCTTAACGTATGTGGCGTAAGTGGCTTAAGAATGTTTGCTTTTACTGCAAGCTTCTTAAGAATTTTCCAGAACCCTTGTCTTGATAAGCTTTCACCACGATGGTTCAAAAACAGCATATCCGTACGATTCTTTTTCATTAATTGCCCCCTACCTTCATCAAGATAGATCGTGAGAGCATCTCTTGCCATTTTACCTAGCGGAACGATTCTTTCTTTATTTCCCTTACCTATTGTTCGAATAAATCCCATCGTCAAATGGATATCTTCCATTTTTAATTCAATTAATTCACTAACGCGTAAACCCGTCGCATATAACACTTCTAGCATGGCGCGATCACGTTTACCAAAGGGGGTTGAATAATCTGGAGCTTCCAATAATTGTTCAACTTCTGCTGTTGATAGGATTTTAGGTAACTTCCGTTCTGTTTTGGGAGTTTCGATATGTACAGAAGGATCCTGTTCAGCAGCCTTCTCCCGAAGTAAAAACTGATGAAATGCTCGTATGGATGCAATATTACGCGCTATTGTAGTGGATGCTTTCCCATTGTCTCTAAGAGCATAGAGATAGTTTACAATATGCATGCGCCGAACATCATTCAATGAAGATATATTTTCATATTCATTTAAATGTTTTAAATATTGAGCGAGATCTCGCCTGTATGCATCGAGCGTATTTTTGGACAGGCTTCGCTCAACGATTAAATAATGCAAAAAATCCTGTACCTGATCTTTCATTGCAAACGCTCCCTTATTCACCTGTCTGGTAAAACAAATTGAGCCTTTCAAGGAAAGTGAGCTGAGTATCCGATTCCATTTGAACGACTTTCACCGCTTTTCCTTGTGGCACATCATAGCGATGGTAATTCTGGTATTCTTGATTTACCCAGAGAATGCCAAAGTAAAATAGTAAAGTACATCCAGTAAAAAGCAAGAAAACTTTCATTGTATCTAACACAACCAATAGACCCTGTTTCAATCTAACGCACCTCCATCTCTAGTAAAAGGTATGCCAGAGATGGAGTTTTTTATACATCGTTAGGATTTGTAGAGTCACAAAAATTGTTTTACCTATTAACTATGATTAACAGCTTGTTCTGACGGTTCTTTATCTTCCTGCTTTTGACAGCGATAACAGATTCCATGAAACGTTAGACGATGATCTTTGATTTTAAAATTCCAATCGTTTTCAACTATTTTTTCTACATCTCCAAGCAAATCTTCCTGAATTTCATCTACTGCACCACACTCAATACAAACCAGGTGATGATGAAAATGGGCAGCACCCTCTTGTCTTAGATCAAACCTTGACACACCATCGCCAAAATTGATTTTATCAACGATTTTCAATTCAGCTAGTAGCTCAAGTGTACGATAAACCGTTGCTAGGCCAATTTCAGGAGATTTCTCTTTAACGAGTAAATACACATCTTCAGCGCTTAAATGGTCTTCTTCGTTCTCAAGAAGGACCCGTACGGTTGCTTCCCGTTGAGGTGTTAGCTTATAGCTTTGAGAATGAAGATGTTTCTTAATTCGATCGATTCTGCTTTCCATGTCCCATTTCCCTCCCTCGATCGATGCCATTTTCATTATAAGCAGTAGGCAAAACGGTGTCAAATTAAAATTATTATCAACCCAAAATTGTAATTATTATCATCTGATATTTATTTCAATATCATTTTATATCTATAACTGCTTTTATTAATCCAGGTGACAAATAGGCTTCAAACCACGCTGCAACACATAAGATCATCAAAGCACACAAAATAAGAGCCGAAAACCTCATGAATGGAGGGAAGATTGGTTCTGACCTTCTTTTCATAACTAATTGTTTCATTAGCCTAAGTGAAAATGTTAAAGAAGCTGTAGCTACCACAATCATTACCGGAACGGCAAGAATGTTTTGTGGAAATACAGATACGAAAGCCAACAAAAATCCTTTCCAACTCATTTGGTTAACTAGAAACCCTACAGTAAATCCTACAACAATTCCTTTTAGAAAAAGCATCACTAACACAATAGGGAGACCGATAATTGTAAGACCAAGAAGCCACATCAAACCGATATACTTCGCATAGTGTGTTAAACTTTGCTGAAACATTTCAGAAGATGATGCAAATTGGCCATCGGATACCTGTCCAAAAAAACGACTTAAATAAACCGCAAGATCTTCTTTTTGAGTAAAACTTAAACTATTTACGATAACAGCTCCAAACACAATTCCCATCAGAAACAAAACCGCAATAAATGTGTAGAGAGATAACTGATCTGATAGATGAGCGGATATCATTTGCTTTAGACGTCTACTACGATTCATACGTCTTCCCCCTTCATACCACCTTTGGTAAAGTCTATGAAAAGGGAGTGAAACGTATGACTAATCGATAGATTATCTCTTCTGCTTGATGACCTTGCCGTATGTCCCACCGCCGCCTTGTTTTAAGGCAAGTTCTCCACTTCGTGAAAGGACAATTAGATGAGCGAGTGGTTCACCTACTACATTAGCCAAATCACTTTCGCTAACGGCGTGGAGAATGTTCATTTCGGTTCCAAAAACAGCTAAAAGCCGTTCGAATGTTTTCGGACCAAGTCCTGGGAGAAAATCTAAGGGAACATGGTGAATATAAGGCGGGCGCATAGGATGAGTGGAAGCTGAACTTAATTCTTGAATTCGATTCAATACTCCTTTCACTATTTTATGACTACCACAAACTTCGCAATACGTTTGAATTACAGGGGTGTGACATTGAGCACAACTAGTTCTATAATATTTACCTAACTTTGGGCTTAAGCCGAAATTCGCTTTAATCCCCCGGCCTTCACCCCCTTTTAAAGCCTTCGACCATTCTGTAAATGACGCCTCTCTTACAGATAATAGCTGATATTCCCTAGCCATTTTTTGTATGGAGTGCGCATCGGAATTAGTTAAATAAGGGAAAGGATGAAGCTCGTGGATCTGGTCTGCCATTTGCGTATCTGATGAAAGTCCTAGTTCAATTCCGTCTATTTTATTAAGATCTAGCACTTCACTTATTGACCGATGAACCCCTTTACCATAAAGACTTTTAAATGGTGTAAATACATGAGCAGGTATGAATAAACCAGCAAGTTCTTTTGTTTTCTCCTGAATAACTTCAGCCTTTTCATAGATCCGCTGTGAGCTAAGCGAGATGTTTTTCATGCGAGAATTAAGCCATTCTGAAAAATGTTTCATTTTTGATAAATTCGGCAAATACACTAATACGTGAATGGGACCATGGCAGTTTTCATCATAGATTTCAATTTCGGTTCCTAAAATGAGCGTAAGCGAACCGAAACGAATGCCACCATCTTTCAATTCATGTCCTTGACCTCTACCAATGTATTCTTCTAACTCTGCCATCACTTCAGGAACGTGACAATCAATGACACCAATCATATCAAGACCTTTTCTCGATCTCGCTTCTTTTAAGATTGTAGAAAGAGTTAAAGACTTTGCTCCTGTTATTTTCACTGCTTTATTGGTCCTTGTTCTCCCAATATGGATATGGAAGTCTGCATAACATAACTTCATTTCATCAGCTTCATTTTTAAATACATGATCGCATATGCCGTTTTTGCGTCATGAATCTCCTGGCTATCTAGCATTTCTTCCATTTCTTCTATTGATAAATGAAGCAGATCAAGAAATTCATCTTCATCAGCGGACTGTTCTCCCTTTTTCGTTAATCCTTTGGCAACATATAAATGGACAAGCTCATTAGCAAAGCCCGGAGAAGTATAGAACGAAATCACTTTTTCAAGTTTCTCACACGTATAACCGGTTTCTTCTTCTAGTTCACGCACAGCAGTTAATTCAGGCTCTTCACCTTGCTCAAGTTTACCTGCTGGTATCTCTACAATCGCTTTGCCAAGCGCTTTGCGATATTGCCTAACCGCGAGTATTTTATCATCAGGTGTTTGAGCAATAATTGCAACGGCACCGGGATGATCAATTAATTCTCGCTTGCTTTGTTTACCGTTCGGTAACTGCACATCCTCTACTCTAACGTCAATAATCCGACCTTCATAAATGGTTTCTGAGTGCAAGGTCTTTTCATATAAATGGTCCATTGCTTCATCATCTCCTGGTTCTAAAAATTATAATCGATACATAAAGTCTATCACATGAGACAAATAATAGGGAAAGATAGCACCGTATCGAACTATTTAGGAGGTCTTGTTTATGAAAGTTTATATTCAGCCGAATGGGATTACGATGGTTGGAAAACCAAAGCAAATTCAATTAATGATCAGACACTATATGAATCATTATGATACGATTGAAGAATGGATTCATGCCCCTGCAGTTCGTACAAAATCGCACTTGAGATTAATTCAATAAACAAGAAACGCTGCCAGATATTTTGGCAGCGTTTCTGCTTTAACGAATTTCGGTTTTGAAGATGTTTTTCATTTGCTGTAAAAAAACATCATGATGCTCAGAGAATGTAGTCATGCATTTGCTTTCTGCAACGGTATGAAATCCTCTTGCATAGGCACCATACGCGGTTAAAAAATCACATATATCGGTACATACGCCTGAGAGGTGAACGGTGTCTATGTTTTTGCTCTTCAATATTTCTTCGAGGTTTGTATTATAAAAAGCGTCATATTCTTGTTTAGGTACATAGGTTACTTGTGCAAGATTTTGATTCGCTTCAAACCAAGTTTTCAATTCCCCATATAAGTCTTGGCCCCAGGATCCGATAACATTATGTACCGGCCAAATCTTAAAGTGCTCATCATTTTCTTGATGGGCATCCATACATATGACAACTTCTTTTCCTTCTTCAAGAAACTCGTTTGCGAGCGTGATAATATTTGGAACAATCTGCTGCCCTACTTTTCCTGAAGTAAGTCCACCTTGATCGTGAATAAAGTCATTGCTCATATCAATAATTAATAACGCTTCTTTCATCATTCTCCCCTCCTAGTGCCTTTACTATAGCAGGTGTTTTTTTCATGTGACAAGACACCAATAACCAGCATATCATTGGCGTGAAATCGCTTATAACGGTACACTTGAAATAGAATTAACATTAGGAGGTATGCTTCGTTATGAAAACCAATCAAATTGGCAATTCAAAGTTGCATGTTAGTGAAATCGGACTAGGAACCATGTCACTAGGAACCGATCGAGCGAAAGCTGTCTCACTCATTCATGAGGCGATCGATAACGGCGTTACATTTATTGATACAGCAGATTTGTATGACTTCGGTTTAAATGAAGAAATCGTTGGAGAGGCTTTGCGTGATCGAAGAGATTCAGTTGTTCTTGCAACGAAAGCGGGAAATCACTTTGAAGAAGGAAAAGAGGGATGGTACTGGGACCCGTCTAAAAAGCATATTAAGGGAGCCTTAAAAGACAGTTTGAGACGTTTGAAAACAGATCATATTGACCTTTTCCAACTACATGGTGGTACGATTGAAGATCCGATTGATGAAACGATCGAGGCTTTCGAGGAATTAAAATCTGAAGGTCTCATTATTGAATATGGGATTTCTAGCATTCGACCAAATGTGATTCGTGAATTTGTAAAGAAATCTTCTATCGCTTCAGTCATGATGCAATATAGTATACTAGATCGTCGGCCTGAAGAAGAAATGCTAGATTTATTGCATAACCATAACATTAGTGTCATTGCTAGGGGTCCTCTCGCTAAAGGAATGTTAACTGATCGATACGATGAAAAAATTAAAGAAGATGGTTTTCTCGACTATTCTAAATTTGATGTTCATGAAACGGTTAAACAGCTGAATGAGATAAAAGGGGACAAGCGCAATTTGACTCAGACGGCACTTAAATATGCACTTGCTCACCCCGCTGTAGCCACCGTTATTCCCGGAGCTAGTCGAAGTGAACAACTTCTTGCAAACATTACCGCACAGAATGCTCCAGACTTAACACCCGATGAAGTACAAAAGATACGTGACGTTTCGAAAAAAAATGTATATGATAAGCATCGTTAAATTTAATATAGCGCAGTCATTTGACTGCGCTATTTCCTTTTCGACTCAAAATTAAAATCTAAAAGGCGTCTAATATGGGATTATTTATGATTAGTTCTGGTTCTGTTGACGCTTGAATTTGCTCAATACTATAGCCAGTTGCCACTTCTTTTAATACAAGTCCTTCAACTGTAATATCAAGAACAGCTCGCTCCGTAATAATGCGATTGACAACACCTTTCCCTGTTAGAGGAAGGCTACATGAGTTTAGAATTTTAGGTTCTCCATTTTTGTTAACGTGGTCCATAATCACCACAATCCGTTTTGCTCCATGAACGAGATCCATTGCTCCTCCCATTCCTTTAATCATCTTTCCAGGTATCATCCAATTCGCAAGATCGCCATTCTTCGAAACTTCCATTCCCCCTAAGATGGCCACGTCAATATGTCCTCCTCGAATCATTGCAAATGACTCAGCACTATCAAAATAAGCGGCTCCTTGCATTGCTGTAACCGTTTCTTTTCCTGCATTAATTAAGTCAGGATCAACCTCGCCTTCACTTGGATAAGGTCCAATACCTAGAAGGCCATTTTCCGATTGAAGAACGATCTTTTTACCATCTGGAATGTAATTAGCTACCATTGTCGGCATTCCAATTCCCAGATTTACGTAAGAGCCGTCCAGGATTTCTTTTTCAGCACGTCTTGCAATCTTTTCACGAACTGCTGCTTTATCTACTTTAACCATCATTAGCCTCCTATCGCGTCGTTAATCGCTCAATCTTCTTTTGCTGCTCACCAACAATAACCTTCTGTACATAAATGCTCGGAGTATGAATAGAATCTGGATCTAACTCTCCAATCCCCACTAATTCTTCTACTTCTGCAACCGTTACTTTTCCTGCGGCTGCTACCATTGGGTTAAAGTTGCGTGCCGTTTTGTTGTAGACTAAATTCCCCATTACATCTCCTTTGAGTGCTCGAACAAAGGAAAAATCAGCTTGTATCGCTTCTTCAAGTAAGTATTCTTTTCCATTAAATGTTTTTACTTCCTTTCCTTCAGCAATTGGCGTTCCGACGCCGGCTGGAGTATAGAAGGCCGGGATTCCAGCCCCCCCAGCTCTAATTCGTTCTGCCAGTGTTCCTTGTGGAATGAGCTCCACTTCTAATTCTCCTGAAAGCACCTGTCTTTCAAACTCTTTGTTTTCACCAACGTAAGATCCAATCATTTTTTTTATCTGTTTATTTTTAAGAAGCAATCCGAGACCCCATTCATCTACTCCACAGTTGTTTGATATGACTGTTAAGTCCTTCGTTCCTCTCTCTTTTAATGCAAGAATTAAATTCTCTGGAATACCTACTAAGCCAAACCCGCCAACAAGAATCGTTGCCCCGTCCTGAACATCTTGAACTGCTTCTTGAAATGAATCAAGTATTGGTTTCATTTCCTTATACCTCCTGCCATTTTAAGTTCGTTCAACAATTGTTGCTACTCCCTGTCCTCCACCAATACAAAGCGTAGCTAGACCATAGCGCTCATTTCTACGTTTCATTTCATGTAGTAGAGTTACTAGAATTCGAGTGCCACTTGCGCCAATCGGATGACCAAGTGCAATAGCCCCACCGTTTACGTTTAAGATTTCTTTATTGAAATCAAGCTCTCTTCCAACGGCAAGAGACTGTGCAGCAAAAGCCTCATTTGCTTCTACAAGATTCATTTGTTTCATTGAAAGCCCCGCACGTTCAAGTGCTTTCTTCGTAGCCGGAACTGGACCTAGCCCCATAACGCTTGGATCTACTCCACCGCTTGCATTCGAGCGAATAACAGCAAGGTATTCTATTCCAAGTTCATCTGCCTTCTCTCTACTCATTAAAACAACAGCGGCTGCGCCGTCGTTAATTCCAGAAGCGTTTCCTGCCGTAACCCCACCGTCTTTCTTGAAAGCCGGTCGTAACTTTGCAAGTTTATCAGCCGTCGTTCCTGGTTTAACGTATTCATCCGTATCAAATAATAGAGGTTCACCTTTTCGCTGTGGAATAGAAACAGGGAGAATCTCTTCTTTAAATCGTCCTCCTTCAATAGCAGCCTGTGCTTTTTGTTGACTCCAGGCAGCAAATTCATCCATCTCTTCTCTGGTTAGATGATAATGATCACAAAGGTTCTCAGCAGTAACCCCCATATGATAATCGTTAAATGCGCACCATAATCCATCTTGAATCATGCTATCCACCATCTTTTGGTCACCCATTCGCAAGCCTTCTCGCGCTCCGTTTAATAAATAAGGTGCCTGACTCATATTCTCCATCCCACCGGCGACAACAATATCTTGATCGCCAAGCATAATAGATTGAGCTCCTAGATGAACAGTTTTCAATCCTGAACCACATACTTTATTAATTGTCATCGCAGGAGTTGAAACTGGGATTCCCGCTTTAATCGCAGCCTGACGAGCAGGATTTTGTCCGAGACCCGCTTGAAGAACGTTTCCCATAATGACTTCTTCCACCTGATCTATCGATAAGCCAGCTTTTTCGATCGCTCCCTTAATGACCGCGGCCCCAAGTTCTGTAGCAGAGATAGATTTTAGTGAACCATTAAATGAACCTACCGGCGTTCTGATAGCGCTTACAATTACGACATCTCGACTCATTTCGATTTCCTCCTTATGTATCTATGACTCTCTTCTACATAATTCTTACTGCATTCAAATAAATCCTTCCTCCAAGTAAGAATTTCCATTATTCAAACGATTCTCTTGCCAGACTCTATTTCCTTTGTTTTAATTAAAGATAGCGCTTACAAAGAAGGGTGATGAATGTTTTGCTACCACAACACGCTACAATCATTGAAGTAGGTCCAAGAGATGGGCTTCAAAATGAACAAAATCAGATCAAAACAGATGATAAAATCCGTTTTATTAAAGCTCTAAAAGCGGCAGGAATGAAAGAAATAGAGATTACTTCATTTGTCTCACCGAAATGGGTTCCCCAAATGAAAGATGCCAGTGAAATAGTTAAAACATGCCTTGATGATACTCGGAACTTTGTCTTAGCTCCTAACCGTAAAGGGATAGAGAGAATTAAAGAAACGAATGTGAAAGCCATAGCACTTTTTGCTGGTGTTAGTAACTCCTTTAATCAAAAGAATAGCAATAAAGGAACAAAGGAGCTTCTTCATGAGCTCTTGCCTTTAGTCGAAGAATTAAAAGCGGATGGTTACTTCGTTCGAGCCTGTATTTCCACTGCTTTCTATTGCCCATATGAAGGGAAAATAGACGGTAATGATACAATTGACGTGTGTCAACAATTTGTTAATGCAGGTGTAGATGAATTAAGCGTAGCAGATACTATTGGAATGGCCACTCCAGAGGAATCGCACAACCTTTTTAGCCAACTTGTAAAGGAGTTTCCAACAACGTTGTTAACAGCGCATTTCCATGATACACGTGGAATGGCCCTTGCTAACATCTATGCATGTCTCCAAGCTGGAATTTCAAGATTTGATACATCAGCTGGCGGACTAGGTGGCTGCCCTTTCGCCAAAGGAGCGACAGGCAACGTCGCCACAGAAAGTGTTGTTTATATGTTGGAGCGAATGGGGATCGAAACAGGTATTAATCTAGAAAAACTAATGGGAGCAATAAATGAGATTGAGCCTCACCTATCTAGATCCATCCTAACACCTTACCGAACGTTATATAATAAAGAAAAGGAAGGTTCTATAAAGTAGACATATAAATATTATGGTAAACCAAAAAAATAAGCACACAGAAGTGTGCTTATTTCACCCTTTAACTATAGTTAAAATAATACTATAGATTAGAGCTAGAATTAGTCCACCGATAACCGTAATTCGATCCATCTTTTGACCTTTAAATAGATTCAATACTCCCTTTACGGCCATAAATACTACGAAAAAAATAACAAAATACATCAAAAACGTCACTCTAGTAAATCCCCCTAATCGTTATCCTTTGTTTATATACCGCATTCTCGGGTTAATGATTTCACTATCGCTCTTAAGCATAAAACACTGGTGTTTCGGAAGGAAATCAATTTTCATTTCTTTATCAAAAAACACTTTATATTGTTTCTGAATCAATACAGGTCTAAAATTTGATTCAAGCGTCATATTAAAATCACCCTGAGCGGAATCATTTACTAATTGCGTAACCCCGTTCACTACACACCCGCAATCTTCGATGTCATAATGTAACTTCATATAACCCTCAGAATCATGTTCTAATTTCTCGATCGCTTGATCTGTGAATGTCACTCTCATGTTATCTCTCCTCTCCACTATCTTCTATAATAACGTCTATAAACTTAATAGCCCAGTCACACCACTCAATCCAGGTTTTCATCTGACGTCTACCGTATTCAAGCGTTAGATATTCCCCCAGTCGATCTTTCTCTATTCTATGATCAACTGCATTTTCTTCTTTCCAGCTGTTCATATGCTCAAGCACCATTTGATGATGCTCTTTACTCTCTTTTAGAAATTGGATCGCTTCTTCTTTTGGAATAAGGTGAAATAAAGAAACACGCATCAATTGTTCGTTTTTCATTTTAGGTGGGTCTACAGTATGATGAGCAAGCCATTCAATGAGAAGACGGTACCCTTTATCTTCAATTGAATAGATCTTTTTATCTGGAAGATCTAACTGCGGAACAATTTCAAAGCTTACTAGCTTCTCTTTCTCCATCTTACCAAGTTCTCGATAAATTTGGGTATGATGCGCAGACCAAAAATGGATCATCGTTTCTTTAAATTGTTGTGTTAGCTCATAACCGGTTGATGGTTTCTTTGTAAGTAATCCAAGAAGAGCATATCGTAAAGCCATATCATCATTTCCTTTTCAGCAATTTGCTTCTTCTCCATTATAAACGTCTTTACAATATCTTTGCACATTTGAAGTTGCAAATCCACATTTGACAATTAATTTGAACTTTATTTTATTTGTAATGATAATAAAAACGCCCCCTCTCACGGATAATATGTTTATACGTTGCTTAAAGATACTGGACAAATCAAAAAAGCAGGCTGTCTATTTCGACTGCCTGCTTTTTCGATGGTTTAAACTATTCTTTCGTATTGATATTTAGTAATCCTTCCGCTGTTTTTCGTGTCTCGTTGCCAAAAGAATCTTTCACTTTCACTTCGATCTCAGCACCTTCAGCCACCACATTCGAAGTAGCTGTCCAGTAACCGACATAATGCCCTTCTGATACTTCCATCATTGGAAATTCAGTCATACTTGAAGGCATCATCGTTGGATTCACTAGCGGCATACGAATTGAGAAAGTAGCCTTTATTCCTGGAGCGCTATCGAATTCAATTTTCACTGATTCTCCTGCTTGAAGATCTTTATTTTGATCTGGTTTTAATTGATTAATGACCAATTCTTCTTGCTGGGAATAAACTTTGATCGACTTTTTCGTTTTATTTCCTGCTTTGTCTTTCGCCACTACTTTTATAATGTTCTCACCTTGCTCGAGCAGCATCCGATGTGAGAATACACCATCTTCTACTTTCGCTTTCGTTCCGTTAACCTTTACCCAAGCAAGATTTTCATCATGAACGTCACCTTTAACTGTTACTGATCCTTTATTTGTTTTCCAGTCATCTTTAGGAGATGTGATCGTTAATTCCGGTTTCGTTTGATCTAAAGTGACCATAACAGCATCAGATTCTCCCGTCATCCCACGATCAGTCGATGCACGAGCTGTTAACTGATTTTCACCATCGCTCAATTGGATTTCTGTTGTAAAATTACCTTCTTCATTAGAAGTTGTGACAGCTTCTTCTTCGCCATTTTTCATAACATGAACGTCTGTCATTGGTGCCGTCTCACCGTCAACTTCAATGCTATTCTTGTTTGTATACGAACCGTCTTTTGGAGATGTAATCATTGGTGCTGTTAGTTCATAATCAACGACTGCACGGATCATATAGTTCCCTTCCTCTTCAGGAGCCTTAGACCATGCGCCGCTAACATATTGAAAGCTTCGGTCGACATATTCCCCGTCTTCATCTGTTGCAAGACCCGGAGCATTTGGATTGGCATCCGCTTGAATATAAGTGAGATAAAAATCACCTTCTACGATCACTCCTTGATCAGACAGATCAACCATCGTCCATTCGCCATTTCGAAGAGCAGTCGCGTCAATTGGACCAGCGAGTTTCTTACCTGGTGCTCCATCCGGACCTGATGCATCATGAATTTCGACTTTAAAATTTGTGCCGCCTGGATTTGGCCATTCCGTATTCCAGAATCTAAATAACCCTCCAGTCACAAGCGCACGTTCTTGACCTTCTGCTAGCGACATTTTCACAGCCCAACCGTTCCCAGCATCATAGAACGCTCTTGCGTTCTCAGCAGTACCATCGTCATACCCGATTTCCCCTGCATATCCGATGAATGGGGAAAGATCAGCATTCTGTACAACGGTCTCGTTCGCTTCCACAGCGACGTTAAATGTTTCGCTATAGTAACCAGCCGCAAGAACTTTTAACGTATACTCCCCTTCATAACCTGTTACTGAATAATGTCCTTCTTCATCAGTTTGAACAGGTGCTATAGCAGCATCTTCTACTAATAAAACAGTTGCATCTTGGATTGGCTCTCCTGTTTCACTATTCGTGACTGTTCCTTCGATTTCTCCCTCTGGTATCGCTTCTAATGTGAAGTCAGCTTCTGTCACTTCATCATCTACGATCGTCACTTCCTGAGTCTCTGACTGGTAGCCATATGCTTCTGCAATAGCTGTGTAGTCCCCTGCTGCATGAGTCATGGAATAGCTCCCATCTTCCAAGTTCGTTGTTGCAGAGCGCCCTGTCTCAAGAATAGAAACTTCTGCTTGAAGCGGCAGAGCTTGAGGCGTAGGTGATGGTTTCTCTTGAACTGGATTTACAACAAGCGGTGAAGGTTTTAACTTGTCAGGATTGACTTTTTCTTTCGCTTTGGCACTAGCAGATTTTTCTTCAGGCTGAATAGAAACTTTCGCGCTCTTTTTCTTAGCGGCGACTTCCATCGGCTCTGCTGATAAACTTACATCGTCAATATACCAGCCCTGCTTCATCACGCTACCATCCGTCTCGACGTGAAAAGCTAAATAAATCCGCTGATTTTCATAGGCTGATAAATCCACCTCTTCACTCACCCATTCATCAGAAAGATTATTATACTCCGCAAGAGCTTCCCAATTTTCCTGATCGGTTGAAACGAAGAGATGACCATAATCATAGTTTCTTTCTAGTTCATACCATTGATTGAATTGAAGATAAGCTTCACCTTCTGGTAAATCGATAGGAGGCATCATCAGCGTCATGTTAGCACTGTTGTCATATGCTCCATCAAGGTTGGTTCCATAAACCTTTTCTCCAGAGTAAGCTTCAGGACCAACCGTTGGCGTCCCCCACTCCCATGAATTATTTTCTCCCCAGCTCATCCATCCAGCTGGCTCTGATTCAAAGTCCGTTTCGTATCCTGTTGAAATACCAGGGATAATTTCTACCTGATATTCATCCGTTGTGACAACATGTCCACCATAGTCTTCGATTTTAAACCTGTAACTAACGGAAGGTTCACTGACGGCGTCACCTGGAATAATAGCTTGATAGGATCCAGAAAGATAGTTCCCATCAATTCTTGTTGCTTCAGTTGACGTCCACTCTCCGTTATGAGCATATTCAAGCTCTACACTCGTTACGCTCACATTATCTGTCGCTGTGACGGTAAGAGGAAAGTCCATCTGAGCATAAGCCTCTGCAGGAGCATCGTGTTGATACGTAGGCTCTTCTTCATCGCTTCCTTCTTTCATTACATCACCCTCTAATGTACCGAGCCCACTCATAACAGAAGAAACAGCGTCAAATGCATTCACTAATCCATAACCGTAACCATTATTCGGAGAATCTGGGAATTCATCGTCTGTAAGTGGTGTGACGGTGTTTAAAAAGATGTCTTCTATATCATCAACCGTCAACGATGGATCTGCTTGACGAAGGAGAGCCGCGATCGCTGATACGTGGGGCCCAGCCATCGACGTACCATTCCACCCTCCTTCATAGCTACTCCCTGGTACCGCAGAACGGATATTAACTCCAGGAGCTGAAACGTCAGGTTTTATTTCATCATATGGGGATGGTCCCTGTAGAGAGAAACTCCCAAGAGCATCATTGATATCTGTAGCTCCCGTAGCAAATGACTCAGGATAATTTGCTGGTGTTGCGATTGACTCCGGACCTCCGGGATTAAATAGTGTTGTATTACCCGCGGAAAATTATGGAAATATATCTGCATTTCGCCAATTTTGAACCATTGGGCGATACCATTCGTCAAGCCCAGGTCCGCCTCCCCAAGAATTGTTCACGACATCAGGAGCCTTCTCAGGGTGTGGATTGCCTTCTGCATCCTTAGGAGCAATAATCCATTCTCCTGCTTCAAGAAGATCGATATCTGTTCCACCGTCTTCGCTAAAAGCTTTTACCGCTATCCATTTTGCCCCAGGAGCGACGCCAATCTCATTCGAACCATCCGGTTCAGCGCCAACCATAGTTCCCATTGTATGAGTCCCATGTGCGAGATCATCATATGGGGCGGCTTCTCCGCTTACAGCGTCAAACCAGTTAAATTCATGATCTACTCCTTCAGAACTATATCCTCGATACTGTTCCATAAGAGCGGGATGATCCCACTGAACACCGGTATCAATGTTAGCGATCACCGTCCCTGCCCCATCAATTCCCATATCCCATACTTCAGGAGCACCTACTCGATCAATATTCCACTCAATTGAGTTCGTATCTGCAGTCGTTTTAGCCTTAGTTTTCGTTTTATCTGGAATTGGCTGAATCTGCCTGATTTCGTTAGGAAGTATTTTATCCACTTCAGGAAACGATGCTAACTGATTCATTACTTTTTTTGTTGCTGTTACTGCCATACCGTTTACGATGTAAAATGATTTTATGTCTTCTGCATTGCCTTTTTTCTCTTGTTGTTCTAAGTATGTGGACACAGAGTGTTGTGTTTCAATAGACGTAGCTCTTAACGCATTAACAACAGCTGATCGCTTAGTGATTTCAGCTTGAAAGGAAGTTAAGTTGTTTTTCTTAGCCTTTTCTTCAGCTTCTTTCGCAACTTTTGTCGTATCAGCTTGTTCTGCAAATTTAATCAAGAACGTTACTTTTTCGTTCTTCTCAAATGCTTTCGCTACCTTCTGATCAACGCGTTTCACTTCATCATTCATGGATACAGAAGAATCACTTTTCGCGTTCGCTTGCATCGCTGGTTGTATGAAGCTCGTGATGAGGAGAATAAAACAAGCAAAAAGAGCTACGATTTTACGTTTGCTTCGTTTTCTCAAATTTCTTCCTCCCTCATTATTAGTTTTGTATTTACACTCTGCCCTCCTTTTGTATTGCCGGGTTCACTTAATATGCTATACCAGGATTTGTCACAACCCAAACAAAAATGACTAAATTTTCAGAAAATGATTCAATTCTCTCAAAGTACTTTTAATATAAAAAAATGATGATTGTCCTAGGTGTATGTAGTATTTTGACGGGCGATATCGTTTTTAAATAGCCTTTAGCGGTTAAGGACTATGGAAGCAGCGATGATTACTTTAGTAACACGACTATGACGAATTCCCTAAACCTTCTTTTTATTCCATTATGATACCAGTACAAAGAAGGACTTTTCTCAAATAACGCGTAATCGACATGCCATAAAGATTGAAAAACGATTCTCATTTGTCATCTTTCGCTAGTAATCGTGTCGTCAACCCCTTTCTTTTCAACACTAAAATCCGACAGTGTTTTCTCATGCCCACTTATAAAGTCGCGGTCTTTTTGTATGAATTAATGCAAAGACCAATTATGATATTTCCACATAAAAACCCCTCTTTCTTAAAGAAAGAGGGGTTTTGACAGTCTTTTTCATTGCGAGAAAAAAGGGATAACGGTATTTACTTACCCATTCACCTTGTATGTGTTCATAAACTTTTGATCAATTCGATTTTTTAATTTCCATGAGAGAGGATGATGAAGCACGATTCTCCCATATATCAGTAATCCCTTTTTCTGACCAGTAGAAAGGATCGACAAGTAAGTATTTTTAGGTTGGAAACGCCGACCATTCGCTTCTTTCATGAATCCCTTAATATTCTCCCAAAGGATCTCGGATTGTCGAACGGCTACAACACCCGCTTTAGGAAGACCCGGATACTGCCGGATTGAAGCACAATCTCCCGCTGCAAAAATGGCAGGATACTCCTTTACTTGTAATGTATCTTCTACAAGTAAGTAACCCTCTTGATCAACAGGTAATTGAGAAGTTTGAAATAAACCGGGAGCTTTTGGGCCAGTTAACCATAATACTTCATCATAAGCAATTTGGCTACCAGTTGAGGTGATAATGTGACTAGACGTGACGTTTGCCACTTTTTCTTTCAAATAAAGTGGCAAATTTTTATCTTGAATTATTTGCTTAATTTCTTCCTGTGCCTTAGCAGAAGCATTTTCTAACAAGGGCGAATGAGAAATGATTGAAACGGGTTTCTTATCCTCAAGTTTTCGTCTTGCGGATAGAGATAAAGCCATTTCAACTCCCGCAGCACCCCCTCCTACAACGACGGGGTTTTTTGCCTCCTGCATTGCTCTCGCTACTTCTTCTATACGATAGTTGGGTTTTATGCGTAGAGCATGCTTCCTTGCACCAGGGACATCGATTCCGGCTGTTAATGAACCGATATCAACGGAAAGAACATCATATGAGAGAATATCGCCTTTTTCGGTTAACACAACTTTCGCTTTCGCATCAATCGATAATGCTGCACCCTCTGTAAAATGAATGCCTGCAGCCTTTGCTAGTGTAGGAATATGTATACGCATGTCTTCTTTGTTATACAGACCCTCGAGATAGCCCGAGAACATTCCAGAATAATATTGATACTCAGAAGGAGAAATGATTGTCACATCATGCTCTCCTTTTTCTTCCTTAAGCTTCCTCATGATGTAAAGATGAGCATGTCCTGCTCCAATTAACAACAGCTTTTTCAAACTTCTCCTCCTCTGTCCTCTGATTCCTTATCGAACCCATTTAATGTATTTTTCTGATACCTTAGGCAGCCAACCATCAAATAATTTTTCTCTCCAAAATAAATCAGCTGCTTGATTTAGGATAGCACCTTTCGTTGGATATGGATGAATAACTGTAGAAATGTCTCCAATTTTATGGCCATGTTCTTTTGCAAACACAATTTCCTGCATCCAGCTACCAGCATCTTCCCCAACAGCATGAGCACCTAGAATATGCCCCTTCATGTCTGTTATTACTTTTAGAAGTCCATTTTTTTTGCGCTCAGCTATAAAACGATCCACATCTTCTGTACCAACCTTGAAAACACGAATTTGATCGCCATGTTTCTCTTTCGCTTCCTTTTCAGTCATCCCAAGATGGAACACCTCAGGATCAATATAAGTAACCCATGGAACGTTCTCATAGCTTACTTTTCTCTTTAATCCAAACACCGCGTTTTGTACGATAAGCTTTCCTTCCATACCAGCTCCATGTGTAAACGGAAAGGCGCCATTCACATCTCCGATTGCATAGATATGAGATTGGCTTGATTGTAATGTCGCGTTAACTGTAATAAATCCATTGTCCTCATCTACTGAAGCTGCTTTTAAATTTAATTTATCTGTATTAGGCTTTCTACCCGTTGACATCATAATCATTTCTGATTGGATCATCTTCTCTTCGCCATTTTCAACATACGTCACAACTTTATTCCCATTTTCCTCTTTAATTCCTTTTACTTCTGCATTAAATACAAATGAAAGCTCTTTTTCCAATTCCTTTGTAGCAATTGGAATGATATCATGATCTTCTTTTTTCAGAATGGTCTCAGAAGTTTCAAGTATGGTTACATTGGTGCCAAATCTTGAGAGAGATTGAGCAAGTTCAAGTCCCACAGGACCCCCACCTATAAAAACGATACTTTCAGGTAAGTGATCTAAATTGAAAATCGATTCATTCGTCAGATAAGAAACATGTTCCACTCCGTCAATTGGAGGGACTTTCGGGCTTGACCCTGTGGAAATCACGATTCGCTTTCCTTTGATAGGGTTCTCTCCATCAATGAGAACAGTATGACTATCTTTAAATGCACCTTTGCCTCGGTAAATGTCTACCCCTAATTTCTCAAAGCGCTCATCGCTATCAATTTCTTGAATTTCATGGATCGCTTCTTTCACACGATCGATCGCACGACTAAAAAGCACTTCACCACTGACCGTAAGTCCAAACTCTTTTGCGCCTTTATAGATAGCATGAACTTCTTTAGCTGCTGTAATAAAGGCCTTTGAGGGAACACATCCAAAATGAAGACAATCTCCACCTAAACCTGGTTGATCATCAATTAAAGCCACATTTGCTCCCATATTAGCTGCACCAGATGCAGCAGTAAGTCCACCAGAGCCTCCGCCTATTACAATTAGATCATATTCTTTCATTTGTTCCATCTCCTCTATCCTAGTATCCTTTTTGCTTCTGCTAGTCTTTGAAAAGCAGTAAATAATTCAATTGCTACAAACGCTAGTGTTAAAACAACTAAAAAATTGTGAAACAAAATCATTGCTGTAAATAGAATAAAACCTTCTGTCCTCTCCGCAGCCCCAGCTTGATAATAGAATGATTTGATCCCTTTTTTCTCTGACACAGCCCCTACTGTAAGGAAGATTGTCATGGCAAAAATGATGGAAGTGCTTAATAATAACAGTGCCCACATTGCTTCAGGAAATTGAAAAGCAAGACCTAATATGACACTAATTTCAACTACTCGATCAAAACTCACATCCAATACGGTGCCAAAAGCAGATGGCTTTGTTTTCCGAGCCATTGTTCCGTCCACAGCATCAAGAAAACCTGAAGCCCATAAAACGATAACCGCACAAACATAATAATCAAGGTAAATAAATATACCAGATGAAATACCAATAATGAATGAGATGACCGTTACTTGATTAGCCGATAAACCTATACGAAGTAGCGAATCTGAAGTGCGATCCATTAAAGGCTGAACATATTTTCTTGCATGAGTGTCAAGCATGACAGCACCGTCCTTATTTCAGTTCTTCTTCAACAGAAGGTCCGAATGCTTTTCTGCGAATATATAGACTTACGAGTAGTAATAGAAGCAATACTGCAGCAGCAATAATGACCGATGAAATATTATTTGATAAAAAACTTGCGCCAAGAAAATTCAACGCAATGGCGCCTGGTAGCATCCCAAGCAGTGTTGCTAAATAGTATTTCCTTCGATTCACATTAGAAACCCCACAAACATAGCTAACTAAATCAAAATGGAGAAAAGGGACGAGACGCAACAACAGGACATAAAGAAAACCCTTTTCCGATAATCGTTTCTCCAGGTTTTCTCCCCTCCGCTTCCAAGATTTCGGTAGAATGTTCATCCCTAACTTTCTTGCTAACGAAAAGAAAAGAAGAGCTCCTATGGAACCACCTACCACAGCAAGAACTGTGCCAAGCAGGGGGCCAAATACTAATCCACCACTGATTGAAATGATCGATGTAGGAAAGAGAACAAAGGGACGACCAATACAAATAAGCAGGAAAATTAATGGGGCATAAAAGCCGAATGAGGAAATCCAACTACGAATGTGAGAAGGTCTAAAATCAAATACATATTGATTTAGTAAATAAATAACAATGATCAGTGCCGTTAATGCTAATCCTTTTAAAATTGTTTTACTTGTCATTGGGCAAGTCCCCACTGATCTTTCTGAGTAGAATATTTTTTCATTTCTTCCCTCTTAGCACTTAACAGCACTTCTTGGCCAACAACTAAACGATTATCTGACATGGCAAGAACACTTCCCAGTTCCCATGAGATACGATAGCATTCTATGTTGTTTTTCACTGTAATCGCGCTTACCTTTCCTGAGACAAAAGTGAAATCCTGGATACTAGGTTTATCTTGAACTGGAATAGCTTTTAATTTACTAATAGGAATAAACCCTTCTTCTAGAGCCAAACCTTCTCCAATAATTTTAGCACTCTCCATAGATGAAGGATTTGTGACAACATCATAAGGATGACCAATTTGGATGAATCTGCCCTCAAACATAACCGCAAGTCTATCGCCCATTTCGATCGCTTCGTCACGGTCATGAGTGATAAATAGTGAAGTGATGCCTTCCTCTCTTAATAAATCTTTCACCTCACCACGAAGTGATTCTCGTAGTGTAGCGTCAAGTGAGCTAAAGGGCTCATCTAATAAAAGTAGATCTGGTTTCAGCACTAGTGCTCTCGCAAGTGATACTCTCTGTTTTTGACCACCTGATAACTCATGCGGAAAGGCATCTTTCCATTTAAACAGCTTCACTTTTTTTAACATTCGTTCAGCTTGCCTCACACGCTCGGTTTTTGATACTTTTTTTCTTTTCAAACCATAAGTTACGTTTTCTAATACAGTTAAATGAGGAAACAATAACGAATCCTGAAACATCAAGACCACCGATCGATTTTCTGGTCTCAGTCTCACTATTGACTTTTCTCTTAAGTAAATGTCTCCTTCATCTAGACTTTCTAAACCAGCAAGACACCTGAGGAGTGTACTCTTACCACACCCTGAAGGCCCAACAACTGTAAAATGCTCACCTTCTTCAAGATGAAACGAAAGGTTTTGCAAAATGGATGTATTTGAAAATTTCTTATAAATATTTCTGCATTGCAATAGCTGGTTCAAAACAATCTTCCTTTCAAACGCGATTAACAGCTCGAATAACCAGCCTCATCATAACTTCCACAAAACCAATAAATAGCAGGGGAAGCAAAGCAAAAAGAATTGAAAATCCTGCAATAACTGCATCATTCGAACTCGAAAAATAAGGGTAATATAACATTGGGAGGGTAATCACTGTACCTCCACCAATAATAGCTGTTAGCGCATATTGTCCTAACGATATAACAAAAGTTAAAAGCATTAAGCTTCTAATACTTGGTAGTAATAAAGGTAGTGCAATTGTAAAAAAACGCGTGAATAGGCCCGCTCCTAGTACAGATGCTTGCTCATATAGACTACTTCCCATCCTCTCATACCCTGCCCTCATGACACGAATCGCATAAGGTAGTGTAGGAATCAAATGCACAAAGACAACGCCTATCACCTTATCAGCTATACCAAATTGTATCATTGTAAATTGAAGTCCCATTGCAAGTAAAATGCCTGGGATTAAAATAGGAGATAGCAACAGTCCTTCAATAATTGATTTCCCTTTGAACATATAGTGAGAGAGCGCCCTTGCTGCTGGTATAGCAAGAAGTAGATTTAATAATACAACTAAAAACGCAACCTTGAACGTTGTAACAAGTGATTCGATTAATTTAGGGTCTTTCATAATACTCCGCCATGCATCTAAACTTAGTCCGCTTGGTAATAACGCTGGCCATCTCCATCCTACAGAAACGCTTTTCAACCCTATTGTTACAAAGGGGAGGATGAATAATATGATAAACAAAATAAGCATAAAACTAGTTGCTAACTCCCTTTTCCCTAAACCCTTCAAAAATAACCTCATCTGCTTCTCCCCTTTATCATTCTAAGCCTATGTTTTTGCACAGCTCCGATGGAAAGGGTCGCAAGAAGAAGGGCGATCACACCCGGAAGAATCATAGCTGAAAAAGCAAGTGGGCGCTTGCTCCAATCGCCATTATAGAACCATTCATACGCTCTGACCGGAAGCATTTCTGGTCGTGTGACTCCTAATAAGTATGGAATTTCAAACGCCGAAGCGACAAATGCAACTAATATTACTGAAGTTTCAATGAGTACGGGAAGTAACCATGGTAATTCAACTGTTTTAAAAGCATCCCAATTACTTCCACCCAGCGTACGAACAACTTCTGAATAGCGGTGATCGATCTCATAGTAAACAGGCAAAAGCATGAGAATGACAAAAGGAACTTCCTTCCATACATATGTTAAAATGATCCCGATTCCAAATTCCTCTTGAACAAGAACTGGAAAGTTTGCTCGATTTTCTAATGCCCCTATTTGATAAAGCAGAGAAGAAAGCAGTCCGCTTTGTGAAAGGAACAGGAACACTAAATAACCTGCAACAAAATGCGGGATTAACATTGGTATCCATACAAGTAGCTTCCACGTTGAAACTTTAAATAATTCATATAACATTCTTGTCATTACTAATCCTATCACTAACGATAGTAAGGTTGACAGAATAGCAACTCGAAATGTTAATTTAAGAGAATGGAAAAAAGCATCACTACTAAAAAGTTCTGCGTATGTTGCGATCGTCCACTCTCCGTCTATTGTTTGAAAACTTTGAGCTACCGCTGACCACGTTCCATACCCTACCAGTAACAATGTGATCGCAAACGCAGGTAATAAATATAAACTTATTTTCCAGTTATTGCTCAACAATCCGATTCGCCCATTCATTATTAATCCACTCCGTGTAACCTGTATCTATGTCTGGTAGCTTATACTCGTTTAAGGCTTCTGTTGAAAGAACACTTTCTCCTCGATTAAGAGTTTCAATCATTTGCTGGTCCTCTTCACTCAATTTATCGAAATTCAAAACCGTTCCTTCTCCCCACATCTTAGGATCCATTTTAGCTATTTGAGCTTCTGGCGACTCCAAAAAATTAATAACCGTCATAGCTCCTTCTGGATTTGGGCTATTAAATGGAATACTGAGATAATGTGTATTTGAAATCGAGCCAGGATCTTTTAGAACAAATGACTTCGTACTATCAGGGAACGTTCCATTCTCAATTAAACTTTCACCTCTTGCTTCATTAAAGCCCATCGTCATTAAGATTTCGCCCTGACTATAAAGCGTATCAAGTTTGGTTAATGATTCAGGGTATGTTTCACCATTACGCCAAAGGTCAGACTTAATATCATTAAGGTAGTTCCAGACGTACTCCTCAGAGTCTTGAATAACTTTTTTGTCAAACCCCTTAGATAGAAGACTTGACTCTTCACCTGCCCCCTTCATGAGAAGGTGCTTCACAAATGTATTGCCCGTAAAATCAGAAACGTTAGGATACGTAAACATCCCAGGATTATCGTGAATCCACTGTTTTAATTCACCAAGTGTACTAGGAGGTATGTCGACTTTACTTGAATCGTAATGAAAAACAAATTGAACATTTCCCCATGGAGCTTCTAAACCATTAATCTCCGTTCCCTGGTCATAGTTAGCATTTTGGTCCTGAGTTCCAATATATTCTTGAAAATGAGGCAATTTCTTTGAGAAAGAACCTAGTAATAAATCTGCATTCTTAGCATTTTTAAAGTTTGAGCCATTAATCCATATGACATCAATCGTACCCTCATTTTTGTTCGCTTTTTTCTCTGTCAAAAGCTTTTGCATAAATTCTTCAGTATTCATCGGTTGACGGTTAAGAGTAATATTGTGTTCTTCTTTTAATCGTGGGGCAGCCCATTTATCAATGTATTGATTAATCCCTTCATCTCCTCCCCACATAAAGAGATTAACCTCTGTTCCCTTAGAGGAGGTTACGATTTCATCCCACTCCTTTGACAATACCTCTTTGTTACCCATTTCATTGGATTCACTATTCCCACATGCAACAATAAAAAGTAGCGTTGCAATGATGAATGTAACCTTTCGCTTCATCTCGTTTCCCCCTTGTATAAACTATCCTAGCAACTGAAAGACACATTTGACGAACTTGATTGTGCTATATACGCATCCATCATCTATTTCCCCCTATTATTATACCCTTTTCAAAAACATGATGCTGTAACGCTCCTTACATCTTAAGCATTAGTAATACCACTTCATTTAAAATAAGATTTCTAAGTTTATCTTACGATCCAAGAAGAAAAGCAATAGCCAAATGGCTATTGCTTTTCTAGTGGGTATGTTAGGCTACCCGGTCATTTATTTTACCTTAACTGTTTTGCATCTTTCTACGAACAATCACACCGGTTGCTGCCATCGTTGCAAGAATCGCTGCAACAATCCATTCGATTGGCATTTGCTGTTCAGCTCCACCCATACCTGTTTTCGGCATCTCAGTAGGCATTGCTTCCATAGCGAATTTATCCGGGAATTGATCTACAAAAGCTCCTGATAAACCTTTTGCTGGCATATACATATGTGCGTAAGCTTCACGAACAGAATCATAAGCAGCATCATAATCTTCCATTGTGTAGTTATCAAAAGCAGAAATTAGCTGGGTAACGTGCATTTGAAGTCCTTCAGATAATGCACCCGCTTCTAGTCTTCCTTCAGTAGCTGTTTCAAGGAAGCTTGAGAAATCAGCTCGATAATTTTCTAATGCTTTCATCGCTGCTTCTTTTGCTTCTTCATCTTCAGCTCCTGTTGCTTGAACGTACTCGACAAAGTTACCGATATGTCCAGACCACATTTCTTTAAATTGATTTCCTGCTTCCTCACCATAGACGGAGGTAATGGCAGCTGCGAGATCATCCGTATTCTCACTTAATGCAGCAGCAGAAGCATCGAAATCTTTAGATCCGTCAATACCGTTTTGCATCGTCATCATAGCAAGCCCAGCATGCTCAGATAGAAGGTGACCTAGTGTTGCACGAAGATCCGATGCTGGCGTTACGGCTTTTGTATTTTCGAATTTATCCGGAAACTGGTCAGTAATAGCTCCAGAGAATCCTTTAGCAACCATTTGCATGTGCGCAATAGCCTCACGTTCTTTCTCATAAGCCATTTCATAATCTCCAGCTACATAGCTATCGAATGCGCCTATCAATTGATTAATGTGGGCTTGAAGTCCTTCGGATAACGTATCGGCTTCTAGACGTTCACCAGTGGCATTTTCAAGGAACATGGAGAAATCTTCTTTATAACCATCTAAGCTATCTAGCGCTTTTTGTTTTGCATCTTCATCTTCATTCCCTGTTGCCTTCACGTAATCAACAAAGAATCCGATATGATTACTCCAGATTTCATTAAATTCAGCACCAGCTTCTTCACCGTAAACAGATGTAATCGCTGCTGTAAGATCTTCTGTATTTTCACTTAAGGCTCCGGCTGAAGCTTCAAAATCGGCAGATCCCTCAGCACCTTTTCTCATTGTTTCAACTGCAAGATAAGCATGCTCACTAAGTAAATGACCAAGATCTGCACGAAGATCAGCTCCTGGGGTTTCAACTGTTGGCTTGTCCATTTGCTTCTCGTGATCAGCAGCGAATGCTCCAGCTGTTGGTATTAGAAGTGAAAAACTAAGTGGAACAATTAGAAGCCCTTTTTTCCAGTCAATTACTTTCTTTTTCATATTCTTGTTCGTATTCATTTTCAAATCCACTCCCCTTAATTTTTGATTTACACTTAGCTAACGGAGAGAAGATCAGTTTGGATCATTCTTTTTTTATATTTTTTGTGATTTCTATTTTATTCGATGTAAAAAAAAAGAGCAAACCCCGGTGTAAAGGGGGTTTGCTGTTTTTTTTAGTATATTATATTTTTTAAAAAAGTAGAAATACAGCAAAGCTCATTATCTAGTATTCATTGGTTTTTAATAATTTAGTCAAAATCCTTTTTCTCCCATTCGTCTTCAGGTATATCTAAATCCTCACCTGAAAAACGTTCTTCTTTAAACGGATCAGCATGATTATGAAAACCATTTTGTTCCCAAAAACCAGGTGAGTCCGCCTCAATAAATTCAATCCCTCTTATCCACTTAATACTTTTCCAAAAATAAAGGTGTGGAACGACTAGACGTAATGGCCATCCGTGTTTCGCTGTTAACTGCTCTCCGTCGATCGAGTGAGCAAGCATAACATGATCTTCTAATAAATCGGTAAGGTGAATATTTGTCGTATAATTATGGTCTCCATGAAGCATAACATGATTCGACTCAGGCTTAATATCGAGTTCTTTTATAAAATCCTTCATCAACACGCCTTCAAACGTATTATCAAAGCGAGACCATCGGGTAACGCAGTGTATGTCACATGTCACCTTTTTCTGTGGTAATGCAAGAAGTTCATCATAGGAAAGAGAGAATTCACTCGCTACATTTCCAAAAACCTTTAAGTCCCACGTTGTCATATCATAAGTTGGTACATCTCCTTCATGGAGAATAGGGAATCTTTCCGTTAATACCTGTCCTGGAGGAAGACGCTCTCCATACTTTTCGTTTGCTTTAGGTACTTTCATTTTCCGAATACGGTCCGCTTTCTTCATAAACTTCACACCTTTCATTTTTTCATATGTAACTAAAAAACTCTTCCAATATAGGAAGAGTTCAGTCTTTAACAGAGCTCTCCCTCATCTTCCAGAGCTAAAGCTCTGCTGGAATTAGCACCTTGTTTATCAGGTTGCCGGGCATCAAAGGGCCAGTCCCTCCGCCTCTCTCGATAAGGAAAAAAACATGTAATTGTGATTCATTCTATCGGTATCCTTTATTTATTGCAATCCTTTTTCTAGCGTGTTTCATCTCTCATCTACTAATCTAGTTCTTTCTGCATCTTAATAAAAGGGTAAACTCCTCCATTTGTATGTTGTTCAAAAGAATCAATTTTTTGAAACCCTGCTCTATGATAGACTTTAATTGCCCTCTCATTGAAATCTGCAACAGACATAACGAGTGATGATGGTCTATACAATTCAATCGCTTTTTCTATGCCAGCTTTTAAATACTCATCTCCATGACCATTCCCTACCAAACCTGGACTCATCCCAAGTCCGATTTCAACTTGGTTATCTGATTTAAGAACGTAACTAAAAAAACCTATAAGCTGGTCCTGGCGATAAACGCTCCAGTAATGTGGATTATTAGTTGCCTCTTCTCGAAACTCATACAAATCTTCAGGATCCTCATCCATATTATAAAATGAGTAATCACCGGTGTATTCCCACGAAATGACTCTCTCTACATCTTGTTCACTCATTTGTTTAAAAATATAGTTCATTCTTTCCCTCTCCTTCTTTGTACTCATAGGAAAAGCCCCATGCCGGGAAATGCATGGGGCTCACACTTTATATTTTAAGGGGGACAGGAACCGGGGAAGTTCCTGTAAAAACAGTGTAGCAAGTTCCAGGAGAATGCTGATTGATTATGAGTTGTTTTTCACATTCTTTTAATAAATGAAAAGAATGTGGTCAACTATTTATAAACCATGATCGTTTGAAGTTCTCGAAAACCAATGTCTTTATAAATGTATTTAGCGAAGTTAGAGGAATACACATTCAAACGAATCTCCTCATATCCCTGTTCTTTGAAATTTTCAATACTCGCTTGCACAAGCTGCTTAGAGTATCCCTTTCCACGAAACTTCGGAAAAACAAATACATCGTAAATGAAACCATGTTTGCTTTCTGTAAAGTAATCCGTGTTTTCTCCAAGTAGTACCCAACCAGCAATTTCCCCTTTATCACGATAAATGAGGTGGTAACCGCCTCGATCAAGTATGGAAGATACAATTTCAAGTGCTTTCTCTTCTTTTACGATACCTGGATTTGTCGTTCCTTCGTTAACAGATTGAATGGAATTCGACAAAATAAAATCTCTTTCTTCGATTGTCGCTCGTTCGATCACACTATTCCCCTCCATCGCCAAAGTCTTTCGTTAATCGTTACTTCTTGATAACAGAATCTAGTTCCTTCTTATAAATCAATTCCTTTATTATCCAAACGATCAAATCATCATTACACCACTAGCTCTAGCATAGGTGAAATGCTACTCGGTCGTTATGGCATAAACATACGTATCGATTAACTTATTCTTATCTACTGATTGACTATTATTTTTTAAAATCGCCTCAAGCTGAAAGAAACATCGTTCTGCGACCTTTCGACTTTTCCAATTTTCCGCATTGCAACGGATTTCAATTCTTTTCGCACGAAGTTCTCGAATCGCAAATCTAACAATTCCCTGAACAGCCTCCGTCATATATCCCTCTCCACTATAGTTCGAATCAATCCAGTAACCAATTTCAAACTTACGAACGTTCCAGTCAATGCGATGCAAACCAGAAGAGCCAATGAACCTACCAGATTGTTTATGGAAGAGCAGCAGCCGTAAGTCTTCTCTTTTTAAGAAAGCTGCGTGAGATTCTCGAATATTCGCTTCAACATCGGCTTCTGACTGACCATTATGCGCAAACGGCATATATGGCTTAAGTTCGCTTAACGAGGCATCAATCGACTTATGCACTGCTTTGCCATCACCTGGCAACGGATAACGTATATGTAAACGATCCGTGTAAAATTCATTAGGAAAATCAAGTAGAATCGGCTGCATGAAAAAAGCCCTCCAAAAACTCTAAAAGATGTCAGAATTATACCATTAATGAGAAATCTGTCAAGAAAGATACCCTTTTCTTCTAATCTTTATCTTTGTTTTTCGTCAATCTAGAAATCTCCTGAAGGACTGATTTTAGCTAATGTTTGTCTTTCCTCCGCTCTATACTTGTGAGAATGTCCTTGCAGGAATTATTTAAGACCATAGGATAAGGAGTAATGATGTCCGATGATAAACTCTATTTATACATCGTCCGGTGTCATTTATACGATTCTTATTGAAAGCACGAATGTCGGATCACCTCCTTGTGGCTTTGCAAGGGGTGATCATATGTAGAAGTTCCGGCATGTCTCTTTTTTCCATATCATGAAGTAACAACGTCTCGGAAAGCAATTTGCCAATCTTCTAGAGTTTTCTCCCTTCAGATAGAGTGGTCTAAATTTCGACTATTAGGTGGCTGCTCCTTCAAACGAGCCTTTATACATTTCCCCCCCTCCTATATACTAATAATTAGATCCCGTCTGAAAGGAGAATTTGTGTTGGATGTTACACTCATTTTATCATTCTTAGGAGCTGCTGTTCTCTTAACAATCATGCCAGGTCCTGATAATTTATTTGTGTTAGCTCAAAGTATCACTCAAAATAAAAAAGCAGGTATTGCTACCTCCCTTGGGCTTTGTTCAGGGCTTCTCGTACATATTTCTGCTGCAGCTGTTGGATTATCCGCGATTCTTTACCAATCTTCATTTGCCTTCACTATCGTGAAATTAATTGGGGCTGCTTATTTACTGTTCATGGCTTATGAAGCTTTTAAAGAGCGAAACGAATCGTCAATGCTTCAGAATCATCCATCTCGAACTTATTTTTCTCTATATAAGAAAGGCATTGTAATGAATGTTTTAAATCCAAAAGTTTCTTTGTTCTTCCTTGCTCTCCTACCACAGTTTATTGACCATCAAGCTGGCTCTCCCACTTTTCAGATGTTTTTGTTAGGTTTGATGTTCATTGTTCAAGCACTTATTATTTTTAGTCTGATTAGTGTTTATTCTGGAAAATTAGCAAGCTATATTACTGGGAATTTAACGTTGTTAAGAAGATTTAATCTCACGAAAGCAGTGCTGCTCGCTTTTATTGGTATCCAAATTGCCTTCAGTAAAAACTAAAAAGCAGCGCCTCCAAAAAGAGAGGCGCTGCTTAACATTTTCGATCTACTAATGAACGTTATTGAGCTGTATACCCACCATCAATAAGAAGAGCTTGGCCAGTAATACTCTTCGCTGCATCGCTTGCGATAAACATTGAGTAGTCGGCAATCTCTTTCACTTCAAGTAGTCGTTTTTGTGGAACAAGAGGGTAAATAACTTCTTCCAATACCTTCTCAAGCTCTACTCCACGTTCTTTCGCTAAATCTTCCATTTGTCCTCTAACAAGTGGTGTATCCACATAGCCAGGCGCCATAGCATTTACTGTAATGCCGTGCTCTGCACCTTCTAATGCAGATACTTTTGTAAGACCAATTACACCATGTTTCGCGCTGTTATAGGCGGCTTTACCAGCAAAACCAATTACTCCATTGATTGATGCCATGTTTATAATTCGCCCAAATCCTTGTTCCTTCATAATTGGAAAAACATGTTTCGTAGCAATAAATGGAGCTGTTAGCATAATATCTTGCATCATTCTGAATTTCTCAGTTGGAAAATCTTCTAATGCAGCAACATGTTGAAGCCCCGCATTATTAATAAGTACATCTACGCGACCGTATTCTTCAACAGTACGATCAATCGCCTGTTTGATTTCATCTTCACTTGTAACGTCTGCTTTAATCCCGATAACTTCATAGCCTTTATCTCGAAGTTTTTGGGCAGCTTCCTTTGTACCCTCTTCATTTATATCAGAAAGAACAACTTTTGCACCGTTTGCTGCAAATGTCTCACCAATTTCAAATCCAATTCCTCTAGCTGCTCCTGTAATAAATACAGTCTTGTTGTTAACCATGAATCGTTCCTCCTAGTGTAAATCCTAATTTTTTTCATTCTCACACACTTCCATTTACCCTTTACAACGATTTATAAACAAATTCTATCTCATTTTTTAACTTCACGCTTTTCGTTATTTTCAATTAATTCACCGAAAATATCTACTTGTATAAAGGTTCTTAAGGCTTTACGAACGAGAAGATCTTCTGTTTGATGGAACTGCATTTTGGGTACTGAGAATAGACAGAATGATCCAAAACTGGAAGGAGATAAAAAGTAATGACGTTTCGCTACGCCCTTTTTGTAATCGTTATCATTTCAGCTTCTGGATGTTCTAATATAGCTGTTTTGAATCCTAAAGGCTCAGAAGCACAGTCAGAGCTTAACTTACTTTACCTTAGCTTAGCCTTAATGAGCATTGTCTTACTTGTTGTTTTTACTTTATTTACCCGATTTTTAATGAAGTATCGCGAGCTTCCTGGACAAGAAAACGACTTTCCCACTCAAGTTAACGGGAATAAAAAACTCGAAATTACCTGGGTAGTTATACCGATAGCAATTTTAACTATCCTGGCAGTTCCTACATTTGCTACTACATATCAACTTGATAACAAGACAGAGATCGTTCGTGAACCTTTAGAAATCAATGTTACAGCCCAGCAATACAAATGGAAATTTCATTATCCAGAACACGACATAACGCTCGAAAATGAAGTGAAGCTACCTGTGGATCGGCCGGTTGTCTTTACGCTTCATTCGAAAGATGTGATTCATTCTTTCTGGTTACCACAACTAGGTGGAAAAAAAGATGTTCTCCCCAACCAAGTAAACAAGTTAACACTAACACCACTTGAAACTGGAGTCTATGACGGAAAGTGCGCTGAGCTTTGTGGAGCAAATCATGCCCTCATGACATTTGATACTACCGTTATTGAACAAGAAGCATTTAATCAGTGGACGCGTGTTGCTGATATACAGGAGGATTAAATGATGAATGTGATTTTAGACTACCTCTTATCACTACCTTCAGATATTATTTTTGCAGATATTTCATTTACTATTATGCTGATTGCCACTGTTTATTTTTTAACGAAGTACGCAAAATGGAAATGGCTGTGGAGTTGGATTACTTCTACAGATCATAAAAAAATTGGAATTATGTATTTATTTGTATCGTTTCTCTTTTTTATACGTGCTGGAATTGAAGCATTGCTTATCCGAATGCAGCTTGCTTTCCCTAATAATGAATTCTGGGTATTTCAAGGCGAACGATTTAACCAATTGACTAGTACTCACGGAACAGTGATGATTTTTCTCGTCGCTACTCCTCTACTAATCGGTTTGATGAATGTGATTGTTCCTCTCCAAATTGGTGCGAGGGATGTTGCATTTCCTTTTATGAATTCTTTAAGTTTGTGGTTATTCATTTCAGGTGGCATTTTGATTAATGCAAGTTTTGTAGCAGGAGGCTCACCTAATGCCGGGTGGACAACGTATGCTCCTTTAGCATCGAAAGAGTTTACGCCTGGACCCGGGAATAGTTATTACCCGATAGGACTTCAAGTTGCTGGACTCGGAACAATTATGGGCGGAATCAATTTTATCGTTACGATTATAAAAATGAGAGCGCCCGGCATGCGATTTATGAGAATGCCCTTATCAACATGGTCGATGTTCATTACGTCTATCCTCATCGTGTATGCATTCTCAGCTCTTGCCGTTGCTCTACTATTGCTGACATTTGAGCGACTTTTTGGAACAGTTATCTTATCAGCATCGGAAGGCAATCCATTAATCTGGCAGCACCTTTTCTGGATATTTGGTCACCCTGAAGTTTATATCATCGCCCTACCTGCTTTCGGGATATTTTCCGACGTCATTAGTGTTTTTTCAAAGCGAAAACTCTTTGGTTATCCTTCTATGGTTTTCGCCATTATCCTTATTGGATTTCTCGGTTTTATGGTGTGGGTTCATCATATGTTCACAGTAGGGTTAAATACGAATATTACTATCTTTTTTGCCCTTACAACGATGCTAATCGCTGTTCCTACTGGAATTAAGATATTTAACTGGCTATTTACGATGCGAGGAGGTAGGATTCGCTTTGATACACCTATGCTCTATGCATTAGGATTCATCTTCACTTTTGTTATCGGTGGCGTTACTGGTGTTATGCTTGGAACCGTTCCAGCGGATTATCAATACCACGATAGCTACTTTGTCGTTGCTCACCTTCATTACGTGATCATTGGTGCCACTATTTTCGGAGTGTTCTCTGGTGTTTATTATTGGTGGCCAAAAATGTTTGGAAAAAAACTGAATGAAACCCTTGGTAAATGGAACTTTTGGACTTTTGGCATTGGATTTCATATTACTTTCTTCCCCATGCACGTTATGGGATTAATGGGAATGCCACGACGTGTTTTCACGTATCCGGAAGGGGATGGATTGGGCTTTCTTAATTTCATTAGTACGTGCGGTGCTTTTATGATGGGGATTGGCGTATTATTTTTCATGATAAATATCTACATAACGACGCGTTATACGAAAAAACGCGTATTAAATGACCCCTGGTTCTCTAGAGGACGAACGCTCGAATGGACAATCCCATCTCCACCTCCAGCCTATAACTTCGCACGTCTACCCGAGGTGAAGAGTCGTGAGCCTCTGTGGGATGCTTATGAAAGAGGAAATAAGAATATCAACTTTATAGGTGAATACGAAGATATTCATCTTCCTAACTCCACTTCTCTTCCATTCTTTATGGGAATTGGCTTTCTAATTGCTTCTTTTGGTTTCGTATTCGAGATATGGCCAGTCGCTCTTTCGGGAATGTTGATCGTTTTTCTTATGATGAGTATTCGATCGTTTCAACAGAAAAACGGTATTCATCTTCCTAAGGAGAAGGTAAGGGTACAAGACATGAGGGGTGAAGATTAATGGAAACAATGTCCACTCAAATGCACCTGAACCATAAGCAAGCACAAATGAATATCCTTGCTTTTTGGTTCCTTATCGGTGCCGAGGTTGTGGTGTTTGGTTGTTTATTCGGCATTTACCTCGCTGTTAAATCCTTAACAGGTCAGGGGCCAACTCCGAATGAATTATTTAAATTAAATGAAATAATGCTTTCAACTGTTGTTTTACTAACTAGTAGTTTTACTTGCGCAATTGCGGTTTATTTTCTAAACCTTTCTAAGAAGTTATTGACGCTTCTATTCTTTCTTATCACAATTTTACTTGGCTTAGCTTTCATTGGGTTGGAAATAAGAGAATTCACTCTTTATGTAGAAGAAGGCGCTAAGATTTCTACTAGTGCTTTTCTTGGTGCATTCTATCTACTTCTTGGCACTCATGGCTTTCACGTCTTATTTGGTGTCATCTGGATTTCTTTATTATTAGTGCAACTTTGGCTAAAAGGAATAAATCAAGAAACAGCTCCAAAGTTATTTATCGCGAGTCTTTACTGGCACTTTATCGATGTGATTTGGGTGATAATTTTTACTATTGTTTATTTAATAGGAAAGGTGTGAAACGATTGAGCAAGCATACTAATAAAGAGATTCATAAACTCTTCCTTTCTTTCCTCCTAATGATTTTATTAACAGCTTTAGCTTTTTTCCTTGTTCTTTATCAACTCATTTCACCACCTTTTTTAATCGTTCTTATCACCTTTTTTGCTCTCATTCAAATCGTGATTCAGCTGGACCGATTTATGGATATACGGGAAAAGGAAGGTGGATATCGTTTAACTTCTCTGATAGGTGGAAGTTTTGTTGCTCTCCTGGCGATCGTTTTTTTAATACTTCTTTAGAAGGTCGTTTTTTGATTTTTCACATACAAGAATACTCCGAAGGGCTTAGCTCTCCGGAGTATTCTTGTAGAAATCATAGCTTGCTGCTTCTCTTTTCTTCGAAACACCTAACTCTTTTCCTAATATTAAAAGCGACTGGTTTATTCTCCAGATATAGTACAAGTCATTCACGAATTTCTTCACTTCTTGATCTTCTTGAGGAATGTTTTCTGAAAGACCTTCAATATATTCCCTTTCTTTATTTAAATTGTACATAATTAATCCAGTCTCACCTTTTAGAAGTTTCAGTAAGGTAAGAATATTGTGTTTTATTACTTCCTTTACTAGCTGAAGCGTTTTTTCTGATCCTTTGACAATAGTCGAACGACTGTTACGGTTTGTAGAAGCAAGCAAATGCTTAGCAAAATAATTAATCGCGGTTAGAACGGTCAACCAACGCTCAATTCCTGAACGAGCTAGAATAGCAGGTCTATTTCGAAGTGGCCTTGCATCTTCTGCTATTTTCCTCATCTGTTCGTCAATGCCAAACGCTTGGTTGGTAAAATCATAGTGCTTCTTACCATCTGTAAAAGATTCAAGATAATCAGTCACGTACGTACTTAATTTGGTTAAAAAATCTTCAGCTGTATTGGCAACCTTATCACGAGTGCTTTTCGGATAAATAATTGCAGCTGCAAGAAACCCGATAAATGCTCCTGCAAGTGTATCAAATACTCGAGCCATTAGTATCTGCTCAGTAATACCACCCAATATAAAATCGTACATTATCGCGATCAGCATCGTCATCCAAAACATCATCATAGCATAGGAAATGGATAATAAATAAAATGCCATAAAGATGCAGCAGAACAACGCAATTAACTCTAAAATAACCTGACCCGCAAGAAGATGTGCCAGTCCAAAACCAGCAATGGCACCAAAAATTGTCCCAAGAGATCTTTGAAATGCTTTCTGGAGGGTCATTCCTACGGTATCCGTACCTAACAAAACAACAAAAGCAGAGAGAAGAACCCAGTATTGATGAGCGGGCGATAGAAAATATCCTAGAAAAATCGCCACTGCTCCTGCTACTATAGCCTGTAAAGCTTTTATTGTTGCAGCTCTCGGCTGTTTCGCCTTTTCTTCTATGTTTACGTTCTCTTTCTTTATTTCTTCCGCTTCTTCTAGCCGCTCTTTCTCCTCAATGTTTGCTATCCGTCTTTCTCCGAGTTCGATTGAACTATCAACTAGGTGATTGGCAATTGACTCAATCCTTCTAATTAGCCACAGCCAATCTTTATTTTGATGATCGGAATCCCTCAGTTCAATTAACTGATTTTTAAGCTCTTCTATTACGTTCTCTGTTTGCTTTAAGTTTCCGACAATGTCATGACTTCGCAACACTTCCGCATCTCGGACCGATTCTACCAGTTGATACAGCAGCTTTCTAACTTCATTATGCTCTAGCGCGTGAAGTTCTTTCATTCTTTTAACTGCTGGATAAAGAGTTTCAATTAACATCTCAGCATCGAATACGTACATTCTTAATTGCTCTGCGTCTATACCTGGCCATACTTCTCCTGGATCTGTCGTTGTTAATTGGCTAGAAATGACCTGGGCATATTCATTTAACTTTTTGACATCACGTTTTAATAGAAGTGCCCGATAGCGATTTGGAGTAGGATCTGCAATTGCATCAAGAACAAGATCAAGCGTAAGGTTTGTTTGGATGTGGAAAGAGTTCATACTGCGACTTAGTTGTCTTTTCGGTTTGTTTTTGAAAAGGATAAAATGATACAGATAAGAAAACCCGCCACCTACCAGTATCCCGATAATAAATCCAGCCAAATCAGATGGCTGAAGATTTAAAAGGGTAGAAAAATAAATCGATAAAAAGGCAATCATAAAGATACCAAAATACCGAAAACCATAATGCTGTAAATAGTAAGCAAAAAAGATCACGAGCAAAAACAATCCATCTGTCATAAAGGGGATTGAACTAAGATAAGTTCGCACAGTTAACCAGATCATACTTGAAATAACTAGCAAAAGCGCAGTGATTTTTTTCTTTTTATCTGTGTCATCATTCACAAGCAATAATGATAAAAGACTCACGACACCTGCAAGAATTGCCGGTGTAAACGACATTTCGAGTATTGCCGTCAACCATAGCATGAACATAACAGATGTAAAAACACTAATTGTAATTCTCGCTGCTTGATGTAACCTTGTCCTGCCGGGGTCTGCAGCAGCTAAACGAGCCCACCAGCTTTTTATAATCGATTTTTTATTTTTAGTCACCATAAGTTAATCATATCGAAAATACTTTCGTTCTGCCAACTATGAGTATCGAATCTTTACTTTTTTCTTCTTTTAGCTAGTTGGTCTTATCGCCTTGACCACTTGCTATGCCCCCTTTTTGATCAATAAGGAGGCTATGTTTTTGTTACTAGTGTGTAATAGAAAAACCTTTGAAGAAAACTCTTCAAAGCTTTTTCGTTAAACTGTTTTTAAATCTTTCTTCGCTTTCACTTTCTTATCCGTAGTCTTCTGCTTTCTAGGAACTTCTTCATTAAAAGATTTAAGCATTCCCCAACACGTAAATAGAAGGATGATGGTTAGTGGAAAGGCACTGACAATAATCGCCGTTTGCATGCTCTCAAGACCACCTGTCACCATTAAAACGACTGCAGAGGCAGATAAGATGAAACCCCAGCTGAATTTCACGAAATTTGGAGGATTTAAGCTTCCATTCGTCGTTTGCATACCTAAAACAAACGTTGCGGAATCAGCTGATGTGATAAAGAAGGTAGAGATTAACAATAACGTTACAACGGTTAAAATGCTTCCCAAAGGAAGTTGCTCATATAAATAAAACAAACCAGTTTCAAGACTTTGACCTGCTATATCGGTTCCCTGTGTAAAATCAAAGAATATGCCCGAGCCACCGAAAATACCAAACCAAAATGCACAAACAACCGTAGGTACAACCGTAACAGCGACCATAAACTCTCTAATCGTCCGTCCTTTTGAAACCCTGGCGATAAACGTTCCTACAAACGGTGACCAGGCAATCCACCACGCCCAATAAAAGATCGTCCAGTTCTGAATCCATGATTCATTCTCCGCGTTCATCGGTGCTAATCTCATTCCCATTGCAAATATGTTTTGTACATATTCACCAAACGTGGTCACAAAAAGATCTAATACAAATTTTGTTGGACCTAGAATGACAAAAAGAATAAGAAGGACGACAGCAAGAGCCATGTTGGCATTACTTAAATATTTGATTCCTTTTTTAATACCTGTCCCAGCTGAAATTGTAAAGAGAACCGTAATAATAGCGATAATAATCAATTGTATTGTAAAGTTATTCGGGATATTAGTTAAATAGCTCAACCCTCCGTTGATTTGCTGAGCACCAAGTCCTAACGAAGCAGCTACACCAAATATTGTTGCAAAAACGGCTACGACATCAACCGTAATCCCGATCGGACCTTTCACTTTATCGCCTATAAGTGGATAAAGAGTGGCACTCATTAATCCAGGCGCCCCCTTACGAAATTTGTAATACGCTAACGCTAAAGCAATCGTAGCGTAAATGGCCCATGCATGGAATCCCCAATGTAAATATGTATAGCGAAGGGCCAGGTGTGCGGATTCAACCGTTCCTCCTTCACCATATGGCGGGGTAGAAAAGTGGGACATCGGTTCTGATACTCCAAAGAACAATAGCCCTATTCCCATCCCGGCGCTAAAGAGCATGGCAAACCAGGTAAGTCTACTGTATTCAGGCTTATCAGTATCTTTTCCTAACTTGATATGCCCGAACCTGCTAAAAATTAAATAAATGGCAAATACTAAAAAGAATGTTGCAGCAAGCTGATAAAACCATCCAAACTGATCTAAAAAGAAATTTTGAGATACCGTCATAACCTGGTCTAGATTGCCTGGAGAGATCACACCCCAACTGACAAAAGCCATTGCAATTGCAATTCCAATCCAAAAAACTTTTGTAACTTTGTTCATTTTGTCCACTCCTATTAATGTTTATGTGGATCTAAAAAATATTTCGAAATAATAACCACATGTTTTTTATCATAAGCATAAACGAGAGTATTTTCAAATTTTTATAAGAATTTAGTATAATATACCCCGTTCGTGTTTACTACAAACAATTGTGTGTTTCCACGTATGTTGTATTCTCTTACGAATATCAATTAACACCTTCCTTCCCTATTTTTCTCAATAAAAAAGCAGAGGCGACCGCCTCTGCTTTTTGGAAATTATAAACCTGAACTTAATACGATTTTTCCTTTAGGTGTTTCACTTTTACTATCCGGCTCCAGTGTAATTGCAACAGCATCCCATTCGTGCTCTCCCTCATATTCAACCTGGTAGGCAACTTCACCTTTACCTTCTTGATTTGGGGTAAAGAAACCAGCTCGATAAGGCTTATCATCTTCAAGCAACCAAACTTGGTACACTTGATCACCTTCTGTTTCTGCCACGTCGTTAACCTCAACCACTAAATTCATTTTTCCATCTTCATTCATTAGAGCAGCAGAGCCTGCCGATGCTTCTGCTTCAGAAGGCTGTAATTGAACCGCTTTGATCAAGGAGGAGATTTCTTCTGGCTGTGTAGCCTCATCTTCACCTTCATTTACGAATGTATAAACATTTCCTGCTAGAGAAAGAAATAGAGCTGCTGCTAAAGCTGGGGCTACCCACTTTTTTTGTTTTGACTTTCTCTCTGTTTGGAGATCGGTTACGTTATTTTTTTCTTCAACTGAAAGACTTTCATTTGTAATATCATTTGATTCAACCATATCACTTTCAAAAACGCTTGCCAGAACGCGTTCTTTCATTCCGGCAGGCGGCTCTTCCGGGATGGAGAGATAAGGAAGGTCACCTGTCAATTCTTCCAGCTCCTTTAACTCCTCTCTGCACTCTTCACATGATAAGAGATGAGCTTCGAACTGATCTCTTTCTTCGTTTGATAAGGTTCCATTAAAATAATCGAGCAGTTGTTCACAATTTCCTTTCATCTGAGACCCCTCCTTTCTCACCGAGACTGGTTTTTAAATGTTTTAACGCTAGCCGAATTCGGCCTTTCACAGTACCCAGCGGGAGGTCGAACTCTTCCGAAATTTTTTTATGGGTCATGCCTTTAAAATAAAACATTTCAATTATTTTCTTTTGATCACCTTTTAGTTTAGACACAGCTGTACGAAGTATCTGACCTCTTTCTTTCCACTCAACCTGGTCCTCCACTGATGCTTCATCACTATGCAATGCGTCACGTTCATCTAATTCAAAGTCTGGCTCTTTCGACTGCTTACGTAAGAGATCAATAGCTGTATGTCTCGTCATTGTCAGTAGCCATGACGAAAACTTTCCTTTCTCTTCACTATACTGAGCCTTTCCTTTCCATAGCTTAATAAATACTTCTTGCATCACTTCTTCAGCAAGTCCTCCATCTTTTACAATTCGGTATGAGAAAGAATATAAAAGTTTTTCATATCGATCGTAAAGAGACGAGAGAGCTTTTTTATCCTTTGCCTGAACCTTGTCATACAGCTCGGCATCGTTAAGTTCTCTCATATCATTCTCCTTTTCATTAAAACTGACGCTAGCCTGAAGAGGCAGAAAAGCTTATGTATAGCTAACGTTACTCAGTCTACTTTAGATGTGTTTTTTTGAAAAAATTTCTTAGAACGCATGAAACCGTTTAATAAATCAACAAAAAAATTAGACTCTCCCCTTTAAAAAAGCCTTCCAATGGAAGGCTCACGCTTCTTCAAATAACCCTAGTGAAAGGAATGCATCTTTAACGGCTGATGACTGACCACCTTTAACATCCAATTCGAGCGTCTGATCAGGTTGTAATGAAAGCGCTAGGACACCTAGAAGACTTTTGGCATCGACTACCCAATGTTCTTTTTTCAATAAGATCGTTTCCTCAAAACGACTTGCAGAATTCACAAGTTGACTAGCAGTTTCAGCAAAAACTGGTTTTAACACTTTTAACTTCATCTCCGCTCTCCTCCCACTTACTCGTAATTCTTTATCTAATTCGAATTATAACATAACTGTCCGTGTCGATAATCTTTAAGCTTTTTAGAGTGCTATTTCGAGATCAATCTACCCGCTTTTTCATTTGCGAAACTTTTCACTTGATGCATGTTCCTGTATGATAGGAATGATTAGATAAAAAAGAGGTGACGTAAGATGGCGAATAAGGTAGCACTTATAACAGGAGGCACACGTGGCATTGGCAAAGCAATTGCTCGGAAATTTGCTTCTGAAGGATACAACCTTGTACTTAACTTTATGAGAAAGAAAAAAGATGCTGAACAAACGAAACGAGAATTAGAAGAAAAATACGGCATTACTGTACATATTGTTAAAGCAAATGTTGGTGAGGTGAAGCAAATTACTGCTCTCTTTCATGAAACAGAAGAAACCTTTGGCCGACTAGATGTTTTCGTTAATAATGCCGCATCAGGTGTATTAAGACCGCTTATGGAGATTGAAGAAAGCCATTGGGACTGGACACAAAACATCAATGCAAAGGCTTATTTATTTGCTGCACAAGAAGCAGCTAAAATAATGGAGAAAAATGGTGGAGGAGCGATTGTAGCCCTTTCAAGTCTAGGATCTATTCGAGCACTTCCAAACTATGTTGCCGTTGGTGTATCGAAGGCATCCGTTGAAGCAATCACACGATACTTAGCGGTTGAGCTATCACCAAAAGGGATTGTCGTGAATGCTGTGTCGGGCGGAGCGGTTGATACAGACGCACTGAAACACTTCCCGAATCGAGAAGAATTACTAGATTCAGCTAAGAAAAGAAATCCAGCAGGACGCCTTGTTGACCCAACAGACATGGCCAATACTACTTACTTTTTAACAACTCCAGAAGCAAGTATGATTCGTGGCCAAACCATTATTGTGGATGGTGGACTATCTTTACTTGGTGAATAATGAGGTGAAAGACAGCGGTCGTTCCGCTGTCTTTTTATGGTTATGTACATCCTAGGCTACAATTGCACGAGTATAGTTACATAAAATCGAAAAAGTAACGAATCACGTGAAAGAAAACAGGCGAAGTATAGGCAAGGCTGTCTACCCTACTCAAATAACTCTCTTTTAAAGCTTTCGATTTTTTGCTATCTCCTAGTAGCAGGTCGCGTTTCAAAACTGAGATGGTTAAACTTCCAAGAAAACCAGCAACGCTAATTAATACCCCACAAAAAACGCCGAACAATGAATCAAACGGTGTTAAATATGGAAATAGTGTATAAGCAAACGCAGTTGTTGTGAGTAACGAACAGAAAAAACCTTCTAACGTAATGTAAGGATTTGATGAAGGTACAACTTTTCTCTTTCCTGCATATAGCGATACCACATAATGAACCACATCATTTATTTGAGTTAAAAGAACTAGGAACAAAACGAGATTTGCTCCATATAGAGGAGAAGCAATCTGGAAATAAGCTAGATGACTTAAACCAAAAACCATCAGCATTAAGCCCCATTGCGTCGAACTTACTGATCTCAGAAATCCGAGTGTACCCTTTCCAACTATACGAGGCAGTGGAAGTAATAAGAAAACGTATACGGGAATAAAAACGATGAACATACCATACCAATCAATGAATATCCAGTAAAATTGAATAGGCACCGCCACATATGACCATAAAAAAATTCTTCGATCAGCTTTTCTTGTTTTCATCATAGAGAAGTATTCTTTCAGCGCAAAGAAACTTAGAACCATTAACGAAAACAGAGAAACGACTGGGTTAAATAATGTGGCCAAACAAAAAACTCCATACATCCCCCACCATGTTTTCACTTTTATTGTAAGCCCCGTAAAATCCTTTTCAGGTTGTTTTTTTCTCACAATAATAAAAATCGTCTGTGCACATATCAAAGCAAACAATATAACGGTCAGAGTCCATACTGTACTTTCCAGAAAGGCACCTCCTTACCATGATTGAAATGTTATGTATAATGAAAGAAAACGTCAAAATAATGAGGAGGCGATTATGACTCAAAAAGTATACATTTTACTTTCTGATACAGGAACTCTCTTTACAAAATCGATCAAAACATATACCAAAGCTCCATATAATCATGCCTCTCTTGCATTCGATGATCAATTGCATGATATGTATAGCTTTGGAAGAAAAAAACCGAATAACCCTCTAAAAGGCGGGTTTGTAAAAGAAAATGTCCTCACAGGAACATACCGCCGATATCCAAACACAACATGTGTGATTTACGAATTAAATGTTACCGAACGTGATGTAATTAAAATGAAGCGGTTACTAACAATCTTCATTAAAAATAAACAACGGTTTCTTTACAACATTCTTGGTGTTCTCGGTGTCTCAATGAATGAACCTATTGAGTTTAGTAATTCTTACTTTTGTTCGCAGTTCGTAGCTGAAGTCCTTCATCGATCAGGCATTGAACTTTGGGATAAGCTCCCAGCCCTTGTTACGCCTGACGATTTTCGAAAATGCGAACGGCTCTCCCTCATTTACGAAGGAAAACTATTTGATTATGAACCTATTAAAAAGCAATTATTGAAGTAATCTCACTCTTTATCAGTTTCCTTATATGGGTAATTTTTACACATTTATTTATTAATAAGGACAGATTCCGATAGAATCTGTCCTCGCTTGGAGCGTATATTACGATGTAAACGTTTCTGTTAAAACAGGTACAATTTGTTTTTTACGAGAAACAACACCTTCAAGTACTGCCAGATTTTCGATTAACGTTACGTTAAACGCCTTTTCTACTTGTCCAGCTTGCTTTCCTAATGCAAGAACTGTGGAGTTGTTTGTCAAAATGTCTGTTACTACAAGAAGGAATAGATCGAGCTCTTTTGCTTCAATCGTTCTTCTCATCTCTTCTTCCACCACGTCCTGACGTGCAAGTACATCGAGAGTATCAACAACATTTACCTGAGCTACTTCAACCTTAGCAGGTCCCATTCCAAATTCTTTTGCATCGAGTGAAATGAGTTCTGCTGGCGTTTTGCTGCTCATATCTGCCCCAGCCTTAAGCATTTCAAGACCGTAAGTTTCTGCATCAACGCCTGCAATTCCTGCCAGCTCACGAGCTGCAGCGATATCCTCCTCCGTACATGTTGGTGATTTAAAAAGAAGAGAGTCAGAGATAATCGCAGAAAGCATAAGACCCGCTATATTTTTATCAATCTGAATGTTGTTTTCTTTATATAGCTTGTTAAGGATTGTCGCCGTACAACCAACCGGTTCTGCGCGATAATAAACAGGATCAGCTGTCTCAAAGTTTGCGATTCGGTGATGATCAATTACTTCTAAAATTCGTACTCTTTCGATGTCTTCAGCACTTTGTTGACGTTCATTATGGTCAACAAGAATAACTGTACTCGCTTCGTTAGAAACCGTTTGAACCATACGAGGAGCTTCAACATTGAATTGATCTAATGCATACTGTGTTTCACCATTAACTGCACCAAGACGGACAGGCTCTACATCCATACCTAGTTTACTTTTTAAGTCTGCATAAACAAGTGCAGAAGTGATCGTATCTGTGTCAGGATTTTTATGTCCAAAAATCAATACTTTTTCCATTGTTCGACTCCTTTTGAATGAAAAGATTTATGTACTCAATACATATTGTAAAGATCTCTTCCTATAAACTCAATATTATTTCATATTATTCTAACAAGAAAAGTAAGGAAACGGATCCCCACTTAGGAGAATCCGTTCTTATCTTATAAAGAATCAATCGCTTTACTAATCTCATCATCTCCTGAAATGAGGTCAAACGAGCGACGAATCGTATTCTCTTTTGTAAGTGAAGAAACCACCACTTGAGCTACATCTTCACGCGAGATTGACCCGCTACCGAGGTTTTCAGCAATTGATACCTTCCCTCTTCCTGGTTCATTTAATAGTCCACCTGGACGAACAATTGTATAGTCTAATTTACTCACTTCTAACAATTTGTCTGCGTAATGTTTGGCTGCATAGTACGGCAGGAGTGACTCATGCCAATTTTCTCGATTGTGCGCCTGAAGTGCACTAATCATAACATACCGTTTAACCCCTATCTTTTCAGCAGCTTCTATCGTTTTTACAGCTCCATCTAAATCCACTAATAGCGTTTTATCTGATCCCGTACTCCCACCTGAACCTGCGGCAAAAATTACCGCGTCGCTCCCTTTCATAGCTTCAGAAATAACTTCAACTGAGTCTTCAAGACTTGCCACTACAGATTCAATTCCCCTATTGGCTAATTCATCTGCCTGCTCTTGTTTTCGAACCATTGCTTTCAAGGAATGGTCCTTGTTGCTATGAAGAAGATTAACAATATTTTGGCCAACCTGGCCGTTTGCTCCAATAACGAGTACATTCATCATAAAACGCTCCTTTCGAACAATCTATGCCCATTATTTCAAACCCTTTTTACTATCGCAACTAACTAGCTTGCTTTTTCAACAGGGACGACACGGTCCGACGATCTCTTGTCATAGAAAATACCGCTGAAGCTAACGCTAGTAGTATAAACATTCCTCCAACTGTTGCGTTCATTTCCACTGTGTATTTTTCAATAGCATAGGCACCAACAGAAGATCCGAGGGCAATACCGAGATGAAGAGCCGAGTTATTTAAACTTTGTTGAATATCAGATGATTCAGGTGCCAATTCAATTAAATAACTTTGTTGAGCCGGTGTGATCCCCCAGCTTAGCATACTCCAAATCACCATAATAATAAGAAAAAGCGGGAAAGAGAACGTGGTATAAGGGATGACAAACATCGCCACTGCAAAAACTATAATGGATATTAGTATAGTTGGCCTTGTACCAAACCGATCGGAAGCAACTCCGCCTAATCCTCCTCCAGCAACAGCTGCTACTCCAAAGATTAGATAAACAATACTTACCCAATTTCCCGATAATCCAAGCGTTGTTTTTAAAAACGGGGTGAGGTAGCCATAAAGTGTTAGATGACCAGTTAGAAACAGAAAAGATGTTAATTGAGCAGTTAAAATACGCTTATCCTTAAGTGTTCTGATTTGCTTACGAATTGGAATGGCTGGTTTTGGCTGGATTTTTTCCATAAACAAAGCAACCCCAGCCATTGCTAATACTGTAAGACCAATAATCAGAATAAATGGTGCCTTCCATCCAAAAGCATTTCCTAGCATTAAGCCAATCGGGACACCTAAAACGAGTGATGCACTGATTCCCATAAAAACAACACCGATTGCTCGTGCGCGATATTCCTGTTTGACGATGTTTGATGCCATCGTAACGCACAGAACAACTAAAAGAGACCCACTTGCTGCAGAAATGATCCTTGCTGCCATTAACACCGGAAATGTTGTACTTAATACAGCGATGAAATTACCTACAAGAAAAATAACAAGCGATAAGAGCGTCAGTTTTTTTCGTTCTATTTTTGCGGTCATCGATAATAGGATTGGCCCCATTATCGCAAACACAATGGAGAAAACACTAATTAGCAGGCCTGTTTTACCTAGACTAATCTTTAAATCATCTGCTACCAGATCAAGAATACCGCCAATAATTAATTCAACCATACCAACTACAAACGAAACGATGGTAAGTAAGTACACGCGTTTATTCATTATTCCTCGCACTCCTCATTAAAAAGTTACCACTAAAAGGGTAACTCTTTTCAAATGATTAAGCAATAGGAAAATGAAGGTTACTTTTACCCACTTAAATGGTTGTGCTATCATTAAAAGAAATGACCAGTAGAAGCAAGGAGAATAGTGACATGTTACAGCAGTTTGGATTTACGCAATACGAAAGCCAGGTCTATGAAGCACTTATTACAATCGATGAGGCTCTCGACGCCACTGCCATTGTCAAACGTTCAGGTGTTCCACGATCTAAAGTGTATGATGTTCTGCGGCGTATGAGTGAAAAAGGAATGGTATTGGAATCAACAACAGAAAAAAAACGGCTCTATGCTCCTCTTCCACTTGAATCAGCAATTAAGAAACTTCAGCGTGACTTTAACGAAAATATAACCCAATTAAAAACCATTCAATCTCGTGAAAAAAAAGCTGATGATCGTGTTTGGACACTTAAGGAAGAACAGTCCATTCACTCCCTCGTCTCAGAACTCCTTCATTTATCATCTTCTTCGATTATCTTTTCTGGTTGGTCGGATGATATTGAGCAACACCTTTCTATACTGGAGGAAAAAGAAGCTGAGGGGATATCTGTGGAAATTCATACAATAGGAAAGATACATTCTAACCTTAAAAATGTTACTACACTAATACCAGACACAGATCATCAAAAACTGGAGCGAAGTCGAATTGTCGTCATTGATCATCATGAAATCTTGTTTGCTGGAATTGAAGAATCGAATTGGCAAGCGATCCATACGAAATCAAAACCACTCGTTACTTTCTTCACTGAATTTTTCTATCATGATATTGCGCTAACAGAAATTACCCGAAAGTTTGGGTCCACAATGATGGAAGATTCCCACATTCGAGATGTACTGTTGAAATTACGTTATTGACGGTGTACCACTATCTTATCAAGTAAAATTAACAACTCTTCTCATGGAAAACATGACGCACATGCCCTTAAAGACTTCTTTCACTTCTACACCTTCTAACTTCAAAAAAATCCCCTTCCATGATTATGGAGGGGATGTAACGATCGCTTATTCGGCATTTAGCATTTCTTCCCTTTTCTTACCTAATTTCATTTCCAATTCTTCTTGTAGTAAAGCCATCCCTTCTTGACTGAGCACAATGTTACCATTTCCGAAAGTTTGGTTATTGTCTAGAATTTCACCTGTAATCATACAGGCCATGTCTGCTTGATACTTCTGTAATATGACCTTGTTTTCACTTGTGAAGATTTCAATAGGATCTTTCACATTAATATCTAACGTACGTCGCAGTTCTTTTGGAATGACAATTCGGCCTAGTTCATCAATTTTCCTTACCACACCAGTGCTCTTCATCCTCATTCCTCCCTTTCGTTTTAGCGAACGTCTCTCTATTTCTTTTATCATAATATTGATAACATTTTAATGCAACGTTTATTGTGCCAAAATTCTGTAAATTTTCATTATTTCTTACTATTTCACAGGACTTTCCTTTTAATCCTGCTCCTTCAAAATATTTGGTTGAAGTTCACTATCTTTTCTACATAACCTTTAATAGTTGCAACCATCTTCGTTTAGGGGGTAAACTAATAATGTTTAGACGGTAAACTAGTGGAGGTAACGAAATGGATAAAAAATTATGTGAAGCCGTTGAGCTTTTTGAAGAAGTCATTATGTATGGAACTGAGCGCATTATACGATCTTTCGAACATCAATTATTTGAAGAATACTCTTCTGAACAGCTCCAGATGCTTCAAATCATCTCGAAATCTGGTCGTATTTCACCTGGAAAACTCGCAGCCTTACAAGGTGTACATAAAAGCGCGATTTCCAACCGTTACAAAAAACTTGAAGCGAAAGGACTTTTAACGACGGTCGATTCAGAAAAGGATTTAAGAGGAAAAGCGATCACGCTTACGCAAAAAGGGAATGATGTTGTTGCTTTATTTAATGAAGTTATCTATGAGCATGTGGAAAATATCGTATTAAATGATTTTCACGAAGAAGAAATAAATGAATTCTTGCGTATCTTTCGCAAGTTAAGTTCAATTTTAAAAACAGAAGGAGATGCAAAATGAGACAAATTTTAAAATTTAAATGGCCAATTGCTATTGCCCTTATTGCGTTAACCGCCGTTTTATTTATTTTATCCCCCAACCTCACAAAACAAGCTGAAGAAGCCGGAACGTTTCAACTACCAGAAAACGCTGATTCTAAAATTGCAGCAGACTTACTAGAGGAAGCTGGTGCGGGAGATGAAACGATTTCTGTTGTGTTTACTTATGATCAACCCGTCGAAGATAAAGCGCAACAGACGGTTTCTTCTATTGCAGAAGAACTCGAAGGAGAAGGATCCCTCATTAAAAATGTGCTCGATCCTTTTGGAAGTGAAGAATTAACAGAACAACTCGTTTCTGAAAATAAACAAACGGTTCTATTGCCTATTACGGTGGACGGCACAGATGAAGAAGTGAATGATCTAGCAAATCGGATTCAGGAAGACATGATTCCAGATGACACAACGGCATATGTCACTGGAGAAGCGATTATTAATCACGATGTGAACGAAAGCGCCCAGAAAGGTCTTGAGCGTACTGAAATAATAACTGTGGCTTTAATTTTCGTTTTATTACTTGCTGTTTTTCGTTCCATTACAACTCCCTTTATCCCATTAGTTGCAGTTGGTATTACGTATCTCCTTAGTCAATCGATTGTTGCGTTTCTTATCGATTGGATTGGTTTTCCTGTATCCAATTATACGCAAATTTTTCTAGTTGCCGTCTTATTCGGGATTGGCACAGACTACTGTATCCTCTTGTTGAGTAGATATAAAGAAGAATTAGCTGAGGGGCATTCTGTTGAAGATGCGATTGTAAATACGTACAAGACTGCCGGACGTACTTTATTAATAAGTGGATTAGCCGTTTTCATTGGTTTTGCTGCGATCGGCTTCGCTGACTTCCCTATCTTTAAATCTGCTGTTGGGGTTGCTGTCGGAATTGCTGTCTTAATGCTCGTTTTATTTACAATTGTTCCATTCTTTATGGCATTGCTAAAAGATAAACTGTTTTGGCCATCTAAACAATCAGCGTCTCATAAAGATAGTAAACTATGGACCAAGTTCGGTCGTTTCTCTATAAATAAACCAATTTGGTCGATGCTCGTTGTTGCTGTTATTATGGTTCCACTCCTTTTCACATACGACGATCAGCTGTCGTTTAATACTGTAAATGAGATTGGTAGTGACTATGAATCTGTGAAAGGCCTTGATGCGATTGAGGAAGGCTTTGGTAAAGGAGATTCGCTTCCTGTAAAGGTGATTCTTCAGCAAGATGACGCGATTGTAACTGAAGAACTGCTTCCTTATATCGAAACAATCAGCAATAACATTGAGAAAAATGAAGACGTGGATTCTGTTAGATCAATTACAAGACCCACCGGAGAGGTTATTGATGATTTCTATGTTGATTCACAACTTTCCCAGGTTGGTGATGGTCTAAATGAAGCAACGAGTGGACTAAATGAAGTTCAAAGCGGATTAACAGAAGTACAAAACGGATTGGACCAAATTAACGGTCAAATCCCTTCTGATAGTAACGCTGGAGGCCTTGAAGAGGCAGTAAACGGATTAGGGCAAGTGAATGATCAGCTTGGTTCCATTTCACAGGGGCTTCAACAATCACAAAATGTAGCTGCAGCTTCAGAGCAGCTCGGTCAAGTTCAACAACAACTTGGACAAATTCAACAGGGGCTTGCTGGTGCCTCTTCCGATCTGCAAGGTCAGTCAGGTCAGGTTTCTGAACTAAGCGGGGGCATTTCGGATCTATCAAAAGGTGTTGGGTCATCAATTGATGGACTGAATGAAATAAAGAACGGCTTACAGGACGCAGCAGATTTGGTAACCAATATGGGGAATTCGAACGCACTTCGAGACACGGGTGTTTTCATTCCAAAAGGTACGCTTGATAATGAAGAGTTTGAACCAGCCATTGAACGGTATGCATTCGATGAACAAAAGGCTGTTACGCTTGAAGTGATCTTAAAAGAAGATCCTTATTCAACTGAGGCTATTCAAACCGTTCGTGAGATAAAAGAGACCGTCTCACGATCAATCGACGGAACACCACTTGAAGATGCTACTGTTGCTTATAGCGGGGTTTCAAGTATTAATAGCGACTTATCAGACATTTCAACGAGTGATTTTACAAGAACGGTTATCATCATGCTTGTTGGTTTATTTATTATCCTAACTGTCCTTTTCCGCTCCATGATTATGCCGATTGTGATGATTGGATCACTTCTACTTACGTACTTTACATCAATGGCGATTTCTGAATTAATCTTTATTAATCTACTAGGCTATGACGGAATAACGTGGGCCGTTCCATTCTTTGGTTTTGTTATGCTCATAGCGCTTGGAGTCGACTATTCAATTTTCCTACTTGACCGATTTAATGAAGAAGCTTCGATTGGCATTATGGAAGCCATGCATCGATCCATGGCTAAAATGGGTACGGTTGTCATCACTGCTGCAATTATATTAGCAGGTACATTTGGTGCAATGATGCCTTCTGGTGTACTAAGCTTAATGCAAATTGCTACAATTGTTATTACTGGATTGTTACTTTACGGTCTAATCGTTCTACCTCTTCTCATTCCTGCTATTGTGGTATCATTTGGGAATGGCATTTGGTGGCCTTTTAAACCTAAAAAGCGATAAGTTTCACCATACAAAAGCTCAGAGCAAACCGCTCTGAGCTTTTTAAATCTATTTACCACTACTTCACCTTGCATACTGGCCTATTTCTCTTCCATACGTTTTTAAATACAACTTCTCAAAAATCTCAATCATTTGATAAAAACGCTTATCATAGTTATCGCCTTCTACTGTCCATGAGGTCGCCAGTACGGTATGACAATAGCCCCAAAGTAGCAACCGCTCTTTATCTAGATTAAGATCCTTAGTGAAGATGTCTACTCGTTTTTGGGTCACTTCATAGACGTCTTTTTCCGGTAGCTTATTTAAAAGAAATTGAATTAAATCATACTCAGTTTCCCCCAATAATCCTTTTGGATCAATCGCAACCCAGTCAGTGTCCTCTGAAGCAAGCACATTGTAGTGATGAAAATCTCCGTGTAGTAACTTGTACTGAGCGATTGATTGATTCAGTTTCGTAAAAAGGCTTAGGGAAGTCCTAAGGACATGCGAAGAAAGTGGTCCATATCCATCCACATTCTGCATTACAGTATCTCGAAGCAACTTCTCTCTAACGGCTGTTGTTTGTAGCCGAGTATGACTTGGAGCAGGTATTGATAACTTTTTCATCACTAATCCAGCCTCGCGACAGGCTAGCTCATCGTTTTCTACTGTCGCAAGCGTGTGACCAGGAGATAATTTTTCTAAAATGATAATGCCTTTTTCTTTATCAAAGGCATTAACTTTAACCATCCCTTGGTGATTACACAAGCGCAAAGATTCCAGTTCATCAAGAAAGTCTGCTCCTGGTATACATAGTTTCACCACAACTTCTTTTCCACTCTCCAGCTTAGCTGGAGCAACATAGTTGATCGAGAGATGATAAGGATCCTCCATTTTCAGAGACCATTTTTGTTCACAATAGCGGATGATTTCCGGTAATTTCTGTAGCCATACTTTTCCTTCTTCCTTAAAATAAAAACAAACGGATTGAACAAACTGCTCTTGAAACTTCATTCTACACCTCCCCTTCTAATAAAGAAATAAAGTACAGTATGCGATCAAAACGCCGATAAAACCACACATCAAACTATACGAGATGTTTTTCAAAACAATTTTATAAGGATTCATTTTCAAACCTACGGAAGTTAGTGTAACGATAAGGCCATAAGGAGCTGATGGAACAGTTGCGATCGCGCTACTGGCGAGCAGAATCGTTAACGTAACAGAAGGAAAAGCACTTAACAACAGCTCACTTACGCCGCCAAAGATCCCCATTGTTGCAATGGGATGAACGCCTAATAATGTCATTATTAAAAAAGTAGCCTGGATGAAAAGCATAATGTAAACTTGATGCCCCTCAAGTGCCACAAGGGGGTCCTGTAAATATCGTAGGTATGGAGACGCGTTTAACGTTTCTGTGAAAAAAGATAGCGTTAGCAGTAAAACAATGAAATTATGTAAATGGTTTGTTTGCCTTTTCCAATTGGGCCAGCCAATTTGAAAGAAACTTCTTTTTCGTTTCAACAATAATGCCCAAATGTACGCAAAGGGAAAAAGGGCGATCGTAACGGCAAACAAAAAGTTGAACTGAATAACATTGGTTAGAAAAACGACAACCATTAAGAACAGAACCAGCGCCACGATAAATTCCATTAACTTCTTCTTACTACTTGCTCCTAACTTTGTAGGCGTACCAACCTCTTCTACCACTTCGTTGCGAAAGGTGATTTTTCCAATAATAGAATCAAACGCAAAGCCTAATAAAGCAACGAGCAACATCCAAGGTAACACCTCTAAGTAATTAGCATTTGTAATAAAGATTGATGTAGCGAGTAAAATTTCCAATGGACTCCAAAGTAACGCTAGAGAATATCCCCTTAAAGTCGACATGGCGATAAAACGGTTTCTGACGTGTGTTTTGGATTTTTTTAATTGATTTTTTAAAAGATCTTGAGAAATGGTTGCGGACGATAAATTCAAAAAGGCAGCTAGAGAAACCATGGTCGCTTCTCCTCGCACATATAAATCTCCCATTTTCTTCACATTGCCCCCGAGTAATGTTTGCAATATCTTATTATATCTCCCGGCTTTTACAACGCTATTCATCCATGGAAGCATGGATAAAAGAAACAACAATCCTATATTCCCTGCGAAAAAGGATGGAATCTGAACGATACTCATATCGCTTGAAAAATAAAAAAAGCCCCCTGCACTTAAAAGAATAATGCCAAGTATTTTAAAAACACGATCCGCTTCTTTGAAATTAATAACGATCATCACTATTGCTAATAGTCCAATTGTTGTATAAAGAGAAGCGTTTGACCAAAAGAGGTAGATCACATCCAATAGAAAAACGAATAAATAAAAAACGTAAATATGTTGAAACAGTCTAGTATTCCACATGTTATTCTCCTATCCTATAGGCGAACGATGAGAGAATGTGATCAGTTCGTCTACTTTCCCATTGTTAGTTTGCTTCCCTTATCCTATCGATAACCTCTCAAATTTTCAAGAATTCAAAATTCTTAAACTGCTAAAAACTCATTTTCAGCTAACTGATGATCTCAAACACTGAGCATTCTTTGTCTTTACTTTGTTAAACTGTAATCAAAAAAAGTACCGCCCGATTTAACGGACGGTACAAAAGGGGGAAAATTATGTTAGTTTAAATTTACCCCTTTTTAAAATACCTAAACCTTTTTTTCTAAAAATCTTTTCATTTATTTCTCGCTTATGATTTGACTCCTGTTTCTAGTGACAAACTCTTTTGATTCGTCGTGTTCTAAAAGACTTAATAACGCTTGTTCATGAACAAAACAAATTTGATTAATTTCTTTGTCATTCGCTTCAAGGTCCTTACCGTCGCCAACATATTCGAAATGAAACATTGTCGTTATTTGGTTATGATAACCGATTTTCGTTTGCATTTTTTCTGGAAATTCAAATGATATCGTTTCATTAAATCGCTTCTTTAACGTGTAGGCGACGGACCCCGTTTCTTCTAATAACTCTCTTCTCATTGAGGCTTCGACTGTTTCATCTTCGTCTTCAACGCCACCTTTAACAAAATCCCACGTTCCATTTTGAAGCTCTTTCCCCATTCTGGTGTTTATCGTGACTTTGCGAACGATGAGAAAGCGATTTTTGTGCGTAACAATTGCCCCAACAGCCTTCCTAGTTTTCATAACACTATCTTCTCGCTAGTTTGTCGCATACTCACTTTCATCAGGTCTTTGACCATTCTGTAATTGGCGCATCGTTAAACCGAAATCCATTTGCAAGTGAGGATAGTCTTTAAAACTACTCCAGTCTCCTCCCCAATCAAAACCAAGATCTTTCGCAATAGCGACTACTTCCATCCAATCTGATTTTCCATTCTCGTTATCGTCTCGCTCCATATCCCATACAACATCACCATCATCTAACTTCAAAGCAAAATCGATCGCTAGACCATAATTGTGATAAGAACCGCCCCCGGCAACATTTGTAACGACTTGCCCTTCGGTTGACCGTCCTTTTTCATAAAGAGCATCCTGTTCTTCTTTCGTTCGGTGTGCAGCTGTAATCACAATCTCAACTCCCTTATCGGCAGCTCGATTGATCAACGTATCTTTCGCTTCACTTACCGTTGGATGCAGCTCCGTTGGCAAGGGAACATCCTTTTGAATAAACATTCCCTCTAGATCTTCCTTAAAGTTGATGAAGATAAGACCAATTCCTATTATGAAAAGGAAGGTTATAAGATTGAATCCTTTCAAACCGAAACCTCCCACCTTATTAATCTAATATTTTGATCATAACATAGGTGGAGGTTAGGCATTCCAAATGGAGGCTTCATAGAATTTGTAAGCTTCTCCACAGAGGTTTACATTATTCTTCTTAAGAAATCAATTACTTCGTTTCGTCACTCTGCATACCGCTAACTGCACAATCCTAGTATAATAAGAAGAACATAACCGCTTTTTATCCATTCCCTAGCAAAAGGAGACGCTTATGAAAAGATTAGTAATTGCAAATTTTCTTCTTATAATCTCTCTTATTTATCGCATTACGAAACCAAACTTATATCTCCCTGCATTCTCTATTGAAGCAGAAAATCCTGTCAAACTTACATTCACTACTCTCACCATCGATACTGGTTTCGTTACCGGTAACAACGGCCTCCAACTACTCAATTTGGTTAAGTCCAATCTACCTTCTTATTTCAATCGCATGCGTCTTAACGATTTCTCCCTTGATTTCCAAGAAGCGGTAAGACTATTTCCCTAATGAAAATCCTTCAAACAAGCGACCACCGTATGGTTGTAAAACGTCATCAACAAACGTAATGACGCTTTCCTTTTCACGTGTTTCATAATAATGATCAAACACTTGTCCATACCTATCCGCCAGTGTTTGATCATAGATTTTTAATGCACGGACTATCCATTTAGATGAGCCGATCCACTGTTTATTCGTCCGAAGAATGAATTCATGAACTTGCTCTGCAAGAGTAGCTGCACAGCACATTTCTTCCCCTCGATCGGTAGCGCCAATAAAATCTTCTAATACATCTGTAAGAAAATAGCGTTTTAGCGTCATCTCGTTTTCTCCCCATGGAGACGGCCCCTTTTTCAGGATCATACCCGCCTCATCCTGCAGTACTTTTCCCTTCCCCTTGTCATTAAGAATTACGCCTTCAGACACCATTTTCGGAAGTGATGGTTTTGCTCGGGTACAGTCACTCTCATAAAAGGCATAATAGCTTTCTAAATTATGAACATACCATTAGATCGGCCACCCCTCATAGAAAAAGGTCTCCCGATACGAAACAGTTACCGATGAATCAAAGACGACTATATCAAGATCAGATGTAGCTGTCGCTTCCCCTCGAACAACGCTTCCAACTAGAAAAGCAGCCTCACATTCGGGGGATCTTGTTTGTACTAGATCCTTAGCTATAGAAACGATGAGTTGTAATGATTCCATTTTCCAACCTCCATTTCGATTTTTTATATTTTGAGGAAATAGTAGGCCCAGCTTAGGTAAAAACGATAGCTTTATTATCCAAATAACTAATAGAATGACAGCTAAAACAAGCCAGCAAGTTACCCCTACTAGTTCTTCTTTGACGTCAAAAAACACCATTCTGCATTCTCAAAATGCAACTAACTTTAATTAAAATCTTCGTTAACGTATCTCGTGAAAATTTCTAGTCCTCCGCTACCAATTTTTTCAAATCAGTACGGATATCTCAATCTTTTTTCACGTAAAAAGGAGCTTACCTTATTTAAGATAAGCTCCTTTTTATTAGAAGAGAGATAGCTTTTTTTCTTTTAACTCAGCCCTGATTCATGTGCTTTTTATTGACGATGGGACGATTAAAGACTTTAAATAATGATAGACTCCATCTTCATCACATGTAAATTCCGTTACATCGTCGACAATTTCTTTTATTTGATCCGATGCATTTTTCATTGCTACTGCATAATCAACAAACTGGAACATCGGTAAATCGTTGTTACTATCCCCGACCGCCAATGTTTCTACATCCGACAAATCAAAATAGTGCAACATTTTCTTAATACCAGTGGCTTTGTTTACATTTGCTACCATTACTTCAACATTATGAGCAGAAGAGATTGAGGTTGTAAAATCGATATCTTGCTTTATTTTTTCTAACTCATCTTTCCACCGATTGATATTGTCTTTTGTTCTAGCGAAGAAATAGAATTTAGAAAACTTATCTCCTTCGATGTGACTTTTCCAGTCGATCGCTTCTTTGATCGCCTCTTGACGTGAAAGCCATTCATTAAGCCCAACACTTTCTGGCTTTGGATCTTTCACCTCATCTTCCATAAATATACGATCTTGTTGTAAAGCGATACGGTCCGCTCCATATGGGAAAAGTTCATAATAAACTTTATGTTCTCTCGCTTTTTCGATAACCTGTTCTACTAATTCAAGAGGGAGTGAATGTTCAAATATAGCCTCGCCCTCAACATACCCGGCCATCCCATTTGAAGAGATGATCCCATCGACCTGGAATCCATCCGGTACAAGATCGCTTATTTCGTCTGCAGCTCTGCCTGTCGCGATAAAAACATAAAGTCCATTATCTCTTAACTCATCAATAATTTGCTTCGTAAGTCCACTTACCTTATTGTTGTGATTTAAGATCGTACCGTCCATATCTAAGAAAATAGCCTTTGGCTTTGTTACCATCATGACTCCCCTTACTGTAATAAATTCTACTTTTAATTTTTTTACATCTTATCTCTCATTTTAATAGTAACCAGTACAATTATTGTTACAAATCGAAGCCAATTGCAATTGTTGTTTATCAACAAATAACATGTTACTCCTCTTCACTTAACTTGTTCAAGTTATTGATACCAATTTTCATAAATTGGCATCGTTGGTTTGATTCGTTCTTTCAATTTAAAAGAGCCTATCTAATTGCAGATAAGCTCCAACATAATAGTGAACGCAAAATCAATCGATTTTTTCTGTATGTTATTCATGTACATTCTTTCTTCCAATCGTTAAAACCATCAGTACTGAAAACCTCATTTAAACACTGCTTCTTCATACAAATATTGTCTCTATTTATAGCAATAATCAGACAGAAGTTCACTTCATTTCTTCTTAAAATAAAAGATGAGGTGATAAAGATGTACAAAAGATTATGGCGAAACAAAAATATACGGTATTACTTACTTGCTAGAGGAATTTCTCGACTTGGCGATGTTCTTCCGGAATGGCCTTTTTATCTTTAGCGTACGATTTAACTGGTTCCAATCTTCACACTACACGAATGGCTATGGCTGAGACCTTACCATACCTTCTTTTTGGATTAATAGGTGGTGTTATGGCTGATTGGTTACCTAAAAAAAATTATTAGTCTATCTGGACTTAGCTCGCATCCCATTCATTCTTTCTATCGTATTTTTGCATTATTTGGATGCACTTACTTACACATATCTATTAATCGTGAGCTTTCTGACCCAGAGTATAGGATGTTTCTTTAACCCGACCCATCGATCTGTCCTACCTTCTATAACGACGGAAGAGGAACGAACGGGATGCGGCTTTAATGCCCAATCGATCAGCTGTCTCTTGCAGAAAAGATGGCTTTATCTCCACGAGAAATTTCTCATTTGTAGCCATAAGTTGTTTATGATCTTCATATGGGTTAAATATTAGAAACTCTCCTTTATCAATGGAGATGTCACCATGATTTGTTTGATAAGATCCTCTCCCGAATAGAGAAAAGATTAATTTATAACATCCATCACTTCTTCAAATCCGCTCACCTAATTGGTCATTACGGATAAGTAATAGTCCGTTCTCGTTATCTAGTATCATTAGTTAAGCTCCTAGTACAATAATGAGTTTTCATTCGTTTATGACAATAAACCCTTCACTTAATTATGAGACCTTGGGAACATAATTAAGAAATTCCTTCTACATCTGATTCACTTATCAATACTTAATTCTAATTTTAACATTTTACGGAATTTGTTTTGTTTCAAAATCCGGAATCAGCTTATTAAAAGCTGATTTTAGAACTAACGGTTAAAACAAAAGTACGTTATCTCCTTATTACACAAAGCAATTCTTACGTATCCATTCATTTTTTGGTAAACTTTTGAAGGAACGCAATACCTTAAGGGAGGCACGAATGTGAACCGGATTATGGTAATGGGCGCTTCAGCAGGAGCAGGTAAATCGACATTTGCAAAGAAACTCGGTGACATACTAGACTATGAGGTTCACCACCTCGACGCTCTGTTTTGGAAACCGGGTTGGATTGAAGCGAGTCTTGATGAGTTTCGCACTTCCCAGGAGAAGATTGCTTTAACTTCTAGATGGATTATTGAAGGAAATTATAGCAACTCCTATGATATCCGAGTGGCGCAAGCTGATACGATTATTTATATAGATGCCCCGCGACTCCTTTGTCTTTATCGGGTTTTAAAACGCTGGATCACTCATCTCGGGAAGACACGATCAGATATGGGAAAAGGCTGTAATGAAAAAATGGAATGGTCTTTTTTAACATTTATTTGGACAACCTACTATCCTCGTAAGGAAAAGATGAAAAAGAGATTTGAAGAGATCCAACAAACTTCACCCGAAAAAAAGATTATTTTTTTACAAAACAAATCAGAAATAGCGAATTTTCTTCATGAACTTCAGACAAATCATACAAATTTGTGAGAACCCATGATAAGATAAAGTGCAGTACGTTTGAATCCTTATTTTCCTGTTTAAACTAGAAATACTACTGAAGCACATGGAGGCATTATGCTAACTTTTGAAGAAAAACTAGAGATTATTGAATCATCCTTTCCTGAACTGACCCGAAAAGACGTTTCGCTTGGACGTGTGAACTTTCACTATGAAGAAGCGGTTATCGATAAGAAAAATGTTGTTTATCATCTTCACCCGAATGGGAACGGCTATGTATTTGGTGACCTTATTGAAGGATATCCATTAGATGAAAGAGGTATGGTTAACATTCGTGATTTTTCAAGCAATGAGCTTCGAAAAATCATAGGTGAGTCCATCCAGTCTCTTTCTGTTCTTCCTGGGTCAGACATCGAAATCCAAACTTGGGTAAACGATGAAGATCAAACGCTTGAACTAATGTACGAGCCTGAACTCGAGCTATGGAATGTCTACGCTGGCGATATTCTTGATGGCACATTCCCTTCTCGTAATGAAGCGGTTCAATACCTTGATGAAGAAGGATTTACTAGAAGATAATGGCATTAGCCTTCCGCTTTTACGCGGAAGGCTTTTTTATTTAGCCAAGCGACTTATAAAACCCCGTTGATTTTCCCAAATAACCACACGCTTCATAGAATTGATGTGCAGCTCTTCGTTCTTCGCGGTTCCCACTGTTTAACACAACTGTGGAAGCCCCTTTCTCATTGGCCAATCTCTCAGCTTCACGAATTAACTTCCTTCCGATTCCTTGCTGGCGATATTTTTCTGCTGTTACCATCGTAATAATTCTTGCGATAAGAATGTTAGCGACATACGAACGTTCATAATGCATGCCAAGCATCCCTAGTAGTTCCTTTTTTTCTTCGACTACAAGGGTGACATACAGATCGTCATTCATAATCGGTATTAGTCGTTCTTGCACTTCATGTACAGATGTTTCATAGCCCATATCTGAAAGTAAAAGAGTGATTCCCAGTTCATCACCCCTCCTCGCCTTCCTCACGTTCATCTTGCCTTCTCCTCTCGGAAATCATTCTTTCGATATCGTTTTGAAACTTGTTTTTGTGAAAACATTGCAAGGAGCGGTACGACGAGCACAAGCAAACTTACTACTCCACCCCATCCAAAACGGTCCCACAATACACCAACACCTGAACTGCCTGCAGCGACACCTGCATAATAGCTAATTAAATAAAAGCTTGAGGCTCCACTTTTGTGATGTTCGGCTGTCTTAGCTACGGAAGCAGATGCCATTGAATGCGCGATAAAAAACCCAGCACAAATGATGCAAAGCCCAATCATGACAAGCGTTATTGATTGATGAATGGTTAGGACCACTCCTACTAGTAGTGTGAATAGCCCGATGATCATCGTTCGTCGAAGACCGATACTTGAAGAAATTCTTCCAGCCATGGGAGGAGAAACCACCCCAAGGATATACGCAGAATAAGTAAACGATATCCATTTCAACGAAAGTGTAAAAGGTTCTGCTTCCAAGTAGAAGGGCAAATAGGTCCAAACACCTGTAAAGATCACTTGAATGAGAAAACCAAGTGTAAAGAGAGACAACAATCGCCTGTCTTTAAGATGGACGAACATTCCTTTCATATCATGAATCATACTTCTACTCCCCCCGTTAAAAAAACGAGAAGCAGGCAAAAGCAAGTAAAAACACACTGTTACGACAAGTCCAAAAGCCGCAAGAGAGAGCAAGCTTATTTTCCAGCTATATACATCCGTCAAATAACCTGTTGTTACGCGGCCGCTAAGGCCTCCCATTGCATTACTAGCAATGTAAATACTTGTGGCTAGGCCGATGTTGTAAGGCTCAACTTCATCTGCTAAATAGCCCATTGCTGATGCTGGTATACCTGCAAGAAAAAATCCCTGGACACATCGAAGAATTAAAAGAAGTAGAAACGAATTCATCAATGGCATGAGAAGTAGTAATCCTAGAACAAAAAGCAACGATACTTTCATCACCATTGTTCGTCCGTAGCGATCTGATACAAACCCTAGAATAAGAAGACCAGGAATCATTGTAATGACCGGCAATGACATCAGTAGACTTGATGTTGTAGGCGTTATTTGAAATTCTTTCACAAATATAGGAAGAAGCGGTTGGAAAGCATATAAGGAAGAAAAAACTAGCAATGCTCCACAACCAAGACTAGCTGCCGCTTTCCAAAACCCTGCATCTTTTGATGTATAACGCTGCTCCCAATTTACTTGATCGACCACTGTATCATCACCTTTATCCTTTGATCTGTTTATTTAAATTTAGTAGGAATGTGCGTTAGATCGATGCTCCACACGATTGGCATATAAAAATAGATCGCTAGCGTGATGATCACCACAGATGTTGCGTTAAGCCAGAACCCTGCTCTTGCCATGTCAGGAATCTTTAAATACCCCGACCCAAACACGACTGCGTTTGGCGGCGTAGCAACTGGAAGCATGAATGCGCAACTCGATGCAATGCCTGCCCCAATCATCAAAGCATACGGATGTACACCAATCGCTGCTGATAAAGATGCCATTATTGGAAACATCATTGTGGCTGTCGCCGTGTTCGATGTAATTTCTGTTAAGAAAATAACGAGCGTCGTAACAAGAAGTAAAATAACAAATAAATGGATACCTTCAAGAACAGTTAGCTGCTCACCAATCCACTTCGCTAGTCCTGATTCTTGAAATCCAGAAGCAATTGCAAGTCCGGCCCCGAAGAGTAAGAGAATCCCCCACGGCAACCCTTTCGCGGTATTCCAGTCCAACAAAAACGATCCTTTGTTAGAAGGTGCAGGAATAAGAAACAACAAAATCGCTGCTGTCATCGCAATAATCGTATCATTAATGTTTGGATTAAGCTCATTTAGAACAAATGAACGACTAATCCACGCAAGTGCTGTTAATGAAAAAATCAATAAAATAACTTTTTCTTCAACCGACATTTTTCCTAGATCCGTCTTTTCCTTATTGATAACTTCTTTTCCACCTGGTAATTCTTTAATGTTCATTGGAAAAGCCATTTTCACAAGGTAATACCAACATCCAATTAAAAGTAAAACGGTTAACGGTACACCAAACATCATCCAACGAGCAAATGAAATTTCAATGCCATAAAGTTCATTCACAACTGCTGCAAAGATGGTATTAGGTGGCGTTCCAATTAATGTCGCAAGACCCCCAATCGAAGCGCTATAAGCAATACCTAACATAATTGCTTTTCCGAAATTAAATCTCGGAGCTCCCTCTTTCGTATCCAGATCAAGCTGTTCTGACACCTGATAAATCACCGCAAGTCCAATTGGTACCATCATCATAGCGGTCGCGGTATTCGAAATCCACATCGATAAAAAACCTGTCGCCGCCATAAAGCCAAGTACAATTTTCTCCGTACTCGTTCCGATTGCTGATATAATAAAAAGAGCAATGCGTTTATGTAAATTCCATTTCTGCATTGAAAGCGCAATCAAAAAACCACCCATAAAAAGAAATATCGTATTGTCGCCATAAGCAGATGCTGTTAAATCACCTTCAAGTGCACCCGTTAGCGGAAATAGGATGAGTGGCAAGAGAGATGTTGCAGGGATCGGGATAGCTTCTGTTATCCACCACGTTGCAATCCATGCGGTACTTGCTAATACGGCTAAACCAGCTTCCGAAAGACCGTTCGGATGAAAAAAGAGCATAAGACAAAGAAATAATGCCGGTCCTAAAACTAACCCAGTAATCTTTCTCTTGTCGTAGGCTGGTCCTGGTCCTGAAGTAAGCGTAGGATTTTTTTGTGAACTTTGGGAAGGGATTTCAGGCGTGTGTGAAGAAGCGAATGTTAAGAGATTCTTTGCACGATAATGTTCTTTCCAAAAATAACTCCAAAATAGACGGGCTTGTTCCATAGTGATACCTCCTATCGTTCATTTCACTCTAGTGTAGGATTCGCCAGGTACACCTGTCAATATTTTCACAATTTTGGGTATATATTACTCTTTTAAGAAAAGGACTTTTGCTCGATTATTGGTTTATCAATCACATTAACGCTTCCAAACCCCCTTATATTTCCAATGAGGGCGAACATTATAAGTTGATAGTGTGATTTTTAATAATTCAAACAATATATTACAGGAATTAGCGTTTCAATTCGATTGACAACAAGTTGCTCAAAATCGATCCAGGGGGTATATGATGAGAAAGATACAGCAGACGACGATTAATTCGGTTGTAAAATATGGACAAACGAAGCTTCCAAAATCAGCGAATACAGAATGTCCTGAATGTGGAAATGATGCCGCATTTCAATTAAAATTTGATTATCAAATTAACCAGGCCGTGTTCTCAACGCTTTCTCGCTGTTCCGTTTGTAAAGAAGCGGTGCTCTTCATTCTAATTAAAACTTCACACGGTGATCGAGGTGAGGAAGTCGAACTTTTTGTTCATCAAACGTCCTTTACACGTGAACCACTCGGTAGACTAACGAGTTCTGCTCGACTGCCTGATGACCTTGAACGTGTTTACCGCTCTGCCGTAAATGTACATAACATGAAAGACTGGACGGCAACAGCTGTAATGGCTAATCGCGTCCTCGAAAGCATTACCGGCAGCTTTCTAGCCGAGAATGAATTAGGACAGCCGCTATCCAAACAGCTCGAAACGCTGGCAAAACAAATTGATTTAGAAGAACCGATTGTAAAATTAGGTCAGCTCCTTGGAAAAGGAAGTAATCTAAACGATCTCCTTTGCCTCGAAAAAGCGACAAGCGAAGAAACCGCAAATCTTATTATTGATCTACTTGATTCATTAATAGAATACTTATATATTCTTCCTCAGCGAATTGTTCATCTTCAAAAACAAATTGAAGGATAATAAAGAAAAGCAGGTAGCTCATTGGAGCTACCTGCTTTTCTTTATCTCGTTTCATTTAACAGCTACTTCTAACCGTTTGCTTCCTCTTTCTTTTGAAGAGAGGGATAGTTAATGGAAATCGCAATCACTCCAGCAACCGCAATAAGAATAGGATAAATCGAATATGGTAAGAGGGCAAGTGGCGAGATCGATGCAAGTCCTGCAACCGCTAGAACCTGAGCACCATATGGGAGCATCCCTTGAATACTACCTGAGAAAATGTCTAGAATACTAGCTGATTTCCGTGGATCCACGCCATACTTTTCAGAAATGTTCTTCGCCAGCGGCCCACCCATGATGATTGAAATCGTATTATTCGCTGTCGATAAATCAAGCACACTAGCCAAACCAGCTATACCAAATTCCGCTCCTCGACGTGAGTTTACTCTACTTAAAATCTTATCTAGCACGTACTGAATACCGCCATTATGCTTGATCACTTCGATCATACCACCGATTACTAGGGCAATCATCGCAAGGTCTTCCATTCCTTTAATCCCTTCTGTAACGGTGGAAATAAGTCCACTCATTCCAAATGAACCGTTAAATAGACCGACTATTCCAGCAAATAGCGTTCCGCTCACAAGGACAACAAGAACATTAACCCCAGCGATCGCTGCGATTAGAACACCTAAATATGGAAGAATCGTGATCAAGTCAAAAGCACGTTCTCCACCAACTGTTGCCTGTTCTCCGATCGTTAACACGCCATATATAACGGCAGTGACAATAGCAGCAGGCAATACGATAAAGAAGTTTACTTTAAATTTGTCTTTCATTTGCGTATTTTGTGTTCGAACTGCTGCAATGGTTGTATCTGAAATCATGGAAAGATTATCACCGAACATCGCTCCACCAATAACTGCAGACAAGGCAAGTGCTGGCGCAACTCCCGTTTGTTCTGCGATTCCAATTCCAATCGGTGCAAGAGCTACGATGGTTCCCATTGACGTTCCCATTGAAATGGAAATAAAACATGCGATCAAAAATAAGCCAACGATTAACAAATTCGCTGGAAGAATGGATATTCCAAGATTCACAATCGAATCTACCGCGCCAATTTTTTCAGCAGTTCCAGCAAAAGCTCCTGCCAATAAGAAGACAAGAATCATTAATATAATATTGGTGTTTCCTGCTCCTCGGCAGAACACTTCCACTTTCTTCATAAAGTTTTCTTTTCGATTCATTGAAAGAGCTACACCCGCAGCAATTAATGAAGCAAGTATAACCGGCATGCTATAAAAATCCTTTGTCACAATCGCCGTGCCAATAAAGAGCACAATAAAAATGCCAAGAGGAAGTAACGCCAGGCCATTTCCTTTAATTTCTTTTTCCATTCTCTCTATCTCCTTTTACTTTTCTACAGCATAAAAAAACCCACTTCAAGAGAAGAGGGCTTTTGCTCTTATCTCTCAAGATTTCTCTTGCTGGAAGCAGCACCTTTCTGAATGTCAGAGGTTGCTGAAGCTTCTTCGGGCCAGATCCCTCCACTTCTCTTAATAAGAAATATGCAATTATTAATGAGCATAAGCTCAAATTTTATTTGATTTGAATTCACAATCGAATGAGCTTTACTTTATCACGCATGATTCTGCTGAGTCAACTCTTTCTACCTGCATGAAAATAAACTCCTTGCTTAAAGGAGTTTATTCTCTACCATTGACACTTGCTTTTATTTAACGAGTTAAAAACTGTTCTATGTCTTTCATAATCGATGCTGGTCGCTCCTCAGGAAGAAGATGACCCGTTTTTTTATAGACAATCAGCTCAGCATTTGGTAAGTCGCTGCTTAAACGTTTCCCAATTTTCAATGGCACAACCCTGTCATTTTCTCCCCATATTAAAAGGCTGGGTGTATGAATTTGTTTTAGCTCCGCTTCGGACAGGTCACCTTCTCGATCACGGATCATACGAACCAGCGATCTAAAAATCCCTTCGTTAAAGAAGGGTTGAATATAGCCATCCATCATCTCTTCATCGATAAGCGCTGGGTCATAAACACAATTGAGCAAATTCCCCCTAACTCCTTTTCGGTAAAGCCAACGTTTTAAGTAGACAGAAAAGAAAGGTAAGTAGGATGTATAGACGAGACTCTGTTTGGCTTTCTCGAGATATCCTGAGCTACATAGCAAGATATTTTTACTCACAAAATCTTCTTTTAACACTGATACTCTCATAGCTACCTGTCCGCCCATGGAATGCCCGATTATGACCGTGTTTTCAATCGAAAGTCTTTCCAATAGCTCAACAACCACCTCTGCATAATTTTGGTAAGAGTGAACAAAGCGATGAGACTTCTCGCTTTTCCCAAACGGCGGGAGGTCGATTGCAACAACGGTGTAGACCTTTGTTAATAATGGAATTAGTCTTCTAAAACTAAAGCTTGAAGACAAAAAGCCGTGAAGCAGGGTTATAACTGGGCGATCAACAGCTTCTTCATTTCTGTAATACTCATAATGAATGTCAATCCCTTTAATTTTCTCCGTATTTTCTTTTAAATTTTGAGCTAATAACATCTGTCATCTCACTCCGGATTTTGATTTTGCTTGTTCTGATGATAGTGGTTTTCCAGTCAAAATGTCTTGGCAAAGTTTGCGTTATACGTATTTTACCCCAATCAAGAAATGAAAAACTTTTTACCCCCCGGAGTGTACATCCATTTTTTTCATTCTAATTCAACGTGAATAAGGTTCAACAATTTAACGTTTCTCTTTTGATTCTTATGGTCAATGATGCGTAGCTCCTTCGTCAATGGCTCGATATAATGGACGTAGCCCGTGAAGACGTGTGTTTCACCGTTTTTAAAATAGTGAAGGCGCAGCGGCCAATGGAATTCCATAGCCTCGCAGATCACTTCATTCATTTCCTCTATTTTTTGCTCATCCAGTACCGGCATCTGATTTCTTTTCTCTTCTTCTTTCCAATCACGTAGCTCTTTCACATGCTCAGGTAACATCATTGACGTCCACTTTATATTTCCGCGATCACGAATCATCTCTATCCCCCCTTTACGCTTTATGCCCACCGACAAGCTTACTTCTGTGTAAAGCTGTACCAGCTTTTGTGTACGAAACAGCGCGTAGCAGAGCATCCGATCCGTATTTCTCTCTAATGGAATCCATCACATAGCCAAGGTCTCGCTGCTTCGGCCGAGCAGTATTAAATAAATCCAACTGCACTTCCTCATCATTACAAATATTCGAAAGAGTGATGGAAATTTTCCGTACCGTTTTTCTTTCATAAAATTCATCAAATAGCTGAAGACAAACGCGATATACTTCAAGCGTAATCGCCGTCGGACTGTTGATGCTCCTTGAGCGGTGAAAACCACCGCCGCCTTCTTCTTTGCTATAACTAATTCCTAGACTAATCGTACGACCTGCTTTCCCGGCTCTTCTAGCACGTCTCGCCACTTCTTCACTCATTTCAAGAATAACGTGTTGAATTTCTTTTTGATCATGATAATCCCTTAATAAGATCTGACTTTTCCCAAAACTAATCTGTCCCTGCATAATGGGAGCACCCATTTCAGAAAGGTCGACTCCCCACGCATGATGATAAAGTTGATTCCCCATGACACCAAATTTCTCTTCTAATAAGTGAAGCGGATAGTGAGCCAGCTGCTTTACATTTCGAATCCCCATTCGATTTAACGTACGTTCCACTCGTGCGCCAATTCCCCACATTTGACTAAGTGGGGAAAGCGGCCACAGTTTTCTAGGAATGTCTTCATAGCTCCACTCAGCTACCCCTTTTTCTTTCGCCTCAAGATCCAGGCAAAGCTTAGCCATCAGAAGATTTGGTCCAATTCCAATCGCGCTTGGCAAGCCGAATGTCTCACTTATTTCATTTTTAATCTTATGAGCCACTTCAAATTTATCTCCCCATAGTCGTTCTGTCCCATCAACCTGCAAAAATGATTCATCAACGCTATACGTATGGATACATTCTGATGGTACATAACGATGAAAAAGCCTCGTTATTTCCATTGATTGTTTTAAATAAGAGGACATTTTCGCATTAACAATATGGATTCTTTTGTCATTTGGAATTTCAAACAACCTGCTCCCTGTACGAATCCCAAATTCTTTTTTTAGGGCTGGGGAAGCTGCTAGCACAACACTCCCCTGCCGTTCCACGTCTCCTACTACCGCAAGATAACACGTCAGCGGATCAAGCCCCATCTCTACCGCTGAGCAGCTAGCATAGAAGCTTTTCATATCAATACATAGAATTGTTTTCTTTGGAAATTGTGAATAATCCACTTGTATCCTCCTCCTTTTCATCAAACAGAACATTTGTTCTCTTTATCTATACCCGTATTTTACTCGAATATACGTTCTCTTTACAATAAGTACTTTCTTCCAATCAAAAAAGTTACGACTTTAACTATTGATGTTGTGATAAAAAAAGATCCAGCCTAATGAACTATACGGTCATGATCTTCCAGGTAATTAGTCCTGTTAATACATACAAAAGGATAGGTCATTACTATCAATAATTATTAAAATAGTTTGAATATTAAAACTTTCGTGATAAAGTAAGCACATCTTAATTACGAGGGGGAAATGAAATGGGAAAGAAAAAGAATTTGCTTTCAATTGGTTTATCAGTGGGGCTTGTTAGCACCATGTTTGCTCCATCCTCCACATTCGCGGCAGCGGATACGAATATGAATAAAGAAACCGGGACGCCATCTTTTGTTTCCGGGAAATTAACAAAAGCAAGTTCTCAAAATCCTAATGAAGTGTTGTTCGATTACTTAAATGACCAAAAAAACATGTACAAATTTAGTGGATCATCAGCACAGGAGGCTTTTCAAATCATTTCTAAAGAAAAAGACGACCTTGGCTTTACGGTCTTTCGTTTACAGCAGCTTCATGAAGGAACACCGGTTTACGGCTCCACTCAAACCGCACACGTTGATGAAAGCGGCGTCTTAACTGCTGTATCCGGTACAGTTATTCCGGACCTAGGATCGAAGAAAGAGCTTAAAAAAACAACAAAATTCAAGAAACAGGATGCGATTAAAAAAGCAGAAAAAGATCTAGGCTTCTCTCCAACTTACGAACAAAAACCCGAATCAAACCTTGTCGTTTATGCAGAGGGAGATTCTGCGACATACGCTTATCACGTCACATTAAACTTCCTTTCACCTGAACCAGGGAATTGGCAGTACATAATTGACGCAACAAGTGGTGAAGTACTAACAAGCTTCAACGCCCTTCACGAAGCTAAAAAAGAAGGTGTTGGTAAGCCAGGCGGTGGCGCGATTACAGGTACAATTCAAACAGCCAGCGGAACGGGTGTCCTTGGGGACCAAAAGACGTTCAATACGCTTCTTTCCTCCTCAACCTATTATCTGAAAGATACAACGAGAGGCGGCGGAATTCTTACGTATGACGCAGCTAACCGGACAAGACTACCAGGTTCATTATGGGCGGATGCGGATAACACCTTCAACGCAAGCTATGACGCGGCAGCTGTCGATGCTCACTACTATGCAGGCGCAACATATGATTATTATAAAGATGTATTCAACCGCGATAGTTATGACGGAAATGGGGCACCACTAGAATCTACTGTACATTATGGTCGTAACTACAATAATGCGTTCTGGAACGGTAGCCAAATGGTCTATGGTGATGGAGACGGCTCCACGTTCGTATCTCTTTCTGGCGGTGAAGATGTTGTAGCACATGAATTAACACACGCTGTTACAGATACGACAGCGGATCTTATTTATCAAAATGAATCAGGAGCGTTGAACGAATCAATGTCCGACGTGTTCGGAACACTTGTGGAATATCATGATAATAATAATCCTGACTGGTTAATTGGCGAAGACATTTATACACCAGGAACTTCTGGAGACGCTCTTCGTTCGATGTCTGACCCTGCGAAGTTTGGCGATCCTGATCATTATTCTGTGCGCTATACTGGTACACAGGATAACGGTGGTGTTCATATTAATAGCGGAATTATGAATAAAGCCGCTTATCTTTTAAGTGAAGGTGGTACATTCTACGGAGTAAGCGTATCTGGAATCGGGAAAGACAAGCTTGGCGCCATTTACTATCGTACGCTAACGCAATATCTAACCGCGTCTTCGAACTTTAGTCAAATGAGAGCCGCAGCCGTTCAAGCTGCAACAGACCTTTATGGCAGTGGCAGCTCGGAAGTACAGTCAGTAAAACAAGCATTTAATGCCGTTGGCGTTCAATAATAAGGTAGTTAAGACAGGTAGCCCGCTGGCTACCTGTCTTTTCGTTTGTTGAAGGTTTTATAAGTCTTCAAACGGGAAAGAAATGGCTAGAACAAAAAAGGAGGAAGGAATCATGGCGATTTTTAAAGAAGACGCACTAAAGCAAGAGCACGTGTTGATCACTGGAGCGACTGGTGGTATTGGATTTGAAACGGCAAAAGCCGCTGTTCAAGCCGGGGCTACCATTACGATTACAGGAAGAAATAAAGAGAAATTAGAGACGTTAAAGAACGAGTGCGAAAAGCTAGTTGCAGATGCTAAAATTACCGTGCTTCCAGCAGACTTAAACAGTGAGCAAGATCGTGCTACCTTAATCGAAAATGCGATAAAAGAAAGAGGAACGATTACAGGGTTAGTTAATTCAGCGGGAATTGGTGGCGGCGATACGCTCGATCAGTTACAAGAAGAAGACCTTCGTAAGGTGATGGAACTAAATTATTTCTCAACGGTTTTACTCACACAGCTCGTTTACAGTAAAATGCGTGATGATAAGAAAAAAGGTTCCATTGTGAACCTCTCTTCTCTATCGGGGCTTCGAGGAACTTTTGGAAATACCGCCTATAGCGCTTCAAAGTTTGCCATTACTGGATTTACACAGTCATTTGCACATGAAGCGATTCGTGATGGAATTAGAGTGAACGCCGTCTGTCCAGGCTTCGTTGACACAGAAATGGGAAGAAATAGCATTGAGTCAAAAGGAAAAAGAGAAAACAAAAGCTTTGAAGAAGAATTAAAAGCAGTAGAAGAAGGAATGCCTTCAGGTAGAATCACACAACCCGAAGAAGTAGCGAACAGTATCATTTACCTCCTATCAAACGCATCTGAGAACATTATTGGAGAATCTTTAAAGATTTCAGGCGGAAGTGTAATGCGTTAAGCTTCCTTCATTCATTGCAAAAAAACTCATGGCCATTCGATCCATTAAGATCAAGCAGCCATGAGTTTTTCTATTAGCGATAAATTCAAATGATACTTGAGTAGATACATGTATCCGTTATTTTCGTCCCATCAATGGCCAAGTCGTCATTTTTGAGCGTTCCTTCAAGAAGATAACCCAAGCGTTCAGGAATCGCTCGACTCCGCGCATTCTCTCGATCACACTGAATTTCAACTCTTCTACAATCCAGTCTTTGATGAGCATATTGAGTCAGCTTTTGAACAGCCTCCGTCATATAACCATGTCCACTATGCCCTGTCGCCATCCAATACCCAATTTCAAGCTTCGGAACATCCCAATGAATGTTATGAAAACCTGTTGATCCTACAAACTCATTTGTTTCTTTCAAAAAAACAAGAAACCGCAAACTTTCACGCTTTAGGAACTTGATGTGCGCTTCTCTTATATTAATTTCCGTTTCCTCGGGAGTAGGTGTTACCCGCGCAAAGCCTAGCCACGGCCTTAGTTCCTCAATAGACGTTTGAATCGCTTCATTCACTATTTTCCCATCACCAGGCTGAGGCATTCTTAGCAGCAATCGTTCTGTTTCAAGGGACGTTTCAATTTCCATTAATATCGGATTCACGATCATCTCTCCAATGTGTTGAATAATTAAGGACCAAATCTAACTAGAAGATAAACCGCTAATCAGGTGGATTAGCGGTTTACATGAAAACACCTTCACATTCCGACAAATTAAACGGCTTTAGGATTGGGGCCGAAGCGATTTTCTTCTCGCTCACTTTCAAGACAGGTGAAAACAAGAATAACTATACTACCAATAAAAGGAATGAGTCCAATCAATACCCACCAGCCGCTTCGGCCTGTATCATGCAATCTGCGAACCGTTACAGCAAGGCCCGGTAAAAGGATGAATAAAGAATAAATCCCTGTTAGAAATGGAGTAATATCAGCAAGCGATTCGATTAGAGTTAGGACAACTGAGAAAATGATGTTAAAAAGAGTAAACATCCAATATTCTTTACGCCTTGCTCTCCCTTGAAAGTTCACATAGTTCTTCAACACTTTCAAATACCAATTCATACAACTTCTCCTTTAGCGATTAGATTAAGTTTAGTAGAATAATATCGTGATTCACATGATAGTATAGCACAAAACATGACAATAATAGGCAAAAACCTCAGTAATTGGTTAGATAAACTCTCTCCTTAAGAGACTCATTCTAAGTCGATCAACGTAATGCCCTTCTCGGTAGCGATCTTCTCGCAATATACCTTCTTCCACAAAACCGCTTTGCTTGTAAGACTTGATAGCCTTCTCATTATCCATTTCCACTCTGAGCCAAATCTTATTTAATTCCAATTCAGTAAAGCCCCATCTAAGCATCGCTTTCATAGCACTTAAGCCATATCCTTGTCCCCAATAACGTTTATCTCCAATCGCAATCCCTAGTTCGGCATGGCCATTGAGCTGATCGATATTTTTCAGGTCCACCCACCCTATATGTTTCCCTTCCTCAGTTACAATCGCTCGCTGCTCATACCCGTTTTTTCGACTAATGCATAATTGAATCCAGCTGCTCGTTTCTTCTCGGGTAAACGGTGGATATTTTTCTGGCATATTCAGATGCTTTGTCACTTCAGTATCAAGACACCACTGATAACGGTCTTCTGTATCCGAAAGAGAAAGTTCTCTAATTGTCACAACTGGCAACGGCTTTCCTTTCATGTTTAGCTCTCCTACTTTCCATCTTTTTTCCTACTTACACCTAATCCCTATTAACGATCCTCTATTTGATTGAAGTATTTCATCATTTCTTTCACAATCGTTTCATAATAAGAGGATTCATGAGGAACAAAGTGACGTTTACTTATTTTTTGATTCAAGTTCTTTCGTCCTCCCTCATGATTAAACCAAAAACCTTCCACATGAAGATCGGTTTGTTTTCCCATCCAGAGATCATAAAACGCTTCAAAATCAGCCTGAACAATTCCTGCGACCTCTTCTTTTTGAAGAGCAAATGTATCAAACGATTTATTGTGTTCAAAAAGGAAGATATTTGCGATTTCATTATCAAGAAAATTACCTTGCTGGATCGATGCATTCATTACAACCAAAGGGTGCAATTCTTCATAAGAAACAGGAACTCCAAGTTCTTCCTCAATTTCTCGCACTCCATCCTTCACTGATTCGTCTGCCATTAAGTGACCAGCTGCAGTAATGTCATAAAGACCCGCAAAATCTTTTTTCAAAGAACTTCGAAGCTGCAAATACACTTGTTTAACCCCTTCTTCTCTCCGAACGAACCAGCATTGAAAAACCTCATGCCAATGCCCTACTCGATGTGCCTCATCTCGCGAAACTACTCCAATCGGGTTTCTATTTTCATCAAAAATTCTTACTCTCTCATCTATCATCTTGTCACCTCACTTTTTCTCTCAGCTCGTCTCTTTGATTCACAAGGCGTATCTTAATTTAGCGTAAACCTCTCTAGTCTTCCAAAACAACTTCATTTCCTTAAAAAAATGATGAAAAAACCCCAACAAATATTATAGAGCAAAAAAAGAGCACCGAAGTGATGCTCTTAAGACAATTTTATTTTTGGTCAAAAAACTTTCCAGCTATTTTTTCCACAAGGCCTGGAGCCGTGTGATAAAGTTTGGCTCCAGCATTCATCCATCCTGGAAGGTTCACTTCGCGCGTGCCCTTTTCAATAGCAGAAATAATTTCTCGCGATACCTTTTCTGCTGAGAGCATCATCTTTTCAACGTTTTTCGTATAAGTGCCACTACTATCTGCCGTTTCAAAAAAGTTTGTTTTGATTGGTCCTGGATTTACCGTTGTTACTTGAATGTGGTGTTCCTTCATCTCCATACGCAAACTGTTTGAAAATCCAAGAACTGCGTGTTTTGAAGCTGAATACCCCGAAGATTTTGGCGTAGCAAGCTTTCCTGCCTGAGAAGCAATGTTGACCACATGACCCGATCCTGCATCTATCATCCCTGGTAGCACATGTGAAGTAAATCGCATGAGTCCAATGACGTTCACATCAAACATTGCTTCAATATCTTTCATATCGGCATCCACAAACGCGTCAAATTTTCCAAACCCAGCATTATTAATCAAAACATCAATCGGGGGCATCTCTTCTAATAGCATCGGCAGAACATGCTCCACTCGCTCTCCATCCCCGACATCAATCGTCCATACGGCTGGCGCATAAGCCCCGCTTCGTTCAATTAACCCTTTCACTTCCATTAACTTTTCTTCTGAACGAGCTACAAGGATTAGTTTAGCCCCTTTTTTAGCTAAATCGATTGCCAACTGTCGTCCTATTCCGCTTGATGCTCCTGTAATAAGAACAACTTTATTCTTTAAATTTTTCATGTGCTTCACCTTTTACGATCTAGATCGATAAACCGTTTTTTCCTTTTCTTTTATTTTAACTATCACATTCTCCGATTCAAGATAATCAAGATGCCCGATTGTTTCGGAGAGAGTAAGACCTGTTTGCTTTTTATAAACTCCTGGAAATAATTGCTGACAAACTTCAAAGGCGGTCATTGGACGATTTAAAAATGATGCAACCTTCTCTGAACGTTCCTCTTGTTTTTGTAATCGTACCTTGATTAACTCGTCCGGATTTAAAATCGGCTCCCCATGACCGGTATAGACGTACTGAAGATGGGCATCTAACGTTTTACGATAAGAATTCCTCTGCTGAAGAAGCGGTTTAGGTCTCTCCGTCCCTTTCACATAGGGCGGCTCAAGTAAAGGGTTTGAAGAAATCTTCTTAATAAGATGATCGCCTGCAATCATCATTCCAGTCTCCTTATGCCATAAAGAGATATGACTTTGGGCGTGACCAGGTGTTTCCATCACAGTCCATCCGCTACAGCCTGGTACGTCATCTCCTTCAGAGAGATGACGGTCGCATTTTGCACGGTCTGTATACGCAAGATAGCCTCGCGTATCACTTACATGATCAAAATATTGTTCAGGAACCCCAGCTTCACGGTAAATCCCCGTCATAAACGCTTCATTTTCTTTCAAAAAAGAATCGCTCATCTGTAACCATCGGTCATTCTTCCAATGCCCTAGAACGTTAACACCATTTTTCATCATTCTCCCAACAAGGCCAATATGATCAGGGTGGTGATGAGTGAGTACTACCTGATCAATATCTTCGAAAGCGACACCATAACTATGCAGCTGCTTTTCAAGTTCTTGTTGCGCTTCGGGTGTACGTGGGCCGGTATCAACTAGAGTCAGCGCATCTCCTTTTAATAAAAAACAATTTACCGGACCAACAGCAAACGGAGTTGGAACTGTCATTGACAGTACCTTTTCTTTCGTTAAATTCAATTTACCGCCACCTCTACTTTTCGTTACATTAACTACCTCTATTCTATCGCTGTTCGTTCTTTTTGTCATTATATCGAGATAGTTTATTTTGAATTTTTCGATATTAGAAGTTGACATTTTTTTATTTTCATAGCATACTATGTAAAATTAGAATGAACGTATTGGCTTTGAAAGGGAATAGTAGAAATTCTATTATGTGCCAGAGAGAGGGATTCATCGGCTGAAAAGTCCCTTCACCTTACTCATTTCGAACCTACCCTCGAGCCAGCTGTAGAAATACAGCCGCTTCCTACGTTATAAGGAACTAGAGGATATCAATGTTGATATCAAAAATAAGGTGGTACCACGGATAACGCCCATTCGTCCTTTCATAAGGATGAGTGGGCGTTTTATTTGGAAAGGATGAGGATGATGACAAGAACGAACATCGGTTTCATTGGTGCCGGATCAATCACAGAAGCAATTGTCGAAGGAATGATTTCTGAAAAGTTTGTTGACTCTAACCAAATTATGTTATTAAATCGCTCGAATTCACAGAGACTTGAGGAATTAAAAACAACATACAGCGTTCATGTTACTCAAGATATTCAGAAACTTTTGCAACAAAATAAAGTGATCATTCTAGCTATGAAGCCAACAGACGCGCCCGATGCTTTAGGCATGATTCAGCCATATATTCATAAAAACCATCTGATTATTTCTGTTTTAGCAGGCATTACAACTACTTATATCGAAGAAAAGATCCACACACGCACCCCTATTGTTCGTGCAATGCCAAATACATCAGCTACAATAGGCTTATCTGCAACTGCTATTTCAGGTGGAGCGTACGCGGATAAAAATGACTTGTTGTTTACAAAGCGTCTGTTTCAAACGATTGGAAGCGTCGTGTCCGTTCCGGAAGATAAAATGAATGCCGTAACAGGGTTATCTGGCAGCGGTCCAGCTTATTTCTATTATATGGTAGAATGTATGGAAAAAGCCGCTATACAAAATGGACTTGACGAGGAAACAGCACGTGAACTCATCTTGCAAACCATTCATGGAGCTGCCATGATGCTTCGTCAAACGAAACAACCAGCAGAACTTTTAAGAAAAAAAATTACGAGTCCAGGAGGAACGACACAAGCTGGAATCGCCACTCTTAAAGAGTATGATTATGAAGAAGCTCTTTTAGCATGTATTACAGATGCAACGAATCGATCTCAACAGCTAGGTGAGCTTTTCCAAAAACAAAACTAATTGCGCCCGGTCATTTTCTACAATGTCCGGGCACAAAAAACACCAATATATTTTACACACTCTTCTTCTGGACAACACTACACATTTTTTTTAAGTGGTTTAAAGCTTCTTCACTATCTAATCCAGTCGCAATAATAGTCATCGGTCCAAAGTGAGTTGTCAGTCTCCCCATACTTAAAATACTCTTAGCATTTAATCGTTTCCCTTCAACTTCTACAATAATGTAACTACTAAAAAGATTGGCATCCTTTACAAAGTCCATCAAGAAAGCCATTGTAACTTTACTCGTGATCAAAACGGTTTCTTTATATACCATCCTTACATCCTCCTCAGTATCTAATACAACCGTTTGCACATTTCTATTTTGACACCCTAGCTCCCTAAGCGCAAGAACTATGGCACCTTTCCTAACACAAACTTTACAACCGTTTCATATGTTATGTTAGATATTCTAACAATCCACCCGTGATTAATGAATAGCTATGATATAATGATAGCAGATTGCCAGTTTAGAAGACTTCAATAGTATATGTACGTGTAGCCACATTATGAATATGAGCATAGGGAGTGACTGGAGATGTCATATAAAGATAAAAAAGTTCTGCCCATCGGATCAGTCAGTGAATTAACCGGGCTATCTCTGAGAAAGATCCGCTACTACGAGGAAAGAGGCCTTATTCTACCTGATCGATCTGGTGGAGGTACAAGAAAATTCTCGTTTACAGATGTAGAAAAACTAATGGACATTGCAAATCAAATTGAAGATGGCATGCAAACATTTGAAATTAAAAAGCTCTATAAAAAAGAAAAGCAAAAAGACAAAGATAAAATTAGAGATGAAATGATTCGTGGACAGTTAAATGCAGCATTTAAAATGACAAAATAGAGAAAGAAGCAAGCGGTATTCGCTTGCTTCTTTTCGAGTTTCTTCGTTTAGAATATACGATGCAGGGTATAAATAAAAACAGAATGGTAATGAAAGGAGTTTTGCTCTATGAGTTTTCATTATACAGTGGAAACCTCTAAAACTGTCGATCAGGCAGTTTCCGACTTAAGTAATGAACTGAAAACAGAAAAATTCGGAGTATTATGGGATTTTGATCTGTCGGCCAAGTTGCAAGAAAAAGGAATGAACTTCGAAACTCCTTATCGGGTTCTCGAGGTTTGTAATCCAAAAGAGGCCGAGCGTGTCCTCAATGAAGATAAGTTAGTTGGTTATTTTCTTCCTTGTAAAATCGTTGTTTTTGATGATGACGGTCAAACGAAGATTGGTATGCCAAAGCCAACCACATTATTAAACTTAACAGGTAAAGACAAACTAAGTGAAATTGGATATGATATCGAGAAACGCCTGATTTCCTGCATTGAGAAAAGCAAATAACGTGACTCCCCCACTAGACCCTCCTCTTTCCTTTGAGAGAAGAGGGTCTTTTCTCTTACTAACACTACTTAACGGGGGATTATTAGTGATTCACATTATCGCAGCGGTATGTGAACTAGGAGCAACATTTGCTCTACCAGTGATAATGGGATTACTAAAACAGTAAGCAAAGGCTTCCGAAGGGGTACAAACGGATTGGAAAACAGATGGCGCCGAGTGTAATGAATGCATCTGCTATTATTCTCATTATTTTAATGACATTGAAACCCTTTTAAGAATTGATCATAAATAAGGCCGTCTTAGCGGCCTTATTTTTTATTTCATTGGGGCGGATCATAGCGATAGATCGTTAAATCTACTTTTGAATTCGGGAGAAAGACGATCCCTTCCCCTTCCAACATCATTTTCTGATCAATGTAACCATCTTCCGACTTTAACCCGATCTCACCTTTAGCGTTTATCACTCGATGCCACGGAAGTTCATGTTTTCGGCTCATAGTGTGTAGAACTCGAACAACTTGCCTTGCACCACGTGGACTTCCTGCACACTTTGCAATTTGTCCATAAGTCATCACTTTACCCGGTGGAATTTTTTTAATAATGGTAACAACGTTTTTAGTAAACTCTTCCACATTTCTCACCCTCTAAAGCAGTAGTTTATTTAGTTATTATATCAATTCCTACAAATTCTCCAATAATAAAAACTTTGTATAAAAATAGAGACATGCTAGAAACTATGCTTAGTTAGCTATTGCAAAGGAGTTTAAAAGGTCATGGATAAGCGATTAATTGATTGGCCTACATTTTTAGGTGCGTTGAGTTTATTACTGCTTGTAACTGTTCCGCTTGTCCTTTTTCCTGAAAAGGGAAAGGAAATTGTCAACAAAGCAAATGAGTTCGTCACCACACAATTTGGGGTTCTTTATTTACTTGTAGGTCTCGGGATTTTTTTCTTTTTGATTTATGTCGCCTTTAGTGATAATGGTAGAGTGCGCTTAGGGGAAGAAGACGAGCGTCCTGAATTTAACAACTTTTCATGGGCAGGAATGCTTTTCTGCGCTGGAATTGGATCAAGTATTTTATACTGGGGCACCATTGAATGGGCGTATTACTATCAAGGTCCACCATTTGGTCTAGAACCTGGAACGGAAGAAGCAATCCTATGGGCAAGTACATACGGCATCTTCCACTGGGGTCCGATCGCATGGGCCATCTATACGCTACCTGCTTTACCAATGGCCTATTTCTACTATGTCCGTAAAAAACCCGTACTAAAAATAAGCGAAGCAACAAGACCATTAATTGGAAAACTTGTAGATGGCCCACTTGGAACAATTATCGATGTGCTATTCATGTTTGGACTTCTTGGCGGGGCAGGTACAACGCTAGCACTTGGTACTCCAATGATCGCAGAAGGAATTGATGCTCTCACAGGTATTGGCGTAACAATGGTACTAAAAACGTTGATTCTCGTTCTTGTAACAGCCATTTTCGCCATCAGTGCTTATTCAGGATTAAAAAAAGGAATTAAAATATTATCTGATATTAACTTAGTTCTCTCAATTTTTCTGCTTCTATTTGTATTAATCTTTGGACCAACCCGTTTTCTCGTTGAAACCGCCACAAACAGCGTCGGTTTGTTGTTGGATAACTTCTTTCATATGAGCACTTGGACAGAGCCATTTAATGCTCTTGGTCCATATGATAAAACAGGCTTTCCGGAAAGTTGGACCGTGTTTTACTGGGCCTGGTGGATCGTATACGCCCCTTTTGTTGGATTGTTTGTTGCCAAAATTTCAAGAGGACGATCCATAAAGCAAATGATTCTTGGAACCATTAGTTATGGAACTTTTGGAAGTTTATTGTTCTTTGGTATTCTCGGAAATTATGGACTTCATATGCAATTAACAGGTGAGTTTGATGTCATTGGGGTACTTAATGATGAGGGGGCACCTAGAGCCATCATCGAAACCATTGGTCAACTTCCATTTTCATGGTTTATGATCTTCATTTTTGTCGTGTTAGCAATCATTTTTCTTGCGACGACGTTTGACTCAAGCTCTTATATTTTAGCCTCCGTTGTTCAAAAAGAAGTCAAAGATGAACCTCTACGCTGGAACAGACTGTTTTGGGCATTCGCGCTCTGCCTTATGCCGTTAGTCCTCATGTTTGTCGGGGGACTTGGGACACTTCAAACAGCGAGTATCGTAGGTGGATTTCCCCTTCTCTTTATTATGATTATGCTTGGTTGGTCATTTATGCGAGCTTCTACAGCTGATATCAAAGCTTCTGAACATTATGACCCTAAAACCTTTTCATTAAATTACAAAAAGATTTTACAATCAATCAAGCGCAAGAAAACGAAGAAACAAAAAGGACCTGTCGATGCTCATTTTGAAGAGGAAAAGAAAGACGAATAGCATGGCAGATAATTTTTCCATATCGAAAATTATATTGACACTTTCAGTTGGTCATGATAAAAATTGAATAACTCTATAAATATTGAACTGCTTTGAAGGAAAACAAGTAGCCACCTTTTCCCTATTGAAGAGAGCCGATGGATGGTGAGAATCGGTATATAAAAGGACGTGAATTTCATTTCTGGAGCTTCTTTTGTACTTGCAAAAGACGGTGAAGATCGTTACACAATGAAGAGGTGAGTTTTCTCACAACCAGGGTGGTACCGCGATAACAATCGTCCCTACGGATAACGTAGGGGCGATTTTTTTGTGGAATAACGGAATCAGCATTCAATAATAAACGAAAGGAGCAATAGCATGAGTCAAAATGAACAATGGTCTTCAAGACTTGGTTTTATTCTAGCTGCAGCAGGTTCAGCGATTGGTTTAGGGGCCATATGGAAATTCCCGTACACAGCAGGTCAAAATGGAGGTGGGGCTTTCTTTCTGATCTTTATTCTATTCACATTGATACTTGGTCTTCCACTTCTACTAGCAGAATTTTCAATTGGACGAACCGCTCAAAGCAACGCGGTAGATTCTTATAAAACGATATCGCCAGAGACAAAGTGGTATCGGGTTGGTATTATGGGGATGATCACTTCTTTCATCTTATTATCCTTTTATAGTGTCATTGGAGGATGGATTATCGCCTATTTGTATAAAGCTGTTACAGGAGAGTTAACAGGCCTCTCCTCCGATGAGTACGCACAAGTATTCGGTACGACAATATCAAATTCGTTTATTAGTATTTTCGCGCAATTCATTTTCATTATACTCACTATTCTTGTTGTAGCTAGAGGTGTAGAGAAAGGGATTGAACAGGCAAGTAAAGTAATGATGCCGGCTTTATTTCTTCTCTTCATTATTTTAGTCATTCGGGCTGTTACGCTAGAAGGTTCAATGGAAGGCATTTTGTTCTTACTTCAGCCTGACTTCACAAAAGTAACCTCTCAAACAATCTTAGAAGCAATGGGACAATCATTCTTCACATTGAGCGTCGGAGTATCCGTTATGGTGACGTATAGTTCATACTTACCAAAAACACAAAGTTTACCACGCTCCGCTCTGTCGATTGTGATCATGAACATTTTTATCGTTCTTCTTGCTGGTCTAGCCATCTTCCCAGCAGTTTTCGCTTTCGACCTTGAAGCTGGAGCAGGTCCCGTTCTCTTGTTTAATGTGCTTCCGACAGTATTTGGTCAGCTGCCATTCGGAATGCTCTTTTTCATTGCCTTTTTGGTTCTGTTCTTGTTTGCAGCATTAACTTCTGCTTTTTCAATGCTTGAGATCATTGTATCGGTTATTTCGAAAGGTGACCTTAAGAAACGAAAAAAATGGGCATGGATCATCGGGCTTGCCATTTTTGCTGTTGGTATTCCATCAGCTCTCTCATACGGTGTTTTGAGCGATGTCACCTTATTCAATAAAACGATTTTTGATTTAGCCGATTACGCTGTGAGTAATGTACTTCTACCGATTGGAGCTTTGTTAATATCCATTTTTGTTCCTTTAAAAATGAAGAAATCTGCCCTATTTGAAGAATTGAAACGTGGAAGTGGGTTAAAGAAAGGCTTGTTCGAAACATGGTATTTTCTTATCCGTTTTGTCGCACCGCTTCTTATTCTTTTCGTTATGTTAGATGTTCTTGGAATCTGGTAAACAAGAAAAGCCTCACCTTACGGCGGTGAGGCTTTTTACTTTATTCTTCTTTTTCTTCGATAGGTGCAGAAGGTTTTGGTTCATCTTTCAGATCGAAATAAGCTTTAAATAGTCGCCTTGCAATATCTTTGTTGACTGATTCATTGCGATCACTGCTCAAACTCGGAACCACGACCGCTAACGCAATTTCTGGATCTTCATAAGGAGCATAGCCTACAAAGGTTAAATTAAATCCTTCTACGCTATTATTTGGACCAAACTTTACTTCAGCCGTACCCGTTTTACCGGCATGAGTAAAATCTGTTCCCTTAAAATATTTCGTTGCTGTTCCGTTACTAGCATTTGTCACTCTCCATAATCCATTTTGGACTCTGCTAATATCACTTTGACTCATTTGAATGCGATTCATCACGTTTGTATCAAACTGATCCACAATAATATTCGATAAGCCATCGACATTGGAAGCCTCGTGAACTTCTTTTAAGAAATGAGGCTGAATTCTTTTTCCGTCGTTTGCAATCGTTGAAATGTATTGAGCCATCTGAAGAGGTGTGTACGTATCAAATTGGCCAATCATTAAGTCCATCAGGTTACCAATTTGCTCAATACCACCATTGATTCCTGTCGTTTCAATTGGCATATCAATTCCTGTCTTATTTCCAAGACCAAATTGGTTAAAATGATAGCGAACCTCATTATATGCCTTTGGATCCCACGGTATACCACTTGTGTTTGGAACATAATCATACCCTGCCATCATCATGGCAATACGAAACATATAGACGTTGGATGATCTTTCTAACGCTTCAACATCATTCACCCAGCCTAGGTTTGCATATGACGCCTTCTCATTGGTAGCAGGTATAGAGATCGGGGTATCAAATAAGGTCGTGCCGTGACTAATCACTCCTGTTTCATAGCCTGTTAATACAGATGCCCCTTTTACTGCTGAACCCATTTCATATGCTTCTGACAAGGTTCCATACGAATATTCAACATAGTCATTGTCTTTAGAGCTATATTTCGTTCCACCGAAGGCTAATATCTCACCTGTCTCTGGATCCAATCCAATCGCATAAGCACGGTCAGCATATGGGTTCCCACGCGCCCTTGCTTTTCTTAATTCTTCTTCAAGAATCGTTTCAAGCTCCTGTTGCAGATCAATATCGACTGTTAAAACAAGGTCATTTCCTCTTTTACCAGGAATCACTTCAGGTTCACCGATTGGCTTTCCTGATTTGTCTGTGACATACTTTTTCATCGACTTCTGCCCTCTTAATAAATCTTCATACTGCTTCTCAAGATAGCTGATGCCGACAAGATCGTTATTATCGTAACCTTTCATCGTATAAGCATCCAACGATTCTTTTGGAATTTGCCCTAAGTTCCCGAACATTGTTTCCATCGTTTCATCATAAGGATAAACCCGCTCAGCATCTGGCGATATGTCGACTCCCGGTAAATCTTCAAGGTTTTCACTAACTTGCGCAATTTCTTCACGTGTTAACCCCTTCTTAATAGATTGAGAAGAGAGTGCATACCCCGAGTCCATCTGGCGTTTGATTGCCGCAATTTTTAATTCATCTTCATCACTTGTAATTTCCTTAAGATCTTCTTCGTTGATGCGATCAATTTGTAGGCGATAAGCCTTTTGAGACTCAAGTTCTTCCCATTCTTTTTCTGATAATTTGGCCCTGGCTTTCTCTGGTCTAGTCATAATCCAGAAATCTTTCAAATCGCGCTCTGTCACCTTATCCGTATCCATCTCAATAAATGAAGCTAATTTACGAGCAACCTCAAGTCTTTCCTCTTGTTTCGTATTTTGATTTCGAATATAGGTTAACGTAAACGTTGGTTCATTATCGACAATCACTCTTCCATACCGATCATACATTTTCCCTCTAGGTGCCGTTGACTTCGCCGTTACATTCTCGGTTTGCTCTGATATTCGTTCAAAATCTTCCCCTTGTACAATTTGAATCATCCCAAGTCTAAGGATAAGAATAGAAAACAACAGAAAAACAAATAGAAACAAAATATTTAGCCGAAACGGCACATGTGTTTTCTTCATTTTTTCCTTAATCATTAACTTCCCCCCGTGCATTTCCTTATCTTCCCAACTATCATAACATAGGAGGATTAGGACTTTTTTCCTTATTAGAAAATAAATTCAAAACAATTCCGTTATTAGGACGGTTTTATTCTGTAAGTATGATTAAATAAGTTTTAACGAGGTTCCTTAAACGCACAACCTAGCCCACACGAAAAAAGCATGCTTTTATAGCACGCTTCAGGGGGATGAATCATTTATAAAATAGGAGACAGTAGTCTCGAGATCGACTCTTTGCATCTAATCCAGAGAGACCTTTCCAGGTAACCTTCTCCCGTTAATTCCAAGCACTTCTCCATATCCTTAATAAAAACATTTGCCAATTCTTTTGAGATTTCTTCGTCATAGATAAATGCGTTCACTTCAAAGTTTAACCGAAAACTTCGTACATCAATGTTGGCGGTACCTACTGAAGAAATTTCACGATCGACTGTGATGGTTTTTGCATGAATAAAACCATTTTGATAAATGTAAATTCTCGCGCCAGCTTTTAGTAATTCGCCAACATAGGAATAGGTCGCCCAATAAACAAAAGGATGATCTGGCTTATTTGGAATCATTAATCTAACATCTACACCACTAAGTGCAGCGATGCGAAGTGCATCTAACAGACTTGCATCGGGTATAAAGTAAGGTGTTTGAATAAAAATCGTTCGTTTTGCTGAGGTAATGAGCTTTATGTACCCATTTTTAATTTGTTCCCATTCAGAATCAGGTCCACTACTCACAATTTGCACACCGGCTTTTCCAATCGGTTCAATGATAGGGAAATAGCACGCTTCATAACCTACCTTGTTCCGTGCAGCGTGATTCCAATCTAACAAGAATCTCGTCTGCATAGCGAGCGTCGCGCTACCTTCGATTCGAAGGTGTGTATCTCGCCAATAACCAAACTTCGGATTTAATCCAAGGTACTCATCACCAACATTAAAACCACCAACATAGCCAAGTACGCCGTCAATAATCACCAGTTTTCGGTGATTTCGGTAATTTAGTCGTGTATTCACATAGGGGATACGTGAAGGGAAAAAGACTTCCACTTCTCCACCTGCCTCGATCAACTCTCTGAAAAAACGCTTCCTTGTTTTTCTTGATCCCATCTCATCATAAAGAACGCGAACCTTTAGCCCTTCGCGTGCTTTTTCAGCGAGCTTTTCCACAATCCTCTTACCTAGCTCATCTTTTTGGAAAATATAATATTGGAAGTGAATATGATCTTTCGCGCGACCGATATCCTGAATGAGAGCATTGAACTTTTCCTCACCGTCTGAAAAAATGCGTATGGCATTATCCTGCGTTAGTACCGCATCGTCATTTACAAGATGCATATAAATCAGGTCCTTATGTCGCGCAATTTCTTCATGTCTAAAAGGATAAACGCCGCTTTTAATTTCGCTAACCTGCTCCTCAATTAAATCCTCGATTCCAACTTTTTTTATGTTATCCCAATCAAATAACCTTCTTCTACTTAAGTTTTGCCCGAATACTAAATACATCACAAAACCAAGGAGAGGGATAAAAAGCAAGACCATAAGCCAAGCCCATGTTGCACCAGCGTCCTTGCGTTCGAGGAAAATAACAAGGGCTGCAAAAACAAGATTAAGTACAAATAAAATCCCTAGTAAAATCGAAATAATGTGCATAAATAATAGCTCCTTTAGCGTACACAACCTCAGATTAATCGTTTTTCACTTAAGTTTACATCATTTTTAGCTCGTTATTAAGATGATTAATAATCTAAAGATATCACACTTTCTTTTCAATCGAACCATTTCTTACCTGAAATCATAGAACCTCTTCCATTTCTTTGAAATACAAAGTAAACTAAACGTAACGAAAGACAAGGAGGAGTTCAAATGATTGGTAAACCAATTCATTTCGATGGAAGCTCTAGCATCCCTTCAGCCCCTAGTGAAAAAAAGCTGCCTTTCAAACTAACAGATGAAGTAAGAAGAAACCTCAGCGGCAACCCTTATCAGCTCCCTAAAAGTTAAGTTAAACCTGGCCTTGCCTAAAATGCAAGGCCTTTATTATGTCCCCACCTTTTTTGACACGTTACGAGCGGAAGCAAAATAGTTGAATTCGTTCCTCATCTCCTTTATAATTTGCCTTGAATTAAAAATAATTTAATTCGAGATAAATTGCGCATCAAGAAAGGAATGAATGTTGAAATGGCAAAAGTATTATACATCACGGCACATCCACACGATGATACACAATCTTACAGCATGGCAGTAGGAAAAGCTTTTATCGACACTTACAAAGAAGCGAATGTGAACGATGAAGTCGTTCATCTCGATCTATATCGTGAGCATATTCCCCAAATTGATGCTGACGTTTTTAGCGGCTGGGGTAAATTACAGTCCGGAAAAGGTTTCGAAGAACTATCTGCAAGTGAAAAGGAAAAAGTACAGCGCCTTAATGAACTAAGTGAAGAATTTATTGAGGCTGATAAATATGTGTTCGTAACACCACTCTGGAATTTCTCTTTTCCTCCAGTTATGAAAGCTTATTTTGACTCAGTATCCGTGGCTGGTAAAGCCTTTAAATATACTGAAAACGGACCTGTTGGTCTTTTAACCGATAAAAAAGCAATCCACATCCAGGCTCGCGGTGGCGTTTATTCAGAAGGGCCTGCGGCAGAAATGGAAATGGGTCATCGCTACTTTACAACAATGATGCAATTCTATGGCGTGCCAAACTACGAAGGACTTTTTGTAGAAGGTCATAACGCAATGCCAGATAAAGCCGAAGACATTAAGCAAAATGCTATTGCGCGTGCAAAAGATACCGCACTTACATTCTAATACTATTTACTCAACAAAAAACCAGCTGACTAACCAGCTGGTTTTTTGTTATGAAACAACGTATCCCTGATTTTTCACTATTTCTTGTAAAGCGGTTAGAGAAACTTTGTTTGAATCGAAGGTAACATCTGCATTTCCTTCTTTAAAATGAATTTCAACAGCCGATACACCACTTAATTCTAGTAAGGCGCTACGAATTACCGATACACAGTGATCACCAGTCATCCCGTTAATTTTCAAGGTTACTTGTTCCACTTTTTTTCTCCCCTCACGAACTTATTTTGCTATTATCCTTCCCGTTCATCAAAATACTATGACGAAACAAAAAGCTTATATTAATGAGCGGTCACAGCTAATTTAAATTGCCGAATCATTCTTTTGTTTTGCTGCCCATAGCACCCACCAAATTAAGAGCGGTTGAAAGAGTAACCTGATCCATAGCAATAACTCATTTGCTTCCTCCTGTCCAGGAGCTGGAATTCCAGCAATCGCTGCATAAATGTTGGCAGGAAAAATAACGACTAAATACACTGCCGTCCAAAACCTTGCCTGTTTACGTGTAGAAGGAATGAGGAGTAAAACGGCTAATACAATTTCCATAATCCCTGTTACATAAATCATCCCAAGCCTGAACGGCACCCATTCGGGAATCATTGATGCAAAACCTTCCCCTTGAATAAAATGAGCAATGCCTGCAAAAATAAAGAAAAAAGCAAATAACACAAGCGCAATTCGACGAATTGTTTTTATCATAAAGAATCTCCTTTTCAATTGGATTCTTCCATGATAGCAAACTATTCTTCTTTTTTAGAAGAAAAACGCTTTACCGAAGCAATTGTTTAATCGTATATGGAAGCATTTCATGCAGTGTTTCAAAGGAATACGTTAATTCAAGTCGCTCTGTCCATTTATGCGCATCTCTCCCCATCGGTCCAAGATTCATAACGGGGACCTTTAACTGTTCTAACGCCTCGAGAGGTAGTGTATAAGACTGTCCATATAAAGGCATGTTGCTCATTAATGGTTGAATGGTTTCTTTCGTACGCTCTAACCCAACGAAACTTAAATCCGAAAGGCCAGGAAAATAATGCTGTGGTTTTAACTTTACGTTATGCTTCTCGTCACTGTAGTTCATCACACGTTGAATCGTTTCCTGAATAAATGGATCATGACGAGAGGATACGGCCGGATAAAAAGGCGGATTATAAAAAAGAATAATCATTGGGCCATCATCTTTACAAAGCGCTGCAAGATCAAAGACCATTCTTGTGGAAAGATCGCGATCTCCAAGATCTTTAAAATTTGCTGAGATATAATCCTGGCGACGTTTAATTTCCGCTTCGCCAAACAATGTAACCGCCCGTTGGTGCAACTGTTCATAGGTTAACACGTTAACTTTAAATGGCTCAGGAACATAGCTTTGAAGCATCGAGAAAGCGGTGGCTTTTTCTAAGTAGTGGTGTTCAATACGCCTGGCAGCAGTTTTTACAGCCTTCATCAATTTATCTGTAATTTGTTGAATGCTACTTTCCATCCCAAGCACATTAAAAAGCGTGACGCCTACATGTGGAATTTGAACTGAATATCCTTCTTTTAAATCCTTTTGCATTAAATTTGTAGGCGGAGGGGTTACTTCTCCATCAACAACCTCACAAAAGTCAGCATTTAATTCTAACTCTTTCGTTACTTCTGCTGCCATGTAATTCGCATTCAAGCCAGAAAAGGGTTCCCCAACGTGAGTTTCTTGACCATAACAGAAAAAACCAGGAAGTAACTTGCCAATTGATCCTGAATAAAGATAGAGGTTTTGATCACCAGGATAATTTGTAAAAACAGGCTCAGAATTTAAACAAGCGGTATACGTAAGGTTATGTTGTTTTGCCATTTCAACGAGAACAGGAACGGCCTCGATCATTCCCAATGAATTGGCTTCTTCATCAGGAACCGTAAGGAATAAAATATTCCCCTCAAATTCACCAGAACTCGCTTTTTCAAGCATGCTCATCTGTAAGGCAATCCCTGCTTTCATATCCATCACGCCTCGACCAAATACCCATTCTCCAGTTTCCAGATCATTCTGAACTTCTAGTGGCATCTTATCCAGATTCTTATATACTTCTTCTGTCAGATCATATGGGCTAAAGGCCAGATTTTTAAACTGGCCGTAATCTTCTACATCGACCACGTCGAAATGACTTATTAATATAACCGTTTTTTTTGCTGTTCCATTCTTGATCAAACCAGTTACAAAAGAGCGTCCATCACTTGTTGGATGAAGAGCAAGCATTTGAGGGTTATCTTTAAAATAATCTAAATCCTGAAGCTGAAGATGAATGTATTCTGCAAGTGCTACTTCTGGATAAGATCCCGTTATACTCTGATGTTCGACAAGTCTTGATAACAAATACATAAGCGTTTCTTTTGTCTGCCATTTCTCCACCTCATAACCCCCTGTCTGTTTTTTTGCAAAATTCACCTGTTTTTGGTAGGTTTAATGAGAATAGACGGCATTTTTTGACCTGTTCACCGTCTCCCTACCTAAGCCATGTAGCCTTTCAATCTGTGTCGGTAGGGCTCAGCTTCCCTAAAGCTTCGAATGGAAGTTTCACTTTATCATATTTTATACATACAAAACCTGAAAAGACCAGTAGAAATGGGGAAAATCATGACAATCATATTTGCTCATAGAGGTGCAAGCAGACAATGTCCAGAAAACACATTAAGTGCATACGAACGTGCAGTAAAGCTTGGATCTGGAGGAATTGAAATTGATGTCCAACTTTCAAAAGATGGCATTCCAGTTGTCATTCACGACCGTACCTTAAAGCGTACTACGTCTGGAAAAGGAATTGTCACCGAAACAAATTTTGCTGATCTCAAAAAACTGGACGCAGGAAGCTGGTTTTCTCCGAAGTTTCAGCAAGAAAGCATTCCTTCATTAGAAGAAGTATTGATCTTTGCTTCTGAGTATCCTGATCTTTGGCTGAATATTGAGTTAAAATATTACCGTGAAGATGATGACAAACTTGCCAAAATTGCCATACCAATGATAAAAAAATTTCGCTCTGAGAAAAATACGCTGATCTCTAGTTTTGAACACGAACGATTGCTTGAGGTTCATAAATTATGGTCTAAAATAGAAACTGCTCCTCTCTACAAAGGGAACTTACACGAACCATGGCATTATGCAAAAAAGCTAAAAGCTAAAGCGATCCATCCTCACTTCAAATCCATCCACGCACCGCTTATTAAAACCGTTCAATCTCACGGCATAAACGTACGTCCTTATACGATTAATGAGGAAAAATGGCTGAGGCAATTCCTTGAGTGGGAAGTAGACGGACTTATGACAGATGTGCCTGATCTTGCGTTAAATATCATGCATAACAAACAAATGTCACAACAAAAAAAGTCCTGGTGGAAAAACATTTGGAGCATGATCACAAAGTAAAGCACGATTTGCGACTTCTTTTTTTGCACATGCTATACTCAGGGTCAGGAAAGAAGAAATAAAGGAGAGATTGCATGTCATCAGCATTATTTACACCCTATACCATAAAAAACGTTACATTTCCTAACCGTATTGTAATGAGTCCTATGTGCATGTATTCATGTGAAGCAATGGACGGGAAAGCAACCAATTTCCATTTCACACACTATACTTCTAGAGCAGTAGGACGAACGGGTCTCATTATTACGGAAGCAGCAGCTGTTACCGAACAGGGCCGAATCTCTCCACAGGACCTTGGCATTTGGAGTGATGACCATATAGAAGGATTGCAGAAGATTGTACAACTTTCTCAAGAGCAAGGAGCAAAAGTAGGTATTCAACTTGCTCATGCCGGTCGAAAAGCCGTATTAGAAGGTCCAATTATTGCCCCATCAGCAATTCCTTTTAGTGATAAGATGAAAACCCCTGAAGAAATGACGCTAGAACAAATAAAAGAAACGATTGTTTCCTTTAAAGAAGGCGCAAGAAGAGCAAAAAAAGCCGGCTTTGATGTTATCGAACTTCATGGCGCACACGGTTATTTAATCAATGAGTTTCTATCTCCATTAACGAACAATCGTAAAGATGAATATGGTGGTTCAACACAAAATCGCTATCGTTTTCTTAAAGAAATAATCTCAGAAGTGAACGATGTTTGGGACGGTCCACTCTTTGTACGTATTTCTGCAGAAGAATACCACGAAGAAGGGAATACAATGGAAGACTTCGTATATTTTTCAAGTGAAATGAAGAAACAAGGTGTTGATCTAATTGATTGTAGTACAGGCGGGGTTGTACCAGCGAGCATCGATGCCTTTCCTGGATATCAAGTAAAACACGCTGAACAAATTCGGAATGAAGCTAAAATTTCAACTGGCGCAGTGGGATTGATTACACACCCTCTTCAAGCAGAGGAAATCATTCATAACAACCGCGCAGACCTTGTCTTGCTTGCGAGAGAACTATTAAGAGATCCTTACTGGGCGAGAACCGCCGCAGCTGAACTCGATGCAGACTTAGAGGCACCGAAACAGTATGAACGTGGTTGGAATTAAATAACCAGTAAGTAGACTATAACAAAACCGAGCTCATTTTGAGCTCGGTTTTGTTATAGGTATATGGACTGTCATTTGATCTTCTACTATGTCCGTATTTGCAAATACGGCTCTTGCTTCCCTAATTAGATCTACCATATCTGCTTCTTGGTAACGTGAACTAATATGATTTAAAAGAAGTTTCTTTACGTTCGCAGTTTTAGCAATTCTAGCTGCTTCCTCCGTAGTGGAATGATAATACTCATATGCTAACGAAGCCATCTGAGCGGAAAATGTAGCTTCATGGATAAGAAGATCGGCATCTAAAGCAAAATCAATCGTCTTCTCATTAAACCGAGAATCCCCACAATACACAAGATGTCTTCCTTTTATCGGAGGACCTACTACGTCACCTGCATGCACCACTTTCCCATTATCTAGGGTAATAGAGTCTCCGTTCTTCAATTTTTGATAGATCGGACCGGGTTGTACACCTAATGATTTTAATTTTTCAACATTTAATGCACCTGTTTTATCTGCTTCTTCTATTCGATAAGCAAAACTATCAATTCCATGTTCTAACAAAGCTACCTTTATTGTAAAACCCTGCTCTTGCACTTGAAAGTCGTCTTCTATTTCTATAATTTGGAGTGGATAGCGTAGGTGCGTCCCACTAATTTTTACGGCCGTATCAATAAAATGAGCAAGTCCTTTTGGTCCATATATCTTCAGTTCTGATTCTCCCCCTTGAAAAGAACGACTTCCAAGAAGGCCTGGCAGTCCAAAAATGTGATCACCGTGTAGGTGAGTGATGAAAATTTTGGTCAGCCTACTAAGTGTAATAGTAGAAGAAAGAATCTGATGTTGTGTCGCTTCCCCACAATCAAACAACCAAACTTCTCCAGAATCCAACCGAAGAGCTGTCGAACTAACGTTACGTTTTGTTGAAGGAACACCAGCACCTGTTCCTAGAAATGTTAATTCCATATCAAATCTCCTTATCATCAGTTCAGTATCGCAAAGATCTTGATGATCAGCTACACTGTAAGTATGAATTTCATACAGGAGCTGTTTATCATGCTGTTAAAAAAAAGATTATTTCTTGCACTATTTCTCTCACATCTTCTATTATTTCTATCTTTCTATTTATTTAGTGACTTCTTTTGGCCACTTTTCACTGTATCTCTTCTTCTCCTTGGAGGAGTGTCAATTCGTCAAGTTAAATGGAAAAAGCCGTCATTTTCTCATCTTTTTATCGGAATTTTAAGTGGCGTGTCCCTTTATATTCTTTTCTTTCTGGGGAAAACCATTATGCTTGTTCTTTTCCCTCATTTTATAACACAGGTTAATGAACTTTATACCCTTGTGTCCCCAGATAAAGCTTGGCACTATGTTAGCCTTATTTTAATTGTTATTCCAGGAGAAGAACTTTTCTGGAGAGGTCTTGTGCAAACAGAGCTTAAAACACTTCAAATCAAATACCCAATTTTACTAGCTGCGCTTCTCTATATGAGCGCCCACTTTTACGCAGGTGCTTTCCTTCTGCTTGTGGCTGCTGTGTTAGCTGGAGCTGTATGGGGATATTTGTATGACCGAACCGGAAATATGGTCGTTCCGCTTCTTTCACACCTTGTATTTGATTTATTTCTTCTTGTTTTCTTTCCGCTTCTGTAAAGCATGCCTCTTTAACTCCCTAAGGAGGCTCTTCATATGCTGCATGTAGAGAAGAACTTCCTCTCGATCAGGACTTTCTGTACCGTATCGAACCTTCTCATAAATGGCTATAATGTAATCCTTATGTTCACTATGACCAGGAATCCTTCGTAACCATTGACTTAAAGTCTCTCCTGCTTGACGTCCAACCCCATACTTCAGCGCCTTTATTTCTAAATTAAAAATTTGCTTTCTTACTTGATTCAAAGGTGGTTTTAATGGGCTTCCCTTCTTATCTTCCCTTGTATCCAACATTTCACTCGTAATAGTAGCAAAGCTACTTACTTCAAGTCGAGAAAGTACAAGCCTTTTTTTATAAATGATGAAGAAAGTAACGATTAATGCAATGATAAGGCAGGTGTAGAAAATAAGTTCAAGTGGCAAGTCTATACTTTGTCCATTTATCGTTTGTTCCTTGTTCATTTGTTGGTTTTCCATTGACGAATTCCCCTCTAAAAAAAGAGAATCTTCTGCAGAGCGCGTCGAAAGATTTGAGGTTAGCCAGTAGATTGGTAAACCAATAACATAACCAATTCCACTTATTGTATAAGAAATCAACTTTATAAGAGGGTCTTTTATCCAAATAATAATGCTAAACAAGCCGCTAGAAACAGCTAACAAAAGAAGGATAGAACTCATGACCCATCTGGCCTGCTTCAGTCCCCCTGCTTTTCTTATTTCCACAGCCGCTCTACATATGAGGAGCAAAAGAAATTGCACAAGAGGAAATAGAAATACGACCTGTCTTAACTCTGAAGAATTACTGAAAAGGAAGAATAGAAAGGAACCAACCAAATTTAAGAAAAAAATGATTGTATCATCATGTCGAGTTAACTCTCTAATGTTGACATAGCTCCGCCAAGCGATCGTAATCGAAAGGAGAATGGAATAAAAAAGCGGGACGCCTAACACGAATCCTACAACAGCAGTTAGGATGCCAAGCAGAATTATCCACGACAAAGTGATTTGATCACGATTTCTAAAATAAAGAAGAAAGTAGCAACTTCCGCAACCAAGAACAAGCACAAGAAAAGGGAAAATAGGCGGGAAGGTTTGTTCATATAAATAAAAGAACGCTAAAAGAAAATACACGAAAACCATATCATAAATATAATAGAGAAAATGAGGAAGTTCTCTACGTACTTTCATCAATTCTGAACCCTTTCTACCTTACCAAGATAGGCATAACCATCCGACATTTTCACGTCATAGCACATATGACCGATACTCTTCAAAAACTGATAAAATGTTTCTTCTTCCTTTGATTGAATCGGCTCACCTAATCGAATCAAAACAGAGCGCTCTGATAATCGCTTTTTGAGCAATGAACTCATCCGTTCAAAAGATAACAGCGGTCTTGTGTCATCAATGCGAGCCAATAACTCTAGTGCCTTACTTAACTGAGCATTCCCCTCTCCAACTTCAAGTACCATTGAAGAAGCAGGTCCTTCCGGATCAAGATTAATATGAATTTCAAACGCTATCCCTCGTTTTGTAGCGACTGAACAAAGAAATGCCAGTTGGCTAATATATGCTTCGATGTTATTGGAGACTTGCCCAGGACTATTCTTTCTTTTAACAGACAAATCAAGAATAAAAACCCACCTCATCTCGATCGAACGCTCATACACTTTCGTTTTTAATTCTGAAGTTCTTGCCGTAGCTTTCCAATGAATACGATTAAAAGGATCAGAGTTCGCATATTCTCGTGCACCTGCAGGAGCACACAAGTTTTCATAGAGGGAATGTTCATAAGCGTGACTCCCCATTTCATAAGTCGAAAGTTGTTCTACGCCCTGCACCTCCCTCAACTCAGGGTAAATCAATATTTCTGTTTGTGAGAAGCCTTGAAAACTAGATAGACGGCTTCCTAAACCAAAGAGATCCTTTATTATAAATTGAAGGTTCCTTATTCGCGTAGCTCCTCTTTCATAAGCATGGATAGAAAAGGAAATATTCTTACGTTCATTTCGTCTCATAAAAAAAGGAACACCATAATAGTGAAGGTTTTTCGTGTTTTGAACAATTTCAAGTTGGGAGAGATGAATCACAGGCTCCAAAGCAAAGCGCAGCTCGCCGTTCCAAATCGGCAACTTCCCTTGATTTTGTAACGAAAAGGAGAGCGTTTCATATTCTCCTTTGAAAAGCCTAATCGTATGTCGCTTATTTTCTACCTGAACAGATGTAGCTGCTTTCTTTAAGTAGATACGAGTTCCATAGCTAAGTAGCATTAATGCCACAGTAACTATGAATAGCTCGACCGATTGTAAATAAAAAGAAATAATAATCAAAACCCAGCTTAGTCCTAGAAAAGAAGAAAGGAATAGAGAGAGTGTGGTTTTCGTCTCCCACCTCATGATGTTGCCCTTCCCCTCACTTCCACCGGCACCTCGACTTGAGTAAGGATCTCTTGAAGCACAGCTTGTTTCGTCTTACGCATCGCTCCTTCCATCGTTAAGACTAGACGATGACTGAGAACATAAGGCGCAACGAACTGAATATCTTCGGGAGTAACAAATGATCTTCCTTCAATGAATGCTTTTCCCTGTGCTGCTTTCATAAAGGCAATGGTTCCTCGTGGACTTACGCCAACACTTATGTACTCTCCGCTTCTCGTCGCTTGGACGATACTTAAAAGATAATCCTCAATCACTTCAGAAAGCTCCACTCGCTTCACTTCTTTTTGAAATAATTCAATTTCTCCATCTTCAAAAACCGACTTCAAATCATCGAATGGATTTTGAAGCCTCATCATTTGAATCATTCGTTTTTCTTCTATCTGTGTTGGATATCCGCTTTGCATCTGCATAAAGAAACGATCCATTTGGGCTTCAGGTAATGAAAAAGTTCCCTGTGATTCGAGGGGATTTTGCGTTGCGATTACGATAAAAGGCGTCGGAAGTTTGAGCGTTGTTCCTTCAATGGTTACCTGCTTTTCTTCCATTACTTCTAGTAAACTCGACTGCGTTCGAGGCGTTGCTCGGTTGATTTCATCAGCTAGCAATACGTTCGTCACAACTGGTCCTGGACGCAATTCAAAATCTTGCTTTTTTGGATTAAAAAATTGAATACCTGTCACATCACCTGGTAAAACATCTGGAGTAAACTGAATTCTTTTAAATTGCCCACCTAGTAAAACAGCCATCGATTTAGCTAAAAGGGTTTTTCCAGTCCCGGGAACATCTTCCAGCAACACATTACCATTATTTAATAAAGAAATCATCACCAGCTCAATCGTTTTTTTCTTTCCGATTAGAACTTTTTGCATCTCATGTTGGACAAGCTTCATCTTTTCAACAATAGTCATATTAGCAACCCCTTTTTAGGTGGTGTGATATCGATTAATCCTTATCTTGCTTATACTTCCAGAGGAAATCACGATCTAAACTTGTACCACGCCTTTTCTCATCTCTTAACTTATGACTCCCATCCTTACCGAGTTGATTTCCTTTAAGAAGAGCTCCCTCGCCATATTTGGATCGGATTGAACCAATCGTATTCTGAAGATTGTGTCGTTTTGAATCCGCTTCAAAAGAAAATAAATCAAGCTGAACAGTGGCCTCGTTTCGATCAACTAGCTGCTGTCCTGTTACGCCAAGTAAGCGAATCGGCTGCCCTGACCAATTCTTCTCAAAGAGAGCTTGAGCAGCTTCAAGAATGTCCGCAGACTGAGATATTGGATTTTGAAGTTTTCTACTTCTAGTAACGGTTGTTCGATCACTGTAACGTATCGTTAGCTGAATATTAAAACTAAGAACGTTCTTTTTGGCCATCCGCTTAGCTACGGAATCAGATAAATTTGTGAGTGCGGTATGAATACGGTGATGATCAATAAGATCTTCCGGAAACGTAGTGGAATTGCCAACACTTTTAAATTCATCTATCGCATCTGGATTAACGGGGCGGTTGTCTCGTCCGTTGGCACGCTCATGTAACCTTCTTCCATTAATGCCTAGCTTCATTTCAAGTTGTAGAGGATTCGCATGAGCTAGATCGTGAATGGTTTTAATTTCTAGCTCAAGTAATTTCTCTTTTGTTTTCTTTCCTACCCCATGCATTTCCCCAACATCAAGTGGCCAGAGCAATTGATCTAACTCTCGTTTACGAAGAATGGTAATCCCTAAAGGCTTTTTCATATCAGATGCCATCTTTGCTAAAAATTTATTTGGTGCAATTCCAATACTACAAGGGATGCCAATTTCAGCATGAATACGATTTTGAATTTCCTCCGCTATTTCAATAGGATTCCGATGTCCACAATCTTCTGTTATATCTAAATACCCTTCATCAATGGAAACTGGCTGAACGAGTGGCGTGTAGGTTTCTAATAGTTCAAAAATTTGGAGAGAGGTTTGTCGGTAAAGTGGAAAATTAGGCGGCATAATGAGAAGTTCAGGACAGTGCTTTTTGGCTTCCCAAACCGGCATAGTTGTTTTGACACCTTTCTTTCTCGCTTCATAGCTACTCGTTACCACAATACCTCGCCTTTCCTCTACATTCCCGGCAATAGCAAGAGGTTTTCCTCGAAGTTTTGGGTTATGAGCGACTTCGACAGAAGCGTAAAAACTGTTCATATCCACATGAAAAATAATTCTTCCTCTTCCCTTTGTACTAAGGTCCATTCCATCCATCTCCTTAAAGCCCTCTATCGAAACCGTTGCGTTTCCCCCACTCATGCTAAAAAGACAGGAGAGGTCTCCTGTCTCACGTGGTGAGTGCTTGCTTTCGTTCTATCCATTTCACAAATTCACTACCGTGAAAATGCTGGTTGAATTCCATTTGAAATTCGTACATCGCATCTAGAAATTCAGCATTTTCAGCTGATTTTGAGCGATACTCATCTAAGTAATTCATGACCGCATAGGAATACTGTGTACTAGCTTCCACTTTATGGTGACCTTCTTCCGTTAAGGTCACGTATGATACGCGCCGGTCGTTCGCTTTCTTATCAAGTTTGACAAACAGTTTGTTTTTCAAACGTTTTAACACCTGCATAACTGTTGATACGTCCCAAAGCCCAATTTCTGAAACTCTTGTAATGGTAACTTCTTCTTCCAAATAAACAATCCACATCACATGCTGTTCGGCTTGAGTTAATCCAATTTCTCTCGCATTTTTTTGCCATTCATTTTCCAGTACTTTATAAGTTCCTCGCATATAATTCATCAGTTTATGAGTTTGAATAGAGTCCATTTTAACACCGCTTCCACTTCAATAATTATAATCATACCGTTCTATTTTAACATAATATAGAAGCAGTGCCACAAAGGTGGATGTAACAAAAAAGAGAACATTGCCGAAAATCGACAATGTTCTAAACGTTTTTTAAACTTAAGCGTTGGCAACTTCTTTAATGATCGAAACCACTGCTTCAGATACCTTTACAAGCTCTTTTACAGGCATGCGTTCATTCGTTGTATGAATTTCTTCGTAACCAACTGCAAGATTGACTGTAGGAATACCATGCCCAGCAATCACATTGGCATCACTTCCACCACCGCTAGTTAATAGCTCAGGAGAACGGCCAATCTTTTCCATTGCTTTTTTTGCTACTTCAACGACATAGTCACCATCATTGAACTTGAAACCAGGGTACATCACCTTAATATCAAGATCTACGGACCCACCCATTTCTGAAGCCGTTTTTTCGAAAGCCTGTTTCATTTTCTCTACTTGCGCTTCCATTTTCTCAGGAACGAGTGAGCGTGCTTCAGCTAGCACTTCTACATGATCACAAACAATGTTTGTTTGAGAACCACCTTCAAACCGACCGATATTCGCTGTTGTTTCATCGTCAAGTCGACCAAGCGGCATTTTCGCGATTGATTTGGCTGCCATTGTGATCGCTGAAACGCCTTTTTCAGGTGCAACACCAGCATGAGCTGTTTTACCATAAATGGTTGCTTTTATTTTCGCTTGCGTAGGAGCAGCGGTAATGATTTTTCCGACTTCACCATCACTATCAAGCGCATAACCGAATTTGGCGATTAGCTTTTCAGGATCAAGAACTTTTGCACCTTGAAGCCCTGATTCTTCTCCAACGGTAATAATAAACTGAATCGTTCCATGCTCAATGTTTTGTTCTTTTAATACGCGAATGGCTTCAAACATAGCCGCTAAACCTGTTTTATCATCGGCTCCAAGGATCGTTGTTCCATCGGTTACCACATACCCATCTTTGATGGATGGCTTAACGCCCTTACCTGGCACTACTGTATCCATATGAGAAGTAAAGTAAATCGGGTCTGCTTTGTCAACGTTCCCTTTAAGCGTGCAGATTAAGTTCCCTGCCTCATGATCTGTCTTATCTGCAGCATCATCTTCTTCTACTTCCACACCAAGCGATGTGAATTTCTCCTTTAAAATGGCAGCAATTTTCTTCTCGTGTTTCGTTTCAGAATCAATTTGAACCAACTCTAAAAATTCGTCTACTAGTCTTTGTTCATTAATCATGTTGTTTGTGCCTCCTAGAAATCGGTTTAAAGCGGGATATTGCCGTGTTTCTTCTTAGGGCGTTCTTCGTGCTTATTCCGCATCATTTCGAGCGCTTCAATCAGTTTCTTCCTCGTTTCTCTTGGATCGATGACGTCATCAACCATTCCACGTGAAGCAGCTATGTATGGGTTCGCGAACTTCTCACGATATTCTTCAATCTTTGCAGCTCTTGTTGCTTCCGGATCTTCACTCTCATTAATTTCTCTTGCAAAAATCACATTTGCTGCACCTTCCGGGCCCATTACGGCAATTTCAGCATTTGGCCATGCATACACGAGATCGGCTCCAATGGATTTAGAATTTAAAGCGACATATGCGCCACCGTATGCTTTCCTTAGGATAACCGTAATTTTGGGTACGGTCGCTTCTGAATAGGAATAAAGAATTTTAGCTCCATGGCGGATAATACCTCCATGCTCCTGTTTAATACCCGGGAAAAACCCCGTAACATCTTCAAACGTAATTAATGGAATATTAAAAGAATCACAGAACCGAATAAAGCGCGCAAGCTTGTCAGATGAATCAATGTCGAGTCCACCAGCCATAACTTTTGGCTGATTGCAGACCATTCCTACCGTCTCACCTTTTATTCTTGCAAAACCAACAACAATGTTTTTCGCAAAATATTTTTGTACTTCAAGAAATGAGTCTTTATCTACTACTGCATCAATCACCGTTCTAACGTCATATGGCCTGGTCGCATCAAATGGAACAATGTCAGCAAGATCTGCACAGAAATCGTCACGTTCTTCACTTTTAATGATGGGACTCTTTTCTTCATTATTTGATGGTAAATAACGAATCAAATCACGAACGCTTGTGAGAACCTCTTCTTCTGTTTTACCTGTAAAATGAGCATTACCACTTTTAGAACGATGGACTTTCGCACCACCAAGGTCTTCTGCAGTAATCTTCTCACGTGTAACCGTTTCAATGACTTTAGGTCCAGTTATAAACATCTGACTCGTATCTTCTACCATAAACACAAAATCTGTAATTGCAGGGGAATAAACAGCTCCGCCTGCACATGGCCCCATAATCACCGAAATTTGTGGAATCACACCAGAATAGATGGAGTTACGATAAAAAATGTGTCCATACCCATCCAATGATACCACACCTTCTTGAATTCTCGCACCTCCAGAGTCGTTCAAACCAATAATTGGCGCACCATTACGCGCTGCAAGATCCATAACGTGGGCTACTTTTTTGGCATGCATTTCACCTAGCGCTCCGCCAAAAACAGTAAAATCTTGCGCAAATAGGTAAATAGGACGGCCATGCACCTTTCCATAACCGGTGACCACACCTTCACCCGGCGCTTTTACATCTCCCATTCCAAAATCTTGAGATCGATGTTCAATAAACGAATTAAGTTCAACAAACGTACCCGGGTCAACGAGTAAATCAATTCGTTCTCGAGCCGTTAACTTTCCTTTCTCATGCTGTTTGTTAATTCGTTCATCCCCACCTCCAAGCTCTACTTCCCTCCGTCGATCATACAATTCATTGATTTTATCATACATATCCATTATTCTGCCTCCTTCGAAGGTTTATCACAAAGTTCATACAGAACCCCTCTTGCTGATTTAGGATGCAGAAATGCAATATTCGCTCCACCAGCACCTTTAACAGGCGTTTCATGAATAAGTTTCACACCGTTTTCAGAAAGTTCACGTAGCCTGTCTTCAATTCGATCGTCTGCAAGTGCGATGTGATGAATTCCTTCGCCTCTTTTATTAATAAATGAAGCAATCGGACTTGATTCTCCAATAGGCTCTAGAAGTTCTATTCTAGACTCACCGATTTTCATAAAAGCCACTTTCACCCCTTCTGAAACAACTTCTTCGATTGCCTCTAGTTTCAAATGAAGCTGGTTCACATAAAAAGGGAGTGCCTCTTCTAGAGAAGATACTGCAATTCCGATGTGATCAATTTTTTTAGGAGGTTCTTTAATGGATTGATCGATTCCGTCTCGCTCGTACACTGCTTTTTCGATAAAAACAGCTGTATCTTTAGTTGGCGTACCTGGCGTAAATACCTTTTGAATTCCTTTTGATTCTAAGAATGGGATATCTTCCCATGGAATAACTCCGCCTCCCACAACGATAATATCCCCCGCATTGCGCTGTTCTAGCAGTGAAACAATTTCAGGGAATAGTTCATTATGTGCACCTGATAAGCAAGATAAGCCAATCGCATCCACATCTTCTTGGATTGCAGCTGTGACGATTTGTTGGGGCGTTTGCCTTAAACCCGTATAGATTACTTCCATTCCATAATCACGAAGGGCCTGGGCGATTACAAGAGCGCCTCTATCATGACCATCAAGACCTGGCTTTGCAATTAAAACGCGTATCTTCTTCATCTCTTTCCACTCCCGTTTGTTTAGATTCCAGTGTATTCGCCAAATTCTTCTCGGAGTATGCCGCATATTTCACCGACTGTACAATAATCTCGTACACAATTAATAATAAGCGGCATTAAATTACTTGTGCCTTTAGCTCCCGACCTTAATTCCTCCAACCGAGCGCTCACTCGATGCTGATCTCTTGTAGTCCTTAAAGTTTCAAGCTTTTCAATTTGTTTCCGTTGAAGCTCAGGATCAATACGATGTAATTCTGGCTTAGGTTCGTCTTCTAACTTGTATTGATTCATGCCCACGACGACTTCTTCACCACTCTCGATTTTCTTTTGCGTTTCATAAGAAGCTTGGTGAATTTCGCGCTGCATATAGCCCTGTTCAACTGCGGACACTGCTCCGCCCATGTCATCGATCTTACGAATATAATCAAAAACATACGCTTCAAGTTGATCAGTCAAATTCTCGATAAAATAAGAGCCACCAAGGGGATCAACCGTATCGGTTACGCCGCTTTCGTTTGCAATAATCTGCTGGGTTCTTAGAGCAATTCGTGCGGAATCTTCCGTTGGTAAAGCTAACGCTTCATCTTTCGCATTTGTATGAAGGCTCTGTGTCCCTCCTAGAACAGCCGCAAGTGCTTGAATGGTCACCCGGACGATATTGTTGTCTGGCTGTTGGGCTGTTAACGTTGATCCAGCAACTTGAGTGTGAAAACGGAGCTGCAGACTTTTCGGCTTTTTTGCACCGTACCGTTCTTTCATAATTTTAGCCCAGATTCTTCGAGCTGCTCTAAATTTCGCAACTTCTTCAAGGAATTGATTGTGCCCATTAAAAAAGAAAGCTAGCCTTGGCGCAAAATCGTCGACTTTTAATCCCGTCTCAATTGCTGCATCGACATAAGCAATACCATTCGCAATGGTAAATGCTAGTTCTTGAGCCGCAGTCGAACCCGCTTCTCGAATGTGGTAGCCAGATATACTAATCGTATTCCATCTCGGTACATACTCTGCGCAATAAGCAAAAATGTCTGTAATCAATCGCATAGATGGTTTTGGAGGAAAAATATATGTTCCCCTTGCTATATATTCTTTTAGAATGTCATTCTGGATCGTTCCAGAAATTTGTTCTTGCGATACTCCCTGTTTTTCTGCTACGACGATGTACATCGCTAGCAATACTGATGCCGGCGCATTAATCGTCATGGACGTACTCACTTTATCAAGGGGGATATCTCGTAAAAGCGCTTCCATATCATCGAGTGAATCAATCGCTACGCCTACTTTACCAACTTCTCCTTTTGCCATCATATCATCCGAATCATATCCAATCTGCGTTGGAAGATCGAAGGCAACGGATAAGCCAGTTTGACCTTGATCAAGTAAATAGCGAAAGCGACGATTGGTTTCCTCAGCTGAGCCAAACCCCGCATATTGTCTCATTGTCCATGTTCTACCACGATACATGGTTGGTTGAATCCCTCGTGTGTATGGATATTGTCCCGGTAAACCCAGTTTCTCCATGTAATGCTGATCTAAGTGATCCGGATGTCCAAGACGGTCTATGTCAATTCCAGAGCTCGTCTTAAACGCTTCTTTTTTCTCCGGAAATTTCTCGATTAATTTTTCAGTTAGTGCTTTCCATTCCTCGAATTGACTTTGAAAATCTTTCTTTTCTGTCTCCATCCCCATTCCTCCCTGTTGTCTTCCTCATAATTAAATCGATTAGAAATTTAGATGTCTAACTTATATCTAATTCTGGATAAAGTAAGCGTTTTCCTCTAAAATTCGTAAAATTTGTCGAAGCACTTTCTAGTTTCATCAAGGATAGTCTTGTCCAACCTAACAAATCATTGTAAAATAACGATAGAATGCTTATTTTGGGAGGGACTCTCATGCCTCGTAAAGCTACAAAGATCGTTGTTTATATTATGATTATTTCGATGCTTCTTAGTTTATTTGCTGGAGCAACAGCGATGTTGTTTTAATGACAACACGTTTTCAACTAGCTCATTCACAAATATAGGAAACAAAGCATAGAAAAGAAGAAGCTGCCATTAGACAGCTTCTTCTTTTTATAATCACTTTAATTCAATGTGTTTCTCCTATCGCTCCAGCTTTACTTGCCAATTCATCAAAAGATTGATCGCTTGAAGTAATTAGAATTTTAGTTCCAATTGGTATGTCATTATAAAGCAGTTCAACTTCCTCATTTAAAAGTCGAATACATCCAGCAGTTGTATATTTCCCAATTGAATCTGGACGATTTGTTCCATGGACGCCATAAGTTCTTCCGTTTGTTCCTTTTGCATCAAAACCAATCCACCTTGTACCAAGCGGATTCTCTTTCACTCCACCTTCAATATTTTTCTTTCTGTAATAAGGATTTTCCGCCTTCACAATTACTGTAAATAGACCTTCAGGAGTCTGATCGATACTTTTACCAGTCGCTACCGATAAAACACGCTGAACTTCATTTCCATCAATATAAGCTAGTTCGTTTACCTTCTTATTTACAATAAGAAATGGATCACCTGCATTTGGCTGAGTACCGAATGGAAAGAGAATGGATACCGATAAATACAGCGATAACATGATAGAGAACAAATGTATCACTCCTTTTATTCTCTATCATGCAACCATTTATAGGATTCATTCAGCTTTTGAAAAAGCGCCTGGTTTAAAGTAACGCTTTAGTAACAAATATTGTTCGACTTCATTTAGGAAATACAGAAGGGCTGAGCGCGTTTCAAACTCTTCACGATCTGCAGGCAGTGGAGAATTCCGAAATTCCTCACGCATCGTTTCTAATTCTTCTAGAAAAACATTTGCTGTATTTTGGGGCTTTACTGAGCTACTAAGCTTCTCCATGAAGTCAGCCATTGTACGACCATGAATATAAGTTTGATCAAGAGATGAAATAATTGGTAACACTCTCTCCAAGATCGCAAATTGTTTTTCGCGCATTTTAAAATAAACATAATATTTATCATCATCACGTAACATGTGATTTTCTATATCTTTGAGTGCAAGGTTCTTAGCATACTGAAGTAAGTCACCAACTTCAATGATCTCTTTTCCATCCCAGTTACTTTCCCCTTCACGAAGATAAACAGCATACTCCATAAGGATAATTGAAAATTTTTCTTCGATTTGTTTTCTGATATTCAACAAATCTTTTTCAAGGCTGGGCATATACAAATTAAAGAGAAGTGCAACCCCAATTCCTATGACAATAATCGCTACTTCATTCCATACAATTCCCCAACTTACATGATTGAAATTATAAATATGGAGTATGATAACTGAACTTGTAATAACACCTTCCGTTGCTTTTATCGCAACAACCACTGGTATAAAGAAGAGTAGCAATAAAGATATGCTAAACGGTGTATAACCAATTCCTTCAAAAAATACTGCACTAAATACAATACCAAGTAAACAAGCTAAAAACCGTTCCCAAGAACTTCGAAATGATCGTTTAGTTGTTGGTTTAATACAAAGAATCGTTAAAATACCGGCAGAAACATAGTTATCAAGTGAGAAAAGTTGCGCAATGGTGATAGCAACCCCAGTTCCTATTGCTGTTTTTAACGTTCGATAGCCAATTTTCACTTTCAATAAAAATTCTTCCTTCCACAATAAGAGTTACTTCTTTAATATCCTTCAATTATCAGAGTCTAAACTATTTTCTCTTGATTGAACAGTTAATTTCGTATAGATAACGCTTTCATGATAAATATTCTATTGAATACATAATAAACACTTAATAAAACAAAAAAGTGAACACGAATGTTCACTTTACAACACTTTATCTAAGAATACTTTTGCTCTATCTGTTTTAGGGTGGTTAAAGAATGAACTAGGTTCACTTTCCTCAACAAGTTTTCCTTCATCTAAAAACAAAATTCGATCTGCCGCTTCTCTTGCAAATGCCATTTCATGTGTAACGATGACCATCGTCATCCCAGATTGCCCAAGATCTTTCATGACGTCTAATACCTCTTTAACCATCTCAGGATCAAGTGCAGATGTAGGTTCATCAAACAACATATATTCTGGCTCCATTGCTAGGGCTCTGGCAATCGCAACACGTTGTTTTTGTCCACCAGACAAGCGCTTTGGATACTCATTCTCCTTCATCGATAGACCTACTTGTAAAAGGAGCTCGTGAGCTTTTGCCTCAGCAATATCACGCTTTATTCCCTTTACTTTCATTGGTGCGTAGATAAGGTTTTCTAGAACGGTTTTATGTGGAAAGAGGTGGAAATGTTGAAAGACCATTCCAACTGTCTGGCGTAAGTCCATGATATTTGTAGATGAGTCTGTTAGTTTCTTATCATCCACCCATATTGAACCAGAACTAACTTGTTCCAATTGATTTAAACACCGAAGAAGAGTCGACTTACCAGATCCAGAAGGGCCTATAATCGCAACCACTTCACCTTTCTTAATCGATGTATTAATACCACTTAATACTTCATTGTTCCCGAATTTTTTGTGAAGGTTTTCTACTTTAATCACTGCGACTCATTCTCCTTTCTACTATTTTTCCTATCAGCGTTAAAATCATAACAAGCAAATAGTAAATAATCCCTGCAATTAGTAACGGTTCAAAGTATTTGAATTTCTCAGCAGCCACGATCTGACTTCGTCTCATAATATCAAAAACACCAATAACAGAAACAATCGCAGATTCTTTTGTTAATGTAATAAACTCATTCATAAGAGCAGGTAAAATGTTTTTCATAGCTTGCGGCAAGATAATATCCTTCATCATTGGACGATAAGGAATACCCAGGGCAGCAGCAGCTTCATTTTGTCCAGTGTCTACTGCACGAATTCCTGCTCGTATTATCTCAGATATATAGGCGGCAGAGTTGAGACCAAATGAGAGAACACCCGCTTCAAAAGCTGAAATATCATAACCTGTTAACTGAGGCGTTGCATGATAAAATAATAATAACTGTAAGATAAGAGGGGTACCTCTGAAAACAGATGTATAAGCATCAGCTAGCCAACTAAGCATCTTGACTCGCCCGATTTTAAATAAAGCAAGTATTGTGCCGAGTACAAATCCTACTATAGCTGAAACACTAACAAATTTTAACGTGACCAATATTCCTTGCAGGATGTATGGAATATTAGGCACGAATTGACCGAAATCTAAATTCATGCCTGTTCATCCTTTCTTCTATGATGTTATTCTACGGTGTCCTGTCCAAACCACTTTTCGATAAGCTCGTCCATCTTACCATTATCCTTCATTTCCTTAATGACTTCGTTAAACTCTTTCGTTAACTCACTATCTTTCGGGAAAGCGACAGCTGACCCCGCCTCTTCTGTATTTGGAAGATTCTCACCAGTTAGATCGTCATTACTTTCTAAGTAGCCTTTTGCTACAGTATCTTCAATAATAATGGCATCATAACGCCCTGATTTAAGTTCTTGAATCAGTTCTGGAATGCGATTTAACGTGATGATTTCCATTTCGATTCCACTTTCTTTTAATTCGTTAGCTTTGTCTTCTTGAATCGAGCCAAGTTGAACCCCTACTTTTGCTCCATCGAGATCTTCTGGTTTTACCATTTCATTATCCGTTGAAGAGACGATCATATGGTTAGCTGAATAATAAATATCCGAGAAGTCAACATTCTCCTTACGCTCCTCTGTAGGTGTCATCCCTGCAAGAACAAAATCGACACGCTCACTACTTAAAGCAGTAATTAGTCCACTAAAATCCATGTCTTTGATCTCAACTTTATAACCTAACTCTTCTGCAATATAATTAGCAATATCCACGTCAAATCCAATGATCTCTTCTCCCTGAGCAGAATCAATATATTCAAATGGCGGATAATCAGCAGAAGTACCCATTACAAGAGTTTTTTCTGAATTACCTCCATCCTCTTGATTTGCATCTTCATTTGAAGATCCGCAAGCAGCAAGCCCCATAACCATAAATAATCCGACTATCACGATTAACCAATTTTTCTTCATTTTTATTCCCCCTGATAAATGTATAATAATTCGTTTACTTGAATATTTATCACTATATCAGATATCTCGTTCTTATTCTACATGTTTATTCATATATTTTCATATAAATTAAAGTAATTCTTTTCTGTATATTCTGTTATTTTCACAAACACTCACTATTGTATTTAGTTTCATAAAATTTAAAACGAATAAATAATGCATAAAAAAACACCAGGCATTTTGCCTGGTGCTCACTGAAAAGCTATTAACAATATTTATTGAATAAATATTGTAACATTCCGGATACTTCTTCGGGATCGCTTCCTTCAATTTCATGACGTTCTACCATGTTAATGATTTCTCCGTCTTTTAGAATAGCAAACGAAGGAGAAGATGGTGCAAACCCTGTAAAATAAGAACGTGCTTTTGCTGTTGCTTCTTTATCTTGACCGGCAAAAACCGTTACAAGATTATCTGGTGTTTTCTCGTTATTGATCGCCATCCTTGCGGCAGGACGCGCAACGCCTCCTGCACACCCACAAACTGAGTTGACCATCACAAGTGTCGTTCCTTTACTTGTCACTACCTCTTCTACCTCTTCAGGTGTTGTTAATTCTTTATATCCTGCTGCTTTGATCTCTTCACGAGCTGTTGCGACAACATCATTCATAAATAGATTAAAGTCCATTGACATGCTAGATTCCTCCCTTAATTCAAATCGCTTTCTTTCTTATTGTATCGCGAATCACTACACTTTTCCAAGAAACGCTTTCATTCTATCAAAAAAAACAGCCATCCCTTAATGAGATGGCTGTACATTTTAGTAAACAGATGTGTTTTCTTTTGAGATAGTTTCTAGGTTTTCCTTCACTCGAGCAAGAAACTTACCGCAAATCATACCATCAAGTACTCTGTGATCAAGAGAAAGGCAAAGATTTACCATATCCCGGACAGCAATCATCCCGTTATTCATAACAACTGGTCGTTTTACAATGCTCTCTACTTGAAGAATAGCAGCTTGAGGATAATTTATAATGCCCATAGATTGAACAGAGCCAAATGAGCCAGTGTTATTTACTGTAAACGTTCCAGCCTGCATTTCTTCACCTTTGAGCTTACCAGTTTTGGCTTTTTGGGCGAGTTCTTTCACTTCACGAGCAATTCCTTTAATTGATTTCTCATCAGCGTTCTTAATAACCGGAACGAAAAGTGATTCATCTGTTCCAACCGCAATCGAAATATTAATATCTTTTTTCTGAACGATTTTATCTCCAGCCCACATCGAATTCATTTGAGGGAATTCTTTAAGTGCTTCGACGACAGCTTTAACAAAGAAAGCAAAGAACGTTAAACCATACCCTTCTTTCTTTTTGAAATCATCTTTAATCCCATTACGGTATTCCACAAGATTTGTTACATCTACTTCCACCATTGTCCACGCATGTGGAGCTTCATGCTTACTGCGAAGCATATTGTTTGCAATGGCGCGTCGAACACCTGTCACTGGAATCTCAATATCGCCATCTGCAACAGGAACATCAACGGCTTTTGATTCTGGCACTGATTTTGATGGAGCTTTTGGAGCTTTTGGAGCTTCACTCTTCTCTTCTTTTTTGTTTTCAGCAGGAGTTTGTTCTTGCTTTGGTGCTGGAATTTCACCTGAGTCAATTACCTTCTGAATATCTTTTCGGGTAATACGACCACCTTTACCAGAACCGCTAATTTGTTCAAGGTCGATATTATTCTCTTGAGACATACGAAGAACTGCTGGTGAGTAGCGACGTTTCATCGGCTGATCCTCATCCTGCTCTTTCTTTTCTTCAGAAATATTTTCAATCGCCTGTTGACCTGTTGACTCTTCCTGCTTTTCTTCTTTAGCTGCTCCACCTTCAACATCGATATAACATACAAGCTCACCGACTTCAATTGTATCGCCTTCTCCAGCGACTAGTTCTTTAATAACTCCTGAATAAGATGAAGGTACTTCCGCATTCACTTTATCTGTATTTACCTCTGCAATTGGATCATATTTGTTTACAGTATCACCGACTTCAACGAGCCATTTTTCAATCGTTCCTTCTGTGACACTTTCTCCAAGTTGAGGCATCAGTATTTTTTCAACTGCCACAATAAACCCTCCACTTCTTACAATCTTTTAGTATTCTGCTAGTTCGCGCATTGCTTTTTCTACTTTGTCAGGATTTAGCATAAAGTACTTCTCCATCGGTGGGGAGTACGGCATAGCCGGTACATCCGGTCCTGCTAAGCGTTGAATCGGCGCATCAAGATCAAAGAGACATTCTTCTGCAATAATGGCAGAAACTTCACCAATGATACTTCCTTCTTTATTGTCTTCCGTAACAAGAAGAACTTTACCTGTCTTTTTCGCAGCTTCTACAATGGACTCACGGTCCAATGGGTAGACTGTACGAAGATCTAGAACATGTGCAGAAATACCGTCTTTTTCAAGCTTCTCTGCTGCTTGAAGAGCAAAGTGCACGCTTAGACCGTATGTAATTACTGTAATATCGTCACCTTCACGTTTTACATCAGCTTTTCCAATAGGAAGCGTATACTCTTCTTCAGGGACCTGGCCTTTGATCAACCGATAAGCACGCTTATGCTCAAAGAAAAGAACCGGATCATTATCACGAATGGCAGCTTTTAACAGCCCTTTTGCATCGTAAGGGGTAGAAGGCATAACAATTTTAAGTCCAGGGACGTTAGCAAAAAGCGCTTCGACTGATTGTGAATGATAAAGTGCACCGTGAACGCCACCACCATAAGGCGCACGTATTGTAATAGGGCAATTCCAATCATTGTTTGACCGATAACGAATCTTCGCTGCTTCAGATACAATTTGGTTAACAGCAGGCATAATAAAATCTGCAAACTGCATTTCTGCAACAGGTCTCATTCCGTACATGGCAGCACCAATTCCAACACCAGCAATGGCTGATTCTGCAAGTGGAGTATCAATCACACGGTGTTCACCAAACTCGTCATAAAGACCGTCCGTAGCGCGGAAAACACCTCCGCGTACACCAACATCCTCGCCTAGTACAAAAACTTTCTCATCGCGCTGCATTTCTTCTCTTAAAGCCTGGGTTATCGCTTGAATATATGAAATAACTGGCATAATGGTTCCTCCTTACTCTTCGTATACATACTTCAATGCATCTTCAGCCGGTGCATAGTCTGCATTTTCTGCGTACTCTGTTGCTTCATCTACTTCTTTTTGAACACGCTCATGAATTTCTTTTTCAATTTCATCAGTTAACACGCCTACTTCTTTTAAATAAGCTGCAAACGTAATAACAGCATCCTTTTTCTTCGCTTCTTCAACTTCTTCACGCGTACGATAAGCGCGATCATCGTCATCACTTGAGTGAGGTGTTAAACGATAAGATACAGTCTCAATCAATGTTGGGCCATCGCCTCGGCGCCCTCTTTCTACCGCTTCTTTCGCAGCTTCATAAACAGCAAGTGGATCATTTCCATCAACCGTTACACCAGGCATTCCATAACCAATCGCGCGATCAGAAACTTTCTCACAAGCTAACTGCTTTGAAACTGGTACTGAAATCGCGTATTTGTTGTTTTCACAAACGAAGAGCACTGGTAACTTATGCACGCCAGCAAAGTTAGCCGCCTCATGAAAATCTCCCTGATTGGATGAGCCTTCTCCAAACGAACAGAACGTTACTAGGTCTTTCCCTTCCATGCGACCCGCGAGAGCAAAACCAACTGCATGAGGCACCTGAGTTGTTACAGGTGAAGAGCCAGTAATGATGTTGTTCTTCTTCTGTCCAAAGTGACCCGGCATTTGACGACCTGCTGAGTTTGGATCTTCTGCTTTAGCGAAACCTGAAAGCATCAGATCTTTTGCTGTCATACCGAAAGAAAGGACTACGCCCATATCACGGTAATACGGCGCAACAAAATCTTTCTCTGGATCCATTGCAAATGCAGATCCAACCTGAGCCGCTTCTTGTCCCTGACAGGAAATAACAAAAGGGATTTTACCAGCGCGATTCAGTAACCACATGCGCTCATCGATTTTACGAGCCATTAACATAGTTTCAAACATTTCAAGCACTCTTTCATCTGAAAGTCCTAATGCTTCATGACGATTTTCAGCCATAATGTTTTACCTCCTTAAATAAACCTTGTATTAAGAATGAATTGCTTTCCCATCCACTGCAAGTGCAGCTTCACCGATTGCTTCAGACAGTGTAGGGTGAGGATGAATTGTATGCGCCACTTCCCAAGAGGCCGCATCAAGAACTTTCGCTAGACCCGCTTCAGAAATCATATCCGTTACATGAGGGCCGATCATATGTACTCCTAGAAGATCCTCATTGTCCGCATCAGCTACAATTTTCACAAATCCATCAGATTCTCCGAAAACAAGTGCTTTTCCTATTGCTTTAAAAGGGAACTTTCCAATCTTAACGGTATGACCTTGTTCTTTCGCTTGCGATTCCGATAAACCTACACTCGCCATCTCTGGACTGCTGTAAATACAGCTTGGGACCTGAGTGTAATCAATTGGGTCAGGATCTTGATCGGCTAGGTGTTCTACTGCAGTAATCCCCTCATGTGAAGCAACGTGAGCAAGCTGCATACCACCAATTACATCACCAATCGCGTATATATGAGATTCTTTTGTTTGAAAATATTCATTGGTTTGAATAACGCCTTTATCTACTTCAATTGTTGTATTCTCAAGACCGATGTTTTTCACGTTTGCTTCCCGTCCTACTGACACCAGCATCTTATCTGCAGAGAACGTTTTCGTTTCTCCTTCATGTTCCGCCTGAATGGAAACACCCTGATCCTTTGTTAACGACTCACCCATCACTTTTGCACCAGTGAAAAGCTTGATCCCCTTTTTCTTCATCAATTTGTGTGCTTCTTTAGAGATATCCTTATCTTCTGTTGGCACAATACGATCAGCATATTCGAGAACAGTTACCTCTACACCAAAATCAACAAGCATGGACGCCCATTCAATTCCAATAACACCACCGCCGACAATGATAATGGAAGATGGGAGGCTTTCCATATGAAGAGCTTCATCTGAGGTCATAACATAGTCGCCGTCTACCTCAAGTCCAGGAAGCGTACGAGGCTTCGATCCCGTTGCAATAATAACGTTTTTAGGAATCAACATTTCATTTTCTTCCCCGTTATTCATTTCAACTGAAACCGTACCAGGCATTGGAGAGAAAATAGATGGTCCAAGAATTCGACCGAATCCTTCAAATACATCTATTTTCCCTTGTTTCATAAGGTGCTTCACGCCATTATGAAGCTGATCAACAATTCCCTGCTTACGTTCTTGAACCTTTTTAAAATCTAACGCAATTTCCTTTGCCATTACGCCAAACTTCTCTCCATGCTTAGCAGTGGCATATACTTCAGCACTTCGAAGTAACGCTTTACTTGGAATACAGCCGCGATGCAAACAAGTACCACCAAGTTCACGCTTTTCAACGATTGCCGTTTTTAGACCTAGTTGGGAAGCACGAATAGCAGCTACATAGCCACCAGTACCTCCACCCATTATGACGAGATCATATTCTTCAGCCATTCAAATTCTCCTTTATAAAACGTTTTATTCCCTTTTTTTAAAAGAGTCACTGCACATGAATATTAATGAAAATGCGTTAGAATCTCTAAACCATTGACTCCACAGAAGAAACAGGATAAATTTTCGCTATTTCCTCTTCTCTTAACACGCGTAATCCACCTTCTGCAAGTGCCTGTAGCTCATTTTCACCAGGATGAACGAGAACATCAGCAATCCACTTGATTTGCTCTGTTATTTGAGAGACAAATTGTTTTCCATAAGCTAGACCACCAGTTAAAACGATCGCATCCACTTCTCCTGCAAGAACAGCACTAGCCGATCCAATCTCTTTGGCTACCTGATACGCCATGGCATCGAAAATAAGTTTCGCCTTCTCATCTCCATTTTGAATCCGCTGTTCCACTTTAAGAGCATCGTTAGTTCCAAGATAACCAACGTAACCTGCTTGTCCAACTAGCTTCTTCATAATTTCGTCAGCATAATATTCCCCTGAAAAACACATGGACACTAGATCACCAACAGGAACTGTTCCCGCACGTTCTGGTGAGAATGGCCCTTCACCGTGCAAGCCATTATTTACATCCACAACTTTACCTTTTCGATGGGCACCTACGGTTATCCCGCCACCCATATGAGTTACGATAAGGTTAAGATCTTCATATTTGCTATTTAATTGAGAAGCTACTCGTCTGGCGACTGCTTTTTGGTTTAAAGCATGAAAAATACTTTTACGTTCGATTTCTGGCACTCCAGAAAGGCGAGCTACATCTTGAAGCTCATCAACAACTACTGGATCAACAATAAAAGAGGGGATATTGAGCTGTTCAGCAATTTCAAAAGCAATAATCCCACCTAAATTCGAAGCATGTTCACCAGAATAACCATTGCGAAGATCTTCAAGCATGCGTTCATTAACTGAGTACGTTCCACCTTCGATAGGACGCAACAAACCACCGCGTCCTACAACCGCAGATAATCTCGAAATATTAATATCTTCTTCATCTAACGCTTCAAGAATGGTATTTTTTCTAAATTCATATTGATCGATGATTGTTTTAAATTGATTGATTTCATCTCTATCGTGCCGTAATGATTTCTCAAATACAGCACGCTCATTATCAAATACACCTATTTTTGTTGAAGTTGATCCCGGGTTGATTACCAGAAGTCTATATACTTTATCTGTCACTCCAAACCCTCCGTTTATCTACGATGACCTAAAATATGCTGAGAGTTTGTTAAGAATTGACTTCTAGACTGCTTCATTTGCTCAATTCTTTCTTCAGCAAGACGGTCTGCCGCTGCATAAGTAGGAATACCATCGCGTTTAGAAATTTCGATAACTTTAGAAATAGTGTCATAAATGCCATCAACGCGCTTCATTGCACGATCGCGATTATATCCATAAAGCTCATCCGCAACGTTAATAACACCACCAGCATTGATAACATAGTCTGGCGCATAAACAATACCCATCTCATGAATCTGATCACCGTGTGTCGTTTCGCGAAGCTGGTTGTTTGCTGCTCCAGCAATAACTTTTGCTTTAATTTTGCCTATTGTATCGTCATTGATAATTGCACCTAGTGCACATGGTGCAAAAATATCACAGTCTACCTCGTAAATGTCTTCTGGATCTACAGCTTTTGCACCGAAGTCAGCTACTGCACGATCAACTGATTCTTTATTGATATCTGTAACAACTAGAGAAGCTCCTTCTTCATGAAGGTGTTTGCAAAGATTATAGGCAACATTCCCTACACCTTGAACAGCTACTGTTTTACCTTGTAAAGAATCTGTACCAAACGCTTCTTTTGCTGCAGCCTTCATTCCTACATAAACACCATAAGCTGTTACAGGAGAAGGGTTACCAGAAGAACCAAACGCTGGTGAAATACCCGTTACATATTCTGTTTCTTCATGAATAGTATCCATATCTTGAACAGTAGTACCCACGTCTTCGGCAGTAATGTAACGACCGTTTAATCCCTGAATATATCGTCCAAATGCCCGGAACATCGCTTCATTTTTGTCTTTACGAGGATCACCGATGATAACTGTTTTTCCTCCGCCAAGATTTAAACCTGCTGCAGCATTTTTGTACGTCATTCCTTTGGCTAAACGAAGTGCATCCTCAAATGCAGCTTCTTCAGAAGCGTATGTCCACATTCTTGTTCCGCCGAGAGCCGGTCCTAGGGTTGTATCATGAATCGCAATAATCGCTTTTAATCCTGAAGCTTTATCTTGACAAACAACCACTTGTTCATAATCGTATTTCTCCATATAAGTAAAAAGTTCCATCAGTAATCTCCCTCTCTGTTATCCTCTAATTTTATTTAGCTGAACTTACTGCAAGCGCGATACTATAAACTTTGCTTTCTGAACTATCTGCGCGAGAAGTTAAAACAATTGGCGCTTTAGCGCCAGCGATGACTCCTCCAACTTTTGCATTTGCAAAATAGACAAGTGATTTATACAATGCATTCCCTACTTCTATTGAAGGAACAAGAAGGATATCTGCTTTCCCAGCTACTTCACTTTGTATCCCCTTATGCTCTGCTGCTTCTATTGAAATAGCGTTATCCAATGCGAGGGGTCCATCAATCACGCATTCAGAAATCTGTTCTCTTCTATTCATCTGAGTTAGCGCCGATGCATCAAGCGTCGCTTGCATAGCTGGATTAACGACTTCTACTGCGGCTAACGGCACAACTTTGGGGCGCTCAATGCCAATACTTCTCGCAATCGATACCGCGTTATTAACAATTTCCACCTTTTGCGTTAAATCCGGCTCAATATTCATACCAGAGTCTGTTACAAAAATCAGTCGTTCATATCCTCGAACATCAAATGCGGCTACGTGCGAAAGAACCTTTCCTTTTCGCAAGCCATATTCTTTATTTAAAACTTCTTTTAAAATGACTGAAGTGGAGACCATTCCTTTCATTAAAACATCGGCATCTCCATTTCGAACGGCTTGAACAGCCATTCTCGAAGCCTCTTGATCTGACTCCACATGCACGATTTGAAGAGATGATGATTCAGTTAAACCTTCATCAGTTAACATTCTCTTGATATCTTGCTTATCACCGTAAAGAATGAATGAAGCCAGTTGTTTCTGAATAGCTTTATGAACCGCTTCAATCACTTCTTTATCTGCAGCAGCAGCAAGTGCAATCGTTTTGTTAGGTTGTTTGGATACTTCCATTACAAGTTGATCTAGATTCATTGATGTCCTCCCTCTACGCCATCATACTATTATGCAAGTTCCGTGCCAATTCTACATTATTGTCATAACAGGGTTTTGAACTGATGGACCACGCAAAAACCTGCACACCACGCAAATTATTGCATGCCAGACTTTTCAATACCGTGTTTTTCCATCTTGTAGTACAGGTTACGAAGTGACACACCTAAGGCCTTTGCTGTCGCAGTTTTATTTCCCTCATAATGGGCAAGAGTTTGACGAATTGTCTTCTTTTCAAATTCATCAACTAGCTGAGACAACATTTTGTCAGGGGTTCGTTCGACGAACAGCACATCAGCATCTTTTTTCTCACTCAACAATGATGGGAGATGGTGTGAATCAATCATCGTTTCAGAGACATCCATATGAATCACAATTCTTCCCAAGACATTCTCAAACTCCCTAACATTACCTGGCCAATCATAAGATTTTAAATAGTCAACAGCACCATCCGTTATCCCTTTAACATTTCTCCCATAGTCTTGATTAATTTTTGTAAGTAAATGCTTTGCAAGGGCGGTAATATCTTCTTTCCGCTGTCTCAAAGGAGCTATTTGAATCGGCAGTCGATTTAATCGATAGTATAAATCTTCCCTAAATGAACCATCGATTATTCTTTTCTCCAGTTTCGCATTTGTTGCTGCAATTATTCTTACATTAATTGAAATTGGCTTCGCTCCACCTACTCGAACTATTTCTCGCTCCTGAAGAACACGAAGAAGCTTTGCCTGAGTACCTAGAGATACCTCCCCTATTTCATCAAGGAATATACTCCCACCATTCGCCTCTTCAAAAAGCCCTCGTTTACCACCCTGCCTAGCACCTGAAAACGCGCCATCTTCATAACCAAAAAGTTCACTTTCAAATAAGGATTCAGAAATAGCAGCACAGTTCACTCTGACAAATTTGTTATACTTACGATCACTTGCATTATGTATGGCATGGGCAAATAGTTCCTTACCTGTTCCAGATTCACCACGAAGAAGAACAGTTGCTGGCGTCGAGGCTGCCAGTTTCGCTTGTTGTACAGAAAAAGTCATTTCCTCTGATTTCCCGATAATGTCTTCAAAGGAATACTTTGCTTCAAGTGTTCTAATTATTTGTCTCGCTCGTTGAAGTTGATTGTTCAAAGAGTGTAGTTCTGAAATGTCATGAATCACACCGACACTTCCTTTTAAGAGACCATCCACTATAACCGGCGACACATTAACAACAACTTCTCTTTTTGCGGGACCAACTTTCATTTGTACGCCACGCACTGGTTTTCTCGTTCTGAGTACACGCATGTGCATGCTTTCACCTTCAGAAATATCCGTATTCGCCGGTTTTCCAATTACTTCTTCCCGTTGAAGACCGGTTAATCTTGTGTAGGCAGGGTTAATCATAAGTCCTTTCCCAGTTTCATCCACTACTGAGATTGCCTCGTCAGAAGACTGTATAATAGCTTCCAACATGGATTGAACACTTTTTAAATTTGTTACTTCTTGCGCCATCTGTTCAATTGCGGTCATATCTTTAAAAACAGCCAAAGCTCCTATACGTTTTCCTTCATCATTAAACATTGGAATTCTCGTGGTAATAATTTTCTTACCATTAGGTAGTAACTGTTCTTTATTAATCTCCGCTTTTCCAGATGAAAGGACGCGCGGTAGTCTACTTGAAGCCATAAGAGACCCAATTATTTTTCCATCGGCGAGCTCTTTGCTAATTCCCGTTATTTTCTCAGCACTTCGATTAAATAAAGTTACTTCCTCATGCACATTTACTGCAATCATGCCATCATGTGTTGAATCTAAAATAATTTCTTGTTGTTTGGATTGATCTCGTAACGTATCAATTAATATTTCTTTTTCTTCAATAAGTTTTAAAACAATATTAGCGACCGATCCCGGAATGAGGACAGTATGCTTTTCTCGCCTGTCTCTTATTTCTTCAAAAACCGCTTCATCCCCGGTAGCTTCTACAATGACATCGATTTCAAATTGATTTAATGCTACTTTCCAATCTTCAAATACAGCTATTCCACTATTACGAGCTTTAAGAATACCAGGCGCCCCCTGGTAACAATCCACCATCGCAATAACTTTCATCATTTTAGTTTCCTGCAAAATCTGCAAAAGCGCCAATCCGCCTCTTCCAGCACCTACAATCATACATGTTCGCAACTTTTTCATCACCTGCACCCTATACATGCAATATATTTCATACTAATCATACATCTCTTTTTTAATTTTGACAAATTATGCACGGTTCTTTTTATCGTTTTATGTAAGTTGCAAACACTAATGGACACTTCATTCCTACTTCGCTACAATAGCACTAGTGATGTGTAGAAAGGGTGCACCAGTAATGAGGTTAGTTGCTTTACTTGTCGTATTAATTCCAGGAATCATCGGCGTTATCGGTATTAAATTAATGAGAGATGTTCTTTTCGGAGTAGTAAACCCACCGTTCACTTCTCTTGTTGTTCAATTTATCCTTGGACTCATATTCCTTATCGCTGGCCTCGCTTTCGTTGGTGGATTTATTTTCTACCGTGATCGCAAGCGAAATAAAGTACAGCCAAGGTTTTCCTCTAAAAAACAGTAATCTTTCATTGAAAGATTTCGTAAAAGTACAGGTTCACATTGTAGTAATCTCCCAGACATAAAAACAAAGCCCACTTCACAAAAGAAGGGGCTTTGTTTTTCCAAATTTAATTTGAAGCATTTCACTAAGCTTTCATCAACTCTGAAATAGAGATAACTTGATTTATGTTTGAATTCGAATTACCTGCTATGAGAATAATTATCCATGTTGTGCTCAATCCGAAGCTTATCAGCAACCATTGCAATGAACTCTGAATTTGTAGGTTTCGCTTTAGACATACTCACAGTATAACCAAATAAGTTTGAAATAGACTCTACATTACCTCGACTCCAAGCAACCTCAATCGCATGGCGAATCGCACGTTCTACTCTGGATGAGGTTGTATTGAATTTTTTCGCAATATCAGGATATAGAACCTTCGTGATTGAACCTAATAGTTCAATATCGTTATAAACCATCGTAATCGCTTCTCTTAAGTACATATAACCTTTAATATGTGCCGGTACCCCGATTTCATGAATAATACTCGTGATGCTCGCATCAAGGTTTCTAGGGCGACTTTCACGCTGAGGACGCTTATACGAGCCATTACTTGTTGTAAATGTTGTTTTCTTACCACTCACTTGCCTTACATGACTTGCTAAATTATCCATATCAAACGGTTTTAGTATAAAGTAGGATGCTCCTAAATCTACTGCTTTTTTCGTTACGTCTTCCTGTCCGAAGGCAGTGAGCATAATAACGCTACAAGTATAATTCATTTCTCTTAAACGTTCGAGAACAGCCAGGCCATCTAAATGCGGCATAATTATATCAAGTACAAGGACATCAGGTTCTTGATCTTCAAGAACTTCTAAGCATTCCTGTCCATTGGAAGCGGTTCCGACTACCTCCATATCCTCTTGTCGTGACATATATTCCTCAATTAAATTCACCAATTCACGATTATCATCAGCTAGACATACCTTTATTTTTTGCACGGCTCCGTCTCTCCTTCCACAAGTTTGGTTACCGTAGTAGTATAGAAATTCAACGGAAGTTGTAAATTCCCTCTAAAATTTCTAAAAACATTTAAAAACAATATTTATTCTTCATCATTCTTTAGCATACTTCAATTTACTACACATAACTACATTTTCTGAATAATCTTTCAATTTTGTCGAATTTTCTTCACCCAAAGTATACCATGCTTTGAAAATGAAAGAAAGCGAACATTGAGCTTTTTTAGCTCGCTGTTCGCTTTTCATTACGACTTTCTTCATAAATATTAATACCAGCTTCTTCCAACATCCATTCAATATGAACGCCATAGCCTGAAGTGGAATCATTAACAAACACATGAGTAACCGCTCCAATTACTTTTCCATCTTGAATAATGGGGCTTCCACTCATCCCTTGTACAATCCCACCCGTTTCATTTAACAACTGAGGATCAGTTACTTTAATAACCATTCCTTTTGTAGCAGGAAACTTCTGAGGAATTGAACTGATCACTTCTACATCATATTCTTTTACCTCACTACCTTTTACTACTGTTAAAATTTTAGCAGGACCTTCTTTCACTTGATGAGATAGCGCAATCGGCATCGGCTTATCATACAGGCCTTTTTTTACTTCCTGGTTCATTTCTCCAAAAATACCGAAAGGACTGTTCCGTGTTATTGTACCAAGCTTTTGATCTGTCTTAGAAAATCTTGCTAGCTTTTCACCAGGGTGACCGTTGCTACCTTTTTCAATTGATGTTACAGAAGAGGGATAAATCTCTCCCCGATTAACAACGATTGGCTTCTTCGTATCCATATCAGAAATAACATGTCCTAGAGCACCATATTTTTTCGTATCTGGATGATAAAATGTTAACGTTCCAACTCCTGCTGCAGAGTCACGAATATACAACCCAATTCTGTATGCTTCATTTTGTTTATCCTTTACAGGAACCAACTTCTTACTAAGTTCTTCGTTTTCTCTTACAATCGTCACTTCTAATGCTTGGCCATTATTTGCAGCTTTTTTTACAATTGAGCCAATGTCGCTCATTTTTTGAACGGCTTGACCATTTATCTTAGTAATAATATCGCCTACTTGAATGTCAGCAATTTCTCCTGGTGACCGATCTCCTTGATTCGTATGAATTAAATGGTGACCAACAACAAGTACACCACGCGTGTTTAATTTTACACCAATTGATTGCCCACCAGGTATAACTTTAAAATCAGGAAGAACTTTTACATCAACTTTTTTAATTGGAATATTTCCAACAGTAAAATCCAGAATATCAGAACCGCTTTTTGCGCCGTTAACCGCAATTTCTTTCCCCGACGGGTTAAGACTTGCCACTTCAGAGCTTCCAAGCGTTGCAACGGCAGTAGTAACAGAGGATATTGTTGTTTGATCTCCTTCAAACATGATAATCTCATCTGGAATTGATAAAAATAACTGTACTGGTTTTGAAAAACCAAGTACGATTAAACCTCCAAGGAGAACTACTCCTAACAGCTTCCGAAACATCTCTATCTTCAATCCTTCACTCTCCTCGCTCTTGCTCACACCTCCAACATGGCTGTATCTATAATTTTGCCTTGAGTGGCCGTTATTATAACCTCTAAAAATGAAAATGCTACCCTCAGTTGGATAGCATTACATATCATGATTTAATTTGGTTTGCTTGATATAACAATTCTTTTGCATGTTTCTTTGTAAGCTCTGTCATTTCGGCGCCAGCAATCATTCTTCCAAGTTCTTCTATTTGTTCATCTGTACTTAAATTTCCAACACTTGTCTTTGTTCGACCTTCACCCGTTTCTTCTTTTGAAATATAAAGGTGATGATCAGCCATTGCTGCAACTTGAGGAAGGTGAGTAATAACAAGTACTTGGGACCCGGCGGAAAGACGCTGTATCTTCTCCGCCATCGCTTGAGCAACCCTTCCACTTACACCAGTATCTACTTCGTCAAAAATAATTGATGTAATACCTTGATGTTTTGAAAAGATGGACTTCAACGCCAACATGATACGAGATAACTCGCCACCAGAAGCCGTTTTAGAAAGTTCCTTAAGCGGCTCGCCTGGATTGGTAGAGATCATAAAATCAATATCATCTTGTCCAGATCGATGAAAAAATTCTTTCTTACTTTCATCTCGGTCATTAAAATGAATTGCAAATTCTGTTTTTTCCATATAAAGATCTCTAAGCTCATGGTGAATTGATTCAACAAGCTCACTAGCAACTTTTTTTCGCAGACCGGTCAAATTATTAGCCTCTACAGTTAAATCAGCCTTAATCCCTTTTAAGTCAGCCTGTAGCTCGTCTACGCGATCTTCTCTGTTTAATAATTCATCTACTTCATCTTCAATCGAAGCTGCATATTCCAATATGTCTTCTACAGATTCTCCATACTTTCGCTTTAATAATTGGATTTCGTTTAGTCGTTCTTCTACAAAATCCAATCGTGCGGGATCAAATTCAAGTTGATCACGATATGTATTTAATTTACCTGCCGTTTCTTCAAGTAGATAAAATTGATTGGCTACTTCTTCATGGTATCCCTGTAGTTCTTCATCAAGGTCCGCAACTGACTCGAGTTGTGACATAGCAAGCCCTACCCAGTCTAATCCTTTATTATCTCCATGTAGGGAATCATAAACATCCTGAAGAGCAGTATATAGTTTCTCAAAATTACCCAATCGTAATTTCTCGTCCATTAACTGATCATCTTCATTAGGAGAAAGCTCAGCTTTCGTGATTTCTTCAAGTTGATATTGAATTAAATCCAGCCTATGAGCCATCTGCTGTTCATTCTCAGTTAAATTTTGCATTTGTTGCTGGATTTTTTTGTATCTTTGAAAGATTTCCCTGTATTCAAAAAGAGCCGGACCAATTGACCGTTCCCCAAACTGATCGAGCAAAGTAAGATGCTTATCAGATTGCATTAAATCCTGATGTTCATGCTGACCGTGAATGTCAATAAGTGTTTGACCAATCTCTCGCAAAATTCCAAGCGTCACTAATTTTCCATTTACTCGGCAGATGCTTTTACCTGTATGTGAAATATCACGGCGCAGTACCACCATGTCATCTGTAAACTCGATTCCGATATCTTCAAGTTTTTGCACTGTTGGATGGTTTGTATCAATATGAAATAACCCTTCAATTTCTGCTTTTTTCGTTCCATAACGGACGAATTCAGCTGATCCTCTCCCACCAACCAATAGCCCTATGGCATCAATAATGATGGATTTACCAGCACCTGTTTCTCCAGTAAGAACGGTTAACCCTCGCTCAAATGAAACGGTAATTGCTTCTATGATCGCAAAATTACGAATGGATAGTTCCGCTAACATATTCTCCCACCTTTAAAGATCCTCATTCATATTCTACAGCATATCAATAAACCGTTGTGATAACATCGGGGCCGCATCGGCGCTCTTACATATAATTAGAATCGTATCATCTCCGCTTATATTCCCCATAATCTCTTCCCAGTCTAGATTATCGATTAGAGCACCGATAGCATTAGCGTTACCAGGAAGCGTTTTCATTACAATAAGATGATCCGCATGATCAATACTAATAAACGCGTCTGTTAAAGTTCTTTTTAATTTTTGCAGCGGGTTAAAGCGCTGATCTGCTGGCAAACTGTATTTATATCTGCCGTCGATTGTTGGAACTTTAACAAGATGAAGCTCTTTAATATCTCTCGAAACAGTTGCTTGCGTAACGTTGAATCCTGCACTTTTAAGACAATAGACAAGCTCATCCTGCGTCTCTACATCTTGATTGGCAATCATTTCACGTATCTTGATATGACGTTGTCCTTTATTCATTGTATAACCTCCGGCAAGTAAAATCTGACAGCCTTATTATATAGTCCTATCTCTCTTTTGTATAGACCCTCATAAATATTCACTTACTAAAAGAAAACTTCTCCATTCAGAATTTCGAACAACATGAACGAGAAAAAGGACACACATCGTGTATCCTTTATAATTTCTGATGTGCTTCTTCAACAACTTCTTCTGCAGAAGGAACATTTTCGACTTTGCTCTCCTGTTTCCAGCCAAGATATAATAGAAATTCGATATTTCCTTCGCCACCAGTTATTGGTGAATATGATATACCGTTTACTTGATATCCTTCTAGTTCAGCAAAATCCATCATTTCTTTCAGTACACGATGATGAATTTTTTTATCACGTACAATTCCTTTTTTGCCTATTTCGCCGCGGCCTGCTTCAAATTGCGGTTTGACGAGAGCGATAACTTCACCTTTCTCTTTCAAAATCCCTTTTAATACAGGTAGGATTAATTTTAAAGAGATGAATGAGACATCTATTGTGGCAAGATCCGGAAGTCCTTGTTCAAAATCCTCTCTAACAGCATATCGAAAATTCGTTCTTTCTTTCACAACCACACGATCGTCTACTCGCAGTTTCCAAGCTAATTGATTGTAACCTACATCAAGTGCATAAACGAGGGAAGCGCCATTTTGAAGTGCACAGTCTGTAAAACCACCAGTAGACGAACCAATATCTAAAACCACTTTGTTTTCGGGATCGAGAGAGAAGACGTCAATGGCCTTCTCTAACTTTAAACCCCCACGTCCAACATAACGTAGCGTATCTCCTTTAATCTGAAGAAGAATATCTTCTGGCACTTTCATGCCAGGTTTGTCCATCCTTTCCGTCTCTGAAAAGACAAGACCTGCCATAATTGCTCTTTTTGCTTTTTCTCTCGTATCAATTAAACCTCGGTTTACAAGGAGTACATCTAGTCTTTCTTTTTTTGCCATGCTTTTTTATGCCCTCTTTTGTTTTGCTGGAATCATTTTCTTTGCTTTCTCAGCAATATCATCTGAAGTTAATCCAATTTCTTTTAATAACTCACTTACACTGCCATGTTCGATATAAGCATCGGGGATTCCCATTCGTTGAATACCACCATGCTGATAGCCACTGTCATTAACATATTCTAGAATGGCACTACCAAACCCACCTTGGAGTATAGCTTCTTCAACTGTAAGCATCGGTAACCCTTCTTGCATGAGATCTGCGATCATTTTCTCATCTAAAGGTTTTATGAAGCGAGCGTTAATCACACGAGCTGAAATACCTTCTTTTTCTAATTTATCCGCAGCACTCAACAGATCTTGTAACGTAGGGCCAAATGACAAGAGAGCAATATCCGTACCTTCACGAATAACTTCCCAACTACCAATTTGAATTTCTTTTAATTCTTGATCCATCTTTGTACCAATCCCGTTCCCTCTAGGATAGCGTACAGCAATTGGTCCCTGATTGTACTTCAAACTAGTATAAACCATATGCTGCAATTCATTCTCGTCTTTCGCCATCATAAGAACCATATTAGGTAAGTGTCTAAGGAATGAGATATCGAAAACACCTTGGTGCGTTTCACCATCTGCTCCTACAAGTCCGGAACGATCAATCGCTAGGAAAACATTCAAGTTTTGTCGGCAAACGTCATGAACAAGCTGATCATAAGCTCTTTGAAGAAACGTAGAATAAATCGATAAAACCGGTTTTAATTCCTGAGTTGCAAGTCCTGCAGCCATTGTAGTAGCATGTTGCTCAGCTATACCAACGTCAAAAAGCCTTTCTGGGAATTGTTTTTCAAATGCTTCCCACTTAGAGCCTACTGTCATTGCTGGTGTGATGACTGAGATGCGATCGTCCTTCTCTGCAAGCTTTCGCACTGTTTCACTAACGACCTTACTATATCCAGGCGCTGCGACCTTCGGTTTAATTTGTTCACCTGCTTCAATCTTATAAGGACTCACACCGTGCCAAACGCCAATCTGATCGCTTTCTGCGGGTTGATAGCCTTTTCCTTTTTTCGTAAGTACGTGAATAAGGACCGGTCCTTTTGTCTTCTTAGCATATTTAATGTTTTCCATTAACGCTTCAACGTCATGACCGTCGACTGGTCCAAGATAGGTAAAACCAAGCTCCTCAAAGAAAATCCCTGAAACCAACAAATATTTCAACGCATCTTTCACGCGCTCAGCGGTTGAAGCTAGCGCTCCGCCAAACGCAGGAATTTTTTTAAGTAAATACTCAAGTTCATCTTTTGCTTTATGATATTTCCCAGCTGTGCGGAGCTTTCCTAAAATATTATGAAGAGCACCTACATTTGGAGCAATAGACATTTCATTGTCATTTAAGATAACGAGCATATCTTTTTGTTCGTGTCCGATATGATTAAGAGCTTCAAGTGCCATCCCACCTGTAAGAGCCCCATCTCCAATAATCGCAACTACACTTTCGTCAGAGCCTTTCATATCTCGAGCAGCCGCCATCCCCATTGCTGCTGATAATGAGGTAGAGCTGTGCCCAGTTTCCCAGACGTCATGCTCACTTTCATTTCGTTTTGGAAAACCACAAAGACCTTTATATTTACGTAGCGTATCAAATCTCGAAGCTCGTCCAGTGAGAATTTTATGGACATAAGCCTGATGGCCAACATCCCAAATAAATTTATCTTTTGGGCTATCATAAATTTTATGAAGCACGATTGTAAGTTCTACTACGCCAAGATTAGGCCCAAGATGTCCACCAGTTTCGGATAGTTTATTAATTAAAAAGCTTCTAATCTCTTCAGCAAGCTCGGTCATATCGTTCATATCATAATTCTTTAGAAACTTAGGATTCTCAATCTTTTCTAAATCCATGGGAATGTCCTCCCCTTCTTATTTCGATTTACGGTTTCCCTTTTTCTTTTTGGATTGTTTGTCCACCATCTTGATCTTAAATGTTTTTTCTACATAGTATAAAAATCTACCTACTTGAAAGATGATACCTGTAGAAAAGTGGATGGCAAACGTTTTTCCGAGCGCTTTTCCTCCAACCGTTAACGCAGCAATGACGCTTGTAAATACTACTGATATTATATATTGAAACAAAGATCCATCGCTATGTCCAAGCTGAAGTGTTAATTGGACGACAACGGTTGCAGAGGCTGTACCGCTTATAATACCCGATATATCACCAATTACATCATTACAGAAGCTTGCTACACGATCTGCGTTACGTGTCACAAAGATCGCATGTTTCGCACCAGTAAGACGTTCTGCTGCCATCGCATGAAATGGCACTTCGTTTGCGGCAGTAGAAGCTACCCCAATTGTATCAAAGAATATCCCAATTAGAACGATCAACAGAACCACAATCATACCAATTGCCCATGAAACTCCACTTAATACCGCTGTTGATATAATTGAAAAAATAGCCGCTAACACAAGTGTGATAACGGCAATAGCTAAACTCCAGTTTATGGATTTTGATACGGAAGCTTTCATATCTACTCCTTGTCCATTATATAATCACATAAAAATAAGTATCCAACTAACAGGACATCAAGGGGTCAGTTCGTTTCCCCCTGTTCCCTGTCAGTTGAATACCCCTGTTGTATTATGTATCGCAGAGTGGTCACTTAAAGAGTAAAGACTGCGGCTTAGGTCCAGTAGGTTTTCCCAGATTGATACCTCAACGTCGCCGTTCAGGCGGTTTCCCTTTACATCAATCTTAGCGTAGTCACCAGGCGCTAGACTGGATTACCACTTAGTCCGCACTATAATCCCCTTTAAGTGTCACTCGGAACAGTCTAGGAGTTTTCCTCAACAGTTCCACACATTTCCTAGCCTCTTTTGCAGAGCAGATTTCATATGGGTGGTAGGAAAAAAGCGGCCGGCCGAGCTGCAAATTTCCAATAATCCATAATCCCCTCTAGCTCCACTCAAGGCAGGCTACGCTGTTCAACTGCGTTCCCATGCAGCTGCAACAGGTTCATACCCCAATTCATAGCAGGCAGCGTTAACCGCTCTGCTACAAGAATGGGCCTCCGCGGAAGCAGGGTCAACGCCCACATGCCTTTGTGGATCGCCCTGCGACCTTAACTCCCAGCATCGACCCAAGTCTGGGCGACTCAAGCCAACACCAGGAACTTCATCGATGTGCCCTATGGCGGATTTTTAGGCCCGCCTTCAGAAATGGCGAACTGACTAGAATACTGCACCACTCAGTCTTAATTTATTATACCACACATTCATTTTATGCTCAATTATGTGTTAGTGGTCCCGCTCTACAATAAATTTCGCAATAGATTGTAACGTGTCCTTTTCTACGTTAGCAGCAGTTAGATGGGCTAATCCCTCTTTAAAATGATGATTAAGTTTTTCTTTTGCTCCGTCTAGTGTGAGAAGCTTTGGATAAGTACTTTTTTCGTTCGTTTCATCACTACCAGGAAGTTTTCCAATCTTTCCTTCTTCTCCTTCAACGTCAAGAATATCATCGCTAATTTGGAAGGAAAGGCCTATATGTTCGCCAAAAGCACGTAGATGTTCACGTTGATGACTTGTTGCATGACCAATTATTGCCCCAGCCATAATAGAAAATACAAGAAGTTTTCCTGTTTTATGATGATGAATGTATTCAAGTTGTTCTAGCGTTAATTCTTGTTTCTCCCCGTCTAAATCCGCCATTTGTCCTCCTACCATTCCGGAAGGGCCAGCAGCGTGAGATAATAATTTAATCAAGTCAACTTTTTGTTCACTTGTTAAATTGGAATCTGCAATAAGTTCAAAGCTTTGGGTTAAAAGCGCATCCCCAGCAAGAATCGCAGTTGCCTCTCCAAAAACGATATGATTTGTTGGTTTACCTCGACGTAAATCGTCATCATCCATTGCAGGCAAGTCATCATGAATCAATGAGTACGTGTGAATCATCTCAACCGCACACGCCACCGGAATGGCTTCTTTAATAGAATGACCAAATGCTTCTACGGTAGCGAGCATTAATATTGGACGAATGCGTTTTCCACCTGCGTGAATGGAATACAACATCGCATCCTTCAATGATTCCGGCATCTCCAAGCGGTCAATGTATGCGGGAAGTTCTTCATCCAACAGTTTCTTACATTCGTTCATATAGGAACTGAGATCTGAAGTCACGCTTCATCCTCCTGGACAGAAAAACGTTTAATTTCACCGTTTTCTTCAACAATTTGATCCATTTTACCCTCAACGGATTGCAGTTTCTCATGGCATACATTTGATAAATTCATTCCTTCTTGAAAGAGTGAAATCGCTTTTTCAAGAGGTACGTTACCTTCTTCCAATGCTCCGACAATTTGTTCTAACTTTTCCATCGCTTCTTCAAATGTTACGTTCTCATTTTTCTCCATTCGAATCACTCTCCTCTAATCCCCATACATGGCAATCAATTTTCCCATCTGTCATTTCAAGTTTTAGAATATCTCCAGGTTGAACCTGATGAACAGATTTAATGAGTTCTTCTTCTTTATATGCAAGGCTATAGCCACGCTCCATTACTTTTAATGGACTTAAAGCATTCAGTTTCCCTGCAGCAAGCGAAAAATCACGTTGTTTTCCCAGTAGAACACGCTGCATTTCTTTATTTAAAGAAAGTTTAAGCTCTTCAAGCTCCTGGCTCGCTTCTTTAAGAAGTTTTTGTGGATGCTGCTTCACTAGCTGCTTATGATTTCGTTCTACTCGCTCTGTGGTATATGATAGCAATCGCTTCATATTTCGTTGCATTCGTTCAACTTGCATATCAAGCTCTTGTTCCTTTTGTTTCAATAATTGATCAGGATAACGAAAGGCATATGACTTCTGGAGGTTTGATAATCGATCTCGATCCGTAGCTAACGTTTCTTGCATGACTCTCATTAACCTATGTACTCGTTGGTCAACCCGCTCTTTTAATTCTACTACGCTGGATACTGCCAGTTCAGCTGCTCCAGTTGGCGTTGGTGCTCTTAAATCTGAAACAAAATCAGCAATAGTAAAATCGGTCTCATGGCCAACAGCTGATATAATTGGCACTCTTGAATTTGCTATACTTCTGGCAACTTCTTCTTCGTTAAATGCCCATAACTCTTCAATTGACCCTCCACCTCTACCAACAATCAGCACATCAATCATTTTCATAGCATTTGCCATCTCGATCGCCTGAACAATTGACCCCTTAGCACGATTCCCCTGAACAAGAACGGGAAACACCGTTATCCTAGCAGCCGGATAACGTCTTTTGATCGTTGTAAAAATATCTCGAATAGCTGCTCCAGTTGGGGAGGTAATCACTCCAATTTCTGTAGGATATCGGGGTATTTGCTGTTTGAGGTTTTCTGAAAACAACCCTTCAAATTCGAGTTTTCGTTTCAATTCTTCATAAGCTAAATATAAATTCCCAATTCCATCAGGCTGCATTTCTTTTGCATAGAGCTGATATTGACCATACGGTTCAAACACTGATATCTCGCCTCGAATTAGGACTTTCATACCGCTTTCCGGCTTGAATTTCATATGTCGATTGTTTCCAGCAAACATCACTGCCTGAACACGCGACTTATCATCTTTTACAGTAAAATAAAGATGCCCTCGATTGTGAAGCTTCACATTCGATAGTTCACCACGTAACCAGACATCTTGAAGTGCTGGCTCATTATCAATCATCCGCTTCACTTGTCTCGTAAGGGCTGTAACCGATATATAGCGATCAGCTTTCACAACGTTCCCCTCCTCATTGAATTAGCTTTTTTGTATGATTTTAGAGAGGACTCCATTTACAAAGCGTCCCGATTCTTCTCCACCGAACAATTTTGCTAGTTCAACGGCTTCATTTAAACTAACATTTACTGGTATATCATCTCTCATCACTATTTCATACGAAGCCATTCGAAGAACAGAACGGTCTACATTACCAATTCGGCTAAAGGTCCAGTTAACAAGGTTCTCTTTAATGACTGCATCAATCTTTTCGAGATTCTCAAGCGTTCCGAAGACAAGCTCAGATAGAAACTCGTCACCTTCTCCCTCATTTAAAACGTGTTGCAGGGCCTCACGTGGATCGGTGTCTGTTACATCTATTTGAAACAATACCTGGATGGCTTTTTCTCTTGCATGTCTTCTTTTCATTGCTATACTCCCTTTACGCTTATATTGCTATACCAATAAATAATAGCATAATGTTGAGGACAAATACAGGTTTTGCAATGTCCAATTGTTTTCATAAACTTAGTAAGGTTCGTGAAAGTTGCTCCGATGCGTAAAATTCATTTCATTCATGAGTGGAGTCACATTCGTAAAAAAAGCAAAAAAACAAGCAGAGGGGACATGCCCCGCTGCTTATTCTTCGTCTTCAGTTTCTTTTTTATCAAACGTGATTCCAACAACGCTCACATTAACCGCGCTGATTTCTAGCGCAGTCATTGTTAGAAGCGCCTGTCGAATGTTTTCTTGTACCTTCTCACACACTTCAGGAATGGATAAACCATAGCTTACTACAACGTATGCATCCAAAATGATGCCATCCTCATCAAGCTCTACCTTGACACCTTTTCGATGATCTTTTCGTCCAAAGCGTTCCACAACACCTGAAGCGAAATTCCCTCTCATTTCTGCAACACCGTCAACTTCTGAAGCAGCAATACTACCGATTACTTCAATAACTTCTGGTGATATTTCGACTTTTCCAAGTCCAGTATCGTGCTCTTCCATTTCAAATGATTGAAGTTCATTCATATTGAACACCTCACTTAGAATTCGTTGATTGTTCTGTTAAATCGTATTTCTCAAGAAACTTAGTGTTGAAGTCGCCGCTTACAAATTTCTCGTGACTCATTAAACGCATATGGAATGGAATGGTCGTTTTGACACCTTCCACCACAAACTCTCCAAGAGCCCGCTTCATTCTAGCAATCGCTTCTTCTCTTGTATCAGCGTAAGTAATGAGCTTTGCTACCATTGAATCATAGAAAGGCAAAATATCATAACCAGGATAGACAGCAGAATCTACACGAACGCCAAACCCACCTGGAGGGAGGTACATGTCGACCTTCCCTGGAGATGGCATGAATTTCTTGTCAGGGTCTTCTGCATTAATGCGACATTCAATCGCCCATCCTTTGAACGTTACATCTTCCTGCGTGTACCGCAACGTTTCATCAGAAGCTGCTCGAATTTGCTCTTTAATTAAATCAATACCCGTTACCATTTCTGTCACAGGATGCTCAACCTGAATACGTGTATTCATTTCCATAAAATAAAATTTCCCTGTTGGCTCAAAAATAAACTCAACAGTTCCTGCACCAGAATATTGGACGGCTTTCGCAGCACGAACGGCAGCATCGCCCATTTTTTTTCTGATGGTTTCATCAAGAGCTGGGGAAGGCGTTTCCTCTACAAGCTTTTGCAAACGTCTTTGGATTGAGCAATCTCGCTCTCCAAGATGGATCGCATTCCCATGATTATCAGCAAGGACCTGAATTTCCACATGGCGAAAATCTTCGATAAACTTCTCAATGTAGACCCCAGGATTACCAAATGCAGTCGATGCTTCCTGCTGGGTAATGTTAATTCCTTTTACTAATTCGTTTTCATCCTTAGCAATCCGGATACCTTTACCACCACCGCCAGCGGTCGCTTTAATAATGACAGGATACCCCATCTCATTAGCCAGAGCTACCGCTTCGTCTGCATCCTTCACGATGCCCTCAGAACCGGGTACAATCGGCACTCCCGCTTCCTTCATCGTTGTTCTAGCAACGTCCTTGGTACCCATACGACTAATCGCTTCAGGGCTTGGTCCAATGAACGTAATATTGCACTCTCTACATAACTCTGCAAAGTCTGCGTTTTCCGAAAGAAATCCATAACCAGGATGAATCGCATCAACACCGGTTACCGTTGCAATACTCATAATATTGGTGAAGTTTAAATAGCTGTCTTTTGAAGCAGTTGGTCCAATACAATAAGCTTCATCTGCTAACCTAACATGCAGGGCTTCTTTATCGGCTTGAGAATACACAGCAACCGTTTCAATGCCAAGCTCTTCACAAGCACGGATAATTCGAACAGCAATTTCTCCTCGATTGGCTACAAGTACTTTCTTAATCTCCATACCATCATCACCTATGCTTTCACTAAAAACAGAGGTTGTCCGTATTCAACTAGCTGTCCATCCTCAACTAGCATTTCAACGATTTCTCCATTTACCTCTGCTTCTATTTCATTAAAAAGCTTCATTGCTTCAATGATGCAGACTACGCTATCTTCTGAAACTTTCTCTCCAGTTTTTACGTAAAGTTCCGATTCTGGATTCGGACGAGCATAGAACGTTCCCACCATTGGTGATTCGATTTTATGTAATGATTCATCTTGTACTTCTTCTTTTTCAGCCGCTTTAGGTTCTTCTTTAACAGGAGAAGAAGCCGGCATCGTTTGATCAACAGGCTGTTGTGCAATGGTTTGCTGTACAGGTTGTTGAACAGGTGCCTCTGCATATTGCACTTCATTTTTCTTTAATACAATCTTAGATCCATCACTTTCATATTCAAATTCATCAATGCTTGATTGATCAATTAGTTTGATCAATTCGCGAATTTCTTGAACTTTTAACAAGATTTCCACTCCCTGTCGTCTTTTTGCTAATTTTGGATAGTAAAGGAGGTTTTCTGTATAGAAGACACTCTCCAACCTATAGTGATTATAGCATAATAATAATGACCATTAGTATCTCCCGTAAAACTTACAGTCAATCAAACCTCATGGTTAAGACCATTATATAACAGCTGGTCCTAAGCCTATTTATCATATCATATCTTACGGTTACTTGGTAGAAGTCAACTTTGCATGACCTCCTCCACTAAGGGTAACAAATAAAGAAATCGTTTTCACTAGTATTTTAGAAAACGCGCCTAATTATAAAAAAAAAAGAGATGGAGTAATCTCCATCTCTACTTTGCCACAGGCTGAAATTCTACAGCGATTCTATGACCTTCCCCTAACTGTTCTTCTGCTAGTACCATAATGTTATTTGCTTCTTCATTTGATAGCTGATCCGCTTTAACAATTACTCTTACTTTCTCGTCTTCAAGAGTATAAACCACTGCATCGCTATACCCTTCTGACTTGATCACATTTTCTAGAACTGATTCCTTTTGAGACAATGCCATTAATTCTTGACGCTGTTCGTGTGCTTCATTTCGTAAATCTGCTGATGCTTCACTTGCTATCACAGCCGTGTAATCTTCAATCGCTGCATCTCGCTTTTCTTGAATTTCAAGTCTTAGCGCCGCAAAGACTTCATCACCAGAAACATTCATCGAAACAGACTTATCTTCAACACCATTCGTTTCTTTTGCTTCTTCTCCTTTCGCCCCTTCCTCGCTTTGCTCCTGATCTCCCACATAGGCTACATTGTTCGAACCAGGTGTCATGATGTAATAAGCTGATAAAACAATAATTAAACTTAGCATTGTCAATAACCATACCGTTTGCTTTTTTAAGACCATTTTATGATTCCCCCTTTAGTTTTTTCGGCAAAACCATCACCCGATGACTTTTCACATCAAGTAGTCTCGTCACTGCATCGACAATCATTTTTTTTACTTCCATGTTTTCCGCTCCGGCTGCTACGACAACTACACCTCTCACCACCGGTTTCTTCGTACTTACTACGATCGGTCCTTGACCATTATCATTCTGAACAATAACGACTTGTTCATCGCTTGATTGTTCTTCAATCTTTCTCGAACCTCCATCGTTTGGAGATTCATAAGTATATTTATCAGTAGAAGTGCTGTTTTTCTCCACAACTTTTTGCTCTGTAGAATCTAAATTAACAATGACAGTGGCATCTGACACTCCAGCCACTTCGTCTAACGCTTCCTTTAATTGAGTTTCATACATATTTTCATATTCTGACATTGACGAGGGACTGGACTTTTTTTGACTAAAAGCGGCTTCACTTTCCGATGAGCTTTCCTGCTCACTGAACACTTGCTGGCCAGGGTCAGGCGTCGAGAAGAAACTACCGGAAAACATGAAGATGACACCAAGCCCTGCTGCAATCATTAAATAATAAAGCGGGATTCCTTTTTTCTTCTTCGGTTTTTTCAATTGATCTAGCCAGCTTGTTGGTTTTTCATCCATGTTACCTACTCTCCTCCCTTCACCTGAACGCCAACCTGGTTTGGATATAATCCCCATTCATCAGCTAGAAAATAAGCGACTTTTTTTGACTGTGCATCTGATGATTGAACCTCTTCTTCCGAAAGTTCAAATGATACCGATACGGCTTCGACGTCCTGAACATCTTTTTCTACTACCTTACTTACCGTTACTGCAATTTGTTCAATATTCTTTTCTCCCTCTGCATCTTTTAGCTCAAGACCTACATGTGTAATTTCAAGGTTAAACTGGTCTCTCAACTCCTTTTCAACCTGGCTTTTCATTTGGACAGCCATTTGTTCTTCAATATATGCAGCATTGGATGCTTGTATTTCACTTTTCTTTGATTCTATCTGATTTTCCATCCTTACATCCGGAGTCATATCTGTGAGAGCTGCTGATCTTAACATTGAATCAAAATCTTTTGTGAAGATTGTTAGAATAGGCGATAGAATAACAGCCATTAACATTAATCCGATGACCATTTTGACATATCGCTGCATATTGGAATTTGGCAACAACAATTCAAGCACGGTAGCGAGTAAAATAAGAACAATGATATTCGTGATCCATCCCGTAATAACTGCCACTTCAAACCTCCTAACGCACCATTAGCGTAATATTTCCAGATGCTATAATAATTGTTACCGCTAAGAAAAACATCAATGAAACAATGGCAAGAGCTGCAAAAATAAACAAAATACTTTTTGATATTACATTAAGAGACTGGATAATTGGTCCTCCTCCTAATGGTTGAATGACTGCTGCCGCAATGTTATAAATCAGCACTAGTGATAAAACTTTTAGTGCAGGGAAGGCACATATCATTAGTAAAATGACAACCCCAGCTAGTCCAACCGTATTTTTCAAAAGCACCGATGCACTTAGTACGGTATCTGTTGCGTCCGTAAACATCCGCCCTACAACAGGTATAAAATTACCAGTTACAAATTTAGCCGCACGAATCGTTACACCATCTGCTACGGCGGTTGAGGCGCCCTGCACTGAAATCACACCTAAAAATACTGCAAAAAATACGCCTAGTGTACCGATTGCTATATTTCGTAGTAAATTAGAAAGCTGGGTAACTTTGTACTGCTCACTAATCGTACTTACAATCGCAAGAACTGCGGATAGAAAAAGCATTGGTAGTACAAACTTCTGGATAAGCAATCCACCAGTGTTAACTAAAAACAGGACGATTGGGTGAAAAAAAGCTACAGAAGCCATCCCACCAACAGAAGCAATCAATGCTAAAAGTAGCGGAATTAACGCTAAGAGAAACCCCATCATATTTGCTATCGCGCTTTCAGTATATTGAATTGCCACGTGAAAACTATTAAGTGCAAGAATAATTAGAACCATGTAGATAATGCCATACGCCACTGTGCTTACTGCTTTATGTTCAAAGGCATTTTGCATGTTTTGTAACAGTATGCTGAAAATAGTTAACAGTATTAAACTACCAAGCAATTTACCATGAACAAGTAATTCATGAAAAAGAAATTTCAATAAACCTAATAAATAAGCTTTTAAAGAAAATTGCTTTTCTCCTTTTATAAATTCCAAGAAGGAACCTTTCTGACTTTCAGGCAAAAAGCCGCCATACTCTTCGATCACTTCGTTCCAATAGGCCTGAATCTCTTGTAATCCGAGCGTGTTTAACTGCTTGTCTACAATTTGAGTTGTTAGCGGCTCATTCTCTTCGCCTTGAGCAAGTACAGTAGATTGAAATTGCAATAAGGTGAAGCAGAGGAATAGTAGCATCAACATCGTTTTTTTCATGTGAGGCATGTCCTGCTCCTCCCTCTTATGATGGTAAAAGTTTAAGCACCGTTTCAATAATCAGGGTGAGAATCGGTATGGCCATCGCTAAGATTAATAATTTTCCAGCAAGTTCAATCTTCGAAGCAATCGCCCCTTGACCAGCATCTCTCACAATTTGGGCACCGAATTCAGCTATATACGCAATTCCTATAATCTTTAATACCGTTTCGATATAGACAATTTCGACATTTGCTTTTGACGCCAAGCTTTCTAACATTTGAATAATATGTTGAATTTCTCCTATTAAATAAAGAAAAATCAAAGCGCCTGTGAAAACCGTAATCGTAAAGGCAAACACAGGCTTTTGTTCTTTGACAACAATAACAAGGAAGGTAGCGATTAATCCCAATCCAACGATTTGTAAAATATCAATCGCAGTCACCCCCTAACCCTGGAAAAGGAAGACCCCTCGTATTTTCTGAAAAAGATCATCAATGATCGTGATCACCATATAAAGGACAACAATAAAACCAATTAAAGTAACCCAATGGGCGTACTCTTCTTTCCCCATTTGCTTGAGAATGGTATGAAGCATGGCTACAATGATACCGATACCCGCAATTTGGAATATTGTATTTACATCATGATTCATTTCCGTTTCCTCCCAATGACTAAATCAATAGTATGACAAGAAGAATCCCCCCAAGAACACCAAGACTCTTAAACATCCGCTCATACTTCATTTGATTGTCTCTCGCTTCTCGCTCTTCTCTTTCCAAATGAATCAAGGCAAGTTTAATTTGTTTTTGTTCATGTTCTCGATCGTGTTGACCTATTGTGGCACCAAGTTGTTTCATTACTTCCTTCTCTTCTTGTTTAAAAGCCGTATACTTCCAAACCTCTTCCATGCTTTCCATCCATGCTTCATAAGCTGTGCCTTGTCCAGCATCGAGCTTTTTCCGAAATGAATCGAAAAACCAGGAAATAGGGTGACCTACCTGTCTACAAATGTGACTACAGGCAACACTGAGTGGTGTCATTCCATACACAATTTCAGCTTCCAATGACTGAAGGGCTGCTTTTAACTGCCGCAACTGTCGAGATCGTTCGCTCACAGTTCTTGACCATTCCACACCTGCCCACGTACTCGCTAAAATAATAAGCACTGCACCTAGTAGCTTCATGCTAGATCACCTTTTTACGTCGAATTTCCTTACCTGTTTTATCTTTGATCGCATGAATCGTTCCCGGACCATCTTTCCGTGACAGTTCGACTATTCGTTCAAAAGATCCAGAGTTGATTAAACCTTGCATACTTGGTCTACGGTGTAAATCATCCATACTCGTTCCGTGCACAGTGACAACAAGCTTAATTCCTGCATTTATCGCTTCAACTATAGCTTCACTATCTTCTTTTCGACCAATTTCATCAACGACCAATATTTCTGGACTCATGGATCGGATCATCATCATCATTCCTTCTGCTTTAGGACAAGCATCCAAAACATCAACACGATCACCAAGTCGATGTTGAGGAACCCCTAAAACACAACCAGCAATTTCAGATCGTTCATCAACAATACCAACTTTGGCTGATGGAATTCTTCTTACGTTATCACCTTCAGCCATAATTCGAGTTAAGTCACGAAGCATCGTCGTTTTACCGGACTGTGGCGGTCCTAAGATAATTGTATTTGTCCATCCCCCTGCATAAAGATATGATACAAGCGGTACAGCTATTCCAAGCTTTTGTTTTGCAATTCTTACGTTAAAAGATGCAATGTCCCGGATCGCTTTAACATGTCCGTTTAGCGTAATGACTTTTCCTGCAAGACCGACGCGGTGCCCACCTTCAATCGTGACAAATCCCTTTTTTAATTCTTCTTCTAGCGCGTACAGGGAATAATGGCTAAGTTTATTTATCATTTGTGAACTATCATCTTTTGAAATGAAGTATGTTTGACCGTTTAAGAGAGGAAAATTCGGTTTTCCATTGATCATTATTTCAAGCGGACGGTTAATGCGCATTCGAATTTCTTCAATCGTTGATCTTTCCATTTCTGTGTATTGACACAGTATTTCCCTTACATTTTCCGGAAGCACGCGAAGAGCTTCTTCCACGAATGTCCCTCCTCCCACTGCTTGTTTCTCTCTACACTACTATTCCTATTTTGATCGAAATATGTCTCTATCAAATCTATGAGAGAGTGCCAATTAAAATAAAGCCTACACCAATTACAATGAATAGAATTTTTGTGATTGATAGATCTCCTGCTAGACCAATTAGTCCAGCTGTCATCGTAACGACAAGGATAATAGGCCCGACAATGGCTAAAAATGCATTGATCAACATTGCGGTTTTAAGATCACGAAAAACTAGAATTAATACACCTGCAATTAGCTCAATAACACCTGAGAGTATGCGAAGTAAACCCATTACAAGAACCGAATGAATCATCATAACCCTCCCTAATCAGTACAACTTATGATGACACCATCTATTTCAGAAGACTAAGTTATGGGGCAGTCTTTAAAAGACACAAAAAAACCACCCTAATGTGGGTGGTTATCTTGCTTTTAAACCATGTAATATGAATTGAACAGTTATTTCAATTTCTTTCTCATCATCCCAATCACGGTCCGGAACCATAATATATCTTGCTAGAAAAAAACCGAGAATGGCGGTTAATGAAAGTCGAATGGCAGAGGAAGAGGGGATTTCAATCAATTCTCCTTTTTCTTGAAAGTGAACGACTACTTTTCCAAATCGATCAAATAAATCTTTCGCTATATGCTCGATAAATTGTGTGCGAAGTTCTTCATGAAAAGGAATTTCCTGAATAAGAATTTTCACAATCGGTAAGTGCTTACGAATAAATGTTTGTCTATTTCTTACAACCGCCTTTAAAAAATCTTCATAGTGCTCATAATCTTGTTCTAGTACTTTATCTAAATCTTTAACGATAAAAGGAGCAACAAGATGACTCATGACAGGTGTAACAATAGCTAGAAGCAACTCTTTTTTCGTGCGATAGTGTCGAAATATCGTTCCTTCTGCTACACCAGCACGTCTGGCAATTTCGCTAGTTGATGAAGCAGAAAATCCCTTTTCCTGAAACATCTCAACCGCTGCTTTTACGATGCGCTTTTGTTTCTCAGTTAAATCTCCGGAATCGCTCACTTCTTCATCAAAAAGCCATCCCATGTTATTCTCTTCCTTCTTCATATGCTCCCCCTGATTCTAAATTCGTCGATGTTTTTTTAGTGCATATATGTTTAAAATCATAAAAACGATTGAAAATCCAAGTAAAACAAGTAAATCAATCCATATATCTGTTAATCCTTGTCCTTTAATCATAACACTTCTTAAAGCATCAGCTCCATAATACAAAGGAGTTAACGGACCTATCCAGCTAAGATAGTTTGAGATCGTATCAAGATTAAACAACCCAGAGAAAAAGATTTGGGGAACGACCACAAGAGGAATGAATTGAATCATTTGCAATTCATTTTTTGCGAATGAAGAGAGTAAAGTTCCCAACGTTAGTGCACTTAACGCTAGCATAAGTGTAATCAACAAGACGTAAAGAAAAGCTCCTTCCATCATGAGATCAATCACATAAATACTATATAATGCTATTATGGCGGATTGAAGCATTGTAAATAATCCAAAACCAATTACATAACCTGTTACAAGTTCCCACCTTTTTATTGGGGTAGCCAAAACTCGTTCAAGCGTCCCTTGTGTCCTCTCTCTCAAGAAAGAGACTCCAGCAATTAAAAACACAAAGAAGAATATAAAGAAACCTACTAAAACAGGTCCAAAGTGATCAAATGAACTCATATCGTTCGAACCAAACAAATAGGACACTTCCAAATCCACTTCTTGATTTTTTCCCATTGAACTACTTTGAACCATATTGATGACTGCTCGATTAATAGAAGGATCGCTCCCCTCAAGATATAGCTTTTTCGCACCGTTCCCAAAATCAATCACAGCATCATAATCGTTTTTCAAAGTAGATTCAATTGGTTCATCTGAAGCGATGGGTTTTACATTAGCGTGTTTTTCCATTTGTTCAACGATCGATTCAGGGGCGTTTCGTACGCCTAGTTTCAATTCCAGATCTTCTCCGTTAAAGACAAGAGATAGCATGGTTAAAATAATAATAGGCGCGACAATCATTAAAGCCATCGTTCGTTTATCACTTATAAACTGCCTCAATATTCTTATTACAACTGCAATTATCCTCATTCGCCCCCTCCTCCAAATGAAAGAAACGCTTCCTCGATTGTTACTGAGTCAGTTTGTTTTTTTAATTCCTCCGGTGTGCCGACTGCAATCAATTGACCATTTTGGATCATACCAAGCCTTGAACATCTTTCAGCTTCATCCATTACATGAGTTGTTACCAATATAAGGACTCCATTGCTTCTTAGTTTTTCAAATGTCCACCAAATTTTTTGTCTAAGTGAAGGGTCAATTCCAACAGTTGGCTCATCTAACAGTAAAATATCAGGATTGTGTAACAAAGCAATGGCGAGGGATAAGCGTCGCTTCATTCCACCCGAAAAATCTTCTACGTTCTTTTGAAGTTCATTTTCTAAATTAACGAGCTGCATTACCTCTATAATCCGTTCTTTTTGATCACGTCGATGGACACCGCTTAGAGTTGCAAAAAACTTCAGGTTCTCATAAGCGGTTAATTCACCATACAAAGCATCCGCCTGCGCCATATAACCAACTTTCTTCATCATACTAAGATTGGGCATTTTCGTATCGAGCACCTTCACCTCACCTTCAGAAGCCTCTTCAATACCACATAAAAGTTTCACTAAGGTTGTCTTACCAGAGCCGGATGGTCCTAAAAGACCGAATATCTCACCGCGTTTTAGTGAAAGATTAACATGATCTAAAATGGTAGTTTTGCCGTAGTTCTTCGTAACATTTGCTTCAATTGCACCTTTGGGCATGTGACCCCTCCTAAAATGAGTGATTACTCACTATATTTTATCATGAAATCACTCATTGTAAAGTGAGTAATCACTCATTTTTAAAGTAAACAAAAAAACCGCTCATACAGAGCGGTTTTTAAAAATCACTTCACTATCCCCTTGATACATATTCACCTTTAGAAGTATCAATAATGAGAATGTCTCCCTGGTTCACAAAGAACGGCACTTGAACCGTTAAACCAGTTTCAACAGTTGCAGGCTTTGTTCCTCCTGAAGCTGTATCACCTTTAATACCAGGCTCAGTTTCAGTAACAACGAGTTCAACAGTATTTGGTAATTCCACACCGATGGTTTCTTCACCATAAGTACGAATCGAAATTTCCATGTTTTCCTTCAGGAATTTTAGTTCATAATTAATTTGCTCTGTAGGAAGTTCCACTTGCTCATATGTTGTTGTATCCATAAATGTGTGCATATCTCCACTTGCATAAAGATATTGCATTTTACGATTTTCAATATGAGCTTTTGAAACCTTTTCTCCAGCACGAAACGTTTTTTCTTGAATTCCACCCGTACGAAGGTTGCGTAGCTTTGTTCTTACGAAAGCTGCTCCTTTACCAGGTTTCACGTGTTGAAATTCCATTACTGTCCAGATCCCATTATCCACTTCAATTGTAAGACCAGTTTTTAAATCGTTAACAGAAATCATTGTAGTCCCTCACTTTCATTATTCGCCGAGAATCAGCAATTCCTTTGTGGAATGAGACAATGTCTCATTTCCTGTCTCGGTGATGACTGTATCATCTTCTATTCGTACTCCGCCCTTACCAGAGAGGTAAATACCTGGTTCAACGGTAACAACCATACCCGGTTCTAACACTGTATCAGATTTTGTTGAAAGCGCTGGTCCTTCATGTACTTCTAGACCAACACCATGCCCCAATGTATGACCAAAGTAGTCACCATAACCTTTTGCAGCAATGAGATCCCTGGATATAGCATCAGCTTCTTTGCCGCTCATTCCAGGCTTGATTTCTTCCATTGCCTTAAGCTGAGCTTCAAGAACCGTGTGGTAAATACCTTTCAGCTCTTCTCCAGGATCTCCAACAGCCACTGTACGTGTTATATCAGAACAATATCCTTTATAATAAGCGCCAAAATCAAGTGTGATTAGTTCGTTCTTTCCAATGACTTTATCACTTGCAACACCGTGGGGAAGGCTTGAGCGAATACCCGACGCAACTATAATATCAAAAGAAGATGAGGTTGCGCCATTTTTTCTCATAAAAAACTCAAGCTCGTTGGATACGTCAAGCTCTGTAATACCCGTTCTGATATAGTTTGTAATATGTTGAAAAGCAGCATCCGCTATTTCAGTAGCTTCTTTCAATACGTTTAATTCACTAGAGTCTTTAATCATACGATGTTTTTCAAGAAGGCCATTGATAGGTACAAGACTAGCTTCAACTTTGGCTTCATATGCTTTAAAGACCTGGTATGTAACTTGCGTTTCTTCAAAACCTAGCTTCTTTACGCCTAGTGCATTAGCTAATTTAGCAACTTCTTCTACAATAGGACCCTTGTGTTGTACAATCTCAAAACCCTTTGCTTGCTCCTGTGCCTGATCAACATAACGAAAGTCTGTTATAAACTTCGCTTCTTTCTCAGTTATTAGGACAACTCCTGAGCTTCCGGTGAACTGCGAAATATATCTGCGATTGCTTGCTGAGGTAATTAACATCGCATCAATATCATACTCTTTAAATGACTGACGTAGATTCTCAATACGTTTCACAACTTCGTCCTCCTTTAGAATTATAAAAATGACTGCAATGCTAGTTCATAACCCTTTAATCCAAATCCTACAATTTGACCTGTAGTGACAGGGGAAATCACAGACGTGTGTCGAAAAGGCTCTCGCTTATGTACATTTGAAATATGTACCTCTACCACTGAAACAGGAACACTAGCAATTGCATCACGGATTGCATAACTATAATGAGTGAAGGCGCCTGGATTTAGAATAATACCCGAAGCATGCTCTGCTTCATGAATCCAATCAATTAGATCGCCTTCGTGATTTGATTGACGAAAAATTACAGTGGCCTCATTTTCACTAGCTAATTGAGATATTCGCTGCTCCACATTTTCAAGCGTTTCGTTCCCATAAATGTCAGGTTCACGTTTACCCAGTCGATTTAAATTAGGTCCGTTAAGCACATAGAATGTTTTCATGCCAGTCTCCTTACTCATGACGATTCGGCAGTTCTCTCTAACTCAGATGATGCATAAAAAAAGAGAATGTTCCATGAACATTCTACCATAGCTTCATTTGTTTGAATAGGAAGTGCCCTTTTGCTGGTTCTCATGATACTCAAATGAGATCGAATAGCCAATGAATACTCCATAGAGTAAATAGAGGCAGATAGTTGTAATAACTGTATTGCGATCTAGTTTTGTAATTGTTGGCAAGTCAATAAACATTGGATTAAGCAAGTAGAATACAATGATCCATAGTACAACCCCATAAGCAAGCCCTGCCAGCATATTATTGATTTTCACAAGCGTTATTTTATATAAAAATGCAACGAGAATGGAAACAAGTCCAATTGAAAGGATACCTATCCATTGACCTAGCTGTTCATTCTTCCACTCTCCAAGTGCCCACGGTGAAAGGATTAACGAAGGCGGTATTTTCGTAAACTTAAACAAATAAGTCAAGTACCCAATAAGTCCCCAAAACAGTCCCCCCGCTATTCCGATCGTAACAATTTTTGATGTGAAAGAAAGAGGTTGTTCTTGTTTATTCTGTTCAAGCTGCTCGTTTTCTTTTGAGTCCTGCTGCTTTTCTTTTTCCATTAGATTCACCTCATACCTAGCATTTCCTACTGTACACGAAATTATTTATTAGAAAATATGTGTATTGGTGAGATTAAAATCGCTAACGTTGGGGAAAATGATTATTAACATCTCCCATCTAGAGGTTTTTGCCTATTTCTTGTAGAATGGTATTAAATACATTTAAACAAGAGTATAATCGTTTCAAAACATTCTACTTCATACTATAGGTTGGTGAGAGATATTGTCAGATACTAACAAGCCTGCATATGGCGGGCAAGCAGTTGTGGAAGGCGTCATGTTTCAGGGGAAACATACATCTGTAACTGCTATTCGGCGAAAGGATGGATCGATTGATTATCTAGAAGTTCCCAAACAGCCGAAACCAATACGAACAAAACTTAAGAAGATTCCCTTTATACGCGGAGTTGTCGCAATCATTGATGCTAGTGGAAATGGGACGAAGCATTTAAATTTCTCTAGCGAGCGTTACGATGTTGATCCTTCTGAAGATGAGGAAGTCCTTGGAAAAGATGAGCCTTCTAAACTAACTCTTTTATTAGGTGCTGCTGCTATAGGCGTTATTTCTTTCGCTTTTGTGAAAACGATTTTCACCTTATTACCAGCATTAGCTGCAGCTTCACTGGAGTTTATATTTCCAGGTCACGTGGTCCAGAATTTAATAGAAGGCTTCATTAAATTGATTCTACTGCTCGGCTATATTTATTTCATTTCACTCACACCTATCGTTAAAAGAGTGTTTCAGTATCATGGTGCAGAGCACAAAGTAATTAATGCTTATGAGGCTGGATTACCCATTACAATCGATAATGTCCAGAAACAATCACGACTGCATTACCGATGCGGAAGTAGCTTTATTCTTTTCACAGTCGTCATTGGAGTGTTTATTTATCTATTAGTTCCCACTGACCCTTTATGGGTCAGGTTAGTATATCGTGTTGCATTAATACCAGTTGTTCTTGGTGTCTCTTTTGAAGTTCTTCAGCTAACGAACAAAGTGAGAGACATTCCAGTTTTGAAAGGACTTGGCTATCCAGGATTGTGGGTACAGCTCCTTACGACGAAGAATCCTGATGATAAACAAGTAGATGTAGCCATTCACTCATTTAAAGAACTACTTTCTCGAGATAAATTACGAGAGGAAGATGATTCAAGCACAAAAGTTGTGTAAAGATGAACAGGAGGTGAATCATTTGTCGCGCCGTGTTGTTCAACCTCTGATTTATTTATTAATAGGTCTTGCAGCTATTGGTTTTTTATGGAAAATACTCACAGATCCAAGCGGACTTTTCAAGCAGCTTCTTATCACTGCAGCAATTGCCGTCGTGATCATCTTTATTGCCAAAAAATTAATGGCAAAAAAAATGGGGCAACAATCAACTGCCTATCAAAGAGCTGCAAAACAATCTTCAAAACTAAAAAAGAAAAAAGCTACGCCTAGAAGAAATGCCACTCACCTACGAGTCATCCCATCTAAACGACTTACGCCTAAGAAGCGTTCATTACAAGATAAGAAAGAAAATCCTTTTACGGTCATTGAAGGACGTAAAGGCAAGAAGAAAAACAGAGCTCTTTTTTAAAATTGTGGTTCTAAAGTTAGCAAGAGTTTTCAATTCAATTTTTAAGTCTTTAAATAAGAAAGGATGGCTGATATTCAGCCATCCTTTCTTTGTATTTCGGGCATTTTCCGCCACGTATTGAGGAATTGAGAAGTTCGTTCCTTACCTAACATGATTAATTTCTTCTGCCCTTGTCTCTCTAATTTAAATGCAGTGGTAATATCCTGATTAATCGGAATAAATACGATGTTTTGAGCTTTTTGATCTTCAATGTATCGTGCATCATGAGCTCGTTTCATTGTTTCAAAGAGAGCCTGATACATGTCAACGGCATTTGATATTTTATTTTCAGGTATTTGATTAAAGTTTGCACTCAGTTGAAACCCGAGCACAGGGCGAAGTGGTTTTTTATGATCAGGCGGTTGAAAAACCCACAGTGGAAAATTACTCAATATCCCCCCATCTACCATGTAATGTTTTTTTCCATTTATGGAATAGAGAGGCTGAGGCTTAAAAAAGAATGGCAAACTTGCACTCATACGCACTGCTTTAGCAACTGAAAATTGCTCTGGCACGAATCCATAATGTGCAAGGTCATCAGGTAATACAACAAGCCTTCCTTTCGTAATATCTGATACAATAATCTTAAGGGAACCTTCGGGCAGATCTCCAAAAGTTGAAATTCCCTTCTTTTTTAATAATTCCCCCACCCAAATTTCTAGGTCCTTTCCAGAATAAAGACCAAGGTTCCAATATAACATCAACCAGCGAAGAAGCGGGAACGTAAAACCTGAATTCTTCTCTAAAAGTGAAGTCAAATCTGTATCAAGCAATGTGTTTTCTAACTCATTCCCCTTATAACCTGCCATGATCAGTGCAGCAATAAGAGCGCCAGCACTCGTTCCAGCTGTTCTCTTAAATGAAAGCCCTCTTTTCTCCACAGCTTGAAGTGCTCCCACAAGTGCAATTCCTTTTACTCCCCCTCCTGAAAACACTCCGTCAATATACACAGAGCCCTACCTCCTTCCAACCTTATTAAAGCCTAAGCTTATAAGCTAAAATTTAGTACAGAAAAAAGATATTGTTTCATATCGATAAAACCTTTATTAATAAAAAAGGAACAATCCGATTAAACCTCGGATTGTTCCTCGTGAGCTTCTTCATTTTTCCGCTGGACTTCCCTAAGTTCATCCACTCGTCCATTCGTTTCTTCAAAATATTGGACTAAATCTCCAATTCGATCAATAGCATCCCAACTTAAATGATGCTCGATCCCTTCAACGTCTTCGTATATGTTCTCTTCATTAACCCCGATAACACCTAGAAATTGTTCAAGCAAAGCATGGCGATCAACGAGTCGCTTGCCTAGCTTTTTCCCTTTGGGAGTAAGCATGAAGCCGCGATACTTTTCGTAAACGACATATTTACCTTTATCTAATTTTTGAATCATTTTTGTTACCGAGGAGGGATGTACCTCTAGTGCTTCCGCAATATCTGATACGCGAGCATACCCTTTTCCGTCTATTAGTGCATAAATACGTTCAATATAATCTTCCATACTTGGAGTAGTGGCCATTGGATTCCCTCCATCTTTTATTCCATTTAAGCCAGTTAATAAAAGCATACACCATAGTATGGGCGGATACAAGGAAAGGTTCCATATGCTTTTATTAAGAGGCTAACCTTAGTGAACTAGCTAAAGGAGATCACAAAAAGATGAAGGATAAACGTTTCCGCTTACCCTTCACTACCTGATCCTAAAGTCCGCACTTCAGCTGTGCACTACAATTATCACATGTGTTACATCCACCGATTTCTTTTATTTGTCCTTTCCGACATACTGGACACGTATTGCCTACTTCTGAGCCGATCGTCACATCAGTTGAACGAAGGTCAGTGATTGTATCAACAAGAACAACTTGTTTCTTTTCTTGCATACCGTCTTCAAATTCAAGCTGCTCAAATGAATTATCTTCTGCTTTAAGAGTTAGAACTTGAGAATCACGGCTACCGTCTACATAAACGGTGCCTCCCTTAGCGCCGCCATTGTAAAGACGCTCATAAACAGCTTCTACTTGCTTTACAGAATACCCTTTTGGCGCATTTACCGTTTTAGAGATCGAACTATCTACCCAGCGCTGAATCACACATTGCGTATCAGCATGATCTTCAGGCGCAAGTTCCATTGCAGACACAAACCATTCTGGCAACTTCTCTGGATCTGCTTCTGGATTTTTCTCGTAGTATTCTGCTAGTATATCTGCTTTCACTTCGATAAATTTACCGAGGCGACCACTGCGGAAATAAGAGAACGAGAAGTATGGTTCAAGACCGGTTGAAACGCCAACCATCGTCCCTGTACTACCCGTAGGCGCTACAGTTAGTAGATGTGAGTTACGAATACCATAATCCATAATGCTGTCTCGTAAATCATTCGGCATTTGTTGCATATACCCTGTGTTAACAAAAGCTTCACGTAAACGATTTGTTTCTTCTGCTGTTTCACCTTCAAGGAACGGGAAACTGCCTTTTTCCTTAGCTAAGTCAACTGAAGCACGATAAGCCGTTGTCGCGATGGTTTCAAATATTTGATCAGTTAACTTATTTCCATCTTCTGAGCCGTACACTGTTTCGCAATAGATCAATAAATCATGAAGTCCCATTACTCCTAGACCCACGCGACGCTCACCGAGAGCTTGTTTTTCGTTTTCTTTTAAGAAATAAGGCGTAGCATCAATAACATTATCTTGCATTCTTACGCCTACTTCGACAGTTTCTCTCAATTTTTCGAAATCAACTGTTTTCGTCTCCTTATTTGCCATTTCAGCAAGGTTTACAGCCGCAAGGTTACAAACTGAATAAGGGGCTAACGGTTGCTCTCCACAAGGATTCGTTGCTACCACTTTTTGGCCATAAGATGTAGCGTTTGTTTTTTCATTAGCATTATCAATAAAGAAGATTCCTGGTTCTGCGGAATATGTTGCACAAATATTGATAAGATCCCATAGCTCTTTCGCCTGAACTTTACGATACGTTCTTACAGGGAATCCTTGTTCTTTCCAATCACGAACATCACCTGATTCGTGCCAATTCTCATTGTAGAAACTCATTTGTTCTTTCGTATAGTTCTCTACATCAGGAAAGCGAAGTTCATACTCAGCATCATTTTCGACTGCATCCATGAAATCCTTCGTGAGACAAACAGAAATATTTGCTCCAGTTAAAAAGTCTGGATTATGAACGGAATACGTACCACCAGTCGCTAATTTCTCCTGTGCGTCTTGCATCACTTTTTCTTCAAACCCACCTGTACCAGGGATACTACGATAATTTAGAATGCTTTGGTACATCGATCTCTCAGAATCAGAAAGAGGTGTGAATTTAAGTTTATCTTCTGCAAGCTTTTTAATTTGCTCGTCTTTTGTGTTTTCCACAAGAAAACGAAGGATACGTGGGTTTTGCATTTTTGAAATGATGAATTCAATAATATCAGGATGCCAATCTGCAAGCATGATCATCTGTGCACCGCGACGTGATCCGCCCTGCTCTACGAGATGTGTAAGCTTTGCAATATCATCAAGCCATGAAACGGACCCCGATGACTTTCCATTAACTCCTCTTGCAAGAGTATTCCTCGGACGAAGCGTTGAGCCATTTGTTCCTACCCCGCCTCCGCGACTCATAATTTCCATTACCTGTTTGCGGTGTTCCGAAATGCCTTCTCTTGAATCTTGTGGAAACGGCATAACATAACAATTGAAATAAGTTACTTCGGTATCAGCACCTGCACCATACAATACTCTACCGGCAGGAACAAAATTCATTGATGAAAGTTCATTATAGAAACGATCTTCCCAATATTTCTTTTCACCATCCGTTTTCTCAACATCTGCCAAGCCCCGAGCGTTCCGTCGTGCAATTTGCTCATAGTAAACTTCAAGGGGCTTCTCAATAACGTCCAATGAACGTACAATTAAGCCAGTTTCTCTCTCTTCTTCAGTATCCAGTACACCGACATAGTCTTCATGCACAGCAACAGTCGCTTTCTTTGAAGCTAGATCCAGTTTTTCAATATACCCAAGACCTCTTGCTGGGAACTTTGGATCTTCCTTAATCGTTAAGACAACAAAATCACCTTTTTGTAACGTCTTTTTTTCAGTATCTTTAAAGGCATAGCGATCCAGCATAACAAGACGACTTACACCTTTGTGGGTAAGGTGCATATCTTCTGTAATAGGATGAACCTGCGCGAACATCTCAATATCTTTATTTAACTGTGCGATGTTAATGGACCTTCTTTTTTCATTGGTTTGTATTGTCATATAAACCCCTCCGTTTCGACATTTATACATATAAGAGCAACTCTAGATGTATGTAACTGTGATAAATCGTCTTGATTAATAGTAGCACATGTCCATCATGCAGACAATCATTTTAAACCATATATAGTGTTCAGAATTCTTTACCCAATACTACATATAGTAAAACGGCGGATGTGCGTTTAATTTGTCAACTTTCAAATTAAGTGAAAATACGAGATTACACTCGATAAATCAAGGTTGAATTACAAGAACAGAGAAAAAAGAGGAATTTTGTCTATTGCACATTTATCCACATTCTGTCTTTTAATCTTAGCCTATCTTTAAATAAAGAATGCATTTAGTTAATGCAACAAGAATAACTTTAGAACATTTGTTCCTCTGTAGTCAATAGGAAAAAGCACCCATGGCAGGTGCTCATTTACTAAAGTTCCATTCGTTACTTGCATACTTATCCATTGCCAAATCGTTCACGTAAGCTTCTTGTTCTTCTGATAGCTCAAATGGGACTAGCTCAATGTTAAGGCCTTTTTGAAATCCATCATAAAAGGCTTTAATCGCTTCTGAAATTGATACTGGTGTATCGCGAAGTGCATTAATAGCCACCGCTTTGTTTCTGAATCCTCTTTGCATCCGTTCACGAATACGATCATTTTTAAATTTAAAGCAATCAAACAATTTATCTTCATCAATATCTAGCAAAATAGATCCATGCTGGAGGATGACACCTTTTTGGCGCGTTTGAGCACTCCCAGCCACTTTCCGTCCTTCTACAACAAGTTCATAATACGAGGGAGAATCAAAGCATACACCAGACCTCGGAGCTCTAAGTTCCTCTTTTTCTTTCTCAGTTTCAGGAACAGAGAAGTAAGCATTTAAACCAAGTTGTTGAAAACCAATCAATAGGCCTTCAGAAATAACACGGTATGCTTCCCTTACCGTAGTTGGCATATCAGGATAATCTTCAGATACAATAACGCTGTATGTAACCTCTTTATCATGAAGAACGGCTCTTCCACCTGTAGGTCTTCTTACAAAGCCCAATCCATAGTTCTCTACGGCTTCCATATTTATATCTTTTTCAATACGTTGGAAGTAACCGATTGATAGGGTTGGAGGATTCCACCCGTAAAATCGAATGACTGGAGGTATGCTCCCTTCACTGTGCCATTTCAACAACGCTTCATCTAGTGCCATGTTATATGCTGGAGAACGTTCTCCCGAATCAATAAATGCCCATTGCTTCATTATCGGTACTCCTTTATCACAGTTAATTTCTAACACCTCTCCTATTCTAGCAGAGGTGAAAATGGATGACCAATGAACACTCTCTTATTTTACAAAAGGTAGATCGCTACGTGACGAACAAAAATAAATGACGAACAATCTCTGATTACCTACCGGAACTAGAAAATATTATTTCGCATTTCATTCGGTAACCTTCTGGTAAATTTTTTATTTATTCTTTTTTTCTTTTGCGGAAAGGGGAAAAGACGTGTAAACTTAAGGTTGTCGATTTTACTTGAAAGGGTGTAACAAAGTATATGGAATGGATTATCGCAATACTTGTCGCGATCATTGTGTATGTTGTCATTACTCGCTACATACAGAAAAGAAATTTGAAAACGTTAACGGAGGAAGAATTCCGAGCGGGCTACCGTAAAGCCCAACTGATTGATGTTCGTGAACCAAACGAATTTGATAACGGTCATATTCTTGGCGCAAGAAATATTCCTGTTAGTCAACTCAAAATGCGTATTAAAGAAATTCGCAAAGACCAGCCAGTCTATATGTATGATTACAATGGAATCATTGTCGCTCGTGCTGCAAGCATCCTTAGAAAGCACGGGATTAAGGACCTTTATCAATTAAAAGGCGGCTTCAAAAAATGGGGCGGAAAAGTAAAGAAGAAGTAAAAAGCAGCTGCGTGGCAGCTGCTTTTTTATTTCCGAAAAGTATTTCATTACGCTGATAGGCAGATTACGCTTTTTGGTATCGTAAGATTGGTTTTCTAGCAGCGGTCGTTTCATCCAGTCGACCAATGACAGTTGTATGAGGAGCTTCCTGAACGATTTCAGGGTTATCTTCTGCTTCTTTAGCAATCTGAAGCAGTACATCACAGAATTCATCAAGCGTTTCTTTTGATTCAGTTTCTGTAGGTTCAATCATCATACACTCTTCGACATTAATAGGGAAATAAATCGTAGGTGGATGATACCCAAAATCAAGCAAACGCTTGGCCATATCTAACGTTCGAACGCCCAGTTTCTTTTGTTTCTTACCAGAAATAACGAATTCGTGCTTACAATGCTGTTCATACGGCAACACAAAAGCATCTTGAAGACGTCTCATCATATAATTTGCGTTCAAAACTGCGTTTTCAGATACTTGCTTTAGTCCTTCTGGCCCCATCGTACGAATGTACGAGTAAGCACGGACGTTAATCCCAAAGTTTCCATAATAAGGTTTCACTCGTCCAATCGATTGAGGACGATCATAGTCAAAACGATACGCATCATTTTCTTTTACAAGAACTGGTTTCGGAAGATATGGAATTAAATCTGATTTAACGCCCACAGGTCCCGAACCAGGTCCTCCTCCACCGTGTGGTCCAGTAAAGGTTTTGTGTAAATTTAAATGCACTACATCAAAGCCCATATCCCCCGGGCGAGCTGCCCCCATAATGGCATTCATATTCGCACCATCATAATAGAGTTTTCCACCGGCATCATGAATAATTGTCGCCATCTCGGTAATTTGCTCTTCAAACAGACCAAGGGTATTGGGATTTGTAAGCATAAGAGCTGCGGTGTCATGATTGACAACACGCTTTAGATCTTCAAGATCAACAAGCCCTTTTTCATTTGATTTAACGGTCACTGCCTCAAAACCAGCAACGGTGGCAGATGCGGGATTTGTACCGTGGGCAGAGTCTGGGACAATGACTTTTGTACGATTAAAATCCCCATTTGCTTCATGATAGGCACGAATCATCATTAATCCTGTCCACTCGCCATGAGCACCTGCAGCAGGTTGTAGGGTCACTTCGTCCATACCTGTTACAGCGACAAGGTTTTCCTGCAGGTTGTACATCATTTCTAGTGCACCCTGAACAGTCTCCTCTTCTTGAAGCGGATGAACAAAAGCAAAACCAGGATACCTTGCCACATCTTCGTTAATTTTTGGATTATATTTCATCGTACATGATCCAAGCGGATAAAATCCAGAATCCACCCCATGATTACGTTTCGATAAGGCGGTATAGTGACGCATTAGCTGCAGCTCCGAAACTTCTGGTAGCTCCGGCTCAGTTTTGCGATTAAATTCCTCCGGTAACCATTCATCTAAATCAATGTCAGGAACATCAAGTTCAGGAAGACTGTATGAAATACGCTCCGGTTCACTTAGCTCAAATATTAACGCCTGGTCTTTACTCATTTTGCTCCCCCCACTTCTTCTACAAACATATCAATTTCCGCTTTTGTACGATTTTCTGTTACTGCGACAAGCATGTGATTGTTAAGTTCAGGATAATCGCGACCAAGATCATACCCACCGATGATTCCTTTGGTTAATAACTTGCGATTCAATTCCTTGATTGGTCCGTTAACCTTAATAACAAATTCATTGAAATAGACGCCATTAAACACAGTCTCTACACCAGCTTCTTCAAGACGCGTTTTCGCATAATGAGCTTTTTTTATATTTTGCTCTGCCATTTTGCGTACGCCTTTCTTTCCGAGCGCGCTCATAGCAACTGAGGAAGCTAGCGCATTTAGTGCCTGGTTTGAACATATATTGGACGTCGCTTTATCCCGACGAATATGCTGTTCTCTTGCTTGTAACGTAAGTACAAAACCACGCTGTCCATTCTCATCAGTTGTTTGTCCAATCAAACGTCCTGGAACTTTCCGCATTAGTTTTTTTGTCACTGCGAAATATCCACAGTGAGGCCCCCCAAATTGAGCTGGGATACCAAACGGCTGACAATCTCCCACAACAATATCCGCACCCAACTCACCAGGTGGCGTTAAGCGGCCAAGCGCCAGTGGGTTACTTGAAACGACGAACATTGCTTTTTGCTCATGTACAAGCTTTTCAATATCTGGCAATGGTTCAAGTTGCCCGAAAAAGTTCGGATACTGAACCATCACACAAGCAGTATTTTCGTCAATTTCTTGCTTCAACTTATCTAAGTCTGTAACTCCATTGCTCGAATCGACTTCTACCACGGATAAGCGTTGCCCTCTAGCATAAGTATCAATGACGGCACGCGCTTCTGGGTGAACCGTTTTAGATACGATGATTTTTTTCTTTTTTGTTTGTCCGGCACTTAGCAGACCCGCTTCAGCTAGTGCCGTAGGACCATCGTACATCGAGGAATTCGCTACTTCCATTCCTGTTAATTCACTAATCATCGTTTGAAACTCAAAAATAGCTTGCAATTCACCTTGAGAAATTTCAGGTTGATACGGCGTGTAGGCCGTATAAAACTCAGATCGACGAATAACGTGATCTACGACAGAAGGAATGGCATGATCATAAACGCCAGCACCGAGGAAAGACGCATTTTCGAGAGTATTCGCATTTTGGGATGATAGCTTTGACATGTAACGAATCAATTCCGATTCAAAAAGCTGCTTTTCCACCTTAAGTTCGCCTTTAAAACGAATGGCTTCTGGAATATCCTCAAAAAGATCCTGAACAGAGTCCACCCCAATCGTTTCAAGCATTTCTTTCCTGTCCTGGTCAGTCGTTGGCAAATAGCGATGTTTCATATGTTCATTTCCTCCTCAGTATCCGTTTATTTCTGACGTTTATAGAATGGTGATGGAATAACTTTAGCTGGTACACGCTTATTTCGAATTTCCACATCTAGCTCAGTATCCATTTCTGTATACTCTTTCTTAATTAGCGCAAGACCTACGTTCTTTTTTAAAGTTGGAGATTGTGTACCTGTTGTCACTTCTCCAATCAGTTGTTCCCCTTTATAAACAGGGTAGTTCGTACGAGGAATACCCCTCCCGATCATTTCAATACCAACTAATTTTCGATCCAAGCTATTTTCACGCTGACGAAGGAGAGCAGATTTACCAATAAAATCAGCCTCTTTACTAGTTTTTACAGCAAAACCGATTCCCGCTTCAAGCGGAGAGATATCCTTCGTTAGCTCCTGTCCGTAAAGAGCTAGCTTAGCTTCAAATCGAAGAGTATCACGAGCTCCCAAGCCGCAAGGTAAGATATTTTCAGGTTCACCCGCAGCTAAAATTGCCTTCCAAAGAGCAGGGGCATCTTCTGAAGCGGTATATAGTTCAAATCCATCTTCACCTGTGTAACCAGTTCGAGAAACTAACGTTTTAATTCCCGCAATCATAAGATCAGCCTGAAACTTAAAGAAACCAATTGATGAAAGATCTGTATTTGTGAGACGCTGCAGAATGACCTCTGCTTTAGGACCTTGAATCGCTAGTTGTGCCATCTCATTCGATATATTGTTAAGGGATACACCTTCAATGATGTGCTCCTTAAGCCAGTCAAAATCCTTCACGGTATTCGCTGCATTTACGACTAATAAGTAATGTTCCTCCGAGTATTTGTAAACGAGAAGGTCGTCTACCGTCCCACCATCCTCATAGCACATCGCAGTATACTGGGCTCCATCTACTTTCAGTTTGCTAACATCATTTGTCATCATCTTCTGAAGATAATCAAGAGCTTTTTCACCTTTGACATCAATTTCTCCCATATGAGAAACATCAAATAATCCAGCTCTTGTTCTCACAGCTTCATGCTCTTCCTTAATACTAGAAAATTGAACAGGAAGTGCCCATCCACCAAAATCAATCGTTTTAGCACCCATTGACTTATACGTTTCAAATAACGGGGTTTTCAATAACTCGCTCATCTTGTTCCCTCCTATAACATCGAAATCAAAATCGTTTCATTTAACCCTAACCAACTATGCAAACCAAACCATGTCTAGCCATTAAAAAAAGACAGAGAAAACCCGCTGTCAGTAGCGCGTTTTCTCTGTCCTTTTGACCTGAAAGTTTCTCCTCACATCAAAGTGCGAGGATTACATCTTTGGCGGCTTAAAGAAGCTCTCTCCAGAGGTGCGTCTAACAAGAGTCTTTTTGCCTGAGAGATTCACAACTTTGCTTGCTCCTTCGGCGCTGCATCTAGCAGTCTCTCCTCTTGCCTTCATTCGCTTATTTTCAGTTTTAAGGTATTGGATTGTACGGATTGATTCATACTATTAATGCTTTCGATTTCAATCCTACCACTACCATAGGAGCGTTGGCAACAATCTTTTTAATAATAAAAGTATTTTAACTACTATATTAAACACGAACAATATTATACATCAAACTTATTTCATTCGTAAATAACAGTTTTAAAGAGAGGGTTTTCATTTTGAGGACTGAATTACAATTCGATCAAGAGTGGACAAACAACTTTCTCAAACAAATTGAAGAGGATGGACCATGGGCTAATTGGGAGCTTTTTAAACTGGCTATCGAAGCTGAACAACATCGGGCTATCCCATCGTTTAAAGGATTACAAGCTCCTACTTACCTTCCTGACTTAACACCTCACCCTTATCAACTCGAAGCTGCACGGCGAGTCGTTGAGGAGATGAATGGAAAGGCAATTCTAGCAGATGAGGTTGGTCTCGGAAAGACAATCGAAGCTGGTCTTATAATTAAAGAATATATGATTCGTGGGTTAGTAAAAAAAGTTCTTATTCTTGTCCCAGCCTCGTTAGTGTCTCAATGGGCTATCGAGCTTAACACAAAGTTTTATATACCTGCTGTTGTTCAACGAAAAAGCTATGTTTGGGATCAGTGTGATGTTGTCGTATCCTCGATTGATACAGCAAAACGTGAGCCCCATCGGTCAATTGTTTATGAGCAACATTATGATATGGTCATCATCGATGAAGCGCATCGTTTAAAAAACAACCGAACAAAAAACTATGAATTTGTCCAACATTTGCCTAAGAAGTTCTGCCTTCTATTAACAGCTACTCCCGTTCAAAACCGTCTTGATGAAGTTTTCAACCTAGTATCATTACTAAAACCAGGTCATCTCGGCAGCTTTGAGAATTTCGAAAAGGATTACAAAGGAAAAGAAAAAAATGCTGAAGACGAAGAGAGACTTCGCACACTTATACAAAAAGTAATGGTAAGGAATCGCCGTGAGGATACTGGTATGGATTGGCCTGAACGCATTGTACAAACGGTACCGATTACTTTCTCACCTGAAGAAGAAGATCTTTATCGTTCAGTTGAAGCATTGAAAAAAGAACCGATTTCAACCCGTAGTCAATTTTCGATTATTACTTTATTAAGGGAAATTTGCTCAAGTCGTGAAGCTGCCTATATGACGTTAAAAAAAATGCTTGAAAAAGATTCTCTTGATGAAGTCACACAAACCTTCATCCACTCCTTAATTAAAAAAATTGAAGGTGTACCAACAAATTCAAAAGCACAAAAAGCCCTTGAACTAATACAATCAATTGAAGGAAAAGTCATTATCTTCACGGAATATCGGGCGACACAGCTATATTTACAATGGTTTTTAAAAGAGCACGGTATTACTTCCGTTCCTTTTCGAGGTGGGTTTAAACGCGGAAAGAAAGATTGGATGAGAGAGTTATTTAAAAATCACGCTAAAGTTCTTATTGCCACAGAAGCTGGTGGCGAAGGGATCAACCTTCAATTTTGTCAGCACGTCATTAACTATGACCTTCCATGGAATCCTATGAGGATTGAGCAACGGATCGGCCGCATTCACCGACTCGGACAAGAAGGGGATGTTCACATTTATAATTTTGCAACAAAACATACGGTTGAAGAACATATACTTACCCTGTTATACGAAAAGATCCAGCTGTTTGAAAGTGTCATAGGTCAATTAGATGAGATCTTAACTCGCCTTGGGATGCGTGATATTGAAAAACATATTTCTGACATTCTCCTTCATTCCGAAAGTGAAGGAGAAATAAAAATTAAGATGGATAATATTAAAGAACTAATCAATTATCAAAAGGAGGATTCAGATGCATCAAGAAAATATTCATAACTATTTGCGTTCGTATTTTCTCGCGAATGATTGTCGTATTCTACACGAAAAACCTGGCCTCCTCGATGTACAACTAACCATTGAACTTGATAAAGAGTTAATGAACAGACCATTTTATTGGCATTACCTTGAAAAGACAGGCGGAACGCCAAGACCGATGACACTTACGTTAATTACAAATCAAACTATTGAAGAGAAAGGTGAGTTTGTTCATTTTGGAGCACCAAGACTGCATCAAATCTTTTCCTCCACCAAAAAACTCGCCTCTTCCATTCGTCTATATGAGGATGTACAAACGAATCAGCAACAGCAATATCCTCTTCATCCCTGGCTTTGTCTTAATATAAAAATCTCTTATCAATGTGATAGAAAAAAACACCGTCTTCTTTCACTCGGTCTTCACCTTGTTAGTGGAGCGGTAGTCGATGACTTTCACAATTTGTTACTAAAAAAGTCGCTTACCCCAAAAATTCCTGACTATGCTTTTACCGTAACACCTATCATAAAACCAGAAAGTGGATTAAAAAGACTCGAATCTGTTGTAGAAATGCTGCTCACAAAAGAAGACGTACAGTGGGCCGAAGAGGCAAGGGTAAGGTGGGCTTCTGACCAGCACCTTCTTGATCAATTTTACGAGGGCAATACGAATGATCAACGATATGAAGTAGAAAAAGAGGCACTAAGGAAACAGTATGAGCCAATCATTACTGCAGAAATTATTAATGGAGGTATTTTTCACCTTGTTCCCGGTATCGAATCACAACCGTATCCCACTTAAAAAAGCTCGGACTCAACTGTCCGAGCTTTCACGCTTCTTTTTCTTCATGAACATCGCTACCGACATTGGAATGATACCAAACCATCGAAACAAAAAAGGCTGCTTTTTTGCTTTTCTTACAGCACGCTGCTGCTGTCTTTCTTCTTTTGGTTGATCGATATATGAGACAACTTGTTGTGTCATATATTTCACTAAATCATTCGATGACATCTTAATCACCCTTTTATCATTGTCTTCATTATTAAGGGTGTCCAAATACTTAGTTTCTTATCCTATGCGTTGACATATTTCGGCGACAATGTCTTGTACCGAACGATTCGTCGTTTCAATTTCATAATCTGCTTCACGGTATAGCGGCAGCCTTTCTGTGAAGATAGTGTTAATTTTATTTTGCTTGTTATCTCCAGCAAGCAATGGCCTTGAAGTATCGCCTTCTAATCGCTTAACAATTTCTTCGGGCTCACAGTGTAAATAGATCATTGTGCCATTCTGCTTCATATAAGATCGATTTTTTTCACTTAAGACGATCCCACCGCCTGTACTAATAATAATATTTTCAGTCGGAAGATTTTTGAGAGACGCTGTCTCATATGATCGAAACGCTTTCTCCCCCTCACTTTCAAAGATAACTGGAATTTCTCGTCCTTGCATTTTCGTTATATGCTTATCCGTATCCTCTGAAGGAAGAGCTAACGCTTTTGATAACTCTTCAGCAACAGTTGTTTTCCCTGATCCCATAAAACCTGTTAAATAGATCGCTTTCATGTTTATCCCTCACTCCATTCTACGACTTCTTTCAATGTTTGATTGTATTGGAACAGCGCAAAAACCTTCGTCGCATTTTGAGTTGTTCCATTTAGCGTGATGTAAATAACTTCTGAAGGAGAAAACTGAATCGCAGCGTGAACCGTGCCTTCTTCATAAATAAATGTTTTTTCAGTAGTTTCGACATCGTTTTTTTGTATATATGAAATTGTATCTTTCATTCCTAACACTAGCAAGGAATGCTTTTTGAATTGTTCCTCTTCACGATCTAGAAATGCTCGTTCGTTCATTGTTACATAGCATAAATGAAAAATGAACCCAAGAAGAAGTGTGCTAATTAGCATCATCATAGCAGTCATATAGCCTTGGTCATCCAGTTGCTTAAGACATTTGAAAACTAACTTGTTTCTCCGTGTTCCCATTATTTAGATCCACCTCGATCATTACTCTCCTACCGGAGATTTGAACTGTAAAATCTCTAATGTTTTGTAAGACAATTTCATGACCGGTATTATTGACGCGGCGACGTATGGAAGATCCATACCGTTCATACTTAACGATCGCTCCATCTTTTTTCGTTAGTTCAATACTTCCCTTACTAAGTATAATTTGAGTGGCTTCTCGAACTTCTTTAGAAAACAAGTGGAAAAACAAGCGTGTTTCTTCTTGCTGAAAATCTGCCCCTGAATTTTGGATGGCAGCGCTCATAAGTAAAGGAAGCGTCCAAATAATAGCCAGTAATATGGTCAAGGTTAGCATTAGTTCAAGTAACGTGATCCCTTTTTCACTACTCATGAGGCAAGCTTCTACATATCAATAATTCATCCTTTTTCTCCTCAATGTAAGAAATGCACAACCCATTCGCTGTTTCAGTTAAGTAAAATTCAGTGCCTTCCACGAATTCTTGCTTGGGAGGTACTACATTGTTTAATACAAAGTCATTCCAATATTGATCGAGCAAATGTATCGCTTCCTTTCTCGTTTGAATGCTCATTCGCTCTTCATAAAGTTGTACATAAATTGGCAATGCACCGGAAGATAAAAGAGTAAGTATAGAAAGGGCTATCAAACCATCAAGTAGCGAGTAACCATTACAATTTTTTAATATAGAAGCGACCTGCTCCCACCTGTACAACAAGCTTATACTCCTCCTTACCCGACTTCATATAAAGGGTACCTGCCTTTTGAACATTTCCATTACCGCCATAAACAATTTGATACCCCATTGTTCCTTCATCGATTGTGATGTGATCTGGAATCTCGTTTGTTCTCACTACCGTCGATGCATTACCTTGGATACTATAAATACCTTTACTTGGTGAAATCAAAAACCGATAAGAAGAACCATTTACATAAGCGAGTTCTTGAGTATACCTAAGATCCGATTGAATCTCTTCTAGGAAATGTTTTGTTACAGAAGCATTTTGCGTAGGCGTAATGTGAAGAAAAACCAGGGTTAAGAGAATCGACAATAGAGAAAGTACGATCATCATCTCAATTAAGGTATAGCCAAAAGAATTTATGATGAAATGAAACCTTTTCATTACTCGGCTAAATTCACTTTTCCATCGGTGATCGTTAATTCCTCTCCACCGGGACAAGTGGTTTCATCCATATCGAGATAGCCATCTGTAACAAGATCAGCAATTGTAGTTGGAAATTCTTTTTTATTCGCTTTGTATGCTGCTACCTGTGTTTGAGCGACTTTAATCGTTGCTTCACAACTTTTATCTTCAACGACTTCGTTATTTTTCGTTAAACCTGGGACAGCAATTAAAAGAAGAACGGAAATAATCATAATAACGATCATCATTTCAATGAGCGTAAATCCCTTTTCTTGTTTAAATAAGCTTATCCATTTTCTTAATTTCATTCATAACTTCCCCCTTAAATGTTTTGCAAATAATAAAACATCGGCATTAGAATAGACATAAACATCAACATGACGACAAGACCAACACCAACAAAACTAACAGGCTGCAAAATCATAAACCCCTTCTTGACAAGCTCTTCAAATCGTTCGCCAACCACCTCCCCATACAGAATAAGCTCCCTGCCGAGATTACCACTTACTTGTCCATGCATTAAAATTTCTTTGAACTCAGGTACATATAAACTAGCGTGATCAAATAAAGCTTCTAACTTTTCCCCGCGCATCAACGACAGTGAAACCCGATTAGCTTCCTCTTGAAAAAAAACAAAATGCGATTGCTTTGTTAATAGCGAAAAAGCCTCGGCAATGGAAAGACCACTTTGAAGTAATAAACCTAAATGAAGGGAGGTATGATGAGTAAGGTAGAGAGGGATAAAGAGGTGAACGAATGGTACTTTACTATAAATAATCATTTTCTGTACTGCAGAACTAGGTTTGTTTTTCACAAACGTAGTAAGATAAATTGCAATGGAAAGACCAATAACACCTACAACAATAGCTGGCATAAACCGAACAAGCTCCATAAAAAACTTCGAAATAAATGGGAGAGGAACATCAAGCGTTTGGTACAACGTATTAAATTGAGGCAATAAGTACTTTCCTACCACAAATAACATGATGGCAGTCATCCAAAATAGAAAGATTGGATAAGCAAGCGTACTGCGTAGACGTTTTTGCCATTCACTTCTCGTTTTCATTAACTGTCCAGATGCAGATATGCCTGTCGCAAAATCACGCTGTTCAGACATATACAAGTAAGATAATATATCTCCTGGGAAGTGAAAATCAGCTAAAACATCATGAAAGGAGTCCCCACCTTTTAACCTTACAATAATCATTTCAATGTTAGCTCGAATGTGATCATTTTGATATAAAGCATAAACCTCCAGACATTTTGCGAGCGAATACCCCTCTTCAAGCATCTTCCCTACCCGACAAAGAAAGTCTGCTTTTCGATCAAGCTTCCATTTGAATCGTCTCACGGTTAAATAATCCCAACTCCTTCTCTACGGTTTCTTTTTGAATATAGCCTAAGGCATAGGCTCTAAGAATGTAATCTTTAATTGTGGCTTGACCTGGTATGGTTAAGAGATCTGGGTAATCGAGGGCTTTCTGAAGGTGGAGTCCTGCGAGAATTTCAACAACAGCAAGCTTTCTACGAGTTCTCCTTTTAAGACATTCAAGAGAACACACATCACAATAGGGACACTTTAAAGGAACTAACCGCTGAGTTGCAACGCCTCTTAATGTTTGAGTGATGTTATGAAGTGGGATACCGAACTCCAGTAATCTTGGAATGCATTCAAGTGTACTTCCCGTATGGAGTGTGGAGACAACCAAATGACCAGTCATACTAGCTCTTATTGCGAGTTGAGCCGTTTGTTCATCACGTATCTCTCCTACAACAAGAATATCAGGATCATGCCTTAATCCGGCTTTGAAACCCTCATAATACGAAAGTCCAGCCTTCTCGTTCACTTCCATTTGAATAAAATCAGGATTTCTCTTTTCGATCGGATCTTCTATTGTGAGAACACGGCGATGTCGTTTTACACTTAACGTTTGAAGTAAGGAATACATGGTTGTCGTTTTACCTGATCCAGTAGGGCCTGTAATCATAAATAAACCACTGTTACAACTAACAATCTGAAGAAGTCGGTTTGCAATTGAGGGAAAAAGAAAAAGTTCTTTAAAGGAGTGAGTTTCATCTTGTGGCAAAATACGAATAACGAGACTTTCGTGGTACGGAGTTGGAATTGTAGAGAGACGGAGATGAAGTTTTCTTGGGTAAAGAATCATATCCATTGCACCATTTTGAGGACGACGTTTTTCACCGATGTCCATTCCACTCAAAAATTTAAAATGAGACAATAGCTTTTCAGCGACACTCATTGGTAACCATAAAGCATCGTAAAGACGATTATCCACGCGAAATTGAATGGCTGCCCCTTTCTCCTTTGGGTGAAAATGTACATCAGATGCTCCCACTTCCATCGCTTGTTTGATAATGTCTTTCCCCTTTTCTTCAATATTCAGCAAAACACACCTTCCTTTCGTCTAAATTCACGATTTTAAAATCGTAAAGAAAAGGATTCGCCAGGTCACTGGTAAATCCTTCTTGGTAAAGTTAAATATTTATTTATTTAAGTAAAAACTCTTGAATACTTAATTCAAACAAACACTCTTCTTCAAGGAATGGATAATGGTTGCTTTCTTCAAAAACAACCAATTTGGCATTAGGAATTGCACTCGCCATTTCTTCGGAATAAGAAAGCGGACATTGCACATCATATCTGCCGCAAGCAATAAGAGTAGGGGTTGTGATAGCAGTAAGCTGTTTTATGACATTAAACTGTAAAATTTCTCTTGCGAAGAAATTCATTCGAGCTACCGCCATCTTTTTATGTATAGGTTTTGAAAATAAAATCTTATATAGCTCTGGTCGATAAAGAGAAAGTTTCGTCCTTTTTTCAGTTATTTTTTTTCGTTCATCTTGCTCAAGATCGGGGTCTTTTAACCGCTCAATAAGTTGCTGCATCAGCTCATGTTGAGGATGATCGACATGATAGATACAAGCGGGAGAAGAAGAGGCGTATTCCCTAGCAGCAGCCCCTACAATGATTAAACCTTTTAGTGAGTTTGATGCATGAATTCCATATACGCAAGCCAGCATTCCGCCTGTGGAATGCCCAGCGAAAACCCATTTTCGAATTTTCATCTTTTCGCGTATACTTTCAAGATCAAATACCGTTTCAATCATAAAAAATTCGTGCGGTGAGTTTACAGAATCTGTGTTTCCTGCTTCTTTAAGATTCACTAAATATACCGTATAGTACTTTGTGAATACATCTGCAAAATAATCACCGCTGTTATTAAATTGAGAATAAAGATGGGTCACGCAAAGTGGTGGACCATTACCTTTTACAAAAACCTCAAACTTACCTCGTTCGGTTTTAACGATAAGTTGTTTCCACATTAAGACTCCCCCAAACGGTACTTATTATTCATAAAGAAATGAAAGGCTACTCTAGTATGACAGCCGTACCGTAGGCAATGATTTCTGATGCACTCGTCATAACGGCTGAGGACTGTAACCGAAAAGCAACGATTGCATTAGCACCCTTACTTTCTGCATCCTTTACCATTCTCGCAATTGCTCTCTGTCTAGCTTCTGTCATCATTTCGGTATACTCAGTAATTTCACCACCAACAATTGTCCGAAGGCTTGCAAGAATGTCCTTCCCTACGTGCTTAGACTGAACAGTGCTTCCTCTAACATAACCAATCACTTCCTTAATATTTTTGTTTGCGACTTGATCAGTAGTTACGATTATCATCATTCTGTTCCTCCTTTTCCCTTTTCCTTCGATCTTTAATTAGCAAATAAATCAAGACAGCAAGCGAAAGCGCATATCCGACCATAACGAGCGGAACCCATGAAGCATTGATAAAAAACATAACGACAATCAGAACTTGAAAGAGGGAAGCACCTATTAACAATAATATTTTCATTGCGCCTATCACCGGCTTTCTACATCTAACATAAGAATACATTATTTTGCGTGATTTTTCTTGTCCTGTTTTGCCAAATCAATTCCACATAAAAAAGCGATACGCAGAGTCATTTCCGCATATCGCTGTGACATGGATTATGATGTTATCTTATTCAACCAATTGCCCGGGCATTCCTATAATGAAGGTGATTTTTTTGCCTTCTGCTAAAAATAAGTATAAGTATCTAAACCGCTGCTTATACTACTAGAGCACGAAACCATTGGGCTATAGCCAAGCGGTAAGGCAACGGATTTTGATTCCGTCATGCGCTGGTTCGAATCCAGCTAGCCCAGTTAAGATACAACAGCAAGCTTCTTTTTACGTTGTTTTAAATTTTGCAAACCCGACTTATTGTAACCTACAATTAATTTCTTTCCGTTAGTCACGATAGGACGTCTTAGAAGCTTTGGTTCATTATGCATTAGTTCAAGCATTTCAGAAAGGGTAAGATCATCAATTTCAACATTTAGCTTTTTGAATGAAGTACTTCTTCTCGCAAGAATTTCTTCAATACCATCTGTAGATAAGGTAATGATTTCTTTTAATTCATCAATTGAAGGTGTATCTTTAAATAAATGACGCTCTTCAAAATCAACACCATTTTCTTTTAACCATGCTTTTGTTTTTCTACAAGATGTACAACTTGGATAAGTATAAAACAATAATTTATCTTCCAATTTAAATCCTCCCCGATTCGTTTTCCGTTGATAACTAACTTTACCCATATTATACAACACTTAAACAAATATTGTACAAGAAAAAGATTTGTATTTTTGTGAACGATTTGGGATAATAAATTGGAACCCTTTTCAAGGTTAAATAAGGAAAGTCATTATTTTGCCATGAGACTAGCATTTACTTTTCCACAAGAACTCATATATAATACGATATGTATGGGGAATGAACGAGCAAGGGAGGAACTTTTATGCCTAGAATGTACCGAGTTTTAGCTTTCTGGACCGGCATTTTCTCACTCATGGGCTTTGTTGGTGAGATGCCAGTATTAGGATTGCTGTTCCTTGGCCAGGCCGGCATGTTTTTAGCGTTAAGTTATCTAAACTTAACAGAACGTACTTATTTGTATATTTTTGGTGTATACTTAACTTTGTTTATGGTCGGTTTTTCCTACTGGTCAGTGTTCATGATGACGCCTGGATCAGGCGGACATTAATCCGAACGCAAAAAAGACGATGCTTACGCATCGTCTTTTTTTGGGCACTTTTCTTGAATCATTACTAAAAATTGATTCGACTGAGCCAGCCACCTTACTGCTCGATTTTGTTTATGCTCTCTAGAAAAAGGATTATCCGGAGTCGTTTGCTGAAGAAATTGAAGCAAACCCTCTTTTAAAAGAAAGTGTCCTTGTGGGAGACAATCGACCCACTGAATCCCGTGACTTAGACCAATGTTTCGAATAGCGTCTACATGAACATGAGTTGTGATATCCATTTCCCCAGGGAACTGTAAAACGTTTTCTATGAGCTGATGATTGTAGTATCCCCTAAGACTGCCTCGTCTCCTTCCAGGTTTTCCCCACTCCTCATTTGTATATCCATAATCTACTGTAAAGACTTTTCCATGAGATAGCCAAATTCCTATCTCATCCAACCATTCTCCCATTGCAAGCGGAATTTCGATCCGTTGTCCATCACTAATCTGTAGTTCGTGACACGCTAACCAGTTCAGAATTTCGGGGTCTGTACAGGGAATGTACACCTCCTCAAAACAATCATAATCATTTAAACCAACACAGACTTCAAGAAGTTCACGTTGTTTTTCAATAACACGTACAGGAAACGCATCAAGCAATTCATTTGAGAATAGAATGCCATTTAACTTCGGTAGCTCTTCCTTAATTGTAGAAAGTGAAGGATAAATCAGCACGTTATGATGCTTAGTGCGCTCAGCAATTAATTGCTGATGATAAGGACTGGATTCCAGTACAAAATAAGTTAACTTTTTATAAAACTTATGATCCACCGTTTTTACTTCATCAAGAAAGGAAGAAATGAAGTTACCATCACCTGAACCCGCATCGACAATTACCGGTGCATACGCGTTTTTTTGTATTTCTTTTATAAGCACTCGGGCCATTACGCGAGAAAAAACGTCACCTACACTTGTTGAGGTAATGAAATCACCTCTTTTCCCCGTCTTTGGTGCATGCTTCTGATAATACCCATACTTATGATGATAAAGAGACAATGTCATAAACCGCTCGAAAGTGATTGAACTATTTGAGCTCTGTTCAATTTCATTTTTAATGACAGTTTTTAACGACATTGCCTATAAAGAAAAGCCATTTAGAAATGGATTTTCAGTCATCTCAGTTTCAATAGTTGTAGCCCCTCCATGTCCAGATGCTACGATCGTATGTTCAGGTAGCACAAGTAGGCGATTATGTATGCTCTTAAGCAATTGTTTTTGATTCCCGCCTGGAAGATCTGTTCTTCCTATACTTCCGGCAAACAGAGCATCACCGGAAAAGACGATATTCGCGTCTTTGAAATAAAATGATACGCTGCCAGGTGAGTGTCCCGGCGTCTCTAGAACCGTAAAATTAAATGAACCGATTGTCATATCTCCTTCTCCCTCAATGAGATGGTCAGCGGGTTTACCAGAAATGTTATCAACAACTGGAAAAAGTTTTGAGCCGTTTAAAGAAGGATCTGAAAGCCAATTTGATTCATATGCATGCAAATAGACTGGAGCTTGATAAGTTTCTCTTAGTAAATCAACGGCACCGATATGATCAAAATGAGCATGAGTTAAAAGAATAGCCAATGGTTTTAACTCCATCTTTTCGATTTTTCTCTTGATTCGTCCTCCCTCAGCACCTGGATCTATAACAAGAGCTTCTTTATTTTCATTCCATATCAGTGCTGCATTTGCTTGCACAGGTCCAACAGCCATTTGTTTCCATTCCATAACATTCGCCTCCATTGAAAGATTATGCTTCTTATTCTACACTATAAAAAAGAGCGAATAAAAGGAGATGTTTCTACTGAACTTCGTGTATGGTGTTGAAATGAAACCACCTGTTAATAAACTACCTGGGTTCATAGCGCAAATTGTCAAAAAAACGGCTGATCTTGCTAACGTGATGGATCGTGATAAACAACTTGTTATCATTTCAGATCGAATCGAAGCTGAAGCACTTCAGAACTACTATCAGTCCAAAGGTGTTCTCGAAGACGTTCATCCACTCATTCATCTTTCTCAAGCATCTGATTGTAAACTTTCTTTCACAGACTACGGCTTCAATTCTCAAAACAACGAACATTATCTCTACAAAGAAATGGTTGCGTGGTTCAGGATACTTAAAGGAGACGACCAACAAAAAAAAATGGCGCTTTTACAAATGGAAGAACATTTCATTTGTCGGGATGATCAGGTTTTTTATATTGATCGAATGCACATAAAATTAATGCAGGGTATCGCTCGAGCTTACGACATTGAACTTACATTTTCGAGTGAATAACACCTCGACAAACGAAAAGAAAACGGTTAAAATAAGAAAGGACTTATCGTACATACCATTCAAGAAAAATTTACGATTCAACCATGCAACAGTCATTTTACGGGTATACTGATAATGAGTGCATGGATAGGGAGGTATTCCAAATGGGATTAGCAATTATTTTTGCAATCGTTACTTTATTTTGCGTATGGGGTGTTTTTCGTTCCCTTCGTGAAAAGAACTTTATGGGCCTTGCCTTTGCAGGATTAACAGTGCTTGTATTCGGCGCCTTTACTGTTGCTACAATGATCGATATTCTTTTCGGATCTGGTGGCGGCGGAGGCCACTAAAAAAACAGCCATTTCGGCTGTTTTTTTATGTCTTAGAAGCACATGATACGTCATGTTACTTTTATTTTAAATGTCTTTTAACTGATTCGAGTTTATCTTCCATATTCACCTTTTTATCACGACGATCATCGATTCGTAGATTCGTGGCTACACGCTCAATACCTGCTTGAAAGGGCGCTTCATGAATCGCTTTAACAACGTCTAGGAGATCTGAAATATCTCCTTCAATAAGAGTACTCATAGGTGTTAAACGATATGTAATCCGATCAGAAAACGATTCTAGAACCTCCTGTACATCCGCTACATACTTACTAACACTTGGTGTTTCCGTTCCAATTGGGATCACTGTAACATCTACAATTGCCATTATTTTTTTCCTCCCTTTTCTTCAAGTAACTGCATTTTTCGATTAAAGAAAAAGCGATACGTCACCAATGAAATAATCATCGCACAAATGGACACAGATGAAAAGATGCTAATCGAAATGACGATCTGATAGCGAATGGCTTCAATTGGCGAAGCTCCACCAAGAATTAGTCCTGTCATCATCCCTGGCAATTGCACAAGTCCAATCGTTTTTAATCCATCTACATTAGGAATCATTGCTGCGCGAATCGTTTTTCTAATAATCATTTGAGAAGCTTGTGAAGCATTTGCTCCAAGCGATAATGCTGCAAGAATTTCTCCTTTACTATCGTGAAACTCGTTCTTCATTCTCTCAAATGCAAGACCAGTTGCCACCATACTATTACCAATAATCATTCCACTCATCGGAATAACCTGTTCGGATCGAAAAGGAATAATATCAAATACGATCCATAATGACAATACAAACACTTCAATAAGAATAAGCGAAGAGAACGACAGGAGAAAAGCATACGGAATCCCTTTTCCTCTCTTTGATGCTTGAAGAGAAGCAATGACTAGCATGACAGCTACCCATAATCCTACCCCCTGCCAATCTGGAATAGAAAAGAGAAATGTGAGAACATAACCTATAAAAAACAATTGAACGACGCCGCGGATAGAAGACCATATAGCTGATTTGCCGATCCCAAGCGAAAACAAATAAGAAAGCGAAACAGGAATCATGACAAATAGAATCATTGTAAGCAATGAAAGATTCGATATGTTCGTCATAAATTATCCTTCGAGAAAGTGCTTTAACGTAGCGGATTTTGGTTGATAAAACAATTCGGTTGTTTTTCCTTGCTCTTCAACTCTACCTTCATTCATAAATAGGGTATAGCTACCAAGTCTTTCTGCTTGCTTAAGGTCATGTGTAATCATCAAAATTGTCTTCCCTTCTTCATTCACGAGCTTATGTAACAAATCTTCCATCAAATCCACTGTCCGCATATCAAGTGCACTGGTCACTTCGTCTAATAACAATACCTCGGGATTATTAGCAAGCGTTCTTGCAAATGCCACTCGCTGCTGTTCGCCACCAGATAAATTTTCTACTTCTTTCGTTAAAAACTCTTTAGGCAACTGTACTTTTTCCAATAGCTTTACCCCTTCATTGGGCTCCCACTTTTTTTGAAGAGAAGGACCAAACTTTAAATTATCTTCTACCGTTCCATCAAATAAATGAGCCTGTTGAAACACCATTCCAATGTTTCTACGCAGCTCTGATATAGGAAAATCGCTAATATTTTTCCCTTTAAAGTGAATCTTACCCTCATCTGGATCTTCTAGTCTATTTAACAAAAGTAATAAACTACTCTTCCCTGCACCTGAGGGTCCGATGATTGTCGTTAAACTGCCTTCCATTAATGAAAATTGAACACCCGTTACACGTTCATTGGATACATTTTCTACTTCGATTAGTTTATTCATTGAACTTCCTTTCTTGAAATCGAATTGCTTCATTAACACCATTCTAAAAGTTCCTTGCTTAGTCTATGTATTTTTCCCCTCCTCATTCGAATAGCAAACTTATTCACATAAAAAAACCCTGCAGAAGCAGGGTTAAGTTTTCATAACGGAAGGTTGTATTTGTCGATAAGCAGCATGATTTGTTGGCCCAATTCCTTTTCCTATTGGGAGAGCGTGTGTAATAGCAGCCGTAATATATTCTTTTGCGATAGCTATAGCCTCGGGGATCGGCCTCCCCTTAGCAAGCTCAGCTGCGATACAAGCTGAATACGTGCAACCAGTTCCGTGGGTGTGTTTTGTTTCAATACGCTCTGATTCATAATGGTAAAAGCGGTCGTTTACATACAGAACATCTACAGCAGTATTACTCGTCATATGTCCACCTTTAACAAGTACAGCTTTTGCACCACTTGCATGTAGGGCCTTTGCCGCCTCCTCCATACCCTTGATAGAAGTAATAGCTTTACAATTTAGCAATTCAGCTGTTTCAGGAAGATTAGGCGTAATAACAGCCCCTAGCGGAAAAAGCTTTTCTTTCATAGCCAATTTTGCTTCATTTTGCAAAAGAGACGCCCCACCTTTTGCGATCATCACAGGATCAATAACAAGATTTGAGACATTGTAGTCCCTTATCTTTTCCGATACCGCCAGAATGATGTCACTCGAAAAAAGCATCCCGGTTTTTACTGCGTCCGCCCCAATATCTGAGAGAACAGCATCAAGCTGTGATTGCACCGCTTCGATTGTTTGCGGGAACACATGATGAACGCCAAGCGTGTTCTGAGCTGTAAGTGCTGTAATCGCACTCATTCCAAACACGTCGCGCTCTTGAAACGTTTTTAAATCAGCTTGAATTCCAGCTCCGCCACCACTATCTGAACCAGCAATCGTCAGTGCTTTATACATTAGATCCTCTCCTTATTAGATAGCCTGAAAACGATCAGGACGAAATTGACCAATTGCAATTTGTTGGGGAACTTGATCTATTTCATCGGCTACGATTTTTGCCGTAATTGGGCTTAGTAAAATTCCATTTCGATAATGTCCGGTCGCCAAAATAACCTCCGGTTTCTTAATTAACTTTCCGATTAGTGGAAAACCATCCTGTGTAGCTGGCCTTAACCCGGCCCATTTATGAAATGGATCCATCTTCTCGAGCACAGGCATCACCTTCTTACTCCACTTTTCGAGACGACCAATCCCATGTTCTGTTACGTTCGTATCAAAATCAGCGATATCCTCTGAGGCACCGACCACAACGGAACCATTCGCTTTAGCTACCAAATACCCCTGGCTTGTAAAAACAATGTGGTTTAAAGGTGGAGCTTCATATGCACAAATTTGTCCGCGGATCGGATATACGGGCAATGTGCAACCAAGCTCTTTTTCCCAATACATTGACCAGGCTCCTGCTGCAAGAACAACCTGATCACTGTCAATTCGCTCCTGCTTAGTTATGACAGCATACCCGTCCAGCGTTGCATCTCCTACATTTTCGATGACATGAACACCTAGATTGCGGCAGGCTTGTAAAAGAGCCGCCACATAGCCAGGGGCATAAATATGAGACTCTTCAGGACACCATAAAGCGGCAACAACATCTCTAGAGAGCCCTGGTTCTTTAACTCTTACTTCTTTAGCACTTAAAATCGTCGATTCAACGTTAAACTTTCTTTGCCATGCCTGTTTTGTTTCAAGAGAAAGAAGGTCGGCTTCATGATAGATACAATACAAACTACCGCTTTCATTGTACTCAAAATCAATATCCGAATGACGTTTGACCTCTTCTTGCCATTCAGGAAAAATCTGCAAGCTCTTTTGGCATAGTCGGAAAAAATCGTCAGGGTCTTCTTCAATTTCAGAATACGGAGCAAGCATTCCTGCTGCTGCACCAGAAGCCTGTCCACCACATTGCTGCGCTTCGACCACAGTAACGTTATGTCCTCTTCTTTGACATTCAAATGCAATGGATAAACCGATCACTCCACCACCAATAATCGTGATTCTAGCCATATCGATCCCCTTTCTTAGCTTTGTATCGGACTACTAGCCGTCGCATACTTCTTTTTAGAGATTCTACCTGCGCTATAGGACAACCTTCCAGCATGAATCGCATGTTTGACAGCCTCTGCCATCATAACGGGGTTTCTCGCTTTAGCTATCGCTGTATTTAACAACACACCATCTGCGCCGAGTTCCATTGCCTGTGTAACATCAGCAGCACTTCCAAGGCCAGCATCTACGATCACCGGCACTGTAAGCTTCTCAGTAATCCGTTCAATATTATAAGGATTTAAAATACCTAGACCCGTACCAATGGGAGACCCACCTGGCATCACTGCCGAAGCACCCGCTTCTTGTAATCGATAACAGAGTGCGGGATCATCTGATGTGTACGGCAATACAATAAACCCTTCGTTCGCTAAGATTTCTGTTGCTTTTAGAGTTTCGATTGGATCAGGAATGAGCATCTTTTCATCTTGGCTCACTTCGATCTTAATCCAATCACTTAGTCCAGATGCCTTTGCTAAACGAGCGATTCGAATCGCTTCTTCTGCTGATGTAGCACCTGAAGTATTCGGTAAATATTGAAATGGTTTTTCGATGTGTTGAAGGATCGCATCTTCGTCTGGTGCTGAAAGATTCACTCTTCGAATCGCAAACGTCAAAACTTCCGCTTCAGAAACCTCAATCGCCTTATTTTGAACATATGGATTCGGGTATCTTCCTGTCCCTAGAAAAAGCCTCGATGATAATTGTTTACCAGCTATTGTTAATTTGTTAGTCATTTACTCAACCTCCACCTACAAAGTGAACAAGCTCAATTTTCATGCCATCTTGTACATTGATATCTTTCCAGTTCGATCGATCAACTATTGCCCCATCTACCTCTGTTACAACCAGACCTTCTTGCAAACCAAAATGCTTCACAACATCCTTCAACGTAACCACATCTAGATCGTGCTCATCGCCATTTATTTGCAATCTCACTTCTCGATCACCTCACTCTTGATCACTTGCTGAAATGATTCACATGTTCCTTTCACATCGTCACTTCCTACTACTTCGCTGATCACACAAATCCTTTTCGCCCCCGCACGTAAGACTTCTGAAACATTGTGTAGTTTTATACCTCCAATGGCGACAAATGGAATGGAAATTTCAGAAATCACTTCCTTGATATATTCAGTAGTAACAGGCGCTACCACGTCACTTTTACTGTTAGTAGGAAAAATTGGACCTACCCCGATGTAATCAGCTCCCCCCTTTTCTGCAGCACGCGCTTCTTCAATTCGATGAGTTGAGATTCCGATTATTTTACCTGGTCCAATGATTTTTCTTGCCGTTTCTAAAGGCAAATCATCTTGCCCTAAATGAATGCCGTCTGCATCAACAGCTAGAGCGACATCAAGATGATCATTAACGATAAACGGTATACTGTATTTTTTTGTTAACGCTTTTAACTTTAGTGCTTTTTCAAGCACTACTTTTTTTGAATTGGTTTTATCACGTAGCTGAATGATATCCGCTCCACCTCGAATGGCTTCCTCCATTACGTCGACCAAATCTCGATCTTGATGAAATTCCTCTCCTGTAATCACATATAATTGAAACTGCTTCATGATTGATTCCCTCCATCGCTATGACTTACTTCACATTTCTACAAAATGAGATAAAAGACGCTAGAACGTGAAAAACCCCCATTCCGCGTATGGAATGGGGGTAGTATAAAAACACCGCTACCGACTTCCCTACGCTGGTATCAACCAGATCAGGTTCAAGGGTAAAAGAAATAACGGTTTCTTTTTCTCAGCCTTCCCTAACTTGAAGGCACCCCTAGTCTCAGAAAATATGAAATTACTTTTATTATGACAAAAAAGCTCTTAGAGTTCAAGCTCACTACATGTATAGGGTAGACAGAAAGATCCCTATTGTATTTTGATAAATCTCGTTAAATTGGCTAACTGGTAAAGGATTCTCTCCTTTCCCGATTTCAACAGTGAAACCAGGTCTTCTAAAATCCTGTATAAACCAATCCTTGTAACCTGCAAAACTATCAACATACCGAATGGGGAGATAGCCACTTAAGCGAGAAAATTCTGTTACAAGAATTTCTGACTCAGGGGGTTCAAGCCCTTCAAATCCCCAAAAAATCACTTCTCCCTGTGAATGGAATGCTAGCGCTCTGTCAAATTTCTTTCTTCTAGTTAAATCAGCAATTGCAATTGCTTCCGGTTCAGTAAGCGGGGCTTTTCCCGGGTAATTTCTTGGAGATGGCTTTGTTGGTTTACGCTCAGCTTCTACTTCCCATTTGGCCGGGTATTGATTATTTAAGTCGACACCTCGAATGTTCGCCTTCCAACGACTAAATTGGTCACTCCCATTGTTAATCTCATTTGCAAGAGAACGATACGGTTCCTCTTCAGGTAAACCATTAATGACAAGATCAACTCCATCTGGATTGACCATTGGCACGAGTGACAAAGAAGTGGATTCATAAAGCGGGGGGAGATAGACACCGCTAAGCTGCTGGCTACTTGTTAATTCACGTGCATAATCATCGATAAATTTCATGATTAAAGTTGTCGTTAACCATTCATTTGCGTGGAATGAGCCATTCATGTGAACTTTTTTCGCGCCAGTTCCTACCACTAATTCCGGAATTGGTTTTCCCATTACTGTCTCACCAATTAGACCTCTTTTAATAAATGGGTAGACACCAAGGATTTTGCGGATATCCTTCACAAGCGTCCCATAATCATAAGCTTGGTTGGGATTTATCAGTGACCAAGTGACACGAATGGGAATATTCACTTTCTCACCCGGCTTTAGTGAAAATGGATTTTGATCATTTAACAATAAAACACCGTCTAAAGGCGCACCATACCAACCCGCTAATTTCCATAATGTATCCCCTTGTTTAATCGTATAACTTTTTGTTACATAACCAGGGATCTGTATTTGTTCTCCAATCATCAACTGATCAGGATCTTCAAGATTGTTGCTATCTAAAATGAGACGGAGCGGTATTTGAAAGACACGACTATATTTCCAAAGGCTGTCCCCACTTTTCACTCTAATTTTCATCATTCACCCTCCCACAAGTCATCTCCCTCTTACAATAATATGACTAGAAGGATGGCCTATGCTTCGTGAATAAAGCTTTTCTCAAAAGAAGATGTTTATTATCTCTACTTTTATGTTTAAATGCGTATAAAAAAACCACGCTTTAAAAGCGTGGTTTTTCTAGTGGTTTATTTTATCTCGGCATCTTGCTGCTCTTCATGCTTTCCTAAGAAACGAAGCAGATCGCCGTACACAATTTTATCTGAGTAAGCAAGGTCTGTTTTTGCCTTTTCCATGTATGGTTCACAGGCAGCTTTATCCGTTTCATCACCGGTTTCCTTATCATAACAAACATTTTTCGTATAAAGGTTATTTTCTGTAATGAAACTTCCATCACGAAGTATCGTGAAATTATCCTGTTCTTCTGCAAACAGGTCATTACCAAACTTAATCATATCTTTTGTTTCAATTCCGAGAAGGTGCATGATTGTAGGCTTCAAATCAATTTGTCCACCCACTTGATCCATTACTTCTCCCTCCTGGCCAGGGATATGGATAATAAGAGGAACCTTTTGTAGCTCTGTCGATTCAAATGGTGTGATTTCCTTCCCTAGAAACTCACCCATTGCTTTATTATGGTTCTCAGAGATACCATAGTGATCCCCATACATAACAAAAATTGAATCTTCATATAGTCCTTCTTCTTTCATGCGCTCAAAGAATTTTTTAACAGCTTCATCCTGATAGCGAACCGTTGTGAAAAATCGGTTTACAGTACCATCGTCTGAAGTCCACTCTGGAATATATTCATCTTCTGATTCAAGCGTGAAAGGAAAATGATTCGTCAGGGTAATATATTTAGCATAGTAAGGTTCTGGCATTGTTTCTAAATACTTAATGGATTGATCAAAGAAATATTCGTCTTTCAATCCCCAACCGATTGAATTATCAGGTGTGACCGTAAAGTCATTAATATCATAGAACTTATCGTATTTAAGGGCATCATACATAACGTCGCGATTCCAAAAACTTTTATTATTGGCATGGAAAACGGCATTATAGTAGCCATTTTCACTTAAAATTTCTGGAGACGCATTGTATTCATTTCCTGAGTGGGTAAAGAACACCGCACCGCTCGGTAGCCCATAAAGAGAATTCTCAAGAATAAACTCAGAGTCAGAAGTTTTCCCCTGTGCTGTTTGATGATAGAAATTAGGGAAATAATAACTTTCATCAATAAGATCATTAAGGAACGGGGTAATTTCTTTTCCATCAACCTCTTCGTTTATCACGAAACTTTGCGTGGACTCTAAAGAGACGAGAATAATGTTTTTGCCTTCTGCTTTACCAAACATTTCAGGGTTTGGTTCAACATGGTTCGCTTTCACATAGTTTTCAATATCAACAATTTCACTACCGTCGGCAAATGCTCGTTGTGCCTTTGCTCTCGATTGTAGAACAGCATCATAAACATGATAGTTGTAAGTACCGATATATTTAATAAGCATTTCACGATCAAACGTCCGAGTTAAGAGTTGAGGACGCTCTGTTTCAGCAAGGCCGACGTTAATAGCGAAAAGGGCGATGGCACTCGCAAATACAATAGCGATTTCTTTTTTCTTGACTGCGTAGGTTTTAGTTTTACGTACAAATAGGTAAGCTGAGAGAAGAATGATATCTATAAATAACAAGAAATCATAACCGCTTACTAGCTCTGCGATACTGTTACCAAGTTCACCCATGTTATTCGTTTGAAAGAGAAGCGGTATCGTAATAAAGTCTGTAAATTCTCGATAGTAGACAACATTTGCAAATAAAATAAATGACCCGACAAAATTAATGATCAGCAATACTCTGTTGCGATACTTGGGTGAGGCAAATAATGCAAAACCGAGGAATAACAAGACAGAACTAATCGGGTTTAACAATAAGATAAACCCCTCCATTTTATTTTCAGGTTCAATGTTAAACGCAAATTCATACACCAAATACGTTTTTAACCACAGCAAAAATGCTACGACTAGAAAAAACGAATACTTATTTTGTAGCTTTTTCATGTTTTCTTAGTACCTCCTTAGTTGGATATAAGGAAAAGCTACCATATCTTTCTACGACCATACATAATCGCTATGATAGTATGTTTTCGAAATTTAATCAACTAACTTTTGTCCTTATTTTAGTATTTCTTTCAACAATTTTTTTGATTCTATTTTGTGCGGCCATTAGTAATAACGAATAAGTCGTCCAAAAAGTTTCGTCTGTGCAAAATAATCATAAAAAAAGAAGAGATCAGACTCCACTGATCTCTTCTTTACCCCTATCATGACAGGGATAAACGCGAACAACTAGGACTATTTCACTAATTTAGTTTTAACAAGCCAGGCCCCACCTATAACACCAGCATCATTGCCAAGAGTAGCAATTGCGAAATCTGAGCCTTCTTTCACCCTCGGTAAAGCATATTTTTCAAATTGATGCTTTAAGGGTTTCAACAAAGCTTCCCCCGCTTTAGAAACGCCACCTCCAATGACAATCTTAGATGGATTTAAGGCGTTTGCTAAATTAGCAATAGCCAAACCAAGATAGAACGTAACTTTTTCAACTACTTCTTCAGCGTAAGAATCCTTCGCTTCTGCAGCTTCAAAAATGTCACGAGAAGTAAGCTGATTCTGCTCCATATATGTATGATAAAGAATGCTTTCTTGATTAGATGTAAGATTTTCCATTGCAATCCGAACAATACCAGTTGCAGAAGCAACGGTTTCAAGACAACCCGTTTTACCACAGTTACATGAAGCACCCGCTTCAGGAACAGAGGTAATATGTCCAATCTCTCCTGCCATTCCGTTCGTTCCGTGAATAATCGTACCATTTGTAATAATGCCGCCGCCTACTCCAGTTCCAAGCGTTACGCAAAGCAAATCACGAGCACCATCACCTGCACCTCGCCACATTTCTCCAAGCGCAGCAATATTAGCATCATTATCAATAATAACCGGTAATCCTGTTTCAACTTCTAGCTTATCTTTTAAAGGAAAGTTCCGCCATCCGATATTAACAGCATGGTAGATAAAGCCTGTCTCCATCTCAATGAACCCTGGGGCTCCCATGCCAATTCCAGCAAATTTCTCTTTGGCTATCTCCATTTCTTCCATTTTATCGTCGATTGCTCTTGCAATATGCATCGTAATATGTCGACCCGCTTCTGATTTATCCGTCGGAATTTCCCATTTCTTTTTAATTTCTCCGTAAAAATCAAGGAAAGCAAGCTTGATTGTTGTGCCTCCAAGATCCACACCTATAAACCATTTTTCTTCTTTCATCATCATCCACCTTTCATAACCCTGATTTTATTTTAAAGGAAAACCTTTCTTTTCCAGAAACTTTTTCATGTATGTTCGAACAGGACTCGTTAATTTATGAGCCATCATCGCTGTCCAACCACCTGTGCGCTGTCCAGCCGTTCGATCTGTATAATAAGATGAAATCACTTCATCATATTTGGTTAACTCACCTTTAAAAACTTTTTCATTTTGTTCATATTCATCTACGTGATAAATGTTTTCTAGAGGCAAACGCGGTTTAATATCAGGTTCCTGATTAGGATATCCTACGCAAAGACCGAACAATGGAATCACATATTGTGGTAGATTCAATAAATCATTTACTTTTTCTAGATCATTTCGAATACCACCAATATAACAAATTCCAAGACCCATTGATTCTGCAGCAACGCTTGCATTTTGTGCTGCAAGAGCTGCGTCAATTAATCCTACCATGAATTTTTCAGTAGATTGCACCGTTTCTGTGACATCAGTTCCGTGCATTTCTGCCGTAGCATGATGACGATTAAAATCGGCACAGAATACGAAGAAATGGCCATTCTCTTCAACGTAACTCTGTCCCCCTGCGAGCTCTGCTAATTGTTTTTTCTTCTCTCTATCTTTCACACCGATAATAGAGTATGCCTGAATATAACTTGACGTTGACGCAGACTGGGCCGCTTTGACAAGTATATTAATTTGTTCTTCTGTTAGTGGCGTATCTTTAAACGCTCGAATAGATCGATGAGCGAGCATCGTTTCAATGGTTTCATTCATTTTTGTCTCTCTCCTTGTTGATTTCATTTCGTAAGATCATTCTGGCGACGAGGTAATCTTCTTTTTCGAGAATCTTCATATCATATAATTCTTGTACCTCATCTTCCATTAATTCAAGATCTCCAAGTCTACTACCTGTATAGACAATCATGCCATAGCGTTTTAAAAGTTGTTGTATATCATAAAATGTTTTCATTTTCCTCACCATTGCTATTATAGCAATCCATACTCTTAAAAAAAATAAATAAGCACAAAAAAGGACACATTCTTTAGTAAAGAACGTGTCCCTTAACGATCTGGATCTTTTGTATGAAGAACTGTTGGCCTTCGATTTTTAAGAGGCATCGGCGCTCGGAAAATAACATCGCGAAAAGCACGATATGAAAACGGAATAAACGGCCACAGGTATGGAATATGAAATGATTTTGTACGAATAAGAAGGACCATCCAAAGAGTAAAGCCGACAACAAAACCGATGACTCCAAAGGCTGCTGTTACGACTAGTAATAGTAGTCGTAACAATCGGTTGGCAAGACTCAATTCATAAGATGGCGTTGCAAAGGTACCTAAAGCGGCAAGAGCTAAATATAAAATAACCTCATTAATAAATAATCCTACCTCAACAGCTACTTGTCCTATTAATATAGCTGATACAAGACCAAGCGCTGTCGCTAAAGACGTTGGTGTATGAATCGTTGCCATTCTAAGAATATCAATTCCTATTTCAATAAGTAAAAATTGAACAAATAACGGCAGGGTTCCCCCTTGATCAACGCCAATAAATTGCATATTCGACCCTAATAACCTTGGATTTGTAGCAAATAAATACCAGAGCGGTAAGATGAAAATCCCGATCCATACAGCAATAAAACGGACAAGCCTCAAATAAGCGCCTACAAGCGGTTTTTGGCGATACTCTTCCGCATGCTGCAAGTGATGCCAAAATGTCGTTGGTGTGATAAGCACACTAGGGGATCCATCAACATAAATCAAAACGTGACCTTCATAAAGATGAATGGCAGCAGTATCTGGTCGCTCTGTATACCGAACAAGAGGATACGGATTTAAATGCCTACCACAAATAAACTCTTCAATTGTTTTTTCACCCATCGGTAAACCATCTGTATCGATATTACTAACCGATTCCTTGATTCTCTTAACGATTTCTGGATCCGCAATATCCTCAATGTAACTAATACAAATATCTGTTTTAGACCTTCTACCAACCTGCATATATTCCATTCTTAATGTTTTGTCTCTAACTCTTCTCCTAGTCAATGACGTATTAAATACAATTGTTTCAACAAATCCATCTCTTGCCCCTCTCGTTACACGTTCCAAATCTGGCTCTTGTGGTCCACGAACTGGATAGGTTCGTGCATCAATCATGATAATTTCGCTCATGCCTTCTACAACAAGAGCCGTTGGACCCGCTAGAACAAGGTCCATTACGACATCAAGGTCGTTCTGTCGATCAATTTCAACATAAGGAATATGAACTTTCATGAGTTTTTCAAGCGGATCTGGATCAAGTTGTTCTGGCTCAAGTCTTGATAATAATTTCATTAAATAATGCAGAATATCATCTTTTACAAAACCATCAATTAAGAACATCGCCATTTTCCGACCTGCATAGTCGAGATCAAGTTGAATCACATCAAAGCTTTTACCGACTCCTAATTCTTTATGAAGAAAATCTATATTTTTTTCAAATGAATGACTAACTGGATGAATAATCTTTTTTTGAGACATTGGTCGCCCTCCTCGTTTCCATCATTCACCAATCTCATTCGTTACATACCTATCAAATAATTGGGCAAAGAAAGAGGCTGGGACATAACTAGCCTGAAATCGATAAAAAGGTTCCGTTCATCGTTTTTGATGAACGGAACCTTTTTTGTTTGGTTATTCCTAAGATTATTGGATCACTCCGCACTCATG
>NZ_JAIVAE010000004.1 GCF_020171785.1 Guptibacillus hwajinpoensis
CACTGGTACAATCATGAACGGTCAAAAGAAAAATTGGATGGACTAAGTCCAGTTGAATACCGAACTCAGTCCATCCAATTAGCTGCATAACAAAACTCTAACTTTTGGGGTTACCCACCGCAGCTGCTTTTTTTTGTGACTCTATAATATTTGTTGGGGGCTTAAGAAAATTAAGCACAAAAATACACGCAATCTTCTTTATCTTTTAAACTTGAATTGACGAGAAACAAGAAAAAGATTGGAGTTGCGTGTATGTGCATTTTAACATGAATTTAGGAGGTGCGCGATGTTTCTCTTTTTTTTGATCGTAGCGAGCTGCGTGGTTGGACTTTTACTATTACCGCTCCATGAGGTTGGGTTAATTATTGGATTTGGTATTATACTAGGTTGCTTGATTCGAGGGCTTTATTTGCTTCATGAGATTAATCGTAAGCTTGATCACGGTAAGTTCCGCTAGTTTGTAAGCTATTCTTTTTAAATGGAATCGACTATATAGGTGAAAATATTTTATTAATCCAAGAGGTAGAGGTGTTAATTTGAAAGAGTTTAATCTTCAAAAAGAATCAGCAAGGTTAGTAATCAGACCATTAATAATGGAAGACTATCAAAACTGGTTACGACAATTTAATGAAAGGCATCCCTCCCAACACGCCTTTGATCCTGGGAAGTTGGATATGAGTGAGTGTACAGAAGAGTGGTTTAGAGATCTAGTGAATAAGCACCAAGAACTAGCCATAAATGATATAGCCCATGTGTTTGGTGTTTTTCATTTAGAGGATGGCACGCATATTGGAATGGTTGATTTTTCAACGTTAGCGAGAATGAATTTTCAATGGGCCAGGATAGGCTATACGATCCATAATCAGTACTGGCGAAAAGGATATGGAAAAGAAGCGGTGAGCGCAGCGCTTCAGATTGCTTTTCATGATCTTGATTTTCATCGCATCGAAGCACACATTAACCTGGATAATAGTCCATCAACTCAGCTAGCCCAAAGTGTAGGTATGGTGTATGAGGGTGTGAGGAAAGGGTTCATTTATGAGAACGAAAAGTGGACGGATCAGTTGGTTTATGTGGTGACTGCTGAAAATAAGGTCGAATAACAATAAAGACCATCCTGTTTTAACCCAGGATGGTCTTTTTCGCCTAAATCGCATCATGCTTTTCTTTTAAATTATTTTTCGCTAAAGAACGTTTGAACAAGGCAGCTCCGACAAATACAGCAATAAGTAGGGCAGCAACGATGACAAGGAATAGAACGTTAGAAGAGAGCAGTTCCATCAATCCGCCGAGAAGAAGTCCAACTACGCCGAAATCTGAATCTCCGAATGTCGTTCCTTGAAATCCTAGTGAACCAAGCACAGGTAGAAGTAGTGCTGGCAAGAAACTGATGATAACACCATTAGCCATAGAGCCAAATACTGCTCCTTTACGACCGCCAGTGGCGTTACCAAATACGCCAGCTGCCGCACCGGTAAAGAAGTGAGGCACAAGTCCTGGCACAATCACTTTTAGACCTAAGATCGGTAGAAGGAACATGCTGAGTAGTCCTGCTACAAAGCTAAAGAAGAAACCGATGATGACCGCGTTGTTCGCGAATGGAAACACAGAGGGTGCATCGAGTGCTGGGATTGCATTTGGTACGACCTTATCTGCAATTCCTTTAAACGCGGGAACGATTTCAGATAGGAGCATTCTTACCCCAGCCAAAATGATGTAGACGCCAGCTGCGAACGTTAACGCTTGCATAAATGAGAAGACAAGGAAGTTTGTCCCACCGCTTAGCTCGGATTCAATAAAGGTTGGTCCTGTGAAAAGAGCGACGACAAAAAATAGAATCGCCATTGTAAGTGACACAGATACAGATGTGTCACGCAAGAAATTGAATGACTTAGGTACTTTAATTTCTTCAGTCGATTTAGAATTTTTCCCAACTGCTTTTCCGACAGCGGCTGCAATTAAATAGCCGAACGAGCCAAAGTGTCCGATTGCAAAGTCATCACTACCCGTAATTTTTCTTGTGTAAGGTTGCAACAGGGCAGGTAATAGAACCATCAAAGATCCGAGAATAAGGGAACCTGTGATGATCATTGTTGCGCCACTAAAGCCACCGGTTGAAAGAATAACGGCGATCAGACAAGCCATGAACATCGTATGATGACCCGTTAAGAAGATATACTTAAAAGGGGTGAGGCGCGCTAGTAGGATGTTGGCTACCATTCCAAAAAGCATAATCATCGCCGTTTCTGCACCAAATGCATCCTGAGCTAATGCAACGATCGCTTCATTGTTTGGAATGATACCTTGAATTTCAAATGCATGATCAAACATGCTACTAAAGTTATCAAGGGAGGCGACAAGCACACCTGCCCCTGCCCCCAGAATAACAAACCCCATGATCGTTTTTAGCGTACCTGATATGACATTGGCGATATCTTTCTTTTGAAGAAGTAAACCGATAAGGGCAAATAGCCCTACAAGAATCGCTGGTGTTCCTAGAATGTCTTTCATTATGAGATCGACCATGATTTATGCCCCTTTCAAGTTTGCTTCAATCGCCGTCCTTAATTCTTTTTTATCCATTAAATTATTAAGCTTAATGACATTTCGATTGCCGTCTTCTAGATTTTCAACAATCTCGGTTGAGCCTAAGTAGTAATCGGCGTTCTCAGATTTACTAGTTGTAAGATCCGTATGATCAACCTCTGCTTCAATTCCAAGTTCGTTTAGGATAGTTTTTACATTCATTTCTACGATAAAGCTGCTTCCTAGACCATTTCCACATACAACAAGAATTTTTTTCATTTTTATTCTCTCCCTTAATTTGAGTATTTTGATACAAGGTTAATAATTTCTTCTTTTTCCTCTGCTTGATAAATCATATTTAGATTTTCTTCTTCTGATAGAAGCTCCGATAGTTGAGCAAGAGCTTTTAAATGGGTTTCGTTATCTACTGCAGCAAGCACAATGAGCAACTTAACCTGATGCTTTTGTTTAGATGAAAAAGGAACTTCTTGATCTAGTCGAAGCAAGCTCATCCCAACCGTATTCACGCCTTCTTCAGGACGGGCATGAGGAATAGCGATTCCTGGAGCAATCACGACATAGGGTCCCAAATCTTCTACATTTTTGATCATAGCATCGATATAAGAAGAGGTGATTTGCTCTGTTGCAAGAAGCGGCATGGCTGCTGTTTTGATCGCCTCTTTCCAATCTGGTGTATCTGTAGCAAATTGAATTGTTTCTTCATGTAATAAGTCATTTAACATAGGTCGTTCAAACCTTTCTATTGATAAGGTGGTTGGTGATGGCGCGAATAACTGCTGTAATTCATTTCTTAGTTCTTTCTCATTCGTAATCGTGCCGTGTTTTTTCATGATTTCAACGATCACATGAGGGGTAGGGCCACTCTCTTCGTTTGGAGTAGTTTGAACTTCCTCCATCCAATGCAGGATTTTCTCTTTTCCCTGCTGTGTCAAAATCGGGTTAACCGTTAAAATGGGTAGCGTCTTATGCTCCAAAGGTGATGTAGAGAAGACATAATCCACGTCATAGTGATTTTGTAGGAATTGCCTTCTAGAAACTGTCCCGATGATTTCCACATTTGTGAGAAGCTTCTCAAGCTGTCCTCTTAAAATATTTGATGTGCCAATTCCTTTTTCACAAACGATAATCGCTTTCCCAAATGTTACTTCTGGAAGCTCTTCCTTCTGCATCCAAGCTCCAAAGTGCATGGCGAGATAAGCTAATTCATCATCAGGGAGCTTTTGAGACATCATCAATTCAATTGGCCAAACCGCTCGTTTCGTAATTAAAAAAACATCTGGATATTCCTGCTGGACTGACGCTGTTAATTCGTTTGTGATCGGGACATGGTATTTCAGCCGGTAGTACGTTGGTTTAAGATGAAGAAAAAGAGCTTCTTCTAGTTCATCGCGCTGTTCGAATAGGACACAAGCGTATACTTGAAATTCGCTCACGATTTCAGTAACCACTTTTCTAAGTTTATTACTTTCAAGATTACCTACCGTACCTACTTCAGAATAATTAACTCTTGAGCCAAGAAGGTGCATGGTGATAAAGCCTATCTCATCCAGTGATAAGGAAAGTTTAAATTGAACTTCTAATTCTTTTGCCATGCTCTTTGCTGCTTCAAACTCTCTCGTTGAACAAAGAGCGTGTTTTTCATCTGGATCGAGCTGGATCCGATGTTCGCCTTTCAAACGTTGAAGAAGAACGACAAGCTGAATGGCTAGAACATGGATTGTATCGTCTGTTAACTCTACTTTTAGAATGGGTTCCGCATTCATGATAATTTGCTTCATCGGTATGAGGTGCGAATAGGTGTGTTCATCACCATTCTTTAAGAGGGGATAAAGAAAATGCGTCATTTCGGTTAATTGTCCATTGGTGAGGACTTCAGACAGAAAACGACTCAATATTCTCCGCTTGTTTTCCTCTTTCCCTTCCACCCGATAGCCTGTTGATCGTTCAAACTGTAACGTTAATGCTTCATCGGCTAGAACTTTCTTAACAAGTTTTAAATCTTTCGCGACTGTTCCACGACTAACCTGAGTTCGATCCATAAAGTTCTGCATAAAGATCGGCTTATCATTTGTTAAGAGTTCGACACCAATTAAGGTGATGCGTTCTGGTTGCGAATAGTGATACTGCCATTCTTTTAGTTCTTTCATTAATTTAGGAACGGTTTGTTTGGTCTCTTCTGAGAGATAGTAACCTAATCCTTGTTTTGTTTGGATAATGGGTAGTTTGTTCTCATCGAGCCAATCATTAATTTTTTGTAGGTCATAATGAACGGTTCGTTTTGATATCCCGAGCTGGTCGATGACATGATCAACCGTAACTAACTCAGTTGCATTCACGAGTTTCGTTAATAGAAATGTGCTTCTTTCATCAAGTGACATGGAGATCTCCAACTCCCTTACGAGTGCAAAATGATACGGATGAAACAAATCGTGATTTGATAGTGCTAAGTATATAGGCGATAGAACAAAAGTGAAAGGGTTTGCAATGTGTTGTTTTTGTATTTCGTCAATTTGCAAAAGTGAACAGATAAGAATTATGAATACCTAAACCTAGTCATACTCTATTAAAAAAACGATAGATCAATAAAAAAATATTTTAAAGAACGGTAAAAAAGCGTTTTAATTTCACTCTATTGGGAAAATAAGGTTTAGGTGAAAGAAACTGGTGATTGAAAGATGTCCCATCCGGGAGTCTTATACATCATTTACTGTCACATCACATCCCTAGCCTTCTCTTGCCAAAAAAATGAATTGGAGTGTTTTGATGTTAAAGAAGTTAGTCCCTCTATCGGTAGCAGCAGTTGTTTTTGTAGGAGCTCCGTTTCACACATCAGCAAAGGAAATGAGTGCAACGGACATTTTAAAGCAGTCAAGTGAAGCAATGACTGAGGTTGAGAGCTATTCTACAAAAACAAATATGGAACAATCGATGCCTCTTGAAGGAGAAACAATGATGATCTCCAGCCAATCTGAAGCAGACATTACGCTAAAGCCTTTTGCGATGCATCAGGTCGTCACAACAAAATCACCTGAAGAAGGTGAAATTTCGTTAGAATCTTATTGGACTGAAGAAGGTTTTTATCAAGAAGATCCCGAAAAAGGCTGGATCAAGATGCCGGAAGAACTTACACAAGGTTTAGAGGAACTCCAAAGCATGTCTTCGGTTGAAGCACAAATGACTCAAGCTGAAGAACTTGGCAAAGAGATGAGCGTTGAAGAGACAGATGAAGGTTATGTGTTAACGTACGAAGGGGACGGCAAAACATTAATGGAAGCATCCATGAAGATGTTCCAAGAAAGCATGTCAGGTGAAGAAGGTTCCGGATCGATGAAAGGTCTCATGGAACAAATGACGATTAATGACGTTACCTATAAAGTAACAGTTGATAAAGACACGTATTACATGAAGCATTTAACGATGGATCTTGATATGGATATGAAGATTGAAGACGAAAGCATGAACATGAAACAATCGATGGAAATGTCAATCGATAACTTTAATCAAGTGGATACGATTTCCGTTCCGCAAAACGTGATTGATTCAGCTAAACCACTTGAAGGAATGGAGGAAGGTGGCGAAATGCCTGAAACGGCGACTGCCAATCCAATGCTTGCTATGGGAGGAGTAGCGTTGGCGGCAGCTGCAGGTGGTTTGCTTCTTTATAGAAGACGTTCCGTTAGCTGTTAATAGGGCTTAAAAACCGCATAATAAGCGGTTTTTTCGCTTTTCTTAGTGAGGTGAAGAGGTTGAACAAATTATATGTCTTGGTCATGTGTGCAGGCATTGTGATGGCGGGCTATTATGGGTATGAATGGTGGCAGGGTACTCAGGGAGTCGAACAAGTTTCTGCAGAAGAAACAAAAAAGTGGCAGAATACGAAAGAAACCGATGTTACGAAGAAAACCGTTGTGAATACACAAGAAGTTTTCATGAGTGATCAAATAAAGAAGTTTGACTCTGGTCAAGAAGTAGGCAGGTTAGTCATCCCTACGATTGAAAAAGGGTTTACGACCTATTGGGGAACAGATGAAGATACGTTAAGTCAGGGAGTGGGCATGTATGTCAGTCCATTCACCACGACACCAGATCAGCGGCGTCACACCGTTCTAAGCGGCCATCGCGATACGGTTTTTACTGGTCTACAAGACGTTGAAAAAGGGGATGTCGTCTTTCTTGAATACGATGGAAAACGGTATGAATATGCTGTGGTCGACATGAAGATCGTAGATGAAAGCGATCGAACCGTTATTGTTGATAAAGAGGAAGCCACCTTAACATTAACAACATGCTACCCATTTGATTTTATCGGAAGTGCGCCTGAGCGGTATGTGATTCAATCTGAATTAGTGAATGTATCGGATATATAACTACTAGTCTATAAAAGCAAAAGTCCTGCCGTCGAGCAGGACTTTTTACGTGTGAGAAAGTGTGATAGTTGGGCGTAATCGCGGGGTAATGGTTTCTACAAGCTGTTTACCGTTACCTTGCTCATTTAACTGAACGAAATGGAGTGCAGTGCTTTCTTCCACTTCATACGTGAGGCCGGTGTTGTAATCGATGAGAAAATACATTTTTCCATCTTCAGTCGTTCCTGATAAGAGCTCATACTTATCGTGTTCGAAGTGTACCTCAGTTCCATATTGCGTCATTTCAAGATACGTTTCAAAAGGAGTTACTGGAAAACTTACTAAATTGTTCATGATGAACCTCCAACTTTTTAATAGACTTTAGGAAGCAGTTTATCCAAATAAGTCAAGCAGTATACTTGAAAACGAGAATAAAAGATTAAAAGTGTCGTAACTTGGGTTTAGTTGGATGATAAAGCTAACTTTTTGACATGCCACCTATTGTGCTGTATCTTATTTCCTAGTATACGTATGCGAATTTAAATTTGAAGGAGGGACAACGATGAAGAAGATCTTAAGAGGCTATTTAAACGCTTCGTTAATTATAAAAATCACGGTTGCACTTGTGCTCGGTATCGCCGTAGGACTCATATTTGGTGAGAATGCAGCCGTTCTTGCGCCATTTGGAGACTTACTAATTAAATTGCTATCGTTTCTGATCATTCCACTTATTCTATTTACATTAATCGTTGGTGTCAATCAAACGAAACTAAGTAACCTTGGTCGCATGGGCGGAAAGGTGTTTCTTTATTACGTCTTAACCTCTGCATTAGCAATTATTGTTGGATTAACCGTAGCGAACTTGTTTAATCCAGGTACGGGTTTATCCATAGATCCAGATCAATCGTTTGATGTACCGGATAATCCAGGTATCGTCAGCGTGCTATTAAACATTGTGCCATCAAACATGGTGACGGCATTTAACGAAATGAATCTCCTTGGGATTATCTTTACCGCCTTTGCTTTTGGCATTGCGATCGCTGCTTTACGGAACTCGGAAGAACATGGGGCGCTTGGCGACCATCTTTATAAAGTAGTTGAAGGGTTAAATGAAGCCACATTTAAAATCATGAACGTTATTCTACAATATGTTCCAATTGGGATCTTTGCTATAATAGCGAAAACAATTGGGAACCAGGGGTTGGATACGATTCTCTCGCTTGGAAACATGATCGCGGTTCTTTATATTGCGTTGATTGTACAAGTAGGGATCTACCTTCTGTTCTTGCTGTTCTTTAAAGTAAGTCCAAAGAAGTTTTTCAGTCATGCAAACAAACCAATGATTACGGCTTTCGTGACGCAAAGTAGCTCTGGAACCTTGCCGCTTACGATGAATGCGGCTAAAGGATTAGGCATTTCGAAAAGTCTTTATAGCTTTAGCTTGCCACTTGGCGCAACGATTAATATGGACGGAGCGGCCATTCGCATTGCGATTTCTGCGGTCTTTGCAGCGAACGTCGTTGGCTCACCGCTTAGCTTTACAGATATGGTGATGGTCGTGATTGTTGGTACACTTGCATCGATTGGTACAGCTGGTGTTCCAGGTGCTGGAATCGTTATGATTGCAACCGTGTTTGCGCAAGTGGGCTTGCCGATGGAAACCGTTGCGTTATTAACAGCTGTAGACGCTCTAGTTGGAATGGGTGCCACAGGTCTTAATGTAACAGGGGACCTTGTTGGTGCGAGCATTATTAATCGAAAAGAAAGAGCTTTGAAAGAAAAATCTGCATCCTAAAAAGTCAGGCGGTCTGCCTGGCTTTTTAGTTTGCTTAAAATTTTATATAAAAATGAAAAGCGTGTACCTTCAGTCTTTGTATTCGCTTTCTATTAATGAGCCCCTTCATTCTTTCATTTTGTGTAAGAATAATCCATTTACTTTTAACAATCAAAATATTAAGATAACAATAACTTTAGAGCTTTCATGCAGAAAAGGAATGGGGGATTTGGGTGACAGAACTTAAAGGGATTTGGAAAGATTGGCGCTTGCATTTACTTGTATTTGGAATTGTGGCGTTAACAGAGTGGATTGGCGTTTTCCAGTTTACGGTGGGTCCAGGCGTTATTTTACTACTGCCAATGTTGTATGCAATGCTCATTGGACTTGGGTTGTTTTTTACCCCAGTGATTAAAAAAGCACAGGCGCTAAATGCTGAACCGCTTATTGTGTTAGGAGTGACCTTGCTTATTGCGAAAATAGGGGTGATTATTGGCCCTTCTCTACCGAAGTTAATAGAAGCGGGTCCGGCCTTGCTTCTGCAGGAATTCGGAAATTTAGGTACGATTTTCATTGCTCTTCCAATCGCTGTTTTACTTGGATTGAAAAGAGAAAGCATTGGTATGACACATTCTGTAGCACGAGAGCCGAACGTTGGGTTGATTGTTGATAAATATGGTTTCAATTCACCTGAAGGACGAGGCGTAATGGCGATTTATATTTTTGGTACAGTTTTTGGGGCTGTGTTTATGGGCGTTATTTCCGGATTCCTTGCAACGATTACACCCCTACACCCGCTTTCATTTGCGATGGCGTCTGGGATAGGAAGTGGAAGTATGATGGCGGCTGCAAGTGGCTCGCTCGTTGCTGCTTTTCCTGCATTTTCCGATGATATTATCGCATTTGCAGGAGCGAGCAATTTGCTGTCGTTATCAACGGGGCTATACATGAGTATTTTCATTGGTCTTCCACTAACAGAAAAGATGTATCAGCTCATGACTAGAGAAAAACCATCTCAATCAAGAGTAAGGAAAGGAGCTTAATATGTTACTAAAAAACGTACAAGAGTGGACGTTGTTGTTACTCATCTTCGGTTTGATTGCTGCCATTGGGAACTGGATTGGCTACAGCGTGTTCCCTGTTGCTGCTTTACCAGGTATGGCGGTTTTAATTGTGATTTGTTTAGCTGGCCTTATTCTTCAGCACGTTCTTCCTGTGAATATTCCGAGCGTGGCGTACATCGGGATTATTGGAATTCTTGTATCTATGCCCGTCATGCCCGGCTCTGAGTATATCGTAAAGTGGACAGAAAATATTAACATTCTGGCTCTGGCAACGCCGATTCTTGCATATGCAGGTATCGCAATTGGACGCTCATGGACAGATTTTGTGAAGCTTGGGTGGCGTAGTGTTGTCGTAGCGATGTTCGTTATGGTTGGGACTTTTCTTGGTTCAGCGTTAATCGCTGAAGTGGTGTTACGAATGCAAAAGATTATTTAATAAAAACTTCCCTCGCGGAAGTTTTTTTTGTGAAGAAATACAGGTTCATAAGAGACTTTCTAGTAAGTGAAGAGATCGGCAGTAGATCTTTGCTGCATTTCCTGAAAAATCAGGATCGGGCAATTTGAAAAGTGAAAGTGCAGAAGTGTTGACGAACCAATCCTTACGATCAGGCGAATCATGTTGGACATCTTTCCATACAGATAGAAGAGGACTATATAGACGCGATCCTTTTTTGAGCGAGCATTGTTCAAGGACGCGTTTTTCGTCTGGTTGCCCTTCTTTTAGTGAGTGAAAGAGCTTAGGCCAGAAATCTTTTCGTGATCCAGTATGAGAGTGGCGTGTTGACCACTCCAACATCTCATTTAGAGTCGATTCGTTAGAAAAAACAAGCTGATATAGCCGTTTTCCAAGTACAATCCGTTCTTTCACGAAAAGAAAATGATTGGCAGGTTCTCCAATGAGTTGAATCGAGCCGTTTCGAATCAGTGGAAAAAGGAGCACGTTCATATTGAAAACATTTTGGATTTGAAAAGGAAGTGTTTTAAACACGGTTTGGTGAAAGTGCTGATTATTTATGATACGTGAATCAATGTAATGCTGCTCGTTAATGATAAGGGCCACTGAAAGGGTGTCTGAGGCTTTGTCTTTCCAGAAGCGGTTCCAAATGACTTTCATAAAAGAAGAAACGTGAAAGGCTGATAGAAGGTGAAAAAGTGACTTATTCACCTTAAGACTTTCGGCATAAATCAGCAGCTGCGGATACGCATCTTGGAAGATAAGCCAATTCCCTCGTTCTAGAAAAGAAAAGAAAGCATGCTGATCATCTGATGATAAGAAGCGAGGGAGATATTCACCTCTTAAATCAGTCATGGTCCATCCAGCATTCCGCGAAACCATGTGGGCAAGGAAAGCCCAGTGAACTTCAGGATGCTTTAAATAAAAATCAAGATAAGCTTTAGTGCGCGTTACATTATTTCGATTCGCTCTTTCTGTTTGTTCGCGAATGATTCGAGTTAGCTTCACCTCTTCACCCGTTAAAGTAAGGGGGGGAGGTGATAAATGACAGACCGCTTTCAATTCCTTCATAAGAGATATTTCCTTTTTACTCGCTGATTGAAATAAGGGGAACGATAACTTCACACCGATTTCCCTCCTGATGCCTTGTTTTTATATACCTATGTTAGTGAATTTAGGAAAGAAGACTATTCTTATCAAAAATCAAAACCATCTGATGGTTGTAGCAAGTCCAGAAAGTTGATTAATTGCCTTATCATTAAGGTATTAATTGAAGTTGCATTTCATCTTCCTTAATCTACCACCAAATGGTATGTACGTGTATGATAGAAGTATTGAATGGATTAGAACGAGGTAGCTGGGGGATTTCTCTCCAAACACTGTGCAATGATTCTATAAAGGGAGGCCGACGTCTAGATGAATGGCCGCTGGAAGAAAGAACTTGAATCAGAGGAACTTCTCGATATCATCTTTGCTTACGCATCGCGTATTACGATTGAGAACAATCTTAATCGCCTTTTGTTGCTGATGGCAGATATGGGGCGGGATATGACGGTTGCCGATCGCTGTATGTTGTGGTTATATGATGAACCAAAAGATGAGTTATGGGCGAAAGTGGAAGAGAGGACGAAGGAGGTTCGTATACCTGCTTCAAGCGGTTTAGCGGGGTATGTTTTTCAGACGGCAGAACCGCTTGTGATTGAAGATGCCTATCATGACGACCGGTTTCATGCAGACATGGATCTGATGTACAACTATCGAACGAAGTCTGTTATGGTGATTCCACTTAAAAATAAGCAGAACCAGACGCTAGGGGTATATCAAGTAATTAATAAATTAACGAAAGAGGGTGTATTTACGACCCATGACGTTAAAAAATTAAGCCTCGCCGCCTCTTATACTGCCCAGGCACTTGAAGCGGTTCTAATGAATATGGAGATGGAGGAAGCACAAAAAGAAATTATTTTCAAAATGGGAGAAATCGGTGAAGTTCGTTCAAAGGAAACAGGCTCTCACGTCAAGCGTGTAGCAGAGTATGCAAAGCTTCTTGCTATTAAATCTGGTTTAAGCGAAGAAGAAGCAGACCTTATCAAAGTCGCCTCCCCCATGCATGATATCGGCAAAGTTGCGATTGCCGATGCGATACTAAACAAGCCAGGCAAATTGTCGAAACAGGAATTTCTTGAAGTGCAGGCCCATGCGAGCATCGGCTATCACCTTCTTGAAAATTCAAAACGAACGATACTAAAAGCAGCAGCGATCATTGCAAAAGAACATCATGAACGTTGGGATGGAAAAGGTTATCCTGAAGGATTAAGTGGAGAGGAAATTCATATTTATGGCCGAATTGTCGCTGTAGCTGATGTATTTGATGCCCTTGCCACGGATCGCCCTTATAAAAAAGCGTGGGATTTAGAAGATATACTCACTCATTTTCAAAATGAGAAAGGAAAGCAATTTGATCCAGCGTTAATTGACGTCTTTTTAGAAAATCTGCATGGTTTTCTCCAAATAAAAAAACGATACGAAGATTAAAAAGAAAAGTAAAGAGCGCACTCGGCGCTCTTTATTTGTGTAGAGAATGAAGGTTAGAAAGTTCTTGAGCGAGCGTGTTAGCGATCGCTTTCATACCAGAAACCCCAGCTTTTCTTTCTGCTTCTGCATTGTAGTTTGTATTAGTGTTCACATCGTAAGTAAAGAGATCTCCACGTTCATTTTGAATGCATTCAATTCCTGCGTAAGCAATGCCGTTCGCTTTTAAGAATGCTTCGTAATTAGCGAGAACAGGATGATCGAAGTTTTCGATCACTTCGAATTTAGGCTTCGGCTCCTCTGTTGTAGGACAGAAAGTATCGCCAACCTGGCACGCATCTGCAGGGCAAAGTTCAAAGCCTTCTGACGTATCAACGCGAACAGCATATAGAAACTTACCACCTACGAATTCACATCGCGTTATGGATGCGTCAGGTGAAGAAATGTACTGTTGAAGCAATGTAATCCCATCAATTGAATCTTCAAAAGCATCGCTCTTCACATAAGCTTTCAGCGTCTCAGGATTGTTAAATAGCTGAACGCCGAGCCCTTTACCTGCTCGGTTGTGTTTCGTAATAAACGGTTCAGAAAACGCATCCGCTGCTTTCGCAAGATGATCCTTCCCAACGGCAGCAATGGTTTTTGGTGTAACGATTCCATGCTTTCTCAGGGCTGCATATTGTGCCACTTTGCTTACTTCAAGAGCAAGGGCACGGCTATCATTTAATACTCTTCGACCGTGACTCTCCAACCATTCGAGTACAGCTGCCGTGTATTCAGGAGCATAACGATGATCACGCGTATGAGAAGAAGCACTCATGCGATTATAAAAAATACCGTCTGGCGGTACATCACTTAAATCAAGGCTTCCTTCACTAAGAAACCAGTCTTCGTATGGGACATGGAGCGCCTCAAGTTCTTGCTTGAGAGGCTTTGTCCATTCTTCGTTTTCATGGATGATAAATACTTTCGCGCTCATGACATGACCTCCTTCATTTATAACCGTTAAAACCTATCATTTTACTCAAGTATAAAGGAGTTTCGGTTAGAATCCTAGTAAAAACGTTTTGTCAAAGCACCCAAAAAGCAGAGCGCATGCGCTCTGCTTAAAGAGCTAGATTGCCCAGTTTCCTTTACGGAAGACCGGCTCACTAGTACCATCTTCTTTGATTCCATCAATGTCCATTTCAGCGGACCCGATCATAAAGTCAACGTGCGTGACGCTTTCGTTCGCTCCTGCTGCTTCAAGCTCTTCTTTCGACATGGTTTTACCACCTTCTAGGCAGAAAGAATAAGCATTCCCAATCGCAAGGTGATTCGAAGCATTTTCGTCGAAAAGCGTGTTAAAGAAAATGATTCCCGCATTTGAAATAGGTGAATCATGAGGAACGAGCGCAACTTCACCTAGGTAGTGTGCGCCTTCATCTGTTTCGATAAGATGTTGAAGCGTTTCATTGCCTTGCTTCGCTTCAGCTTTAATGATACGACCTTCTTCAAATGTAAGGGTAAAGTCTTCAATCACTGTTCCACCATAGCTTAGCGGCTTTGTTGAAGAAACAACGCCGTTTACACCGTTTTTATGTGGAATGGTGAACACTTCTTCTGTCGGCATGTTTGCGACAAAATGATCGCCTTTCACATTTTCACTAATACCACCTACCCACTGATGAGCCTGTGGAAGGTCAATTGTAAGATCAGTGCCTGGCGCACGATAGTGGAGCTTGCTGTAATGTTTCGCATTTAAATAATCCACTTTTTGCTCAAGGTTTGCGCTATGTTCTTTCCATGCTTGAACCGGATTACCTGTTGATACACGAGTCGCCTGGAAAATGGCTTCCCACAGCTTTGCTTCTTGTTCGTCTTCAGGTGTATCAGGGAATACTTTCTCTGCCCATGCTTTCGAAGGAACCGCAACCACAGACCAGCTGTTGTGATCAGACATAATGTAGTTACGGTAGCCTTCCATTGCCTTTCCTGCTGTTTTGCTCGCATTCGAAATTCGTTCAGGATCGACTCCTTTTAAAAGGTCTGGATTGGAAGATGTAATCGAAAGGAATGCTGCACCGTTTTCAGCCAATTCCTCAAATCCTTTTGCTTTCCATGTTGGAAACTCCTTGAATGCTTCATCTGGTGCCTTGTCATACTTAATACGAGTTAAGGTTTCGTCATTCCACTCAACGTGAACATTTTTTGCACCAGCCTCATAAGCACTATCTGCAATATTGCGCACAAATTCAGCTGATGTGAGAGGAGCGTTTACGACAAGCGTTTGTCCTTTTTGAATATTTACGCCAACTTTAACCGCTAGATCTGCGTATTTCTGAAGATTCTCTTGAAACATAGCCATAGTCAAAGGTCTCCTTTTTCCAAATAGTCATACAACTAAATTGTAGCAGATTTCAATAATTTTAGTAAATTATTCCCTGATTACCTATTGGTAAAGCAAGTTTCTGGCAATAAACCGTCCATTTCGGATATGTTATAGATAGTGAAACTTTGAACTGAGGGAGCTTTTCCCCAGTGGTTAGTTGAGCAGGAACCGACAATCACCCTCACTTAAGGTGAGGATAAATCTTCTATACTGGAGTGATAGAGAATGAGTACGAATTATGAGCTTGCAACATTTGCTGGAGGTTGTTTCTGGTGTATGGTTGAACCATTTGAAGAAATGCCCGGCATTCAAAGCATCGTTTCGGGCTATACAGGTGGAGAAAAACCTTATCCAACATACGAGGAAGTGATTTCAAAATCGACAGGGCACGTAGAGGCTGTCCAAATCACATTTGACCCAAATGTTTTCCCATATAGTAAATTGCTTGATTTGTTTTGGCGTCAAATTGACCCGACAGATGCAGGAGGGCAGTTCTTTGATCGCGGTGATACGTATATTACAGCGATCTACACCCATAATGAAGAGCAAGAGCGGCTTGCTGAACAGTCACGCAAAGATTTAGAAGCGAGTGGTCGTTTTTCAAAACCGATCGTGACAAAAATTCTTCCGGCTAAACCATTTTACCCTGCTGAGGATTATCATCAGGATTACCATAAGAAAAATCCTGCTCACTACAATCGCTACAAAAAAGGATCAGGTCGTGCAGATTTTATAGAAAAAAACTGGGCTTTTGAAAAGAATGATGACGAGCTTCGTAGCCGTCTTACAGACATTCAATACGAAGTCACACAAAAAAACGGTACAGAACGTCCGTTCCAAAACGAGTATTACGATAATGCAAAACCAGGTATCTATGTGGATATCGTATCGGGTGAACCGTTGTTTAGCTCAACCGATCAGTATGACGCAGGATGCGGCTGGCCAAGTTTTACACAGCCAATCAACAACCATTTTGTCAAAGAAAAGAAAGACTTCAGTCACTTTATGATTCGAACAGAAGTGCGAAGTAAGGAAGCTGATTCTCATCTCGGGCACGTCTTTAATGATGGACCCGGAGAAAATGGCCTGCGCTACTGCATCAATTCAGCAGCAATGAAATTCGTTCCGAAAGAAAGTCTAGAAGAAGAAGGATACGGCGAATACCGAGTATTATTTGAATGAAAGAAGTTGATGTTGCCATCATAGGTGGCGGTATTGCTGGTGTTTTGGCGGCTAGGAAGCTAATGAAAGCTGGGTTTGAAGTACTTGTAATTGATAAAAGCAAAAGCGTGGGTGGTCGTCTCGCAACACGAAGGATTGACGGCGGCCGCGCTGATCATGGGGCGCAATTCTTTACCGTTCGAACCGATTCGTTTCAGCAACTAGTCGATGAATGGGAGACAAACGGCTGGGTATCAAAGTGGTTCGGAGAGAAACATGCAAGATATAAAGCAACGAACGGAATGAATCAACTAGTGAAAAATCTTGCAAGTGAAGTCCCCGTTCAGCACACGTTTAAAGTGAACCGCATCATTCAAGATGATGAGAAATATGTGGTCATTTCTGAGGAAGGTGAGCAAGTAACATCTAATGCGATTCTTCTAACGCCACCAGCACCTCAAACGGTACAATTATTGGAAAGAAGTGATGTGCTTTTTTCAGAAGATACAATGAAATCACTTAGGGACATCCATTTCGATCCTGCGCTCGTTTGTCTTATGACGTTAAAGGATGAACTCGCTTTTCTTTCGCCTGACGGTCACAAGGACACCGATTTACCTGCTGGCATTGAACGTATTGTGGATAGTTATGCTAAGGGAATTTCTAAGGAAAAAATCCTAACCATTTATGCCACTTCTGATTTCTCAAAAGCTTATTATGATCATAGTGATGATGAGATCATAGATGAAATAATATCGAGGTTCGATTTTCTCCTTCCAAAAGAATTTATTAATGACCGGCAGTTAAAAAGATGGCGCTACGCTCAGGCAGACCACGTCTATCCCCATCCGTTTCTACAGACCTCTATGAGTGAAGCTGTTTTCGTTGCAGGAGATGCTTTTTTACATGAAGAGGATAAAACAGGAAAAACGCGAATCGAAAGTGCGGTCATATCAGGGCTATCTGTCGCCGAGGCCATGCAGCAGTTTTTGAACGGGAAGGCTTCTACATGAAGCCTTCTTTTTTTGCGTTGGAATGTTTTAGAAAGTTATGAAAACAATCGATTGTCTAGTCAATTTTCGTTATAATAGAATATGTGGAAAAAATTTCATTATTGCAAAAGGTCAATATAAAAAGGGTTGAAAATGAAGTGAATGTGAAAAAACAAAATGATCATTCGATTGAAACGATTTTATCCCTATTTCGATGGGTTTTTCTTGTTATTGCAGGTGGGTATTACTATTTTCTCTTACAAGGAACGAGCCTCTCTTTTTTAGTTTTGTTTTTATTTGGTGTCGTTTATATGACGATTGCTGAATTTGCACTTCACCGTACTCCTTTGAACTCAAAAAGATATCAATATATGACTAAATTAAGCGTGGTTTTTGATTACGTTGCGTTTCTCTGGTTGGTTGCCCTTACTGGTGGGGCAGAAAGTTCTTTGTTTCCCATCGCTTACTTAATTATTTTACACGTTTCCGTCTATTGGAAATTCACCGGCGGTATGGTTGCAGCTCTTCTACTTGGCAGTGGATATACCTGTGTTCTTATCTTTAGTGGTTATTCGTTTACCGGCGAAGGGCTTGTTGTTTATCTTTTAGACTTTATGTTTTTAATTTTTATTGGGTTATTAGGGGGAATCATCGTTTCGAGAGAGCGAATGATGCGCTCGAAAAACACGAAGCTAGAGGACATCGCTCGAAAAGATTTTTTAACAGAACTCTACAATCACAGGTCATTCCAAGAAGATTTACGTTACTGTGCTGAACAGGGGAATCCGGTACTTGTTGTGCTTTCCGATATTGATTATTTTAAAGCGGTAAATGATCAATTCGGACATATGGTTGGCGATAATGTATTACGTAAAATTGGTGATATTTTCAAAAAACAAATCGGAACGAGTGGAAGAGCATATCGATATGGGGGAGAAGAACTTGCGATTCTACTTGATGCAACAAATATTGAAGAAGCGAAAGAGCGTCTTGAAACGATTCAACTCGCTATTCGAAATACGACCTTTACGGCGGACGGTCATCGCTTTAGCATAACAATGAGCTTTGGTACAGCACTTTTCCCATTCGAAAATGGCATGACGCCTTGTTTGAAACTGGCAGATGAACGTTTGTATTTGGCGAAGAAACAGGGGAGAAATATCATTTACTGGTATGACCAATATATAGAAAAAAGCTCACGTCTCAAACTTTAAGGAGGAGAGACGTGAGCTTTACTATTGTAATCCGTTTTTATGTAGGATCGACGTAATAATATGCTTGGATGAATTCTCAAAGAGAGAAAAGTAATTGAGGACATGTCGATCAGGAAAAAGTTCCTTCTGAATCACAGAGGCAGGCTTTCCATCGCTGTGTTTTTGGAGCACCTGGTTCTGTATGGAAAGAAGATAATGGAGCTTTTCCTCCAGTCGCTTCCGTCCATTTTGCAAAACGCCGGCATGAGAACAAAAAACGGTGTCAAAATCATAACGTAAAACTTGATGAAGCGATTGAATGACGTCCGGAATGGATTCAAACGCGAAAATGCTTTTAGGGTGACTCATTACATAAAGATCACCAGTAAACAGCCAGCCCTGATTTTGTTCTAGTAGAGCAAGATGATCAGGAGCATGCCCCGGAGTATGAAGCAATTCAAATGTATGATGCTTCGTTTTAATGCGGTGCTCAATTCCCTTGGGGGCAAAAGGCTTTCTAGATCCCCAAAATACTCTTCGGTACAGTGGAAGATGAGGCTTATCGCGACAAAGAGGAATCCCAGTCGGATGGATGTAGATTGGAATCGACCCAGGTACGATTGAAGCATTTCCAGTATGATCTTCATGGTGATGCGTTAAGATTATTTGGGTAAAGCGTTCATTTGAAAGAAAATCACTGATATCTTTTTGAAGACGACTTGGACCACAGTCGATTAAAAGTTCGTCAACAAGGTACATATAGACGTTCATTCGAACGCCGCCAAGTTGAAAGGTTCCCTTTACCGCTTGAACCCCATCAAATTCTGAAACGGTGAGCAAATTCATCACACCTTCCACTAATCTACTTCTAGTATAGCGATTTTAGCGGAGAAAAAAAGTTTTTGTGTTGAATGGCGTGTTGGTAAAGAGTAGAGAGAGTTAAGTTAGAATTGTAGAGATAATAAGATGTACTGTGTAAATGAGCTATTTTTATTTAGGATTAATTTAAAAAAATTACCCTAAAATAAATTATTAGTGAGGAAATGACACTATTGCTATTGAAAATAGGTAGTCCCAGTTAAGCTTTTGTCCAGTGCAAATGGCAACTCTTTGAATAAATTACTATTAACATTGATTAACAAGTCAATGAAAATAAAAAGGGAAGTGAATATTATGGATTTTATGTGTAACAGTAACAAATCTCATCAACAACACTCTTGTTGTCCTGCTGACAACTCTAGTGTTGAATGTTTGAAAGTGTTGTCCGTCATTTGTAGTAAACGTGTACAGAAGGTAGCGGAAGCTCGTTTAGATTTATTAGATCTAGGTATACCAGTTGGTACAGATCCAGCTCTTCTAACTTTTGATGTAACAGCAGATCCAAACAATATCGTAATGAGAGGTACTTTGTTAGAAGGAAAGGTGGTTAACTCCGGATACGTACCTGTATCTGTCATTATTTCAGTTGCAGGTGTTGCTTTACCTGCAGTTAGCCTAAACCTACCTTTCCAAGCTGAAACAGAATGCCCAGGAGCTTGTCCAGGTGATGACTTACAAGAAACACGTCCGATTATTGAAGGGGTTTTGGAACCAGTATTCACTCCACTTATTAGTATTGGTGATACCCTCTCTTTAGGAACACTTACTTTTAAAGTCATTATTAGAACACAAATTACAGTTTCTAGAGAAAAGCTTGTCGAGGCTTCTGTTAAAGTCATTGGTGATATTAATGAGGATCGTTGTGTAACAGATCAAATTACGACTCCTACTTCGCAGACAAGAACGTTCTTTGGGTAAGTTAAAGTGACCGGGGTTATTTACCCGGTTTTTTTGTTTTCTATTTTTTATACAGAACAGATAAGTAAGGGTCAACATACCCTGTTTTATATAAAAAGATTTTCGGGGGGCTAATGATGTCAATTGAACAAAACGGTCAGTGCAAAGATATTGTGAATGTAAATGAAATGGTCTTAATTCAATCGATTATTTTATCAAAGAAACTGACAATCAGTGCTTATACAAAAAAGGATATTGAAATTCATCCTAAAATCAAAAAATGTAAATTTGTTCCGGACTTGAATAGTATGAATTTGCAGGTGTCTTTGTTAAAGGGATTAGTGATTCTTCAGGGTTTCATTAAAGGAAAGCTTATTTGTGATGGAAGTATAATTGATACGATAACTTTGCCGTTTCAACATGAATTAATATGTGAAGAAGTATGTCCTGGTGATGAGTATAAAACAACTCCACCCATTTTAGAAGGAGTACTGGAGCCTCAATTTATTTACGAGGAGCGGGGATGCGGAATCATTATCCTCAAGGCAATCTTTAGTTTACAACTCACTGTGATACGAGAAAAAATAGGTAAAGTTAGTGTTACTATTTTGGGTGACATAAATGAAGATCGCTGCAATAATGAGCACTTTAAAGTAAATTCACCAGTGTGTGAAAAAAACCATATAGAATATGTTGAACCAGAATGTTGCGATTGTCATGAAAAAAAACCTAAAAGTCTTTTAGGTAAATATATGTCTTATGATTAAGAGATAAAGATTAGTGCAAATACCGTGGTAGTTTCATCTATTCCTTTTTTATTTTTAAACATAATTTAATAGAAAAGGAAGGTGAGATATTATGTGCCATGAATGTCATGCAGAAAAGTATTGGAAAACAAATAAGTCTTGTTGCAAGAAGAAAAAAAGTATACTTCGAATAGAAGAAAAGGAATGCTCGCATTGTTGTTGTGGCTCTACAAGACATACGTGCTATTGTTGTATTTGTAAACCTTGTACTTATCACAGAACATGTCAGCGTTGCTGTTCGTGTTCTTGTGATTTATAGAAGAGATACCCTCAACAAAACCGTTAAAAGATAGTTTTATTGAGAAAGCACATTGGGCAAGTTAAGACCAATGTGCTTTTTGATAATCCAAGAAAAAATGTGCCTTTATACCGTTATAAACTGGATATGAGAAATAGTAACCTTTATATTATTTAGAAATTGCTTCTAGTTCAACTTCCATATTTCCACGCGTTGCTCTTGAGTAAGGGCACGTTTGGTGCGCAGCTTCGACAAGTTCCTCGGCAGTCGCTTGATCAACGCCAGGGATCGTAACATGTAGTTTCGCGCTAAGACCAAATGCGCCGTCCTCTTCTTTTCCGATCGAAATGTGAGCTTCAACTACAGTATCTTTAATTTTAATACGTTTCATGCGAGCAACCATGTTTAATGCGCTATCGAAACAAGCGGCATATCCAGCTGCAAACAGTTGTTCAGGGTTTGTTGCTTCTCCCCCCTGACCACCAAGTTCCTTTGGCATACGAAGATCCATGTTAATTACGCCGTCTGAAGATTCTACTTTACCCTGTCTACCGCCGTGAGCAGATGCTTTTGCTGTGTATAGTGAATTCATAATAAAATTCCTCCTCGTTATTTAAGTTGTGCACAATTTAATTTTACAAGATTAAATATAACGCACCAATTTTCATCTGTCAACAAAGGGGAACTCGTTCTTCTTGTAAAAAGTTAGGAAACGCTCATGTTGACAACACGGCTAAATCGGGATAAGTTGATTGTGCACAACTTATTGTAAAGAAGGGATTACTATGAACCATAAGGAACAATTAAAACTAGAGAATCAGCTCTGTTTTTCTGTATATGCCTGTTCAAGAGAAATTACGAAGATGTATCGTCCTTATTTAGATCAGCTTGGCCTAACGTATCCGCAATATCTTGTCTTGCTTGTTCTTTGGGAGCATCATGAAACAACGGTAAAAGCGCTTGGTGCCGAGCTTTACTTAGATTCCGGTACGTTAACGCCACTGTTAAAACGGATGGAAGAAGCGGGTCTTGTGAAACGAGAACGTTCAAAAGAAGATGAGCGTCGAGTGATGGTTCATTTAACGCAAAAAGGGGAAGAGTTAAGAGATAAAGCCTCCATTATTCCTGACGCGATGGCGGCAAATAGCGGCTTATCGAAAGAAGAATTCAAGAAAGCACTAACAGGATTTCAACAGCTGCTCGATCATATTCACTCTGTTAATGAAAAATAGTACCTTCTTTTTTGAAAGAGTTGACAGAAGGAATTGGAATTAAGTATAATTATCTCGAATTCAAGATATTAGAAGTTAAGGGTGAACGTTATGAATGAAAAAGATCGTGAGCTTTCACTAAAGCTATTCATCGTCCTGGCTAGATCGAATCGTTCGGTTACCGATCATATTAAAACAGATATTCAAAGCTATGGACTGAATCCAACGGAATTTGCTGTTCTCGAATTGCTTTATCACAAAGGTAATCAGCCACTACAGCAAATTGGTGAGAAAATTTTACTCGCAAGTGGAAGCATTACGTATGTGGTCGATAAGCTTGAAGGAAAAGGGTACTTAACACGTAATCCATGCCCGAACGATCGTCGGATTACACATGCTGTTATCACAGATGAAGGTAAAAAGTTAATGGATCGCATTTTCCCTAACCACGAGAAACAAGTACAATCCATTTTTGCCGGATTGGATGAACAAGAGAAAGAAACGGCGATTGCATTATTGAAAAAATTGGGCCATTACGCAGAGGAGCTGTAAAAGCTTCTCTTTTTTTTATCCATTTTTACCCTTTTATATGTTTGAATGAAGAAGAGAAGGGTATATCTTGAAGTAGAGATAAATGAATTCAAAGTAATTGGCAAACGAACCGACTGAAAAGGAGTGGCAAAATGAGTACAAAGATTTTAATTCCGTATTACAGTGCGTATGGTCATATTTACGAAATGGTTCAGTCAGTAGCTGAAGGTGCAAAAGGCGCTGGAGATGTAGAAGTGAAAATCGTGAAGATACCTGAATTTGATGTTGTGAAACAAGCGATGTCAGATCAACCACCTTACGTGGAAGCACAAGAAGCACAAAACAGTATTCCCGAAGCGACGCTTGATGATTTACGCTGGGCTGACGGGATTATCTGGGGAGTGCCAACTCGCTATGGTTCCATGCCTGCTCAGATGAAACAATACCTTGATTCAGCGGGATCACTTTGGATGAATGGTGAATTAGAAGGGAAAGCGACGGCGGTTGTTACAAGTACCGCTTCGATTCATGGGGGACAAGAAACGACAGCACTCACAACGTTTGTTCCGCTTATGCACTTTGGTTTAATCTATGTTGGGCTGCCATATGGCGAGAATCCTGAGCAGCTAACAACAGATGGCATTGGGGGCTCTCCTTATGCCGCTTCAACTCTTGCTGGTGGCGATGGATCAAGAATGCCAGTTGAAGCTGAATTAACGATGGCTTCCCGCCTGGGTGCCCGCGTAGCAAAGGTTGCTGGAGCCTTAAAAAATATAAAATAGGCCAAAAACCAGCTTCTCACATGGAGAAGCTGGTTTTTTTGATAGGCTTCGTCTCCTGCATCGCTGTTACGCCTAGCAGTCCAAAGAGTGAAAAACCGAATGTATTCACAAATCCATGAAAAAAGACCATTAAAGGGATGCCGAGAATCACCGTTTCATTAATATGAGCAAATCCATAGATCATCGCGGAGCTCATTGAAAACAGGAGAGAGGCGAATGAAATTGATAACAGCATTTGTACTGAATACTCAAGTGTTGGCACTAAGTAGACGAGGCAAAGGATTGAAAAGATGATCAGCGGTGTGACAAATTCAACGACTGAAATAAACTCAAGAACAGGTAATGAATCTGAAAGCGTAATTCCTGCCGCTATAAACGGTGGGCCAAATAAGACAAGGATAGCGATCAGTTTAAACCAGGGTTTTAAGTTAGGAGCTTTTGCAAGCAGACGTTTTCCAATGAACGCCATCGTAATCGGTGTAATAAATGCTGCATAGTGAAAATGAATGGATGTAAGCAGTATAATAACATCGCTAAAATGAAGAATTTGCACACCTGAACGATGCAAAATAAGCCAGAGTCCACCGATGCTAATGTACATCAAGCCAAGTTGAATTAACACATCAAAAATCGTGCTTTTTTTCCATGATTGCAGGAGGCGCGTAACTCCATAAAGTGCGATTAAACAAGTTGTCAGTAACCATGGAACGGCTAGCAGAACCGCAAACATTCCTTGTTCAAGAAAGAAAGAGATGCCCGCTAGGACAGCCGAAACTAGTTGTAAACGGGTGGCATAATGATAGAAAACATTCTTTTTTTGCGGTACGAGGTTCAGCGTTAGCGGAACGAGTACCAGGTAGGCGAACATTAATAAAATCATCACATATTGAAGCGTGTCGATTGGGGTTGTAATCAATTTTGTTACAACGAACGCTACCCATATAAATAGACCGGCAAAACTACTTGTTTTCATTAGGAATTCACCTCTTCTTTAGTGTACGATGAAGACAAGTGTTAGGAAAGGAAATTCTGGGAAAAGAGGCGATTTACCATGGAGAAAAAGCCAGTACTCGGGTTTATTGGAATCGGCGTTATGGGAGAAAGCATGGTTCGAAATTTGATCAAAGCAGGATACCGGATGCTTATCTCAACGCGAACAAAACAGAAGGCTGAAGCCCTTATTCAAGAAGGGGCAGAATGGTACGACGAAGTGAAGGATGTGGCGGCGAATGCTGACGTGATCATCACTATGGTCGGTTACCCGAAAGATGTGGAAGAGGTCTACATAGGTGAGAATGGGCTGCTTGAACATGCGCGAGCGCATTCTATATTAATTGATATGACAACCTCAAGCCCAGCGCTAGCCGAAGAAATTTATCAGCATGCTTTGTCCAAGCAGCTCTACGCGCTTGATGCACCTGTATCAGGGGGAGACGTTGGTGCCAAAGAAGGAAAGCTATCGATTATGGTAGGTGGTGAATTAGAAGTTTTCGAAAACGTTCAGCCTATTTTTGAAGTAATAGGTCAAAACATCGTTCTCCAAGGACCAGCTGGAGCAGGCCAACATACGAAAATGTGCAACCAAATCGCGATTGCCAGCAACATGATTGGCGTTTCTGAAGCGATTGTATATGCTGAAAAAGCAGGATTAAATCCGACAACGGTCCTTGAAAGCATTGAATTCGGTGCTGCTGGAAGCTGGTCACTAAGTAATCTGGCTCCAAGAATGATCTCTAATCGGTTCGAGCCTGGCTTTTATGTAAAGCATTTTATAAAAGATATGACGATTGCCCTTGAGTCCGCCAAACAAATGGGAATGTTAACCCCAGGACTTGAACTTTCGAAGAAGTTATATGAAGATCTTGCTGAGCGTGGTGAAGAAGATAGTGGCACGCAGGCGCTTGTGAAGTTATTTCGCGAGGCTAAGTAAACGAAGACCCGGAGCCTAGGCTCCGGGTCTTTCATTGAGATGAAAAAGGGAAGTTTCCCTCTCCTATCGAATAAACTCTATGAAACAACTATTTCTCTGGTTTTGAACGTTTTTCGTTCTCTTCAGATACAACAAATGCAAGATCATCATTACCAAAGAGGGAAAGGACACCCATTACCGTTTGATCAGGGATATGTTCTGATTCTTCTTTCGGCACGACGAGTTCGATACTTTGCTTGAGAGCAGGGTTATTGATTTGATCAGGATAAGCTTTCTCGTAAAGCGTTTCTGGATTCAAGTCATTGTTGACGCACCACTGGGCAAAGACGAGTATCATCATGTTTTCATCACGCTGATAGTTTTCGATCACTTTGTTTTGAATATCATTTTGGTCCATAGGACGACCTCCGTTTCATCACTCTACCGTTAGTGTACTCGCACCAAGAATGTGTGGCAAGTCTGCTCGTTGTAAAAGGTTTATGAAGAATATTCCAGCGCGAAGAATGAGACGTTGAGACCTGATATGCTGAAAGAAAATGAACATCATGGGGGCAAAGAGATGAGGAAAAAAGAGATTCGTAGCTGGATGATGTATGACTTTGCTAATTCTGCTTTTGCAACAACAATGATGGCAGCCGTTTTACCTGTTTTCTATTATGATGTTGCTGCCAACAATATTGATCAAAGTCTTGCTACTTCTTACTGGGGCTATTCGCAATCGATCGCTGTTTTAATTGTTGCGATTCTGGCACCCGTACTCGGTGCCATTGCCGATTACTCTAATTCTAAAAAAGTATTTTTGCGCTTTTTTGCCTACATGGGAATGATCGCAAGCATCTTAATGGCGTTCGTTGGTGAGGGAGGCTACCTGTTTGCTTCCATTCTATTAATCTTTGGTACGATCGGTTTTTCGGGAAGCAACGTCTTTTACGATGCGTTTTTACCGGAAATCGCAAAAGGAGAAGAGATTGATCGCATTTCAGCAAGAGGTTATGCGTTTGGGTATATTGGCGGTGGTCTGCTCCTTCTCGTGAATCTGATGATGATCCTAAATCCATCCTGGTTTTTTCTTCCGAATACGCTTGTCGCAACGCAACTTTCATTCGCTAGCGTTGGCGTATGGTGGTTTATCTTTTCCATCCCCATGTTCAAAAACGTGAAAGAAGTGGAACATACTCAGCCCAAGTTAAGCGGCTCCTACGCGACGATCGGGTTTAAAAGGCTTCGCACGACGTTCAAGGAGTTAAACCACTACAAACAGCTCCTTCTTTTCCTCATCGCATTCTGGTTATTTAACGATGGAATATCGACCATTATAAAAATGGCGACGATTTATGGCAGAGATATCGGCATTGACGCGAATGATTTAATCGCTGCGCTCCTCATCACGCAGTTTGTAGGAATTCCCTTCGCTTTTTTATTCGGCTACTTGGCCAAAAAAATTCGCCCTAAGCGAGCGCTTATGCTCGCCCTGTGGATTTACGTGGGGATTGTCTTTCTCGGTTATTTCATGACTACCGCCACGCATTTCTATCTGCTTGCCATCATGGTTGGCTTCGTTCAGGGAGGTGCTCAGGCATTAAGTCGATCGATTTTTGGAAGTATGGTTCCCGATCACAGACATGCAGAGTTTTACGGATTTTACGGCATTTCCGCTAAATTTTCAGCGATTTTCGGTCCTTTTCTCTTTGCCTTCGTTGGGCAAGTAACTGGATCAAGCCGTCTTGGTATCGTTTCACTCGTCGTCTTTTTCTTAGCAGGCATCTATTTACTTAACAAAGTAAACATCGATCAAGGGAAAGAGCAGGCGAAGGTTGTTATGGCAAATGAAGGGCTCGATGTATAGGGGTTAATGGAATCGCGGAAAAAAGCTTAAATTCGCGGAATTAATCGTACTTTTCGCGGAATTAAATGAAATATCGCGGAATTATCCAGAAAATCACGGAATTCCGCAATCATTGAAAGTAAAAGTCAGTTCCCAGGTCACAAATGAGGCTCAGAGCAGCACATCCACCTGCTCTGAGCCTTTTTTTATCTTGAAACCCCTTACAAAATAGGGTCGAAGTGTTTTAATTCAAGTGGAAGGGTGCTATCTTTTCCTGTGTCATACGAGCGGTTGCCAATTTGTGTCTTCAGTTCCGTCATACAATTTTCTTCATTGTGCCAGTAGTCATGGATGAGAGGGAGGATGTTCGTTGCTTCTTCTTTCGCTTGCTCAAGCAGCTCTTCAAACGTTGCAGTTGATTCCTCGTCTTTCACTGCGGGGTGAATCCATGGTGTTCCTTCTCGATTTAAATAATCTTCATCACCGATTTGTTTTCGATAGGAAAAAGAGGAGACTTGTTTCTTTAAAAGCTGATTTTTCCAGCCGTGCGGGTCAAATAATAGTTTAAGCGCAAGGACCATATCGCGATAAGATTGGTTAATGTAATCCTCTGGCATGCGTTCAGCTGTCTCAGGATAAAAGGATTGAATACATTCATAAAGCATCAGTTCAATGGGAGGATAGAGCGATTTTCCAATTTGGATTTCTTGATAGACGGGGGTTTTCCAAGTTTCCACATCTTTATATTCTTTCATCAAAATGGTATCAATAATAATTTCCAGCTGCTGATGTCTGTTGCCTTCAAGACCAGAACGGTAGTGGATATAGGGGTGAGTGTTTCGATCCAGAATATGATGCGTCACAAAGCCAAGAATATAAGCTCGCAGCATCGGATCATCTTGTTTTCCATATTCAATCATTTCCATGAGGAATGGGCCGCAATGATCTTGATGAAGAGCAGAACCAACTTCCTGCACCGGCTTATTTTTTTTCCACGGCCAGAAATTATGGTAAAAGAAAGGGTCGGGTCCCTGAGCACCAAGTCGAAAGAAAGGCAGGTCACCTTTGATCGTGTTCCATATGCCGGCTTCCATCGCAGCTTCTTCACCGAATAAAATATGTGTCCAGACATTTGGCATCGATTTATCCCCTCCTTATATGTCTTTCTATTAGTATACCTGATGAGAACCTGTCTTCTTGCCACTTTCTTACGAAAAGAAAACCTTCTCCTGAACCAATTCCCTTATTTGTGAAAGGATAATCAAAAAAAGCCCGGCATTAGCCGAGCTTTCGTTACATGCTATTCACCTAAAAAGACGTCTTTGATATCATCAAGCATCAAGTTAGCGGAAAGTACGCCCCCGGACGTATTCCAAATCGCATCACTTACTTCATGAACATTTCCGTCTTTTACAACTTGAAGATTGTTCCAAAGCGGATCATTCGTCCATTCTTCGGCAGTGGAATTCGCTTCACCGTCTCCAGCTTCATATGTGAAGTAGAAGAGTACGTCGCCATCCATTTCTGGGATGCGTTCTTTTGTTACTTCTTCAGCGAAATCTTCTTTTTGCTGAGATTCTGGACGAGCAAAGCCGAGCTGCTCAAGAATAACCCCTGAGAAAGAATCTTTGTAGTAAATTCTCGTTTGGCCAGCTAGGAAACGTACAACGGAGACCTTTTTGTCTAGCTGATCACCAAGCTCTTCGCTCATTGAATCAATGCGATCACTATAGGCATTCATGACTTCTTCGCCTTTATCTTCTTTGTTTAGTGCTTTGGCATAAAATTCGAAGTTCTCCTGCCAGTCGCCTTTTAACGTTTCGGAATAAACTGTTGGAGCAATTGCGCTAAGCTGATCATAAATGTCTTCCTGACGAAGCTTATTTCCGATAATGAGATCAGGTTTTAATGCGGCAACCGCTTCAAGGTTTACTTCACTTTCCGTTCCGACAACTTCAACGTCTTTCATGTCGTCCGAAATATGATCGTACCAAGGGTCACCGAGCCATGATTGCACTGCACCGACAGGTTTTACATCCATTGCAAGTAAAGCTTCCGTTCCTTCATTTGTTAAAATAACAACTTTTTCAGGATTTTCTGGAACTTCTGATTCACCCATCGCGTGCGTTACTGTACGAGTCGATTCCTCTTCCTGTTTTTCACCCGAGCTACTATTTTCATTATTTCCGCTCGTTCCACAAGCAGCTAAAACCATAAATGCTGCAAGGCAAACGATGAGCCAACTTTTTTTGAACATATGTATTTCCTCCTTGTTAGTGATAATCGTTTTCATTTACGATGTAATCATACTGAATTGTCACACAAGAGTCAATAGTTAAATGAGATTGATTCTCAAATTCATTGACACGTTTTCATTCTTTTTTTACACTTATAAAGGATGATGAAGAAAGGGATTAACCTTTATGACACATAAATTACATTCAGTAAATCGAAAATGGTTCGGGATTGTGATTGGCTTACTTCTTGTCATGATGTTGATGGTGGCAAGCGTTGTTTATGGACTAACGAGTATTACATGGGCAACGGCTTGGCGGGCGTTTACGCAATTCGATGGAAGCAATGCCCATATTATTATTATTGAAAATCGCGTTCCGCGATCATTAATTGGCGCCGCTGTGGGTGCAAGTCTCGCTGTTGCGGGTGCGCTCATGCAGGCAATTACACGTAACCCTCTCGCATCACCATCAATTCTAGGCGTAAATGCAGGGGCGAGTTTTGTCATTGTGATTGCCGTTACGTTCTTTTCCGTTTCCTCACTTACGACGTTTAGCTGGTTAGCGTTTGTTGGAGCGGCATTTGCCTCAATCCTCGTTTATGTACTTGGCTCACTTGGAAGAGAAGGACTTACGCCGATGAAGCTGACGCTTGCTGGTGCAGCGATGGCAGCGATGTTCTCCTCGTTAACGCAGGGTATGCTCGTTTTAAATGAGAAGGCTCTTGAAGACGTTCTCTTTTGGCTTGCTGGGTCGATTGAAGGACGTAGTCTAGCCATGCTATATTCGGTGCTCCCGTATATTGGAATCGGCTTAATTGGTGCACTTCTTATCAGTACAAAAATTAATACGCTCGTCATCGGAGAAGATGTCGCAAAAGGGCTAGGCCAACGTACGCTTCTTGTAAAAGCGGCTGCTGCACTTTTCATTGTCTTTCTTGCAGGCGGTTCTGTAGCCGTAGCAGGGCCTATTGGATTTATCGGCATTGTGGTGCCGCACGTGGCTCGCTTTTTTACTGGCCCGGATTACCGCTGGGTCATTCCCTATAGTGCGATATTAGGCGCAATCCTACTGCTATCTGCAGACATTGCGGCGCGTTATGTTATTTTGCCGCTTGAAGCGCCTGTGGGCGTATTAACAGCTGTAATCGGTACACCGTTCTTTATATATATTGCTCGAAGGGAGTTTAAACAGCTATGATGAAATACACTTCCTTTCGAATGAAAGCTATTTCTTTTTTACTCGATCGCCGTGCGTTATGGGTGATCGCTGGACTCGTTGGTGCGGTTATTGTAACTGCGCTCCTTAGTATCGGTCTTGGTGAGATTTTTATGACACCAGACCAAGTGGTTAAGGCGCTGTTTGGATATGGTGATGAAATGAATAAGCTTGTCGTAAAACAGTTTCGCTTCCCGAGGATTGCCATGGCGATTTTAGCAGGAGCTGCTCTTGCCGTGTCAGGAGCGATCCTACAGGGGATGATTCGAAATCCGCTTGCTTCTCCTGATATTCTCGGTATCACTTGGGGCGGTGCGCTTGCGACAATTGGCTTTTTAACAGTGTTTAGTGATAAGGCGAATGCGCTAACAGTCAGCATTCAGTGGATGCCGCTTGCATCCTTCACTGGAGCAGTTTTAGCAGGGTTTCTCGTATTTATTTTATCTTGGAAAAACGGCATTTCACCGATTCGATTAGTCCTGATTGGAATAGGCTTAACGGCGTTACTGCAAGCACTAACAACGCTATTAATGATCGTTGGACCAATTTATCGAGCATCTGATGCGAATATTTGGATTACGGGGAGCGTTCATGGAACGAATGGACAGGATGTGCTTACGCTCTTACCGTGGGTTGTCATCCTGATGATTTTGCTCATGGTTTACTCTAGAAGAGTGAACTTACAAGAGCTTGGTGACGATGTGGCAAAAGGAGCAGGTGCTATGCTTTTAAAAGACCGCATCGTTCTCCTTTTAATCAGTACGGCGCTTGCGGGAGGGGCTGTCGCATTCGCCGGTGGCGTTGGCTTTGTTGGCTTAATGGCACCACATATTGCAAGAAAGTTAGTGGGCTCTTCTTTTGGTGTGCTTGTTCCTGTTTCAGCCCTTGTCGGCAGCATGCTTGTCATGATTGCAGACTTAATTGGACGCACGCTTTTTTCACCCCTTGAAGTTCCGGCTGGTGTGTTTACGGCAGCGATTGGCGCACCGTATTTTATCTATTTATTGTATCGTTCGAGAAACAAATAAGGAGGTGGCGGCATGTACGCACTGCAAACGAAAGATTTAACGCTTGGATATGGAGAACAAACGGTCATTGATCAGCTGAACTTACTCATCCCAAAAGGAGAGATGAGCGTTTTAATTGGTGGGAATGGCTGCGGAAAATCAACGCTTTTACGAAGTCTTGCCCGTCTTTTAAAGCCGCATTCAGGTGGCATCGTTCTGGATGGAGAGGCGATCTCAAATAAGCCAACGAAAGAAATTGCCCGGAAAATGGCCATTCTTCCCCAATCCCCTGTCGCCCCTGAAGGACTGACGGTTCTGCAGCTCGTGAAACAGGGTCGTTATCCGTATCAATCCTGGTTTAGTCAGTGGTCAGAGGAAGATGAAGCTGCTGTGCAAAAAGCACTTAAGGCGACGCATATGGAAGACTTTGCAGAGCGCGATGTCGATTCACTATCCGGAGGCCAGCGTCAGCGTGCGTGGATTGCCCTTACCCTTGCTCAAGATACAGACATTATTTTGCTAGATGAACCGACAACATATCTCGATCTCGCGCATCAAGTAGAAGTGCTCGATTTACTTTTTGAATTAAATAAAGAAGATAACCGGACAATTTTGATGGTGCTGCACGATTTAAATCTGGCGTGTCGCTACGCGGATCATGTGATTGCAGTAAAAGATAAAGGCATCTATGACCAGGGGAAGCCTGAAGACATTGTGAATGTTGATCTTGTGGAACGTGTATTTGGCCTTCAGTGTGACATTATTGAAGATCCACTATTTGGGACGCCACTTTGTGTGCCGCATGGTAAAGGGAGGAAGGTTCATCGTGCAAGAGCAACTGGTATTTAGCAGAGAGGAGAAAGAGAAGTTAGAGCAATTGCGCCTTACGTTTGGTGGAAAAGGGGAACACACTGCTCAACAACTTTTGGATTCCGAACAGTTAAAAGCGTTACTTGAACGACTTGTGTCAGAAGGCCATTTTCCATCAGTGATTGTCGCAGGGTCACAGTTTATGAAGCGATATGGGTTTATGACATTAGCGCCGATTCTATATGCCTTTACGATGTGGGATAAACCGATTCTTGCCGGACCGGATGAGCTGGAGATTGACATGAATACGCAGGCGGCGGTGATGCAGGTAACAATTCCGAATTCGTTGAAGAGAAGTGAAAAGGAGCGGGCGGATATTAGAGCAAAGCTTGCGAATAAGCTCATCAATGAGAATCTTGCTCCATTCGTAGAAACGATGGTGAAAACAACGAAACTATCCGCAGCGATTCTTTGGGAAAATGCGGCGATTTACCTTTTTTGGGTCTATGAAACACTCATTCCTTCCGAAGGGAATGCGGAGCAGGTAAGGCGAGCGAAAGAAGATTTTCATTACCTGTTGAAAGAGTTTAACTGCACAAGTTTTACATGCGGTGCGAACCCGTTCATGCCGTATTATTCAGAAAAAGTAGAGAGAGATAGCGGACCAATCCGCTTCCGCCGCACGTGCTGCTTGTATGATCAAATCTCAGAAGGTGGCGCATGCTGTAAGACGTGTCCAAAGGCGAGGTGACAGGCACTGCCCGCTTTAGCTCGAATGATGTCGAAATAGCCAGACGCGCCCTTGAGGGGCGCGCCTGGCTATTTTTTCGGTTTTCTTTTAGTTTTATAGCTTCTAATAAAAAGATACAGACCTGTAATGATAATCCCGCCACCGATCCATTGCATCGTGTGCAGTTTCTCTCCCAGGATAAAATACGCGAGAATACTAGCGCCGATCGGTTCAAATAGAATACTCATTGAAATTACATTCACGCTTACCCACTTTACTGCCCAATTCAGTAGTGAATGCCCAAGCAACGTAGGGAAGATGGCGAGTAAAAGGAAGTATCCCCAGTCTGAAGTAGGATACGAAAAGAAAGGGTAGCGTAATAGTATGTTATAGAGGATAAGGGTCAGTGCTGCGATGCCATACACAATGAACGTATAGGGGATAAGGTCCAAACGCTTGCGAATGTTTTGTCCAAATAGAAGGTAGCCGGTAACCATTGCACAGGCAGTAAGGGCAAGAAGATCTCCCCATAGGGCCATTCCACTTATTCGAAAATCACCCCAGCTGATAACAATCGATCCTGCCACAGCGGTCACCCCTCCAGCAATCGCTAGAAGGGTGAGTTTTTCTTTAAAGAACAAATACGTTCCGATAAAGGCAAACAATGGCTGCAGTGTAACAAGAACGACTGAACTTGCGACAGACGTGTAATTTAATGACTCAAACCAGAGGATAAAGTGAAATGCGAGACTGATGCCCGCAAGACTACCAAATCCCCAATCTGATTTTTTAATTTGTCTAAATGAATTCCGATAATTTCGTAGCACAAGTGGCAACATGATCAGAATCGCGAAAACAAGTCGGTACATCGCTATGACTGCAGCTGGTGCTGAAGCGAGCTTTACGATGACAGCGGAAGTGGAAATAAATAAAATAGCGATCATAATGGCAAAATAAGGCTTTGTGTGTTGATTCGTAAACAATTCGTAGTCAATCCTCCCGACAACTTAAACGAGCTCTGCCTCAACCTCTTCTTTTTTAGAATCGTGTTTCTGACAGCGTTGATAACCACCGATGCGCTGCTCAATCTGTTCACCTAGCTGAAAGAGCGCCTCTTCATGACCAACCCGACTTACGAGCTGTACACCAATCGGGAGCCCTTCCTTACTCATTCCAATTGGTATGGTCAGGGAAGGGAGTCCCCATACATTCGCATAAGCAATGTAGGGCATATAGTTTAAAAAGGTTTTCCGAATGGAGAACAGCTCTTGATATAGCTCTCCATGAAGGGGTGCTGGAGAATGATAAACAGGCATAATTAAAATGCGGTCATCCAAGTAATCGTCTAGTAGTTCATCTCCACGTTTTAGTGAAGCATGAATTTGTTTCATTTGTTTTTGATTCGGTTTAAAAAGTTTTGTGCCGATGAGCGCCCAAGAAAGGTAAGAATGGACATCTGAACTTCGGAAGAGCTTTTCTTTCATAAACTCACTGAACGGACTAGCTTTTTCATTGTCTGACATGAGTTTGGCCATATCTGCCCCACCATCAACGGACATCATTTGTTGCCACATATGAGCCGCTTCTTCAAAGAAAGGAGGATTTGCCTGTTCCTCAGCAAGTTCTCCATCAAACGCGTCTCTGATGCTAGCAATCAACTGAAAGGTTTCTCGATTAATTGGATAGCGGTGATGAGGAACAGGATAGACAAGCTTAAAATCATCGAGATTTCGCGCTGATGGCGGTTTGTAAGCAATAATCTCATTAATTAATCTTGCATCCTGGACGGACTTACTCATGGCACCGATACCAAGCATGCGTTCCTGCTCGGGCTTATCGATGTAAGGAAAATTTCCTTCCTGTGATACTTGGCGATTGCCGGATTTAAAGCCGACAATGCCATTAAAGTGAGAGGGGAATCGAATTGAACCGCCAATATCAGCTCCAAGTCCAACTGCGGCACCCCCTGATGCGATTAAAGCACCTTCTCCACCACTTGATCCCCCAGCGGTTCTAGTCACGTCCCACGGATTATTCGTTCGACCGTAGTGCTTGTTATCGGTTTCCTGACAAAAACAAAGGGCAGGTGTATTCGTTTTTCCTAATAGGATGGCGCCTTCTGCCCGAAGTCGTTTCACAACTTCAGCATCTTCCTTTTCTCGTGAGCCTGCTCGATAGCTCAGGCCACCCGTTGTCGCCATGTTTTTGACATGGAAACATTCTTTAACACTAATTGGAACACCGAATAATCGGCCTTTAGCTTCTCCAGTCGTAAGGGTATAATCGGCTTTTTTTGCTTCTTCGATCGCTTCATTAAAGCGATCTTCTACAAGACAATTCAGGATAGGATTAATCGTATTTAAATGATTAATATACGTACGAACAGCATGGTACGACGAAATTTCGCGTCTGGAAATCTTCTTCGACAGGGACAGGGCATCCATTTCTAATAGTCTCATGCTATCCCTCCATTATTTACCGGCCTATCCTCCGGCTTGGTTAGTTATCCTATTCGTCTTGAATCGATAAAATCCTTTATTTGGGACATCTACTCAATGGAAAAGGCATTTCGAAAACATCGAAATGCCTTTGTGAATCTACATCGCAATAGAAGAATCGGCAGGAAGTTTTCCATAATATAAGTTCCGTTCATTCGTCTTTGGATGATAGTGAACAAGTAAAATTGTTTGCTCTGCTTGCCCATTTATAGAACGAGGTAAAAGTTCAATGACAGTATGCTTATGAAGCTCTCGCTCTGATAGACTGACTGATTGGTAGGAAGAGCCAAGGATAGCGGGTTGTTCGCTAACAAGCTTCAATAACGTAGCTTCTGATTCTTTTTCTAACCGGTCGCTCCACCAGACGGTTCGTGGTTTTTGCTTTGAGTTTGATAAATAATCGATTTTCATTAGTGTGGATACATGTTCATGGTGATGAGGCGCATGCATCTTAATAAAATCAGCGAGCCGTCGGAAAAGATCTTCAAGCTGATGGCCGATACGAGACCAGCCTTTTCCTTCCCAATAGCTACCAAATGCCTGGAAGAAATCAAATGGCGATGAAAAAACCTCCGTTACAAGATATTCAATCGTTGCATCCATTCGGTGATCATTCCAGTATTTTTCGAGCACATCTTCAACCTGTTTAATGCGAATAACGTCATCAAAAGAAAGGACGTTATTACCGAGAATTTCATATGGGGCATTGTCCATGTATAGATAGCCGTGTTTCTCAGCACTCAGTCGTACACCAGTGCCACGAAGCATTTTTAGAAAGCCGAGTTGAAGCTCTTCAGGACGAAATGAGAAGACGTCGTTAAATGTTTTACGAAACGAAGCGTAATCTTCTTCGGGAAGGCCAGCGATTAAATCAAGGTGCTGATCAATTTTACCCCCGTCTTTTACCATCGTCACCGTTCTAGCGAGCTTTTCAAAATTTTGTTTCCGCATCACGAGTTCATTTGTTGCGTCATTTGTAGATTGAATTCCGATCTCAAAGCGAAAGAGACCGGGCGGAGCTTCACGGTTGAGAAATTCGAGTACTTCAGGACGCATAATGTCAGCGGTAATTTCAAACTGGAAGACGCAGCCAGGGCGATGTTCATCAATAAGAAATTGGAACATATCGATTGCATAATTTCGTCTAATGTTAAAGGTTCGATCCACAAATTTAATCGTCTTTGCGCCGTTGTCCATTAAGAAGCGCAGCTCTTCCTTCATTCGTTCGACAGGAAAGTATCTAACGCCGACTTCAATTGAAGATAAACAGAACTGGCAGGAGTACGGGCATCCGCGACTCGTTTCCACATAAGTGACGCGACGACCGAGATCAGCAAGATCTTCTTCGAATCGAAACGGAGATGGAATTTCGCTTAGGCTAAGCTTTGGTGCTGGTGGATTAATCTGGTTCTCTCCATCTTTTCGATAAGCGATTCCTTTTACATTTTCAACAGAGCTTCCGGTCTCAATAGAGTGAAGAAGTTCTTTAAACGTCACTTCTCCTTCTCCCATAACAATGTAGTCGGCCTGTGGAATGCGATCAAGCCACTCATACACATCATATGACACTTCTGGTCCGCCAAGTACAATCGTAAGGGAAGGATTCACTTTTTTTAACATTTCAATAACAGGAATGGTCTCCTCAATGTTCCAGATGTAGCAGCTAAAGCCAATCACATCAGGTTTCATGGTGTGAAGATCACTAACGATATTCATAATGGGGTCTTTAATCGTATATTCTGCCATCTGTACATCGTAGTCAGGGGCAGCGGAGGCTTTTAGGTAACGTAACGCGAGGCATGTGTGAATAAACTTCGCATTTAACGTACTTACAACAATCTTCATTATTTTCCAACTCCTGCATTATTAATCTTCTTATTATATCACCAGAATGGGTTCTTTTCTTAAGAAAAATACGTCTAATAATTCGGAAAACATTTGTAATGAAAGCGCTTCCGTGAGAAAATAAACAAAAACTGGGGAGTGACGCAATTGGAACTTGCTTCAATAACGCCCGAACACCCTTTTTCTGAACAGGACTTTGAGTACACAGCGCTCATGCCAAGCTATCGCGTTGATTTAAGAAATCCTCGTAATGAACAGTTGGATCGTTTTGTAAATGCCAATGTTGTTCGTGACTGGTCAGAATTGTCATGGAAACAGGTAGGAAGGCCATTTGAAGTAAAGAAGCTTGCAAAAGAACGGAAAGAGTGGGAAGCGGAGCATGAGCAGGATATGCCGGTCAAAACGTCTTGGGAGTACTTTAACCGCTCGTTCCATAACCTGTTCATGCAGGATGTTCCAGCTGAACAGCAGCGGTTAAAAGCGTCTCTAAAAGATAGTTTCAAAGGGTTTCATCTCCGCGATGTGAAGCATGGGCTAGGGGAGATGGTTCGCCTGTCCCTTTGGAACTATGTACACCGAATAGAAGATGGCATCTGGGATCCGAGAGGAAAGCGGGCTCTTTTTGAAGGGCTTGATGTGAAAAACCCTCGTATTCTCTTTCTTGGCGCTGCGGAGGGATATGAGGCGATGCAGCTTCATGCGATGTATCCAGGTGGAGAAGTTGTTATGGTCGACTATGATGCGTTTTGTAAAACAGATCGTTTTGGTCATTTTCCAAATTCGTATCCTTTTCTCGGTGCAAATCCACAAACTGGTGGTCCGAAAGTTTGGTACAAAGATCAGATGAATATTAGCTATCTTGTAAAAGACATCCGCGACCTCGATTTTCATAAAGAGTTTGATATTGTGTTGAGCGTTGGTCTGCTTGAGCATGTCCCTGATGAGCATAAACCAGCGATACTCGACTGGCATCGAAAGTTTGTGAAGGATAATGGGTATGTGATCATGACAACGCCTCGCAATCAAATGAAGTCGCGTATTTATTATCACGTCATGGCTGATATGATGAATCACACCTATCGTGAGCTTATGGATATCCGTCAGATGGGGCTCTATGCTTATGAGAACGGCATGGATATTGTGAGACACGGCTATATTAAGGTGCATAATGGAATCATTGCACGAGCGCGCTAAATGCTAGCACTCTATTCAGAACTATGATAAAAGTGGGGTGAGGCAATTACTAGGAGGGATAACATGAGTGTCCATTCATTCACTGCAGAAACGCTTCAAGGGAAAGAAATGCCGCTTTCAGAATATAGCGGAAAGGTTCTTCTTATTGTCAATACGGCAAGCAAATGTGGGTTAACGCCACAATATGAAGGGCTTCAGGAGCTGTATACGTCGCTTGAAGACAAGCATTTTGAAATCCTCGGATTTCCTTGTAACCAGTTTGGCGAGCAGGAACCTGGATCGAAGGAAGATATAGAGGAATTCTGTTCAATAAACTATGGCGTCAGTTTTCCAATGTTCGCTAAAGTCGATGTGAACGGCGTAAATGCTCATCCTTTATACAAGTATTTAACGCACGAAGCGCCAGGGATCGAACACGGTAATATTCCATGGAACTTTACGAAGTTTCTCGTAAATCAAAATGGTGAAGTTGTAAAACGCTATGAACCGAAGACTGAGCCGGTTAATCTAAAGGAAGATATCGAGAAAATGCTCTAAAAAAGGTTCGGAAATTGTCGAAACGGGGTATATCATTTCTGAGGTGATCGTCAAAATGAAATGGTGGATTCCGTTTTGCTATATGATTGGCACGTTTTCAGGAGCGATGCTCAGTGGGTGGGGCATGGACCGTGAGTGGGATGTGTTTCCTTCATTTGCGATGGCAATTACAGCATTTTTTATAGGAATATTTTATATTGTCGTTCGCGACGTCGTTCCAAAAGTCTTTGATGAGACCCTACGTAACTAGTACGCAGGGTTTTTTTTGTATGTCAAAAGCTTCTTATGTTAACAACTCATATCAAATGGGTGAAACGGGGGTTCCGCTTGATAGAGAAACTCTGATTTTCTTTCATGCCATTTCCAGGCAGCATACGCAGCCAGGCAGGCATCAAAAGAGTGCGAGGACTGAAGCGCTTTTTCTGGAATTCCGGTCATCCCTTCGCTCTCGAGAAAGTTTCTTAGCTCATAGCGTGAGTCAATGTCTGTTTTGTAGGCGAGAACGGCTTCTAAACGCGCGCGTAATCCAATCGCAGCTCCAGGATGAACCTCAACGATATGTGCATTCGCTTCAAGACCTCTGGAGAGCGATATCCCTCTTAATGTTAAATACACCATCCGCGTCATGGTAGGTGTCATAATTGAGCCGCTTCGCATCCCGGCGTTCACAATCCGCTGTCTTAGGGCACGGTCGGATGGACGATCGCCGCCACCTGGTTGATAGGAAAGTGGCGCATCTATTCCGATCGTGACATTTTTTTTGCCTCTGAATTGCTCGTAGATTTTTTCATCCGTAGCGCCTTCAAATAGCCGCACAAACGAAAGCTGTGCAGCGTTTCCCTCGAAAATCGCTAGTGACGTATCTTTCGTGTTTGATGGTCCTGATAAGTCAATGCCAGCATACTGATTCATAACCGCTCTCCTTCTATCCGAATTAATTAAACAATAAGTGGAAAATGGGTTCATGTAAACCATGAGCGTACGTTATAATGAAGGAATAGAAACGGACTGATACGAATGATAGACATAAAGCATAAAGTATTCAAATTTGTTGGTGGACGTATTTTAAAAACAGGACTGGCGGCATTTCTAACCGCCTGGATTTGTGATGCGCTTGGACTACCTGTTCTTTTTGCGGTCATTACTGCGATAGTAACAGTTGAACCGACGGCATCTGATTCCATTAAAAAAGGACTTGTGCGCTTTCCTGCCGCGGCGATCGGTGCTGGATTTGCGATGCTGTTTGAATCTTTTTTACATCAATCGCCCTTCACGTTTGCGTTAGCCGCAACCTTCACGCTAATCGCCTGTCATAAGCTTGGGCTTGATGACGGGATGCTCGTCGCAACGCTCACAGCTGTGGCGATGATTCCAGATACAACAGGCGATTATATGACCTCTTTTGTGGGTAGACTCAGTACGACGTTAATCGGCATTGTCGTTTCAACGGCTGTTAACTATTTTGTCATGCCCCCTAAATTCCATACGATGATTAATCAGGCTGTGAAGCGTCTGTACAAGAATGCAGGTGATTTATTAGACCAAATTATCATTGATCTGCCCCATGCTAAAAGACAGACACTTGTTTACCAGCGATTAAGTCGCGATCTTGAACGAACGTATAAATTGATTTCATATCAGCGAGAAGAGTGGAAATATCGCAGGCACAGCATTCATGAAGTGCGTAGTTTTTCAGTTGTTCTAAAAAAACTCGAATACTTGCAGAAGATCCTTTACCATCTTGGCAATATGTTGTTTACCGATACGAAAAACACAATTGATCAAGACGATCATCGTATTATTATTGAAGCAGGTCGTTCGATTTCAAAAGCGTTTCACAATCCTTCTGTCCAGAATTCAGAAGCTCATTTGGAAAGCATTGAAAAACTTGATCAGTTGTTTCACGATCTGGATGACACTAGGGATGAAACAACTGATCCGCGACATCATTTTACCGGAAAGATGATTGTAATTTTTGAATTATTATCTTTAAATGATGTGATTGATGATCTGTCAATTTTAGTGGAGAAAGAGAAAAGGTACAAAAGTAGGGGGAATAAACGTGACGCTGATCTTTGAGGAAAAGTGGGATCGTACGATTGCGGACCGCGATCGTAAAATGTATCAGGACATTTATGCAAAGCATCCGATACAAGAGGGCAAGTTACAGTTTATACCCGTTCGGATTGCGCTCAACCACCGAAATGATTTACTCGCATCTGTCTGTATCGTAAATGGCAGAGATGACTGGAAGCTCGAAGACCGTTTGCTGTCATATTTTGAACAGAATACGCTTATAGCGGAGAAGCGTTTTACTCACGAGCTAACGGTGCAAGCGAACACAGCTGTACCATGGACATTTATTTTTACCCCTGAGACGATGGTTCGACAAGCAACACTGCAAAACTGGAAAATATCTGATTAAATTGATAAAAAACTACAAAATGAAATCCATGTTTTTACATGATTTCGTGTTCTTTCGACAGAAATTTAACCAAGATTTCTAGTCGAAAAAAAACGAATGAAGTAGAAACGTGGATTTTTTTGTATTAGTACAGATTTAGTGTGAGGCGTTGTAATTGAACAGCCTGTACCAATTGCAGGAACAATATGGTATAGTAAATTTGAAATTTTCTAATTATTGAAGGGGGAGAATGGCATGGGAAAGAAAAAGTTGATGAGTTTGTTTGTCGTCGTGTTATCGATGGCAATGATACTCGGTGCTTGTGGAGGGTCTGATTCAGAAGGAGAAGCGAACGGATCCCCTTCAGAGCTAAGTTTACTGACTGGTGGTACGGGAGGAACTTATTTTCCTTTAGGTGGAGAGCTTGCGAATATTATTCAAGATGAAACAGATATTGAAAGTGCAAATGCTCAGTCCTCTGGTGCTTCTGTTGAAAACATGCAGATCCTCCAAGATGGTGATGCAGACGTTGCGTTTACGCAAACAGATATCGCAGCTTATGCAACAAACGGTGAACTGATGTTTGAAGATGGAAAAGTAGACAATATCCAGGCAATTGGAACGCTTTATCCTGAAACAATTCAGATCGTAACGCTTGAGGAGAGCGGCATTGCCTCTGTAGATGAATTAAAAGGGAAAAAAGTATCGGTTGGAGCCCCAGGAAGTGGAACATACGCAAATGCGGAGCAAGTGCTCGCAGCTCATGACATCACAATGGACGATATCGATGCGCAGCACCTTGCATTCGATGAGTCAACAGAAGGTATTCAAGACGGTACAATTGACGCGGCCTTTATTACATCAGGGACACCGACAGGCGCAGTCGAAGGACTATCTGCACAAAAGCAGGTAACCATCCTACCAATCGAACAAGATAAAATCGATAAGCTGATTGAAGAGCACCCGTACTATGCAGAAGATACGGTGAAAAGCGGAACATACGGCCTTGAGAGCGATGTGAAAACAGTTGCCGTTCTTGCGATGCTCGTTGCTCGCTCAGATCTTGATGAAGATTACGTGTATCAAGTGACGAAAGCGATCTTTGATAACTCTGATAAAATCACCCATGCAAAAGGGGAGTTCATTACAGCAGATTCCGCACTAGAGGGTGTTGGCATTGATCTTCATCCTGGTGCAAAGAAATATTTTGATGAAAAAGGTGTCGAGTAAGTAAGAATTTATAAAAAAGGATGTGACGGACGCAGGTGAAAAGCCTGCGTCTTCTTACGATGAAACCTTCTGATTCAACAAAACAGTTTATGTATCAAACGTCGATCGCCCTTGTACTCATCTTAATCGTTTTTCTTTATCCGTTTTTTCCTGTAGTGGCTCTTGAAAAGGGAGAGTCCGGGAAAGTAATTGCCTATGTGCCATTTGAAGATGATCCAGCGAACTTTGACATTCGCTACACACACTCCGTTCACAAAACGCCGGTGCAGGAATCGTATTATGTATCGGAATCAGGTGAAATCGTGCAGTATGAACTGGCGTATGAGAATTTCGCGATCGGGATGCCTTCTCACGCAGATGCAGGAGAACGCTTTGTCCAAGATGAAGAGGGATATAAAATCAAAGATATGAACCGGAAGTTTCCGTTTATTGACCTTAGAACAGGACAGGTTGTAGCCAACCACGTCCTTCTTGTACAAGATAAAGAAATTGAATTAAGTCGGATTATCGAACCAGGATCATGGCTTCATCTTGAATCAGAAAACATTAGTTTATGGCAATGGATGAAAGGAGTGAACGTACTTGAGTGAGAAAGATCAGCCTCCGAAAACGAAGGAAGATAAAGAGCAGATGACAGACGAACAAACGCAGGAACTAATGGCGAAATTCGATCCTGAAGCAGGGCATCGAAGGCTGACGGGTATTATTGGATGGATCGCTCTTGCCGGGCTTGTAGGTTTTTCTGTATTTCAGCTTTATACAGCCATATTTGGCGTTTTCACAGCCCAGCTGCAGCGTTCCATTCACTTAGCATTTGCGCTCGGCCTTATTTTTCTTTTATTCCCAGCTTCCAAAAAGAAGCTGCGTAATAAAACAAAAGGAAGATTTCAAGTAGCCTGGTATGATGGGCTTCTTGCAATAATTGGCGTGTACGTGGGAATGTACTGGCCGCTAAACTTCGAAGAACTTGTTTTCAGAGTTGGGCGTTTAACAACGCTCGATTTAATCGTCGGTTTCCTTGCGATCGTACTTGTGCTAGAAGCCACTCGTCGTGTTGTAGGCTTGCCCATCACAATTATTACATCAATTTTTTTGCTTTATGCATACCTTGGCCCATATATGCCTGGATTTCTACAGCATCGCGGGTTAAGCATCGATCGGATTATTCGATCCATGTACTATACGACAGAAGGAATTTTAGGAACGCCGCTCGGGGTGTCTTCAACCTTCATTTTCCTCTTCCTTCTCTTTGGCGCTTTTCTCGTCAAAACGGGGGTTGGGCAGTATTTCAATGATCTCGCTTTAGTCATTGCAGGAAAGCGTGTTGGTGGTCCTGCCAAGGTAGCGATCTTCTCAAGTGCGCTTCAAGGAACGATTAGCGGAAGCTCGGTTGCGAACGTTGTTACGTCCGGATCGTTTACAATCCCAATGATGAAGCGACTCGGATACCGAAAAGAGTTCGCTGGTGGTGTTGAGGCAGCGGCTTCAACTGGTGGGCAGCTCATGCCACCGATTATGGGCGCTGCGGCATTCCTTATGGTGGAATTTATCGGAGGTATTACGTATTGGGAAATTGCGAAAGCCGCCACAATTCCAGCCTTGCTTTATTTTACTGGAATCTGGATTATGACTCATTTTGAAGCAAAGCGAATTGGCTTACGGGGATTAACGGAAGATGAAATGCCAAATCGAAAAGCCGTGCTCGCTCGGATTTATCTTCTTTTTCCGATCGTTGCGGTTATTTTCTTCTTAATGTCAGGGACGTCCGTCACGCGTGCGGCTCTTTATGCAATCTTATCTGCCATAATTGTAGGAGCAATTAATAAAGAAACGCGCATGGGAATTGGTGATTTTATTGATGCTCTTGCGAACGGTGCGCGAACGGCCTTAGGTGTAGCGGCTGCAACGGCTGCAGCGGGTATGATTGTTGGTGTCGTGACGCTTACCGGACTCGGATTAAAGCTCGCGAATAGCCTCGTATCTCTTTCGGGGGAAAATTTGTTGCTCACGCTTTTCTTTACAATGATCGCCTCGCTTATTCTCGGAATGGGATCACCCACGACGGCAAACTATGTGATTACATCGACGATTGCGGCTCCGGCTTTAATCGTATTATCTGTACCTGAGCTCTCAGCGCATATGTTTGTGTTCTATTTCGGAATTGTCGCAGACATTACACCGCCGGTTGCGCTTGCAGCATTTGCGGCAGCAGGGGTGTCGGGGGGAGAGCCTCTTAAAACAGGCGTGCAATCCGCTAAGCTCGCGATTGCCGCGTTTATCATTCCCTACATTTTCGTGCTCTCACCTGAGCTTATGATGATTGATACGACGTGGCAAAGCCTTCTCTGGGTACTATTTACATCGTTAACAGGTATGATCAGCATTGGCGCAGGTATGATTGGTTACTGGTACCGTCGCACACATATTGTTGAGCGAATCGCAGCTGTAGCGGCAGGCGTTATGCTCATCTATCCTGAGGGTTCAACGGATCTATTTGGACTTGGGCTGTTTATCGCGTTACTTACGCTACAGTTTATTATTAAGCAAGACGATCAGAAAAAAGAAGTTGCAAATGCTTAAGAAGTCGCTCAGCGTATGAGCGGCTTTTTCTATGAAAAATGCTCGTATCTCCTGATTCCCGGTATTAGGAGAGTGTGTTATGATGAAAGCGTCGTCATAATGAGAAATTTATTTGAAGAGAAAGGACTTCTCTTTTTTTTATCGAAGTGGAACCTGTTAGCTTATACTCTGAAGGAGGATCACAATGGATTATCGAATTGAACGAGACACAATTGGAGAAATCAAAGTACCAGCAGATAAAATGTGGGGTGCACAGACGCAACGAAGCAAACAGAACTTTAAAATAGGCAATGAGCAAATGCCGCTTGAAGTAGTAAAAGCATTTGCGATGTTGAAAAAGGGCGCAGCGCTCGCAAATCAGCGTCTTGGTAAGCTTGAAGATGTGAAAGCTGAAGCCATTGTGAAGGCAGCGGATGAAGTCATTAATGGCGATCATAATGAACACTTCCCACTCGTTGTATGGCAGACTGGAAGTGGAACGCAGTCCAACATGAATATGAATGAAGTGCTCGCATTTCGTGCGAATGAACTTTTACAAGAACAGGGAAGTGAAGAACGTATTCATCCAAATGATGACGTGAATAAGTCCCAATCTTCCAATGATACGTTCCCAACAGCGCTGCACGTTGCGGCTGTTCTTTCTGTTGAGGATCATCTGTATCCAGCTCTTATTGAGCTGAAAGAAACTCTCTATCAAAAAATGCAGGACAATGAACATATTATTAAAATTGGACGTACGCACCTTCAAGATGCAACGCCACTGACGCTTGGTCAAGAAATTAGCGGCTGGCATCGTATGCTTGTGAAGTGTGAGAATATGCTTCTTGAAAGTGTGAAATATATGAAGGAGCTGGCGATTGGTGGAACAGCGGTAGGAACGGGGCTTAATGCTCATCCGAAGTTCGGCGACATGGTAGCGGAAGAAATTAGCAACATGACGGACAAGACGTTCGCGTCAGCTGAAAATAAATTCCACGCCCTCACGAGCCATGATGAAATTGTTCACGTTCACGGAACGCTAAAAGCACTTGCGGCTGATCTGATGAAAATCGCAAATGATGTACGCTGGCTTGCAAGTGGACCGCGCTGTGGTATTGGTGAACTGACTATTCCAGCAAATGAGCCGGGGAGCTCAATCATGCCAGGTAAAGTTAACCCTACGCAGAGCGAAGCGCTTACGATGGTAGCAGCGCAAGTAATGGGAAATGATGCAACAATTGGTTTTTCAGCGAGTCAGGGTAACTTTGAACTAAATGTCTTTAAGCCAGTTATCATTTATAACTTCCTTCAGTCATCGCGTTTACTCGCAGACGGAATGAAGTCCTTTAACGATAATTGTGCAGTAGGCATTGAGCCAAATGAAGAAGTGATTCAAGATTACTTGAAAAACTCGCTTATGCTTGTTACAGCATTGAACCCGCATATCGGGTATGAAAACGCGGCGAAAATTGCGAAAAAAGCGCATGAAGACGGTACAACGCTACGTGAATCTGCTCTTGAGAGCGGCCTTCTGACAGCCGAGCAGTTCGATGAGATCGTCCGTCCAGAAGATATGATTGCACCAAAAGAATAACGCAAAAAGCGGGATCATAGCGATCCCGCTTTTCGTTTCTTTCAGGAGTGGAAAGCGGTTACACTTTCCGAGGTAAAATGGCCATGATGCCTTTGTAGATCAAGACAAGTGCAAATAGCAGCGCTGCTAGAAAGCCAACAACTTCGAAGACCGGATTAAGACTCTCGAGGAATGAATCTGCTTCAGACAAACGAAGTAATGCAAACCCAGCAATCATAGCGGCTACGAAAAGCAATGTTCGATCCAACATATCAGCACTCCCTTTGAAAGAAATATTTTTATTGCCCTACAAATATATGCGGAGGGAGACGAGCGAAGAACTTATTTTTTGAAGGGGGGTCTGGCTCCTCTCTGACCCCCGATACATACATTTGTCCTCCTATAAAAGACAAAGCCAAAAAGAAAAAAGTTTCGGTTTATTGACGGAATCAATGGATGGGAAACGTCTATATAAGTGAAAGCTCTAGTGAGGTGAAAGAAGTTGACTGAATCAATTGTAGAATGGCAGACAGAAGAAGGGTTTCGGGAGGTGGTAAGTCGCTATGCGAATGCGCTCTATGCGGTTTCTTATAGTGTTCTTGGAGACTACCATCTCGCCCAGGATGTTGCGCAGGAAGCCTTTATAAAAGCCTACTTGAAGCGCCGTTCGCTGGATAACCCAGAGAAAATAGGTAGTTGGTTAACGAGTATTGCTCGAAATCTAAGTCTGGATTTAAAAAGACAACGAAAGCGGATAGTACAGGTGATGGAACAGTCCTTTCAAGAAAAGGCACTTGTTCATTTCCTTGAAAACAAAGAAACAGAAACAAGCGATCTTGTTTGGCTAGTGCTTTATGAGCTAAAGGAAGATGTTCGAACTGCTGTTGTGCTTCATTACATGGGCGGGTACTCGATGGCAGAGATTGCTTCCATGTTAGCTTGCTCCACCTCTGCAATTGAAAGTCGAATCCGAAGAGCTAGAGTGAAGATGAAAAAGGAGATGAATGAGTTGGTAGAAAAGAACTTAAGTGAGCAGAACGTTAGAGATGAATTTGAACGGAAAGTATTTAAAGAATTGCGTCTTCGCAGTGCCTTATTTGATCAAGTGGAGTTAACGGGCGCCAACTTTATGAATTCAAACTTAGCTCAATCGAACTTTTCGGATGCATATATGGTTGAAGCAACATTTAAGAACATCAATATGAGTGGAATTTCATTTCGAGATATTGATCTTAGTGACTTAAAAGTTGAGGATGCGCAAATGGGTGGTGCGGTTTTTCGAAATATCGGCTTACCCCCTGAAGATCATCTTGCAGCGGGAAGAAGAGAAGAGCACATGCCGATTCTTTTTGAAAAATGTGATCTACATGGAAGCACGCTGACTGATTGTAACCTAAAAGGTGTGAAAATCGAGAAGTCTGAGGTTGAAGGTATGACGATTGACGGGATTTCTGTCGAAGAATTATTAAAGGTTTACAAGGAGAAAAAGAGTGAGTGATCTAAAAGTTTCGATCGAGTCTTATCGAGGCCCCATGCTGATGAGTATAATTACTCACTAACGGATGATTCAGGTCAATCAGCGGTTGTTGAAATTGGACCTTCGGGTAGCGATGTGAGACGTAAAGAAACGCTTTATTGCACAAATCATTTTCAAAAGTCTAACTCGCCTCAGGCATCAGAAAGCTCAATTCAACGATTAACCTATCTAGAAAATCAACCGTTTGTTGAAATGGAGGAATGGTTTGATGAATTTAGAAATCCAGCTTCCTCCCTATTTTTTAGAGATTACGACAATCTCTTTGGAACGCTTCATACTGTCATGATGAACCCGAAAGAACGATTATTTAAAACGGTGATAGCGGGAGGGGAAGAAGTGATTACGATTCATTTTCAAGATTGGATTAATGGGGGCACAGTAAATAATAGGAATATAAGTGTAATGCTTTAAAGCGGTAGGGGTCAGGCTCGTGCCTGACCCCTATGCTACTTTCACCAACGCAAAAAAAGCCGCTGATTCAAACCGAATCAGCAGCTTTTGCTTATCCCTTACTTCCACTCTGTTACTTTATCTGTATCCGTTACAAACAAGAAGATCTTACCTTTATCCATTTCTTCTTCATAGCGCTCAGATTCTTCTTTCGAAAATCCGATTTCTTGCATTTTGCTTCGCAGTTCGTCGCCTTTTTTACTAAATACGTTCTTCAGGCTGCTAAGCCCCATTTCTTTTTTGCCAATCGTGTTCGCATCAACGCCGTCTGCAACGCGCTCTGTACGGTCGTCGTCATGGGAAAGCACGTAGATGTCATCTTTTGAGACGCCGATATTGCTTAGCTCCTCGATATCACTTTTTAGTTTCTCATCGTTTTGATATTCACGTACTACTGGTCTACTCACAATATTGCCTCCTTCAAAGATTAAAATCCTGTTTTTTTGATCACACGAGTACTATTCACGCTATACGAGAGTTCTAAACGAGAAAATTGCACATCAATGTGCTGCTTTTTTAAGACATTGTAAGGCATAATAAGTTCAAATGGTGAAGCGATAGGGTATAGATAGAATAGAAAAGATTAATGGAGGCGATCGAAGTGAGTTCAGAACAATTAGGCGTGAAAGAAGGGAAACTTGCTCCCTGTCCAGATAAACCAAACTGCGTATCGAGTCAAAGTACTGATGAGAAGCATGGGATGAAGCCAATTCCGTATAACGGGACGGCAGAAGAAGCATTAACAAAGTTAAAAACAATCCTAACCAATCGAAAGCGTACCGAAATTGTAGAAGCAGATACCCACTACATACGAGCGGAGGAGAAGTCAAAGCTGTTTAAATTCGTTGATGATATCGAATTTTACATTGATACAGCAAGCGAAAATATTCATTTTCGTTCCGCTTCTCGGACCGGATACTCAGATATGGGTGTGAATAAAAAGCGGATGAATGAAATAAGAGAAGCGTTTCAAAACGCATAAAAAGAGCAGGTGCCAAGTCAGGCACCTGTTATTTTGTAGTTAAAAATCATTCGCTTCATTCTTTTCTTCTTCAAGCGTATCTTCATTCTCGTCTTCTCGTTCTGTTTCCTTACGTTCTGAAGATAAAAACCAGCCGCCAAGGGCAATGGCAACTAGGACACCCCAGAACGTGATTTTCCACGCAGTTTCTTTCGGGAAATCTTCTGCGAGGATGCCGAGGTTTGGATGCGCAAGCGTATAGACAGCGAGCTTTACCCCAACCCAGCCGACAATCGCAAACGCAGCGGTTTCTAACCCAGGTTTACGATGCAAAAGCCTCACAAAATAATTTGCAGCGAATCGCATAATAATCAGCCCAACAATTCCTCCTGTTAAGATCACAAGGAATTGACCACCATCCATGCCACCAATTCGCGGTAAATTTGTATTTGGAAGCGTTAATGCTAAGGCGACGGCCGCCAAAATGGAATCAACTGCAAAAGCAATATCAGCAAGCTCTACTTTTAGAACGGTTGTCCAAAAGCCAGCCCCTTGCTGAGAATTCTTTTCTTTTTTGCTTTCTTTTCGATCGTTTAAGAAAAACTTTTTAACAAGATGATTTAAACTAAGAAACAGCAAGTAAATGGCGCCAATGGCCTGTACCTGCCAAATATCGACGAGAAAAGAAATGATGAAGAGAGAGCCAAAGCGAAAGACAAATGCTCCGCCAAGTCCATAAAACAAGGCTTTTTTGCGCTTTTTTGGATCAAGGTGCTTGACCATAATCGCCATGACGAGGGCATTGTCTGCTGCTAGCACCCCTTCAAGACCGATTAAAACGAGTAGCACCCAGGCATATTCCAGTAAAAGACCAACATCCATGGTTATCTCTCCTTTACCTTCTCATTAGTATTCCCAGATGGACAGGGCCATACTAGAGAATACATGCATATAAAGGCAGATCTATCCTGAGCTGGAATCAGTTCTGATAAAGATGAACGTTCATCGTTTTGAAATCCAAGAAAAATGGTATAAGGTAAAGAGTGGAGGTGGAAATATGCGTTTAGAAAATAAAAAAGTCATTAGTCTTGTTCATCATGAATATGAAGATCTCGAGCTAACCTATCCTTATTATCGTCTTATTGAAGAAGGCGCTACGGTTCATTATGTTGGTGAGAAAGCAGGAGAGAAGTACGTTGGAAAATACGGCGTACCGGTCATTTCCGATTATGCTTATGCAGACATTAACCCTGCAGACTACGACGCGATTCTTGTTCCAGGTGGCTGGGCACCAGATAAAATCCGCCGTTTCCCTGAAGTATTAAAAATGGTGCAGCATATGGAGGAAAATAAGAAACCAATCGGCCAGATTTGCCATGCCGGATGGGTCTTAATTTCTGCGAAGGTGTTAGAAGGAAAGAAAGTAACGAGTACGCCAGGAATCCGTGATGACATGGAAAATGCCGGCGCTACGTGGATTGATGAGCCTGTTGTTGTTGATGGTCATCTTGTATCTGCGCGTCGCCCGCCGGATCTTCCACAGTATGGAAAGGCTTTTGCTGACCTTTTAGCGAAATAATAAAAAGCGCGCGTCTCAATTGAGGCGCGCGCTTTTTATTATTCTGTCACTTGATCTAACTTTCCAGTTGCAGGGTCAATCACAAGTCCGTGAACAGGAAGGTCTTTTGGAAGTAGTGGATGATTCTCAAGGATCGACACACTGTTGCGAACGCCGTCTTGAACGGTTGTAAACCCTTCAAGCCATGAGTCAAGATCGATGCCAGCATGCTCCATGGTAGAAACGACTTCTTTCGTTACGCTCTCTTCGATTTTATGTCGCAACGCATCTGGCTTCACTTTCCCCATTCCACAATCATGGTGGCCGATTACCCATACTTCTTCAGCTTGAAGCTCATAAACGGCAACGAGAATACTACGTACGACGCTATCGAACGGATGAGTCACGATTGCCCCTGCGTTTTTAACCATTTTTACGTCACCATTTTTTAAATTCATCGCGCGTGGAAGAAGTTCAACAAGACGCGTGTCCATACAAGAAAGGATGACAACTTTTTTATCTGGCAGACCAGTGGTTTCGTATGGGACATATTCCTTGTTTTTCACAAATTCCTCATTAAATTTCAGAGCTTCTTGAAGAGTATCCATTGTTTAATCTCCCTCTCATTTCATTTTTTATTTCGTTTGTAGTTTGGTACACTAGGGATAAAAGATCCTTCACTAAAAGGAGTTTACCGATATGAAAGATATCCCCATTGATCAGCTGATTCAGCAAATGAATACACGTATGAAACAGCTTACTTATAACGTTGAAGAAAATGATGCGGATGTGAACGGCATTCGTGAAGAGCTCATTGCGATTAAAACATACTGCGACATGCTACTTCAGGCATCGGGAAGCAGTCGTCCAAAGACGCCTTCTGCACCTTCCCCTAAGCCACTCCAACAAGTCGCACCCGTTCAACAACCTCTTGCATCAAAACCGATGAAAGACGATGATGCGAACGAAGATTCAATCTTTGACTTTTAACGAAGAGCCGCCCATGAGCGGCTTTTTGTGTGCCGTCTTAGACGCCGAACGCTTTCGGATACACAACTTCTCCGCTCACGTCTTTTAAAGCACCCTTCTTAAGTTCTTTCACCATAAACGCATCTCCTGCATCAAATGGGCCAGAAAGCTTCTGCTCAGAAGCAGGAAGGAAACCGAATTTTGGGTAGTATTCTTTATGACCAAGTACGACGACGTGTCGGTATCCTAGTGAAGTCGCTCTCATCATGCCATCTTGGATAAGCATACTTCCGATTCCTTCCCGCTGGAACTCAGGCACAACTGCAACAGGAGCAAGTGCAAGAGACGTGAGGTCTTCTTTTTCTGTTGAAATAGTGATTTCACTAAAAAGAATGTAGCCGACTGGATCACGTCGATTATGTAGCGCCACAAGAGAAAGCTCCGGGACAAAGTAGGCAGAATCCCGAATCTCTTTAACCAGCGTGACCTCATCTTCTCCACCGAACGCTTTTTGTAAAATGGTTGAGATTTCCTCATGATCCTGTAACTTCTCTTCACGAACTTCAATCATGCTTCCATCTCCTTTTCTCTATCTATTTTTTCAAAAATGAAAATAAAAAGCAACAATATAGCTGTCCTCCCATTATTTCCCGGGTAACTCATTTTTACTTAGGGAAAGGGAGCGCACGAAAAAAAGCCCTCGAGCGAATCGAGGGCTTTCAACGACTTATTGGAAAAATGGATACTGACGACGTTCTTGCTGAACGGAAATCCATTTCACAGTTGTAAATTTATCAAGAGCCCATTCGCCGCCGAAACGGCCAAGGCCTGATTCTTTTTCGCCACCGAAGGCCATGTGTGCTTCATCGTTTACCGGCTGGTCGTTAATGTGTACCATGCCCGTTTCAATTTGATGCGCAACCTGAACTCCGCGGTTTAAGTCGCGAGAGTGAACGGAACCACTAAGGCCGTACGGAGAGCCGTTTGCGATTTCAATCGCTTCGTCTACCGTGCTAAATTTAATGATTGGCGCAACGGCACCGAAAATTTCATCTTTCGCAATTGGCATGTCATTCGTTACGTTCGTTAAAATAACCGGGTGCATCACATTACCTTCGACTTCGCCACCAAGAATTTTCTCAGCGCCTTGCTCTAGTGACGCGTTAAGCGATTCTTGAATACCCTCAACAGCATCTTTGTTGATCAGTGGACCAACAGCTGTTTTCGCGTCAGACGGATCGCCAACTTGAAGGGAAGCGACTTTTTCTTTAAATGCTTCTACGAATTTGTCGTGAATGCTTTCATGCACAATAATGCGGTTGATTGCCATACATATTTGACCTTGATGCAAGAATTTACCGAATGCCGCTGATTCAGCTGCCTGATCGATATCGGCATCATCAAGTACGATAAATACGTTGTTACCGCCAAGCTCTAATGCTGTTTCCTTAATGTTCTTACCTGCAAGCTCACCGATATGCTGACCGACTTCCGTTGAACCTGTGAAGGAAATCAATTTTGGAATTGGGTGTGTAACGAACGCATCGCCAATTTCAGAACCGCGTCCTGCTACGACGTTTAGCACGCCTTTCGGAAGTCCTGCTTCTTCAAAGAGCTCAGCGATTAGGAACCCTGCTGTAACAGGCGTTTCAGATGCTGGTTTTAGAACAACCGTGTTCCCAGTTGCGATCGCAGGTGCAACCGAACGCATGGAAAGGTGAAGTGGGAAGTTCCACGGTCCGATGACACCGATCACGCCTTTCGCGCTTTTATAAATGCGGTTTTCTTTTCCTGGCGTATCAGAAGGGGCGATTTGTCCCTTCATGCGATATGGGAACGATGCCGACTCTTTCACAACGCGAGTGGCAGCTGCCCATTCGACGTTCGCTTTGATCTTCGTACTGCCTGATTCTTTCACAAGCCAGTCAACGATTTCTTCTTTACGTTCTGTCATAAGCGCCGCTACTTTATCGAGAATTTGCTGACGCTTTCCTGGTGTCGTCTGTGCCCAGGATTTTTGTGCTTCTTTTGCCGTTTTGTAAGCTTTATCAAGATCTTCTTCAGATGCTGAGTTTAATGTAAAAATTTCCTCACCGGAAAATGGATTATAATTTGTTACAGTTTTGTCACTAGAACCCGTAACCCATTCACCGTTAATGTATTGCTTCGTATATGTGTTAGCCATGAGTCATCCTCCTTTAGTGTACGTTAAAGAAGGTTCCCGAATGCTTAAAGGATTAAACATACTAGCGCACATGAATGTTTTTCCAACATAAAAACGGCAGGGAGGGACAAATTGATAGTAATCCCTAAAGAAAGGAGGGAGACAGAATGCCGGAACCATTCCCGTTTTTTAATCAAGGGGAAGAGATGAAAAATGCACATACGTATAACGTTTATGTGAATGACGATTATGTGGGCAATAAAATTTTGTTCTCTCAGTGTGAAAAGATTGAAGACCTGAGCGACTATTTAAATAGTAAAGGTTTCTACAATTTCCAGGCTGAAGCGGAAGGCGATCATTATCACTTGCAAATGACCGAACAAGATCAGGGGGAGGTTGTGAAGGACGAGCTTCACAGCTACCTCCGAATGCATTAGCGATGGATTCGCTCCCAAATGCGGAGCTTCTGTTCAACCTGTTTCGCTGCTTCTTGGGCTTCTTCTACCGTTATTTCTTGAAAGCGAATTTTCCCGCCAGGAGGAAGCTGGGCAATGAGTGGCAAATCAGGACCAATCACTGTTCCAATCCGCGTGTATCCACCTGTCGTTTGCCGATCTGCAAGCAGGATAATCGGCTGACCGTTCCCAGGTAGCTGGATGCCGCCAAGCGGAACTGCATCTGAAACAACGTTTGCTTCATGATTTGTTTTAAGCTCAGATTGAAGGCGGTAGCCCATCCGATTGGATTGCGGCGACACATCATGAGTTATAGCGAAAAAATCCGAAACGACCTTATCCGAAATTTGCTCATGATGAGGTCCTTTCACAACGCGTACGATAACATCACGATCATAATCAGGAATCTCGGTGAAAAACAGCCCGGTTCCTGCTTTTTGTTTTCTAGGCTCACCTACGAGTTCATCACCTTTTTCAAGCTTTCGTCCAAGACCTGCTGGTTCATATACGGAGCGGCTTCCCATGTATTCTTTTGCATGAAAGCCACCTGAAACAGTGAGATAGGCACGAACGCCCTGGCGAGGCTGTCCAAACTCGAGCACCTGCCCTTTTTTAATGACGACCGACTTCCAGAGTGGAATGCGTCTTCCATTGATCATCGGTGACAAATCACCACCGGTAACAGAAATCACAAACGTTTCTTCTGCAATCAGTTCTGGCCCCTGCATCGTAACCTCAAGACCTGCCGCCCCTCGTTCATTTCCAACTAGAATATTACCAACCTGAAGAGCGAAGCGGTCAAGCGCTCCAGATGCCGGAACACCGTACTTTAAATACCCGACACGACCTAAATCTTGATACGTTGTATACAATCCTGGTTTTTCGACTGAAAATAACTTCACCGGTTTCCGATCCTTTCCATCTCAATATTTTCTTCATCAAACCGCCTCCGAAGCGCCTTAATAAACGCAAGCGCTGACGACTCATCTCCGTGCACGCAAACGGTATCCGCTTCAATCGCAATGATTGAACCATCCACGGCTGTTACCGTTCCTTCTTTCACCATTTGAATCACCTGCTCAATCGCCGCCTGCTCATCGCGAATCATCGCATTTTTTTCAACGCGCGGTGTAAGCGAACCGTCAGGCTGGTACGTCCTGTCGGCAAACACTTCAGACGCATAAGGTAGTGCAGCGTCCTGCGCAGCGCGAATCAGTTCTGAATTAGCCAGTCCAAAGAGTATAAGCTCTGAATCAAAATCTTTTACAGCCTGCGCAATGGCATTTGCGAGCTCAGGATCCTTCGACGCCATATTGTAAAGCGCCCCGTGCGGTTTCACATGCTGAAGAGGCACTTCATGCGCCTTGCAGAACCCGTGCAGTGCTCCGATTTGATAAAGAACGAGCGAGTACGTATCCTCTGGTGTAATGTTCATATTGCGACGGCCAAAACCAACTAAATCAGGAAATCCAGGGTGCGCCCCGATGCCAACGTGATGCTCTTTCGCCCATTCGACTGTTTTATTCATAATGTGTGGATCACCAGCATGATAGCCGCATGCAATATTGGCGGAAGATACGAGCTCAAGCACCTGTTCATCCTGACCAACCACATAAGTACCAAAGCTTTCCCCAAGATCGCTGTTTAAATCAATGCGAAACGTCATTGTGATTCCTCCCTGCGTTCAAGTTCGTACGTCCCAACCTCAACTTCACGCTGAATGCGCTTAAATTCATCATCTGTAATCGATGTAAACCGTAAATAATCGCCCTGCTCAAACAAAAACGGCTCTTCTTTTCCTGCATCAAAAAGCTTTAGCGGCGTGCGTCCAATAATATTCCAGCCGCCAGGTGAATCGAGCGGGTAAATCCCAGTCTGACTTTCAGCAATGCCAACGGATCCAGCTGGAACGGCCTGTCTTGGATTTTCAAGGCGCGGCATCGCGATTCGTTCATCTAAGTCACTTAAGTAAGGAAATCCTGGTAAAAAGCCGATCATGTTAATGAGATAATCACGCTTTGTATGTAAGTCGATCACTTCTTTGGTGGAAAGGTTGTTGGCAGTCGCGAGATTTTCAAGGTCCGGACCATAGGTGCCTCCGTAAACAGTTGGAATCGTGATCACCGTTTTCGTCTTTTGGTAATGTGCGTCCATTTCATTCGCGATCGGTTGAAGAACGTTCGTGATTTGCTCATATGAAAGCTTCCATGGCTCATAGTAAACGGCCACAGAATCATAGGCTGGCACCCATTCCGTGATCCCAAGGTGCTTGTGGTGATTGAGCTTATTACAAAATGATTGAATGTTATTCGTAAGAGCAGCTGAAATGTCTTCATCAAAACAGCATTTCACTGCTGCTTCACCGAGCGGATAAAAGGTGATTTTCATGACGCTTTCTCCTTTCCTGTTGACCGTAATGTTAATTAAGAATAGACCTTCGACACGATTCTTCTTTTTCAGCGGTTCTCTATTACGGTAAGTTTACCGAAATTTCAAAAAGACAACAAATTATCCATGGAAAAAAGCACTATAGGCCTTATAATGAGGGTACACACTGATCAAAAAAGGAGATCGCTATGAAATTACATACTGCACGCTTTGGAGAAATGGATATCACCGAAGAACGTCTCGTCACGTTTGAAAGTGGCATCCCTGGCCTTGAGCACTTTACAACTTACTGTCTATTACCCGCCGACGACAAAGATGAGTCTCCTTTCTACTTTTTACAATCCACGGAAGAAAGCGGCCTCTGCTTTTTCCTCGCAGATCCGTTTTCCTTTTATCCGAATTATGAAGTAAACCTTGACGATAGCACGCTCGCTCAGCTTAAGCTAACCGATCCAGCCCACGCGCTCGTGCTCTCGATTCTAACCGTTCAAGGGTCACTGAAAGAAGCGACGATGAATTTAAAAGCACCGCTTATATTTAACACTGAAGAACATACTGGAAAACAGCTTGTCCTAAAACAGGAGTATGGCATCAAAGAACCTCTCTTAAAGCAAGTGAACACAGAGGAGGCGGAGTAAATGCTCGTACTTGGACGTAAAAAAGGCGAATCAATTGTCATTAATGATGAAATTGAACTTAAGATTATTAGCATTGACGGTGATACGGTGAAGCTTGGAGTAGAAGCACCGAAGAACATCGCCATCCACCGAAAAGAAGTATATGAAGCGATTCAATCAGAGAATAAGCTTGCCGCGATGCAGGAATTTAGCTTGGAGGATTTGAAGGAGTTTCAGAAGAAAACGAAATTGTAGTAGGAGCTTGACGAGTTTCTTTGAAGGCGTTTATCAAGTGAACATTCGTGTGCGGGATATAAAGAATGCAGTGAACTGGTATGAAGAAATGCTCGCTTCACGTTATGAAGAATTATGGTGGTACCGTAGTGCTCAGAGTTGGAGAAGGGCAGACGGCGATTTGTTTGATTGAGTTGAAGGAAGGGGAAGAGCTTCCTACGGCTGATACGAGCGGGACTTATCTGGTGCTTCATTTAGCGGTGGAGCATGCGGAAACGTTTAAAAGTGAATTGCGAGAGCGTGGCGTTTCAGTTGATGAAGAAGCTGGAGTGGCACATTTTAAGTTTTATGATCCGGATGGAAATGGGCTTGAGACTTATTTGCCTGGACTATATGAGAAGGAAGAATATGCGCATTCAAGATAAATTCTTATTAGGAGTGGAACCGCTATCTTTAGGATGCGGTTCTTTTTTGAATATTTTTCAAAAAGTATTAAACATCCTAAAACGCCTGCCGATAATAGTGGTGTTAGGAAGTCCAAACGGATGTGGATTTTCTTGATAAAACCAATTACATGGAGGTAGATTTTAAATGATTATTAATCACAACTTAGCAGCAATGAATACTTACAATCAGATGGGTGCGAACCAAGCAAATTCTTCAAAAAACATGGCGAAACTTTCTTCAGGGCTTCGTATTAACAATGCAGCTGATGATGCAGCAGGTCTTTCAATTTCTGAAAAAATGCGCGCTCAAATTCGTGGGCTTGATCAGGCTTCGCGTAATGCACAAGATGGTATCAGCCTTTTGCAAACAGCTGAGGGCGGATTAAATGAAGCTCATTCTATCCTGCAACGTATGCGAGAATTGAGTGTGCAAGCAACAAATGATACTAATATTTCAGAAGACAGAACAGCAATTAAAACTGAACTGGATGAGTTAGCAACAGAATTAGAAACAATTAATACAAGAACAGCTTTCAACAAGCAAACTCTTCTTGATGGTAAGACCGGTGATGGTAGTGGGAGTGTCACCCTTCAAGTAGGGGCTAATTCAAAAGAAACCATGGTAATGGATTTTACTCAAAAAGGGATAGATTTAACCGCTGTAATTACCGATGTAAAAGGAGCGATTGATGTTACTGACGCTACTACAACTGATGTAATGTTGGTTGCAGTAGAGACGGCCATCCAAGATGTAAGTGCCGGTCGTTCACAGATTGGAGCTTACCAAAACCGTCTTGAGCACACAATCAATAACCTTGGGACTTCAGCTCAAAACCTAACTGCCGCAGAATCACGTATCCGCGACGTAGACATGGCAAAAGAAATGATGGATTTCACTAAGAACAACATTCTTAACCAGGCGTCACAAGCAATGTTGGCTCAAGCCAATCAAAGTTCTTCTGCAGTTCTTCAACTGTTAAGATAATTGATTGAACAGGGCGTCTTATTCGGTAACGGGTAAGAGCATAACCGGGTGAATTGCTGGAACTTCCTTAAGCTTGATTCCCCACAACGTGACTGGAAACGGTGAGCGTGATGGGTTGAAAAGAATCAAGATTGGATAATCAGCAGCCAAGCTCCTGTCTCGAAAGAGTGGAGAAGGTTCAACGACTAGGATATACCGTCTAAGGCGAAAGCGATGATGATGAAATCCGTAGGGTGGCAAACGCCATTCGAAGTGCCCGGCCCTTTCGAACACGAGAGGTGAAGATATAGTCTATTCTGTATCCGAAAGGAACAGCGGCAAAGCAAGCCAACCAACAGCCGCAAGCTGTACTACAACTTCTACGTTAATTTACTCACAAGGTGGTCTTCAACTGAAGGCCACCTTTTTTAACAACAAATTGATTAGGAATTGGGGATTAACTGATGGAACTAAGAGACGTTTCAACTGCACCTATTGGATCAACTAAATTAACTCAGACAACTAATACTGAACTGTATAAAAAGACCGAAAAGCATAAGGTACAAGAAAAAGTTTTATCAAAAGAAACCGTCGAGAACCACATACAAACTCTCAATACCTATCTGGAACCATCTCAAACCTCACTAAAATTCCAACTCCACGACAAACTAAACGAATACTACGTCCAAATCATCGACACGCAAACTGACGAAGTGATCAAAGAAATCCCTTCAAAAAAGTTCCTTGATCGCTACGCGGCAACGGCTGAGCTGTTAGGCTTTATGGTCGATCAAAAAATCTGAGCGTTTGAACTCTCGATGGAGGGTTCTTTTTTAGGTCTTTTTACACCTTAAACAATTCCCTCCCCCTGCCGATAGTATCAATAGAAGGTATGAACGGAGGAGATGTTCATGAGAATTTCCGGGTTAGCGACGGGGATGGATACAGATCAGATGGTAAAAGATCTCATGATGGCGGAGCGAATTCCGCTCGATAAATTATCTCAGAAGAAACAAACGATGGAGTGGCAAAAGGAATCGTATCGTGAGTTGAATACGATGATGTCGGATATGCGAAGCACGGCCTCATCGATGCGGTTGCAGTCTGGTTACAATGCTTTTAAAACCGTTTCATCTAACACAGGTGCTGTTACTGCGAAAACGACATCTGCTTCTGTTCCAGGTTCTTATTCGGTTACCGTTAACGAACTCGCCCAAAGCGCCAAGTTCACATCAGGACAAGCGATTCAAAATGAAGCGGGCAGTGCGGCGAAGGGAACAGATAAAGTACTTCAAACAGGTGAAGCGGATACGACGCTTCAGCTTACAAATAGCAAAGGACAAGCAGCTTCCATTACGATCACCGCATCAGATACCTTCAAAAGTCTCGCCGAAAAAATCGCCGGTGCGACTGATGGTACAACAGGTGAATCACTTGGCTTACGAGCAAGCTTCGATGACACAACCTCTCGCTTTTTCATTTCATCGAAAGCGATGGGCGGGGATGAGTCATTCACGCTTGGGTTTACTGAACCAACAGTAGAAAGTCGTATTCTCGGTGGCGCCGCGAATACTGCACAGGGGAAATATGGTTCAGTGACGTTTGATGGGATTGTTGTCGATAACCTCAAAACAAACACTACGACGATTAATAACCTAAAGCTTGATTTAATTCAAAAAGGGACTTCCACCGTTTCGGTCCAAAGTGATGTTCAGGCTCCTTTTGACATGATTAAAAATTTTGTTGAGAAATACAACGAGTTCATTGAGAAAGCACAGGGGATGCTGACTGAAAAGCGAAACCGCGATTTCCCTCCGCTCACAGATGCGCAAAGAGAAGATCTTACCGAAAAAGAGATTGAACTTTGGGAAGAGAAAGCGAAAAGCGGGATGCTGCAAAGTGATGCGACGGTTCGTGGGATTGTGAGTGATCTCCGCAATGCCTGGATGTCACCGGTTAGCGGAATCCCTGCAGGAGAGCTTAGTATGCTTTCGCAAGTTGGGATCAACACCGGTTCTTATCAGGATGGAGGCAAGCTTTTTATCGATGAAGCCAAATTAAAGAGTGCCTTAGAACAAAAGCCAGATCAGGTGATGAATCTGTTTACGAGCGGCACAGAAGGCATTGGCGATCGGCTGTATGACTCCGTTAACAAAGGGATTGACCAGCTAGGAAAAAAAGCAGGGACGCCTGGAACGCTTGTTGATAGTAGCTTTCTTTCTACGAGATTAAAAGATTTAGATGAACAAATGGAAAACTGGGAAGATAAGCTCGTGACGATTGAAGATCGATATTGGAAACAGTTCTCTGCACTTGAAACGGCGATGAGTCAGCTCAATCAGCAAAGTGCTTGGGTACAACAAAACTTACTTGGTGGGATGTAAAATGAGAAGAATTGATGCGTTAAATCAACTGCATGTGGTGACAAACCAAATCGCAAAATCACTTGGTGAAATCAAGCCATCCATGAATGAAGATGGGACAGAAAAGCTTGACGGTATTAATTATATGATCACACGTCGTGAGGAAACAATTAAACTATTAGACGAAGCGATGGAGACAGAAGGCAAAGATTGGACGGAAGATGAGCAAGGACTATTACAACAGCTAAGCGCTCTTGAAGAGATGATTCAACCGAAGCTGTCGGAGCTTTATTCAGCTTTTTCGGATCAAATGAGACGTTTCCAGCAAGGAAAAGCAGCATCGAATAATTATAAGTCTAAGACAGCCACATATTCGGACGGCGCCTTTTTCGATCAGCGCAAATAGGAGGAATTTTTATGGCTATGAAAAATCCATACCAAACGTATCAAACTAATGCAGTCGCAACGTCATCGCCTCAGGAATTAACGTTAATGCTTTATAACGGCTGTATCAAATTTATTCGTCTGTCCTCTATTGCGATGGAAAAAGGCGATATGGAAGTGAAGAACACGAATATCATTAAAGCGCAAAACATCCTATATGAACTGCGTTCGTCCTTAAATATGGAAGTGGATCTCTCCCAAACGATGGATGCGCTCTATGAGTATATGATTTCGCAACTTGTAACGGCGAATATTCAAAACGACGCTAGCATTTTAAAGGAAGTCGAGAACTTAGCTGAAGAGTTCCGGAATACGTGGAAGCAAGCGATGGAACAGGCCAAGAAGTAAGTTAAACAAAGAGGGTGAAAGCAATGGAAAAAACATCTCTGTTCGGTGTGCTCCTCGGTTTTTTCGTCTTAGTTGGCGGATTAATTCTCAAGGGTGCGAATCCGGCTGCTCTATTAAATCCCGCTGCCCTCGTCATTATTTTTGTTGGGACAGCGGCAGCACTACTTATTGCATTTCCATTTAACGAGATTAAGAAATTCCCAACATTATTAAAAATTATCTTTTCTAATCAGAAGCTTCTTAGTGAAAAAGAGCTGATTCCGATGTTTCGCGAGTGGGCGACTGTTGCTCGTCGTGAAGGACTCCTTTCGCTTGAAAATAATCTTGAAGAAATTGATGATGATTTTCTAAAAGGCGGCTTCCAAATGGTGATCGATGGTCATTCACATGAAGCGATTGAGGAAATTTTAGTCGAAGATATTGAAGCGATGAAAGAACGTCACAGGATGGGAGCGGGGATCTTTACTCAGGCTGGTACGTATGCCCCGACGCTCGGCGTTCTTGGCGCGGTCGTTGGGCTTGTCGCAGCGCTTAGTCACCTTGGGGATATGGAGCTCCTTGGGAAGTCGATTGCGGCGGCGTTTATCGCAACGCTTTTTGGGATTTTCACAGGTTACGTTCTTTGGCATCCGTTCGCAAATAAGCTGAAGCGTAAATCTAACGCTGAGGCTCGAATTAAAATGATCATGCTTGAAGGGTTACTGGCAGTTCAGTCAGGCGCATCGCCTCGTATGGTAGAAGACAAGCTTCTCGTCTACTTGCCAAGTAAGGAACGAAACCTTGACGATGAAAAGAAATCAAGTCAATCAGAGATGGGCGAAGGAGTAGGCGCAGATGCGTAAGAAGAGACATGAAGAGCATGAGGATCACGTCGACGAAAGCTGGCTCATTCCATATGCCGATATGTTAACGCTTCTACTAGCGCTTTTTATCGTTCTTTTTGCGGCAAGTACGGTTGATGTGAAAAAGTATGAAGCGATGTCTCAATCTTTTCAGGAAGTGTTAAGTGGAGGAACTGGGATTTTAGAAGGCGAGCCAGCAATGCTCGACCCAGAAGATGGTTCCTTTGTCGGTATGACGGATGAGCCGGAGAAAGAAGAGGCAGACGATCCGGAAGAAAAAGCGGTTGAACAGGATCAAAATAAGCTTGAAAAATTACAGGGGCGTATTGATGAGTATATCGCCGATGAGGATCTTGATTCCTACTTAAAAACGAAGCTAACAGAAGAAGGACTGTTGATTACGATTAAAGAAGCAGCACTCTTTCAAAGCGGGAAAGCGGTGTTAACAGGGGGTGCAAAACCACTGGCCAAGCAAATTTCAGATCTTCTCGTTACAGATCCACCGCGTCGGATTACGGTAACCGGTCATACGGATGATCGCCCGATTAAAACGTCACAGTATCCCTCGAACTGGCATTTAAGTTCTGAACGTGCGCTGAATTTTATGACAGAGTTATTGAATAACAAGAAGCTTAATCCAAAGTTATTTAGTTTTACAGGATACGGAGAATATCGCCCAATCGATTCAAATAAAACGGAAGAAGGTAGAGCAAAGAACCGAAGAGTTGAAGTGCTCATTCTTCCATACAACGTAGAAAACTAGAATAAGAGGTGAAAGAATGAAACGAATTCTAATAATCTTCTTAACAGCTCTTGGTATTGTCGGGGCTGGGGCTGCCGCAGCTGTGTTATTTCTCGATATTGATTTAAAAAAAGTGGTGGCGCAGGAAGAGAAAGAACCAACAGCGGAAGAGCTTGCCGCAAGAAGCTTTACGATGGAACCACTCACAACAAATTTATCATCCGATCATTTTGCGATTGTGCAGCTGAACTTGCTAGCCGATCATGAGAAAAGCTATAAAGAACTTGAAGTTCGTAATCCCGAATTAAAAGCGATCGTGATCTCAACGTTAGCCGGTCTTACAAAAGAAGATTTGAAAGGCTCTGAAGGTCTTAAAACGTTTGAAGAATCGATCAAAAACGAAGTGAATCAAGTGCTGCATGACGGAAAGGTCGAACGTGTTCTCGTCACGGACTTTAAAATTCAGTAAGCGGTTAACTTTTTTCAAGAAATTTCCGATAATAACGGTATAATCCTCAAATTCGGGTACGAATAATAGAATAGGAGTAGTATGTTAAACTATCGGAAAGAGGTGACCGGATATGAATATTAATAAACCATCAGCACCACCAATTGTAAACCCTTACCAGAAGCATAATCCTGTTACGAAAGTAGAGCAGGTGAAAAAAGCTCCTCGAGAAGATGAGCTTCAAATTTCAAACAAAGCGAGAGAACTATACGACATGAAGACCGAACAAGAGCGCGAAGCGAAAGTAACGGCCATCAAGAAGCAGATTGAAGAAGGTACGTATCGTGTCGACAGTCAGAAGACAGCTGAGAAGCTGTTTGATCAGTGGTTTTAACAGGAGGCGGCACGATGGGACAGGAACTTTTAGAGGTTATGGGTGAAATGATTCGTCTTCATGAGAAGTTAATCGTTCTTTCTGAAGAAAAACAAGAAGCGTTAGTAGAACGAGACGTAAAGCGATTGACAGAAGTCATGAACAAAGAAAAGGAGCTTCTTCAAAAACTTCGTAGTAGTGAAGAGAAGCGGCAGCAGATTACACATAAGCTTGCAGGTCAAACAGACCAAACGCTTAAAGACGTTTTAGGGTTGTTAAGTCCCCCAGTTAAACGAATGGTCGAAAATCGAGCGGCTGATTTAAAAGAAAAAGCGGAGAAACTTCAGCGTATGAATGACTTAAACGAAGAGTTGTTAAGGGATGGGATGGCCTTTATTCATCATATGATTGGTCATTTAACGACATCAAATCAATCGATCACTTACGGCAGGCCCAACCAGAAGCCACTGCAAACACCGCGAGGATATTTTGATACGAAAGCCTGAGGGATCAGGTTGAGAAAGGAACGGATTTGAATGACGTCTACGTTTCATGGATTAGAAGTCGGTAAGAGAAGTCTCTACACGCAACAAACGGCTCTTACGACAACAGGTAATAATATCTCAAATGCGAATACTCCCGGATATTCGAGGCAGCGAGTGGATATGCACGCAACGTCTTCCATACCGTATCCTTATCAAACTGGTAGCTCATCCTCACAGCTTGGGACTGGTGTAAGTGTTGAATCGATCGAACGTGTTCGTTCTGAATATCTGGACAGTCAGTATCGCGAGCGAAATGGTCAATTAGGAGCTGATTCGACGAAGCTTGAAACGCTTCAACAAATCGAAGAAATGACGAGGGAACCAGGCAACGGACTAAGTGCGTCCCTCGATCGCTTCTTCTCAGCGTGGGAAGATCTTGCTTCAAACCCAGATAGTCTTGCGGCTCGTGCAGTTCTTGTGGAACGGTCAGACGAACTGCTATCGCAGGGGAAAACGTTAAATGATGGGTTAGCGAGTCTATCAGAAAGTTTGAATGACCAAATGACAGCGGTGAATAATCAGATCAATGCCATCTCCTCACAGATTGATAGCTTAAACAAAGAAATTGCGTTAAAACCTGAAGCGAACGAGTTAAAAGACCGACGTGACCTTTTAATGGATGAAATGTCAGGACTGAACGCACAAAATACAGGGAAACTTGAAGGTCTGAAGCAGTCATTAAGCGAAGTGAATAACTTTCAAAGTGATTTAAATGAAGTGTTTAATCAACTCATTAATGGATCTGGTATGAATAACGTGATGACGTCTGGTTTTTCACTAATCAAAGATGCCAACGGTACGATGCAACAAGGAAAGGCGATGTTTGATACAAGTGGGACTGGCGCTACATTTCTTGAAAAAGTCAGTGTGAATCAAGAAGTAAAGGCCAATCCAGCTACGATCGCTGCTTCTTCTACTAATCTTGCAGTGAGTAATGGGGATATCGCCACTAAAATAAGCGATTTAAAAAACGAAACACTTTCGTTTGATGTGGCAGGTTCAAACGTAAAGGCAGAAGCTAGTGTTAGCGACTTTTACGGTATGCTTATTTCAAAAATTGGCGCAAAGTCCCAGGCTACGGAACGATCTGTGGAAAGTCACCAGGCCGTCTTAAAGTCAATTGATCAAAACCGGATGTCAGTTAGTGGCGTCTCGCTTGATGAAGAGATGTCAAACCTCATTCAATTTCAACATGCTTATAATGCAGCAGCTCGCTATGTAAGCACAACTGATGAGCTTCTTGACGTCATTATTAATCGCATGGGCGTTTAGTAGAAAGGAGATCATCATATGAGAATTACACAGCAAATGCTTAGCTCAAACATTACCTCTCAGCTACAGCAGAACCTCTCACGCTATGAAAAAGCGAATGAACAGGTTTCAACAGGGAAAAGAATCAATACGCCTTCTGATGACCCTATTGGTGTTCAGAAATCTTTGAAACTCGCTTCTCAGCTAGCTGATAACGAGCAGTATGAACGTAATACTGATTATGCTCTTTCGTGGATGGAAACAACCGACCAGGCCCTTAACAGTATCTCTAATGCGCTACAGCGGGCAAATGAGCTAGGCTTACAGGCGTCGAACGGAACGAACTCACCAGAGGATCAGCAAACAATTGCGAAAGAAATTGAACAATTGCGCGCTGAGATTCAGGATATTGCCAATACAAAGTTTGATGGAAAGTACATCTTTAATGGACAGAAAACAGATCAACCGATTCAAATTGCAGCGAATGGCGATCTAACGTATAACAACCAGCCACTGATGCAGCGCATGTCTTCTAGTAATACGATTGAAATGAACGTTACGGGAGAAGTGTTTGATGGGAAGGTGAACCTGTTTAAGACATTTGATCAGCTTTCAGGCGCACTAGCGAGTGGGGATCAGGAAGGTGTTAGCAGTGCCCTAGAACAGATTGAAACTGGTAAAGAGCAAGTGTTAAACAGCTGGACTACCCTAGGCGCAAAACAGTCGAGAGTAGAGGGGATGAGTCAACGTTTGAAGGAAGAAAACCTTTCCTTACAAACGCTCGTTTCTAAAAATGATGATGTCGATTTTGCCGAAGCCATCATGAAACTTAAAACCGAAGAAAGCGTCTACCAGGCTTCTCTTGCCGCAAGCGCGAAAATCATTCAGCCATCTCTATTAGACTTTCTTAGATAAACAAAATCCCTCTCACGTGAGAGGGATTTTGTTTGTTGACTTATCTTTTGATCGTATTCGCAAGCCCCATCATTTCATCGGCCATTTTAATCGCCTGGCTCTGGAATTGGAGGAGTCGCTGGGTAGAGATCATCTCCGTTGTTTCATTCGTTAAATCCACGTTCGACATTTCAAGATAGCCCTGTCTTGTTTTATATTCGTCTCCATCTAGCGCGACAAGCTCAAGCTCATCATTCTCTTGAAGAGAAAATTCATTTCCCCCGACGTTCACGAGCGACTGCGGGCGATCGATTTTAGCGATGCTGAGTTGAAACGTTTGGTTATTGCCGTTCGCATCCGTCGCTACTAGTTCTCCGGCTTCAGTGATGCTGATTTCGGATGGATTACGATCAAACGTAATTGCATTGCCGTTCGTATCAAGAATCGCATTCCCACGGCTTGTTACAAGTGAAAATGCTCCGTTCTGATTCTGAATTTCAAAAGATCCGTCTCTTGTATAATTGACGTCTGCCCCATTTTGAACGCGAAAATAGACATTCTCTCCTTCAAGCATCACATCCAGATCACGACCGGTTTCCTGTGCGGATCCTTGCTCATTTCGTAGAGTCGTTAAACCAACTTTTGATCCAAAACCAACACGAAGGTTTTCGGGCGTTTCTCTTCCGGGCTCTGTTGCTTCACCAGTTTGGTTTGCATATGTTTCGGTTAAGAGATTCTGGAACGTCGCTTCTCGACTTTTATAACCTGCTGTATTTACATTAGCAATATTAGTTGCGATCGTATCCATTTTCTTTTGTGTCTGACTAAGTGAAGAAGATGCGGTAGCCATTTGAATATTCAATCGAAATCCTCCTAGTAGACGCGACCGACATCATTGACGGCTTTGTCGATGCTTTGATCGTACGTTTGTAGTACTTTTTGGTTTGCTTCATATAAGCGATACGTGTTAAGCATATCCGTCATCGTTGTCGTCATATCCACGTTCGAGCCTTCAAGGTAGCCTTGTTTTACAGCATATTCGGTGATATCAGTTGTTTGAATATTGATTGGCGCATCAGCTTCATCGCCTTCCCAGGCAAAAACGCCATTGCCTTGCTGTGTGAGGTTAGTAGGGTCATCAGTATAGCCAATCCACATCTGTTGTTCATCTCCATTTTCCTCGATAATCGTGCCACTATCTGTCACAGTGAACGAGTCGCTCGTTAGTTGAATGGGCTGAAGATCTTCGCCAAATACTTGATAACCCTCACTTGTTGAAAGAAAACCCTCCTCATCGACAGAGAAATTTCCATTTCTAGTGTAGCGAATCGCGTTATCTTCAAGACGAACACCAAATAGAAGTAGTCCTTTTTTACTAGTTTCTGCTTCGATTGGAAGATTCTCATCGATAAGAGCCAAATCTGTTTGTTTACGAGTTTCTTTAAGAGATCCGCTTGAAAAATTAGGAATGCCTTCCTGCGTGTAGACGCCAGTTTGGAGGGTGCCAATGGTAGAGTTAGGGGGCGTGTTCGTATTTCTTTCTTTCATTAAGTATTCAGGGAAGGAACGGAAAGTTGCTTCATCCTGCTTAAAGCCTGGTGTTTCAGCATTTGAGAGATTATTCGTTAAGAACTGCTGCTTTCGCTCACTTGCCATCATGCCGGACGTAGCCGTATACATGCCTTTAAACATTTTTTCGCTCCCATCGTAGTACGATCGTACGTGTACTTAGAAAATTATACCTCTATTATACCGCTTAGATGTGGGAAATTTAAGTGAAAAAAGTCGTTTTTTAGGTGAAAACACTCATTTACTATTATTTTTGACAATGCTATGCTAACAATATCGAAAAAAATGTCGAATGAGTATACTTTTGGATTCAAAACCAATATTTACCTCTATAAACACATTTATACAAGGAGTGTGAAAAGCTTCGTGAATGTTTTTCAATCGATCAAACCGCTTGAACAAGCATTAAATGCGTCAATGGTTCAACAGCGAACCATTACGTCAAATATATCAAATGTTGACACCCCTAATTACAAACGACAAACCGTTTCATTTCAAGATAATCTGCAGGAAGCTACGAGGAACCTGCAGAGCTACAAATCAAACCCCAAACATGTCCCATTTAGTAACGAAAAAAATTCATTAAATCCTGTTGTTAAGACGGATCAACGTACGGTAAATCAATCGAATGGAAACAACGTTGACATGGATGTTGAAATGGCAGAACTCGCAAAAAACCAGCTTTGGTACAATGCGATGGTTGAAAAGACAAATAGCCAATTCCGTGATTTACAAACAGCAATTCGAGGGAGCTAATGAAAATGAATTTATTTAATGGATTCAATGCGAGCGCTTCAGCGTTAACAGCAAACCGCCTCCGAATGGACGTCGTTTCCTCCAATATTGCGAATGCCGAAACAACGCGTTCAGAACTTGTGGATGGTGAATGGCAACCGTACAAGCGAAAAGTAGTAGAGCTAGAGGAAAACTCGTTTGAAAGCAAGCTTCAAGCTGCAATGGGGAATGAGTCGCCTTCTGGAGTAAAAGTATCGAACATACAAGAAGATAATGCGCCAAATAAGCTCGTTTATAATCCCGCTCATCCCGATGCGAATGAAGAGGGGTACGTAGAGATGCCGAATGTCGATATGGTGAAGGAAATGGTTGATCTTATGTCAGCCTCACGTTCATATGAAGCAAACGTAACGGCGTTAAACGCCACAAAAAGTATGTATATGAAAGCGCTCGAGCTTGGGAAGTAGAGATGTCGAGGATAGGAGGATTATATGAACACAATTAGTGCACTTCAGCAGCTTCCGGCTCAGGCAAAGTCTCAAGTTTCTTCAGGAGAGGCAACAGCTGATTTTGGTCAAATGCTACAGGATGCGATTAAACAAGTGAATGATAATCAGGTCTCATCAGAAGACATGACAAATAAGCTCGTAACTGGAGAAGTTCAGGATGTTCATGGAGTCATGCTTGCAGCACAAAAAGCCTCACTTTCTCTTAATCTAACAGTAGAAGTGAGAAATAAGGTTATTGAATCATACCAGGAAATCATGCGCATGCAAATGTAGCCAATCAGGGATGGATAAAAGATGAACCAACAACTACTGAACTTTAAAAGTCGCTGGCAGGAAACGTGGGGAAGCTATTCCACAAAAACGAAATGGCTGATTGGAGGAACGTTTCTCGTCACTCTTCTTCTCCTTCTATTCCTTGTTTTTTGGATGTCTAAACCTAATTTAACACCGATTTATTCTAATTTAACGCCTACCGAAGCTGGTGAAATCAAAGGGGCAATCGAGCAGAAAGGGATTCCCGTGGAAGTTTCAACTGATGGAACAACGATCAGTGTGCCAAAGGATCAGGCGTCTGATTTAAAAGTAAGTCTAGCGGCTGAAGGTATTCCAAAAAGCGGTAACGTGAACTACAGCATCTTTAGTGAAAATATGGGAATGGGAATGACAGATCGCCAATTCGATGTTGTAGAACGAGATGCCATGCAAAATGAATTGAGTTATTTAATTGAGCAAATTGGCGGTATTCAGGAATCAAAAGTGATGATTACGCTACCAGCTGAAAGTGTTTGGCTTGATGAAACAGGTGAGACAGCTTCTGCTTCGATCGTCCTGACGAGGGATCCTGGTGCTCAGCTTGACCAGGGTCAAATAACAGGCCTTTATCATCTTATAAGTAAAAGTGTTCCGAATCTCCCTGTTGAGAACATTGTCATCATGGACCAGAACGGAACTGCTTTTGATTACGGAGAAAGTGGCGGTGTTGATACAACTTTATCCGCTTACCAGCAGCAAGAAGATATTCGTAACGGCATTGAAAAAGACATGCAGCAGGAACTCCAACAAATGCTTGGCATGATTCTCGGTCAAGATAAAGTGGTAGTCTCCGTCATGGCTAGCGTTGATTTTACAAAAGAAAAACGCACGGAAGATCTTGTTGAACCTGTCGATGAAGAAACAGGTGAAGGCATTGATATTAGCGTTGAGAAAATCATGGAATCGTACTCTGGCGATCAAGCCGCTGCTCAGGATGGAACGGGCACAGATGAAGGCGAAATTCCAAACTATAACGCAGATGATCCAGATGCCCAGGGTGACGGTTCTTATGAAAAAGTAGAAGACCGCATCAACCGTGAAGTGAACCGCATTCATAAAGAGATCGAAGAAAGTCCTTATCTCATTGATGATATTACGATAAACGTTGGTGTAGAGCCACCTGTGGCTGATGATATCACGACGTTAACTGCAGCTGATATAGAAGATATTCGCACGGTCCTTAAAAATGTTGTCCGTACGTCGTTAAGTGAAAGTGAAGTTCCACTTGATGATGCGGCTCTTGAAGAGCGGATCTCGGTATTTGCGAATGAATTTAAGGGACGGGCCGACTATGAAGAACCAACAGAAGGCATATTTTCAACGATGATGGATAGCGTTCCGGCCTGGGTACTTTATACCGTTGCAGGTGGAGTAGGGATTCTCGTTATAGGAGGAATTTTCCTATTATTCCGACGTCGTGGAGGGAAAGAGGAAGATGACTTTATGGAGTTTGAGGAGTCTTACAGCGCTCCCGAAGACCATTATTTACCGCGTGAAGAGCGTGAAGTCGATCTGACGCCAGAGACACTTGTCGGAAAAGACGAGATTGAGAGTCTTGCAAAAAATGATCCAGAAGAATTTGTGAAACTATTAAGACTATGGATGAAAGAAGAATAGGAGGGGTTGGATGGTGAGCACGACAGAAGAATTAACGGGAACTCAGAAAGCGGCAATCCTTCTTACTTCTTTAGGACCAGACTTATCCGTACAAACCTTTAAACATTTATCGGAAAAAGAAATTGATCAGCTGGCGCTTGGGATCTCAGAACTTCGAAAAGTAGAACCTGATGAGCGTGAAGCCGTTGTAGACGAGTTTATTCAAATGGTTAAAGCAAAAGACTACATCGCGGTCGGTGGCATTGAATATGCACGTCATGTTCTTGAACAGGCTCTTGGGCCGAAGAAGGCAGAAGAGATTTTGACGCGCTTAAAAGCGAACCTAAAAGTAAAACCTTTTGCGTTTGCACGAAAAGCGGATCCCGATCAAATATTAAATATTTTACAGCAGGAGCATCCGCAGACGATTGCGCTTGTTCTTTCCTATTTGGATGCAAAGCAATCGTCTCAAATTCTTTCCTCGCTCCCGCAAGAAAGTCAGGCGGATGTTGCACGCCGCATCGCACTAATGGATAGCACATCACCAGAAGTCATTAGTCAGCTTGAGACAATTATTGAAGGAAAGCTTAACGCAACAGGCTCTCAAGACTATACATTCACAGGTGGAGTGGAAGCGATTGTTCAGGTATTGAGCAGCGTTGATCGAAGCACAGAACGAACGATTTTAAGTTCACTTGAAAAAGATGATCCAACTCTAGCAGAAGAAATTAAGAAGCGGATGTTTGTGTTCGAAGATATCGTGACGCTTGATGATCGCTCCATTCGCCTTGTGATTAGCGAAGTGAAGGATGAAGATCTCTCCATTGCGCTGAAAGTCGCAAGTGATGATGTGAAGGATACGATTTTCAGAAATATGTCCAATCGACGGGTCGATACGGTAAAAGAAGAAATCGAATTAATGGGGCCGCTTCGACTTCGTGAAGTGGAAGAAGCCCAGACGCGCATCGTTTCCGTCATCCGCTACCTTGAAGAAACAGGTGATGTGATGATTGCGCGCGGTGGAGGAGATGATTTGATTGTCTAATGTCATCCGAAAAACCTCTGGCGAAAAGCGAGCCGTTCCAAAGGTGCTTGAACAGAGAACAGTTAAAGAACCAAAACGTAGCCGTATTCTTCCAACGAGGACAATGACGATTGAAGAGAAGAAATCTCAACTTCTTGAAATGATGATTCGTCTTGAAGATCTCTATCATACAATTCGAACGAAGCTTGGAGAAGAAGAAGCGAATGTGCATCATCATTTAGAGAAAAAACAGCAGGAAAAAGAACTCGAGTGGCAGGAAATGACGAAAAAAACTGTGCGAGAAGCGGAAGAAAGCGGGTATGCGGCAGGATATGAAGCAGGCATGCAGCAAATTCATTTCGAGTTCGATCAGCAAAAGAAAGAGATGGAACAAATGGTGAAGGCCGCTTATGACAAGAAAGAAGAGCTCATTCAAAGCGCTGAGCCGTTTCTTCTCTCACTAAGCACGGCCATTGCAAAGAAAATTATTTTAAAAGAATTGGAACAACATCCTGAAGTGCTGCTTGGCATTGTTCAGGATACGCTGAAAAAAGTGCAGGATCGTGGTGAAGTCGTTTTTCAAGTGTCGACAGAAGACTACCAACACGTCTTGCCGATGGTGGACGAGCTAGAAAAACAGCTAGATGTAAACGCAAGTCTTAAACTCGTTCCGATGAATGATTTGGATGTCGGCTCTGGACTTATTCATACGCCAAGTGGATCGTATGATATTTCGATTCATAGCCAGCTTTCTGAAATGAAAAAGCAGCTACTAGCAATGTTTGAGGAGCGTACGATCGATGAGCTTGAACGTTGAACCTTATCTGTCACAAATTCAGGCAATCGAAACCGTTCAGAAATATGGAAAAGTAACACAGGTCATTGGACTGACAATTGAATCGCTTGGACCAGAAGTGAAGATCGGTGAGCTTTGCTACTTGTACCCAGCACCATTAAAGGAGCCAATCGAGGCGGAAGTAGTTGGCTTTCGTGAAAATCGTGTTCTCCTTATGCCGATGCATGATTTATCGGAGATTGGTCCTGGGTGCCTTGTTGTGGCAACAGGACAGCCGCTTGAAGTGAAGGTCGGTTATTCGCTACTAGGTACGATTCTTGATGGACGCGGTAGGCCGCTTGATCAAACAGATCTGCCAGGCGGATTAAAGGCCGTTTCCACAAATCGAAAGCCGCCTAATCCGATGACGAGACCGCGAATTACGACGCCTTTTCAACTTGGCGTTCGCGCCATTGATGGTCTGCTAACAGTTGGGCAAGGGCAGCGGATCGGTATTTTTGCCGGAAGTGGTGTTGGAAAAAGTACGTTAATGGGCATGGCTGCACGAAACTCAGAAGCCGATGTGAACGTGATTGCGCTTATAGGTGAGCGTGGGCGTGAAGTAAGAGATTTTATTGAACGCGATCTTGGTGAAGAGGGCTTAAAGAAATCCGTTGTTGTTGTAGCAACATCGGATCAGCCGCCGCTACAGCGGATTAAGGGTGCATTAACGGCAACGTCAATTGCAGAATTTTTCCGGGATCAAGGAAAAAACGTCATGCTGATGATGGACTCGGTGACCCGATTTGCGATGGCACAGCGAGAAGTAGGACTTGCGATTGGCGAACCGCCTACGAGTAAAGGCTACACGCCAAGCGTCTTTGCTCTGTTGCCAAAACTATTAGAGCGATCAGGGACGGCAGAGGCGGGATCGATTACCGCTTTCTACACGGTTCTCGTTGATGGTGATGATATGAATGAGCCAATTGCCGATGCGGTACGAGGTATTTTGGATGGGCATATCGTTCTGGATCGAAAACTCGCGCAAAAAGGGCAGTATCCAGCTATTAACGTTCCGCAAAGCGTCAGTCGCGTGATGAAAGAAATCGTAACGCCCACACATATGAAATCAGCAGAAGAGTTTAAGCGGCTCCTTTCTGTCTATGTGTCATCGGAAGATTTAATTAACATAGGCGCCTATAAAGCTGGTACAAACAGCAACATCGATAAAGCAATCTCGATTCATCCAGAGATTGAAAAGTATATAAAGCAGGGCATTGATGATCAAGCTTCATTTGAAGAAAGTAAGGAATGGCTACTATCTCGATTTGGAAAGGATGACTAACCATCGCAGCTTTTCAATTCCCATTTCAACGAATTTTGGATGTGAAAGAAAACGAGAAGTCTCAGGCTCAGCTCGAGATGGCGGAGTCGCTCAAAGTACAGGTTGATCTCGAGTACGAAACGCACCAACTTGAAGAAAATATTTATGCGATGCGTGAGAGACTTGAACAGCGACAGTTAGAGGGTCTTCCGATTCTCGAGCTTTTAAAAGTAGAAGAGCATATTGCGTATCTCGAAAAGCAGCTTGAGCGAAAACAACAACAACTGAATCAGGTCGAACACAAGGTAAGCGAGCAACAGGATACGCTTGCTTCAAAAGTAAGAGAAGAAAAAACGTGGCAATCGATTAAAGAAACGCGAAAAGAAGAGTTTTATCATGATCAGAAAATGATTGAACAAAACGAACTGGACGATTTAAACACAGTGCGAGCGTATATGCTGACAAGAAACGGCTAAGAGGAGTGAGAGAGATGCGAAAGCGACAGAAAAGTTCATGGAAAGAACGGATCATTCACGGTTTTCTTTTGCCGCTTGCCTTTATGGCGACCGTACTGCTCGTCGTTCTGCCGTTTCTTGGCTATGATCTGTTCGCAGTGGCAACTTCACTCACAAAAAAGCCCATCGCCTATGTTGAGAACAATTTAACGGCTGAAGCTACTGATCAAAATGAAGAAGAGCTGCTTAAAAAAGAAATCGATGAGAAGGATACCGAAATATCTGGATTAAAAAAGCAGTTGGACGAAAAAGAAATTGAACTAGGGAAGAAGCAGTCTGAGCTTGAATCGCTATCGGAAGAAATGAAAAGCGAATTAGCTGACAAAGAGGAGCGCGAGAAGAAGCTTCAGCAATTAGCAAATACGTATGAAGGCATGTCAGCTTCAAAGTCAGCTTCCATTATGGAAAACCTCACGTTAAATGAAGCTGCTCTCTTACTCGATGCGATGGGAAGTGCAGAGCAAGCGGCTGTGCTCGGTAAAATGAATGCAGCTGTTGCGGCGGATCTTACTATCGCTTTAAGAGATCTTGAAAAAGCAGACGATCCCGAGATTGCGGCAATGCAAGAAAGAATGACGCTTCTCATGAATGCGATTGACCGTGAAGACAGTTCGCTCTCTACATCAGATGTTGCAAAAGACTTATCCGAAATGCCTGAAGAAGAAGCGGCCGGTATCCTTTCGAAGATGGCTCAGACTGAAGAAGAGATAGAAGTAGGACTCTCCATTCTTAAAGAACTAGGAGATGACAAGCGGAAGGCTTTACTCGCAGAAATGGAAGAATCGGTTTCATCTAGTTACGTCGCTAATCTAACGAACTGAGAGGAGGTGAAAAAGTGAACGCCATCCAGTCACTTGGAAAAAACGTGATCGTGCAGCCTAAGCCAACAGCCAATTCAACTAACTTTTCAACTTTGTTAAATGCTTTAGGAGTAAAGGTGGATGAGCAAGAAGCGAGTAGAGAACAAGGAACTGCAGGCGAGAGTGAATTGGAGCAAGGTGATGGAAAAATTCCATACAGTGAAGTTGAAATACCGCTCAGTCTTCTGATGGTAAATAATGCAGTACATTCGTTAGACATTCAAGGTAGCCAAGCGTCCAGTTCGCCTAAGATTCAGGAATCTCGTGAACACGCTGAGACCATACAGGTGAAAAGTGGACGTCAGCAAGGATTCATCTTAACGGGTTTTACGAAGCAGGAGTTAGAGACCATGGAGCAGGTTGGAAAGCAAACACCTCTTGAGTCTGTCGCATCTAAGTTTCCTCTAAGTAATGAAACAAGTGCGCAGTTACAAGAAAAAGCCTTTTTTCATAAGGGAGTAGAAATCGTCCCTGGAGTTTCGAAGCAAGAATGGTTGAAGATGCAGCAAGTTGCAACAAACGTTCTCGATGATCCGTTAGGGGAGAAGGAACTCGAAGCAATGAAGCTAGTTGAAGCTGCGAAGGTCCAAGAGTCAGGCGAGCCACTCGAGATGATCAAGCCAATGACAGCTGAACAACCTTCCACACAAAAAGCTCTTGATCTAAAAGTCGACCAAATCCCTCAGCTAGAAGAGCAAGAAGCTATAGTCGAGGGCGAGCAAAGACCTGTCTTGGAAGAAGGGGAAAAAGCAAGGTACCAAGTTGATCAAACGGAAACTAAACAACTAGAGAATTTGGAGCAACCGTCTGCTGAACCATCACTGATCGATGATGTTCAAACGGATGAAAAGCCAGATGGCTTCCCGCTAGTAAAACAAAGTAATGAAGCAGCCGTTAAAGAAGCACCTGTGCAAGCTCGTTACTTGAACACGGAACTAAGTGAAATGATCACGGAACGCATGCAACTTTCCAAAAATGGTGATGAAACGAACATCAGAATTAAGCTTTCTCCAGAAAATTTAGGACAGCTTGATATTCGATTAACAACATCGGATGGAAAAGTGACCGCGCATATCGTGACCGCGACTGCAGGCGCAAAAGAATTGATCGAATCACAGCTTCATCAGCTTCGTCATACGCTCGTCCAGCAGGGCATTCAGCTTGATAAAGTCGAAGTAGTTCAGCAGTCGCAGGGATCCCAACAATCTTTCATGCAGGATGGACGGGGAGAACAGGGCCAGCAGTTTCAGCAAGGAAAGCAACGCCAGGGAAGAAAAGGCGAATATGAATTAGAAGACAATCCGCTCGTAACAAACGAAAGAGACGAAAGCACGTCCGGTGGAATTAATTACGCCATTTAGGAGGGATAACATGAATACAAGCTCCGTCACAGCCACACAAGCTGTTCAAACGCAAAAGACCGAGCTGCCAGGTCAGCTTGGAAAGGATGATTTTTTAAAAATTCTCGTAGCCCAGCTTTCCAATCAAGATCCGATGCAGCCGATGCAGGACGCTGAATTTATTGGACAGATGGCGCAATTTAGTTCACTCGAGCAAATGACAAACATGAATACGTCGATGAACAAATTTGTTGATCGTCAGTTACAAAGCTCTATGACGGATTATGCGGATTTGATTGGAAAAAGCGTTCAGTGGCAAGAGAATAACGAGGTTAGCTCTGGAAAAGTTCAGGCCGTTTTATACAAAGAAGGCACTGTACTCGCAGAACTTGATAACGGTAAACAAGTAGACGTTTCCCTTTTAGAGCGCATCGAAACGAGGGAATAGCGTGGCAAATATTCAAGTCAATCAGGCATATTATCCGAAGCAACCCATTCAATCGGTTAAAAAGCAGGAAGGCAGTTCTTTTGCAGATCAGCTAAAACAAACGATTGAGTCTCAAGTTTCATTCAGTCATCACGCACAAGTTCGACTCGAGCAAAACGGGATTTCGCTTTCAGATCAGCAGCTCCAACAGTTAAATAACGGAGTGGAGAAAGCGCGAGAAAAAGGATCAAAGGAATCGCTCATGCTGATGAAGGATCTCGCTTTTGTCGTTAGCGTTAAAAACAACAAAGTCATCACCGCCATGAAGCAAGACAACATGGAAAATCAAATCGTAACGAACATTGATTCAGCACTTATTTTATAATGGCCGGACCGAGCAGGAGGCCGATTCGCTGTGGACCGATTGAAGCAGCGACACAATTAGAGGGGGAAACAACTTGTTAAATTCAATGTACTCAGGCGTTTCAGGAATGAGAGGCTTTCAAACGAAGCTAGACGTGATTGGGAATAATATTGCGAACGTGAATACAGTAGGTTACCAGAAAAGTAGAGTGCTGTTTGAAGATATGCTGAGTCAAAGCGTAGCTGGAAACTCCGTTAACTCGATGCAAGTCGGTCTTGGTTCATCTGTTTCTGCCATTAATATGGTCGATAGCCCAGGATCACCGATGACGACAGGTGTTCAGACGGATCTTAGCATTCAAGGAGATGGGTATTTTAGAGTGCAGGCTGAAGGTGGCACTGAATACCTTGCTCGTTCGGGATCTTTTCAGCTAGATCCTGAAGGAAATCTTGTAACAACTCAAGGATACTCTGTGTTAGATAACCTAGGGAATCCAATTGAAAATATTGGCCAGATTTCTAGTATAAATGCAGCTGGACAGATTACATACACAGATAATAATGGCAATCCTCAGCAAACTATCAATTTAGGGATTGGTACAGTTCCAAACCCAGCAGGTCTTAATAAAGTTGGAAATTCCCTCTTTCTTGAAACAGAAAAATCTGGGGTAGCCGCTGAAGGCCTTCCAGAAGGCTCCCGCGTCGTAGCAGGTCAACTCGAAATGTCCAACGTTGATCTAACCGAAGAATTCACGGAAATGATTGTTGCACAGCGTGGCTTCCAGGCGAACTCAAGAGTAATTACAACGTCAGATGAAATCCTTCAAGAAATCGTCAATTTAAAACGATAGGGGGTAAGGGCTGAGGAGTTTCCTCGGCCTGCTCTGTTCATATGATACCGTTAACCAAATTAAATCGAGAAACGATGATGTTAAATGCCATCTATATTGAAACGATCGAATCAACGCCGGATACGATGATTCTATTAACGAATGGAAAACGCTATGTGGTGATGGAGTCAATCGATGAAGTGAAACAGCTCGTGACGGAATTTTACCGTAACATTAACGTACTAGAGAAAAAATAGACGAACGGGGGTGACCATGTTGTCTGATATGCTATCGCCAGCAACTGTCGATGCGCTTCTTGCTGCTATTGATGAACCTGGGCAGAAGAAGCCAATGAAAGAACGTAAAGTACAAACGTATGATTTTAAAAGAGCGCTTCGCTTTTCTCAAGACCATATTCGAATTTTAACGCGTATCCATGAGAATTATGCGCGGCTTATGACGACCTACTCATCCGCTCAGCTTCGGACGATCATTCAAGCCTCCGTTCATTCTGTTGATCAGATGCCATTTGAAGAATTTGTGAAGTCGATCACAGAAAATTCGATTCTTAGCCTCTTTGTTGCTTCCCCATTACAAGGACAGATGGTGCTTGAAGTGGCGCCAGAGCTCGCGTATGCGATGCTTGATCGCATGCTTGGAGGTCAAGGCGTTCAACCGGATAAGCTCTCTCATTTAACTGAAATTGAGACGATGGTGATTGAGCGGATTTTCAGTAAAATTCTTGAAAGCTTTCAAGACGCCTGGACATCCGTTCTTAAGCTGAAAACGGAATTAAAAGAGCTTGAAGTGAATCCGCACTTTCTTCAAATTGTATCACCGAACGAAACAGTCGTAACCGTTACATTACGTGTAACAGTGGGAGAAGTCAGTGGCAATATTCGCCTTTGTCTTCCGCACGTCGTTCTTGAACCGATCATGCCAAGACTTTCCGCTCATCACTGGCTTTCCAATCAAAAAAAGGATCGCGAGCCGCATGAAAGCAAGGAACTTGAGAAGAGACTGAAAAAAACCAATTTAGGCATTGTGGCAGAGCTTGGTCATTCTGAAATAACTATTGAAGAATTTTTGAATTTAGAAGATGGAGACGTCATTCGCTTAAACCAAACGGTGTCTGATCCGCTCATAGTTAAGGTTGATAATCGCGTGAAATTTCACGGACAGCCTGGAACATCAAAAGGCCGAATGGCTGTACAAATCACTGAAGTGAAGGAAGAGGAGGAAATAGGGCATGACGGATGATCGCCTTTCAAAAGAAGAAATCAATGCGTTATTTCATGAAGCAGCCGTAGGGAAGGAGGAAGACGTCGTATCTTTTCATCAGGTTGAAAAGGAAGCGTTGAGCGAGCTGTTTAGCGTCGCAATCGGCAGTCTGACAACTACACTCTCATCTGTTTTTATGCAAGATGTGTTTGTATCGAATGTTGCGATGGAGATTCTTCCTGAAGATCGTTTTCAGCAAGAAGTGTCTCTCCCTTATGTAGAAGCATCAATTCGCTATGAGGGAGCAGCGGCTGGAGAAACGATCATGATGGTGAACCCTCCTGATGCTCAGGATATGGCTGATATTTGGCAAGTAGCCAAAGGCGATGAAGGCGATGAAAGTGTGGATAAAAGCTTAACCGCTGTGATGACAGGCATGATGGACAGCATCCATAAGGGGCTGAGCATGGCTTCAGGCTCTTCATTTTCAGGATCGTTTACGAATCTTCAGGTGGTTTCTGAGTATGCAAACTCCGTCCTTGTCGAAAAAGGCACAGAGCCGATTTATGTCGATCTTACCTTCGAAATTTCAATCGGTTCGATTGTTCACACTGTGGTCCACCACGTGGTACCAGGAAGCGTAGCAAAGCAAATGAGCGAACTGCTCGTCAGTGCGGAAGATCTTCAAGCAGCAGAGCAGGAAGAGATACAGAAGCCAAAAGAGCAGGAGGCCGAATTGCAGCAATCAAAACAGCCTGAACAGGTTAACGAAGAAAAGGAGCCAGCCACTTTTGCCTCACGCGTGAAAGAGCCTGAGCCGAATATCCAAAACGTTCAGTTCACGAATTTTAGCCAGGAAGATCACCCGTATAGTGAGCAACGAAACCTAAATATGTTATTAGATATTCCGCTTCAGGTGACGGTAGAGCTAGGACGAACGAAGCGCATTGTAAAAGACATACTTGAACTTTCTCATGGATCGATTTTAGAGCTAGACAAGCTTGCTGGAGAGCCGGTCGATATTTTGATAAATAGTAAACTCATCGCTAAAGGTGAAGTGGTCGTGATCGACGAGAACTTTGGGGTCAGAGTAACCGATATTTTAAGCGCAGCCGAGCGTTTGTCAAAGCTGCGTTAGAAGGAGTGCTTACTACAGATGAGACAGCATGTGATTAGCATCATGACACTTCTTTTTTGCCTTGTTATCTTTCTGCCTGATCCTGTTGTAGCAGCTGCTAATAACGGTAGCGTGACAGACTGGCTAACGGAAGAGGGAGAGGAGCCTTCTGAACCTCAAAAAGAGCCAGCTGAGGTAGGAGCGAACACGAATATTTTCTTTCTTCTCCTTAAGCTCGTTTTCTACACGATCGTCGTCGTTGGGCTGATCTATTTACTTATTCGCTTTCTATCAAAGCGACAGAAAAATCTTCAACATCATTCGGTTTTTACGCCGATTGGGGGTACGCCGCTCGGTAACAATAAATCGGTTCAACTGGTAAAGGTTGGCGATTCACTCTATATGATTGGCGTAGGCGACAACGTGAATTTGCTGAAGGAAATTGAAGATAAGGATGAAGTAGAGCGCATCTTATCACAGGCGGAAGATCAGAAGTCTGGCTTTTCCTTTATGAATCAAAAGCAAGCGGGCATTCAAGAGATGATTCAGGCAAGTTTAAAGAAACAGCGAAACAAACGGAAAAACGTTTGGGACGATGGCGATGAAGGGGACGATAAGTAATGGATGTGCTCATAAACTTAACGATTCCAGGCCTTGATTTTGGATCAAACGCCACAGAAGATGTGTCCGTCACCATTCAGCTTGTCCTCCTCTTAACCGTTCTTTCGCTTGCCCCGGCCATTCTTGTATTGATGACGTGTTTTACGAGAATCGTTGTCGTTCTTTCGTTCGTACGCTCAGCGCTCGCAACACAATCCATGCCACCGAATCAGGTGCTGATTGGTTTGGCGCTGTTTTTAACTTTTTTCGTGATGTCTCCCGTTCTTTCAGAGATTAATAGTGAGGCGCTACAGCCTTATTTAAATGAAGAAATTGGACAGGAGGAAGCGCTCGATGCGGCTGAACAGCCGATCAAAGAATTTATGGCGGGGCATACGCGGGAAAAAGACTTGGCGCTTTTTTATAAGTATGCAGAGCTAGAGAAGCCGGAGTCCGTAGAAGACATTCGCCTAACCGCACTCGTTCCTGCCTTTGCGATTTCAGAGCTGAAAACAGCCTTTCAAATTGGATTTATTATCTTTATTCCATTTCTCATTATCGATATGGTCGTCGCTTCAACACTTATGGCGATGGGGATGATGATGCTACCTCCGGTTATGATTTCACTTCCGTTTAAAATACTATTATTTGTGCTTGTCGATGGCTGGTATTTGGTCGTCGAATCACTTCTATTAAGCTTCTAAGGAGGACGACGATGACACCAGATATGGTCATTTCACTTGCAGAAGATGCCGTTTATACCGTGATTATTATTTCAGCTCCGCTTCTGTTAATCGCTCTTGGCGTAGGGTTAATTGTCAGTGTGTTTCAGGCGATGACGCAAATTCAAGAACAGACGCTAGCGTTTATACCAAAAATCGTTGCCGTACTGTTAACGATTGTTTTGTTTGGACCGTGGATGCTCACAACGCTACTCGATTACACGACGAACTTATACCAAAATTTATACAGGTTTATCGGCTAAAGATGGAAAGTGTCGTTAACGCTCTGCCCTTGTTTTTACTCGTTTTCATGAGGGCAACGTCATTCTTTATTACCGCACCCATTTTCTCTACAAGAAGCGTTCCAAACCGTTTTAAAGTGGGGCTTGGGTTTTTTATAGCTTTGATTGTAACGGCCGGCTTAGGAGCAGAGACAGATTTAGCACTTGATCTGATGTTTGTTATCTACATTTTAAAAGAGTTATTTATTGGTCTGGCGCTAGGCTTTATTGCTTCTCTCATCCTTTATACCGTACAAGTTGCAGGGGCCTTCATCGATTTTCAGATGGGCTTTGTGATTGCAAATGTTATCGATCCTCAGACGAGAACGCAGGTACCGATTATCGGAAACTTTAAATACATGCTTGCCTTACTCTTTCTCGTGTCTGTTGACGGTCATCATATGATGCTTGACGGACTTGTCAGAAGCTATGAACTTTTACCGGCTAACGCACTTCTTAGTCAAGCGGATAGTCAGTCACTTGCTCGCTTTATCGCTGAAGTATTTGCTGGGATGTTTTTCTCTGCTTTTCAGCTGGCGCTTCCGATTGTTGCTTCTCTATTTCTAGTCGACGTGGCGTTAGGACTACTTGCACGTGCTGTCCCGCAGGTGAACATTTTTGTTGTCGGATTGCCGTTAAAAATCTTTGTTGGCTTCGTCCTTATTCTTGTCACGATCCCAACTTTTTTCTTTTTACTGCGCGGGGTGTTTCAAGAGATGCTGGATACGATGGGCCGGCTTATTCAACTATTGGGTGGGTAGTGTGATGCAAACAACTCGTTTCCGGATGGATCTTCAGTTCTTTTCACAAGAAAAGACAGAGAAAGCAACACCGCAAAAGAAACAAGAATCTCGTAAAAAAGGTCAGGTAGCAAGAAGTGCTGAGATTCCATCCGCATTTATGATGATTGGCGTATTTTTATTTATGTCGTTCATTGGCGGATGGATGATTGATAGTCTTCAATCGATGATTCGAGGCAACCTTGTTCAAATCACGAACTGGACGCTCACAGAGCAAAACGTCGATCGCATGCTAAAAGAAAACGTCTGGCAAGCGGCGCTGATTGCCGCACCACTAATGGGTATCTCCCTTGTCATGGGCGTGCTAGGAAACTATATGCAGGTTGGTTTTCTCGTTTCGACTGATCCGCTCCAGGCAAAGCTTGAACGGATTGATCCGATAAAAGGGGCGAAGAGGATTTTCTCAGCTCGAACGCTCGTAGAACTTTTAAAATCATTAATTAAGATCACCTTTATTTCAGCCGTTACGTTTATTGTCCTTTGGAATAAGCGAGATGAAGTGATGCTTATTTCGCAAAAGTCGATTGGGGAAGCCACCGCCCTTGTAGGCTCACTCATCGTCCAAACGGGCTTAGCTGTAGGAATTCTACTATTATTCCTCGCCCTCTTAGACTATGTTTATCAGAAATATGACTTTGAAAAAAACATCCGTATGTCAAAACAGGACATTAAAGATGAATATAAAAAGAGCGAGGGTGACCCGCTCATCAAATCAAAGATTAAAGAAAAGCAGCGTGCACTTGGAATGAACCGCATGATCTCAGAAATTCCAAATGCGGACGTCGTCATTACGAACCCTACGCACTTTGCCGTGGCGCTTCGGTATGATCCGAAAGAAATGGATAAGCCGACAGTCGTCGCAAAAGGGATGGATTACGTGGCGCAAAAGATTAAGGAGAAAGCTAAAGAGCACGAGATTATTACGACGGAAAATGTCCAGCTTGCGCGTGCGCTTTATCATCAGGTGGACATTGGTGATGGGGTGCCAGAAGAGTTGTTCAAGGCTGTTGCAGAAATACTTGCTTACGTTTATAGCATAAAAGGATACCCGGGAGGAGGGAACTGACGATGAAAATAAAAGATTATGCTGTGCTCGTATCCGTCATTATGATTGTGATCATGATGGTGATCCCGTTCCCTCCGCTCTTACTCGATTTTCTTATTATGATGAACATTAGCCTGGCGCTCACGATCATCCTTGTAGCGATGAATACGAAAGAAGCGCTTCAGTTTTCCATCTTTCCATCGCTTTTATTATTAACAACGCTGTTTCGCCTTGGTTTAAACGTTTCAACAACTAGGTCGATTCTAACGAATAAAACAGGTGGACAGGTGATTGAGACGTTTGGTTCCTTTGTAGTTGGCGGAAGTGTTGTCATCGGACTCCTTGTATTCCTGATTCTTGTGATTATCCAATTCATTGTGATTACAAAAGGATCCGAACGAGTGGCTGAAGTAGCCGCTCGATTTACACTCGACGCGATGCCAGGGAAGCAAATGAGCATTGATGCTGATTTGAACGCAGGTATGATTTCGGATCGCGAGGCGAAAGTAAGCCGAGAGAAAATTGCGCGCGAAGCTGACTTTTATGGGGCGATGGACGGAGCCAGTAAGTTTGTAAAAGGCGATGCGATTGCCGGAATAGTGATTACGCTCATTAACATTATCGGCGGGCTTATTATTGGAATGGTTGTTCACGGTATGCCAGTTGGTGATGCAGCAACGACGTTTACGCTTCTCTCGATCGGCGATGGGCTTGTCAGTCAAATTCCTGCGCTTCTTATTTCAACAGCGACGGGAATTGTCGTGACGCGAGCAGCGTCAGATGGCAACCTAGGATCTGATATCACCTCGCAAATCTTTGCTTATCCGAAGCTTCTTTACGTTGTTGGAGCGGTTGTCGCACTCCTAGGCCTTGCGACACCGATTAATCCGCTTCTCACATTTCCAATCGCAGGGCTCCTCGTCTATGGAGGCTGGACGATGCAAAAGAACCTGGATCAAACGAAAGAAGTCGAATTAGCCGCAGGCGACGAAGAAGTCGAAGAAATGAAAAAGCCAGAAAGCGTGACGAGTCTTCTACAAGTCGATCCAATTGAGTTTGAGTTTGGCTACGGACTTATTCCACTAGCTGATCAAAAACAGGGCGGTGATCTTCTCGATCGCGTCATCATGATTCGCAGGCAAATCGCCCTTGAATTCGGGATTGTCGTGCCTGTTATTCGCATTCGTGACAACATCCAGCTCGAACCGAACGAGTACGTGATTAAAATAAAAGGAAACCGCGTAGCTGGTGGAGAGGTTCGACTGGATCAATACCTTGCGATGAGTAGCGGTTTAGAAGATGAAAGCATAACTGGGATTGAAACGGTAGAACCCGCTTTCGGACTGCCAGCTCTATGGGTAACGGAAGAAATGAAAGATCGCGCCGAGCTTTCGGGCTACACGATTGTGGATCCGCCGTCAGTTGTTTCTACGCATTTAACAGAAGTGATCAAACGCCATGCGCATGAGTTGTTAAGTCGTCAGGAAGTGAAGCACTTGCTCGATAACGTCAGAGAATCCTCTCCAGCTGTTCTAGAAGAACTGATTCCAAATATCCTAACAATCGGTGATGTGCAGAAAGTGCTCATGAGGCTGTTGAAAGAGAAAGTCTCGATTCGATCATTGGATATGATTCTTGAATCGTTAGCCGATAACGGCGTGCGTACAAAAGATACGGATGTATTAGCGGAATATGTGCGTCAGTCATTATCTCGCCAGATCACGTCACAAGTAGCTGTACCTGGTGAGCCTGTGAAAGTCTTAACAGCAGGCGCGCGACTTGAAAAGCGCTTCGCGGAATCGGTTCAGCAATCTGATCAAGGAAGTTACTTAGCGCTTGATCCTGAAACCTCGCAAACCATTTATCAGGAAGTGCTGCAGCAGGTAAGCCGCCTTCAGCAGTCAGGCATTCAGCCTATCCTATTAACATCACCTGCGATCCGCATGTATTTACGGCAATTTCTAGAGCGCTATATGCCTGAGCTCACGATTCTTTCCTATAGCGAGCTAGAGCCTGATGTTGAAGTCCAAAGTGTAGGAGTGATTAATCTACCATGAAAATCAAACGTTATGTTGTCACCCACCTTCGTGAAGCCATGCCCCTTATTCGGCAGGAGCTCGGCCAGGATGCTGTTATTTTAAATACGAAAAAAGTAAAAGTAGGCGGGCTCTTCGGCTTATTTCAAAAACAGCGCCTTGAAGTGCTCGCTGCTCTTGATGAGGAAAAAGTAGCAAAAGAAGAGACAGAGTTTGCCACGCTTTTACAATCAGAAAAGAAGCGTCGGGAAGAGACGCCTGATCGAGTAGAAAAGCAGGGGCCGGACAAACAGCCAGAAGCTGAGACTCAGGTGCTTGGTGAGCTAAAATCGATGAAAGAAATCATGATGCAGATGATGGAGAATGAGCGTTTACCGAAACAGTTAAAGCCAGTACAAGCCTTTTTAGAAGCACAAGAATTCTCGCAGACAATTCGCTCAGGTGTCATGGCGGAACTACTGATTAAATCAAAATCTTATCCAAGTTATACAAAAGAAGATGCTTTTACATGGATGAGACAGGAATTTGCGAAACGAATCAAGAATTATCCTAGTATAAGAAGTGAACCGAAGAAAATACGGTGCTTCGTTGGTCCAACAGGTGTGGGGAAAACAACGACAATTGCGAAGATAGCCGGGCATTTATTATTGAAAGAGCGTCAATCCGTTGGCCTTATCACGTCAGATACGTACCGGATTGCCGCAGTCGAACAGCTTCGAACGTATGCCGATATTCTTGGCATCCCAATGGAAGTTGTCCAGTCTCCAGACGATTTAGGGCAGTCACTTAAACGCCTTTCGACTTGCGACGTCATTCTCATGGACACAGCGGGTCGGAATTACCAACAATATAGCTACATTACTCAGTTAGAAACGCTTTTATCTGGTCAGGAAATGTCAATTACGCTCATGTTAAGCCTGACCCATCGTTATTCTGATATGAGATTGGTTGCTGATAATTTTCAGTCGCTCGGGGTATCGGAAGTGATGATGACGAAGATGGATGAAACGACAGTTCGGGGACCGATTTTTAACTTTATGGAAGATTACAACCTTCCGATTACGATCCTAACCACTGGGCAGAACGTACCCGATGATCTCGTGAGAACGACACCAGAGTCCCTCCTTGATCTGGTGATGGAGGGACGATGAGATGGCTGATCAAGCGAATCAATTACGTCAAGAAGTGAAACGTCGCCTTCATTCTGATTCAAGTAATCGAAATACAAAAGTGATCGCTGTGACAAGTGGAAAAGGCGGCGTTGGAAAGTCGAATGTATCGCTTAATTTTGCCCTTAGTCTTGTTGCGTTAAATAAAAAAGTAGTGATTTTTGATTTAGATGTCGGTATGGCAAACCTTGATGTGTTGATGGGGGTTACGCCGAAAGAAACCATTATGACGATGCTTGAGAAGCAGCTATCACTTGAAGCCGTCGTTGAAACTGGGATAAATGGTCTTCAATATTTATCAGGTGGTCATGGAATCGGAAAAATTCTTACGTTAGACGGCCAGCAATTAAATCATTTTTTTAACGAAGTGGGTTCGCTTCAAGGCAAAGTGGATTATATTATTCTCGATACAGGCGCGGGGCTCACTTATGAAGGGATGCGGTTTCTTCAAGCGGCTGATGATGTTTTTCTTGTCATTAATCCTGAGCCGCCTTCGATTACAGATGGATATAGCGTTCTCAAAGCGCTCAATGAAAAAAATAAACAAGCCTCTGTCAAACTGATCGTGAATCGATCCCTTACGAAGGAAGAGGCTGAACGGACATCCCTTAATTTCCAAAAAGCCTCTGTTCAGTTTTTAAATAAGTCGATTGATTTCCTTGGGGCCATTCCAGATGATCCTTTTGTGCGTAAAGCGGTTATCGCACAGTCACCCTATTTACTCGAATATCCAAATTCGAAAGCGGCAAGGGCAATAGACGAATTGGTTCGATCGTATTTAAACCTTCCTTCTGTTTATAAGCTTGGCGTAAAAGGATTTTTGACAAAGATACTGTTTCATAAATAAGCGGGAAGAATTTTTCAGGTGGTGAACTTCATGAAATCCAAAATGGATAAACAAACAACCGAATATTGGAGAGCGTGGAAAGAGGAGAAGCAGGAAGAGGCGGGCAACCATCTTATTGCGCTTTATCGTCCGCTTGTAGATTTCGCTGTGCAACGATATGCGGCCGCGCTCCCATCTACCGTCCAGCGTGATGACCTTACGAGTTTCGCTTATCAGGGGCTTCTTGATGCACTTGAAAAGTTCGAGCCAGAACGTGATTTGAAATTTGAAACATACGCCGGCTGGCGGATTAAAGGCGCAATCATTGATGGGCTTCGTCACAATGATTGGGTGCCACGCTCCGTTCGTGATAAGGCGCGTAAAATTGAAGAAGCTTATGCGGTTTTAGAACAGCGAAATCAAACATCCAGCTCTGACCGTGATGTGGCGGAGTTCCTTGGGATGACAGTTGAAGAAGTGCAGCGCGTGATTCAAGATGCATCATTATCAACAATGGTATCAGTTGATGAGCCTGTGCAAGAGGATGAGCAGCAAAAAATCGAACGGTATAGCGTGATTGAAAACGAGCATGCCGATTTACCAGAAAAGTATCTACACCACCATTTTATTAAAGAACTACTAGCTGAAACGATTGACCGCTTACCTGAGAAGGAAAAGCTTGTCGTCTCGCTCGTGTATTTTGAAGAATTGACGCTTACTGAGATTGCAAGAATTCTAGGATTATCAACCAGTCGAATTTCCCAGCTACACTCGAGAGCGCTCCTTCGGATGAAGGGTGTCCTCCGCGCTAACAAAGAACATGTTCAATCAATGTAATCGGAGTGATCCTTATGTATCCATTTATTTTTATTAGCATTGCGCTTCATCTTGTGAGCTTTCTATGTATCGTGCTTCTTTTTCTAAAGCAAACGAAGGGAGCGGGACGAGATGAGATTGCGGCTAGTATGGAAGTCTATATCGAACAGCTTGAGGAAGAGAATGATCGTCTCTTAAACGAAGTGAAATCCTACGTTGATAAACGTGAAAACCAGCTGGATACGCGCCTTCGTGTTTTAGAGCAGGCTCGTGCTCCTGAAGTCGAGGAGGCAACGAAACCAGTTATCATTCAGCACCCTTCCGCTCATAATGAACGAAATCAAAAAGCCGTTCAGCTTCACCAGCAGGGCTTTTCGATAGCAGACATTGCGCGGATATTAAGCTGCGGGATCGGAGAAGTAGAGCTAATCGTCAATTTACATGGAAGGTCTGAACAGCGATGAAAATTCAGCAGCACAGCAAACCATCGGTTGATCCTTTAAAGCTAGATTTGTCAAAAGGAAACAAGCAGGTTGCGTTTCAGTCTGTGATTCAGGAGGCTTCTAAAGAGTTGAAAGGGGCTGAACTTCAGCGTCTTCTGCATCAAATTGACCATCAGGGTGAGCTGCTTGGAAAGGAACGAACGTTTCAGAACTTATCTGCCTACAAGAGGATGGTAAAACAGTTTCTTGAAGAAGCGGTTAGCCAGGGCCTTATGCTTTCCGAGAAAAAGAGCATGGATCACTATGGCAGAAGTCGCACGTACAAGCTTGTAGAAACGGTAGAGAACAAGCTCATTGAAATTCAGGAAGAGATGCGAGAGAAAGAGAAGAATGGGATGACCTTATTATCGCTAGTCGGTGAAATAAAAGGCTTGCTTGTTGATCTTTCTCTCTAGTTCGATCGACCTATGTGAAAAAGGAAGTTTTGACTCATGGTTATTTGCATGAGTTTTTTCTATAATTAAAATAAGAACATACGTTCGAAATAGTGGTTGTGATTTTTATCTTTCAGCATACTTTCATTCCTACAGACAGAGAAAGGAGAGGTGAGGATGAAGAATGAATGGCGTTTCGATAAAGTGATGGAGGAGTTAAAGGAAAATCTCTTGTTTCAGTCGTTTATTCAAGAAGAAGCGCATTGGACAAGTTTTATGGAGGCTTATGAAACGCGGGATCGTGAAGCGTTAAACAGACTCAATTCTCTTTTTCATAAGTATTACACGGAAATCCGATTTATTGCTTATGTGACGAAGCTCATTCGTTACACGGCCATTAACTTTGATCGAAAGCGTAGACTTGGGCATCTTCGTTTTCCTCTCACACTTGATCAGCTTGTAGGAGCCTCAGATGCTGCCTGGATTGATTTGATTGAAAGTCCGATAAGTGATGGAGAGCGAGCGTTTGAAGAGAGTCTACAGCAGAAATCCCTTTATCTTGCTTTTAGCAGGTTAACCTCAAAGCAGAAACAGGTGCTAGACCTCTTTTATCGCTTCGAGCTATCTGATACGGAGATTGCTAGAACGGCTGGTATTTCACAGCAAGCCGTGAGCAGAAGGCGTAAACGAGCCCTTGAGAAGTTGAGGGCCACAGGAAAGGAGGGGAGTTCATGAGCATCACAACAGTGATTAACGCGATTATCGGTGATTTAGGATTTCCGATTGTGGTCTCTCTTTATTTGCTCGTTCGACTTGAAAAGAAAATTGATGATCTCACGAATGCAGTGGAGGATAAGGAAACAAACAAGAAGGGATGACTATGGAGAAAAGACTATATACGCTTTTACAGCAGGCTAAGAATGAAGACAAAGAGGGACTGAGTGCAATTCTCGATCAGTTTGAGAAAAAAATCGAAGCAGAGCTCAGGCAAACCCCTGCTCAAAATAGGGATGATCTACGGCAGGAATTAGTGATAAAGGTTATGGAAGCTGTTGAAAAATACCGTGTGGAGGATGTGCCGAACTTTGAACAGTTTATTGAAGCTCAAAAACGGAAGAAATAGGAAACCTCTACCCATTTTATCTCGTATAAAAGGGTAGAGGTGAAGGTAATGTTGAAGGTTGCGATTGAGGAAGCAGGTTACGAAAAAAGAGAGAGTAAAATTCGAGAGATTGCATTCGAAGTAAAGAGTGGGGAGCTGCTTGGGTTACTAGGGTCAAACGGAGCGGGTAAAAGTACAACGATTAAGACGATTCTAGGGTTGTTAAAAGAGTGGAAAGGAAACGTCACGTTTGAGAATGAGACGCGCTATGCTTACGTCCCAGAGCAGCCCGTGTTCTATGACAGCTTAACGCTCTGGGAGCATTTAGAGCTTGCGGCAGCGGCTACGTCACTAGCTGATGAGAGTTGGCAGGAGCGTGCCCAGGACTTGATCCGATATTTTCAGCTTGAGAACGTGGTGCATCATCTTCCATCAAGCTTTTCAAAAGGAATGAGACAAAAGGTGATGCTGATTACCGCTTTTATGCTGCAACCTGACGTCTATATTATTGATGAACCGTTTCTAGGGCTGGACCCGCGCGCGACGAAGGATTTTTTAAAGTTGATTGAAAAAGAACGAGCGCGAGGTGCGGCAATCTTAATGTGTACGCACGTGTTAGATACGGCAGAGCGGGTATGTGATCGCTTTGTTTTACTGTCGAATGGAACGCTTCTTGCAAAAGGGTCGCTTCAGGAAATGCGTGAGCAATCTGGCTTAGAGATCGACAGTTCGCTTCTTGATTGTGTTGATACGTTAATGGAGCAACGAATATGACATCCTTTCAACTTTTACAACAGCGAGTAAGTGACGATCGTCGTTATAAAATTCGTGATTTAAAGGCTGCGCTTGATTGGACGGTTTGGCTCTATATTCTGATTCCGGCGCTCGTGATTGGTGTTGCTTATTACCGCTCCTGGTGGCTGGTGGTACCAGACTGGCTCGCAGTCATTCCTGAGCAGGCGGCTGTATTTCCACTGTTTTTAATCGCAACGACCTGGTCATTCCGGATTTATACAGAAGAAGCGGATCAGGTGTATTTGTTGCAAAGCGCCGTCCTTAGTAAAGGACTGAAGAAGTGGGGGATGGCGCATTCACTTTTGAAAGGAATGCTCGTAACGTTTTTCGGAATTGGTGTTGCTCTTCCATTACTCATAACAGGATGGGGCTGGAGTGTGGAGCGAGTGGCTGTTACAGGGCTATTTCTACTTTTGATAAGTTGGAATGCGAAAACGTGTCGGTATTTTATTGATCTGTTCGTGCCTTCTATTTGGGTGAAGTGGATCCCGGTTGGATGTGTGAACCTGCTTTCCATTGTCATCCTGGTCGTAGTGAGCCAGGTCGGTTGGAAGTTCGAATGGGCAGTTGTTTCCGGGAGCGGGAGTTTGCTTCTTCTGTTGTTTGTTCAGCTACGAGCACGTGTGAAAATGAGGGGAACCTTTTTTCACGAGGCGGTCATCGAGCGGGGGCATAAGCAGAGTATAACGAAATTTTTGATGGGAAACGTTGGGGTAGCTCCGGCGACTCTGTTTGTTCGAAAACAGCCTTTTCTTTTTCGAGGCTCCAAGCGCATACGTAAGAAACGTTTTCCACAGACAAGGATGATCGATCTTTATACGAAATGGTTGCTTCGATCGGTTGGAAAAATGCACTATTACCTACAAGTGATCGGCTGGGGAACGGCAGCGATCCTTTTATTGCCACTCGTTGTGAAAGTGGTGGTGCTTCTGTTTGCACTTTATGCGCTGATCGGGCTATCGAGAGCGGACTGGCGTGAGTTCTCAGAAGGTAGCTATTCTCAGTTATTTCAGTGGGAGACGTCGCTACATGAGGAAGCGGAGAAACAAGCGTTAAAGCTCGTGTCGATGCCGAGTTTTCTCTTGCTCTGTTTCGTAACGGGCTTTTCATTCCCAGGATGGATGGGGCTGTTACTATTTCCGCTAGGCGGTTGGTTTGTTTTTAAAATGGCGCATCGAGGTATGCAAACAGGTAAGTGGCAAGATTCGAAAGGTATATGAACAATTTCAAAATTCGTTGCTTCATTCAAACGCTTTCCGCTATGATGGGAGAGAAGATTCGGACGAAGGAGCGGATAATAGATGAAGCTATTTTTAATTATTGGTGCGATTAATGCGGCGCTTGCGGTTGGACTTGGCGCATTCGGTGCACATGGATTAGAAGGACGACTATCAGAGAAAATGCTAGAAACGTTCAAAACAGGTGTTCAATATCACATGTATCACGCGCTTGGGTTAGTTGGAATAGCTATTGCGGCAGATAAGCTCCAATCTGCAGGATTGATGCAATGGGCCGGCTGGCTGATGTTTGCTGGAATCGTGCTGTTTTCCGGCAGCTTGTACGTGCTTAGCCTAAGCGGAATTAAGATTCTTGGTGCGATCACGCCGCTTGGTGGCGTCGCGTTTATTACAGCGTGGGTTTTGGTTGTGGTTGCGGCGTTTAAGGCGTAGCGTGAGTGTGCAAGTTCGCGGGTTCGCGGGTGCCTGTCACCACCCGCTATATGTCGAAAGTTGGCGGATGGTTGCGGTTTATTGGCTAATTTCTCAGGATATTGGCCAAAACAGAAAGCTGCCGGAATTCCGGCAGCTTTTTCATATCCGCTAACGCGGAGTATATTGCGTTGTTTGTTGAAGAGGGTAATTATACTCGAGCTCTTCATCAAATGTAATATAGTCTAAATAAACCATGAGTAAAATATAACGTTTGCCTGTTTGGGGATCAGAAAGAATGATATGATCTCTTCCCGCTGCTTCGACTACCCCTTTAAACACTTTCGAATTCCATTTCTCACTGTTTTCGAACGTCATGTAAACGGTGGCGATTTTCCCTAAATTCAAGCGCAGGATGTTTTCGATGTAAGATTGCTCTACGGCAAGTTGTGCAGGAAAGCCTACCCCCATGGATGCTCCTTGAACTTGCTGACCTTGACCTGGTAAGCCTGAAGGATACTGTGCCATTTGCCCGCCTTGCGGTTGCTGCGGCATTTGACCATAGCCACCCATGTTTTGTGACTGTGGGGTTTTCCAGTATTGATTATTCATCATAACCCTCCTTAAAGCGTTCTCTTACAAACTGTTGTAAACTTCCGCACATTTGCTTACGGTCGGCTTGGTAAAGCCGTGTGACTTAAAGCGTCCCTCATTCCACTGGTTAAACCGCTAGGCGCACCAGAGTTAGAGAACCAGAGCGAATAGCTAGCAAATAGATGTTTCTGGCACGCAAATAAGAAAGGATAATGCCATGGCTCTACGTAACTCATTGTATGTACGAAATGAAAGAATATGCCTATGAGGAAAAACGCTCGGAGAAACAAAAAAGCTCTCCTGAACACAAAAAAATGTGTTAGAAGAGCTTGAATCTTATACGTATAAGAATTGTGGAAGGCGTTCTTTTGGAAGGTGAGTTCCAACGTAGAAGCTACCAAATTCGCCATAACGAGCACTAACTTCATCGAAGCGCATTTCATAGACAAGCTTTTTAAACTGAAGCACGTCGTCTGCGAAAAGCGTAACGCCCCATTCCCAGTCATCAAAGCCAACAGAGCCTGTGATAATCTGCTTTACTTTACCAGCATAGCTACGTCCGATCAGTCCGTGACTACGCATCATTTCACGACGCTCGTCCATTGAAAGCATATACCAGTTGTCGTTGCCTTCGCGCTTTTTGTTCATTGGATAGAAGCACACGTAAGGAGCTTCTGCTAATTCTGGCTTCAAACGAGCCTGAATGCGCGGATCATTATCAGGATCGCTATCTTTCCCAGCCATATAGTTACTAAGCTCAACGACAGATACGTAAGAGTATTCTTTCACCGTATATTCAGCTAATGTCGTTTTGTTAAAAGCATTTTCAATTTCATTTAACTCTTCCATAGTTGGGCGGAGGAGCATTAACATAAAGTCCGCTTTCTGACCAATAATGGAATAAAGCGTATGACTTCCTTGTTTATGGCCTGCTGTGACTTCCCATTTTTCAAGGAACGTTAGAAATTCATTCATCGCAAGATCACGTTCTTCGCTTGAAAGCTGTTTCCATGCCGTCCAGTTCATAGTACGGAAGTCATGAAGGCAATACCAGCCATCGAGAGTAACTGCTGCTTGATTCATATCTGATTCACTCCTTATCTTTTATCACACCAATAAGGCAGATTACGTTTATACAGCAACTGCCCCTACTGGTCCGATTGGTTCAACTAACCATCAGCGCAACTTAAATAATGCCCGCTCTGATGGAAGTTTTCCTATATCCATTACCTACTATACCAATACTTCTCCCTCTTTAAAAGCGATTGAGAGTGACAATGGGATGAAAAAAGATGCTCAGAAATCGGATAGAAAATTAGCAACAATGTTTAAATACGGTCGCGTTAGCTTATAGTTAGAAGAGAATCAAGAATGAAAGCTACTGAAAGCACCTTTTGATTCGTCTGAAAAATAGAACTTTTATATGAAAGAGCTTACAATCAGGGATTTATTTTCGTTTTGTGGGAAAAAGAGTTATCGTAGGAGTTGGATATTAAAAACAATGAGGTGAAAATAATGAGTGATCTTTTTACAAGCATGAAAGACCAGGTAAAAGCAGGCTATCCGACAATCGTTTTTCCAGAAGGAACTGATGAGCGTGTATTAGTAGCAGCTAACCGTCTTGCAGAGGATGGCATCCTAAAGCCAATCGTTATTGGTGGAGAAAATGCTATTCAAGATAAAGCAACAAGCCTAAATCTTACATTGCACAGTGATCTAACTGTGATGGATCCAGCAACTTATTCTGAAATGGATGCTCTTGTTGAATCATTTGTTGAGCGTCGTAAAGGCAAAGCAACAGCGGAACAGGCGCAGGAAATTCTTCTTAATGTGAACTACTTTGGGACAATGCTCGTTCACACAGGTAAAGCAGACGGCCTTGTAAGTGGCGCTGCTCACTCGACTGGTGATACGGTTCGTCCGGCACTTCAAATTATCAAGACGAAAGAAGGCGTTAAGAAAACATCTGGCGCATTCGTTATGGTAAAAGGTGATGAGAAGTACGTTTTTGCTGACTGTGCAATTAACATCTCTCCTGATAGCAATGATTTGGCTGAGATCGGTGTAAGCAGTGCGGAAACAGCGAAAATGTTTGGCATTGAGCCAAAAGTAGCGATGTTAAGCTTCTCGACAAAAGGATCTGCAAAATCTCCTGAAACAGAGAAGGTTGAAGAAGCAACGCGTCTTGCGAAAGAAATGGCGCCTGATCTTATCATTGATGGTGAATTCCAATTTGATGCTGCCTTCGTTCCAGAAGTTGCTCAAAAGAAAGCACCTGAATCGCCACTTAAAGGCGAAGCGAATGTTTTTGTATTCCCTAGTCTTGAAGCAGGAAACATTGGCTACAAAATGGTTCAGCGCCTTGGTGGCTATGAAGCCGTTGGTCCAGTCCTTCAAGGATTAAACAAACCAGTTAACGATCTTTCCCGCGGATGTAGTGAGGAAGACGTGTACAAGCTGGCATTGATTACTGCAATGCAGAGCCTATAAGATATGAAACTCCCCTGAAGGCATGCCTTCAGGGGAGTTTTTTTAACCGAGCGCTTTTTCATTACGCGTAAAGACGCGCTGGTAATTGTAGTCATAAAGAGAAAGCTCAGGAATTGAAAGATGTGCCGTTGTCATTGAGCCGGCATACGTCTTTAGCGTTTTCAGCGTTTTCATCATCAGATCTGAAACGGTTAATTCTTCTCCGATTAATTCACTTAACGAAGCCATTGTTTCTGGAACAATTTCAGGATAGGTGAATTTCGTTGCTTCTCCGTTCACACCTCGTTTATAAAACTCCTGAATCACAGACGCTCGCTCTGCTCCACTTCCATCTACGCATAAGTAGACTTGTACGGCAACTCCTCCGCGAAGTCTGCGCTGAGAAATGCCGGCGAATTTCTTTCCATTAATGCTTAAATCATAGCGACCAGGACAGTAACTACCAACAATTTCACGGTCTTCGATCGTGACACAATACGGTGATAGTATTTCCTGTACAAAATCGACCATCGCTTCGTACCCTGTATCGATATCAATTTGCTGTTGCTTCTCAGCTAAGACGAGTGAGAGATTTAAGACGCCCGCATCAAGGACAACGGCAAGGCCACCGGAGTTTCTTACGATGACTCGATACCCTAGAGATTTTAAATAGTGAACAGCCTCTTCAAAATAAGGAAGGCGCGTATCTTGTATGCCAAGGACAATCGTATTGTGATGAACCCATGAGCGCAAAATTGGTGGCGATTCGCCGCTTCCAGCGGAATTGCAAAGCGTATCATCCATTGCGAACGATTGGAGGGCATCAAACGACGGGCCAAGGGTTGATTGATCAATAATCCGCCATTTTGGCTGATAAAGAATTGAATCGTTGTTTCCCATTTTCTTACCCCTTTTTCACGTACTAATCGTTCCTATTATAGCAGACGAAAGGAGTTTTAAGACATCATCCAACAGTATTTCCCGGGTGATGACAAAATCGCTGATCCTTTTTACCCAATTTAACCCCTTATTTCCCTATAAAACTTCGATTTCTAAAGAAAAATGGGCGCTTGCGAAAAAAAGGAAATTGCGAGAATTGTCTAAAATGATATAATGATAATTACGGTAGTTTCAAGTTAGCGAGCGAGCGGGTATAGATAGAAAAGAAATGGTAATCTATGTAAGAGCTTTCATGTATGACGATGATCATAAGAAAAATCTACATAAAACAGAAATGAACCAGCATTGTGCGGTCCGTATTATGCACACGATGATGGTATCGAAGTCGATGAGACGAAAGGGGACATGTTTATGAAGCTAACAGTTAAAATTATTGCAGGTCTTGTTCTAGGTATTCTTGTTGGTGTGATCTTTAATCTATTTGCACCAGATGCCTTTGGACCTGTCGATCAATATTTATTTGGTCCTGTTGGGCAAATCTTTCTGAACTTAATTAAGATGCTCGTTGTACCAATCGTATTCTTCTCCATCGTTGTAGGAACAGCCGGAATAAGCGATCCGAAGAAGCTTGGCCGAATGGGCGGGAAAACAGTTGCGTTTTTCCTCGTTACAACAACGATTGCCATCTCGATTGCAATGGCACTTGCTTACTTAATTAAACCAGGTGTGGAAGGATCGTTCTCAGGAAACTCAGACTTTAAAGCTGAAGAAGCACCTCCTGTGTTGGATACAATTATTAATATTATTCCAACTAATCCGATTCAAGCGATGGTTGAAGGAAACATGCTTCAAATTATCGCATTTGCTATTTTCGTAGGTTTTGCCCTTGCGATTCTTGGAGAACGCACGAAAGCACTACGTGACCTGTTTGAACAAGGTAACGACGTTATGATGTATCTTGTTAAAATCATTATGGAAACAGCGCCATACGGTGCTTTTGCACTAATCGCTTCTGCCGTTGGTGGTCAGGGGAAAGAAGCGCTACAATCAATGGGAATGTATTTCCTCGTTGTACTAGGAGCTTTGCTTATTCATTTTCTCTTCACATATGGTAGTGCGATTTACTTCTTATGTAAAGAGAATCCAATTAAATTCTACAAAGCTTTTGCGCCAGCGATGGCAGTTGCTTTCAGTACATCTTCTAGTAGCGGTACGCTTCCAGTTTCAATGAAAACCGCTCAGGAAAACTTGAAAGTACCAAAGCAAATCAGTAGTTTTGTCCAACCGCTTGGAGCGACAATTAATATGGACGGAACGGCGATTATGCAAGGTGTTGCAACGATTTTTATTGCTCAAATTACCGGTGTAGATTTAACCTTTACACAGCTTGTTATTGTTGTAGTTACGGCGACACTCGCTAGTATCGGGACTGCAGGTGTACCAGGAGTAGGACTCATTATGCTCGCAATGGTTCTAAAGCAAGTAGGTTTACCTGTCGAACCGATCGGCTTAATTCTTGCTGTTGACCGTCTTCTTGATATGACGCGTACAGCTGTTAACATTACAGGTGACGCAGCTTGTGCGATGTATATTGCAAAATCAGAAGAAAAACGTGAAGGCAAAAAAGTCGAAACTGTTCTATAACATGAATTAAGAGGGGCACGTGCCCCTCTCTAGATGCAGAATGATTTGACGATCAGCTTTATTCATTTCCATTCTTTTTATCTACCCAAACAACATGAGCCTTCTCCCATCACGACCCGGGAGAAGGTTTTCATTTGTTATGGGGTGGTATATAATGAAGGGATGAATTTGACGGAAGGAGCCTGCCGCGGAATGCTCGAACGATTAAACGAAGAAAAAGTATTTAAAGACCCTGTCCATCGCTATATCCATGTTCGATACCGTTTAATCTGGGATCTGATTGGCACGAAAGAATTCCAGCGTTTGCGGAGAGTTCGCCAGCTTGGAACAACGTATCTCACTTTTCACGGGGCAGAACATAGTCGCTTCAGTCACTCACTCGGTGTTTATGAGATTGTGAGGCGGATTAACGAGATTTTCTCTCAGTATGAGGGATGGGATGAAAAGAATAGGCTGTTAAGCATGTGCGCAGCCCTATTGCATGACGTTGGGCACGGGCCGTTTTCACACTCCTTTGAAAAAGTATTTAACCTTGATCATGAAGATTTCACGCGGATGGTCATCCTAGGTGACACTGAGATCAATAAGGTACTACGAAGGGTGAGCGATGATTTCCCGCTTCAAGTTGCGGATGTCATTGCCAAAACGCATGATAATAAACTTGTGGTTAGCTTAATTTCAAGCCAAATCGATGCAGATCGGATGGACTATCTCCTTCGCGATGCTTATTTTACTGGGGTCAGCTATGGTCAATTCGATATTGAGCGTATTCTACGCGTCATGCGTCCGGGTGACGATCAAATCGTCATCAAGCAAAGTGGTATGCACGCAGTAGAAGACTATATTATGAGTCGCTATCAAATGTACTGGCAAATTTATTTTCATCCTGTGACGCGAAGTGCAGAGGTGATTTTAAGTAAAATTCTTCATCGCGCAAAGGTGTTATTTGAGCAGGGCTATCATTTTCAACATGATCCGATTCACTTCTATTCTCTTTTTAAAGAAAATATTAGTCTTGAAGATTTTTTGAAGTTGGATGATTCTGTAGTAATGTTTTATTTCCAGATCTGGCAGGAGGAGCAGGATCATATCTTGAGCGATCTATGCGAACGGTTTATGAATCGTAGGCTATTTAAATACATCGAATTTAACCCGATGCAACAAATGAATGCGTGGCGAGAGCTACATGATTCCTTTCACGAAGCGGGGATTGATCCTGATTATTATTTAGTGGTTGATTCATCTTCCGATTTGCCGTATGATTTCTATCGGCCCGGTGAAGAAGAAGAACGGTTACCGATACATCTATTAAAACCTGGTGGCGATTTACGTGAGCTTTCGCGTGAATCTGATGTGGTGGAAGCCATCTCAGGTAAAAAGAGAACTGATCATAAACTGTATTTTCCTGCAGACTTTATTCTTGAAGGAAATACAGATGCTACTCGTCGTATTAAGTCATTGCTTCAAATCGATTAGCTGTTCAAAAAGAAAGGCAGTCCTGGCATGAAGTTCGCTTCCGCTACAGGTGATGCTGGTGTGTGTTCAAAAGAAGTGGCGTGGATCGCCTGCAAAGCTTTTGAACCTCATCTGATAGAGTAAGATTGCTTTTTGGACAACCTGTAAAAAGTACATGGGAGGGGTGCAGGTTGCTAGAAGATCACGCGAAAGTGATAGCTGTGTTGAAAGAAGCCGGAGAAGTCATTGGACGTAAGAAACTACAAAAGATCATCTACATTTGCAAAAAGTTGCAGTTTCCATTTAACGAGAAATATCAGTTTCATTTCTATGGTCCTTACTCAGAAGAGTTAACACTTAGAGTCGAGGAACTTTGTAACCTTGGTCTTGTCACCGAAGTGAAAGAAAGTAAAGGAAACTATTACCAATATAAATATGCAGTAACGGAAGAAGGCAATGAATTTCTAGGTCATTATGATTTTGAATTGCCTGATCTTCGTCAGTGTATCAGTGAAATTAATAGCCAGAGCTCCCGTTTTCTTGAACTCGTTTCAACGATTCTTTTTTTCGATCGCCTGACAAAAGAAGAAGTTGTTGAGAAAGTTCATACGATTAAACGGAAGCAAAATTATTCTGAAGATGAAATTGAGCAAGCCTATGCTTTTATGGAAAAGCTTGGCTGTTAGTGCCTTTTTGGCACAATAGATGAATAGACAACAAAAGGTGCCCTTTCGGGGCACCTTTTGTTGTTGAAATTAACCTTTCATCGTTATTTTCTTCTCTCTCGAAGTCAATTTCGTAAAATCAACTTTTCCGAGAATGAATCCAGCGAAAAGAATGATGATCATGATTAGAAAAGAAATAAGGAGTGTACTTAAGTAAGGGAGAAGCAGTTCTGAAATCTCGGGTAATGTACCTGCCATCATAACAACGAGCGTAAAAGAACTAATAATATGGAACGTGATTCCCGCTCCGAGCGCAATCGTTGTTTTTATTTCAAGAAGGGTAGGCAGCCAGTACGTCGAAAGTAGAAGATAAGCTACCAGGATGGTGAGAATTGAAAAGAAGCCAGCTAATCCAGTATGATGATAGCCGCCTGCTGCTAGAAAGATCGTATAAATGAAAGAAGCGAGTAATCCAAGAATAATACTGATCATAATAGGGGAATAAAGGGTTTTTTTCATAGTAAAGCCACCTTTTTTACAAATGTTTCGGATTCATTACATAAATACCCGTCTGAACATTAGTATAATCGTTGATTAGTATCAAAATTTGGAAAAAGAAGTCGAGTAATTTGGGGATTCTTGTCGAATTGAAAAAAGGGTTCAAAAGGCTTATAACGCGGGAGTGAGAAAAAATGAGAGAAGTGAAAGTAGGTTTAGTTGGCTTTGGATTTTCAGGGGCGACGTTTCATGCCCCTGTCATTGAAGCGGTAGAAGGATTAACAATTTCAACAGTCGTTTCTTCGAATGCAGACAAGGTCCATCGTTCATTACCAGAGGTGAAGGTTGTGTCGTCTGTGGAGGAGTTGTTAACCGATCAGGAAATCGAGCTAGTCATTATCACAACACCAAATGAGTTTCATTTTCCAATGGCCAAACAGGCTCTTGAAGCAGGAAAGCATGTTGTTCTTGAAAAGCCATTCACTGTTAGTGTAGAAGAAGGGGAGCGTCTCATTGCGGTTGCAGAAGAAAGTCACCGTTTGTTAAGCGTGTACCATAACAGACGATACGATAGTGATTTTCTCACGATTCAACAGCTTGTAAAGGAAGAGAAGCTTGGATCGGTTATCACTTACGAAGCTCATTACGATCGCTATCGTGCGGAGGTACGTGATCGTTGGCGAGAGCAAGACAAGAAAGGATCCGGCATCCTATTTGATCTCGGTTCCCATTTAATTGACCAGGCGCTCACCCTTTTTGGAAAACCAGATAGCGTTTATGCGGATATTATGGCCCAGCGCGTAAAAGGCAAAACGGATGACTACTTTCACCTGATTCTGCATTATGGAAAAAAGAGAGTGATTCTTCATGGTGGCTCTCTCGTAAAAAAACATGGGCCACGTTATCAAATTCATGGAATAAAGGGTTCGTTCTTAAAATGGGGCATTGATCCTCAAGAGGAAGCGTTGATAGCGGGAAGAGTTCCAGGGGACGCAGGTTGGGGAGAAGAAGCGCCAGAGCAGTTCGGTGTGCTGACGAATGAAGAAGGTAATCACGTGGTGAAGAGCTTACCTGGATCTTATCAAACGTACTACGCGGAAGTTTATCAGGCGCTGATAGAAGATAGCGCGCCAACGGTCACTGCTGAAGAAGCGCTCAATGTTATGAAAGTGATTGAGCTTGCCTTCAAGAGTAGTGAAGAGAAAAAAGTAATGCATTGGGTATAGGTCGTCATTTGGAAGGGCGTTACCTGTATGAATGGATGTTTAGAAGGTAAAAAAAGCTCCGCCCAGTGGGCAGAGCTTTTGATTATGCATGAGGCAGAAAAGCAAGTTGATAGAAGAATAGTACGGCGAAAAGGTACAGAAGCGGATGAACGTCACGCCATTTTCCTTTCACAACTTTTAAAATAGGGTACGTAATAAAGCCAAGAGCGATTCCTGTTGCAATACTTGCAGTTAGTGGCATTGTGAGAATGATTAAGAAAGCTGGGAATGCTTCGTCAAACTCACTCCAATCGATTTTGCCAACGGCGCCAATCATTAAGCTTCCGACGATAATGAGCGTTGGTGCTGTAATCGCCGCAAGACCTGATAGAGAGCCGACGAGTGGTCCAAAGAACGCAGAGATAATGAACAAGACTGAAACGACGACAGATGTTAGACCAGTTCGACCACCAGCTGCAACGCCTGCAGAGGATTCAAGATAAGCACTTGTAGGGCTTGTTCCAAAAATGGCTCCAACTGTTGTACCGATTGAGTCAGCAAGAAGTGCCTGACGTGCACGCGGCATTTTCTTCCCTTTCATTAAACCAGCTTGTTCAGCAACGCCAACCATCGTACCGGTTGTATCAAATAAAGTAACAAGTAAGAAGGAGAATACAACGGCGTATAAGCCGTATTCAACCATATCTTTAATTGCCTGAAGTGGGCTTCCGAAAATGAAGAATTCAGGAGCCGAAGGTGTTTGCATGAAGCCTTCTTTAAATTCAAGCTGTCCTGTGAAGATCGCAATCACCGCAGTCACGATCATGCCGAAGAATAATGCCCCAGGAACGTTACGGGCCATGAGAATAAGCGTAATGATCAGGCCAACAAGTGCTAAAAGCACTTCAGGAGAATGCAGGTTTCCAAGACCAACAAGGTTTTCTTCATCAGCTACGATAATGCCTGTCATGCGAAGGCCGATAAACGCAATGAATAAGCCAATTCCAGCTGTGATACCAAGCTTAAGATTTGTCGGAATGGCTTCAATTAGCTTCTCACGGAATGGGGTTAGAGAAAGAATAATAAATAATAATCCCGCAATGAAAACAGCGCCAAAGGCGACTTGATAAGATACGCCTGCCTGTCCACCTACGACGGAAAATGCGAAGTAAGCATTTAGACCCATACCAGGTGCAATTGCAATTGGGTAGTTTGCGAATAAACCCATCCATAGTGTTCCGACAACAGCTGCAATAATCGTTGCGATAAAGACGGTATCGAACGGAACCCCTGTTGAGGATAGGATAATTGGGTTAACAATTACGATATATACCATTGTCAGGAAAGTAGTTAATCCTGCAAGAAATTCTGTTTTAACGTTTGTTCCATTTTCTTTCAAGCGGAAAAAGGAGTTAAACATGGTAAGACCTCCATTAAATACGAACGTTTTTTAAGCACAAATACTATAATATTCGTAATAAACGCATTTGACAAGGGGTAATCTAAAATCAATTCCGATAAAACGTGAATGGTTGTAACATGAATCCGTTCAGGTAATTGTGATAAAATGATAGCGGACATTGCGATTGAAGGAGGTACTAAGAAATGGCAAATGAAGAAAAAAAGAATCCGAAAAAGAAGCCTTCAACAGGTTTTAACATTTTAAGTGGTGATTCTACTGACGGACACGGAGGTTATGGAGTAGGTACGATTAACCTCGATAACGTTTCACCTGTCATTATCGATCCGACAACGGACGAAATTTATGTAGATGTAGGTGCGCTTCATGCGCGTAGTGCTCTTGAAAAACGCAAGAAGCTCGTAAAGACGCGTGAAGAAGTGCCGGATGGTCATACAGCGTGGATCGTATGGGTGACCCTTCAACGCACGGAAGAAGGACCACACTATCATGGCATCGGCGCATGTGAATTTTTCTTTAATGCAGAAGCGAAGCGCGCATGGAAAAGTATGCCAGAGCATGTGAACAATATGGATAAATCCATGAAGGGTAAAGTCGTAGTCGACCATATGGATGCTAAATCAAAACAAATGCTACGTAACTATTTAATTGAGTTTGATAAAGAAGTCTATGAACGTTCCAGTGACGAAGTGAAAGCAGGACTTCAAGACTAACTTTGAGTTGTTTTCTGACGAATTGATAAAATCCCTTGAGGTTTCCTGAAACTGAGCGTAAACTTATGGTTACGCAACACATATAGCTAGGACCCAAAACAGCCCGGGGAAGTTTCCCCGGGTTGTTCTGGTTCTAGGGAACATTTCGTAAGCGTTTGCTTAGAAAGGGTGAGCTAGGTGTATCAAATCTCACGTGCGAAAAAGAAAGAATTAGTTGAGCGCATCCAAGCATTTTTCTATGAAGAAAGAAATGAAGAAATTGGCGATCTTGCCGCTGAAAACGTGTTGCATTTTGTGATGTCCGAAATCGGTCCAACACTTTACAACGCTGGCATTTCTGACGCAATTGGTATGACAGAACAAAAGTGGATCAGTATCGAACAAGACCTTGAGGCGTTAAAGAAGCCAGATCCAGAAGTGAATCGCTAAGAAAGACGGGTGTAGCACCCGTCCTTTATCTAATCCAATTAAAGAACCGATCGAAAATGCCTTTTTTCTGCTTTTCTTTCTCTGAAGAAGGAGTTCCGGGATGATCTTCACACAGGTGTGAAGGCTCAGTTCCTTCTATATAATAAGTTAACCGCTTCACAGGGCAATTGTCAGTCGCGATCAGCCCTGTTTGAGGGTCAACTTCTATCCCAACCACATTATCTGGTTTCTTAAAATCAGTCGCTTTTTCCTCAGCTAGCGCCTCTTCGATAAAATTTGCCCAGATCTTTTTCGTATAAGAGCCATCGTTACGATGATTCAATTTCTCTCCTTTATCGTATCCAACCCAAACCGCTGCGGTAAGCTGCGGTGTGAATCCTACCATCCAACTATCTGTAGAAGTTGACCCCGTTTTGGCGGCAGCCGGTCGCGTTAAGAGGTGATCAACGCCAGATCCCGTGACGCGCGTGTAATCATTGAGTGATTCATCGAAGACGCCGGTCATCATACTGGTCGTCACAAAAGCGGCATCAGGATCCAAAACTAGCTCAGATTGTGATGAATGCTCATAAATCACTTTGCCATCGCGATCCTTTACTTTCTCGATGTAGTAAGGAGAAACGCTATAGCCACCATTTGCTAGCATGCTATATGCTTCTGTCATTTCCATCATCCCAACAGGCTTTGTTCCAAGCGCAAGAGAAGGGATGGCCGATAGTTTACTTGTAATTCCAAATGATTTTGCCGTATTAACGAGCGTTTTTTCCTCCAAAAACATATGTGTTTTTACCGCGACAACGTTATCAGAAAGAGCTAAAGCTTGTGCAAGAGTAATTTCCTCATTTGCATAAACATCTCCATAGTTGTGTGGAGAATAGGTTTTCTTTTCGTTATCATAGTAGAAAGTTGTTGGCTCACTTCGCACAAGCGTTGAAGGCGTGAAGCCATTTTTGACAGCCGCATAATACAACAGCGGTTTAAACGTGGAACCTGGCGTGCGCTTTGCCATCGTGGCACGATTAAATTTACTTTCTGAATAATCACGGCCACCGATCATCACCTTAACGGCTCCTGACGTCGGCTCCATGGCGACGAGCGCTGCCTGAATGTCGCTTTTTGGGTCAATGGAGGAGGCTACCCATTTTTCTGCTGCTTTTTGCATCTGAGCATCAAGCGTCGTATAAACGTGGAGCCCGCCTTGCTCAATGACACGCTCATCAAGTGAAAGCACCGATCGTAATTCCTTTTTTACTTCCTGAGCAAAATAAGGAGCGATGTCGGACTTCGTTTCTTCCGTGAACGTTTGGAGCGCCATATTTTCTGTTTCTGCTTCCAGTGCTTCCGCTTCAGATAGCACATCGTTCGACACCATCGCTTGGAGAACGGTGCTTTGTCGTTCCTCTGCCCGCTCGGCATCGGCATAAGGAGAGTAATAGCCAGGTCCTTTTGGAATACCAGCAAGCATAGCTGCTTCTGCAAGAGAAAGTTCCTCTGCTGTTTTGCCAAAGTACGTTCTTGCCGCAGACTCAATTCCGTAAGAGCCGTGTCCATAATAAATCGTATTTAAATACCCTTCAAGAATCTCTTCTTTTGAATAATGAACCTCAAGCCGGTAAGCGTAAAAGGCTTCTGCAATTTTTCGTTTCCACGTTTTATCATGTTCTAAAAAGAGATTCCGCGCATATTGCTGTGTAATGGTACTAGCTCCTTGAACTTTTGCCATTGCTTTTAAATCAGCTAGAATGGCCCCGCCGATCCGTTTAAAATCAAACCCCATATGATCGTAGAAATGCCTGTCTTCAATGGCGATTGTTGCATCAATCACGTTGGGAGAAATATGTTCAAGGTCAACCCAATAGCGGTTCTGACCATCTTGATTTGATTCGCTTATAACCGTTTCATCATGATCATAGTAAATCGTTGTTTGTGGAACTTGAAGTTCGGGAGCTCCCATAAACACCGTTAGCAAATAAAGCATCCCGATAGACATCCCGATTAACACGATGCCAATCATCATTAATTTACTTAGAAGCATGGTCCATCGCTTCCAATAATGGAATCGCTCATCCTTGAGCCATTTCATGTGGTTCACCCCCACATCGTCTTAAATCTAGTATGTAACAATCTAGAAACTCTTAAACACGTTTCCCGATGAAAGATACTTGTTTTTTCAAAACGAACGACGGTAGCAATAAGTTTAAAAAATAGTTGTCCAGTTTTTGAATAAAGTGAACTATACTAAATCTTAATGGAGAGCGGGGAGAGAAACGTATGGAGATTATGATTGCCATCATACTTGGGATTGTAGAAGGACTAACAGAATTTTTACCAGTTTCATCAACGGGGCATTTGATTTTAACAGGATACTGGCTCGATTTTACTGGAGAGAGGGCAAAGACGTTTGAAATCGTCATTCAACTCGGGTCAATTCTTGCGGTGGTTGTCATGTATCGAAAACGATTTGTTTCGTTATTATCACCAAAATCAAGTGAAGGGTTAACCCTTGTTCATCTCATCCTTGGTATGATTCCAGCTGTAGTAGCAGGCTTCCTTCTTCATGGGTTTATAAAAAGTTATCTGTTCTCGCCATATACCGTTGTCATAGGACTGATTGTTGGTGGTGTGTTAATGATTTTCGCTGATCTAAAAAAGCGTGCCCCTGTTAGTTCAAGTTTAGATGACTTAACGCTGAAGCAAGCTTTCTCGATTGGTCTCTTTCAATGTTTAGCACTGTGGCCAGGTTTTTCACGGTCAGGCGCCACGATTTCAGGAGGCGTCTTACTAGGAACAAATCATAAAACAGCGGCTGAATTTTCGTTTATTTTAGCGGTTCCGATGATGGTGGCGGCAAGCGGATATGATTTATTGAAAAGCTATGAGTTTTTATCCGTATCTGATCTTCCGATATTTGCGACAGGCTTTTTGGCAGCCTTTGTTGTTGCGCTTTTCGCTATTGTAACATTTATTAAATTCGTGGAACGCGTCCGGTTGATCCCTTTTGCGATCTATCGATTTGTACTCGCTCTCTTTGTTTGGATGGTGTTGTTTTAGCGCGAATGGAAGAGGGGCAAATTCATTACTGTTAGAAACAAGAAATGAATGTAGAAAATTCTCTTGCTTTTTACGCAGAGTCGACTATACTTTTCTTGTGCTTTAAGAAACTTTTAAAAAGGGCGAAAGGATAAGGAAAACGATGGCTTCCGTTTGGTGGCAAGCTTTCCTGATGCTTAGATCCATTTTTTTGCTACATACTAAAGGTGTTTGGACCTATGCGGTTCGGGAACGGTCTTAGTGTAGCAATTTGACATAGAGGAGTGGTTTACATGGAATTATGGTACACAGAGAAACAGACAGAAAGCTTTGGCATTACGGCGAAAATTAAACAGACGTTGCATACAGAACAAACGGACTTTCAGCGTCTGGATATGATTGAAACAGAAGAGTTCGGAAACATGCTTGTTCTTGATGGTATGGTTATGACAACAGAAAAAGATGAGTTCGTCTATCATGAAATGGTCGCTCACGTACCGTTATTTACGCATCCGAATCCAAAACACGTTCTTGTTGTTGGCGGTGGAGATGGTGGCGTTATTCGTGAAGTATTGAAGCACCCATCTGTTGAAAAAGCAACGCTCGTTGAAATCGATGGCAAAGTGATCGAGTACTCGAAGAAATACTTGCCTTCTATCGCAGGAGCATTAGATAACGAGCGTGTTGAAGTGCTCGTTGATGACGGCTTTATGCATATCGCGAAAAGCGAAGGCGAATACGACGTGATTATGGTCGATTCAACGGAGCCGGTTGGACCAGCTGCAAAGCTTTTTGAACGTGGCTTTTATGAAGGTATTTCAAAAGCTTTAAAAGAAGACGGTATTTTCGTTGCACAGACGGACAACCCATGGTTTAAAGCAGACTTAATTACACAAGTATCCAAAGACGTAAGAGAGATTTTCCCGATTACGCGCGTTTACACAGCGAACATTCCTACTTACCCAAGCGGTCTCTGGACATTTACGATTGGTTCGAAAAAGAACGATCCGCTTGAAGTACCTGAAAGTCGTTTCCATGAGATTGACACAAAGTACTATACAAAAGAGCTTCACACGGCTAGCTTTGCACTTCCAAAATTCGTACAGGATCTCATTAAATGAGCATGAAGTTCGATGAAGCTTATTCAGGTAATGTTTTTATCCTAAGCCATCCGTCTTTTGATGAAAGTAACGTTGTGATCTACGGTATGCCGATGGACTGGACGGTTAGCTTCCGCCCAGGTTCTCGCTTTGGGCCAGGTCGGATTCGTGAGGCTTCTCTCGGCCTTGAAGAATATAGTCCTTATGCCGATCGTCATCTTGAAGAAATTCGGTACTTTGATGCAGGTGATATTCCACTTCCATTCGGAAATCCACAGCGAAGCATTGATATGATTGAAGAATACATCGATTCGTTGCTTGAAGCTGGAAAGTTTCCACTTGGTATGGGTGGCGAGCACCTTGTGACGTGGCCAATCCTTAAAGCATTTCATAAGAAGTACGATGATCTTGCGTTGATTCACATTGACGCCCATGCCGACTTGCGTGAGGAGTACGAAGGCGAACCGCTTTCTCATTCCACACCTGTTCGTAAAATTTGTGGGTTGATTGGTGCAGAGAACGTGTACTCGTTTGGAATTCGCTCTGGCATGCGTGAAGAGTTTCAATTTGCGAAAGAGTCAGGCATGCACATGCATAAGTTCGACGTTGCGGAGCCTTTGAAAAAGGTTCTTCCAACGTTAAAAGGACGCAACGTGTACGTTACGATTGATATTGATGTGCTTGACCCTGCTCATGCGCCTGGAACAGGCACCGCTGAAGCGGGAGGCATTACGTCCAAAGAATTACTTGAAGCGATCGCGGCGATTGCCGGTTCGGAAATAAACGTGGTCGGAGCCGATCTTGTTGAAGTGGCTCCAGCATATGATCCATCTGAACAAACGCCAATTGCGGCTAGTAAATTTATCCGTGAAATGTTACTTGGCTGGACGCATAAGAAATAAGACGTAGAGGCTGTATTCGATCTGAATACAGTCTTTTCTTATTGGAAAGAATGGAAGAACTTTTAGTTATACCATTTCAGTAAGTCCCCTCTCATTGTGACAAAAAGCGTCACACTGAGATTGGCCTTAAGCTTGTCGGGGGTGGACAAGGCCCCTCCGCTTTTCTTATAATAAGAAAGTTAATGATTTAGTGAGGACGTGAAGTGATGAGTGATCATCCGATTGAAATAACGATTGATTCCCGGATTCAGTCAGGGAAAGAGAAAGAGTCTACGAATTATTCCGTTCAGGGAAACCTTGTTGAGAAAGGCGAAGTGCTTTATTTGCGTTATGAAGAAAGCCTGGAGATTGGGAAGGTTTCAACAACGGTGAAAATAGATCAAGAACAAGTGACCGTGATTCGAAGAGGAGCACTTTCCATGCGTCAGCAGTTTGCGCCAGGACAAGTGTCAGAATCTCTTTATAAAACGCCGTTCGGAGCGATGCCGATGCAAATTCGAACAGAACGTATTGAGCAGCTGGTGGACAAGGAGAAGTTGAAGGGCCGTTTAACGCTACGCTATTTGCTTTACCTTGAAGAAGATGAAACGCAGCGACATGAGCTGTCGCTAAGCTGGAAAGGAGCAAGTCAATGAACAGTGTGGAACAAAAGAAAGAGCAGTTAAAAGAAGAGATTAAGCAGGCCGTCATCAAAGCGAACCTTGCATCCGAAAGTGAAATGCCTGAAGTAATTCTGGAATCACCGAAAGATAAAGCGCACGGTGATTATGCAACGAATATGGCGATGCAGCTTGCTCGTATTGCAAAGAAAGCACCTCGTGCCATTGCAGAGGATCTAAAAGCAAATCTTGATATGACAAAAGCAGGCATCAAACAAATTGATATTGCGGGTCCAGGATTTATTAACTTTTTCATGGATACAGCTTATTTAACAGAGCTCATTCCAACGATTCTTGATAAAGGAAATAACTACGGTCGTTCCGCTGACAAGAATGAAAAAATCCAGGTAGAGTTCGTTTCAGCCAATCCGACTGGAAGCTTGCACCTCGGTCACGCGCGAGGAGCAGCAGTTGGCGATACGCTATGTAACGTACTAGACCGTGCTGGTTATGATGTATCACGTGAATATTACATCAATGATGCTGGAAACCAAATTCATAACCTTACTGTATCTCTTGAAGCGCGCTACATGCAGGCACTTGGAAAAGAAAAAGACATGCCTGAAGATGGCTATCAAGGACAGGATATCGTTCAGTTCGGGAAAGATCTTGTTGAGAAAGAAGGCGATCGTCTCCTTCAACTTAACGACAAAGAGCGCTATGCTTATTTCCGTGAATATGGACTTGAGCGCGAGCTTGAAAAGCTTAAAAAAGATTTGAAGGAATTTGGCGTTGAATTTGATGTCTGGTTCTCTGAAACATCTCTTTATCAATCAAACAAGATCGATAACGTTCTTGCGAAGTTAAAAGAGCGTGGTGAAACGTTTGAGCAGGACGGTGCAACTTGGTTCCGTTCCACCACTTACGGCGACGACAAAGATCGCGTTTTGATCAAAGGTGACGGCTCTTATACGTACTTAACGCCGGATATCGCTTACCACCAGGATAAGCTATCACGCGGTTTTGATAAGTTGATCAATATCTGGGGAGCAGACCATCACGGTTACATCCCAAGAATGAAAGCAGCCATTGAAGCGCTTGGCTATAAGCGTGAGCAGCTTGAAGTGGAAATCATTCAGATGGTGAATCTCTTTAAAGACGGCGAGAAAATGAAAATGAGTAAACGAACAGGGAAAGCCGTTACCCTTCGTGAATTAATGGATGAAGTGGGCATTGATGCAATGCGCTATTTCTTCTCCATGAGAAGCTCGGATTCACATCTTGATTTTGATATGGATCTTGCTGTATCTCGTTCGAACGAAAACCCTGTGTACTACGTGCAGTATGCGCATGCTCGCGTATGTAGCATTCTTCGTCAAGGCGAAGAAATGGGCTTAACAGAAGACGCAGATCTTTCTCTCATTACATCTGAGAAAGAAATGGACCTTCTTAAGAAGCTCGGTGAACTTCCTGAGGCGATTGCAGAAGCAGCGGAGAAGCGCATGACGCACCGCATCACGAACTATGCATTTGAGCTTGCTCAGGCGCTTCACAGCTTTTATAATGCGGAACGCGTGTTGGATTCAGAAGATCTTGCGAAAAGCGCAGCACGCTTTAAGCTAATGAAGGCCGTTCGTCAAACGATCCAAAACACGCTAGAGATCATCGGCGTCACAGCTCCAGAAAAAATGTAATAACGAAGTCCTGTCGCGTTTGCGACAGGACTTTTTTTCTTAATCACGATGCCGTTCCAATCATTTTTTATAATGAATCATTCATTCGGTCATACTTTAAAGAAGAGGTGATCGGATGAAGACGGTATTAATCGCAACATTAACGGGATTTTTAGTAGGTCTTATTTTTGCTTTCTTAAAACTTCCGATTCCAGCTCCGCCTGCTTTTGCAGGAATTGCTGGTATTGTTGGCATTTACCTTGGATTTAAAGCGTACGAGTGGATGGTCGGATTTTTTTCATTATAAGGAAATGAGGTTAACGGATTGGCGTATGTAAAGGTAGACGATCTTGACTTATTTTATGAAGAGAAAGGGAGCGGGCTGCCGCTAATTTTTCTTCATCCACCGGGGATGGGGCATGTTGTGTTTCATGAACAGGGGAAGCTTGCGGAGCATTTTCGCATCATTGTTTTTGATATGAGAGGTCACGGGAGAAGCGGTTTAGGTTCAAAGGAATTTTCGATTGCTCTGTTAGCAAATGATTTAAACCTTCTGATGGAGGCACTCAGCATAAAAGAAGCAGTGCTGATTGGCTATTCCAGCGGAGGAAGTGTCGCTCAGGAATTTGCCATTCAGCATCAAGAAAAAGTAGCCGGACTCCTTTTATGTGGTGGGTTTTCTGAGGTGAGCGATCCATTTCTTCAAGCTGAATTTCGGGCGGGGAAGGCGCTTGTTCATAAGATGAAGGTGCTTTTTTGGATTCTTGCGAAAGGACATGCGAGAAGCGAGGCAGAATTTAAAATGTTACGTTCGTACATCGTTAGCACGAATCCATACCTGCTTGAGAACTTTTACGAAAAAGGACGTCGCTATGTGTGCACGAACAAACTAAGCGCGCTCCATATACCGTTTCTGCACGTAACGGGAGAGCGCGCCTTTTACTTTCATCATTATCAAAAAAAGTATCGAAACTATGTACCGCACTGTCAGCTCGTGCGCGTCTCGAATGCGTATCATGAGCTACCAACAAAATCGTGGAGAGAGTTAAATCAGATTATTTATCAGTTTGCTACTTCCATTGAATTGAACCGCCGTTAAGTCGCTTTACACCGCGAACGGCTGAAAGATCTTCGACAAGCTGGAGAGCTGCGAGATCTTTTTTCTTTGCTTCAATCATAATGTCTGCATCTTCTCCGTGTTCTTTCAACATGTTAAGAAACGGAATCGCAAACTCACTGTCCACATAATCAGCATGACTGCGATACGCACTCGTTGATTTGGGGGAAGAAAGGTGGAATTTAGGTCGAATGCTGTGCGATTCCCACGTCTTATACACTCGCTCAAAGAATTGATCAGGCAGGCCATCGCCTGGATTCGCCATATGATGATGGTAGTCGAAAATAAACGGCACGCCAGTTTGCTCACATGCTTCTAGTGTTTCTTTTGCAGTATAGGTTTTGTCGTCATTTTCAAGCGTTACGTGCGAGCGGACGGCAGTTGGCATTTTATCGAAGTTTTTATAAAACCGTTTCAATGTTTCCACTTTATCTCCATAAGCGCCACCAATATGGATATTGACGATTGAACGTGTGTCAAGACCCATTGCCTCTAACATGGCGACATGATAATGCAGATCACCAATTGCATTTTCTGTTACGTGTGATTTGGGACTTGTGAAAAGTGTAAATTGATTTGGGTGGAAGCTTACGCGAAGCTTGTGCTTCTTTACTAGATTTCCGATTTCTTCAAACAGTTCTCGAAAAGGCGTGATATAATCCCAAGTTGCTTCAGGATGCGTTGCAAGCGGCACGATGGATGAAGACATGCGATAAAGATCAATTTCATGCGCAATATTATAATGAAGCGCTCGAAGCGTACTTTTTAAATTCGTCTCTGTAATCCTGTGCAGTTTGGCTTCTCGCTCTTCTTTCGGTAGCTTTGACCACGTTGCAAATGTCATTGTTCGCGCGGGGGAAGCTTCGTATAATGCGAGCGCGTTCGATACATAGCCGAATCGAAGTTGCATGATGAGGTCGACTCCTTTCTTGAAAGGTCTGATCGTTTCATTCCCTTTGACCTTAAGTTAAAACGGAATGTAGCACATTTAAGCTTAAGGCTCTTCTCTAATAAGTTGTAGCTTTTCAATCAATTATTGATATTGAATAAAAAACCACATTTCGCTAATTGTAGCGGAAGGAGGCTCACCGCCCTCCCCGCGGAAAGCGGGTAGGAGCGGAAATTACCACTTATCTAAAAACAACAATATCTACGAAAAGAGCCAAACTTAAAGAAATGGACTAAAAAGACGTGCGATTGGAGCAAGCATGCGGTTCCCAATCGTTCGATCTTGAAGTCTTTTCAAATCGAGGCGTTCAGACTGAAGCAGGTCCTTTTTAATAACCTCCTTGATCTCCGTAACAAAGTCAGGAGAGTGTAAAAGGCAATTGATCTCGCCATTAATGTGAAAACTTCGCTGATCAAAATTCGCCGTACCAATATCACAAAACGTATCATCAATAACCATCACTTTGGCGTGGTAAAACCCGTTCATATATTGATACACTTCACAACCAGCCTGGATCAGTTCGACGAGATAGGGATAAGATGCTTCTTTTACGAGGGGATGATCAGCGCGCATTGGTAAAATGATTTGCACAGACACGCCGCATTTTAATGCACGTAAAAGACTCGTCTGGACGGTTTGTCCTGGAATATAGTAGGGTGTCCCAATTTTGATTGATGTGGTTGCTTTATCAATGTAAGAAGCGAATGATTTTTCGATATCACTTCCATTTGTAATATGAAATGTAAGTGTTTCGGCCCCTTTTTCCAAATCGGCTGAAACAGCTTCAATAGGAGAGGAATGGTTTTCCATCCAATCTTGAACAAATTGATCTTGTAGTCCTTTTACAGCTTCACCAGTTAACCTAAGGTGGTAGTCGCGCCAATAGCCGAATTTCGGGTCTTTGCCCGCATATTCGTTGCCCACATTAAACCCACCTATATAGCCGATCTTTCCGTCAATAACCGTTATCTTCCGATGGTTGCGTTCATTTAAAGAAGTAAAGAGATTCGGAAAAGAAATTTTTCTAGAATAGGAAAAGTGGATGCCGCATGAGCGCATCTTGGTAATGGTGGATTTCTTTAAGCCATGACTACCTCCGTAGTCTGTAAGTAGGTAAATGAGAACGCCAGAACCAGCTTTTTTACAAAGATGATCAATCACCTTTTGACCTGTTTCATCATTACGAAAAATGTAAAACATCATCTGGATCTCTTTGCTCGCGCTGTCGATATCGCTAAGCAGCTGTCGGAAAAAATCATCTCCATCCCCGATGAAAGTGGCATTACCGGTCGTTTCAATCCACGAAGAAGAAGTCTGCTTTCTTTTTTTACTTCCGAAATGAAGATCAATAACGATCCATAATATGAGAACAAGGAGAACGAAAAAAAAATACCTCATGCGTTTCACCACTTTCCACTGCTGATTTGGACATAGTTTGTCCTAAACTTGAAAAAAGTAAAAAAAAATCTCTGACTGAATGCTCATTCATTTGTTTTTGTGTTATACTAAAGTCAGAAAATTACTTTCATTCTGACTTAAAAGCGTTTTCATAAATGGTTTGGACATTCGGGGAGCACCATCGTTCAAGCAACTTAGAAGCGGATAAGAAGGAATGACTCGAAAGGAGAGGTTTGCCAACATGGATGTTTTATTGATCGCTAACTGGATTGCTTTCATTCTTGTAACCGCTTACGCACTATTCTTGTTTGGTTATGTTGTTAAGACGCGATACGAATACATTAAGCTTGGAAAGAAAGCAGAATTTGATCATTCCATGAAAGAACGACTAGAAGCGATTCTAGTTAAAGTATTTGGGCAAAAGAAATTACTAAAAGATAAGAAGAGTGGAACGATCCATGTGATGATGTTCTACGGTTTCCTTCTCGTTCAATTTGGTGCGATCGATATGATTGTGAAAGGTCTATCGCCGGGGTCACACCTTCCTCTTGGACCGCTTTATCCAGCGTTTACGTTTTTCCAGGAGCTCGTGACGCTTATGATTTTAACAGCGGTCGTATGGGCATTCTATCGTCGCTATATTGAAGCCATTGCTCGATTGAAAAAAGGCTTTAAAGCAGGACTTGTCCTCTTATTTATCGGTCTTCTTATGATATCCGTCTTATTTGCCGGCGGTATGGAAATCATTTGGCATGATGCAGGTTACTCGTGGAGCGCACCAGTAGCTTCAGGGATTGCATTCCTGTTCTCCTGGATCAATGAAACAGCAGCGATTGCGCTATTCTTCTTTTTCTGGTGGATCCACCTGCTCGTCCTACTTACGTTCATGGTGTATGTACCGCAATCGAAGCATGCTCACTTAATTGCTGGACCAGTGAACGTTTTTCTCGGCCGCACGCACAAAGTTGGTCAGCTTTCATCCATTAACTTCGAAGATGAAAGTCAAGAAACATATGGTGTTAATACGATTGAAGATTTTAATCAAAAGCAGCTCGTCGATCTGTACGCTTGTGTAGAATGTGGACGCTGTACAAATATGTGTCCAGCAACCGCAACAGGAAAAATTCTTTCCCCGATGGATTTAATTGTGAAGCTACGTGATCATCTAACGGAAAAAGGAGCAGCCGTCACATCAAGAACACCTTGGGTTCCAGCGTATGCTTTCTCAAACACAGTTGGAAATCAAATCGCTTACCAATCCCGTGAACAGCAAGAAACAGCTGCAGCAGCAGAAGGGCTTGTAAGCGGAGATTTAATTGGAAATGTCATTACCGAAGAAGAAATTTGGGCTTGTACAACGTGCCGTAACTGTGAAGACCAGTGTCCGGTTGAGAATGAGCACGTTGATAAGATCATCGACATGCGCCGTCACCTTGTCTTAATGGAAGGAAAGATGGATAGCGATGTTCAGCGCGCGATCACAAACATTGAACGTCAGGGCAACCCATGGGGCATTAGCCGTAAAGAACGTGAAAACTGGCGCGATTTGCGTGACGATATCGTTGTTCCAACAGTAAAAGAAAAAGAAAAAGCAGGCGAAGAGTTCGAATACCTCTTCTGGGTTGGCTCAATGGGCTCTTACGACAACCGTAGCCAGAAGATTGCTGCTTCTTTTGCGAAAATCATGAATGAAGCAGGCATTTCATTCGCTATTCTTGGTAACAAAGAAAAGAATTCTGGTGATACGCCTCGACGTGTAGGAAACGAGTTCTTATTCCAGGACCTGGCGCAGAAAAATATTGAAACGTTCCAGAAGCATAACATTACAAAAATCGTAACGATCGATCCTCATGCTTATAACTCTCTTAAAAATGAGTATCCAGAGTTTGGGCTTGAAGCAGAGGTTTATCACCATACCGAATTATTATATGACTGGATTAAAGAAGGAAAACTGAAGCCGAAGCACGAAGTAAACGAGAGAATCACCTATCATGATTCCTGTTACCTCGGCCGTTACAACGAAGTGTACGATCCCCCACGTGAAATTCTTCGCAGTATTCCAGGCGTTGAAGTGATCGAGATGGACCGCAATCGCGAAAACGGCATGTGCTGTGGCGCAGGTGGCGGTTTGATGTGGACAGAAGAAGACACAGGATCTCGTATTAACGTTACGAGAACCGAGCAGGCATTAAGTGTGAAACCTTCCGTTATCGGAAGCGCATGTCCATATTGCTTAACGATGATGAGTGATGGGACGAAAGCGAAAGAAGTAGAAGAAGAAGTAGCAACGCTTGATATCGTCGAGATTTTAGAACGCTCGATTGTTCAAAAGGAAGCCGTTCTGCAATAGACTGTTTGGCAAAGGGTTAGCTTATGCTGTTACGACCGGCATGAGCTCTTTCCTTTGTTACTTTGTCGGTAAGGTGAGCGAGCGTTCAGTCGCATTTTATGCAATAATGATAGCGTTTTCAAAAAAGAGAGGAGAGGTTTTTGTGGGCAAAACGGTCATCGTTAGTGGCGTAAGAACGCCATTTGGAAAATTTGGAGGGGCTTTAAAATCAGTTGAAGCATCTAAACTTGGGGGAACAGCGATCAAAGAAGCGTTAGTTCGCGCTGGAGTTGAGCCTGGAGATGTTGATGAAGTGATCATGGGATCGGTGCTTCAAGGTGGGCAGGGTCAAATACCATCACGACAGGCTGCACGCCACGCGGGCATTCCGTGGGAAGTGAAAACAGAAACGATTAACAAAGTGTGCGCCTCTGGTCTTCGTAGCGTCACGCTCGCCGATCAGATCATTCGCTCTGGCGATGAAGAAGTAATCGTTGCGGGTGGGATGGAATCGATGAGCAATGCGCCATACATCATGAAGGATGCGCGCTGGGGTATGCGAATGGGCGACAAACAAGTGGTTGATCTTATGGTTCATGATGGCTTAACGTGCTCCTTTGACGGCTGTCATATGGGCGTTTATGGAAATACGACTGCTGAAGAATATGAAATTTCGAGAGAAGAGCAGGATCGCTGGGCGACAAGAAGTCAGGAGCGAGCAGTAAAGGCGATGGAAGCTGGGATTTTTGCTGAAGAAATTATCCCTGTTGAAGTGCCGCAGCGAAAGGGAGATCCACTTGTCGTTGAACATGATGAAGCGCCAAGAAAAGGCACAACGGAAGAGCAGCTCGCGAAACTAAAGCCTGTTTTCGGTGCTGATGGAACAATCACTGCGGGGAATGCACCTGGTGTAAATGATGGCGCAGGAGCGCTTGTCCTAATGTCGGAAGAACGCGCTTCGAAAGAAGGAAAAGAAGTGATGGCAACGATTCTTGCGCATACGGCCATTGCAGTTGAAGCAAAGGATTTCCCAAAGACGCCGGGTCTTGTGATCAATGAACTTTTAAAGAAAACAGGGAAGTCACTTGAGGAAATTGACCTATTTGAAATCAATGAAGCATTCGCGGCGGTTGCATTAACAAGCGGAAAAATTGCTTCTCTTGATGAGGAAAAAGTGAATGTACACGGGGGTGCAGTGGCACTTGGACATCCAATTGGCGCAAGCGGTGCACGTATTTTAATAACACTCATTCATGAATTGAAGCGACGCGGTGGCGGCATCGGAATAGCAGCGATCTGCAGCGGCGGTGGTCAAGGCGACGCGATTATGGTTCAGGTATAGAAGGGGGCATGACAATGGAAATCAAAACAATTATGGTGATTGGTGCTGGACAAATGGGATCAGGGATTGCACAGGTGTGTGCAGCGTCAGGCTATATCGTGTACTTAAATGATTTAAAGCAGGAGTTTATCGATAAAGGACTTGCAGGAATTGAGAAAAACCTCTCAAAGCAAGTTTCCAAAGAGCGGATTACACAGGACGATTTGAACGGAACGATGGAGCGTTTGAAACCAACAACAGATCTGCAGGATGCAAAGCACGTTGACATCGTCATTGAAGCCGCAGTTGAAAACATGGAAGTAAAGGGAAACCTTTTTGCGCGCCTGGATGAAATTGCCGAGGAACATACAATCCTTGCAACAAATACCTCTTCCCTTCCAATTACGGAAATTGCGGCAGCGACAAAGCGCCCTGAGAAAGTAATCGGCATGCATTTTATGAACCCGGTACCTGTCATGAAGCTTGTTGAAATTATTCGGGGCTTAGCGACAACGGATGAAAGCTATCAAGCGGTTGAAAAGCTGGCAGTGGATCTTGGAAAAACAGCGGTGGAAGTAAATGATTTTCCTGGATTTGTGTCGAATCGAATTTTGATGCCAATGATCAATGAAGCGATCTATACCGTTTATGAAGGTGTGGCGTCTCCTGAAGATATCGATAGCGTCATGAAGCTCGGCATGAATCATCCGATGGGACCACTAACGCTCGCTGATTTTATTGGGCTTGATACGTGTTTGTACATTATGGAAACGCTTCAAGAAGGATTTGGCGATGACAAATATCGCCCATGTCCGCTTCTGCGAAAGTATGTAAAAGCCGGCTGGCTCGGACGTAAGACAGGAAGAGGCTTCTACCAATACCAGGTTTAACACCACGAGGAGGAACGAGCATGGAGCTTGTATTTACGGAAGAGCAGAAGATGATGCAGAAAATGGTGCGGGACTTTGCGGAAAAAGAAATCGCCCCAATCGTTGAGGAAATGGAAGAGACGGATCGCTTTCCACGCGAAGTGATCAAACGAATGGGCGAGCTCGGTTTAATGGGCATCCCGATTCCAGAAGCCTACGGTGGAGCGGAAATGGACTATTCGTCTTATATTATTGCGATTCATGAGCTCTCAAAAGTAAGCGCCACGGTTGGCGTAATTCTATCGGTTCATACGTCCGTTGGGACACTACCGATCCTAGCGTTTGGAACAGAAGAACAGAAAAAACGCTACATTCCGAAGCTTGCGACTGGTGAATACCTTGGTGCGTTCGCACTGACGGAACCGAGTTCAGGTTCAGACGCAAGCAGCATGAAAACGCGCGCTGTAAGAGACGGAGATCATTACATTTTGAACGGCTCGAAAATCTTCATTACAAATGGTGGAGAAGCAGATACGTACGTCGCCTTCGCTAGAACGAATCCGGATGAAAAAGGAAGCAAAGGCGTAACCGCATTTATCATTGAGCGCGACATGCCTGGCTTTAGCGTTGGAAAGAAAGAGAAGAAAATGGGGCTACACGGCTCGAATACAGTGGAAATCATTTTCGAGAACTGCCGTGTACCTGTTGAAAATCGTCTTGGCGAAGAAGGGCAGGGCTTTAAAATTGCGATGGCGAATCTTGAAAGCGGTCGCATTGGAATTGCGGCTCAGTCACTTGGCATAGCGGAAGCCGCGCTAAACTATGCGACAGCTTACGCAAAAGAGCGTCATCAGTTTGGGAAGCCGATTGGGCAGCATCAGGGGCTTGGTTTTAAGCTTGCGGATATGGCAACAGAAGTAGAGGCGGCAAAACTCCTAACCTATCGTGCAGCTGACCTGAAAAACCACGGAATCCCATGCATGCAGGAAGTCTCGATGGCAAAGCTCTTTGCATCGAAAGCTGCCGTGAAAGCTTCGATTGAAGCGGTTCAAGTATACGGAGGTTACGGCTACACGAAAGATTATCCAGTAGAACGCCTCTTCCGCGATGCAAAAGTATGCGAAATCTATGAAGGAACGAGCGAAATCCAGAAAATCGTCATAAGTCGGAACCTGATGAAATAAAGAAAAGCTGCAGTGACCGAGGGTCTGGTCACTGCAGCTAGATCAGAAAAGCCGGTGATACCCGTTTTATTGGCCAAAAACCAATTATATTGGCCAAACTTCATTTTTATTGGCCAAATTCGAGATATATTGTCCAAAACCAACTTTTATTGTCCAAACCACCAAAAAGGAGAGAAACAGGATGAACTTTCAACTATCAGAAGAACATGAAATGCTACGGAAAATGGTGCGCGACTTTGCGAGGAAAGAAGTTGAGCCAACTGCAGCAGAGCGTGATGAAGAGGAGCGCTTTGATCGCAAGCTTTTTGATCAAATGGCGGAACTTGGCTTAACGGGGATTCCGTGGTCAGAAGAGTACGGCGGTATTGGCTCCGATTATTTAAGCTACGTGATTGCGGTGGAAGAACTTTCGCGCGTATGTGCCTCTACTGGGGTAACATTATCCGCTCATACCTCTCTAGCTGGTTGGCCACTTAATGCTTTTGGTACGGAAGAACAGAAGCAAAAGTTCCTACGTCCGATGGCGGAAGGGAAGCTAATGGGGGCTTACGGCTTAACGGAGCCTGGATCAGGTTCTGACGCTGGTGGAATGAAAACGACTGCGAAGCTTGATGGCGATCACTACATTTTAAATGGATCAAAGATTTTCATTACAAACGGTGGTGAAGCGGAGATCTACATCGTGTTTGCTCAAACGGATAAAGAAAAGCGTCACAAAGGAATTACGGCCTTTATCGTTGAGAAAGGAACGCCAGGTTTCTCTATGGGTAAGAAAGAGAAAAAGCTCGGGATTCGTTCTTCACCTACATTAGAAATTATTTTTGAAGATTGCCGTGTACCTGTTGAGAATCGTCTTGGCGACGAAGGGCAAGGCTTTAAGATTGCCATGAAGACGCTTGATGGTGGACGTAACGGGATTGCTGCTCAAGCTGTTGGAATCGCGCAGGGGGCACTAGATGCGGCTACGGCGTATGCGAAAGAGCGCAAGCAGTTTGGTAAGCCGATTGGTGAGAATCAAGGCATTGGCTTTAAGCTAGCCGATATGGCTACAAAGATTGAAGCAGCTCGACTATTAACTTATCAGGCAGCATGGAAAGAAAGTCAGGGTCTGCCGTATGGTAAAGAATCGGCGATGTCTAAGCTATATGCCGGCGATATTTCAATGGAAGTGACGACAGAAGCGGTGCAAGTCTTTGGTGGCTATGGCTATACGAAGGATTATCCGGTTGAGCGCTACATGCGTGATGCGAAAATTACGCAAATCTATGAAGGTACAAATGAAATTCAGCGTCTTGTTATTTCAAGAATGCTGATGGCTGATTAAGAAGCGCCATGCATCCACTCGCAGAACGACTTTCACAAAAGGATGAGCGAGCGCTCGCTAAAGCCATTAGTCTTGTCGAAAATGATGCTGAGGATAAATTAGATTTGCTGAAGGATATTCATCCGATGACAGGGCGGGCCCACTACATTGGCATGACTGGGTCACCTGGTGCCGGAAAAAGTTCTCTTGTAAATCGATTGATTACGTATTTAAGAAAACAAAACCTTACCGTTGGCGTTGTCGCTGTTGACCCAACGAGTCCGTTCAGCGGTGGGGCTCTTCTTGGCGATCGGGTTCGGATGGCGGAGCATTTTACAGATCCAGGCGTCTTTATTCGGAGCATGGGAACGAGAGGAAGCCTTGGAGGTCTATCGCGAACGACGAAAGAAACCGTCCGTTTGATGGATGCTTTTGGTTTTGATGTTATTTTGATTGAAACGGTTGGGGTTGGGCAATCGGAGCTCGACATTATGAAAATCGCAGATACGATTGCGGTTGTTTTAAATCCGGGTAGCGGAGATGTCGTGCAAGTCTTTAAGGCTGGCATCATGGAAATTGCAGATCTCTTTGTGGTGAATAAAGCGGATTTACCAGGCGTTCCGAAGCTTCTTGCCGAGCTTGAAAGTATGCTTGATCTTGTTAAGCACGATGCGCCGTGGCGTCCACCGATCGTGAAGGCGATCTCTGTTCAGAATCTAGGTCTTGAAAAAGTGTGGAAACGAATGCAGGAGCACTTTGAATACAGCAAAGCATCCGGTGAGCGTGATGCTCGGCGTAAAACGTCACTTGAGCGTGAAGTGATGGAAGTAGTACATGCTGAAATGATGAAAAAGCTTATGGAATATGAAGAAACGGAGAAAGGCTGGGTCGAGGAAGTGACAAGCGGTTCCATTGACCCTTACTCAGCTGCTGTAAAGCTGCTTCAGAATTACATGGAGGGCAGTCTTGAGAGGAAGGGGATGGGAAGGTGAAGAAGAACGTGCCTTCGATGGTGAAAGATGAGAAGCTGATCCAGAAACGTCGCGAGCAAATGATTAAAGCAGCGGTCTCTCTTTTTAAAGAAAAAGGGTTTCATCGAACAACGACGAGAGAGATCGCTCGTGTCGCCGGGTTTAGCATTGGAACGCTGTATGAATACATTCGTAAAAAAGAAGACGTACTTTACCTTGTTTGCGATAGTATCTACGATGAAGTGCGCGAGCGGCTTGAAGAACAGCTGAAGCCAGATATAACGGGGATTGAGCGGCTGAGGCAGGCCCTTCATGCGTTTTATCATGTGATGGATGATATGCAGGATGAAGTGCTTGTCATGTACCAGGAAGCCAAATCGCTCCCGCGGGAGACGCTCCCCTATGTATTGAAAAAGGAACTCGGTATGGCCGAAATTTTTGAGCGACTGATTGAAGAGTGCGTGATGGAAGGGAAGCTACGCCTGACAGAAGACGAGATCTATGGCGCTGCGCATAACATTCTTGTGCAGGGGCAAATGTGGACCTTTAGGCGTTGGGCGCTGCATTCACATTACTCAATTGAAGAATACACCAAAATGCAAGAAAGATTTTTGATGCAGGCGATCGAAGCCAAAAACGTATAGAGGAGGAACAGCAGTGAGTGTAGTTAAAACGTATAAACCGGTTAACCACGTTCGTTTTGTAACCGCTTCAAGTTTGTTTGACGGCCACGATGCATCCATTAACATTATGCGTCGTATTTTACAGGCCAGTGGCGCGGAAGTAATCCATCTTGGTCATAACCGGTCCGTTGAGGAAGTTGTGAATGCTGCGATTCAGGAAGATGCGCAGGGAATTGCGATTTCTTCCTATCAAGGCGGTCACATGGAGTATTTTAAATACATGTACGATCTTTTGAAGGAAAAGGGAGCTTCTCACGTTAAGATTTATGGTGGGGGAGGCGGCGTCATTATTCCTAAAGAAATTAAAGAACTTCACGCCTACGGAATATCACGTATTTTCTCACCTGATGATGGCAGCGATCTTGGACTTCAAGGCATGATCGACCACATGATTAAGGAATGTGATTTCCCGACATTTAAACAAATTGATAATCAGATTGATCGTTTGCATGAACGTGATCCTCAAGCTGTATCAAGTCTCATTACGCTAGCGGAAAGCTATGGAGGAGAGCGCACAGAAGAGACGGCGGCCGCTGCTGAGCAAGTGTTCGATAAGCTAAAGAATATGGAAACCGATTCACCAGTTCTTGGGATTACTGGAACCGGTGGCGCCGGTAAAAGTTCCTTAACCGATGAGCTTGTGCGACGTTTCATTAATGAATTTGATGATAAGACGGTAGCGATTCTTTCCATTGATCCGACAAAACAAAAGACTGGCGGCGCTCTGCTCGGTGACAGAATTCGTATGAACGCGATTCACAATGATCGCGTCTTTATGAGAAGCCTTGCAACGCGAAAATCAAAAACCGAACTTTCGCTTTCGATTCGTGAAGCGCTAACGGTGGTGAAGGCGGCTGGCTATGACTTGATCATCATTGAAACGAGCGGAATCGGCCAGGGAGATGCCGAAATCGTTGATATTTCCGATGTTTCGATGTATGTAATGACAAGTGAATTCGGTGCGCCTTCTCAGCTTGAGAAAATTGATATGATCGACTTTGCTGACTTGATTGTCATTAATAAATACGAGCGAAAAGGTTCTGAAGATGCCTTGCGAGATGTAAAGAAGCAATACCAGCGCAGTCACATGCTGTTTGAACAAAATTTAGATCAAATGCCCGTCTATGGCACGATTGCCAGTCAATTTAATGACCCGGGCACGAATACACTTTTTAAAGCATTGGTTGATACTATTCATCGCAAGTGTCGCAATGACTGGGCAACAAATATCGAAACGAGTGACATTGTTGAAAAGCTGAATTTGATTATTCCGCCACAGCGCCAGCAATATTTACAGGATATCTCTGGCTCGGTTCGACGCTATCATGAATATGTTGAGAAACAAGTTCAGCTTGCGCGAAAAGCGTTCCAGCTCCAAGGGACAATAGAGATGCTTAAGAGTGCGGAAAATAGCGACGAGACAATTACCATGCTAACGAAGATGAAAGATCAAAACATGGAAGACATGCATACAGAAACTCGGAAAATCATCGAGAACTGGCCTGAAGTGAAAGAAAAGTATAGCGGAAAAGAGTTTGTGACGGTGATTCGAGAGAAGGAAATCGTGACGGAGCTTACGACAAAGAGTTTGTCTGGCCTTGATATCCCTAAAGTTTCTCTACCGAAATACGAGGACTGGGGAGAAATCGTTCGCTGGGTTCTAAAAGAGAACGTACCAGGCTCGTTTCCTTATACAGCGGGAGTTTTTCCGTTTAAACGAAAAGGCGAAGACCCGAAGCGTCAATTCGCAGGGGAAGGTACACCGGAGCGCACGAATCGCCGCTTTCATTACCTTTCTGAGAATGAAGATGCAAAGCGCTTAAGCACGGCCTTTGATTCCGTCACGCTATATGGAGAAGATCCAGACTATCGACCAGATATTTATGGAAAAGTTGGCGAAAGTGGCGTAAGCATTTGTACGCTTGATGATATGAAAAAGCTTTATGCAGGGTTTGATTTGTGTGCGCCTTCTACTTCGGTATCGATGACGATTAACGGCCCTGCGCCAATCATTCTTGCGATGTTTATGAATACGGCAATCGAGCAGCAAATCCAGCGCTTTGAAGAAAAAGAAGGACGGAAAGCAAATGCCGAAGAGCTTACAAAGATTAAGGCACACACGCTGAGCACTGTTCGTGGTACGGTTCAAGCTGATATTTTAAAAGAAGATCAAGGACAGAACACGTGTATCTTTTCAACGGAATTTGCCCTTCGAATGATGGGAGACATTCAGGAATATTTCATTAACGAAAACGTGCGTAATTATTACTCCGTATCAATTTCTGGGTATCATATTGCAGAAGCTGGAGCCAATCCAATATCGCAGCTGGCATTTACGCTTGCCAATGGTTTTACGTACGTTGAATACTATTTAAGCCGCGGCATGGATATTGATAAATTTGCGCCAAATCTCTCGTTCTTCTTTAGCAATGGACTGGATCCAGAATATACGGTCATTGGAAGAGTGGCGCGCAGAATTTGGGCAACGGTGATGCGTGAGAAGTACGGTGCTAATGCGCGCAGTCAGAAGTTAAAGTACCATGTTCAAACGTCAGGTCGCTCCCTGCATGCGCAAGAGATGGACTTTAATGATATACGCACAACACTACAAGGTTTAATGGCGATTCATGATAACTGCAACTCGCTTCACACGAATGCGTACGATGAAGCGGTAACAACACCGACAGAGGAGTCGGTTCGTCGGGCGATGGCCATTCAAATGATTATTACAAAAGAGCACGGGTTAACGAAGAACGAAAATCCGCTCCAAGGTTCGTTTATTATCGAAGAATTAACAGACCTTGTTGAAGAAGCCGTTCTTAGTGAATTTGAGAAAATCAATGCGCGCGGTGGGGTATTAGGTGCGATGGAGACGCAGTACCAGCGCGGCAAAATTCAAGAAGAGTCTATGCATTACGAGATGCTAAAACATAGCGGCGAGCTTCCGATCGTTGGTGTAAATACGTATAAAAATCCGAATCCACCAGCAGAAGAAGAGTGGAACATGGAACTTGCCCGAGCGAGCAAAGAAGAGAAGGAACAGCAGATTACGAACTTAAAGCAGTTTCAGGAAGCGCATGCTGATAAGACAGAAGAAGCGCTTAATCGCTTAAAGCGTGCCGCCCTTAGTAAAGGAAACATTTTTGAAGAGTTAATGGAAACCGTTAAGGTCGCGAGCCTTGGCCAAATTACAAGAGCTCTTTATGAAGTGGGCGGGAAATACCGTCGTAATATGTAGGCAGTAAAGAACTTGTCAAATGCAAGCGTTCATATTATTGTAGGAGGAAGGACTTCCCTTCCTCCTTTTTGTTCGAAAGAGAAGAGCATTTGGAAGATTAAATCCTGTTATTTCAATAGATTTGTTTGAAAATCGTAGCATAGATTGTGTAAATTTGTTTATAATGAATGGTATGTTTTGAATTAGGGTATAACGAGCAACATGAAACGCGATCGTTTTAAAAATAGTGAAATTCTAGTAGCTATTATTCATAGGAGATAATTGAAAGGGAGTGCCGATATCGTGAGTAGCTTAAAGCAACTGTCTGCTGAAGACATTCAAGAAACATCCATGATTGATATTATGTATTTCATCCTGCAGGACGAGAAGAAACCCGTTTCTTTCTATAAACTGATGGACCAGATTGGAAAGATGAAAGGTTTATCTTCCTCACAGCTTCAGGAAATGCTTGCAGAAGTTTATACAAACCTGAACACGGATGGTCGATTTGTAACGCTTGGAGACAACCAGTGGGGTCTAAAAGGCTGGTATCCAGTTGAGCAATCACAAGAGGAGCTAGCAACAACAATCAAGCCTAAGAAACGCAAGAAGTCTGAAGATGACCTTGGTTTCGATGAAGATGAGGAAGACGATCTTGAAGATCTTGAAGTAGACGATCTTGACGACTTTGATGACGACGACTTCGATGATGATACAGAAGATTTGGATGATGAAGACCTTGATGATGAAGATGACGACGATGTGGAAGACGACGAAGAAGAAAACAAATAATTTCTGTCGCTTCTTGACTTTCAGTAGCGAAATCGGTAGAATCATTTTTGGGCTTCACCAAAATACTAAACTAATTTATAGATCCGATATAAAAACAAAAGTGCCCCCCATTTATGGGACAGGTGCCACTTTTGTTTTTTTTGTTTTTATACTCACCTTGAGAAGCTTTTAGCCAGTAAGAGTGGACCTTCCGTTTTAAGTAAAGAAAATTGTATCCATCTGCATGGATTTTATTAAAAAAATAAAATCTCTCGTTTCAGATGAATCCTCTCCCTTTCTAAAAGGGCAGAATACAAACCATGAGGGGGCAGAAAGATGACAGCAAAACATAAGAAGTACATCTTTGTAACAGGCGGCGTTGTATCGTCACTTGGTAAAGGTATCACAGCAGCTTCACTAGGACGACTTTTGAAAAACCGTGGCGTGAGTGTAACGATTCAAAAATTCGATCCATACATTAACGTTGACCCGGGGACAATGAGTCCTTATCAACACGGAGAGGTATTTGTCACGGATGATGGCGCTGAAACAGATCTTGACCTTGGTCACTACGAGCGCTTCATCGATATCAACCTTTCAAAAAACTCGAACGTAACGACAGGTAAAGTCTACTCAACTGTTCTTCGTAAAGAGCGTCGCGGTGACTACCTTGGTGGTACGGTTCAGGTTATTCCGCACATCACGAATGAAATCAAAGAGCGTATTTTCCGTGCTGGAAATGAAACAAATGCTGATGTCGTGATTACGGAAATCGGTGGAACAGTTGGAGACATCGAAAGTCTTCCATTCCTTGAAGCAATCCGTCAAATTAAGAGCGATATTGGTAAGGAAAATGTGATGTACATTCACTGTACGCTACTTCCTTATTTAAAAGCTGCAGGTGAAATGAAAACAAAGCCAACACAGCATAGTGTAAAAGAACTTCGTAGTCTTGGCATCCAGCCAAATGTGATCGTTGTTCGTGCTGAGCAGCCAGTTCCTCAAGAAATGAAAGACAAGATTGCTTTGTTCTGTGACATCGATGAGCACGCCGTGATCGAAGCACAGGATGCTGACACGCTTTACAAAGTACCTCTAGCTCTTCAGGAACAGAAGCTTGACGAAATTACTTGTCAGCACTTGAAGCTAAACTGTCAGGAAGCAGACATGGATGAGTGGAACGCACTTGTAGACAAGGTTCAAAACCTTTCTAGAAAAACGAAAATCGCCCTCGTTGGTAAATACGTAGCCCTTCAAGATGCTTATATTTCAGTTGTGGAATCTTTAAAGCATGCTGGCTATGCGTTTGACGCAGACATTGATATTAAGTGGGTAAACTCTGAAACAGTGACACAAGAGAATGTAAAAGAGCTTCTTTCTGATGTCGATGGAATCCTCGTTCCTGGTGGTTTCGGCGATCGCGGAATCGAAGGAAAGATCACGGCGATTCAGTATGCGCGTGAAAACAAAGTACCTTTCTTAGGTATCTGTCTTGGTATGCAGCTTGCTTCTGTTGAATTTGCTCGCAACGTTCTAAACCTAGAAGGTGCGCATTCAGCCGAAATTAAGCCAACAACGAAATACCCTGTCATTGATCTTCTACCTGAACAAAAAGATGTGGAGGACCTTGGCGGTACGCTTCGTCTTGGTCTTTACCCTTGTAAGTTAACAGAAGGTACAAAGGCTTATGCTGCTTACAATGATGAAGTTGTCTATGAGCGTCATCGTCACCGCTATGAGTTCAGCAACCAGTATCGTGCGCAAATGGAAGAGGCAGGATTTATTTTCTCTGGTACGAGCCCTGATGGCCGTCTCGTTGAAGTTGTTGAAGTGAAAGATCACCCGTGGTTTGTCGCTTCACAATTCCACCCAGAATTTACGTCACGTCCAACACGTCCACAGCCGCTGTTTAAAGAATTTATCGGCGCTTCAATGGCGAATAACTAATTAAAAAAAGGCTCTTTTCTAATAGATTGTTGCTTTTGAATCAATTATTAAATAAAAAACCACACTTCGCTAATTGTAGCTCCAGGATGCTCACCGCCCGCCACGCGGAAAGCGAGCATCCTGGAGCGGAAATTTAACCACTTATCTAAAAGCAACAATATCTACGAAAAGAGCCTAAAAAAAGACATCCTTTTCTACTGCGAAAAGGATGTCTTTTTGTATAGGTTTAAAATTCGTAGCCATGTTCTTCTAGTATTTCCCGAGTGGTTAAATAGAGAGCATGATAAACATATAAAGAAGTGAGTAAGGCTGGATAACCTATGCGTTCTCCTTCATCATTTGGAACAAGACCGGTTGTTAATCCGGTGTTAATATGAAAATCGGTGTTTTGCTCAAGGATAGGATCGGCTTCTTTTCGCGTAGCGGAAATACCGACGACCGTTGCACCAGTCGCTTTAAACGTCTCCGCATGCTTCGCAGCCGCTTCGTCTTCACTAAGCCTTGAAAATAAAAGGACACAATCATTCTCAGTTAAGTCGGCAGGATCATGAAGTATCGCACTTGAGGGAAGCTTTTCAGAGCCGTACACTGCTTCGAGAGCAGCTCCCTGAAGTTCGTTTTCTCCATAGAAATAAACTGTACCACCGCCTGTAATAATTTGAGCAAACAAGCGTGAAATATCTTCAATGATCATTTCATGTTGATCCTGAATCCCTTTAAATTTACCCATTAACTGAGTCGTGAAAATCTTAAGCATTGGATCACTGCCTTTCTGTTTTTTTATGAAAAATTGAAAGCTAATTTTGTGTCGATCTGGGTATAGGTATACAAAAAAGGAGGTGGGATGAGCGAATACATTTGGCATGTATAACCGGTCACTATTATAACGAAACTGTTCAACACTTGCGAATATCAGCTCTCAATGTATAATCAGGAAGGGATTTACGATCTTTAAGCGAACTTAAACATAAGACTAACGGAAAAGTAGGTGCTCACATATGAATGAAAAAATCTTAATCGTAGACGATCAATACGGTATACGCATCCTTCTTAACGAAATCTTTCAAAAAGAAGGCTATCAAACATTCCAGGCAGCAAACGGCGTTCAAGCACTCTCAATCGTAAAAAGTGAGGATCCTGACTTAGTTATTCTCGATATGAAAATCCCGGGAATGGATGGGCTAGAGATTTTAAAACGAATCAAAAAGATGGAAGCAAGAGCGCTTGTTATCATCATGACGGCATATGGCGAATTAGACATGATTCATGAAGCGATGGACTTAGGGGCAATAACGCATTTTGCGAAGCCTTTTGACATCGATGAGATTCGAGCAACAGTCAAAAAAGAATTAGCATCGCTTTCATAACAAAAGGTAACGCTTACATAAACAAATCCTATTAAATCAAGCTTTTTCCCCTTCTATTATAGAAGTGATATGCTATAATAGAACCGTGTTTTTGGATAAATTGTAGACGAAATGAATTCAGATTAGCTGAAATTTCTTAAGCTGTGGCATACATAAAAACACCACGTTTGTGCCATCTTGTAGAAGACAGTTTTTTCTGGATGCATCTGCATGTTTCAATAACAAGTATTCGTTATTAAGATGTTCCAGGTCAGACCTGGCAATTTTAAATTAGATTGAGGAGGATTTACCATGCCTTTAGTTTCTATGAAAGAAATGCTCGAAAAAGGTAAAGCAGAAGGCTACGCAGTTGGCCAATTTAACCTTAACAACCTTGAGTTCACTCAAGCGATCCTACAAGCTGCACAAGAAGAACAATCACCAGTTATCCTTGGTGTTTCTGAAGGTGCTGCTCGTTACATGGGCGGATTTAAAACAATCGTAACGTTGGTTGAAGCGCTAATGGAAGAGTACAAGGTTACAGTACCAGTTGCGATTCACCTTGACCACGGTTCTAGCTTCGAGAAGTGTATGCAAGCGATCAACGCTGGATTTACTTCTGTTATGATCGATGGTTCTCACTACCCACTAGACGAAAACATCGCTCTTACTACAAAAGTAGTAGAAGCTGCACACGCAGTTGGTGTTTCTGTTGAAGCTGAGCTTGGCCGCATTGGTGGACAAGAAGATGACCTAATCGTTGACGATGCAGAAGCTGCATACGCGATCCCTGAAGAGTGTGAGCGTCTAATCAACGAAACTGGTGTAGATTGCTTCGCTCCTGCACTTGGTTCTGTACACGGTCCTTACAAAGGTGAGCCTAACCTAGGATTCGACCGCATGGAAACAATCAGCAAAATGACTGGTGTTCCTCTCGTACTTCACGGTGGTACTGGTATTCCAACAGCTGACGTTAAAAAAGCGATCAAATTTGGACATGCTAAGATCAACGTTAACACGGAGAGCCAACTTTCTTCTGCTAAAGCAGTTCGTTCTGTACTTGAAGAAAAGCCAGATCTTTACGATCCTCGTAAATACATGGGACCTGCACGCGATGCAATTAAAGAAACTGTAATTGGCAAAATGCGTGAATTCGGTTCTTCAAACAAAGCATAATCTTCTTAAAATCGGATCATCAAAACCGCTCTATTATGAGCGGTTTCTGATTTCCGTTTTTTAATCCCCTACCTACTACCTTGCAACTATTTTTCATTTATTTACAATCAAATCAGCTAACGCAAAACAAAATATGTTAAAATTTTTCTCGTAAACGCTTTCTAAATTAAAGGAGGACGAATGCAATGAAAATTTTCATAGATTCCGCTAACTTAACTGACATTAAAGAAGCACATGATATGGGTATCGTTTCAGGTGTAACAACGAATCCGTCTCTTGTTATGAAAGAGAAAGTGAATTTTCACGATCGTCTTCGTGAAATTACTAGCCTTGTAGCTGGATCGGTTAGTGCTGAAGTGGTTTCCACTACAGCTGAGGAAATGATCGAAGAAGGTAAACAGCTTGCTGAAATCGCTCCAAACATTACAGTGAAAGTACCGATGAACCGTGAAGGAATGAAAGCAGTTAAAGCATTCTCTGAAGCTGGTATTAAAACAAATGTAACGCTTGTTTTCTCTGCGAACCAGGCATTGCTAGCAGCACGAGCTGGTGCTTCTTACGTCTCGCCATTCCTTGGTCGTCTTGATGATATCGGTCAAAATGGTCTTGATCTTATCTCTGAAATCTCCGAACTGTTCGCGGTCCATGGCATCGAAACTGAAATCATTGCTGCGTCGATTCGTCACCCTATGCACGTAACAGAAGCCGCACTTCGCGGAGCTGATATTGGTACAATGCCATTGAAAGTTGTTCTTCAAATGCTTGAGCACCCGCTAACAGACAAAGGAATTGATCAATTCCTTGCCGATTGGGAAGAAGCGAAAAAAGCAAACGAATAAAATAAACGAATTGGCATGAACTTCCTGTTTTTGCCCATACTATTCTTATGAAGTATCATGACAGAACGAGGAACATACGATGCGGACGAAGAAGGGAGACCGTTATGGAAAAGTTGATGATCGCTGGAGGCCACCGTTTAAGTGGAACCGTTCAGGTGAGCGGGGCCAAGAATAGTGCGGTAGCATTAATCCCGGCGGCTATTCTAGCAGATTCCACTGTCACTATTGATCACTTGCCGAACATTTCTGACGTTGGGATTCTCCGTGATTTGCTTGAAGAAATCGGGGGACAAGCTGAGCTAAACGGAAATACATTAACTGTAAATCCAAAAGATATGATTGCGATGCCGCTGCCGAATGGCAAAGTAAAGAAGCTACGTGCTTCTTATTATTTAATGGGTGCGATGTTAGGTCGTTTTAACAAGGCGGTTATCGGACTTCCGGGCGGATGTAATCTTGGACCACGTCCGATTGATCAGCATATTAAAGGATTTGAAGCGCTTGGCGCAAAAGTAACGAATGAACAAGGGGCCATTTATCTTCGGGCAGATGAACTAAGAGGCGCTCGCATTTACCTTGATGTTGTAAGCGTTGGAGCGACGATTAACATTATGCTTGCAGCCGTTCGTGCGAAAGGTCGTACCGTGATTGAAAATGCAGCGAAAGAACCTGAAATCATTGACGTTGCCACACTTTTATCAAGCATGGGCGCAAAGATTAAAGGGGCTGGAACGGACGTTATTCGAATTGACGGCGTGGACGAGCTAACCGGCTGCTATCATTCCATTATTCCTGACCGCATTGAGGCAGGAACATATATGATCATGGCAGCTGCGATGGGTGATGAAGTGGTGATCGACAATGTTATATCTCAGCACTTAGAATCGCTTATTGCGAAACTACGTGAGATGGGTGTACAAGTCGAGACAAATGAAGATCAAGTTTTTATTCGTTCGCCGCGTGAAGGTTGGAAAGGCGTTGATCTTAAAACCCTTGTTTATCCAGGCTTTCCAACCGATCTTCAGCAGCCGTTTACTTCGCTTTTAACAAACGCTGAAGGAAGCAGCATTGTAACGGATACCATTTATGGCGCGAGATTCAAACATATCGATGAGCTTCGTCGGATGGGTGCAAACGTCAAAGTTGAAGGGCGATCTGCGATTATTAACGGTGCCGTTAAACTCCAGGGAGCCAAAGTGCGCGCTTCGGATCTAAGAGCCGGTGCAGCCCTTGTGGTCGCTGGTCTAATGGCTGAAGGGATAACAGAAGTCTCAGGTCTTGAACACATTGATCGCGGCTATGAGCGACTCGTAGAGAAGCTCAGTAACCTTGGAGCGCGGGTTTGGCGTGAGAAATTGGATCAAGAAGAACTAAAAGAAGTTGAAAGTTCTTAATGTAAAAAGCAGAAGGCGGTGAAAACCGCCGTTCTGTTAGCTGACTTTTGAAAGCGTTTTACTTAAGGTGTGTACCCCGGGGGAGGAAAGCATAATGGAAAGAAGTTTAACGATGGAACTTGTCAGAGTCACAGAAGCTGCTGCGCTCGCTTCAGCACGCTGGATGGGAAGAGGGAAGAAAGAAGAAGCGGATGATGCCGCGACGACGGCGATGCGCGATGTGTTTGACACCGTACCGATGAAGGGAACGGTGGTTATCGGAGAAGGAGAAATGGATGAAGCTCCGATGCTGTACATTGGTGAAAAGCTTGGAACTGGATACGGTCCACGGGTAGACGTAGCCGTTGATCCTCTCGAAGGAACGAATATCGTAGCGGCAGGAACGTGGAATGCTCTCGCTGTGTTAGCGGTTGCTGATCATGGCAATTTGCTGCATGCACCTGACATGTACATGGACAAAATTGCGGTCGGCCCAAAAGCGGTTGGCAAAATCGATATTAACGCTTCTGTTTATGATAATTTGAAGGCGGTTGCTGAAGCGAAAGGAAAAGAAATTGAAGACTGCGTGGCGGTCATATTAGACCGCAAACGTCACGAAAAGATTATAGAAGAAGTTCGTGCTGCAGGCGCTAGAATTAAGCTGATTTCTGATGGAGATGTGGCAGCGGCAATTAACACGGCCTTTGATGACACAGGCGTTGATATTCTATTTGGGTCTGGTGGGGCCCCAGAAGGTGTGCTTGCGGCCGTTGCATTAAAATGTCTCGGTGGAGAAATACAGGGTAAACTTCTCCCCCAAAATGAAGAAGAGTTGAAACGCTGTAACAAGATGGGAATTCATGATGTTTCCCGCGTTCTTTACATGGAAGATCTCGTAAAAGGGGAAGATGCCATTTTTGCGGCAACTGGCGTGACAGATGGCGAATTATTAAAGGGTGTTAGATTCCAGGGAACTTCTGGTACGACCCAATCGGTTGTTATGCGCGCAAAGTCCGGTACTGTGCGCTTTATCGACGGAGAACACAGTTTAAAAAAGAAACCAGACCTTGTTATTCGTTCTTAAAAGTTCATGAGACGTACATGATTCAACACCACAAGTATGATTTCATGTTGAATATTTTTTAGGAATCTGGTAAAACTATAAGGTGCTGTATTATTTCCTATTACTATTCGCTCAACATCGTTGAGTAGAAAAGTTGATTTTTGGCTCAAATGTCGTCATTCGCGTCGTGGACACCTGTCCCCTTTTAGTTAATGGCGAAAATGAGCCAAAAATCATTAAAGATCATGTTCAAGAGTAACGATTGCTAAGCAACACCTTCGTTGTGCACTTCCTCTACTCTCACTTAAGAGATTCCTGAATGGATCATCTACTAGCCTCTCACAGGATCTCAACAAACTCTTTCTCTCTTTCTTTATTATTCATAATCAAAAGGGCGATCTGTACACAACATACCTCTGTTGTTTGAATGAACCTTTTGTGCACTTATTTCATTTTCCAATCATTTGGGTAAAACCCATAATCATTTAAAAAGTGTGGTGTCAACATGGCAGTAAATATATCAGAACTAGAACAAATGACATTAAAAGAGCTTTATGAACAAGCTCGATTATACAAAGTCTCTTACTATAGTAAGTTAAACAAACGAGAGCTTGTTTTCGCTATTCTAAAAGCCCAGGCAGAGCAATCAGGACTTCTGTTCATGGAAGGAATTCTTGAAATTATTTCGTCTGAAGGATTTGGCTTCCTTCGCCCGATTAACTACTCGCCAAGCGCAGAAGACATTTATATCTCGGCATCTCAAATTCGCAGATTTGACCTACGTAATGGGGATCGCGTTTCTGGGAAAGTACGTCCTCCAAAAGAAAATGAACGCTATTATGGTCTTCTACACGTAGCAGCAGTGAACGGGGAAGACCCTGACTCTTCGAAAGAACGCGTCCATTTTCCAGCGCTAACACCGCTTTATCCTGAGAAGCGCATGAATTTCGAAAACAAATCAGGCAATCTGTCTACACGAATTATCGACATGATTTCACCAGTTGGGTTTGGTCAGCGTGGACTAATCGTAGCGCCACCTAAAGCTGGTAAAACGATGCTTTTGAAGGAAATTGCCAATAGCATTACAACGAACCATCCTGAAACAGAATTAATCGTTCTTCTCATTGACGAGCGTCCTGAGGAAGTAACGGATATTGAGCGTTCCGTTGATGGCGATGTGGTTCATTCTACGTTTGATGAAACGCCAGATAACCATATTAAAGTAGCTGAGCTTGTACTCGAACGTGCGATGCGATTGGTTGAGCATAAGAAAGATGTTGTCATTCTTTTGGATAGTATTACACGTCTTGCTCGTGCTTATAACCTCGTCATCCCACCAAGTGGCCGTACGCTTTCCGGTGGTATTGATCCTGCTGCCTTCCATCGTCCAAAACGATTCTTTGGTGCGGCACGTAACATTGAAGAAGGCGGAAGCTTGACGATTTTAGCAACAGCGCTAGTTGAGACAGGTTCGCGTATGGATGACGTCATTTATGAAGAATTTAAAGGAACGGGTAACATGGAGCTACATCTTGATCGTCGTCTTGCAGAACGCCGCGTCTTCCCTGCGATTGATATTCGTCGATCTGGTACGCGTAAAGAAGAGTTGCTTCTTCCGAAAGAACAGCTTGAAATGCTTTGGACAATTCGTAAGAGCATGGATGACTCCTTTGAATTCGTGGATAATTTCTTAAAGCGTCTTAAGAAAACGAAAGAAAATCGTGAGTTTTTCGACCTGTTTGAGAAAGAAAAAAGCGGTTCTTCCAGGTAAAGAATGAAGGTGTTTCGTCACAAGATGATCAATTGCATTGTCTGGAACACCCTGCTATAATACGTCTATGTGTGCAGAAGCTAAAAGGCACTGCCTTTTAGCTTCATTTAACTCTGTTTCCTCAGGAATCAGGGCGGAAGGAGATGAAATTCATGAAACAAGCGATTCATCCTGGTTATGAAACCATTAAGGTAAGATGTGCTTGCGGTAACGAATTCGAAACTGGTTCTACAAAACAGGACGGCGTGAGCGTAGAGGTTTGCTCGGAGTGCCATCCATTCTATACTGGACGTCAGAAGTTCAATGACGCTGGTGGACGCGTAGATAAGTTTAGAAAAAAATACAACCTAAAAGGTTAATGATAGAACAGGCAAGTTTTTACTCCTTGCCTGTTTTTTAACTCAATGAAGCAAGAAATGATCATCATGCAGAGCTACTTTGCACATATTTGTAGGAAGAAACGGTTCGAACAAACCGATTTGTTCACTCGTTTCTTCCTATGAAGGATGGTTTTTAAGATGGGCGAAGCCTTTTTAAGCGAATACGAGTGATGACGTTTTGGAAGCACTCTACGATCAATAATTGGATGAAAGTATACGCAAAATAAGGACTGCGCTGATCAGTCATTTTTTTATGCTTATGCTGGGAAAGGAGAAGCGGTTGAATGCATGTTATGAAGTACAGCGGCTGGATTGAGGTTGTTTGCGGGAGTATGTTTTCCGGAAAGTCTGAAGAATTAATTCGTCGTGTAAGACGAGCGACTTATGCCAAACAAAAAGTTCAGGTGTTTAAACCAAAAGTGGATAACAGATATAGCGAAGAATCTGTTGTATCTCATAATGGAATGTCCGTCATCGCTGTTCCAGTTGATCATTCACAGGCGATCCTGGACCGCGTTTCTGAAGATACGGATATGGTTGCGGTTGATGAAGTGCAGTTTTTCGATGAAGGTATTGTTGATGTGGCGCAACAGCTTGCGGATGAAGGGGTTCGTGTGATCGTTGCAGGATTGGATCAGGATTTCCGCGGCGAAGCTTTTGGACAAGTTCCAAAGCTTTTAACCGTTGCAGAATCCGTCACAAAGCTTCAAGCGATCTGTGTCGTGTGTGGTTCTCCAGCAAGTCGTACGCAGCGTCTTATTGATGGCAAACCTGCTCATTACGAGGATCCGATCATCCTTGTCGGTGCATCTGAATCTTATGAACCGCGCTGTCGTCATTGCCATAAAGTCCCTGGGAAGCCGACGGCACGGGGGCATCAAGAACAAGAAATCTCAAAGTAAGTCCGGGAAACCGGGCTTTTTTTTGTACCTAAATAGTGGAATCACAACAAAAAGGATAAGAAAAGCGCTGTTTTGAATCTAACCATCATTTGTTGGGCACCTTAAAAACAGGAGGTGACTGACTGATGAGAAAGATAACCTGGATGATGCTTGTGTTTCTGTTGCTTGTATCAGCCTGTTCGCCACTCAAGCCGCCAGAAGCAAATGGACAGGCGGGAGAAGGTCAAAATTTAAATACCGATATTAACCTAAATCCACAGTCCTATCGGAATATGAGCGTGGATAAGCCAACGATTAGTGACGATCAAGATAAAATTCGAGAGGTAGTCGAAGCAGAAGGTTTCGATGCTGGATTGATTTCGATTACAGGCAACCATGCGTGGGTAAATGTTAAATTTACGAACAAGCAAGAAGCGGAACTAACTAATCAGAAAAAAACGCTTGCCGCTAAAATTTATCAAGCAGTGCCAAGATACAAAATACACGTGCGAGCAAGATAAACCCTCTCATCAGCGAGAGGGTTATTTTTATTAATGCTGTGCTCGTCTTGCTGCTTGTTGCAACGGATCCCAAACGCTGTTGTATGGTGGAGCGTAGGCGAGATCGAGGTCCTCGATGTCATGTAACGTCATTTGGTGATAAAGAGCAGTCGCAAGTACGTCAACGCGCTTATCCACGCCATACTTACCGATGAACTGCCCGCCTAGGATGCGTTCATTATCATCACGGAAAATGATTTTGACACAAAGCTCTCGTGCATCAGGGTAGTATCCAGCGATATCTGTCGCTTCAGTAGAACAGCTAGCGAACGGTAAGTTTAGTGCTTCTGCTTCACTTGTTGAAAGCCCTGTGCGACCAAGCGTTAAGTCAAAGAATTTAATGACAGAAGTACCGACAATTCCTTTAAAAGTACTCGGCTGTCCGACCATATTCAGTCCTGCAATACGCCCCTGCTTGTTTGCTGTCGTCCCTAGTGGAACAAAGTCATCACGTTCTTTGACACGATGGTAATGTGTCGCACAGTCTCCAGCGGCATAGACGTCCTCTTTGCTCGTTTGCATGTAGCGATTCACTTGTATTGCCCCGTTAGAAGCGGTGTGTAGCCCGCACTCCTTAAGGAAACCTGTATTAGGCTTTACTCCAACAGAAACGAGAACGAGATCTGCTTCATATTCTCCTTTATCTGTTACAATCTTTTTCACGCGCTTTTCACCTTTAAATGATTCGACGCCTTCGTTTGTATGAACGGCAACCTCGTTTCGCTCTGCCTCATCATGGATCATTTTTGCCATGTCTTCATCAAAAATGCTAGCGAGGTGTGGCCCTAATTCAATGATGCGCACATTTTTACCGAGTTCACGGAAGGTCTCAGCCATTTCAAGACCGATATAGCCCCCTCCAATAACCGCAACGTTTTTAACGGATTCATCCAAATCATTGATTACCTTCTCAGCATCCGGAATCGTTTTTAATGTATGTATTCCTTTGAGATCAATTCCTTCCCAATTTGGTTTCACAGGACTAACCCCAGTTGCGATCAACAGCTTATCGTATTTTTCGGTAAAATGTTCGCCGGACTTTAAATTAATTCCTTTTACAATTTTTTTATCGGTATCCACATTTGTTACTTCATGATACACACGAGCATCGATGCCATACTTCTCTCGAAACGTATCCACAGATCTAGCGATAAGTTTTTCAGTGGATTCAATTTTTCCACTAATGACATACGGGAGGCCGCATTGCCCATAAGAGTAGATATTCCCCTTCTCGAGCGTCACAACTTCCGCTTCCTCATCATTTCGAATAATTTGCATGGCTGCACTCATACCAGCTGCATCGCCGCCAATAATGACGAATTTCATAATCAAACTCCCCCTTCCGGAATCGTTCATTTTTACTAACCTACTTCCAGTTTACCCTGAATAAATCAAGTTCAAGCTATTTTTGCTTTTGACCTGTGAAATGTCCTATACTATAATTAGAATGTTATGCAACGAAAACGAGGTGAAAGATCTTGTTAGACCGTTTAGAAATTGTTGAAGAACGTTATGATAAGTTAAATCAGTTGTTGAGTGATCCAGAAGTCATTAATGACACGACGAAACTCCGGGAATATTCCAAAGAGCAAGCAAGCCTTGAGGAAACCGTTCAGGTGTATCGTGAATATAAGGAAATTCTCGAAGGCATTCAAGATGCGAAAGCGATGCTTGAGGAAGAAAAAGATGCAGAAATGCGCGAAATGGTGAAGGCGGAGCTTTCCGAGCTTACACCTAAAGAAGAAGAGTATGCAGAACGCTTACGAGTGCTGCTTCTTCCAAAAGACCCGAACGATGATAAGAACGTTATTATTGAGGTTCGCGGAGCAGCGGGCGGAGACGAAGCCGCTCTATTTGCCGGTGACTTGTACAAAATGTACAGCCGCTTTGCTGAAATGCAAGGTTGGAAGTCTGAAGTGATTGAATCAAGTTCGACCGAGCTCGGTGGTTTTAAAGAGATTATCTTTATGATCAACGGCGCTGGCGCTTATTCAAAAATGAAGTATGAGAACGGAGCACACCGCGTTCAGCGCGTTCCGTCTACAGAATCAGGCGGTCGTATTCATACGTCTACGGCAACCGTTGCGGTTCTACCTGAAGCAGAAGAAGTAGAAGTTGACATTCATGATAAAGACATTCGTGTCGATACCTTTACTTCAAGTGGACCAGGTGGACAGAGTGTTAATACAACGATGTCAGCCGTTCGCTTAACGCATATGCCAACTGGTGTTGTAGTTTCGTGTCAGGATGAAAAATCTCAGATCAAGAACAAAGAAAAAGCGATGAAGGTTCTTCGTGCTCGTGTATATGATAAGTTCCAGCAGGAAGCACAGAAAGAGTACGACGATAACCGTAAATCAGCTGTTGGTACTGGCGATCGTTCAGAGCGTATTCGCACGTACAACTTCCCGCAAAACCGCGTTACGGATCACAGAATTAACCTGACGATCCAGAAGCTTGACCAGATTCTTCAAGGAAAGCTTGATGAGTTCATTGATGCGCTTATTACAGAAGAGCAAACGCGCTTAATGGCGGAAGCTGGAGAGTGACCCTATGATGACAATATTCGAAGCCCTTAAATGGGCTTCTTCTTTTTTAGAGAAGCACGGACGTGAAGCATCGGCTGCCGAGTGGCTGATCAAACACGAGTTAAATGTATCAAGAACAGAACTTTTACTTCAAATGCAAGATCAAATGCCGGATTTTGCAAGTTTTGAAGCGAAAATAAACGAGCATGCTAGTGGCATTCCTGTTCAGCACATTGTTGGAAAAGAAGAGTTCTACGGAAGAACGTTTCGCGTGAATCATCATGTCCTCGTGCCAAGACCTGAAACAGAAGAGCTGGTGGAAGGGATTCTTTCTAGGGCAAAAAGGCTGTTTCCTAACCCGGAAAAAGCCACGATCGCCGACATTGGTACCGGAAGCGGGGCGATTGCGATTAGTCTTGCGCTAGAACTGCAAAATCAAAACGTCACAGCAGTGGATATTTCTCAGGAGGCTCTCGAGGTAGCGAAGGAAAATGCGTGTCAGCTTGACGCTTCCATCACGTTTCTTCACGGTGATTTACTTCAGCCGTTACAAGGACAAACGTTTAATATTGTCGTTTCTAATCCTCCTTACATTTCAGAAGAAGAATATGCCACTCTTGACCCATTAGTTCGAGACCATGAACCGATTGGTGCTCTTGTAGGAGGAGAAGATGGCTATGTACTTTATCGCAGACTTGCGGAAGGTTTGCCTAGGCTAATCTCTTCTCCAGGGTTAATTGGATTTGAGGTAGGCGAGAAGCAGGCAAGAACAGTTGCCGCAATGCTTGAAGCTTCTTTTGGTGAGCGTATTGAGGTCGAGGTTGTGAAAGATATTAGTGGGAAAGAACGAATGGTATTTGGTGTTGTAACGTAACCCTGTCGATTCTACTCGCATTCTGGTGAACAGTTCTACGTTTAAAACGTATGAATCTGGCCAGAATGAGAGCTAGAAGGGACGGGATACAAGATGAATCAAAGAGGACTTATTAATCTATTAATCTCATTTTTTATTCTTGCTTCAAGTCTCCAAGGTTCGGGCGTTGTTACAGCAAATCAGCAGATCATTCCAGACGAAGCGATTCGTCTTCGCATTTTAGCAAATAGTAATAGTGAGGAAGATCAATCAGTAAAGCGTAGCATTCGTGATGAAGTGAACGAATCAATTAATAAGTGGGTCGCTGATTTAACTTCCATTGAAGATTCACGTCGCGTGATTAAAAGTCATTTGAATGAAATTGAAACGATTGTAGAAAAAGAGCTTGATCAGATTGGAAGCAGTGAATCATTTTCTGTTTCTTTTGGAGAAGTTGCTTTTCCAACAAAGCTGTATGGTGATTTCGTATATCCGGCAGGTAATTATGAAGCTGTTTTAATTACCATTGGGGAAGGACTTGGGGATAACTGGTGGTGCGTTCTTTTCCCGCCTCTTTGTTTCCTAGACTTCTCAAATGGAGACGCTGTTCAGGCGGAAAGCGACTCGCCTGTAGAAGAGCCGGCAGAAGACGTGGAAGTTGACTTCTTCTTGGTGAAAATCATGGATACGATTGTGGACTGGGTGAAAGGAATATTCAGCTAACTGGTCTATTCTCCTTCTTCAACGCATAAGACGATAACAGAACGGTTTTGTGTGAAAACTGAAGGAGGAGATCCATTTGTTTCTCGTTAGAAAAGCAACGACAGATGATGCCGTAGCCGTTAGGAATTTTGTTATGCAATCCGGCCTTGATGTGGACGGGCTACCTGATATTGAGTCGTTTCTGATCGCAGAATCAGAAAAAAAAGACCTGTTAGGTGTGATTGGACTTGAAACGATAGGTACGTCAGGCCTCCTAAGAGCACTCGTCTTAAATCGCTCTGAATCAACTTCTGAACGATTATTACAGTTTTTTGACCAGGTCCTTCTTTACGCGAAAAAAGCAAATTTGGACGAGTTGTTTCTTACATCAAAAGAAGAATCATTTTTCTTTCAAGTTTTCGGTTTCTCGACAATTTCCTTTGAAGAAGTTCCGAAGAAAGTAAGGGAACATGAGCTATTTTCCAATCAATCAGATCAGCGAGTAATTATGAGAAAACGTTTAAACTAGTTGATCTCATCAACATGGTTATACACAAATCGAACATGCGTTATCCACATTGTGTGGATACTTGTGAATTAAGCGAAAGGTAGCGTTTTTACGAATTGTGTAGAATCCTGTGGAAAGATCACTTATTATCCCGAAATAACCGGGTTTATTAGCATTTATTGAATAAGAAGGTGAATAACGTGGAAGGTATCCACACAAATGTTTGGTATGTGGATGAAAATGTGGATAGTGAAAAAGTTTATCCACAGGTTGTGGAAGCTGCCGAATGTTTACAACGCAATGAAGTCGTCGCTTTTCCTACTGAAACCGTCTATGGCTTGGGGGGAAACGCGTTATCTGAAGAAGCTGTGGCCAAAATATTCAGTGCGAAAGGCCGTCCTGCGGATAATCCACTGATTGTACACGTGGCGAGTCGTCCACATGTGGAAAAGTTAGTATCGCACATTCCAAAACAAGCGGATAAGCTAATGAATGCGTTCTGGCCAGGACCATTAACGATTGTATTACCTGGTGGTAAGAGCGTAGCTTCAAATGTGACTGCCGGGCTAGATACGGTGGCCATTCGTATGCCTGACCATCCAGTAGCACTTGCGCTTTTAAAGGCAGCGAATTTACCACTTGCCGCGCCGAGTGCAAACTTATCAGGAAAGCCGAGTCCAACCACAGCGAAACATGTGATTCATGATTTAAGTGGCAGAATTGCTGGTATTGTGGACGGCGGTTCGACAGGTGTAGGTCTTGAGTCTACGGTTGTGGATTGTTCAGGCGATCACGTGACCATCCTTCGTCCGGGTGGTGTAACGAAAGAGCAGTTAGAAGAAGTGGTAGGAGAAGTAATCATTGATCCAGCCCTGAGTGATGAAGGACAAAGACCTAAGTCTCCTGGTGTGAAGTACAAGCATTATGCTCCAACGGCTCCGGTCACGCTTGTGGATGGTTCTCCGTCATACTTGCAATCACTTGTGGACAAGCGTAGAGCAGAGGGTAAAAAGATTGGTGTTCTCGCTACGGAAGAATCAAAAGCAACGTACCGTGCCGACGTGGTCATCCCGTGCGGAACGAGAGCAGATCTGATTTCAGTTGCGAACCGCTTGTATGATGTCCTAAGGCAGTTCGATGAATCAGATGTGGATGAAATTTATAGCGAAATGTTTACACATGAGGGCGTAGGAGCAGCCGTTATGAACCGGCTATCAAAAGCAGCCAGCAATCGTGTGATCAAAGAATAACAAAAAACCCGCTCAGGCCTTGAGCGGGTTTTTCCTATAGACTAGCTGCGTTTTTTGTTGACGAACTCTTCTACCATTTGCGGTGTTACGTACGTACGGGTAGGGATGCTTCCTTGTTTTGCAAGTTCATTAATTTGTAGAGAAAGTTCGTTAATGCGATCTGTTGTAAATGGTTCGTTAGCTGCACATAATTCGGCCGCATGCGCAATTGCGACTTCTCGCTCTTTATCTAACTGAATAAACAAATTGATTTCCCTGTTTTTTTGACTAAGCTGATTTGAAATCCCTTTATGCACACTCATCGTATTCGTTCCTCCAATTTGGCTCAATCATTACTAAAACACTACCCTTAACGAGCCTTACTTAATCTATTATTCATTCTTTCCCTTCTATTTTCAAGAGGACTTGCATAAAAGTTGAATAGCACGTCCCGGGGGGAGATGGAATGATTTCCACTGCATTAATTGGAGAGCTCGCCACATTAAGCATAATGGCATTTGCTCTCGGTATGGATGCTTTTTCGGTTGGACTTGGCATGGGTATGATCCCGCTCCGTCTCCGCCAAATTGCTAAAATCGGTGTGGTGATTGGACTATTTCATATGGGAATGCCTCTTGCCGGAATGATCATTGGCCGCGTTTTATCCGAACATTTTGGCACGGTCGCGACGATGGTCGGCGGCGGCCTTTTGCTGTTACTCGGTATTCAAATGGGACTTTCCTCGCTATCATCTCGAGATAAACCGTTTGTAACCCCTGTCGGATTCGGTCTGCTTGTTTTTTCGTTAAGCGTTAGCCTTGATAGTTTTTCCGTTGGTCTAAGTCTCGGTATTTATGGAGCAAGAGTAGTTGTCACGATTCTATTGTTCGGCCTGATCAGCATGCTATTAACCTGGTCTGGTTTAATGATGGGACGGAAATTTCAGAGCTGGATCGGCTCGTACAGCGAACTCCTTGGCGGCTGTATCTTATTTTGTTTTGGGTTAAAGTTGTTGATCGTGTAATGGTGTGATGATGTGTGGGCTGGTGGGGATTTGGCCAATAAAGCACTTTCAGGGAGGGCGCTCGGTCATACAAGCGGCCTCCCTGAAAAAATTTACTCCGTAATGCCTTGTAAAAGCTTCGCATACGGAGAACCTGCCGGCAGCATGATCACCGTTTCGTCATTTAATGTTGTTTTATACGATTCAAGCGTACGGTAAAGCTCATAAAATTCTGGATCCTTACTAAACGCTTTGTTGTAAATTTTCGCCGCTTCGGATTCACCTTCTGCGCGAATTTCTTCCGCATCCGCATCGGCTTTGGCAAGAATCGTATCAACCTCTTTATCTGTTTCTGCTTTGATTCGATCGGAGTCGGCATCCCCTTGAGATAGGTACTCTTGTGCTTTCGATTCACGCTCTGAAATCATCCGTTGGTAGACAGACTGTTCATTCGCATCAGGAAGGTCGGTCCGCTTCATGCGCACATCTGTCACTTGGATGCCGTAGGAATCGCGTTCAAGTAATTCATTCACGCGCTCGCGCACATTGTCATTAAAACTGCCTCGATTCGACTTTTCTTCGTTAATGATCTGGTCGTACTCAAGCTGACCAAGTTCTGAGCGAATGACGGAGAAAATGAATTCCCCCATTTTTGCTTCTGCATTTTCAATCGTCCGGGCATTAGAAATCATATCCTGTGGGTCACTAACTGACCAAACTGCATAGTTATCAACCGTCATCCGCTTTTTATCTTTCGTTGTAATTTCTTCTGGATTCACATCATAAAGCATTTGATACTTTGGAAGTGTCGTCACAGATTGGATAAAGGGCACCTTTATCTTTAGTCCAGGCTCCGTTTCAATTTTAACAACGTCTCCAAATTGGCGGATCACTTTGTACTCGCCTTCCTTTACAACGAAGAGAGTGCTGAAAATGCTGCCAATGATAATGAGGAGGAGAACAATAAGCAGAATGCTTTTCACAATTTTGCCGGGACTCATCTTACGGCGATGTTCATCCATATTAAAAACGTTCTCACTCATTCTTTTCACTCTCCTTTGGCTTCGGTGTTTCAGTCGTTTTCTCTTGCGCAGGTTGGATTGGTAAATACTTCACCGTGTCTCCGCCTTCATCGGTAACATAAATCTTTGTATCAGGTAGCACTTCTTCAAGCGTTTCTAAGACAAGTCGCTGTCTTGTGATGTCTGGATTGTTCTTGTATTCATTGTAGAGAGCGTTAAATGTCGCGACATCCCCACGGGCCTGCTCGATTCGCTGTGCTTTTTCACCTTCTGCTTTGGAAATACGCGCATCCTTTTGACCTTCCACAACGCTTAGTTCCTGGTTTTTGTATTTCTTCGCTCCATAGATAGTCGTTTCTTTTTGTTCGCGCGCATCGACAACGTTTGTGAACGCTTTTCGTACTTCATCATTTGGGAGTTCCACGTCTTGAAGCTTTACATCAAGTATGGAAATCCCAATTTCGTAGCGGTCAATCAATTTTGTAAGAATGTCTCGAACGTTTCCTTCAATTTCTGCTTTTCCTGACGTTAGCGCTTCATCGATTTCGGAACTACCGATAACGCCTCTTAATGAAGAAGAAGTCGCGTTGTAGAGTATTTCTTTCGGTTCGTCTGAGTAATATAAGTATTGTTTTGGATTCGTGATGCGCCACTGAACGACCAGGTCAGCGAGCACAATGTTCTCATCTCCAGTAACCATTTTGGTTTCCTCTGGATAATCCACAATCTTTCCATCTTCTTCGTCATATCCGAACGTTAAGCTGAATGTCTCTCTTGGTAGAATATCAACCTGCTGGATCGGCCATGGGAGTTTAAAATGAAGACCAGCATCGCTAATTTCTTCATCAACCTTTCCGAACGTCATAATGACAGCCTGCTCGGATTCATCCACGGTATACCAGCTTGTAACGAGGATTACGCCAAGAATAAGAAATAGAACAATGCTTCCTGCTAAAATAACGATTTTTCTTTGTGACATGCGACTTTCCCCCCTTGATTTGCTTCTAACAAGTATTACGGACAGATGACAAAAAGGTTTCAGAACTTCAAGATTTTTTCACTACGCGCGAGGGGTGGATTTATCCCCTTTCTTCTCTCATAATAAGAAGAGAAGGGAAGTGGACAAGGTGAGAGTTGTATTTGTGTGTACAGGTAACACATGCCGCAGCCCAATGGCGGAAGTGATCTTAAAAAATAAAACCAACAAAATTGAAGCGAAATCGGCTGGCGTTTTTGCAGCGAATGGCGCACCGGCGAGCCGTCAGGTAGAAATACTTTTAGAAGAGAAAAACGTGCCATTTACGCATACAGCGAAAATGTTGGATCGGAATCTAGCAGAATGGGGCGATCTTCTCCTAACGATGACGAGTAGCCATAAAGCGCTCGTGCTTCGGGATTTTCCTGAAATTTCTCATAAGGTGTATACCTTAAAAGAGTATGCCGCAACAGAAAACGAAAAAAAGTACAATGAGTACCAGGAAAAAGCAGCTGAAATCGAAATGAAGAGAGCGGCCTTTCTTCATGACATCACAAAATTAGATACAGAAAAACAAGCTGAAAAGCGTCAACAATTCGAAGCAGAAATGAGAAAAGAGTTAAGTGAGTTACAAACGCTTGAACAAGCGTTACCTTCGATGGATATATCGGATCCGTTTGGCGGAACCATTGAGCAATATCGAACAACATATGCAGAAATTGAGGAAGCGATTGAGCGAATGATTGAGCGGCTTGATCAAGAAGAATTGGAGGGATAACCATGAAAGTTGCCGTAGGTGCCGATCATGCTGGTGTGAAAATTAAAGAAGACATTATTCACGTGATTCAAGAATTAGGGATGGAGCCTATCGATCTTGGCTGTGACTGCCATGATTCAGTTGATTATCCTGACTATGCGATCCCTGTAGCCGAGAAAGTAGCGGCTGGTGAAGCGGATCGCGGCATTTTAATTTGTGGTACGGGTATCGGAATGTCGATTGCAGCCAATAAAGTAAATGGCATTCGCTGTGCGCTCGTGCATGATCTTTTTAGTGCGAAAGCCACAAGACAGCATAATGATTCCAACGTCTTAGCAATGGGCGAGCGTATTATTGGACCAGGACTTGCGACTGAAATTGCGAAGGTGTGGCTTGAGACAGAGTATGAAGCAGGTCGCCATGCAAAACGAGTCGGCAAGATTACGGAATACGAAGCAAAGGGATAAGGAGGCGTTTTCTGTGAATGAACAAACAGCACGTCAAATCACCCGTCATACGCTAGAAGCGCTCGGAGATCTCCAGAAAGATGCGCGTCTTTCAGAGCGTCATTTACTTGTCGTTGGGATGAGCTCAAGTGAAGTAGTCGGTCAGCGAATCGGAACGGCAGGCACCATCTCAGCGGCAGAAGCGATTTATGAAAGTGTTCAAGTCTTTCAAAAAGAAACAGGTGTACAGCTTGCCTTTCAGTGCTGCGAGCACTTAAATCGAGCACTAGTCGTTGAACGTGAGACAGCTTATGCGAAAGGCTATGACATTGTCGCAGCAATACCGACAACACGAGCAGGTGGTTCCATGGCAACGCATGCGTATGCAAACATGGCTGATCCGGTCCTAGTGGAGTTCATTTCAGCAGATGCCGGGATTGACATAGGGGATACGTTTATTGGTATGCACATCCGGCATGTAGCAGTACCTGTGAGAGGGCGACACACGTCGATCGGTGAGGCTCACGTGACGATGGTTCGTTCAAGACCAAAGTTAATTGGTGGAGAGCGTGCGTCGTATCCAGGAAAAAATGAGCACTGCTTTTAGCCTTAAAACCGAACGATAATTTAGTTCATTTATCTAATATACGGATTCGAACTTCTGTGGTACAATGCAATCGAGATGAAATACGAACTGTTCGTGTTCACGAATGGTAATTTGTGTGGGATGGAAAGGGGATATCAATGCAAAACCTAGCAAAGCAGGATCAAGAACTTTTACAGGCAATGAAAGACGAGCTTGGTAGACAGCGCAGCAAGATTGAACTTATCGCATCAGAGAACTTTGTATCAGAAGCCGTGATGGAGGCGCAAGGATCTGTTTTAACAAACAAGTATGCGGAAGGCTATCCAGGTCGACGTTATTACGGTGGCTGTGAATATGTCGATGTCGCTGAAAATATTGCAAGAGACCGTGCGAAGCAGCTGTTTGGTGCAGAGCATGTGAACGTGCAACCTCATTCAGGAGCACAAGCTAACATGGCCGTTTATTTCACGATTCTTGAGCAGGGTGATACGGTTCTTGGTATGAACCTTTCTCACGGTGGTCACTTGACGCACGGAAGCCCTGTTAACTTCAGTGGCGTTCAATATAACTTCGTGGAGTATGGCGTTGACAAAGACTCACATCGCATTGACTACGATGACGTTCTTGAGAAAGCGAAAGCGAATCGTCCAAAGTTAATCGTTGCGGGTGCGAGTGCTTATCCGCGTGAAATTGATTTTAAACGATTCCGTGAAATTGCAGATGAAGTGGATGCTTACCTGATGGTGGATATGGCTCATATTGCAGGTCTAGTTGCAACTGGTCATCATCCAAATCCTGTGCCACACGCCCATTTCGTAACGACAACAACACATAAAACCCTTCGTGGCCCGCGTGGCGGCATGATTCTTTGTAAAGAAGAATTTGCGAAGAAAATTGATAAGTCGATTTTCCCAGGAATTCAAGGCGGTCCGTTAATGCATGTGATTGCAGCGAAAGCCGTAGCATTTGGTGAAGCACTTTCTGACGATTTTAAAGCTTATTCTGAAAAGGTAGTAGCGAACGCTAGAAAACTCGCATCAGCACTTGAAAAAGAGGGCATTAACCTTGTCTCAAACGGCACGGACAATCACCTTGTCCTTCTAGATTTACAAAGCCTGGATTTGACAGGAAAAGTGGCTGAAAAAGCCCTTGATGATATTGGCATTACAACGAATAAAAATACGATCCCATTTGATCCACAAAGCCCATTCGTTACGAGCGGCCTTCGTATCGGGACGGCAGCTGTAACGTCTCGAGGGTTTGGTGAAGCAGAAATGGAAGAAATCGCAAGCATTATTGGTGATGTGTTGAAGCAGCATGAAGACACGGACGCTCTTCAAAAAGCAGAGAAGCGTGTTCAAGACCTTACTGCTAAATTCCCAATGTATGAAAACCTATCATATTAAATAGACACTGACGCCGGGAGATGATCATTTCCCGGCGTTTTTCTAAAAGGATACGCCTTCGTTATTTAATGGGAAGAGCGTGAATATTTCATCATTTTTGAAAGCCTTGAATCAACTCGCGTTTTTCTGTAAAATTGCGAAGAAGATTTAGGAACGAAACCAAAACGAAAAGGGGAGTGCATACGATGGGTAAAGTATACGTGTTCGATCATCCGTTGATTCAGCATAAGCTTACATACATTCGTGATGAGAAAACAGGAACGAAGGAGTTCCGTGAACTTGTGGACGAAGTGGCAGCGTTAATGGCTTATGAAATTACAAGAGAGCTTCCGACTGAAGAAGTGATGGTCAAAACGCCTGTAACCGAAGCGAAATCAAAGGTTCTTTCAGGTAAAAAGCTTGGACTAGTTCCGATTCTAAGAGCGGGTCTTGGCATGACAGACGGAATCCTTAAGTTAATTCCTGCTGCCAAAGTAGGACACGTTGGTCTTTATCGTGATCCTGAAACGCTTCAACCGGTAGAATACTATGTAAAGCTTCCTGCTGATATTGAAGAACGTGAATTCATCGTGATTGATCCAATGCTTGCTACAGGTGGTTCGGCTGTTGAAGCAATTAACTCCCTTAAGAAACGCGGTGCGAAAAACATTAAAATGATGTGTCTGATTGCAGCACCTGAAGGCGTAGAGCTTCTTAACGATGCGCACCCTGATGTAGACATTTATATCGCAGGTCTTGATGAGAAACTAAATGAAAAAGGATACATTGTTCCAGGTCTCGGCGATGCCGGAGATCGTTTGTACGGAACGAAGTAATTTGGAAAAATCTCTTCCTTCTCTGGAAGAGATTTTTTTGTCGAGATAGCAACAAATGTGAAAAAAAAGTGACAAATTCCAACTTAAATTACAGGGAATCATTCCCTGTTTTCTTTGATTAACACATCTCTGCTCCTGTAAGCGTTACTATCCTTGGTATTACAGGCTTTTTTAAGCGTTTTTTCATTTGTGAATTTGATCACACCATTTCCTCCAAACACATTGACATCATGTACACCCTATTGTAGACTTACAAAGGGTATAGTGATAAGGTTTTCATTTACTCGAAACATCCTTTTCAATGACTTACCTTTCTAGCAAAGGAGCGCTTTTATTGAAGGCGATGGCTCTCTATACGACAATCCTTTCTTATCTTGTTGGATCGATCCTTACGGGAGTATTTTTGGGGAGATGGATGGATCGCCTATTCGACACTTTTCCACTTTTTCTCATCATTGGTCTTTTGCTCGGTTTGGGCGGAGGGGTTTATGGATTGGTTCGTCTTCTACATAAGTTTACAGGGGAAGATTAAATGACAGAATACACGCAAAGTTTTCGCCGCTACATGCAATTTACCCTGTATTTGCTCGCCATTTTCGTAATGGGTTGGGGGATTACCTCATATAAAGCATTATTCCTCGGGTTAATTCTTGGCACCATTTTCAGTATTTACAACCTATTTAACATGTTCCGTAAGATAGATCGTCTTGGTGAAGCTACAGTAAAAGGGACAAAGGCTAGGTCACTTGGTCTGTTAACAAGACAGGCTGTTGCTGGACTCAGCGTACTGATTGCATTAAGGTACCCAGAGTATTTCAATTTGCTAGGTGTGGTAATTGGGTTAATGACCACCTACATTATCATTCTCATAGATTCAACATCCAAAATACGCTTTAAGTAGGAAGAGAGGTGAAAAGCTGTTGGAACATCATGCACCTACAACTGAATTTTTAGGAATGACTTTCAATCTATCCAATATTCTGATGATCACGATTGCTTCTGCCATTGTATTCATTCTTGCAGTAGTGACAACTCGCTCTTTAGCAATGCGACCTACGGGATTGCAGAACTTCATTGAGTGGGTAATGGACTTTGTTAAAGGACTTATTGGAAGCACAATGGATTGGAAAACTGGTGGACGTTTCCTGTTTCTAGGGATGACGCTACTCATGTATATCTTTGTATCAAACATGCTGGGGCTACCGTTCGCCATTGCCGTCGATTCTGAACTTTGGTGGAAGTCTCCAACTGCAGATCCGACGATCACGCTAACATTAGCAACGATGGTCGTGTTGTTAACACATTATTACGGTATTAAGATGAAAGGTGCGAAGGAGTACGGAAGAGGATTTGTTAGTCCACTGAAATTCCTATTTCCTTTTAAAATTATTGAAGAATTCTCGAACACCTTAACTCTTGGCCTTCGTCTTTATGGTAATATCTACGCTGGTGAAATTCTGCTTGGACTTCTCGCAGGACTCGGTGGCGCAGGAATTGCTGGAGCGCTTGGAGCCTTTCTTCCTATGCTGTTGTGGCAAGGTTTTAGTATTTTTGTCGGTACAATTCAGGCGTTTATCTTTACAATGCTAACAATGGTTTACATGGCGCATAAAGTGGCAGACGACCATTAAAACAAGGTATCAATGAGTTTTGATTATATAAAAATATTTATGAATTATAAGGAGGAAATTTAGCATGGGTTTATTAGCAGCTGCAATTGCAGTAGGTTTAGCGGCAGTAGGTGCCGGTATTGGTAACGGTCTTATCGTAAAGAGTACAGTTGAGGGAATTGCTCGTCAGCCAGAACTTCGTGGTACGCTTCAAACAACAATGTTTATCGGTATTGCACTAGTTGAGGCACTTCCAATTATTGCGGTCGTTATTGCATTTATCGTAATGGGTCAATAATTCAATTAGATAAGGATACAGATTTGTTTCATGATGGCGGAGAAAGTTTCGAAATGAAACCTTCGCCATTCGTTTTGTATGACCTCTGAAGGGAGTGAACACGGTGTTCAATAGTTTAATTCTAGGAGCAGGATTTGCTGCAGGCGATATTCTTTTCCAACTTGTCGCATTTATTGTTCTTCTTGCACTACTTAAGAAGTTTGCATGGGGTCCGCTCATGGGCATCATGAAAGAACGTGAGCAGCACATTGCGAACGAAATCGACTCAGCTGAGAAGAACCGTAAAGAAGCTGAAGCATTCTTGAATGAGCAGCGCGATGAAATGAAGCGTGTTCGTCAGGAAGCGAAAGCTATGCTTGAGAATCAAAAACAAATGGCTGACCAACAAGGTCAGGAAATGATTGAAGCGGCTCGTCTTGAATCCGAGCGTTTGAAAGAAGCGGCTACTGCTGAAATCAAGCGTGAACGTGAAAATGCAGTTGCCTCTCTACGTGAACAGGTAGCTTCATTATCTGTCATGATTGCTTCAAAAGTTGTTGAGAAAGAACTCGATGAGCGTGCACAAAAGCAGCTGATCGATGAGTATCTTGACCAGGCAGGCGATCAGAAATGAGTAGAGAACATGCAGTAATCGCAAAACGTTATGCCGGTGCTCTTTTTGACATCGCTCGTGAGAACGATAACGTCGAGCAAATCAAGAATGAGCTAACTGTAGTTAAAGATGTCTTTCATCAAACGCCAGATTTAATGAATGTATTGAAGCATCCAAAATTCACAACAGCTGAGAAGAAGAACATGATTCAGACTAGTTTTGGGTCGTCCCTCTCCACTCACGTGATGAATTTGCTTCTTACACTGATCGAACGTAAGCGTACAGCAATCGTTTTCGAACTTGTTGATCAATATGAAACATTAGCATATGAACAAAAGCAAACAGCAGTAGCGAAAGTTTATTCTGTGAAGCCTCTAACGGAAGAGGAGCAGATGAAGGTCTCTGCAGTATTTGCGAAACGAGTAGGCAAAACAACGCTTCTGATCGAGAATGTGATCGATCCTACTTTAATCGGTGGTATTAAAGTACGTATTGGCAATCGCATTTTTGACGGTAGCATTAGCGGAAAACTTAAACGCATGGAACGAGAATTAGTTTCAGCGAAGAGCTAGAAGATAGGGGTGAATATGCATGAGCATCAATGCTGAAGAAATCAGTGCGCTGATCAAGCAGCAAATCGCAAATTATCAAACTGATATTAAAGTTGATGATGTTGGTACCGTTATCCAGATTGGTGATGGTATTGCTCGTGCCCACGGTCTCGATAACGTGATGGCAGGAGAGCTTGTTGAATTTTCAAACGGTGTTATGGGTATGGCTCAGAACCTAGAGGAGAGCAACGTTGGTATCATTATCCTTGGACCATACACTGAAATTCGTGAAGGCGATGAAGTACGTCGTACTGGACGCATCATGGAAGTGCCAGTCGGTGAAGAACTTCTTGGCCGTGTTGTAAACCCTCTTGGACAACCTGTTGATGGACAGGGGCCACTAGGTACAACAAAAACTCGTCCGATCGAAAGCCCAGCACCAGGGGTTATGGATCGTAAATCAGTACATGAGCCACTTCAAACAGGAATCAAAGCAATTGACTCTCTTATTCCAATCGGACGCGGACAGCGTGAGCTAATCATCGGTGACCGTCAGACTGGTAAGACTTCGATTGCCATCGATACAATCCTAAACCAAAAAGACGAAGATATGATCTGTATCTACGTTGCAATTGGTCAGAAAGAATCTACGGTACGTGGCGTTGTTGAAACGCTTCGTAAGCAGGGTGCACTTGATTACACAATCGTTGTAACTGCAGGCGCATCTCAGCCTTCTCCACTTCTTTTCCTTGCACCATATGCTGGTGTCACAATGGGTGAAGAATTCATGTATAACGGCAAGCACGTTCTTGTTGTATACGATGATTTAACAAAGCAGGCTTCTGCATACCGTGAACTTTCCCTACTACTTCGTCGTCCTCCAGGTCGTGAAGCATATCCAGGGGATGTATTCTATCTTCACTCACGCCTTCTTGAGCGTGCAGCGAAGCTTAGTGATGCAAAAGGAGCAGGTTCACTAACTGCCCTTCCGTTTATCGAAACACAAGCTGGTGACGTATCAGCTTATATCCCAACGAACGTTATCTCCATCACTGATGGACAGATCTTCCTTCAATCTGATCTCTTCTTCTCGGGTGTACGTCCAGCGGTTAACGCCGGTCTTTCCGTATCTCGTGTAGGTGGTTCCGCTCAGATTAAAGCGATGAAGAAGGTTGCGGGTACACTACGTCTTGACCTTGCATCATACCGTGAGCTAGAAGCATTTGCTCAGTTCGGATCTGACCTTGATAAAGCAACGCAAGCGAAGCTGAACCGCGGTGCTCGTACGGTTGAAGTTCTTAAGCAGGGGCTAAACAAGCCACTTGCTGTTGAGAAGCAGGTTGCGATTCTTTACGCTCTAACTCGTGGATTCCTTGACGATATCCCGGTTACCGATATTCAGCGTTTTGAATCTGAAATGATGACATGGATCGAACACAATAAGAAAGATATTTTCAATACAATTCGTGAAACAAAAGCTCTTCCTGATGAAAAAGAATTCAACGGTGCAATCGAAGAATTCAAAAAGAGCTTCGCAGTATCTGAATAAGAGGGATGCGGCGGAAACGCCGCGGCCAGCTTAAAAGGTGGTGAAATGAATGGCATCTTTACGCGATATTAAGTCGAGAATTACATCGACGAAGAAAACAAAGCAGATTACAAAAGCCATGCAGATGGTTTCGGCTGCGAAATTGAACCGTGCTGAAATGAATGCCAAGTCATTCGTTCCATACATGGAGAAAATTCAAGAAGTTGTTGGAAGCATTGCAAATGGATCAAGCGGCGGAAGTCATCCGATGTTAGAAAGCCGTGAAGTGAAGAAAACGGGCTATGTGGTGATCACATCTGACCGTGGACTTGCTGGGGCATACAATAGCTCGGTACTACGTCACGTGTATAGAACAATTAATGAGCGTCATAACTCAACTGATGAGTACGCGATTATCGTAGCTGGTAAAGTAGGACTTTCCTTCTTTAAAAAGCGCGGAATGCCTGTTGTCGAAAGTATCGTTGGTCTTTCTGATCAGCCTGCTTTTGCAGACATTAAAGACATTGCGTCTCGAACAGTAGGGATGTTTGAAGACGGAGCTTTCGATGAGCTTTATCTTTACTACAACCACTATGTAAGTGCCATTCAGCAAGATTTAACGGAGAGAAAACTTCTTCCGTTAACAGATATTGAGACAGGTGGAGGCAAATCACTCGCAAGCTACGAGTATGAGCCATCAGAAGAAGAAATTCTTGAGACCCTCCTTCCTCAATATGCTGAAAGCTTGATCTACGGAGCGCTTCTCGATGCGAAAGCAGCAGAGCACGCATCTCGTATGACAGCGATGAGAAGTGCGACAGACAATGCGGACGATCTTATCGGCGACCTTACACTTTCTTACAACCGTGCCCGTCAGGCTTCAATTACTCAGGAACTAACTGAGATTGTAAGTGGGGCAGCGGCACTCGAGTAGAAATGAAATGAAATAGATAGTCTTAAATGCCAAACAGGAATGCTTATTGTTTTGGCAGCTTAAAGCAAGTTAGGAGGGAACAGGATGAACAAGGGATACATTACCCAGGTTATGGGTCCGGTTGTAGACGTTAAGTTTGAGAGCGGCAAGCTCCCAGAAATCTACAACGCCCTTAAAGTTAACTATATCGCTCAAACCGGTGCTGAAGAGAGCATCGAATTGACGCTTGAAGTCGCGCTTCACCTTGGCGATAACTCTGTTCGTACCGTAGCAATGGGTTCAACAGACGGTCTTGTACGTGGAGTTGACGCTCTCGATACAGGTGCACCAATCTCCGTTCCAGTTGGAGATATCACACTAGGACGTGTATTTAACGTACTAGGTGAGAAAATTGACCTAAATGAAGAGCTCGGCGAAGTTCGCCGCGATCCGATTCACCGTCTTGCACCAGTATTTGAGAACCTTTCAACAACAACGGATATTCTTGAAACAGGAATCAAAGTAGTTGATCTTCTTGCACCATACGTTAAAGGTGGTAAGATCGGTCTCTTCGGTGGTGCCGGTGTAGGTAAAACGGTACTGATCCAGGAATTGATCAATAACATCGCACAAGAGCACGGCGGTATTTCTGTATTCGCAGGTGTTGGTGAACGTACGCGTGAAGGTAATGACCTTTACTACGAGATGACTGATTCTGGTGTTATTAAGAAAACGGCAATGGTATTCGGTCAGATGAACGAACCACCAGGTGCACGTATGCGTGTTGCCCTTTCAGGTCTTACAATGGCAGAGTACTTCCGTGATGAGCAAGGACAAGACGTTCTTCTCTTTATCGATAACATCTACCGCTTTACACAAGCTGGTTCAGAGGTATCGGCATTGCTTGGACGTATGCCATCAGCAGTAGGTTACCAGCCTACACTTGCGACTGAGATGGGTCAACTTCAAGAGCGTATCACTTCTACAAATAAGGGTTCTGTTACTTCAATTCAAGCAATCTACGTACCAGCCGATGACTATACTGACCCGGCACCGGCAACGACGTTTGCTCACCTTGATGCAACAACAAACCTTGAACGTAAACTATCTGAGCAAGGTATCTACCCTGCGGTGGATCCACTTGCTTCAACTTCTCGTGCGCTTTCTCCGGAAATCGTTGGAGATGAGCACTACAACACAGCCCGTGAAGTGCAACAAACACTTCAGCGCTACAAAGAGCTTCAAGACATCATCGCAATCCTTGGTATGGATGAGCTTTCTGATGAAGATAAGCTAACTGTTTCTCGCGCTCGTCGCATTCAGTTCTTCCTTTCTCAGAACTTCCACGTAGCTGAACAGTTTACTGGACAAAAAGGTTCATACGTACCAGTTAAAGAAACAATCAAAGGATTCAAAGAAATCCTTGATGGTAAACACGATGATATTCCAGAGGACGCATTCCGTCTTGTTGGGACAATTGAAGAAGTAGTAGAGAAAGCAAAACAAATGGCGTAAATAAAAAGTAGGGCGGAGACCCATAAGGCCTTCGCTCCCACTTTTTGCTATTTGGGCGATAAGCCTGCTTTTCTAATTACGATCACACCCAGGGAGGGGTACGATGAATACATTGAAAGTCAGTGTAGTCACCCCTGACGGCCCGGTATACGAAGGGGAAGCTGAATTGGTCAGCGTAAAAGCAAAGAGCGGTGAGCTCGGTATTTTACCAGGACACATTCCGCTTGTTGCCCCTCTTACAATCAATGCGGTGCGTTTCAAAAATGGAGCGGATACACATTTACTGGCCGTTAGCGGTGGGTTTGTTGAAGTAAGGCCAAAGCAAGTAACAATCCTTGCTGAGTCTGCTGAATTACCTTCTGATATTGACGTGGAACGCGCACGTGCAGCGAAGGAAAGAGCGGAACAACGCTTGGATCAAGCGAAGCAAGACAATGTTGATTTCAAACGCGCTGAGCTAGCGCTTAAGCGTGCAATCAACCGCCTTGATTTGGCAGGTAAATAAATGGAAAGCACCAGCGGGAAATTCCCGCTGGTGCTTTTTTTGCAATTAAGACTATACATTCGGTAGTAAGCTATTCATTTTGTTAATCGTTTTCCAATTTCGTACGGTCGCATACTCATTAGACCGAGTGATGAAAGCCGCAAGTTTTGAATTTCGAATGCTTTCATGAAACAGTAAATAAATTTCCCTACCTCTAATCTCACATTCTTCGGTTTCAGATGCATAGGTAAAAAGTTTCTTTTCGTCATCAGCTAAGAGAGGTTCTCCTATCATTGCCACATAAAGACTTTCTCCACTCGCTGTTTCCTGCGCTTTCGAAATTTGTTCGTCATGAAAAGGACAGTTTTCGATCAAGTTCTTCCACTCTACAGCGGTCCTTAAAACGATGGGAACCTTTAATTCAAACTGTTTACGAATCATCTCTTCCATCTTTTTTCTTAAGAGGACTTCAGATTCTTCTGATTGGAACAAAACGTTCCCACTTTGAATGTACGTTTTCACATACTGAAACCCTTCATTTGAGAGGGCATCGCGCAATTCAGACATGTTGATTTTATTTTTACCGCCGACGTTAATGCCCCTTAATAATCCCACATAGGTTGTCATTTTCATCCCACCTTCTTTTGTTGGTTAATTACGCGATGCTAACGTGGATATCCTTTTATTTTTCACTGCTTTCTAGATAATCTTCTCTTGAGACAATCCGCAACTGTTTTTGATCATACACCTCATTCCATTTCCTCTGTGGTTGAACAAAGCTGCTTTGTAACAAATAATCAGACGGATACGTTTTGAGAAGCTTCAAAAGCTGCATACGAAACAGTTCAATGTTGTAATCGGTTAAGGGATCTAAATCAGATAGTTGTTTATTCATAACGACGATAAATTCATCTTTTTCCTCACTTGTTGCTCTTTTTTTGAAATAGCCCCGCATATGTTGGAGTGTTGTCCGCATACCTTTTTTAGTATAGGGAAGAGTTAAGGTTTCCTTTAGTAAGTCATAGACGTAAAGCAATTCTTCAGGAGATTGCGCTTTTTTTAATGAATTCCCTATATTTTTGTAATGTTCATAGCCTTTGGCCATCACCGTATATTTATTTCTTGCCCACAGCTTTTCTGTCAGCGTTCGGATTCGTTTATCGCTCATTTGATCACCTCTGTTCGAAATTTTTAAAAAACTTACAAATAAAAGCAAGAATAAGAGTGGGGATGTTGAATTAGTATACAAGACTAGCAACTTTACAGCACGATGAGAGGAGAGACCTTCATGGGTGAATCGCTTAACGTGTACCAAAATAGTTACCTCTTCGTAATCATGTTCCTTTTCCTTGGCCTTCTTCTTCCAGCTGTTGCCCTAACGGCAGGAAGATTCCTTCGTCCCTCAAAACCAACATCTGAGAAACAAACAACCTATGAAAGCGGCATAGAGCCGTTTCACCAAAGCTGGATTCAGTATAACGTTCGTTATTATTTATTCGGACTGCTTTTTGTCATCTTTGATGTCGAAACCGTTTTCTTGTATCCATGGGCGGTCGCCTATCAAAAGCTTGGTTTCTTTGCGTTCATCGAAATGATGATCTTTATTGTCATGCTATTAATTGGCTTACTATACGCATGGAAAAAGAAGGTGTTGAAATGGATTTGAACTTAGAAAATATAACGCCGGAAGAATACGAGGAAATGAAGCATAACGTTTTTCTTGCAACGCTTGAAAATGTAAAGGCCTGGGCTCGAAGCAATTCGCTCTGGCCGTTAACGTTTGGTCTCGCCTGCTGTGCCATCGAAATGATGGGTTCAGGGGCTTCCCACTATGACCTTGATCGCTTTGGAACGTTTTTTCGAACGTCGCCAAGACAGTCTGATGTCATGATTGTATCAGGAACCGTAACGAAAAAAATGGCTCCTGTACTAAAGCGTCTTTATGATCAAATGCCTGAACCAAAATGGGTCATTGCGATGGGCTCATGTGCGACAGCGGGCGGCCCATATATTAACTCCTACGCTGTTGTTAAAGGAGTGGATCAAATCGTTCCTGTTGATGTGTATATCCCTGGCTGTCCGCCAAACCCAGCAGCCCTCATATACGGCATAAATAAACTACAAGAAAAAATTCGCTATGAAGCGCGCACCGGAAAGCGGGTGACGAATCGATGAGCGATCAAACACCAGAAGAGCTGGAAGCAAAGCGAAAAGCCGTAGAAGAAGCAAAACGGAAGGCAGCTGAGTTACGGAAAAAGAAAGCGGAAGCCGAGAATCCCGCCGATGACCTTGAGCTTCAAAAGAAAAAAGCGGTCGCAGCAGCTAAAGCAAAAGCAGCTGCGCTGAAAAAGCAAAAAGAAATGGAGCAAAGTGAACAGAACAGCGTAGCGGAGGAAGAAGACGTTGAACTTGCGAAAAAGAAAGCAGTCGCAGCTGCGAAGGCGAAAGCGGCGGCGCTGAAAAAAGAAAAGAACCAAAACGTAACGGATCAGGAAGCATCAGAAGACGATGTCGCCCTCGCGAAAAAGAAGGCGGTTGCTGCCGCAAAGGCGAAGGCCGCAGCGTTGAAAAAGCAGAAGGAAATGGCGAATGAAGATGGAGGTGACGACGAAGCTGCCCTCGCGAAAAAGAAAGCCGTAGCTGCTGCAAAGGCAAAAACAGCAGCCCTAAGAAAGCAACAAGAGGCAGGTAGTTCCGACACTACGGATGAGAAGGCAAAAGCGATCGCAGCTGCAAAGGCAAAAGCCGCTGCTGCTAAAGCAAAGAAGACTGCTTCAGAAACGGATGAGCCTCTAAAAGAAGAAATCCCTTCACCAAATCAGCCTGTGCTTGACCGGTACCTGCACATCATTCGAGAAAACCTTGGGGACGACCTTCTTGAAGATGCTTATATTAATCGTCTCGCGAAAGATGTGCCGACGCTTGTGGCAAGGAAAGAAACGTATTTAAAAGTGGCGCAGTTTCTTAAATACAATGAGCTTCTAGCTTTTGATTATCTTTCTGAAACGCACGGCACCGACTTTGAGACTCATATGGAAATTTACAATCACCTGTATTCGTATCAAAATCGCCAGAGCATTGCTTTAAAAGTGAAGATTGATCGAGACAAACCTGTCATCGATTCACTAACGTCCCTCTGGGCTGGGGCGAACTGGCCAGAGCGAGAAGGATATGATCTTCTTGGCATTGTTTTCAATGGGCATCCGAATTTGACGCGAATCATGATGCCGGATGACTGGGTCGGCCATCCGCTTCGAAAAGATTATGAGCCATATGATGTGGAGGTGTAGCGATGATTCGGACAGAGGAGATGCTCTTAAATGTAGGTCCACAGCATCCGAGTACGCATGGCGTCTTCCGCATCGTGCTTACAATTGATGGAGAAGTCATAAAAGAAGCAAAGCCTGTTATCGGTTACCTGCATAGAGGGACGGAAAAGATTGCAGAAAACCTGCAATACACGCAGATTATCCCGTATACAGACCGAATGGATTATCTTGCTGCCATGACGAATAACTACATTCTCTGCCATGCAGTTGAAACGATGATGGCAATGGACATTCCTGAGCGAGCGGATTACCTTCGCGTCATTGTGATGGAGCTTGGAAGAATAGCGAGTCACCTTGTTTGGTTCGGCACTTATTTGCTCGACATTGGCGCGATGAGTCCGTTTCTTTATGCCTTCAGAGAGCGAGAAGTGATCATTAATTTGTTAACGGAGATCTCAGGAGGGCGACTGACCTTTAATTATATGCGCGTAGGTGGCGTCAAATGGGATGCGCCTGAAGGCTGGCTCGAGAAGGTGCGAGAGTTTGTGCCGTATATGAGAGAACAGCTCGCCGGCTACCATGATCTCGTAACGGGGAATGAAATTTTTATGGCGAGAATGAAAGGGGTAGGCGCTTATTCAAAACAAAAGGCGCTTGCGTACTCATTAAGTGGTGCGAACCTACGCTGTACAGGCGTGCAGTGGGACCTCAGGAAAAACGAACCTTATTCGCTTTATGATCGCTTTCAGTTTGAAGTTCCCGCCTTTCCACAAGGTGACGCTCTGGCACGCTACAACTGTCGTATGGCTGAAATAGAAGAAGCACTAAAGATTGTGGAGCAGGCCGTGGAGCAAATTTCTCAAGGGCAGATTATGGCGAAAGTACCGCGCATTATTAAACCTCCTGCAGGTGAGACGTATGTACGCATTGAATCGCCGCGCGGTGAAATTGGCTGCTACATTGCCTCCAAAGGGAAAAAAGAACCTTATCGTCTGAAGTTTCGTCGACCGTCTTTTTATAATCTGCAAATCTTACCTGAGTTACTAGAAGGAGAGAATATTTCAAACTTAATCGCCATTCTCGGCGGTATTGATATCGTGCTCGGGGAGGTGGACGGCTAATGATCAACAACATGCTTGCTTCACCACCTGGATACTGGCAGACGCTCAGTTTTTTCCTCGTTGGTGCGGCTATGTTAATGGTTGTACTCGGGTTCGTGACGTACGCCATTTTGGCTGAGCGAAAAGTGCTTGGGTTTATGCAGCTTCGTCATGGTCCAAACAGAGTTGGTGGGCGATTCGGATTATTACAAACGGTAGCGGACGTTTTGAAGCTATTAATAAAGGAAGATACAATTCCACGCGATGCGGATCGCCCGCTATTTATTATTGCACCTGTTGTTGCCTTTGCACCGGCGTTTATCGTAATCGCTGCCCTTCCATTAACTGAGCAGGTTTCCTTTGCGAATATTGGCGTTGGCTTGCTTTATTACATTGCCATATCTGGGATTTCAACGATAGGGATTCTAGCAGGGGGATGGGCATCGAACAATAAATACGCGTTACTTGGTAGCATGCGATCAGCGGCGCAGATGATTTCTTATGAAATTCCGCTTGTGATGAGTGTTGTAGGAATTGTGCTACTAACAGGATCGTTAAATCTTAATACCATTATTGCCGAGCAGGAGTCTGTTGCCTTTTTGTTTAAACAGCCGCTTGCGTTTCTAATCTTTTTGATTGCTTCCGTTGCGGAATTGAATCGAACCCCATTTGACTTACCTGAAGCAGAATCAGAGCTCGTCGCAGGGTATCACGTTGAATATTCAGGATTTCGCTTTGCCTTCTTTATGCTTGCGGAATATGTTTATTTATTTGCGATGGCCTCGCTCACAACCATTCTTTTTCTTGGAGGATGGCAGGCAATCCCGTTTTTAACCTTTATACCAGGCGCAGTCTGGTTTGCGCTTAAATTTATTTTCATCGTATTTGTGATGATCTGGATTCGCGGTACGTTTCCTCGTCTCCGAGCCGATCAACTTATGTCATTTGGATGGAAAATCCTTTTACCGCTCGCTTTATTAAACATTTTTCTAACGACCATTGTGATCGAGATCATTCGCTCATTCTAAACAAGGGAGGAAGCCAACATGCGTGGACTAGCGAAAGGATTAGCTTACACCCTGAAAAACATGACGAAGGAGAAAGTGACGTACCAGTATCCAGATCAGCCCCTTGCTTTACCAGATCGCTTTCGCGGCATTCAAAAATTTTACCCTGAAAAATGTATTGTATGTAATCAGTGTGTTGCGATTTGTCCGACAGACTGCATTTCATTGACAGGTATCAAACATCCTGACCCAACTAAAAAGGGAAAAATTATCGATACGTACGATATTAATTTCGAAATTTGCATTTTGTGCGATTTGTGCACAGAGGTGTGTCCGACAGAGGCCATTATCATGACAAATAATTTTGAGCTCGCTACGTATAGCCGCGATGATCTATTTAAAAATTTAGAGTGGCTCGATGAAAATGATACGAACCTTCGAAAGGAAAACAAAGTATGACCGGGGAGCTGCTCATATTTATTTTCCTATTTCTTATTACGATGACCGGCGGCTTACTGATGATTAATCTCTCAAAAGTGATCCATATGATGATGGCGCTTGTCCTAACGTTTCTCGGCATTGCAGGACTCTATATTATGCTTTCCGCTGAATTTGTAGCGGTCGTTCAAATCTTAATTTATTCTGGAGCAATTACGATTATTATGTTATTTGGCATTATGCTAACAAAACATTCAGAGGAAGAGCCGAAGACAGGATGGGCAAAAAAAGGCATCGTGTTAACAGTTGTCACCGCTTTCTTTTTGATTGTATTTAAAGGCATTCGGACAATTTCACTCGGTCCGCAAGCGGAAAAACTTCATGAAAACAATACCGAGCAAGTGGGGCTAATGTTGTTCACAGATTATGTAATTCCATTTGAACTCGTATCCGTCGTTTTACTCGTTGCGCTTGTTGGAGCCATTATCCTCGCGAAAAAGGATGATGAAGAAGGTGAGAAGCCATGAGCTCGATTCCACTTTCCGCCTATTTATTAACCGCTTTGCTCCTGTTTTGTATAGGCCTATATGGCGCGCTAACGAAGCGAAATGCGGTCATAGTGTTAATTTCGATTGAATTAATGCTGAACGCCGTTAATTTAAATCTTGTTGCATTTGCAAAATACGGTGTTGGCGCATCGATTCGTGGTCAGGTATTTTCTCTTTTTACGATTACGGTTGCGGCAGCTGAAGCGGCTGTCGGGCTTGCGATCCTGATTGCCCTTTATCGAAACAGGGCTACCGTCAATGTTGATGAAATGAACACACTTAAAAAGTAGCGAAGGGGGTAGAAACGTGGACGCTGTCTGGCTTATCCCAATATTGCCGCTTCTCTCATTCCTGATCATTCTATTCACCCGGCCGATCCTCTATCGAAAAGCCGGTTTTGTTGGAACGATTTTCGCTGGAGCTGCCTTTGGCTGTGCGCTTCTTGTCCTATTCAGTCATTTAATACAAGGAAATCGGCTTGTAGAAACCAATTGGCTATCGATCGATACCGTAATGATTACGGTGGGATTTGAAGTAAATCCATTAAATACGTTAATGCTTGTGATCGTGACGCTTGTCAGTTTTCTCGTACATATGTATTCCATCACTTATATGGCGAATGACGAGCGCATTGCCACATTTTTTGGGTACCTCGGTCTCTTTACGTTTGCAATGACGGGGCTAGTTCTTTCACCAAACCTTCTGCAGCTCTACATTTTTTGGGAGCTTGTAGGGGTTTGCTCCTTCCTTCTTGTTGGGTTTTATTTCTACAAACCTGAAGCAAAGGCAGCCGCTAAAAAGGCTTTTATCGTAACGAGAATAGGCGATATCGGTTTGCTCGTTGCGATTTTCTTATTGTTTTGGCAAACGGGTAGCTTTGAGCTCGATGTTATTTTTGCAGCTGTGCAAGCAGGTGACATCGCGCCATCGATGATTACACTTATCGCTATTCTAATTTTTGTTGGAGCGGTTGGAAAGTCAGGACAGTTCCCGCTTCATACGTGGCTTCCGGATGCAATGGAAGGCCCGACGCCAGTCTCAGCATTGATCCATGCGGCTACGATGGTAGCAGCTGGTGTCTATCTTGTTGCCGTGATGTATCCGCTCTTCTCAAGCTCTGAAACGGCAATGACGACTGTAGCCATCACTGGAGGATTTACGGCGATTTTTGCAGCCACAATCGCTCTCGTGCAGCGAGACATTAAACGGATTCTCGCTTATTCGACGATTAGCCAGCTCGGTTATATGATGCTTGCATTAGGTGCAGCAGGTTACACAGCAGGTATTTTTCACTTAACGACGCACGCTTTTTTTAAAGCGCTTCTGTTTCTTGCGGCAGGAAGTGTCATTCATGCCGTTCATGAGCAGAACATTTTTAAAATGGGTGGGCTTAGAAAGCAGCTTCCGATGACAGCAGCATTATTCTTAATCGGCTGCTTGTCGATTTCAGGATTTCCGCTTTTCGCAGGTTTTTTTAGTAAAGATGAAATTCTCGTTTCAACCTTTGCCGACGGCCGATACGTTTTATTTTCGATTGCGCTATTAACGGCTTTTCTCACTGCATTTTACATGTTCCGTCTGTACTTTCTCGTCTTTTCTGGTGACCGTTCGAGTGAAGCGAAGGAGTCTTCAAGAGTGATGTTGCTTCCAATGCTCGTACTCGGGGTGCTTTCGATCGTTGCAGGTTATATGCAGACAGCCTGGTTCGGTTCGTTTCTTGGCGACTGGTTAGAAACGAGTCCATATCCAGTGGCAGTCGTTCATCACGCTGCGCCAATGTGGATTCCAATCAGTGCAATTCTTTTCTCTCTAGCGGGCATTGGTCTTGCCTGGAAAACGTATGCGAAAAAGCGACCGCATGCAGAAGAGGGTTCAAGTGCCTTACACCGCCTTTTATCAAAAGGATACTTTGTCGATGAGGTTTATGATAAAACCGTGGTAAAAGGAACGCGTGTGTTCGGTTACTTCTGGATATACTTCGACAGGTTTATCATCGAAGGAGGTGCACAGGCGCTCACAGTGCTTGTAAAACGAATCGGAAAAGCGGGATCAGGCGTACAATCCGGTCAGGTGCAAACGTATGGAACGGTAGCCTTCTCAGGTCTTGTCGTTGTCATGCTGTTAATTGCCATATTAGGGGGGTATTTCTAATGGGCTTGCTAACGATCTTAATTCTCTCCCCGCTGCTCGGCGTAATCGTGCTAAGCCTTATGCCATCAAAGAATGAATCGATAAAAATGGTAGGTATTCTTGGAACAGTGCTACCGCTAATGGTAACGATTGTTGTTTTCAGCTTTTATGATCGGACACTTGCAGGCATTCAATTTGCCGAAAGTTATCAGTGGTTTGAATTGATGACGGCAATTAGTCCAAATGAGCCATATCCGGTCACATACGACCTTGGGGTAACCGGTCTGTCGCTATTGTTTTTAATGCTATCAGCGCTGATCACCTTTCTCGCTTCACTCGCTGCCGTTCGGATCAAGGAGGGTGTGAAAGGGTTCTATATTCTCTTTTTACTACTGGAACTCGGGATTCTTGGTGTCTTTTCTAGTGAAAATTTATTTTTGTTTTTCTTATTTTTTGAAGTGACACTTGTGGCCATGTTTTTCCTCGTTGGAAAGTGGGGAGGATTTGAGCGGGAAAAGGCTGCTTTTTCTTTCCTTGTTTATAACGGCATCGGTTCAATTTTGCTTTTAATTGTCATCATTGTGCTATTCGTTGAGATGCGAACGATGAATATTAGTGAACTAACCTTTCTTTTGCAAGAAGCTGATTCTTATGAATTTCTTTCAGGGAATACGCGAATGTGGCTCTTCGTCCTTCTTCTAGTCGCGTTTGGTACAAAGCTTCCGATTGTGCCACTTCATACGTGGATGGTTCGAGTGCATGTCGAAGCTCCGATCGCAGTAGTAATGATTCATGCGGGTGTTTTACTGAAGATTGGTGCTTATGGGCTTATTCGTTTCGGAGCAGGTTTTTTCCCTGATCAGCTAAAAGAAACGGCCGTGATTCTGGCGATTCTTGGCGTTGTTAATTTACTCTATGGAGCTTTTATCGCTCTTGTACAAACGGAGCTGCGCGCCTTACTTGCCTACTCATCGGTTTCCCATATGGGCATTGTGCTCATTGGAGTGGCATCCTTTAACACAGCTGGTCTACAAGGGGCGATCTTTCAAACAATTTCACATGGTTTGATCGCAGCGTTGCTGTTCCTCCTTGTTGGCGTTATCATTGACCGCTTTCACACAACAGAGCTTGCGAATTTAGGAGGAGTAGCAAGTCAGACGCCGCTTTTCGCAGGATTCTTTCTTGCTGCAGGTCTCGCTTCACTCGGGTTACCAGGAATGAGTGGGTTTATTAGTGAATTTCTCGCGTTTCTCGGTTTATTCGAAACGATGCCTGTCATTGGCAGTATCGGTGTAATCGGTCTGATTTTAACCGCGGTTTATATGCTCCGGGCAGTGCTGGCCGTGACGTTCGGAGAAAGAAAACCGATTTTTGATAAACAAAAGGATTTATCAGCGATGGAACTAGTTCCGTCCGCCGTTCTTCTCAGTCTCATTATCTGGATTGGTGTTTACCCTGCAGTATTGTCCAACACACTTCAAATAGCGCGTACGCTCGGGATTGGGGGTTAAGATATGGAGATCAATGAGTTACTAAACTACCAATGGAGCAGCATGATGCCAGAGTTTACAATACTGCTGACGGCTGTGACGCTATCACTACTTGATTTGTTTATGCCAAAGAACAGGGATAGAGCGATTCTCGTCTGGTTTGCCCTCGCAGGCATTGCGTTGGCCATCGTCTTTCTCATTTTTCAGCTTGATGATGGCGTTGTGACGATAATAAACCAAACGTATCGACTCGACTCTTTCGCAAAAGCATTTAAGCTTCTTATGCTCATAGGGACGGGTCTCGTTCTACTGCTAGGGATAAATGCAAATGACCTTGATGAGGTAAAAGGAGAATATCCCTACCTCTTGCTAACAGGTTTACTTGGCGGGATGATGATGGCTTCAAGTGCAGATTTAATTACGCTTTTCGTCGGGTTAGAGCTTCTTAGTCTTTCATCCTACATTCTTGTTGCCATTCGTAAAAAGAACCAGTTAGCGAATGAAGCTGCTTTTAAATACATCGTTAATGGCGGAATTGCGACAGCCATCACACTGTTTGGAATGAGTTACTTATTTGGCCTTACAGGGGAAACAAACATTTATGAAATCCAAGCTTTAATGGGTAGCGACATCGTGACAGAGAATCGGTACATCGCTGTGTTTGCTTTTCTGATGATTTTTGTTGGTCTCAGCTTTAAAATAACAGCCGCTCCATTTCATATGTGGGCGCCGGACGTATACCAGGGGGCTGTAACGCCGATCACTGCCTATCTTAGTATCGTTTCAAAAATTGCAGGGTTTGCGATTATGCTCAGACTCCTCATGGTTCCATTTGTGTTTGCACCTGGAACTGGAAAAGTGATTACACCAGATGGGGTAAGCTACGAGACGCTACTTGTCTCGGTTCGTCCTTATCTTGTATTACTTGCTGTTCTTACAATTCTGATTGGAAATGTCATTGCGCTAAGGCAGTTGAATGCGAAAAGGCTGTTCGCCTATTCGAGTATTGCGCACGCCGGCTACCTTCTCGTTCCGTTAGCTGCTTTATCTGAGCTCGTCTTTGATGCCGTCTGGTTTTATCTTGCCGCTTATTTGTTAATGAATCTTGGGGCGTTTGCCGTGATTCATGCCCTAGGTGATGAAACGAAAGAGGTAACAGTCAATTCTTTTGCCGGTTTATTTAAACGTTCTCCTTATGTCACGATTGCGATGACGATCTACCTTTTATCGCTCGCTGGCATCCCGTTAACGGCAGGCTTCATCGGCAAGTTTGAAATTTTCATGAGCGCACTAGGCACCGAACCAAAGCGATTCGTTCTGGCGCTCGCCATGTTAACCGGAACAATCCTCTCCTATGTTTATTATTTTGGTTTATTCATTCAAATGTATTTCCGTCCATCAGTAACGAAAAAGCCAGTCGCTGCCTCAAATGGGCTTGTCGCTGTACTCGCAATCACCGCAGCAGGAACCGTTATACTTGGCGTCTTTCCTTCCGTTGCATTAACCTTTATTCACGATCACTTTCAATTCCTTGAAATCTTTAATCCCTAAAAACAGCAGAGGAATCTGCTGTTTTTCCATGTATCAAACGAAGAAAAAGCAAAATGTGGCGAAAACGCCTTATTTGTGTGAGAAAAAACCGCTGATTAGGGGTAAAGTAGGATATTCATTTGTATTGAAATCTCTTATAATAGGCTATTAGATGGAAAAATATACGTTTGTCGAATGGTGCACTTGCAGATAGGGGGGTAGATAAGATGACAGAAGCACTGGCGCAACAATCGATTTTAACGATTGTGATTAACCTGGTTTTCATTATGATTACCTGGTGGGCGTTACAAACCGTTCGGTTCGATGTCTTTTTCAAAAAACCGAACAGTCCACAGGCGAAAGTCCTCATGATCTTGCTAACCCTAAGCATCGGTTCCCTCGCAAGCAGTTTCTTCCTAGATTACTACAACTGGTCACTCCGTCTACAATATTTCTTTTAAAAAATGAAAAGCGTAAACCCCCGTTTAGTCCCGACAAGCGCTGGAGCCTTCCGGAATGAACACGGTCTTTGTGTTCAATCTGGAAGGTGAAGCGATCGAGGGACTGGGGGTTGAAGCTAGACAACGAAAAGCGAATGCGCCCGTTTAAACCCGAGGGTTTAAGCGGGCCAGCTAGAAAAATTCAAAAACAGTTCATATACAGAAGCTTCGTACGGAATTTGTCGGGATCTGACTACAACTTCCATGTATGCCTTCCCCTCCCATGGTCAAACTGAAAGATAAGAAGACCAGAGCGGGGAGAGGGTTAAGATGAGGCTTCTAATCGGATTACTGTCCATTTTACTTCTAGCGAGCTTTTCGAATGGTACATCAGTCTCAATTGAAGATGAAACGGAAGTAAAGACTGCCGAGATGGCGAATGTTCTACTAACCCATCATTATTCTATTCAAAAGTGGTCTCTTTACACACGAGAAAAAGTTAGTTTCATTCCAAAGTCGTTAGGGTACAAAGGTATTATGTCCGAGATTTCCAAAAGAGCACCAGGTTTTCAATGGGGTGATTTGGAAAAAAAAGACGGTAATGTAAAAGTAAGCGGGACAAGAATCGATTCAGAATTGGGTACAAAAGAAACACTGACACTTGTGTCTTACCCAGAAGAAAATCGCATTAGCTCTTATCTTATTTATAACATGGAAATTAAAGGGTTTTATCAGGAGGAATGGCGAACAACGTACGAACGATTTAAGGCGCAAAAGTCACAACTAGTAACGCAAGAAGCCCCAGTTTTCTCTTGTTTTGTAGGTGAGAAAAATGATACAATGGACATTGTTTTGTACAATGAAGCAGACAAGCTGTTAGGAGCTTTTTCCGCTTCAAAAGTAGAAGAAATCAATGAAGAGACGTTTGTATCTCTTTCCGCATACCATGAAGAGTGGGAAGCAGATCTCGTAACGAACAACCAGAGAATGAACATACAAATAGCATTACGGAATACAGGAATAGGCGGCGGAATAACCGCTACAATTGGCACACCAATAATTACGACTGAATATTAATATACAAATAGGACGCGGAGGGGAATACGTTGGAAAAAATCATCGTCCGAGGTGGCAGGAGATTGTCAGGCTCTGTGAAAGTAGAAGGAGCTAAAAATGCAGTCTTGCCCGTCATCACAGCATCTATTTTAGCAGGTGAAGGCACGAGCACGTTAAATGATGTGCCTGCCCTTTCAGATGTACACACGATTAGTGAGGTATTAAGCTATCTTAATGTTGAGACGCAAATAGAAGGTAACACAATTAAAGTAGACGCAACAAAACCTTTGGAAACAGAGGCACCATTTGAAGCAGTTCGTAAAATGCGAGCTTCGTTTCTTGTGATGGGACCACTTTTGGCCCGCGTGGGTCATGCCCGTATTGCATTACCTGGAGGTTGCGCAATTGGCTCAAGACCGATTGATCAGCATCTTAAAGGCTTTGAAGCAATGGGTGCAGAAGTGACAATCGGAAATGGCTTTATTGAAGCTGGTATTAAAGGAAGACTACAAGGGGCAAAGATTTATCTTGATTTCCCAAGTGTAGGCGCCACTGAAAATATTATGATGGCAGCTGTACTTGCAGAAGGTACAACGGTAATGGAGAACGTTGCTCAAGAACCTGAAATCGTTTGTCTTGCGAACTATCTTAATGCAATGGGTGCAAAAGTACGCGGCGCAGGTACTGGTACGATTCGTATTGAAGGTGTGGAAAAGCTCGTAGGAGCAGAGCACGCTGTAATCCCAGACCGTATTGAAGCAGGAACATTCATGGTAGCTGCTGCAATTACAGGTGGTAACGTATTAATTGAAAATGCTGTTTCGGAACACCTTCGTCCATTGATTGCGAAGATGGAAGAAATGGGCGTTCAAATCACGGAAGAAGGTCAAGGTCTTCGCATTATTGGACCTGAAACGCTAAAGCCAGTTGACTTGAAAACAATGCCTCACCCTGGGTTCCCTACGGATATGCAATCCCAGATGATGGCGCTATTACTTCAAGCTAAGGGTACAAGTGTGATTACGGAAACAGTCTTTGAAAATCGCTTCATGCACGTGGAAGAATTCCGTCGCATGAACGGAAACATCAAGATTGAAGGACGCGCAGCGATCATTGAAGGACCTTCTACACTTCAAGGTGCAGAAGTGTCTGCTACTGATTTACGCGCTGGAGCTGCTTTAATTCTTGCTGGACTTGTCGCTGATGGCTACACTCGCGTTGATGAGCTGAAGCACCTTGACCGTGGTTACGTCAACTTCTCTGGGAAGCTTGCAAGCCTTGGAGCTGATGTTGAACGTGTAACAGTTGATGAGAAAGCAAAGCCTGCAACAGAAGAGTCTGAGGAAGCTGTTAATGTGAAACCTAAATTCGCATAATTGGAATAAAAGAGGAGGCCATGGCCTCCTCTTTTTTATGTACAAAAAGTGGCTGGGCGATCAATTGTTTACATATATATGGTAAAAAAACTCCGTATCGACTTGCCGTTTCTGTTCTAAATGGTTGTCCATCTCCATACGATGATAGGGGTAAGCAATCGAGAAGGAGGCATGTGAATGAAGCGAATTGTTGGCTCACTAATTCTGTTTGCGGCGATTCTAATCCTTCTCCCATCTATTCTGGTTTTACCTTTTGGAGCAACGGAGACGAAACCACAGACTAGTGAAGGGAATCAGATGAAGAAGGAGAAAATAACAGAAGTGGTGAAAGTAGACGTACCGGTCTTTCGATCAGAACAGAAGGAAACGATGAGTATACCGATCGAAGACTATGTGAAAGGCGTGGTCGCTGCTGAAATGCCTTCAGACTTTAATATGGAGGCGTTGAAAGCTCAGGCGCTTACCGCAAGAACGTTTGTCGTAACGAAGCTTAAAAACCCTTCTGCCAATCTTCCTGATCAAGCTGTCGTCACAGATACGATCCAGGATCAGGTATATAAGGATCAAGCACAGTTGAAAAAAGCGTGGGGAGACGAATTTGACGAAAAGTATGCGAGAATTGAAGAAGCGGTTCAAGCAACGACTGGTCAAATTTTAACCTATGAAGGCAATCCAATCTACGCTTCTTTTTTCTCTACAAGTAATGGCTATACAGAGAATTCAGAAGACTATTGGGAAAATAAAGCACCTTATTTAAGGAGTGTTGAAAGTCCGTGGGATGTTGATTCGCCAAAATACGAAGATAAAGCAACGTTCACAGTGGCTGAATTTGAACAGAAACTTGGGGTAGACCTTTCGAACAATTCCATTGGCTCCATTGAAAATTTGACTGAAGGCAAAAGAGTAGCGGAAGTTTCAGTAGGTGGAAAAACATTTACTGGTAGAGAAATAAGAGATCTTCTCGGACTGAGGTCTTCTGACTTTACGTGGGAACGAGTGGGAGACGCAATTAACGTGGTAACAAAAGGGTACGGCCATGGAGTTGGCATGAGCCAATATGGAGCAAATGGAATGGCGGAAGATGGTAAGGCGTATTCTGATATTGTGAAACATTATTATCAAGGTGTCGCGATTAGTGAGATGGAGAACTACGTGACAGATTATACGGCGCAAAGGTAAAAGAAAGACCGCTACTGTGGACAATAGCGGTCTTTTTCTGGAGAGACTTTAGTTAAAGAAGGGAAGCTTAAATTTTTTCTGTTGTTTACCTAGAAGAGCACTCCAATTTGATACAAAGGCTTCTTCTCGGAATTCTTTCTCGACGTCAATTGTTCCAAAATCCATATCCTTTACTTGTACCATTGCTTCTGATAGTGCTTCAATGTTGTTTTTCTCAACGATAAGCCCATTTTCATGATCCTTCACTAAATCTCTCGGACCATATTTAATATCGTAAGCCACAACAGGACACCCGTTATTCAGACTTTCCATAATCACGAGGCCGAATCCTTCATACTGACTCGGGAGGAAAGAAGCTTTTGCTGAAGCAAAAACACCTTCTGGATCATCGGTTAATCCTTTTAACGTTACGTGGTTTTCAAGCTTATATTCTTTAATCTGCTCTTCAAGCTTTTCTTTTACCGGTCCTTCTCCATAAATATCAAGCGTAAAGTCAGATAGCTGTTCTCTCGCCATTTGATACGCTTCAATTAAATGATCAGGTTGTTTCACATCGGTTAACCTGCCGATAAAAACAAATTTATTTTGCTTCTGAACACTTTTGTTTTTAGTGGAAGGAGCAATGGAATGTGGAATAATGCTGATCTTTTCATTGTTAAAGATATGATGAGAGAGATCTTTTTTCTGTTCATGAGTTAACGCAACAATATGGTCGACGTCATCCGCATGCTCGATCAAATACTGATAAGAGGATTTGACGTCATGAATGTCTTCGCTTTGTAGATGTGTATTGTGAAGGATGGCGATTTTCGTTACGTCATTTCCCTTCATCTCACACATTGGTTTATCAAGAAGACGAGCATCATTAATAATGGTAGAACCATCTTCTATCATGTGCTCAAGACAATAGCGGAAGAAGTCTTTTTCTGTTTTAAATTCTAGAATGTCTTGTCCACTAAAGAGATGCAAGCGAATCAACTTACTTTCATTTGAACCATCAAACGTTTTATTTACATAAGCATTGCCAGCATCATCATAATAGATTTCTTCAAGCTTATTTGTCGTTCCTTGCTTGTAGTTAATCTTTCTATGGCATTTCCCAAGGCGATTAAATTCTTTTCTACAGGCCCGTTTACGGTTGTAAGGATCCATAAAGTCGATAAATTTCAAAGAGCCGTCCTCGGTATCATAGTTTTTATATAGAACGTACTCTCCGTTTTCAAAAAAGCGATAGGCTTTATTTTTCTTTACTTCACGATACGTAAGGCCTTCTTCCTCAATTGGTTGCTCTACTTTATCACCTGAATAAGAACGATTGGCCAGATGATCGTAAATATTAATCATTTTTACCGAGCGCGGAACTTTGTTCTGGCTATAGTACTGCTCGTAGACCTCTCCGTAGTATGGATTGTAGTTTGTTGTAATAATTGTATATGACATGTCAGCTTGCTCAACTAGTTTCTTCGTGCGGTCAAGGAGGGACTTTGTTCTGCCTCCGTATTGCTCAGGCAGTGTTGACGTAATTACGTAATTCATTAATGGTTAATCCCCTTTATGATCATTTTGATATTATCAAAATAGATTTTGTTGTCAAAAGCGTATAAAGGTTATATACCCTATTGCCTAAGGAATCATTCTTACAAATAGATAACAAAATAGATACAAGAAACACTTGCATATTGAGTAAAGAACTGGGTAATTAAATCAGTAATATCATGGGTTCATCTATTAAGGGAAACAAAGAAATTTCAAATCCATGCATAAAAGAACCCCCTTTGTCGAAAAATAAATAGAACTTTTTTTCATAAGAGGTATATAAATCTCGCAACCTGACCACAATGTTGCTGAGGTGATGAACAAATGGGAGACGAAAAACAACGATCTCATCCTGTTGAAAAAAGCGCTTCTAAATGGCAGAAGCTAGCAAGAAAACGTTGGATTTATCCAGCAGTCTATCTTGGTTTTGCAGCAATTGTTCTTGCAACTGTATTATGGATGCAAGGCGGGCAAGACAATGCAAAAGATTTAAGTGGAATTGATGAAGAAAGAAGTGCCTTTGACACAAATGACGAGTCTGTTCCAGTTCTTGGTGATTCAGAAGTCTTTAAAGTACCTGCATCCGAAGATAGTGGCGTATTTGTGCAGAAACAATTCTATGACACATCAGCTAGCACGGAAGAACAACAAGCAGCCCTTGTTTTCTATAATAATACCTACTACCAGAACGCAGGAATCGACTATGGTAAAGAAGATGGCGCTAGTTTTGATGTCAAAGCCGCGATGAGTGGTAAGGTTGTGAAAGCAACGAACGACCAGTTACTTGGAAATGTTGTTCATTTAGAACATAACGATGGTGTTGTAACTGTTTATGAATCGCTTGAAGCTCTTGAAATTGAACAAGGCGATACTGTAAAGCAAGGCGAAAAGCTTGGTACAGCTGGAACAAACACGTTTGATACAGACGCAGGTGTTCACGTACACTTTGAAGTACGTAAAGATGATGTGCCGGTTAACCCACTTGATGTGTTAAACCAGCCTTCTTCAGCAGTTGAAGCGCCAGACGCTGGTGACGAAGTTTCAAACCCATCAGCCTCAGAAGGTACTGACGTTGAAAATCAGGACAACAGTACAGAATCCGAAATGGATGCTGAGAAAGACGCCGAAGAAGATGCAAACAGTGCTGACGAGGATCAATCCGACGAGCAAAAAAGCAACGAGCAGAAATCGGACGATCAAAAATCAGATACAAAGGATTCAGAATAACCGAAGTCCCCGAGTGATCGGGGGCTTTTTGTTTGCAATGAAATCGGACACCATTCGACCTTTCCTGGGAAATAGCGCTACCATTCCTTATCGATTGGAGAAACTCGCTTTTTTGTGTCGGCAACACAGGTCTATTGTCATGGGATTATATCCAATTACTGGTTAAATGGTCTCATTGACTTCCTCGTATGGTAGAAACATAATGAGAAGTGTATTTTAGAAAATTCAGATAATTATAGAAGGAAGGAGAGACGACTTATTTTATACGTGTTGCTAGCTTCTGCTATCGTCTGTTTAATTTTTACAATCAAAAAGCGCAAAGGCGTGTATTTACTAGTTCCAGTTGCGGTTATGGGAATCTATTTTGTTATTGAGATTGCTAGAGTTCCGCTAGGTTTTGTCGAAACTATCGAACTTATTTTTAACTTAAAATAGTTAGGAGGTTCACTTATGAAAAAGATTGATAAGAAAATGGCAGATGCTTACTTTCATGCGAGAGTAAGGTTAATTTCAATCTTACTTTTTTTCTGGTTTGCCGTGTCTTTTGGAATGGTACTGTTTGCTGAAACACTTGCGCAATACACGTTTAACGGATTCCCTCTTCATTATTTTATGGGCGCGCAAGGTTCGATTGTTGTCTTTATTATTCTATTATTTGTTAACGCTTACATATCGGACAGAATTGATCAAAAGTATGGGTTAGTCGAAAAGAGAGTGAAAGCAACGAAAGGACAAACCTTACAATCATAAGGGGGATAAGGGATGGATACACAATTTCTAGTTTCACTACTACTTATTGTCGCATCATTTGGTCTATACATTGGGATTGCCGTCTTTAATCGCGCACGTCAAACGTCCGAGTTCTTTGTTGCTGGTCGAGGCGTGCCCGCGATTTACAATGGTATGGCGATCGGAGCGGACTGGATGAGTGCCGCTTCATTCATCGGTCTTGCTGGAACCGTGATGGTTCTTGGCTATGATGGGCTTGCTTATATTATGGGCTGGACAGGAGGGTATTTGCTGTTAACCTTTCTGTTAGCGCCGCAATTGCGGAAATACGGGCGTTACACAGTTCCGGAATTTATTGGCGATCGTTTTCAAAGCAAAACAGCTTTAGTTATCGCAGCCATTGCAACAATCATTATTAGCTTCACCTATTCGATTGGTCAGTTAGCAGGGTCTGGTGTTGTAATTGGAAGATTGTTTGAAGTAGATGCTAAAGTGGGCGTTATGATAGGGGTTGTTATTATCGCCATCTATGCGACATTTGGGGGGATGAAAGGAATTACGTGGACCCAGGTGGCGCAGTACATTATTTTAATTCTAGCCTACTTAATACCCGTTATTTTCATGTCACTTCAAATTACGAATAACCCGATTCCATGGCTAAGCTATGGGAATGTCGTATCAGAACTTGGTGAATTAGATCGAGAGCTCGGAATCTCTGAGTATTTTGCACCGTTTGAATCAGCTTCAAAGTGGCAGTTTATTGCCCTTATGTTTAGTTTAATGGCAGGAACAGCTGGGTTGCCACACGTTATCGTTCGCTTTTATACCGTATCTACGATGAAAGCAGCACGGTGGAGCGGGGCATGGGCGCTACTTTTTATCGGTCTCCTCTATTTATCTGCTCCAGCCTATGCGGCTTTTTCTCGCTTTATTTTGATGAAACAAGTAGCAGGCAGTCCGATCGACTCTTTGCCTGCATGGACGGAGAAATGGGTAAATACCGGACTTCTAACGATGGCTGATACGAGTGGAGATGGCATTCTCCAATGGCAAGAAATTGCGATCAGCAATGACATTGTGGTTATGGCCACCCCTGAAATTGCTGATTTAGGCATTTTTGTGATTGGTCTCGTCGCAGCAGGAGCGATGGCCGCTGCGTTATCGACCGCTGGCGGGTTACTGATTGCAATATCCTCATCGTTTTCTCATGACATTTACTACCGCATCATTAATCCTAGGGCAACGGAGCGGAAGCGGATGTCTGTTGCGCGCTGGTCTATTTTGATTGCGACGATTGTAGCGGGAGTCGTTGCGCTAAATCCACCGGGAGTAATCACGCAAATTGTAGCCTGGGCGTTTGCACTTGCTTCAGGAACGTTCTTTCCAGCACTTATACTCGGGGTGTGGTGGAAGAGAGCGAATGCACCAGGTGTTATTGCAGGGATGATCGTAGGATTATTGGTCACCTTAACGTATATTTTCCTTGCAAAGTACGGAGGCTTTACGATTTTAGGCATTATTGACACTGGAGCAGGAATCTTCGGTGCTACGTCAGCCATTTTAACAAATGTTATCGTTTCGTTAAGTACAAAACCACCTTCTGAGAAGCTTCAAAATGAAGTGATGGATCTCAGATATCCTGAACAGCTTACATTCAGAGATGGAGAGGTATGGAAGGACGATGAGGTTATCTAAAAGAAGAATCTCCGGTTGTAAACTGGAGGTTCTTTTTTCTTGTTTCGTAACATACAAAAAAACCAATATGGTCCAATTAAAAGAATATTTAAATAAAATCCCTTGTCCCTCTTGACTTTTAGGAATATAACCACCTTTGCTTTAATAAAATGTTACAAAACTTAGTAAATGAGGGGCAGAGGTGAGAAGTTGTGGTAAGGCTTCGAAGTATTCTTGCATGCAATACTCCTGACATCATGTAGGTCACCTGATGACTAGAGCTTCGTAGCATGATCACTTTATCAGTCTCATTTCGCATCTCTCACATCCAATTTAGGGAGGCGAGTGGTGTGCACGATTACATCAAAGAGCGAACCATCAAGATTGGAAATTACATCGTGGAGACTAAGAAAACGGTGAGGGTGATCGCAAAGGAATTTGGCGTTTCTAAAAGTACCGTTCACAAGGATTTAACAGAACGACTTCCTGAAATTAATCCGGACCTCGCCAATGAGGTGAAGGGCATTCTCGAGTATCATAAATCGATACGCCATCTCCGCGGCGGCGAAGCAACGAGAATAAAATATAGAAAGGATACTGAAAAAGAAGAAGCTGTCAAATAATGCGCCTAAAAACGACAATTTTTTCTAAATACTTTCTTCCTGTTTCTTTATTTATGGTACAATATACTAATGGATATGTAGTTTAAACATACTAGTACTGAAACTATAGATGAGTGTTAGAATACAGGGAGGATACGTCATGTTTTCACGTGATATTGGGATCGATTTGGGTACGGCGAACGTACTGATTTATGTGAAAGGCAGAGGCATTGTTTTAGATGAACCGTCTGTTGTAGCACTAGATACGGGTACTGGAAGAGCGCTTGCTGTTGGTGAAGAAGCAAGACAAATGGTTGGCCGGACTCCTGGAAACATCGTTGCAACGCGTCCACTTAAAGATGGCGTGATCGCAGACTTCGATATTACAGAAGTGATGCTAAGACATTTCTTGAACAAAATTAATGTAAAAAGCTTTCTATCAAAGCCGCGTATTTTAATTTGTACGCCTACGAACATCACATCTGTTGAGAAGAAAGCGATTAAGGAAGCTGCTGAAAAAAGCGGTGGGAAACAAATTTTTCTTGAAGAAGAACCAAAAGTAGCTGCAATTGGCGCTGGCATGGATATTTTTCAGCCAAGCGGTAATATGGTTGTGGACATTGGCGGTGGAACGACAGATATCGCAGTGCTTTCAATGGGCGATATTGTCACCGCCTCTTCCATTAAAATGGCAGGGGACAAGTTCGATTACGAAATCCTGGATTATATCAAGAAAACGTATAAGCTTCTCATCGGGGAGCGAACAGCAGAACAAATTAAGATCAATGTAGCAACGGTATTTCCAGGCGGCCGGAATGAAGAACTTGATATTCGTGGACGAGACATGGTATCAGGCCTTCCACGGACAATCACTGTAAAATCGGATGAAATTCAGCAGGCCCTTCAAGAGCCAATCTCCCACATGGTGATGGCTGCTAAGAGCGTTCTCGAACGTACACCTCCGGAGCTTTCAGCGGATATTATCGACCGTGGTGTCATTATGACAGGTGGAGGCGCACTACTTCACGGGATCGATCAGCTATTTGCTGAGGAGCTTATGGTTCCGGTTCTCGTAGCTGAAGAGCCAATGAGCTGTGTGGCAAAAGGGACAGGCCTTATGCTTGAACATATTGACAAGATTGCTAAGAAAAAATTAATCTAAATTAGAACCGAAACTATTCGTAAGGGTGTAATCATAATGGCGAACAACCATGAAAAGGTGAACCAGTCCTCTGAAGAAAAAGTCATTCTTAAGAAAGAGGACGCACAAACGAATAAGAATCACGAAGAGCAAGAGCGTAAGCCAAAGGTGCGGTTAATCCCCATTTGGCTACGCCTTCTTCTCGTTGCCCTCTTGCTCATAGCATCCCTTCTTGCAGGCGCGATGATTGGTTATGGTGTTATTGGTGATGGTAGCCCTGGCGATGTGTTTAAAAAAAGCACCTGGGTGAAGATTAGTGATATTGTTAAAAAAGAAGAGTAACAGATAGGAGAATAAGATATGTTAGATAGTCAGGAAATTAAAAAGATTATCCCGCATCGCTACCCTTTCCTTCTTGTTGATCGAATTCTTGAAGTAGAAGAAGAAGTACGCGCGGTCGGTATTAAGAACGTGACAGCAAATGAAGAATTCTTTAATGGCCATTTTCCGGACTACCCGGTTATGCCAGGAGTTTTGATTGTAGAAGCACTTGCTCAAGTAGGGGCAGTGGCGATGCTTAAGAAAGAAGACAACCAGGGGAAGCTTGCTTTCTTTACAGGCATTGATAAATGCCGTTTTAAAAGACAAGTGAAACCAGGTGACCAGCTTCGTCTTGAAGTGGAAATTATCCGCATTAAAGGACCGATTGGTAAAGGAAAAGCAACAGCCACTGTTGATGGTGAAGTTGCTGCTGAAGCTGAAATTATGTTTGCCCTTAAGTAAGGGTAAAAGAACAAATCCTCCCTCCTTGTATCAGTATTTTAATACAAGGAGGGAGGATTCGTTTTTAGAGCCGGAACGGAATTATTGATGGCATGTTAAGCCCATATCCGTATTGTAAAACCATCATAGAGACTATGTAAATTTCAACATTTTCCCTTTTTGACTTGATATGATTGACTCAACCGTTCAATAGCGGTAAAAACTTATCGAGTTCAGGGAGGAATTTTGGAAATGAATAACAAGAAATTCATGCTCAAAATTGCAACTTCGTTAGTAGCTGTTATGTTAATCACAGCGTGTAACAGCGGTGAAAATGATTCAGAGAACGGCAACAACTCTATGAACAATGGAAGTAACACCGAAGAGCCCGCAGCTAACGAAAACTCCGAGAACTCTGCTGAATAAGAACTTTCTCTCCTGTCCATTCTGGACAGGAGTTTCTATTTTTCCGGATCGTTTTTTCCGTGATGCAATTGCCACTTTTTAAACTCTAAATAATCCGCAAAGTCTTCTTTTGTAATGCCTGAGCGCATGGCCTCTTCGATCAATTCTTTCCATTCTGTATCAAGCGCAGGTTCTTCATGATCTTCTTCAAGAATAAATACCTCAATCGGCACTTTAAGTTCCGCTGCGATTTTTTCAAGAAATTGAATCGACGGATTTGCTTGCTGATTTCGTTCGATGGAACTTAGATAAGATTTGGCCACCCCTGCCCGCTTTGCTAATTCTGTCAATGACAATCCCATTCGATTCCGATAAAGTTTAATTTTTTCACCGATCATCCCTTTACCTCGACTTTATCATTATTTAATGAGTTAATTTTATCAAGAACGCTTTGTTCTGTAAACAGAACAATAGTCATAGATTTTATAAATAAACGATAAGAAGAAATATAAAATTGTGAAAAATTAAGAATAATAGAGGATTTATTAGAAAATAGCAAGTTTATTTAAGAATACAGCTTAAAATAAAGAATTTTCACTCTTTTTAATCTTCCAAAATAAGACTATATTAGATGTACATTCTAAATAAAGAACAAAACGTTCTTTATTAGTGTCGGTTATTGCTGAATTTGATAAGGGGGATGGGGAATGAGAACGTATACTGACGAAAAATTGGATCAGGATTGGGTGACCCTTATGTCAATCGCAAGAAATATAGGTTTGTCTAAGGAGGAAGTGAAGCGGTTTTTAATCAATTCCTCAAAAAAGTAAGGAGGAATGATGGTGATTAAGTTAGGTGAGGGGACGTTTGTATCCTATATACTTGGAAAAAGAATCAAAGTGATCGCGATTGATGAACAAATTGCCAAGCTCTACATTAACGATGAGTATAAAGGAAACTGTGATCTGCCTTTTATTCTAGAGAAAATTCACAGTCTCGAATATAAAGACCAGGACATCAAGGGATTGATCGAGGATGAAAAAAAAATGTATGAGGAACTAAGTAAAATCATTAAAAACCAAACCATTTCACCTCATAACGAATGATGGGAAAAGGACCATAAGGGTTAATCAAGCTTCCCCAGTTTACTCGCTACATTTGTACTTGGATGACCTTAGTTGAAAATGAAATAAGAGCCTACCAAAAGGTGTCGGCTCTTGCATGACACTTTATTGATGAGGCCCCTGCTTTGCGCGCCATTTATTAAATTCAAGAAATTCCTTGAATTGATCTTTACTAACACCTGATTCCATCGCTTCTTTCACTAACTTCTTCCATTCAGCGTCTAATTCACTTTGGTGAATCGGATCATCCCCTTGAAGGAGCACTTCGACTGAAACATCCAGTACATTTGAAATTTTATCTAGAAATTGAATAGAGGGATTTGATTGTATATTTCGTTCAATGGAACTTAAATACGATTTCGCGACGTTGGCGCGTTCTGCTAATTCTGAAAGTGATAATCCTTTGCGTAAACGATACTTTTTAACTTCTTCCCCGATCACGTTTATCCCTCCGATGCTTCGACAAAATTCTTTCTATTCATAATTATACCAGTATGTTTTTGTTCCGTAAATAGAACGAAAGCGGCATAATGCGATGCCGCTTTCGTTAAAGTTACTTTCCATTTTGATGAAGAAATGATTTAATTTCGTTAATATCCATGCCAAGTTCTTTTGCTTCAATGATTAGTGCAACCCATTCTTCATCAAGTTTTTCCTCCGTATGTACGCCCATGTAACTCCTCCTTTAACTCATTCCAGGTAGTTCAGCCATCGTAGAAGCTCCAATAACAACTTCCTTAGATCTGTTTACTTTGCGTCTACTTTTTTTCAAAAATAGTTGCCCTTTTCTGGAGGATACGTTGTACGATTAACGAATGCTAACGAAAATAACTACTTTCATCATAGGACATTTAACCTACGAATGGTGTAGAAATTTGTAAAAAATAACAATTGTTTATGACTATTTTTGTAAAAAATCGGCTTGATTTATCCTCATCTGCAGACGGTGGTTTTATGGATACATATTTTTCAAAGAGATGGCCAAAATACCACTATTACAGCTACGAGGAGGAGTTATTTTGAAAAAGTGGATGCTATCACTAGTTACTTGTTTACTTGCGTTGAACATAGCAGCATGCTCCAATGCAAATGAAGAAGAAGGTCCCGTTGAAGATCCAGAAATGCAGGAGAATACGCCTGAGGATGAAGAGAATGTGAATGAAGACGATGGAACAATTGATGAAGAAGATGACGATACGATGAATCAAGATGGGAAGCAAGAAGGCGATCAAGATGAAGATGGCAACATGGAGGAAGGCGATATGGACGACGCCGAGAAGCAGCCGAATGATGAAACGGAAGATCAGCAATAAGAGGCCTATGCAGGTCTCTTTTTATTTTCAAAAAATGGTCTAAAAAACGTAGCAGCGGGAATAGGCAGAAAAAAGGAGGTTATGAACATGAACAAAGTGGCAGTGATTACAGGTGGAGGTTCTGGCATTGGAGCAGCGACAGCTAAGCGAATGGCGAAAGAAGGAATTCGCGTTTGTTTATTTGATTTAAAAGAAAGTCGTGCAGAACAAGTGAAGGATGATATTATTCATGACGGGGGTGAAGCATTCGTACTTGATGTGGATGTTGCCGACGAAGAACGGGTTACATACGGATTAAAGCAAGTTGTGAGCGAATGGGGACGCATTGATATTCTTTTCAATAATGCCGGGATTAACGGAACGCTCAATCCAATTGAAGAAATGAAGGTAGAAGAGTGGGATCAAACGATTGAAACAAACTTGCGAAGTACGTTTTTAATGGTCAAGCACACGATCCCTTATATGAAGGAAAATGGAGGTAGCATGATTATTACAAGCTCCATTAATGGCAATCGCACTTTTTCAAATTTCGGCATGTCTGCCTACAGTACGTCCAAAGCAGGACAAGTGGCTTTTATGAAAATGGCTGCGCTTGAACTGGCTCAGTATCGCATTCGCGTTAACGCGATTTGTCCTGGTGCGATTGAAACAAACATTGATCAGAATACCGATAAAAAAGAAAGTGTGGAAGACATCGAAATCCCGGTCGAATATCCTGAAGGAAGTCATCCTCTTGAGCAAAAGCCAGGCTCGCCACAGCAAGTAGCGGATGTGGTTTATTTTCTAGCTTCCGATGCATCCAGTCATGTGACAGGCACAGCGATGTTTGTAGATGGAGCAGAATCTCTATTATAAAGGAAAGGGCATGAGTGGGAATTTCTTATTGACGTTAGAACACCTCGGAACTATCGTGGAAGAGAGGTGATCAAAATGTTTACAAAAGTCCAACACGTGGCCATTATTTGCTCAGATTACGAACGATCCAAAGAATTTTATACGAATACTCTCGGATTAACAGTGATTGAAGAAACGTATCGAAAAGAACGAAATTCGTACAAACTCGATTTAGCTGTAGGGGAACATACTCAAATTGAATTGTTTTCTTTTCCGAACGCCCCAGAGAGACCGACTTACCCTGAAGCAAGGGGTTTAAGACACGTGGCGTTTGAAGTAACGGATCTTGATGAGGCGGTGCAACACCTTAAGGAAAAAGGCGTTTCATCACTTGAAAACATAAGAGTGGATGAGCTCACACGCAAGCGCTTTACCTTTTTCGCAGATCCAGACGGTCTGCCAATTGAACTTTATGAGATATGAAACAATATTCTAAAAGTAGTTGATTCCTTTTAAAACCTGTGACAAAATAAAGAATGAAAGCGTTTGCTAAATGATGGAATCGTTGGTTTTTTTAAGAAGACAAGCGATTTCCTTGTTTTTATCGTTTTGTGCAAACGGTTTCACATTTTCTTTAAGGGGGAAAAGGATGAAAAGGGGTAATCGAAGAAAACTTTCACTGTCACTGGTCATTATTCTTGTTGTACAACTGCTTGCTGGGGCTATTCCGGGAACAGTGAAGGCAGCTAGTAGTCCTGTTATTGATGGAACGTCAGCAACGTTTATTTTCGAAGGAGATGGAAGTGAGGAATCCGTTCTTGTAGCTGGTGATTTCACAAATTGGCAGGAAGGAGCGCTACCGCTCGAGAAGATAGAGGGTGTCTGGAAGTTAACGGTAGATGATTTATCCGATGGACTTCATCAGTACAAATTTATCGTAGGGGATGAATGGATGAAAGATCCTTTAAATCCAAATGGTAGCGATAACAGTACGTTTACAATTGGTGCGACGACAGATGAACGGATTGTAACCCTTGTCGGTGATTTGCAAGACGAGCTTGGAGCAGCGGGAGAATGGGATCCAGCGTCTGAAGAAACAAAGATGGAAGCAAAAGGAGACGGATTTTATGAATTCTCTGGTGAACTTCCAGCTGGAACTTATGAGTATAAAATAGCGATCAACCAATCGTGGGGAGAGAGCTATGGAGATGGTGCGAACAATCTGAAACTAACATTAGATGAAAAGACGAAAGTGACGTTTTATTATCATGATGAAACCCACGCCATTGCGAACTCAACGACCTATACGCCGGTGACGACAGATAAACAACCACGACTTGTTGGTTCGATTCAACCTGCGATTGATGCAGGGGCTGAATGGAGTCCTGAACAGTCCACTGCGCTGTTTTCTGATGATAATTTTGATAACGTTTATTCCTTTTCGACAAGTGTTCCTAAAGGAAACTATGAGTATAAAGTCGTGCTTGGAGATACGTGGGGAGAAGATTACCCTGCAGATAATGCAACGTTAAACGTGATTGAAAAGGCGGACGTTACGTTCTTTTATAATACAGAAACAAAAGAAGTAAGCACAGATTATACAGCAGAAGGATCAGATGGCGCCATTTCGAAGGCAAGTCTTCTACATAACTCGTGGGAAGAAGCATTTCGCTCTCCGTTTGGTGCCGTGCCAGAAGGAAAGACAGTAACCCTTCGTCTAGCAGCAAAGAAAGATGATTTAACAAAAGCCGATCTTTACATTAAGAATCAAAATACAGGTACAAGCAATCTAATTGCAATGGAAAAAGCCGCTACTTCTGACGGCAAAGATTATTGGGAAGCGACAGTAACACCTGAAGAAAAAGGCCTTTACGGCTATAAATTTATCGTTCGTGATGGTTCGGCTAAAGCGGAATACGGAGAAGATACGAAGCAGGGTGAAGCAGGTAAAGCCGTAGATGCGAATGCAGAACTCTACCAATTAACGGTCTTTGATCCAGGATATAAAACGCCAGACTGGATGAAGGAAGCTGTTGTGTATCAAATTTTCCCTGATCGATTCTACAATGGAAATGAAGGCAATGACGATGCAAAGGAAACGGCGCGTGGTCCTGAACCAATTGAAGATCAGAATTGGGGAGAGCTACCGGATAATCCAAGGCTTTCAGATAGTGCCAACTACGAGGGTGATGGGATTTGGAGCAATGATTTTTTTGGTGGTGACATTAAAGGGATTCAGCAAAAGCTCGATTACATCCAATCACTCGGTGTCAATACGATCTATTTAAATCCAATCGCTAAGGCAGCATCAAACCACAAATATGATGCAACGGACTGGAAAGCGGTTGATCCAATGTTTGGTACCCCAGAAGAATTTAAAGCGTTTACGGATGAACTCGAAAAACGTGATATGCATCTTATTATGGACGGCGTGTTTAATCACGTTGGCGATGACTCCATCTATTTTGACCGCTACGGGAAATATGAAGTAGTTGGTGCCTATGAATACTGGTCTCGCATTTATGACCTTATGAATGAAGACGGTATGAATGAAGAAGAGGCGAAAGTAGAAGCGCGTAAACAGCTCGAGGATGAGGGGCAAACGTTTAATGACGAATACGGTTTCCACAACTGGTTTAATCTTAAAAATGAAAAAGTAACGGACGAAAATGGGAATGAACGTTACGATTACCAGGCATGGTGGGGCTATGATTCCCTTCCTGAAATCAAAAGCGTTGAAGGTGATGCAGTTGATTACGACAGTGAGTTAAATAATGAAAAATTTGCGGACTACATTATGTACGACAAAGATTCTGCATCTAAATCATGGTTAACAAATGGCGCGTCCGGCTGGCGCCTTGACGTAGCGAATGAAGTGGATATGGAATTCTGGCGAGAGTTCCGTGATGAATTAAAGTCTGAAGAAATGGCCGGTGCTGGTGCAACATTAAAAGAAGGGGAAGAGCCGCTTATTCTCGGTGAAATTTGGGATGATGCTTCGAAATACTTCCTTGGCGATCAATATGATTCCGTGATGAATTATCGGTTTGAAGGTGCCATTCTCAATTTCTTGAAAAGCGGAGATGCCGCGAGTGCAGATGAGAAGCTGATGGCGGTACAAGAAGATTATCCTGATGAAGCGTTCCATGCGCTTATGAACTTAATGGGATCTCACGATACGCCGCGTGCCATTTACGTTCTTGGCGGCGGAACGGATACGTATGAGCGAGCAGAATTCGATCCTAATTACGATCATGAGCTTGGCGTGCAGCGTCTAAAGTTAGCGGCCGTGCTGCAAATGGGCTACCCTGGTGCTCCGACGATTTATTATGGCGATGAAGCTGGCGTAACGGGTTCTAAAGATCCTGATGACCGCCGCACGTATCCATGGGGTGATGAGAATACAGACCTGATCGATCACTATCAAGCTGCAGGAGCAATTCGTACTGAAAATGCAGATATACTGGCATATGGAAAGCTCACAACGCTACATGCAGAAGGCGATGTTTATGCATTTGCGCGTACGGATAAAGACGGTGCAGCAATCATTGCAGTGAACCGCGGCACGAAAGCACAAACGATTGATCTAGATGTAAAAGATGTTGTGAAAAATAAAATCTCCTTTACTGATGGACTTGCGAAGGATTACAGCGTATCGGTTAAAGACGGGAAAGTATCTGTCACAATCCCTGCGATGACTGGCCGCATGCTAATTGCGGATCAAGGACAGAATTTTGAACTTCCGAAAGCACCAAGTGATTTAAAAGTCGCTACCGGAGAAGGAAGCGCCACTCTTTCATGGACAGGTGATGCAGCGCAGTACAAGGTGTATCGCTCAACGCTTCAAGGGGCGATGTATGAAGAAGTGGGTGTGACAGACGGCAATGACCTGACCGTCGACGGATTAACAAACGGCCAGTCTTACTATTTTGCCGTAACGGCAGTAGATGAGGATGGAAATGAATCCGTTAAGGTAGAAACAACAGAACCAACGATTCCACACATTGAGTGGAAAGAAGGAAAGTATGAGATCTCATCTGTTACGGCGACCCCAGACCAGGTGCTCGATCTAGCAAACGCCTTTGCGATTGAAGCGGGTGTAAAAATTGACGGCGCTACGGAAACGGACCTTGCACAAGGCTTAATTGGAAAGCTTCAAGTGAAGCAGGGTGACGGTGATTGGCAGGAGTCGAAGGCAACCTATACGGGACAGGATGGCGCATTTAACAAATTTAAAGCTAATTTCCGTCCGATCGAAAAAGGAACCTATGCTTATCGACTTGCTTTTTCAACCGATCGTGGTGCAACGTGGAAAACAACGAACACCGAAGAAGTGACGTTTACGCAAAATGAAGATGATACGAAAGCACCGGCGGATGCAGTGAAATTAGAGGAGCCACTAAAAGAGTCCGGTCAAGTGACGTTGAACTGGAAGCTTGATGGCGCTGACGGTGCTTATCTTTTAGCGGTAGAGCGTGATGGCGAAACAATCGAGCTCATCGAAAATGCAGAGACGACGACTTACACCGATTTTGCTGTACAGAACGGAAAAACGTATACGTATCGCATTGTCGCTTATGATCAAGCTGGCAATCAAACGGCTTCGAATGAAGTGAAGGTTACGCCAGATATTGTCATGGTTGACGTCACGTTTAAAGTTCATGCTCCAGACGATACGCCGCTTAGCGCGAAAGTAACGATGCCAGGTGATCAAAATGGATGGAGTACGAGCGCGTGGGAAATGTCTCGTAACGGAGCGGTATCACCAGACTGGGAGATCCAAAAGTCGTTCCCAGAAGGGACGATTTTAACGTACAAATATGTAAAAGGGGAATCGTGGGATCAAGAGGGTCTTGCTGACCATACACGTAACGATAAGTCAGACGATGACGTGAGTTACTATGGTTACGGAGCGGAAGGCACAGATCTTAAAGTAACGGTAACGAACCAGGGTAGTAATAAAATGGTCGTACAGGATGAAATTCTTCGCTGGATCGACATGCCAGTTGTCGTGACGTCTCCTGAAAATGGTGCGGTTGTGGAAGGTGACACGGTTACGTTTAAAGGTAATGCGATTAAAGAAGGTAACCTGACGATCAATGGTGAAAAAGTGGCAGTAAATGAGGATATGACATTTACGCATGAAGTAACGCTTGAAAATGGCGAGAATGAAATACCGATCACGATTGAACCATCAGAAGAAAATAAAACCGCAATTTTTAACAACGATGGTGGCGCAATTGGTAAGAATACGAAGAAATATACGTGGAAAGTGACTTCGAATGCTGGGGAAGCAGAGGCGAAAGAGCCTGTGCGGTTGTCAGGTTCCGACCGCTATGAAACGGCAGTTGAGATTTCTAAAGAAGGCTGGGAAAAAGCCGACACGGTAATCCTGACAAGAGGAGATGAATTCGCAGATGCGCTTGCTGGTGTCCCTTATGCTTATCAATTAGATGCGCCTATTCTGCTTACAGGTAAGGACAAGTTGACTAGCAGCACGAAAAAAGAAATTCAGCGTCTTTCTCCAGAGAAAGTGATTATTTTAGGAGGGGAAGGCGTCGTCTCAGATTATGTTGTCTATCAACTTCGAGGAATGGGTATCAAAGTCGATCGAATTGGGGGGCATGACCGATTTGAAACGGCCGCAAATATTTCGGCACGTATGGGTGATTTCGAAAAAGCGATCGTTGTAAATGGACTCGATTTTCCTGATGCTTTGTCAGCTGGTGCCTACGCTGCAGAAAAGGGTTATCCGATTCTTTTTACAATGAAAGAAAAGCTTCCGAATGAAACGGAAAAAGTACTAAAATCAAAAGAAAGCACGATTATAGTAGGCGGCACGGGAGTCGTGAGCGAAAAAGTAGCACAACACCTTCCAAAACCAACAAGGTATTCTGGCAAGGATCGTTTTGGTACAGCCGCAAAAGTGGCAACAGAATTAAATCCTTCGAATCACGTTTTCGTAACGACAGGTATGGATTTCGCTGATGCCTTAGCGGGATCAGTCCTTGCTGCAAGACAAGAAGCAACAGTACTTCTAGTACAGCCAGACAAATTGCCTGAAACTACGAAAGAAGCTGTTGGAATGTTAAAAGCAAACGAATTTACAATTCTAGGCGGTACAGGAGCGGTTAGTGAGCAAGTGGTTAAGGAAATGATGGCGAGGTAAAGAGTAGGAGATGAGGGGTCAGGCTCGAGCCTGACCCCTCCATAGTATCTAATATGGTGAACTAAAAAATATGATTAGAAAGCTGATTTCAAAAAAACAGGGTGAATTGTCATTAGATTAAAAGGAATCTTTAAGTCCTTTTTCATAGCAACGATTTTGCAACAGCTACATAAAAAGAAAGTGTTGACAGCGCTATCATATGGTTTGTATACTTACTGTATGTTATCGTTAACATTTTAAGTAAAATCTAGTTTACACCGTTTCTGTTAATGCGAGAGTTTAAGTATGAATTTTACCGTGGTAAAAGGTGAAAGGCAATAAGATATTTTTTTAAAGAAAAATGTTAACGATAACATTTAAATTCATTTTATTAAGGGGGAGAAAGATGAAAAAGCAATATTTGTTCTCTATCATTTTAGTTTTAGTATTGGTTCTTATAACAGCATGTTCTAGCTCCGAAAATTCTTCTAGTAAAAGTAGTGCTGGAGGCGACACAAAAGACGCAAGCTTGGATTTTTGGGTATATGAGCCAGAATCCATTGAAGGTAAGAATAAGTTAAAAGATTTGGCTAAAAAGTATGAAGAAGAAACTGGAACTGAAATTAAGTTAACGTTTATTCCTAAAGATGATTTTAATACGAAGCTAAACGGAACAATTGCAGTAGGTAATAACCCCGATATTTCCTATTTAGATCAACCACTTGTTCCACAGTTTGCCAAAGATGGAGTGCTTTTAAATGTTGATCAATACGTAGAAGGTGAAAATGGTATCAATCGTGATGATTATTTCGATGGTGCATTTAATTCTGTAATAGTAGATGAAAAACTTTATGGTCTTCCCCTAAATCAATCAACAGTTGTATTGTTTTATAATAAAGATTTAGTTGAAGATCCACCTGAGACATTTGAAGAGTGGATTGATATGGCAAAGGAAGTCTACCAAAAAGGAGAAATAGCTGCATTCGAAGGAATTGGAGATGGTGGTTATGCAGCATGGTTATATCCAGCTCTCGTTCATAGTGCAGGTGGTTCAATGGTAAATGATGATGAAACAAAGGCAACATTCGGTGAAGGAAAAGCACTAGAAGCTGCAAAGCTACTAGATGAATTATTGAAATATTCAGATCAATCCGTTCGAGATACGCAAAATGCATTTGGTAACGGTTTGATTGCAACGAAGATCAGTGGCGCATGGGATATTGATAACTATAAAAACAACTTCAGTGATTTGGATTTTGGTGTCTCTCTTATTCCTTATAAAGAAGGAGAAAAATCGCATTCAAATTTGGGTGGGGATGATATCGTCATATATGAAAATACAGAGTATCCAGACGCCTCATGGGATTTTATTAAATATTTAACCAATGATGAAAACGCAATTACAATGTCTGAAATCACCGGTAACTTTCCGGTTAATGTAAATGCTGCGGCTGATTCTAGATACAAAGAAGATGAAAATCTAAGTGTTTTCTCAAAACAAATTGAAACGGCGGTAGCAAGACCTAGAATTACCGAATGGTTAAAAATTAATGATGAAGTTGTTGGTTCATCTTTAGACAAAGTTATTATTTCTGGAGAAGATCCTGTAAAAGTAATGAAAAAGGCACAAGAAGATGCGAATGTCATTATGAGTAAATAAAAAGTAAAAGAGGGGGAGGGTTTCTCCCCCTTTATATTGACAAAGAGTAGAGGTGTGAAGCAATGAGTAGAGAAAAACTAACAAAACTCAAAAATTGGTATGCCAAAGAATCAACCATGGGTTGGGTATTTATTTTACCGTTATTGCTTTATTTCATCGTATTTCAGTTGGCCCCTATGCTTCTTTCATTTGGAATCAGCTTTACCTCATGGAACTTGAGGTCTCCAGCTGAGTTTGTAGGGTTTGAGAATTATAAAAACTTATTGTTTGATTCAGTGAATTATCCTGATTTTTGGCCATCCCTTTGGATAACGCTAAAATATATCGTTTTTAGCTTACCAGGAGGGATTTTTATTGCACTCGTATTAGCAGCGATGTTAAATGCGAATGTAAAAGGTGAAGGTTTTTTTAAGACGGCCTACTATATTCCTAATATAACGGCAATGGTTGCCGTAGCAGCCATGTGGATATTTTTATTAGATCCTAAATATGGATTAGTTAGTCAATTATTTGATATTGATCAAAGTTGGCTAGGAAGTAAATCAACAGCGCTCCCTACTTTAGGGATAATGGCAATATGGTCAGCCCTTGGCTATAATGTGTTAATTCTCTTAACTACTATGAAGGGGATTCCAGACGAATTATATGAGTCAGCCACGATAGATGGGGCTAATGCTTGGCAAAAATTTACGAAGGTAACACTACCTATGATCCAACCTACAATTTTTTTCTTAATCGTAACTGGCTTAATTGCGGCGTTCCAAGTATTTGACCAAATGTACTTGATGACTGGTGGAGGCCCAGATGGCGCAACACAAACCTATATGCTTAGTTTATATAATCATGCTTTTCGATATTTTGAAATGGGTACCGCGTCTGCTATGTCTTACATTTTATTAATAATTATATTAATTATTACATGGGTTAACTTTAAGTTTATACCACAACGATTTGACGATTAGGAGTTGAGCAGGCTTGAAAAAAATGAAGATGGAACGAATTTTCCTATACATAGGTTTGATTCTATTTGCACTCGTATTAGTATTTCCATTTATTTGGCTCCTATCATCGTCATTTAAAGAAAGTAAAGATATCTTTTCAACTACCTTTGAATTGATACCTAAAAAAGAGGATGGTAGCTTTTATTTTACTCTAGAGAATTATAAGAAAGCATTTGAGTATTTAGATTTTCCAATGCTTTTCAAGAATACGTTAATTGTTGCTGTTGTGAATACTGCATTAAACCTTTATTTAAATGGATTGGCTGGATATGCTTTTGCAAGAATGCGCTTTAAAGGAAGAGATGTTATTTTTAAAGTTATTTTAACAGCAATGATGGTACCTGGTACTGTCTTACTCGTTCCGAATATGATTATCGTCAATAAGTTAGGTTTTTATGATAGCTTAGCAGCATTGATTTTACCGTTTTTCATTTCAATTTATAATATTTTCATGATGAGACAGCACTTTATGAGTTTGCCTAGAGAACTTGAAGAAGCGGCTGTTATGGATGGAGCAGGCTGGTTTAAAATTTTCAATAAAATTGCCTTACCGCTTTCAAAACCAATTTTAGTCGTATTAGGTATATTTACGTTTATGTGGAACTATAACAATTTCCTATGGCCGCTCGTTGTTATTAACTCATCTGAAAAATATACTTTGGCCTTGGGGCTGGGTGCATTATTAACATCAGGTGGTCAAAGTGCAGAAAAATATCCCATTATGATTGCAGCAAGCGTTATTGTAGCTTTGCCATTAATTGTTTTATTCTTCATATTCCAAAAGCATATTATGAAAGGTATTACAGCGGGAAGTGTAAAAGGCTAGGAAATTAATTGAATACAAATTAATAAATGAGGAGTTTATAAATGAAAAATATCAAAGTGTATTTAACATCTAGAAATTCAGAAGATCTACTTACGAAAAAACAAGATTTACAGTTCCAGACAGGAAGTCCCTTAGAAAAGAGCGATATTGTCATTGATCCAGAAAAAACATACCAGGAAATTATTGGATTTGGCGGTGCGTTTACAGAAGCTACTGCTTATACATTATCTCAAGTAACAGCTGATAAAAGACAAGAAGTGATTGAAAGCTATTTTAATCAAGATACAGGACTTGGTTATACAATTGGTAGAGTTCATATCCACAGCTGTGATTTCGCATTAGGTAACTACACGTACGTAGAAGATTACGATGAAAATTTAGATACATTTGATATAAGTCGTGATCATAAGTGGGTTATTCCACTCTTAAAGGATGCTGAAAAGGAAAAAGGTGGACAAATTAAATTAGTAGCTTCACCGTGGAGTCCACCTGCTTGGATGAAAACAAATAACGAGATGAACCACGGCGGAAAACTTCTTCAACAATATATGGATACATGGTCAAGATACTATACGAAGTTTATAGCTACTTATGAAAAGGAAGGCTTTCCGATTTGGGCTATCACTGTACAAAATGAACCAGAAGCAGTACAGACGTGGGACTCTTGTATTTACACTGGTGAAGAAGAAAGAGACTTTATCAAGAATTATTTAGGACCACAGATGCATCGTGCTGGTTATGAAAATGTAAAAATACTGATTTGGGATCATAACCGCGATGTCATTGTTGATCGAGCAAAGGCAGTGTTTGAAGATCCAGAAGCATCAAAGTATGTTTGGGGAACAGGATTTCATTGGTATGTCAGTGAAGAGTTTGAAAATGTAGGGAAGGTACATGATCTCTATCCTGATAAGCATTTGTTATTTACTGAAGGCTGCCAAGAAGGGGGAGTGAAATTAGGCGAATGGTTTACAGGTGAACGGTATGGGCGTAATATGATTGGCGATTTGAATAATTGGACTGAAGGCTATATAGATTGGAATATGGTATTAAATGAAGAAGGTGGACCCAATCATGTAAATAATTTATGTGATGCACCTATTATTGCTGATACAAAAACAAATGAAATTCATTATAATAGTTCCTTCTATTATATTGGTCATTTTAGTAAGTTTATTCGCCCTGGGGCTAAACGAATTGGTTTAGAGGTGGCGAATGAGAACCTACAATCAACTGCATTTATGAACAGAGATGATTCCATTTCGATCGTAATTATGAATGAAACAGATCAAATAGAATCATTTACGATTGAGTATAAAAACGAATATTTTTCTACACAATTACCACCACATTCAATTGCAACATATCTTTTTGAAAGTTAGTATCCTAAGAGAAACAACTTCATTGGATATTATAACAATCCGACTATGGGTAACTTTACTAGATTAAAGCTGTTTATATTAGAAGAACAAGATTCATTTTTTTAGAAATAAAGGTAATGTTTTGGAGCGATCCGTTATTAGCGGTCAGTAGTTATCTAATATACAAAGCAAATTTATAATATCTCAGGGATCAGTGGTTGGATTGACACCTTAATAGACTAATACTATATTAGTGATGTTAACGGTAACATATTGTTAGTACTACTAATAATCGTAATTGAAGAATAGAGGTATATTCTATGGCTACTATGAAAGATGTTGCTTTAAAAGCAGGTGTCTCTGTTATGACTGTATCTAGAGTAATAAATTCACCAGATTCAGTAAAAAGTGAAACGAAGAATAAAATATTATCAGCAATGAATGATTTAAAGTTCCACCCGAATTATGCAGCTAAAGCTCTGGTAACCAATAGAACGAGAACAGTTCACTTATTAATTCCTAACCAACTTGAAACGGCAGATCCTTATTTAATGACTCTTATTGCAGGTATTAGTGATGTATTAAGTAAAAATTATTATGCCTTTTTATTGAGAAGAGAATGGGACTCTCATTATAAATGTGATGGCGTTATCGCAATGGGGTTAAATGAAGAAGAAGACCAGCAATTATTAGAGAAAATGAATATTCCATGTGTTTTATTTGGAGATACAAATTTAAGTATTGATTGTATAAATGTAAACGATCAAAAAGGAGGATATGACATGACCAATTATATTCTCCAAAATGGACACGAAAAAATAGGGATAATTGTCATTGATGAAGATAATACTTTTCCCGTGAAAAGGTATAACGGTTATCAACAGGCCCTTCGAGACAATGATATTCCTTTTAATCCTAACTATGTTCGTTATTCTAATAATACTGAAGGTGACGGTTTTACAAAGGCCCTGGAGCTACTTGAGAGTACTGATATTACTGCTTTATTTTGTTTAAGTGATGTATTAGCACTAGGAGCTTTACGTGCTGCCAGAGAGGTAGGGAAAGTAGTCCCAAAAGAGATATCTATTGCAGGTTTTGATGGAGTCTTGTTTGACCAAGTTGCAGAACCACACTTAACAACAATGAAACAGCCTGTCTATGAAATTGGTCAAGCTTTAGCTAGTGAATTACTTACAAGGATAGAAAATCCATTCAAAAAGGTTACTAAAAAATTGTTCGATCCAAAAATTATGATACGTAATTCAACATCAAAATTAAATAAAGATTAATAAACAAGTATAGTTTAAGTCCCTATATGGGGCTTTTATTCATCATAAAATGTTAGCGCTAACATTCCGAATCGCCATTACACTAATGGAGGGAAGTAGAAGTATGCTAAAGAAAATGTTGAAAATAACAAACAGTTTTTTGTTGTCAATGCTTGTCCTACTTGGGAGTTCGCCATTTTACTTAAATGAAATTTCAGCAGAGGAGAACGAGGTGGAAGTTTGGCTAACTACAGCAGATGGATCGAAAAAATTAGAAAAACAAGAAAATATCCCATTACTAATAAATGAAAACTCACCTTCTAGTAAGAATACTATTAATGTGAATGAAGAAAAGAAATATCAAGAAATGGACGGATTTGGTGCCGCAATCTCTGGTGCCTCAGCCCATGTCCTATCAAATTTAGATCCTGAGAGAAGAAAAGCCATACTAAAAGATTTATTTACAGATCAAGGCATTAACTTAAGTTTCTTGAGAATGACAATCGGATCATCTGACTTTTCGTTAGATCGATACACGTATAATGATATGCCGATTGGAGAAACCGATGAAGATTTAAACCATTTTTCTATTGAAAAGGATCAAGAAGTAGTTTCGATATTGCAACAAGTACTAACTCAAAAGGAAAATGTGAAAATTATGGGGAGTCCGTGGAGTCCTCCGGCTTGGATGAAAGTAGGAAATTCGTTAAACGGTGGTACATTAGATCCGATCTATTACAATTCCTATGCAAGTTACCTTGCAAAATATATTAATGCGTTTGAAGAACAAGGGATTCCAATTTACGCGATTACCCCGCAAAATGAACCATTGCATGAAGCGACAGGTAATGACACGCAATACGGTTATCCAAGCATGAAAATGACAGCGGCAGAACAAGTCAAGTTTATAAAAAATAGCTTGGGACCAACTTTTGAAGAGAAAGAAATCGATACAAAAATTATTGCTTATGATCATAACTGGGATAAACCAGAATATCCAGTTGAGGTACTAAATGATGATGAGGCTAGAAAATATATTGCTGGATCTGCTTTCCATGCATATGCTGGAAATCCAAAAGTACAATCTAACGTTCATGATCAATATCCTGAGAAAGGAATTTGGTTCACTGAAATTTCTGGTGGGGAATGGTCTACTAATTTTGGTGATAACCTTGCTTGGAATATGAAGAATATTATCGTGGGGGCGACAAGAAATTGGAGCAAAAGTGTTTTGTTTTGGAACTTAGCACTAAATGAAAATCATGGCCCAACTACCCCTTCTGACGAAGACGGAAAAACGGAAACATCAGGTTGTAAGGATTGTCGCGGAGTAGTAACAATCGATTCAAAAACAGGTGAGATTACTAAAAACGTAGAGTACTATATTCTAGGACATGTTAGTAAGTTTGTAAAACCAGGTGCAAATCGAATCCAATCCTCTGATATTAGTGAGCAAAGTAACATAGAAAATGTTGCATTCATAAACCCTGATGGATCAAAGGTAATGTTAGCAATGAACACAAGTGATAGAGATAAAGAAATCAAAGTTAATTGGGGTGAAAAGTCATTCCTTTATACATTGAAAGCTGGTTCAGCTGCAACTTTTAATTGGTCAGGTGAGCAAACAGGAGACCAAGTCATACCCGCACTTAGTAAGATAGAGGCTGAATCCTACGATAAATCAAATAAAGACCTACGTATTGAAGTTACATCGGATGTGGGTGGTGGGGAGTTCATCACTGGAGTAGCTAAAGGAGATTATATTGCGTTTAATCAGGTTGATTTTTTAGAAGCGATTCATTCGGTTCAGGTGAGGGTAGCTACTGAGAAAGCCTCGAGCTTAGATCTTAGAGTAGGATCACATGAAGGCTATTCAATAGGAAAGGTGCCAATAAATCCGACAGGTAGCGAAAATACTTGGGAAACTATCACTGTTCCAGTAGATATAACAGGGGTAACAGGAACCCAAAAGCTCTATGTTGTTTTTGAAGAACCAGTAAACATGAATTGGTTTCGCTTCTCGACTGATTTTTTTCAAGATTCATTGAATTATATAAAAAATCCTAGTTTAGAAACAGGCTCGTTTGAGTCTTGGTCGGAAACTCATCCTGATGGACAAGAGCTTTCACAAAGTGTTAGTAGTGAAGAAGCTAAAGACGGTAATCATAAAATAGACCACTGGAGTTCAGGAGATTATAAGCAAGCTACCTACCAGACAGTACAAGTACCTAATGGAACGTACAAATTTAGTGTGTGGGTAAGATCAAGTGGAGATCAAAATCAACTCACCCTTCAAGCAAAAGGTCATGGTAGCTCTATGAAAACAAAAGAAATTGGTTCAACAGGAGTTGGAACGTGGACTAAATATACTATCGAAAATATTCATGTCTCTACTGGTGAAATAACAGTAGGAGTATTTTCAGACGCTAACGGAGGAAACTGGGCAAATTTTGATGAGTTTAGCTTACATCGAGTATCAAAAGAGGTGCCTACTCAGGGCACTAATGATCTTTTAGCACCTAACCATGTGGAAGTTACTCAATCAAACCAAGTGGAATTGAGTTGGGATCAAGTGAAAGGTGCCAGAGGATATAGCGTATATCAAGCGACGATTGTAAATGGAAAATCCTCTCCGTATATTGAGAGAACGTTTACTGATGAAACAACGTTTATTGATTCAGGCTTAAAAATGGGCACAACCTACAGCTACAAAATTACTACTGTAGATGATCAAGGTGAATCACTGCCGAGCGAGCCCGTTCATATTAAACCAGAAAAGGTTGATGTGAACCCACCTGCTACCCCAACTGATCTTCGAGGAATAGCACAAGAAGAAAGTATTTTATTGAAGTGGAATAATAATACTGATCTTGATTTTCAAGCTTATCATGTATATCAAAATGGAAAAATGGTCGCATCGATAAGTCCTATCACCGAAACCTCAAAGTCTATATCAAATTTACAAGGTGAAAAGAATTACTCTTTCTCAATAAGTGCAATAGATTTATACGGGAATGAATCAAAACTTTCAGAACCTATTTCACTTTCACCATTATCTAAAGGGAAACCAATAACTATTGAAAATCTAGACTTTGAATCGGGGGATTTATCTCATTGGAATGAATGGCATCCAGCAAATCAAGAAAGTGCCCATAAAGTTGACAATGATTACCCTTTAGAAGGTAACTATAAATTAACACACAACTTAGCTGAGAATTATGAACAGTACACATATAGAACGGTAGAAGTTCCGAATGGGAAATATAAAGTTTCAGTAAGTGTACGGTCAGGGATAGAAAAATTGGAATTACAAGTTAAAAACTATGGTGGGGAAGAGAAAAAACAGTTGATGAAATCTCCATCATGGGATAAATGGACAAAGTTTTCTATTGATCAAATCGAGGTTACAAATGGTCAATTAGAATTTGGAGTTTACTCAAAAACTGGGAATAATACGGGGTGGGCTGCAATTGATGGATTTGAGATAATTTCTTATGAAAAAACACAACCAGGAGAGCCTGTGCGGTTGTCAGGTTCAGACCGCTATGAAACGGCAGTTGAGATTTCTAAAGAAGGCTGGGAAAAAGCCGACACGGTAATCCTGGCAAGAGGTGATGAATTCGCAGATGCGCTTGCTGGTGTCCCTTATGCTTATCAATTAGAAGCGCCTATTCTGCTTACAGGTAAGGACAAGTTGACTAGCAGCACGAAAAAAGAAATTCAGCGTCTTTCTCCAGAGAAAGTGATTATTTTAGGAGGGGAAGGTGTCGTCTCAGATTATGTTGTCTATCAACTTCGAGGAATGGGTGTCAAAGTCGATCGAATTGGGGGGCATGACCGATTTGAAACGGCCGCAAATATTTCGGCACGTATGGGTGATTCCGAAAAAGCGATCGTTGTAAATGGACTCGATTTTCCTGATGCTTTGTCAGCTGGTGCCTACGCTGCAGAAAAGGGTTATCCGATTCTTTTTACAATGAAAGAAAAGCTTCCGAATGAAACGGAAAAAGTACTAAAATCAAAAGAAAGCACGATTGTAGTAGGCGGCACGGGAGTGGTGAGCGATAAAGTAGCGCAACACCTTCCAAAACCAACAAGGTATTCTGGCAAGGATCGTTTTGGTACAGCCGCAAAAGTGGCAACAGAATTAAATCCTTCAAATCACGTTTTCGTAGCAACAGGTATGGATTTCGCTGATGCCTTAGCGGGATCAGTCCTTGCTGCAAGACAAGAAGCAACAGTACTTCTAGTACAGCCAGACAAATTGCCTGAAACTACGAAAGAAGCTGTTGGAATGTTAAAAGCAAACGAATTTACAATTCTAGGCGGTACAGGAGCGGTTAGTGAGCAAGTGGTTAAGGAAATGATGGCGAGGTAAAGAGTAGGAGATGAGGGGGCAGGCTCGAGCCTGACCCCTCCAAAAGACAACACCCCCAAAAGTGTCCACCTCAGGTGGACACTTTTTCAATAGAAAAACATATCTAAAGAGCTGAAAAGCTATGGTGGATATGGATTTGCGGGTGAAAGAGGGGCGAAGGGGGTCTGGTTCGTACCTGACCCCCTTCGCCCGCTCTATTACCTCTCTCTTCAATATCCTTCAAAAACAATTAAAAAATATTTCTGAATAATTTATTAATTAACTATTCCCAAATTCTTGAAAAGTGGTATACTACAAATATCAGCCCCGCTATAGTAGAAATTCCCCATTTTCCTTGCCAAAGGAGTCATTCGAATGCCTCGAAAGAAACGAACCTGGTTTCCTGGTGCAAAGTATCACATTATTTGCCGTGGAAATCGAAAAGCACCGTTGTTTGAAGAACGAATCGATCGTCAAAAGTATTTACAAATTCTAGAACAAGCTCGTCTCGCCTTTCCATTTCGCCTACACGTATACTGTCTCATGACTAACCATGTGCATCTCTCCATCGAAACCTTCGACCATCCCCCTGGTGAAATCATGAAAGTGATCAACTCCAACTATGCTAGATATTTCAACGACAAATATGAGTACACAGGCCACGTTTTTCAAGGTCGCTACAATGCTGAACTGCTTGATTCAATTGACTATGAAATTGATGTTAGTAAATACATTCACCTTAATCCAGTTAAAGCCCGCATGGTTGCTAAGCCAGCGGACTATATGTGGAGCAGTTATCGTGCTTTTATTTCATATTTAAAGAATCCGCACGCTTACCCTGATTACATACTCTCACTGTTTCAAAAACCTTCACGGGAAGCTTATCAGCGCTACGTCGAAAATGAGGAACCATCGTCTCCACCAGATCTTGTGCAGAAGTTGCCAGAATGGAAAGGGAAAAAGATTTATCTGCTCTCTAATTTACCCAGTAAATAAAACGCCTTACTCTAAAATTTATCATGAAAGAGAAGTGAATGAATGGAGCGCTGGATCTGGCTAAGTTCGATTCCGCATATTGGCCCTGTAACGCAAAAGAAATTACTGGGCGCATTCGGAAATCCAGAACGAGTCTATGATGCCTCTCCATCTGAACTAAAGGAAATCGGAATCTCTCCTCGTGCCCGCGAAGCTATTGCTGCTGCGCGTTCTCTTGAAAATTCGAAACGGATTCTTGACCTTGTTCAGAAAAAGGAGATCTGGCTTTTACCCCGAGATGACCCGCTATATCCGAGTTATGCAAAAGATGTTGCTGAATCGCCCGTTCTACTATATGTCAAAGGTCAGATCAAACCGTGCTTACCTTCTGTCGGTATTGTTGGTTCCCGTTCTTGTTCCGATCACGCACGACGTGCTGCGGAAGATTTATCCACCAGACTCTCAAGCCTGAACATACCTGTTATTAGCGGTCTCGCGAAAGGCATCGATCATGCTGCTCACACTGCCTGCCTCGCAAATAGTGGGCATCCGATGGCTTTTATTGCAACTGGGGTTGATGAGTGTTATCCGAAAGAGCACCGCTCGCTCTACGAAGCAGTCATTAATGAAGGCGCTGTCATTTCACGGTATCCACCTGGCACAGCACCTGCACCAAAGTAATTTATTCAGCGAAACGCATTAATCAGTGCATGGTCAAGTCATGTGGTGATTTTAGAAGCTAACGTAAAAAGTGGTGCGATGACGACCGCTCACTTTGCTCGAAAGCATGCAAGAAAAGTCTTTGTCTTTATAAGCAACGACTCTCGATTCAGGGAGGGGACAACCTGTCTACTCAATCAAGGTATACGCCCTTATCATAGCTTTCAATGGATTGAAAAAGAGATTCTTCCTATTCTCTGAAACCACCAAACAATGAAAAATCTTCGCAAGTTTACCGTGATTTGATCCCTCTAGGATCTTCAAGAACATCTTTCCTTAACTAGAGCATGATGGATCCAACCCATCAAGGAAGAGATGTAAGAAAGAAGAAGATAAACCTGCCTCTGAACCACCTGATCGAGCCATCGATTAGGTGGTTTTTTAGTGCTCAGAACTAGTACTTTCGACTTGTACGCTTGTTTTTAAGTTAAGAGTTGCTAAACTAGTAAACCTATTGGCATATATTAAATTCACACAGTCTTTACAATGAGCAGCACTCAATAAAGGTGGATTTTTACAATGAGGAGTGTCCCGTCAGCGTGGACAAATGCAGTGAAAAGAGCGGTTTTGTCTTTAAGGGGGGTCAGGTTCGAGCCTGACCCCTTCTATATAATGTAAGCGCATTCTAAAGTTAGACAATTTACGCTATTTTTACACATTTGGGCCTAAAGTTATTGTATACTGACAATTGGTGGGACTATCACCAAAATTCGACTACATATCCGGGGGGATGAAATTTGAAACGAAGATCAACCAGTCGTTTTATTAGCTTTGCGCTAATATTTTCAATGGTTCTTAGTTTTTTCGCAGCTCCTGTTTCTCAGTATGCGTCAGCAGCTGAAGAGACGTTTCAGGACTTAATTATTTCAGAGTACATTGAAGGGTCTTCCAGCAATAAAGCAATAGAAATTTATAATGGAAGTGGAGCCTCAATTGATTTATCAAATTATACCTTGGAAGCCTATTTTAATGGTAAAACTGATTCAGGAGCTTCAGTTAAATTAGAAGGAACGTTGGGGAATCAAGAAGTTTTCGTTCTAGCAAACTCCAATTCAAACGAAAAAATTCTTGCTCAAGCTGACTCAACGAATAATTCTGTTATTAACTTTAACGGTAATGATGTTCTTGTATTAAAGAAAAATGGAAGTGTGATTGATTCATTTGGACAGATTGGTAATGATACTAGTTTTGCTTCAGATGTAACACTTGTTCGTAAAGATTCAGTTAAATCTGGAGATACAGATGCCACTGATGCCTACGACTTTACAAATGAATGGACGCAATACTCAAAAGACACGACAGACTACCTCGGTGCCCACCTTTCCGACGGCACAGCCCCAGACCCTGAGCCAGAACCAGAACCAGAACTCTCAACCATTACAGATGCTAGAAAAGTAGCAAACAGTACACCAGTAAAAATTAAGGGAACGGCGACTGCAGCCTTTGAAGCCGGTGGCCAAACCAACCTATTTATCCAGGATGATACAGCTGGCATCATCGTTCGTGCTGCAGGCATTTCTGCCAATCTAGGTGATGAAGTTACTGTAGAAGGAACAATGTCTGATTACTATGGAATGCAGCAAGTCATGACAAGTGCTTCTGATGTAATCATCACCACAGAAGACAAAGGCATCCCAACCCCTCAGTCCCTTAAATCGACAGACCTTTCCAAAGAAAATGGTGAACAGCACGAAGCTGAATTTACTCAATTTAAAGATGTTACGGTTCAATCGGTCGACAGCAATGGAAACTTCACAGCGAAAGACGCTTCAGGTGAATTCGTCATTAAGCCTAATGCCAAATCACTTCTTGAAGTCGGCAAAACGTATGAACTTCTTAAAGGCGTAATCGACTACAACTATAGCGAATACAAACTCGTACCTCGTAGCGCCGCTGATGTAATCGAAAAAACTTTCTCGGTAACAGCAAATCCTGCGTCAGGATCTGTTCTTGAAGGCACGATGGTCAAACTGGCGACAGCAGAAGAAGGTGCAACGGTTCATTACACAACAGATGGTAGCGAACCAACTGCTGAAAGCACAGCATATACAACCCCAATTGAACTAACAGAAGATACAACAATCAAAGCCGTTGCAGCAAAAGATGGTCAAACAAGTGAAGTCGCTACGTTCGACTACACAGTTCTAAAATCCGCTGACGGCATTAGCATTCACACTATTCAAGGTGCAGGCCACACTTCTCCTTATGAAGGAAAAGCGGTAACGAAAATTGCTGGGATTGTAACAGCTAAAGACGGCAATAACGCATTCTACATGCAAGAAGAAAACCCGGACGATAACGTCGCTACTTCAGAAGGCATCTACGTTTACAAAAGCGGTGGTGCTGGTGTAAGTGTTGGTGACAAAGTAGAAGTAGACGGTCAGGTAAAAGAGTATCGTGAAGGTGGTTATAGCGATGCAAAAGATCTTCTAACGACTCAAATTACTGCTTCAAGCATCACGATTGCTTCTTCAGGAAACACACTACCAGAAGCAATCGTAATCGGAGAAGACCGCACACCTCCAACTGAAATCGTAGAAGACGATGAAATGAAGACATTTGATCCAAAAACAGATGGACTGGACTTTTACGAAAGTCTTGAAGGGATGCTCATTGAGATTCCAGATGCAACGGTAACAGGTCCAGTGAAATACGATGAGCTTCCTGTTTACGTAAACGCAAGTGAAGATCAACTGTTCACTCGTGCAAACGGCCTTCTTCTGACAGCAGACGATCCAAATCCAGAGCGCCTGCTCATCGACGTTGATGGCATTGATATTGACGTTACGACTGGCGATCGCCTTGACGGATCGGTTACTGGAAACGTGAGCTATGATTACAGCAACTTTAAAATTCGCCCAACCGGGACATTCCCTTCTGTTATTGAAGGAGACACGGAGCGCGAAGTTACAAAAATGGAAACAACTGATGGTGATCTAACGATTGCTTCCTACAACATTGAAAACTACTATCCTGGTGTTGGAGAAGAGAAAACAGGCAAAATTGCTGAATCGATCGTAAAGAACATGAAGACACCAGACATCGTTGGCTTAATCGAAGTACAAGATAACAACGGTCCAACAGATGATGGCACGACAAAGGCAAACGAGTCTTACGAAGCGATTATTCAAGCGATTGAAGAAGCAGGCGGACCAACGTACAAGTTTGCGGATATCGCACCAGCGGACAAAACAGATGGCGGACAGCCTGGCGGAAATATTCGCGTCGGCTTCATCTACAACCCTGATCGCGTTACTTTCCCTGAGAAAAAATCAGGTGATGCAACGACATCGGTAGGCGTGGATGAAAACGGCCTAACCTTGAACCCTGGTCGCATTGATCCAACAAATGAAGCCTTTGACGATTCTCGTAAAGCACTTGCAGCGGAGTTCGAATTTAATGGTGAAAAAGTCGTCGTCGTCGCAAATCATTTTAACTCAAAAGGTGGAGACGGTGCCCTATTTGGCGCGGATCATCCTGTCGTTTTAGGAAGTGAAGTACAGCGCATGAAGCAAGCATCGGTCGTAAACAACTTTGTTAATGAAGTTGTGACGAACATGGATAATGGTAACGTTGTTGTTCTAGGTGACTTGAATGACTTTGAATTTTCAAAGCCAATCGAAACGCTTGAAGGCGATGTTTTAACAAACATGATCAACAAGCTTCCAACAGAGCAACGTTACACGTACAACTATCAAGGTAACGCGCAAGTGCTCGATCATATCCTCGTATCGAACAACCTAGCAAAACGTACGATGATTGATAGCATTAACATTAACTCTGATTTCAGTGAAGCAGATGGACGTGCAAGTGACCACGATCCGGTGCTTGCTAAGATTCAATTCAAAAATAAAGTTGAACGAATTTCTGGTAAAGATCGCTACAAAACAGCTATTGAAGTATCGAAAGCTGGCTGGGAAAAATCTGATACCGTTGTTCTCGCTCGTGGTGATGACTACCCAGATGCATTAGCAGGCGGTCCACTTGCTTATAAATACGATGCGCCAATTCTATTAAATGCGCAGAATAAGTTGAACACAGAAGTGTTAGAAGAGTTACAGCGACTTGAGGCGAAAAAGGTGATTATTCTTGGCGGTTCAGGAGCGATCTCGACTTATGTTGAATATCAGCTTGAAGGCTACGGATTTGATGCTAGTCGTATTTCTGGTAAAGACCGTTTTGAAACAGCCGCAAACATTGCTGCTCGTTTAGACGGTAACCCGGCGAAAGCAGTCATTGCTGACGGATATAACTATCCAGATGCTCTATCTGTTGCTTCCTATGCAGCAGTCAAAGGATATCCGATTCTTCTATCTGGAAAAACAAAACTTCCTGCCGCAACGAAAACAGCACTGCGTGAAGTTGATGAGTCCATTGTTGTTGGTGGTACTGGCGTGATCGGAGCGGAAGTGTTTAATCAGCTTCCTGAACCGAAGCGCTATAGCGGTAAAGATCGTTATGAAACGGCCGCTACGATTGCAACTGAATTAGTTGGTGAAACAGATACAGCTTATATTGCAACAGGAAAAGGCTTTGCAGATGCTTTAACAGGTTCTGTTCTTGCAGCGAAAGATGAAGCAGCGATGCTCCTTGTCGAAACGAATAAAGTGCCTGAATCTACGAAACAAGCGATTGAAGAACTAGAAATCAACCAGTTTCGTATTCTTGGTGGGACAGGCCCGGTTAGCGATGACGTATTAAATCAATTCAAAAATTAAAGATGTCGCTCTCTGTTCGTAGCAGAGAGCGGCAAACCTGGTTTGAATAACTAGTAGTCTAGTTTTTCGATAAATAGAGGGATTGAAAGGGAAGGGATGACACAAATGAATTTAAAAAAACCACTTTTCGGCGTTCTATCAACAGCAGCACTAGCGATGGGAATTGCTGCCGCTGCGCCGTCAACACCAGCAGAAGCTGCGACAGGCGATTTCGATTTAACAATTATGCATACGAATGATACGCATGCCCACTTGGATAATGCACCAAGACGTCTAACGGCTGTTGAAGAGATTCGCGCTGCACGTGCAAACACGATTCTACTTGATGCCGGTGATGTTTTCTCTGGAACGTTATTCTTTAATAAATACAAAGGTCTTGCAGATGTGCAGTTCATGAACATGATGGACTACGATGCCATGGTTCCAGGAAATCACGAATTTGATGAAGGGCCAAAGACGTTCTCAGAATTTGTGAAGCAAACAAAATTCCCGATCGTCAGCTCAAATATCGACTACAGCAAAGACCCGGATCTAAGCCCTCTATACAAAAATGAAATGGCGATGACTGGTGACGACGGCACAATTTATCCTGCTGTGATTCTTGATGTGAATGGTGAAGAAGTGGGCGTATTTGGACTTACGATCGAATCGACAGACGAACTTTCAAGCCCTGGCGACACAATCTCTTTTCTAAATCATCAGGAGCAAGCAGAAAAAATGGTGAAAATGCTCCAAGATAAAGGCGTTAATAAAATTATCGCACTAACTCATCTTGGAAAAACAGTTGAAGTGGAGCTTGCTAAAACAGTCGAAGGCATTGACGTGGTCGTTGGTGGACATAGCCATACGAAAATCGAAGAAGCGGTCGTCGTTGACACATTTGAAGATCCTACACTCGTTGTACAAGCCAATGAATATAGCAAATTCCTCGGTGATTTGGAAGTAACGTTTAACGCGGAGGGCGTTCTGACTGATTGGGATGACGAGCTTCTTGACTTAAGTGACGATGACGAGCTTGAACGCATTTATGAATCTGATCCAGAAGCTGAGGCACTTTTAAATGAATTAAAAGCACCTCTTGATGAATTTGCACAGCAAGTTGTTGGCCATTCAGATGTGTATCTAGATGGAAAGCGTAGCTCAGTTAGAACAGGGGAAACGAATCTTGGTAACTTGATCACAGATGGTATGCTTGCGAAAGCACAAGAACTTACCGATGCAACTATCGCAATAACAAACGGTGGCGGAATCCGTGAATCGATTGACAAAGGCCCAATTACGTTAGGTGAAGTACTAACGACAATGCCGTTTGGTAACAACCTTGTAACACTGGAAATGAGTGGTCAAGAAATTATTGATTCATTAGAGCACGGAGTTAGTGGAGTTGAAACAGCTGAAGGTCGATTCCCTCACGTTTCTGGATTAAAGTTTTCATTTGATGAAAAGCTTCCAGTAGGGGAGCGAATTCTTGATGTGAATGTAAAAACAAAAAATGGCTATGAGGATATTAACCCTGAAGCAATGTATACTGTTGCAACCAATGCATTTATGGCAGGCGGTGGCGATGGCTATACAACAATGGGAGAAGTGTCTGATTCCGGTCGAATCAATCAGTTAAACCTCGTCGACTACGAAGTATTCACTGAGTACCTTGATGAAATCGGAACAGTAAAAGCAAAAGAGGAAGCTCGTATAGTCGAGGCTGAAACAATGCGCTTATCAGGAGAAGATCGTTATGAAACAGCTATTCAGGTATCACAATCTGGTTGGGAGCAATCTGACTATGTAGTTTTAGCTCGCGGTGATCAGTTCCCTGATGCGTTAGCAGGAGCACCTCTTGCTTATAAAATGGATGCCCCGATTCTTCTAACAGGGCAAAAGTCTTTGAATAAAGAAGTAAGAGCAGAAATTCAGCGTCTTGGTGCGAAGAAAGTCTTCATTCTTGGCGGAACGGGTGCTGTTAGCAACTATGTTGAGTATCAAATTGAAGGACTTGATATTGATACAGAGCGAATCAATGGGAAAGATCGTTTTGAGACAGCAGCAAACATTGCAGCGCGCCTGGGTGGCTCACCTGAGCAGGCCGTTGTTGCAAACGGGATGGACTTCCCGGATGCCCTATCTGTTGCTTCTTATGCAGCGCGTAATGGATTCCCGATTCTATTAACGGAAGATGACAAGTTACCGAAAGTAACAGATCGTGCAATCAGTGGCATTGATCACACCATTGTTGCAGGTGGATCAGGCGTCGTAAGTGAGAAAGTAAAAGACATGCTACCAGATGCAACACGCTATGCTGGCAAAGATCGTTTTGCAACGGCAGCAACCATTGCAACTGATTTGAACCCTTCTGCAAAAGTATTTGTCGCAACTGGCATGGACTTTGCGGATGCATTAGCAGGATCCGTACTTGCAGCAAAAGAAAATGCTTCAATTCTACTTGTTCAGCCGAACAAGTTACCTAAAGCAACAGAAGATGCGATTAATGAATTAGATGCAGCGAACTTTACTATCACTGGTGGAACGGGTGCGGTAAGTGACGACGTATTGAAAAAGCTTTCTGAATAAAATGGAATAAAGACCACAAAAGGAGCTGCCAGAGGTAGCTCCTTTTGTGGTTTAAAGCAGCGGGGGTCAGGTACGTACCTGACCCCTTCCATTTGCCCCCCACCCTCACCCCACTCTCTACTTTCTTTCCATTTACCCCCATTTCAATCTATGAATTTGATACAATGCTAAAAGATGGAAAGGGGAGGAACGAATGAAGAAAAGAGTGGTTCAAGTAGTTATCGCTTTACTAATTGTAAGTGGATTTGGAACTGGCGGTGCCGCGGCAGAAGAGCCAAGTACGAAAGCAGAGATTAGTAAACTGTTAACAGAAGAAGCAATTATACAAGACATTCCGCCAGAAATTGCAAAGGCAGTCGCTTTTGAAGAAAGCGCGTGGAACCAGGATCTCATTTCAGAAGATGGTGGGATTGGGGTCATGCAGGTGACAAACGATTCGCGCTTCGACCAGGAGCGGTTGAAAAACGATGTAGCCTACAACATTAGCAGCGGCCTTCAAATTCTTAACGAAAAGTTTGAGGGGAAAAGTGGCAAGCTCCCAACTGTAAATGATAATGAACGAGATGTGCTTGAAAGTTGGTATTTCGCGGTATTAGCCTACAATGGTCAGGTACAGGAAAATAGCCCAATTTATTTAAGTAAAGGTTCTACTGAACGAAACTTAGAGGCGTATCAAGAGCAAGTCTATCAAACGATTGAGAATTCAAACTTGTATAGCGAATTTCATCCTATTCCATTTAATTTTGAGCTAGATGATTTTGAATATGGTAGTGGAAATCAACTTTATTTCAAAAAGGATCATTACGAGCTTCCGGAAAAGGAGCTGCATCAAACGTCTCAACTGTATCAAGAAAATGAGATAGTCTTATCATCAGCAAGATTACGTGAAGCACCAACGACGAGCTCTCCCGTCGTCGAAGAATCGACTGCGAAACCTCGTCCGCTGACGTTACTCAGTTCGAACGTATATGATAACTCAACGAAAGCGGATCCGCTAAACAACCATTATGTTTGGTATAAGGCGGAGACAGACGATGGAGCGATTGGTTATATCTCTTCTATCGAAATGACGCAATTAGGGGAACGCCTCTCTGGGAAAGACCGCTATAAAACGGCAGTGGCGATCTCACAAAAAGGATGGGATCATGCGGAGACTGTTGTTTTAGCAAGAGGTGGAGAGTTCCCTGATGCCCTTGCAGGAACGCCACTTGCTTATCAGCATGACGCCCCAATGCTATTAACAGAGGATAATAAACTCACAGATTCAACGAAAAAAGAGTTAGAAAGATTAGAGCCGAACAAGGTGATCATTTTAGGAAGTTCTGGTGCAATCACAAACAAAGTAAGTGATGAAATCAAAGCTATGGGGATCGAAGTTGAGCGTTTCGGAGGAAAAAATCGCTTTGATACAGCAGCGATTATCGCCGATAATCTTCCAAAGAAGAATGAGACGGCAATTCTAGCATACGGCATGAATTATCCCGATGCCTTATCGATTGCCCCATACGCAGCGAAAAATGGTTATCCGATTTATCTGTCCTTAACGGATAAGCTTCCAAAAGAAACCGCTGCTGAAATCCAAAACTATGATAATGTAATTGTCGTAGGAAGTAGCGGCGTGATCAGTGAAAAAGCTCTCACAGAAATTACAGATTATAAGCGGTATGCAGGGAAAGATCGCTTTGAAACGAACCAGGAAATTATTAAGAACCTTCCTCTTGGAAACGAACAAGCGTATTTTGCGACTGGAAAAGGTTTTGCTGATGCATTAACGGGAGCTGTGCTTGCGGCAAAGAATGACGCGCCTCTTTACCTTTCATGGCCAAACCGACTTCCGACAGGTACAGGAACGCTTTTAGAAAAGAATTCTTATGATCAATTTAATCTCCTTGGTGGGAACAGCGTCATTGATATCGAAAAAGAATTAGCTGACTTGAAGTGAATCATCTAGTAAAAGTGAGAGATGTCGTTTTATACGATGATCTCTCATTTTTTGTAGGTCGAAAGTTCTATCAGGAATCAGGTTTGCGTGCTACTATTAAGGGAATATTCACCATATCGAACACGGGGAGATGAATAAATGAAACGCACGCTATTTTACAAAATTGGACTACTAACGATTCTTGTGTTCTTTATGTTGAACGCTACAACGCTGGCTGCGCCGGCTTCTGATCAAGCAAGAACGGAGAAGCAACCAAATGGATTGGAATTTGAATTAAAAGCAGCTGGGGATGAAATCCGTCACTGGTTTGAAACGGAAGATGGCCAAGTGATTTTAAAAGAAGAGAACAACTACTGGGTTTACGCAATGTTAAAAGACAATAAATTGATTAGCACTGGAGCAAAAGTAGGGATTGATGCTGTACCGGAAGCGGTCGCTAGTCACAGTGAGATGATGAAGCTCCCCAATACAGAAGATAGCAAAAGGTTTACTGAACGGCCTGAGATCAATCAGGTGACGATTCAATCTACGAATCAGGTAGACAAGCATCCCTTGCTTGTTTTACTCGTAAACTTTAAAGATAAGAAAATAAAGTATTCTGAAGCAAGTTGGAATAATACTTTTTTTAGTAGTACAGGAAAATCTGTGAAAAATTATTATGATGAGGTCTCAAACGGAAGACTCCAATTCGAGCCGGCGGCTGAATCCAGTGGCACGTCGAACGGTATCGCTACTGTCTCATTACCGTATAACCATCCGGATCCTGTCGGGAAACAAACAGAGAACGCGTTATATAGTAAGCTCGTCTCGGACGCTTTGAAAGCATCTGATGATACGGTTAATTACAAAACATATGATACGAACAAAGATGGCTACATTAGCACAAATGAGCTCCATATTGTGACAATCGCAGCAGGTGGTGAAGGAAGCTTTTCAGATCCTTCTCCAAGCGTTTGGGGTCACCGCAGTAGCCTGGTCCTGAATGATGTCCCTACGCTAGATGGCGTGAAGGTTGCCTCTTTAGAAGGTAAGGGAGGGTACATGCAGTTTGGTGAAACGCAGGGTGGTCATATGGCGACAATTGGAATTATAGCTCACGAACTAGGACATGACCTTGGATTACCTGATTTATATGATCGAGACAACTCTTCTCTTGGCGTTGGCGTACATAGTTTAATGGGAGAAGGATCATGGGCATATTTGAATGGGGAATACCAGGGACAAACGCCTACTCATTTAGATGCATGGTCAAAAGAAAAACTAGGGTTTAGTATTCCTACTCTCGTTTCTTCGTCAGGAACGTATTCGGTTCAGTCGAACAAAGATGGGGCTTACAAAGCCATTCGCGTGAATACGGAGAAACAAGGCGAATATTTTTTAATCGAGAATCGGCAGTATATCGGGTATGACCGAGGATTGCAGAACCGTACTGTAACTGGTGGACTCGTCATCTGGCACATTGATGAATCTCAGAAATATAGAGGGAACGATAATGAAAAGCATAAGTTAGTTGATCTTGAAGAAGCCAACCAGAAGGAAAGAGGATTTAGTGAGCTAGATAATGGAGATTGGTATTCAAAATACGATCACTATTTCACAGCGAATCAGTATCCGAGTTTTAATGCTTCTTCTTTACCTAATAGCAATCTTTATGATGGATCAAGTTCAAATCTATCTGTAGAAGCCCTGGACCGTAGCATGGATAGCATGAAGATCCAAGTTAGCATCGACACGGATACAACGCCACCAAGCTGGCCTTCCACGAAAAGCCTGCGTACAAGTGAAGTAGAAGCATCGTCATTAAAGCTCGCATGGTCGTCTGCATCAGATAAAGGTGGAATCGACCATTATAAAATTTATCAGGATAATCAAGTCATCCAAACAGTCAGCGATAAGAACAGCATGAAAATAGCAAATCTGACGCCAAATACAACGTATCGATTTTCCGTACAAGCGGTCGATTCGGCAGGCAATGAGTCGAAGGACGGACCAACCGTTACTGTGAAAACGAAATTACAAGATATTTTAAGAGTGAGAGGCTCGGATCGATTTGGGACTGCAAGTGCTGTTAGCGAGCATACGTATGATACGGCAACGACCGTGCTCATTGCGCGAGGGTTAGATTTCCCTGATGCACTAGCCGGCTCGCCACTTGCGTATCAATTAAAGGCGCCGATTCTTCTAGCCGGTAAATCAAGTCTTCCTGACCAAACAGTGGATGAAATCGAGCGTCTTAACGCATCTAAAGCAATCATTCTAGGTGGAAACGGGGCTGTTTCGGAGTCCGTTCGTGACCAGCTAAAGAAACTTGGTCTTGATGTTGAGCGTATTAGTGGAAAAGACCGATTTGAGACGGCTGCCGAAATCGCTAAGCGGATGGATCCTGCTAAAAAAGCCGTTGTGGCATACGGAATGAATTTCCCTGATGCCCTTGCCATCGCACCTTATGCGGCTGAGCATGGTTATCCGATTCTACTCGCAAATACGACGAAACTACCAGAAGTGACAAAGATTGCACTGAAGGGAGTGGATGAAACGATTGTTGTCGGGGGAACTGGCGTCATTAGCAAAGGCGTTGTTGATCAGCTTCAGAACCCCACTCGATATTCAGGTAAGAATCGTTTTGGTACCGCAGCTGATATTGTAAATCGACTTTATATGGAAACGGATATGACGTATTTTGCGAATGGAATGGGATTCGCAGATGCCCTCACCGGTTCAGTAGCGGCTGCAAAAAATCACGCGCCACTATACCTTGTTGAGAAAAATCGTATTCCTGATGAGACGAAGCAGCTCATTAACAATCGCCAGTCAGAATCTTACGTACTACTAGGTGGAAGTGGAGCGATCAGTTTAGATGTTGAAAACCAACTAGCAGAGTGACATCATTTCATATGCAGAAGAAAAGCCTTTCGCTAAAAAAGAAAGGCTTTTTTCTTTTGTTATTTTAACGTCTCTAATTTAGTAATAACGTACTAGCATATGCCAAAAGTTGCTTTTTTACATGTATTTTCATGAATAATAAAATTTTAACAGGAAATCTATTCAAACTTAGCGAATTATAGCCGATATTGTTAAAAGATCTCTATTCATGCGCTGTGATAAAACTAAGGGGGAAATTCATGCAACTTTCTACATGGAAGAAGACGCTTGTAGGTTCGGCATTTTTAACTGGGTTATTTTATGTTCAAACGGAGGATGTGGAAGCGTCTCTCGGTGACCAGGCTTTGCAAAAGGGTATGAACAGCCCTGATGTGAAAGAGTTACAGGATGTTCTTAAAGAAAAAGGTTATTTTACATACCATACGTCCACTGGCTACTTTGGCCCCATTACAGAGCAAGCGGTGAAGGATTTTCAAAAAGCAACTGGTTTAAAAATAACGGGAACGGTATCGGGTGACACATTGAACGCGCTCAAAGGGAGTGTAGCAAAATCAGCTCCAGCCACATCATCTTCAACCCTAACGATAGGGGATCGCGGTCAATCCGTTACTTCGATTCAATCGACGTTAAAGAGCAAAGGTTACTATAATTACAACGTTGATGGGATTTTTGGTCCAATTACAGAAAAAGCGGTGAAACAGTTTCAGAGTGCAAATGGATTAAGCGCCTCTGGAGTTGTCGATCAAGCGACTGAAAATGCCCTCAACGCTGCTGAAGCAAAACAAGAGGCGGACGGTGTTTTAAAGACGGGTTCTCGTGGTTCAGAAGTAACGTCTGTGCAGCAACAGCTGAAAAACAAAGGTTACTATAACTACAATGTTGATGGAATTTATGGTCCGATTACAGAAAAAGCCGTAAAGAAATTTCAGAGTGCAAACGGATTATCACAAACAGGGGTTGTAGACAGCCAAACGAAGACTAAGCTCTCAAGCTCATCTGTAGAAGAGAAAAAGGAGGAAGTTTCAGGGCTTAAGGTTGGCGCTCGTGGAAGTTCGGTTACCTCCCTTCAGCAGAATTTAAAAGATCGCGGCTACTACAATTACAACGTTGATGGAATTTTTGGGTCGATCACAGAAAAAGCCGTTAAAGAGTTTCAAAGTATCGTTGGTCTTCCTGTCACAGGTGTAGCAAATGATGCGACTATTGATGCATTAAAAGCTCGTGGCGGCACGACACAAACGCCTGTCAGCGACCAGGTAACGCAAGGGGACATTCTGAAACTGGGCGTAAAAGGTGAGGGTGTCAAAGAGCTACAATCAAAGCTAACAGCGCTTGGATACTATAAAGGTTCAAAAGACGGTGATTTTGGACCAGCAACAGAGCAGGCGGTAAAGAACTTCCAATCACGCAACAAGCTTACGGTCGATGGGGTAGTTGGACCTGCAACATGGGAAAAGCTCAAACAGGGGACTGCTTATTCCGGAAGTGAAAGCGATAATACCGGAAGCGGGTCTCAATCTTTTAATGCAATGGACTTGATCGCGGATGCTTCAGAATTTATTGGCGTTCCTTATACTTGGGGAGGCAATACGCCTCAGTCTGGGTTTGATTGTAGTGGGTTTCTTGTCTATGTCTTTAAAAAACAGGGCATTTCTCTGCCACGAACGATGGCACAAATGTGGAATGTAACCGATTCGGTTAGCAGCCCGTCCGTTGGGGATATTGTTTATTTTACAACGTACAAGCCTGGCGCATCACATGGCGGAATTTATATCGGAAATAATAAATTTATTCATGCAGGATCATCGACTGGCGTAACCATTAGCGATATGACGTCAAGCTACTGGGCACCGAGGTATTTAGGTGCGAAACGCGCGCATTAAGACACCATTTTTATGAGAAGATCACACAAAGAAGTGTCCGTCTTAGACGTGCACTTCTTTGTGCTGAAATGGATTCGTTTTGATAGGGAAAGGGAATAACAAAAGCAGCTCTCTATAAAACAATCAGTTCCATTTTCTAAGTAGAAATAGTTACTTTATATTCATTGAAGCAAAATAGTTGACGGTGTATGATTAGCTTAGATGTAAACAATGTCTTTCTGTTAAAGAAAGTGAGCGGTTTTAAAGCAACGACATCAATAAATCTCTTCATTAAAAGAGTCACGAAAAAAAGCCCATCGCTTATGGTAGAAGCAAGTTAATGACGTGAAGAATAGGAAGGATTGGATTTGATGAGAAAAACGATTGGAGTGGCCACTTCGTTACTAGTAGCTACGAGTTTACTAGCCAATCCATCAGCATTAGCCTTAAGCAGCAAGAAGGCTGACGCTGACGAAGTGAACATGATTCAAGAAAGAGAATTAAATGATACGTTTAATAGTGCCAACCAGACTTTAAAGTCAAACGATTTTGTCCAAGGCACGTTCGCAAAAAATGATAAGGACTTTTATAAAGTTGAATTAACTGGTGAAAAAGAAAATGATTTAATGATTTCAATCGGACAAGAAGATGGCAAAGCAACTGATATGGAACTGCATGCCAACGTCTATGATTCTGATGGAAATAAGGTGAAGCCTTATGAAATTGGAGAGGGGACTTACTTTCGATCTAGCTATCTATTAAAAGCTGGCACCTATTATATCGAAGCTTCCGACTTGAACAACGTGAACAATGGAAAGGTTTATGAATTAAATGCGGCAGTTGGTGAAATGGAGAAAGGGATTTACCGAATATCCGGCAGCGATCGTTATGAAACGGCAGCTAAAGTAGCCGAGCAAAATCGAGCGGGTGGTCCAGCGGAGAATGTGGTGCTTGTCTCGGGTGAAAATTTTCCTGATGCACTCTCAGGAGCACCGCTTGCTTATGAGCTAGATGCTGAGATGTTGTTAACTCAAAAGGATAAATTACCAGAAGTCACGAAAGATTCATTGAAATCCTTAAAGGCGAAGAAAGTTACGATCGTTGGAGGAGAAGGCGCGGTTTCAAATAAGGTAGTAAAATTCTTAGAAGACGAGCTAGGTCTGAAAGTGGATCGCATCTCCGGGAAAGACCGCTACGGGACGGCTGCCGCAGTTGCAGAAAAGCTATCTTCTGATCAAGTTGCCGTTGTGAATGGAAAAGGGTTCTCAGACGCGCTTTCAGTTGCCGCGTACGCTGCTCGCAGTCATATGCCGATTCTTTTAACGGAAACAAATGAGATTCCAGATGCTACAAAAAAAGCTCTAGAAAAGTATGACCGCAGTCTGGCTGTTGGTGGCAGTGGCGTGATTAGCGAGGATGTTTTTAATGAGCTTCCGGATTCAGAACGCCTTTCCGGCAAGGATCGTTACGGAACTTCTGCTGCTGTAGCTGAATATTTTGATTGGTCGCCTAGCATCATCCATCTTGCAAAAGGTTCGGGGTATGCGGATGCGTTAACAGGTTCCTTGCGGGCAGCTTACTTACAAACTCCTCTCCTGTTGACCCCGGAAACAGAGCTTTCTCCGGCTACCGTAAAGTTTCTTGATCAACAAGAGACCTATAAGTATATGATCCTTGGCGGAAAAGGCGCTGTCTCTGAGTCCGTAGAGCTTGAGCTTGTTACGAAATATTATTAAACAACCTGAGGCAATTCATAAGCCAAACTAACTGCGAGAAGTCCGTTATCGAGACGGGCTTTTTGTTTTGTTCCTAAACGATTCTATGAAAATGGTCGATAGACGTGGAACTGGTAACTTAGCCCTAAGGTTTTCATTTCCTCAACTATTGTTAATCTAGTGTAAACTTTCTGTTACAATATGAAGAAACAGATGCAAAGAAGGAAGATATATGACGAAGTGGATGAAGATAGGTTTATGGGCGTTCGTTATGGTGATCGGCTGGACGTTTAAAAACGCCTATTTTGCTCACCAAATGATTGGCGAAGCCAATATTGGATTAATTTTAGTGGGAGCGGCGGGGCTGACACTCTTTTTAACAAGTATGCTTTTATTCTCAACAAAGAAAAGGGCAGCGCTTATTTCGCTTGGATTATATGGGTTACTTTCACTACTACTCTACGGTGACGTTCTCTATGAACGGTATTATAGTAGTCTTCTATCACTAGAATTAGTAAATCAAGCTGGTCAAACAGCGGATGTTGGAGATTCGATTACCTCGTTAATGCAGTGGAACGATGTCTGGTTTGCTGTTGATGTCGTGCTGCTCGCTGTAGTGGGGCACTGGATGTACATGAAAAAAGCGCACTTCAAAAAGATCGCTGCGGGCTATTCATTTTTACTAGCTGGAATGGTGATTCTAACGTGTGTTTCGATTTTTGCGATGGAAGAACAGTACAGTGATCAATACAAAGTGGCTGTGGCTGGGATCCTTCCAGCCCACCTCTATGATAGTACAATTTACTTTAATGAGGAAAAAATTGCGCCGGCAATTGGGAAAGACAGCAGCGCGAAAGAATTAGAGAAAATCAATGCTTATTTTGCAGAGAAACAAAAAGCGAATCAAGCTTCGCCGTCATTTGGAATCGCCAAAAACAAAAACCTTGTAATCGTGCAAGGAGAATCGCTCAACGATTTTGTGATTGGGCTTGAAGTGAATGGCGAAGAGATTACGCCGAATTTAAATGAGCTCATTAAGAAAAGCCATTATTTTACTAACATTTACACCCAGATCGGAAAAGGCAATACGTCCGATGCGGAATTTATCGTCAATAATTCACTCTTCCCTGCAGAAAACGAGAGCGGCTATACGGCTTATGAAAACGGCGCTTTTCAATCGTTGCCCATTCTTCTAAAGGAAGAAGCGTATCAGACGAGCGTGGCTCATGGAAACGATCCTGAGTTTTGGAATCGGAAAGCCGCTTATCCAGCGCAGGGGTTTGAGGAATTTTATAGCGCTACTTCGCCTGATATCGATCCTACTGATCAATTAGGAATGGGAATTTCGGATGAAAGCATGTATGAGCAGCTAAGCAACATCTATGAAAAAGACGCTGAAAAGGGACCGTTCTACAACTTCTTTGTTACCCTTTCTCAGCACCGACCGTTTAAACTACCGGAGGAACAGCAGATGCTCCGCTTACCAGATAAATTTAACGGAACGCCTGTTGGTGATTATTTACAAAGCGCCTATTACGCGGATCAAGCGCTCGGAAATTTTATCGAGGATTTGAAACAAAAAGGGATTTGGGAAGAGACGTTGTTCGTTTACTACGGCGATCACTATGGGCTATTGGCTGATTCGGCAGATCAATTAGATGAGCTCGTTGATGTGACATTCGATCGCAAAGAGATGTTTAATGTCCCGCTCATTATTCATACACCTGGCCAGGAAGATGGGGTTACGGAAGAGGTTATTGGTGGAATGGTTGATATCGCCCCAACCGTGACCTCACTACTTGGCATTGAGCAGCCTCTTTATCAAGTAGGAGACAACCTGTTAACGAAAGAAAAAGGATTTGTTGGGTTTCGACACGGCTTCCCGACCGGTACGTTCTTTGGGGAGGACTATTCCTTTAGCATGTCACCTACTGGAGAGTTTTCAAAAGGAACTTGTACAAATACCGAGACAGGTGAAAAAGTGGACATCGAGAAATGTCGCGAAGGTTACGAACAGATTAAGAAGCAGATTGACATGTCGGACCAACTTCTTGAAAATGATTTAATTGAAGTGTTGAGAGACGGCAAACAATGATGAAAAGCACCCAGCGGGTGCTTTTTTTGTCGAAAGAAACAAATAGCTCTTTTGGAAAAAATTATATATAATCCTCTTAGTGAAATAAGAGGGACGGTGAGGCCAGGATAGATTGGTGTGGATTTAAAGTGTGTTTAATAAAAAAATGGGGGAACGAGACGATTGAAAAAAGCACTAGGAATTGCAACATCTTTCTTAATGGCTACGAGTTTACTAGCCAGTCCGGCTGTACAAGCAGCATCAAATGATCAGGTTGATTTATCGATTTTACAGAAGCGTTCGCAACACTTAGGGAATCAAAATGAAATCTCTATTCAAGGATACGATGAGTATGGAGGTTTCATGGAAGAGGAACCGAATAATACATTCGGCGAAGCAAATAAAATCAACGTCGATGACTATGTGGTCGGAACGTTTGATAAAGATGACAAAGACTATTATAAACTTGAGATCACTGGTGATGAGAAAGTTGATTTTTATGCCTCGATTTTCTCCGCAAGCGACGAAGAGACTGAGATGAAGCCGCGAGTAACTGTATATGATGCGGCGAAGCAAAAGCTCGTAGCGGATGAAGAGTGGGAGGATGAGTACGGCTCTGGTAACGGCTTTGTACTCGAACCCGGAACTTATTATATGGAAGCAACGGATCTTGCGAATCTCGATAACGGCGAGGAATATATCTTAAACGGCTTTGTTTACGAAGAAGAACCAATGATTGAGCGGATTTCTGGGAAAGACCGCTATTATACAGCAGCGGCGATCGCAGCTCGTCAGCAGTTTGGAGGTTCAGTTGAAAATGTCGTGCTCGCAACGGGTGAAGATTTTCCTGATGCCTTAGCAGCTGCACCATTAGCTTATTATTATAATGCGCCAATCCTCCTAACAGAGAAGAAAAAACTTTCAAAAGTGACAGAAGCTGCGCTAACCTTCCTACAAGTGGAGAATGTAACGATTGTTGGGGGTAAAGGTGCTGTCTCAACGAGCATCGAAAATTACTTAGAAGATGAATTGGATATCGAGGTAGATCGTGTGTCTGGAAAAGACCGCTATGAAACGGCTGCCGCGATCGCGAAAAAGCTACCGCCTTCTGATACAGCGGTTGTCGCTTACGGAAAGAACTTTCCAGACGCTTTATCCATTGCTCCTGTTGCGGCGCAATATATGATGCCAATCCTTCTAACAGATAAAGATAAAATGCCAGAAGTGACGAAAAAAGCGCTAAAGAACGTTGATCATACTTTGGCGATCGGTGGCACTGGCGTGATTGGTTCAAAAGTCTATAATGCGCTGCCAGGGAAAGAGCGTATCTCAGGAAAAGATCGTTACGGAACAGGCATCGCCATAGCCGAACATTTTGACCTTGAAGCTCAGGCCGTAACTCTCGCAACGGGTACAGGGTTTGCGGATGCCCTAGCAGGATCCGTTCTTGCCGCTAATTACGGCGAGCCCCTGTTGCTTACACCTAAGAACAAACTTGATTCGAAAGTGAGAACGTATTTGCAGGACAACGAAACGTTCTACTTCACAATCTTTGGCGGAACCGGTGCCGTTGGAGAAGAAGTGGAGCAAGAGATTTGGGAAATGTTTGAGTGAGGTAGTGCGGTAGTGCGGTAGTGCGGTCAAATAGGGGTCAGGCTCGTGCCTGACCCCATTAAAAGACAAAATGACAAAAGTGTCCGTCTATGGCGGACACTTTTGTTTTAGTGTTTTGAATAACATTGTCCAATCGTTTGATTAATGGTCAAAGCACGATCATGTGGAGGTGCTTTATTCAATTGTATTGCTTAAATGTTACAGTAAGAGAGAGAACAACTGTCTTTTAGAGGGGTCAGACCCCTCTCTGACCCCTACCACAGTAAAGGAGTGAAGAACCCATCATGACTATAGCTGGAAAATCACTTGAACAGTGGAAGGGCGAGCATCCGCTGTTAGATGACATACTTCAATTAAAGGAAGTTTATTGGAGAAATCCACAAAAAGGAAAAACCACGCCAACAACGGATCTTTCGATGGCAGATATTCTGGACGCTGAAGCTCGGATGAAACGTTTTGCGCCTTATTTTCACAAAGTGTTTCCAGAAACAAACGGCATCATTGAATCGCCTATTTCAGAAATCAGCAACATGAAAGCGAAGCTGGAGGAAGAAGAGCAGATCAAAATTCAAGGAGATCTTCTTTTAAAGCGAGATGATATTCTCCCGATTGCAGGCAGCATTAAGGCGCGTGGAGGCATTTATGAAGTCATCAAACATGCCGAGAAATTAGCTCTTGGTCATGCGATTTTAACGAAGGACGATGATTATTCTATTCTAGCTGATAAAAAGTTCACCGAGTTCTTCTCTGCTTTTTCAATTTCCGTCGGTTCAACAGGGAACCTTGGATTAAGCATTGGTATCATGTCGGCCAAACTCGGTTTTAACGTTACGGTTCATATGTCGAGTGACGCGAAGCAGTGGAAAAAAGACCTTTTACGTAAAAAGGGAGTTCAAGTTGTGGAACATCAGGCAGACTATGGCGCGGCTGTAGAAGAAGGACGAAAGCAGTGTGAGAAGAAGCTAACGTGTTACTTCATTGATGACGAGAACTCAAAAGACCTCTTTCTCGGATATGCCGTAGCAGCGCTTCGCTTGAAAAAGCAGTTTGAGGAGCGAGGAATAAAAGTGAATGCTGAAAATCCGCTACACGTTTATTTACCATGTGGTGTAGGCGGAGGACCCGGTGGGATTGCGTTTGGCCTTCATCAAGTGTTTGGGGAGCACGTTCACTGTTACTTTGCAGAACCTACGCATTCACCTTCCATGCTGCTGGGCTTAATGACAGGATTGCATGATCAAGTTTCCGTGCAAGACTTTGGGATCGACAATAAGACAGCGGCAGATGGTCTCGCAGTCGGGAGACCATCTGGTTTTGTTGGCCATGTGATGCAACCCATGCTTGAAGGTGTCTACACGGTGACAGATGAGCGAATGAAGGCAATGCTCAAATGGATCTATGAAACAGAAGCAATTAAGCTTGAGCCTTCTGCCCTTGCAGGAATGAGCGGTCCGCAAGCAGTAGAAGGAAAAAGTTCTCGCGGCACGCATCTTGTGTGGGCGACGGGCGGGAGCCTCGTGCCGGATGAGGTGTGGGGTGAAGAGTGAGCAGCGATAGGGAAGGGGGTCAGGCTCGAGCCTGACCCCCTTCAAAGACAAATCGCCCAATAATAGCGATATCGTCCACGTATTGAGGACACTCCACCGATAGATTCACTTCTATTCCTTTTGAAACAATTTCACCTCCTATTTCGTATCTATAGATAGATTGGTCATTATTGTAAATTCGGCTTTGCAGAGGGGGCGAGGAGTTGGAAGTGTTTTTGGAGTTTTTAGCGTTAGTAGGTGATTTGTTTTGGTGGGGCGATCCACCAGATGAGCAGCGAATTGAAGCAAATATTACGGCTCTGATGGCGTACAGTTGGTTTGTAGAGCTAGTCGAGAAACCTCAATACAACAAGTTAGTTCAGGAAAATACGTCTGTACGGTATGTGATTGGAAAAATGAAAATGAAAAAGATGAAACGATCACCGATGTATGAAGAGCGGAAAGAAAAAAAACTAAAAAAAGAAATTCAAAAACATCTCGTTGTAACCGAAGGAAGGTGACAAGTCGATTGAACTTTTACATTGCATCAAGTTTCCAAAACAAACAACACGTGCAAACACTAGCTACTGAACTGAAACGTCATGGCCTCAAGCATACATACGATTGGACGAAAACTGAAAAAGCCGTTACGTTTGATGAACTTGCTTCGATTGGAGAAGCAGAATTAGAGGCAGTAAAAAAAGCGGATATTCTTATTGTTCTGCTTCCAGGAGGAAAAGGGACCCATGTTGAACTTGGCATTGCGCTTGGTCGTGATCTCCCAGTTTACCTTTTCAATGAAGAAGGGTTTCTCGGCTCAGAAGCAAGCTCCTTTTACTACACGAGTGGAGTAACGAGAGTAGAAGGCAACCAACAGAAACTTGTTCAAATCATTTTAGAAAAGCATTGCTTTTCTACTTAGTCTGTCCTTTTAGTAACAGGGCTGAATAAACACAAGGAGGGGTTATCTTGGTGAATAAGAAAATGACCGAAGAAGAAATGGAGCAGGAAATTCACCGGCTACATCATGTATTAGAAGAGCAAAGTGAAACTTTAAAAAAGTTTACGGGAAAAGGCATGTTCGAAAGAGTGAAAACGGATGGAAAAGGAACAGTTATTGTGGAATCGGATGATATACAGCAGAGAAAGATGTGGGGCATCGATGATGATGAGTAAGTAGGAAGCGATGAAGGGGTCAGGCTCGAGCCTGACCCCTCATAAAGATGAAACCACCAAAAGTGTCCTTCACCAAAGGACACTTTTTCACATTAATTGTGAAGCATTCCTTCTGCAAAACCCTTACACAGTAAGGGATTGAGCACAATGAGAGGTGGAGGGGGGTCAGACACGAGCCTGACCCCCTATAAAGACAAACCCACCTTCAAACCGCTTCCGCTCTCATCCTTCGCCCACGCACCTCCTGCACGACCTTCCAAATCACAAACGCCACAAGTCCAATCATCACAATACTAAGCGTGTAGGTCAGCTGCAACGGTTTGTCGTCTTTCACAAAGATGCCAAAGTAACCCCACAAAAACACGATCGGGTAGATCAAATCGTCGTTGTAAAGACTAAAGTAGACGGCGAGTCCTGCGCCGATAATGAGCATAATAATGGTCCAGGTTAGCTCATTCATCCCAAAAATCAGCGATACGTTATTTACATCTGCCACAACGAATACATCCACGATCGTGGCGATCGATGTCCAGGCGAGGTAGAACGAGAACGGTACGCTGAAAAAGGAAGAGCGTTCAGCATTTTTAGTGATGATGGCGTAAAGGATGGACAGCGTAACCAATGAACCGGCGATAAAGATGAGCGCCACTGAATCACTGACAAGAACGGCGGTTCCAGATAAAAGCATGCTGCTTGCAAAAAGGTAGGAAATTTTCACATATAGTGCTTGATCACACTCACTTGCCGTAAATTGGCGAACGAGTGAGATGAGAAGAAGCAAATAAATCAACAACCAGATTGAAAATGTGTAGCCGGAAGGGGCAATGAGCACATCGTTTCCGCCAGACATATCTCCTGAAAAAATAAGAGATGAGGCGATCAAATAGAAGTAAGCCACAATTGTAACGATTTTCATAGTCATAACCGGTTTCCTCCTTCATAGGTCTAAGTATTCGTATGCTACCCTGATTGAAGAAATCCTATGAAAAAAGGGACAGAGAATGGCGATATGCCTTCTCTATCCCTGATTAACTTATTTTGAATCTGAAATTTTTCCAAGAAAAAATCCGTCTACTTCACTTAATTTTCCTCGCCACACGATCTTTCCCTGTGAAGGCGTTGGTTTGCTATCACCGAGGTAAACCTTTGTATTCTTTAAATGAATAAAATTGGTTTGCGAATCGCCGTTATTTTCTAGAGACTGTCCAGCATCCGCAAGTTTTTCACTTAACTTCTGAGCGACATCATTGCCGTTACCAATGGAATCGCTCAACGTATCAAAATACTCTTTTGCTGAAATCGTAGTTCCAGTGATCAGTGCACCATTTACATTTAACGTAATATCCAGCGCAAAATCATGTTGATTCGATGCGTGTGTAAAAAATTCAAGAATACTGTCTTTATTTGATTCAAAACCCATGTTCACTTCTCCTTTCAGTGCAAGTAATTAAGAAGATGTGTCGTCGTTACTAGAAAGTGTCGTTACTTTCTCTTTTTCACGGTTTTGCTCATCATTTTTATCATTCGCTTTTTTCGAACTGTTCGACTTTCGGGAAGTGCTTCGTTTCTTTTTGTTAGAGGACGATTTCGGTTCTTCCGATTCTTCCTCATCATCTTCTTCCTCGTCCTCGTCTTCACTATTTTCAGTATCTGCTTTCATCTGCTTATTTCCGGGAGCTTCAGTTTCGTTTTCTTCCTCATCTTCACTTTCTTCCTCTTCATCATCCTGATCGTCTTTTTTATTCTCTGGTTTACGAGACGTTTTCTGTTTCTGCTTTTTTGAAGAAGGCTTGTTTTCTTCGTCATCTTCCTCGTCCTCAACACTTTCTTGAGCGTTGTTTAACTTCTGATTCTCAGGCGTTTCATCTTCGCTTTGCTCGTCATCGCCTTCAACTTCTTCTCCAAGTGCTCTCGTTAATCGATCAAGCTTTTCTTCGATCTGGCTAAGGCGGTTTTGAAGAGAATCATTTTCTTCTTTCAACGAGTTGTAATCCTCGTTAGAATCCTGCTGTTGGTCAGAATGAGTCTCAACCTGTTCTTCAGCTTCAATCGTTGGAGCTGCTTCGTTGGAAGCGAGAGTCGTTTCATTCGTTTCATCGTTTTCTGGAGATTCTTCCTGCTTGTTCCGTTTAAAAAGGTTAGCGGTTGAAGTTCGAATTGAACCTGCTGCTTGCTTTGACTTTTCTTTCGTCGCTCGTCCAAAATCTTTGCTTTTGTTTTTAAGCTTTTCTTGATCAATCTTGCCAACTAATCTTTTCCCGTTTTCTGGAGTGGCGAGGTAGCCAACTGTAGCACCAAGAATACTTCCTGTGACGGTTCTTGTAAGTGGTCCATTTAATCCGGACTTTTTCTTATCCGTTCCATTCTGCTGCTGATCTTGTGTTTGGTTTTCAACTTTTGTGTTTTGTTCTGTCATGATAAATCCCTCCAATAGTTTATTTTTCATTTAGATTAAGCCTATTTTGGCTTAAGTTGTTTTCAAGTGCTTCCAATCTTTCTTGTAATTGCTTGTTTTCTTGTTCAAGTGCGGCTGTTTTGTTATCGGCGGCTTTCGAGCTAAGGTAGGGGTCATTTTCCCACCAGTCCATGCCTATTTCTTTTGCTTTATCAACGGAAGCGACGATTAAGCGAATCTTAATCGTAAGAAGTTCGACATCAGCGATCCCGACCGTAATATCACCGGCAATCACGACGCCTTTATCTAGCACTTTTTCTAACACATCGACAATCGTATTTGACTGCATCTGATGCTCAATAGCCATCTGAATGCCTCCTTTACCTGAAGCAAATTAAAGCAAGTTGCCAAGTGGGCCTAGATCGATGTTCAAATCTTCCGCATCAAGGCCAAATACATCCTTTAACTCTTCCATTTTTTCTTCTAAATTCATTAATGCAACACCGAGGTTCTCAACCTGCTCATCGGTTAACGTGCCGCCTTCAACACGTCTCATCGCATGTCTCTCGACAATCTGCCGTAGAAGTTCGACGACCGTAAGCACAAGCTGGGCGAGCCCTTGCTCGGCGTTATCAGGGTCAACGTTGATGCGACCACTCGTCGGGTTGTGCTGCATGATCCAAAGCCTCCCTATCTCGATCAAATTGTTCTGAATTTATGATTTTTCGTGTACCCTGCTTGTGTTGCACAAGCGTCTCTACAGATGAGATTAGTACGCGTAAGTCGAGGTAGACGAGGTCAACCCCAGCAATGGAGATGATTAAGTCTCCTTTAATCGCCACCCCTTTATCAAGAATGACGTCTAAAATATCGATAAGGGCAATGTCTTTATTTTCAATGGTTTCTCGTACCGTCATGGCAATTCATCCTCACTGTCTTCACTAAGAAAAGCTAGAAAAATGGTAGGGTGGCCATGGTCCAGATACTTCAAATTTCCATCCGGCTTCTTCAAAATCTCCCTCGTATTGCTCGACGTTGTTTAAAAACGTCTCCACGTTAGGCGAAGGGAGGAGAAAAACGCTATTCCACGCCATTTTTTCCTTACGGCCCGTTACATCCTTACCCCAGGTTTTCTTAATACTTCCGTAGAGAGAAACGCTCTTAAGCTTTTCATGAATGTCTTCACAAAAACGGTTTTTCTCATCTTCGAGTTCTTGATTGATCAGCTCATCCATTTTCTTTTTCTCGAAAAATTGTCTGCCACGAGGTAAAACACTAATTTCTTCTCGTTTTGCTTTAATGACCGGATTGCTTTCACTTACTTGCTGCTTGATCTGCTCGTCATCACAATAAATTTTAAGATTCCATTCTTCGTTTCCATCAAGCAGTTCAAACGTTTCCTTCAGCTTCGTTTTGTTTTTATTAACCGTTTCTCGTAAGCTTTCTTCATTTTTATAAAGCGTACAGAATTTTAACGGGACAATCGTATATTGCTTCGCGAGCTGTTGCACCGTTTCATGATGATGAAATGCTTTTTCTTGTAGCCATTCCATATCATTGTTGATTTTGTCGCTAATCGTTTCTTCTGAATAGGCTGCATGATCCAGGTGACAAACGATTGCTGTCACGTCTTCATTAGGAAGCATAAAGATCTCGTGCTCACCATCAAACCCTTTTACAGAAGGGAGGGGATGAGTTGCTTCACTTGTTGGGATAAGACCGTATAAGTAGAGGAGGTCCCCCATATCGTCACCTTCCATCTTTTTTCGTTAATTCTTCCCATTGCTCCATTTCTCGCTGCTTCGCAATTTCATAGCGCAACAGCAATTCTTCTTCTTTTTCCGTATAAGCATCTTCTGGCAGTTCGCCAAGCTCGTACATCATTTGAAGCTGAATTAACTTCTTTTGAATGGTAGGAAGATCGTATAATTCTTTATCTGCTTCTTCTTTAATTTTCTCACCGACTTTAATGACTAGATCAAAAGGCGCGGTAACCAGTTTGTGTATCATTACGCTTCTTCTACCTTTAAGTGAATGTTGACGAAATTATAGGCGGGCCATGGGCCGGTATAATTAAAATCAACTTTGTCTTTCCACTTCTCATGAGCTTCATTGACCTTTTGATCAAATTCCTGCTCACGATCGCGGTCTATGAGAAAGGAAGCATTTAAAAGCATTTTTTCACCAAGTGGGTCATTTGCTTTCGCCGACTCTGCCGTTTCTTCTAATGGAACGAAGATCTCCTGTTCAATTTCTTTTTGAAGGGAGGCGAAGAATTTTTGTGCCATTCCCCCGAGCTGAATGCGCTCATAATACCCAGCCGCTTCTGATTTCCCTTTGACAGCTGCTGCCATTTTCTCTACCTCAGGGTTGTCGTTCACAGCGGCTTCAAGCCATTCTTTTTTACCAATCACTTTTAATCCAACTTCGATTTTGCCTTTAATATTCGGAAAAAGGTTCACGAATTGCGGGTAGAGGTTTTCAAGGAGAACCTTTACATCGTCTTTCGATTTAAATACGTTCCCAAAGCTAATTGGAATAACCGTATCCTTCTGACTCATCACTTGAGAGACGGCGTTCTGATGCGTTAAGAGATTATCTTTCTTTGGATGATAAATTTTCATCGGCACTTCTGCCGCTACCATCGCGGCATCTTTGTAGCGAATCGTAAAAATGTCACGATTTTCGTTTTCAAGTTCAATTGTGCCAAAATCATCATCCTGGTTCGTTTGAATGGCACAAAAAATATAGATTCCCGTTGTTTCTGCTTCACTCATCGTTGACACTCCTTTATTCCTTAACAACTTTCATGTTTTCACAAGCATCTCGTATCACTTTTTCTACGGATTCTTGGTCTTCTTCTAAGCATTCGCTCATCGTGTGAGCTGTTATATCAAGACATAGACGTTGAAAATCAGCGTTTTGTCCATCTATGGGAATATCAGATTCAATCGCGAGGGTGGCGATCATCATGGAAGCCCGCAAACTTGGTCCGTGATTCGAACAATGGCTCCGTAACTCTGAGATCATGGAAGTGACTGCGCGTGCTTCACTCATGACCAGGTTCGCTTTCTCAGATACGATTAGCGCCTCGCGTTCAGGATCTTTGTAATCGACATTGATCGTAATTAGGCGATCTAATAAGGCATCCTGCGTTCGGTAAACACCGGCATATTCGGCAGGATTACTGGTGAAAATTACCGAGAATGCAGGGTGAACGCGGATAAAAGGTTCCGTTAACTTGGAACCGTATAGTGGAAGAATGCCTTCTTCAAGAATCGATAGGAAAAGGTTATTTGTCGTTGGTTGTGAACGCGTAAATTCGTCGTAGACGAGCGTATAGCCATTTTTCACAGCTTCCAACAAACGCCCATCTCGCCATGTTTCCGTCACGCTTTCATCTTTTTTATAAACCGATCGAACATATTGATCGACGACTTTTTTACTTGTATAACCAGTAAAATCACCAATTAAATCTTTGTTATTTAACTCATGATTTCCATGGATAAGCATCACCGGACGATTTCGCTTTTTTGCTAAAGCTAGGGCAAGAGATGTTTTTCCAGCACCTGATGGGCCGATATAGTGGACAGGATAGCCGGATTTCAGGTACTGAAGTGAACGTGAGAGCAGTTCCTTTGTTTCGTCATCCTGTATAAGCGCGCGTCGATCCTTTTTCTTGTGATTCGTTAAAACGGTCACGTCACATACCTCCTGCTCGTCGCCTACATTTCTTGTCCGATCGCACTTCGATAGCGGACGTCACGTCTCGAGAAAGAGACCACTTCTTTTTCATTATTTAAAAGCACTTCATATGTTCCGAGCATTTCATCTTTCGCGTACTTTTTCATATATTCTTTTTCTTCGATCACTTCAGCAATCACTTTCCAGCCTTCTTGGTCGTTCATTTCGACGGAAGTAATTTTATGGAGGGGAGCTACATGCTGGTTAAAAAAATCGGCTACTTGATTCATAATTTCCTTGATTTCCATAGTGTCCTCCTATCGTAATAGGGGAGGCGGCGATCCGCCTCACAATTGATTTCAGTTAAATACTAAACTGTGCGTTACGCTCATTCTGCTGATTCGCGAGACCCTCTTCTTGAACGTCATCACGAAGCAGACCAACGGCTTCCGCATAACGGAGCCACGTATCGACACTGGCAATGACGACGCGAGCTTCAATCGTAAGAATCTCAATTCCTACAACCGAGACGCGAGCGAAAGCGTCAATGACAATCCCCTTATCAAGAATACGGTCGATTACCTCAGCAAGACTTGAACTATCGGCACTTTTTTGAATAGCCATCATCATTCTCCTTTCATTCTTAAGATGTGATCCGTTTAATGTCTTTCGACGATTTAATGTTTTCAGAGCTTTTAATTTCAGTGGAGCTTTTAATGTCGAGTGAACTTTTGATATCACTCACGCCTTTAAGACTTCCAACGCCTTTCACTTTTGTCTTCTTCTGATCAGAATCGGACATTTTTTCCTGGAACTCTTCGCCGGCTTCTTTTGCATTTCCAAGCTTTTCCCGAACAGATAAAAGCACATCTTGTACTTTCTCTTTCGCGTCTTCCGCTTTAGAATGAACGTTTTCCGCGTTTTCCTCTTTGGTTTTCTCCAATTTCTCAGAAGCTTCAATGACCTTTGATTGGACGCTGTTCTGCACGTGATCGCGCATATCATCAGCGAATTTTTCCTTTGCCTTGTCCATAACCTTTTCTTTCACCGGTTCAGGCGTATGTTCCGCGACCTTCTTTGCAATTTTCTTGCTGACACTCATCGAATTCCCCCTTAAGGGACGTCTGTTATTTTGAATCTACTAAGCTAGAAAGCATGTTTTCAATGCGATCTAATCGTTCGTTTAACTGCTTGTTTTCTTCTTTAATTTCATCGATTTCTTCATTGGAAGAGGAAGCGGCTACTTCATCGTTCGCTTGTTGCTGTTCTCCGCCGCTCTTTTTCGTTGATGAGAGGAGACGCCCTTCATATTTACTCATATAACCAGTCGCCGTTTGCCTCAACGTAATCATGGCTTGTTCTGTTATGAATTCTTGTGCCGATCTTCTTAGTTCCTTACCGGCATTTCTTACTGCTTCGGATTTGCCGAGGCTTTCAACGACTTTTTTGCCTGTTCCAGGATTTGAAAGTAAGCCAACCCCGGCGCCAACAACGCCACCAATGATGGCGTAATTCATGGACGGGCGTTCACCCGTTTCTTGTTTCTGTTTCGCGCCGCTTTCGGGCTGCGATAAGATTTTTCCGCTTGTATGATTCACATCGTTTTCACTCATGTTTTTCCCTCATCTCTATTAGAATGGTTTTATTAAACACTAAACTGAGGTGCACGATCGTTACTTTGCTTCGCCAGACCTTCTTCTTGCACGTCATCTCGAAGTAATCCGACGGCTTCAGCATAACGAAGCCATGTATCTACACTTGCAATTACGACGCGAGCTTCAATCGTTAGAATTTCAATCCCAACAAGAGAGACTCTCGCAAATGCATCAATGACAATTCCTTTGTCGAGAATACGGTCAATTACTTCCGCCAGACTCGAACTATCGGCACTTTTTTGAATACTCATGCTTCCACTCCTTATTCAAGTTGTTATGCGACTTTTGAACCGGATTGTTTTAGTAGAGTTGAACGTTGATTAATTCGGAATATACCTCGGTCTGACGCTCTTGAAACCATCCCAAATCCGCTAAAATCTAAAAAGAGACATTTTTTAAACATCTTTCTAAAGTTTTCAACACTTTTGTAATAAAAGTTTCTATATTCCATAAGGGATTAGGCGATATTTAGACGTTTATTAAGACAAATATTACAAATATATAACAGTTAATGGACTTTTTTTGATGATTGAAATCGCTTTCTAAAATGTAGTACAAAAGGCAGAGTGGTGGGGGTCGAGGGGGGAAATAAAAGAGGTAAATGATGGATAAGGGGGGTCAGGCTCGAGCCTGACCCCCTTTGAAAACAAAACAAGCAAAAAGTCCCTCATAGAAGGACTCTTTGTGTATCACTAAATTCGTTTTAATCGCCACCATAAAGGGAGGACAAAGAGGTTCGTAGGATAGAAGTACTGCGTAAACCGCTATTGATATCCCAATTCTTCAAGTAGATCTCCAGCACACGCTTGAAACAGTGCTTTGAGTTCATCATCCATCTCATCCTTCCATCCACCGCTTTTTCCTTTACGGAATGTAACGGAAGCTTCTGGTCGGATGTTTGAAATCATTGCGGTAATCCAGTCTTCTCGATGAAGGGAATGGTCGACTCCATCAGCTAGAAAATCAAGCAAATCGCTAGTGGTTTTCCGCTTCGTTTGTTCAGAACCAATCATATCTTCGAAGCGTATGGCGTGCACGTTTGGACGGTTTAACCAACCTGAAAAGCTTTGATACCACTCTCGAATGCCTGGGTGATCTGGAATTCCATTCTCTAAAACTGGCCCTCCTTCTATTAGAAACTTGATACGATCACGATGTGTGAATCCTTCTTGTGTAAAAGTAGAATATAGATGGTCTATTTGCGTTTTAGGAATGAAGTGAGCATACGAAATCAAGACATCTCGCGGATCGCGAAATACAAAGACCTGCTTCATATCGAGTTCTTTGAAGAACGTCTCCCAATCCACTGAGTAATGAAGGTGCCCATTTGCAAAAGAATGTGGGGAAAGATTTTTAATTGGATTTAGTTTTTCATCCGTCTGATAATGATAGTGCTCATATAACCCAATTTGAGAATTATATTGGATACCAGGAATCCCAAGAAGCAGCTGTTTTAAAAGATGTGTACCGCTTTTGGGGATTGAATTTAAAAAAAAGCGTGGGATGACAATCTGATTCAAACCTTAAAACCTCCTTAATTTGATGAATCTTGTGGCACTATTTGGCCCTCATCATGAGCCTGGGAGTTAACCTTTCAAATACCCATGTTTCTGTAAATAGGACACAATCGATTGGACAGCTTCCTCTACGGTCAGTTTTTCTGTATCAAGAACGATGTGAGCGGTAGTTGGGGGTTCATAGGGAGAGTCGATGCCGGTGAACTGATGAATCTCTCCTCGGCGGACCTTTGCATATAAACCTTTCGGATCCCGATTCTCACATGCTTCAAGGCTTGCTTTTACAAAAATCTCAATGAATTCTCCCTCATTGAATCGGGAACGAACCATGTCGCGGTCTTTTTGAAAAGGAGATATGAAGGCTGTCAGGGTTATGAGACCAGCATCCACAAATAGCCGAGACACTTCACCAATTCTCCTGATGTTCTCGACCCTGTCCTCATCACTGAAGCCAAGGTCACGATTTAACCCATGCCGCACGTTATCGCCATCAAGCCGATACGTATGGACACCTGATGCGTGTAAAACGTTCTCAAGCTCTACGGCTATCGTCGATTTACCTGAACCGGATAATCCTGTGAACCAGAGCACGACCCCTTTATGTCCCTTCCGTTTTTCACGATCCGGCTTCGTCACCCTTCCCTCGTGCCAGGTAATATGTTTTTCTTTCATCAAATCCATCTCCTTTCCTTAAGCCATTAAATAAAATCGAACAAGGACTAAAGTAGTCACCATCACAATGATGGTTAAAGGGAATCCTATTTTTAAAAAGTCTTGGAACCGATAACCACCTGCACCATAAACAATTAAATTGGTTTGGTAGCCAATTGGCGTCATGAAGCTTGCGGAGGCAGCAATCGCAACAGTGATGGCGAGTGGCATGAGTTCAACTTCAAGCGTTCGGGCCACTTCCATTGCAATCGGAAACATAAAAACGACTGCGGCGCTATTCGTCATCATTTCGGTAAAGACATTTGTGACGACATAGAGGCTGAGAAGCGTAGCAAATAAACCAAAAGGATGGGTGAACGTAATTAAGAAATCAGCCATTGACGTAGCGACCCCTGAATTTAATAACGCAGTTCCAATCCCGAAAGAACAAGCGATCATCAACAGAACATTCCATTGAATGAGATGCCGCGCTTCACCAGGTGTTACAAGCTTTGTTAAAAAGAGTAGCAGTGTTGTCACAGCCATCGCGGTAAGCATCGAGAGAACATTGAATGTGACGAGGGCAATCATCATTCCAAACCATCCGCTCGATAGCCAGCCCATTCTCATTTGTCGCTTGGTCACAAGTTTATGATCGATTGGTGTAATGGCATAGAAATCGTTTTTCTTATCAAACTGTTCTCCAGCCACCATTAACAGCACGTCCCCAGGCTTTAACACAATATCACCGATTTTCGTTTGCAAACGCTGGTTATGTCGATGAACAGCAATTACCGCAGCTTGATGAAGGCTTCTAAAGTTGGTGTCTTTCACCTTTTTAAAAAGGTGGGAAGAATGATGGGTGACGATTCCTTCCACGAGCCGGTGGTGGTCTGGAAAAGACGAACCTGTGCTTTCTTGCAGTTCGAGCCCTTTCATCCGCTGGATATCGGTAATTGTTGAAATATCACCGCTAAACACGAGCCGGTCACCTTCTTTTAAAATTGTGTTGCCTGATACGGGCGCTATCGCATGTTCGTTACGTAAAATGCTGACGAGAAATAATCCTTTCAAGCTCCTTAGCTGCGCTTCTTTCACCGTAAGATTTCGATAAGGAAATTGGGCAGTGATGAGCGCTTCACCGGTGTACTCCTTAAGCACCGGCTCAGAGAGATTTGAAATACCACGCCCTGGTAGCAGGTGATCACTAAATAGAACCAAATACAAGAGTCCGAGTAATGTAATTGGAATACCAATAGCGCTAAGCTGAAAAAAAGAAAAGCCAGCATAGCCGTTTTCAACAAGAAGACCGTGAACGACCAAATTGGTTGATGTCCCGATTATCGTAATCGTACCGCCGAGAATGGTTGCGTAAGAAAGTGGAATGAGAAATTTAGAAGGCGAAATACCATTTTCCGTACACCATTTTTTCACCATTGGCGTGGAAGCGATGACGATCGGCGTATTGTTCACGAATGCGGAAATCAACGAGATAGGAAAGAGCAATCTGACCAATCGTTTCTTTGGCGAATAAGCCCCTTTTAAGAGGCGTAGAAACGTGCGGTCGACAATTCCACTTTTTTGAATACTTCCAGCAATAATGAAAAGAAGGGCGATGGTGAGCATTCCTTCATTCGAGAATCCGGCCGTTGCTTCTTCCGGCGTAATGATCCCGGTAAAAAGAAATAAAACGAGAACGGAGGCAAGAATAACGTCAGGCCGTCCCAGTTCAAAGAAGAGGGCGATTAGCATTGCGATCATGGTAATGAGAACAAAATAGAAAGTAATCATAGGGAGAGTAGGATGCCGGCATTAAGTTTCTTCAGAGTCATGCTGTTGCACCTCATTAATCAAGATGTCGATCACTTCAGGCCGAGAAAATTCCTTTGGTGGACGCTGCCCATTTTTCAGCATTTCTCGAACTTTTGTACCGCTCAGGTGAAGGTGACATTCACTGTCGTGTGGACACGTTTTGGAAGTTGCCATGCTTGCACATTGCTCACAGTAAAAAGCATGTTCGAAAGCCATGATCTCAATGCCAATTTCATCTTTTGCGAATTGGTTAAAGATGTTCTGAGCCGCGAACGTATTGTAAAAGTCGCCAACGCCTGCATGATCCCTTCCAACGATAAAATGGGTACAGCCAAAGTTCTTCCGAACAATACTATGAAAAACGGCTTCACGCGGGCCGGCGTATCTCATGGCAGCAGGAAAAACAGAAAGAATAACGCGGTCGGCCGGATAGTAGTTTTCTAAAAGAGTATGATAGCTTTTCATGCGGATATCCGCTGAAATGTCATCTTTCTTTGTTTCCCCAACAAGCGGATGGATCAGAAGGCCATCAACCGTTTCGAGTGCTGTCTTTTGAAGGTACTCATGCGCGCGATGAATCGGATTGCGCGTTTGAAAACCTACAATCGTTTTCCAGCCACGTTGTTGAAAGGATTCTCTCAATTCGGCTGGCGTTTGAAAATTTTCCTGAAGTGCCTTTGGATGTTGGAGGAGGGTGATCGGTCCCCCAAGATTAAAAGCCTGCTGCTCGTACGTTTTTTGTACACCAGGGTGTGTTGGATCGTTAGTTCCGTAAACAGCATGTGCTTCTTCACGTTTGTTGGTTTCATAGATATCTTCTACTTCCATAAGTCCGTAGATTTCCCCATCATTCCCCTTTAAGCAAATAGTGGGGCTAAAAGATATTTGGTCACGCACTTCATTAGAGACGGAAAGTGTAATAGGCAAGCTCCAGATTGTCCCATTTGCGAGCCGCATTTTCGTTAAAACATTCTGGTAATCAGTTTGGTTCATAAAGCCGGTTAACGGACTGAATGCGCCGATTGCGATGAGATACAAATCAGATAAATTCCATGGTGTTAACGTAATCGCTGGAAACATTGCAGCTTTCTCAAGCAGCGCCAGGCGATCTTCTTCACATGGAATGCGGTTCACTAGATGACCGCCATGTGGTTCAATCATAACTATTCTCCTTTCATGCTCGTTCAAGGATTATCGATGCTACTAGCTTATGAAAGAAGAGGAGGGGAAGAGAGGGCGAATGGGAAAAAAGGTTGTAGGGGGTCAGGCGCGAGCCTGACCCCCTCCGCAAACAAACGTCCTCCCACAAAGAACACCCTCAATTCCTCTTGACCCCACCATCCATTTAAACTACACTGTGTAGTGTGAGGTGGACGTGATGAAAATTCAGCAGTTCAAGACAAATGAGACGGGGTTGAATCGTTTCTTTGGTTCGCTTGAAGCGAAGATAATAGACATTCTTTGGGATGGTCCGGAGATGACGATTAAAGATGTGAAGCAAAAGCTTGATCAGGAAAAGAGTACGAACTTTAACACGGTGATGACGGTCATGAATCGTCTTGTTGATAAAGGCGTACTTGCGAAGAGAACGGAGAAGCGAACGTCCATGTTCAAGCCGGTTTTCTCAAAAGAAGAGTTTTTACAAACGCAGTCGAAAGAGCTAACGCAGGATTTGATGGATGAATTCGGTCCGCTAGCGGTTAATCATATGCTTGATGCGCTTGATGAAGCAGATCCTATTCTGATTGAAAAGCTTGAGCAAAAAATCAAGCAGCTAAAGGAGAAGTAAGATGAAAATCAAACAGACAGGGCTTGTTTTCACGCTGTCTCTTTTTCTCGTCGCAGCTGTGGTCGTGCAAATGGCGATGTACAGTCTGCATCTTTTCTCAAACTGGAATCTGATATTTACCGTTCTTGAAGCTTGTCATAACTTGTTTCGCGCAATCGGCATATCATCGATGAATGTTTTTTTAGAAGTGCTGATTCTTTCAACGTTAACGCTTGTTGTGATTGTGCTCGTGAAGCAGTTTGCACGGTTCATTACTTTTTCAAAACGAGTGTCGCTTTTACAAGACGACCCAGCTACAAAGAAGGTAATCGTTCACTATAATCTGAACCAAATCACCGTTATCACAAGCGAAGAACCGATCGCACTTACATATGGGCTGATCAAGCCGAAGATCGTAGTTTCGACTGCGCTTGTGAACATGCTTACTGAAGAAGAGCTTCGTGCCGTCATTTGTCATGAACAATTTCACCAACAGCATCGTGACCCGTTAAAAAAGTTTCTCATCACGCTTTTCGTGACCGCGCTCTGGTACGTTCCGATCCTTAAATGGGTATCGAAACACTATCAAACGCTGAGGGAGATTGAGGCGGATAAATTCGCGATGTTGCAAACAAACAATATGCTCGACCTTAGTAGTGCACTTTTAAAATTGTTGAAAAACGAGTACAGGCAGCGACACGCGTTTGCCGTTTCGTTCGCAGATACGTCTGTGAATGACCGCATTCAGCACATTCTTTCTCCTGAAAAAGAAGTACATGCTACGCTGCCTGTGGAAACCATACTTTATTCAGTCTTTATCGTCTTAGGGTTAACCGTCATGTTCACGGTGGCGACACCCTAATTCTTTTTCGAAAATGAACACTACACTACGTAGTGCAATGCAAAGGAGAAATCATATATGAAATTATCACCAAACGTCGCCCTAGTCGTCCTTCGTCTCGCTCTTGGAGTTATTTTCACCGTCCATGGATTTGATAAGTTTGCAGGAGGAATTGAAAATACCGTTGGATTTTTTGAAAGCATTGGCATAAGTGGTGGATTAGCTTATGTCGTGGCAACAATCGAACTTGTAGGTGGTCTGCTTATGATTGTTGGTCTCGGAACACGCATCGTCGCTGCGCTTTTTATCATTGTGATGCTCGGAGCGATTTTCACGGTGAAAAGCGGAACGGGATTTATCGGAGGTTACGAGCTTGATCTCGCCCTTCTCGGTATGTCACTCGCGCTACTTATAAGCGGTGGTGGAACGATTTCTGTCGATGCTAAACTTTTTTCAAAACAAGGTGAGGGAGTTCAAGGATAATGGCAAATTCTAAAAATAAAAAGAAGAACCAGGCGACGAAGTCAAAACAGAAGCCGAAAGCGTGGTTGTATGGATTAGCGGCTGCGGCGGCTGTTATTATCGTCGTTGTCATCATCATGACAACTGGATCAAACTCGGGCGGGTCGAGTGAAGAAGCAATGAACCAGCCTTTTCTTGGAGATGAAAATGCCCAGGTGGAAGTGATCGAATTTGGTGATTACAAATGTCCTTACTGTAAATCGTTTGAACAATCGTTTTTCCCGCAAATCGATCAGGAGCTAATTCAAACGGGGGATGTGAAATTTACGTTTATGAACTATCCGTTTATTAATGTCGATTCCAATCGCTCGGCGGAATTTGCTGAAGTCGTGTACCAAGAGCTCGGCAACGACGTTTTCTGGGAGTTCCATAGCTTAATGTATGAAAAGCAAACCGAAGGAACGGAACAGCAGGATATTTATACAGAAGATTACCTCGTCGAAACGTTGAAAGAAATCACTAATGAAGAGAAAGCGGAGCAAGTGCTCACTGCATTTCAGGACGGTGCTGGTGAAGAAGCGGTGGAGTACGATCTTAAACGTGCGAAGGATTTAGACGTCAGCGGGACACCGGCGCTATTCGTAAACGGTGAACCGTTTGAAGGGCAGACGATCGAGGATTTGAAGAAAATGGTGGAGGAAGCGAAGTAAGGGTAGGAGTAAGTTGAAGGAAATAGAAGCCGTCAGTGGTTCACTTGTTGTGAGCCACTGACGGCTTTTTTATAATGTGATAGGAAGGTTCAAGTGATTCCGCAATTACAAATGGATATGTGTTGTAAATATTGTACAATTGAAAGTGGGGCAGGGGGTCAGGCACGAGCCTGACCCCCTCAAAAGACAAAAGCGTGAAAAGTGTTCCTCACACAGGGACACTTTTCACATTTCATTAAAGGGCGTTAGTTACTTTGAAGCCATATCTATCAAGGGATTTGAATGGAATGAATAGCGAAGGGGTCAGGCTCGAACCTGACCCCATCAAAGAACACCATCAAAGAACACCATCAAAGAACACCATCAAAGAACACCATCAAAGAACACCATCAAAGAACACCATCAAAGAACACCATCAAAGAACACCATCAAAGAACAAACCAAAGGGAGGGTGCTCCAATTGAAACTATTAATGGTTGAAGATGATAAAACGATTGCGACGGGACTCGACTATTCCTTGCAAAACGAGGGGTATGAGACGATTGTTTGCCATGATACTCAATCGGCCCGGAACGTGCTTACGGAGCAATTACATAAAATCGATTTGTGTTTATTTGATTTATCCTTACCAGATGGTAGCGGATATGATCTTTGTGAGTTTGTGAAGAAACGTCGTGATGTACCGGTTATTTTTCTCACAGCATTTGATGATGAAGTGAATGTGGTGATGGGGCTTGATATGGGGGCGGATGATTACATCACAAAGCCGTTTCGCATTCGTGAGCTACTTTCACGAATTAAGTCAGTGTTGCGTCGTTACAATAAGCAGCCGCAGCCACAATCAACAAACGTCATTACGGTTGAAGATATTCGAATCAATATGCTTGAAGGGAAAGTATATAAGAAAGGTGAGGAAGTGCTCCTCACGGCTCTTGAGTACAGGCTTTTCCTCATTTTCGCTAATCATGTTGGACAGGTTTTAACGAGAAATCAATTATTAGAACGGATATGGGATGTGGCTGGTGATTTCGTTAACGACAATACGCTGACAGTCTACATCAAGCGGCTTCGCGAAAAGCTAGAGGATAACCCACAGAGCCCGAAAATCATTAAAACTGTACGTGGTTTAGGTTATAAGGTGGGTGATTAGGTTGTGGCGTAATCGCGAAATTCGGCTTTTTGTTCTCATTCTTTCCGGTATTATTGTGCTCGCCACGGGGCTCGCTGCGTTCACACTCTCTTTTTATGCGGCGCTTTTCACCTTCATCACATCGCTCCTGCTCGTCAGTTGCTTTGTGCTTTTTACAAGGTGGCGCTACCGTGAGATTGAGCAGCTTTCCGGCTATTTAAGGCAGGTCAGTAGTGGCGATTACACGCTTGATGTCAGAAACAATCATGAGGGCGAGCTCAGTATTTTAAAGAATGACATTTATAAGGTGACAATGATGCTTTCAGAGCAGCATGCCCTTTTACAAGAAGATAAAATAAAGCTAACCAACGCCATTTCAGACATCTCGCACCAGCTCAAAACGCCGCTCACTTCCATGCTCGTCATGGTGGATTTAGTGAGTGATCCGAAGTTAGATGAGAGGAAGCGGGTTGAGTTCACGACAAACATCCGCGTTCAATTAGAAAGGATTGAATGGCTAGTCTCTTCTTTATTGAAATTATCGAAAATAGATGCTGGAACGATTGCCTTTAAAAAGGAAAGTATTTCCCCTCGGCAGGTGATCCAAAAAGCCATTGAACCGATCCTCATTCCAGTTGATATTAAACAGCAAAATCTCTCGATCACGGGAGATGATACGATTACATTCGATGGTGATTTCAACTGGACGTCTGAGGCGCTTCTTAACATCTTGAAAAATTGTGTTGAGCATACGGGAGAGGGTGGGACCATTTCACTTTCCTATACCGATAACCCGCTCTATACCGAAATCACAATTGCTGACAACGGAATTGGTATTCCAAAAGAAGATCTACCGTACATTTTTAAGCGCTTTTATAGGGGGAAGAATGCTTGCGATGATAGCGTAGGCATCGGTCTTGCGATGGCGTACAGCATTGTGACGAGCCAGAATGGGGACATTGAAGTTATCAGTGAAAAGGGCGCGGGGACCGAGTTTAGAATCAAGTTTTACAAGCAAGTGGTTTAAAAATGGCAAGGTGACGAAACTGTCACTTAAGAGTCACTTTACCGTCATTTTAGGCAGATAAACTGAAGATACATTAAATTAATGGGGGAATCTGCAATGGAAATTTTAAAAATAGAAAATCTGTCTAAAGTGTACGGCAAAGGCGAAACGGCAGTGAAGGCGCTCGATGATGTTTCCTTTTCGGTGAATAAGGGAGAATTTGTGGTCATTATTGGACCATCTGGTTCTGGAAAATCAACGTTGCTTCATATGCTCGGCGGCGTGGATCGACCGACAAGCGGCAGTGTTCTTGTCGATAATACCAATATTTATGAGCTAGATGAAACGCAGCTTGCCATTTTTAGAAGAAGGCAAATTGGACTCATCTACCAATTTTATAATTTAATTCCGATCTTATCTGTGGAAGAAAACATGACCCTTCCGATGCTATTAGATGAACACAAAGTCGACAAGAACCAGCTTGAGAATATTGTTAACACGCTAGGCTTACAAAATCGACTGGGGCATTTGCCAAACCAGTTATCTGGAGGACAGCAGCAGCGGGTTTCCATTGGAAGAGCGCTTATTAGTAATCCGTCGATAATGCTCGCCGATGAGCCGACTGGAAATCTGGATAGTCAAAACAGTAGCGAAATCATGGAACTTCTGAAAATGTTTAATAAAACATACAACCAAACGCTTATTGTGATTACGCATGATGAACGGATCGCGCTCCAAGCGGATCGCGTCATTTCCATTGAAGATGGAAGGATTGCCAAAGACGAGGTGATTCGTCCATGAACATCGTGAACAAATTGACCGTCAGGCATTTAAAAGAAAACAAGAGGCGGACGCTCGTTACCATCATAGGCGTCATTATTTCTGTCGCAATGGTAACCGCAGTTGCCACGCTTGGCGTCTCGTTCATGGATCTTCTCCAGCGACAATCGATCGCAACAGATGGCGAATGGCACGTTCAATATGAGAACGTCAATACGGATCAAATTGAAGCCATTGAAAAAGACGAATCGACCAGTACGCTCGCTCTCGCCAATAATGTCGGTTATGCCAAATTAGACGAGCCACAAAATGAAAGCAAGCCGTATCTATTTATTAAAGAATACAATGAACAGGGATTTAACAACTTTCCGATCGAAATAAGTGAAGGGCGCTTGCCGAAGGATGATGATGAAATTGTGTTGTCTGAAGAAATTTTAGCGAATTCAGGCATGAACCTTGAGATTGGCGATCAACTTACAGTCGATGTTGGCGAACGCCAGATGGAAGGGGTCCTTCATCCTTTTTCTCAAAATGATCCGCTACAAACGGGTGTGGAGGGTGCCAGTGAATCATTAGAAAAGACGGAGTCCAGAACGTACACGGTCGTTGGAACAATCAAACGTCCTTCCTGGGAGCCAGCCTGGGCACCTGGTTATACAGCGATTAGTTATGTTGACCAAAGCCTCATGAACAGTACGGATAAAGTCGATGCCGTGGTGGTTTTAAATAAAGTGAAACGGTCCCTTTATGAGCATGCAGAAACGCTGGCGAGCGAAAACAATATTGAAAACGTCTCGTTTAACGATGATCTGCTGCGTTACTATGGCGTGACGGACAACGATAATCTATTAAAAACGATGCTACTACTAGCAGGTATTATTATGAGCGTGATCATCATTGGTTCTGTCGCTTTAATTTATAATGCTTTTGCGATTAGTGTGTCGGAGCGATCGAGACACTTAGGGATGCTGTCGAGCGTCGGGGCGACGAAACGCCAAAAGCAAACATCGGTCTTTTTTGAAGGAGCGATTATTGGTGTCATCAGTATTCCAATCGGAATTCTTGCTGGTCTCGGTGGCATTGCAGCGACGTTCCTGTTCATTAACTCCTTTATTGAAGGGGCGCTTGGAGGGACGGAAAAGCTCCGCGTGGTGGCGACACCGATGTCTATTCTTATAGCATGCGGGATTTCAGTGATTACGATTTTTATTTCATCCTATATGCCAGCGCGGAAAGCATCGAAGATCTCTGCCATTGATGCAATTCGACAAACTCAGGATATTAAGCTAACTGGCAAGAGGGTGAAAACGTCAAAGTTTATTCGAAAATTATTTGGGATTGAAGCGGAAATTGGCTTGAAGAATTTAAAGCGGAATAAAAGAAGGTACCAAGTGACGGTCTTCTCGCTTGTCATCAGCATTATCCTTTTCTTGTCGGTGTCCTATTTTACATCGAATTTAGAAAAATCTCTTGAGCTCTCACAGCAAAACATCAATTTTGATATTCAAGTAAGTGGACAGAGAGTAGGGAAAGAAGATCTCGAGCCGTTTACGAAGCTCAAAAATGTCACAAAATCCACTTTTATTAATGATCTACACCTCACGACATTTGTGGATCCTAATGCTGTCCCAGAAGATCTAGAAAAAACCTTAACGGAGGATTACGGCCTTTTGAAGGATGGCAAATACCAATATAATGCGGTTTTACATGGATTAGATGACCAAAGCTTTCATGCTTATGCGAAAAAGGTAGGCGTGGATGTGGAGAAATTAACGGATGAGGTCGGGATTGTCATTGAAAACATCTCCTATAGAGATCGCGAGTCAGGTCAATTTAAGGAGTCGAAAGCCCTTAACACCGAACCTGGTGAAAAGATTGAACTTTACACGATGAATTATGAAACAGAAGAAGCAACATTAATAAATGAAGTTCAAATTGGAGCCTTAGCCGATGAGGTGCCAATGGGAGTGAGTGCGTCTGGCGCAGGTGGAATTGACGTTATTGTTTCAGAGGAAACCATGAATCAGTTGATGGATACAAGTGTGGAAGAAACTGTTCAAACGAACCTCTACATGAATAGTTCGGATCCAATGGCGACGCAGGAAGCGATTGAAGAAGGAGAACGAAACGATCTATACGTTTACAATGTGTTCCAAAATCGACAGCGTGATCAGCAGATGATCCTCTTTATGTCAGTCTTCACGTACGGATTTATTACCTTGATATCGCTTATCTCCATCGCGAATATTTTCAATACGATCTCGACAAGCATTTCGCTTCGAAAGCGAGAATTTGCGATGCTAAAATCGATTGGCATGACACCAAAAGGATTTAATAAAATGATGAACTACGAAAGCATCTTCTATGGCATGAAGGCAATCTTGTACGGATTTCCACTTAGCATTGCGATCATGTATGTGATGTATCTCTCATTTAGAAATACATTTGTCTATGGGTTTACTCTTCCCTGGATGAGCCTTCTCTTTGTCGTCGTCGCCATCTTCATCATCGTTGGTTCGGCGATGCTCTACTCGATTAAGAAATTAGAGAAGAACAATATTGTAGATACGTTGAAGCAGGAGAATGTGTAGGTGGGGGCAAGGAGGGGGCCAGGCTCGAGCCTGACCCCTCAAAAAGACAAAAGCAGCAAAAGTGTCCTCCATAGAGAGACACTTTTGCTGCTTTTTATAAATATGAAAATCCCTTCGAACCGTTGAGGGGTAAGGGTCATCGACGTGAACAAAGCGAAGGGGGTCAGGCTCGAACCAGACCCCCTCCCCATATACTGTGCCTATCACATGCAAAAAAGGAGTTCAATCATGTACCCATACTATCGCACCCTCGAAGAAGACATTGCGACTGCCATTAACGGAGAATATAGCGCCATTCAGTGTTACAAAAAGTTAGCTCAGCTCGCTCCGAATGAAACCGAGCGAGATCGCATTCTAGAAATTCGAAAAGATGAGAAAAGGCACTTTAAATTGTTCAAGTCCATTTATACCCAACTGACCGGTCAAGAGCCTTCTCCAAAGCTAACCGAAGTATGTCCGACAAACTATTGGGCGGGACTGGATGCTTCAGTGAACGATGAACAAGACGCAGCAGATTTCTATAGAAGAGTGGCTGATCAAACGAATAATCCGTTCATCAAAGAGGCGTTCACTGGAGCAGCCTTAGATGAGCAAAACCACTCCGTCTGGTTTTTGTATTTCTTAACGAAGAGAAGGTAGTAAGAAAGTCGTGCGGTGCCAGAGAGGAGCCTGACCCCCTAAAAAGACAACAGTTCCCCCCACTCATACAATCATGTATAATAAACTTGTTACGAAATTTCATAGTGATCGATTCAGGTGTCTTTTCAATGAAGACTTAAAAGGGAAGCTGGTGCAATTCCAGCGCGGTCCCGCCACTGTAAATGGTCGCTTGCTGCAGAATCCACTGTTCGCACAACGAATGGGAAGGAGCAGCACGCGAGAACCATGAGCCAGGAGACCTGCCTGAATCTAGCGCGAACAGCCTACGAGGATAGGGATGTGCGAACGGATTCAGGTGTAGCTTTTGGCTGCCGTTACTTCCATTCGACCATCTTCATGCCCTCCGGCGTGGGGATTTTTTTATTTTAGAGAGACATCACACTAACAGGAGGAGAAACACACATGAAAAAGCTTTATTCACTACTCGTCTTACTTTTTCTCGTGACAGGAATTATCGCTGGTTGCGGCGCAAGCGAGGAAAACGGTGCAACGAATGAAGGAAATGGAACAACAGACCAGGCTGAACAGTCAGAAGATAGCGCTTTCCCAGTAACCATCACCGATGCGCTCGATGAGGAAGTGACAATCGAGAAAGACCCTGAGAAAATCGTCTCCCTCATTCCAAGTAACACGGAAATTCTATTCGACCTTGGCGCTGGTGAAGAAGTTGTCGGCGTTTCAGATTTCGCGAACTATCCGGAAGAAACGGCTGACATTGAGAAAATCGGCGGCATGGAATTTAACGTCGAAAAAATCATTTCGCTCAAGCCTGATCTCGTACTTGCCCACGGATCAAGCGCACATAACTCAGAAGCTGGTCTTCAACAGCTTCGCGATGCGGGCATTGCTGTACTTGTGGTAAACGATGCAAAAAGCTTTGAAGAAGTGTACAAATCAATCGAAATGATCGGACAAGCAACAGGTGAAACCGAACAAGCCGAAACAACCATCAGTGATATGAAGCAGCAGCTTGAAGACATTCAAGCAAAAGCGGAAGACATTTCTGAAGAAGATGAGAAAGAGGTCTTCGTCGAAGTTGCACCTGCCCCTGAAATCTTCTCTCCAGGGAAAAATACGTTCATGGATGACATGCTTTCGATGATTCATGCGAAGAACGTGACGCACGACGAGGAAGGATGGAACCAAATCGATCAGGAAGCGATCATTCAAGCAGACCCTGACGTGATCATCACAACGTACGGTTATTATACAGAGAACCCAATCGAGCAAGTGTTAAGCCGCGACGGCTGGCAGAACGTAACGGCGGTAAAAGAAGAGCAAGTTGTCGACGTGCACTCGGACCTCGTAACGCGCTCAGGCCCTCGTCTCGTTGAAGGAGTAGAGGAACTTGCAAAAGCGGTTTACCCGGATGTTTTTGCTGAATAAGCGGTTCATTGCCTATCCGATTGCGACAGGGCTTTTGATTGCCGCGATGCTACTCGGCATTTCCATCGGCACCGTTTCCGTCCCGGTGCTCACGATTTTAAAATTAATCGGAACCGAAGTGCTGCACCTGCCTTCCTTAGGAAAAACAGATCCGATGTTTACAACGATTGTGATGGATATTCGCCTGCCACGCGTCATCCTGGCAGGTCTTGTGGGGGCGTCTCTTGCGATAGCAGGAGCCGCCTTTCAAGGTTTATTACGTAATCCATTAGCCGACCCGTACGTCCTCGGCGTATCATCTGGCGCATCGGTCGGAGCTGTGCTCGTGCTCTTTTTCAACCTATCCATTCCGTTTGTTGGGATGTTCACCCTTCCTGTTATGAGCATCGCCGCTTCGATTCTCACGATTTTCCTCGTGCTTTTCTTTGCACGACAAATCGAACGATCGATGCGCGTCGAGACGATTATCCTAACAGGAATCGTGTTTAGCTCCTTTCTTGGCTCGCTCCTATCGCTCATGATCGCGCTAACCGGAGAGGAACTAAGACAGATCATCGGCTGGCTCCTCGGAAGCGTGTCCATGCGCGGCTGGGAATATATCGGGATTATCCTGCCCTTTTTCATCATTGGCGCAGGCATTCTCCTTTTTAGTACGAAAGAGCTGAACGCCATGTCGTTTGGCGAAGAGCGCGCTCAGCATATCGGCGTAAACGTTGCGAAACGAAAGCTCTGGATCCTGATTGGCGGCTCGATTTTAACAGGCGCGGCCGTCGCTGTGTCTGGAACGATCGGCTTTGTTGGTCTCGTGATTCCGCACTTAACGCGCCTCTTATGGGGACCGGATCATCGCCATTTACTGCCGCTCTCAATTTTACTCGGTGCCGCTTTTCTGATCGTCGCTGACTTGATCTCACGCACGATCATTTCACCAACAGAGCTTCCAATCGGCGTGATCACATCGCTCATTGGTGCGCCGGTTTTTGCCATTATTTTAATTCGAAGACGTAAAGAAAGTAGAGGATAAGCATGCTTAGCGTACAATCTGTTACAGGAGGATACCCCGGTCACGACGTGCTCGACGACATCTCGTTTGATGTAGAGAGAGGCGAGTTGCTCGGAATCGTTGGTCCAAATGGAAGCGGGAAAACGACGATTTTTAAAATGGTTAGCGGCATTTTAAAAGCAAAATCAGGCTCCATTTTGCTAAAAGAAAAGCCGATTGCAAGCTACTCAGCGAAACAGCTGGCGCGCGTGCTCGCGGTCCTGCCACAGCACGCGGAGCAGGCTTTTCCGTACACGGTCAAAGAAACCGTTTCGCTCGGTCGCTACGCCCATCAATCCGGCTGGTTCCAATCGTGGAGCGAACATGACGAAGCCGTCGTCCAGCGCACGATGGCGCAAACCGGCATCGCAAGTTTTGAAGATCACTACGTGAATGAGCTTTCTGGCGGTGAGCGCCAGCGCGTTTTTCTCGCTCAGGCGCTAGCGCAAGAACCTGAAATTCTTTTGCTAGACGAGCCAACGAATCACCTTGATCTTTCTTATCAAAAAGAGCTACTTGATTTGTTAAAAAGGTGGACGCGGGAACAGGGTCTTACGGTGATTTCGATTTTTCACGATTTGAATTTGGCTGGACTTTACTGTGACCGCCTTCTTCTTCTTGAAAATGGCCAAATCAACCTGCACAACAAGCCAAATGACGTGTTAAACGAGGAGCGCATTCAGTCCGTTTACAGAACGAAAATCGAGAAGCATCCGCATCCAACCGTGCCAAAGCCGCAAATGCTGCTTCTGCCGGAAAAGCAGGCGGAGGATTTAAGTGATCTTCGTATTACGGAAAAATGGCTTGCCCATCAAAATGACATGATCACCCTGAACGCACCATTCCCGCTCCGAACGATGTCTTCCGGCGTTGTTGGCTCAGGAACAGGTTGGTACCGCACCTTTGTAAACCGTCACGTCGATAAAACGTATAACTGCACCGATCATAAAGGGGAGATGACGAGCTTTCTTGAAGCACACGGCATCGATCCAACGGAAACAGTTGGCATGATGACGGCCGTTCGGCTCGAGGACGTCGCTTATCGCCTCATTGAAGACGATGACGTTTCTGTTTTCGTCGTTGTGACTGCTGGCGTCGGCAATGCCGTTGATGCGTCGAAAAGCCGTGAGCACGTATACGAACCGCTTCCGGGAACGATTAATACGTGGGTTTTCGTGAATGGCACGCTCACAGACGAAGCGTTCATTCAAAGCATTATGACGGCAACGGAAGCGAAAGTAAAAGTAATGCACGACCAGCAAGTAAAAGACGCGGTGACAGGCACCACGGCAACCGGAACGTCAACCGACAGCATCCTGATTGCCGCCACTCAGCGAGGCGAGCACCAGGCGTATGCCGGAACGATTACAACGCTTGGAAAACTGATCAGTGAAGGCGTTTATACGTGTACGACGGAGGCGCTTGAGAACTATCGCTTGAGGCTCTCGAAATGATTTTAAACCACCTGCTTGCTATCACCGTAGCGTTTTTCCTGGATCGCCTGATTGGCGATCCGCCCAATTGGCCGCATCCGGTAAAGGGATTTGGCAAGCTCATAAGCTTCCTTGAAAAACGCTGGAACAACGGCCAGAACCGCAAGCAAAAAGGTGCGCTCATGATACTAACCGTGATCGTCACCGTCATCAGCATCACCGGTCTTACCGTTACCATTGCCTACACGCTTCACCCGCTCGTCGGTATATTTTATGAAGCGATCCTGATCGCCACTACGATCGCACAAAAAAGCCTGCGGAATGCCGCGCTTGATGTTTACGAACCGCTACAAGACGGTCATATGACAGAAGCGCGCGAAAAGCTCTCCTGGATCGTCGGTCGTGACACAGCAAACCTCAACGAAAGCGAAGTCGTACGCGGTACCGTTGAAACGGTCGCTGAAAACACGAGCGACGGCATCACAGCTCCTTTATTCTGGGCGCTAATTGGCGGAAGTGTCGGCGCGGTTGTCTATCGCGCCATCAATACGTGTGATTCCATGGTCGGCTATCGAAACGATAAGTACGGAGAATTCGGCTACGCATCCGCAAAGCTTGATGACGTGGTGAACTGGATTCCAGCGCGGCTAACCGGTATTTGTATGATTCTCGTCAAACGGCCGGAGCACTCGACCACCAGCCGCGCCTGGCACGTTCTTTTTCGCGATGCCAAACAGCATCCAAGTCCGAACAGCGGCTGGGGCGAAGCGGCAACCGCTGCGATTCTTGGCGTACAGCTTGGTGGCTTGAACACATACAAAGGCATCGTTTCAAACCGCGCGCGTATGGGAGATCCCATTATGAAGCTAAGCGCGCTACATATTCCAAAAGCGATCAAAATCATGAATCGCGCAAGCATTCTATTTTTACTTATTCTCTGGATCGGAGGGCTCCTCATTGACGCTACCATCTCATGGCGCTAACACGCATTATTTATACGAAGCACTCCAAATCGACTCGCCCGAGCGTACAATTGATTTCAGTGCGAACCTGAATCCGCTCGGACCGCCGCCGTCTCTTAAAGAAACATGGGAAGACGCTTTCGATCTCATCACAACTTATCCTGATCCGCATGCCGCCCGCTTAATAGAAAAGCTCGCGAACGTCCATGACGTGGAAGAAAATCAGCTGCTTATCGGTAACGGAGGCGCTGAGCTAATTACGCTTGTCGGTCGTTATTTAGCGGGGAAGCGCGTTTGCATCGTTCAACCGACTTTCTCTGAATATGAAACGGCTTGCCTTCGTGCGGGATGCGAAGTGACCTACCATACCCTCGAAGAAGGAGAATGGGCGTTAGGTTCACACCTGGCTGAAAAAATGCCGTACGTTGATGCGGTTTTTCTTTGTACCCCAAACAACCCAACCGGCGTTACGTATGACCCCGCGTCCATTCTCGCTTTAGTCGAAGCGGCGAAAAGGTACGATTGCGCCATCATCATTGATGAAGCTTTCGCGGACTTTGTAGGAGATGACTCATCGTTCTCATCACTTCTCGCCCCCTTTTCCAACCTGATGATTCTTCGCTCCCTTACGAAAATGTACGCCATTCCAGGACTTCGTCTCGGCTACATGTTGGCTCATCCAGAAGTGATCGAAGCGATCAAAAAGCTTCAGCCGCACTGGAGCGTCAACGCTCTGGCGCTACACGCTGGCGAACTGTGCCTCCAAGAAACTGATTTTGTAGCCGAAACCCATCAAATGATCGAACTAGAACGAGAGAAGTGCTTCTATTTTTTCGAGGAAAATCATTTTACATACTCCAACTCAAGCGTGAACTTTTACCTTCTACGAGACCCTGAATTAGAAGATCAATCGGAACTTCTAAGCTTTCTTATGAAAAAAGGCATTGTTCCAAGACACACGGAGAACTTTCCTGGACTAGACGGCAGGTGGCTCCGATTTGCGGTCCGCAAGCCGGAGGAAAACGAGCGATTAAGGGAGGTGCTCACCTCATGGCGCAGCTAATCTTCATAACCGGCGGCGTAAGAAGTGGAAAAAGTCGTTTTGCGGAAAAGCGAGCGGCTTCGCTCCGCCCAACAAGCGGCACCCTTCATTACCTCGCCTGTGGACAGCCAAGCGATATCGAAATGCAAAAACGCATCGCACGTCATCAGCATGATCGCGCATCTGCCAATGTTCCATGGGAAACAGTGGAATGCGCAACGGATATTGGAAGCGTCGCGTCATCTTTAAACGAAAATGCCGTGGTGCTCCTTGATTGCGTCACCACCCTTCTTTCCAATGAACTTTTTCAAAAAGAGAACTGGCAAGACGAGCTATTTCAACAACAAACGAAACAAAAAATTCAGCATGACATCGAAAAACTTAATGAACGCTCAGAAGCGCTAATCATCGTTAGCAATGAACTTGGTTATGAGCCGTTAAGCGGTCTCGTCGACGTTTATGCAAGGCAACTTGGCGAGCTTCATCAATGGATCGTTTCAAAAGCTGACGAAGCGTATGTAGTTGAAAATGGCATCCCGCAACGGATGAAAGGGGAAGGCGTATGAACGGGATCATGATTCAGGGAACGGCATCCGATGTTGGCAAAAGCTTGATCGTGACGGCGTTCTGTCGCCTTCTTGCCAATGAAGGCTACGCGGTGGCGCCGTTTAAATCGCAAAACATGTCCAACAACTCCTACGTCACGATTGAAGGCAAAGAAATCGGCCGAGCGCAGGGCGCTCAGGCGGAAGCCGCACGAACGGAAGCGAGCGTGTGGATGAATCCGATCCTGCTGAAGCCTCGCTCCGATCAGCATGCCGAAGTGATTCAATTCGGCACGTCTTACCGTACGCTTTCCGGCAAAGACTACCGTCAGTCCTATTATGAAATGGGGCTTGAAAGCATTGCGTTCGCGCTTGATCACCTTCGCAAAACATATGACGTGATCGTCATGGAAGGCGCAGGAAGTCCAGTTGAAGTGAACTTAAAAGATCGCGAGCTTGTGAATATGAAAGTAGCGGAGATGGCGGATGTTCCTGTTCTCCTTGTCGCAGACATTGATCGGGGCGGCGTGTTCGCAAGCATTGTTGGTACGCTTGAGCTCCTTGAGAAAGAAGAGCGGGCGAGGGTAAAAGGAATACTGATTAATAAATTTCGCGGTGATCCAGCCCTTTTCGAAGATGGCATCACGTGGCTTGAAGAGCGCACGGGCATCCTGATCGTCGGGGTGCTCCCGTATGTGAACCACCGCGTTGAAGGAGAAGATTCGCTTTCGCTGACCGATCGCTTTTTACATAAAACAGGTTCGCTTGAGATCGCCGTCATCCAGCTTCCGTTTCTTTCAAACTACAGCGACATCGAGCCGTTTAACGAAGAAGACGTGACGATTCGCTGGGTGCAGGATCCGCGTGAACTGAGCGCGCCGGATGCGATCATCATTCCCGGAACGAAAAGCACGATCAGCGATTTACAGTGGATGAAGAAGCTCGGATTTGAAGATGCGTTAAAAAGCTATGCCGCAAGTGGTGGAAATGTTGTCGGCATTTGCGGCGGCTATCAAATGCTCACCGAGAAGCTGATTGACGAACATGGTTCAGATACTGGGAAAGCAGGAACGGAGCTAAACGGTCTCGGACTGATACCCGCAAAAACGACGTTTCATGAAGTGAAAACGACGATTCGAGTGAGCGGGGTAAACACAGAAACCGGCTCGCCAATCCAGGGATACGAAATTCATCTTGGCGAAACGCTTTTCGATCATCCGGCAACGCCGTTTCTCAAGATTGACGATCGGCCTGAAGGGTACTACGGAGAAGGTGGGCGCGTCATCGGCACGTATTTGCATCACCTTTTTCATAATGATGAGTGGCGCACAGTTTGGCTGAATGGACTTCGAGCGAAAAAAGGGTTACCAGAGCAGAAACAAATCAATCGCAAGCAGTTAAAAGAAAAAACGTATGACGATCTTGCGAATGAGCTTAAGCCTCATCTGAAATGGGAGCTGATCAAATCGTTCATGTTTCAAGGTGAGAACCGATGAACTTATGGCAGGGAATGCTGATCAACCTTCAGTTTTTTACCGTCATTCCAGTTCGGCGTGAAATCCCGATGGGTCCGAAGCAGCTCACGCGTTCGGTTCAAACGTTTCCGTTACTCGGACTACTTCAGGGGATGTTGGCGTCAGGTCTTCTGTACACCTTGCTTCAGTGGACGCCGTTTTCAACACTTGCGGCAACGTTTTTCGTCTGGCTGTTTATGATGGTGCTGACAGGTGGCCTTCACCTTGACGGCTGGATGGATGCGAGCGATGCGTTTTTTTCGTATCGCGATCTTGAGAAGCGGCTAGAGATTATGAACGATCCGCGCACTGGGGCGTTTGGCGTTTTATCGGTGATCGTCCTGCTTGCGGCTAAGTTTCTGTTTCTCTATGAAATCGCGCAACTGGCGCAGGACGTTTCGTATTTCCTTATTATCCTGATTCCCTTTTTTAGTAAAACTGTGATGGGTGCGTTTCTCGTTTTAATACGGCCTTCAAAAGAGAAGGGGCTCGCCGCCTTTTTTCAAAAAGGGATCGAACGGTCATGCCTATGGGTTTATCCGTTTTATTGGCTTTTGATCGCCGGGGCTTCCTTACTCATTTCAGTCGAAGCGTTTTGGATGACGCTATTCTTAAGTGCTGTCACGATCCTTGTGGCTCTCGGAATGAAACGAAATAGCCAAAGATGGTTTAACGGCATCACGGGCGATGTGCTTGGCGCAAGCGTTGAAGGAATGGAGGGGCTTTTATGGATGAGCGTGTGGTTATTACATTATTTCGTCATGGCGTAACGGAAGACAATAAACGCGGGGCGTATATTGGATGGACGAATCCGTCGATTAGTGAAGACGCAGCATTTGCGGACGTGGCGGATGACTACGATTTGATTTTTACGAGCGACCTGGATCGGTGCATGCAAACGACAAAACGACTTTTTCCGAACCGAAAAGCGATTTCGATGCCGCTTTTTCGCGAAATCCTCTTTGGCGAATGGGAAGGGAAAACGTATGCCGACCTTGAACATGATAAGCAATATCAAAGCTGGGTGTCCGATCCGCTCGCGGATGCGCCGCCTGGCGGGGAGAGCTTCGCGCAGTTTACGGAGCGAATTGATCAGGGATTTCAAGCGCTCGTAGAACAAATGAATTTGCAGTTGCATAAAAAAGTGCTCCTTACAACGCACGGCGGGGTGATTCGCTACTTGTTAATGAAATACGCCCCTGAGGAGCGATCGTTTTGGGAATGGAAAGTTCCGCACGGTTCGGCAGTTGAGCTTGAATGGAAACGAGAAGATCTAAGGAGGGACGCGCGATGCACTTCGTTACGGGTGGTGCCTATAACGGCAAAACAAAATGGGTGAAGAACTTCTACGGTTTAACCGAAGATCATTGCTGGAAATCGGCTTATGATCAAACGAAAATTCCGCTTAATGTAAGTCGGTTTTACGGAGATGTGGTCGTTCTAGAAGGCGTAGAACAGTGGCTCAAAGGGTTAACGGCCGAATCAGGACTGGAAGAATGCCGAGCAATCTGGCAGTCGCTACTCGGAATTTGGCGCACTTGGGAAAGCGAGCGTCATGAACGAACCGTTGTCATCATAGGCACGGATATTACAAAAGGCATTGTTCCGATGGAAAAAGAAGACCGCGACTGGCGCGATTTAACCGGATGGGCATACCAGGATCTCGCTGCCGTAGCCGACCGCGTTGACGTGATCTGGTATGGACTGAATCAACAGCTTAAATAATCAAAGGGGGAAAAGGGATGAGAATTTATACGCGAACAGGTGACGAAGGAAAAACGAGTATTATCGGAGGTAGAGTCGACAAAGACGATGTGCGCGTTGACGCTTACGGAACGGTCGATGAAGTGAACGGGTTCGTCGGACAAGCGATCGTGGAATTAAGTGAACTTGGAAAAGGTTCGCTGAACGACCTAATCGACGACCTTGAAAAAATTCAGCATGAGCTTTTTGACTGCGGTGGCGACCTGGCGAACGTTTCGCCAAAGCGTGAATTAAAGTTAAAAGAAGAATCGATCACATACCTGGAAGGGCGAATTGATGAATTCATTGAAGAAGCCCCGGCTCTTGAAAAGTTCATCCTCCCAGGAGGCAGCAAACCATCCGCGACGATTCACATCGCAAGGACGATCACACGTCGCGCCGAGCGTCATGTGGTGACATTGATGAAGCAAGCTGAGAACGTGCCAACCGTTCCAATGAAATACTTAAACCGACTATCCGACTACTTTTTCGCGCTTGCACGCGTGGTCAACTTCCGCTTAAACGTAAAAGACATTGAGTACGCAAGAAGCGCAAAGGTGTTCCGCGGCGGGAAGCGTAAAGGAGAGTAACGCATGTCTGGAAAACGCGCAAGTCTTCTTGCGATGTTCATAGCACTCTCCGTCGTTGGTGCTATTCTTAAAATGCCGTCAGCGGTTGGAAGTATCGCGCTCGATGCTTTTCCAGCGCTTATCGCCGCAGTTCTTCTTGGAAAAAGAAGCGGGGCGTTAATCGCAAGCTTCGGGCATCTGTTATCTGCGCTGATCGTCGGTTTTCCACTCGGTCCAATGCACGTCTTCATCGCAGCGGAAATGTCCGCACTCGTCTGGCTATTTGGAAAACTGTATGAAGCGAAAAAGTCGAAGTGGGCATCCGCTACGTTTGCGATCGGGAATGGACTTGTCGCACCGCTTCCGTTCTTATTCCTCTTAGGCACAGGATTTTACGTGGCAGTGGTTCCGAGTCTGTTAATTGCATCAGTCTTGAACCTCGCTCTTGCATTGATTTTAATCCCGCGCCTTGTGCCGGTTTTTGAGAAAAGAGGACTCGCAAGCTTATGAGAGATGGCACAGTTATTGAACTTGGCGCCGAAACCCTCATCATCACAAGCGATAACAGCGGCGCGATTGGCATGAAAGAACAAGATCATGTAGCGGTTCCATACGATGTTGTTTCTTATTATGCGTTTCGCGTCGCGGTGATGGAAAACATCGCTCTTGGCGGAGTACCGGTTTCTGTTGTGATGCATAATTTTTGTGGAGACCGTGAGTGGGAAGCGCTCGTAAGCGGGGTGGAACGTGGAAAACGAGAGCTTGGGTTCAACCATGAGATCACGATTACAGGGAGCTCGGAAACGAACATGCCAATGCTTCAATCGGCGCTTGGCGTTGTGGTCGTTGGGAAGCGGAAGGATGAGTTACCGGAGGTCCGTTTAGATGATGCAACGAAATTCGCGGTAATTGGCAAGCCTCTTGTTGGAGACAAAGTGGTGAAGGAAGCAAGTGAGATCGCTCCACTTGACCTGTTTTGCTGGATCAGTGAGCAGGATGGTGTTCAAGCAGTTCTTCCCGTAGGTTCAAAAGGGATTCTTTATGAGTTGAATGAGCTTGTAGAGGAGGATGTGGAGGTTGAGGAGAGGATGGTTCGGGCTGAACTTGATCTCTATAAATCTTCTGGTCCAGCGACTTGTTTTATCGTAGCTTATGATGGAGGGCTAGAGAATCACTTACGTAAGCGAGCAGGTTTGCATTTTAATAGAGTAGAAATCGTAGGGGGTCAGGCTCGAGCCTGACCCCCTCAACAAACAAAAACCGCGTATTGTCCGCCCGAGGCGGACAATACGCGGTTTAATTATCTATTGAACTTCATTACCATCTACAACACTTGTTTATTCCGACTATCATTCGCATACATCTTCTCAAGCTCGGTTAACGTGAGCTGGTGTAACTTACTAAGATCTTTCCGGTTATCAGGTGAATTCAGTAGCTTACGAATTAGGTAGGTTCGACGATCAATCATGCCTTTACGGAGTTGGACTCCCATGAACACAACCTCCTTCCTTGACTATCCCATTTGACTCTAGCATAACGTGTTTGAGCGATTTTGTGTGTTAAGAAATTGTGAAGAAATTAACAAAGAATGTGGGAAAGGTTTTTAAGTTCCCCTCTATTATCTGTCATTCTATGGTAATCTAATAATTGTCATAAATGGGAATTGAAGTTACATAAAAGGATATGGGGGATTTAAAAAGTGGGGAAGATACTTAAGAAAAACGTGTACGTATTCACATTTACTGTTGTGATTCTATTAATAGGTTCTGTCCTATTTAATCAAGTGATGACAGGGGCGGAAATTAATGAAGAGTATGGCTTTCGCTTAGAAACGTTTGATCTCGTCGATTTACCATTAGATAAAGTGCCATATAGCGGATCCGTTGTGCCCTTAAATCCAGATTTTCCAACAGATGAGAAGGGTATTATTTTAACGAAAAACGGAGAGGATCTCTATTACAATCCGTTAAAGATCGGATTGTATGCCAAATCATTTCTAAAAAGCTATGACCAAAAAGGTGATCAGGCGTACCTAGAAAAAGCTGAATTATACGGGGAAAAGCTTCTTGAGATGGCAGATGAACATGAGGGTGCCTGGTATTTTCCTTATTCAATCGACTTCAATCTTCATGGTGATGAAGAAGATGTTTTAAAAGGACCATGGTATTCTGCGATGGCACAAGGTGAAGTTCTCTCTACTTTTACAAGACTTTATCGCTCCACAGGAAAAGAAGACTATCTCACTGCGGCTGAAAAAACTTTTCAAAGCATGGAGGATGTAAAAGAGGATAATGAAACATGGGTATCACTCATAGATCAAGAAGGCTACTTATGGTTTGAAGAATATCCTGAAGAAAACCCAACTCATGCATTAAATGGTTTTCTTTTCGCGATTTACGGCGTCTATGATTATTACTTGTTAGAGAAAGACGAAGATGTGAAAAATCATTTGATGGGAGCCATCACCACAGTAAAACACTATCTCGATGAGTATCGCGTAGAAGGTGAGATTAGTTACTATTGTCGCGAACATCATGTGCAAAGTGACAGATACCATATGATTCACATCACTCAGCTAGAGCGACTAACAAAAATCAGCGGTGATCCTTACTTTGAAAACATGGCAAACGAGTTTAAAGAAGATTTTCAACTGACGGAAGAAGAATAAGAGAGAGTGAAAAAAAGGGGGGTCAGGCGCGAGCCTGACCCCCTTCACAAACAAAAACGCCCTAAAAGTCCGCCTCAGGCGGACTTTACTGTATAAAACTAGTTTTTTAAAGTAGAATTCCGCACAACAATTTCCGGAGATAATGTGTACCGAAATTCGTTGATCCTTCCTTCAATTAGATCGACGATTCCCTTTGCAACTTTTTCTCCCATCACCTCTTTTGGGTGAATCGCTGAAGTTAGCTTCACATCTGTAGCTGTAGCAATATAAGAATCGTCAAAGCCAACGACTGCAATATCGTTTGGAATTATCAGTTGAGCTTCTTTGATTGCTTGAATCACTTGTAAAGCTATCTGATCATTGTAGCAAACAAATGCAGTGGGATGATCCTCTTGCAACAAGAGTTCCTTCGCAAAATTGTACCCAAAAACCTCTTTTTCTTCAGTTTTATATTTACCTACAAACGAATTATTCATTGTAAGGTCAGCACTTATGAGAGATTTTGCGTATCCAAGATACCGATTCACTCCCTGAGCATCATCTGATTTAAATATCCCAGCGATTTTATGGTGTCCAAGTTCAACTAAATGGTTTGTCAGTTTGTAACCTCCATCAAGATCATCTAAGACAATGTATGAAGGATGAACTTCCTCATATTTTGAGTTGATCATGATATATGGGATGTTCTTTTTTTCAAGCTCTCTAAAATAACTTTTGTTTGTGTTTTCCTTCGCACTTAGCGTCGGTTCAATAATCACCCCAGCCACGTTAAGTTCGAGAGCTTTGCGAAGACACTCTTGTTCTTTTTCTTTGTTGTTATTGGTATTCAATAGAAGAAAATGATATCCTTTTGAACTAAGTACTTCTTCAATTCCGCTCGTGATTCGTGGGAAGATGTAATCAGAAATATAGGTTGTAATAATGGCAATAGTCTTCGATTTTGTTTTTTTTGTTCCAAAGTTAAACGAGCAAAATGTTCCTTTTCCTCTACCGCGATCGATATACCCTTCGTGCTCGAGATTTGTGAAAGCACGGCGAATAGTATGGCGACTAACCCCAAATTGTTCCACAAGTTCATTCTCTGTTGGTAGTTGGTCACCTGGTTGAATTTCACCATTCGAAATTAACTCTTTAAAATGTTTTTCAATAATTGTATATTTTGGTGAAGTCGAAGCACGCTCCATGTTCCCACCCCTTTCTCTTGTTTTGCCAGATAGGTGGCTGAGCAGATATTCGTTAAGCGTATTCATTAAATATAGGATATCGCTGCTAAAATTACAAACCTTACGGGTCTAATTGTTATGCACCTGAATGAGAATTAGCTTGACCATAATAAGCATTTTTTCCATGCTTTCGTAAATAATGTTTATCTAACAATCCCGATTGCATTTCTTGTTCATTATTAATTAGCTTTAGTTGGTGTGTATGATAAGCCATTTTGGCTACTTCTTCTAAAACCACTGCATTAAAAACAGCCTCTTCTGGAGATTTCCCCCAACAAAATGGACCGTGTTCATGAACAAGAACAGAAGGAGACTCATGGGCATTTATCAGATTAAAAGCTTCCACAATGACTTTACCCGTGTTTTTTTCGTATTCATTTTCGATTTCTTCTTTTTTCATTTTGCGAGTACATGGAATTTCGTTATAAAAGTAATCAGCATGTGTCGTTCCAAGTGGAGGAATGGGTTTTCCAGCTTGTGCGAAAATTGTAGCCCATGTTGAATGAGTGTGTACAATCCCCCCAATATGTGAAAAAGCTTTATACAATTCTAGATGGGTTGCAGTGTCGGAAGAAGGCTTATAATTTCCTTCTAGGATATTTCCTTCTAAATCAACGACAACCATATCAGTTGCTTTCATCGCCTTATAGGAGACACCTGAAGGTTTAATGACGACTGAGTTTGTTGCACGATCAATGCCACTTGCATTTCCCCAAGTATAGAGGACAAGTCCTTTTGAGACGATTTCAAGGTTTGCCTCATACACTTCTTGCTTTAGCTTTTCTAACATTAGATGGCTCCTTTCCGCTTTCGAAGTAGTTAAGCATGAATCGTTTGCTGGTCTAGGATAGATAGCTTCAGTTTTTTAAGTCGCTTCATGACATCGTTTTCCCCTTTACCAAAATAGTCATGAAGTTGGATATATTCCGCATAAAGCTGATCATAGATTTTAGAATTCTCCGGAATTGGTTTAAAGACTTCTTCTTTAAGCGATGCCATTTTGTCTGAAGCTTCTTGAAGGGATTCATAATACCCTGCTGCTACAGCAGCAAATATAGCCGACCCAAGAGCAGGAGCTTGCAAGGATGAGGCAATTTTAATCTCTAGCTGACATACGTCAGCGTAGATTTGCATCAGTAACCGATTTTTGTGTGGCAGCCCACCACAAGCATATAACTCTTTTATTTCAATGCCAGATTTAGCAAATGAATCTATAATCCGTCTTTTGCCAAAAGCGGTCGCTTCAATTAGCGTTCGATAAATCTCTTCTGGTTTAGTAGCAAGAGTCATGCCAAGCATAAGCCCAGTTAAATTGGTATCTACAAGGACAGATCGATTTCCGTTCCACCAATCAAGCGCCACCATTCCTGACTCTCCTGCTTTAAGGACAGAAGCTTTCTTTTCTAAAAGCTCGTGTATGGAGATGCCTTGTAAGTTCGCTTCATCTTCATATGTTTGGTTAATATAAGTACGTACAAACCAATCGAAAATATCACCTACTGCATTTTGCCCTGATTCATATGCATAATAGCCTGGAATGGCGCCATCTTTTACAACACCACACATTCCTTCCACTTCCTTTTTTTCTGAACCTAATGTAATGTCACAAGTTGACGTCCCCATAATCATGAGCATTTTTCCTTCATCAACAACTTTAGAGGAAGAAGCAGATACATGAGCATCCACATTTCCAACGCTGACTTTCGTATTTGGAGACAGTCCTAATGCTTCAGACCACTCTTGCAAAAGGGGACCAGCACTTTCTCCTATTTTGCGAATTTCGCCACCGAATTTTTCTTCAATGACATTTTCCATGTCAGGATGAAGTTCCTTAAAAAATGCTTTTTCTGGGAAGCCATGTTGCTCATCCCACAGAGCTTTAAATCCGAGAGTACAGTTGTTACGGATCCAGTTGCCTGTTAATTGAAGTGTAATCCAATCGGCTGCTTCCAAAAAAGAATTCGTCTCATGATAGAGATGGGGCGCTTCATTTAAAATTTGAAGTACTTTTGGAAACATCCATTCAGATGAAATCTTTCCACCATAGCGGCTAAGAAACCCGTATTTCTTGCCTATCTTATTGATTAAATCTGCTTCTGGTTGAGCGGCGTGATGTTTCCAAAGTTTTACCCATGCATGTGGCTCTGTTTTGTATTTTTCATATTGAGCAAGCACTTTTCCTTCTCTAGAAACAGGCATAATCGTACAGGAAGTAAAATCAATGCCAATGCCTACAATGTTACTGGAATGAACATTACTTTTCTCTATAACTGAAGGAATTGTCTGCCGGAGTACATTAAGATAATCTTCTGGATGCTGTAGAGCCCAATCTGGGCCAAGTTTTACCTTTGAATCAGGCAAATACTCACTCATGACAGCATGGGGATATTCATAAACGGCTGAAGCTAATTCTTTTCCATCGTTAATATCAACTAGGACAGCCCTGGCTGAAAGGGAGCCATAGTCAATGCCAATCGTATAGTGACTCATTACATTCTCCTCCAATTACATAAATTTATAGTAGAGTTCATTCCATTTTAATTCGTTAGTGAAGTCATCCAAATTGAACTTCTCGCCAATATGCAAGCATTCACTGCCAGTCATCTCTGCATAATCTTTAATGTGTTGATAAGTTAATTGAGTGGAATAGGCTGTATGGTGGGTACCTCCAGCTAGTATCCAAGCTTTTGCAGATTCATGTAAAGATGGAGCTGGTTTCCAAAAGGCTCGTGCAACTGGAAGATGCGGCATATTCTCTGTCATTTCGATCGTTTCTACATCATTCACAATGAAACGAAAACGTTCTCCCATGTCAATAACGGTCACGCATATCCCTTTTCCTGGTTGTGCATTAAAGACGAGGCGAGCCGGATCTTCTTTTCCTCCAATGGCAAGGGGGTGTACTTCGACGCGCGGTTGATCTGATGCAATCGTCGGACAAACTTCCAACATGTGGGATTGAAGGATTCCTTCTTCTCCAGGCTTTAAATGGTACGTATAATCTTCCATAAATGATGTTTCTTTTCCACCAGACATTATTTTCATTAAGCGTAAAAGGGCAGCTGTTTTCCAATCTCCTTCTCCGCCAAACCCATACCCTTTGGCCATTAATCTTTGGACGGCTAGACCAGGTAATTGCTTCATTCCATGTAAGGTGTCAAAATTTGTGGTAAAGGCAGTATATTGCCCTTCTTTCAAAAAGTACTCTAAACCTAGTTCAATTTTTGCTTGCTCACGAACGGCGTCCCGTTCTGGTCCGTCGACCTGAAGTGGACCGTCAAATTTATAGATTGTTTCATACTCAGCCATTAATGAATCAATTTCCTCTTCTGTTAGCGCTTCCATTTTTGCAACAAGATCGCCTATGCCAAATCCATCAACTTGCCAGCCAAATTGAATTTGAGCTTCCACTTTATCACCATCTGTTACAGCAACATGGTTCATGTTGTCACCAAATCGAGCTACTTTAATAGCGTGACTTTCATTGAATGCTAGGGCACTTGTCGCCCATCTTTTAATTTCGTTAATCACATTCCGATCTTGCCAGTGTCCAACAACGACTTTAGGACGGGTTTTCATGCGTGCATTCATATACCCAAATTCCCGATCCCCATGTGCAGACTGATTTAAATTCATGAAATCCATGTTAATTGAGTCCCATGGAAGGTCGCGATTATACTGAGTGTGAAGATGGAGAAGAGGTTTGGTTAGTGATTTTAGACCACGTATCCACATCTTGGCTGGAGAGAAGGTGTGCATCCAAGTAAGTAAACCCGCACAGTGAGCGGTTCGATTTGCTTCGAGGCATAACTGATATATATCGTTTGCATTTGTCATAACTGGCTTCATCACGATAGTAAAGTGCTCATTAAACTCCTCATTCATAGCAGATACCATCATTTCACTATGTTCTGCTACTTCATCTAAGGTTTTTTTCCCATATAGATGTTGGCTACCAACGACAAACCAAAGTTCGTATCTTTTAGTGGTTAGCATAGAATAAAAGCCTCCTCAAAGCTTATTTAAGTACGTACAAATAAAACACTTTCATTGCTTAGTATCATAACAATAAACTTATTATTCGGTCAATAGTACGTACAAATATTCATATTCGATTTAATCAGTAATAAACAATATGAATGATAGTATATTTCAGAAAAATCTAAAAATGTATTGCGGACTTCCAAGACATATCCTATACTAAACAAGGTAAGCGCTTTCTTTTATAATTTTTTGAGAGGAGATTGGTTATATTTAGTGTTTTAAACAATTTGAAAGCTGTATAGCTGGTAGTAGAAAAGAAATCTATTTCAAATGGTTATCTAAATAGTAAAGTGAATCCACTCTTTTTTTAGTGTTTAGGTAAGCGCTTTCCTTTGTGGTAGATAAAATTAAAGTGGCAAAGATAGTTCATCCAGTTTTGTTCAATGATCAAGTCCCTTTATTAATTTTAAGAAAACGGAGGACGTCGCCTATGATGTGGGTTATTGTTAGTAGTTTTCTAATTTATACCGTTTTTGTTGCCTGGTTTTCATGGTATAAGACGAGAGAAACCGACTTAACGAGTTCGGATGGGTATTTTCTTGCTGGTCGAAGTTTAACAGGGATAGTTATTGCAGGGTCACTCATTTTAACAAATCTCTCGACAGAACAAATGGTGGGATTGAATGGTCAAGGTTTTGGAGAATCTATGGTCGTAATGGCCTGGGAAGTAACTTCTCCTATTGCCCTTATCTTCATGGCTTTTATCTTTCTACCAAGGTATTTGAAAGCAGGGATTTCAACCATTCCAGACTTTTTAGAACAAAGGTATGATCTTAGAACGAGACAAATTGTTTCGATTCTTTTTCTTTTAGGTTACGCAGTAGCCTATTTACCTACCGTCCTTTACTCAGGTGCTCTAGTGTTGGATAGCATTTTCTCCTTATCTAGCATTAGCGGAACAAGTCAATTTACAACTGTTATGATCGTTGCATTAGCAATTGGGATTATTGGCTGCTGTTATGTGATTTTTGGTGGTCTCCGAGCTTGTGCCATTAGCGATACAATTAACGGTGTTGGCTTAATTATTGGCGGGTTTATGATTCCTTTTCTTGCATTAGTCGCTCTCGGTGGAGGAAACCTGGTTGATGGAGTAGATAAACTACTTCATGCAAATCCGGCGAAGTTGAATGCGATTGGCAATCACGAATCTTCTGTCCCATGGACGGTTCTACTAACGGGTCTTCTTTTTAATAACCTTTTTTACTGGTGTACAAATCAGGCAATCATTCAACGAACATTAGGAGCCAAGAACCTTGCAGAGGGGCAAAAGGGTGTACTCTACGCTGGTTTCTTTAAAATATTTGGTGCCTTTTTCCTTGTTCTACCCGGCATTATAGCTTTCTTACTTTATGGAGAAGGAGGACTTAAAAATGCTGATATGGCCTATCCGGCGCTAGTGACAGATGTTCTACCGCTCGCATTATCAGGATTTTTAGCTGCCGTTCTCTTTGGAGCGATTTTAAGTTCTTTTAATGGAGCGTTAAACAGTTCCATCACTCTATTTACGCTAGACATTTATCGTCCAATGTTTAAACCAGATGCAAAAGAACGAGAGCTAGTCAAAGTTGGGAGGATTTTTGCAGGAGGTCTTGCAGCTGTTGCAGTAATCGTAGCTCCTTTCATTATTTTTGCACCTTCGGGATTGTATTACTATCTTCAAGAGATGTTCGGTTTTTATAATATCCCGATCATAGCGATGGTAGTAGTAGGCTTCTTCAGTAAGCACGTTCCTTCAAGTGCGCCAAAAATAACGATCGTCGTTCATATCATTGTGTATGCGCTATCAAAGTTTTTCCTTGGCAATGTGAACTTTCTCTATGTACTATCAATACTCTTCCCACTTAACGTTTTTGTTATGGTGCTCGTTGGAAAACTACGTCCAAGATCAACGGCCTACGAGCTGTATGATTCTAAAAAAGTGGATCTTACACCCTGGAAGCACGCAAAGGTTTTTTCCGTATTTATATTGGTTTTAATGATCGGGGTATATGCTTTCTTCTCACCAATTGGAGTGGCAGAAACAAGTGCAGAGTATTCGCCAATGTCGTTCATTTTCATGCTTGGAACGCTTATCTTAATAGGCGGTGTATTCTGGTTCTGGAGAAATACGAATAGGAAACAAAGAAAAGAAGAAAATCAAGCAGAGTTCAATCCATCACTTAAGCAATCTTCGTTATAAAGAAAGGGGATCTACCATGTCAAAAGTAACTGTAGGTATTATCGGAGCAGGTCGAATTGGACAATTACACGCCGATAACTTAGTTTCATCACCGTACTATAAATTGAAAAGCATTTCAGATATTCATCTTTCTCACTTAAAGGGAACGCACTATGAACAAGAGGCACTGCTTACGGATAATCCTGATGACCTCTTTATGGATCCAGACCTTGATGCAATTTTTATATGTTCATCCACTGATACACATGCCGATTTTATTAAGCGAGCTGCTCGAGCAGGAAAGCACGTGTTTTGTGAAAAACCTATTAGTTTCCTACTTCAAGAAACGCGGGAAGCCCTTCAGGTAGTCAATGATGCGGGAGTGAAGTTCCAAGTTGGTTTCAATCGTCGTTATGATAAACACTTTCGAAAAGTCTATGAAACCGTTCGTGCAGGCACAATAGGATTACCACATGTGATTAAAGTAACCTCACGAGATCCAGAAGCCCCCCCTGAAGAATACATTCAGCGCTCAGGCGGTATGTTTATGGATATGACAATCCATGATTTTGATATGATCCGTTATTTGTCTGGTAAAGAGGTTATTGATGTCACAGTGAAGGCTGCCAATCTCATTGATGAGAAATTCATGCGGCATGATGATGTGGATACAGCTATTATTACCCTGACATTTGAAGATGGTAGTCTTGGGGTAATTGATAATAGCCGTCAGGCAGCATATGGATATGATCAAAGGATCGAAGTTTTTGGTAATAAAGGGGTTGTTTCCGCAGAGAATGAACACAACACGACTGTACAAATTTGTACAAAAGAAGCAATTTCAAGTGCTCATCCTAAGCATTTTTTCCTTGATCGGTATAAAGATGCCTATGTCGAAGAAGTGAGAGATTTTGCATTGTCTCTTTTGGAGAATAAGCCGTTAACGTGCAGTGGTTATGATGGATTACAGGCTGAAAACCTTGCGTTGGCAGCACGTTTATCTTGGAAAGAAGGCCGAACTGTTGCCATTTCTGAGTTTTGTCCAGTAAAAATAGATTGAATTTTTAAACTTCATGTTGTAGACTCGACTGTAGATAAGGTAAGCGCTTACCTTTAATCTTGTGAAGGAGGATGTTGATGATGTCTCAATTGCTTATTAAACCGAACAAAGAAGCTGAAGATGGCCATGTTCTTAGGGTAACTCCTGAATCAGCGGGATGGGACTATGTAGGATTTGAAGTTTACTCGTTAGAAGCTGGGAGTACGTTAAAGAAGAAAACGAACAATCAAGAAGTTTGTCTTGTCTTGTTAAGCGGGAAAGCTGATGTTCAAACAAAGGAAGAAAGTTTTAAGAACATCGGAAAGCGGATGAGTGTTTTTGAGAAAATTCCACCGTATTCGGTTTATATTCCAAATGATGACTATTATGAAGTAAGAGCACTAAGTGATATGAAACTCGCTGTCTGCTCGGCACCAGGGAAAGGTTCCTATCAAGCAAGACTAATTTCTCCAGAGGATGTTGGTGTAGAAGATCGGGGACATGGAAAGATGTCTCGTAAAATTCACAATATCTTGCCCGAGCAAAAAGAGGCGGACAGTTTGCTAGTAGTAGAAGTTTATACGCCTGATGGAAACACTTCAAGCTATCCACCTCATAAGCATGATCGTGATAATTTACCACGTGAATCCTATCTCGAAGAAACCTATTACCATGAACTTAATCCACCTCAAGGGTTCGTGTTCCAACGAGTGTATAACGATACTCGCAGCTTAAATGAAACAATTAGCGTTGAGAATGAAAATGTCGTTCTCGTTCCGGAAGGCTATCATCCGGTTTCATCTGTTCCAGGATATGAATCCTATTATTTGAATGTAATGGCTGGTCCAAAAAGAACATGGAAATTTCATAACGATCCGGATCATGAATGGCTATTTGAAAACGTAATGAAATAATGCCAACAAGGTAAGCGCTTAACCTAACGAGATGGAGGGAATGGAATGTATCACCTTGAGTTCAAAAAAGATCGTCCCATTGATTTGATCGGACTTGGAAGACTATGTATTGATTTAAATGCAAATGAGATCAATCGACCGATGGAAGAAACTTCTTCTTTTACGAAATACGTCGGAGGTTCACCAGCAAACATTGCTATAGGTGCAGCGCGACTTGGGTTAAAAAGCGGATTTATTGGGAAGGTCTCAAGTGATCAAATGGGAAACTACATCGTTGATTATCTTGAAAGGAACAAAATCGATACGTCAAGTGTCGTGAAGGACCAGACAGGAGCTGTAACGGGTCTAGCCTTTACGGAAATTAAAAGTCCTGAGGAATGTAGCATTCTTATGTACCGAGATAACGTAGCTGATTTAAAACTTGAAACAACAGATGTTTCAGAAGACTATATTAAGAATTCCAAATCACTCTTAATTTCAGGAACTGCCCTTTCCCAAAGTCCTTCAAGAGAAGCTGTTTTTCTTGCTCTTGAATACGCCCGCAAACATGACGTAATCGTGATCTTTGACCTTGACTATCGTCCTTACAGTTGGAATTCAGCCAAAGAGACAGCCATCTATTATAATCTTGCTGCTGAAAAGTGTGATGTGATTATTGGAACAAGAGAAGAGTTTAATATGATGGAACAATTTGAAAAAGAGGATAAAAGTGATCACCGTACCGCTCAAAAATGGTTCAATCATCAAGCGGAAGTCGTCGTAATCAAGCACGGTGGGGAAGGTTCGATCGCTTACTCGAAAGACGGTAGTGCACATCGTGGCGGAATTTTTAAAACAAAAGTTCTGAAAACCTTCGGTGCTGGTGATTCTTATGCTTCTGCATTTATATATGGACTATTAAATCAATGGGATTTATCTGAAGCGATGAAATATGGAAGCGCTTCAGCGAGCATTGTTATCTCAAAACACAGTTGTTCGGAAGCAATGCCAACGAGAGAAGAAGTTGATGAAAAAATTCGTACAACAGAATTCCAACCAGTCTAATTTTAGGAGGAAATAATATGACAAAAACAGCGGTAAAAACAATTCAAAACTATGTAGGTGGAGAATGGATTGATTCAAAAACAAAGGAATATCAGTCGGTATATAATCCCGCAACAGGAGAAGTCATTGCGGAAGTTCCGATTTCCACAAAGGAAGACCTTGGTCATGCAGTAGCGACTGCGAAGGAAGCATTCAAAACATGGAGTGAAGTCCCAGTTCCTCGTCGTGCACGAATTCTATTTAAGTACCAGCAGCTCCTCGTCGATAACTGGGATCAGCTTGCTGAGTTAATTACAATTGAAAACGGAAAAAATGTGAAAGAAGCAAAGGGAGAAGTACAACGTGGCATTGAGTGTGTTGAATTTGCTGCGGGTGCTCCGACATTAACAATGGGCTCACAGCTTCCGTCAATTGCAACAGGGTTAGAGTCAGGTGTTTACCGTTATCCAATTGGGGTTGTTGGTGGCATTACACCATTTAATTTCCCAATGATGGTCCCATGCTGGATGTTTCCGATGGCAATCGCAACTGGAAATACCTTCATTATGAAGCCATCTGAACGCACGCCTCTTCTTGCTAATCGTCTGGCAGAGCTTCTTGAAGAAGCAGGACTTCCGAAAGGCGTATTTAATATTGTGCATGGCGCTCATGATGTGGTGAACGGTCTTCTTGAACATAAACAAGTAAAAGCGATTTCGTTCGTCGGCTCTCAACCAGTGGCAGAATACGTCTACAAAAAAGGAACAGAAAACCTTAAGCGTGTTCAAGCGCTAGCAGGTGCTAAAAACCATTCGATTATTCTTGAAGATGCTAATTTAGAAAATGCAGCAACGCAGGTGTTAAATGCCGCTTTTGGTTCGGCTGGCGAGCGTTGTATGGCTTGCTCGGTTGTCGCTGTAGAAGAAAGTGTAGCTGATCAGTTTATCGAAACGCTCGTTCAGAAGTCGAATGAAATAAAAATTGGGAATGGCCTGGAGGACGATGTTTTCCTAGGACCAGTTATTCGTGACCAGCACAAAGAACGGACGCTTCAATACATTGAAACAGGTGAAAAAGAAGGAGCGAAGCTGATTCGCGATGGTCGTAAGGATCAGGATATTCAACGAGAAGGTTATTTCGTTGGACCGACCATTTTTGATAATGTAACGAGTGAAATGAAAATCTGGCAGGACGAAATTTTTGCTCCGGTTCTTTCCATTTCTCGTGTGAAAAATCTGGAAGAAGCGGTAGAGCTAACAAATCAATCCCGCTTTGCTAATGGTGCTTGTCTGTTCACAAACCACGGTGGTAAAGTACGTACATTCCGAGAAACGATTGATGCAGGTATGCTTGGAATTAACATTGGCGTGCCGGCACCGATGGCCTTCTTTCCATTCTCTGGGTGGAAAGATTCGTTCTATGGTGACCTTCATGCTAACGGTTCTGACGGAGTGGAATTCTACACGCGCAAAAAAGTCGTCACAACGCGCTGGGTATAAAAAAGAATAGCCGGATAGGTGCAGACCGTCCGGCTTTATTGCTTGGTGAAGGGTTATCTATTTTTAAGTTGATTTTTTCTTTATTTTCTTGGAGGTGATCATTTGAAAATGACAATGGCTCAAGCACTCATAAAATTTTTGAATCAACAGTATATGGATCGAGACGGAGAGGAGCAGAAGCTCTTCAGAGGGATTTTCACCATCTTTGGACACGGCAATGTTCTTGGACTCGGTCAGGCTCTAGAAGAAGATTCTGGGGATCTAGAAGTTTATCAAGGGCGTAACGAACAGGGAATGGCGCATGCTGCGACAGCATTTGGGAAGCAGAATCATCAAAAGCAACTAATTGCATGCACTTCCTCGGTCGGCCCTGGCGCAGCAAATATGATCACAGCTGCCGCTACTGCGACAGCAAACAATGTGCCTTTACTTCTTCTACCAGGTGATACCTTTGCTTCTCGTCAGCCAGATCCAGTATTGCAACAGGTAGAACAAACCCATGATGCAAGCATCACGACGAATGATGCCTATCGTCCCGTGAGTAAATATTGGGATAGAATTACGAGACCAGAACAGCTGATGACAGCCATGTTAAACGCCATGCGTGTCTTAACAAACCCTGCAGATACAGGTGCTGTTACGATTGCTCTTCCTCAAGATGTTCAGGGGGAAGCATATGATTATCCGGAGAGCTTCTTTAAGAAAAGGGTACATCGTTTAAATCGAAAACAACCAAGTGATACAGAACTAAATGAAGCTGTTCAATTGATTCGTTCAAAAAAGAAGCCGCTCATTATTTGCGGCGGGGGTGTCCGCTATTCTGAAGCAGGCGAGAAATTAAAGGCATTCGCAGAAAAATACCATATTCCTTTTGCTGAAACACAGGCAGGTAAAAGTGCTGTAGAAAGCACTCACGCTTATAACCTTGGTGGAGTAGGTGTAACAGGAAACAAAGCAGCAAATGATTTGGCGAGAGAAGCAGATCTTGTTATAGGAGTAGGTACGCGCTTCTCTGATTTCACAACGTCATCCAAGCAGCTTTTCCAACACAGCGACGTCTCTTTTTTAAATATTAATCTATCAGACTATCATGCCAATAAATTGGATGCGACAACTTTAGTGGCGGATGCCAAAACGGCGCTTGAAGCATTAGATGATCATCTTGGCACTTATTTCACTACTTATGGAAATCAGATTGAGCAAGCGAAAGCAGAGTGGCAAGATGAACTTGAGCGATTATATAAGACGAACTATGAAGACGAAAACTATCAACCTGAAATAGAGAGTCAACTTGATTTATCCGAGTATCAACAAGTTCTTAAGTCTTCACTTACACAGACAGCAGTTCTAGGAGAGGTTAACCGTTCTATTGCTGAAAATGCGATTGTTGTAGGTGCAGCAGGTAGTTTGCCAGGAGATCTCCAGCGCATGTGGGTGAGTCATACCCCGAACACGTACCATATGGAATATGGCTACTCTTGTATGGGATATGAAATTGCTGGAGCGCTTGGAGCAAAAATGGCAGCTCCAGATCAGGAAGTATATGCCATGGTTGGAGACGGAAGCTATATGATGCTCCACTCCGAACTAGTTACTAGCATACAAGAAGGGCTTAAAATTAACGTCATTCTTTTTGATAACGCCGGGTTTGGCTGTATTAATAACTTGCAGATGGGCAATGGCATGGGGAGTTTTGGGACTGAATTTCGGAAGCGGGAAAATCAGCAGTTAACTGGTGAGTTAATGCCAATTGATTTTGCGAAAAGTGCGAGCGGATATGGGGTGAAAACCTATTCTGTTCGAACAATAGATGAACTGAAAACAGCGATAGAAGATGCGAAGCAGCAGAACGTTTCAACGCTTATTGACATTAAAGTTTTGCCTAAGACGATGACGGATGGCTATGGCTCATGGTGGCACGTTGGCGTAGCTGAAACGTCGAAGAAGGAAGCGATCCAACAAGCTTATAAAGAAAAGGAAAAACAGTTAGAAATCGCACGTCGCTATTAAGGGGGAAATCATGTTTCGTGAAAATAGTGTAAAGCTAGGCATTGCGCCAATCGGATGGACAAATGATGATATGCCGGAGCTTGGGAAAGAAATTACATTTGAACAATGCGTGAGTGAAATGGCGTTAGCGGGATTTTCTGGGACGGAGATCGGCAATAAATATCCTAGAGACCCGCTTGTATTAAAACGAGCTTTGTCCATACGAAATATCGAAATTGTAAGCGCATGGTTCAGTGCTTACCTCACAACAAAACCATATGAAATAACGGAAAAATCCTTCCTTGAACATCGTGATTTTCTTCATGAAATGGGAGCAAAGGTTATTGTCGTATCAGAACAAGGAAAAAGCATTCAGGGAGAAGAGGTTCCGCTTTTTGAACAGAAGCCAACATTTTCAGAAGAAGAATGGAAACGACTTGCTTCTGGTCTCGAGCGGCTTGGGGAGCGGGCACATGAGAAGGACATGAAGCTCGTTTTTCATCATCATATGGGAACGGGTGTTCAAACTGCAGATGAAATTAATCGACTGATGGAGATGACCGATCCAAAGAAGGTCCACCTTCTATATGATACAGGACATTTGTATTTTTCTGGTGAAGATCCTCTTGAGGTGTTGGGGGAATTTCAGCATCGTATTCAACATATTCATCTAAAAGATGTGCGAAATCCGATTGCTACTCGAGTGAAAGAAGAAAAGCTTAGTTTTCTAAAAGGAGTTAGAGAAGGAGTGTTTACCGTGCCAGGTAACGGAGATATTGATTTCACTCCTATTCTTAAAATGATTGGAGAATCAGACTACACAGGCTGGCTTCTCGTTGAAGCAGAGCAAGATCCTGCGATTGCCAATCCATTTGAATACGCACTCATGGCGCGCCAGTATTTGAAAGAAACTGCAGGAGTGTAGGAGGTCATCATATGGAAAAAGTAAAAGTTGGAATCGTCGGTCTTGGACGACTTGGCAGACAGCATGCGGAGAATTTAGCTTTCCGCATTCCAAATTGTGAGCTAACCGCTGTTTGTAGTGTGGTTGAAGAAGAAGTGTTGGAAGTTCAGTCTAAATGGAAAATTCCATATGGCTACACTGCCTATGATGAAATGCTCAAGAACAAAGAACTGGATGCGATCTTTATTGCTTCTCCTTCTGGTTTTCATTGTAATCAGATCCAGCTCGCGCTTGAAGCAGGTTTTCACGTGTTCAGTGAGAAGCCATTAGGATTATATTTAGAAGAAGCGATCGCCGTAGAAAAAGCTGTAAAGGCGCATCCGAATCAGATTTTCATGCTTGGATTTATGCGTCGTTATGATAAATCGTACTTGGCAGCTAAAGAGAAGATTGAGCGTGGTGAAATTGGAGATCCGATTTTTATTCGCTGCTACGGTCTTGATCCTGCAGCTAAAATAGATAGCTTTCTTCAATTTGCTGAAGCTAATTATAGCGGAGGACTCTTTTTAGATATGGCGATTCATGACCTTGACCTTGCCCGCTGGTATCTTGGAACAGAAGGGAAAGAAGTATGGGCGATCGGCGGAGGATATGAGCGGAAAGAGTTTGACGCTCTTCAAGATGCTGAGACAGGAGCAGCCATGGTTCGCTTTGAAAACAACGCAATTGGTGTTTTTCTAGCTGGACGGAACTGTGCCCATGGTTATCATATTGAAACCGAAATCATTGGGACAAAGGGAAGTCTTCGAATTGGAACGGTCCCTGAACGCAATCAAGTCGTTCTCTTTAATGAGTTGGGAGCGGTACAGGAATGCGTTGATGGTTTCCTTGAGCGTTTCGAGCAAGCCTATCGTAGTGAAGTAGAAGAATTTATTACTTGTATACTCGAAGATCGACAGCCTGCGGTGACTGTTCAGGATGGCGTGGAATCGACAAGGCTTGGCTATGCTTGTAAGGAATCCTTTGAAAAGCGTCAACTTATTCACAATAACCCCCATACGGTTGTCGTTTAAGCAGGCTGAGCGTTCAGCCTGCTTTTCGCATAGCTCGTCCAAGAAGCCAAGGATGCTACATAAATGGTATGATAAAAAATAGAAGAATAGAGAAGTTTGCAAAGAAAGGAGGAGAATAATTGAAAGCCACAATCTATGATGTAGCGAAAGCAGCTGGTGTTTCAATTGCCACTGTTTCTAAGGTTATTAACCATACCGGTAAAATTAGTGAAGCGACACGCATCAAAGTACTTGAGACGATGAAGCAGCTAAACTACCATCCAAGCGTCGTTGCCTCTGCTTTAACTGGGAAGCGAACGGAAACCCTGGGGCTATTAGTTCCCGATATTTCAAACCCATTCTTTTCAGAAATGGCCCGCACAATTGAAGATCGTGCTCATGATCGAGGAATGAGTGTCATAATGTGTAGCACAGACGATCAATCGGAGAAAGAAAGGAAATATATTGAGCTATTACAAAGAAAGCAGGTAGATGGATTAATTATCGCTTCTGGCTTTCGAGATAAAAGCTTATTAGATGAATTAAAACGAAATAAGATGCCGCTAGCTATGCTTTCGTTCGACGATCCTTCTCTTGATGTAACCACAGTATCTGTGGATGATTACAAAGGTGGATATGATGCAGCCTCACATTTATTATCACTTGGTCACCGGAATATCGCTATTATAGGAGAAGACGTCCACAGTAGTCGAATGAGAACGTTTGGGTATCGAGATGCGTTTGAAGCTTTTGGAGTACCCTTAATAGAAGAGAATATGTTGAGAACAACGGCTTCTCTCGATAATGGAGCAAAGTGTGTAAAAGAGTTGCTTAAGCGTGAGCATCCGCCCACTGCAATCTTTGCATGCAATGATCTCATTGCCATAGGCGCCATCCAGGGAGCAAGAGAATTGGGAATTCAGGTGCCTTCAGATTTATCCATAGTTGGTTTTGACAATACCATTCTAGCCACCACTACTGTACCTGCTCTCACAACAATTTCTCAACCAATTGAGGAAATGGGGCGAAAGATTGTTGACGTGTTGATCGAGGAAATACATAAACGTGTAGTAACAAGAGAGCGAGTGTTATTTAAACCCTCACTTATTATAAGGGGAACGACTGCAACTTTTAATGGAGAGATTATGGAAGGGAGTCAGGCTCGAGCCTGACTCCCCTTTTCAACCCCACCAAAGAAATTTCAATTTAGGGAATTTCTTTGGTGGGGTTGTTTGTTTTTGTTCGTTTATCAGTGTAATGTGAATAATATCATGAATCTGGAGGGGAAGAAATGCTATCGATCGATCGTTATAAACGAATTATTGAACAACTTGAAAAGAATGAAACAGTAAAAGTAACAGAGTTAAGCGACCTTCTTAATGTGACGGAGAAAACGGTGAGGTTAGATCTCGAACAGCTTGAGAATAGAGGGATTTTAAAGCGTATTCATGGGGGAGCCATTCTAGCAGATGTGGGAGAAAGAATTCTGCCAATAAATGAGCGACAGTCGGCTAATAGTGAAGTGAAACAAGCGATAGCGAAAGAAGCAGTGGAGCAAGTAAGTGCACAAGATACGATTTTAATGGACGGAGGAAGCACCACTCTAGCTGTAGCTCGGATGCTTGGTGAATTTCCAGTAACAGTGATCACCAATGATATTCAAATTGCAAATGAACTCTCTAGCAAAGAGCAAATCCAATTGATTATCCCTGGTGGCACTCGGATCCCAAATTCATCTTCTCTTATGAGTGCTCACGCGACTCAATCACTCCATACAATGAGAGTAAATCATCTGTTTTTTGGATCAACTGGTGTTTCTATTGATCATGGTTTAACGGTATTTAACAGTCTTTTCGTAGACTGGAAAAAAGAATTATTAAAAACTGCAGACAATTCCATACTTGTCGTGAATTCTTCTAAATTTGAAAAAATAGCTCTCATTCAATTTGCTGATCTAAGCGACGTCGACGTAATCATAACGGATTCTAGGCTTGATAAAGAGATTGAAAAGCAATTAATAAGTCGTGGAATAAAAGTAATAAAAGCAAAAATATAAAAAACGACAATAAATTCAGAATATTTAGTTGTTCTAAATATGTACGGATGTTATAATCGAACTAATTCGAACAAAGATGAACAAAAAAGGATGTTTAGGGAGGGAGGCGTGTCGATGGACAACCTATTTTCACTTGATGGAAAAGTCGCTTTAATAACCGGAGCGAGTCGTGGTCTTGGTCAGGGGATGGCGGTGGGTCTAGCAAAAGCGGGAGCCACTATTATCGGTGTTGGTACGAAGTCTCTAGAGGAAACAAAAGCAAAGATTGACGCAATTGGGGGCACATTTTATGAAGTGATTACGGATTTATCACAGCCTAATGCTGCAATTGAATTAGCTGATGTCGCATTCCAAAAAGAAGAGCAAATTGATATTTTAGTTAACAATGCGGGTATTATTCATCGATCTGAAACCGTGAACTTTAGTGACGAAGATTGGTATTCAATTATAAACGTAAATCAGCACGCGGTTTTCCAACTTAGTAGAGAAGTTGGTAAGCACATGCTAGAAGCGGGGACCGGAAAAATCATTAACATTGCATCAATGCTCTCATTTCAAGGTGGTTTAAATGTTCCAGCATATACAGCAAGTAAACATGCGGTTGCGGGATTGACGAAAGCACTTGCTAATGAATGGTCCAGTAAAGGGATAAATGTAAACGCTATCGCTCCAGGGTATATGGCAACAGATAACACGGCCCCTCTTCGAAATGATGAAAACCGTAGTGCTTATATTACGTCGAGAATTCCTCAAGGAAGATGGGGGACACCAGAAGATTTAGCTGGAGCAGCAATATATTTAGCCTCAGAAGCATCGAATTACGTAAATGGTCATATTCTTTGCGTTGATGGCGGCTGGATGAGTTCATAATTTATTGAAAAGGAGTTTGTTTATCAAATGGAAATTAGACATGCAACGAACCCAACAGATGCAAAAGGATATGATGGTGAACGATTAAGAGAGGAATTTCTGATTGAATCGTTATTTAAAGAAGGCGAAATTAATATGGTTTACTCTCACTATGATCGTGTCATTACTGGTGGAGCGATTCCAACGAATAAACCTTTGAAGTTAGAAGATCAAGAAACACTAAAAACGAATTATTTTCTTGAAAGACGAGAGGTAGGCATTATTAATATTGAAGATACTGTTGGCAAAGTTACAGTGGATGGTGAAGTGTACGAACTGAATAAGCGGGACTGCTTGTATGTTGGAATGGGGAACCAGGAAGTGCTTCTTGAAAGTACTCAGACAAATAAACCTGCTCGTTTTTATCTCGCATCTGCTACCGCCCATAAGCAGTATCCAACGAAGAAACTCCCAATTGAGGAAGCGACGCCAACGCATCTCGGTGATAACGCTGAATCAAACAAACGTACCATCTACAAGTACATTCACGCCGAAGGTATTCAAAGCTGTCAATTAATGATGGGAATGACGTTACTAGCACCTAATAACATGTGGAATACCATGCCACCTCATCTTCACGATCGTCGAATGGAAGCGTATTTGTATTTTGATATGGATGAGGACTCACGAGTATTTCATTTTATGGGACAACCAAATGATACACGACATATGATTGTTCAAAACGAACAGGTAGTCCTTTCACCTCCATGGTCTATTCACTCAGGAGTTGGAACAAACAACTATACGTTTATTTGGGTAATGGCCGGCGAAAATTATACTTTTACTGATATGGACAAAGTGGAAATGGATGAACTAAAATAACGTATTAATGAAAAGGCGAGAGTAGGTGGCCAGATGGACGTAGTGACAATCGGAGAATCGATGGTTTTGTTCACCCCTCAATCCTCTCCCAGAATGCGATATGCAGAGACCTATACACGGAAGTTTGGGGGAGCTGAAACAAACGTTGCCATCGGCCTTGCAAGACTAGGGCATGAAGTCGGTTGGATTAGTAAGGTCGGAAATGATGAGTTTGGAAAAGCTCTTCTTTCTTTCGTAAGAGGCGAAGCGATCGATGTTCGTCAGGTGAAAATAGATGCTTCTGCACCAACGGGAATTTACTTTAAAGAGATTCGGAATAGTGAAGATGTAAGAGTTGAATATTATCGAAAAGGTTCAGCAGCAAGTAAATTAGAACCAAGTGATTTGAACGAAAGTTACTTGTCGCAAGCAACTTACCTTCATATTAGTGGGATTACACCTGCCTTGAGTAATAGCTGTTATGAAATGATTAATAAGGCAATTACTCTTGCAAAAAAACACGATGTGACAGTAGTCTTTGATCCTAATCTTAGACGCAAACTTTGGGGAGAAGAGCGTGCTAGAGAAGTCCTTTTAGACATAGCCTCTAAATCAGATATTATTTTGCCCGGAGTAGAAGAAGGAACGTTTCTGTTTGGTGAAGAAAACCCTAATAAGCTAGGTAACTTATTTCTTAATCTTGGTGCAAAAACAGTGATTCTCAAAGCTGGTGCAGAGGGAGCCTATTATTTCTCTCGTTATGAAAGTGGTTTTGTACCAGCATTCCCCATCGCTTCAGTTGTAGATCCGGTAGGGGCGGGAGATGGATTTGCGGCAGGATTTATTTCAGGACTTCTTCAACACCGTTCTTTAAAGCAAGCGGTAGAAAAAGGAAACGCGGTTGGAGCTCTTGTGACTCAGGTTGAAGGTGATTTCGAAGGTCTTCCTGATGAAGATGAAGTTCAGGATTTTATCAATAATAAAGAACGAGTGGATATTATTCGATAATTAGTTGACTAAAGGAGAGACGAATGGATTTTTTAAAGGAGATAAAAGATACAGGAGTAGTGGCTGTCATTAGAGGAGCGACACCAGAAACGATTATACCCATCGCACAGTCCCTCTATAAGGGTGGAATCAAGGCAATTGAAATCACGGTTGAAACCCCTCAAGTACTTACGATGATCGAAAAAACCTCCCTTGAAATGGGAGAGGAAGTTATTGTAGGAGCTGGAACCGTTCTAGATTCAGAAACTGCTAGAGCAGCAATTATGGCAGGAGCTAGATTCATATTCTCTCCAACTGTAAATAGAGATACAATCAAAGTCGCAAAGCGGTATGGGATCATCAGTGTTCCTGGAGCTATGACCCCTACAGAAATATTGAAAGGCTATGAATACGGAGCTGATATGATAAAGGTTTTTCCAGGTGGCACACTTGGACCTAATTATTTAAAAAATATTAAAGGACCGCTCGCTCATATCCCGTTAGTAGCTACTGGTGGAATTGACCTATCAAATGTTTCGTCGTTTATTAAGGCAGGAGCTACAGCAGTTGGAGTAGGAAGCCCTCTCGTAAAACCAGAAAAATTGGTGAATGTGAGAGCGTTTCAAGAATTAGAAGAACGAGCGCGAGAATTTGTACATGAAGTAGCAAGGGCAAGAAATCATTATGCGATTTCGCCAAATGGGTAAGCGCTTACCTGAAACTTCGATTTAAAATCCAACTTATTTTCACATATCTCATTACCATTTATAATTATTTTATAGGTAAAATGGTGATACCCAAGGGTTAGTTAATGGATATTTAGATAGTTCCCCCCTTAAAGTAAGCGCTTACTTTAAGGGGCGTATAAATAAATGTTTTTTATGATATATAATCTTCTTCATGGTGAGTGATAAAATAACGGAATATTCTAATTTAAAAGGGGAGAACAAATTGAAAATACTTGTGAGGTTTGTTACGGCTATTTTACTGGTTGTTACAATGGCGGCGTGTTCTTCAAACAGTTCAGGTAGTGCAGATGAAAAACTTCAATTCTATGTATCGGGGGATACGATTGAAGGCTCTGCTCTAACAAAGATGTCTGAGAAATATACAGAAGAAACAGGTGTTGAAATAGAAGTAGTCGATGTACCTTATAGTGATATTTTCACTAGGATTAATAACATGGTTCAGTCAGATCAACCACCAGCGCTTGCTAGAGTAACAGGGATGCAGCCAACCTGGCGTGATAGTTTAATGGATCTTTCAGAAATAGCAAAAGAAAATAACGTAAATGATCAGTACATTATCCAGTTAGAAGATGAAGCAAAAGCACTTCCGCTTGATTTAACTGCTGTTGGTCTTTTTATTAACAAAGATTTATTTGACGAAGCTGGTGTTTCATATCCTACAAGCGAAGAGGATATCTGGACATGGGATGAATTTGTTAAGGCATTGGAAACTGTGAAAGAAAAGACCGATGCAAGATATGGACTAGTTATGGATCAGTCCGAGCACCGGTTATCGACAATGCTTTTCCAATTCGGAAGCAAAGGTTTCTATGAAGAAGATGGAGCCTATACAACTAATGAAGAGACAAAAGAAGGACTAGAATACTTTGTGGATTTGAATGATGATTCGATTATGCCAAAGTCTGTATGGACAGCTGGGGAAGATCCTGCTTCTATGTTTAAAAGTGGTCAAGTAGCAGCCTATATGTCTGGAGTTTGGCAGGTAACAGATTTCGCCAACAACATTAAAGATTTCGAATGGGCATCAGTTTATATGCCATACGAAGAGGTTCGCTCAACAAATCTTGGTGGAAACTACATTGTAGGTTTTGAAGGATCCGGTCAGGAAGAAGAAACACGGGAATTTATTAGCTGGTTATATGAGAAGGACAACTATGAGCAGCTTGCTAAACTTGGTGGTTATTTACCTGTTGTAGAAGATGCCGAAGTAGAATACGAACTACGTAACGATTCGTATGAAGTGTATCAAAATGAAATTGAATCGTCTGATCCCATTGCATCAAAATTGAAATCAGAGCAAATTCTGCTTCAACTTACTTCGGATCGAACCGCTACTAATGTCATTAAGGATAATGTCGTACAAATGCTTAACGGTGAGCAAACAATAGACGAAGCAATCGAAGAAATTGAAAAAACATATACGGAAACGTACGCTAAGTAATCTAAAGTGGGCGGCTGCCCCGTGGGGAGTCGCCAATAACTGTACCTGGAAAGGAAGGAACCTAGCATGACACACCGCTTTTACTTCGATATCAAAACAGGCATGTCACTTAACCGCTGGTTACTTACAAACACCGTGATTGAACCGTTCAAGTCCAAGCCTGAAACATTTGATGAGCCAGTTAATTTAACAGAAGAATATGTCCAGGTTGAATATCCGGTAAGAAAGCAGTTTTTAAAACAGAGACGTGACCAAGTGGTGGATCCTTCGTGTGAAAATTTTGATCGTATATACTTTCCATTTGAAAATCCAAGGGTTGAGTTTTCTTCTTTCATTGCGACTCCTCATACGATGCGTACCTACGCTAAAACCTTCATTAACTCCACACAAGACGGGGCATTTCCTTTTCAGCTGACAACTTGTGGAGGGGTAGAAATTTGGGTGAACAGTCAGGATCAGCTCAAATACGAACCTTTTACAAGAAATCAGCCTTCTTCTACTGAAGTAGAGCTTTATCTTCAAAAGGGTGTGAATGAAATAACGGTTTGTTTTGAAGATTTAGCTGAACGTGATGTGAATTATTTTTATGAAATGACTTACAAAGGCCTCCAGCCGCTACAAGGATTTTTGCCTTTATCTGTACCTACTCAAGAAATAACCGAAGTAGAAAACATTCTGATGAACAGTTATTTTGAGAAAGACCTTTTTGTAGACGAAGACATTCGCTTACACTTTGGTCATGACGCAACAAAACAGGTTGACCGTTTGCACATAAGAACGAATCATAATCATTTGCTTAACCCTGTAGTAGGTCAAAAAACAAATGAACGTGGTAAAAAGCCTTCTGTCTTTTCAGTATCGCTCCATGAAGTTTCGGATGAAAATATAGTTACACTAGGTCATATCGACGAATTCGATGTTTCCGGGATTACGTATTTTGATATTGGAATTGAATTATCCAATGGGGTCATCATTTATCGTCAGCTTGTAGCCTCTCTTTATAATAAAAAACAATATGCTTTGGACGTAAGTGAGAACTTGACTATTCGAAAGAAAGAGGTTTTGAACTATTTTTCCTCTCTCTCTCTTGATGATATGAATATTGGTATGGCAAAGACTGTATTAAACGGCTATGTGAATGAAGAAGCAGATCATTTGATTCGAAGCGGGTTTCAAGTTATTGAAGACAAGGGCGATTGTGCCGATTTTCGCCTGGCGCCTTTGCTTGGCTTTACCATTCAATACAAACATCTTTTGTCAGAAAGGTTAAAACAAGATATACAATCATTGGCAACTGGTTTTCGCTATTGGATTGATGAGCCTGGTAACGATGTGATGTGGTATTTTAGTGAGAATCACGCATTCCTCTTTCATGTCTCGCAGTATTTTGCTGGTCATCTTTATTCTGAAGACACCTTTAGTGTCAGCGGACGGACAGGTAAAGAACAATATCGGATTGGAAAAGAACGTATTCTCGATTGGTTCGATATCTTTTTTGACTATGGATTCGCTGAGTGGAACTCAACGACATATCTGCCAATTGATTTAATTGGTTTTCTCAGTCTTTATGAAGCTGCACCTGATAAGGAAATTCGAGCACTTGCAAAAAAGGCCCTTGATTTAACATTTACAGTGATCGCTGCTAATCTTCATGGCAAAACAATGTCCACGACATATGGGCGAGTCTATGAACATGATTTAAAAGCAATGGAACTTGGAGAAGTGACGAACCTTGCCTTTATTGCCTGGAAGGAAGGGTACTTAAATAATACGCTTCGCTCAACAGTGCTTTTCTGTTTGTCAGGTTATGAACCACCTGAACTGAATCAATTGATTACGATCCCAGATGATAAAGGATTACGTGTAGAGTACAAGCAGGGGAAAAAGGAAGTTTACACCTATTTATACAAAACGAAAGATTATGCAATGGGTTCTGCTATTCATTTTGATCCATATCTAAAGGGACATCAGCAGCATGTCATGAATGTATCGCTTGATGATGAGAATACACAATTCTGGATCAATCATCCAGGTGAACATGTGTATAGCGGCGAGAATAGGCCGAGTTTCTGGGCTGGAAATGGTATTTGTCCGAATATAAGACAATATGAGAATGTGATGATGATTGAATACCTTTTGAAAGAGCCGTTTATTCCGTTTATCCATGCTTACGTACCGTTTTGGAAGTTAGATGAAATAGAAGAAGAAGGTAATTGGTTTTTCATGAGAAGAGGGACAAGTTATGTGGCGATCTATTTTGACCAGGGGTTTCAAAGAATAAAGGAACAAGCCATTGCTTATCGTGAAGTAAGAGCATACGGAAACCAGCATCATGTCATCGTCAAATGTTCCTCAGCAAAAGAAGTTGGTTCTTTTCAATTGTTTAAGCGTCAAATGCTTGAATCTCATGTGAGAATTGGTGCAACTGAGTGGAGTTATAAAGACATCCAGCATGGAGAAATGACTATGGCGCTTGATAATGAACTCTATGTTAACAACGAACGTGTGAAGTACAGTGCGGGTTACGAAATCAAATCAAATGTCCTTGATCGTAGCTTGGCGGAGGGATGATGGCTATGAATGGGAGAATCAAAGACCGAAAAAAAGGATGGGCCTTTCTATTTATCTTAGCTAATGTGGTACTATTTCTATTGTTTTTTGCTTGGCCTGGTGTTCTGGGAATTTATTATTCTTTTACAGATTACACTGGAGTGGAAGCGAACTTCATTGGCTTTCAGAATTACATTGAATTATTTCAAGATTCAAGCTTCTATAAAGCCATGTCGCGTACCTTCCTTTATACGGCTCTAGGGGTTCCAATGATCTATATTGCTTCACTTGGAATCTCTGTCCTTCTTGTGAGCAACTATACAAAAGGAAAAGCCGTAACCAAGACAATTTTCTTCCTTCCATGGCTTATTTCCCCCATTGTCACAGGGGTCATCTGGAGATGGATGTTTGGTGAAAGTTTCGGATTTATTAACTATTTAATTAGTATCATTGGTGGTGACCCAATACCGTGGTCTTCTAATGGTGATCTTGCCTTCATGGTTGTTCTATTCGCGACAACGTGGGCGAATACGGCATTTAATATGCTGATTTTCATTGCAGCTCTTATTAATATTCCAAAATCTTATTATGAGGCAGCAGAGTTAGATGGCGCTAATGGGTGGCATAAATTTTGGTACATTACGCTTCCTTCTATTAGAGGGACATCGTTTATGGTAATCTTGCTAGCCGTTTTCCATCTTATGAAAGAGTTCCCACTTGTTCAAGCACTAACGAATGGGGGCCCTGGTACAGATAACACGTTTATTGTTCAGTATATCTACCAAACCGGATTTGACCAGATGAGAGTCGGATATGCAAGTGCCGTATCGATGATTTTATTTATCATTCTATTAATCTTCGCTCTTATACAGCTCCGCTTTGAGAAACGAGGTAGAATCTAATGAATAAATTAAATGATCGAGTATCTACAGGATTGTTAACAACGGCTATGTACGTGCTTGCTTTAATGTATCTTTTTCCAATTGCATGGCTATTATTAAGTTCAATTAAACCTGGGAGTGAACTTTTCTCCTATCCACTTAGTATTTTTCCTGATACACCCACACTTGAGAACTATGGTTATGCTTGGTCAACGATGGAATTTATTAAGTACTTTATCAATACCCTGATTGTGACAGTAGTAACCACGGTTTTAACAATAATTGCAAGTGCGACGTGCGGATTTGCCCTAGCGAAATATAATTATAAATGGCTTAGCGTTTTCTTTATTTGTATTCTAGCGACAACGATGCTACCAACTGAAGTGATCATGAATCCAACGTTTATGGTTATCCAGTATTTGGGACTTTATGATAGCTTAGCCGGATTAATTATACCTTCTATCAATACAGCAACAGGAATCTTTATGTTCCGCCAGTACTTTTTAACGGTTCCTGACGATTTGTTAGAGTCAGCTCGAATCGATGGCGCTGGAGAAGGTCGGATTTTCTTTAAGTTGATGATGCCTATTGCGAAACCCATTACAATTACGCTAGCGATTTTCTCATTTCAGTGGCGCTGGAATGATTATGTATGGCCGTTAATTGTTCTTAGTGATCCAAACAAGTACACCGTCCAAGTTGCGCTAAGAAGTATTGTTGGAGCAGATAATATAAACTGGGTTCTTCTTCTATCAGCTTCGGTAATTTCCATTATTCCAATGATACTATTATTCATCGTTTTCCAAAGATACATTATGGATACAGGTGCTACTTCAGGAATGAAAGATTAATCGAAGGATTCAAATTGGAGGATATAGTGTGAAAACAATGGTGGAAACGAAGCTGGAGATGGTAACAGCCCAATTATTGGACTTGAAACGTCCTGAGAACGAAGAAGCATTAAGAGGACTTGGGAAACAAGGAGAATCCATGGGCTATTATGCAAGAGATTTTGGCATGGGAGAGTGGGATTGGCCGCAAGGGGTAGGGTTGTTTGGACTCAATAAATTGCAGCATTATCATAATAATAAACAGTATGAAAGTTATATGGAAGCATGGGTAGAAAAACAGCATTCTATGGAACTCCCATGTAAAAACATTAATACAACTGCACCGCTATTAACATTAATGGATATGGATGAAAATGAATCACTCTCAAAAGAATGGATGCATTGGATAATGCATGAATTGCCGCGAACAAAGGGGAATGCTTTTCAACATGTGACAACAGGTAATCATAAGCATGAAGTAAAACTCCATGAAGGTCAAATTTGGCTCGATACAATTTTCATGGCAGTATTGTTTAGTGCGAAAATGGGTGTGAAACATGATGAGAAAAAGTGGCGCGATGAATCACTTTATCAATTGCTTACCCATATTAAATATCTTCATCATACCAATTCGGATCTCTTTTACCACGGATGGTGCTTTAATGAACGACATAACTTTAGTGAAGCGCTTTGGTGCAGGGGGAATAGTTGGTTTACTATTGCTGTTCCTGAATATCTTACTATTATGGAGCGGTACTTAGACGAAGGAACAAAGAACTTTCTAATAAATACTTTTACCAATCAAGTCGATTCATTAATCACAAGACAATCTCCTAATGGTTTATGGCATACCCTTCTTGATGATCCAACTAGCTATACGGAGGTGTCTGGTTCAGCTGGTATTACAGCAGGCATTCTGAAAGGGATCAGGATGGGGCTTTTAAGCAAAGAATATCTTGAGCCCTGTCTTGAAGCTACTAAAGCCATTATGGAAAGAATCACAGAGGATGGCACTGTACTTGAAGTTTCTGGTGGAACACCTATTGGTAAAAGAAAGGAAGATTACAAGCATATCCTCATTGCTCCGATGGCTTATGGGCAAGCATTGACCATTATTCTATTGACGGAAGTTTTGTATCATTTGTAAAAGAAGAGAGAGGAAGGATAGGGGGTCAGGCTCGAGCCTGACCCCCTCAACAAACAATAAAGCCTAAAAGTCCGCCTCAGGCGGACTTTTAGGCTTTAAGAAAATGTGAAAAACCATTCAATCCCCCCTAAACTACCTAATTAAACCCCCTTAAACACAATAATGTAAGCGCTTTAAAATTAAAGAGGAGTAGAAGAAGGAATTAGCTTTCAATCATGATAAACTAAAAGAAAGTGAGAGGGATATGATGAGGATTAAATTAGGGGATGGAATGATATATCAACTAACGGAATGCGTCATGAAGTTAGCCATGTTGAACATCCTGTGGATATTCTTTTTCATCATTGGATTTGGGGTATTTGGTCTATTTCCCGCTACGATCGCTTTGTTCTCAGTAGCACGAAAGTGGATAAAGAGAGAGTCATCAGGGAGTTTGTTTAACAGTTTCTGGAGTGTTTATAAGCTAGAATTTATTCGCGGCAATTTATTTGGTCTCTTCTTTATGGTAATGGGTTATGTTTTATATGTAGATGTGAGGTTTTTCCGTGCAGAAGAGAGTTTTATCATGCTTTCATTTTCGATTATTTTATTGTGCGTGTATGCAATTGTCTTGCTTTATTTTTTTCCAGTATACGTTCATTACGATCTTAAATTTTTGCAATATTTAAAACAATCTCTGTTTATTTCGGTCATTTATCCGCTGAGGACGTTATTGATGGGATTGGGCATGACTGGTGTAGGTTCGTTATTGGTTTTTTTTCCTGGTTTAATTCCATTCTTTAGTATTAGTCTAGTCGCACTGGTTTTGATGTATATCTCCAATACTACGTTTATGAAATTGGAAGAGATGAAGTAGTTTTAGGACTTTTTTAAATGATTGGGGGGTCTCTCTCATGGTTACACTCGTCATTGTAGAGGATGAATATATTATTAGAGAAGGATTGAAGAATGCAATGCCCTGGCAAGAGTGGGGAGTGAAAGTCATCGGAACAGCAAGTAATGGAGCGGATGGATTGGAGCTTGTAAAACAAACAAAACCAGATATTGTTCTAACAGATATACGAATGCCCAAGATGAATGGGTTAGAAATGTTAGCAGCTATCAAAGAAGTTGAACCTGATACTGAGGTGGTGTTGCTTAGTGGATACGATGATTTCGAGTATGCGAAAAACGGTCTTAACCTTGGAGCAAAAGGATATATATTGAAATTAAACCTTTCCCATGATTTAGAGCGAATGATTAAAAAAGTGGCTGAAGTCTGCGAAGAGAAAAAGAAACATCGTCAAAGAGAAAGAGAGAAAGATAATCTTGTTCTTTATGATCAAATTAGACAATTGCTACTCGGATACCAATCTTCCACTATACATTATGAAGAAGAAAAAAAGCATTGGAATAAAGTCAATTTTCAAGCAGGAGTGGTTCGAATGAGAAACTACTATCTCCTTGAGAAACAAGGACGAGCGAGTCATGTAGCGAGAGAAATGAGTTTATTAGAAGAAACAGCTCGTTCTCTTTCGAATGGAAATCTGTTTACCATTCGAATGCGTGAAAATGAACTGGTGATCGTTCACTATGGAAGTAGTAATGAACTCATTTCAAAGGATTTCACTTCCAATATGGAAGAAATCATTCGGAAAGTGGAAAAAGAAAAAAATCAACAGCTTAGTTCTTTTCTCATAGGAGTAGGGTCAATTTATAAAGGCCTGGAAGGACTTTATACTTCATATAAAGAAGCGAAACACGTGACGATCAATATTGATTTAGGCACACATTTATCCGCAGTTGAAGTATATGAGAAAGCAAAGTTAAGAAATTCAGAGTTAATGATGCGTATCAAAAAGATTGAAGAACAAATACTTGATGCGTTTGAACATGGAAGTCAACAAAAAGGTTATCAAGAACTCGAAAGTTGGTTTGAAGTGTGGAAAGAGGAATGTCATGTAAGTGCACTTCAACATATGGTTCTAGAATTTCTTTATTTATTGATTCAGCGAATTCAAGATACGTATGGTTACGATAAGGAAATTGAAAAACTGAAAAGTGAATTGCTCCAATTGCGTTACTATGAAACAAGCAATGATTTAGAAATATGGATGAGAAAGCTGATCAAACAAATTATGGAAGAAACGGAGAAGCACTCATTTGATGACGCGACAAAGCAAATGCATAGAATAATTCGATACATTGATCAGCACATCACAGAGAAAATTACCCTAAAGGAAGTATCGGAACATATGTATCTCAACACTTCTTATTTAAGCGTTCTTTTTAAAAGGAAAATGAACAAAACATTTACTGATTATGTAGTAGAGAAGAAAATTGAAATTGCTGCAGATTTGATTCGAAATGGGCATAAAGTACAGGATGCGGCACATGCAATTGGCTATGACGATATGAAGCATTTTAGAAAAATGTTTAGAAAGTATAAAGAGCATCATCCAGGTACTTTCGCACAAAAATCTTAGAGATTCATTTTCACTAATTTAGGAAAGACGGGAATGTATATGAGAATGTCAACCTCTTCGATTCGTATGAAATTGATCATTTCGTCATTTTGTTTAATGGTATTGGCCATGGGGGTAGTAGGAGGCGCTTCCTATTACATAACAAACAAGATTATGATTGAAAAAACGTACGAAACAAATGAAAATACGCTTAGTACAATGGCAGATACATTCGAGTACACCGTAACCCAATCGTTAAATAAGGCGCAAAATCTTTCTCAGCGAATTAGCGCGATCTATCAAACGCTTAATGATACTGAGGACCCGAACGTAGTAAGAGAAATCATTACACAAGTGAATTATGAAAAACAAAATTTTCTTCATCTAAATAAAGAATTTAAAAGTAGTGTGGTCTTAACGGAAGAAAACATATACTTTTCTGGTGCTTCTTCAGATGAACTATACTTCAATTCTAGCCATGAAGATCTTCTAACAGAGTTAGCAAAACTCCCAGATGAGCCCCTTATTCTAAACAGCAAATTTAAGAAACGTGCATTCAGTAATCAAGCGTTAGAAGATGAACTAATGATTGCAATGAAAACGGTAGTGGGCAAAAAAGAGCTTTATATTATATGGATCATCGACCCGACCATCCTCTCACCTCGATACAAACAGGGGGACTATTCCATTATTCAAGAAGAGAACAACACATTGCTCTGGTCATCTACTGGGAAACAACCCGAACTCAGTGTGAGTCAATTTTCATTAACTCGCGGTAGCTTTGAAAGAGAGCGTTCTTATTTGACTTATTACAAGTCTAAAATTCTTCCGTGGGTTTTCCTTCATACGATTAGTAAGGAAGAATTATTACATGAAGTAAATGGAAATAAAATGAATATTTGGATTACAGCATGTGTCATTGGCGTTTTCTTCTTTCTACTATCAATAAGGTTCTCTAAACGCTTTGTGAACCCTTTCGTGATGCTAAAGTATGAATTGGATCAGAAAGACTCGTTCGATTCAGGTGAAATGATAAAAAAAAAGAATGGTCGTAAAATTCATTTACAAACAAAATTAATTCTATTCTACAGTGTTCATTCCATCTTACCTGCTATGATCCTTTCTGTTGTTCTCTATTTTCTCGCACTCCAAATCATCGAGGAAAAGGTATACAATTCGTCTGAAGAAGCGGTTGAAATGGCAGCTAATAACATTTCTTTTCTTGTCTCAAATATCGAACAAACGAGTTACTCCCTTGCACTTTATGATGGCGTTCAGAATATGTTTTATCATGAGCGGATAGGTGAATCGATTGAATCAGACAGGAGGCAATTATCTGAGTACATAACGAAGCAGATGCTTTTTGAAGACAGTATTTCTTACATTAATTTATACGATCCAAAGGGAGCATTGCTTTATTCAACCGAAACACTCATATTTGATCAAGCTGATAGTAAGAAAGAAGAGTATTTACCGTTACCTGAAGGGAGAGAAACTAGCTGGATCTTGAACAAGCAAGACATGAATCAGTCTCTTGACTATCCGTTTATTCGAAAGGTAAGGTATCTCATTCCAAGTGGATTTAGTGCCGTTTTGGATGAATCCATCCAGGATAACAAAGCTTTATTCGTGAGGGAAGCGGGCTACATTGAAGTTGGATTATCAGAGCAAGCCTTAAAAATTCTATTCCAAAAGTTGAAATGGGGAGACAAAAGCGGAGCGCTGCTCATAAATAATCAAGGAACAATCATATCACATCTTGATGCTCGACTTATTGGTGGTTCCTTAGAAGAAGGTGAAGTGGGTCGCTTATTAGAAGGGATGGGGTCAACGCTTAAGGTAGAAGACAATAAGAATTACACCATTTACAAAACTATTCCTTCATTTGAAGAGTTGAAGCTAGTCTTTAATTTGCCAAGAGATGAAATTGAGAAAGACACGTATTACATCCTTATTGGGAATCTAGGTATGATATTACTGGTCATTATTGTGGTCTCATTCCTATCCTTCATCCTTTCGCGCAAAATTATTCAACCGATAGACAGGTTGCAAACAGTGATGGCAGAGGTTGAACTTGGTGATTTAGAAATAAGGTATCCTTTAAAAACAGTAACAAATGAAGTCGACGCATTGATTAATAGTTTTAATCATATGATGAACCGGATCAATACGCTTGTAAACGAAGTATACAAAGCAAAAATCACACAAAATGAGCTAGAAATTAGTAAGCAAGAAATGGAGCGGAAAAAGAAAGAAGCAGAGCTGATTGCATTTCATTCACAGATTAATCCCCATTTTCTTTACAATACTTTTACGTCTATTAATTTTATGATAAAACTGAATCAAAATGAGCGAGCATCCCGTATGTTGGATTCATTAGGCCGTTTATTTCGTAAAGGCGTTTATCGAGGTAATATCATCGTAAGCGTTGAGGAAGAAATCGAGCATGTTAAAGCCTATTTAGAAATCCTACAAATGAGATACCAGGATACCCTCAAAGTTGAATTGAAAATAGATGAGGACTTATATCGTTATGACATATTGAAGCTCACCTTACAACCTTTAGTTGAGAATGCCATCCATCATGGGTTAGAAATGAATGACGAAGAAGGAAAGCTTTTGATCATTGGAGAAATCATTGAAGGCCATATGGTGTTCATTATAAAAGATAATGGTGAAGGGATGGATAAACAAAAATTGGAGGAAATCCAAAGTTACTTATTGCATGGTGGGCATGCACGTGGGATCGGTTTGAAAAACGTTGATAATCGGATGAAGTTATATTTTGGTGAAGATTATGGACTAGAAATTGAAAGCGTACCGAATGAGGGCACGACAGTTACAATGAAAATACCATTATTAATCAAAAGAACGAGCAAAGAGAAAGAAGCCTAGGTTTTGCTTTTTCAATTCACTATTAAAAGGTGGACCGATTCTACCAAAAAAACTCTGATAAGGAGCTAACATCTTCTTATCAGAGTTTTTTTGTTTTTTGGAAGAGGCTTAACCAATTATACCCCCCTTATTCTCTAATGAAAGCCTCTGTCTACTATTTTGAAAGCGCTTTATACTAATATTAGTTAGAAAATTTAGAAAAAAGGAGGGATAGAAGGTGAAAAATCTTTCGCTAAGTTCGAAAGAAGAAATTCAATATAAAATTCGTACAGGGTCAACGATCATGAAAACGTTCCAGAAGCACAAATATCTTTATCTCATGTTAAGTGTTGTAATGACATATTACGTTCTTTTTCATTATGTACCAATGTACGGAGTGTTATTGGCTTTTAAAGATTTTAGTGTATTTAAAGGGATCACGGCAAGTCCTTGGGCAGGTTTCAAATATTTTAATGAGGTTTTCACAGATGCCAATTTTTGGAGAGTTGTGACGAACACTGTACTTATTAGTACATACAAAATTCTTTTTTCTTTTCCAGTACCGATTATACTTGCAATCCTGTTAAATGAATTAACGAGCATAAGGTTCAAAAAGGCCGTTCAAACCATTATCTATTTGCCGCACTTTGTTTCATGGGTCGTTGTCGCTGGTTTAGTCTTTAGTTTCTTATCTGTCTACAATGGAGTCTTTAACCAAATCATCGTTTATTTTGGTTGGGAACGAATTAACTTTCTAGCAGAACCAAGCTTCTTCAGAAGCATTCTTGTATCATCAGACATTTGGAAAAATGCCGGGTGGGGAACGATCATTTACATTGCAGCGATCACAGGTATCAGTCACGAACTGTATGAAGCCGCTATTGTCGATGGGGCAAACCGTTTCAAACAGACCCTCCACATTACCTTACCTGGTATTATGCCTACAATTGTTGTTTTGTTCATTTTGAACCTCGCTCAGTTTTTGAATGCAGGCTTTGATCAAGTATTTGTTATGTATAACACAGCTGTTATGGAGACGGGGGATATTATTGACACGTATGCTTACAGAAAAGGATTGTTACAGGGGGAATATAGCTACGCTACTGTAGTAGGGCTATTCAAGTCTGTGATTGGTTTAACACTGATCCTTGCTGCAGATAAGTTCTTTAAAAAAGTAAGCGGTTACGGTATTTTCTAGAAAGGAGGAGTACCATGAAAAAATCCTTTTTTGAACCTTCAAGAGGGTTTAAGGTATTTAATGTCATTTTGTTTACGGTGTTTGGGTTTGTTACTTTTTATCCATTCTGGTATGTGTTTGTAGGATCAATTATTCCTTTTACAGAGCTATCGAGTAAAGTCATACTTTTGTATCCAGAGAATATTACCTTTGAGGCGTATAAACAAATCTTTTCATCTAGTTCAATTCCCAATGCATTGAAAATTAACGTTATTGTCACAGTGGGCGGGACCATCCTAAATCTTCTGTTTACCACTCTTGCTGCCTATGTGTTTACCAAAAAAGAACTGCCTGCACGTAACTTCTGGTTCTCACTTGCGATTTTCACAATGCTCTTTAACAGCGGATTGATTCCAATGTACGTAACGTTAAGCAATTATGGATTGATTGATAGTCTCTGGGTATACATTCTACCGACTTTAATCAACACGTACTATATGATTATTATGAAAACAAGTTTTGAACAACTTCCAAAAGAACTGGAAGAATCGGCTAAAATCGACGGATGTAATGAGATAGGGATATTATTTCGCATTATCATTCCAATTTCACTACCAATTATGGCAACAATTGGACTTTTCTACGCAGTTGATCGATGGAACGAGCTTTTTACGGCAATCTTCTTTATCAATGATGAGAATAAAGTGACATTACAAGCGGTACTTTATCGCATGCTTCAGAGTACTGATCCAACTATGTCGGAACCAACAATTGGGGAGGGCGGTGCTGCGATGCTACCTGAACAGTTGAAATATGCCTCCATTATCGTCGCAACTCTTCCAATATTAGCGGTTTACCCATTCTTACAACGCTTCTTCGTGAAAGGAGTGTTAATTGGATCGGTGAAAGGATAGGCTACTAAATTCACATTTTAATAAGGGGGATGAAAATAGTGAAGAGCCAAGTCGTACTATATTTCAAACGTTCGTTAATTATCGTATTTTCCATTCTATTAATTGCTGGTTGCTCAAATCAAGGCACTTCTGGAGAAGGGATTAAGGAAACGGATCCTGATCAAGAACTCGATGTACGCGTTGTCCACAAGTTTTTAGGTAACGGTAATGAAAGCCTGGTAGAGGATAGCAAAATCGTCAGTTTTCTTGAAGATAAATTTAATATGGACTTTGATTTTGTAAACGTTCCTAGTCCGATTGGAAGTGAAGTGTTTGAAAAATTAAATGCAATGATTGCAGCGGGTGATATTCCTGACATTCTTCAAACAAGCACGAATACAGACCTTGCTAGAGACTTGTATTATGATCTTGCCGCAGAGGATCAATTGTTAAATATTAGTAAGATGATTGAAGAAAATCCAGATCGATATCCGAACATAGCAAGTCGAATTAAAGATCCTGAAGCAGATATGTTTAAAGCAGAAGATGGGAATTTCTATACGGTCCCAAGACTTCAGGGCTATTATGATCACATCATTATTATAAGACAAGATTGGTTAGATGAGCTTGGATTAGAAATGCCCACAAATACAGAAGAGTTACACGATGTGCTCAAAGAATTTGTGGAAGAAGATCCTGATGATAAAGGAAACTTTGGGTTAACCGTTCCTGCCCCGTGGTGGTTCAATCATATTTTTGCTGGCTTCACAGGTGGATGGGAATGGGTGGAGAAAGACGGAGAATATGTAAGTACTTATACAGAGCCAGGAATGAAGGAAGCATTTAAATATCTCCACTCCCTTTATGAAGAGGGATTGTTAGATAAAGAATTCTTTACGCATAAGCCGAATAAAGATGAGCTCTCAAAATTTATCAATGGAAGAGCGGGCGTATTACTCACGCAATCAAGGAATTTACCATCAATCCAAAAAGATATTGTGAAGATTAATCCTGAAGCAGAGGTGGGACTCTTACCGATCGATTTTAGTGGTCCAGAAGCAGCCGCTCGCGTATCTGCAGGGAAATTCTATGAAGGGGTCTCGATTTACAAGCATGCGGAAGATCCTGCAAGAATGCTTGATTTCATTGAATACCTTGCTTCAAATGAAGCTTCTGAAATGTTTACGAATGGTATTGAAGGAGAATATTCCGAGGAAACGTTTGAACATGAAAAATGGGGAGTCGATCCGTATCCATCTGTTCACAGAGCAATTTGGGGGATGGTAGATATGAAATACAACGATTCAGAAGCCTATTTGAAGCAATACACAGATCCGGAACAAATGAAAACTTTCTTTAATCAGCTTGATTCTGCTGATTTTGCTCAAAATCCTGTATGGGGATACGGTTTGGAAAGCATTCAAGCACACAATGCTGATGTGCTTGAAGTATTTAACAAATATCTTGTGAATTTCATTACAGGAAAAGCAGACATTGATCAAGAGTGGGATACGTATACAAAAGAACTCGAGAAGGCGGGACTATTGAAAATGCAGGAAGAAGTGCAAGAAGAATTTACTCCGTAAGGAATTCTTTTCCACCAGCTCTTTTTCTAAAGAAAATTGCCCATCCTTCAAATGAATGATGGAGGAGATGAAGAAATTGCGAAAGAAACGTCCGAATGTTCTTATCTTTATGACGGATCAACAACAAGAGCGGGTGATTCATGATCATCACCCGTGCTACACGCCAAACCTAAGTCGGTTTAAGAAAGAAGGATTGTGCTTTAATCGTACCTACACCACAATGGCCCACTGTTGCCCGTCACGTGCGTCTTTTTTCACAGGGAAATACCCTTCTGAACACGGAGTACTCAATAATGTCAGCAATGAAGCCGCTTTGTCAAAAGGGATAAAGAAAGATATTCCAACGATAGGTGAGCTCTTAAACGCAGCAAATTATGACATGTACTTTTCTGGAAAATGGCATCTCTCTTCAGAAGAAAATCCGTTTGATCGAGGGTGGAAGGAACTGAAGGTCACTGCTTCAAAAGATGCTTATATGTCCACTTCCATTGAAGAATGGAGTGAAGTTCCTCACATTTCAGAAAACGCTAGAAGAGAAAGAGGGCACCTCCATCGACCAGGATGGAAGGACTATAAGCTGTATGGAACGGGAGACGGGGCTTACAACTCCGATCTTGATGTTATTGAAAAAGCAACTATGCAACTAGATAAACTAAAACAAACGAATGATCCATGGTGTATGTATGTGGGTCTCTTTGGTCCACATGACCCGTTTATCGTCCCTGAAAAGTATTTGGCGCATTATGATGCCAAAGAAATTAATCTCCCAGATAATTACCGCGATACGCTTCAGAATAAACCCGGTTATTACAAACGAATGAAGAAGCAGTGGGATCAATTAACCGAGGAGGAAGTCAAAGAGTCAATTATGCACTACTGGGCGTACAATACGATGGTAGATGATCTTTTTGGGAAAATACTAGATACCCTTGAGAGGAATAACCAAGTAGACGATACCCTTGTACTCTTTTTATCTGATCATGGAGAAAGCCTTGGTGCACACGGACTATATTTGAAAGGAGCAAGTCCATTCGAAGAAACATACCGCATACCCTGTGTGATCCGTTGGCCAGAGGGAATCGAGAAACCAGGGAGAGACATAAACGAGTTGGTTTCAATGATTGATCTTGCTCCTACTCTATTAGAAGTGGCGAATGTAGCTGGTAAAGAGAAGATGAGCGGCGTTAGTTTAGTTCCGTTTTTTAGGAATGAAGAACCTGAGGCATGGAAAGAAGCTGTTTTTACACAATGTAATGGTGTGGAAATCTATTATACTCAGCGAATGGTGATTACAAATCGATATAAGTTAGTGTACACACCAGTCGATACTGATGAGCTATATGATTTGTTGGAAGATCCAGGTGAAATGAAGAATTTGATCGAAGAACCCGCATACTCAAAAATCAAAAAGCAACTGTTCTCTTATATGTGGGAAAACGCTGCACGATCAAATGACAGAATATTTAGTCATTACCCAACGGCGACGATGGCAGATTACGGACCAACGGTCGGGGTTCGGAAGGAGCGGGAGCGATCATTTCATAACTAGTAAAGTCAGGGTTAGAAAAGTAGTTTATTAAATTTTGGAGGTAGAATAGATGATTAAAGTTGCAATGATCGGAGCAGGAAGTGTTGGATTTACAAGACGCTTAATGATGGACATTTTAGGAGTTAAAGAACTGAGAGATACAGAGTTTCACCTGATGGATATCAATGAGGATAACTTAGAAATGACGCAAAATTTATGTGAAAAGATGATTCAAGATAACAATTTACCAGCAAAAATCGTAGCAACAACGAATCAGCGTGAAGCAATCAGGGGTGCAGATTATGTATTCTGCATGGCTCGCGTTGGCGGATTGGAAGCCTTTAAACACGATGTCGAAATTCCGCTGAAGTATGGAGTGGATCAATGCGTGGGAGACACGCTTGGACCAGGAGGTGTTTTCTTTGCTCTTCGGACAATTCCTGTCCTGCTTGATATCGCGAAAGATATAAGGGAAACGGCACCGAATGCTCTTTTTATGAATTATTCCAATCCAATGGCGATGAACACATGGGCAGTTCGGCGAGCGGGTGGAGTAAATATCATTGGTCTCTGTCATGGCGTACAAGGAGGCCATAAACAAATTGCTCGTGCACTTGGTTATCCAGAAGAAGAAGTTGACTACGTTTGTGCAGGAATCAATCACCAAACGTGGTATGTGCAAGTGTCACATAAAGGGAAAGACATGCTCCCTTATCTCGCTGAGGCTTTTGAGAAGCATTCAGAGTTGTCAAAAAGTGAGCCTGTTCGTCTCGATGTCCTTCGCCGCTTTGGTTATTATTCAACCGAATCAAACGGACATTTAAGTGAATACTTGCCATGGTATCGGAAAGATAAAGAAGAAATGAATAAGAAATGGGTTTACCCTGACGTATGGATTGGAGGAAGAACGGCAGGTTATTTAAATCACTGTATTAATAAGACGAGTGAATACAAAGAAATGTATCCGAAATGGATGAATGGTGAGGAAGAGTACATTAAGCTTGGGGACCGTTCACATGAGCATGGGTCTTACATTATTGAAGCGATCGAAACAGGCCGCACGTACAGAGGACACTTTAATATTGAAAACAAAGGCATTCTGACAAACTTACCAAATGGTTCTACGATTGAAGTGCCTTGTTATGTTGACCGAAACGGAATTACAGCAGGCTATGTAGGCGATCTCCCCCTTCAATGTGCCGCCACTTGTCGTAGCAGTATTAGTGTACAAGAAATGGCAGTGGAAGCAGCTCTTACTGGGAACCGAGAACTCGTTAAGCTTGCCATACTCCATGATCCGTTAACTGCAGCTGTTTGTAGTCCGGAGCAGGTGTGGGAGATGGTTGATGAAATGTTCGCAGCTCTTGATCCATGGTTACCTCAATTTAACGGTGAAGGGCGAACATGGGAGGATATTCCACAGCCGAAAGAAATCTTCTCACCTGTAAAGAAATCTTCTAAAGACGATTTGCCGCCAGCTCTAACAGGGGAGGTCGCTACAAATGTAAATGAAAGACTATCTGTTGGGTATAAAGACTCTTAATAGAAATAGCCATTTTGTTGAAAATGCCAAAAAGGAGAATGGGCTGATTCTCCTTTTTGCCCTTTCATAAGGAAAGCTACTTATCGAGTTCATTAGAAGAAGGTGAGAGAATGACGCGCAAATCATGCTGTACTCCCTCAAGAGAAGGTGAGTTACCGGTAAATATGGCTACCCTTGAAAAAACATCTGTCGGTGGACAAGTGGCTGAAAGGAATATGGTTTATCTAGAAGGTGGTTCCTTTCTAATGGGTACTGAAGATCAAGAGGGCTTCCCTTGTGATGGAGAAGGACCAGTAAGAGAGGTCAGGGTTGACCCGTTTTATATTGATATTTATACCGTTAGTAATGCTGACTTTCATGAATTCATAGAAGCGACTGGATATATAACGGAAGCAGAACGATTTGGTTGGTCTTTTGTTTTTCATCTTTTTCTTTCGATTGACGTTAAAAGACGTGTGAAGATGACGCCGAAACAAACCCCATGGTGGTTTCCAATCGAAGGGGCCAACTGGAAACACCCTGAGGGTCCAGATTCCTCCATTGATAGTCGAATGCATCATCCGGTTGTACACGTGTCATGGAATGATGCAGAGAATTATTGCAGATGGGCAGGAAAGAGACTTCCTACTGAAGCAGAATGGGAATATGCAGCTAGGGGAGGATTGAAACAGAAGAAATATCCCTGGGGGAATAAATTGACGTATAAAGGCAAATACAATTGCAATATTTGGCAAGGAAACTTCCCGTTAGAAAATACAGCAAAAGATGGATACGAAGGCACGGCGCCTGTTGATGCGTATGAGCCAAACGGATATGGACTTTACAATACTGTAGGAAATGTATGGGAGTGGTGTTCAGACTGGTTTACATCTGATCATACAAGTTATGACGCTATAACGAATCCTAATGGTCCTGCAACAGGTAGGGCAAAGTCTATTCGTGGTGGTTCTTACTTATGTCACCATTCTTATTGTAATCGCTACAGAGTTGCAGCAAGAAGCTCGAATACACCGGATAGTTCAACTGGAAATATGGGCTTTCGATGTGTCAAAGACATCGATAACGAAAGTGGAAAGATAAATTATAAAAAAGGATGATTGCCCTTGAAAACTATGAATCGAAAACCTAATGTTATTGTCTTTTTTACTGATCAACAACGGTGGGATACGATGGAAGCACACGGAAATCCGCTTCAGATTACGCCTAACCTTGATCGCATGGCAAGAATGCATACCCATGTTTATAACTCATTCACTTGTCAGCCTGTTTGCGGTCCAGCTCGGTCCTGTCTTCAAACTGGGCAGTACGCTACTACCACTGGTTGTTACACAAACGGAATTCCACTAGCAGATGATGCTAAAACACTTGCACATTATTTTCAGGAAGATGGCTATAACACAGGTTATATAGGCAAGTGGCACCTTAGCGGAGTACAGCCTCATGTACCAGAGGGAAAACGTGGTGGATATGACTACTGGCTTGCATCTGAATTACTAGAGTTCACATCGGACGCGTATGACACGGTGTTATTCAATGATCACAACGATCCGGTGAAGCTACCTGGGTATCGAGTAGATGCTTTAACGGATGCCGCGGTGAAATATATTGATACTCACCAAGATAAGCCTTTTTTTCTCTTTGTATCGTATCTTGAGCCTCATCATCAAAATCATATTGATGATTATCCGGCCCCAGAAGGCTACCGAGAACAGTATACCGGAAAATGGTGTCCGCCAGATTTAACTCTTGAAGGAAGTAGTGCGCCTCAGCATTTAGGTGGTTATTTTGGAATGGTGAAACGGTTAGATGAGGCGTACGGAAGAATTCACGATACTCTAAAAAGCCTTCATTTGAGTGATGACACAATCGTGTTATTTACATCCGACCATGGAAATCATTTCAAAACGAGAAATGCAGAATATAAACGTTCAGGTCATGAAAGCTCTATTCGAGTACCAACAGTTTTTACCGGGTCTAGTTTCAAAGGTGGAGGGCAGATTCACGAGCTTGTTAGTCTTGTTGATCTTCCACCAACTCTTTTAGATGCTGCTGGCATTCAAGTTCCATCGACCATGGAAGGGAGGTCCATCTTACCGCTTATTAATCGAGAAGCAACGGATTGGCCAAAAGATATATTTGTGCAGATTAGCGAATCACAAAACGGGAGAGCTATTCGAACGAAACGTTGGAAATATGGAATCGTTGCTAAAGAGAACACGCAAATGCCGTTTGCGGAGACGTATCTTGAATCCTATCTGTATGATTTAGAGGCTGATCCATATGAACTGACCAATATTATTGAGTCAGAGGCGCATAGAGAAGTCATCGAACGAATGCGTTTTCGAATGCACAAACGAATTGCTTCCATTGAGAACAGAGAGGTATTGATTGAAGAAGTACCCCGAAAGAAAATGGGGCAGAGAAAAGCACCCCAACAAAAAGAATATTTAGTGAGTGATTTATAAATGAAAAAAACGCCCTTGAAACAACTATCATCAGAAGAAGAGGAAAACGTGGAGGGGTTCACCTATCCATATGCGATCTTACCTGGTAATTATCCAGACCCTTCCCTTGTTCGAGTTGGAAGAGATTACTACATGACACACTCTTGTGGGCATAATGGTCCAGCTCTTCAACTATGGCATTCTACGAACCTTATGGGCTGGGAACCCATTGGATACGCGCTTGAGGAGCCTGAGGGAGATATTTGGGCTCCGGATATTTGTTTTCATAATGGTACGTTTTATATTTATTACACACAGGTTGGTGGGAATTATTGTATTACTGCAAGAGATCCTCGAGGGCCATGGAGCAAACCAGTCGCGCTTTCTGTTCCCGGCATTGACCCAGGTCACCTATGCGACAAACGTGGGAATCGATACTTGTATCTTTCTGATGGTTATATGGCGGAACTCTCGGAAGATGGGCTTCAGGTTAAAACTGAGGCAAGGAAAGTATACGACGGCTGGAAGTATCCTGAGGAATGGTGTGTCGAAGGATTTTGTCTCGAAGGACCCAAACTTTTTTATTATAACGACTACTACTATTTAACAGTAGCCGAGGGTGGAACGGCCGGACCGGCGACTAGCCATATGGCGGTTACTTCAAGGTCAAAAAACGTAGATGGACCGTGGGAGCATTCGCCATATAATCCAGTGATAAAAACTTGGTCAAGTGAGGAAGTGTGGTGGTCCAAAGGCCACGCGACTTTGATTGATGACCTCAATGGTGATTGGTGGGCAGTATACCATGCTTATGAAAGAAATGCTCGTACCATTGGAAGACAAACACTTATTGAGCCGATTGAATGGACCGATGACGGATGGTTTAAAACGGTAACGGCTAAAAATACTAAAATTGAAAAGAATCCTTGGTTTGAAGCGAATCTCTCTGATGACTTTCATGGAAAGAAGCTTGGATGGCAGTGGCAGTGTGTGAACGATCATCAGCACAAAGTAGAGTACAGAGTAGAAGATGGTGCCATTACAATAGAAGGATTCGGATCTTCACCACAAGACGGAAGCGTGGTTGTGTGTAAGCCGGTGGGAACATCTTATGAGGCAACTATTAGAGTAACCATTAGCAAAGCTGCTGAAGCGGGTCTTCTTTTGTATTACAATTCGTCATGCTATTTTGGTCTCGGTATGAATCGAGAAATAGTATTTCCAATGGCATTAACAAGTGCATTTAAAGGAAGAGCAGACCGGATGACGAGTAACACATGTGAAATGAGAATCCTTAATGAGCAGGATGAGCTAAGTTTTTATTATCGATCAATAGGCGGTATGTGGCAAAAAGTTGATCTTGGTTGGGAAGTTTCCGGATGTCACCATAATGTTCTAGGTGGCTTTGGGAGCTTACGAATTGGATTATATGTTAGTGGTAATGGATCTGCAACATTTCAAAGGTTTCGTTATCATCCTATTGATTCGAAGTGGTAGTTAGAAAATATGCAAGAATGCAAACTATTCATCAAACAATATGAAAAGGTAGAAGGTGGAGTGTTTAATGTCTAGACAACTACCGAACATTGTTTACATTTATGCAGATGATCTTGGGATGGGCATGCTATCTTGTTACGGGCAGAAAATCATCGAAACACCCAATATCGATCGACTTGCAGAACGTGGAATGCGTTTTACTCGTGCGTACGGGACATCTTTTTGCGCACCGGCAAGAGCTAGCTTAATGTGCGGCATTCATGATGCGCATGCGGGTAGCTGGACTTATACGCCAGGTAATATTTATAAAAAACTATCTATAGGAGAATTGAGTTTTAGTGACCTTCAGGAGCTTCTTTACAATACTGGAATTGAGGCACAGGCAGGCGAAGAATTTCTAGGGAATGTTGCTCAAAAAGCCGGTTATCAAACAGGGCAAATCGGCAAACTCGAATGGGGATTTTCGACAACAGCTAGGAGCATTTCAGATCATGGGTGGGATTATCATTATGGTTATTATGATCATATGCGCTGTCACGGTTTCTACCCACCGTTTTTATTCGAAAATGGCGAGATGGTTGAAATTCCAGGTAACACAGATGTCCATTGTGGAAACCCTGAGTTAACAGATCCGTCTGATATGAGCTGTAGACAAATTTATTCCCAAGATTTATTTGACGAAAAAATAAAATCATTTATTGATGAGAATAAAAAAGTCCCCTTTTTTCTATATCATCCTAGTCAATTGCCTCATGGACCAATTTTCTATCCAGACGTCTATCCGCATCTTCAACACCTTGAGGAATTGACGGAGAATGAGAAGCAATACGCTTCGATGGTACTACGGTTAGATGAGACTGTTGGTAAAATCGTAAAGCAATTAGAAGATCTTGGGTTACTTGAAACAACGATGATCATTTTTGCCTCTGACAATGGGCATGAAACTTACTACAAAGAAGAAGGACGATCCCTTCGAGATCAAACGCTCGCAGGTGATAAAACAAATGAAATCAATCAGCCATTCCGAACGAAGACATGCGGGGATATTTTCAATGGTAATGCTGGAATGGCAGGGTTGAAATTTACGAACTGGGATGGTGGCTGTCGGATCCCGTTTATTGTTAGTTGGCCTGGTCAAGTAGAAGAAGGGGCAGTTACAAACAAACTAATTGCCAATTATGATACGCTCTCAACAATTGCAGACTTAACACAAAGTTCAGTTTCTAATAAAGACGGAATTTCGTTTCTATCAATTCTACAAGGAAAGCAAGATGCGAAAGAACATGAGTATGTCGTCTTTACATGTCGCTATGGTCCAGCGCTCGTAACGAAGGAAGGTTGGAAGCTTCGCATTGTCATTCCTGATAAGCTATTAAATCAAACGAGGGTAACGTATGAGGAAGAATTGAACATTTTGCTCTATCACGTTGGAGAAGATCCAGCAGAAGAACATGAGTTATCTGGTTTATATCCAAATCTTACGAAAGAATTGCGAGGCATACTGCTAAAAGAGTGTGACGGAAATCTTATGAATGGAACACCTGGCAGTCATTTTGCTTCTCCTGACTATTACGTTCCAACTTTTAATGAAGTGATGGAAGGGAAAATTTAACCCTAATTCTTTATCAGAGATTAATCATTTATTATCCTTCATTAATGAAGGAGAAAAGGATGTTCTATATGTCGATCGTAACTATCATCCTAATTATGGTAATCGGAGTGGTATCTGGCGCTTATGGCATGATTGTAGGAGCGGGGGGAGGGTTCCTTTTTGTGCCAGCAATATTGATTTTGTTTCATCTAGACCCATATGTTGCAGCTGGCACAGGATTAGCGGTGGTCTTCATTAACTCACTATCTGGCGTAGGAGGATACATGAAGCAAAGGCGTGTTGATTATTCTCTTGGATTAACACTCTCAGTCGGCGCAATTCCAGGTACATTTATAGGGATCAAATTAGCCGGTCAAAGCTCACCCCAGGCATTTTATCTTATCTTTGCAGCTCTGCTCATAAGTCTTGGAACGTTTCTATTTGTCAAAAAAGCCCCGATTAAAGAAGCAACTTCAGAAGTGACGGAAGGGGTTAGTGCAGGGATTGAGAATCAAAATGAAGTAAACCAACAATTCTCAGGTACACTGCAACGTATTAACGCTCATAGGAAAAAGTATTTAGCAATTGTCTTATCGGGCATTTTACTTGGAATTGTATCAAGTTATTTTGGAATTGGAGGTGGGTGGTTACTCGTCCCCATATTAGTTTATCTCTTCAAAGTGAATCCGCATGAAGCAACTGCCACATCAATCTTCTCACTTGCTATTTATTCTACAGCTGGTGTTCTAATTCACCTCCTAAATCAAACGATCGATTGGACAATTGTCTTATATGGAGGAATTGGGGTAATTATTGGTGGAAAGATCGGGGTAATCTTATCAACTAAACTATCAGGTGATTTAAAAATACGGATGCTTTCAATTGTTCTTATTGCCGTCGGAAGTAAACTATTGTTTGAGATATGATTGGGTGGGAAAAGGGTGCGCGGTGGAGGGGGTCAGGCGTGAGCCTGACCCCC
>NZ_JAIVAE010000005.1 GCF_020171785.1 Guptibacillus hwajinpoensis
CCTCCACAAACAAAAAAGAAGCAAAGTCCACCTCACACGGACTTTGCTTCTTTCAATCCACTATCCTCTACCTCGCATACACATGCTGCCCAATCGTCTTAATCACGTCACGCGAAAAAATCCACTCATCCGAAACGCCGCTCGGATTATAGTAATACGTCGCCCCTTCAGATGGATCCCATCCAAAGTACGCATCTTTCGCTGCTCGGTAAGAAGACGCATCAGGTGTGAGCCAATACTGACCATCATTTAGTGCAGTAAACGCATTCTGCTGAAAAATCACCCCGTATGTACTCCCTGGAAACGCAGAGGATTGAACGCGATTCAGAATAACAGACGCCACAGCAACCTTTCCTTCATAAATCTCACCGCGTGACTCACCGTGAACCACGTGCGCGATCATCTCAAGGTTACTCAGCATATTTAGCGTATTCGTACCGGCAACGCCATCTGCACTAAGTCCGAAGTCTACCTGGAAATCGCGAATTGCTTGTTCCGTCACTGAACCATAATAGCCCGTTGGTGTCGTATGGAAGTAATCCAGTTTCTCCAACACCCTTTGCATGTGCTCAACCTCTGATCCTCTCGAACCGGTGTCCATCATCGCAGCTGCATTGTCCTCTAAGAAGAATAAATAAAAGCAAGAAGCAAGAACAAGAGATCCAAGAACGTGTAGAAATTTCATTAGCAAACTCCTCTCCATAAGTTATTCCCCATTATAATACAGGAAAGGAAGGGAAGATATGGAACAGAGTACCTTTCCTAAAATAAATGAGCTAGCACTGATTATCTAGTGTTATCCAGATAAAGGGAGGGAAAGAGGGCTATGTTCTTATTTTTTAAAGGGGGTCAGGCTCGAGCCTGACCCCCCTTAAAGACAAAACCCTCAAAAAATCCACCCCACACGGACATCCCCCTCACTCTGAAGTGCTATCCCTACCAATTGTCCCATATACTGGTTGAGGGAAATCTGAGTTGCTAAGGGGGCAGAAAGGGTGGAGCATTGCACCAATTGCGGGAATAAATTAGAACGAAGTCAATTCTGTACAGCTTGCGGCCAGCCGGTACAACAAATGGAGAAGATCACGCCAACAAGAGTGAAAAGAAAAGGACCATACACAAAACCGTTGATAGGATTCGCTTTATTCATCCTCATTGGTCTACTTGTAGGCGGCGCATTCTATATGGGTAAGCTTGCTACAGAAAAGCCGAAGAGTAACGAGTCGGCACTAAAACAAGACGAAAGCTCCAAGAAGGAAGAAAAAACTGAAGCAAGCCAAACAAAAGAAGAGCCACAAGAAACATCAGAGCAAAACAAAGAAATCAATCAAGAAACCAAACCAGAGAAAAACATCACTGAAACAGAAGTGAAAATCACAGACATCGACAGCGCCATGAAAGAGCTTAACAACCTCTCGATTCAGGCAAACGGAAGAGAGATTTCCTTGGGGCAATGGGATATCACAAAGAACGATGGAAAACTCCTCATTCAAGCAAACGACATCCCATCTGCTAACCTAGAACACATATTTACCCTCTACGATCAACAGAATTTAGCTCCGATCAAAAAGTGGTCAATCGAAGTGCTGCAGGTTGCCTATGAATTAGAAAAACAAATGCAAATAGATTGGAACATCAGCGTCGGAAATGAATGCGTCGCTCAGTATCCAAAAACACTTCCATCAGCAGTTATTAGCGGGTACTCTGGCTCCTGCGGCTATTCCATTCCTGTGTTAGAAGCGTCCAACTGGGGAGAAATGACGTTATTTATTAATGAAAAAATGATGACCAAATACACCGCAGATCCAGTGTTTGATTACATCGAGAGCACAACTTCCTATCTCTTACCACACAGTGACGTTATCAAACTATCTGAAAGTGAACTCACTTCTTTCAATAAAGACGAACTTCGTTTAGCCAGAAATGAAATTTTTGCTCGCCACGGGTATGTCTTCAAATCGGATGAACTAGCAAGTTACTTCGCGGAAAAAACCTGGTATTTTCCGGATCCTTACTATGATGGCTCATTAACTAACGTTGAAGCGTACAACGTGAAGCTCATAGAAGATTTGGAGGAACTTTATTAGTGAGAAGCAGAAGAAAAGTAGCGATAATATCTGGCTCGATCCTTCTCGTTGGCCTCTTCCTATCCATATTTCTTTTCTCCTACAACGCGCAGGAGAGTGAAGTGGGTCAAACGCCAGCACAGCCGGCCTTTGAAGGAGATCAAACCAAAAAGACAGTAGCTCCTAAAAAAGAAGCCGAACCCAAAAGAGCACTATCTTCTCCCAGTCCTAAGAAAAACTTCACCATCGTCATTGATCCCGGTCACCAGCAGCTAGCCAATGACGATCAAGAGCCCGTTGCTCCAGGAAGCAAACAAATGAAGGATAAAGTTTCCTCAGGTACGAAGGGAGTTAGCACAGCAAAACCCGAGTATGAACTAACGCTCGAAGCAGCTCTGATTTTAAAAGAATACCTGTTAGAGCAAGGATTTAATGTTGTTCTAACAAGAATGGAGAATATGGTGGATATCAGCAACAAAGAAAGAGCAGAAATAGCAAACAAGCATCAAGCAGACTTATTTATCCGATTACACGCCGATGGATCAAATGATCGCAGCGTAAAAGGATTTCATATTCTGACTCCAGCTGAAGCTCATGCCAAGCATAAACAAAGTCTCGAAGCTTCCAAAGTTATCTTCAGCGCTGTTCAACGTAATCAGTCAATCGACACGAACGGCATTTCGTTCCGAAGTGATATCACAGGATTTAATTGGTCCCAAGTCCCGACAGTGCTGATTGAAATGGGGTTTATGACAAATAAGGAAGATGATCACAACCTCTCAAATCCAGCATATCTTCGCAAACTTATGACTCATATAACAGAAGGCATCGTTGCTTATAGCAAATAGAGAAGAGAGGAGGGGGGTCAGACCCGAGCCTGACCCCCCTCAAAGACAAAACCCAAACAAAATCCACCCCACACGGACAGTCAAATACGACTCAACATCAACCGCCCCTCGTAAAAAAAGGACAGTGCACCCGCACTGCCCTTTTCATTATCTATCTCAACTTACCACGCTCAACAAAATCTTACCCCACCCAAACAAAGCGATCCAGAGAGGAATACTTAATGAGACGCCCCATACCATACCGACAGCGAAGTTGCCTTCTTCCTGGTAGTGCATTTCCTCATCTCCCTTTTAGAAACCCTGATCATTTATTCGTAAAGAATCTATCACAACTGTGAAAGCATCCGAATGCAAAACTTGACTCTACTATACGCGATACCGCTATCAAAGTCTGTCGTTCCGCGGAAAAGAAAAACGCTAATTTTGTATCGCTTATATGATGATTACTAGTTTTAATATACCCACGAACGGGTACAAATATACCGAAATTAGCATATTAAAAGTTTGCCACCTAAAGGAACTTCTTCTTAGACACACCTAGTTTACAGATAATTAACAATCTTTCTATAGGCACTTCTTGAAATAAATGGTATAATCGCAAAATAGTTTACTAGAAAACGGAGGATTTGAAATGAAAGGGAAAGAGGTTCAAAACCCCATGTGGGATGAATTACAGCAATTTGTGCAGCAAGTTGAAGGAGAAGCGAAGCAGGCAGGCGAAGCAAAGCCGTACATAGACCAGATTCGAGATATCCTATCAAAGAACATGTCGCTATCTAAACTAGAAATCGAATAGCAAAAAGGAGGCCTCTTCCAAACGAATTGGAAGAGGCCTTCTTTTTCTAGTGTGCTAGCTTAGCTCAAGATGATCTTTCAATTTCTGCGTAATCGACTGCTTCTCTTGATCAGATACGATGTAATACCAGAGACCGTCGATCATTTCACCACTACCATCAATCTCGAACGTCTCCATGTTGTTACGCGCACCTTTATAATTCTTGAAAATATCATTCATTTCTTTAAACGTCATATTCGTCTTAACGTTGCTGCCGACTGCTTCAAGTAGGTCGTCAATCTTGTTAATGCTACCAACATTCGCACCTTTGTCGATGATCGCTTTAATAATCTCACGCTGGCGATCGTTTCGACCAAGGTCGCCTTTCGGATCTTCATAGCGCATGCGAGAGAAAGCAAGTGCTTCATCTGCATTTAAGCTTACTTCACCTTGAGGGAATGTATAGCCATCATAATCAAAGGCAAATGGGTTATCGACTGTCACACCGTTCAAAGCGGATACCACATCTTCGAATGCTTCCATGTTTACTTTAAAATAATAGTCAATGGGTACATTGAGGAAGTTCTCGACCGTATCCATCGCCATTTCAACCCCGCCATAGGCATACGCATGGTTCATTTTTTCTACTGTTCCACGACCGATAATTTCCGTTCTTGTGTCGCGTGGAATATTAAACATCATCATCGAATTGTCATTTGGGTTTACGGTGATCATAATCATCGTATCAGAGCGACCCTGGTCATTTTCTCGTTCATCAACACCCATTAAGAGAATCGATATTGGATCCTTTTCCTTTGTCTCTACTTTCTCCGTTCGGAGCTTTGAGGTTTCCCGGTTAATCGGCTCATGCATATCGCTTGCGGTGTCTTTCACAGAGTCATATAAGTAATAGGCGTAGCCACCACCGGCTACGACAAGAACGCCGAGAATCACGCCAACGATGATAAGGAACTTCTTCATTTTACATTCCATCTTTCCATAGAGTAGTTGTCTTCTTGAAAGGTTAAAAGTCTACCTTTCATTATAAGTCGAACTATTTTGTAAAGTAAATACCTTCCATAAAATCACTGATTCAAGATGCATGAAGTTTCATATTATGGTAACATCATTAAAAGACGTTCTTCAAAAAGAACACATTCACGTATCTTAAAAAAACATATATATACCGCTCAGAAAGGGGAGGAAAGCATGATTGATATCCACTGTCACATTCTACCGGGGATTGATGATGGCGCTAAAGATTTGAATGATAGTCTTGAGATGGCGCGTCAGGCGCAATCTCAAGGGATCACGCGCATCGTGGCCAGTCCTCACCATAAAAATGGAACCTTTGATAACAACTTTCAGGACATCGTGACAGAAGTAAATCGATTAAACAAAGAACTAACGAGAGAAGGTATCGACATCGAAATCCTTCCTGGACAGGAAGTGCGAATATACGGAGAGATGGAAGAGGATCTTGATGTGGATCTTCTCACAGTAAACAACTCAGGCGTCTATATGCTGATCGAGTTTCCATCAAGTCACCTTCCGCGCTATGCGAATAAGCTACTGTTTGACCTTCAGCTTAAAGGGATCGTTCCCATTATCGTGCACCCTGAGCGGAACAGAGAAATCATGGAAGATCCATCAAAGCTCTATCGTTTAATTAAAGAAGGTTCACTAAGTCAAGTAACAGCATCTAGCGTAACGGGAAGAATGGGCAAGAAGATAAAAAAATTCTCACTTGATCTGCTTTCACATAACCTCGCTCATTTTGTTGCATCAGATTCACATAACACCACAACGCGTCCGTTTGATTTAAGAGACGCATACGACGTGGTGGAAAAAGAGCTTGGCATGTCAAAACGGTATGAAGTACAGGAAAACCCAGAAGAAATGATCAAAGGTAAAATGATCGACAAAGACATCCCAGAACGAATCAAAAAGAAAAAGGTCCTTGGTCTATTTTAATAGCGAAAAAACACGAAAATCCGCTTATCTACAAAATAAGCGGATTTTCCTATGAAGAAATTTCGTGAAGTTTATGTAAAGGAAGCGTTTTCTTCGACAGTGTTCGACATGATTCTATGTATCTATCTTACTATTTACGATTTTAATGGTTTTAAGCTAAAAAAAACCCTAATTTTAACTGATTTTCTGTGTTATAGTAAAAACTGTAATTATTTCTGTATTAAAATAAATGACGATTGCGTTGGAGGCACCTTATGGAAGAAACGATTAGTTTAAAGGAAATATTTGAAGTACTCAAAAAGCGTCTTGCACTCATTCTACTTATTACTCTACTTGCTACAGCAACAAGCGGTGTTGTCTCTTATTTCTTTCTTACCCCAATTTATGAAACTTCAACCCAAATTCTCGTAAATCAAAAAGCAGATTCTGAAAATGGCTTTGATTACAACCAAATTAAAACAAACGTGGACCTGATTAATACATATAGCGTTATTATTAAAAGTCCAACGATTCTAGATGATGTAAAAGAAGATCTTTCACTGGATATGACAACAAGCGCACTTAACAATAAAATTTCAGTAAGCAATGCGCAAAATTCTCAGGTTGTTTCATTATCGGTTACCGATCCTGATCCGGCAGTAGCAGTCGATATAGCAAATACAACAGCAAGCGTATTTGAAAAAGAAATTAGCAACATCATGAACGTCGATAACGTTAGCATTCTTTCAAAAGCTGGCTTTGAAGGCACACCTTCTCCAGTGAATCCAAATCCGGTCCTAAACATGGCAATTGCATTAGTAGTAGGCTTAATGGTTGGTGTTGGACTTGCATTCTTACTTGAATACCTGGATAACACGATTAAAACCGAAGAAGATATTGAAAAAGTTCTTGGCTTACCAGTTCTAGGTACAATCGCTGTCATTGAAGATCGCGAAGCAGGTATCTCAAAGAAAAAAGGCAAAAAGACAGTAAGGGGTGAAGCAGTTGAGTCGTAAAGAGCGCGGAGCTGTTAAAGTTGACAAGGAAAGAAGTCTTTTAACGCACCAAAATCCAAAGTCACCAATCGCCGAGCAATACCGTACGATCCGTACAAATATTCAATTTGCTTCGGTTGAAGAAGACATGCGTACGATCATGGTCACTTCTTCTGGTCCAATGGAAGGGAAATCTACAACGATTGCGAACCTTGGTGTTGTGCTCGCACAGCAAGGAAAAAAGGTTCTGATTGCTGATACGGATCTTCGTAAACCAACAGTTCACTATACATTCCGCGTGATGAACACAAGAGGATTAACAAATGTGCTTACGCGTCAAGCAGAGTTAACGGATGTTACGACGGCAACAGAAGTACCGAATCTAGACGTGCTAACAAGTGGACCAGTTCCACCGAATCCATCTGAGCTTCTTGGTTCAAAAGCAATGGATGCACTAATAGAAGAGGCACTTTCGCACTATGACATTATACTCTTCGACTGTCCTCCTGTACTTGCGGTGGCCGATTCGCAAATAATCGCAAATAAAGTTCAGGGAACCGTACTTGTCATTAGTAGCGGAACGACAGAACGAGAAGCGGCAGTAAAAGCAAAAGAACGCCTCGATTCAGCTAAGGGAAAGCTGCTTGGGGTTGTGCTTAACCGTAAGAAGATGAAAGACGGTAGCTATTATTACTACTACGCGCAGAAATAAATAAGAAAATACTTCTTTAGAGAAGTATTTTTTTGGAACATTAGCGTGACTTAAGGCGCGTGTCATAAGTCACCGTAAGCGTTTATCAAAAGGGGGAGTGGTGAAATGAAGGGGACGGATCAATTACCTAAATCGATTCGAAAAGCCATTCGGTACATTAAGCAAGATGCACCAGATCAGAAGCTGCTAGAAATTCAGGGGTTATTAAACCGGTCCATTGAAGAGCGAATGACAAAATCAAAAGTGGGGTGCAAGTAAATGACTTATCGAAAGCGGTTATCGTCGTTAATCGTGATAGATTCATTGATTGTAGCTTGTGCGATTTTTATTAGTAGCTTTCTTTTAAATTATAATGATTTTCTTTCATCAAAACCGATTATCGCAAGCTCGATTGTACTCTTACTTGGTCATCATTTCTTTTCATACTATTACAAGCTGTACAAACGAGCCTGGCAGTATGCGAGTATCGGGGAGTTAGTCGTTATTTTCCGAGTCGTGACGTTCTCGATCGCTCTAGCAGCACTCGCGCAGTTCGTCATGCTACAGGATATTTACTTCCGAGCGCTATCGATTACGTGGATGATTCATATGCTACTGATCGGTGGATCACGCTTCGCATGGCGCATGTACCGAGACACGTATATGAATACAAAAAATAAGAAAAAGCGCGTTCTCGTTATTGGTGCTGGATCAGCAGGAATGATGATTGTCCGACAGTTAAGACAAAGTATTGATTCTGATCTTAATCCGATTGGCTTTATTGATGATGATATTAAAAAGCAGCACCTTGAGATTATGGGTGTTCCTGTACTTGGCTCAACGGTCGATATCGAAGAACAAGTAAGAAAGCTAGAAATCGATACAATCGTCATTGCCATTCCATCTCTTTCAAAAGTAGAGATGAAGCGCATCTATGAAGAATGTTCGAAAACAAAGGCGAAAACGCAAATCATTCCAATGATCGAAGACTTAATGACAGGTAAAGTATCGATTAACAGTTTCCGTGATGTAAAAGTAGAAGATCTACTAGGCCGCGAGCCAATTAAATTGGATACAGAAAACATTGCAGAAACGCTCACTGGAAAAACGGTTCTTGTTACAGGTGCTGGTGGATCCATCGGTTCCGAAATTTGTCGTCAGGTTTCAAAGTTTAATCCAGATCAAATGATCCTACTTGGTCACGGAGAAAACAGCATTTATACAATTGAAATGGAGCTGCGCAATACATACGGTGATACTATTACGTTTATTCCAGTCATTGCAGATGTGCAGGATCGTGAACGAATTGGTGAAGTGATGAAAATCCATCGTCCAAATGTTGTGTATCATGCAGCAGCGCATAAACACGTACCTTTAATGGAAGCAAACCCGCATGAGTCAGTGAAAAATAACGTGATTGGCACAAAAAATGTTGCCGAAGCCGCAAGCGATGCGGATGTTGATACATTCGTGATGGTTTCAACAGATAAAGCTGTTAACCCTACAAGCGTCATGGGTGCAACAAAACGTCTGGCGGAAATGATTGTGCAACAAATGGACAAGATCAGCGCAACAAGATTTGTAGCCGTCCGTTTTGGTAACGTTCTTGGAAGTCGCGGTAGTGTGATTCCACTCTTTAAGAAGCAAATTCAAAAGGGTGGACCAGTTACCGTAACGCATCCAGATATGGTTCGTTACTTTATGACAATTCCGGAAGCATCAAGACTAGTGATTCAAGCTGGCGCCATGGCACGAGGCGGAGAAATTTTCGTTCTTGATATGGGTGAGCCGGTTAAGATTGTCGACCTCGCGGAAAACCTCATTAAATTATCTGGTTACTCCGTTGATGAAATTGGGATTAAGTTTGCTGGAGTTCGACCTGGGGAGAAGCTATATGAAGAACTTCTTGGCAAAGATGAGGTTCATGATGAGCAGATTTATCCTAAGATCTATGTTGGGAAGTCGATTAATGCGGATTTGAGCATTGTGATGGATTTTGTTGGACGGTTTGAGGATATGGATAAGCTTGGAGTTAGAGAGAAGGCTTTGGATATTGCCCATAATCGCATCAATTCTGAGAAAGAGTTGTTGTATGCGAAGTAATCATTCTTAAATACATTTGAAACGTTAAGGTGCTGAGTGGTCATCCACCCAGTGCCTCTAACTTTGATGTTTTAGTGGATTAGTAGTTAGTTTGAAGAAAATAGTTTCAGTTAAGTACTAAGCAACAAAACGTAATACAATCATACATAGCAAAAAATAGACTACAGCATGGAAGGAAGTACTTAGCAATGGGAGATCGGATTTTTCTCTCGTCACCTCATATGAGTGATGAAGGATATGAACTGCAATATGTGAATGAAGCGTTTGAAACAAACTGGATCGCTCCTCTTGGAACGAACGTAAATGAATTCGAGAATGAGCTCGCTTCGAAAGTAGGATCTAAATCGGCGGCAGCTCTTTCATCAGGAACTGCTGCCATTCACCTTGCCTTAAAAGCAGCTGGAGTGGAGGAAGGAGACATTGTTTTTTGTCCAACTCTCACGTTCTCAGCTACAGCGAATCCAATTATCTATCAAAATGCCACTCCGGTCTTTATTGATAGTAATGAAGAAACATGGAACATGTGCCCGAAAGCGTTGGAAGAAGCATTCAAAAAATATCCTGACGTTAAAGCTGTTATCGTTGTTCATCTTTATGGACTATCAGCAGATATGGATCAAATCGTAGCACTTTGCAAAAAACATAACGTAACACTTATTGAAGATGCTGCGGAAAGCCTAGGTACTTATTACAAAGGCCAGCATACGGGAACATTTGGTGATTACGGCATTTTTTCTTTTAACGGTAATAAAATCATCACTACTTCCGGTGGTGGAATGCTCGTTTCAAATAATGAAGAAAAAATTGCTAAAGCGAGGTTTTGGGCTACACAGTCTAGAGATACTGCAAGACACTATCAGCATAGTGAACTAGGCTTTAACTATCGAATGAGTAATGTAGTAGCTGGGATTGGGAGAGGCCAGCTTAAGGTTTTGGATCAGCGGGTTGAAAAGAAGCGAGCAATCTATGAATTTTATAAAAAGGAACTTGGCGCACTAGAAGGTGTAGAGTTTATGCCAGCAAATGAATGGGACTACGCCAATCATTGGTTAAGTGCGATGACGTTGAATGGTAGTGTTCGACCACTTGACGTGATGGAAGCATTGGAAGCAGAAAATATTGAATCGAGACCAATTTGGAAGCCGATGCATTTGCAGCCGTTTTTTGAGAAGTATGATTTTGTTGGGACGGATGTTAGTGAGCGGTTGTTTGAGAATGGCGTTTGTTTACCGTCGGATACGAAGATGACGGATGAGGATCTAAAGAGGGTTGTTGATGTTGTTAAGGGGTTGTGGTGAGGAAGATGCATCAGTCTAGTAATGGAATCTATCAAAATTACATAAAAAGACTTATGGATATTGTCTTATCACTTCTTGCGATAATAGCTCTTAGTGTTGTTTTTATCATTGTTGCTCTGTTAGTTAGGTTCAAGCTAGGTAGTCCAGTTCTTTTTACACAGAATAGACCTGGTATGAATGAAAAAGTTTTTAAGATGTATAAATTTAGAACGATGACAGATGAAAGGGACAGTAACGGCGAGTTACTTCCAGATCACGTAAGACTTACTAAGTTTGGTAAGTTTCTAAGATCGACTTCACTTGATGAGTTACCGGAGCTATTTAACATTTTCAAAGGTGATATGTCAGTCGTTGGGCCGAGGCCACTATTAATACAATACCTTGAATTATATAACGATCATCAAAAAAGACGTCATGAAGTTCGACCAGGATTGTCTGGGTTAGCACAGGTTAATGGAAGAAACGCAATTAGCTGGGAAGAGAAGTTTAATCTCGATGTGAAGTATGTTGAGAGAGTTAGCTTTGTAGAAGATTGGAAGATTATTTTCTTAACGATTAAAAAGGTTTTTGTTAGAGAAGGGATTAGTTCGGATTCCTCTGAAACAATGGAGCCTTTTAAAGGAAATAAAAAGGATGAGGAATGATTTGAGAGAACGTCTTATTATCATTGGTGCGAGTGGTCATGGGAAAGTCGTAGCTGATATTGCTTTGAAAATGAATAGATGGAAAGAAATTGCTTTTTTAGATGATGATGAGCAGCGTAAGTCGGCACTTGGGTTTGAAGTTGTTGGGAAGTCAAATGATGTTATTAACTATATTGATGACTCAGATATTGTGGTTGGTATTGGGAATAATGAAATTCGTCAGAAGATACAGAGTGAAATAGAGGAGATGGGTGCTAGTATTCCTGTGTTAGTTCATCCGAATGCGGTGATAGGTGAGGAAGTTGAGTTTGGGGCCGGTACAGTAGTAATGGCCGGGGTTGTGATTAATTGCTCTACTAGGATAGGTAGAGGGTGCATTATTAATACTAGCGCTTCGGTTGATCATGATAATGTTATTGAGGAGTATGTGCATGTTTCGCCAGGGGTTCGATTGGCTGGTACGGTAAAGGTTGGGTATAAGACATGGTTAGGCATGGGCAGCTTGATTACTAATAACGTGAATGTTGTATCAAACAGTATAGTAGGAGCAGGGAGTATAGTGCTGAAAAATATTAATGAATCTGGCAAATATGTTGGATCTCCAGTAAGAAAAATACACTAATGGTAATCAAATTAAGGGAGAATAAATATGAAATTATTCTTTGAAATCTTGTTTTATGTAAGTGGTTTTATTATATTTTGGGCAATGATTGGTTATCCGATATCGCTAAAGATAATTGGGAAACTACATAGTGGCAATCAAATGAATAAAGATTATTCACATAAGCCTTCGGTAACAGTGATGGTAGTAGCTCATAATGAGGAAAAAGTAATTTTAGATAAATTAAATAATATTATCGAACTGGATTACCCTAAAAACAAAATAGAGTTTTTAATTTCATCAGATAATAGTACAGACAGCACAAATAAGATTGTTGAAGATTTTATCAAGAATAATAAAGTTCAAAATATGAGACTTTATGAAGTGAAAGCCCGTAAAGGTAAGACAAATGCTCAAAATGAAGCACAAAAAACTGTTAAATCAGAATATCTTGTGATGACTGATGCAAATTCAATAATGGATAAAAATTCTGTAACGGAACTAATGGCAGCATTTACTTCTACAGATATTGCATATGTTTCAGGTCGGTTGGCTATAGTCAATCAGGAATCTAGTGACGTTAGCGGTGCTGAAGCTAGTTATTGGGATAGCGATATGGTAATGCGTGAAATAGAAGGAAGAATACAAACTATTACAGCTGGTAATGGAGCAATATACGCATGTAGAACAAAAGACTATTATGATTTTAATCCAATTCAATGTCATGACAGCGCTATGCCACCTTTATATGCTCTTCAAGGTAAACGTGCAATTGCTAATCATGATGCTGTGGCCTATGAAAAGGCTGGTGAAGTTATTGAAGATGAGTTTGGTAGAAAAGTTAGAATGAATAGAATTATATTGAAGCATATTTTACCTGATTTAAGAATACTTAATATATTTAAGTATAAATGGTTTTCTTATTTTTATTTTGGACACAGAACTTGTAGGTATTTACTATGGATTTCACACTTATTTGTATTAATATCAAATGCTTTTATTATTTCTGAGTCTTGGGTTTACAGTGTTACATTTATAGGGCAGGTAGCTTTTTATCTATTGGCACTCGTGAAATTATTTACGAAAACTAACAATAAATATTTAACTTTAATTTATTACTACTGTGCGACTGTTATAGCTCAATGGGCAGGAGTTTATAGTATATTAACTGGAAAAGCAAAGCCGTTTTGGGAGAAAGCAGAGAGCACAAGATAACTCCCTTAAAAATCAATAATAATCAAATTATCTAGTCACCGTAGACTTTAATTTGTACCTTAAAAAAGATGAGGCTGATAAGTAATTAAAAGTTTGGTATCTTACCAGATGAAATTTAGAAGAGTAAACAAAGTATCCTTGAAAAGGGAGTATATAATAAATGAGTTTTCATAAGGTCACCTTATTATCTGTTATTTTAACACTTCTTTCTGGAACTTTTTCGCTACAAAGGATTCCAAATTTAGATGTTAATTTGGAAATTAGATTTGTTTTTATATTTATTTTACTACTTTGTTTGATATTGTCAATTCCTGGAAAAGTAATAGGTTATCAGGGTAATATAATACCTGAAAATATGAAAATATTTTTAGGTATTAACTATATTTTTGCTATACTACTAAGTTTATCCGCAATGTATAGTGAAGATAAAAAATTATCCTTTCTAGGTATATTTGATATTTTAGTAATAATATTAATTATAAGTATTTCAATTTACTCGTTAATAAGTATTGTACAAAAGGACTTAATCAAATTCATATCTTTAATATGGATAATAATTGGAATACTGTACTTTATTCCAATTATATTAAGCGTGATCAATGGTGATATGAGAGGTCAGAGTATTAGTGGTCCCAATGTATCAACAAGAATTCTTTTTTTTGCAACATGTTGCGCATTATATAGTTGGTTAACTAAAGATAAAAAATTATACCTCCTTATATCGTTGATGTTTATTTCAGGAATAATACTATTGGGTTCAAGAGGAGGAGTAGTTGGAGCTCTTGTAACACTGTTAATATTATGGGTCATTCACAAGTTCTCAAATGTTAAAAAAGTGAAAATATCATTTGGAATAAATTTCAGGATGGTAGCAATTTTCGCATCATTATTAAGCATAATAATCATTTTTGGTAGCTCATTAAAGAAGGTTATAAACGAAAGGATTATTGGAGTTACTTTTCGATCAACGGGAGAAATTTATACTTCTGGACGTGACACAATCTATTCGGATGCACTAACAATGATTAAAGAAAATCCTTTGATTGGATACGGTATTAACTCTTTTGGGTATTATTCTAATTATGGGTATCCTCATAATTTATTATTAGAATTAATGCTAGATATAGGTTTTTTAGGATTGATATATTTTATTATTTTATTATTTTATTCTATAAGAATCATAGTTGATTTCAGAAATAGTCCTTTATATGTATTATCGGGAATTCCATTATATATGATTGTAGTGCAAATGTTTTCTGGTGGTCTTTATGATTTTAGATATTATTTTTTTTGGATATTAATATTATTTTATTATCAACAGACTAGTGTCCTTCTAGATATTAAGTCAAAGAGAATAGTTGGAAATCCACTGAGAAATAATCGTGTTATTATAGAAGGTTAAATAACCTTCTATAATAACAATATTATGAGAAAGTGGAATTTTTGTTAGAAAATACATTTATCATATGGAAGTCGGTGAAATGATGAAAAAAGTATATGTTGCAACAAAAGCTAGGGGTTTTTTAGTGAGTCTATTCAACAGTAATATTAAGAATATTGAATTTATCTATAAAAAAGATAAATTATATGAAACTAATTCAAAATTAAAGAAGTACATATCTAAAATAGTGAAATCGAAGTTTTCAGATCATGTAGGTATTATAAGAAGGTTGGATATTCCAGATGGAAATTTTGATATTGCTTTTAGTTACAATAGGTTTCTTAAATCCTCAAAAAAATACATTATCTATCTTGAAAATCCATTAGCACTAATGCACTATTCCACCGGGAGAAATAAGTCCTATTTAGGAAAGGCGAAATTAAACAAGTATCTCAAAGATCCTAATTTAGTTTCAATAATTTGCTTATCTAAAGCGTGTTTCGATACACTTAATAATTTCTATTCTATACCTGAAAGAATTATTATTGAGCAAATATACCCATTAATTCCTAATGACGGAAATCTAAATCCTGAAAAAATAAGTTTAAAATGCCATAACAAGGAAATTCGATGTTTATATATATCATCAAATTTCAACCTTAAAGGTGGAAAAGATATCATTGAAACATTTAAGAGATTGAAGATTCAAGGTATAGATAATATAAAGTTGAAAATAGTTACTCAAATTGAGTCGGTACATAATAGTTCATTAAAAGAAATTAACAATAATAAAAACATTGAGCTATACAATTTCAATTTTAATAAGGAAGAACTGAATGAAATTTACTCTTCATCAAATATCCTATTAAATCCTACGAGACAAGATAGTTTCTCTCTAGTTGTGTTAGAAGCTATGAAAAATGGAAACACAATTATTACTACTGATTTATATGCAATTCCTGAAATGGTTAAAAGTAACATTAACGGGTATTTGACAGAACCCAGATTCAGATTTTTTAATTACGATAATATGCCTAACTTAGAAGTATGGAATAACAGAAAGAATACAATTTATTCGGATTATACAGATTTTGAAATAGTTAATTTTATATATGAAAAATTACTTAGTTTAAATAACAATAGAGCTGAACTGGAAAGACTCTCATTAAATTCTTATAAAGAAGCAAATACAGGTGCATTTAATGAAGAATCTATAAAAAATAAGTGGAGTAGTATAATAAATGGTATTTAATTGGAGGAAACAATGATAGGAATAATAATATTAAATTATGTAACGTGGGACGAAACTGCAAGGTGTATAGAAAGTATATTTATTAAAGAAAAAAAAAGTAAGTATCATATTTATCTAGTGGATAATGCCTCAAAAGTAGATGCCCCCCAAAAAATAAAAGATTTATTAAAAGACTCCAGAGTAACCCTAATAGAAAATAAAGAAAATAATGGATATTCTGCCGGCAATAATGTAGGTATTAAACGAGCAATACTGGATGGTTGTAAAGAAATATTAATTTCAAATAATGACATAATATTTACCCAAAACAGCATCTATGAAATGAAAAAGTATCTAGATGCTAATAAAAAAGTAGGTATAGTTGGCCCAAAAATCTTCCTACCTAATGGAGATATACAAATGATTAATATGGGGGTAAAAACTGGTTTAAAGGAAAAATATAAGTATCTTTTGAGGAAAACAATCTTCGCACCATTAGTAGGAGAATTTTTAAGAGAATTCTGTGCAACTGATAAGGATTTAACTAAACCGTTTGAAGTACATTCAGTTTCAGGTTGCTGTTTTATGATGAGTGAAGAATGTGCAAAAGCTATTACTCCATTTGATGAGAATACATTTCTATATCAAGAAGAATTGATAATAGGTATGAGAATGGAGAAAAAAGGTTATAAAACTGTTTATTTACCTGCTAGCGAAATAACCCATGCTCATGGACAAAGTACTAAGCATATAAAAGCTTTCTCGTATACTTGCTTAGTTAGTAGTGAGTTATATTATTTTAAAAGGTATATTAATGCTTCAATACTTGTTTTAACACCTCTGTATATATTTCGAACATCAAAATATTTATTTTATGCTATAAAGTATAATGACTTCAAGAAAAACACTAGGAACTATTTTAAAGAAACTCTAAATACATTGATATTGAAAAACTAGCAACTCCTAATATTTCTTTATCGTCAAAGAAAACAAAAAAACAAATAGAAATTAAGGATCGTTTTTAAATGCGAAAAAGTTTAGGTTTTAAGAAGTTTTATAGTAATTTAATTTTTGCTTTTATTGCTCAACTTACATCTTTTTTATTAAGCGCAACAATGGCTCTTATCGTACCTAAGGTTCTTGGATTGGAAGGATTCGGATATTTTCAGCTTTACATTTTTTATACTTCATATGTTGGATTGTTTCACTTAGGACTTAATGATGGTATATATTTGAAAAATGGAGGGGCGAAATATAACGACCTTAATTTTGAAAAAATCGGTCCTCAATTTTGGGTTGCATTTCTTTTACACTCTTTCTTAGCTGTAATAATAATTGTATTAAGCATTGTATATATTGATGTATGGGATAGGGTTTGGGTGTATATCTTAGCTGCGATAAGCATACCATTAATAAACTCAATTGGTTTTTTAGGGTATATATTCCAAGCAGTTAATAAAACGAAGATCTTCTCGATTTCAGTAATAATTGATAAGCTGTTTTTCATTTTAGTACTAACTATATTGCTAGTACTAAAATGCGATAATTTTATAATATTTATTGTTCTAAATATATTAGGGAAGGTAATATCTTTATTTTATTGTTTGAAGCATGGATCAAGAATCATTTTTGTAAAAATGATATTGAGTAAAGAAGTTTATAAAGAAATTTTTGAGAATATTTCAGTGGGTGTTAATCTATTATTTTCTAATTTAGCAAGTTTGTTAATCATTGGTTTTGGTAGATTTGTAGTAGATAGACAATGGGGAATAACAGAGTTTAGTAAATTGTCATTGGCTTTAACACTTGCTACATTTTTGCTTGCTTTTATTACTCAAATTAGTATGGTTTTATTTCCAGCACTTCGTCAGTCAGGGGAAAGTCAGCGTAGAAAATTTTATGTTCACTCTCGAGATTTTTTAGGCGTGACTTTGTCAGGATTACTGCTTTTATATTTCCCTCTAAAGTATTTTCTGCATTTTTGGTTGCCTGAATATCAGGATAGTTTAATTTATTTAATTATATTATTACCTTTGTGCTCTTATGAGGGGAAAATGAATATGCTCTGTACTACTTATTTTAAAGTAATGCGTAAGGAAAAATACTTGCTGAAAATTAATTTTATTACGTTAGTTTTGAGTGTGGTACTTAGTTATATTTCAGGTTTTATAATTCAGAATATATTTGCTGTGACACTATCAATATTAATATCAATTGCTTTCAGAAGTATCATATCTGAAATATACTTATCAAAACTGATGCAAAGTACAGTTGTTTCAAATATTGTCAAAGAATCAATACTTGTAATAGTATTCATTTTATCGAATTGGTACTTCGATGTACTCATTAGTTTTTTTATTTATCTATTAGCATATATGATTTTTCTATTGTCTTATAAAAAAGTTCTAATTCGTCAACTAGGATTATTAAGAAAAATGGTGAAAGGATGATACTTATGAAAGGAATAATCTTAGCGGGTGGTAGTGGTACGCGTTTATATCCATTGACTATGGTAACTAGCAAACAATTGCTACCAGTTTATGATAAACCCATGATATATTACCCCCTATCAACTTTAATGCTTGCTGGCATTAAAGAAATATTAATTATATCAACTCCGGAGGATACCACTCGATTTAAAGAACTACTAGGAGATGGGTCTCAATTTGGAATAAGTTTAGAATATAAAGTTCAACCAAGACCAGATGGACTTGCGCAGGCTTTTATAATTGCAGAGGATTTTATTGGAAGCGATTCTGTTGCTATGATTTTAGGAGACAACATATATTATGGTAGTGGTATGAGGAAAATACTTGAAAAAGCCTCGTGTAAAATTAAAGGTGCTACCGTATTTGGATATCATGTAGCAGATCCCGAACGTTTTGGTGTAGTAGAGTTTAATGAAGCTGGTAAGGTAATTAGTGTGGAGGAAAAACCTAAAGCACCAAAGTCTAATTATGCAATTACTGGTTTATACTTTTATGATAACCGCGTTGTAGATATTGCAAAAAAAGTTGAACCTTCTAAACGCGGTGAACTAGAAATCACATCAATTAATGAAGAATACCTTAAAACAGGTGAATTAGAAGTTGAACTTTTAGGGCGTGGTTTTACATGGTTAGACACAGGAACTCATCAAAGTTTGGTAGAAGCGACAAATTTCGTTAAGACTGTCGAAGAGCATCAAGGTATAAAAATTGCTGCTCCCGAAGAAGTGGCATATATATTTGGCTGGATTGGAAAAGAGCAACTCATTGAATCAGGTGAATTATTTTCTAAAACTGGATATGGAAAATACCTGTTAAAAGTTGCAAATGGAGAAATAAAATATTAATCCTAGAGGTGCAGTATGAAGATTATTAAAACAAATTTAGAAAATGTAATAGTAATTGAACCAAGAGTATTTGGTGATCATCGTGGGTGGTTTATGGAAACTTATAACGATAGTGAATTTAAAGAAGTTGGACTTGATTTGAATTTCTTACAAGACAATCATTCTTTTTCAGCTACAAAGGGAACTTTGAGGGGATTGCATTATCAAATGAATCCAAAAGCACAAACAAAACTAGTACGATGTACAAAAGGGTCAATATTTGATGTTGCCGTAGATATTCGAATTGGAAGTCCCACTTATGGTGAATGGTATGGAGTTGAATTGACTGAAGAGAATAAAAAGCAATTGTTAGTTCCTAAAGGATTTGCACACGGCTTTATGACTTTAACTAGTAATGCTGAAGTTCAATATAAAGTGGATGAATTATATGCTCCTGAATGTGATCGTGGCATCATTTGGAATGATCCGGATATTGGTATTGAATGGCCAGTTGATATTACACCTATATTATCTTCCAAAGATGAGACAGCTCCACTACTAGAGAAAGCAGAGAATAATTTTAAATATGGAAAATAATCCATTGAAAATATTGGTAACAGGTGCAACTGGTCAACTTGGTTATGATGTAGTTCGTCATGGTGTGGAACGGAATTTAAACGTTATTGGCGTAGGTTCTAATGAGTTGGATGTTACTAATGAAAAAAAGGTAACTGAATATATCAATCAATTAAAACCAGATGTCATTATTCATTGTGCAGCTTACACTGCAGTTGATAAGGCTGAAGATGATAGGGATGCATGTTGGAGTGTGAACGTAGAAGGTACCAGGTATCTTGCCAATGCAGCTAAAAACGTCGATGCAAAATTTATATATATAAGTACTGATTACGTATTTGATGGTGAGGGGTCAAATCCATTTAAAGAACAAGATACGCCTAATCCAATTGGGTATTATGGGCTCACGAAATATAAGGCTGAAGAAATAGTAAAACAAGAATTAGATAGATTTTTTATTGTTCGGATTTCTTGGGTATTTGGAATAAATGGGAAAAATTTCATCAAAACAATGCTCGGACTGGCCGAAACAAAAAGTGAATTAAATATTGTAGGAGATCAATATGGTTCCCCGACTTATACGTTTGATTTATCAAGGTTATTAATTGATATGATTCAAAGTGATAAGTATGGAATTTATCATGCATCTAATGAAGGTTTTTGTAATTGGGGAGAATTTGCTAAAGAAGTTTTCATACAAAATCAGAATAAGGTAGAAGTTAATCTTGTTACGACGGAAGAGTATCCTACTCGGGCTGTTCGACCTAAAAATTCTCGGATGTCAAAAAGTAAACTGATAAATAACGGATTCCATCCTTTACCAAAATGGCAAGATGCTGTTAAGAGATATCTAGAGGAACTAAAACAAGAGGTGAGATAGTTGAAAAGAAAAAAAATGTTAGTAACAGGTGGTTCGGGCTTTATAGGTGGTAATTTCGTTCAATACATGGTTAATAAATATCCTGAATATGTTATTTATAATTTAGATCTATTAACTTACGCTGGTGATTTAACGAAACATAAAGACATTGAAGTGAAAGATAATTATTTCTTTGTTAAAGCAGATATTGCAGATCGTGAATCAATCATGTCTCTTTTCGAAAAAGAAAAATTTGATTTTGTAGTACATTTTGCCGCTGAGAGCCATGTGGATCGCTCAATTACAGATCCAGGTGTGTTTGTACAAACTAATGTAGTAGGAACACAAACCTTACTTGATGCGTCAAAACATGTAGGTATTACTAAATTCTTACATGTATCAACAGATGAAGTTTATGGTGAGCTAGATTTTGACCCTACCACTTTCTTTACAGAGAACACTCCATTACAACCAAATAGCCCATATAGTGCGAGTAAAGCATCTTCGGATTTTTTTGTTCGAGCATATCATGAAACATTTGACTTACCTGTTAACATTACACGTTGTTCAAATAATTATGGCCCCTACCACTTTCCGGAGAAGTTAATTCCATTAACAATTTCCAGAGTATTAAATGAAGAAAAAGTTCCTGTGTATGGTGATGGTAAAAACATTCGTGATTGGTTACATGTTATTGACCACTGTTCAGCAATTGATTTAGTGCTGCATGAAGGGCAAATTGGTGAAGTATATAACGTTGGTGGGCATAATGAAAAAACGAACTTAGAAGTTGTAAAGTCCATTATTAACACACTTGGTAAATCAGAAACCTTAATAGAGTTTGTTGAAGACCGATTAGGCCATGATAAACGTTATGCAATTGATCCTACTAAATTGGAGCAATTAGGATGGGAACCGAAATATAATTTTGAAACAGGCATTGCTCAAACTATTCAATGGTATTTAGATAATAAAGACTGGTGGGAGCAAATTATAAGTGGGGAATATAAAGAGTACTTCGATAAGCAGTATGGTAGAAAATAAAAAAGACAAAATGGATAGAAGGTAGTTGTTCTATTTAAGGCTTATTAAAGTATTGGTTATATCATTGGGAGTGTTAAGTATACATGAAAATAACAATTGCAGGGACAGGCTATGTTGGATTATCAAACGCGATATTACTATCACAAAATAACGAAGTCATAGCATTAGATATTCTTCAAGAAAAAGTGGATATGATTAATAAAAAAAAATCACCTATAATAGATGATGATATTGAAGAATACCTCGCGACAAGAGAACTAAAATTAACTGCAACTACAGACCATTATAAAGCATTTAAAGATGCTGAATATGTTATCATTTCTACGCCTACCAATTATGATCCAGAAAAAAACTATTTTAACACAAGAACTGTTGAAGCTGTGATTGCTAATGTATTATCTATTAATCCGGATGCGGTTATGGTCATAAAATCTACAGTACCTGTTGGTTATACAGAGGCAGTGAGAGAGAAATTTGAAACAGAAAATATCATATTTTCACCTGAGTTTTTAAGAGAAGGTAAAGCTTTATTCGATAATTTAAATCCTTCAAGAATTGTTGTGGGTGAACGCTCTGAAAGAGCAGAAGTTTTTGCAAACCTATTAGTAGAAGGTGCTACAAAAGAGAATATTGAAGTTTTGTATACGAATTCAACAGAAGCTGAAGCTATTAAACTATTTGCAAATACATATTTAGCAATGAGAGTTGCGTTCTTTAATGAGTTAGATTCTTATGCAGAGGTTAGAGGACTAGATACTAAACAAATAATTGATGGTGTGGGTTTAGACCCTAGAATAGGCACTCATTACAATAATCCATCTTTCGGATATGGTGGATATTGTCTACCTAAAGATACAAAGCAATTATTAGCTAATTATGAAGATGTTCCAAATAATATTATGGCTGCAATAGTTGATGCCAACAGAACAAGAAAAGATCATGTTGCTGATATGATTATAAAACGAAAGCCAGAAGTTGTAGGAATCTATCGTCTTACAATGAAGATGGACTCTGATAATTTTAGACAGTCAGCAATACAAGGTGTTATGAAGCGTATTAAAGCAAAAGGAATTGAAGTTGTAGTTTACGAACCTGCGTTTAGTGATGATGAATTTTATAATTCTAGAGTTATCAATGATTTCGAAAAATTCAAAAAAGAAGCCGATATCATTATAGCGAATAGGCTATCTGATGATTTACTTGAAGTTAAGGATAAGGTCTATACAAGAGATTTGTTTAGTAGAGATTAAAAACAAGAAAGATAGTAATAGCGAATAAAAGATTAGATGGATTACGTATAACTCAATAATCACCCGGAAACTATTATGATGGTTTCCGGGTGATTTTTCTATGAAAATAAATCATTGGTTTAATTGATTCGGAAACTCATATACTCCAGCTTAATGGAGAATCATATCGCTTTAGACAATTTATGAAACAAAGGGAAGAAAATAATCACTAAGAAGGTGGCGCGAGGGGCAAATTCCCCTAAACCCCATTCCTCTGATTACGGCCAGTGAAATATACCACCAATGACATTCTATTTACCACCTAGTGACAAGAAATGTACCAGCAAATGCCAAGCTGTTTACCACTATGCCTTCTGTATAATTAGTGAGCACACCTTCAGGTGTGTCATTATTATTCAGGAGGTATTTTTGTATGATTCATTATCGAAAGATATTGGAATTACATGATGAGGGCATCAGCCTTAGAGGCATTGCTTCAAGCACTGGGCATTCTCGTCAAAAAGTAACACAGATCATCGGCCTTGCCGAAAAGAAGGGGTTAGTCTGTCCGTTAGAGGAAGAAATGACGGGTAAATGGATTGAGGAGTTTCTTTTTTCTGAGAAGACAATGGAGGCTTCGGGTCGACACCCGTTGAGTTTTGACTATATTCACGAGGAATTGGCAAAGCCCAATGTGACGCTTTCACTTCTTCACCATGAATATGAAGCCGAATGTAGAGCCAATCAAAAAATCCCATACTCTTATCGAAGCTTTTTGCGTCACTACAGTAATTATGCAGATAAGTACAAAGCTACTTTGCGCATTCGAAGAAAACCAGGCGAAATCATGGAAGTCGATTGGGCGGGTTCAACAGCTTTCATCATTGATAGAGATACTGGAGAAAAGGTGAAAGCCTATATGTTCGTTGCGACACTGCCGTGCAGTCAATTTTCATACGCAGAAGCAAGCTGTAACCGTCAACTAGAAATCAACAGTTTTCAGTAAATAAGATCTAACAGTTTCCGATAATTAAGAATCAACACCTTGGCTTTCGAACAATACCTTTCGGTATTTCATACGTATGCTGTGTTGTTTTTCACTAAATGTCAGGATTTCACTTCGGTGAAGTAAACGATCTAATATCGCAGTTGTGAGTGTAGTGTCTCCTAAAAACTTTCCCCATTCGTTAGGCCCTTTATTTGATGTAAGAATAAACGCTGCTTTATCATACATTTCGTAGATAAATTGAAAGAATAAATGGGCATCCTGAGGCTCATAAGCCATATACATGACATCATCGATAATAATTAATTCTGAATTCATAATGCGCTTATATCTGGTTTTTGATTTGCTGATATATTCTTTAGACTTTAATACATAAATTAATCGCTCCATTGATACAAACGATACCTGGTATCCACGCTCAATGGCGTGGATACCGAGTGCTGTTGAGAGGTGTGTTTTGCCAGCTCCTGTAGGACCCATCATAATCAGTGTGAAACATTCCTCAATCCAGGATAATTCTTTTAGTACATTAAGCTGTTTTTCACCAATTGCTGACTGTTCTTCAAGGCGAAATTGATCAAATGTGAGGTATTCAGGAAACTCAGCCCATTTCATCAATTTCTCACTGTTTTTACGTTCTCTACACTGGGTTTCATATGTCAGGATCTCATAGATAAGCTCATGGTAAGTCCAGCTTTTCGCCTCTGTTTCTCTTAAAAAGCGTGGCAGCTCTTTGGCCGTTTCTGCGAGTCGTAAGGCTCTGCACTTTTCTTGTAATGACTCGTATAATTCACTCATTACTTAAGCCCCCCTTGTAAGACATGAAGATAGATGTCTTCATGTCGTTCAGGCGCAGCTAAACTTTTATACTTTTCATTTTCGCTCCCTATAAGTTTAACTTGTTTCTTCTTTTCAACTTCAAGTGATACCGCAATGTCCCTGAGCTCATGAGAACTTTTCATCTGTAGTTTTTTCATCTTTATGATGGCTTCTTCGATTGAGTCTGGATAACGCTTGGAGATATCTAATACAACCTTTAATTGATCTGTTAGATGTCGTGGATACTGTTCTTGTAATTCCTTTACTAGCCATGTAACCAGATCCTCGTTAGGTAGATTCTGATATAGTTGTTGAATGAGAAGATCACGTTTTGTTCGATTGCGTTCACGATGTTCAGGACTCGTAATGACTAATCCTTTTTCAGAAGAGATCGTATGCTTCGCAATCAATTGACCGTTTCTTTCTTTTCGAATGATTAAATAGGGTGCTTCAACTTGTAGATACACATGGTTATGATGGTCATTTCTGAAAGTACCTAACGGTACGCTATAACGGTTTCCCTCATAACGAATGACATTGTCCTTGTGTACCTTTCTTGTTATAATATCTGTAGATACATTTTTGAAAATGTAGGTACCAGAGACCTTTTGAAGATGCGGCTTTTCCAGGGCGTGCACTTCAACTGGTCTTTTTTTCGTATTATGATGTTTTTTATAATTTCCGGTTCTTTCAAGCCATTTCATACAAGAAGATTGCCAGTCTAAAAGATTATCAAATGTACGATTCTTGGCAAAGTTATGTTTTACGTATTTAACTAACTGCTCTACTTTTCCTTTTGATTGGGGATCGGCTTTCCTACAGAGGTATACTTTGAATTTTCTTGTTTGGTGATACTTTGTAAAAGCAGCTGTGAAGATGATATCTCCTGCATTTTCACTAACAGCTAGTAAACGATCCTGATCATAAACAATCTCTTCTGTTATGCCCCCAAAATGCTGAAAAGCATTTTCTTGCATATGTATTAGGTCTTCTGTTCGAAAAGGACGGTTCAACCATTCAACGTATTTGAATCTAGAGTGTGAAAGCACAAAGCCTACAAAGTAGAGCTTTACTGAATCCCCATTTGTACTAGGAACTCTCATTTCTCCAAAGTCCGCTTGCATTTGTTTGCCCATCGGCAGCTCTGGTATCGCTCCAAATGTTCTGGTAGATACCTGCTTAGGAATGTGATAAAGCTCTCTAATTTCCTTTACATAATTCCTCACGGTGCCCTCTGAAACATGCTTAACGTTTAGTTTCTCCTGAAGCCAATCATGAATTTGTGCACTACTCAAATCATTGTGTTCATTTAACCAGGTTAGAATGTGATCCCGATAGGGATCAAGTTTCTTTTCTCTAGTCTGTAAGGAATGAACGAATGCCATAAACTCGTCTACTGACAATCCTAAATACTCGATGACTGTGTTTCTTGATACCCCTAACTTCCTAGAAATTGCACTATTAGTGAAACCTTCTTTTTTCAATTGATGAATCTCGTGATAAACCATATATCTTTCCACTCCTGTGTCCTCACCTTCAATAAACTGCTTTAAGTATATTGAAAGTGTTACTAGATTGACCAGTAACTGTTGATTCTTATTTGTGGAAACCTGTTTAATCTTATCTGATGAAAACTGTTAACTCTAGTTTAGCGTTTACACAAGCTTATCTATGGATTCGCATTCATGGATTACACTTCATAATAATGCTTATAAATACTTCGGTGGCACGACTCAAATTGTCGTTCCAGATAACCTAAAAACGAGCGTTACGAAACATACGACACGTGAACTGATATTAAATCCTGCCTACAAAGAAATGGCGGACTACTACAACACTGTCGTCATGCCAGCCAGGGTACGTACTCCGAAAGATAAAGCTAGTGTAGAAGGTTCAGTTGGCGTTATCTCTACCTGGATTATTGCAGCATTAAGAAATACGCATTGCTTCACAATTGATGAATTGAACGAAGAAGTTAGAGGAAAATTGGATGAATTTAATGAAAGACCCTTTACTCGAAAAAAAGGGTCTCGTTTGTCTGCATTTAAAGAAGAGGAGAAATTTGCGCTTTCTCCCCTTCCGATCGCACCTTATAAAATTTCTGAATGGAAAAAGACAACTGTAGCCCCTGACTATCACGTTTCTTTTGATAGCATGTTTTATTCCGTACCATACGAATATATCAATCGTGAAGTCGAGGTGAGAGTGTCAGATAACCTCGTAGAAGTATTTTTTAACCATATGAGAATTGCCTCTCATAAACGATTATATGGGAAATTTGGACAGACTACCACTATTCATGACCATATGCCAGATAATCACAAGTTATTCGTTGATCAAACCCCAGAAGCTGCGATTGAATGGGCAGAAAATATCGGAGAATCAACATTAAGTGTGATTCGTTATCTACTAGATACTTCACAGACAGAAAAGCTAGCTCTACAGTCCATATTCTCTTTGAAAAAGTTTGAACGTCGTTACACCAAATATGAGATTGAACGCGCTTGTAAAATGGTGCTTTCAATGACTAAAAGACCAACGGTCAAAAGTATTCAAACGCTACTGAAGACAAACAAAAAGAATGACGCAGAGCAAGAATTGAAACGGAAAACAGAAATCAACAAAAACAATTATGGCTTTACACGTGGAGCTTCTTACTATGGGGGAACGGATAAATGATGAATGAACAAACATTAACGAAATTAATCGAAATGAAACTAAGTGGGATGGCGGAAGCCTATAAGGAACAAGCAGCAAATAAAGAGTTTCAGAAAATGACTTTTGAAGATCGATTTAGTTTACTTGTCGATTTAGAACATGCCCGTCGAAAGAGCAATAAGCTTCAACGATTAATCAAAACAGCAACTTTTCTTAACTCCAATGCATGTATTGAAGACCTGGAATATCATGAGGATCGAAGATTAAACAAAGAGTTGATTTTGAAGTTGGCTAGTTGTACCTATATCCTCGATAGTCACAACATTATATTAAAAGGTCCTACAGGTTCAGGAAAGTCATTCATGGCTTCTGCCTTTGGAGTATCTGCTTGTCGCCAGTTTTTCAACGTTAAATATATTCGTTTACCAGAATTACTGGATGAACTCTCACTCGCGAAATTAGCTGCAGACGGAAGCTATCGGAAGAGCATAAAAAAATATACGAAAGTAGACCTCCTTATCCTAGATGAATGGCTTTTGACAGATTTAACAACGGATGAAGCAGCCATTCTTTTGGAAATTACAGAAGCTCGTCATAAGGTTGGTTCCACTATTTTTTGTTCACAGATTGATCCTAGTGGATGGCATTTAAAATTAGGAAATGAAACCATTGCGGAAGCAATTTTAGATCGCATTATTCATGACTCCTATCAAATTCTACTGGACGGAGAGGTTTCTATGCGTGAGCGTCATGGATTAGGCAGGTAACTATAAATCACATTGACTCCGAATGAGATTAAGAAAATTGTAGAATACTAATATTGGATGGGTTTCTAAAGCTAGATTCCTTTCCCACTAAGTAATTAATCAACAATAAAAGCCCTCCAGATTCCTAAATTGTTAATCTGTAGGGCTTTCTTATCCATTGGTAAATGTGTTGGCGTTGCCTGGTAAATTCCTTGGCGAACTGTGGTAAAAAAGATGGCGAGGGTGGTAAAATCTCTTGGCTGTAATCACCCTCCCCCACATATGGTAATAACTTTGGAATGCCCTTATTAAAATAAGTGCAGAACACTGCATTTTTCTGTTGCAAAGGTCTAAACTTCTATTTTGCAATAAACAATTTATACGAACGAAGTTAAATCATCTGTACAAATGCATTATCTAAAAGAAAATAAAGAGTATGTATTAAGGGTGACAAACCTCTGCACTTTTCTATTATAATATACAGTAGCATTGTGTATCATTCGCGCTTTGGATTAAAATGTACGACTGACGAGGGGTATTCTACTTTTTCAGGAACTTTGTGAAGCGCAGCGGTTAGTGAAGTTAAGAGAAAAACACGAAGCATTTCTTAGAGGGTCACAAGTGACTGCTATTCTTGAGTACTGCCAGGAACCAAGGGACATAAATAAAAAGATTTATAAATAAAAGGTATACAGAAAATTTTGGTAGAATAAGATAGAGGTTCTAACAATCTGACAATTACTAAATAAGGATAAATACCCCACAGCATATAGAGATGACTGTTAATTAAATATAAATTTATTTCAAAGTTATGGTAGGTGAGATTATTGCATGAAAGAGTGGATTAAAAGAAATTTCAATGAGGGTTTATTTGAATTCATTTTTCGTCCTATTAGGAAAGCTTTTAGGTTTAAAGAGATTGAGCAAAAAAATAAAAACTTTTATTGGTTCTACTTTATTACGTTGTTGGTTTCGTTTAACTTGCTAGGTATGGGACTGACAAAATTAATAATGGCTTTTAAAATGCCTCTTATAGATCTTGATGTAATAAAGTCTGATTTTATAATTTATGGTGTAGCGTTATTTGTTTCTGTAATATTTATAGTTGGATTTTTCCAATGGAAGGCTCCAAAATGTATAAAGGGGTGTTGTTCATGGGTTGTTGTGCTTTTTGAATTAGGTTCTGCGATATTGATATTATGTGCTACGTATAAACTAGGCGTATTTCTTTGGGTCACTACTAATTATCAGCCAATATTTATTTTAAAGCATCTAGCATTTTGGATTCCTTTTTCAATGGCATTTTATCCAATTTTATCTCGAATCTTTCGTCGACTTAAAGTAGGAGCATATATTTGGGTAGTTATTGCTATTATAATCATTCTCCCCCTTGCTGCAAAATTCGGTTGGTTTACAGGTATTACTTCCTATAATTCATATTTATCAAATAGTGGTGACGGAGTTGCATTAGTATCTTTTGGTTTACTCTTATTAGAATTTTCTCTGAGAAAGGCAAATGAATTACTTAATATTTAATAAAATACAGAATTTACAAGAAATAATTCAAGAAGCAATTTGACCATTTAGGGTCAACTTCATTGAGGAGAATTTACATAGTTTGAACAAAATAGCACATTGCGAAGTTATTAACTCTTTTGAATACGATGTATTATTACAAGTATATTTACAAATGAAGCAAGTTCATAGTTCCTGAGCATATCTTCATAAATGACTTACAATTTGGAACACTTTATTAATCCCCTTAAGTAGGCAGCTGATAGGAATAGTGGTAACTGCTACATAAGGGAATTTCTTATGTGTAGTTGGGAATATTTTGAGGAAAAGGTTTTATATAGTTTGGTTTATATTTATTCGAGTTTTTATATGAGATTGACAAAGTGATCATTACATATGTTTAATTCTTTAAAAGAAAAATTGGAGGGCTTATATATGAAAGTGAAAAAGGCAATTATCCTGCTGCAGGTCTAGGAACTAGATTTTTACCAGCTACAAAAACACAGCCAAAAGAAATGCTTCCAATCGTAGACAAGCCAACGATTCAGTATATTGTGGAAGAAGCAGTAGCTGCAGGAATTGAAGATATTATCATTGTAAGCGGTCGTGGAAAACGAGCGATTGAGGATCACTTTGATAAGTCTTATGAATTAGAAGAGACACTAACAAAGAAGCAGAAAGATAAGATGCTTGAAGAAGTAAAGGGGATCTCTAACCTTGCAAACATTCATTACATTCGTCAAAAAGAACCAAAAGGTTTGGGACATGCGATTGGGTGTGCTAGCCGTTTTATCGGTGATGAGCAATTTGCAGTGTTATTAGGTGATGATATTGTTCGTTCTGAAACACCATGTATTAAACAATTGATGGATGTGTTTGATCGCTATAGAAGTTCCGTTGTTGGAGTTCAACAAGTAGCCGAGCAGGATGTGTCAAAGTATGGTGTGATTGCACCTAAAGGTAGTGAGATGGAAGAAGGAACGCTTCCGGTTGAAACACTGGTTGAAAAGCCTGCAGTTGAAGACGCTCCTTCAAACTATGCAATCTTAGGGCGTTATGTACTTACTCCAGAAATTTTTGAGATTCTTGAGACATTGCCAACTGGTGCTGGTGGCGAAGTACAGTTAACAGATGCGGTTAAGGTGTTGAATGAGTCGCATGCTGTGTTGGCTCATGAATTCACGGGTGATCGGTATGATGTTGGGGATAAGTTTGGGTTTATTAAGGCGACTGTGGATTTTGCTTTGAAGAGAGAAGATCTTCAGGGTGAAGTGATGGCGTATTTGAAGAATGTTGGGGAGAAGGAATTGGCTTATAAATAGATTTATTTTTACAAATCAACAAAATGTGAGTTGAAAATATTAAGGATTGGTGGTCTGCAATTGTAAGAGGTCTATAGCTTTTTATGTACAAAATTTAATAATAATTTTCAATGTATAAATTTTATTTTAGATCACATGGTATGAAGCCAATGGTGGTTCTATCTATATCAAAAAGTATACTGGGTTGCTGATTCCAATTTTTTCAATAGGTATATTTTCAGCCGCTTTTTTGTTAAATATGGCTTTTTGTCATATTATAATGTACCTGTTATGTATATGAATATAAATATAAATAAATATAAATATATCTTATTTAGCAACAAAACTTCCACATATATGTGGTGGACTTACTATTTTATATTTACTAGTGATTATTATCGATAGTCAATCAAAATATACATTTACTGAACTTAAACCTTACAAAAGTATTAATGTAGATGGAGTGAAGGTTAGTAAAATAGAATGGTATATAAACTTTATAGTAGAAAATAAAAATAAGAGAGCCATGGTGACAGGTACCTCGTCCCAATCAAAAGGATATGCTATGAGTTTAGCCACACCTCTACCAGCTTTTTGATTCGATAAGGACAAGAAAGTAATCCACTTTTGCTGTAATTGAACCACTATCTAAAGGATAGTGGCTTAATTACTAGCATTAGGAAAGAGCGACTTGTGCGGACGTTTAAGCACCAAGTGCTGATGATATAGCCACTTAATGCATCTCGAAGAGCCAATATCTCCATTGTGTATTATATTAGCCATTGAAATTAGATACATCGATTGCTGTGAGTTATTTAAAACTCCTTCCTTCTAACTGGCATCTATGGAAAGTTTAATGTTATCGTTCACTTTAGTTGGGTATACCTTTGTGATAATATATTTTATTATAAAGAAATATATTCCCAAAGGGGATTAGTTATGAATAGGGAACAACAAAAGGAAATTTTAGAATTAACTAAAATATTCGAAAAGCAATTTTCTATAAACAGGTATAATGGTATGCAGATTTCAAAAGCTCCTTTTGAAGTATTGCATGGATCTATTCCGATATTAGTATCAGCTCCTCATGCTGTAAATCATACTAGAGAAGATAAAATAAAGATTGCCGATATGTATACCGGTGCTCTAGCAAAAGTACTACACTTAATGACTAATTGTTTTTGTATTTATTCAACTAGGATTTCGAATGAAGATCCAAACTATATAAAAGGTGGTAATTATAAGAGAGCTATTAAAGAGATAGCGGAAAAAAATAAAATAATGTTTGTTATTGATCTCCATGGGTCATCCGAGAAAAGAAACTTTAACATAGATGTTGGGACGATGTATGGGGAATCACTCAGAAACGATTATACAAATATCATTATGGAAGCTTTTCATAGTAGGAATATAGGAGCAATTTACAAAAACCACACTTTTTCGGCTTCTTTTCCAGGAACTGTTACACATTACGCATCAAAAATATTATCACTTCAAAGTGTCCAAATAGAAATAAATCGGTATTTTCGTGATCCATCTAATAATGAGAGCTTTATTAATTTATTTTTGTCATTATATGAAGTGATAAAAGCGTTGGAGAGTGAGTAATGGAAAATAATTCTTTTTTTGTTTTGGAAGATTCTATTTATACTCCAAGATCAGAGGTATGTCTCAACCCCAATGATATTTCATCACAAGGATTAGTTACCTTTATATATGTGAATGTTATTGCAAATAATGGTAAGGAAGTAAAATGTCTACTAACATCAAGTGGAGAAATTCCACAAGGAAATGCAAAAATTTCAAAAAGGAGTAAAGAATTATTAGGGGGAACTATTACCAATATAAACATTATTAAACCACAATTCGAAAGTTTTAATAGAGGAATACCTAAGGTTGAAAATATAAGCAATTCTTTTGTATATGCTTGTACTGACTTAGTAGATAAATATTCTAATGATGTGGAGATAATCAACCCTAAAAATGGGTTTAGAATTAATATAAAAATCAAAAGTTACCCAAACGCTAAGCCAAAAACAATTTATATTAATAGATATACCTTATTATTACTCGGAGTTCCCCCAGGAGAAAAAAATCATAAGCTCATTATTACTTCAAATAAAACAGAAAATAGAACTAATATTCTTGCGAAAGTATTCGTGTGTTTTACTTTCATTAAAAAAATACCAAGAATAATATTACATAATATTGGGTTTTTTTTAGTGGGGTATAGAGAGCTAAGCATAAGGATAAGCTACTTGTATCCATTTGATGAAACGCATAACTTAGCAAGATTACATCCTAATACAAGAAAAGTGATGGGGATTGAGGAAACAGATAAGTTAGTTGTTTCCTATAAAGATAAAAAAGTAGTTCTTCCAGTATTAGATATTGACACGAGACATGTGAAACAAATATTTAAAATTGAAGATGAGTTTATTGACAGTCATTTGTATATTGGTATTCCTGCTGCGTATAGGAAGGAATTAGATATACCAAATATAGGGACTGTGGTCAAAGTAAGAAGGAGTATGAAATTTCTATTATTTAAACATGTAAACAAATTGGTTCTTCCCGTTCTCGCTTTATTATTCACTATTTTGCAATTGTTCGTTAGTTTTGACATGTCTTTCTATATGTTAGTCTCTATCATCACAGTGTTTGTTCCGATTATCATTTACTCTGCAGTTTCTGAGGAAAGGGCTAAAATAAAGTAATTAAAGGTGGGATTATGGTGGAGATTAGAACACAAAAAGAAGCGGAAGACTTAATATATCAATCTTATTTACGTGCAATTAATAACATATCAGAATCATTAGATGAAAAAGTGAAGAAACCTGAATTAACGAGAAAGTTACTAGACTTAATTGGTTCTCCTGATAGAGGTCAGAAATACATTTTAGTTACAGGTAGTAAAGGGAAAGGTTCTACTTCACGATTTATTTCTTCACTATTAGCTCATTTGGGTTACAAAGTGGGGCTTTTTACTTCACCGCACCTTGTCAATTTTAATGAGAGGATACGAATAAATGGAAAAGCTATTTCAGAGAAGGATTTTGTTAGAATAAGTAATTTAATAGAACCGCAAGTTTCTAAAATAGAAAAAGACTTGAATTCAGATCAATATCAAGGGCCAGTTGGTATTGCTTTATCAACTGCAGTAACTTATTTTAAAGAAAATAAAACGGATATAAATGTTATTGAAATTGGCCGTGGCGGATTATATGATGATACAAATGTTCTCGAAAACGATTGGGCTGTAATTACCCCTATAATGAAAGAGCATACTAACAGCTTAGGATCTTCTATTAATGAAATAGTTATACATAAACTGGGGATAATTAAGAAGAATACCAAATCTGTATATATAAGTAGGCAAGAAAATGAAGTAATGGCTCAAATTCAAAACAGTCATCTCTTAAAAAATACTAAAAACAGATACTATAAAGAAGATTTCTTGGCAAATAATATTGAAATGACAGAAAAAGGAACAAGTTTTGAAGTAAATACAAAGAGGGATAAATACTCTAATTTAAGTATTCCTTTACTTGGTGAATTCCAAGCAATAAATGCCGCAGTAGCCATACAGTTTTGTGAAGATTTCGTAGGTGGGAAAATTGATCAATCTATAGTTAACAAATGCTTTAGTAGTATCCAATGGCCAGGAAGAAGTGAAATTGTTAGTCATAATCCAACTGTAATTGTAGATGGTGCTATTAACGAATTTTCAGCAAATTATTTGAAGAATGTTATAAAGGTTATAGGAAGTGATTGCCGAATAGCTTCTATAATTGGGGTTCCAAAAGATAAGGATTATAGAGGTGTTATAAATGTGCTGAATGATGTTTCTAATCAGATGATTCTGACGAAGCCCGATGTTAGCCATCTGATATTTCCTGAGGATGCCTTGAAGTACGCGAAATCATTAAATGCAAATAGTTTAGAATTTCCATATTTAAACGATTCATTAAAATATGCTAAGGACGTATTGAAAGCAGATTTAATATTAATAGTAGGTACTCAAACATTAATTGGTAATGCAAAACGCATAATGGGACATTCCCTACTAGATATTGGTAAATAAAAGCATAAGGGTTTACTCCCTTATGCTTTTAATTTGAGAAAAACGATGGAGTAATGCCTCATTATAAAGTTTTGAAACCTGACTTTTAAAATCAGGATCTTTTTTTGAGTATTGTTCAAGCATAACTTGTTCATTTATCTCTAAAACCTTAAAACCTTCCGAAGTTTCTAAAATATCAACAGTGCAAAAATCGAGTTGAAGAGTTTTTGCTGCTTTTTTAGCCAAGTTATCCAGAATAGGGATTTTCTCACTCTCCACTTTTTTTGGTAACGCTCCTTTAATTAAATTATGTTTCCAATTATATGTTCTTTCTTTGGCAAAATAAATTTTAGGTATGTTACCTAGTGTAACGATACGATATTCCAGATTAGATTCAAAATATGGGGATAATACAGCGTTAACTTCTAGAGAAAATATATGATTTAATTTCTCCTCTAATTGTGACAGGTTAGTGATTTTAAACACATTATTACCTTGCCGCCCATTATCTGGCTTTAATACTATCGTATTATTGAATTTTTCGAAAAGTTCTTTTGCAAGATTGAAAGGATTATCTTGACAAAATCTAGATTTGTTATTAATTAGGAAGAAATGTTCTATGGCAGGAATCTCTGCGTGCTTAAGAGCTTCAAAAGTTCCTGACTTACTCGATGCTAGTTTGGTTGATGTGCTGTTATTTAATCCAATATCGACATCGTACATTATAAAAGAAAGCTTTCCCTTTTTTACATGATGTAAATAATTGGGTTCAATTTCTTCGAAAGTAACTCCATCTTTCAATGCAGAGTTTTTAATCATTTCTAAATAAGGTCTAATCATTAAATTTACCTCATCTCATATTATTATTGACTACTTAAGAATCACAATACGGGTTTGTATATTGTTGTACGATTTTAAGTTGTGAAGTTAACGTAATGAATCTAAAACTATTGCATTTATTAAATTAGGAACGTTTTAATCATCACTCAAGTTGGTTATCCAATATTCAGTTTTGTTAAACTCTTTATCTGTTGGCATACACTCCCGGGTAAATTAATAGCTATCTATCAGCAAATTAAGGTGTAATTTACTGAACTAGATTATATCATGTTGCTTTGCCAAGGTACCTGTGCTCATATCCGCTAGTACAAAATAAACCGTCCCCCTCTCTATCAAATGAACCCCAATCTCCTTCTTCCTTTCTACTTGCTCATTCATCGCTTGTAAGAATAAATTTTGCCCGATGTTAATCAAATTCATTTCAATCGTTGTGATCTTCATCATCATGAAGATGGGTTGATTATCAAAACCGATCAATGCTAAGTTATTTGGTACATTTAGTCGCCTATATTCACAGCTTACAAGAATTCCGGCAGCCACTTCACTTGGTCGCTTGTCACGAGAAGAGCTGTTGGTGGGTCTTCCATCTCTATGATTTGATTCACTACATGTTCTCCGTCTTCGAAATATAAGCAGTCCTCAAAAACATGATCTTCTCGAAGATGACCGTTTGTTCTTTGGATAAAATCTTTATAAGCTCGTTCACGTTTTTGGCTATTTGCTCCAGATCTACGTCCAATGCAGTAGCCTATTTTGGCATGTTTGTTTTTATGTAAATAAGACAATGCCATCATGAAAGTTTGATAATGATCGACAAAAGTAGAGGAAATGACCTCTTCCTTCGTGTCTTCGCATAGAACAATTTGGCCGAAATCGAAATATTCTTTTATTGTCTTTAAAGGTGAGGTTCTTGAGCAAATGAGTAAGGCATCGATTTGCTTATGTTTGAGCATATTCAATGCTTCGATTTCTTTCTTTTCCTGGTAGTTTGTCTGAAATAATACCAGGTTGTAATGATGCTCGATGGTCATTTCTGAAATACCTTCAATTAGTTGGCCGAAGTAGGGATGGTTGGTAAATGGAATAACAACGCCAATTAAGAAGGTTTTTCCTGCTTAAATGAACGGCGTTAATATTTTTGCGATACTTTGTTTCATTGATGGCCTTCCAAACAGCCTCTTCTTTCTCCTTGCTAACATAAGCATAGCCATTTAGCACTCTTGATACAGTTGAACGAGAAACTTGCGCCATTTCTGCGATTTTTCGAATATTCCTCACCTGATCACCTCGCCATGATATCTCTATCGTATCACTAGTTTAATCGAATAACGCCTAAACTTTAGTATGTGGAAGTTACTTTTCATCTTAATAAATGCCCTTTTAAAAAAAGCTTGCGTTGAAACGCGTTTCATAAATTATAGTGTGTTTACAAGGTTGATAGCCTAATTTAAAGGAGGAAGACGAAATGAGTAAAAGCGTGAAAAACAAAGGAAATCATGATTCGCTACAAATTACTCAGTCCCTAAATCAACGAGAGAATAATGAGCCATTACGAGTGCTGAGCGAAAAAGATTGGGCATTCTGGAAAGAAAACGGGTACGTGGTGATTCGCAACGCTGTTCCACAAGAAAATGTGGAGCGTCTAGTCGATCTTATTTGGGAATTTGAAGAAAAGGATCCCGATGATTCCTCTACCTGGTATACACAACCTAATAGAGAAATGGAAATGAAAGAACTGACAGGTACAGGGATGGTGGAATTATACAATCATCAATATTTATGGGATAAACGTATGTATGAGAAAGTATACAATGCGTTCGTCGACATCTGGGACACAGAGAAATTATGGACGACCATTATTGATCGGTGCAATTTGAATTTCCCGATTAAACCGAAACATACGTATAACAGCTTTATTCATTGGGATGTTGACACATCACTTGATCCAATCCCTGTGAATGTACAGGGCGTCTTATCACTAGTGGATACAGAAATCGATATGGGCGGATTTCGATGTATTCCAGAGTTGTATCGCGATTTTGATGAATGGGTGAAAACACAACCTGAAGATCGAGATCCACATAAGCCGAATACGGAAGGATATACGCCGACGAAAGTGGTAACAAAAGCAGGCGATCTCTTAATTTTTAATAGCATGCAGCCCCATGGAATTCGTGCGAACACTTCTGATAAACCGCGTATCGCGCAGTACATCTCGATGTTTCCAGCGCAGGAACAGGATGAAGAGCTCAAAGAAAGCCATATCGGAGAGCCATGGAGACAGGTACTTCGTCCCACTATCTGCTGGATTGCACTTACTACTTCTATGTAAATTACGTCGTAATAAAGAAAACGTAAAAAATATGACTCAATCAAGGGAGAAATCTATGAAAATGTGTAATCGTTGTCAGAATAGAGAAGCTACAATTGTTTTAACAGATGTTAAGTAGGAACGGCTATGCAATCGTTGTTTTAACGAGATGGTTCCTGTTGAAATAGTATTTAGGTTAGAGTCTAACTCCTATTTCATTTCCTTTTCCCGGGTTACAAAGTTCATAATTAAAACCCACTTGGCCACTTTAATAAGCTTAAATGCCATACCTACATTTGGCAGTAAAGTAAGGTTTTATACCGTGGCAGTATTGGTGAACAAGCTAATAGATGCCAATCAGACTGGTACCCTGACAAAGGTCATGAAACAGATTGAAAAACTTGACTTACTGGTACTGGATGAATTAAGATACATCCCTTTGAACAAGGAAGGCGCAGAGCTATTATTCCAAGTTATTTCCATATGTTAAGAAAACAATAGCATTATTATCACTACTAATCTTCAATTTGCTCAATGGAATCACGTATTCGGAGATCCCATCCTTACTGAAGCAGTCATTGACCGACTGATTCATCATTCTCATCTGTTATTGTTTACGGGAGATAGTTTTAGGTATAAGGAGTCATTACAAAAACGCTAATTTGGAGGAGCAAGTGGCATGCATAATTAAATGCCATTTCATACATTTTTCACTTGCCAAATACAAGCTAACGTGCAATCAAACAGAGTTAGTGGAGAGATTAGTAGATAAAGTGAAACTTGGTGTTTCAACATGGTTTATAAAAGAGTAGGAGAATTTCCGAATGGCCAAAAATATCAATCTATCGTTGAAGAAGCGGTAGTTGGACGTATTGATTAGGATGAGATGAGCCCTTCTTCCCCTATGGTGGTGATCGATGTAAAACCTTATACCTGGGAACAGCTTGGTGAGATGGTGAAAAGTTTGAAAGCGTAATTAAGAACCCACTGAGTTGGCTGAGCCGCTTGGTTGGTGGGTTCTATTTGTTGGATATTTCTCTATGATTTACAATTTAATACCGTGATGATGTGGGACATTACATGCACACTCAGAATCTGTACAATACTCGAATACTTTTAGGTATGGACTTATAGAGTCTGCAATGGGGCGCACTTCATCTGTTCTTTGCTGAAACTCAGAGATTTCGTCTGGGTATCTTTTAGCCACTAAGTCACTGAAGTCGGGATCTTCAAGATCTTCTAGGTGGTAAAAAAATTCAGATGTTCCATCAAATGAAGGAGTCTCTGTTCCAATATAAATGATTTTTGCTTTAGGATGTTTTTTCTTTAGTACAAGAGCGGCATGGAAAGCTGTATCATCTTTTGGTGGCATAGCCATTATTAGTACATCAATTTTATCCTTACTTCTTATTGTGCCTACTGCGGATTCTTCAGTAACACCGGAAGCGAAAATTTTCCATTCTTCATCTAGAGCTATATCATACCCGCCCTTTTCCCAACAATGGCTGTCGGTTACATTCTTGTCATCCAGTGCAAGGTATGTCATACCCAGCAAACCGGATCCCGCACAGACTTCAACTACATGGTCTTTGTTAATCTTTTTTTTGTTTAGCCATTTATTTATTCCTTCAATAAAGTGATGATTGATTGCTATGTAAGAAGGTCTGTTATCAACCCTATACTGTTCTTCTTCGTAACTATCGTTTGATTCGTCATCATAAATCTCCAACTTATAATCCCTCCTGGAATTGCTGGGACAGTTGTCATTATTCAATAATAATTGTTCCTTTTATTTTTGTTGTGGAATTAAAGGAACCGTCCCAGCGATTAATTATCTTCAAGAAAAAATCCGTTTAGCTAAGACACATATCTATAAGACTATTGTTCGCTGCTGTTACCTTTCTCTATTTCTCCCCTGGCACAACATTAGGATTATGACAGAAAACATTTTTAGGATCATACATGTTTTTAACATTCACTAGACGCTCGTAATTCCCACGGAACGCAGCTTTCACCACTTTTTCATTTGGCGTAATGCCATTTAAGTAAGAGGCTTCGTGATGGGAGGATGGCAATAGACTTCCATAAACCGAATCTGCCCACTGTTTGCATAGATCGAGTTCCACATCCATCGCCATAATGTCGGTAAGAAGAACGAAGTTGGCATCGCGGATGGCGTATGGTGTTGCGTTTGAAGCGACACGGTTCATTTTGCCGTGAAGTGACCAGAGTTGAACCAGTATACTTGGCGCTGGTGCTTGATCAATTTTCGTTAGGAGCGTATCGATTATATCATCTGTTAGACCCTTGAAGTAGAGGGAAGTTCCGTGTACAGGAACGTGCTCAGGGACCATGACGTCGAGCTTGCTTTGAAGCTGGGTATACGGCATGATACCTGTTCCATCAACGATTGGCTCTGCTAGTTCTCTCAATGGTTTGATCACCTCTTCGCCAATCGAAGGAGTTCCAGCGAACATGCCGGTCAACATGATGACTTTTTTCATATGTAGAAATTCTGGGATGAACGGTGCAGGTGGCAAGGTTGTCATCGTTATGTTAATTGACACCTCGTCAGGGGCATCGTTCATGTAGGCTTGTGCTTTCTTGATAACGTCTTTCGCGTCTTTGTAATCATACATCACATCAAGGGCTAACACTTCAGGCCCCACTTCATGTAGCTGATAGACAAATTCAGTGACGACCCCGAAGTTACCGCCGCCTCCACGGAGTGCCCAGAAGAGATCAGGGTGACTCGCTTCGTTTACTTCGATTAGCTCACCTGATGCTGTAACGACCTTTGCTCCAACGAGGTTGTCACACGTTAGGCCATATTTCCCTCTTAAATAGCCGAGTCCACCATTTAGTGTTAAGCCAGCAATCCCAGTTTCAGATACGGTTCCAGTTGGTGTGGCGAGCCCGTATTTTTGTGTTTCGTTATCTACATCCTTTAATGTAGCTCCCCCTTGGACATAGGCCACTTTCGTTTCAGCATCTATCGTTACCTTGTTCATGGTAGATAGGTCGATCAATACAGATTGATCACCTACCGCGAGACCACCGAGGTGGTGTCCGCCAGCTTTTACTGAAACGGTTAAGTTGTTCTCATGAGCGAAAGCAACGCCGGCTTTTACATCCTCTTCGGTTTCACAACGAACAATCACGCCCGGTATACGATCAATTGCACTGTTCCATACCTTGCGTCCCTCATCAAAACTCTCGTGGTTTGGCAAGATTAATCGCTCGCCAACCTGCTTTTCTAATGTTTGAAACATAAAATCCCCCCAATTGGATAAATAAAACAGACGTTCATTATAACATACGGTGGATAATATTGGATGGGAAAATATAATAAAAAAAGAAATAAAGGGGAATTTTATTTGGAGATTAAAGAGTGAATTTGAATCGGCTGGAAAGTTCTTTAGAAAGATACTTGGAGTACCAGAGAAGGTTATACTATTAGAATCGTATATACATAATTAACAAACAGCATATTAAACAAACGTTTGATTGAATATCTGGTGGGCAATCCCTCATTTCAGGAAGTAGTGATAGAATCTAAATAATAGTGTGAGAAAGGGGAGGAAGAATGAAGGATAGAAAGATTAAGATGAACAAAAACTATGTTCCATTGGTTTGTAATGTCGGAGATGAGATCTTTCGAAATGGCTTATTTTATTTCAATATAACTCGAATGACAGAGGACATTCATGCCGGTCATCTTCATGTTGATATAGAAATGATTGATGTAAAAGAGTGGTTCAACTCTCATTTTCATAGCAGTATCAACGAAGAACATCTTCCGTTAGTCAATGTCGATAGCCCCATCATTCAGGCGGAAATTAGACCTGGAATGTATGAGATTATAGATGGAAATCATAGAATCGAGAAAGCATATCGTGAAGAGCTGCCTACAATTCAATCATATAAATTAAAAGGCGAGCAACTATTACCCTATTTTAAAGATAAGGAGCTGTATGTGGCGTTTGTGGAGTATTGGAACTCGAAATTGATTTGAGGACTTGGATAGGTTCCCCACCCCTTTAGTGTTGTAACAGAAGATATTCTGGTTTGGGGGTGCCTGTTCCCATAGCTTCAATTAAAAAACAGGTGGCATCTATTAATTAGCTCACCTCATTTTCAGTGTGTACAAATGAAGCAGTAGAACCGTCCCGGCAATTCACCGGCAATTCAAACCCTGTTGAAAAATTCCCTTATAGTGGTAATATTATCTATGTATATTTATTTTGGCTATCATTGGCTTTCAATATGGTAGTATGTAAAGAATGGATCATGAAAAAGCCTTCAGAGATGCGCTCAGAAAGTCTCTAATGAATCTAGCCCTTAAAATGAGAAGGTATTGTACAAAATTAATTCGGTCATGGTCCTCTCTTTATGGGAGTAGAGCTTGATCAATCAGAAAAAAAGCGGCTCTTACTGAAAAATGGACAATTAACAATATAAAGGAAGATATGAATGCTTGCACAAAGAGAACGAATTGAAAGAAGTCATCTTGCAGTAAAAGATGTGATATGGGATGGAGAAACATTAGGTTTTACGATTGAAAATGAGGAAATTGAATCCTTAGAATCTCTGAATCTATGTATCATAAATCGACAAAACCAGGGTTGTAAATGGTTAGAGTTTAATCAATACCATATTGGAGATCATATCAAGATCAGTATAGCTAGCGACGATTTAATGGGATTGGATACAGGGAAATGGGATTTCTTTATGGTTGAAAGAAATAACAAGAGCGTAAGTAAGATTAGAATTGGTGTCTATGAAGCACCGATTGCTTCACGAGAGCATCGGTATTTAAAACCGATCATTGAATCAGAAGACAATTCTTGGATCCCTTATTTGACCGAACGGAATGGACTTTCATTACACGTTGGGAGAACGAGTGAACTTGAAAAAGTAAGTTTTGAAATCATCAAATTTGAAAGTCTCATCAACTATTTAGAAGAAGATGATGATCGAATCGTCTTCACGATTGACCAGAATTTTCCTTCTTCACCGCTGGCAAATCTCAAAAGTGGAACGATCTCTTGTAAAATATTCTCTGTTTATAACAGCTTGGAAGGTACCATAACCTTTCAAAAAGAAGAGGTAAAAGATTTTATTGATGGACAAGGGAATCTCTCACTTCATCTGCAAAGAGGAAATATTCTAGAAGTTTATTCATTAATCAATGATTCGATCAACGAAGGGAGAACCAGCTCTTCCGTTACTAAGCGTTTAGGTACTGAAAGGTCTTCAAAGGTTATCAAGGGACAACTTCATGCTCAGAATCTGAGGGTTTCGGATGGGAACATTTTGTTTGATGTTCCGAAAAGTATCATTGAACATGCAACCGAGGTTCAATTTTATTTACAGAAACGTAAAGGGAACGAATTAGTGAATCTGTCCATTCAACGTTCTTTAAAGAGCGAATTGGAAGAGATATGTATTCCAGCAAGCCAGTTCATACAGGTCTTTATGAGCACAAGCCGTTGGGATTTGTATGTAGAAATTCATCATACGAATCTCATTGAAGTAAGGCGCGTTGGCGAATACAACAATCCTTTTCTCCATAAGCAACGATATGTTGGCCACCTGCCGATCTCAGAAGAGCTCTACGTTTCCCCTTATTTAACGAATGACCATGAATTCTCTATCTATGTCAGTACGGAGGAGCAATACCTTAAGAGTAAGCATCCCGGAAGCGTCTCTCTTCATCGTCTCAACCTTAGAAAAAACGGTGAGCTCCACCTGACAGCCTCTGTTATGATGAAGAATCGTGATGATTTTGAAGTGGATCGGCTCATTTTACGGCTTCGAAGTGATAAAAGTAAAACAGTGAGTGTCCCATGTGATAAGGTCTTTGCACCTTCAGGGCATAAGCAAAAGGTCCGCTTTCGAATCAATTTGAATGAAATTGAGTTCGAACAGTTCTATTGGGACTTTTTTATTTCTGTTAAATTGACTAGTCATGATAAAACAACTTTGATTAGGGTGGTTAGTGATAACTTCCTTATTCATAAGCAATTAAAACATCGAATGATGAAATTCACGATTAATCAGTCCAATGGGTATATGATTTATCCTTACATTACAATTAACGGTGGCGTGAGCATCACCTATCGCTATAAAGGAGAATATGAGGGCCTCAAATATAAGTTCAACGAGTATGTTGCTTATTATTTATATCTACTTTTCTACTGGAATGCGTTTTGGAAGCCAACATGGTTGATTCATGAGAAGTATTCTGAAACAGCACAGGATAATGCCTATTATTTCTTTAAACATTGTTTTGAAGAGCACAAAGATAAGAAGGTTTATTATGTGATCAAGAAAGGATCTGAAGATGAGCGGAATCTAGCTCCTTATAAGGAACGCGTCGTCTATTTTATGAGCATTAAGCACCTCTTCTTAATTCTTTCTTCAAAAGTGATCGTTTCATCTGAAGCAAAAGGACATGGTTATGCGTGGAGAGTCGCTAGAGGTCCAATTCGCGATTATTTGAATAAGAAGCGCTATGTCTTTTTACAGCATGGCGTTCTCGGCCTGAAAAAGGTAGAAAACACATTCAAAATAGGGTCAGCGAATTCAGCGGATTTATTTGTCGTATCGTCGGATTTTGAAAAACAAATCGTCATGGATCATTTTGGATATAAGGCGAAGAATATCATCGTTACTGGACTTTCACGATGGGATGTGGTGGAAGATCGATCGCATGAACCTACTGAGAGTGGCAAAAAAGAAGTATTTCTTATGCCCACCTGGCGCAATTGGCTTGATGAGGTGGAAGAAGGAGAGTTTATTCTCTCAGACTATTATAAAGCTTACAATGCGCTATTGAACTCCAATAAGCTACATGAAACGCTGAAGAAAAATAATCTACTCCTTAATTTCTACGTTCATCCCAAATTCATGCCTTATGTGTCTCATTTTACTAGTGAGGACGAACATGTGAGGGTCATTCAATTTGGCGAGGAGAAGATCAACGACCTTTTAATGCGATCAAGCATGTTGATCACGGACTACTCGAGCGTAGCGTGGGAAATGTACTACCAGAAGAAGCCCGTTCTCTTTTTCCACTTCGATCTAAGTAAGTATAGTGAATTACAGGGAAGCTACATGGACCTTAATAAGGAATTATTTGGTGATGTCGCGTATTCCTCAGATGAGCTTGTAACGAAATTCGAAGACTACGCCAGGACGAATTTTGCTGAGAAGCCGGAGATAAGCAGCAAGCGATTTGACTACTTTAACTATATCGATAATGGAAATAGCTCACGAATTTTTGCTGAAATCAAGAAAAAAGAAAAAGAAGTAACGAGAAAAAAATCATTGAAAGAGATTCTGAAAAGCAGTGACATCGTAACCACGATGTGGAGAAGGTATAAGAAGTACCCCATTATTAGACAGTTTGGTGTTAAGTTTCTCGCAACCTTAAAATCACATTAGGAATCGGAATCGTGGGGACGGTTCTCATGATGCAATCTATATTTAGAAAGAACAATAATTATTCAATAGTTATTGTTCTTTTTATTTTATGGTATTGAATCAGTAGACCCGTCCCAGTGATGCCGAGCTAACCACTTTGCTAAGTAGCTCAACTGTTTTTATGCAAGAAAAGTGAATCAGTAGAACTGCTGTAAATATCAACTAGAATTCAACGGTATCCTATCATTAAGAATCAACATGTAGAATCACTGGTCACGGACTGTACCATTTGATTCTTCAATCGTTTTACGGATTCTTTTAATGTTCTCTATTAATATAGCGAAACCCATTATTAGAGCAGAAAGAAAAATCCCTCCAACTATTGATGCGATACCGAGTAGCCAACCGTGAGGATCCAATGTAATGATTAACGTAATTGCTAGAATAAACCCTCCGAAAAACGATATCCAACCAAACGTACGTAGCGCTCCTACATTTGTATTTGATTCCATTAACAAACCCCCTATATGAATTTTTGTTCCTAATACGAATTTTATTTTGAGCACTAAGTTAATAGAACCCTGGCAGAGTGATTTTTTATGAATAGCGGTGACAATTCTCACTGATTTGTTCGCCATGAGGTAAGACAAGAGATGCGAACTGCCAAATTACGTCGATGTCCATTTCTTTAACTTTTACATATCCATAATTAGTGTGGCCTCCGCTTAATAAACGCATTTAGGGAGAAGTGGATGGTGAAAATAATTCCATTCCCAAAACCTAAAATCTATTTATCTGAAGAAGAAATGAAGGAATATTATCTTATTAAGAAAGAAATTGAAGAATCCAAAGGACAGTGACTGTGGGATTTATATCATTATTGTAAAAGAGATTGCACCAAGCGGAAAAGCATTCCAAGAGGCTCCGCGTAAATGAGAGTAGAAGAAATATGGGAAAGCTGAATTGAGTGAATTAGGGGAGAAGTTGTTATAGAAGTGGTGGATCACCGTTCTTTCTATGCGGTGATCTATTTTGAGGATAGGTCGCTAAACTATCAGTTGCTATGTTAAAGAAATCCAATTAATAGCATGAAATGTGTAGCTATATTTATAGATTATGATTTAGGGATAAAGTATTAGTATAAAAGAATTAATAAAAAGGTATATTATGTTTTTATTATCCATATTTATGATATTTTTAGTATATAATAGTAATAGATTTTGTATTTAATCGTGACTTAAGGGGGACTATTAGTGGGGTTAAGCTGCTATGTTCATGAAGATCAAACATCCATTGGGACTTGTGTAGGTTGTGGTAAATTTATTTGTCAGGAATGTAATACAGAAGTAAAACGGAAGAATTACTGTAAAGCTTGTATTGGTGAAATCATGATAGAAAATCAAAGTAAGATTGAAAAGCTTGAAGAAAGTAAAAGTAATTCAAATCCTATGGTCTTTATGAATGCAGGAGGCGGAGGAGGAGGAGCTTCGAGTTCTGCAGCTAGTTCAAGTGGGTCAATTGGGCGAGATCAACCAATCTTTTCTAAGAATCGAATTACGGCGGGTGTGTTAGCTATTTTACTTGGTTCCTTTGGTGCACATAAGTTTTATCTTGGTCGATGGGGATGGGGAATTATTTATCTATTGTTCTCATGGACCTACATTCCGACAATTGTTGGCCTTATTGAAGGAGTTATCTATCTCTTCTCGAGTAATGAGTCATTTGCATCAAAGCATGATCGCAACTTCTTTAGGCGTGCAGCTTGATGTTAACAAGTGGACAATGTCCCTAATTCTTATAACTTTAATCGTGTAATTGGACCACCGAGTAAGTTGACTCACAGGGACGGTTCTCATATTTCATTTTTTAAATAGATAAATAATATTAAGTCTATCTATATAAAGAAGGTGAACGAATTATGAATATGATTCGTTTACCCTTATGATCTTTTACTTTAATGAATCAACAGAACTGTCCCGGTAATTCTAATTCTATTTTTTGTTCCATAAAAAGGAATATTTTTAAACTGCGTTTAATGTACTATTAAAAAAAGATGAATGGAGCTGTTTAACATTGTCATTATTTAATTACAATAAACAAAAGCGTTCACGTTCCAATATCATTGGCTTAGTCATGGTACTACTATTTAGCGTGAATATTTTGGTTGCTTGTGGATCGGAAACGACCTCAACAGAACCAGCGAAAGAAGTAGATGCTGAAGAGAAGAAAGTTACTGATGAGGAAGAAAAGGCTAAACAAGAAGCAAAGGCTAAAAAAGAAGAGGAAGCAAAGAAACTAGAGGAAGAAGAAGCCAAGAAAGCAGAGGAAGAAAAGAAAGCTGCAGATGAGAAGAAGAAAGCTGAAGAAGAAGCCGAAGCTGCTAAAGCTGCTGAAGAACAAGCCAAGAAAGATGCTGAAGCTAAGGCTAAGAAAGAAGAAGAGAAAGCGAAAAAGAAAGCCGAAGAAGATGCTAAGAAAGCAGCTGAAACCCCTAGCATGACACTCTCACAGGAAAACGCAATCTCTCAAGCAAAGAGCTACCTGGATTATACTGCATTCAGTAAAACTGGACTTATTGAGCAGCTAGAGTTTGAAGGCTATAGTAATGCCGATGCGACATTCGCCGTAAATAACATCACGGTCGATTGGAACGCACAAGCCGTTCAAAAAGCGAAAGACTATCTGGATTACAGTTCGTTTTCCCAGAGCGGATTGATTGATCAATTAATTTTTGAGGGCTTCACCCAGGAACAAGCTACTTATGCAGTAAACCAAATCGGACTCTAAAAGAATTTCAGAGAGCCATGGTGACAGGTACCTCGTCCCACTCAAGAGAGAATCTGGGAAACAAACCGACATCTGTTATCTTTTTGCTCCACTTTTGCCACTAGTGAGCCACTATCATAACGATAGTGGCTATTTGCAGTCCTAACTTATTATTGAGACTAGGTACCTGCCCCTCAGTCGCTAGCAGGTGAGGTGAATCACCAGACTCGTTCTGCTGATTACGAGAGGGTTAATGATCACAAGGTTATTCTTCTAAGCTGTCTCCTAATATTTCTTCAAGTTCTGCTTCAATTTCTTCCTGGGTCATATCTTTAACAGGTTTATATTCTCCATCGGAATTATAGTCCTCAAGATTAGGAGAAGGTGTTGAAGTAGTGCCTGAATTGTTTGATTCATAGCTTGATCCAGATGAATCATTTTCCTCATAATTTATATCTGCTTCCGAATTACAACCAATCAAAACTGTTGTTAAAGAAATACTCAAAGCTAAGGTTGAAAAAAATGGACTTTTCATCATTTGTTCGCCCCCTATTTTGTATTCAAATAATTATACATTGGAATGAGTGGATGCGGAATACTGTATCATGCAAGAAATTTGACTCGAATCACGGGGATTCTCCTGATTCATTTTTTAACAAGAAAAATAATATTAAATCAATCCAAATAAAGAAGGTGAACGGTTGATGAATATGGTTCGTTCGTTCACCTTCTTTTAGATCTTTTACTTTAATGAATCGAGAGAACCGTCCGAGACCAGTGAAAAAGTCGGATTAAGACCAGACCGGTGAGTAAAATTTAAAATTCTCCATGAAAAAACCCCCTGAATGGTATAAAGGGTACGACCAAATACCGACCATTATTGATTTTTCTTTCATTAACGATCTTTTGAAAGATCGTTACTCCGAGCGTTTTGGCCGCCCTGCCAAAGAACCAGAGTTAATGTGTAAGCTTCTATTTTTATAACATTTATACAATTATTCCGATGAACATATGAAGGCAGAAGCGGAACTGAACCTCGTGTTTATGTACTTTCTCGGTCTCAATCTAGAAGATTCTCTGCCAGATAAAAGCCTCCTGTCGAAGTTCCGAACGCAGCGACTAGGAGAAAATGCGCTTGATGAAATGATGACTGAAATGTATGGGGATATAGCTTATTTCAGAAAATCGATCTTGGATGATATACTCTCCATGGAACAACTTGAGAAGAACCCAAACGTGTTACGTGTGTGTCGCAGCGTACCATCGCTTATCATCCTTCATTTAAACAGAGGGCTATCTTAGAATATCAAATCGGCAAATTTCCGAGTCAAATCTTTGGGGAACATGGATTTAATGTAAACATAATTGGGAAAGGCCAACCCAATCGTTCATTAAAAAGATGGCGTCAAACTTTTGAGAAGTATGGAAAAGAAGGATTAGAGGGGGAACGCAGAGGCAAAGGAAATCCTGGTCGTTCCCCACAATGGGAACTTTCGACCGAAGAAAAACTTAAGAAAGCCGAAGCACGGATTAACTATTTAGAGGCTGAGAATGAATTCCTAAAAAAGCTAGACGAACTCGAAAGGCGGGCGTTGAAGAAGAAAAAATAGCTCCCCAAGAGGTCTATACACTTATCGAGCGCGTTATTGAAAAGTACTCATTAAAGAACATGATTTCCTATCTGTGTGCTTTTACCGGGGTGAGCCGAAGTGATTATTATGCTTGGTTAAAATGTAGGACTAAAAGAGCATGGAAAAACACAAAAGATGAACAAGATGTCACATTGATTCGGACGATCTTTCAACACGATGATGAAAAAGTAGGCGCTCTTCAAATCAAAATGATTTTAGAGAATGATTACGAGGTCATTATGATTCATAAAAAAATCAGAAGGTTAATGGGAAAGTTTCACCTCGTGACGAAAATTAGAAGAGCGAATCCTTATAAGCGCATGATGAAAGCGACTCAGGAGCACCGGACATGTCCAAACCTACTCAACCGTCAATTCAAGCAGGAAAAGCCTAGGCTCGTCTTCTTAACGGACATTACCTATATTTATTATGGAAAGGGGCAAAAAGCTTATCTTTCTTGCGTAAAAGATAGTACAACAAATGAAATTGTCGCTCATCATGTCTCCACTTCACTCGGAATGAAAATGGTTTATCGGACTTTAGAAAAGCTCAAGCTCATTGAAGGTGGTTTCCATCCAGAAGCCCTCATTCATTCGGATCAGGGTTTTCATTACACGCATCCTTATTTTCAACAGAAAGTAAGAGAGGCTGGCCATCAACAATCTATGTCTAGAAAGGGAAACTGTTAGGATAACGCGCCAATGGAATCATTCTTTGATCATTTTAAAGATCGTGTTAATCACAAAGCATGTAGGAATTTGAAAGAATTGAAGAAGAAAGTAGATCATTATATCCAACGTTATAATCATCAAAGGTATCAATGGGGATTAAATAAAATGACCCCGGTACAATACCGAGGTCATTTACTAGCTGCATAGGTCTTTTTTATAAACTGTTCATATTATAGGTTACAGTTCAACGATTTACAAAAAAAATTCTAACTGACTATACTCAGATGCATTCACAATTACTTTTTTTCATTTGATATAGAATCTAGTTTATTCTTTAATGGATATATGTTTGCTTTTTTCAATCCTTTATGATCAATATACATACACTCATTCTCTTTATATAGTCCGTTGGTTTTTTCCTTGGAAAATTCAGTTTCTGCTATAGGAACTAATTTATCTTTTTCTTTTAAATAATGAAATGTGTTTTAATGGTTTTTTCTTTTGAAAAACTCCTTTAATTAGATAAAATTAAAAAATATTTCCTCAGATTCATTAAAACCTTCCCTAACGGAATTAATATCCTAGCAGGTATATACGGAGAGATTGTGAATGGTTTGAACTCCGATTGGATCATCGTCTAAGACAATTATTTTCCTGTCCATTAAATTCATTACCACCTTTTGTTGTTTTCTGGATTTCAAAATAATTCAATTACTATTTTATATGAGCTCCATAATGCAAGGACTGTAGTTCCAATTAATACAATATTTTCAAACCAATTATTAAGAAATTGAGTCGGTAGATATTTTTTTCTTGTAGCTAGAAACAGCAATCCAATTGCTATAGCAGGAAGGCATGCTGCTTGTAGAATTGTGGTCATTAAAGTTAATTCAATGAAGCCGGGCATTCCAGGTATAAACCAAATAAATGCTGAGAACATGAAAAATATAGCAATGTACTTGTATAAAGGATCGCTCTCAGTTGTGAAATACTTTTCTTTTCTTTCGGGATTTATAATCCATAGGTTATCCATGGCAACATTGTTATAGCCGTGGATAATGCCAAGTATTGTACTATATAATGCACCGAAAACTCCTAGGTAAAATGCAAGTCCACCAATACGTCCAAACTCTCCTTCTAATGCCCTTGCGATGTCACTTAATGATGTTACTTCAATACCTTGCGGACGAAGAATTTCGGCACCCACAACCCAAATGGATAGATTGATAATGATCATAAGAATAATGGTGAAAAGCAATTCATTTCTTTGTATTTTCTTATATGATGAATCATTCCAACCTTTTGCACGGATGGAACGTGGATATAGAAAGTTAACTATTGAACCAGCTACTGCACCAATCATTGATAATGTTATCGCTAACGAACCAAACAAACCGGTTCCCTCTGGCATTTCAAATGTAAATACGCCCTTTGCTAATTCATTTGGATCTGGAGTACTTGTAAGCGCTAGGTAGATAAATGCTATGGTCATAACAGCCAATAAAACTTTCATGACGTTCTCAAGTTGAGAATAAACGTTCGTTCTCAATAGGAAAAAACAAGAGATAATCACAATAACTGACCAAAAGAAAGGGCTTCCAAAACCGTTGAAAATATAATATAGTGCTTCACCAGAACCCTTCACCATATTTGAAATAGCCATATGCCCTAATACGATAGCCATTGTCATAAATAGGAATGGATAGATTTTACTAATTCTTGTATAGGCTTCAAATAATGATAATTTTTCGATGTTACAAAGTTCGAAACGAGTCAGAATATTGACCACGATAAATCGAATCATACAAGCAATTACTAAAACCCACATTAAAGCATATCCGTAATGTGAACCTGCAACTGAGGAATCTACTAAATCTCCAGCGCCAAGCCCTGTTAACATAAATATTACCCCAGGTCCTAGAGACTTCAAAGTTTGTTTCCACGTCAATTTTTTGAATTCAATTTTTTCTGGTTGAGGATTATGCTGTGGTTCTGCATTTATCATTGTTACCCCCCCTTAATTTTAAATATTATTAATGATTTGGATAAATTTTATTGAATTCTGATACCGTGTTTTTTGCCACTTCTCCTAAAGTCGTAGTATCAGACATCATAACCACAATACGATAACCTTTTTCATATAAATTCTTAGCTTGATGAACATTACTCGCAACTGTTGCTAGGACTTTGTCTGATTGGAATACTAACTTTTCTATTTTACTAATTGTCTCCTTAACTTCGTATGCCTGGGGATTCCCGAAGTAACCCATAGATGTTGATAAATCCATTGGCCCTATAAATATTCCGTCAATCCCTCTTACATTTAAGATTTCTGGTAAGTTATCAACTGCTTCCTTCGTTTCAATTGCAACAAACAAACTGATTTGTGCGTTTGCGTGTTCAAGATAATCTTTACCATTCATACCAAATCCTCCAGCCCTCGGACTTGGCGCAATCCCTCTAAAGCCTTCGGGGGGGTATTTACAAGCCTTTACTGCTTGTTTGGCTTGTTCAGCGGAGTTGACGTAGGGAACTAATATTCCGTGAGCTCCAGCATCGAGAACTCTTTTAATTATTACAAAGTCATTCCATGGTACTCTTACAAAAGGAGTTGCTTCATAACCTGATAGTGCATGGAGCTGATGAAGCAATGACATTATATCTCCTGGTCCATGCTCCATATCAATTACCAAAATGTCAAAACCAGATTTCGCCATAATTTCTGCCGTTATGGGACTTGAGGCTTGTAGCCACCCTGCGGACATTTTTTTATTACCTAACAGCTGATCCTTTACACGGTTTTTAAATACATTGTTTAACTTTAGCACTTGAAACCCTCCTCGATTGTTTTCATTTATTTAAGTAGCAAGAAGTATGCCAACTTTTATGATTGTAAATATTATTCAAAAAGCGCAGTTTATAAGGGATGGGGGTTTATTGAGGATAAATTTAGTACTTTATTGGTTCATAATATTGTTTTAATGAGACATATTTGTTTAAACAATTTGTGTCATAAAACAAGAAAGGAAGGGTATTTATGTTACGATTAAGAAAACTTTTAATTGGGCAATTTCATATAGTTTTTTGCGATTTTTTGTAAGCGCTATCTATTGCGTTCTTTCGTATTCTAAGGGTGAAATATAGTTACTATCCTATGCCCCATAATAAAAGCTACCATATGTACAAGAAGGGGGAATTTAAGTGATTAAAATAGCTTTAGTTGTTCCGTGCAAGGACTTTATCAAAGATGCTGCTACTATTTTTAAAGAACATGATGAAATAGATTCAGACCAACAAAAATATCTATTTGAATTTAAAGAGATTGTAATTGGTGAAGAAAATCAGCATGATAAAATCCATGCAGATATTATTATTACTCGAGGACTACTAGCTGAAATATTGGGGAGAATTTCAGGGGATATTCCAATTGTCGAAATCGCTGTCTCTTCCTCTGATATACTTCGTACCATCCGAAAGTGTAATGAGCAATTTGGTAGAAGAAAAATAGGTGTTATTGCTGCAAGTAATATGTTAACGGGTTTAAATAATATATATGATTTACTTGATACCCCAATTGAAACGTATAGATTGGGTACGAATTGGAATGGGAGTTCTTTGGTGAAAAAAGCTCAAACTAATGGTTGTGAAATTATATTAGGGGGCATGAATACGTGTAAATATGCTGAAGATCTACAAATTGATAATATGGTGATCGAATCAAGCCCTGAGGCACTATGGCAAGCTATCACACAGGCAAAAAAAATGATTATCACAGCGTTAAGAGAACAAGAAAAGGCGAAAAGACTACAGGCGATCCTTGATGGTTCTAGTGATGGGGTTATTGTGATAAATGCAAATAACGAAATCGTCATGCTGAATCCTAAAGCTGCTAGTCTAATGGGCCTCGACAAAACTCTTAATAAACAAAAAATTGATAACTCATCTATTTTACCAGAGTTTAAAATATTAATGAAGGATGCAAATGAATATACGAATGAGGTTTTTCAATACAACAAAATATTGTTAAATATCAATAAGCGTTTTATTAAAGTTAGAGATGTCGTATCTGATATTGTATTTACAATTCAAGCAGTTCAAGATCTTCAACAACTAGAGGGAAGCATTAGAAAACGAATATATAGTAAAGGTCATACAGCGAGTTTCACTTTTGCGAATATTATCGGGAAAACAGAAAGAATGAAACAAACAATAAAAATTGCACAAAGATATAGTCGTACAAATTCGAATATCCTTTTAATAGGAGAAAGTGGTACGGGAAAAGAAGTATTTGCTCAAAGTATACATCGTGAAAGTGACAGGTTTTCCAATTCGTTTGTCGCCATTAACTGTGCGGCTATACCTGAACAACTGCTAGAAAGTGAACTGTTCGGTTACGTGTCTGGAAGTTTTACCGGCGCTAATAAGAATGGAAAAACTGGACTTTTTGAGATTGCTCATCGCGGAACTATTTTTTTGGATGAAATCGCCGAAATACCCTTAACACTTCAGGCAAAACTTCTACGTGTTCTACAAGAGCGAGAATTAATGCGAGTAGGGAGTGATGAGGTTATTAAAGTAGACATTCGTATTGTCGCTGCTACGAACAAAGATTTAAGAACTTTAGTGAAAGAGAACCGGTTTAGAGAAGACTTGTTTTATAGATTGGATGTGTTGAGGATTGAATTGCCGACTTTAGAAGAACATAGAGGTGATATCCCTTACTTAGTAGAAGATTTTTTCCATAGAAATTACCCTGAGATTCAAATCACAGAAGAGTCGAAACAATTTTTAATGAATCATTCGTGGCCTGGAAATGTGCGACACCTCTATAATATATGTGAGAGATTAGCAGTATTATATACTCCAAATATTACTCTTCCAGATGTGAAAGCAGTTCTTCACAACACTTTAGAAGAAGAATTTGAGGCCCATTCAACCAATGAAAAAGAACTGATTCTACAAACCTTAATTAAAAAACAATATAACCGCGGCAAAACTGCTAAGAGTCTAGGTATGAGTCGATCAACACTTTGGAGAAAAATAAAAGAATATCAAATTACCGTAGATCCAGATTTGTCTCAATGACTTACATAGAGAACTGATTCGTGTTAGTGGAGTAAGTATGGATAAAAGAAGTTTATTAGTAGAATACATTTATACGTATTAAAAAAAACCAGGGTCTAATCGTTCTATTGGTTAGTTCACCTGGTTTTTTTAAAAGTTTTATATAATCAAGTGAATCAGTGGTCCCGAACCGTCCCTCTGATCCCGATTGACGATAACGCTTTCATATGATAACTTATGTTTATGTTAAATCACAATAGAGATTTAAAATCACATATGTGAATTGAGGAATTGGAATGTCAGTCAAATCAGCGAAACGCGTACTGGAGATCTTAGAGGTTATTTCTCATGTTCCATCTGGCTTAACGGTTAAGGAAGTGAGTGATCAGTTAGAGTTTCCTCAAAGTAGTACGTTTAATTTAATGAAGACGCTTCATCAGGAAGGGTATCTTTATCAGGATGCACTCAAGAAATATCGGTTGGGAGCGAAGTTGATTCATTTAGGGACAACGGCTATGGAGTCGTTGGATATTCATAGCATTGGATTAGCTTATTTAACTGCTCTAATGAATAGCGTCCAAGAAACGGTATTCATGGCGGTTTTATCTGGTGGAGAGTTGGTCTATGTCGCGAAGATTGATAGCAATCGCTCGATTAAAACGTCTGCTCAGTTAGGCTTTAAAAAGCCGTTATATTGTACGGGTTTAGGAAAAGCGTTTTTAGCCTTTCTTCCAAAAGAAGAAAGAGATTCCCTACTCGAAGGCATGACACTAGAACCGATTACGGATAAAACGGTTACCGATAAAGATGAACTAATGAAGCAGCTAGAGGTTTACCAGCAACAGGGGTATAGCATTGATGATGAAGAGAACGAAGAAGGTTTATTCTGTGTAGCGGCTCCTATTTTTGATAGTAGCAATAAGCAAATCGCGGCGATTAGCGTGGCAGGTCCGAAAGAACGAATGATCGCTAGAGTGGAGACAACGACGAACGAGTTGAAGAAAACGGCAAGAACGATCTCAAGTAAAGTTGGCTATCGAGGTTAAGAAAAGAGGTTAGGAAAATGGATGTTGTGGCGATTGGAGAGACGCTTGTCTCTCTTACACCAAAAGCGAATGGGCTTATGAGGCATGCGGAATCTTTTACTCCAAAAGTGGCTGGAGCAGAAACGAATACGTTAATGGGGTTAAGTCGATTAGGACACGAAACAGGATGGATTAGTCGACTTGGCGACGATGAACTTGGTGCGAGGATCCTCACAACGGTAAGAGGTGAAGGGGTTGATACCTCGAATGTGATGTTCGACCGTCAGCACCAAACGGGACTATTTTTTAAAGAAATGATTCATGGCGGAGAGGTAAGAGTGCATTATTACAGAAAAGGGTCAGCAGCCAGTCATCTTGAAATGGATGATTTGAATGAAGACTACATCGCGAATGCAACCTTCCTATACATATCAGGCATTACGCCCGCGTTAAGCGAGTCTTGTAAAACGGTTATTATGAGAGCGATCTCAATTGCGAAAGAACATGACACGAAAGTTGTGTTTGATCCCAATATACGTAAGAAGCTTTGGAGTGAAGAGGAAGCGAGAACAACGTTATTAGAAATTAGTAATCAATCTGATATTGTTCTGCCGGGAATTGCAGAAGGCGCTTTTCTTTTTGGCACAACAGATGACAAAGAGATTGCGCAGTCCTTTTTGAATTTGGATGACGTGTCGTGTGTGGTGGTGAAACGAGGTGAGCGTGGCGCTTATTACAGTACGCCTGAAAGTTCTGGAGAAGTTGACGCTTATGAAGTGAGGAACGTCATTGATCCTGTAGGGGCGGGGGATGGATTTGCGGCTGGGTTTTTATCCGGTCTTCTCGATCACTTATCCATTGAAAAAGCGGTTGAGCGTGCCTGTGCTGTTGGGGCCATGGTGACGACCATTCCTGGTGATTTTGAAGGGTTGCCAGATCGCGCAAGGTTAGAACAGTTTATGTCTTCCGATCAACGAGAGGATGTAGAACGATAATGAAGTGGAGGTCTAGGATAAATGAAAGCGCTTAATGAAATCGAACAACATAAAATTGTTGCAATAATACGTGGCTACGAGGAAGAAGATGCATATGCGATTGCAAAGGCTCTATACGATGGGGGAATTCGGTTAGTTGAGGTAACACTAAATTCACCTCATGCACTTCGAACGATTGAAAAGATCTCAAAAGAATTAGGTGGCGAAATGCTCGTTGGCGCAGGAACCGTTTTAGATCCGGAGTCAGCGCAAGCGGCACTAATGGCTGGTGCAAAGTTTATTCTTTCTCCTTCTTTAAATACCGAAACAATTAAACTAACAAAACGTTATGGCGCGGTCAGTATACCAGGAGCCTATACACCAACAGAAATTCTGACGGCATATGAAGCGGGAGCCGATGTTGTAAAAGTATTCCCAGCCACAACGCTTGGTCCATCTTATATAAAAGATTTGAACGGACCGCTTCCACAGCTAAGGTTACTACCGACCGGAGGCGTAACGTTAGATAACATGGAAAGTTATTTATCTGTTGGAGCGTTTGGGGTCGGACTTGGTAGTTCACTAGTCCATAAAACTACGGAAGTAACAGCAGCATACCTTGAAGAGATTACGGAAAAAGCACGGCAATTTACGAGTTTCGTAACGGATACCACAGGAGGGAAATGATCATGAAGATTACAGGATATAAGCTTTATCAAGTACCACCAAGATGGTTGTTTTTAAAAATTGAAACGGATGAAGGCATTGTCGGCTGGGGAGAGCCCGTCATTGAAGGACGCGCAGCTACGGTGAAAGCGGCCGTTGACGAACTTATGGAAAACTTGATCGGAAAAGACCCTGAACGAATTGAAGATCACTGGAACATGATGTACCGCTCTGGATTTTACCGAGGTGGACCGATTCTGATGAGTGCGATTGCTGGAATTGACCAGGCACTGTGGGATATAAAAGGGAAGTTCCATAACACCTCCATACATAATCTACTAGGCGGCGCTTGTCGCGATTCAATAAAAGTTTATTCCTGGATTGGCGGCGATCGCCCGGCAGATGTAGGACAAGCTGCAAAGGACGTCGTTGAAAAAGGATTTAAAGCGATCAAGATGAACGCAACAGAAGAACTGCAGTATATTGATTCTCATGAAAAGATCGATCAGGTGCTTGAACGAGTGAGCACAATTCGAGAAACAGTCGGCCCTTATATCGGAATTGGTATTGATTTTCACGGTCGCGTTCATAAACCAATGGCCAAGATCCTGGCGAAAGAACTCGAAACGTTTCGCCCCATGTTTATTGAAGAGCCCGTGTTACCTGAAAACAATGAAGCACTACGCGAGATTGCGAACCACGTGAACATCCCAATCGCAACAGGTGAACGGATGTATTCAAGGTGGGATTTCAAACCGCTTCTAACAGATGGTTACGCGGACATTATTCAACCTGACCTGTCTCATGCAGGAGGCATTACTGAATGCAAAAAAATCATTTCCATGGCAGAAGCCTTCGATGTCGCCGTCGCGCCTCACTGTCCACTTGGCCCAATTGCGCTTGCGGCATGCTTGCTAGTGGATGCAACTTCACACAATGCCTTCATCCAGGAGCAGAGCTTAGGCATTCACTATAACGTCGGCAGTGATCTACTAGACTATATAACTGATAAAGAAGTTTTTAAATATGAAGACGGCTATGTGAGTATACCTCAAGGACCAGGATTAGGTATTGATGTAAATGAAGAGGTTGTCGAAAAAATGGCAAGTGAAGGACATAACTGGCATAACCCTGTTTGGCGTCACAAGGATGGATCCATTGCGGAATGGTAGGTTCTAGTATCTATTAAAAATGGGACAGAAGGAGGAACATAAATGGGTTCAGATACTTTTCTAATTTTGATTACGGTATTAGGAATTGCCTTATTGCTCTTTTTAGTTATGAAGTCCAAGTTACAAGCGTTTGTTGCTTTATTAATCTCCAGTTTGTTCATTGGAGTTGCTTCAGGATTAGAATTAGATGAAGTCATTACTTCAATAGAAGAAGGAATGGGAGGAACGCTTGGATTCATAGCGATCGTCGTTGGACTAGGCGCCATGTTTGGGGAGATGCTCCGTGTCTCCGGAGGTGCCGAACGATTGGCGATTACACTCGTCAACAAATTTGGCGAAGGGCGGGTGCAATGGGCTCTTGGGTTAACTGGTTTTATTGTTGCGATTCCAGTGTTTTTGGATGTCGCACTTGTAATCCTGATTCCAATTGTATATAGCCTCGCTCAAAAAACAAAAAAGTCTACGCTATATTTCGGGATACCGTTGCTTGCAGGATTGGCCGTTACACATAGCTTTGTTCCACCAACGCCTGGCCCGATCTCGGTTGCTTCTATTTTAGGTGCGGATTTAGGATGGGTTATTCTATTCGGTGCACTCGCAGGTCTACCTGCAATGATTATCGCAGGTCCTATTTTCGGTAAATACATCGGAAACAAAATTCACGTTAAAGTTCCTGACTTCGTAACGCAAAACGAAATGGAACAAGAGAAAAACGAAAAAGAACTTCCAAGCTTTTTATCAATCGTCCTATTAATTCTGATTCCTCTTGTATTAATTCTTGTAAATACTGTCTCTGGTCAGATCTTACCGGAAGATAGTTTTACGCGATCGTTATTAACATTTATCGGACATCCCTTTATTGCATTAACTCTTTCCACATTACTCACTTTTTACTTCTTAGGTACAAAACGGGGGTACACGAAAGAAGAGATTCAAAACATTGCTACTAAATCATTAGAACCTGCCGGGATCATTATCTTAGTGACAGGTGCTGGTGGCGTCTTCAAGCAAACGCTTATTAACAGTGGTGTTGGCGATATTCTAGGCGAAATGATGGCAACATCTAGTTTACCTATTGTTCTATTAGCTTTCCTTATCTCCACTTTCGTCCGCGTGGCGCAAGGATCGGCAACGGTTGCGATGATAACGGCAGCCGGTTTAATGTCACCAATCATCAGCATGATGGACGTCTCTGAACCAATGCTTGGTTTATTGGTTATCTCCATTGCGAGTGGTGCAACAGTCTTTTCTCATGTGAATGACTCTGGCTTCTGGTTAGTGAATCGTTTCTTTGGATTAACAGAGAAACAAACGCTCCAGACGTGGACAGTGATGGAAACCCTGATTGGATTCATTGGGTTTGGGGTTGTGTTTGCGATTAGTTTTTTTGTATAGGGTAAATAGTAAATGACAATTATAAGAATGAATAAACGGCTAGGAGACTGATCGAGAAGGGTTGATCGGTTTCCTGGTTTTTTCGTTTGTTTAGTCCTATTGATTAAGTAGATCTAATTGTTTTCTTTAGACGGTTGAATTATGAGAATCAGAACTTAGTTTATAAGTAAATAATAGCTGCAATTTTACATCAGGAAAAAATAGATTTATCCTTATATTTTAGTTTAAATTTTAATTTGTGAGACGTAGGATCGAATTGATTCAATAAGAGGTTGGAAGTGATTAAAGAGACTGTAACAAACAATCGTTGGGAAGTTCTGTTAAGGCTCATTTATGTTGCTTAAATAGCAAGTTTTATCGTGTTAATGTTCGATTCGAACCCTGATAATAACCTTTTTGCGGCTGGGCTCTTTATGACTTAATGGTTTGTCCGAATTCTACGTTATGCAATAAAGGAACGGTGAGAAGGCAATAAGAACCGTGCATTGTTTCATTTTGGACTGTCCGTTATCGCTGGGATGGCTATTGTTGCGGTGGTGGTGATCTATTTATTTGTGCTGTAGAATTTATAAATGCTAATTCTCCCCTGATGATTCAAAAAAAGCCATATCAAATGTATGGCAAATTGATATAGCTTTGATATTAAAGGTTAAGTTGCACTTACTCAAACAACGACTTATATGAAAACGGAGCGATGGTAAGGATTTCTCCCTCACTCTCAATCGACCATGTTTGTCCATTACCTGTAATGTACAAAAGAGATCCAATCATGACTTGTTCATCTAAATAATAATCGTATAATGCATTTAACTTTCCTTGTTTCTGTTTCAGTACTTGCAGAAATTCTGGAGGGAACAAGTTCGATTCTTCACTTGTAAGCTCCTTATTTGCAAGTAATTTATCAATTACTTTTTCGAAAAGAGGCTCTTTAATTGAAAATGGTTCGAGGTTTACCTTTACATCGCTTAGATCCATTAGTTGGCTGAGCTTCTTTTCATTGTTTTCAGGGAATAATTTAACCACACGGTTATCATATAAAGATTGCTGAACAGTGTAGTCATCATTACAGAACAAAGAAGTTGTTAGCATCGCAGTATCAGTAGCAATCTGACATCGAATCACACGAGGTGTATTTGTTAACTTCATCAGAAAATTTTCAAACGCTTCATCAACATTTTCTTCATTTTTATCAATCGTTAATAACCCTTTGGAGAGCAATCCATTTGTAGCACTATCTAAACGAGTTTCTAGTTCTTGATCACTAATATCTTCGAAAACTTCTTCTTTTATTGAAGCTGCAGCCTGGACACCGTCTATTAATAGTAATGATAATATGTATTCTTCAGCAGATAGAGTATAAGACATATTTGATAAATCCTTTCATTTATAAGTTTTACTTCGAACCAGCAATTTTACCAAATATAATAAAGAAAATGATAGCTAGTACAAATAATAAAATAGAGTATAAAATAAGTAAGATTCTAGCTGTGAACCAGTTAAACTTACTGTAAAGTCTATTAGCCACAAATTCAGTTATTCCAAATATAGGGAATGATAGCACCATTAAGAAATCCAAGTCATGAACTACCCAACGATATAATCCATGACCTGCAGATTTACTTATTAGATATAGAAAAGAAAATAATAGATTAAAGGTTAAAGCCATTCCGATAACGCCGCACGCTATTGCAAGAAACTCCATCAAGTTTATAACATCCTTTATTGTGTTAGTTGATTAATTTTATATCCACCCGAATAACTTATCTGTTGATTCATTCAATGTATCTTTAACACTCTCTAATGCATCTTTTGCAGACTCTTTGACTTTATACGTTACTTTACCAATCTCTTCGCCTGCATTACTTGCCCATTTTTTTGTGTATTTGGAAGCCCATTCGCCAACGGCACCACCTATTGCGCTACCAACAATTGCACCAGCTGCTGCTCCAAATGGCGCGAAGGGGCCAGAAAGGGCACCTCCTACAATGGCTCCTACATAGGCTCCTGTCGTAGCTCCGGCGACACTACCAGCAACTTTATTTAATTCCTCCCCAACAATCCGTCCATTTGCTTCATATTGTTCTGGACCACTGAGGTTTTCTCCATTTTCCCATCTGTCAAAAATATTCTTAACGGATGTACCCATTCCAATTACAACCGCAGCAACACCCGAAGTTCTTGCTGCAACTTTTTTAAAAGCTCCTTTTGAAATAACCATTTCTCTAGAGGAGTGTTTAATGAGTTTATTCTTAACATTTTCATGAAGAGGGCGATTTCCAGTTGTTAGTTTTATAAGAGAACTCTTTGCTTTTGTTAATTGCGTACGATTATCTACAAATTTGCCAGGGCCAGAGAAATTTTTCTTTGAATATTTTAAGTTTTTTTCTTTTATATGATTATCTTTTATTAATTTATTTACTTTTTGGATGGACCTTTTTGTCCACTCAGGACCAGTTCTTCCTTTCAGAAAGTGAAGGACTTTCCGATCGTATTTAAAAGCATAATGGTTCTTTTTCTTAGTATATTCAATCCGGAGTATACCAGACTTATGTGAAGCCGTCATAATGGCTAGAGGCGCGATGGAACCAATTGCTCCATCTAACAATGTGTTCACCAACGAGTCATCTTCGTTTGGTTTTGTTGTTGATTTTATATTTTTACTTTCTTCGTAATCTAGTAATAAATCTAATGCACGTTTACTAGTTGAATTTTCATTGTTTATACTTCCTTGCACACTAGTAGCTATTCCACCTGGTGATTGTACCGCTTGTTTTAATTTCTGAAAAAGAGAGCCGGGCTGGTAACCTTCCACACTGATTTGATTACTCTGAAACATGGAGCTAATTTGTTCGACGTAACCAGATGCGTCATTAGCACGATCGACTACACCGTCTAAATTTTTTACCTGTTGGCGGTCGTACTGATGTAATTGTTCTATTGTTTGATTAATCTTTTCATCTGCGCTGTTTAAATGATTCATGACATTGCTATCTTGCAATGTCTGAATCATAATAATGTCACTTACTGAGTTAATGATAGAAGTTGCTTCATTTGATAGATCGGTTGTTATGGTTTTTATCTTTTTCAAAGCATGATCTAAATCATTTTCTAGAAAATCCTCTCGAATCGTTGCTGTACTAGAGGATTCAAAAGCTTGTAAGTCATTTTTTATATTATGTAACGCATTTTTGTATTCATTTAATGTCGATTGATAAAATTGTAAAAAAGGGACGTGGCAATCTTGATAAAATGATCGAATGGCCTGCCCGCCTTTACCTTTTAAAGCCTCTTCTAACTGAACAAATTCCATTACCGACGAATCTATTTTCTTTATGTCATTTTCTTGGGAGTCCAATTGTTTTAGAGTCAATTCGATACCAGAGAGAAAAGATTCTACTTCCAACGTTTTCATCGCAATATCGCCACCTTATTTGACAAAATAACTCTTTCCTATAATAACATAATTAAAAGGAGAGGAAGGGAATCTTTGGGAGTGGGGAAGGAGAGAGACGTATAGAGAGAATTAAACAAATTAGGTTTGTAAATTACTGATTTACATTGAAATTAGAATGAGAGATATAAATACTGAAAGGAATATTACATGGAGGATACCAAAGAACCATTACAGTATTTTGTGAATAAAGCGATGAAGCGTTTAACTAATTCATTAGTTAGTAAAATATCTCTAACAATCGTATCGTTTTTAACTTCTTCCACATTGATACTATGTATAGGCTATTTGTTTTTAACGGGTTATTATTTTGGGGGTAAAACTACTAGCTCAATTTTGGATATTACTGTAGGTATAATTCCATATGATCGAGTTTCTTTGCTTACAGCAGGAATTTTTTATTTCATGATAATTGTTGTAATGGGATTGTTTATTTATATTGTAACAATTCAAAAGATGAACAAAGCTACAATTATAGTAGTTTTAACAGGTGTGGTATTGATTACCTATGCTATGGTGCTAGTGTACTTTACAGAAAGTAGTTTAGAGTATTTTTTTAGGATGTTGTATTTTTGGAGTTTTCCCATAACCACGATTGTAGCGATTTATGAATCGTTGGGGACGGTTCTCATGATGCAATCTATATTTAGGAACAATGATTATTCAATAGTTATTGTTCTTTTTATTTATGATATTGAATCAACAGAACCGTCCCAGCGTTGCTTCTGAAGTTAAGCGATCCCGCTCATAAAAAAAGTACCTCTTCCAATAAGGAAAAGGTACTTCTACATATTTATTCCGCTTTCTCAATAACCATATTCAACGTTTCTTTGATTTCCTTCAGCTCTTCCATTGCCTTTTCTTTTTCATCTGATTTAACCGCTTCAAGATAAGACTGGGCATGGTCAGAAAGAGTGTTGTAAGCTTCTTCGCCTTCCATGCGCGTAATGTCGCTTGAAATCATATCGATGAAGAGAGCACCTTCTAGAGCAGTAATCGTGGATTTATCTTCTCCCCATTCTTCTTCGCTTTCTTCATATTCATGAAGTGCTACTTTTGAGAAGCCGCGAATAAACGCATGGTTAACAGCTTCTGGGTCGATCTCTGCCACATCGTTTTCAAGACTGAAGTTCTTCTCGATCAGTGCTGCGTCTTCTTCAGCGTGGTTCATGATGTAATTTGAGATTGATTGATAGAATGCCCATCCTTCTGCTTGTTCTACACGAGCGTGTTCAGGATCTTCCTTTGCTTCCTTCGCTGCTTTTGTAGCATATCCTTCAGGTAGAGCGCCAGTTGCAAGGTAGAACGTCTTCATCAACGTTTTATCGACCATTTGGGTAGCGAGTACAAATTGAAGGTTATCATCGTTTTCAACAGCGGCTTCCATGTCACTGAAACCACCGTCGATTTGAGATACCATGGAAGTATCGTACGCAGCGTCACGCTTTTCGACCGTTCCTTTTAACACTTCATAGTATTCCTTCGCTTCTTCAATCTCTTTGTTAACTTCTTCTGTATTGCCCCAGTTTTCTTTCACTTCGTCAAACTCATGCTTAACCGTTAAATAGAAAACTTTTTGCATTAGCTTATCGTAAATTTGTTTCACAACTTCGCCATCTAGGTCACCAGATTTTCCAGCTTCTAAAGCAGAAGAGATCTGTTGATCTATTTCGCCTTCTCTTTGCTCAACAAGAGGTTGTAAATCGTTATTATAAAGATCAATCACAGCCTGATAGTCGACTTCTTCACCTTCAGAAGCTTTCTCAAGCTCGGCTTTTCCTTCTTCAAAAGAAGAAATGAAATCAGCATCTTCTTCCTTTTCTTCACCATTCTCTTCATCCGCTTTTTCTGTGCTATTCTGTTCTGATTTTTCATCAGAAGCACTTCCGTTAGTAGAGTTATCATTCGATTGGCCACAAGCAGCTAGAACAAGTCCTAGTGCAAGAAATAAATAGAAGATCTTATGCTTCAACACGTTTTGTTTCCCCCAATTTTCTATGTAGTAATCGTTATCATTTCATAATTAGCATATAGAGAATGATTCTCATTGTCAACCGGAAATTGCATTGTCGGTGGCATTGGCGGGACGGTTCGTGTGATTCCGCATCGCTGGGACGGTTCGTGTGATTCAATATAAGATGAAAACTAGAAATAAGAGTGATAGAACAAAAGGTGAGTCTTGCGTATTTAGGCAGCGACTCGACTTTTTGGGGGAAGAGAGGCGAAAAGGCCTAGTTAAACAAACGTTTGATTAACTGGGCATAAACAGATTTATCAAAACACTTCCATACAGATGAAGGGAATTTCACAAGCAAAAAGAATATGTAAACGAACTAGAGATAATCAGGAGGTGATCTTGTAAATGGATTAAAATCCTAAGTCCCTAATAACTCTTATCTAAGTACCATGACTTCATTTCCTTCAACTCTTAACCCCGTTTTACAAAAGTTTGAACCTACCACTAATTAACTTATTTTCATTCCAAATTTTGATCTCATTTTTATCTACTAGATTTACAACCCAAACGTCTCTTCTAACAATCCTTTCATCCTCGCATAACCTAACTCTACCTCAATCTTCTCCGTTAATTTGAGTAGTGTACAAATCCAATATGCTCTGACAATCAATTCAGTAATTCCGCCTCGACAAATCGAATAGGGAGAGTATTTATGCCACGAGAAGCAAGAAAAAGAAGCAAGACATCGATTTATCACGTCATTTTTAGAGGAGCCAATCGTCAGGAAATTTTTCATGATGATCATGATCGGGTTCGATTTCTTAACGCACTTGAAAAGTACGCCCTATTGTACGAAATGAAATGCTATGCCTGGTGCCTTATGAACAATCATATTCATCTTCTATTAAAGGAAGGAAACGAAGAAATCTCACTTACGTTAAAACGCCTCGCCATAAGTTTTGTCCAAACCTATCATTTTAAATATCGTACATCTGGACATCTCTTCGAAGATCGGTTTAAAAGTGAAAATGTGGAGTCAGTCAAATACCTTCTTACCGTGGTGCGCTACATCCATCAAAATCCACTGAAAGCGCGGATGGTTAGGAGTGTAGATGCCTGGCCATGGAGCAGTTGTTGGGGCTATTATCGGGGTTATTCTGAAACGAAATGGCTAGATTGTGATTATATCCTGAAATTCTATGGTCATGATAGACGTTTAGCTATTGGGCATTTTAGGGAGTTTAATGAACGAATCTCTGATGATTGTTGTTTAGAAGATGTAAACGATGAAAGAAGAAGATTAACCGATGATGAGGCGAGAGACCTCATAAGAAACAGTCTTGGTGTAGTGGAAATTGCTCAGGTAAAGAGCCTCCCTAAAGAGAGAAGAGATCCGTTGATAAGAGAGTTAAAACGAATCAACGGGGTATCGCAACGGCAAATGGCAAGAATATTGGGTGTTTCACAGTCGTTGATTTTTAGGGCGTGAATCGGGAGAACCGTCCCGATGATTCTGCCCACGATTCTTAGTGCTTTAGTTGGTGAAGAGACAACCAGAACCTTCTAAGGAATAGGCCTTTCCTCCACTTTTCGCATAAAACTGCAGGGGATAACTGTCATCTCTAGAATCGGAAACTTTATGAACGTTATACCTAATCATAAAGGAGCTGAGAAAGCTTGAAAAAGAAAATTTTCACCTTAACACTTTCTGCCGTTATGGCGAGCACAACACTTGCAGCTGTACCTTCATTCGCACAAGGAAATGGTCCAGATGTGAACGGAAAAGAAACGGTTCAAACAGCGATGTTAACGACTTATGAAGAGATGTCTAACTTTCTAGTGAAAGAGAATCAAAAACAAGAGAGCATGGATTTGGAGGTTATCGGAAAGACGACGAAGAATCGCGATATCTATCTCGTCAAATACATAACGAATCCAGAAAATCCTACGATTCTATTTCTCACACAGCAGCATGGGAATGAAGCCCTCACGACTGAAGGGGCGTTGGATTATATCCGTCACCTTGGTTCAAATAGTCAGGGTAATCAGGAACTACTTGAGAACGTGAATATCTTAATCCTCCCGATGTTCAATGCTGATGGTGCGATGGGAGATGTGAATTTTGAGCTTGAGAATTATTTAGCTAGTGGGCGCAATTTAACGAGGTATAATGCCGATAGACTTGATCTTAATCGCGATCATGTGAATAAAGTAGCGCCTGAAACAAAAGCTTTACACGAGAACGTCATTTCGAAATACGATATTGATTATATGATTGATTTTCATCACCAGGGTACGCAAGAAGAGTATGATGGAAAGCCAACATCAGGATCACTTTTAACGCCGCAAAGTTCTGAGGTCACACCAGAAGTGAAGGAACAATCGAAAAAATTAGCGACTGTTCTCTACCAGGGATTAGAGTCGAAGGGATGGTCTCATGTATTCAAATATGATGAGCCAACCCAAAATCCGAACGTGGCTTCCAATGCCATGGCTCTCCAATATGACATTCCAGTGATTCTATTTGAAATGAGGGGGATGGCAGACGGAAACTATGAGCCATACGTACTCGGACAGAAATCAAATGGGTACCTCACCAAGCAGGCTTTTCTTGCGATGAGTACGACAGCTCAGGCAATTGCAGATCGTTCCATTGATCAGGCAGACCCAGGGGTTTATGATGATTTGCCGGAGCAGATCTATAATTACTAGTTTTTTGGTATCATAAACGTGGTGCGGATCATTTGAAAGATAAAAATGATGTTAACAATTTAAATTCAAAGAAAAAACCAGGACGCTTCCTTCTATGGGTTAGCGTTCTGGTTCTTTTTGTTATGTACAGTAAGTGGGCCAGCAGAACCTTCCTCATTTGTACCAAAGGGTCATAGATTCTCGTATTCACGCTCATGAAGCCCAGCAAAGTCTTGTCTTGGGAGTGCCGATGTGATCAAAGGCTTTTTCAGGCTCAACTTGACGTCTTAAGTCTATGGCTTCAGCTCGTTGATCGAAATATTGCTTTTTATAGTGAAATTCCAACAAGTGCCGCCTCAAAAAATCTTGAAAACGAAACCGTTGAGCTGCCTTTTCTAGAAGATGAGCTATCGAATAGTGAAAGTAGAGCGAGAGAAATGGTTGCAGAGCAGCAGGAAGATCTACAACGGATTTTCGATCGCATCAGCGACATTCAACCTCTGCAAGTTTTTTCGCGAAATGAAGTCGATCAACAACTTGATGAAGCTAAGTTGAATCGAGAAAAGACAATTGAGAGCGTTGAATAATTTGATGAAGAGTTAACGAGTAAATACACGATGCTAGAAAGTGATGAGCAAGTCCTAACCGCTTTGTTTGGTGAACTAATGAATGCCTCGAGTCAAGGGAATCTGGTTTCATCGATCTACTACGATGCCGCATCTTTTCATTCGAGTGATATTTATTCGGCGATTGCTGCGAGCCAAGCGGAAGCGGCTAGCGTGAAGAAAGAGCAAACTTCACAGGAAGTTAAGTCGGCTGTAGAGGAAAACGAGAATCCTTTTATTGAATCGGTTAATAGTTTTAAAGAGATTGGTACTGATTTCTGGGCTGGCTTTCAAGAGCGTGGCGAAAAGAAAATGGATTCTCTCTATGACTTTGGTAACTTCCTCACATCTGGATTGTTTGACGGCGTAAGAGGTGCTGTAGGTGCAATGGACGAACGATCTGATAAAGCTACGGATTCACCGTATGATTTTGTGAACTACTTGACGAGTGGTGGAGCCGATCTGGTGAAAGGTGCGATGAACCCAGAAGACGATTTTTCGAAAGAGCATTGGTTGAGTAGTTTTGGGCTGGCTTCGATGGTTGCTGGGGCGAAGGTGAGTATACCTAAAAGCGGCACTGCTAAAATGAACAATATCAAGCATACGGTTCATCCAGAAGCTACATGGAAAGTCATGAAAGAGAATTACCAAAAAGTGGTGCAGGGTCCACTGATGAATACTCGAATGGATATGAGAGAGGTTGTGCGCAAGGTATTAGATTATAAGCTTCCGTTGCGAACGGATTATGCTTTAGCGGGAGTTGGAGATATTCCTCATAATACTGTGAGAGATATGGGGAAGAATGCTAAGGAAACGTTTAATCTTAGTAGTGTGAAGAAGGATAAAGGGACAGAGGGAAATAATAGAGGTAATTTAACTAAAGAAGTCAAAGAGATAGATTTTGGAAAACATATAATAAAAGGCGAAAATGGCAGAAAAAAATTAATGCCAAATACTAAATATGTGACAAGCGATAATTATAAATATACTACTGATGAACTTGGGCGTATTGTTAATGTAGAAGCCTCTGAGCTTGTTTTAAAGAGAGCTGATAGAAACAAATATGCCCAAGCAAATGTAGGTGGTAATGATAGGTTAGTAGACGATGATGGTGGCCATTTAATAGGAGCACAGTTTAATGGTCCTCCAGATATTGATAACCTCGTACCTCAAAATAGTCAAATTAATAGAAGAGGTGGAGTTTGGTATGATATGGAGACAGAATGGGCCAATGCCTTAAAAGAGGTACCACCTAAAAAAGTTTCTGTTAAAATTCAACCTATTTATTCTAGTAAATCTATGCGGCCAGATTTATTTATAATAAAATACAAATTTGAAGGAAAAAGACAAGTTAGGCTAGAGATATCAAACCAATCAGGAGGTTAAAATTATGAGTTTTGAACTTCAATTAAATAACTTATATGAACAAATTGCACAACATGTTAACGAATTGATACCAGTTGAATGGAGTGAGATTTATTTCAATGGAGAAGTAAAGGGAAATGAGGGCGGTGTATATTTTTTCTTCATCCCTGTTGATAGTCAAAATGAAGTAGTTTACTCACATGATATACCAGATTTATATAATGTTAGTGAGAAATCATATGATCAAGAACTTCATAAATTGTTTGAACTTACTACTAAGGTACAGCAGGTGTTTATAGACAATGATCAAGAACCGTGGTTTTCAGTTGCATTCATTTTAAATGCGTCTGGTAAATTGAATGTGCATTTTGACTACACTAACTGGCATAACAGCGAATTCGGTCCTACAGATCGGATTGAGTATTTTGAGTTTAAATATGTAAATCAAAATAAAGAACAATTTGATACAGACTTAATGAAGAGAATGGCGGCCTTTGAAGAAAAATAAAAAAAGTGTGGGACAAATTGAATTGTAGCCTTTAATATGAACAGTTCAGTTAATAAAAAATGACCTATGCTACTTGTAAATGACCTTGGTATTGTACCGGGGTCATTTTATTTAATCATAAGCCTGTTATTTTCTCTTTAATTTCCAGGGGGACATGGGGACAAGGGACGTGGGGACAGGTCACCCGTCCCGTTAGTGATGTCTTCAGTATTGTTTTATATTTGCTGGGACAAGGTACCTGTCCCGCTGTACCCAAGGGCACCTCAATTTAAGTATTGGAATATTAGTGCTGAAGAAATTAAAGATTTACGAACGGCAATATCTGATGTTAACTTTGTCAATCCAAGCGGTGTTCATGGAGGATTGGGTTCAACTAAAGCGCATAATGAATTAATTACAATTATAGATACTTCCAACGACTATAATACATTTGTTAGACGACTTAATAATTGGGCTAATTACAGACTTGAAGGTGGGGGTATGACTTTACCAAAAGGTCTTAGATTAAACTAGGAGGATAATATAATGGAAAATCAGGGATGGGTTTCAGTTTGGTTAGGTAATATTGAAGAAAATGACTCCGTAGGAGATTATGTGGATTTAACTTATGATGAGGATGGTGAATCTGTCCCCTCCCAGTTTTTTATTGACTTTAATATTGATATGGATGAAACAGATGAGGATACTATAGAAAAAGTAAGCTATCAAAAAAGAAGTAGTGATATCTCTACTTTGTTAAGTGGGTGTTCGTATGAAGAGATTATTATTCCGAAACTCTTGGGAAATATAAAGTTGGGGAAATCATATAATGCAGTAATTCTCATATATAATTTTGAATATAACAATGAAAATATTTCAGCTGGAGCTTTTGATTTTATAACTACTACAAATTATGAGTAAGAATTTGTAATAAGTGAGGAGACAGTATTTCCGCCCCAAGGAAAATCACGGTATTAGCATAGAAACGATACAGTAACGCTTCAGTGATTGTAGAAAGTTTAGTGGATCGGGGGACAGTTCCCAGATCACTGAAGAAGGGAAACATCAAACAAGTTCTGTAGGATAAGGACTTTATAGAATTAGCGGGACAATTCTCATGACTCATTTCGAAGTTTAATTAACTTTAGATAAAGAAGACTTTTTTTATCATGACTTCATTTAAAGATTTAAAGAAACCTCAGGATCCTAATCATTAGCCTCCTGGGGTTTTGTTATGTGTAACCAAGTGAATCAGTAGAACCGTCCCCGAATCAAACCAATTAACACTTCTTATTTTTCCTAGCTTACATAATAGTATCAATGTATGGATTGAATACTATGTAAAGTAGGTTGATTGTATTGAAGAAGAAAATTATGCTGGTTTTCGGTACAAGACCTGAAGCGATTAAGATGTGTCCCCTAGTGAAAGAGTTAAAAACACGAAACGATTTTGAGACAATTGTTTGTGTAACGGGGCAGCATAAGGAAATGTTAAATCAGGTTCTCGACATATTTGATCTTACGCCTGATTATAACTTATCCATCATGAAAGAAAAGCAGAATCTATTTGATGTAACCCAACATATTTTAGTGGGGATGAAAGCGGTTCTTGAAGAAGTTCATCCAGATTTGGTTTTAGTGCATGGTGATACTTCAACAACATTTGTTGCGTCTTTAGCATGTTTTTACTTACAAATTCCAATTGGGCACGTGGAAGCAGGTCTTAGAACTTATAACATTGATTCTCCCTATCCCGAAGAGTTCAATCGTCAATCCGTTGGGATTATCGCAAGGTATCATTTCACTCCAACAGAGAGGTCTAGAGAAAATTTGTTAAAAGAGGGCAAAGATCCAGCCTCAATATATGTGACGGGAAACACCGGAATCGACGCCCTAAAGATGACGGTCAGAGATGACTTTTTTCATGAACATCTTGAATGGGCATCGGATAGTAAACTCATTATGATTACTGCTCATCGAAGAGAAAATCTTGGGCAACCTATGAGAAACATGTTTCATGCTATTAAACGAATCGTTGAAGAATATCCAGATGTAAAGGCAGTATATCCAATCCATATGAACCCGATGGTAAGAAAGACTGCAAATGACATTCTAGGAAATCATGATCGAATAAGAATGATTGAGCCGTTAGAGGTAGTAGCTTTTCATAATTTCCTCTCACGATCTTTCATGATCATAACAGACAGCGGTGGCATTCAAGAAGAAGCCCCTAGTCTTGGTAAACCCGTACTTGTCATGCGTGAGATGACTGAGAGACCTGAAGGGATAGAAGCTGGGACATTAAAATTAGTTGGTACCGAGGAGGAAAACATTTATAAGCATTTTAAAACCCTTCTCGATGATAAAGATGAATATAACCGTATGAGTCACGCAAGTAACCCGTATGGTGATGGTTTTGCAAGCAAGAGGATTGCTGATCTATTAAGTGAATCCTTATTCTTACCTGTACGAGAATTGGATCGGGAATCTCCAGTAATTTGGCGTTAGACGACTTAATCACAAAAAGCACGCATTCAACTTACGCGGGTGGGACAGTAAGAAAGACCTGTCTCACCGTCCCAAAAACCAGTTGAGCACTTCTTTCGATTGATGTGCTTAGCTGGTTTTTTTGCGTTTTTTACAAGAAAAGAAACTAGCAATCCCGTCCCGCTATCCCCTGACTACCTTTAAAAGATAGTCAGAGAGATAATGTGACATGATTGTTGAAGACAATTTTTGTTCATGCAAAAATACTTATAATAATAAATGTCAGATAAATTAACATTTTCAAAAAGTTAATGAATTTCTGGGTTCTGAAAAAAGAAAGGGGAAGTTGGAATGGATTCGATGTTTCTGATGAATAGTCTTTGGGTGATGGTTTCAGCAGTACTTGTTATTTTGATGCTAGGTGGCTTCATTTTACTTGAAGCAGGATCAACGCGAATGAAAAATGCTGGCCATATTGCTGGTAAGACGATCTTCACGTTTGGGATTGCCTCATTGGTGTTTTGGGCAGTTGGATATGGGTTAATTTTCGGTGAAGGAAATGCGTTCTTTGGGTTAACGGACTTTTTCTATTCCGGTTATGAAATTGAGGGATTAGGGCTTTCAGCACCTGTTTTCTTCTTGTTCCAATTAGCATTCGCAGGAATTTCTTTAACGATTGCGTTTGGTGGTTTTGCTGAACGTGCGAAGTTAACAGCGTATATTCTGTTTGCGGTATTATTTTCAGTTCTCGTCTATCCAGTAATTGCTCACTGGATTTGGGGCGGTGGCTGGTTAGCTGAGCACGGGAAGCAGGACTTTGCTGGTTCCACGGTTGTTCACTTAACAGGTGCAATGGGCGCTTTCGCTGCAACGATTCTTTTAAAACCACGAATTGGTAAATACAATAAAGACGGTTCTCCAAACAACATTGCCGGACATAACCAGGTATTCACAGCACTTGGTGTGCTTGTCTTATGGGTCGGTTGGTTCGGATTTAATGCAGGTAGTACGTTATCTGCGGACGCTGCATTCTTTGGCTTTGTTGCGATGAATACAAACTTAGCAGCAGGTGCTGGGGCCGTAGCAGCTTTAATTGTGGCGTGGGCAGTAACTGGAAAAGCGGATGTGCCAACGATGTTGAACGGTGCATTAGCAGGATTAGTTGCGATTACAGCTTCTTGTGCTTTTGTCGACACGTGGGGAGCAGTAGTCATTGGTTTAGTGGCTGGATTTATCGTATTCTACAGCATGAGATTCTTTGAAAAACGGAAAGTCGACGATCCGATCTTTGCTTTATCTGTTCACGGTGTAGCAGGCGTTTGGGGCACGTTATCAACTGGTTTATTTGCAACACCAGAACTTGCGACAGTTGGGCAACCCGGCCTTTTCTACGGTGGCGGTTTCGGTCAGCTAGGCGTTCAGGCGCTTGGTGTTGGTGCAAGTGGTGCTTATGCGTTTGTGGTTTCGTTTGTCCTTCTCGTTATTATTAAGAAAGTGCTTAATGGTTTACGTGTTACCGAAGAAGAAGAAATTATCGGTCTTGATCTTAGTGAGCACGGTAGCTATGGCTACCCAGAGTTCTTGGAGACGCGCCACGATTCTGGCCAGCAAAGCAGTTCTAAATCAGGTTGAACGATTAATTGAGATAAAGGGGCTGTCCGTATGGAAGATGGTTTCGACAAGTATGAAGATCTACGAAACATGAGAGAGCAACAAATCAAGCATGTTGCCATAGACCATATTGAGCTTAATCAATTCCATGATCAGCTGATGACTCAAGTCGTTCATCTTGCAATCGAGAAAGTGAAAAAAGAGTGGGGGCCACCTCCCTCTCCTTTTTCATTTTTTTTAATGGGAAGCGGTGGGCGGTTTGAACAAGCGCTATGGAGTGATCAGGATCACGGGATTGTTTATGAGACGATGAGCGATGAGGCGCAGAACTATTTTCTTACGCTTGGAAAAGAAATTTCAGATGGCCTCCATGCGGTTAACTATGAATATTGTGATGGAAATGTGATGGCTTCCAATCCACTGTGGTGTAAATCAGTTGAAGAGTGGAAAGGCCAGCTTGAAAACTGGATGGAAGATGAAAGTTTTGAAGCGATCCGCCATTTATTAATTTTTATTGATGCGCGAGTGTTAGTAGGGCGTGATTCGTTTATTAAAGAGTTAAAAGAAGTGATTCACCAGAAAATCGAAGAGTCGCCATATTTATTAAAAAGAATGTTAAAAAATACGATGCGCCTGCAAAAAGGCATCGGTGTATTTGGCCAAATTCTTGCAGAAACGCATGGTTCGCATACGGGAGAAATCAACTTAAAACAGACGGCTTTGTTTCCTTATGTCAATGCAGTAAGGCTTCTTGCGTTGAAGGAGAAAGTAATGAACACGTCTACGTTATCAAGGCTTGATGCTTTATCAGACGATACAATTGGTCGCTCAAATCGGAAGCATTATAAAGAGGAGTTTAGGAAACTTTTACAGTTCCGGCTGACGTATGGTGGAACAGAAAATTACGAAGCCGTTCATTATGTGAAGATTGATTCCCTTCCTAAAGAACAGAAGAAAGAGCTAAAGGATAGGATGAAACAAGGGATTGAGCTTTACAACGACACCACAAAGTACTTCGAAAAGGGTGTTCCTAAATGAAGATGAATCAAATGGTTCAATATTTAAAGCAGCTTTCTGGAAAGGTCAATACGAGCATGTATGCCTCGATTCAAGACCAATCGAACCCTCATCATATTTCCATGCTGAGGCAGATGCAGAAAGAAATTAAAATGAAAAACACGTTGGAAGTGCCTTTAAATGAATTGCGCGTGGTTGTGTTTGATCTTGAAACAACCGGCTTTTATCCGAACAAAGGAGATGCAATCCTATCGATTGGAGCAGTAAAAGTGACTGGTGAAACGATTGAAAAGGAAACCTTCTACTCCCTCGTTCAATCTAACACAGCCCCTTCTGAAGAGGTGACAGAACTGACCGGAATTAAAGCGGAAGATTTGGAAGACGCTCCACCCCTTTCAGAAGTACTGGCTCAATTTTATAAATTTATAAAAGGACACACGTTAGTCGCCCATCACGCAAAACATGAACAGGCTTTCATGCAACATGCCACCTGGAGTTTGATGCGAGCCAATTTCGACCATCGGATTGTGGATACTTCTTTTCTCATCCGAATTGCGGAGCCAGAGTTAAAAGGTTTTCAATTAGAAGACTGCTGTACGAATTGTGGAATTGAGGTGAAAGATCGTCATCATGCATTGGGTGATGCAAAGATGACAGCTGAGCTTTGGTGTCATTATTTGAAAGATATTCAGAAGATGGGGTTTTCGAATTTGCGTGAGGTTTATGAGCGGTTGGCAAGGATGGGGTAGGGGTGTTATGGTTGGAAAACTAAAGATCCAGATGAGTAAATCCGAATGTGAGTAGCTTATCTGGTTTTATTATGAAAAAATATAATTTGAGATGGCATCTAGGTTATAGCCGAATAGGTTTGGGATGTAAAAGGTAGATATTAGGTAAGTTAGAGCATATAATAGCTTGTTTCTGTATGTGAATGTTTAAAAAGGACTACATCATGGATTACATATTTTCTTAATATCGTACAAAAAACTGTTTGTGTTCTTTATAAGAGACGTTATAATATTTATAAAGAACAAAAGGCGGATTTTAGATAGTTTGAAAGAGAAGAGATAAAAAAAGGAGGGGTCACATGGAAGGTGAAGTTAGGGATGATTAGCGAAAATATAAAAAAATATCGCAAAGAGAAAAGTCTATCATTAACTGAATTAGCAAAGCAGTCGAAGGTTTCAAAGTCTTATTTAAGTAGTCTTGAAAGGGATATTAAACAAAATCCATCAATTAATATAATTGAAAGGATTGCGAATGTTTTAGAAGTAGATGTTCAAGATATACTTAGTGAAACTAAGTATGAGGTTGCGAGGGACCACGATAAAGTAGGTTCTGAATGGTCCAGTTTTATAAAAGATGTGAAATCGGCAGGTATTAAGGAAGAAAACTTAATTTATTATAAAGAACTAATAGAATTTATTAACTGGAAAAACAAGAATAACTAGGTTTTTGGTGATGTTTAATTAATTTAATTAATTCCTTTATCTAGGATGATAACTAGTCCATATTGCTCCCTTCTTCATAAAATATAAAGTAGTGAAAAAATTAATATACTACACTATTAAATATGGGGAGTAGAGGTGTATCAATGCATAAGGAAGTCGTGGTAGATGACTTTGCAGGTTCAAACGATCCTCAGAAAATACAAGCTGCAATAGATTATGCTCATATAAATAATGTGAAAACAGTTTACCTTACAGATCGTGATTATGTTATGACAAGTGGCATTCAGATAAAAGAAGGAATAAAATTAAAATTCGGTTATGGATCAAGATTTGTAGTATATGGGAATTTTAAAGTAATTCAGATGGAGAGAAATTCGTCATTAGATGAAGCATATATTGCCATAGATGACGCAACTTTTAATTCATCGGTAATTTATTTGGATGGTAAGTACAAGTATTATAACGTATGGTGGAAATCACTTGTTAAAAACCTGACAATTGTTAATTGGAGTGGAAGCCACAAAGGTATTGGTCTCCATTTATATTCAAATGGTCCGAACCACGCCATTTCTTTTATGGATTTCGAGAATATAAAAATTGTGGGTATGAATACCGCCGTTAAATTACAGGCTGTTAAAGCTTCCAGTGGGTTTAGTTATGTAAACGCGAATCGCTTTAATGCTTTGTCATTAGATGACTGTATAAATAATATACAAATCATTGGTAGTGAAACAATCCCATTTGAGTGTAGTGGTAACTACTTTACTAATATTCAAATTCAACCAACTTCCGCTACTAAGCAACTTTTTCAAATTAATGGACAACAAAATTTCTTTGATGGACTAGTATGGGATATTTCAACAATCAATTCTACAGGCTCGCTCGTTCAACTTACGAACAAAAGTTCAATAAATTCATTTAATGTAAGAGGAATACCTCAAGATAGAATAAGTAACCAAGGTAGAAAAAATGTATTAAATTTATTGTATTAGTAATTATATAAAAAACTTCACATCCATTGATGTGAAGTTTTTTATAACTTTATAAGAAACACTTACTTCTTTATAAAGAACATGATAAGATAGTAGAAACAAATATAAAGGTTGCCAATCTTAGTTCAGTCATTATAAATAGCGAGGAGATCGGAGGACGTGAATAGAACTACAAGCAAACTATTATTAGTCCAAATGTCTAGAGCTATTGCTATTTTCTTCGTCCTAGTAGGTCATGCAAATAGTTTGTTTTATGCAAGGTTTGACTACAATTGGTTTCATATAGCCGAATGGGAAAGAACTGGAGGTGTTGATTTCTTTTTTGTAGTGAGTGGCTTTATGATTGTCTTTGTTTATCATAAATACACAGGAAACATTACAAAATCAAAAGAGTTCCTATTAAAACGCTTAATTAGAATATTTCCTTTATATTGGCTAATGTTATTAACAGCGATTTTCCTTTATGAAATGTTCCCCAATGTTGGGAAAATGCAACCACTTACTGCTATTGATTTATTTAATAATTTATTTTTAACGACACGGACCCCTTTATTGGATGTGACCTGGTCTTTAAGTTATATTTTATTTTTTTACTTTGTTTTTTTTCTATACCTATGCGTGCCACGTGTTTGGAAATTCATCATCCCTACGTGGTTTTTGTTAATTTTAATAGCTCAATTTTTTTATGAAAACAACGAAGTGTTTTTGCTTAGTTTTAATCATATAGAAATTGGATTTGGTTGTTTTGTCGCATACATGACATATCAGAATCTAATTAAGTATGAAAAAGTATGGTTGCTAATAGGGTTAGCTGGATTCCTTTTTATTTGGTGTAACAACATCTATCACTTTACTCAAGTTAATTTCATGTTTATGTATAGCGTCTTTTCTATGTTTATACTAATTGGGATTATCGGAATGGAACGAAATTTCAGCTATAAACTTCCCGCTAGTGTAACGCTATTAGGAGATGCCTCTTACTCAATATACATTTGTCACGGTCCCCTTATTCAGTTATATATGTTAATCTTTCTCTGGATGAACCTAGATGATATGTTCAATTTACTATTCTTAATGGTTGGAACAATCGTATTGTCGACTGTATCTTCCATGATAATTTATTTAACCCTTGAGAGACCAATGACTAAATATTTACAAGTGAAATTGTTAAAGCAAACATTGATCAAGAACAAGATTACATCTAAGGAACCTCTATTGAAAAAGATCGAATAAAGTTAAATATGCCGGTTCGTTCTTTATAAAGAATGCAAGGCTCGGTTATCACCAATAAAAAGAACAGCGCGATTGTTAATAGTTTGGAGGGTGTTATCACTATGGGAGAAAGTATCACAATTAAACGATTATTAAAGATTTTACAACGAAGATTTTTGGTTGTTATATCGGTATTTGTCGTTATCTCCGGTTCTACGATTTTCGCAGTTACTTATCTAATGAAGACAACATATGAAGCAAATGAATATATCTTTATTGGTGATCTTCAAAATGAATCTAAAGATTTTTATGAAGAGAACCAGAAAATAAACCGAATGGTAGCTTCCTCAATCGATTTTATAAATAGCCCGATCGTCAGTAAAGAAGTCTTAAAGAAAAATAATTTAAAAAGTTATGACTTTGCAAACCAGTTAGTAGTTACAAATACAAAGGAATCACAAATAATTAAAATTACAATTACTGGTGAAGATCCCAAATTAGTTAAAAACTTAAATCACAGTATCGCTACTACATCGGTAGAAAAAATGTCAGAAATACTAAATTTCGAGAATGCTAAAGTTTTAAGTTCTGAAAGTACTCTTAGTTCTAGTTCCAATCAGACTCTAGGTAGTGCTATTGGATGTGTGATCGCTTTATTTTTAGCAATTGGAGTAGCGATTGTAAGAGAAAGTTTTGATGAGACGATAAAGGATCCAGAAGGACTAGAAATTCAAAGCGGCTTAGTGGTTATATCGAAAGTGAACTTAAAGAAAAAAAATCGTTCTTGGTTTTTAAATAATAAGGTAAACCACAGGAATATAAAGGAAATAAGAGGTGATTTAAATCATGAAAAAGAAAAGGACAAAAATCTACAAGCTATTAAGTGACCGTTATGTTAGCACTGAACAGATGAGAATTGCTTCACGAAATCTTCAACATTCAATTGATTTCAGAAATAAAACGATATTTCTAATGATTACTTCTGCGAATGCTACAAAAGGAAAATCAATTATTTCAGTTAAATTAGCTGCTTCTTTTGCTGAGCAGGGCAAGAAAGTGCTTGTGGTAGATACAAATTTCAAATCTCCCATGATTAATGAGTTATTTCAAATTTCAAATGAACTAGGGTTTTCTAATATTATTAACGGACAAATTGATAGTAGAATTCCAATAAAAACGAGTATACCGTACCTTTCTATACTACCGGCTGGTTTACCGATGAATAACACCTTTAGGATGTCCTTAGCCGATAGACTTTCTATAATAAAAAAGAATTGGGCCACGCTATACGATATTGTGATATTCGATTCTCCATCTTTATTAGAAGTATCGGATTCACAGGATTTTATGAATATATGTGATGGGGTAGTTCTTGTTGTGAAGGAGAATAAGACTAATAAAGAAGAAGTCTCCCTTATATCTAAAAGTGTGACCAGAGCAGAAAAAAAGGTTTTAGGTGTGATTTATCAGGTCAGTTAAAAGACAGGTGAATTTTATGAAAGGCAAAAAAAATTCGATAGGCTTAAATGTGTTACACATGTTTTATAGCACTGCCCTCTCAAGTGTACTTAATGCAATTGCATTAATAGTCTTAGCCAACTATTTAAATTCAAAAGATTATGGAATCTTAAGTGTAGCGTTGGCATTTGCGATGATCATGAGTTATTTTACAGATTCAGGATTAAGCGAAATTGTTTTACGGGAGGGTTCCAGAAAAAATTCTAATATTGAAGTTATCCTTTCTTCTTATATCAAGTTAAGGACAATATTATTAGTTGTTACGTTTGGTATTGGCTTTATTATTATTCATCTTACGACTCAATCATCTGAACTTATTAACATGGCCTATTATCTGATCATCCCGATGGTTTTAGGTGTTGCTATGCAAAGTATAGGCACAACTTATTTTAAGCTTTCAGAAAAAATGCAGTATTCAGGATATATTAAAATGTGCTCGTCTAGTTGTCTTATCATTATTATATTAATAGGAATTCTGTTAAATTTGAATTCTTTACTAATAGCTTTCATGTATGGTTTTGCTTACTTCCTTGCTGGGCTTTTCTCCGTCTTTCTTATATTGAAAGAAATTAAAGTGAGTCTATCTTCACCATTTCACAAAGAATTGTTTTCTCAATTCTGGTCGTTTCTCTTAAGTGGTTTACTTTTTGTAACCCTTCCTCAGATTGGACCTCTGGTTTTAGAAAAAACATTAACTTTATCTGAAGTAGGTTTCTTTGCCGTAGCTTACCGTATTCCGCAAGCTTTAACTCAATTACCACTTGTTATTGCTGCCGCTTTTATTCCAGTGCTATTCCGACAATTTAATTCCAATCAGATGATCAAACACAGAGACTTAAACATTCTTCAGATAAAAGTGATGGGTATCATTGGGATGGGGATGGCAATACCCTTTTATTATATGTCAGATACCATTATAGGAATAATTTTGGGCGAAGATTGGGTTATGGCCGCTACTTTACTGAAGGTGCTTTCTTTAATGCTGGTTTTTCAAAGTATGAGTATAGCTCTTGCAGATGGATTAACTTCTATGGGGAAACAAAATAATAGAACTGTTGTACAAGCAATGGCTCTATTGTGTGGCATCATTCTCTATTTTTACCTTAGTAACCGTATTGGCATAATTGGGGCAAGTTATTCAGGGGTACTAATTGAGGTGATTGCATTAGGAGGATTTTGGCTATTAAATCCACATAAATGGGAAATAGCAAAGAGAGCTTTGCTTCCTTACATGCTTTACTTTGGTTCCTCTATTTTTTTACTAAATTATTTATTGAATCGTTATCCCCTTATCTCTGTAGTTATTCATTTCATATTGTTGATGTTATTACTTCTTATTGATAAAGAATTAAATCGAAATTTGCAAGAAAAGTTAAAGAGAGTTGAACAGGTATATAAAAAAAAGCATGTCAGAACTTCTAAGGAGGTCGGGGGTGGATTATAAAAAAAAAGTAGATGTAAAAAAGCAATACTTGTTAGTGAGCATGTTTTTTCTAGTTACACTTACAAATTTCAACATAGATATTGGATTTTCATTGAAACCATTTATGATTTTTTCGTTTATTTATTTATTAATGAACCTATCGAAGTTTGAAATTAAAAAGTTGTACTGGTATGAAATAGTGCTCATTATTTTTCACTTATATTATTGTTATACGGGAGTTTTTGCAAAATACCCTGAATCAAGTGTAAGAGTATTATTTGGCTTTACGATACTACTAGGATGTTATTTTATTATGAAGCATGCAATGAGTGGTATACCAGTCAATGTTATTGAACGAGCTATCGCTATTTCTGGAGTATTGTTCAATTCAGTAAGTATTCTCCTATATATATTGGGATTAAGTGTTTTAAACTTTCAATTTCAAGGAGACCGCATAAAAGTGTTAGGGGTAATGCTGGATCGTGATTATCCCAGGTTAATTGGTACTGTACCTGATCCTAATTTTTATATTTTCTATAATACTTTGTTTTTTACTTATTTTCTTTGTAAACGTAATAGTCTATTAAATAAGGCAGGATTGCTTTTATGTATCCTAACAAACATTTTAACCTTTTCAAGAGGTGGCCTGTTAGCAATGACCTTAATTGTTGTCTTATACTTCTTTATGAATAATCCAGTTACTCAAATAAAGTTATTTTTTGGTTTCCTTACATCTTTTACAATAATTGGTTACGTTGTTGTTTTTTATTTGAAGTTCGATGTGATGAGAATTATTGAATCGAGAATTAATGATTTTTCTCAGGATGGAGGAAGTGGACGTTTTGTACTGTGGGAAAGAGCTTGGGACTATTTCTCTTCTAATGTGTGGCTCGGAATAGGTGCATTTAATTTCCCAGATTACAATGAACTTCATTATGGAGAATACATCCATGTTCATAACATGTTCTTAGATATACTTGCTGAATCTGGCATAATAGGGTTTGCTCTTTTTATAGTTTTTATAATTACCTTAGGTGTAGAAATCATGAAGAAAAAGGTCATAAAAGCTAATACGTATTTGTTTTTATCTTTGTTAGCGATTATCTTTCAAATGATGTCTTTAACACTTATTATTAACGAAATGCTATTTATGTACCTGGCTATAGTCGCTGTGCTAATTTCAATAAAGTCAAAGTCGTTTACTACTTTAGAAAATAATGAAGGAAGATCATATGAGAAAATAACGACTTCGGGGGGTGAATACATTTGAGGATTCTATTTATTACAGACAAATTAATAATGGGTGGTGCAGAAACTTATTTTTATAAGTTAGAAAATTTGCTTAGCGAGGAAGAAATTCATTTCTTTACGGCTGCTGGTGATGGGGAACTAATACAGAAATTAAAGAATAAAAAGAATTTTACTCTATTAACAAAGAATCGTCATTTGAAAAATATATTGATATTAGCGAGCATAGTAAAAAAACAGCAAATTAATATTTTACACGCAAATAGTTTGAGGATGGTATTCTATGCCGTATGTATAAAGCTATTTATATCCAGAAATATGAAGGTCGTTTATACAAAACATAATGTCACTCTGTTAGAAAGGAAGTTCAAGAGACTCCTACCCACTATTATTAATGCTTTTGTCGATAAAGTCATTACAGTTAGTGAATTTGAAAAAAAGAACTTAATTAATTTGGGAGTAAAGGCGAAAAAAATTGAAACGATTCATAATGGTGTTGATTTGAAACAATTTTCATTTTTAAATAAGCGAGAGAGTTCTGAAGAATTTAATATAGGGATACTAGGTCGACTATCAGAAGAAAAAAACCATGAGTTATTTATCCAAATAGCTAAGGAGTTGAAAAATGAACCTGGACTGAAATTTCATATTGCAGGTGATGGGCCTCGATATCAAGCTATTGCACGAATGATAAAAGATAATGGAGTGAGTCAGACAGTCACTATGCTGGGGCAAGTTAATCAGCCGGATCAATTCATTAAAGATATGGATATCCTTATCTTAACTTCATTTCGAGAAGTTTTCCCGATGGTTTTGTTAGAAGCTATGGCAGTAGGGACACCAGTAATATCAATTAATTATGGAGGGATTTGTGAAGCAATAGATGATAACAAAAATGGTTATCTCATAAATGAATATTCGGCTAAAGCGTTCGCAGAAAAAATAATCCTTATTCGTTCGGATGACAACAAAAGGACATCACTCTCTATGAATGGCCGTAAAAAGGTTGAGAATTACTTCACATCTGAAATAATGTCTGCAAATACGCTAGAGCAATATAACCTAGAAAAGGGATAGAACTTGAATAAACATATCCTTTTCACCAAAAACGTTCTTAATTGAGGATGGTAAAACACTTAATAGCGATCAAACATATAGAAGGAGGAATAGCAAGATGAGGAAGAACAATCTTTCAGACAGATTAAACAAAATACTTCTTCTAACTTCTGATGTGCTTCTATTACTAGCAAGCATAATGATAGCTAATTTACTCTATTTTAATTCTCCCACTATGTGGATATCTCTTAGAGAGATAACTTTCATAGTACCAATTTCTATTTTGTTGGTGACAATTGTATTTTTTTATTTTCTAGATTTGTATGCTGATTGGATCAGGAGGAGTATTAGTAAATTTGTGATTAATATTATTCTATCCTTATTACTTTCATCAGCTCTTACACTAGTTGTGTTTTCTTTACTGCAAATACAAAATATTCCTAGTATAGCAGTCTGTCTTACATTGATTTTTCAACTAATCTTGATCATTGGCTCTCGTGTTCTTTATTGGTCTCTCTTAAAGTATTACAAGGGACAAAAAAATATGTTGATCATAGGCTCAGGTAGTAAACATGATGGTGAATTAGTTTACAAGGTGCTTAACCATAATAAAGGTTGGTTTATTATACAAAATTTCATCCCAGTGTATAAAGAGATCAATTTAATAGATAACATTCAGGATACTGATATAGTCCTGTTATGCCCTTCACTTTCTTATACTGAAAAAAGTGAAATTATTTCTCAATGTTCAAGTAGAGGAATTGAAGTTATGGTTATACCAGAACTAACAGATTTATTTATATTAGAGTCCAATCCTCAGCAAATTGACGATACATTTGTATTATCTATTAAACCAGTTGAAATCACTTCCATTCAAAGGCATTTGAAAAGAGCTTTTGACCTTTTAATCAGTTCTTTCATTATAGTGCTTTGTTCTCCAATATTTCTCGTTTTATTTATAATTATTCCTTTAACTTCTAAAGGACCAGCCTTATATAAACAAGAACGATTAGGTGAAAATGAAAACCCATATCATATTTACAAATTCAGGAGCATGGTAGAAGAAGCTGAGAGATTAACAGGTCCAGCGTTAGCTATTGATAATGACCCAAGAATAACTAGAGTTGGTAGGTGGATAAGATCTACCCGAATGGATGAACTCCCACAATTATTTAATATAATAAAAGGTGATATGAGTCTAGTTGGACCTAGACCTGAAAGGGCATTCTTTATTAATCAATTTAGAAATGATATTCCCAATTACTCCTATCGGATGTCTGTAAAGCCTGGCCTTACTGGGCTAGCACAAACCTTATCAAATTATACTACTTCAGTAGAAGATAAACTTAGGTATGATGTGTTTTATATTAAAAATTACTCACTCTCATTAGATTTGAAAATTTTAATTCAAACTTTATCTGTAATGCTACAACGAAATCAGGCTGAGGGCATAAAAAATTTAGATAAAGATTTAGAAGATAAACTTAAAAATGTTTTAGATCAGAAAGACGTGGAAGCTATCACCCAAACTCGTTAAAAAAGTGAGGAAAGGAAGAATAATATGGATAAAAAAAACAAAAATGATCATCCATTAGTTTCCATAGTCACACCGTGTTATAATTCGGCATTTACAATAAAAGAAACGATTGATTCTGTGATATCCCAAACCTATGAAAATTGGGAGCATATTATTGTTGATGATTGCTCTATAGATAATTCAACAGATATTATCGCAGATGAACTGGCTCATGAACCTAGAATAAAATTAATAAAAATGAAATCAAATTCTGGAGCTGCAGCTGCAAGAAATATGGCGATTGAAAAATCACAAGGAAAATATATTGCATTTCTGGATAGTGATGATTTATGGCATCCTGAAAAGCTCTATAAGCAAGTCAAATTCATGGAAGAAAATGATTTGTCGTTCTCTTTTACGAACTATAGAATTATAAAAGAAACGGGTGAAAGAACAAATAAAGTTGTTATCGGTCCTAAATCATTAGATTATTATTATCTACTTAAAAATACTATAATTGGAACCCTAACAGTTATGTTAAATAGAGAAAAGATTGGTCCAATAAAAATGGTAGGGAATCTTAATTGCACAGAAGATTTTGCATTATGGCTCGTCCTCTTAAAGAAAGGTCATCATGCACATCGTCTTAATGAAGAATTAGCTTATTATAGAAAGTCAAAACAATCTGATTCAGGAAATAAGTTTAAGTCCGCTAAGAAAACTTGGAATACTTATCGGAGAACTCAAAAAATCAGCGTCATTAAAACCATGTGGTACTTCTCCCATTATTCATTAAATGCTTATCGGAAGCATGCTAAATTATGAAAAAAGTTAAGAAGGATATCCTTCTTAACTTTTTTTATTAATCTATGAGGGAAAACTCGTTTGCTTTACCTTCATTCTGAATTAATTGTGAATTTATATTAAAGTTAATCGTATTATGATTTGTATTAGGTGTTAGTTTTATAATTGGGTTGCTGTGAGCTAAGGTTTGTACATCCCATATAACTCCGTCGAATTTATTTTCTGAACCATCAATATTCAATACTTCGTTCGTTTTTTCGCTTAGCTGAATCTGCAGGTTCGTAAACATATTCCCACTTGATTCATTCGGGACCGTTATCCCGCCATCAAATACAATGAAATTTTCACATTCTTCTAAGGTGAAGTTTTCGAATCTGTTGCCATTGATCCAACTATAATCGCCATTTCCTGGATCCTTCGTTTGAAGCTTAACCCCCGTTGAAAACCCTGAGATAGTAATGTTTTTAAAATTAATAAATGATATATAATGAGAAGGTCCACTAGCAAACAAAGAGAGTGCTGTTCCTGTGATTTCACCAGATGAGTTTAACAACTTTAGATCGTGAATCTCAGTCGTTTCCCATATTCCATAAAACTGATTTTTTCCATCTAAAGACAGGACACTAGAATTAAAATTTGAGCTAATAATCTCAATAATGCCTCCACTAATAGAAGCATTCTTCTCTAATTCAATCGCATCAAAATCCCCATTTATCTGCAAACGAGTATTATATCCAAGAGTAAATTTAACTCCTTCTTTAATTAAAATCGGAGAGGAGATGATGTATGATTTGTTATCTTGTAATATAACTTCGGAGACATTCATATTTGCAGTTTTATTTATCGCATTTTGAATCGCCTTCGTGTCATCAGATTTTCCATCTCCCTTTGCTCCAAATTCTTCGACCTTTACGGAATCCGAATTATTGATGTTAGTGGTAGAGGTAGTATTGAAATTATTTGCAATTATCACACTGACAACTGTTACTATTAAAATTGTTATTACTCCCAAAAATATCGTGTTTGTTTTTAAGAACCTCAAGAAAAGACCAGCCCCTTATATAATTATTCGTAATTGAATTATATACCATTTTTCGTTCTTTTTATAGAACGGAAGAGTGATTCACATAAGTTTTACATAATTTATTTAGCTTAATTTAATTGGTATTTGGTGAGATAAATAAATATATTTTTTGAATTCAAAGGCAGGTACACACTTTAAACAGAGCTTACAAAATAGTGGTAGTCAAAAGAAATGTTTTTATTATGGGGGAAATGATTGATAAAAAGAAACCAGGTAAGCTATTTACTACAAATTAGCTCACCTGGTTTTTGTTGTTTATAAGATGGTAGATAAAAGTCCTTTTATTAGTTGCAATTTAAGCATCTCTACTTCGCATAAGTCTCCCTAATAATCGGCACAGCCAACGCCCCAACCACAAGGAACACACCTGAAAGCAAGATCATAAACGGCATAGAAGATCCAATCAGTGGGAACAAGACGAAACTTAAGCATGATGCGATAATTTGTGGCAAACAAATACTACCGTTAAACAGCCCAAGGTATGTACCCATGTTTTTGCCTTTCAGCGCGTTCGTTAGGATTGTGAATGGGAAGGTCATCATTGCGGCCCATGCAATTCCGATTAATGTAAAGGAAATAACGAGTGCCCATTGATTGTGAACGAAGAAGACCGATCCAAATCCGATTCCCCCTAGCAATAAGCTAATCGAGTAGTAGAACTTCCGTGAATTATTTGGAATTCGGGATAAGGCGAGAGACCAGAGTACTGCGCCAATCGACTGAACCGCTGTTAAAATCCCAAACCAGTTTCCTGCATCTTGGTATGCTGCACTAGAAGGATCGCTCGTATTCCAAACGTTTAACGCAATCGCACCTGTGCCATACGTCCACAAGTATTGAAAGCCCATCCAACAAAAGAGTTGAACGAGGGTAACGGTCCAAAATACTTTTGGAGCGCTTCCAAGTAATTTGAAAATGTTTACTTTCTCTTTCGTTGATTCTTTCGTAATGCCGTGATAAACGGCAAATTCATCTGGTGTATACTCTTTTACTTTCAATACGGTCACGAGACTACAAATGATTAAAACACCTGCACCGGCATAAAATGAAATGACAACAGATTGAGGGATAACCCCTTTTGGCGCACTATTTGATACACCTAGAAGTGTTAACGCAAAAGGAAAAATACTTGCCAATACAGCACCGCTATTTGATAGAAAGCTTTGGATCGAATACGCAAAACCTTTTTGTTCTTTGTTTACCATATCCCCAACCATCATTTTAAAAGGCTGCATCGCCATGTTTGATGAGACATCCATAAACAGAATGGCGATCGCTCCAAACGTCATGGCTGTCACGGCCGTAAATCCGAAACTACCAGAGTTCGGCAAGAGACACATCACAATGACAGCAACAACAGCGCCAACGAGTAAATAAGGAATTCGTCGTCCAAGCCCTGGGATCCAGGTCCGGTCTGAGAAATAACCAACTAACGGTTGGACGATTAGTCCAGCGAGTGGTGGTAAGATAAAGAACAATCCGAGATTATGAGGATCGGCTCCAAGTGTTTGGAAAATTCGTCCCATGTTTGCACTTTGCAATGAGAAGGCCATCTGAACACCTAAAAAACCGAAACTAATCAACCAAATTGTTGTGAGAGGCAAAGCGGGTAGTTCTTTCTGATATCGTTTTTCACTGGATGTGACGACTTGTTCTTGTAACATCATTTCCTCCTATGTATGGATAGATTTTGTAGAAATATGCTATGAAAATGTGAAAACAATGCAATCGCTTGCACATGAATAGAAAAATAAATGCTGCACTCGCAGGTCGTTGCGAACAGCTTTTGATCGACTTGTTTCATAATAGGAATACTTTACTGGCAATGATTTCACTCTAAAACTGTGAATTTTCAAGTGAAGTACTAAAGGGATACTTCATTAAACTGATAAAGCGTTTTCCTTGAATAGTATATACCAGATGATAGCGTTTACGCAACCGTTTGCATTAAAATTAATGTGACGATCAAGTTAAAACAGATTTTCTGTCTGTTACTCATTCACTTGTAACTTTTCCCTTTTTTAACCGTATATAAAGTTGTCAATGTACTCGAAAGAAGGTTGATCTTATGAAAAAGGTGCTAAGTGTATGTGTCTTATTTCTAATTTTGTTCATTCCAACGCATGTATGGGCTGTTGAGTTTTCGATTGAATCGACCGATATCGAAGCTCAACTACGCGAGGACGGTCAGGTAGATGTAACAGAAAGCCACACTTATGAATTTGAAGGAGATTTTAACGGCATTACAAGAACACTTATCCCGAAAGAGAATACGACGATTCATCACTTCCAAGCTTCTGAAAATGGGGAGAATCTTAAAGTGAAGAAGGAGGGGAATCTGTACAAAGTTTATCGTGATGGCTCAGATGAAACCGTCACGGTCGATATTACTTACACTGTCAGTCAAGGTGTGGAACGGTTTGAAGATGTTGCCCAGTTCTATTATCCTTTTTTCGATGATAGTAATGAGACCACCTATGAAAATATGCGCATCACGGTTGTTCCGCCCAAACATACTGATGTGAAAGCAGCCTATGGATATGATGAAGCTTATGAGACTGTCGAAACAATTGATGAGGGGACGGTCGTTTTCAATTTAGGAGAAGTAGCGAGTGAGGAGAACGGAGATATTCGTGTTGCATATGATGCCTCTCTTTTTTCAGAAGCCCCTTTGATAGCCGAAAAGCCGATGCTCGATAACATTATTGCGGAGAAAGAAAAAATGGATGCAGAAGTTGCCGCAAAAATGGAAGCAAGAAAGCAATGGGCTGGAGTTGCACCTGTGATTGTTGTTGGTTTGCTTCTAATTGCAGTTGGGTTGATCGTTCAAGCCATCAGAAAAAGGTGGATGACCGGGATTGAAATCAAACGACAGCTTAGTGGAAATGGGCGCTTTCCAGATACGGAAATGAGCCTGCCTGCGACTCTTTTATTTACAGGCGGAAGTCTTAAAGCATCAGCGATTATCGCTTCATTGCTTGAACTCGTTCGAAAAGGGAACGTCAAGAAGGTTTCAGATGAAGCATTTGAACTTGTAAGTAGGAAGACAGATTTTAGACATGAAACGAGATTAATGGAGTGGTTGTTTGATGATATAGCCGATGACACGACTTTTCATGTTGATGATTTGGACAGCTATGTGAAAGAGAAGAAGAACCACGAAAAATTCCAAAGCAGTGTCTCAAGCTGGAAGGAAGCGGTTAGGAGAGAAGTAAAACAACATGATCTAACAGAAAAAGCAAAGAGTACCCGCTGGATCTCAGGGTTATCTGCCCTCGTATCCTTCACCAGTATCTTTTTGTTTGCTTATCATCGTCTCTTTCTCTGGATGTTTGCGGTTGTTCTGCTATTTCTCTTCTTCCTCATCTTTGCCGTAGCGTATCGACCGTTAAATGAAAAGGGAAGAAGAATCAAGGAAACGCTGACACCATTGAAGGTGAGCGATGAATGGAAATCGTGGAGTGAAGAGGAGCAAGTTCCAGCACTTCTCTATCAAATCGGAGCAGGAAAGCGAAAAATGTCCGCTAGCTTTGCTACTTCCTCACAAAGTAATGAATGGATGATTTACCTTCTTCTAGCTGAAACGTTTCAATCAGGCTTTGAGAAAGCCGATCAGACCACTGCCGTATCCGCTGCTGGTACTGGAGGAGGCGGTGGATCAGGTGCAGGTGGTGGGGGAGGAGGATCGGGAGCTTTTTAGGAAAAGAACGTAAAAAAACCAGGTGCTAATCGGCTTATTGATTAGGTTACCTGGTTTTTCCCATTTAAGTTCAATTGTAAAATTAAAATGACAAAAGCATTCATTAATAAAACATCGGTATAAAAATCATCTGCATCCCAACATGGGCCATCATATGAGAAAGCACGCTAAACCAAAATCCATGCTTCCAATAAAGGTAGCCGAAAAACATGCCTCCGATTCCGTTTAAGAGAATGGCTCTGGTTGTAACTAGGAAGCTTAATTCTCCAAAGATCAATGCATTTGCTGGTAAGTGACCAACCGCAAAAAGGAGGCTTGTGAGAATGATAGCAAGCCAGTAGGATTTGTTGGATGGGTTTTTCCCTTTTCGAAGTTTGCTAATGAGAAAAATGATGAGCGTCATGCCGAATAAGCGCATCATCACTTCTTCTACAACGCCTCCATAAAAAACGCCCCCAAGTAGGCCTGATAACGAAAAAGCTGGAGGGTTCGTTTCTAATTCGGGAAGAAATTTAGAAAAAAGGGCGGCATCACCCGCGATAATCATAAACCCTGTCAGAAGTCCAAATAAAATTGCAAGACCTGCGCCTCTCCGTGCCTTCGAATGAGCGATTAGCTGAAAAGAAGTCTTTTTTTGAAGCAGCAAGCCGATCAGACTGAGGACGAAAGTGATTACTCCTGCTTGAATTGTGAGGGCTAAACTAAGCACGTTTTCATCTGGCAGCTCGATCGTACCGCTAAGATCTAATCCCTGTGCCACAAAGTATCCGCCGATAGCACCGAGTAAGGCTAATAAAGCACTTACTAATAGCGTTTTCTTCATGTTACACTCACTCTCCTTCGTTCCACTTTTCGACAGGTTCAAGCAGAAAGATTTGAACCATATGGATGGTGCGCTGGTCCTTGTTCGTTTTTCTAGCATTGTATTTCTTGTAGACGTCGATGAGTTCATTTCGCGTGTGGTGGAATTCGTCTTCCGTCAAATGAAGTTCGACCTGGTTGAAACCAAAAGGATCTTTTTCAATCGTGTGATCACTTTTAATGTATGCTTCCGTTTTGTTTAGTAAGTCAAAATAGAGTGAGGTTAGTAGCTGTATTTGCTCATCTTCAGTCATGGTCTTGAAATCACCTGCGTTGATTCTCGGTTGCATCGCCCGCCTTTCGCGAGATATATGAAAGGCAAGAGGCGCCCATCCTATAGTTGGATGATTCACCTGACCTTAATCATATTCTTTTCATCCCAAACAAAACTCGTAAAGCAGGTACTTGTCTAATCACAAAATGATAGCAGAGCATAATAACAACAAAGGATACGGTAATTAGAAAAATGAGCTTCGTTGGAATTCCCCACTCAAAATTACGGATAAAGTAGCCAATTGTTAAGATGATTGGTTGATGCAGAATATAAAATGGCAGAGACGCTTCGCTTCCATAAGTAAGAAAACGGTTTGAATCGGTCAAATACTTGTCTGCTAAATAAAAAATGCACAGAAGTAAGCTCCAGCAATTCAGTGTTTTAACGGCAAAAAATAAGATTGCTAACGCAGAGTGATGTGGATAGTCGATCATAAACCAGGTGATATACACGATTGAAGTGATGAGTGCGATTCCTATATGAAGTTTAATGGTGGCTTGTAGTCCTTGTTTGAATGCTGAATTTGATAGAAAAAAATAACCGTAAAGAAAGAGAACAAAATAAAAGATGAGATCCCAGCCACCTAATTGCTGTGTATGGATAAAACCAGTCGCAAACAGGATAAGAGGGAGCAGAATGAAATGGATCCTTTGAACGTTTCTCTTTCCGATCTTAAACAAGGGGAAGGCGAGAAGGCTAAAAATAAGAAGAACGAGTAAATACCATAAATGCAGACCGAAAAAAGCAAAGTTACCAGTTCCTCCAAAATCCAAATATACACCCTCAAAGAAGTGAGGATAGAAGGAGAAATAGGAATCGTGAAATTGGTTATTCGCCAGACGCTCAAGATAAATTTGAGGAGGCGTTAAGATGAAAACACCAAACAAGAGAGGGGTGCCTAGTCGTTTTAATCGTTCTTTTACGTACTGAGTGAACGTTCGTTTTTTTAATGTATACGTGATGCTAATGCCTGAAACGGCAAAAAAGACGGGCATAATCCAGGCTCCGACAAAAAGGGAAAACACTAGCACTGCTTCTCCTTCCGTCACGTTATTTTTCACGTGCCACGGAAATGGGTTAACAAACATCGAACAATGATAAAGAAAAACGCCAATTGTTGCGATTACGCGAATCCAATCTAAGTCATATTGTCTATGAAATGTTTTTTGCACCGTTATTCCCCCTGCTTATCCCCTCTATTACTTGTATAAATCTCTTTTAAAATTCGGCGTCATTCGGTCCATTCCTTTTGGCTTAGAGCGTGGGAATGAAAGTTAGTTTGGTTTGAGAGAAAAATAAATCATGTCCGTCAAATGTCCTCTCTTTTTTATGGGGAGCTAAAAATCCCCCGTGTAAATCGACCTATTTTTCCCATTTTCATTAGTCCAAACGTTTCGTTTTCGCGAAACGGTAGAGGGAAGGTGACGAAAAGCGAGAATTGGTGAATGGTAAAGTCTATTAAAACCGAGGAGGAATGAAATGAGTCGAAAGAAGAAGTTAACCGTCTTATGTAGCACGCTTTTACTTTCATCCGTCTTTGCTAGCCCTTCGATGGCAGCACCGAACGACAAACCTGTTCAAGCGCAAAGTCAGGAATACGCAATCTCTGGTTTTATTAGTCATGCAGAATTGAGTAAAAAGCTCATGCAGATTGAAAAGAGCAGTCAGGGAAATGTTCAAGTTCAAGTTGCTGGCTACTCGAACCTCGATCGTGAAATTTATACAGCAACGGTTGGTTCAGGAGAAAAAGTGATTCTCGTTCAAAGTGAAATTCATGGAAACGAAAAGACGGGTACGGCCGCACTATTGAATTTATTGCAGCAGCTTGGCTCGAATTCGCCAGAAGCTAAGAAAATACGTGAGGAAGTGACGATTGTCGCGATGCCAATGGTTAATCCGGATGCGACAGAGTTAAATCGTCGTGGCAACGACATGTCGTGGAGTGAGGTTGTAACTGATTTTCCTCAGCTCGCTAGTGCGTCTCCATCATGGAACTACTACACGTATACGAATCAATATTGGGACTACGCATCAAATCCCGGCTTTGATGTGAATCGTGATTTTAATCCGGATCTTGATTATGTGCCGCAACCTGAAGATTTTCCGAGTAACTCCTCGAATCCTGGCTGGTACATTACACCTGAAGCGCAAACCGTTCGTGATGTATATAAAGGATTGATGAGCGAGTTTGGTAAAGTCGATGTGTTTGTAGACTTGCATCATCAAGGCGAATATTTCGTTGAGGGCACAGATGATAAAGTGACGCTTTCGATTTCAGGAGATTTCGTTCCAGATCCAGACAGTGAAGATGGTGCGAAATACCGTGAGTATGCCGATACATACGATGGTGATTTCTCAAAGCAGCTTAATGTTTCCGTTTATAATGCCCTGCAGGATCGAGGCGATTCGCCATTTGACAATATTACGCTGTATCCACAAGGTTTGGATTTACCAGGTACGGCACTTGGTTCATTCGCCCTTAATGGAAGCGGCGCTGTGCTGTTTGAAGTGACGGGCCAAACGCAAAGCTACGGTCAGAAGGAAAAAGGAAGACTTATTAAGGCTGTTGAAATTGGCCTTTACGGGATTATTGATGGCGTGACGAGTGGGGATGTTTATGACATTAATCCTAATGAATATGATGAGATTCCATTAACAGAACGGTAAGAGTTTTTGGCGGAATGTAAGCGAAAACAAAACTAGCGAATGTGATTTTTAGGAGGATAATGGTGAAAAAACAAATTCTAACGTTAACAGTAGCAGGAACGATGCTGGTGTCTGGATCCTTTTTAACAGGGAATACCGCGCTAGCCGGAGAGAATGGACCGAATGGGCCTAACTATGGCGGCAATGAAACGATCAAGAATGAGCGCCTGCATTCTTATGAAGAAATGGTGAGCTTTTTAGAAAAAATTGAGCAGCGTTCAGATGTCCTGGAGCTCGAGGTGTACGGTCAGTCCGTTAAAGGAAGAGACCTTTACCTTGCGAAGTTTGGTAACATGGATCCAGATAATCCAACGATTCTGTTCCTTACGCAGCAGCATGGGAATGAAACGTTAACAACGGAAGGTGCCCTTGAGGTAATTAAGTATTTATCATCGAACGGAAAAGACGTGCAGAACATCCTGGATAACGTGAATGTGCTGATTGCACCACGATTAAATGTCGACGGGGCAGAAGGTGATGTGAATTTCTCATTAGAAGATTATGTTTCTGGCACGCATACGCGCTATAACGCCAACGAAGTGGATCTGAATCGTGACCATGTTGATCGCGAGCAGCCTGAAACGAAGGCGCTTCATGAAAATGTGTTACAAAAATATTCTCCGGATTACATGATTGACCTGCATCATCAAGGAACGCAAACAACATTAGGTGACACGGGTGAATTGGTGTCTGGATCAATTTTGTATCCAACAAATGAGACGGTCGATCCGGAAGTCGTGGAACAGTCGAAGGAACTTGGTGCTGTCGTATATAACGCGGTAGAAGCCAAAGGCTATGGACTGCTTTCCAAGTATCCAGGCGGCAGTGCACCGACGATTAGCCGAAATGGCCTTGCGATGGAATATGGCATTGCAACGCTTCTTTTTGAAATGCGCGGCATGGCCGATCATTATCGTGATGATTATGTGCTCGGACAGAAAAGCAATGGTTACTTGATTCAACAGGCCGTAACGGCGATGAAGGCAAGTCTCAATGCGCTAGCAGACGATTCCATTGATTCAGCGGACACGTCTTTCTGGGATACGCTTCCTGATAGTAATTATGATGGGGAGTAAGGCTGAGGTAAAAAGGTGATGCTCGAACCAGGATGAGAAAAGTTCTTATCCTGGTTTAGCTTTGTTAACGTTCCAACTGAATACTAGTAATGCTTAAGGAAGACTCCTTTGAAATAAGAATGGAATCCTTCAATCCTTCAAGATAGGTAACGAAGGAGGCGAACGGTTGATAATCATTGATTTCGACTACTTTCGCCATTTTTCCATTTGATAATGAGACGACAGAACCAACTGGAAAAACGCCAATTTCCAACATAAGTTGTTGAAGGATAGTAGGATCAAATTGTTCGGAATTTCCTAGCATAATGAGAAGGGCTTCATTCGCTGTATAACTTGTTCGGTATGGCCGATTTGAAGTAAGTGCGCAGTACGTATCAGCAATCATCAATATCCGGTCATACGGGGTTAACGATTTTGCCTTTAATCCTTTTGGATACCCTGATCCATCCAGCCGTTCATGATGGGTTCGGCAGTAGCTGGAAATCGATTTTGGAAAACCTTTTCCTCTTAAAAGATTATATCCTTCTATAGCATGAGATTTAATAATATGAAATTCAAAATCAGAGAGTGTGTCTACCTTATTGAGGAGGGTAGTCGGAATAAGGGTCTTTCCAATGTCGTGAAGCATGGTGCCAATTGAAAACTCTTCACTTTCTAAGTAGTCTAGTCTTTTGGCTAAAAGAGAGCTAAGCATAAACACATCGATCGAATGATGATAGCTATAAGGATCATATTCTTTTAACTCCATCATTAATTCCAACACTTCCGTATTGGAAATGGTTGTAAGAAAAGATTCTTCCAACCATTTAAGGGTATTGGGATTTTGTAAGGCGTGGCCATAGCGATAGTCATGTCCAAGTTCCGTTAGTGTTTCTAAAAATAATTTACGGAGCTTCACTTCATGATCAATCAACTGGTTTTTCCCATAGTAAATCGTTATTTTGTTTTTCTTTTTAGGTTGAAAGTTAGGTGGAGCTTGTAGAGAAGCGAACGTTTTTCGAGTAACCCCAATCGAAGTCACTCCCCAACGTTTAAGTTTATCTAGTTTGGGCTTCGTGATTTGGCTGCCCTCCTTAAGCAATAAAATATCGCCTTTCCAAATATCTTTTTCGATTATATCGCCTATTTTTAAATCACCAAGCTTCTTCTTCATAGCGTAACCCTCTCCTTTTCACACACTGTCCGATCATTGTGTTCTTGATACATTGCGGTTCCTGTAGTAAGTATCCTTGTGCATAATCGATCTTAAGAAATTTTGCCATCGATAAATCTTCTGCTCGTTCGATGCCTTCAATGATAAATAACAGTTCATATTCTTTACAATAATTTCTGATGCTACGAAGTAAGCTTTGTTTGTGTTCGTCTTCAGAAAGGTTTCTAGAAAAAAAGCGATCCACTTTCACGACATCTGGCTTTATTTCAATTAATCGTTTTAAAGAAGCGGTGCCTTGTCCCACATCATCTAACGCAATTTTAAATCCTAATTCTTTAAGCCAGTTAATGCGTTTAATAAAGTTGCTGTTTTCCCATGTGGAAAGCAAGTCACCTTCCGTCAATTCCAGAATGAATTTAGTTGGAATGAGGTGATGCATCCTCATGTATGATTCGACTCTATTCTCAAAATCAGGATGAAGAATGGTTGAGGGGTGAATATTTAAAAATAAATAGGACGGGGCAAATGAAGTATGAACTTGGATGGCCTTTGAAATCGAAAGTAAATCTAAATCGAATAAGGCGTTATGTTGTTGAGCCTTAAGTATCAGGTCGTTCACGGAATGATAATCATCATGCCTTATGAGAGCTTCATAACCGTAGATCTTCCATGTTTTAATGTCCCATACTGCTTGAAAACAATGATAAATATCATTCAAAGAATCACTCCTCGATTTAACAATTGTGGTTAATTATTCCTATCTTTACTAAATAATAGGACTAAGTGTCCACCGCGTCCAATCGCTTTAAAACGCTAAAATAATTCACTGAAACTTGCTTTAGTTGCGTTAAGGTATCGTAATGGTCGGGTGAGACAAAAAAAGCATAAAATAAAAAAACCAGCGATTATGCTGGTTTAGTTTGGTAAGTTAGGAAGCAGTTCAAGATTATTTTTTGATATCCTAGCTCGTTTCATCATGGATTTAAAATGCACCTCATAGCTTTGACCAGTTTGTTTGATCACTTCAATCTTTTTAACATTAATGATGAATGAGCGGTGAGAGAGGATAAAACTAGCATTTAGTGATTTCATTAAATTTGCTAGGGATTCGTTTACGATGTATTCCTTTTCCCTAGTGTAAATGTGCGTTTTTCTGTTTTTTCTTTCTAGAAAAACAATCTCGTTGCAAGAAATAAACAAAAAGTCCGTACCTTGTTTCACAATTAACTTCCCAAGTGAGCCACTAAGTGTTTGAAGTCTTTTTTTGTGGTTTAAGTCAAAGCATATGCCAATGGCTTCTTCCACAATCCCCTTATTGTAAATAGGACGTACCACAACAAGATGAAGCTTTCCTTCCAATTCAATTTCGTATTCAAGCGTTTGACCACTCCATATTTTGGAGTAAAATTCTTGTTTCTCAATTGCTTTATGCATAGGGAGAACGTCGAAAAGCGTTTTGCCAATTAGCTGTTTCTGAGTATATCCTAACTTCTGTAATAACTTTGCTTCACAATAGGTATACACATAGTTCCCGTTTTGTTGTATCACTTTGAATGAATCGCCCCAACGAATCGCATCCACTTCCCTTATTCCCCTAAATATAACTTTCATCTCCAGTCTCACAAACTGCTTTTATAAATAAAATAAGAAGGTGATACTATTTTGTCAATGGTATAAGATTACCAGTAAATATGGTTTTAAAAGGGTTTATGCACCCAATAAATTCCTATATTAATATATTGAGATAATAAATTTTAAACAAAAGAACCTTTTTGAAAAATGTTCTCATTATTAATAAGAATCACTTACTAGAAGCAATCCCAATCATTGACCCTGACTTTTTAAGAATAATAATGATAGAGATATGCCTTATTTTACCTTTATATGGAAATAGGTAGTCCGCTATGTTACATAATAGGTTAGTAAGAGAAGGTTTAACGATTAATAAACAAGAAAATTTTCCTTTAAATTAGTTAACTATACGCATTTAAGAAAAATTTCTTTGAAAACGCTTGATTTTCATCTTTTGTAGGATTAGAATGAACCTAGTTAAAGAAAAGATAAAATTATCTGAAGGGTGGCACAACTTAGTATGAACCCGGAACAAAATAAGATCACGGATTTTAATATGGATTTTTTTAATCTTAAAGGAAAAGTTGCCATTATTACTGGTGGCAATTCAGGACTAGGGCAAGGATTTGCGCTTGCATTAGCCAAAGCAGGAGCTCATATCTTCGCGGTAAGTATGGAAGAAGATAACGATAGAACGAAGAAATTAATCGAAGCAGAAGGCGTTAACTATCATTTAATGCTTGGAAACTTAACTGAAGAAGGCGTCTGTAAGCAGATTATTGATAAATGTTTAAGTGTTTTTGGAAAGATTGATATTCTCATCAATAATGCGGGCATTAACATTAATGAACCTGACGTTACGAAATTCTCTAGACTGCAGTGGGATAAAATGGTGTCGGTAAATTTAAATGCTCCGTTTGAACTGTCTCACGAAGCAGCAAAACATATGATTCCACAACAAAGTGGAAAAATCATTAATACGTGCTCCCTGTTTTCTTATCTCGGTGGACAATGGTCGCCAGCTTATGCCGCTACAAAGCATGGTTTGGCTGGATTTACGAAAGCGTATTGTGATGAACTTGCTCAATATAACATTCAAGTGAATGGCATTGCGCCTGGGTACTTTGCAACAGACGTGACAAAAAATACGCGAGAAAATCCTGAAAGCAATCAGCGCGTACTCGATCACATTCCGGCAAATCGCTGGGGGAACATCCAGGATCTGATGGGAGCGGTTGTTTTTCTAGCATCTGACGCGTCTAACTATGTGAACGGGACATTACTGAATGTCGACGGCGGGTATCTCGTACGATAATTTCTATTAAACTATCATAATAAAAAAGGAGAATCATTTATGAAAAACCTATTAGAAGAGTTGAAGTCTCTACTTTCTGAGGATCAAATCGTGACAAAGGAAGAGGCGCTTTACGATGCATCAGCGGATCGTTACAAGAAGTACGCGAAAACGAAAAATGTCCTTGATGTTCCAGCACCACTTGCCATTGTTTTTCCTCATTCCACGGAAGAAGTGAAAACACTTCTTATGTTCTGTAACGAAAATAACATTAACGTGATTCCAAGAAGCGGAAAGACTGGTACTGAGGGTGGTCTTGAGAACTGGAAAGAAACGACCATCGTCATCGACGGATCTAAGATGAACGAGATTATTAAAATGGACACGTATAACATGCAAGCGACAGTTCAATCTGGGGTTAAACTTCAAACGCTTGAAGATGAGCTACGTAAATTGGGCTATACGACTGGTCACTCACCGCAGTCCAAACCAGTTGCGCAATATGGTGGTCTCGTTTCAACAAGAAGTATTGGTCAGCTATCCACTTTGTACGGTGCAATTGAAGATATGGTTGTTGGTCTTGAGTGTGTTTTCCCAGAAGGACAAGTTTCAAAGATTAAGAACGTTCCGCGACGTTCTGGTGGCCCGGATATTCGCCACATTGCGATTGGGAATGAAGGAGCACTTTGTTATATCACAGAAGTAACGGTGAAGATTTTTAAATACACACCGGAGAATAATAACTTCCATGGCTATCTTGTAAAAGACGTTGAAACAGGTATTAAGATTTTAAGAGAAGTAATGGTGAACGGCTATCGCCCATCCGTTGCGCGCGTGTATTCGGAAGAAGATGCGAGACAGCATTTTGAACATTTCTATGATAATAAATGCGTGTTGATCTTTATGGCAGAAGGCCCTAAAGGTATTGTAGAGGCAACGAATGCGGGCATTCAAGAAGCTGTTGAAACGTTCAAGGATGGGGTAATTGAAAAGGTTGATTCCTCAGTCATTGAAACGTGGTTCAACAACCTGAACTGGGATGAAAGCCGTATCGAGCGTGAAATTCAAGATATGATCGACCACAATACGCATGATGGTTTTACAACAGAAGTGTCAGCGGATTGGGGAACAATTCCAAAGCTTTACAACAACGTGATTGAACGGATTAAAAATGAATTTGATCGTGCAGATGAGCTTACGATGCTAGGAGGTCACTCTTCTCATAGCTATCTTAACGGTACAAATATGTATTTCGTCTACAACTACACGATTAACTGTGCACCAGAAGATGAAATGCGCATTTATCACCATCCGATTCACCAAATCATTATTGAAGAAACATTGAAGCTTGGTGGCTCTATGTGTCACCACCATGGTATTGGGAAGTACCGTTCTGAATGGACAAAAGAAGAGCACGGCTCTGCTTACTATATGTTAGAAAAGCTTAAAGAAGCGTTTGATCCAAAAGGAATCATGAACCACGGAACGATTTTCCCTCAACCTAGCGAAGTGAAAAAATACATTAGAAGCTAAGAGGAGGGAAACCATGGCGAATCGATACATCATGGGGATTGATAATGGATCACAAAGTACAAAGGTAGTGATCTTAGATCTAGAAGGGAATGAAGTCGCCTACGGTTCACAGGCATTAAGGGAAACCTTAACGCCTGAACCGGGCGTCGTTATTCATCCGGATGACGACTTATGGGATAGTGTTTATCATGGTATGAAAAACTGTTTAGCAAATTTTGAGGGGAATCCGAAAGAAATCGAAGCGATCGGGTTATGTACGATCCGATGCTGCCGCGTTTTACTAAATGAAGACGGTCATCTAGCCCAACCGGCGATTAGCTGGATGGATGCTCGATTATCAAAACCGTATGAGCATGAAGACGATCGCGTGCAGTATGTGACGACAACTTCTGGCTACTTAGGATTACAGCTAACGGGAGAATACAATGATACAGCAGGAAATCAGGAAGTCTTTTGGCCAATTGATCGTGACACGTTAGATTGGTCAACAGATAACGACGTAATTAAAGCGAACGGCTTACGAAGAGATATGCTATTCAATCTTGTGAAACCAGGTGAAAAGCTCGGTTCTATTCGCAATGAGCTCGCGGAGGAGTTAGGTTTAACGAAAGGAATTCCTGTGGTAGCTACATCGAACGATAAAGCGGTGGAAGTATTGGGGTCCGGTATTCAAAACGAAAGTTCAATCATGATCTCCCTCGGAACCTTTATTTCTTCGATGTTATTGAGAGACAACTATTACGAAGATGCGCAAAACTTCTTCCCAACGTTTGCATCGATTCCATTTAAATATGTTTATGAAACAAATGGGATTCGACGAGGACTGTGGACGGTTAGTTGGTTTAAGAAATTAATTGGCGAAGAACTTGTCACAGAAGCATCTAAATTAGGGGTTTCAGAAGAAGAGTTCTTAAATCGTAAGGCAGAAGAAGTTCCGGTTGGTAGTGATGGCTTGATTACGATACTTGATTGGCTTGCTTCTCCGGATAAACCCTATCGAAAAGGACTTATGCTTGGCTTTGATCAGCGACATTCCAGGTATCATATCTACCGATCAATCTTGGAAGCGATCTCATTCAATATTAAAAACAATATCGACGATATGTTAGAAGAAATCGATGTGGAATTGAATGAAGTTGTCGTCATTGGTGGTGGTTCGAAGAGCGATGTGATCATGCAGATCATGGCCGACTTGTTTGGGTTACCAGTGCATCGACGTAAGGGAAGCAGCAGCGCCTGTTTAGGTGCGGCGATTAGCGCTTCGAAGTACTTGGGTGTTTACGATGATTTTTCTGAAGCGATCGAGCAAATGGTGAAAACGGAAAAAACGTTTAAGCCGAATTCGGAGAATCACGATTTCTACAAGACGTTAAACGAAACAGTTGTGCAGCATGTGAGAAAGCATACGGATGAAATTTTCAAACTTTCTTATCCGATTTTTAAATAAGAAATGGATGATTCTTATGAAATCCAGTAATCTGAAACGATATTTTCAATTTATGCTTATTGTGTTAGCGGCAGGTGCTATTTTCCCGCTCATTTACCTTCGAACCAATTATCAAGGAACGATTTTAGAAGTGTACGGGATGAGCTTATCGCAATTAAACAGCATTTTCTCGGTTTTAGGTGTCGCGTTTATCATTGGTTATTTTCCAAGTGGGTGGATTTCGGATCGGTTTTCCGCTAAGAAACTCATTTCTGTTTCGCTATTATTTGTAGGGCTAGCTGGCATTTGGTTTGCGCAAGTGCCAAGCTATCCAGTTGTCATTCTCATTTTTGCCATTTGGGGGATTTTCTCTGTACTAACCTTCTGGGCTGCTCATTTAAAACTTGTTAAACTTATTTCCAAAAAAGAAGAAGAAGGACGTTTTTTCGGAATTTTGGACGGTGGTCGGGGCGTTGTTGAAGCAACACTCGCGAGTATTGCGGTGTTTATCTTTTCACGCGTACTCGGATCAAGTACAGCTGTAGCGGATAAACAAGAGGCGTTAGTAAATGTGATCTACCTATATTCGGGGGTTCTCATTGCGGTTTCTATTCTGATTATGCTTTTTGTTGATGTGGAAGATCATGCGCATCAGGAACCTGAAAAGGCAGAGAAAACTGAGCAAAAGGGAGCGCCACTTAATTTAGCGACTTTGAAAAAAGTCTTCGGTAACAAATTTGTTTGGTTACTTGGTGGTATTATTTTCATGAGCTACATTGTAACGTGGACAGTGTATTATTTTGGTGGATTCTTAGAAACGAATGTTGGCATGAGTGCTTCTATTGTAGGGACAATCACGGTAACCATGCTATGGATGCGTCCGATTGGCGGCGTTGTCGGAGGATTCTTAGGAGATAAGTTTGGTAAAAGCAGTATTCTTATTATTGCCTTAGGATTAGCTACGCTCTTTTTGACAGCGGTTTCAATTTTGCCGACAACCTTGCCTCATTTCTATTTTGGTGCACTGATTATTTTAAGTGGTTTATCGGTTTATACAATCAGAGGTCTTTATTGGGCCTTACTCGGCGATTGTGACATTGATGATGACGTGCTTGGTCTTTCTATTGGTTTAGTTTCATTTGTTGGTTACTTACCAGATATTCTATTACCGCTCGTGATGAGCTTGATGCTTTCAACCTTTGGAGATGCAGGTGGCTACAATGCTTACTTCATCTTTAGTGCAGTAGCAGGTGTATTGGGTATCTTCATTACAGTCATTTTTAAAACGACAGTTAATAGAAACGTTGCCCATACTGAACAAGAGTCCCATCGAAGCGCAGTATAGGAAACGAAATCTATTCTAATAATAGAAAAAACAATCGTAATTTTCGAGTGAAAATTACGATTGTTTTGTGTAGGATCTTCTTGTTTATTTGGACGAGCGACGTGATGGTGGAAAATAGATGCATGAGAAGATAGACTAGTAGAGAAGAGCAACATTATTTGGGCGAGTATAGTAAAGATAATTAATGTGAAAAAATTGAATGGAGTGCTTACTTCGAGTGAAAGGAGGCGGGAGGATACCTAATGATTCAATTAGATACGAAGCATTTAACGAAATTAGAAGAAGAAGTTCATGGGAAGCTCTCAGAAGTTGTGGCCACAAATGATAAATTGAAAATCATTGATGCCGCTAAGCTGTGTGAGGTCTCCCCATCAAAAGTATCAAAGCTCGTGCGGAAATTAGGTTTTGATAACTTTAAGCAGTACAAGCTTTACTTCAGTGGACAGCAAATATATACAGAAAAGCGAAAGAAGTCGAGTGAAATCGACCGTTTAATGCAGTTCCTAGAAAACTTTGATCCTGCGTTAGTTGAGAATTTTGTTTCCGTTTTTCAAAAATATAAGAAGATCATCATTTACGGTCTCGGTCCATCATTTATTAGTGCGGAGTATTTCGGCTATAAGTTAACCGTTTCCTCTGATAAAAATGTAACTGTCGCTCAAAGTGAGGATTTTGCGAGTCGCCTGGCGGATGAAAATACGCTTCTGATTGTTCTATCTGTGACAGGGAAATTTTCTTCTTTTAAAAATTTGTTCACTGAAACGAAGAAGAATGGTGCCACGATCATGTTGGTTTTAGAAGAGTATGTGAATACACTAGACTCGATGGCGGACTATATATTCTATTTATCAAAGTTTAATCAAGATAGCGACTTGCTTCCGTTTGAAAAAACGCGAACGGTGTTTTTTATTTTTATTGAAGAAGTGATTGCGAGGATTAGTGGGGGAAGAGAGCGGTGAACACGATAGTAGGAAAGTGTCTTACTTCATAGGGGAATGAGGTAAGACGCTTTTTGTGTACAAGTTTTCAAGCGGTTCAAGCGGTCAAGCGGTGCCTGTTTCAAGCGGTGCCTGTCACCGCCCGAAGTATGTCACGAATTGTCGAAGGGTGTTTGGAATTAGAATGACTTAGGTTCCTCGACTATTCATGAACCCCTCTTCCCCAAAATAGACTAACAGTATAGCCTGCTGCATATTTGGGAGGAGATTCAATGGCGGTTCATACGGTGGTAAGTGGGGATAATCTTTGGCGTATTTCATTGGCCTATGGTGTGCCGATTTCAATAATACAGAAGGTGAACGGACTTGTGTCTGATCGACTTGTTCCAGGATTAAACCTGTATATCCCGGATCAGGATCTACCTGAACGATTTTACCAGCTTAAACAGGGCGACACGTTTTGGAATCTCTCTCAACAGTATAAGACTTCCGTTCAAGCGATTGTTGCTGCAAACCCGATGTTGAATCCGACGGCTCTCCCAATCGGTGCAAGAATTAACATTCCAACGATGCAAAAATATCAGATGGAAACGCTCGTCTTTTTCGATGCAATCGAAGGTTCACCTTATGTAGAAACGTTAAACAATCTGAGCGGTTCGATTACTTATTTAGCAGTGTTCACGTATTCTTTTACGGAAGAAGGAGAGCTAATTTCAATCAATGATGCTGCCATTTTAAAACAAGCGAAGGCGTTGAATATCAAACCTTTGCTTGTTATTAGTAATTATGATGTCCAAATGTTTAGTGCTGCGTTAGCTGGTACCGTCCTTCAGAATAAGGAGAAAAGGGCAACGCTCATTCAAAATCTCGTAAGAATAGTAAAGGAAAAGGGATATGCAGGGGTTAGCGTTGATTTCGAATTCGTGCCACCAGAGAGACGAAATGATTTTACGTCATTTTTAAAAGAGCTAAAGAAGGGGCTTGGCAATCTGACACTCCAACTTAATGCGCACGCGAAAAGCAGCGATTTGCCGACAAATCGACTGGTTGGCTTTCTAGATTATCGAGCCGTAGGGGAGATCGTGGACATCGTTTCGGTGATGACAATTGACTATGGCTATGCGATTGGCCCACCGGATCCGATTGCCCCCGTCTGGTGGGTGGAAGAGATGTTGATGTATGCGACGAGTCAGATAAACGCTCGCAAAGTGATGATGGCGATGAGTCTTTACGGCTACGATTGGTCATTGCCAGCGCAGGAGAAGCCAGCCGAAATGATTCCGGTGGAAAATGCGCAAAATCGTGCGATTGACGGGTGGCTTCCTATTCAATACAACAATGTAGCTCAAGCTCCAACTTACAGCTATAACTTAATGGGTCAGGAGCATGTGGTTTGGTTCGAAGACATTCAAAGTATCAAAGAGAAATATAAACAAATGCAAGCCTATGATCTGCTGGGGGCTACTTATTGGCGATTGCGGTTTCCGTTTCCGCAGAACTGGGCGTATATGGAGAAGAACATGAAGGTTTTGAAAGGTTAAACAAACGTTTGATTAATAACCTATAAGTATGATCACACGCGAAGAATCACAAAAAGCGCTTATGCTTTTTGTGATTCTTTTTTGTGTTATAGTTTTGAAGCTAAACCATTTTACGGTAAATTTGGTTTTTATCCATTAAAAAAATGAAGTTTTTGAACCGATTTTGGGAAGTTGGTCGTCTATCATACAGGGAAATCCAGGGGGGAGCTCGTTGGGGGAGAAAATTAGAGAGAATGAGTTTGAAAGAAATGAATTAATCAAGGAGTTGATCGATGATTTTGCAGAGCCGATCAAGCGCCTTGCTTTTACATATGTGAAAAATTGGGCGGTAGCCGATGACATTACGCAGGAAGTGTTTATTTCTTGTTTTAAAAACATCGACCGTTTTAGGGGAGACAGCAGTTATAAAACGTGGTTATTTAAAATTACCGTCAATCGCTGCAAAGATTATTTGAAGAGTAAGTGGTTCAGGTCGATGATTCCTTTTCGCGGGGACGAAAAGGTGGGGGTGGGCACTGGACTTGATGAGATTCTCGTTCAAAAAAGCGAAGGGGAAGAGATTTCCGAGAAGGTGCTTTCACTAACAGTGAACTATCGAGAAGTGATCATTTTATTTTATTATGAAGATTTAAGTCTTCAAGAAATAAAAGAGCTAACAGGGATTAAAACAGAGACGATCAAAACGAGATTAAGGCGTGCTAAATTGCAACTTCGTGAGCTTTATAAGGAGGTTGAGTAGATGGAGGACAAGCTGAAAAATCTTCGTAAGGATATGGATGAGACGGTTTTGAAGAAGGGTGAGGTGAGTGAGGAGGAGAAGGAGCGGATTTATTACAAAGTGATTCATAGTCGTTCTTCCAAGCGGAAAACAAGACGCTTTGTTCCGGCCCTATCTATTGTTACTTGTTTACTTCTGATACTTATTCTTGGGTCTACTAGTTTTTCTGATTTCTTTAGCACAGAACAGAGTACGGAAAAGGAAGATTTTAATCAATCGGATGAATCTGTAGGTGACGATGAAAATGAATCAGAGAAAAAATTAGAGAACGAACAAGCTGAATTTGATAAACGAAAATTTCCAGATGAGCATTACCAAAAAATTTATGATTATTTATTGGAATGGGAGTTGCCAGAGGAAAATCGCGTAATAGCGGAAGAATCCGAAGTTAAATATGAGAATGGCTTTAGCTTTTCAAAAGATACGGGCTACATATCAAGTATCGATTTGGGAGAGGGGAGCACAGATGTTTCGGAACGCCCTCTTCCTACAGAGGAACAGTATATGGGCGTAGTGATGGGATCTATACATGCAATGGCCTCTGAATTGGAAGATAAACCTACACCTTCTGGTACGACACATTTCAACGATGAAAAAGGGAATTTCACTTTGGCCGTCAATGATGACGGGATTAAAGTGATTTATACTCAGAGTTCATTGATCAGGGACCGAATGGAACTAGCATTGAACTATTCTGATGAACTTCCCGCATTAAAAAGCGAGATCGACAAATTTTATACAAATGCTGAAAATTTAGCAAGTGAATCCGCTTCTATGGAAGATGATAATGTGGAAAAAGCGAAAGAACTAGAGCAACAATATGTCCTCCTTAAGCGAAGCATCGTTAACCTTGCTGGAATCATAGATTTAGCTCGAGAAGATAAATTGAACGAACAATCATACTAAGGAGTTGTCTACAACATGCCATCCACTAAAACAATACTCATTTCAATCATATCCATTGTCTTTCTAACTCTTGGGCTTGGCTATTGGTTTATCTCAGATATGAATACGAGTTTGCTAGAAGAAAAAGAAGTAAGTGAAGCGTCCGATGAGGGAGCAGCAGAAGCTTCAGAGGGGATTGATCAGGAACGCTATATTGATGAGGGGTCAAATTCCACAGCGAATGAGGATATTCCGAGTGAGCAGCATTTTATGAACACGCTACACGGGATGACGCATCAAAAAGTTTATGCAGAAGAGAAATGGACGCTCGTTGAAATGACCGATGCGCGTATTGCCGACATGCTTGCCATTCTGGATCAAGTCGAAGGTACGGGAGAGTATGAACATTACGATTTATATGAGCAAGCGTTAATGAAATGGAAAAACGGAAATTTTGAAAACGCAGTTTACGTTCATAATGAGCTCTGGAGCTTGAAAAACGGATCAATTGGAAAGGCGAGTCGGTTATTGTCTGCAGATGAAGAGCGGGCATTTATTGAGGAGCACTACTAAAGAAAGGGATTGAGCGATCATGATGAAATTAAAAGTTTCCGAAACAGAGAAATCCGTTTTTTTTAGATGGGTTGCGGTATAACAAACAAAGCGGTGCCATTCACTTGAAGTACTAGGAGTGAAGGAACTTCATTACGTGAAAAAAGGTTCGGATCTCTATGAGCCATTGCTTCAAGAGGTTAAGCGAGTTTCTGATACAGACCGTTAAGTTGACGTTAAACAAACGTTTGATTAATCGTTTCGTATGTAGGAAGAGCGCCTGCTATCTCTAAGTTAATTGAGGGAAAGAGTAAACCGCTGTAGTCAGCGGTTTATTTCTTTTGTGAAGCCTTACATCAATTATAAAATATGAGATAATAAAAGGAATGAAAGGCAAATTTTGGAGGGTGTGGGCGCTTTGAGTTATGAAAAATATTACGGTAGAATTCCCCTCCCTTTATTCGTAGTAGATTTAGAGGGCGCTGTGATTTACTGTAACGAAGAAGGGAAAAAGATTCTCCCGAAAGATGATGATAAAGAAAGTTATTGTATTGATCAAATATGGATGGTTGATCATTCTGCTCGACATTTTATGAAGGAACTCAATGGGTCTTCAATAGAAAACTCGATCGAAGTGACCTTCACTTCGGTTTTGGACAAGGAAGCTCATCTTATTGAAATCTCCTATTTGGAAGAAAACCTTATGCTTTTCGTTTGTATCAAAACATTAACCTCGAATCATGAAGAAAATATGAAGCAAGAGTTGAGTGAACTGCACTTAAAACATGATTTTCTAATTGCTGAAAACCCCGACGGTATTATTTTTGTTGACCGGGATGGACATATTACCGATATTAATCAATCTCTTCAATTTATGATTGGTTATGAAAGATGCGAAATCATAAATACATATGAAAAGAATATTTCATTTCAAGAATTAAAAAGAATAAAATATTATACGAGTAAGGCATTACGGGGAAAAGCACAAGTCTATGAAACAAACATCACTCATAAAAATGGGGACCTCATTTATATCGAAGTTAAAACAATTCCAATTAGAATTCACCAGTCGTACATTGGTGCCTACAACATATTAAAAGATATTACTGCTTATAAATTGGCGCAGCAAGAAGCGTTTAAACAAGAAGGACTTCTTCGTTCTCTCATCAATTCTATGCCGGAATTTGTCGTTTTTCAAAACCATAATGGCCAGATACTAGAGATGAATCACTATGCGAAGAAACTTTTTAACTTAGAAGGCCAGGATGTAGTAGGCAAAACGTTTGCTGAAATTGGGAGTGCGAAGTGGGATTCTCTCCCTCTTTTAAAAGAGACGTTTCCCTCTGAGTTGACAAAGGACAATGCATCTAATATTCAATTCGAACATCAGCTTTTACATAATGGAGAAGAACGAACGTTTGATATTGTCAAAGCAACCGGTCCTTTAGGCGAAGGAGAAAGAGGTTATCTGATTACGATTGGTCGGGATATCACACATCGGAAGAAGGTAGAAGAAGATTTAATTGAAACAAAAGAGCTTTTGGAGTCGATTTTTTCTAATAGTGCTGACGGAATTTCTGTTATTACCTTAAACGGAGAAGTGTTAAAAACGAACTTGGCATTTCAACAACTTTATGGGTATTCTGAAGAGGAAATGCCACGTCATATGATTGAGCTCTATCCTGATGGAAAACGCGATGAAGCAAAGTCCATATGTGATACAGTGACAAGTGGCAAAGAGATCATTGGTTATGAAGCCGTTCGAAAGCATAAAGATGGCAGGTTATTGGAGGTTAGCGTAACGTACTCTCCGCTTAGAGATCAGGAGGGAAATGTGCTCGCGATCTCAGCGTTTACGCGGTATATCGGTGATAGAAAACGAACGGAAGAGTTGTTGATTCGTTCCGAAAAGCTTTCGGTTATTGGACAACTAGCAGCCGCAGTGGCCCACGAGGTTCGGAATCCATTAACGGCAGTAAAAGGATTTATTCAACTATACAAAGGGAAAATTGATGGGAAGATTCACGAGTTGATGCTGTCTGAGATGAATCGAATCGAAAATATCATTTCAGAGTTCTTATCCCTTGCAAAGCCTCAAGCTGTCACCTATCAGCAGGCAAATGTTACAACGCTTATTTGTGATACGTTATCGATTATGAACTCGCAGGCGCGTATAAACAATGTCTGTATTAAGAAAGACCTTCACGAAGTACGAGATCTTGTGGAGTGTGAAGTGAATCAAATCAAACAGGTCTTAATCAATCTAATAAAAAATGGGATTGAGTCGATGCCAGATGGAGGAGAGTTAACGATTCAAACGAGCCAAGAAGGCGAGACATTTCGGATCGCTATCTCCGATCAAGGGGTAGGCATTTCGAAAGAACGGCTAAAGCACTTGGGTGATCCTTTCTTCTCGAATAAGGAAGCGGGCACAGGATTAGGATTAGTGGTTTGCTATAAAATCGTTCACGAGCACGGTGGACGGATTGAATTCGATAGTGAACTAGGAGTGGGAACAACTGTTAGTGTGTTGTTGCCGTTAAAGGCGCTAAAGGTGCCTGTCACCACCCGGGATTTGTAAGAATTTGTCGATAAAGGAGTTTACTATGTTAATTCAATGCACCAAGAAATTATTGCAAGAATTAAAGGTTGATGTTGTGACGGAGGTGGATGAAGATCCGCTACATTCCTGGCATGCTAACTTGATTAAACTTGGTCGTAAGAAGGTCGTGGTTTTTACGAATGACCAAAACCGCTATGCGATTGTGTTATACGGTGTGAAAGCAAAAGATCTCAAGGAGTTGGACGTACTGCTGCTAGAAGGAATAGAACGAGCGTTTGAAGCAGAAGGGATTAAGCAGGAGATCATTGATCAATTGATTCAGAACGTAGGAAATACCTCTTATGCAAAAACAAAAAATCCGACAACGGTTGCCCGTTTAAACAAAGCTTGTGAAAATGTTGAATTTGGTGAAGATATGATTGATCCTGACTCGCTGTTTCAAGAGGAGTTGAGTCAGTGGGTTAGTCGTGTGATGTATGGCAACGGAAAAAATAGCTACATTCATCCAAATGAGGAATTATATAAGGATCTAGAGAAACTTTCTGGAGGCCCGATTTTTAGTACGGAGGCCGTTGAATTAAAAGTAACACTCGAACTTAGCGATTATACGATTTGGCGAAGGTTAAGGATTCCAACAAACACGACTTTCTCCCATTTTCATCGCATCCTCCAAGCTGCATTCGGATGGATGGATAGCCATCTTCATGATTTTATGATTTATTCGACTGAAAATGAGCAGCCGCTCGTGAACTTAGTCAGCAGTGAACATGCCTTTGAATTTCAAGGAGAGACACCAATGGTTCTAGAATCAGGGAAGAAACTATCGGATTATCTGCCTTCACAAATGGTGTATACGTATGACTATGGTGATTACTGGGTGCATAAGATTGAGGTTGAAAAAGTCATTGAAACCGCTCATTCGAATGTTCCAGTCTGTCTTGATGGAGAAGGTAATGCCCCTCCAGAAGATGTTGGTGGAGAAGGCGGCTTTAAGGAATTTCTCCATATTATTCGTGATCCTAATCATCCTGACTATGAGCATATGGTGAACTGGGGTGCTGCCCAAGGGTATGAGCCGTTTGATCGGAATGAGGTTAATTTTTGGTTGAAGAAATAAATTAGAGCACGTCCGTATCAGCCTGCTTGGAGCATCACTGGGGAACTCCTAGTGATGCTTTTTAACATTTTATGAGGAAGTTGTTTTATCTTTTCTTTTATTAAGTTAAGCGTCCTTCCGCTACAATCCCCTCCAAATCTGACCCGCTTCCCCTTTTCTTATAACTTGTTACCCCTCTCTGTTTCATTTGAAAGATAAATCTTTTCATATCTCTTGATTCAGCTCTTGACTTCTAACGCCTTTCCTGACTGAAGGAACTAGATCAGATAGGAAACATTGGACAAAGAATGACTACCTTTACAGCACTGACAAGTTGCATCAGCGCTGTAAAAGCAGACGTTCATACTGAAGTAGACTGAGACCTTCTGAGGTTTCCACCGTATCACCCGATTTGAACGCTTGAATTTCTTCAACAGCGCGCTTTCTACACATCAAACCAGTCCAATGTGCGTCATCTGCGCGCTGCTACCTGTACCGTAGTACACCTGGTTACCTACCCGAACCGTTAAGGCCGTTCTCGCCATAGCTTCCCACCACAGAAACCGGGAACTGCGGGAATTGTGGGAACGCTGAATTTTCTGCATCGGCTTCAGCTTACCTGACAAGTTTTGTTTTCGAACGTGTGGTAGGCATTCCACGTTCTGACGCGCCGCGCACTTAAAGAAACCTCACATGCTTTTCTTTTAAAAAAGGTAGGAAGCGGTTTGTCGGTATGAAGTTGTCTATGTAGGAATCTGGTTGAAAAAAGCATATGTATGAGAAGAGGGAAGAAAAAGAGATTCAGCCGATCTGGTGGATGAACCTCACATTCTTTCATAAATTTCTACGGTGACGGTGCTATAGGCTTGTCCGAAGTATTGGCGTTGGGGTGATTTGTAAAATTGTATCGTTCAGCGTATCAAGCTTTTGCTCAATGCGGTGTAAAAGGTAGAGCGTCACCAACACCGGAAAACCGACCTCGAGCATCATTCAGGACTCCATTCATTTCCCTTCTTCTGTTTGGCACGGATGAAAGAGGAAGGACAATTGCCCTTCCTCAAAATCAATTAGCCAATGATAATGTCGTTTTCGTTCCGTTCAATAATGCGCGCGCCTTTCTTAGCCACAACATCACCACCGCTTGTTGTGAAGCAGTTCTGCATGATGATCGCATCCATTGCTGCGGCAATGGTTACTGGATTGACGGGTTCAACTGGATCAGTGAGTGTGATGGAAAATGGTTTATTGTCACGTGTATTGAATTGAAGTTCAAGTGTTTTCGCCATAATTGGTATCCTCCTTTCTTAGTAATTGTGCTGCTCTTGTTGCTTACGCCTGAAGATCAGAAGAGTCATTGCGCTCGACTGCAAACAGGTTGTGCTGTTGAAGCGGTGCTAGCGCTGAAGCGACTGCGAAGAGAGCATCAGGCGTAGCGGATGTTTTCACGTTGTTGAAGTTCTTGCTACGAAAGATTGATTTGCCGTTTTCATCAACGCCTACTTCAAGAACAAGGCGAAGCTGCGTATCCATGAGAGAAGCTGTTGCCATGTTGATCACCTCCTTTCACTCTATATATCGTTTGGAAAGAGCGAAAAGGGGCATTGGGGGTGAAAAAAATATTGGTGCCTGTCACTTGTCGAATTATCGATGTTTGGCGAAGGAGTAATAGATAAGTAATTAAGTCGCTGTAGGACAACTGATTTTTTAGGAATGAGGTGCATAGAAAAAGGAGTTTTCATCTGTGAATAACATCTGATGAAAACTCTCAATTCTAAGTCCAGCGATTAAAGTTAAATAAACGCTGGCTTAACAAGTAAATGAAAATCATTCTTTATAATCCTCCACCCTAAGTAAATCCTACATGTCACTGTTATTAATCTTTTGTAAAGATTCCCCACACACCCTCCACAGCGAGCCACTCATCTTTATAATGGAGGTAGAAATCAAGCCAAACCATAACAGGATGTGAGCTCATGCAGAAAACGAGAAATGGTCTAAATGAAATCTATTTTCTTAGTGCGATTGCCTGTTTGATTTTAGTAGGTGTGCAGGTGTTTGAGATGTTTGCTTTAAAAGAAGCTTTTTCAGAAATAGCGTCTTTTTCTCATACAAGTGGTCGATTTAGCATCGCAGCTTTTGCGGTGATCGTTGGTGCATTTGTATTTCATAAAGTCGGCAATCAACAGTTTGAAAAGAAATCTTTCAGTCGCTCCGTTATTTTGAAAATGATTTTGCTTGTTGCATTGTGGGGTTCATTCTACTTCGTCTTGATGAAGATGATCGAGGGAGAAAGTCTAGTTACTGGTTGGGGAGCACTTCCTTTTAATGCAGTAGTGGATGAAGCTTTCTATACATTGTCTTTTGTCATAGCTGTTCTACAATTTCTGCTTCTTTATCCGTTATTGAAACTCGTTGAATCAAAAACAGGGTGGGCGTTGATGCTAGCCGCTTCTGGCTTAATTACTTATTTCGCACTTCATGGCTATTTTTCAGGAACAACGACGGTTCAAGCCGTTCTAGAACATCCAGCCTTTCTTACAAATTGGATCTTTTTCTTTGTATTTGGTAGCTTTCTAGCTCATTACGGAGAGAAGGTTCAAATGCTAGCGAAGAAGTTGAACTCGGTTGGATTTGCGATCATGCTCGTCTTGGTTGGACTCACAGTTGTTGATCTTAACGGTGGCATGACTGAAGGGGGATGGATGATGGTCGCTATCCCTCTTGTGACAGTTTCTTTACTCGTGATCTATCCATTTGTGGAGAGGGTAGTTTTGTTAGATATTTTCCTTGCAGCAATTGGGAAAAGCGCTTTTGGAATTTATCTTGCACTTCCTGTAGTTGTTTTCACTTTTGTTAATGTCATGCCAGAATCCATGTTTAGTCATGAATATATCGTTCTTGTTTACTCTGTTGTTCTAGGTACCACACTCTTTATTAGCCGAATGGTCGAGATGTTTCCAATAAAAATGGAATTCAAAAGATACCGATTGAGCAAGTCGTATGGTTCGAATGGTGCCTGTCACCACCCGGTATATGTCAATAAATGTCGAGAGAAGGCTCTTTCCTAAGTTTGGGAAAGAGCTTTTTACGTTGCTAGTGAATCTTTACAGCGACGTTAATTTTGTGTAAATAATCTTCAGGAATCTCCATTTACTAGTAGAACGGTTATATAATTTGGTGGAATTAAATTTTCAAATGGATGTGAGTAAATGCAGAAAGCAAATCAATATATAAATGAAATTCATTTCCTGAGAGCCATAGCCTGTATATTTGTATTATTTGTCCATGTTTCAGCTAATTACTATGGCAAGCATGGGAATGAATTTAATGAGATAACGCAGTTCTTTAATCAGATTGGCCGATTTGGAACACCGATTTTTGCTGTAATTAGTGGTTTTCTTTTATTTCTACAGGTTCGAAATAAGGGGTTTGATGTGAAGCGATTCTATCATTCTCGTATGGTAAAGATCGGTATGCCATTTCTGATCTGGAGTGTTTTGTACCTTGTTTTTATGAAGGTCGTTTTGGGTGCGGAAATCTACACGGATTGGAAGAGCTTTCTTGTTGATTTTGCGATGGGAGAATCTTATTATCATCTTTATTTCATGTCGATCGTTTTTCAATTCTATCTCATTTTTCCTATTCTCCAACTTGTGAAATCAAAAATCGGCTGGTGGATTCTACTTGTTTCAGCTCTATGTCTTAATATTTACTTTGTAAGTTTCTATTCGCCTGAAACAACAAATCTTATATCGGAGCTTTTAACGCAGAGAGCTATTTTTACGAAGTGGGTGTTCTTCTTTATTTTTGGTGGATTCCTTGCTTATCATTGGGAGTCTATTCAGCGAATAGGTAAGAAAATAGACTGGTTTGGCTATGTTGTTTTTGGTGGATTAGTCGTTATAGCCGTCTATGAGTACAAGTTGAAAGGTTCAATTCCGAATAACAGATGGGCCAACATGGTGAATATCCCGGTGATGACCGTGGCCGTTATTGGCATGTATCAATCCCTTCGAAAAGTAGAGTGGCTTGAAAAGTTCTTTGAAATGCTCGGGAATTTATCGATGGGCATCTATCTGGTTCATCCTCTGGTTATCTTCTTTTATTCGCGATCACTTCCAGATGGAGCGTGGACCACGGCAACTTTTCCAATAATCTTTGGCCTAGTCCTAGTGACCAGTATTTTAGTTATTCGCGGAATTCAACTTCTTCCACTGAATCAGTACATTGTGACAGTACCAGCTAGGAAAAGGAAGGCTACAAATCGGGTGCCAGAAGTGGTTTTAGAAGGAAAGTGATTGTTAGAATGAAATGATGCTCAAAAAACCTCAATGTGATGATGCATTGAGGTTTTTTGAAAGTTTAATCTCCTAACTTTTCGTTATAGTGAACGTTTGCATATGCTATAAAAGGGAATTGTTCATCGAGGTGATGAGATGATCGGAACGTATTCTAAAAAAGGTTTGATAATAGGAGTTAGTTTTCTATTTCTTGCACTAGTATTTCCAAGAGTAGCGAGTGCGATTGAAATGGAGCGTATTTCAGGGCAAGATCGTATTCAAACGGCGGTCGAAGTGGCTAAAAAAGGATGGCCTAATGGAAGTGATGTTGTGCTTCTAGCGAGAGCCAATGACTTTCCTGATGCATTGGCTGGCACTCCGCTAGCGTATCAAGAAAATGCGCCAATCCTATTAACTTCTTCTACATACATATCAAGTAAGACAGCGAAGGAGATTGCTAGATTAGGTGCGCGTAAAGTGTTTATTCTTGGTGGGAAAGGTGCGATATCTGATTCAGTGGAACGGCATCTAAACGAAGAGATGGATTTAGCGGTTCAGCGGATATCTGGACAAGATCGCTACGAAACGGCGGCTAAAATTGCTAAGGAATTAGATGCATATGATACCGCTGTTGTCGCGAGCGGTGAAGATTTTCCAGATGCACTCTCCATTTCGGCTTATGCCGCTCGAGAAGGATATCCGATTTTATTAACAACAAAAGGAAAACTTCCTGCTGCTTCACAGAAATTAATAAACGAAACGAGCAGAAATTATCTTATAGGCGGGGAAGGTGTGATCAGCGCGTCCGTCGAAAAAGCAATCTCTTCTTCTAAGCGAATTTCAGGAAGTGATCGATTTGAAACATCACGAGCGGTAGCAGATGAATTTGGACGAGAAGACGCTGATCAGCTTTATGTTGCTACAGGGTTTGACTTCGCAGACGCTCTAGCAGGCTCCGTATTAGCAGCGAAAACAAATGATCCGCTCATGCTGATTGAAAAAAACTATGTTCCTAACGCTACGAAACTATTTATTGATGAAAATGGAGTGAAATCATTTCGTATACTTGGCGGCACTGGAGCGATCGATCAGTACGTTGGAACAGAACTTTCATTGCCAATTCAGCTTTTACTAGTTAATAAGCAGAGAGGTATTCCGGCAGATTATGTTCCTAACATAAGAGAGCCTGACGTTCCATTTCCTTTTCGAGAAGACCATGAAAAGCGCAACATGAACGCTATTGCAGTTCCTCACCTAGAAGAGCTTTTCCAGGCGGCAGAAAAAGCAGGGCTTGATTTATATGCACAGTCCGGCTATCGCTCCTACGCACGTCAAAAAGCAATTCACGACCGTCTCGTAGATCAATATGGTGAAGCTTATGCCAATCGAGTCAGCGCAAAGCCCGGACATAGTGAGCATCAAACGGGTTTAGCGATGGATGTTACAAGTCCTGATGTGAATTATGGATTAGTTGAAGCATTTGCAAACACGGATGAAGGACGCTGGGTCGCTCAACATGCCCATGAGTATGGTTTTATTATTCGCTATCCAGAAGAGAAAGAAAGCGTAACCGGATATAAATATGAACCCTGGCACTTACGGTATGTTGGGGAGACTATTGCGCGGTATATGAAGGATAATGAGCGTGTGCTGGAGGAGTACTTGAGGTAGAATGGTCGCGAATGGTGCCTGTCACCACCCGATAAATGTAAATAAATGTCGAACAGGCTGGCGATGCGCCAGCCTGTTCTATTGGGGTTTTTCTAGATCGTGAAGTTAGGGGATATAGAAGCTCGAGATCGGTCGTCAACGATGCGCTTTGCTTTTCCTTCAGAACGAGGGATGGATTTTGGCGACTTTAAATTCACGTCTACTGATATAAGCGCTTTCATTTTTAAGGTTTTTCTAATGCGATTTGTAAGGTCGGTGGCGAGGGGGTGCGTAAAGTCTTCCTTGTCCTGCAATTTTCCATAGAATTCTTCACATACTTCGACGTGCAATGTCACATGATCGAGGTGTCCTTTTTTCTGCAGGTGAATTTGATAATGAGGGACAAGTTCTTCTAGGTCACAAATATATTGTTCAATCTCAGAAGGGAACACATTGACGCCACGAATAATGAGCATATCATCAATACGCCCCTTTACTCGACTCATTCTTGTTGTTGTCCTCCCGCAGAGACACTTTTCTCTTGTAATGGATGCGATGTCACCTGTGCGATAGCGAATGGTAGGCAAGGCTTCTTTCGTAAGACTAGTGAAAACAAGCTCTCCATATTGGCCGTCATCAACTGGTTTGAGCGTATCTGGGTTGATCACTTCAACGAGAAAGTGATCATCTGCAATGTGGAGGCCCTCCTGACATTCCACGCATTCCATCGCGATACCGGGTCCCATTACCTCACTTAGCCCGTAGATATCAGATGCTTTTAACTGGAATAATTTTTCGATTTGAAACCTCATTTCTTCTGACCAGGGTTCGGCACCGAGTATGGCATATTTTAAAGAAGTAGTGGCAGGGTCAATCCCCTGTATCATCATCGCTTCACCTATATTTAGGAGGTAAGAAGGGGTAGAGCATATGATCTTAGGTTTGAAATTCTGGATGAGGGTGATTTGGTTGGCGGTGTTCCCACCTGAAATCGGAACAGTCGCGCAGCCCAAACGCTCTGAGCCAGCATGGAGCCCGAGCCCACCTGTAAAGAGGCCATAAACGTAGGCGTTATGAAGAATATCTCCCTTTTGGCCGCCAGCGAGTGCGATGGACCTTGCGACGATATGTGCCCAATGTTCAATATCATTCTTTGTGTATGCGACCACGGTTGGTTTTCCACTCGTTCCAGACGAAGCATGGATTCGAATGATATCTTTCATTGGACAAGCGAGCATGTTGAAAGGATAGTTCTCTCTTAAGTCTTGTTTTTTGGTGAAGGGAAGACGGCGCAGGTCGTCTAGGGACTCGATATCGTCCGGGGTCATATGTACTTCTTTAAAAGTTTCCTGATAGAAAGGGACGTTTTGATAGGCGTTTGTCACGGTGCGTTTTAAGCTCTTTAATTGGTGGGCATGCATTTGCTTCGTATTCCACGTTTCTCGTTCTGAATAAATTGCCATACGGTTGCCTCCTTGTATGATACAAATTAAACGACTGTGAGAATTAGTGTCATATTAAAGGTACCTTGTTATGGAAAGAAGGTCAATGGGATTTAAGAGAATTGTGTCTTTGGTTGGGAGTTTGTGAGTCGCGGGTTCGCGGGTGCCTGTCACCGCCCGATATTTGGCATTATTTGTCGAGTGATTTCTTACACTTATTTCGAGCTTATTGGATATGAAAAGAGGGGTTTGCAAACTGGTAGCGAACCTTGTAGAGGATACACCATAACAAAGTTCATATTAAAGGAGAGGGTTACCGATGTCATTTATCGAAGTGAACGAAACACCGCTCTATTATGAAGATTATGGTCCAAAGGATGCCCCAGTTTTGGTTTTTAGTCATTCGTTGTTTTTTAATTCGGATATGTTTCAACACCAGATGGAACACTTTTCAAAAGATTATCGAGTCATTTGTTACGATCACCGCGGACAGGGAAATAGCGGTCGGTCTTCTTTAGAAAACCTCGATATGGATACGCTTACAAATGATGCTATTGCATTAATTGAGAGTCTAGGGATTGAGAAATGTCATTTTATCGGAAATTCGATGGGAGGCTTTATTGCGCTTAGAATTGCGGCTAGAAGGCCGGATCTTCTCCATTCGTGCGTGGTACTTGGAAGCTCTGGGGAAGCAGAGTATAAGAAAGAAGAGTTCCAACCGCTTGTTACACAGCTTCAGAAGAATGGGGCGGAGGAAGTTGTGGATACGCTGATGTACATCATGTTTGGTGATGCTTCGCTTGGTTCAATGGAATTCGAAAGAGAGCGTAATTACTGGAGAGACTATATGAAAAAGCTTGAGCCGTCGATCGGAGACGCTGCTCATCAGGTTATCCACCGAAATAGCGTACTGGAGGAACTTGAAGGCGTAACCGTACCTGTCCTTGCTGTTGCAGGTGAACAGGATCATGCGTACACAATTAAACTTTCAGAGAACATTGCGAAGGCGGTCGAGAATGGTCGTTGTGAAGTTGTGGGGCGAGCAGGTCATTCGGTAGCGCTAGAGAAGGCTGCAGAAGTAAATAAAGTGTTGGAGAAGCACTTTATAAGGTTGAAGGTCCGGCAGAGTAGTTTATAATAACGGACTCGATTTAAAGTATACTTAATGAAACGTTGTTGACCCAATGTACGGTTTCAGAGAAGAAATGATAGAGCCTCAGATTCATTGAGGTTCTTTTTCGTGTAGTTATAACTTTTTACTGAGTATGAGATCGTTGTAGGAATAATACATGGAATTTTGTAGAAACTAAGTAAGGAGTAAAACCATTTGTTAGGAGGTTATGAGTGATGTGGAAAAAAAGGAACGGCGTGTGGAGTTTACTAACTGCAGCGATTTTATTGCTCACGTTTTCGACTCGCGCAAGAAAAGGTGCTAGAAAAGCTCTGTTAAAAGGGTCAGATGTGGCGATTGGTTTAAAAGATCAATGGACTGGAATGGCTTCTAAGGGCAACAAGAACAGTCGTCGAAAAGAGGAGATTGAAGTACCGGCGTATCCCTCTTATGTAGGGTACGAAGCGAAGCGAGAAGTTAGCAATCGAAAAGGTGGGGAGAAAGTTCGAAAAGTAAACCCAACCCGTTATAATAATGCTAAGAATGTTATGAACGATGAAAGAATGCCATATCAAATGGCGGAAATTGCTGAAGAGTTTGATCTGAATTAAGCGTTGGGGTGGGGGAGAGAGGGTAGCGGGGCTATCTGGTGCCTGTCACTGCCCGATTCTTGTAGTTATTTGTCGAATGGAAAAAGAGCCCGCTGGTATCGACCCCCAAAAGTTAGAGTAGAAAACTAACTTTTGGGGGTGTTTTTGTGGCTAAATATAGTGAGGAATTTAAAATAAAACTTGTAACCGAGTATTTAGATGGCAATCTTGGAT
>NZ_JAIVAE010000006.1 GCF_020171785.1 Guptibacillus hwajinpoensis
CCCTTTTTCTTAATTCAAATGTAGAATGTGGTTTTCTCGCCATTACCTTTTTCCCCCTTAAACTCACTTGTCTCGTATCTTTATGATACCTCATGTGTCCATTATAAGGGGGTCAACCACTGTCACCGCCCGTTTTTGCTCGCAATTTGTCGAATGCTTCATATAGTCTTTCGCCTCATTCTAATATTTCCTTCAAGTGAATAGGGTAATAGAGAGATGGGGTCCTTCTCTATTCCAACGGTGGAGATGACGAACGATGGTGATTGTTCTAATTAAATTATCTGTTTCTGCTTTACTTGGATTATTGATTGGAATTGAGCGAGAATTAAAGCATAAGCCTCTTGGATTAAAGACGTGCATTGTAATTGCAGTCAGCAGCTGTTTGTTAACGATCGTGTCAATTGAGTCAGCGGAAACATTCGCTGAGCTTTCTCCGAATATCCGAACTGATCCGATGCGGTTAGCGGCTCAAATTGTTTCTGGGATTGGTTTTATCGGTGCTGGTGTCATCTTAAGACGAAACAATGACGCGATTTCAGGGTTAACGACAGCTGCTATTATATGGGGAGCATCGGGATTAGGCATCGCAGCTGGTGCCAGTTTTTACTATGAAGCGTTCGTTGGGGCTGGTCTTATTCTGTTCAGCGTCAACATCCTACCCTGGATTATAAAACGCATCGGTCCAAAAGCCCTAAGGCAGCGTGAAATGCGGGCAAAGTTAACCCTGAAAAAAAACGTAAACGTGAGTCATTTTATGAAAGCCATTGTTGCGAATGACTTTGAAATTCGTCACGTACGTGTTCGTGATACGAAAGAAAAAAATCCACAGATTGAGCTTAAACTAATGACGTTTGAGAAGAATCATACGACAGACATTTATGAGCAGCTTCGAAAAGTGGACGGTGTGAATGAAGTTGAGGTGGAGGGGTAAATAGGACGTTTTGAGTAGTAGGGAGAAGAGGAGGTGGCTATCAAAATTAGCCATCTCCTCTTTTTCTACGAAAGTATGGTAAATCCATAGCCATCTGAACGTATTCGTTCAATAAGCTCGGGCAATATTTGAACCGTTTGCTTCAACTCGTGCAGAAGAATAATCGCTCCATCTTCAAGGTTTGGAATGACATTACTCAATATTTCTTCCGGATGACAAGCGAGTTCCCAATCCATTGAGCTAATACGCCACATGACCGTCTTTAATCCAAGATCTCTAGCAGCTTTCGTCGTAGCAAGGTCGTAGCGCCCGAATGGCGGTCTGAAATAAGTCACGGGGGTACCGGTGATATCCTCGATTTTTCGTTTGCTTCTTTCGAGATCCTCGTATTGTTCGGCATAACTGAGCTTGCTTAAATTAAGGTGTTTACACGAATGAGTGCCAATGACATGGCCTTCATCTAGCACCCTTTTCCAGGCCCTAGCTTGGTAAAGTAGCCGTGACTGCCAGAAGAACATAGCTGGTACCTTCTCTGTTTTTAGGATATCAAGTAGCTCTGGGAGAACGCGGCCGGGACCGTCATCAAAGGTTAAAATTACTTTCTTCTCAGCTGAGTTTTTATGCGTGATCACATCATGATTAGGAGAGTCGTACACGACCCTTGTGTGATCCACTACTCAAGGACTTTTAATCATTTGAGTTATCCCCTTTCTTTAAAAGGTTTAAGCTGAACGCATACATGTTAAGTATGGCGGCTATTTCTAGTGTTGCGGAGTGATGTTTTTCTACGTACTCCGCCGCTTGTTGGCCGAGTATTTGGCGAAGAGATTCCTGCTCAATGAGGCGAAGTGCACAAGTAATAAATTGCTCGACGCCTTCATAAACAAGTCCTGTTTTGTTATGCGTAACAAGGCTCAAATTTCCTTTGTTTTTTGACACAAGAACCGGTAGTCCGTAGCTCATCGCTTCAAGTATAGCGGAGGATTGTCCTTCGCTATGGGAGGTGTTCAGTACGACATCGGCACGACTGTACACCCCTTCCATTTCACTATGAGGGATAGCGCCTTCATACTTCACCCACTCGCTATCGCGTATTAATTCCTTAACGAGTTCTCCCTCCTTCTTTTCAATCACTGGTCCGACAATCGTTAACCTAATCTCAGGATGAGTTTGACGCAATTTCTGCAAACTCTCGATCGCGAAGGGAATGTTTTTAACTTCTCGAATGCCTGCTGGAAGGAGAAAATGGAAGACATCAGAAGTCTTTTTAGGTGAGCGCTTACTACTTAAGGATCTCGTTCCTTGTGCAATTACAAACAACTTTCTTTCTAGAGCTGGTAAAACCTCTAGGATACGACGCTTCGCTTTTTCATCAAAAACGTGTACCGCGAGCGCAGCTTTCAAGCAGGCGATCACATCATGCTGTCTGTGTGGATTCGTTAGATCATGATTCAGATCCGTTCCAGTGAGCGTAATCGTATATTTGGTGATCGGAATGCTTAAGGTTTTCATAAACTGATAAAAACGATAAGCGTTAAAGCCATGAATTAAATCTGCTTCTTTTAGAACCGCGATCGAATTTGTTTGTTCGGTTATAGAAATGACTTCCGTCTCAATATCTGCTTCGTTTAACCCCCGGGCGATACGCTGGACGGTAATGGTATTACCACGAAGCTGATGATAGAAAGGCGTAGCAAGAATTACTTTCATGTATGGGCTCATCCTTTTGGTAGACGGGCGGGACGTATGGCGTAGTACAGCAGTGCCTGTTGCGTAGTGCCTGACACCACCCGGTATTTGTCGTATGTTGTCTTATTAGTTTAACAGGATTTATGGTGATGCGCGGGTATTGTGTTTCATCTTGCTTTCATTTAGTTTATTAAAGGTAAGGAGGGTGACAGAAATGAAGGGTTTTTTCGGAAGATTGATGGGGTTAGAGAAGTGCATGATTTGTAAGAAGAAGCCTGTACGTCCACAGTATTATTTAGATGATGTGGGCAATCGGAAGCCGGTTTGTTATAAATGTGTTACTTATGCTGAGAGAAGGGCTTATCGGAAGGCGTAGTTGTACTTAAATAAACGTTTGTTTAAACAGGACATAAACCAAAGCGTCGGTAGATGATAGGCGTTTTTTTGAATGTTTTACCAACTGATCAATCACGATAAAATCTTATCACTATGGTTGAAGCTTTCTTCTGGTTATAATAGAACGAGGTTTGTCTTAAAGGAGGAAAAGCATGGAGCAACACGATAAGATGCCAAAAGATGATCCACGCTATCGAATCGCCAATCGTGAAGCGCTCATCGGCGTCGTTCTTGTTATCATTAATTTTATTATATGGTATGGGTTTGCTTACGGTTTTGGATCAAAACCAGTAGATGACTATCAATATATATGGGGGCTGCCAGCGTGGTTTTTCTACAGCTGTGTGCTCGGAACCGGGATTGTGATCGTCCTCGTGATTTTAGCGGTTGTCTTCTTGTTTAAAGAAGTTTCGTTTGATGAGGAGGAAGGCGAATGAACTGGGACGTTGTGATTCCACTCCTTATCTTTCTTGTTATCATTTTTTTAATCGGGTTCTATGCTTCTACCCATTTGAAATCAACATCGAACTTTTTACAGGAGTATTTTCTTGGAAGCCGTGAACTTGGTGGATTTATTCTTGCGATGACAATGGTTTCTACATATGGAAGTGCAAGTAGCTTCATTGGTGGTCCTGGTGTCGCTTACACGATGGGACTTGGCTGGGTCCTCTTATCGATGACGCAGCTCGCCACAGGTTATTTTGTATTATCGGTGCTCGGGAAAAAGTTTGCTATTATGGCTCGGAAAATTCGAGCGGTTACGTTAATTGATTTCCTAAAGGAGCGTTATCAGAGTAAAGGCGTGGTTATTTTATCTGCGCTTAGTATTATCATTTTCTTGTTTTCTGCGATGGCCGCTCAGTGGATTGGTGGCGCGCGGCTCATTGAATCGTTAACCGGCCTACCTTATACGGGAGCGCTGTTTCTTTTTGCCGCCTCGGTTCTTGTCTACGTTATTATCGGTGGATTTCGAGCGGTAGCGATTACGGACACAGTACAGGGTGTTGTGATGTTCGGTGGAACACTAGTCATTCTCATCGGAACTGTCATTGCTGGTGGGGGTGTTGAAAACATTATTACGACGCTAGGGGCTGAAAATCCTGATTTGATCTCTCCATTTGGCGCTGATCAATCTCTGACACCGCTGTACGTCTCATCTTTCTGGATTCTGGTAGGTGTTGGTGTTGTTGGGTTACCACAAGTGGCTGTCAGAGCCATGTCTTATAAAAGTTCAAAAGGGATGCACCGCGCTCTCATTATCGGAACAATCGTCGTAGGTGTGATCATGCTTGGAATGCACCTCACGGGCGTATTTGCGCGTGCCGTTTTACCTGGAATTGAAGTTGGCGATACGGTAATGCCGAGGATTGCACTAGAGGTGCTACCATCCTGGCTTGCTGGGATTGTTCTAGCAGCGCCAATGGCTGCGATCATGTCGACAGTCGACTCTCTGTTACTTCTCGTTAGTTCTGCGATTGTGAAAGACATTTACTTGAATTATGTGAAGCCTGAAGCAAGTGATCAAACGATCAAGCGATTTAGCGTAGGTGTGACCGCAGTATTAGGCGTATTAGTATTTGCGATGGCCGTCAATCCGCCTGAACTTCTTATCTGGTTAAATTTGTTTTCATTTGGGGGACTTGAGGCGGCCTTTATTTGGCCAGTCGTTATGGGACTCTACTGGAAACGAGGGAATGCGAGTGGAGCAATGGCCTCCATTCTTGTAGGTGTTGGCAGTTATATTGGCTTTCATACGTTTATGCCAAATGCGTTTGGGATGCATACGGTTGTGTTCCCGGTGTTACTTTCGCTTCTTGGTTATGTGAGCGTCAGTTTGCTAACGACGAAGAAGCATGCGAATGTGCAGGAGGAAGTGCTCTTGAGATTGTGGAGAGCGTGATAACGGTATAACGGTGCCTGTCACCACCCGCTTTTTGAGAGAAATTGTCGAATGAAAGCTAAGGAAATATTGAAGAGCTCTTCATCTTTGAAGGGCTCTTTGTTGATTTGACTAAAGGATGATTTCGTATGTGGTCAAAACGATCACAAAACTTAATGCGACTAAAAAATGACCGAGAATGCTCATTTTCTCTACACATATATCTTAATTTCGACTGAACTAGAGTAAATTAGTGCAATTTCTTCTAGGTTAAAAGTCCAGTTTTTACTACCCTACCTCTTTTTAGACTAGATTCCTTAATTTACTAAACATTGGATTAATGGAATAATTATGCTGATCACTAATCTTAAGGAGGAATTTCGTTTGCGAAAGAAAGCGGTTACAGTAGCTCTTGCCACGGGTTTAGTCCTAAGTCCTATGTCTTTCACTGTTGATGCGGCAAAACCGGTACCAAATGAACAAGCTGACCATGCGTTTGACAACAAAGTAATTAAGAAAATCAGTAGTGAAAACATGTATAACAACATTGCCCTCTTATCAAAGCAACCTCGTGAAGCTGGTACGGAAGGGGAGTACCAAGCCGTTCAGTACATAAAAAGCGAGTTTGAGCGGTATGGGTATGAGACTGAATTGCAGCCGTTTACCATTCAAGAGTGGGATGGTGGAACTTCATCGCTTGCCTTGAATGATCAAGTCTTTCCTGGCGATGTTCATACGTTTGAAGGCTCGATTAACGATCGTGTCTCAGGATCCCTTGTATATGTAGGACTTGGGTCTAAAGATGAAGTGGGCGATGAAGTAGCGGGGAAGATCGCATTAATTGAGCGCGGTTCTTATAGTTTTTACGAAAAAATCCAGAACGTCTACGATAAAGGAGCGATTGGCGTTATTATGTTTAACGGCGAAGGACGCTCTGGGAATTCATTTGGCTATGCTTATGAAGGACAAGATATTCCAGCTGTAGGAATTACAAGAGAAGCGGGTCTTCAACTTGTTGATCAACTGAAAAAGGAAGACGTTCAAGCGACTGTAAGCGTAGAAAACGCTGGGACGGTTGATAAAACTTCTTATAACGTCATTGCGAAAAAAGAGCCTCATCCGAATAAAGACACCGGGCAAATTGTGACCGTTGGCGCGCATCACGATTCTGTTCCAAATGGACCAGGGGCAAACGATGATGCTTCAGGAGTAGCTGCTACGCTTGAGCTAGCGAGAATTATGGCGAAAACCCCTACTGATACGGAACTTCGATTTGTCACTTTTGGAGCGGAAGAAAAAGGATTGGTCGGCTCCTATTATTATGCGGACTCTTTGACTGATGAGGAGATCGAAAACTCAGTCGCTCATTTCCAATTGGATATGGTTGGGAGTCGCGATGCAGGAGAACTTATCATGTTCACTCCTGATGGAAATAAGAATCTCGTCACTGATCTTGGTGCCTCAGCTGGAGCAAGGATTTCAGGCGCAGTTGACTATGGTGAACTCGGTCGAAGCGATCACGTGCCTTTCTTTCTAAAAGGAATTCCAGCGGCTCTCTTTATTCACGCTCCGCTTGAGCCGTGGTACCATTCTCCTGAAGATACAATTGATAAAATTAGCAAAGAGAAGCTTCAAAATGTAGCAGAAATTGTTGGAGCCTCTGTCTATCAAGTGGCAAGACCAGATACGCCAGCTCTTGAAAAAGCGCGCGTGGCACCAAATCCAGCAGACTATGATTTTGATGACAGGCCATTGTAAGAGAAAAGAGGCGGGGATTCCCCACCTCTTTTTGCTTTATTTAGGATGTTAGCAGATGAAGTTTTGAGACCAACATAGGTAAATGGTCTATCCAATTAAGATAGCGGTCTATGATAAGATAATAAGTATCAGTTGCAAAGCAGGGTGGGCGGCGGTACCCCGTTGAAGAAAGGGGGTGCTGCCTATAATGATGAGCACATTTGAGGCGCTTGTTTTAATGATTAGTTTTGCTTCTCTCGTGGTCACAATTATTACGGTTTCTAGTAATAAAAAGAAGTAACCCACCCTGCCCCGGCCAAGGATTAAGGTGAGTTACTTTTTGCCTTTTGAGCCGCCGCTCGTCATGCGGAGCAGCTGTATGGACGCTGGTGCGAAAGCACCGGCGTTCTTTTTTATACCTTATGTTCTCTAGCTTTATTATATGCAATTAGGGTGAGTGTGACAAGAGGGATCGTTCGGGAAGTGGTTGTTCGAACAGTCGATCGGTGCCTGTCACCACCCGGTTTTTGGGTGATTTTGTCGAACGAATGGCAGGTCATTTGCGTCATGCTGCAGATTAAATAGACGAAATATATATAATATTCAATTATTAAACGACATTGTGTACAATGATCATTCAAAACGGCTTTGCTATAGTGAATAAAACGTTGAAAAGGATGAGTGTGAATGGGAATTAACCGCGATCGTTTACAGAGTCATCTTGAAGAATTAGCTAATATCGGAAAGATTGGTGAGACGGGTGTATGTCGTCTAGCGCATTCGAAGGAAGATCGAGAAGCAGTTGAGGTCGTGAAGGGGTGGATGGAAGCTGCTGGTTTGGAAGCTCGTATCGATGGTTTTGGGAATTTAATAGGAAGGATAGAGGGATCCGAGAAGGATAAGCCAATTCTTATGCTTGGATCTCACATCGACTCTCAACCGTATGGCGGGCGCTTTGACGGAACAGCCGGCGCACTTGGTGCGATTGAGGTTGTACATACGATGAAAGATAACGGCATCATACCGAAGCGAACGATTGAGGTGATTTGTTTTTCAGATGAAGAAGGTTCCCGTTTTAACAAAGGTGTCTTCGGTGTGAGAGCACTTGCTGGCCTGCTAGAGGAAGGTGAACTTGAGCGGAAAGATAAGAATGGAATGACGCGAAAAGAAGCACTGAAAGAATTCGGTGTCGAACCTGATCTCACAGAAAGTCCCGTCTACAAAAACGGAGATATTGAGGCATTCTTAGAGCTTCATATTGAGCAAGGGCCTGTTTTAGAATCTAAAAATAAACCTGTAGGAATTGTTTCAGGAATTTCAGGACCAATCTGGCTAACCGTCACGCTTGAAGGATTTGCCGGCCATGCTGGCTCCGTTCCGATGCCATTAAGGCAAGATGCCATGGTTGGAGCGAGTGAGATTATTACGAAATTTGATCACCTCATTAAAGAAGAAGGACAAGAAACAACGGTCGGTACCGTTGGAAGTGTCCAGGTATTTCCGAACTCTCGTAACATTATTCCGGAGAAAGTGGAATTTACGATGGATTTACGTGATATCGATCTTGAGCATCGCACCACGCTCGAAAAAAAGCTCTACACGATTATTGAAGAAGCTGCCTCGATTTACAAGCTTACGTACACGATTACGGAAGACACCAGGAGTGAACCACGCTATTGTGCAGATTGGATTAAAGCAATCATGAGCGAAGAAGATAAGAAACTCGGTTATGAATCGCCCGTTTTAATGAGCGGTCCATTTCACGATGCTCTTTTTATGTCGTATATCAGTGACTACGGAATGATTTTCGTTCGATGTGAAAAAGGCATCAGTCATAATCCGCTTGAATTTGCCGAAATGGATGATATTGAGAAGGGGGTTCAGTTGCTTTATCAGACAGCAGTGCGGATTGCGATCGATGAGGAGGGGTGATGGATTGCAGGCAGATATCATTTTTTTCAATGGCGAGGTTGTTACGGTTGATGAGGCCTTCTCGATTAAAAAAGCAGTAGCAATTAAGGGAAACCGCATTCTTGCCACTTGTACAAATGAAGAAGTGGCACAATTTCAGGGGAAACATACTCAACTCATCGATTTACAAGGCAGAAGCTTGCTGCCTGGGTTTATTGATGCACATGCTCACCTTGAATTGTTTGGCACGAATTACCTCGATGTGAATTGTAAAGAAGTTAGCGGAATCGATGACATTATTAAGAAACTGTCCAATCGTGTTCCTCTTACATCAAAAGGAGAGTGGATTCGTGGGTGGGGATATAATCAAAATGCTCTTGGACGTCATCTCACGAGATGGGATCTTGATCAAGTTTCAACTGAGCACCCGATTATTGTAGTAAGAACGTGTGGACATCTTTCGTGTGTGAACAGTAAAGCGCTAGAAATGGCTGGAATAACACATAATACCCCTGACCCTTCAGGTGGTAAATATGGAAGAGAAAATGGAGAGTTAACGGGCGTATTACTCGAGTCCGCTCATATGAATTTCTTTTTACAAGCGATGCATTCTGAGGAACAAATCCAAACCGGATTGAAGATTGCTTCTGAACATTTCTTAAAGCATGGTATTACGAGTGTACATGATGCAGGAGGTTATGGGCCTTCACATATACGCTCATTACAAAAAGCTGTTTCGTCAAAAGCCATCCAACAACGTGTTTACACACTCTATGGGTCACTTCACGAATCAGGGAAGATGGTAGAAAAGGGACTTGCGAGTGGAATTGTAACTGGTCTTGGCGATGAGTGGTTTAAAATTGGTCCAGCTAAAGTGTTTATTGACGGAAGTAGCAGTGGCCCAACAGCGAAAACCCGAGAGCCATATTCGAGCAATCCTGATGACTCAGGAATTCTATATTTGCAACAAGATGAACTTGATCAATCCCTTATAGAATCACATAGAAAAGGTTGGCAAATTACAGCGCACGCAATTGGTGATCAAGCTGTTGAAATGATGCTTCGAACGATTGAAAGAGGATTGGCTGATACTCCCATCAATCATCACCGTCATCGTATCGAGCATGCTGCGATGACCCCATCTGATCTGTTAGAAAGAATGGGATCTTTAAAAGTTATTCCGATTCCGAACCCAGCTTTTCTCTATGAATTTGGTGATGGGTATGTTCAGGATTATGGAGATAGAACTCAAATTATGTTTCCACTAAAGGACTTTGTCGAAAACAATATCCCTTTTGCAATAGGATCAGATAGCCCAATTACAGATGTAAATCCTCTACTAGGTATTTATGCGGCGGTTACACGTCATAGTAAATCAGGAAACGTGATTGGAAATGAACAAGGGATTTCGATTCAAGATGCGATTAAAGCCTATACATTGTCAGGAGCATATGCGAGTTTTGAAGAAAACGAGAAAGGGAGTATCGAAAGTGGAAAGCTAGCCGACTTTGTCATTCTTAATGAAAGTATTCTTACGTGTAAACCAGATAGGCTAAAGGAGGTTAGTGTCGATCTTACGATGATCAATGGAGAAATTGTATTTTCAAATCAAAAGGAGGGCGTTTTGTGAGTAAAAAGAAATTTACAACGATATATTGTACGTCTTTAGTCATTCCCTTACTTCTACTGATTTTTCCTCTCTTTTCACTTGGAAATCGAAGTACACCATTTATCGTAGGTCTACCCTTTTCAGTATTCTGGGTAATTGCATGGATTATTGTAACATTTTTAATTGTCCTAATGATGTATATCTTAGATCCAGATAAAGACGAAGAGGAGGTGCAGTAAATGGAAGCATGGCAAATTGCAATGATTATTATGATTGGTTATTTGGTTATTGCTCTTGTAATTGGTGTTTTGGCTGGAAGAAATCAGGATAAAAGCTCACTAGATGAATTTGCAGTAGCAGGTGGAAAGTTAGGACTTTTCGTGATGTGGTTCTTAATGGGTGGAGCAGTATTTAGCGCCTTCTCGTTCCTTGGCGCACCAGGCTGGGCATATTCAAAAGGTGCACCTGCTCTTTATATTCTTACATATACTGCTTTTGCCATTCTTCCATGGTACATTATCGGTCCGAAGATTGGTAAGATCGGAAGGAAGTACAGCATTTATACTGTTTCAGGCTTTTTGAAAAAGAGATACAATAGTCGAGTACTTCCAATATTAATTGGTTTGATTGCGGTGCTTGCCTCAATTCAGTATTTAGCCACCCAGATGAAAGGCATGGCTTACATATTTAATATTATGACGGAAGGAAGAATTCCTTTCTGGCTTGGTGCGCTTGTTTCTTACGGTATCGTTGTTGTGTATGTTGCAACAGGAGGCTTACGAGCGGCAGCGTGGTCAGATGTTTTTCAAGGATTACTCATGATTATTATCTCCTGGGTGGTTGGTCTGGCTATTGTGAACCAGCTTCACAATAGTGTATCAGGGATGTTTACTGACCTGGTGGATGCAAAGCCTGGTTTTCTTGAGATTGGAAATCAAGGGTCAGCTATGTCACCAACTGCTTATACTACCACAATTCTAGTATCGGTCATTGGGTTTCTCATGTGGCCACATCTTTTCTCGAAATCATACGCTTCAAATGCCAGAACGATCAAAAAAACCGTGCTTGTCTATCCGATTTTCGCCTTGTTTTTAATTCCGTTATTATTTGTAGGGTTCGCGGCTGCCAATGTTGTAGATGCTTCACTCATCGGTTCACCTGATGAAATTCTTCCTTACTTAATCACCGCTGTATTAAGCTTGCCAGGGTGGGTGTATGGATTAGTTGGTGCAGGTGCTCTTGCTGCCGCCATGTCTTCAGCTGATGCGATTACTCATAGTGCTTCTCTTGAATTTACAGATGGTGTAATTAAAAATGTGAAAACGGATCTAACGAACAAAACAACCCTTCTTTTGATGAGAATCGGTGTTTTCGTGATTGGTGGTCTTGCATATTTTATTACTGTTTTCGGTGGCCAAGGATTAATTGCCTTACTTCTTGGCGCTTACGGCTCCATTGTTCAATTTGCGCCTGGCGTTTATGGTGCCCTATACTCAAGGCGGATCACAGGTTCCGCTGTTATCGTCGGACTTGTGGCTGGTACATTTGTGAATTACTATTTTCAACTAGTAGCTTCAAGCACACCTTTTGATATCCACGCAGGTATTTTGGGGTTAATCAGTAACATTGTTCTTGTAGTGGTTATATCAAGTTTTACTCAACCAAAAAGCATGCAAATGGCAGAAGAGTATCGGAAAATTGGTTAACTTAAAAAGTGGTGTGCGTGAATGCATGCCACTTTTTTATGAGATTCTTAGATCTAATGTTCAATTAACTTTTCAAAGTGACTCAGTGCATCTTTAATTTGCTGAGGAATCAACTGCGCTTTACCACTTTTCATATCATAATTCACTTGTATGACTTCAGCTTTCACAAGGAGCTCATCATTTCGCATAATTGTATGACTCAGTTCAAAACTAGATTTCCCAAGCTTCGTAACGCGACAGAACACGTCAAGAACGTCATCTAACTTCGCCGGTTTTATGAACTCAAGGGTAATCTTTCTTAATACGGGATCAAATGAGTGATCGTCAGCAAGCTGTTGTAACCGGTCACCAAGAACATGTCGGAAATACTCGGTCGTAGCAATGTCGATGTAAGTGGAATAATGGGCATTAAAAACAATTTTTTGACCGTCAATCTCAGAATAGCGAACGCGGATAGGATACGAAAAATGCTCGTTTTGAGACATAATTCACCTCAAGTTCCTTTTTTCTTCATATTAACACAATATTCAGTTTATAAAGAGAGCATTATTACGAAATTTCCCGGGTAATGTCTCTATGTGGAAAAGGGATTTGGACTTTATTCGTGAAAAGTGTAGCATGGGGGAAAATAACAGCTGGGAGTGGAGAAAAGTGTTGAAACCTAAAGTCTATCTGACGCGAAAATTACCAGATGAAATTGTTAATAGTTTACGTCAAAATTGTGAGTTGAAGATGTGGGAATCTGAGGAAGAACCTGTACCTCCTGATGTTCTTGAGCAAGAAATCCAAGAGGCGGACGGACTTTTCTGTATGTTAACCGAAGAAATTGATCGCTCGCTTTTAGAAAAGGCATCTAAATTTAAAGTCGTAGCGAACATGGCAGTAGGTTATAACAATATCGACATTCAAGCAGCTAAAGAAAAGGGAGTTGTTGTGACAAATACACCGGGTGTGCTGACGGAAACGACAGCTGACTTAACCTTTGCTTTGCTGATGGCAACAGCTCGAAGAATTCCTGAAGCTTCCACCTATTTACGCGAAGGAAAATGGGAAGCCTGGACTCCCATGCAACTAACCGGTCAAGACATACACGGAGCAACGTTAGGAATCATTGGCATGGGAAGAATCGGAGAATCCGTGGCGAAAAGAGCCAAAGGATTCGATATGAATGTTCTTTATCACAACCGTCGTAGAAATCAAGAAGCTGAAGATAAGATGGGTCTTCAATTTGCTGAACTCAATCAGCTCTTAAAAGATTCTGATTTTGTTTGTGTCTTAACACCGTTAACCTCAGAGACGGAGAACTTAATTGGAGTGAAAGAACTTAGGATGATGAAAGAAACCGCTATTTTAATCAACACAGCAAGAGGGGGAATTGTTAACGAGGAAGCTCTTTATCATGCGCTTAAGGACGGCGATATTTGGGCTGCTGGTTTAGATGTTTTCGTAGAAGAGCCAGTATCACTCAATCATCCTCTTTTAAGTTTATCAAACGTAGTAACCCTGCCACATATCGGAAGTGCGAGTAGGAAAACAAGGCTTAAGATGGCAGAAGTAGCTATGATGAATCTATTGAAAGTGTTGAACGGAGAAAAGCCCCCTCATCAGGTTGAATGAGGGGCTGACTGCTGGGCGGCGGGTGAGTAGATGGTGCCTGTCACCGCCCGGTATTTGTCGAAGAGATTCCATTGACGGGTAAGCAAAGGAAGATTATTCTTGGAGAAAGAGTAGAAAAAAAGCAGAGGAGGAAGAACTTTGACGAAGCGTCTATGGGGCAAGGGGTCAGTCCATGCTCACCTAGCAACATACATGAGATGGTGAGAAAACCGAGGGTCTGGCTCCCAAATCATTTTTATCACATCGTAAGTCGAGGAAACCGAAAAGATCTTCTTTTTAAAGATGAGAGAGATTACCGCACGTTTTTGTATATCCTTCAGCAAGTCTTCGAAACACATCCATTTGAGTTAGCTTCTTATTGTTTAATGAATAATCACTATCATCTTCAACTCCGATCAAAAGAACAGCCGATTTCAAAAATTATGTCTCTTGTGAACAAGCGTTACGCAACCTATTTTAATGGAAGGTACGAGTTGACTGGTCACGTTTTTGAGAAACGTTATTTTGATGAGCCGCTTAACACCCCAGCGAATATGTTAGAAGTTAGTCGCTATATTCACCTCAATCCATTGAAAGCAAACCTCGTCTTACAACCAGCAGATTACCCATGGTCCAGTTATCGCTATTATGGGCTGAAAGTTCCTATGAAAAAACCTTATCTTAACGTACTTCCACTAATAGAGAGTTACCCAGGTACGCTTGAAGAAAAGAAAAAACAATACTGTGATTATGTGTCTGCACGAGAGGAACTCATCATGGCATTTCCCTTATCAAAATAAAGCAAAATCAAAAAAAAGATGCTTCGTCCAGCACCTTTTTCTTAAACAAACGTTTATTTAGTTAAATTCCTCGTTATTTATAGTCCCACAAAACTTTAAACTCTCCTTCTTCTTTAACGACGAACACTTCCTGAACGAGATCAAAATTACCGAACTGATTTTGAAAATGCTGGGTTACTTTTATCTTATAGACTTTTTTCATAATGACGCCGTTTACTCCCGATCGCCAGTTCTTTTTTGTCTTCACTTTTCCAACATCAAAAGTAAATGACGTGGCCCCAATATCCTGCGTGATCAGTTGGGAGCGTAATTGGCTGTATTGTTCATCTGAAAACCGGTTTTTGATCTCAGAGTGAAACAGGGACCAAGATTTCTTGAAATCACCACTTTGTTCATATAAATAAAACTCTTTTACAGTTGCTACAGCTTGTGATTTTGGTTGTTTCCAGATCCAAATACCGATGCTGCCACCGAGAAGCAGCAAGACGATTAAGCTAAAAATAATCTTTCCTGAACCTCCACGCTTCCTCCTCGTTTTAAAATATGACAACGTTTCGTCCTCCCTGAAGCTTGACTATTAAATTGTATGACAGGCGTAAGTTGTCCCATTCGAAGACATATTTCACTAAATTTTAATCCTTCCTCACAATGATTCACGATATAATGGTTTAGGAATTGACTTTTTAGACAGTTGGAGGGAAATAATGAAGCGAAAGTTACTTTGGATGCTCATGCTGATCGTGGTAGCGGCATGTTCTGAATTAAATCGAGATAACACGACGTCTGAATCACATAAAGAAGCTAGTGCAGAAAACCAAGGAGCAGACACCGACGTTCTTACGGAAGAAGACCAATTGTGGCAACTTCTCTATCAGAATCGTTCAGATGAAACGACATTAAAGGAGATGGAGGATCTTTTTCATGAGGGCGTTTCACCGAATACAGTAAATAATGATGGCGTATCACCAATTACTTACGCGGTCATGGAAGGAGACAGCAAGCTCGTCGAGTTCCTGCTTCTGAACGGGGTAGAAGTACATGATCACGAAGAATCGGATCACGATGGGGATGCTGAAGTAAATCATGAGAAAAATGAGAACCTTCTAGAAGTAGCAGTCGAACAAGGAAATAACGAAATTGTTGACTTGCTATTAAAAATGGGTGCTCATTTTGAAATCGGAAATGAGGAAATGTTAGTCAAAGCAGTAAAAGAAGAAAACATCGAACTCATCAAAATTTTATTACACAATGGTTATAATCCTAACCTAGAAATAGAAGTGGAAGGCGAGCATGATACTTTATTAACTTATTCCATCATTCAAGGAAATGAAGAAATAATTACGCTACTTCTTGATTCTGGAGCAAATCCAAACTTTACGGTTGAAAACAATGAGGAAAGTGCGCTGGCTATTGCAGTTACTGAAGAAAAGTCTACTGAACTAGTTTCCTTGCTATTAGGTAGAGGCGGCGATGCGAATACTCGTTACAATGGGAAGCCATTGCTGTTTGAAGCAATCAAACAAGACAACACTTCTCTTGTTGAAGCATTCCTCGTAGCTGGAGCGCTTCCTTCTTCTATTGAGGAAAGTGAAGAGGCATTTGGGTTAGCGGAAGAGAGCGATCACACTGCGGTGGCAGAGCTCCTTCAGCAATACGGATGGTGAATGTAAAAAGGGTCCTTGTTGGCAGTAACCAACGAGGACCTTTTTTTCGTTCATTTACCATGAAGTACATCATTCAAAACATCCGGATAGTTCGTAAACATTCCTGTAACGCCCCAGTCCAATAAACGCGTCATTTCTTCTTTGTCATTTACCGTATAAGGGTGGATAAGAAATCCTGCATTTCTTACTTTTTGGACGTAGGTTTCATCAATTTTTGAAGCAGACATGCCGACACCGACAGCGTATTTAGAGAGCTCTTGTAATTCATTCTCTGAAATCGTAGCAGGCTCTTTATATGAAATGAGCTGAATGAGGGGCAAGTTCGGATTCAGGTTATGCATTTTCATTAAACTCTCTTGACTGAATGATTGGATAAGCACTTTGCTAGATCGTTCATTAACACCTGTTAAATGATATTTGTTTAGAACGCGAAGTAATTCTTCTTCCATGCCAGGATAAACTTCGGATGATTTTGTTTCAATATAATAGCGAGCGCCTGTCCCAAAAGTTTGAATCACTTCTTCAAAAGTAGGTACTTGAATGCCTTCGTAAGTTGGATCAGCTTTCTCAGGATATTTTTCATTAAACCAGCTACCAGCATCTAACTCTTTTATCTGCTCCAGTGTATAGTCTTTCACAAGGCCTGTCCCGTTTGTGGTTCGATCAACTGACTCATCATGCATCGCGATAAGCGTTCCATCCTTTGTCATTTGAAGGTCTACTTCAATGTAGTCACCTTTCATTTCTTCACCAAGTTCATAAGATGGAATTGTGTGTTCAGGTGCATGTCCTGAAGCCCCTCTATGGGCAACGTTTAGTAGTTTGCTAGTGTTCATACTTGGTGTTTTTTCATTTCCACTCGCTGAGGCAGCCCCTGGCGAAAGTAAACTTCCAATCAGAGCCATACTCATTGTGAACGCTGCAATCTTCTTTTTCCGCTTCATTATCATCATCCTTTCAACATTTACTACAACTGATAGTATATTCATTGAGTGTAAACTCTGATTTACATAAAGCGGATATAGAAGAGAATCGGGTTATTGAAAATCCTTATTTCGAAGGAGAAATGTTCTTATAAATAAGAAAGAGGTCTCTTGATCGTTTCGAATCAAATCCGTATTTAGGAACTTATACCGATGGAATCTAGCAATACAAATAAGGACCTTTAACTTATAAAAGTTCATCATTTCTAAATATAGAGTGCCTGTCACCACCCGCTATTTGTCAGTTGATGTCGAGAGGAAAATAGTCTTATAGAGTAGAAGAACTATGATAGGATTATGATATAAATACTTACTATTATTTGGAAGGAGCAAAAGGATGAAATTTGATTACCATACGCATCATGAACGGTGCGGGCATGCGGAGGCTACGATTGAAGAGTACATAAAAGCAGCGATTCAAAATGATCTACAGATGATTGGCATATCGGATCATTCGCCGTTTTTTGCGAGTGAAAAGGATCGCGCATTGCCGCGTATCGCGATGGCAAAGAGCGAGTTTGCTTCTTATGTGGAGGAGGTACTGACTTTAAAAGAAAAGTATCGAGGGAAAATTGACGTTTTACTCGGTGTAGAATCCGATTTCTTTCAAGAGCATTACCCATTATATAAAAGCATTTATGACCAGTATCCATTTGATTACATTATCGGCTCCGTTCATTTTAGTAATGGAAACAACATCTTTGATAAAAGTCGATGGGAGAATTTAACCGAAGAAGATATTCTTAAGGAGAAAGAACATTATTACAAGTTAATTGTTGAGTCAGCTGAAAGCGGCGTTTTTGATATTTTAGCTCATATTGACGCGATGAAAGGCTTTTATCCTGATTTCACGAATGTGGAAACGCCTGAGGTAGAAAAAGCGATCAAGCGACTCGGTGAGCTCGAATCAACGATTGAAATTAACACATCTGGTAAGCATAAAGACTGCGGTGGCTGGTACCCGGCAAATGATATGCTTGAAATGGCGTGTCATTACGGTGTAGGTGTAACGTTTGGTTCAGACGCTCATTGGCCAGCACGAGTGGGAGAAGAGTTTGAAGAAGTTCGCGCAAAGCTCAAGGAGATTGGGTTTAAGAATTGGACGGTGTTTCGGGAACGTAAGAAGGAGTTTGTTGGGTTGTAGGGGGGAGCGTATGTCTCTCTGTACACTGAAAGACTTTTTAAACAAATCTCAAATCTAATAAACGCTTGAAATCAATAGAGTTCGAACCCTGACTCCCCTCCAAAGTTGGAGCCGATCAGGGTTCTTCCATTTTACCTAAAAGGAGCAATGCTTCATGAGCGAAAAAAGAAAAGTGATTTTAGACTGTGATCCGGGTCATGATGACGCAATATCAATTATTCTGGCCGCATCAAGTGATCGAATCCAGATAGAAGGCATTACAACGGTGGCAGGAAATGTTGAACTTGAGAAAACGACGCTGAATGCGTTAAAAGTGTGTGATTTGCTAGGGCTGGATGTACCTGTTGCACGTGGTGCCGAGCAACCGCTTGTAAAAGTGCGTGAATTTGCGCCCGATATTCACGGTGATTCGGGACTAGATGGACCTCAGCTACCTAAAGTGCCACAAAAAAAGGCGATTGATCAGCATGCGGTCGATTTTATCATAGAGCGTTTGTTGGCTTCGGATGGTGAGATTACGCTGGTTCCGACAGGTCCGCTCACAAATATCGCATTAGCTCTTCAAAAAGAACCGGCGATCGTTGAAAAAATTCAAGAAATTGTTCTGATGGGCGGGGGTACGTTTGGGAATTGGACGCCTACGGCTGAGTTTAATATTTACGTTGATGCAGAGGCGGCGGAACTGGTCTTTAACAGCGGCGTTCCCGTTACCATGTTTGGGCTTGATGTAACGCACCAGGCGATCACCACCCCAGCTATACTTGAACAAATCGCTTCAATTGGTAGTCCTATTTCTGAATTTGTTGGAGAACTTCTTGCTTATTTCACCAAAACCTATAAAGATGTTTTTGGTTTTGAAGGGGCCCCGATTCATGATGCGTGCACGATTGCGTATTTAATCGATGAATCGATTTTTGAATTCGAGACGGTTCGTGTGGATATTGAGACGAAGGGAGAATTTACATACGGCACCACCTGCGTGGACCTACTGCATGTAACGGGAAGAGAGCCCAATGTGAAATTTACGCGTGGTATTGATCAGGAGAGGTTTTGGGGGTTGTTGCTTAGTGCGTTGAATTGAAAGAGGTTATTTATAGGGGGTCAGGTACGTCACCGGTGACGTACCTGGCCCCCTATAAAGACAAAATCACATAAAAGTCTCTCCTCGAAGGACTGAAAAAACCGCAAGTGCCTGTCACCACCCGAATTCTCTCAAATTTTGAAATAAAGCTACAAAACGAACTTAAATTAATTGTTACAATACTTCAAATTCATTCCAATGACCTATGCGGAATGGTCTATAAATGACGCTGTTTTTTGGTAATCCATGACTTAAGTGGTATAGACGACTATAAAGGAAGAGGGTACGATTTGAATAGAATATTCTGAATGTTAGTTCATTTGGAAAGGGAGGAGTCATTCATTTAGCTGTATTCAACTAATAAGAGGAGGGCACTATGAGAAGAAAAACGCTGTCGCTGCTTCTAACTACGGCACTTGGAACGTCACTTTTAGCCCCTGGATCAGGATTAGCTGCACCCGGTCCGACAATCGAAAAAGAGGGAAAGGTTAACATGCATCAATCGAGAAAAGCTCACCCCGCTTTTTCTTGGGATAACCCGGGACCAACCTCTCCTGTTCTTCATCCTGGCTCATACAAAGGAGCAGGAATGCGTGAAGAACCGCTCCAAAAGATTGACGGTTTACTGCAAAGCGCCATTGAGGATCAAGTAATGCCTGGCGCTGTTGCTTTTGTTGCAAGAAGAGGACAGATCGTGAAGGAAGAAGCGTACGGATATTCGGCTCAATACACAGATGGCGACTTTACTGAAATGGACAATCCGATTCCAATGAGCGAGAATACCATTTTTGATCTTGCTTCTATTAGTAAGCTCTTCACAACGACGGCGGCGATGACGCTCTATGAGGATGGGGCATTTCAGTTAGATGACCCTGTTGCCAAGTACATTCCTGAATTTGCGGCAAATGGAAAAGAAAACGTGACGATTGAACAGCTCATGACCCACACCTCTGGATTTAAACCGTGGATTCCTCTTTACACAATCGGAGAAGATCGAGACAATCGCTTAGAGTATGTCTTTCAATACCCACTTCAATCAGCGCCAGGAACAGACTATACATACAGCGACCTGAACATGATTACGCTTGGTGCTTTGATTGAGAGGCTCTCAGGTATGCGTCTCGATGAGTATGTAAAGCAGGAAATCACAGAGCCGCTTGGCATGGACGATACGATGTATAACCCGCCTGCTGAATTAAAAGAACGAATCGCCGCAACCGAATACCAGCCGTGGACAAATCGTGGACTCGTTTGGGGCGAGGTGCATGATGAAAGCGCCTGGTCACTTGACGGAGTAGCTGGTCATGCCGGTGTATTTTCAACGGCATCGGACCTCGCGAAATTTGCACATATGTATTTGATGGAAGGACGCTACGGCGGAACGCGGATTCTAGAGCCGGCAACTGTCAAACTTTTAACGGAGAACCGGATTCCAGAGTTCCCTGGAGACGATCATGGACTTGGCTGGGAGCTTCAGCAGGGCTGGTTTATGGATGCTTTATCTGAAAGCACGACGCTCGGGCATACCGGGTATACTGGAACGTCGATCGTTGTGAGCCCAACAAATCAAACGATTGCGATTCTGTTAACGAACCGCGTGCATCCAACGCGCGAAACAGTTTCAACGTCACCAACGAGACGAGCATTTGCGAGACAAGTAGCGGATGCGATTCCAGTTGCGATGGATAAAAAAGCAGATCCGTGGTTTGCAGGATATGGCAATAACGAGTCCAAACAGTTAACGGCTGAAGTTGATGTGGACGAAGCAACGACACTTTCGTTTGATACGTGGTATCAAATGGAGGAAGGCTATGATACAGGAACAGTTGAGGTTACAGAGGATGGCGAGAAATGGACAGAGGTAGCGTCGCTAACTGGCGCAAGCGAAAGTTGGGAAAGAGAAGAAGTTACGATTCCAGCGAATACGACACAAGTTCGCTTTACTTATCATACAGACGGATCAACGAATAAGCGCGGCTGGTACGTTGATGATGCCAAACTTGATCAACAGAAAATCTCGTTCACAAGCAATGAATGGGTGAAGCGAGCTTATTAATTTTCAACAAACAGGAGGGATAAAATGAAAGCACGAAAAATCGCGGTGGGGATATTGGCGTTTGTGATGATGTTTTCACAAATGTGGCTGCCAAAGGCTAGTGCAGAAGGTGCGCCACAAATCATTTTAATGGAAAACGTTCCTGAAGTAAGCGCAGAGTTTGAGGGAGATACCATCACCCTTCATCCACTCCATATTTATGAAGACGGACATTTTATGAAAACAGAGCAAAATCTTACATGGAAGTCATCGAATAAAAATGTTGCGAAAGTAGATGAGGATGGGGAGGTTACGTTAACAGGTAAGCGTGGCCGCACATTCATTAGCGTTTCTGATGGCGAAAGCAGCGATCGCATTGCGATTGATTACAAAGTGAATAAAGCGGATAAAAAATCGTCTTCTCCAGTGATCGTTAAGCAAAAAGGAAAGAAGTATAACCTGATTGATAATGCGATTGCGGGCATGACGATGGAAGAAAAAGTTGGTCAAATGCTCATGCCAGATTACCGAAACTGGAATGGTGAAAATGTCACTGAGATGCTTCCGGAAATCGAAGCACAGATCAAACAGTATCATCTTGGCGGCGTGATTTTATTTCGTGAGAACGTGGTGACTACTGAACAAACAACGAAGCTAGTCGCTGAATATCAAGAGGCTTCTGAAAAATACGGCATGCTGATGACGATTGACCAAGAAGGCGGCATCGTTACGCGTCTTCAGTCGGGAACCGACATGCCTGGGAACATGGCGCTTGGCGCAACGCGTTCACCAGAGCTTTCGGAAAAAGTCGGTCATGCGATTGGAGAAGAGCTAGCTTCTCTTGGAATCAATATGAACTTTGCACCTGATATGGATGTGAACAACAATCCCGATAACCCTGTTATTGGCGTTCGTTCATTTGGAGAAGATCCGGAGCTTGTTGCTGATCTCGGGATTGCTTATACAAAAGGACTTCAAGAAACTGGCGTAGCGGCAACGGCAAAGCATTTCCCTGGTCACGGTGATACAGCCGTAGACTCTCACCTCGGCCTGCCTGAAGTTCCTTATGACAAAGATCGCCTTATGGAAGTAGAGCTTTATCCGTTCCAAAAGGCGATGGAAGCTGGGATCGACGCGATCATGACCGCTCACGTGACGTTTCCGAAAATTGATGATACGAAAGTAATTTCAAAAAAAGATGGAACGGAAATTTCGCTTCCTGCCACGCTCTCTCACAAAGTGTTAACCGAATTAATGCGCGATGAGATGGGATATGAAGGCGTCATTACAACCGATGCAATGAACATGGGCGCGATTCAAGATCACTTCGGATCTGTCGATGCAGCAATCCGCGCCGTGAAAGCAGGAACGGATATTGTCTTGATGCCTGTTGGTCTTCCGGAAGTAGCAGAAGGATTATATGAAGCAGTAGAATCAGGTGATATTCCTGAGGAGCGCATTGAAGCGTCCGTTGAACGCATTTTAACGTTAAAAGTGAACAGAGGGATTATCAAGTCTGAGCATCCTATTGATGTAGAAGACCAAATTCAAGAAGCGCTTCAAACCGTTGGATCAGGCGAGCATAAAGCGGTTGAGAAAGAAGCTGCCGACAAGTCGATCACACTTGTGAAAAATGAGGATGTTTTACCGCTTGATGCAAACAGTGATGATCACGTAGTCGTGGTTGGGAGAAGTTTTGTGTCTACGCTAGGTGACGCTGTAAAAGCACAGCATGAGAATACGACAGTCATTGAAGCGAATTCCAGCTACACGTTAACGGATGAACAGCGTGAAACGATTGTTTCCGCTGATCAAATTATTGTAGGAACGTACACGTATAGCGTAGGAACGCGTTCACCTGAGCATCCGCAAATGCTGATGGTTAACGCCATCATGAATGAAGCAGATGCACCGGTTATTGCTGTTGGGATTCGGAATCCATATGACATTATGGCGTATCCGGATGTTGACAGTTACCTCACACAGTATGGTTTTAGAACAGCGAGTTTTGAAGCGACAGCTGCTACTATTTTTGGTGAAAATGCACCAACAGGTAAGCTCCCGATCACGATTCCAGGGGAAACAGGCGGCATCCTTTACGACTTTGGACACGGATTAACGTACTAACACTGATGATCGGGGAGAGGCGCTCCTTCTTTCCGATCTTTTAAAAAATGGGGAGGCGTTCGGAATATGAAAAAGTGGTTGGTTATGGTTGTGACAGTGATGCTTGTTCTATCCTCTTTGTCAGTCGCGCTTGCGGATAACAATGGAAAAGGAAATGCGTATGGTCATGATAAAAATAAGAAGAAATTCGAGCTTGGTGTGGAAGTGCTCCTTGAAGATCAGAAAGAATTAATCGAAGGTAAAAGCGTTGGCCTCATTACAAATCCAACGGGTGTTGATCAAGAGCTTAACAGTATCGTAGATTTATTACACAATGACGCTGATGTTGATTTGAAAGCGCTCTATGGTCCAGAGCACGGCGTGCGTGGAAGTGCACAGGCGGGAGAATACGTGGAGTATTATATTGATGAAGAAACAGGTCTTCCTGTTTATAGTCTGTACGGCGATACGAAAAAACCAACGCCTGAAATGCTAGAAGGCATCGATGTGCTTCTATTTGATATTCAAGACGTTGGAACGCGATTCTACACGTATATTTACACGATGGCTTATGCCATGGAAGCTGCAGCTGAAAATGACATTGAATTTATCGTATTGGACCGACCGAATCCTCTTGGTGGTGAAGCGGTAGAAGGCCCTGTACTTAATGATGAGTACTCTTCTTTCGTTGGAAAATATGAAATTCCACTTCGCCACGGTATGACGGTAGGAGAGCTCGCCCAACTTTTTAATGAAGAATTTGAAATAGGTGCTAATTTGACTGTTGTTGAAATGGATAAGTGGAAGCGGGACATGTACTATGATGACACGCCTCTCGAATGGGTGCTTCCATCGCCAAATATGCCAACGCTTGATACAGCACTCGTCTATCCAGGTGCCGCTTTAATTGAAGGAACGAATGTCTCAGAAGGTCGCGGAACGACAAAGCCATTTGAATTAATTGGCGCACCTTTTATTAACGCAACGGAACTAGCCAATGAATTGAACGATCTTGAGCTTCCAGGCGTTGATTTTCGAGCGGCTTCCTTTACGCCTTCGTTCTCGAAGCACGCTGGGAAGTTAACACACGGCGTTCAAATTCATGTAACCGATAAAGAAGCATTTGAACCAGTTACAACAGGCCTTAGTCTAGTGAAAACCATACATGATCTATACCCAGAGGACTTCGAATTCCGTGCAGAAAACAGCGCTGGGGTTTCGTTCTTTGATCTTCTCGTAGGAAACGGTTGGATTCGAGAAGCGATTGAAAATGGCGAAAGCGTCGAAGAAATGCAGCAGCAGTGGGAAGAAGATCTTGAAAGTTTTAAAGAAGTAAGAGAAGAATACTTGCTTTACTAAGGGTTTAAACGCACTCGTGAATGGCGAGTGCTTTTTTATGTAATAAAACTTCACAAAAACACTTACATTATTAAATAAAACTTGTTAAACTTAAATTATTAGAAAATTCAATACAAACATACTAAGAGGGGAGGATTACGCACGCCTTAGGGGGCAGTTATCTGATTACATAGCTGAAGAAGGATATGAAGACGTGTCATGAAATCATCAGAAGAAATGGGGAAAGCTTGTGAGAAAAGAAGAACGGTTAGCTAGTGAGATTTTACCTCTTCTCGGTGGGCCATCGAATATTCAATCATTAACAAGTTGTATGACGAGGCTTCGCGTAACACCTATTGATTCGTCAAAAGTAGCGCTCCAACAGTTAAAAGAAATTGACGGGGTACTCGGCGTTGTCGAAGCTGAAACGGTTCAGGTGATTTTAGGACCAGGCATTGTGACGAAGGTAGCAGAAGAAGTTTCTAAGATGAGTGGCGTCGAAGCTGAGGATTTGGATGATAATGAAGACATTTTTGAAGGACTTGCAGCTCAAACGAAATCAGATTTGAAGCAAAAAAACGCTACGCCTTTCAAATTGTTCTTAAGAAAAATAGCCAGCATCTTTATTCCGCTTATTCCAGCGATCGTAGCCTCAGGGTTAATTGCCGGAATTACGAACATCGTCATTCGATCAGGTGTCGATCCTGAAACGTCAATCGTATCGATACTTAATTTCATTGGTTGGGGACTCTTTGGTTATCTTGGTATTTTCGTTGGGATTAACGCTGCTAAGGAATTTGGTGGAACCCCTGCACTAGGTGGAATTGCAGGTATCCTGATCATTAACCCGGCCCTTGCGGATATTACGCTCTTTGGTGAACAGCTCGTTCCTGGTCGTGGTGGTTTAGTCGGTGTCATGCTCGCTGCCTTTTTCATGGCCTGGACAGAGCGTCGCGTGCGTCGCTTCGTTCCTTCTTCTCTTGATATTATCGTAACGCCAACGATTTCGGTGTTAATTACAGGGTTTGCGACGTTAATCGTGCTTCAGCCGATCGGCGGATTCGTTTCAGATTTGATTACACAAGGACTATTAGGATTAATTGACGCTGGAGGTATTTTCTCAGGATTGATTCTTGCAGGAACGTTCCTACCGCTTGTCGTAACGGGGCTCCATCAGGGACTAACGCCCGTTCATATGGAATTAATTAACACGATTGGTGATGATCCACTGCTTCCGATTCTTGCAATGGGAGGCGCCGGTCAAGTTGGAGCAGCCTTCGCAATTTATTTTAAAACAAAAAATAAGAAGCTTAGAAAAGTCATTAAAGCTGGATTACCAGTTGGGATTTTAGGTATCGGAGAGCCACTAATATTTGGGGTGACATTGCCACTTGGCCGACCGTTCGTCACAGCATGTCTCGGTGCAGCGATCGGAGGCGCTTTTGCCGCATTCTTTAAAGTCGCAACCATCGCAATTGGCGTATCCGGCTTGCCGCTCATTTTTCTTGTGAATTCAAATCAAATTCTGTACTACATCATTTCCCTTGTCGTGGCGTACTTCTTTGGCTTTGTCTTCACGTATCTGTTCGGATTTAAAGAAGAAATGACGGTTGCGATTGATAAAGGAGTCTCAAAGACGACAGCTGCATAGAGGAGGTACCAAGGTGCTCGGAATGTCTATCTATCTAGGAAGTGATGGTGATATGGAACGGAAGTTAGAAAAAGCGCAGTCTTTCGGAGTGAAGGTGCTTTTCACTTCCTTACATATACCAGAAGACGATCACACGATCTATCAAACTCGTTTAAAAGAGCTTGGTCGTTTGGCAAAAAAATTTAAGATGGAGTTAGTGGCGGACATCTCGCCTCACTCCATCACCTTTTTAGGAATTGAGAACTTTGAAGATTTACTAGAGTGGGGATTGAGTGGAATTCGGCCTGATTACGGGTATACTGATGACTTAATCGTTTCACTGTCTCAAAAGATGAAAGTTGGTCTTAATGCGAGCACCGTAACAAGAGAAGACATCAAGCGGTGGGTTGAATTAGGTGCAAACACACAGAATCTCGAAGCATGGCATAACTATTACCCACGTCCTGAAACGGGACTTGATGAGGAATTCTTTTCTGAGAGAAATCGATTATTTAAAGAATACGGCATCCAAACGATGGCATTCATTCCTGGAGATGGACAGCTGAGAGGACCTATTTATGCGGGCTTACCAACACTTGAGAAACATCGCCACGTCCCACCGCACATCGCCTGCGCTGATCTTCTCTATCACTATAATGTGGACCACGTGCTGGTTGGGGATATTTCGATTAGCGACAATCAGTTTCGTAAACTATCACTTCTTTCAGAGGGCGTGATTCCACTTGAAGTGGAGAATTCAAATGCACAGTTTGATAGATACCACGTCGCAGGTCGTCATGAAAATCGACCTGATCAAGCTCGAGATGTGATTCGTTCCGCGACTTCCAGACGTTTTCATGATCGTCCTGAGCCCATGATTTCAATGGAACGAAAATATGGGGCGGTGACGATTGATAACGTGAACTATGGCCGCTATGCCGGCGAAATCCAGCTAACAAAACGTGATCTTCCGTCAGATGATCGAGTGAATGTAATTGGAAATGTAACAACAACTGATTTGCCGCTCTTACAATGGATCGGGGCGTCGCAGCCCTTTGACTTACGTTTGAAAAATGATGCTACAGATGAAAGGAATTAATGAAATGAATTTAACAAACATCCAGACTGAACGAAGAAACCAAAACACACTCAAGATTGATCAAATGACAACGTATGAAATTCTTCACGTGATAAATCAAGAAGATCATGTGATACCAGGAGCCGTTAAAGCATCGTTGCCTATCATTGATCAACTCGTTGATCAAATTGTGGAGGCTTTTCAGAAGGACGGTCGCTTAATTTACGTTGGGGCAGGAACGAGTGGCAGGCTCGGTGTTCTTGACGCATCAGAATGTCCACCTACGTTCGGCACCCCATCTGAAAAGGTGATCGGCGTCATTGCAGGAGGAGATCAGGCGCTTCAATATGCTCTTGAAGGAGCAGAAGACGATGAAGAACAGGGCGTAGAGGATATGAGGAAGCTTAACCTTACTTCAAACGATGTGGTTGTTGGTATTGCCGCAAGTGGAAGAACGCCTTATACAGTAGCAGCCATGGCGTACGCGAAAACAGTAGGTGCTACGGTTGGTGCGGTAACTTGTAGTCGCCATTCGAAAATGGAGGAAGTGGCCCATTACAGTATCGTTGCGGATGTAGGGCCGGAAGTTGTAACAGGATCAACGCGTATGAAAGCGGGAACGGCTCAGAAGCTTGTCCTGAACATGCTGACTACCGCTTCCATGATCAAAATTGGAAAGGTTTACAGCAATTTGATGGTCGATGTTGTGCCAACGAACCGGAAACTCGTGCAGCGCGGGAAGAACATTGTCGCTGAAATTGCTGGGGTATCGGTCGAAGAGGCTGAAAAATCGCTAGAAAAATATGGATCAACGAAGGCAGCGATTTTATCCTTACTAACTGGATTAACAGGTGAAGCGGTTCACGCTACGTTAGATAGGTATGACGGTCACTTAAGAAAAGCAATTGAATCTGCTGTTGTGCCGAGCTAGGCTAAGAGGATATGCTAAAATGAAATGATTGAAAATTTATAAGATAAAGGTGGGCTAGTTATGAACGGTGGCCTGATCAGTCTTCAGGAATCAATCACTTCATTAAAACCTTCAGAACGAAAAGTGGCGGAATACATTATTCATTACCCAGAAGAAGTGATCAATCTCTCAATCCAGAAGCTCTCAAAACGAACAGAAGTAAGCGAAGCGACGATCATCCGTCTGGCTCGTACGCTAAATTACAAAGGATTTCAAGAACTGAAGCTTCGGATTGCAGGGGATCTTGCGACAAAGCAAACGAGTAAATCTTATCAAGAAATTTCGATTGATGGTACAGTGGATTCATTTATTGAAAATGTCTCAAACAACAACATTCAATCAATCAATGATACGATCTCGGTTCTTTCAAAAGAGGAAGTGGAGAAAGCGATCGCTGCCCTTAGTCAGGCGCGCAAAATTGCCCTGTTTGGCATTGGAGCATCTGGCTTAATTGCTCAGGATTTTAAACAAAAGCTTTCTCGCATCAATCGCTGGTGTGAAGCGGCCGTCGATTATGATACACAAGGTACGATTAGCGCGAATCTCGAGGAGCAGGATGTTGTTTTTGGTATCTCCTACTCAGGTCAAACGAACGATATCATTGAATCGCTTAAAATCGCAAAGGATAACGGCGCCACCGTTATAACATTAACCAAGTACGGCACGAACCCAGTATCAGATCTTGCTGATATTAAGCTGTTCACAAGCTCTCTTGAGAAAAGCATTCGAAGCGGCGCGATGAGCTCCCGTATTTCTCAGCTTAATGTAATTGATATTTTATACGTAGGCATGACAAGCCGAAACTACGAGGAAAGCGTAGCGGCACTTGAACGCACGCGAAAAGCGGTGGAGGTTGCGAAAAAGCATGGTTGAAATTGACGCCTATCTCCGCGATCTTATTGTCAAAAAGGAGCTCCCTAGCGCTGTTCTTCACGTTCAACAGAAAGGGAGCACCGTTTTCCATCGTGCATACGGTGGATTTATTGATTCAAACCATCAACCCCACACCATGAAAATATCAACACGGTTTGACATTGCCTCCTTAACAAAAGTAATGGCCACCCTTCCGTCGATCCTATGGCTTGTTGACAACACATCTGTTGAACTCGATCACACGATTCAAACCTACATCCCAGAATTCGTACACCAAGAGATTACGATTCGTCAGGCGCTTACCCATACGACAGGACTTCCAGCCGACCTTACGCCACCTGTACAACGTTTCGAGACACGTGATGTTTTTAACGAAGTGGTGAATGCTGAACTTATTTCTAAGCCTGGAACAGTTGTAAAGTATAGCGATCTTGGCATGATTTTACTAGGAATGGTCATTGAAAAGATAACTGGCCGGCCGATTTCCGCTTTTACAAAGAAGGTTCTCTATAAACCGTTGGGGTTAACACAGACTAGCTTTCATCCAGATCAACCGCTGCAAGTCGCTTCAACAGAGTGGACGAAAGAGAGCTATCTACAAGGAGAAGTACATGATGAAAAAGCGCTCCATCTTGGCGGCGCGAGCGGAAGTGCTGGTCTCTTTTCTACTGCGAGTGATGTTGGCAATTTTGGATCTTATTTTCTTTATCCAGAAACGCAAACGGTGCTATCACATGAATTGATCAGAAAGACTCGGAATCACGTTGCTGAAAACCGCGGCATGGGGTTTGAAGTGTGGAGCGGGAAAGGCACTACTTTATCATGCGGAAGGGGGTGGTCAGCAGGAAGCTTCGGCCATACGGGATTTACGGGAACGAGTTTATGGATTGATCCGCAGAAAGAGCTGATTGTTACGTTTTTAACGAATGTTGTTCAGTATGGAAGGAAGCACAATATGAAACACATTCGTCCTAATCTTCATTCTTTGATTCACGCTCATTTTACTAACTAAACGAGGGGGAAAAGTAATGAATAGAATGAAAGCGTTTACTTTAACTGGTTTTTTAGCATTTATTTTAGTTTTATCCGCATGTAGCTCTGAAAGTGGTGGCAATTCAGGAGATTCTGAAGCGAGTGAAGACAGCGTCACGCTAACGATTGGCAGCTGGCGAACAGAAGATAAAGCAAGTTATCAAAAAATCATCGATAAATTTAATGAAGAAAACCCGGACATTAACGTTGAGTTTAAACCTTCCAAAAACACGGAGTATAACACGATTTTAAACACAGCCCTTCAAAGTGGGGAAGGACCTGATATCATTCACCTACGTCCTTATACACCTGGGATCGAACTTGCGGATGCAGGATACTTGGAGCCGCTTGATGATTTAGAAGGCCTCGATCAATATCCAGAAGAAACGCTATCCGCTTCAAAAGGATCGGATGATAAGCAATATGGTGTACCGCTTAATATGAGCACGACCCAAATGTTTTACAACAAAAAAATGTTTGAAGAAATGGGCCTTGAAGAACCACAAACGTGGGATGAGTTCATGGCGCTAAATGAAAAAATTAAGAAAGAAGGTACGACACCGATCGCCCTTGGTACAAAAGAAGGCTGGCTGTTGTCGTTATCACATGGCATCATTGGACCTGCTCACTATGGTGGCAATGAATTCGTCGATCAGATTACAGCAGGCGAAACCGATTTTACAAGCGACGAATTTCAAAGCTCGATTGACGCAATGGATGAGCTAAAACAGTTTTTCCCTGATAACTATGAAGGACTTGGGATGGAAGATATTCGCACGATGTTCTTTACAGGTGACGCAGCGATGTTCCCGCTAGGAAGCTGGGAAATTGAAGTGCTACGTGAAATGAATCCTGACCTTGAACTCGGTTTCTTCCCGATTCCGTCTGCTGTTGGAAAAGAGCCGACGATTACAACATGGGTGGATGGCTCCTATGCGATCAATGCGAGTTCTGAGCATAAAGATGCCGCAAAGAAATTTCTTCAGTTTATGACAACGGAAGAGTTTGGCACGATGTTCACAGAAGAATTTAAAATGATCAGCGCGATTCCAGGGATTGAGTCTGAGGATGAGCTTGTGAATGCGCTCGGAAAAGCAGCAGAAGAGCAGTCGACACCTTACATGATGCTTGTTCACTTTGCTGGTGGAAATCCGTCCACGAAAGCGACAATTGAAACAGAGCTACAAGGCATGTACCTTGGTGAACGCACACCGGAGGAAGTAGCGAAAACGGTTCAGGAAAGCGCGCAGTCATGGTATGAGCCACTACAGAAATAAGGGGCGGAGAGTATGAAACCAGCTACGAATTCAAATTCAGTCGTCAAAATGAAGAAGGAGAGGAACTGGAAAAGGTGGACCATCCACCTTTTTCCTATTCCTGCTCTTCTCATCTATGGGCTATTTATTGTTTATCCACTATTTGCCGCATTAACGTACAGCTTTTTTGATTGGAAAGGGATTGTGCGCGGAGAGTTTGTCGGCTTAAAGAATTTCAAGGATCTCTTTACACTTGAGCCTTTTTCAGGACTTTTCTGGAATGCTTTTGGCCACAACATTCTTTATTTCGTGCTACAGATGATTTTTCAAAACGGTCTTGCTTTTATTCTGGCTTATATTATCTATAAAAAGGTAAAAGGGTCGGAATTTCTTAAAATTGCTTACTTCCTGCCACGACTGTTATCCGTTATTGTTGTCGGATTCTTATGGAAGCTGATTTTAAATCCAAACTACGGTGCACTAAATGTCATTCTTGAGAAGATCGGTTTGGAACAGCTCCAAAAAGCGTGGCTTGGTGATCCAGATACAGCTCTTATTTCGATCATTCTCGTTAACTGCTGGTACGGCATCGGGTTCGGTGTGCTCATTTTTCTTGCTGGTCTTCAGTCGATTCCAAAGGAATTGTTTGAAGCAGGTAAGCTCGATGGCGCAGATGGCCTTTCGATGATCCGAAAAATTGTTCTACCGTTAATGGTTCCTTCGTTCATGATTATGACAGTCCTTACGTTTATTCAGTCGTTCGAGGCATTCGAACTTGTCTATGCGATGCAAGGATCGCAGGGAGAACCTTATCATTCGACGGATACGCTTGCGATTTACTTCTATCGCCTCGCATTCGGCGGCTCCGCAGGTGGATCAACGACGGCAGTCGGATTAGGATCCGCACTGGCGGTTGTGCTCTTTCTCTTTATCTCATTTTTTACCGCACTTTATTTACGCTACATGCAGAAAAAACAAGTGGACATGTAAGGAGGCGAACTGATGAACCATACGATCTGGACGAGACCGTTTTACTATGTATTTGCTTTTCTGATCGCGTCAATCAGCATCTATCCGATTTTATTAATGATCCTTTCGTCTTTCAAAACGAGCGCGGAGATTTTCACAAGTCCACTCTCCTTGCCGAAGACGTTCAACCTTGATACGTACCGGAACTTACTTGAAATGATTCCGTTTACGACGTATTTTATGAACAGCGTTTTTGTGAGTGTTGTATCTGTGTTATTAATTCTGATCACATCTTCACTCGCTGCTTTCTATATTGCACGCTTCACATTCGTCTGGAATAACATTATTTTCTTTTTTTTCCTGATGGGGATGATGCTTCCGATTAAACTTGGCATCGTGCCGTTGTTTATTTTAATGAAAGATTTGAATCTATTAAACTCCTTATGGTCGCTGATTTTTATGTATGTGGCAACGGGGATACCTCTGTCAATTCTGATTTTGACCGGATTCTTCCGAACGATGCCGCGCGAGCTTGAAGAAGCGGCACGAATTGATGGAGCTGGAAACCTGCGTATTTTATGGAATGTTGTTCTTCCCTTAATGCGTCCAGCGCTTGGAACGGTTATGATTATTCAGTTTATCCAATCGTGGAATGATTTCTTTTTCCCGCTCATTTTTATTACGGATGATCTGAAAAAGACGATTCCGGTTGGCATGCTTTCACTTTTCGGTGAATACTCTGCAGACTGGGGGGCGCTTTTTGCAGGACTAACGTTAGCTTCACTGCCGATGATTGTGCTTTTCTTCATCGCATCGAAACAATTTATGGAAGGACTGACTCAGGGTGCCATTAAATAAAAAAGTGTATATGGGGATAGACGGCGGTGGCACGAAGACGGTTGGCCTCATTTGTAATCAGGATGGGGTCATTCTCTCAAAGAGTATAGTCGGATCCACGAATGTGAAATCGCGCCCGGAAGTTGAAGTTCGAGCGGCGATTCATCAGGTAACGACGGAATTAATGTCAGGTGTAAAAGAGAGAGAGCTTTGTAGTGTTTTTGTCTCCACAGCGGGTGGTGATCGTGAAGTAGATCAGCTGCGCTGGAAAAAGTGGGTGTTAGAGGTCCTGCCAGGATATAAAGGAGGACTCGAGGTTCGGAACGATGCCTACGGTGCGTTAGCAAGTGGAACCTTTTCCATGGAAGGAACAGTTGTGATCGCTGGAACGGGTTCGATTGCTTATGCTTTAGATCCGGATGGCTCAAGACGAGCGGGTGGTTGGGGTTATTTGTTTGGAGATGAAGGCAGCGGCTATGATATTGGACAGCATGCGCTTCGCACTGTTGCGATGATGCATGATGGAAGATTAATCGTAGATAAAGCCTTTTGTGACGAACTTCTTTCCTTCTTGAAGTTAACCAGTGTTACCGAGATGATTACGGCGATTTATGAGGATCCATATGCGCGTATGAAAATCGCTTCTGTGGCTGAAGTGGTGATCGCCCTAGCGGAAAAGCGAAATCCGACAGCTTTGGGTCTCGTTCAGCATGCGTATCAAAAGTTGAGCGAGTTAATTAATGCGATTGAGGTGCGGAGCGGTAGGCTTGTCGTTTGTGGAGGATTGATGCAATCGTCTTTTTTCCAGGATGGGCTTGTTAAGGAAGTAAGGAAAAGCGGTATTAGCAATGTGTTTTTCCCGACTTTATCACCAGCGGTAGGCGCATGTATTTGTGCCTTGATTGTGAATGGGCAGCCGATTACCGAAGAACGAAAATCAAATCTTATGTCGTCTTATCACGTCATGAGCGGATAACGAATAGGAGAGATGCAAATGAGTGATGAAAACAATGCGAAAACGGAAATGAGAAATGCAAAATCGGAACATCTTCATCAGTTTTCAACACTTGAGATTATTGAGCTAATGAATGAGGAGGATGCGAGCGTTGCTGGAGTTGTGAAAATCGCTCTTCCTCAGGTTGAAAAAGTGATTGATGAGGTTGTTGGTGTGATAAGAAATGGCGGGAAACTCTATTATTTCGGTGCTGGTACGAGCGGACGGCTCGGCGTGTTAGATGCCTCTGAGTGCCCACCTACTTTTGGCGTAGCAGCGGATCTTGTAAATGGCATTATCGCAGGCGGAGACCGAGCGCTTCGTTATCCGATTGAGGGAGCGGAAGACAGTCGAGAGCTTGGTGCTGAAGATGTGCGAAAACATATGAGTGAACGTGATATGGCGATTGGTCTTGCGGCTAGTGGAAGAACGCCATACGTGCTTGGGGCGATGGAAGCGGCAAATGAAATAGGTGCAAAGACGGCGGGGATTTCATGCAATACGAGCGCTCTGCTTTCGAAAATCGTTACATACGCAATTGAACTACCAGTTGGACCAGAAGTGGTGACGGGATCGACCCGGTTAAAAGCAGGAACGGCGCAGAAGATGGTGTTAAATATGATTACGACTGCTTCCATGGTGAAGCTTGGAAAGGTGTACCGCAATTTAATGGTCAATGTGCAGGCGTCGAATGAAAAGCTGCGGAAGCGGACTGTTTCGATTATTCAGGAGTTGACGGGAGTTAGTAAGGGAGAAGCCGCGCGCTATAGTGAACAGGCGGAAGGGGATGCACGTGTAGCGGTTTTGATGATTTTGTTGAAGCTGGATGGGGAGAGAGCGAGGCAGATGTTAGAGGAGAAGTGTGGGGATTTTGTGGCGGTGATGGAGGAGGATAGAGGATAGGGGGTCAGGCTCGAGCCTGACCCCTACAAAGTACAAATGTCCACTCCAAAAATACACCTTTACATACCAAAACAGCCCCTGCAGGAATTCCCTGCAGGGGCTGTGAACGTCTATTTACATCATCAAGTCCGCTGGTGATTCATCAAAGTAGAGCCAGTGAAAATATTCTACTTCTGCATCAGACATTTTGAGAACTTCTTCTCTATTCATCGTCGTTTTGTCGCACAAAAGATCAATAAATTGGTTTCGTGCTTGCTGGCTCATTGTAAATCCTCCCTAGTATTTTAAGCGGCTTTCTGATTTTGGTAACCGCTTTCAATTTGTTAATTCTATTATATATCTCATAATGAGATCATTCAAATACCGTTTTGAGATATATCACCTGAAACCGATGTGGTTTTGGTATGAAAGTGAGCAGATGTTCAGAGAAAAAGAGGTAAAATAGGAATACATGTTCTGTTTTTGGGGTTTGAAGACGCAACATGATCTAAAAAGAGAAAATGGGCTGGAAAAGAAGTGGTAACTGAACTGTTCGTGCAAAGGTAACAAGCAGGTATTTCACCTATTTAATGGAAGTAGAGACATAAGAGAAGAAGGGAAGTGGAAAGTTTGAAGAAAGAAATTGAAAAAGAATTGGAAAAGAGCGAGCAGTTGGAAGAGCTTTTATATGATTTCACCTTTGTGGGTAGTCCTCAGATTTCGCCTGATGGAACCTATATCGTTTATGTGAAAAAAGTGATAAATGAGGAAAGAGAATATACTTCAAACCTCGTACTAGTGAACCGAGATACTGGAATTGAGCATGATTGGACAGCTTTAGGAGGAGAAAAGAAGGACCGTTCTCCACGCTGGTCACCAGACGGTAAGACGATTGCTTTCGTTTCCGACCGATCAGGAGAAGATCAAATATGGCTAATTTCCACGGATGGTGGTGAAGCGCGCAAGCTAACCAATTTGAAGAGCGGTGTATCAGCACCGGTTTGGAGGCCGGATGGTACATCATTACTCATTTTAAGTAAAGATAAAAAGGAAGAAGAGAAGGTCGAGGGACGGAAGCCTCTTGTCGTAACGGACTTGCAGTATAAATCAGATGGCGTTGGTTTTCTGGATGGGTATCACCAGCAGATTGTCATCATCGACGTTTCTTCAGGAGGAGAGAAAATTAAATGGTTGACGGATGCTCCGTTTAATCATTCAAGTCCTAGCTGGTCACCAGATGGTCAATCGATTGCTTATGTGAGAAGCCGCAATGAGGATGCGGAACAAGGCACGTATATGCGGTCGGATTTATTCGTACAGCGCTTAGAAGAAGGGGAGGTCGAACCTGAACAACTAAACAGGGAAGGCGGTAGCTTTGACACACCTAAATGGTCACCAGATGGTAAGAAGCTTTCGTTTATCGGGCACTTCTTTCTCCACGAAGGAGCTACATTAAATAAGGTGTGGACCGTTGATGTAGACAAAAGAGAGTTTACTTGTTTAACAGATATAGCTGATTTGGAGTGCTCGGATGTGTTAATTTCAGATATGCACTGGGGAGGCGCTTCGCCAGGGGCAGTGTGGAATGAGGATGGAACGGAAGTGTATTTTCTTGCTAGTGAACAGGGAAACACTGGCGTATACTGCGCTAACGTCGACTGCACAGTTCGACAAATAACGGGTGGTGACAGGCACTTCTACGCTTTTCACTACATACCGAAGACAAACGAGGCGGCAGTTGCAGTTAGTGATCCTCTAAACATTGGTGATATCTATACGCTTTCATTTCATGGTGACCGAGTCAATGAGGAATGTATTTCTCACTCCAATGAGGAAGTTCTTCAACGAATGGAGCTTTCGTCTCCAGAGAGCTTTACATACACTGGGAAAGATGGTTTAGAAATTCAAGGGTGGATGATGCGACCGGCTGGGTTTAAAGGTGACCAAACCTACCCTCTCATTCTCGAAATTCATGGTGGCCCACATATGATGTACGGAAATTCGTTTATGCATGAATTTCAGTTTCTCGTTTCAAAGGGGTATGCGGTTTTATACACAAATCCACGTGGAAGCCAGGGGTACGGTCAAGATTTTGTAAATGGCTGCCGAGGCGACTATGGTGGCGGCGATTATGAGGATGTGATGGCGGGTGTTGATGCTTCGTTGAAGAGCTATTCCTTTATTGATGAAGATCGACTCTATGTAACAGGAGGAAGCTACGGTGGCTTTATGACGAACTGGATTGTTGGAAAAACGGATCGATTCAAAGCAGCCGTCACGCAGCGATCGATTTCAAATTGGCAGAGTTTCTATGGGGTAAGTGATATCGGCTATTTTTTCACAAAGTGGGAAGTTGGAAGTGATCTTGATGAGAATCCTGATAAACTGTGGCACCATTCGCCTTTGAAGTATGTTGATCAAATTCAGACGCCACTTCTTATTCTGCATAGCGAACATGATTACCGCTGTCCTATTGAGCAGGGAGAGCAGTTGTATATTGCCTTAAAACATCGTGGCAAAGATACGATGTTTGTGAGATTCCCAGATTCAGATCATAATTTATCTCGAAGTGGACATCCAGAGCTAAGAGTGGCGAGGCTGAAGCATCTCGTAAACTGGTTTGATCAACGCGGAGGAAGTGATTCGACAAATACCGGGGAGTGACAGGCACTCGCGGGCACGCGGCACGCGGTTTTTCTCGATCTACCCTTGACGCCATTCGAGAAAGATACTATACTATTGAAAATAGTTAAATAATATTGAAAACTCTTATCAAGAGTGGCAGAGGGACTGGCCCTATGACGCCCAGCAACCATCTCAGTTCGTGAGAAAGGTGCTAATTCCAGCAAACGAGCAATCGTTTGAAAGATGAGAGGGAGTTCAAGCACGGCTGATTTGTTATCCGAAATCACTCAACTCTCTCTGTCCTTTACAGAGGGAGTTTTTTTATTGGGATGGGGTTTAACAGATTCTAAAACTTTTGCGCTTTGAAGTTTTAGTGCTAGAACGCTTTATATTACTACATAATTTAGGAGGAGATTCAAAGATGAAGAAATCATTCTATTTACTAGGAGCACTACTATTAATCTTTTTGGCAGCTTGTTCAGGAAACGAGGCGTCAGGGGGTTCTGATGAAGAGGGTCCACTGAAGGTTGGCGTAACGGCCGGGCCACATGAAGATGTGATGAACAAAGTAAAGGAAGTGGCAGCGGAAGATGGGTTTGAGATTGAAGTGATCGCATTTAATGATTATGTGATGCCGAACACGGCGCTTGATGAAGGGGAACTTGATGCGAACGTGTTTCAAACAGAACCGTACTTAAAGGATTTCGTGCAAGAAAGAGGCTTAGATCTTTCAAAAGTTGCGTCCACGATTAATTTTCCAATGGGGATTTATTCGGATCAATATAAAAGCCTTGATGAATTGAAAGATGGAGATAAAGTTGGTTTACCAAACCATTCAACTGGAGAGCCAAGAGCATTACAACTCTTTGAGAAAGCTGGTCTTATTGAATTAAAAGAAGGCGTTGGAGTAGAAGCAACGATTAAGGATATTGAAAAAAATCCGTTGAATTTAGAATTCATTCCATTAGAAGCCTCTCAAATTCCTAGACAGTTGGAAGAGCTTGCGATCGCGGCGATTAATACAAACTACGCTATGGAAAGCGGACGCGTTCCGAAAGAAGATTCACTCGAGATGGAGGCTGATGACTCCCCGTGGGTAAATGTGATTGCGACAAAAACAGAGAATACAGAAGATGACCGTATTCAAAAATTAGTGGACTATTATCATACGGGTGAAGTGAAAGATTTTGTTCAAGAAGAATTTGCAAAGTCTGTTGTTCCATCCTGGTAATTTGAAAGAGGAGTGAATACGATGATTCGATTAGAGAATATAACGAAAACGTATCAAAGTGGCGAGACGGTAACAAAAGCTGTAGATGATGTCTCACTGCAGGTTGAAAAAGGAACCATCTATGGCGTCATTGGCTATAGTGGCGCTGGCAAAAGTACGCTTGTCCGCATGGTGAACCTATTGGAGAGACCGACGAATGGAAAAGTGTTTATCAATGATGTCGAGCTCACTTCCTTATCAACGGGTAAGCTTCAAAAAACAAGACAGCGAATTGGAATGATATTCCAATCCTTTAATTTGTTGAAAACAGGAACTGTTCACCAGAACATTGCGATTCCACTTAAGTTAACGGGTGTACCGAAAAAAGAAATTGAAAATCGGGTGGATAAATACTTAGAGATCGTTGGGTTATCGGATAAGCGCGATGCTTATCCTTCTCAGCTTTCAGGTGGTCAGAAACAACGTGTTGCGATTGCGCGTGCGCTTGCTCATGAACCTGATGTGCTTTTATGTGACGAGGCGACAAGTGCGCTTGACCCTGATACGACCGAGTCCATTTTGGCGCTATTGGAACAAATTAATCGTGATTTTGGCATTACCATTTTACTGATTACTCACGAAATGCACGTTGTGCAGAAAATTTGTCATGAAGTCGCTGTGATGGAGAATGGAAAAGTGATTGAACAAGGTAGAGTGGTTGATATCTTTAGTCAACCCGAGACATCCACGGCAAAACGGTTTGTACAGTCGCTCTTCCAAGATGAGCTTCCAGAGTCGCTCGTTACGCGTTTGAAAGAAAACGGTCAGATCGTGAACCTTTCCTTTATTGGCGAGCGTTCCGGAAGTCCAGCTCTTGCGCATGTTAGTAAAAAGTTTGATGTATACCCGTCCATTTTAGCCGGGAATATTACACAGCTAAAGGATCAGCCGTTTGGCAGACTTATCGTTCATTTGGAAGGCAATGCAGATGAAACGAATCGAGCAGTGGCCTTTTTAGAAGAAAGCGGTGTTGTCGTCGAAGGATATGTTCAGGAGGTGGAAGCACATGTCAGCTAAAATTTCGGAATTTCTCGATCTGTGGGGAGCAGATATTTGGAGTGCCATTATAGAAACGTTTCAGATGGTTGGGATTTCCCTCCTGATTTCGGTATTAATCGGGCTTCCGCTAGGTGTGTTACTTGTTTTAACACGACCTGAAAAAGCACTTGAAAACAAGGTTCTTTTCCGCTTACTAAACACGGTAATTAATGTGATCAGGTCGATTCCATTCATTATTCTACTTTTTTTCATTTTACCTTTTACGAAGATGATCGCAGGTACAACAATCGGTGTGAAAGGCGTGATTGTGCCGCTCGTTGTTTTTACAGCTCCGTACATTGCGCGGCTGATGGAATCCGCTTTACTTGAAGTAGATCGCGGAGTTGTTGAAGCGTATGAAGCGATGGGTGTCAAAACGAGACACATTATTTGGCACGTTCTAGTCAGAGAATCGCGATCCTCAATTGTGCTTGGGTTAACGATTGCCACGATCGGACTCATTGGGGCCACGGCCATGGCTGGTCTTGTTGGCGCAGGTGGACTTGGAGACCTTGCTTACCGCTATGGGCATTTGCGGTATGAAGTTGATGTGATGTACGTGACGGTGTTTTTGCTCATTGTCCTTGTTCAGGGGCTTCAGTCGTTTGGTAACATTCTTTCTGCTCGTTTGAAAAAAGATTAAGTGGAAGGGGGATGAACGTGGTCGTAGATACAACTTTTCCTGTTCAGTATGAGCAGCTGGAAAAAATGGCGCAACTAAAATTACCTAATGATGTTTTTGATTATGTGCAAAGTGGCGCTGGAGCTGAGGAAACGCTTCGGGCGAATCGACAGGCGTTTGAACAGTGGAAGATCGTTCCTCGCTTTCTAACAGATGTCTCGCATCTTTCAACGCAAGTGAAGGTGAATGGATCTGTCATTGCGGCACCGATATTACTTGCGCCCATTGGGATGCATGGAATTGTTCATGAAGAGGGGGAGCTTGCGACGGCTCGGGCAGCCGCGAAAGAAAATCTTCCGTTTGTTTTAAGCACGGTTTCTTCTTATTCAATGGAAGAAATTGCATCTGAAACTCATGGCGTTAAATGGTTTCAATTGTACTATCCGAATGATCCTGCAATCGCTAAAAGTTTGGTAGAGAGAGCTGAGACGGCAGGATATGCTGCTATTGTTATCACGGTAGATACGGCGATGCTTGGCTATCGAGAGCGTGATCGGACCAATGGTTATTCTCCGTTTCTTCTTGGTAAGGGAATTGCAAACTATGAAGCTGATCCCGTACTCAACGAACGAGTAAGGCGGTCGGAGAATGCTTCCTTTTTAGATGAAATGAAAAAGGTTTTCTATAAACCTTCTCTCTGTTGGGAGGACATTGCGTATTTGAGAAGCGTTACGTCGCTTCCCATCTATTTAAAAGGAATATTGAGTGCGGAGGATGCGCGGGTTGCTGCAGATTTTGGCATCGAAGGGATTGTCGTATCCAATCACGGAGGACGTCAGCTAGATGGCTGTATTGCTTCTCTTGATGCTCTTTCTTCTATTAAAAAGGAAGTCGGTGATGAGCTGACGATCTTATTTGACAGTGGGATTAGACGTGGAGCTGACATCGTTAAGGCACTTGCACTTGGAGCTGACGCAGTCTTTGTTGGTCGACCCTACCTTTATGGACTTGCTGTAGATGGAGAAGTTGGAGTGCAACGTGTGTTAAAGCAGCTTAAGGAAGATCTCTTTATCTCATTATCATTAGCAGGAGTTTCTTCATTAAAAGAACTAAACAAAGAATGGCTTCAGCAAGCTTAGGAGGAATGAAAATTGGAATCGATACAAGTAAGGGCAACGCCTGGGCATTATGAATGTCGATCGGGCGTGCTTCAAGATTTACCTCGTCTTCTTCAAGAAGGACGGTTTGAGAAGGTATTTATTCTTTCAGGGCATCGCTCCTGGGAGGCGGCTCAAGAATACTTCCCTGATTTATCTGATTTTCATACGGCGTACTCTACGTACAATGGGGAATGTTCTGAAACAGAAATTGCAAGACAAGCTGAATTAGCAAGCATTCATGAGGCTGATGTGATTTTAGGTGTCGGGGGCGGAAAAGTTCTCGATGTTGCCAAAGCCGTTGGTCACGAAATTAATAAAGATGTAGCACTCGTGCCCACGCTTGCTTCTACTTGCGCAGCGACCACTCCCCTTAGCGTGAAGTATTCAGATGAAGGCGAATTTATTACGTATACTATTTTTCCAAGAAGTACATATCTTGTTCTTGTAGAGCCCGAAATTCTTTTACAGTCGCCAATCGCTTATTTACGAGCGGGGATTGGAGACACGCTTGCCAAATGGTATGAAGCGAGAGCATTAATTGAAGAGCTACCTTCTACGCCTGTGTCTGTACAATTAGCATACGAGGTTGCTAAAAGCTGCCGCGATGTGCTTGTGAAGGATGGTGATCAAGCGGTTAAAGATCAGCAAAAGGGTCATCTGAGCGATGCGTTTATCCGCGTCGTTGAAACGAACCTTTTATCAGGAGGAATGGTAGGCGGCCTTGGTGATCGCTATGGACGAATTGCTGGAGCGCATTCGATTCATAATGGGCTAACGCATGTTACAGAAGCACATTCTTTTCTTCATGGTGAAAAAGTTGCGTACGGTATTTTAGTACAGCTTGTACTAGAAGGGGAGTGGGCGGAAGTAAGAGGGTTGTTTTCTTTCTATGAGCAAATTGGCTTGCCGCTCTCATTAGAGTTACTTGGGGTTACATCTGCAAATATGGAAGGCGTTGCTGAGGTGATTGCTGAATACGCGACGAAAGAAGGAGAGTCGATTCATTTTCCAATGGCTTCACCTGTTTCGAAAAGTGATGTCATTGAAGCGATCGTGGGATTAGAAGCTTTGCAACTGACGTTAAGCTGATGAGCTAATTCCTAAATGTAAGAAAAAGTCCCCTGGCTGCATTCAACATCCAGGGGGCTAGCTATGATGGTAAGGGGACCTTGCGAGCAGATCAAGGTGTCGATTATGGTGATTGCGTATGTGCTGCTGCTCATGAGGCTTTGTTTTAAAGACGTTTTTGATAAGCAATAAGATTGTCATAGAGAATCCTCCTTAAATGATTTAGATGTTAGCGGCGGTTGATGATTTCTTGTTCAAGCACATAAATGTTTTCCATCAGAAGCACCTCCTTTGTTTCTTTTGTTACTTTCATTCTACGTCGCAACGAAATGAAATAAACCGGCCACCGGTTCGGTTTTTATCTCATCCTTAAGAAGGAGATTTCCTCAGTCTTTTACCCATTCGACAAATAACGGGGAGTGACAGGCACTGTTCCGACGGTTCTACTTGACAGTGCCACAATATGGTAGTATTTTAGATTAATGCCGACTAAACTTATAAGGATTATATATTTTAGTCTCAAGATCATATTAAAGAGGGGGAATTCAGTATGGATACATTTATCGTTATTGTGAATATTGCTATTTTACTTGTTCTTATTGGTGTATTAATTAAGATGCAGCAGAAGCATGTATCATTTAGTAAGCGGGTTTTTGCTGGATTAGGTTTCGGTGTCGCGCTGGGGATTTACTTACAAATTGCATTTGGTGCTAGTTCGAAGATCGTTAGTCAAACATCCGATTGGTATAGCATTGTAGGAAGCGGATACGTTCGCTTGCTCATGATGATCGTTATTCCACTCGTTATGGTTTCAATCATTCAATCGATTACAAATCTTGAGAAGACATCAGAGCTTGGAAAGATGTCAGGTTGGATCATTGGCATTCTTGTCTCCACTGCAATGGTTGCGGCCATTGTTGGTGTCGGAAGTTCGCTCATCTTTGACTTAAATGCCGAGCAAATTGAAGCGGGGCAGGCGGAGCAGGACCGAGGAAGTTATCTTGAAGAAACGCTTGGTAGCGTAAAGGATATGAGTACTCCAGATAAGATTCTTGCTTTCATTCCCGCTAATCCGTTTGAAGATATGACTGGAGCTCGTCCAACTTCCACGATTGCGGTCGTTATTTTCTCAGCAATCGTAGGGGTTGCGGCACTTGGCGTACGACGGAAAAATCCTGAACAAGCGGCCGTTTTCACGAAGGGTGTTAATGCCGTTTATGCAATCGTAATGCGTATCGTGACGCTTGTTCTTCGTTTAACTCCTTTTGGGATAATGGGCTTAATGGCAACAACAGTGGCTCAGACGAACGTAGCCGGAATTCTTGAACTTGGAAAATTCGTTCTCGCATCATATCTCGCCTTACTTGTAATGTTTATCATTCATTTAATTTTGATTGCAACGGGTGGATTAAATCCACTTACGTATTTGAAAAAGGTTCTACCTGTTCTTACATTTGCTTTTACATCACGTTCAAGCGCAGGGACCATTCCGTTGAATATTTCTGCACAGAAAAATAGCCTTGGTGTTGATGAAGGAACAGCGAATATGTCCGCTTCGTTTGGCGCTACGATCGGTCAAAATGGTTGCGCAGGCATTTATCCTGCGATGCTCGCAGTGATGATCGCGCCAACAGTTGGCATCGATCCACTTAGCCCAGGATTTTTAATTCAGCTTGTGCTAATCGTAGGCATTAGTTCATTTGGGGTCGCTGGTGTTGGCGGTGGAGCCACTTTTGCAGCATTGATCGTCCTTTCTTCAATGAACTTACCCGTTTACTTAGCAGGACTTCTTATTTCTGTGGAACCTCTTATTGATATGGGACGTACGGCTCTTAACGTAAACGGTGCAATGACATCAGGAACGCTCACTTCCCGTATTCTTGGGAAATTTAATCATGATAAGTTTAACGATTCGAACGCAATTGAAAAAGATATTGCTGTATAAAGAAAAAAGGATCCCGCTTCGATTAAGAAGCGGGTTTTTTTAATTTCTTCAGTACTCTTAGATTCGTTGCGTATTGCAGTAGGATTAAAAAATTTCCATCAAAGGTCACAAGAGGAGCGACTCATTCTGATTCGCTCCTCTCGTGAAATTCTGCAAAGGAAGGAAGTTCGGCAGTCACCGTCGAAAAGAAATAAGGGTATAAATGGTCAGGGGGGAAGCGAATGTATTGGCTCAGGCTTCTTGTTTTAAGTCTAGTGATCGTCGTGGCTGCTTCTTGTTCATCACAGGCATCGGTTCAACATGAGACAACCGATACAATTCATCTCGTTCCGGAAGGTTTTGAAGGGAAATTGATCGTTATTTATAACGTAGAAGGCGCACCTAAGTTAAAAAAAGAAAAAGGCTTTACGGTTATCCCTTATGATCAGGATGGCACGTACTTAACATCAACGGAAGATATGGAGTATGGGGCAGTAACAGACGAGTTTTATTACGTTGATCAAAAGGATAAGCGTACCCCCATTGAGACGAATTGCACGTATCTTTTCTCGAATAGCGGCATTACTATAGCGGATCGGCGCTTACTTTATAATGCTTTTTACTTAACTCAGTCACACTGCAGTGACGACTTTCACGGAAAAGGTCCGGAAAATGCGAGCAACCGAAATATTACAGGTAGTGTAGAAGAGAAGCTTAAGGAAGAAGGGTTATTGGAGTAACCAAATAACGATAAGAAAACGACGGCGAGTTCGCCGGCGTTTTAGTTTACTCTCTCCCATATTCTCTGTACGTTTACCAAGGTTTCTTCTTCAAACGTCAAGCAATACACATCAGGCATATCAAGGTTACGCCAGAAGGTGACATCGTACTTCTGATCGAAATAACTCATGATTAATGCAAGCAAATTTCCATGAGTTCCAATGACAATGCTTTCTCCTTCATATGTTTTTAGCACGTCCTTCAGTGCATCAATGCCGCGATTACGCGCTTCATCGTTTGATTCACCACCTGGATGTGCATAGGATTCGTTATGCCAAACCATTTCTATCGCTTCCTGGAAATTTTCAACTGGCTTTCCGGCGAGTGTTCTTTCTTTAAATGCTTCGATCAGTTGAATGTCCTTATCGTGCTGTTGAGCGATGCCTTCAACTGTTTGAATTGCTCGCTTATATGGACTAGAAAGAATCACATTGACGTGCTTTTCAGCCATCTGGTGCATGAGCAATTTCTGATCGTGATGGCCATTTGACGATAATCCACGACCGTACTCATCTGGTGAATAGGTCGAGTGCGCATGGCGGACAAGATAGATTTCTGTTTGCTTCATTGGTTCACCTCTTTAAAGCAGCGGGGGTCAGGTACGTACCTGACCCCCACACCGCCACTATTTTCTCTCAAGCATCACACGTGTAAGCTGAGTCCGGTTTTTTACACCGGTTTTCTCATAAATTCGGCTAAGATGCTTTTTAATTGTCACTTCGCTTAATGAAAGAGTTTGTGCTAGCTTGGCATTAGAATATCCTTGTATCACAAGTGAAACGACTTCCTGCTCACGAGCAGTAAAATGGAAATGATGGTCGGGCGTCTCAGATAGATTAACTCCAAGAGCATTTGCGAACGTTTCAAGATAGTGAGAGAGCCGAGCATTTCGTAAATCAAGCTCATAAGTTTTAGAAGGTCGATCAGGGCCATAATCAAAATGCCTCGCTTCTGGAATTTCATTAAATCGAAACTGTTCTAATAATTCTTGATAAAAAGGAAGCGGCGTTGAAGCTACGAGAATCCCTTCGGTTAATACAAGCGGAAGAAGGTGGTAAAGAAGTGCTTTTCGATCTTCCATCTGTTTGGGGTTTTTCACGCCTAGGTAACGAATCACCCAGCCGGATGGTTTATCTTGTGAAAGAATGCGCTTTTCTTCAGCGGGAGAGATTCTCTTAAAATAACTTCTTGTCACAGGACTGCTCTGCAAGTTTCTAAGCGTGTTTGACTGAATGGGTAGCAAGAAAGCAATTCCCTTGACGATTCCATCTCTTTGACGAAGCAACTTGACGTGGTGAATACCGACGGACTCGATCATTTCTTTTGTCATAAAAGCCGATTCCTGGTTGTTATTTTTAGAGGTGAAGTATTTGTTGACCGTCTCTCCACTGTGCTCATTCGCAAATGGAGTCTGCAGATCTTCGCTGACAAGAGCATTCTCTTCTAAATAAGGAAGGATCTCCCTCCAGTCATCTTGATTCGCTGAAGTCATCGTGTACGTCGATAACGTTTCATGATCAAATAACGAGGCTCGCATCATAGGTTCACCTAGCAAATAAAAAAACTCACTAATTTCCGTAGAATCTACTATTCGATCATGATCGAAAAACGAACGACAATAGAGCAATGCGCGCTTCCAGAGCTGATGATAATAAAAAGGCTTCCTTCTTCTAAGGTCATCCCGCATTGCGCGTTGGAAAAGTGTATTTAACTGCCAGCCGGCTTCGGTTTCTTCAAAAAAGGAAAGAGAGATGAGCGCTTCAAAATCTTTGCGTGATATCGATTGATCAAGCATTACCTCAAGTTTTTCCTGCTGAATGTAGCGACCGATTGATGCCACCTCAATGTAAGGAATGAGGTGATCATCTTCAAGTTCACTAAGCCATTCCTTTACAACAGTACGATAAATTTTTTGTTCATCTCTTTCATTCCACTCTTGTGTTTCATTTAATTTCTGTACGCAGAGCGATAAGGCATAAGGATTACCGCTTGAAAATTTCCAGGCTAGCTGTACGAGCTCTGGATTCAATGTTTGGAACACGGAATCAAATTGGCCTATACTAAACCCTTTTAACTCAATCGATGTGATAAAGGGATACCAGATTGACGCTCTCCAGGACGCATTAAGTTGCTTACGACCGCAGAAAATGAGAATGCTGGAAGAGGGTAGCGAAGGAAGAAAAGACTGTCTAAACCATTCATCTAACTTTTCAAATCGTTCGTAGGAATCAATCGCAATGACAAAGCGAATACCTTGCTTCTCTAGATGTTGGATGTGCATATGAATGGCTTCAAGTGGTGAAATGTATACGTTAGAAGCGCCCATCTGGTCAAGCAATAGTTGAAGAAAAGCAGATGGTTCCGCTTTTGAATATTGTGCATTAACAAGATAAAAAACGACGCCTCGTTCCGTGGCTTCTTTTCGATAGTGAGTCATTAATTCGCTTTTCCCTGTACCTGGTTGGCCATAGACTGAAAGAATACCACTTCCACTATGGTCTAGTAAGCGAGAGAAGCTAGCTAATTCTTTTTCTCTCGTAATATTAAATGGAAAAGCCTTCATCTGACTTTGATCATGATTGGGGTTATCTGGAAGGATCATCCGTATCACACTCCGCTATAAAAGATTACTCGAATTTTGTCTAAGTAGTATACTTTCGTATACTACCCCCAAATTCCTGCTTTTGATAAAATTAATTTATAAAATATTCTGAATTTACAAAATAAGGGAGGGATCGCTGTGGAGGCCGGGAATAGTCCAGAAAAAATGACGCCAACCCCACGAAAAACTTCAAGTGGATTGGAGGAAAACGTCGCAGGACTGTTGACCTATGTATTAGGCTTTGTCACTGGAATTATTTTTTTGTTAATCGAAAAAGAAAACAAGTTCGTTCGCTTTCACGCCATGCAATCAATTGTTGTGTTCGGAGCTTTCTTCGTTATAAGCCTTGTGTTAAATGTTGTTCCTGTTATTGGTACAATCGTTTCTGTTCTGATTTTACCTCCTCTTAGCTTAATTGTTTGGATTGTTTTAATGGTAAAAGCCTATCAGGGCAAACAATATAAGCTTCCAATCGCTGGCGACTTCTCCGAAAAGCAGTTAGCGAAAATGAAATAAGAAAAGCCGCGATTCTCTTTTGGAGAAATCGCGGCTTTTATTGAATCAGAGCTTCAAAGGCTCAAGTAGACTTCTTTAGTTTTTTGTCGTTAGTTCTTGATCAACCACTTGTTTTAAGTAGTTCATCACATCTTTTTGAAGATCTGGGCGTGTTAGAGCAAAATCGACGGTTGCTTTAATGAAACCAAATTTATCACCAACATCGTAACGCTGACCTTCGAATTCATGAGCAAAAACAGCTTGCTGTTCATTCAATACTTTAATCGCATCTGTCAGCTGAATTTCTCCACCAGCGCCTTTAGGTAGGTTTTCAAGAATGGAGAATATTTCAGGAGTTAGAATGTAACGTCCTAAAATCGCATAGTTAGACGGTGCTTCTTCAAGGGAAGGTTTCTCAACAAGAGATTTAATAGGGATAATACCATTATCGATTTGTTCTCCTTTTGGAGCGATAATCCCGTATTTTGAAACGGCTTCGTCCGCAACTTGTTGAACACCAACAATGGAAGTACGGTAACGATTGTAGCTATCCATGAGCTGGCCAATACACGGCTGCTCTGATTTGACAATGTCGTCTCCAAGGAGAACTGCGAAAGGCTCATTACCGATAAAACGACTTGCGCAGTTAATCGCATGTCCAAGGCCTTTTGGTTCTTTTTGACGGATATAGTGAATGTTGGCTAAATTAGATATTTGCTGAACTTCTTTCAACATCGCTTCTTTTTGCTTCTTAATAAGCGTTTCTTCAAGCTCATAGGATTTGTCAAAATGGTCTTCAATTGCGCGCTTTCCACGACCGCTAACAATGATAATATCTTCAATTCCAGCGGCAACAGCCTCTTCTACAATATATTGAATCGTTGGCTTGTCCACGATTGGTAGCATTTCTTTTGGCTGCGCCTTAGTTGCCGGTAAGAACCTTGTTCCAAGACCAGCGGCAGGTATAATAGCCTTCCTTACTCTCATGTTGAATCCTCCCAGTAACTAATTGATTTCAAATTCTATATAAATGCTTACTAATATTAACATATTTCCCGACTTTTTTCCTGCTTTTTCACAACTTAGCATAATCCACGTAGTACGACGTGCTTAGCTGCTTCAGTTCCATTTTGTTTATTGTGAATGCCTCTATTACAGAATTTTCGACAACAATAGTCGGTATCCTTCTCAATCCTGAAATGTTAAGATGAAATACACTAAATTCCGTTTACCGAGACAATCTCGCCGATACGTCTTTGTATCGTTTTATTTCATACAAGAAGGGTAATGTAGGATAACTGCGTGATCGAAATTATTAAATGTGGTTAATTAAAGAAGTAAGCTCAATTGTTTTGTTGTGTAGTTTGTCAAAACGATTGAACTTATTATTCTAAATGACCCTATTCCCATTTTGGTTTAAAAGGATGCGTTGGCTTTATGTTTGTCTATACGCACGACCGAATTCATTTAAATAGGCATTTATTACAAGCGAATGAAGGGCCACAATTTACCGGGATGTGACGAAGGGTGTCATATGTTGCGATGAAGTGATAGCGACAGCATTGTTTTATACCATAATGAACCTAGTTTTCTCATTAATCCACGATCAGTCAGTCTTAGCTTTTTTGACGTGAGAACATGAAGAATCTAGCAGAAATTGTTCACACAATTGAAAGAAAATAAACTGCTTTTCCCTTATTTTTACAATGATTATTCAATCGAATTCATGTATACTTAAGTATTAGATTGAAAAGATTTATTGAAAAAATAGTCTCATAGAGAGAAAAAAGAGATAAGGCGAAGTTGTGAAGGGATGAAAAGAAATGAAAGAATTGTTCTTTTCCGTGCTTCTCGTCGTGAAGAATGAAGAGAGGTATATACGAAAGTTGCTAGAAGGTGTCTTGCAACAGGAGTTTCCTCAGCATTCATATGAAATTCTAGTCGTTGATGGAATGTCGTCCGATCGAACGAAAGATATTATAGAAGATGTTAGTCTTAAGAATCCGGGAAGAATTCGACTATTTGAAAATCCAAAAGAAACCTTACCTACAGGATGGAATCTTGCTATCCAGAATGCAAAAGGAAAGTACATTTTAAGGGTAGACGGTCATACGATGATCCCGAAAGATTTCCTTAAAGGTTACTATGACTTAATTCAACGCAAGCCAAATATGGACTGCGTCGGAGGCGTTATTCGAACAGAAGGAAAAGGATTTTGGGGAACAATTAATGCGTATGTTTACTCACATCCAATGGGAGTCGGGAACTCAATGTTCCGCATTACAAAAAGCTCCAGTAAATGGGAAGGACTTGTAGATACAGTTCCGTATGGTGCTTACAAACGTGAAGTATTCCAAAAAGCCGGATTGTTCAACGAAAACTTAAGAAGAAGTGAAGATATAGAATTTCATGCGAGGGTTAGAAATCGAGGCGGAAAGTTTTATTTGTCTAGTGATATTGCTTCCACTTATTTTGCTAGAGATAGTGTAAAGACATTTGTTCAAAAGTCTTACGCAGATGGTAAATGGGGTATTATTGCTTCTAGAAGTACAAAAGGTGTAATGAGATTTCGACAGCTTGCTCCCTTGATGGCATTCCTTACTGGGACAGGTCTTGGAATTGGAGCACTCTTTAATGATGCTTTTTTAATCGGGCTACTCTCATTAGTTGCAATTTACCTGATGATGATCGGTGTTTCTTCACTAGGCGTTATTAAACAACATGGTTTCCGCGCATACTTTCCTACAGTGATGCAGTTCTTTCTGCTCCACTTTTCGAGGGGACTTGGACTAGTAGGCGGATACTTTAGCAAACAATACTGGAAGGTGAAGACCGGTCATGAAAAATGGGCAAGAATTACTACCGACCACATTTCTTGATAATGAGACGATTCTTTCTTATCGAAAGCAGTCTCAAACGTTAAGTTATAAAGAAGATTTATGGTCATGGTATGTACTGCGGCGAATTTCGATTTATATTACCATTTTGTTTATTAAAATGCGGATAAAACCAAATACGGTAAGCTGGATGAGTGCATTCTTTATGATTATCTCAGGCTTATCGCTAATGATTGCTACACCTTTATCGATTGTTTTTGCCGCGCTGTTTTATAATATTGGCTATCTCTTTGATTGTGTTGATGGTGAAGTTGCTAGAATTACGAAACAAACGTCATCAAAAGGGTATTATATTGACATTATTATACAAGCTGCAGCATTGCCGGTCTTTTTATCGATGGTTTTAACTGTCTTAAGACAAGCTGGGATGCTTGAGGTGAATTTACTCGAGATGACATTGATCTATGTGACGATTGTAGCGATTATCATGGCATTACTCGTTCCAATTGCCTACCAGCTAACGAAGTTAACGATGTCGCAATCAACCACTCAGGATCCTGTAAATTCGATTCGAGATGGTTCACTGTTTTTTGATATTGTAGCTGTTCTGCTTGGCCTACCGGGCTTTTATGTTACGGCTGTGTTCATTGTTTTGATTGAACAGGTAACAGGCGCAGAGTTTCTACTTTACTATATATCCTTTTTCCTCGCCATGCTTGTGATAAAGACAGGCCTGCGCGTCATGATTACATCACGCTCATTTGATAAAGGATAGACTTGGATACAAATCTATTATAAAGCAAATAAAGCACGTGTGATGTTAAGTGTTATTAAAAATTGTAAATTGTATGTTAATTCGTGTCTCGTAAAAAAACTATTAAACACTAATAACTGGAGGGGTCGAAATGAAGAAGGTTTTGACTTACGGTACGTTTGATTTATTGCATTGGGGACATATTAATTTATTAAAGAGAGCAAAGGATCTTGGCGACTATCTAATTGTAGCCATTTCAACTGATGAATTTAACGAACTCAAAAATAAAAAGGCGTATCACAGCTACGAAAATCGTAAAGTGATTTTAGAAGCGATTCGTTACGTAGATGAAGTTATTCCTGAAGAACATTGGGAACAAAAAGTAGACGATGTTAAAAATAACGATGTTGATATTTTCGTAATGGGCGATGATTGGGAAGGCAAATTTGACTTCTTGAAAGATCATTGTGAAGTTGTTTATCTTCCACGTACGGCAGGAATTTCAACAACGAAAATCAAGAAAGAGTTGCTTGTATCTAACGGCTAAGCAGTCATAGAATTTGAGAATAAATAGTTGGGGTGCTAGGGATTGTGATGGGACAAATTAGTGTAATAGTAACCGTTTATAATAAACAAGATTATATTCAAAAATGCCTTGATTCTTTGCTTCAGCAGTCTTATCAGGATTTTGAGATTATCCTGATCAATGATGCTTCAACTGATCGTAGTAAAGAAATCATCGAGCAATATCATGACCCAAGACTAAGCTGCTATCATTTAGACACAAATGTTGGTGTCTCAAAAGCGCGCAATATGGGAATTGACCATGCTTCCAATGAGTTCATCTATTTTATGGACGGTGACGATTACCTGGCCCCATATACACTAGAACTTCTTCTAAGCAATGTTGGAGAAGACCATCTAATTGGTGCGTCTATTTTTAAAGCTGGTAAAATTGACATTCCTACAGAAATTGGAGAAGATTCCTACCACTTACGGAGATTAAGAGGCGGTAGAAAGATTAAAGCTCTCCGCCGTAGAAGTGCGACGAACTTTCTAATTCGCAAAGACTTTATTGAGTACCATCAGCTTCGTTTTGATGAAGAAGCAACGTTTTACGCGGATTTATCATTTTCCATACCTGCGATTGTGCATTCGGAAGAGATTCCGATGATTTCAGGCGTTCCGACTTATTTAAAAGGGGAATGTTACGATCCAATTGACCATCCAACTTTAATGTTGCACTCGGTTGAGGAGAAGCTACCTGACTTATTTTATATTTATCACAAGATGAAGCTATCATATGGCGAAACGAAAAGCATTAGTCGTTATTTGGACTTGCTTTTGTTAAACTATTACTCAAAAAGTATTACAAATAAAGCGACGAAAGAACCATCTGTTTTATTTGATCATTTTACTGCTTTAAAAAACTGTCTTGCCCTCGTGGCCCCAGGAAGAATCAAGCGAAGAAATTTAGTTGAACGAAGAGAACATCGCCTCCTCCAGAAAGGTAAGAAGGAAGCCGTTCTGAAGTCAATGAAGTTTCGCGTTCGCTTAAGACAGTGGCGAAGAGCGTTAAGGAAAAAGCACTTACTCATGCGTCAGCTCTACCGAACTGTCCTTGTGAAAATGCCAATGAAAGAGCGAAAAGTGTTGCTTGAAAGCTTTGGCGGCAAAGGCTACTCTGATAGTCCTCGCTACATTTATGAGGAGCTGTTAAAAAGCAACCAGAAATACGATTATTTATGGGTTTATGATAAGCAGAAAAAGGACATACCTGGAAATCCGAAGCAGGTGCGTCGTTTAAGTCCAGCATATTATTACCACCTGGCAACGGCGAAATACTGGGTATCGAACGCCAGAATGCCGAATTTTGCTATTAAACGTCCCGAAACGGTGTATTTGCAAACATGGCACGGTACGCCACTTAAGAAGCTTGCAGCTGATATGAAAGAAGTGCGTATGCCGGGTACAACGACTGAAAAGTATAAGCGGAATTTTTATAATGAAGCCCAAAAGTGGGACTACCTTGTTTCGCCGAATGATTATTCTACGCAGATCTTTAGAAGAGCGTTCAAGTTCGGAAAAGAAATGCTAGATGTTGGTTATCCGAGAAATGATATTCTTTACCTTCCAGAAGAAGAAAAGAAAAATCGACAGCAGGAAATTAAGGCGAAGCTCGATATTCCTACAGATAAGAAGGTCATCCTCTATGCACCAACGTGGCGTGACGATGAGTTTCATGGGAAAGGTCAGTATAAATTTGACTTAAAGTTAGATCTAAAGAAAATGCAGGAGCGTCTAGGAAATCAGTATGTGATTGCTCTTAGAATGCACTATTTAGTTGCTGAGCACATCGATACAACGGGTATGAGTGATTTTGTTTACAATCTTTCTGACTATGGCGATATTGCGGAGCTTTATTTGCTATCAGATGTGTTGATTACCGATTATTCATCCGTATTCTTTGATTACGCGAACCTGCGTCGTCCGATTCTTTTCTTCACTTATGACATCGAAAAATATCGCGATTCACTGCGCGGATTTTATATGGATTTTGAAAATGAAGCACCTGGCCCATTGTTGAAAACATCAGAGGGCGTTCTTGATGCCATTGAAAATCTCGAAAGAATTGAGATCGAGTACGAAAGTAAATTTAATGCATTTTACGATAAATATTGCCATCTAGATGATGGGCATGCAGCTAAGAAAGTGATTAACAGGGTGTTTGAACCCGAAAAAGCTGAAGTGTAGATGCACATTTAAGAAACAGGGTACTGCCGCTGATAAAGGCGAAATGGCACTATCCTGTTTTTTAAAGCGAGAGGGCATTTCAAATGAATCTACTATTTGTCGGGAGTAAGGTGTCCAATTCATGAAAAAGCTATTAAAGATGATGAAAATATATCCATTGATGAAGGCATTTAGTCGACTTCTTTTCGTGGCATTAGGTCGGTTTCCTGCAAATAAGCGACTGGTGATATTCGAAAGCTTTTCTGGAAAACAGTATAGCTGTAATCCAAGAGCGATCTACGAATATCTTGTGGAGCACAATTATAACCTTGAAATGATTTGGAGCGTTGAAGAGTCACATGCTGATTTATTCCGCAAAAAGGGTATACCTACTGTAAGGCGTTTTTCACTAAAGTGGTTTTACCTGATGGCTCGTGCTCGTTATTGGGTAACGAATAGTCGAATGTCCCTTTGGATTCCCAAGCCATCGCACACCGTTTACGTGCAAACGTGGCATGGAACGCCGCTTAAGAAGCTTGCTGGAGATATGGACGAGGTCCATATGCCTGGGACAAATACGCTTTCTTATAAAGATAATTTCTATAAGGAAGCTGCGAAGTGGGATTATCTTATTTCTCCTAACCGTTACTCCACAGAAATTTTTGAGCGAGCATTTGGTTTTAAGAAGAACATGATTGAATCGGGTTATCCCCGTAATGATCGTCTGCATCTTGAAAATGATGAAAACGGGATTGCCGCATTAAAAGCGGAGTACGGCATTCCAACGCATAAAAAGGTGGTACTTTATGCACCGACTTGGCGAGATGATGAGTTCTATCAGCCGGGCAAATACAAACATGAGCTAAAATTAGATTTAGATATGTTAAGAAGCGAAATCGGCGATGATTATGTTATTGTGTTAAGGATGCACTACTTGATTGCTGAGCAATTTGACCTTTCTCTATATGAAGGATTTGTCTATGATTTATCTGTAGGTGTCGACGTAAACGATCTTTACTTAATGTCCGATGTTTTGATTACGGATTATTCTTCTGTCTTTTTCGATTATGCAAATTTAAGGAGACCGATCATTTTCTTCACCTACGATCTCGCTTCATATCGAGACAAATTGCGTGGCTTCTACTTTGATTTAGAAGTTGAAGCACCGGGTCCTGTAGTGACAACAACCGCAGAAGTGTTGAAGGCCATTCAAACGTTTGAAAATGAAGGTTTTGGCGCATTCGAGGAGAAGTATAACGATTTCTATCAGACGTATTGTTACCTCGAGGGAGGATCTGCTACCAAAAAGGTTGTTGACCAAATTTTTGTTAGTGAGGCAAAATAAGCATGAATTCGATGATTGCAGTTTTAAAAGAACAAGTAAGCAACTTTTACTTAATAAATCGACTTTCGATTTATCAAGTGAAAAGTACAAATAGCAACAACTATCTTGGTATGGTCTGGGAAATTCTCAATCCTCTGTTTCAAATGAGTATTTACTGGTTTGTATTTGGATTTGGGATCCGTAATGGTAATCCCGTCGACGGGGTGCCGTTTGTGCTGTGGATGTCTGCTGGTCTTGTAGTTTGGTTTTTCTTTAATCCAGCTGTTATTCAAGGCTCAAAATCGATTTATACCAGGATTTCGATGGTATCGAAAATGAACTTCCCTATGAGTACTATTCCTAGTTTTGTGATCATGTCGGTCTTTTATCAGCACTTGATTCTTCTGGGTATTTATTTTGCAGCCGTGTTATTAACCGGTCAGGGTTTATCGTGGCACTTAATTCAATTGCCTTATTACATGTTTGCATTAATTATTTTAATCTTTGCGATCTCTCTTATTACGTCAACATTATCGACAATTGTAAGAGATGTACACAAAATGCTTCAGTCATTTATACGAATGTTTCTTTATTTAACACCGATTCTTTGGACAATTGATGATTTACCTGGATTTATCCAGGTTGGGATGAAACTTAATCCGCTATACTATATAGTGGAAGGCTACAGAGATGCACTTCTCGGCATGGGCTGGGTTCATCAGACGCTTCAATACACACTTTATTATTGGGTGGTTGTTGTGCTGTTATTGATGATTGGTTCCTACCTGCATATGAAGTTCAAGAGTCATTTCGTAGACTATATTTAATAAGGACTGTCGTTTATGAGCTATTCAGTTAAATTAAATGGGATTACGAAAAAATATAAAATGCACAGGCAGAACTCCGATAAGTTAAAGGACATCCTTCTTCCTGGAGGTTACGGTGAGGATTTTTACGCCATTCGTGACTTAACTTTTGAAGCAGGAGAAGGCGACGTTGTTGGCATTATTGGGGTTAACGGATCAGGGAAATCAACTTTCTCGAATCTTGTTGCCAACATTACTCCCCCAACGAGCGGGGAAATTGACGTTAAAGGTGATGTTTCTCTAATCGCCGTTTCAGCTGGATTAAATAAAGAGTTAACAGGTCGTGAGAATATTGAGTTAAAGCTTCTTATGATGGGCTATAAAAAGGACGTAATTGAAAAAATGAAGCCTGATATTATTGAGTTTGCCGATATCGGTAAATTTATTGATATGCCTGTCAAAAAATACTCAAGCGGTATGAAATCACGTCTTGGATTTTCGATTTCAATTAGCGTAGATCCGGATGTTCTGATTGTCGATGAGGCGCTTTCCGTTGGTGATAAAACATTTGCTGATAAATGCCTTGTGAAAATGGAAGAGTTCAAAGAAAGAGGCAAGACGATTTTCTTCGTTAGTCACTCGAACGGACAGATGAAGAAGTTTTGTAATAAAGCAATCTGGCTTGAACATGGTACGATCCGTGAGTATGGACCGATGAAGGATATCATGCCGAAGTATGAAGCCTTTATTAAAGAATACAAATCGTGGTCAAAGGAAGAAAAACGCCGTTTTAAAGAAGAAGGAATGAAGAAGCAGGAAGGTCTTTTAGCTGCTGATTCAGAAGAAAAAGGGAAACGAAAGAAATCCAGGCTTTTGTTTAGGTAATTGGCTTTCTTCTTTAACCGAATCGCTCTCAGTAGAGAGCGATTTTTTCATGATTAACGATGAATTTACGGGAATGAATGTGATATGATGAGAAGGAATTTTTTGGTGACATCACAAGAAGTGGGGGAGAAAGAATGGCTATTTTAGTAACAGGCGGTGCTGGCTACATTGGAAGTCATACGTGTGTGCAGTTACTTGATCACGGTTCTGATATTGTTGTTGTTGATAACTTTTCGAATAGTAAGATGGAGTCGCTTGATCGTGTGAAAGAATTAACAGAGAGAGATTTTCCCATATATGAAGTGGATCTCCTTGATCGTACTTCGGTAGAAAAGGTATTTGAAGAAAATGAGATTGAAGCGGTTATTCATTTTGCAGGCTTGAAAGCGGTCGGTGAATCCGTTTCTATGCCGCTTCATTATTATCACAATAACTTAACAGGGACGTTCGTTCTATGTGAAGTGATGGAGAAGTATAACGTAAGGAATATTGTCTTCAGCTCTTCTGCCACTGTATATGGGATGCCAGACGTAATGCCGATTACAGAAAAAGCGCCCCTAAGTGCGACGAATCCTTATGGCCAAACGAAGCTTATGATTGAACAGATTCTTCGTGATCTTCACGTGGCAGATTCAAACTGGAGCATTGCTCTCCTTCGTTATTTCAATCCAATTGGGGCGCACATCAGCGGGCGAATTGGAGAAGATCCGAACGGGATTCCTAACAACTTGATGCCATATATTAGTCAGGTAGCTGTTGGAAAGCTTGAACAGCTTAGCGTGTTTGGTGACGATTACGACACAGCTGACGGTACGGGGGTACGTGATTACATTCATGTGGAAGATCTAGCGAATGGCCATCTAAAAGCTCTTGAGCATATTCTAGGTACGACAGGTGTTGAAGCATATAACCTTGGGACAGGTAATGGCTATAGTGTACTTCAAATGGTAAAGGCTTTTGAAGAAGCAACAGGAAAAGAAGTGAAGTATTCGATTGCACCACGCCGGCCTGGCGATATCGGAGAATGCTACGCCGATCCCACGAAAGCTGAAACAGAGCTTGGATGGAAAGCAGCGAAAGGCATTGAAGAAATGTGTCGCGACACGTGGCGCTGGCAGTCGGAGAATCCAGATGGATATAAAGAAGGGCGTCGTCGAAGGGGTCAGGTTCGAACCTGACCCCCATCACAAACAAGTGTCCCTATATAAAAGACACAGTAAAGCTCGCTCTTTCATAGAGCGGGCTTTTGTGTTTGGATGAAGCATTCTTGTTATAATACCTATAGTGGTATTCAACGATAGGAAGAAATTCTAAGGAGGTTTTCACTATGGCCGGGAAACGATTTAAACCGGGAAAGGCGGATCGACTTCTTGATCCGAAGCGAAAGGAAATCATTTCACCTGAACAAGTTATAGCTCATCTTGAAGTAACGACGACCGATTATGTAGCTGATTTTGGTGCGGGGAATGGGTATTTCACCTTACCTCTAGCGGAAGTGGCTGAAAAGGTCTATGCGGTTGATATTGAGAAGCAGATGTTAGATCTTCTTAAAAAACGTGCGATAGAAGTGGAGAATATCGATTACATTGTCAGTAGTCTTGAACAAATTAACCTGGCTGATCAAGTAGCGGATAAAGCTGTTGCTGCTTTTGTTATTCATGAAGTACCTGATCTCAAGAAAGCTTTTCAAGAATTTAAGCGAATTGTTAAGGCGGGTAACAAAATACTCGTGCTCGAATGGGAAGCTATTGAAATGGAAATGGGTCCTCCCCTTCATGAGCGAATTTCTTCACAGAAGATGAAGGAGATTTTTGAAGAAAATGGTCTTAAGCCAGAGGTGCATCATTTTCATGAGGCTGTTTATGGGGTAACGGCGGTAGTGTAGTGGATTGAGATGGGGGTCTTTGAGGGGGTCAGGTTCGAACCTGACCCCCTTCAAAGACAATTGTCCTCCTATGAAAACACTCTATTTAATAACTATTTTATAGAGGTGAAGTTTTGGGTGTGAAAGTAAACTTATCAGTAAATATTTACTTGACTATTAGGCCTTTGTACCTTAATCTAAAAACATGAATACGCTTTCATTTTCTTTTTCAGTATTGTTTAGTAAACAAACAGGAGGGGTTAAGGTGAGAAAGGTAATGGGTCGAGTAAGTATTTTATTGATTCTTATGTTGGTTCTCGGTGCTTGTTCTAGTAACAATAGCTCGAGTGAAGGATCAGGTGATGGAGAGAGTAGTGGAAAGAAAGTTACGGCATGGGCATGGAACATTAACGTTCCAGTTCTTGAAGAAGCGGCTGAGAAGTTTAAAGAAGAAAACCCGGATTTTGAGTTAGAAGTAGTGGAACTTGGTCGTGAAGACGTTTACTCGAAGTTAACGACTGGTCTCCAAGCTGGAGGAAAAGGATTGCCAGATATCGTTCTTGTAGAGGATGATCGGATCCAGGGATATATGGAAACATTCCCTGATGCATTTGTAAATGTATCGGATAAGGGATTTGATGAGAGCAAAGAGAGCTTTCCTACTTATAAAACAGATCTTCTGTCAAAAGACGGAGCGATGTATGGTTTCCCGTTTGACGGTGGGCCAACAGGCGTTTTTTACCGCACTGATTATTTTGAAGAAGCTGGAGTGAATCCTGACGATATTCAAACGTGGGATGACTTTATTGATGCTGGTAAAAAAATCAAAGAAGCGACTGGAAAAGCGATGCTTGGACTTGATTTGAATGGTGATGACGGTCTTTATCGTATGATGATGACGCAACAAGGCACGTTCTATTTTGATGATGAAAAGAATGTGAACTTTACTTCTGAAGAATCAAAAATGGCCGCAGAGAAAGTGAAAATGATGAAAGAAGAAGGCCTGGTGAAAGATACAGTAGGCTGGGATGCCTGGATTAGTGCGATGGCTCAAGGCGAAGTAGCAACTGCTCCATCTGGCGCATGGTTAAGTGGATCGATTACACAACAGGCGAAAGATACAGAAGGCAACTGGGGTGTGTTCAAGCTTCCTGCTTTTGAAGAAAGCGGAAACCGCGCAGCCAACCTTGGTGGAAGTAACTATGTGATTACAAGTGCAAGTGAAAACCAGGACATGGCTTATGACTTCATGGAATTCTTTACGACTAGTGAAGGTGTTCAGTTAACGGCGATGGACAACGGTTTGTTCCCAACGCTGAACACGATTTATGAAAGTGAAGCTTTCACGAAAGATGTGGCGTTCTTTAGCAACCAGCCGATTTGGGAGCTATTTGCGAGTGAAATGAATGATATTCCATCTGTGAACTTTACTGGTAACTATGCAATTGCAAGCGATGAGTCCATTAAAGCGCAATCTGAAGTGATGAACGATAAGAAATCGATTGAAGAAGCGTATAAAGCAGCGGAAGATCGATTGAAGAATCGCATTCAATAATGGTGCGGGGGTCAGGTTCGAACCAGACCCCCCATAAAGACAAAAGAGAGAAAGTGTCCGTCACAGATGGACACTTTCTTCTTTGTATAAACCACCATTAACTGGTAAGTAAATAAACTAGTAAACTTTTAGTAAACATTTACTTGACTCTGTTTACTACATCGACTATTCTAATAAGTGTAGACGCTTTCATTATGAATTTTGAAAGTTTTCAGTAATTAATTGGAGGGGTAGTCGATGAAGAAGGTAACGGGTCTAGTTAGTATAAGTATGATGCTTGTGTTAAGTCTGTTTCTTGCGGCGTGTGGGAATGGCGGAAGCGAGGACGAAGGTTCAGGTGATAGCAATAAAGTAACAGCCTGGGCTTGGAATATTAACGTACCGGTGCTTGAAAAAGCAGCCGAGAAATTTAAAGAAGAAAATCCGGATTTTGAACTTGAAGTTGTTGAAATGGGTACTGATGATGTTTACTCGAAACTGACAACGGGTCTTCAAGCAGGAGGTAAAGGTTTACCCGATATCGTTCTTGTCGAAGATGATCGCGTTCAAGGGTATATGAGTGCTTTTCCGGACGCTTTTGTAAACGTTTCCGATAAAGGCTTTGATGAAATGAAGGATAGCTTCCCTTCTTATAAAACTGAGCTTGTTTCAAAAGATGGCGCAATGTACGGCTTCCCGTTTGACGGTGGACCAACTGGCGTATTCTACCGCACTGATATTTTTGAAGAAGCTGGCGTAAATGCAGAAGATATCAAGACGTGGGATGACTATATTGAAGCAGGTAAAACGATTAAAGAAAAAACAGATAAAGCGATGATCGGTTTGGATCTTAATGGCGATGACGGTCTTTACCGCATGATGCTCAATCAGCAGGGAACATTCTACTTTGATGATGAGAAGAACGTAGCGCTTACTTCTGAAGAATCAAAGAAGGCAATGAAAGTCCAACAGACGCTTAATGAAGAAGGTCTTGTCAAAGAAACAGTTGGTTGGGACGCATGGATCAGTGCAATGACAAGCGGCGATGTGGCTACTGCTCCATCTGGTGCATGGTTATACGGTTCCATTACACAACAGGGCAAAGATACATCAGGTAATTGGGGATTAATTGAACTTCCGGCATTTGAAGAGGGCGGAAATCGTGCATCGAACCTTGGTGGAAGTAACTACATGATTCCAAGTGCAAGTAACAATGCGGATCTAGCTTATGACTTTATGGAATTCTTCTCAACAAATAAAGATGTTCAATTATCAGCAATGGAAGGCGGCCTGTTCCCTTCATTGAACACAATCTACGATAACGAAGCATTTACAAAAGAAGTTGAGTTCTTTAGCAATCAGCCAATCTGGAGTCTACTTGCTGACGAAATGGATAGCATTCCTGCTGTTAACTACACAGGAGACTATGCTGTAGCAAAAGATGAAGCTGTGAAAGCACAGTCTGAAATCGCAAATGGCAAAGGCATTGAAGAAGCGTTAAAAGCATCAGAAGATCGTTTGAAAAACCGTATTCAATAAGCTACAGAAATCATCAGGGGTTGATTCATTTCAACCCCTATCATGCTAAGGTGGGATATTCATGAATCGAGCGAAACGTTTTCCATATTTATTCGCAGCTCCGGCCATTCTGCTTTTCCTAGCATTTACCGTCTATCCGATTATCGCGTCCTTCGTTCTTAGTTTTCAGGAACGAGTGGGTGGAGAATACGTTTTTGCAGGATTAAAAAACTATACGCGTCTCTGGAACGATGATATTTTCTGGACGGCGATGCAGAACACATTCATTATCTTTGTTGTTCAAGTCCCAGTTATGATCATTCTTGCAATGGTACTAGCCAATGTATTGAACAACCAGCTGTTAAAGCTAAAAGGATTTTTCCGCGTTTCCTTCTTTCTACCGGCTGTCACGTCGCTTGTAGCCTACTCGATCTTGTTTTCGATCATGCTTCAAGAAGAGGGAATTATTAACACGGCATTAAGCTACATTGGAATCACTGCGATTCCTTGGTTGTCTGACCCATTTTGGGCGAAAGCTTCGATCATTATCGCCATGACTTGGAGGTGGACGGGATATAACATGGTTATTTTCCTTGCTGCGCTTCAGAACATTCCAGAAGATTTATACGAAGCGGCTTCTCTAGATGGCGCGAATAAGTTTAAGCAATTTTTCTATATTACCGTTCCACAACTAAAACCCGTTATTCTTTTTGCCGGTATCCTATCCACAATTGGAACGCTTCAGCTTTTCGATGAACCGTTCAACTTAACTGGTGGTGGACCAGCAGATTCAACGATGACCCTTGGACTTTATATTTATCAAAGTGGATTCGAATACTTTGACTTTGGCTATGCTTCCGCCATTGCATACGCGGTTGTGGTCATGGTAGGTATTCTCTCCATTATCCAATTCAAGATAGCAGGTGATGAATAATGGCTAAGAACCTAGAGGTAATTGAACAGTCGACAAATAAACTCACCCTTGCTGAAAGGCAACAAAAGAAACCGAAGAAAAAGAAGAATAAGTTAAAAGCTGTTTGGATGTACACGCTTCTTAGTATTTTCTTAGTTGTTTCGATCTTCCCCTTCTACTGGATGTTTATCGGGGCAACGAACGATTCTAGTAAAATGTTCACGAACCCGCCAACGCTTTTACCTGGCGATCAGTTTATGACGAACCTAACCAATCTAAATGAGTCAATTGGCATTTTCAGAGTTCTGTTTAACTCACTATTTGTATCCGGACTATACGTCGTCATTGCTCTTGCCGTCTGTGCGAGCGCAGCCTACGTTCTAGCGAAGTACAATTTCAAAGGGAAAAAATTTATCTTTACCGCATTCTTGCTTTCCATGATGATTCCTTACCAGGCAACATTGATTCCTTTGTTCCAAATGATGTCTGACTTTAATCTATTAAACACGTACTTCGCGGTTATTGCACCGCAACTCTGTTTCCCATTTGCGATTTTCTTGTTAAGACAGAACTTCCTTGCTTTCCCAACGGAATTGATGGAGTCAGCGCGTCTTGACGGTGCGAGTGAAACACGCATCTTTATTTCAATTGTGATTCCGTCGATGCGACCAGCTCTAGCAGCTGCATCAATCTTCCTATTCATGACGCAGTGGAACAACTTTATGTGGCCGCTCGTTGTGTTGAACACGAACGACATGTACACGTTCCCTGTTGCGCTTTCTAGCTTAATGGGACTCTCTTATATCGACTACGGTCAAGTGATGATGGGCGTTACGTTAGCAACTGTTCCGATCATTGCATTCTTCTTAACACTACAAAAACAATTCATTTCAGGTATGCTCGGAAGCGCCTTGAAATAGGAGGAAGCTGTTATGCTAGAAGCGAGAAAGAACCAATTTTACCTAAACGACGAACCGTTTCAAATCCTTTCAGGAGGTCTCCATTACTTCAGGGTTGTCCCTGAGTATTGGAGAGATCGCCTTCAAAAGCTGAAGGCACTTGGGTTGAATACTGTCGAAACATATATTCCATGGAACTTTCATGAACCGAAGAAAGGTCAGTTTCGTTTTGAAGGAATGGCTGACGTGGAGCGGTTCATAGCTGAAGCAGAGGAAATCGGACTTTATGTGATTCTAAGGCCGTCTCCTTATATTTGCGCCGAGTGGGAAATGGGGGGTCTCCCTTCATGGTTACTAAAACAGGATGATATGGCGCTTCGCTGTAGTCATCCTGCTTTTCTAAACCACGTAGAAGATTATTTCAATGAGCTTCTTCCAAGACTAAAACCATTTTTACAACAAAATGGTGGACCGGTCATCGCGTTTCAAATTGAAAATGAGTATGGCGCTTATGGCAATGATCAAAACTACCTTGCGTTCCATAAAGCACAATATGAGAAACATGGCATTGATACGTTTTACTTCACTTCAGACGGCCCAGATTTCATTAAGCAAGGTTCAATGGATAATGTCGTAACGACGCTAAATTTTGGGTCAAGACCAGAAGAAGCGTTTGCGGCTCTGGAAGCGATGAAACCTGATTCACCTAAAATGGTGGCAGAATTCTGGATTGGCTGGTTTGATCATTGGAGCGGCGAACATCATACGCGTGATGCGAAGGAAGCAGCTGAGGTGTTCCAGAAGCTAATGGATATGGGGGCTTCCGTTAACTTCTATATGTTCCATGGTGGCACGAACTTTGGTTTCTATAATGGCGCCAATCATTATGAGAAGTATGCACCAACGATTACGAGCTATGACTATGATTCTCTTCTAACAGAATGGGGAGATATCACAGACAAATATCTTGCCATGGCGGATGTGTTGAAAAGCGTAGCGGGCGTTTCGGTTGGAGATGTTTCGAAAGTTGAGAAGAAAAGCTATGGTGAAGTGCAGCTAACGGAGAGTGCCAGCTTATTCGATGTCCTACAAGATGTAGGCACGAAAGTAGAATATGTGACACCACTTAGCATGGAAAAGCTTGATCAGAACTTTGGGTTTACGCTTTATCGTACGAAGATTCATGAGACAGGAACATTAGAGCTTGATACAACGCCCATCCGTGACAGAGCTTTTCTTTATGTGAATGGAAAACATGAAGCAACAGTTTCGGTAAACGATGAGACAAAATCGGTGATGATTCCTTTCCCAGATGAGGTAAACACATTTGAAATTCTTGTTGAAAACCTCGGTCGAGTGAATTACGGCAAGCACTTGTCTGATCAGAAAGGGATTGTGCAAAACCTCTGGTTAAACAATCAATATTGGTTCGACTGGGAAATGGTGAAGATTGAAGGTGATCGCCTTCCTAAGACGTACACAGCAGGCGAGCGTTATCCTAAATATCTGAAGGGCACATTCAAAGTTGATCAAGGCTATGATACATTTGTGGATTTGGAAGGGTTTACAAAAGGTAACGTGTATATTAACGGATTTAACCTTGGTCGCTACTGGCAGACGATGGGACCACAGGAGCGTCTCTACTTACCGGGACCACTTTTGAACGAAGGTGAAAATGAAATCGTTGTTCTCGAATTAGAGGGACATACGGCAAGTAGCGTCACATTAATGAACGAACCTAAACTCGGATAAAGGATCGATGGCAATGAGCATTCTCGTTAATCAACAGCAGTTTCATCTAACAAATGGAAAAATCAGCTACATCTTTCACGTTTTAAAAAATGGGCAGTTAGGTCATTTGTATTTCGGAAAAGCGCTTCGTGAGCGCGATTATCGTCATTTTCAGAGAACAAACAACCCAACACCGGCTAGCTGTCATACGTATGAGGACGATGCTGCTTTTTCGCTTGAAACGATTCAACAGGAGTATCCTGTCTATGGAAAAGGGGATTTTAGAGAGCCTGCCTTTATGGTATCCGGCGAGAAACCGATTGCGAACTTTGTATATAAATCCTATGAAGTGGTGAAAGGAAAACCTCGTTTAAAAGATTTGCCAGCAACGTATGCAACCTCAGGTGAAGCAGAGACGCTCTTCGTTGTGTTGGAAGACTCGTATCAGCAGGTAGAGCTCGAACTTAGCTATACGATTTTTGAAAATGAAGCGGTGATTGCTCGTAACGCTCGCCTGATAAACAAAACGGATGTTGAAATTTCCATTGATCGAATGATGTCGCTGTCTGTTGATTTGCCTCATGCTGATATGGAAATGGTACACCTCTCGGGTACATGGGCACGCGAACGTCATGTGAAGACGCGAAAGTTAGAGCAGGGAATCCAGTCGATTTCGAGCATACGAGGAGCAAGTTCTCATCATCATAACCCGTTTCTTGCTTTAAAAACGCCAGATGCGACTGAGCATACGGGAGAAGTACTTGGTTTTCAGTTCGTCTATAGCGGAAATTTTCTAGCGCAAGCAGAAGTTGATCATTATGATGTGACGCGCGTGCAGATGGGAATTCATCCACTAGGTTTTCAATGGAAGCTTCGTTCGGGCGAATCATTCCAAACACCAGAAGCGCTCATGGTTTATTCGGATCAAGGGATGAACGGGATGAGCCAAACTTTTCATCGCCTGTATCGTCATCAGCTTATTCGCGAGCAGTGGAAGTATAAAGAGCGTCCTATCCTGATTAATAACTGGGAAGCGACCTATTTTGATTTTAATGAAGAGAAGCTGCTTCATTTTGCGAAGGAAGCGAAAGAACTTGGGGTGGAACTCTTTGTTCTTGATGATGGCTGGTTTGGAAAAAGGAATAATGACCGATCGTCTCTTGGGGACTGGACGGTTGACTTAGAAAAGTTGCCAGATGGCATTGCTTCTCTTGCTAAAAAAGTAAAGAGCACTGGACTTCAATTTGGATTATGGTTTGAGCCGGAAATGATTAGTCCTGATAGTCATTTATTCAGGGAGCATCCGGAATGGGCAATAGGTATTCCTGGTGAACACGTGACGCTAGGGCGCAATCAGCGGGTCCTTGATTATACGCGAGCGGAGGTGGTTGACTACATTTTTGACCGAATGAAGGCGATCATTGAGGCGACAAACCTGGATTATATTAAGTGGGATATGAATCGAAACATTACGGAGGCCTACTCTGCAGGTTTAGAGCACCAGGGTGAGTTTTTCCATCGCTACATTCTAGGTGTCTATGACCTTTATGAGCGTTTAACATCAGAGTTTCCAAATGTATTGTTTGAATCGTGTGCTGGCGGCGGTGGACGTTTTGACCCGGCTCTTCTCTACTATGCACCACAAACTTGGGCAAGTGATGATACAGATGCAGTGGAGCGGTTGAAAATTCAGTATGGCACCTCCATGGCTTATCCGATTTATAGTATGGGGTCTCATGTCTCAGCCGTTCCAAATCACCAAACGCTTCGAGAAACACCGCTTTCCATGCGAGCGGATGTGGCTTACTTTGGGACATTTGGGTATGAGCTGGATCCTTCTAGCCTTTCTGATGAAGAGAAAGAAATTGTGAAAGCCCAAATTAAACGCTATCAGTCACTGCGTCACCTCGTTCGTGATGGAGAGTTTATCCGATTGCAAAGCCCGTTTGAAAGCAATGAAACGGCGTGGATGATCGTTTCAACAGATCAAAAAGAAGCGATTGTTGGCTGGTATAAAGCATCAAGTACGCCGAATCCACGCACTAATCAGTCTGTGAAATTAAGAGGATTAGACTCAGATTACGGTTACCAAGTTGACGGAGATACGTATTACGGAGATGAACTGATGCAGCATGGCCTTCCACTTCCAATTGAATTTAACGGAGCGAATGGCGAGCAAGCGGAGCGTGGTGGTGACTTTCAATCGAAAGTGTTTTACTTAAAAGCAGAATAAAAAAAGGATGATAGCCATGGCAACGATTAAGGACATCGCACAAAAAGTGAAATGTTCCACATCGACCGTTTCACGCGTCCTCAATTATGATGAAACGTTATCTGTTTCAGATGATACAAAAAAGCGTATTTTTGAAGTGGCGGAAGAGCTTTCTTACAGTAAGAAGCGGGGAAAGAAGTCACTTACACCGAAGATCGCAATCATTCACTGGTATACGGAAAAGGAAGAGTTGAATGACCTGTATTACATGTCGATTCGACTTGGAGTTGAGCAGCGCTGTCAGGAAGAGCGGCTTGAACTCGTAAAGATTTTTAAAGATAACTATGATGAGCTAGAAAAGGAAAACATTCAGGGCATGATTGCCGTTGGTAAGTTTAGTAGCGAAGAAATTGCTTCATTAAATAAAGTAACCCCAAACATCGTTTTTGTTGACTATGATCCAGATAACGAACGTTACGATGCCGTTGTCGTTGACTTTGAAAAGGCAACAAAAAAAGTACTCGACTATTTTACGAGTAAAGGTCATGAGCGAATTGGTTACATTGGTGGTAGAGAAACGTTCCGGGATGCTAGTGCTGAAATTGTGGATGAACGTGAAATTACGTTTAAACAATACATGAAAGAACGAGATGATAACTCTTACGTATTTACGGGTTCCTTTACGGTGGATGACGGCTATTCGCTTATGAATCGAGCGATTAAAGAGCTTGGTGAAGAGCTTCCCACCGCATTCTTTGTAGGGAACGACACGATGGCGATTGGGTGCCTACGCGCTCTTCATGAAAATGGAGTAGCTGTCCCTGAGCGTGTTAGCTTGATTGGTGTAAACGACATTAGCGTTTCAAAATACGTTTATCCCGCGCTAAGCACTGTAAAAGTGTATACCGAATTAATGGGTGAAACGGCAGTGGGACTCTTAATGGAGCGTCTTCTGAGAAGAAAAGTAGCTAAAAAAGTAACGATGTCGACAAAATTAAAACTGCGAAAAAGCAGTAAATAAACGAGGCCGGGTGAAAAAAATGAAATCGCTATATGCACAATTTCGAGAGGTATTCGGAGACAGTGGTGAGATTAGAAGCTTCTTCTCACCAGGGCGTGTCAATTTAATTGGCGAACATACAGATTATAATGGGGGACACGTATTTCCGTGCTCACTGAGCATTGGAACCTATGCGGTCGCAAGAAAACGAGAGGATTCCCTGGTTCGTTTTTATTCCATGAATTTTGAAGATCAGGGCGTCATAACTGTCGATCTGAACGAGCTCATCTATGATGAGAAAGATGACTGGGCGAACTATCCCAAAGGCGTTGTTTCCATTATGAAAGAATCAGGATATGCGGTGAGCGGATTTGACGTGCTTTACTTTGGTAATATTCCTAACGGCGCAGGGTTGTCTTCTTCAGCCTCAATCGAATTGGCTACAGCTGTCTTATTAAATGTACTGAATCAACTTGATCTTGAGATGGTTGACATGGTGAAAATGAGTCAGCGTGCGGAAAATGAGTTTGTTGGCGTAAACTGCGGAATTATGGATCAATTTGCAATTGGGATGGGGAAAGAAGATGCGGCAGTTCTTCTTGATTGCAACACGCTTGAATATAGCTATAGTCCCGTTGTGCTCGAGAATGCCTCTCTTGTAATTGCAAATACAAACAAACGAAGAGGGTTAGCAGATTCAAAATACAATGAGCGCCGTTCTGAATGTGAACGTGCATTGAGTCAGCTTCAAGAGCACCTACAGATTGAGTCACTTGGTGATCTGACAGTTGAAACATTTGAAGCAAATAAGCAGCACATTACTAATCCGATTGATCAGAAACGAGCGAAGCATGCGGTTTATGAAAACGTTCGTACGATTGAAGCGGCCAAACGATTGAAAGCTGGGGATTTTGACGCATTTGGACAGCTGATGAATGAGTCGCACGTATCCTTACGTGATGATTATGAGGTAACTGGTCTTGAGCTTGATGCTTTAGTTGAAGCGGCGTGGGCAGAAGAAGGTGTTATCGGCTCGCGTATGACAGGAGCAGGATTTGGTGGCTGCACAATTAGCATTGTAGAAAATCAATTTTTGGACTCGTTCCAAACAAATGTTGCAAAAACCTATAAAGAGAAAACGGGTTTAACAGCTGAATTTTACGTTGTGGAAATTGGTGCAGGAGCAAGAGAAATCAACCAGCTTTCAGAAGCGCTGTAAATCTGGAGAGGAGTGGAGAGAAACCATGACTAGCATAGACCAAGAGATTAACCGTCTCCTCCAATATGGATTGAAGAAGCATCTGATTCATGAGTGGGATTTGTCATATGTGAGAAATCAAATCCTTGAAGTGCTTCAGCTTGAAGAGATTGATTCAAGTGATGTTCCTTCAAATATCCCTGACAGCCCCGTTACCATTTTAGATCGAATCTTAAATTGGGCTTATGAAAACGGAAGACTCGTTGAAAATACGGTCACTTATCGTGATTTACTGGATACAAAAATAATGGGATGTTTAACGGAAAGGCCATCAGGCGTAATTGAAAAGTTTGAAAAAACGTATGAACAGGCAGGCCCTGAAGCTGCAACAGCTAACTTTTACGACTATTCAAAAGATGTGCACTATATTCGTACGGATCGCATTGCGAAAAACGAGGATTGGCTAACGAAAACGGAATATGGTGAAATGGAAATCACGATTAATCTTTCCAAACCCGAGAAGGATCCGAAAGCCATTGCGGCTGCGAAAACGATGAAGTCAAGCGGCTATCCTCAATGCTTACTTTGTAAAGAGAACGTAGGATACGCGGGCCGAATTAACCATCCAGCCCGGCAAAATCTTCGCATGATTCCTGTCACGCTTGAAGAGAAACAGTGGTATTTGCAGTATTCTCCATACGTTTATTACAACGAACATGCCATTGTTTTATACGGTGAACATGAACCAATGAAAATTTCGCGCGGTACGTTTGATCGACTGCTTGAATTTGTTGGGAAGTTCCCTCATTACTTTATCGGCTCAAATGCAGATCTGCCAATCGTTGGCGGTTCCATATTAAGTCATGATCATTTTCAAGGAGGAAAGCATGATTTTCCAATGGCGAAAGCCGAGGTGGAGCGAGATGTTGTCCTGCCCGCTTATCCGAATGTGAAAGCTGGCATTGTGAAGTGGCCGATGTCAGTGCTACGTCTTCAAAGCAATGATCGCGAAGAGTTAGGTGAACTTGCGGATGCCATTCTTCAGTTCTGGAAGGGATATAGCGATCAAAGCGCCGAGGTCCTTGCATTCACATATGATGAGCCACATAACACCATTACCCCAATCGCTCGTCGAAATGGTGATGATTATGAGCTTGATCTTGTCCTACGAAACAACCGCACGACAGAAGAGCACCCGATGGGACTTTTTCATCCACATGCGGAAGTGCATCATATTAAGAAAGAAAACATCGGATTAATTGAAGTGATGGGACTGGCCGTGCTGCCAGGCAGGCTACAAGAAGAACTACATTTACTTGGCGAATCTCTCATAGGTGAACATCCGATAAAACAAATCGAACGTGATGAGCGGATTAACAAGCATGTTGAATGGGCGAAAACCCTTCTTGAAAAATATCCGGACCTGGACGCCTCAAATGTACACAGCCGATTGCGTGATGAAGTCGGACTAATCTTCTCTGATATTTTAAGTCATGCTGGTGTCTTCAAACGAACCGCATCTGGTCAGGTAGCGTTTGACCGATTTACGGACGCGCTTAACACTCATTTAAACCAATAAGAGCTTGCCGATTCTGGCGAGCTTCTTTTCACATTGAATCTAAACTACAAAACGGCAAAAGGAGCTAACTCAATGTATGTAGGTGTCGATTATTACCCGGAACAGTGGCCGAAAGAGCGCTGGACAGAAGACGTGCGATTAATGAAAGAACTAGGTGTGAATGTGGTGCGCATCGCTGAATTCGGTTGGCAGCTGATGGAGCCTAAAGAAGGGACATATGATTTCGCACTATATGATGAAGCGATTGATTTGATGACGAAGAACGGGATTAAGGTGGTGCTTGGAACACCGACAGCGACACCACCTGCCTGGATGTGTGAAGCGTATCCAGAAATTTTACCTGTCGATCCGAATGGTACGGTTATTTCTTTTGGAGCAAGACGTCATTATACAGTAAATAGTGAAGTGTACCGTGAATTTTCAGCAAAAATCGTGGAAGAAATGGCGAAACGCTACGGTCAGCATGAGGGGATTATTGGTTGGCAGGTAGACAATGAATACGGCCATGAAAAATCAGATCGCAGCTATGGTGATGTCGATCAGCAGGCGTTCCAAGCGTGGCTAGAGCAAAAATATAAAACGCTAGAGGCGTTAAACGAAGCGTGGGGTACCGTGTTCTGGAGCCAAACGTATACAGCTTGGTCTCAAATTCCTGTGCCACGTAAAGTGTTCCAGGAGCATAATCCAAGCTTGCTTCTCGATTTTGATCGTTTTTGTGCAGATGCGTATACAACCTATAACAAGCTTCAAACCGACATTCTTCGAAAGCATATTCGCTCTGATCAGTGGATTACACATAACTTTGTGTACACCGATCAGGCCATTAATCAATGGGATATGTCAAAAGAGCTTGATTTTATTTCGTTCGATAACTACCCGGTGTGGGGCGGATTACCTGAGCCAATTGCGCCAGCTGCAATTGCGCATCAGCATGATTTGTGTCGTTCTTCAAAAGACGGGAAAGGTTTCTGGGTGATGGAAGAACTTTCAGGAGCGCAAGGTTGGAGCCGCATCGGTTACTTGCCACGTCCTGGTCATATTAAGCTTTGGACGTATCAAGCGATTGCTCGCGGTGCTGAAGCGATTGTATACTTCCGCTGGCGCGCGGCTCGTTTTGGAACGGAAGAGTTTTGCCACGGTGTTCTTGACCATGATGGAAAACCAAAGCGCAAATACAATGAAGTAAAAGAAGTGATCGATTCCTTGAGCGTGTTTGGAGATGAGTGGATTGCATCGAAATATCGTGCGGATGTAGCGGTTTATTATGATGTTGAAAACGCCTGGGCGTGGGGCATTCAGCCACAAAGCAATGCGTTTGAATACAAGCAAGAGTTCCTTCGTTTCTACAGTCCTGCCCATCGCATGAACGCAATGACGGACATCGTAACAAAAGAAAGCGATCTTGGCGGATATAAAGTGCTTGTTGTACCGGTTTATTTCTTAACGGATCCAGCAGTTAATGAGAAAATTTCACGCTTCGCGGAGCAAGGTGGATCCGTTATTCTTTCTTATCGCGCAGGGGTGAAAGAACAGAACAATTTTGTCGTAGAAGATACGCTTCCAGGCGCATTACGTGAGCTTGCGGGCGTTGAAATCAATGAGTATGAATCGCTTCAGCTTGGTCAGAACAATGAGGTTGAAGGGGTGCAAGGAGCGATTAAAGGCGTGAACTCTGTCGCTTCCATCTGGTGCGATCTCGTTGAACCAACAACGGCAGAAGTGCTAGCTGAATATCGCGACTGTTTCTATGAAAAAACAGCGGCGATTACGAAGAACAAGTATGGAAAAGGTACGGTGTACTACATCGGATCGGCTCTTGAAGAAGAGATGATGGATGCTCTTTATGCTGAAGTTTTCAAAGCAACTGATGTCACGACGATTCGTTCAAGTGAAAACGTAGAAGCAGTTACGCGTACTGGAAAAGATGGAGCGGTATTTTTATCCGTTGTAAACCATTCGACTGATCATGATGGTACGCTCTTGCTTCCAGATGGTACGTGGAACGATGCCGTTTCACACGAGGAATATCGAGGAGAAATGACAGTGGCCCCGCTTGGTTCCTATGTGCTGAAGCTTAACTAGTATTTTCCGGGAAATATCGATCGCATTCGACCATTAATGCTTTAATTGGAGGGGAAAACATGGCGATTTTAGTCACTGGTGGTGCCGGTTATATCGGGAGCCATACGGTTATGTATTTACAACAGCAAAATGAAGATGTTGTCGTGCTTGATAATTTAACAAAAGGACATGAACAAGCTGTGCTTAACGTTCCTTTGTATAAAGGAGATTTAACAGATGGAAAAGTGATCGATCAAATTTTTGCCGATCATGAGATCGATTCTGTCATTCACTTTGCTGCGAGTTCACTTGTTGGAGAAAGCGTGACAAATCCGCTTGAATACTATCGAAACAACGTAGCGGGTTCGCAGGCGCTTGTATCAAAACTTGTTGAACATAATGTGAAATACATCGTGTTCTCATCGACGGCTGCCACTTATGGAAATCCAGAGCGAACGCCGATTGAGGAAGATGACGTGACAAATCCTACGAATCCGTATGGAGAAACGAAGCTTGCGATTGAGAAGATGCTGCGTTGGTGTGATGATGCTTACGGCTTAAAATCAACGTCGCTTCGCTACTTTAATGCAGCTGGTGCCGATCCAGAAGGGAATATTGGCGAAGATCATCAACCAGAATCGCATCTCATTCCAATCGTCCTTCAGGCGGCGCTTGGTCAACGTGAGAAAGTCTCGATTTTCGGTGATGATTATGATACGAAAGATGGCACGTGTGTCCGTGATTATATTCATGTCCTTGACCTTGCGCAGGCGCACTATCTGGCCTTGAAAAAGATGAAAAAAACGAATGAAAGCGGCATTTATAACCTTGGTAATGGCAAAGGATTTACGGTGAAAGAAGTGATTGATACGTGTCGTAATGTGACAGAGAAATCCATTGAAGCAGAAGTAGCGCCTCGTCGCGCTGGAGATCCAGCGACGTTAATTGCTTCTTCTTCCAAAGCGATGAATGAACTTGGGTGGAAGCCGGTCTATCCAGACCTTTCGCAAATTGTGGCGCACGCGTGGAGCTGGCATCAAAATCATCCTGAAGGGTATGGAGATCAGTCATGAGTATTGAGAAGGTACGCTTATTTTTAGAAGAACACGGTTATGATGGGATCTTGCTTAGAAGGCGGAACAATTTTTCCTGGATCACAGGCGGGAATACGAATTATATCGTTCAGACGATGGAAGCAGGCGTAGCGGACTGGATTATCACGCGTGATCAAGCGTACTTGGTGACGTCAAAAATGGAAGAGCGCCGTATTGTGGAAGAAGAATGTGCCGATCTGTCGTTTTCTTTTGAAGTGCTGTCTGATGATTGGTACAAGCCTGCTGAAGATTTAATTGAATCGGTAACGACTGGACTGCGGATGGCAGCTGACATGCCTTATGGCGACTGGGATGTAGTGGATGAAGAGCTTGGAAAGTATCGCTCGATCTTGTCGGCTGATGAGCGTGAACGGTACCGTAATCTCTGTCAGAAAGCGGCCAAAGCGGTAGAAGAGACGTGCCGTGAAATTGTTCCAGGTCAAACGGAAAAAGAAATTGAAGCGCATCTTGCAGCAAAAATTCTTGCAGGTGGGATGTCGATTCAAGTGCTGCTCGTTGCAACAGATGAACGGATCTATCGCTATCGCCACCCAATTCCAACTGAGAAGAAGCTTGAGCGTCATGCGATGATTGTCATTTGTGCGGAAGAAGCAGGCCTTGTCGCAAACGTGACGCGACTCGTTTACTTTGACGAACAGCCAGAAGAATTGCGTCAGCATAGTGCTGCGGTTGCAAGGATTGATAGCGTGATGAATCATGCTACAAAAGTTGGAGCCACGGCTGGGGAAGTGATTCAAGCTGGTATTGAGGAGTACGCGAAGCAAGGCTTCCCGGAAGATTGGAAACTTCTTCATCAGGGCGGTTTAACCGGATTTAATTCGCGCGAATTTCTCGCGAATCCGGAAACGCCAAACAAGATTGTCGTGAATCAAGCCTACGCATGGAATCCTTCTTTGCCTGGCGTAAAGTCAGAAGACACGGTGCTGCTCACTGAAGAGGGTCTTGAATTTATGACATATACAGGTGAATGGGTTTACCAGGATGTTGAGGTAGAAGGCGTTACGTACGTGCGGAATGCGGTGTTGGTGAGGTAGAGAAGTGAAAAGCGAAGGGGGTCAGGCTCGAGCCTGACCCCCTTCGCAAACAAAAAACCTCAAAAGTCCACCGACAGCGGACGCTCATTCACTCCGCTTTCCGTTTCTTCCAATAAGCTCCACAAATCGCAAGAAGTGTTGAGAAGATCCAGCATTTGAAGAATGTCGCGATGGCGGAGGAACCAATAAAAAGAAATGGTGCGTCTGTCATGTCTTGAAATTCTCGAGCTGAGAAATCTAATTTAAATGTGAATCCAGTATTTAAACCAGCAGTTAGTAAAGACATCAGAAAAGCGTATAGTAAACCAAAGACGATAATCCGATGAAGCTGAATGGCGCCTCCCTGTTGGAGTCTGTATCCTGCCCATAGGAATAAACCAATGGGGATGAGCAACCCGATGATCATGTAGAGTTTTAAGTTTCCTGGATTACTTGATAGGAAGCTAAAGATTGAGAAAGGATCATTTGTTTGAAATTTCAGCCCACCAAGTGCAGAATACATCACCTGCAGTTTCTCATCTAGTATGTTCATATCGAACGTAAGAGAAGAAAGGTTGAGCGCATTCCATAGAAGAAAACCGCCTTGAACCGCGATGATTAGGAAATAGGTTGCAGGAAGATCGTCAAAGCTAAGAAAAGGGTTAGCGTCAGACATGAAACGATAGAGTAACAGAATAATCACTGCAGAGGAGAGGGCGATTCCGAATGTGATCGTTCTGATGCCTTCTTTTAGTGGAGAAGAAGTGAGTTGTTTTATCGCACCACTTCCATACAAACTACCAATAAACGAAAAGATTGTCCCCAGGAAAAATGCAGCAAAGAAAGCTTTTATGAACGGATAGTTGTTCTCGATTGCCAAACTTGCAACTATTCCGCTATCTTGTGCGGAAGCATTGAATTGGAATCCCGCGATTAGAGCGATCAGTGCCGTTAACACGCCATAAACTAGTCCGATTAAGAGCGAAGATACCCAATAGTGTTGGAACGTTCCGGATGCTCTACGCCCGTACAGATATCCGGCGATCAGTAGCGAAGTAAGGGGCAGTAAAAGCAGGATCAGCAGGCCAGACTGAAGCTCAAGGTCTCCTCCAAATTGCTCACCAGCTTCAGTGGAATTGAAGGAAAGCGTGGAATTAAGAAGATGAGCTGCCATCCAATAATCGGTCATTCCAAAAAAGGGGTCGGTTAATGGTGGATTTTCAGTACCGTAGTTATAATAAAAATCGTTTACGACGCCTGCGGGCCCAACCTCGAGCTCATTTAAGGTTTGTTGAAAGGAAGCGGCTTGCTGCTGAAAGCCTTCTGATACCACAAAAGACATGATGCCAACCGCAAGAAAGGCAAGAAAGGCGCATAGTATGGCCAATCTTTTGTTGATACTGCTGAGATCAGGAATCGCATGAGAGGTCGCCATCTTTTCCTGTGTTCGTTCCGCTTTAAAAGGGACGAGGGGAAGTTGAAAAGAACCACACTGCATACAATATTGCTCGTGATTGTTATTCTCTGTACCGCAATCTGAACAAAATTTTGGTTTGGCGCCCGATGTAACGCTTGGAGTCTCTGCATGAAGCTGAAAAGTCCCATCAATAGGACAGTAATTGTCGCTAACCTCGTTGCCACATGTTGTACAGTACGTGATGATCACCACCTCCTAGCCGTTTTTTAAACCGCAACAGCCGCAGAATCGAGCAGACTCAGGTACTTCTTCCTTACACATTTTACACGGTTGCGTCGCGAGCGCTTGAGGGGGTTCTGCTATCACAACTTTGCTTCCACAGCTTCCACAAAACGTATCCTCTACTTGAATGGGGGCTCCGCATTCGCAAATGTGTTCACTTGATTCTTTTTTCAATTGATTGAGGGAACGATTCGCTTGATAAAGTTCCAGGTCGTATGGAAGAAGGCGCTCAACTTGTTCTGTTAATTCAGAATGCTGGATTTCTCCTTTTCGTAAGAGTCGATAAGTAAGCTCTCCAAGCTGGTTGATGACTTTCATGCGATGTGAAGCCGCATCACTTGCATGCTTCTTTAACTGAGAAACTTCCTGTGCTGTTTGGAGTTTCGTTTTTCCTTGGTTTAGGCCATCTTGAAGTTTGGATAAACCTCCACCTATTTTCGTTTGTAGATCCGACATGTCCATCTCCTCCTTGCTTCTATTCGCTCTTCATTAAAGAAGAGCGAGTGCTTTTCCCGACCTTTTCATAGATATGATAAAAGTTCTAAATCATGTTATAAAAAAACGGTTTGGAATAGCAGTCATAATTAGAAATCTCTCCCATATGATTTGGAATAATGGGCGGAGGTGGAAAGATGAATTGGTGCAATCAGTGTAAGAGAAACGAAGCTGGAGCGTTTTGCGTTAAATGCGGCCAGAAAGTAGCAAGAACGAGGGAAACGCCATTAACGAAATCGAGAGGCCTTTTATGGGGAGCGATCATTGGAGTGATACTCCTTGTCTTGATTGGTAGTTTTCTAACGTTAAAATGGGTAACATCTCCTGAGCGAACAGTTGACCGGTTTCGCGATGCGCTTTTGGAAGAGGATTACGAAGCGATCGGGAAGTTCATTCCTGACACAAATCCATTGCTTTCACAGGAAGCTGAACTTGCGAGTTTTGTTTCGTTTATGAAAGATCATCCTGACCAACGTACGCTCCTTGTTCAAGATTTGGAGAGACAGGCTAGAAGTTTGAGCGATCATACGCTTATCAAACCGAACGAAAGCATGCTCCTTCAAATGACGTTAATGGAAGATGGGAAGGCTTTTTATCTATTTAAGGATTACGTAATCGCTCCTCCCCCGATCTATGTAGAGGTAGGAACACAATTCAATAAAACAACGCTTTTCATTAATAAAGAAGAGAGCGGAACGATTGGAGAAGATGGTAAAAAAATCGGGCCATTTCTGCCAGGGAGCTATCATTTTGAAACAAAATTAGAAAATGAGGGGTACACGATGCGTGGGGAAGCGGAGGTGGAACTCGTGCCGTCTGAGGAAACCGTGCAGGTCGATTTGCCTGTTAATGGCGCGTTTGTGACGCCAGATTCGAACTACGAAGATGCTCGCTTATTTATAAATGGAAAAGACACTGGCATCGCGGTAGGTGATACCGGAGAAATCGGTCCGTATCCAACGGACGGATCTGTTGTTATGCATGCAGAGAAAACGTTTGAAGCAGGCGTTGTGAAAAGCCCTTCCGTTCATTTTGAAGGAGAGGCTCCGTTCTTTTCGATCGACTATCGCGAACCTGTAGCGATTGAAAAGGAAGTCGCCGATCAGCCAGAAGTGGTGCAGAATCAAGATGAAACAGGTCTGATCATTTCAGCTGTTAATACGTACTTAAATGATTGGATCTTTGCCTATGAAAACCTTGAAACAGATTACTTTTCAAACCTAACCCCGGAGCTTCACTCGTATTTTGAAGAACGCTTCCAGTCTGTCAGAGAAAATAATGCCGCTTTTACTGGAGAGGTTGTGGAAGCAGCCTTTGATCTCGACAGCCTATTTATTGATTCGTCTGGAAAAAAAGCAGAAATCGATGTTCTCGTTACGATGGACTCAGCCAATCATGATCAAGGAGAAACCAACGTGCAGACGGAAGTCACTTCAAGTGGTTTTCACTATAAACTAGTGAAAAACGGTGGGAAATGGTTGATTGATAGTCGAGAAGAAGTGGATTACGTTGATTTGACGAATGCTGTTGTTTATTAAAGTGGTAGCGTGGCGGGGGTCAGGTTCGAATCTGACCCCTATTACAAAAGTACTGATAATTTCAAAAAAACTATTGCAATTATGAATGCGTTTACAATATAATGTGATAAAAGGTTATGATGTTTATATAAACATTACTACTTATATCGGAGGTACGGATATGATTGAAGTGTTACGAGAGCTAAATCCACATCTAGAAGTGAAGTCAGTAGATTCTGAAGCTTTTCGAGCATTTGGAAAGGTTCTTCCAGATTTCCCATATGAGAAGATAGCGGATTTGATGAAGAAGACGGAGATTCCCGAACAGGGAAATCACTATGTTCCTTCGAGAGAAGAGCTAGAAGCGGAGTCGGTGAAAGCCTTCGTTGAAAACAGCTACTATGGAGGGATGCCGGTACAGATTGGGTACTGTAACGGGAAAAATTCCGCTTTAGGTGGTCTTGAATTTCATAAGGGAAGTGAAATTAACGTTGCCATTACGGATTTTGTACTCCTTCTAGGACATACGAAAGACATTACAAATCATACATACGATGTGAAGAATATTAAAGCGTTTTATATTCCAGAGGGTACCGCGATTGAAATGTTTCAAACAACCCTTCACCTTGCTCCATGTAAAGTGAGCGATGAAGGATTCAAATGTACAGTGATTTTGCCAGAAGGAACGAATACGCCGTTAGAAGATGCTCAAAAAGAACAAGATCCGCTCCTTTTTATGAAAAATAAATGGCTACTTGCTCATCCAGAGCATGAACGATTTATGTCACTTGGCGCTCACAACGGAATTGTCGGTGAAAATATAACAGTTGTTTACAGCAAGGGATAAAGGAGGACAACCTTATGTCGGGTATCACATTCACATTAGTTTCATGCGTCTTCTTTATGGCGCTCGTCGCGTGGGTTTCATACTTAAAAACAAGGAATTCAGTCAATGACTCAGATGGTTACTTTCTCGCAGGTCGAGGGTTAACGGGTGGATTTATTGCAGGTTCTCTTTTGCTCACAAACCTATCTGCCGAACAGTTAATTGGCTTGAATGGACAAGCCTATCGAACGAACCTTTCCAACATGGCCTGGGAAGTGACAGCGGCATTTGCGATCGTCATTATGGCGCTTATCTTGCTACCTCGCTATCTTGGCGGTGCCTTTTCAACCTTACCTGAGTTTTTAAGTAAACGGTATGATGAAAGCGTTCGCAGATACACAGTTATTTTATTCATGCTTGGTTATATGTTTGTGACGATTCCATCAGTCCTTTACTCTGGGGCACTTGCGATACTTCGTCTTTTCGATGTACCAGAGCTACTCGGCATTTCATTTGAATCGTCTGTCTGGCTCGTCATTTGGGTGATTGGCATTATCGGTGCTATTTATGCCATCTTTGGTGGGTTAAAAGCGGTAGCAGTATCCGATACGTTGAACGGAATAGGACTTCTCTTTATTGGCTTAATTGTTCCCATCCTCGGCTTTTTTGCCCTTGGAAACGGGGACATGTTAGAAGGAATCAAAACGATTACAACAGAAAATCCTGAGAAGTTAAATGCGATCGGATCGAGTACAGATTCTGTTCCGTTTTCTACTATTTTTACCGGAATGATTTTTATGAATATGTTCTACTGGGGAACGAATCAGTACGTGATACAGCGAACGCTTGGTGCGAAGAACCTAGCAGAAGGTCAAAAAGGTGTACTACTTTCTGGATTTTATAAACTTACCGTACCATTTATGATGATGATTCCAGGAGTAATTGCTTTCCATCTCTATGGAAGCTCAATGGATCCAGTGGATCTCGCTTATCCAACGGTTGTGTCGAATTTGCTGCCGACATTTATGTCTGGACTCTTTCTAGCTGTGCTTCTCGGCGCCGTGTTCTCAAGTTTCAACTCACTGTTAAACAGTGCGGCAACGATGTTTGCGCTTGATGTATACAAAGCTGGTATTAATAAAAACGCCACAGATCGCCAGCTGATCAATGTTAGTAAATACTTTGGAAGCGTTCTCGCGCTTGTCTCTTTCTTTATTGCGCCAATGCTTATGAACGCACCGGATGGATTGTGGGATTTGATTCGCCGCTTTACAGGCTTCTTTAACATCCCGATTATTGCCATTGTTCTTGTTGGGATTGTTTCGAAACGCATCCCTGCACTTGGAGCGAAAATCGCGATTATTTTCCACGTGATTACGTACTACATGCTTGTGTGGGGATTAAACCAGCTGTTTAACATTGAAATAACGATGAACTTTATTCATATTTCAGCCATCCTTTTCCTTATTGAGGTTACGATCATGATGGTCGTTGGGCGCATTCGTCCTCTTCCTGAAGCGTATGAGTTCCGAGCGAATCCAAAGGTGGACATGGTGCCGTGGAAGTTTACGATTCCAGTTTCTGTTGTTCTCATTAGCCTTGTCGTGATGGTCTACATCCTCTTCTCACCAATTGGATTTGCCTACGCGGGTGGAATGGTTTCTGGATGGTTCTGGCCAGCGATCTTAGGAACGGCTGTCATTGGAGGAATTTGTTACCTTCTTGCCCTTAAATCATGGAATAAAAAATACTCTGGATTTGTTACTAGGAAGCATGAAGAAGCAGTTAACGCTGAAAAGAAATTTAGAAGCGCATAAACGATAAATATGTAGGGGGAAATCATGTTAAATACAAAAACGATCAAACCGAGTTTTGAAGTGAAGCAAAATGGAGAAGAATTTGACGTTCATCTGGACGGTCGCTTACTGTTTCGTCATTCACCAGCCCAACCATTTATTTTCGTTGGTAGCGGTGAAGAAACGATTGATATGTACAGAGGTAATTTTAAAATAAAAGATTATGTTGTGGAACGAGTAGCTCTTCGCTATGCAACAGTACGGTATGAAGGAGAGACGTGTCGCATCGGATTTCGCCACTTCTCTCACGATCACGAGCTGTTAACAATGGTATTAAAGCAAGACAAAGAAGGTCTGCGCGTATCGTTTGAGCTCGTAGATCCTCTGTTTAATCGTTTCTGGTTACGCGTTGCCGCTGATGCCGATGAGAAAATTTATGGGTGTGGGGAACAGCTTTCCTATTTCAATTTAAGAGGAAAGAACTTCCCACTCTGGACGTCTGAACCCGGTGTAGGACGGAATAAATCGACTTATACCACCTGGCAAGCCGATGTGAAAGATCAAGCTGGTGGCGACTATTACAATACGAATTATCCTCAGCCAACCTATGTATCTACGAATAAATACTACTGCCATGTTGAGACGACGGCTTTCGCTGACTTCGATTTTCAGCGAGACGATTTTCATGAGCTACACATTTGGGAAGCACCGGCTTCGATTTTGTTTGAAACAGGGCAGACGTATAAAGATCTCGTTGAAAAGCTAACTGCTCGTCTCGGTCGGCAACCAGAGCTTCCAGATTGGACGTTTGATGGCATCTGGCTCGGGATGCAGGGAGGAACGGAACGCGTACAAAATAAAATTGATCGCGCGATTGAAAAAGGAATGAAAATTGGCGCTGTTTGGTGCCAGGACTGGCAAGGTAAGCGTGTGACGTCATTTGGGAAACGCTTGATGTGGAACTGGAAATGGAATCCGGAGGAGTATCCTGAACTCGATCAAAAAGTGAAACAATGGAAGGAAAAAGGCATTCGTTTTATGGGATATATCAACCCTTATGTTGCAGTTGAAGGAGACCTGTACCGTGAAGCCTATGACAATGGCTATCTTGCTACGGCGTTAGATGGCGGTGATTATGTGGTCGACTTCGGTGAATTCGATTGTGGCGTTGTTGATTTTACAAACGAAGCGGCGTGTGAATGGTATGAAGACGTCATCCAAAAGAATATGATTGATTTTGGAATGGACGGATGGATGGCTGATTTTGGTGAATATTTGCCAACAGACTTAAAGCTTCATAGCGGAGAACCAGCAACCAAAATGCACAACGCCTGGCCCGTCATGTGGGCAAAAGTGAATCATAACGCTGTTCAAAAAGCAGGACGCTGGGGCGATATTGTGTACTTTATGCGTGCTGGTTACTCAGGTAGTCAGGGGTACTGTCCATTACTATGGGCTGGCGATCAAAGTGTTGATTGGAGTCTCGACGATGGTCTTGCTTCCGTTATTCCAGCTACGCTATCTGCTGGGATGAGTGGAAATGGCGTTCATCATAGCGATATCGGTGGCTACACAAGTCTTCATGGCAACATGCGAAACAAAGAGCTACTGCTTCGCTGGGTTGATATGGCGGCATTTACACCTGTTATGCGAACGCACGAGGGAAATCGTCCTGATGATTGTTTCCAGTTTGATCAAGACGAAGAGACGCTCGAGCATTTTGTGAAAATGACAAACGTTTATACAGCACTGAAGCCTTATCTAAAAGCGTTAAGCAAAGAGAACGCTGAAAAAGGAATTCCGATTCAACGCCCGATGTTTATGGAGTATGAACATGATCTTGCTTCTTATAACATCCAATATCAATATATGCTAGGTTCAGAGATGGTGGTTGCACCGGTTTATGAAGAAGGAAAAGAAACATGGTCGGTGTACTTGCCTGAAGATGACTGGGTTCATTTATGGAGTGGTAAGGAAACAAGTGGAGGCCAGATTGAAGTGAACGCTCCGATTGGTGAAACGCCAGTCTTCTATCGCAAGCATTCGGACTATGCAGCTATTTTTCAACAAGCAGCACTTAAATAAGCACGCGAAATAAAAGGTTACTACCTATTTTAAAACATAATAATGTATGATATAGTAAATGTAACAAATGGAGGAGAAAGGTTGTGACCAATCGTGCCAAAAACAAGCATTCTATACGTACCAATCGGAAGAAAGACGTTTGATCTAGAAGCGGGAGAGCTACAGCGAAAGAAAAGTTCGGAATTTCTGCATAGCGTGACCAAGAACGTGATTGAACCAGAGGAAATCATTACGTCTCCTGAAGATCTTGAGGCTTTTCTTGAAAACGTTAACAGCGATGATGTGATTGCAAGCATCTATCAGAGCGTAACGTTTGCTGATGGTGAATTTGTTGAAGCGTTAATAAAAAAAGTGGAAGCGCCAGTGATTGTTTGGTCGGTACGTGAGCCAAGTGTAGGCGGAAGACTTCGCTTAAATTCGTTAACCGGCGGAAACAGCACAAGTCATGTGCTACGGTGTGCCAACCACCCATTTAGCTTTGTATTCGGAAATGGGGATGAGGCGCAAGTACAAAAGAGAATTAAAGTTCAACTGAAAGTGCAAAAAGTAATTGAAGATCTGAAAGGTCTTACAATTGGTGTGATTGGAGAACATCCACCAGGCTTTTTCTTCTCAGGAACGGATGAAGAAGCGCTTCAAAAACAACTTGGCGTAACGGTGAAAAACTTCGATTTAAACAAAGCATTTGAAGAATGCGTTAAGCTACCTCGTGAAAAATGGGAAGGCGCGATTGAACGAGCAGAGCAACAGGTGATTGGGCTAAATCGGAATGAAGAAACGGTACAGCGATTTGCTCAGTTTACGACGTATGTTCAGGAACAAATTGATGCAGAAGACGTATCAGCGCTTGCGATCCGCTGCTGGCCAGACTTTTTCAATGAGCTTGGTGCTGCGGCATGTTCAACCCTTTCTCAATTTACTGAGGACGGCGTTGTGTCATCGTGTGAATCCGATATTCACGGTTCAGTATCGATGTTTATTCTGCAACAGCTAACAGGAAGTGCGCCGTATCTTGGCGATATGGTTCACGTCAATGAAGCAAGTAATTCGGTTGTGTTCTGGCATTGCGGTGCTGGCGCTTATTCGCTCGCCCATCCTGATCAAGGTGCACGCCCAGGCGTTCATCCAAACCGAAAGCTAGGCTTTACGATGGAATTTGGATTAAAACCAGGTCGCGTGACGATGTTCCGCGTTGGCTATACGCCAGAAGGATATCGCTTGCTTGTGATGCGAGGAAACGCACTCGATACGCCTCAGCGTTTCAATGGAACGTCTGTTGAAGTGGAACTTGAAACCGAAATCAATGACACGTTATATGGGTTAATGGAAGAAGGCTTCGAACCACACTACGCCATTATTTATGATGATGTAGCCGATGAGCTCGTTGAACTTGGAAAGCAGCTTGGTCTGAAGACGACGGTCTATACAAAGAACTGAAGGGAGACAGTTGCATGAAAAAGGTCGCTATTGGTCAGGCCGGGGGACCTACGGCCGTAATAAATGCTACCCTCGCAGGGTTTGTGAAAGAGATCGAACGCGATCATTCTCTGCTTTTTATACAAAATGGTTATGAAGGATTAGCGCATGGGATGTATTTAGATGGTGATGATGAGATGCTACGTCGCATCCATCTTCATCGAGACGTACCTGGGGCGTGTCTTGGATCAGGTCGGTTTCCACTAACAGATGAGCATATTGAAAAAGGGGTGCACCTGCTACAGGCGCAGGGGGTCGATGTGCTTGTTTTTATCGGCGGTAACGGAACCATGGAAGCACTAGCGAAAGTAGAATTGGAAGCAAAGAGGCAAAATTTTTCCCTTCAAGTCATCGGACTTCCCAAAACGGTGGATAACGATCTCGGTGGTACAGATCATGCGCCTGGCTTTGGAAGTTCGGCTCGATATGTTGCTCAGGCGACGCGAGATATGAGCCGCGACCTCGCTTCTATGAAGAATTTTGAAAAAGTTCGTGTACTTGAAACGATGGGAAGAAACGCAGGGTGGCTGGCCGCGGCATCTGGGCTTCTTAAGGAGTATGAAGAAGAAGGGCCGCATTTTATTGGTATTCCAGAGCGACCAATTCAAGCAGAAATGCTTCTTGAAAATGTAAACACCGCATTAAATCGGTTTGGGTATGCCACGGTCGTTGTGAGTGAAGGCGTTTGTTTTGGAAAGACGGGTCAAGTAGCGCGAGGAAATGTCGCTGGTAGAACAGTGCTTGGTGGAATTTCCAATGAGGTAGCTGGCTTTTTAAAAAGTGAGTTAAACGTTATGACAAGAGCTGAACTTCTAGGCATGAACCAGCGAAGTTTTTCTGAAGTCGTTTCGGACGTTGATCGAGAAGAAGCTTATCGTGTGGGGAGCGTTGGAGGCGAATGGATTCGTGAAGGGGTTTCAAATGTGATGGTCTCCATTCAACGGAATGCTCACCATCGCTATTCAGTAAGGATGACCCCGATTGAACTTCGTAACGTAGTGGCTGCTGGAGAACGAGTGATGCCTGAGGTGTTCATTGAAGATCAGAAAGCATATTATCAATGGCTAAAACCGCTTATCGGTGAAGATATTAGGTCGTACCCACCGCCATTACATAGGACTGAAATGTATGTCGATTAATCAGAACGGAGAGGCGCTTTATCTCCAAATAAAAGATGTTCTGATCGACCGCATTCAGAGTGGAACGTGGAAACCAAATACGATCATTCCAACAGAGCAAGCGCTCATCAAGGAATTTGGTGTTAGCCGGACGACGATTCGTCAGGCCATTGCGATTCTCGTTCAAAATGGTTTGCTCGAAAAGAAACAGGGTCATGGCACGATCGTAAAGCCACATCAATTGGTAGGTAACCTTGGGCAGTTAAAAGGTTTTGCGGAAGAAGTAATGGAAAAAGGGCAGGTTCCTTCATCCAAATTGATACGAGCTGAATTTAAGGAAAACCTTTTTCATGAAAGTGAAATGCTTCAAGTGGCTGAAGGAGCTCCGATTCTTCTCGTTGAACGCATACGGTTTGCGGATGAGACGCCTGTTGCCCTTGAACGAACGTGCTGGCCAGAGTCAATTGGAAAGATACTTATGCAGCATGATTTAAATAAAGCGAAATACTATGAAATTCTAGAAAACTATCAGGTTTATTTAAACAAAGCAAAAGAGCGAATTGCCGCGATTAACGCTACGATTGATGAAGCAGATTCATTGGCGATCCGGCCGGGTGAAGCATTACTTGAAATGACGCGTCTCAGCTATGGATTGAATGATCATCCAATCGAATATACAAAAACGAAATACAGAAGTGATCAGTACCATTACAATATTGAATTGAAACGATAGAAGGGAGAAATGATGATGCCATTTATTAACGGAAAAACAATGCTGGATCATGCTTTTCAAAATGGATATGGGGTAGGGGCATTTAGCGCACATAACGCAGAAACCGTGCTAGCGATTTTTGAAGCAGCTGCAGAGGAAAAGGCACCTATTATGATACAAGTGGGGCAGAAAGTAATTCAAACCCTGGGCATGGAAGCATTAAAAGGGTTGATCGATACGTATGAAAGAGAGTTTGATGTTCCTGTCGCGATTCACCTTGATCACAGCCGTCAGTTCGAGCAAACGATGCAAGCTGTGCAAATGGGCTTCCAATCCGTCATGTTTGATGGGTCTGGTTTATCTTTTGAAGAAAACACGGCAACCACGAAAAAAGTGGTCGATATTGCAAGAGCACTTGGGATTGGATCAGAAGGAGAAATCGGTAAAATCGGTGGCACGGAAGATGACATTACGGTTGATGAAAAGGATGCACTGATTACAACGACAGAAGAAGCCGTCGCTTTCGTAGAAGCAACAGATGTGGATTACCTCGCCGTATCGATTGGAACAGCACACGGAATTTATAAAGAAACGCCTAACCTTCGTTTCGAGCGATTAAAAGAAATTGTTGATGCAGTCAAGCGTCCAGTTGTCCTACACGGCGGATCCGATGTGCCGGATGAGCAGGTGCAACGAGCGATTTCACTAGGTATTGCGAAAATCAATGTGGACACTGAGCTTCGTCAGGCATTTACGAGAGGCGTTCAAGAAGCTTTTGCAGAAAACCCGGATGATATTGTGCTCGCTAGTTCACTTGGTCTCGGTCGCTTACGCATGAAAGAAAAAGTTCAGGAAAAGATTCGCGTATTTGGTAGTCAGGGGAAAGCAGAAGAACTTTTGTCAGGTAAAAAGGTCGTAACGTTATAAAAGAGGAGGATGATGTTAACGTGGCTACACAAACTTCAGTTCGAACTTATGGGCTATTCATCAATGGGGAATGGCGAGAAAAAACAGCAACAGATGACGTGCTAAACAAGTATACCCAAGAAATAGCAGCGAAAACAGGTACAGCTGATGAACAGGATGTAACCGATGCGGTGCAAGCGGCTAAGACAGCATTGAAAACCCCTTTTTCGCCTTACGATCGATACACGGTTTTGCTTAAGGCAGCCGCAACACTTCGAGCTCGTCAGGATGAGCTTGGAGAAGTGCTTGCTAAGGAAGTTGGAAAGCCTTTAGCGGAGTGTAAAGGTGAAGTAGGTCGTGCTGCTCTAACATTAGAAGTTTCGGCAGAAGAAGCAAAGCGAATTCACGGCGAAGGTATTCCGGTTGAAGCTGCGCCTGGGTCAGAACAGCGTCAGGCGTATACTAGACGCTTTCCAATTGGGGTTGTTGCAGCGATCACGCCATTTAACGTACCACTGAATCTTGTGTGCCACAAAATTGGCCCTGCACTTGCAGCTGGCAATAGCGTGGTATTAAAACCAGCTGAAGTGACGCCGGTTTGTGCGATTCTTTTAACGGAAATATTTGAAGAAGCGGGACTTCCAGCAGGACGCCTAAATTTGATTACGGGAGAGGGAGCAACGGTAGGCGAATGGCTTCTTTCGAATCAAGATGTGAACATGTTTACCTTCACTGGAAGTCCACGTGTTGGGCAACATATTCGTGAAAAAGCAGGATTGCGTAAAGTAGCGTTAGAGCTAGGAAACAATTCAGCGACGATTGTGCATCATGATGCCGACGTTGAAACAGCGGCAACGCAGTCAGCGCAAAAAAGTTTTAATAATGCAGGGCAAGTTTGTATTTCAGTCCAACGCGTCTATGTCCATGAAGATATTTATGAGCCGTTTCTTGCAAAAATGAAGGAAGTAACAGAAGGACTTGTTTTAGGTGATCCAATGGACGCGGCGACTGATATTGGCCCGATGATTGCTGAACGTGAAGCAATTCGCGTCGAGAGCTGGGTACAAGAAGCAGTTGATCAGGGAGCTGTGATTGAAACGGGTGGAAAACGAGATGGCGTTTTCTATCAACCTACGATTCTCACGAATGTGAATGATGATATGAAGGTTTGTCGTCAAGAAGTCTTTGGTCCGGTCGTAGCGGTAAGCACGTACCGTTCAACAGATGACGTGATTGCGAGAGTGAATGATTCCGAGTATGGTCTTCAAGCTGGGCTCTTTACGAATGATCTCGCGTTTACCTTAAAGGCGATCAATGAGGTTCATGTAGGTGGACTCATAATTAATGATACGTCAGGCTATCGTGTTGATCATATGCCATACGGTGGCGTGAAGAAAAGTGGAACGGGCAAAGAAGGTCCGCGCTATGCGATTGAAGAAATGACGGAAGAAAAAATTATCGTTTTTAACGGATGAGAGTAGAAAGGGGGCCGATGAATCGAATCGGTTCCCTTTTCATCCTCTAATAGGACGCTATAGCTTTTAGAAGCTGAAGGAGAATGAAGATGTCGATCATAACCATACTGCTACCGATCTTTTTCGTATTTGGCGTCGGTTATCTTGCGCAGCGCTTTTTAAAATTAGAGACGAGGGTCCTCTCAAATCTCGCGTTATATGTGCTCGTGCCGCTTCTTGTTTTTCGAACGTTCTATGAACAAGAAATTGATTCGTCCTACGGGTATTTATCGATCTACATGCTTGGTTTGTGCTTTGCACTGATTGGGCTTGTCAGCATTTTATCGAAAATATACGGCTATACCGAATCAGAACGGTGCGGTTTGGTTTTGTCGAGCGCATTTATGAATAACGGAAATTATGGCACGCCGCTTGTCCTGTTTCTATTTGGAACGCTCGGAATGGAAACGGCGATTGTGTTAATGGTGCTACAGCAGTTGTTAATGAGCACGCTTGGGGTCTACTATGCGGCAAAAGGAAGTCCAGATCACGACGGAATTAAAGCAGCCCTTAGAGCAGTGAGAAAAATGCCGATGGTTTACGGTGCCATTGTTGGTCTTTTGTTTCAATGGTTACAAATTCCGCTCGGCACGATCCGTGATGGCGTGGACTTGATAGCGGATGCAGCGATTCCCGTTATTATGGTGACGCTCGGCATGCAGCTTGCCAATATACGGTTGCGTGCGATTGATTGGCAAAAGCTATCAACGGCGCTATCGCTTAAATTAATGATTGCGCCGCTTATTGCTGCTGGAATTGTTGTATTTATGCCTGTGGATCCATTGACAAAACAAATTATGATCATTATGGCGGCAACGCCGACTGCCGCCAATACGACGATGTACGCCATTCAATTTCATACGGAACCTCAAAACGTTTCGAGTGCAACGCTTGTATCTACTGTGTCGAGTTTAGCTACGATGCCAGTGGTGATTTATTTAGCGACGACGTTTGTGTGAACAGCGGTTGTGAGAGGGGTCAGGCTCGAGCCTGGCCCCTCTCACAAACAAAAAAGGCGAAAGTGTCCACCCCAGGCGGACACTTTCGCCTTTTTATCATCCTATAAATGAAGCAATTAATAAGGCAAGAAAGACAAGCGAGATTAACGCAAGAAAGATTACGCCCATTTTGCGAATCGCTGGAGGAAAGCGATCGGTTAGCGGAACTCTTATAAGAAAGATCATGATCGCAAGAGAAAGAATAAGTAATAAGAAGTAACCCAAGTATGACACCACCTATTTCCGTTTTAAGTGATGTTCCCTAACAATAGGATGATCAATCATGAAAGCCCGCTTAAGCAGCGGGCTTTCATGATTGAATTTAAGGGTGCTGAATATTGGCATATGACGCTTCTACAACTTCGCCATTAAAAGCAGATTGATAGATCGCGCGAATATCGGCTTCGTAAAGAGGAAGCGGGCTTCTGGCAAGAAGTCTTTTCTGTTTCAGACCGTCTTCAGTGAGTGATTCAAGTGCTGAACTTGGAATATCAAAACCGCTAAGTGTACTTGGAATGCCGACATCCTTAACAAGTCTTTCTAATTGGCGAACGCATTCATAGGAAGCTTCCTCTTCTGAAAGAAATTGAGAGTTACCACCGAGCGCGTTCAATATATCCCCCATTCGCTTTGTACAGCTTTTTCGAATATATCCCATCACATATGGAAGCAACACCGCATTGGATTCTCCATGAGCAATGTGAAACTGACCGCCAAGAGGATAGGCGAGAGCATGAACGCCGGCCACTCCTGCATTAAAGAAGGCAAGGCCGGCCATATAGCTTCCGTTACTCATATCGATACGTGCTTTCCGATCTTCTCCATTCGTAACGGCGCGTCTGATGGAGCGGCTAATTAGCCGGATTGCTTGTAAAGCAAGTCCATCCGTCGTCGGACTTGCGTTGACCGAGACGTACGCTTCAATCGCATGGGTAAGGGCATCAACACCTGTTGCCGCGGTAACCTTTGCCGGTACAGAAAGGGTGAGTTCTGGGTCAACAATCGCTGCATCTGCGAGTAGATAGTCGTGTGTAACGACATCTTTTGAGCTTTCAAGAGAGAGCACCGCGATATTGGTTACTTCAGAACCAGTTCCTGCTGTTGTAGGGATTAGTATTTTAGGGCGGCCTTTGTCCGTAATCTCTCGGTTTCCTGATAAATTGAGATAATCACTGGCAGAACCGTCATGTGCCGATAAAACGGCCGTTAATTTGGCGAGATCTAATGCACTTCCTCCGCCTAGGCCGATAACGAGATCGAATGCCTTTTCTTTCGTATAGCTGACGAGTTCTTCACCAATGGCGAGAGGGGGTTCAGGAACAATATCTGTATAAATGTCGACTGTATACCCTGCATTCTCTAGGGGAATGCGTACGCGGTCAACGAGACCAATGTCATTTAAAACGGGATCAGTTACAACAAGAATACGCTCAGGCGAGTGCTTCTCTACCTCAGGTAAAAGCTGTTCAAGTGCCCCCCATCCGGTGTAACTGAGTGGCGTGAAAACAAGTTTTGAAAAAGACATACGGTGTTGCCTCCTTTTGTTTAGATAAGCGTTATACGACAGAGGTTCGTGATTCAATAAAGAAAACCCTTCATTTAAAATGTGAAGAACTTCTCAATAGAAGACCAATTTTTATGATTGTGGAAAAAGATTTACTGAAATTTCTAGATTAAATCGGATGAAAAAAGGTTATAAAAAGGTAATATAGGAGATTTGTATCTTCACCAGATCTGGTTTAAAGCGAAAGGGGAGAGTGAAGTGAAACCTTTATTGTTAACTGGTTTTGAACCTTTTCTTGAGCATCGTCATAACCCAACCGAGCAGATTGTGATGGAATTGGACGAAGAAACGATTGGTGGGTTTGAAATTATTTCACGCGTGCTGCCTGTCGATTATGAACGAGCGGCAGAAATGCTGATTGAGTATGTTGAACAGTGTGATCCTGTAGCAGTGATTATGCTTGGACTTGCTGCGGATCGGACGAAAATTACACCAGAACGTATTGCGATAAATGTGAATGACAGTGTAGAAGATAACGCGGGACACGCCCCTGAAGACCAACCGATTGTTGAGGGAGGTCCGGCAGCTTATTTTTCCACGCTTCCCATTAAAAAAATGACGGACGCACTCATGCAAAATGGCATCCCTGCCGAAATTTCCAATACGGCTGGAACCTACCTTTGTAATAACGTCATGTATAGCGTGCTGTATGCGCTTGAACAAAAAGACCTTACGATTCCTGCAGGATTTGTTCATGTGCCACCTACTTTTGAGATGACGCTTCATCATTCAGCACACACCGGTTTTCCGTTTACGAGTATTCGAGATGCCATTAAAATTATGATTCACGCTCTAGAAGAGGATGTACAAAACTAATATTATTCTTAAAAAGCTGAGCCCATTCGGTCAGCTTTTTTCCGATTTGAAACCCATTATAAACGCTACTCGTATAAAGAGTAGGGGGGTTAACGATGGCTATTTGTCAGCAATGTCAAACAAAATGGACTTGGAAAGAAACCTTTCGCGCTGTCCTTAATTTTAAAAAATACGATTGCTGTCCATCTTGTGGAAGTAAACAGTACCCTACTCGCAGGACAAGGAATAACCTGGCTGTGATTCCGAGTAGTGTTGCGGTACTCTGGCTACCGATGCTTGCATTTGATGTTTCGCTCTCGATTATTTTGCCGGTTGAGCTTGCAATGGCAGTTGTTACGATCGGTATTTTACCGTTCTTTTATCATGTTACGGATTGTGACGAGCCGATGTGGTAATGAACGTCACATTTCTAAAAATTTGAGTTGAAAGGAGCTTCTTCTTTTGAGCTATGTGATTGGAATTGATCTTGGAACAAGTGCAGTGAAAGTAATTGCGGTTGATCAAGAGGGACAAATATGTGCTGAATCCTCAAGGAGCTATCCACTCTATAATCCGAAGTTTGGCTATAGTGAACAAGATCCTGAGGATTGGGTTAATGAGACGATTGCTGCACTTCAGGACTTAATGTCTCAGCTCCCTTATTCTAATGTGGAAGGTATTAGCTTTTCAGGGCAAATGCACGGCCTCGTTTTACTCGATGCAAAAAAGCATCCGCTTCGCCGAGCAATTTTGTGGAATGATACGCGTTCTACGAAACAGTGTCGAACGATTGAGGAACGAGTTGGAGAAAAGAGACTCTATGAAATCACGAAAAATCCATCCCTTGAAGGCATGACTCTTTCAAAATTATTATGGGTGAAGGAAAATGAACCTGATGTTTATAAAGAAGCGGAAGTCTTTCTTCTGCCAAAGGATTATGTGCGCTTCAAATTAACAGGCGACCTACATATGGACTACTCAGATGCAGCTGGTACGCTCCTATTAAACATACGAGAAAAAGCATGGAGTAAAGAAGTGGCTGAAAAAACGGGAATCAACCTTTCACTTTGCCCGCCATTAGTCGAATCTTCCGAGCAGACTGGTAAAGTGAAGGAAGATCTTGTGCGTGGACTTGATGGTGTGAAAGTGTATGCAGGAGGAGCAGATAATGCATGTGGCGCAGTTGGAGCAGGGATTTTAAAAAATGGGCGAACCTTATGTAGTATTGGCACTTCTGGTGTGATTTTGTCATACGAAGAAAGCGCGAACCTGGAGTTTGAGGGGAACGTTCACTATTTTAATCATAGTCAACCAGATGCTTATTATACGATGGGGGTGACGCTTTCTGCCGGGCAAAGCTTAAGCTGGTTCCGAGAACAATTTGCTGAAGATGTTTCATTTGAAAAGTTACTTTCTTCTATCAATGAAATTCCACCTGGTGCAAACGGGCTGTTGTTTACTCCGTATTTAGCGGGAGAACGAACGCCGCATGCTGATGCTACGATACGCGGAAGTTTCATTGGGATGGATACGTTCCATTCGCGATCTCATTTTGTAAAAGCTATATTAGAAGGCATCACGTTTTCGTTGTATGAGTCGATTGTGAAGTTTCGAGAGAGCGGAAAGCGGATTGATGAAATTGTCTCGATTGGTGGCGGTGCAAAAAACAGAGACTGGCTTCAAATGCAGGCAGATATTTTTGATGCGACCATTATTAAATATGAGACGGAAGAAGGCCCGGCCCTTGGAGCTTCTATGCTCGCAGCGTATGGATGCGGTTGGTTTCCGACTCTCGAATCTTGCAGTGTGAGATTCTTAAAAGAGAAAGAACGATTTACTCCGAATAAGGAGAGAGTGGGGGCCTATCGTAGACTGTTTCCAATCTATCAATCGGTCTATACAAATACGAAGGAGTTAAGTGAAAAGTTAACTTCCTATCGACAATAAAAATAAGCGAATGCCTCGGCATTCGCTTATTTAAATCGTAATCTGAATCGGATTTTCATTAAGAGCGGGATTCTCATTAATGACTTTGATAAATTCATGGACGAGTTCGGGATCAAACTGAGTACCTGCACATTTTTCTAACTCATCCATCGCTTCGCTGATCGATTTTGTTTTTTGGTAAGGACGTTCGGTTGTCATGGCATCAAACGAATCAATAATCGTTAACATGCGTACAAGTTTTGGGAGCTCTTTACCGCTTAATCCATAAGGATAACCTTTTCCATCAAAACGTTCGTGGTGCAGTTCGACGAGTGGGAGGAGGTCGTGGAGTTGGCGATTTGTCGACACAATTTCCTTGCCCCAGGTAACGTGCTTCTGAACCATTTCCCATTCGTCTTTCGTCAGCTTGCCTTTTTTGTTGATAATTTCACGAGGAATTTCAAGCTTTCCGATATCGTGAATTAAGGCACCCATTACGAGGGTTTTCTGATCATTTGCATTCAAATTCAAATGATTGCTGAACTCAATTGCATACTCATGAACTCGTTTACTATGTTTGTACGTATAAACATCTTTGGATAGAAAAATTTTCAATTGTTGCTCTAGAAGTTCCATTTCTTTATGGTTGTAAAACGTTTTGGAAAGAACGTGATTCGCATCATAAATACAAACGTTGTTTTTCCCTTTGGTTTTAGAAAAATACATCGCTTGATCTGCCTTCTCAAGAACTTCCGACGAATCATACATGTCCCGATCGTATTGAATAACTCCTGCTGAGAAAGATAAGCAGCCGTGTGGAAGAACTTCAACACCTTCAAAATAGTGGTCGTTTACTTCTTTTCGAAGATGGTTAATGATGTGATACGCTTCCCGCTCTGTTTTTCCGGGCATTAATAGCGCAAATTCTTCTCCACCATATCGAGCGGCTGTAAACACGTCTTTCGCATACCTTTTTAGTTCGGCACCGAAGTGTTTTAACAGTCTGTCGCCCTGTAAATGACCGTGCTGATCATTGTATTTTTTGAAATCATCAAGATCGATTAACCCGATGGATAAAGGCTGTCCTGTGGCTTTTGCGGATTTTATTTCGTCCTCTAAAAGTGACTTGAAATAACCGTGATTGTATAGCTCAGTGAGATGATCGATATCTGCTTTCTGTGAAACTTCTTGATAAAGTTCAAAATACTGTTTAAACGAAACGGATAGCACGACAGCTACGGATAAAAACAATAGCATGCCAAGAATGACCTGTTGTTGCATTAATAAAACGAGAATCAAGGAAAGACCAAGCGTAATGAAATAACTTGATATCGTTTCTTTCAACATACCTTGCACAATTTGATATAAGTTTTCCGATGCGGATAAAAGGAAGAAAACTCCGATTAAGAGTACATTTAAACTAAAGTACACGACCAAAGAAAACATATAAGAGGCAACGTTGAAGAATGTTAGCATACCGCTTAATTCACCGGAGAGCTTAAGAACTTCATATGCACCGATGATCATGATGCTATAAATCGCAAAGTTAAATAGGTGTTTCCACCAGACAACGTTTTTGTTGTATAAAGCATAGATGATCGAAGTGACAAGCAAAAGGGATAGCGTCAAGTGGAGACCAAATACAAATAGGACTGCCAGGTAGATCGCTGAATCCATCGATAACGAGTTACCGCTTGGTGGCAACAGAATCGTATAATGATTCAATAATAAGATTGCCGCTATGAACGTGAAGGCCAGACTCCAGTTAATTGAATGAAATGTCAGTAAGTACTGAGTGAGGAAGAGTGAACTTCCTGCGATAGAAATGAGTGCAAGATATACGCTTACAACATTAGTTGATTTCTGAAAGGTGCCCTTCATGTCTCGATCACTCTCATTTAAATTTAGTTTTTTAGGAGAAGCAGCGCCTCTCCTTTGTGATTAAACCAATTTAAATCCAGAAGTTAGTGCGATAACAGCAGTAGTAATAATTGCAATATTCATAAGTATGCCTGTTAGCTTAATTCCCTCTTTCCTTTCCATTAATGTCCACCTCCTTTCAAGTCCCTTTTTGAGGCGCTGGCGTTTGGATGAGGGTATCTGGATGTTTGGTCTTAACCATAACGCGCTGGATGAAAATAAAAATACCAATATTCATAATAACGTCACCAATACTAATGACTTGATCTTTTGGATAAGGATCCGTAATTGGAATCACGTCACCGAGAAACCAGAGGGCAGTGCGATCGGTCAGCACAGCATGTTTTCCATAAAGACCATTTTTGATAGCTTCTGCATAAGCAGGATCAAGAATATTCGCTGATTCGAGAGATACAGGCATTCTTCCTCCGTTTAGAGCCATTACGATGAAATTTAATAGCACACCGATGAAAAGAATCATGATCCCAATGTTCATTTTTCGATTTAACCAAAGAAATGTTAGTCCGACGATGTAAATCAGCATAAAGAGCGGTGCGCTTAGTTTTCCAATCCATGCGTAGGTCGATTGAAAGGAAAAGATAAGCACCTCAATGACAAGCAGCAATGGAAAGATCCATCCAGCTCGAAATGAGAGATAAGCAAAGCCTTTTAAACTTCCTTTTCTTAAATACCCGACAAGAATTGCTAGTAAAATGCCGTCAAAAACCATTGAAGTCACCCGATTTGTGTCATTTTATTATTAGTTTAGCAGAGGGTTGGATGATTAGGAAGAATTTTCTTAAAAATGACAATACTCGCTTTAAAATTTATTTGTCCTTCACTAAGAAAACTTGGAGATTTTTTCACATTTTTCGTTCAATTCCTTCTTACAAAAGGATTCGTGGTAGGATATAAGAAAGAATGATAGGGAGGTAGAGAAATGGAAAACGTGTATATCGGAGTAGACCTTGGTGGGACAAATCTTCGTGTTGGGATTGTCGATGAGAACGGACGAATTCTGCAAGTGAAACAAATAGCGACACAAGCCGATCAGGGTTACGAATTGATTATTGAGCGAATGACCAATTTAATAAAAAAAGTGAAAAAAGCGTATTCAGCGGTTTCCATTGGGATTGGTTCACCAGGACCTTTAAATCCATTTGATGGAATCGTGGTGTCCCCACCTAATCTCCCTGGATGGAAAGATGTGCCGATTACCGCAATGATTCAAGAAGCAATCGGCATCCCGACGTATCTCGTCAATGACGCTGATGCCGCTGCGCTTGGTGAAGCATTATATGGCGGGGGAAAGGGTCGAGAAAGTACTTTTTACATAACAGTTAGCACAGGGGTTGGCGGAGGCTACGTGCAAAATAATCGCCTTATGCAAGGCGAACATGGTTATAGCGCGGAGATTGGTAATATGATTATCCAGCCTGGTGGTCAGAAGCATGCGAATATGAACGCTGGATCCCTTGAAGCGCTTGCTTCAGGTACATCAATTGCACGAGAAGGACAGGCGCGACTTGGCAAAACTTTAGGAGCAGAAGATGTGTTTCAACTTGCTAAAGAAGACAATGAGGAAGCGGTCAAGATTATTGATGAAGCAGTGGATGCACTTGCGATCGGAATCGCGAATCTTGTTCATACTGTTGATCCGTCAATCTTTATTCTCGGCGGAGGCGTGATGCAGGCAAAAGACATGATCTTACCGATGTTACGAAAGAAAGTCGATGTTTATGTGTACGAAGGACTCCAAGGGAAAATCGCAATTGAACCGGTTCAACTCCATGATAAAGCTGGCATTATTGGGGCGGCGATGCATGGACGGCAGAAATTTGATGATGAAAAGCTAAAAAGAGAGTAGGAGGAAGAACATGTATCAACACGAACCACTTTTTCTAACACCCGAATTTAAGGATCGTCTTTGGGGTGGGACGAAGCTACGAGATGTTTTTGGGTATACGATTCCAACTGAAACGACTGGTGAATGCTGGGGAATTTCAGCTCACCAAAACGGCGCAAGTGAAGTGCGTAATGGTCCGCTTGCTGGAAAGAAATTAAATGAAGTTTGGGAAAATTATCGAGAACTATTTGGTCATGAAGAGGGCGAACACTTTCCACTTTTAGTGAAAATTCTCGATGCTGATCAGGATCTTTCCGTTCAAGTTCACCCTGATGATTCGTATGCGAGAGAAGTCGAGGGAGAGGCTTACGGAAAAACAGAATGTTGGTATATCATTGATTGCGATCCGGGATCTGAATTAATTTTTGGGCATCACGCTCAGTCAAAAGAATCGTTCAAAGAGATGATTGCAGCTGGGGATTGGGATAACTTGCTGCGCCGCATTTCAATTGAACCAGGTGAATTTTATTTTGTACCAAGTGGAACCATCCATGCGATCGGTGCAGGAACGATGATTCTTGAAACCCAGCAAAGTTCAGATACAACGTACCGCGTGTATGATTATGATCGAACCGATGCGAATGGAAATACACGCGAGCTTCATATTGAACGTTCGATTGACGTCTCTACGATTCCTCATGAAGATCCGCCGTTTTCTCCCGTTGTGACAGAAGAAGACGGTTTGAAGCAGATCGAGCTTGTATCTTCAGAATATTTTACGGTTTATAAGTGGGAGCTTGATGGAGCTTATTTTCTTCCAGAGAACCATCCTTATTTGCTTGTAAGTGTCCTTAGTGGAGAAGGGATGATTCGCTCTAACGATTCTTCTCATAACATTAAGCAGGGGGATCATTTGATTATTCCAACAACAATGAAAACATGCAAATTAGAAGGCGATCTTGAAATGATCGTTTCAAAAAGCGAAAAAGCATAGGTTGTAGCCAGCTCTAAATAGGAGCTGGCTTTTGTTATTTTTATCCTTTTCCTGAAAAAGCTCATTTTTGTTCGAGCCCCTAAATATCCTGTATAATGTAAAAATAAGAGAAAAGGAAGGACAATGAGGGAGGATGCCATGCGAAAAATAGTAACCTTTATTAAACCTTACAAAGTGGCGGCGATTGTAGCGGCCCTTTTAATGCTTGTTGAATTGGCCGTCGAGCTCTGGTTGCCACTGTTCATGGCAGATATTATTGATAACGGAATTGCAAAAGAAAACCTGAGTGTGATTACTGAATTAGGGATTTGGATGATCGTTCTTACCGCTATTTCTTTTGTCGCCTCCATTATTAACACGTATCTTGCTTCTTACGTTAGTCAGCATTTTGGATATGATTTACGAAAAGCGCTTTTTGAAAAAGTACAGTCGTTTGCTTTTGCAGACTTTAATCGCTTTCCAACATCTTCTTTGTTAACGAGGCTAACCAATGATGTCAATCAAGTGCAACTTGTCGTTTTTATGGGCCTCCGCATCATGGTCCGTGCCCCATTGCTTGTTGTTGGTGGTGTCGTTATGGCTTTTGTTGTGGATGTTCAGCTCGCTCTACTATTAACCGCTGCGATTCCACTCGTCATTGTCTTTCTTTTTTTTGTCATGAAAAAAGGCGTTCCACTTTTCAGCTCAGTTCAGGAAAAGCTAGACCGAGTTAACGGCGTGATGAGAGAAAATTTAGTCGGCGTGAGACTTATTAAAGCTTACCTTCGAAGTAAGCATGAACAGCAGAGATTTAAGCAGGTCAATGAAAACTTAATGAGTCAAACGGTAACGTCACTTCGTTTAATTGAACTTGCTACGCCGGTTCTCTTAATTCTTATGAATGTTGCGATTGTTGCTGTGCTCTGGTTTGGGGGCGTGAAAGTTGTTGCTGGCACAGCGCAGGTTGGTGAAATTTCAGCAATCATTACATATGGGACGCGAATTACAGTGGCGCTTACAATGTTTTCGTTTATTCTTATGCTTCTCTCACGAGCAAGAGCTTCTGCTTATCGGATGCAGGAAGTGTTGCAGACAGAGACGTATGTTGAAAAAGAATCAGGCGTTAAGATAGCGCCATTAGAAAAGCTTGAATTTCAGCACGTGAGCTTCCGCTATCCGAATTCAGAAGAAGATGTTCTCAGAGATCTTAGTTTCATAGCAGAAAAAGGTCAGTTGGTTGGGGTGATGGGAGCCACGGGATCTGGAAAATCTTCCATGATTCAGTTAATTCCAAGGTTGTATGAACCGACTGAAGGAAACGTTTTATTCAATGGTGTTAACGAAACAGCCATTGCCTTGGATGAACTCAGAAGTCGAATTGGCGTTGTTCCGCAGGAAGTGGTTCTTTTTAGTGGCACCATTGGTGATAATATTCGCTGGGGAAAAGAGGATGCAAGCAGAGAAGAAGTGGAAAGAGCGGCTAAAGCAGCTCAAATTCATTCGTTTATTCTGACGCTTCCAAATCAGTACGATACAATTCTCGGACAAAAAGGAATCAACCTTTCTGGAGGCCAGAAACAGCGTTTATCCATTGCCAGAGCTCTCATTCGAAATCCGGAGATATTAATTCTCGATGACAGTACAAGTGCGCTTGATCTGAAAACTGAGGCACAGTTGCAACAAGCACTTAAGGATCAGGAAAGTATGATTTTATTAATTGCTCAGAAAATCAGTTCAATTAAAGAAGCAGATAAAATCATTCTTCTCGAAGATGGAGCGATTATCGGAGAAGGAACCCATGATCATCTTCTTGAAAAAAGTGATGTTTATCGCGAGATCTACATTTCTCAGTACGGAGAGGAGGCGGCCCATGAGCTCAAACAAAAAACCCTCTAAACGAAAACGACCGGATGATTTGAAGGGCACGGTTGCGCGAATTTGGCGCTATTTATCCCTCCAAAAAGGCTGGCTTTTTCTTGTCATTGTGATGGTCGTGTTTAGCTCAGGATTTAGTTTGCTTGGTCCTTATTTAACAAGCGTGGCGATTGATAACTATCTTGTGCCAGGAAAGTTAGAAGGTCTACCGTGGATTCTTGGTTTGCTTGTATCCGTTTATGTGTTGCAATCAGCAGCCACCTTTTTTCAGAATTTCTGGATGATCGGCATTGCACAGAAAACGGTTTATCGCATGAGGAAAGATTTGTTTCATCATCTTCATCGCCTGCCCATTCCTTTTTTTGATAAGAAAACGCATGGGGAACTTATGAGCCGACTAACAAACGATATTGAAAATGTTAGTCGAACGTTAAATAGTTCGGTCATTCAGATCTTCTCTAGTGTACTTACTTTGATTGGTACAGTAGGACTGATGTTGTGGTTAAGTCCGCTTTTAACGTTAATCACGTTCACGATCATTCCCCTTATGTTTCTCGGGATGAAGTGGATTACGAATCGAACGGGGCATTATTTTAAAGAACAGCAGCGAAACCTTGGAGAAATGAATAGCGTCATTGAGGAGACGCTATCAGGGCAGCAAATTATTAAATCTTTTTCTCAAGAAAAACGTGTCTTAACGCAATTGGATGAAAAAAATGAAGCGCTACGAACATCGGGATTCTGGGCAATGACGTATTCAGGATTTATTCCGAAATTGATGAACGTACTGAATAACGTCAGTTTCTTGCTGATTGCGGCGGCTGGTGGTTTGCTGTCACTTCAAGGTTTGGTTTCAATTGGTGTCATTGTAGCGTTCATTCAGTATTCGCGTCTATTCACAAGACCGTTGAATGATCTGGCAAACCAATTTAATACGATACTATCCGCTGTAGCTGGTGCGGAGCGCGTCTTTACCATTTTGGATGAAAAAGAAGAGCGGCCAGATGAAGGGGATGCTGTGTCACTCCAACAGGTGAAAGGGAAAGTGGCGTTTCGGAACGTATCGTTTGGTTATGAAAAAGATGGTGCAACGCTTACGAATCTCTCGTTTGAAGCAAAAGCAGGGGAATCGGTTGCGATTATTGGCCCAACAGGAGCAGGGAAAACAACAATCGTGAACTTGCTTATGCGCTTCTACGAACTGAATGAGGGCACAATTGAAGTGGATGATCACGACGTTACGAAAGTGAAGCGGGAAAGCCTGAGACAAAACATGGGTTTTGTTCTTCAAGATACCTTTTTGTTTAACGGAACCGTTCGCGAAAACATTCGCTATGGACGCCTGGATGCAACAGATGAAGAAGTAGAAGAAGCAGCGCGAGTAGCCAATGCGCACACGTTTATTTCACGTTTATCAGAAGGATATGATACAGTGCTGAATCAAGACGGGGGAGGGATTAGTTTCGGTCAAAGACAGCTTCTTTCCATCGCAAGAGCAGTACTCGCCGATCCTGCGATTTTGATTCTTGATGAAGCAACAAGCAGCATTGATACACGAACAGAAATTCAAATTCAAAAAGCACTATGGGCTTTAATGGAGGGACGTACAAGTTTCATTATCGCGCACCGATTGAATACGATCCAACGAGCGGATCAAATTATCGCCCTCGATCAAGGGAAGATTATTGAAAAAGGCACGCATGAAGAATTGTTAGAGCAAAAAGGTTATTTGTGGGGTCAGGTCGGAACCTGACCCCCTCCAAAGACAAAACAAAGCGATTGTCCACCACAGGTGGACAGTCGCTTTTTTTGCGAAGATACAGCAGATTACAGAAATCATATTGCAAGGGAGAAATGAGTATGAGTAAACTAAGTACAAGAAGAAAATAAGGAAAATGTTGTTAATCGCTGGGGGTGTGGAACGTGAATGAGCAAGAAAGAGAAGAGTTGTTTCTTCTTGAGCTAAGGCGGCTCAGGTCAAAAAATTACATCACTGATCAAACTTTTGAGGTCGTGTCTAGCGCTTATGAAAAAATGATTCATTCTTCTATTGAATGGGTTGACGCACCTGTAGAGCAAGAGGAAGTCCTTGCTCCACCAGAAAGGGTTCCAGCTAAGCCGGCGCCAGTAAAAGAAAAGAAAGTGAAATCCACGCAGGAGCTTAGAGATCGGAATTTAACGTGGATCTTAATTATTGGCGTTGTGTTTCTGCTACTGGGGGCACTTGTTCTTGCTACAAGTACGTGGGATGTGATGACTTCAATTATGAAGACCGCTCTTATTGGAGGAATTGCAGCTGTGTTTTTTGGTATCAGCTGGCTGAGTGGTCATAAGCTCCGTATCGAAAAAACGGCTTTTTCATTTTTAGTTTTAGGAAGTCTTTTTCTTCCGATCGTTGTTTTTTCAGCAGGATACTTTCAGCTCTTTGGGGAATGGCTATCCGTCAGTGGCGCGGGAAATGAAGTACTTGGTTTGATTGGTGTCTTCCTTTGTTTACCGCTTTATTTCATACAGGCCAACCGTCAGCACTCACGGTTATTTGTTTGGTTTTCATTTGTGACGCTGAGCATCGGCGCTGCTTTCTTTATTCAAGTTTTTCAGCCAACAGTGGATTTGTTTTATCTTGGAATCGTGTTGTTTAACGGATTGCTGCTACTCTTTTATGCACGCGCAAAAAAAAGAGAGAAGCTTGTACTTTTTACAAAAGAACTACCCATTTATGCTCAAGGCAATCTCATTCTCTCAACCTTGCTCCTTCTGTTCTTTTACGAAAGCGAAGTTTTTTATAGTTTCAATGTCATTGTGACAGCATTTCTGTATCTAGCCATGATCTATATTGGCAAACAAAAAGACTATCATTTTGTGTTTACGTTTTTGCTCATATATGGAATCTATCAGCTAATCGAGCATTCTGTCCTTGAGTCGGCCGACGTTATGCTTTATGCGCTTGTAGGGTTTATTTTTATTGGACTACAGTCGGTCGATCGTCTTCAAAATCCATATATGAAAAAAGTGTTTCAGTTAACGAGTGGCGTCGTATCGCTCTCTGCCTTTATCTTTATTACGTATAAAGGATTAATCTTACGTTATGATGATCCGTCATGGCTTCTTGTGCTCGGTTATGTGATCATTAGCATCAATTATATCGCTCTTGCGAATGTAACGCGTTACCGGATCTTTGGATTTCTGGCGCCATTATTTCTTGCTGTAGCTGGACTTTATTAAATGGGCTTATTGTATACGGAGCCCTCAACCGAAACGGTGATGCTTCATATGTTTGCAACAGGATTCCTCTTATATGCAGGTGGTTTCTATTGGAATGAGTGGGATGTAACGAAAAGAATGCAGACGGGAGCACTCTTTATTTCGTTTGGCCCCATCCTTTTGTCGCTTTTACTTGGACTCGTTAGCAGTCGATGGTGGTTGGAAAGTAGCTTATTACTCGTACTTTGCTTTTTGTATTTATCAATCTATCAAAAAGGGAAGTGGAAATGGCTTCGCTTTACTGGCGCATTGCTCAATCCGATCACGTGGGGTGTTGCCTTACTCGCGCTTTACTCTCCATTTGCGAGAAATGATTTCTATGAAAATACCTTTGGACTACCTTTTCATACAGCCATCGTAGCGGTTTTGGTCGTCGGGCTACACTATTTTTGGCGTAAAAAAGATGCGGAAGTATTGGAAGAGATGGCCTTTTGGACGGGTGTTAGTTTTTATGGATTGTCGTTACTTCTCTTGCTTGCAGCGGCGGTAAATGAATTGTTTGTTCGCTCTGGGTTATTGCTTGGTGCAGTTGGGATGCTTTATCTTATTTTCAAGCGCACCAAGGAAGAGACGCTTTGGCCACTGCTAAGTTTTTTCACACTAGGAACCTATCTTTCGATTGCAGAAGCTCTCCCTATTCAAGGAATGTTTCTGTGGATTCCTGGGGCAGTTCTTCTGATCCTGATTGCCGATACGCTTGGAAAAAAAGATAACGTAATCCAGCGTGCTTATTTCTATTTGGGTCATCTTTATTTACCCGCCGCTCTCTTTTATACCGTTTCTGAACATGGAAACGAGCCGGTATTATACGTTATCGCGCTTGTCGTTTATGTTTATTCCATGCTGACGAGGAAAATCGAATGGCAAATTCGCACCTTTTTATATGCAGGTTTTACGGTTCTTCCTTTGCTTTATATAGCGATCATTGATTCGTTAGAAATGCAAAACAAGGCGTATACGTATATAGGGTTTGTACCGAGTTTAGTTATGTTTGGTTTATGGTTCGTTCTTGGTGAGATATGGAGTGAACGAGTGAAATGGTACGCGGTGCCGTTTGCCGTGTTTGGACTTTTTCCTTTTATCAATACGTACGAGGAAATTCAGTTAATCCCTTTAGCTGTTGGTCTCTTTTATGCTGCTCTGCTTCTTTACGTGATGCATCAATCCGGTTGGCAGCTGTTCGCGATTGTTCCACTACTTTTTGTGCAATCGATGATCTTTCTTTTACCAATCGAGACTGTGGAGATTCAAACGTTGGTATACGTTGGAGCAGCTGTCGTTTTGTTAGCGACTGGATCCTTGATTCATCATAAACTCTATTCCCTTCGTGGAAAGCGAATGCATGAAAAGCATATTGATTGGTATGCTGTTATTGCCTTTCTATTCGTGCTCAACCTTTATCAAGACCTGACGCTCGTCTCTCTTTGGGCGGATGAACTAAGAGCTCTCTTTATCGTTGCTTTTTTCTTTTTACAAATAAAAAGGGTTCCAGCTGGAATTCCTGCAAAAGTGATAAAAACTGCTGCGGCACTCTCGCTATTTGTCCCGTATTACACGCTTCTTCATCACATTGAAATCAATGAATATATTATGACGGAAGTATATGTATTACCGTGGCTTGCGGTCAGTATTTATTTATCAAAGAAAACATGGGATCAAAGTAGACAAATCATGAATGTTATCGAATGGGGCGTGCTTTTGATTGTAGCGGTCATACTTGTATTCGATGCGCTTATGAGTAACACCATTTATGATGCGCTCATTGCTGGAGGGCTTTCCCTTGCTTCAGTCCTTGCAGGCTTTTTCTATCGAATCAAATCTTACTTCTTGATCGGTTGTAGCGTGTTGCTTTTAAATCTTCTATTGCAAACGAGACCTTACTGGGGCAACATGCCGTGGTGGGCTTACCTCTTAATCGCAGGCGCGACTTTGATTTCTGTCGCCAGTTTCTACGAGTGGCAGAAACAGAATAAAAACGAAGAAGGAGAGACACTGTTACAAGTGAAGAAACAACAGCTTTTAGCGAAATGGAAGCTATGGCGTTAAAGGAAAAAGCTGTCTCGCTGAACGAGGGTCGATCATCGTTCGGCGGACAGTCTTTTTTGCTTTTCATAAAAACAAGTTGATTCCGTTTGGAGCGTTCGATATATAATGACATAAGGAAAGTCCTCTGAGGGAGGACAAGTGTCTTTTGAGGGGGTCAGGCGCGAGCCTGACCCCACTAAAAAAAGGAGGTAAATCAATGGCGCGCTGGATATACGTGATTGGTGGTTTGCTAGTAACGGTAACCTTTTCTTTTTTTTTATTCTATTCTGTAAGGGCTTTCAATTTAACCCCAGACCGTCCTTCTGCTTCTTATAAAGCTCCGGATTATCGCTTCGTCCTTGTTACGGAAGAGGTTGATAATGATTACTGGCGACTTGTCGAAAAAGGAGCACGCGCTGCAGCTAAGAAGCATCATGTGTCATTACAGTATACAGGCCCCAAACAAGCTAACCTTGATGAACATATGAAAATGATTGAAATGGCGGCTGCATCAAAAGTGGATGGCATCATCGCGCAGGGATTGAATCAGAAGGTATCACCTCCGATTATTAATCGCGTATCAGAAAAAGGGATTCCTTTTTTAACTATCGATACGGATGCTCCTGAAAGTAAGCGCGTGGCGTACGTTGGAACGGATAATTATTATGCTGGGTTTCTAGCAGGACAAGCGTTACTAAAAGATACAGAAGATGAAATAAAGGTTGGCATCATTACGGGCCGTTATGATTCAGCAAATCAAAAGCTTCGGGTCGAGGGATTTAAAGATGCAATTAAAGGTAGCGATCGCGTGAACGTCGTTGCTATTGCTGAATCACAAATTACACGAATCCAAGCAGCTGAAAAAACGTATGAGATGATAAAAGATTACCCTGACGTTAATGCCTTTTACGGAACGAGTGCCCTTGATGCGATCGGCATCGTTCAAGTTCTTGAAAGCATTGGCATGACGGATCGCGTTTATGTGATTGGGTTTGATATTCTCCCGGAAACCCTTCAACTTCTTAAAGATGGAAAGCTTGAAGCGACTGTTGAACAAAAACCATATGAGATGGGATACGACGCCGTAGAATTGATGATTCAAGTGCTTGAAGGTGATAAGGTTTCTACCTATCACCACACGATGACAGATGTAGTGCGGCAGAAAGACTTGATCGAAACAGAAACAATGACGCCGGGAGGGATGAAACAACAATGAAAATTCAAGCGAGATTTATTCTCTTTTTTACATTGCTTGTTATTTTGATGAACGGTGTCGCGTTTTACTTGTTTCATAGCAGTCAGCGTACGATTGATGATTATCACACGAGTTTTGAGCGGTTTATCGTCTTAAATGAAATCTCGCAACAAACCAATACGGTCTATGAAGCGATGAATACGTATTTAACGGCACGAACGCAAACAGAATTAACCGCTTATGCGACTGAACGAAAAATTCTTTCGCAAGAAAAGGAAGATCTCCTCGATATAGTGAAAAATGAAGGAAACGATCAAATCGTTACAAATTATGAAAACATGATCGAAAGCTTTTTACTTGAATGCGACATTACCGTACAGGCTTTTCAGAGGCAGGAAATTAATCAATATTCAGGTCACTTAAACGAAGCGGCGCAAATCTCTACCTTTATTCAGGAAACCACCTTAACGCTTATTAATTCTGAATTAACGGATTACCGCACGTTTTACAATGAAATGGATCAAAAAAGTTCCTACCTTCAGTGGATGGGGATTTCGTTATTCGTTTCCATGATTATCTTTAGCTTCTTAATGGCCTTCTGGTTTTCGCGTGGCATTACAAAACCGATTCATGAACTTGCGGCTGCAGCTAAAAAACTAGCAAGGGGAGATTTTACGGCAAATAAAGTTGTCGTAAAATCGAGAAGTGAACTGCAGTTATTGGCAGAAACCTTTTACCGCATGCAGGAAAATATACAAGGATTAATTATTGAAATGAAGCAAAAATCAGAGCTCGATCAGCTTTTAAAGGAAATGGAGTTAAAAAGTCTTCAAAGTCAGATGAATCCTCACTTTCTTTTTAATACCCTTAATACGATTTCAAGACGTGCTTATATTGAAGGGGCTGAACAAACGAGTGAGCTTATTGAATCGGTAGCCGCTCTTCTACGTTACAATCTTGGAAATTTAGCAAAAGACGTGACATTAAAAGATGAATTAACGATTGTGAGAGAATATTTTTTTATTCAGAAGTCGCGGTTTGGTGAACGAGTGAAATTTGATGTGATCGCAGACGAGAACGTGCTCGACTGCAAGATCCCTGTGCTAACGCTTCAGCCAATTGTAGAAAATGCCTTTATACACGGTGTGGAAACGTATGAAGAGGGTGGCGAAATTATGATTCGCATTTATGCGGAACAAGACGATGTCATTATCGAGGTGGCGGATAACGGAGTAGGAATGGAAACGACAAGGTTGTCACAATTATTTTCCAATGATGAACATTCGCTTATTGGAAATAGACAGGGTCATTCTACGGGTCTTGGCATGCAAAATGTGAAGAAACGAATTGAATTGTTCTCCCAGCAGGCCGGTTCCATGACCGTTCATTCTTCTAAAGAAGTTGGAACAACGGTTCGACTGAATTTACCTTATAGAAAACAAAAAGGAGATGAACAATTTGCTTAAAATCATGATTGTCGATGACGAGCAGCTGGAGCGGGATGCAATCGAAATGATGATAACACGAGAATATGGCGATCAGGTAAAACTAGTAAAAGCGAAAAATGGGAGAGAAGCCATTTCGTTTGTAGGCGAATTTCATCCGCATATTGTTTTTATGGACATTAAAATGCCGGGGATTGATGGGATAGCGGCAGTTCGAACGATTAAGCGCAACCATCCGAACATTCGATTTATTATGCTTTCTGCTTTTGACACATTTAACTATGCAAGGGACGTGATGCAGCAAGGGGTGAAAGAATATTTGTTAAAGCCAGGACGTAAGAGTGAAATTCTAGCTGCCCTTTCACGTGTCTCTACAGAACTTGAAATAGAGCGAGAAGAAGCTGCCAAAAAAGACCATGTTCAAGCACAGCTTGCAAAAGCCGTTCACTTACTAGAAGGTGAGTGGATGAATGCGATCTTAATGAATCAAGTAACAGAGTTCAGTCCTGCTGAATGGAGCGAACTGCTTGGCTTTCAAACGACAGCAGGTTATGCCCTTGTTTTTAAGTTTCCAAACAAACAGGATTGCTTCAATGAAATGGTTCAGTGGATCAAAAAGAAAGTAAAAAGCGCCTTTCCTGCTGAAGCTTTAATCGGAGTAAGAGATGAATTCTATTTACCCTGCTTTCTTTTTAGTGACAGCCTTCAGGAGAAAGACAAGCGGCTAAAAGCGAAATTACAGCCTATGTTACGAAACCTTCTTCATGAATTCTATCAGCATTTTGGCGTAGCGGTTTGTATTGGGGTGGGGAGGCCATATAAGGAAGCCGAGCAATTTGTCGCATCTTATCGAGAAGCCCTTCATACTGTTCGCGATCTAGATGTTGAACAAGATGTCACTTATGCCTTTTATCATGAAGGGAAAAGTGCTAACGTACCTAGACAAGATCGCACACAGGAGCAGGAGTCGATTGTGATCAATGCGATCAACAATGGTGACTTCACAAGAGCGATGAAAGAACTTGATGTGTATGTTGAAATGATTTCAGTTGAACCAGCTTCCACTTATGTTCAAAAACTGAATGAACTCTTTCTTGTCGCTGAACGTATTCTTCAAAACAATGGAATCGTCTTATCTTCTTATGTATACCTCCGTGCGGAAAATGAGTATGAAGCTACCAATCTAGCGCGAGAAAAGCTCCGGAAGTTAAGTGTGTATGTCCAGGAATGGCGTGCGCTCCACGGCGGGGATCGTCTTGAACAGGTCAAGCAATACATTCGAGCTCATTTTCATAAACAGCTCACCCTTGAAGAAGCAGCGGAGCACGTTGAGCTTAGCCCTTATTACGTCAGTAAATTATTTAAAGATAAGAGCGGCATAACATTCATTGATTACGTTACAGAAGTTCGGATTGATGAAGCAAAACGAGAGATGCTGGATGCCTCCAAAAGTTTAAAAGAGATTTGTTTCAACGTCGGATATAAAGATCCGAATTATTTCAGTCGAGTATTTAAGCGAAAAGTCGGTTTGTCGCCTTCGCAATATCGTAACAAGTTGTTGGTATGAAACTAGGATCAAAAGGGGAGTCGCTGCTTATCGTCTTCCTATCAAGCTATTGACGGTTTCTTGTCATTACCCATTTACCTATTTCCTTCTCCACCCTTCTAAAGTTATACTGTCTTGAGACGCAATTATGGGACGCAACATCCCTTAAACAGAGAGGAATTATCATCATGCTTGATTATAAGCTTTACAAAAACAAGGTCAGTGGCAGTGAAACGATCGTCTTGCTACATGGTCTCGGAGGAAACTACGGGATCTTCTGTCACCAAATAGGCACATACAAAAAGAAGTATCATGTGTTAGCGATCAACTTACCAGGTCATGGCCAATCACCAAGTACGTCTAGCTATGGGAAACCTTTTACGAGTGAACTAATTGCTAATGAAATTCTCGCTCTTCTCGATCAACTAAAGATTACGAAAGCCCATTTAGTGGGCATTTCACTAGGTTCAGTTGCGGTACATCACTTGCTACAACAGGCACCTGAACGTGTTCAAAGTGCTGTGCTTGGTGGAGCGATTACCCGATTCAATCCCTTAGCTTCCTTTTTGCTGATGGCTGGAAATGCAGTGAAATCTTTTATTCCATATATGTGGTTATATAAATTGTTTGCTTATGTCATGATGCCAAAATCGAATCACGCGCGTTCACGAAAACTCTTTATTAGAGAAGCCCTGAAAATGAATCGAAGCGATTTTCTTGCATGGTATAAACTGGCTCCTCACGTAAAAGAAACTTACATGGATGTCCAAGAAAATAGTGGAAACATCCCGAAACTATACATTTCAGGTGAACAGGATCACCTTTTTCTGAAGCCTTTGCTAGAAGATACTAGAAGTGATGAACAGGCAAATCATCTCATTTTAGAGCAATGCGGTCACGTTTGTAATGTTGAAAAACCTCGAGAATTTAATGTTGCTTCCATGGCGTTTTTCAAGAGAAATCGTGCACAAACAAGCATTTCTCCTGCTTTATAACTATAAAAAATGACTTACTGCGAAGATGATTCTTCAATAAAAAACGCCCAGCCAATAGGTGGCTGGGCGTTTAGCTATTCATTGAAAGAATAGAATCCTATCTTTGTTTATCTACGCACCTCCCCATCTTTCAATATACCCTCCTGTACATACCGCTGAATCGAATGGAGTTCTTTCATCACTCGCGCCTTCTCTCGTTCATCTTTCCACCAGTTGTTTCGCTGTCCTGATTCGCGATCGTCACTACAAAAGCTATAAGAGATCCAATCTGGCATATACGTTGTAAGGGTGAGGTGGCATCTTTTCATATGATAGGGAGAGCTGACGATTAGGAGTCGATGAATCTGATTAAGACCGATGGAGCGTTGTAGCACCATAAGCGAGGCGAGTACATTCTCTGTTGTATTTGCAGCTTCCAGCTCCAGAAGGATATCTTCAGATGGGACACCAAGTTCGACTAACCGATCTCTCATCCATATGGCTTCAGGTTCTTCATTTTCTCCCCATCTTGCTGCGGAACCAGATACGAGAATTTTAGGGGCGCGTTTATCATGATAGAGGTTTGCTGCTTTAATGACGCGGTGAATTGTTTTGGCACCAAACACGAGAATACATTCCCCGGTTTGCTGATCATCTATGGTGTCATGAAACATTAACGTTGTAATTTCTTCTCTTGAGAGAGTGTCTGGATTTAATTCGGATAACTTCACTTCATTTTCACCTCAATCGAACAGAAATATCTGCTTACCTTATCATTCTCTCTTTGCATGAGAAGACCCTTCTTTCATTTGTCTTGTACTAGCTTATGAAACAACCACAAAAAAGTGAAGGTAACCACAAAAATATGAAGACGCTTACATAATTTTGTGAGGATTTATTTTGATAGAGTAAGAGTAACAAAAGATATGGGGGGATCGATCGTATGAAGGGAAGGCTTAAATCATTTACCGGTTGGTTTTTAATTCTAGTGTTAGCTCTGGTACCACTCTCTGCTTGTTCGAGTTCTGGGGAAACAAACGGCAATAGCGAGTCAAATAATGAAGAAACACTTGATATTTTCAGCTGGTGGACAGGTGCTGGGGAAGAAGATGGATTGAATGCGCTTATTGATTTATTTAAAGAAGAATACCCTGATATTGAAGTGGAAAATGCGGCCGTTGCTGGCGGAGCAGGAACGAATGCAAAGGCAGTACTTGCAAGTCGCATGCAGGGTGATGATCCTCCTGCAACGTTTCAAGTTCATGGTGGTTCTGAGTTAAATGACGGTTGGGTTGCAGCGGGAAAAATGGAAACGCTTAACGATCTTTACGAGTCGGAAGGTTGGGAAGATAAGTTTCCAGAAGATTTAGTTGATCTTGTTAGTAAAGACGGGGATATTTACTCCGTTCCAGTGAATATACATCGTGGAAACGTTCTCTGGTATAACACGAGCGTTTTCGAAGAAAATGGCGTTGAGCCGCCGACTACATTCGAAGAGTTTTTTACTGCAGCGGACCAGCTACAGGAAGCTGGCGTTACACCGCTTGCCCTAGGTGACAAAGAGCCCTGGACAGCAACGCATCTCTTTGAAACAGCGCTCCTTGGAACGCTTGGTGCGGATGATTACAAAAAGCTTTTTACTGGGGAACTATCATTTAATGATCCAAAAGTAAAAGAAGCCACTGAGAATTTCAAAAAAATGCTGAGCTACGTAAACGAAGACCATAGCTCTCGTAACTGGCAAGATGCTTCTCAGCTCGTCGCAGATGGAGAAGCCGCGATGAACGTCATGGGAGATTGGGCGAAGGGTTACTTTGTGAATGATCTTAATTTGAAGGTGAAAGAGGACTTTGGTTGGGTGGCAACGCCAGGTACTGAAGAGATGTTTATGGTAATTACGGATACGTTTGGTTTGCCAAAGGGTGTAGCAAATCCTGAAGACGTTAAGAAATTCTTATCTGTTCTTGGCTCTGTTGAAGGGCAGGATGCATTTAATCCATTAAAAGGTTCCATTCCAGCTCGTGTAGATGCTGATCTATCAAACTATGATGAATATGGAAAAGAAACGATTGAAGATTTCAAGAGTGCAAGTCTCGCACCGAGTCTTGCGCACGGATCAGCTGCACCTGAAGGTTTTGTTACGAAAGTAAACCAGGCGATTAATATTTTTGTAACGCAACAAGATGTTGATCAATTAATTGGTTCCCTTGAAGATGCTTCGGGTGATCTTAAGTAAATTGAGCAAGGGAGAAGAATGGCTCTTCTCCCTTTTTGAATGGTAAGGGGGATGATGATGAAGACAGAAACTGAGATGAGATCGGTCACTGTATCAACGCGAAAAAAACGGTCGCTTACAAAAGATCACATGCTTGCGATTGGCTTTCTTATTCCATCGATTCTTTTAGTTGGTGTTTTCGTTTATGGCTTTATCGGATGGACCGGCTACGTATCATTAAGCAATTGGAATTCGCTTGTCCCAGATTTTTCTTTTGTCGGATTGAAAAATTATCTTTATCTGTTTAGTGATTTTCGCTTTCAAGCTGACTTGCGAAATACCTTCTTTTTTACAATTATATTTATTTTAGCGGTGATCGTGGTGGGTCAGTTTCTGGCTGTTCTTTTAGACCAAAAGATCCAGCAAGAGTCGCTGTTTCGAAACATTTTTTTCTTTCCAATGGCGCTTTCTTTTGTCGTCACAGGGGTGGTCTGGCAGTGGCTATTGAATCCTTCCACAGGGGTGAATTTGTTCCTTGCAAAGCTCGGTCTTGATTCAAAGTGGTATACGGATACAACGATTTTCCCTGCGATTGGATGGGGGAAAATCGAATTTGGTATCCCGATTGCAATGATTGCGGTTGTCATCGCGGCCGTCTGGCAAATGACCGGTTTTTCAGTAGCTATGTATCTTGCCGGTTTAAGAGGTGTTCCGGAAGAAGTAAGGGAAGCGGCTCGGATGGATGGTGCAAATGAGTTTCAGGTGTATTGGAAAATTATTATGCCAATTCTTCGTCCAATTACTGTTAGCGTGATTATTATTATGGCGCACATTTCGCTTAAAATTTTCGATTTAATTTATGCGATGACGGGGCCGGGTGCAAACTTTGTCACAGACGTACCTGGTGTGTATATGTATGAAACGACGTTCAGAGGAAATTATTACGCGAACGGCGCAGCGATTGCTGTCGTCATGCTTTTAGCGGTTGCGATCTTTATCGTTCCTTACCTCTGGTCGAGTCGGAAGGGGGAAGCCTAGTGGCTATAAGATCGTTCACACGTCCCATTCTCTACTTTCTACTTATTGCCCTTTCTTGCTTTTACCTTATGCCGGTTTACGTGATGATTATTACGAGTTTGAAGCCGCTTGAAGAAGTGACATTAAGTCAAATGTGGCAGCTGCCAACATCTTTCGATTTTAGTAGCTATTCCGAAGCATTTACGAAGCTCGCACCGAATTTATTAAATAGTTTTTATCTTGTCATACCGGCTACGCTTCTTTCAGCTCTTTTAGGTTCACTGAACGGATATGTTCTTTCTAAATGGAAATTCAAAGGCGCCAATACGCTGTTTACTGTCATTTTATTTGGGATGTTCATCCCTTATCAAAGTATCCTTATCCCGCTCATTCAGTTTCTGAGAGAAATTGGATTGTATAATTCGATCGCAGGACTTGTGTTTGTTCACGTTGTGTATGGCATTCCGATTACAACACTCATGTTTCGAAACTTCTATGCAAGCATTCCTGATTCAATGATTGAATCCGCGAAAATCGATGGTGCGGGATTTCTAGGGGTCTACCGTTTTATTATGATTCCCCTATCGATTACAGGCTTTGTGGTTGTAGCGATCTGGCAGTTTACGAACATATGGAATGAATTCTTATTTGCTGTAACGATCACGACATCGGATCAGCAGCCCGTCATGGTTGCGCTACAGAATTTATCCGGAAGTCAAATTGTGCAATGGAACGTCCAAATGGCCGGAGCGCTTTTAGCCGCACTTCCTACTCTTCTCGTTTATATTTTTCTCGGAAAGTTTTTTGTGAAAGGATTACTTGCAGGGTCAGTAAAAGGATAGCGACTGAAAGAGCAGCTTATGCTGTTCTTTTTTGTTGTCAAAACAGAAGTTCTTTCTACAAATAGAGGAATTTCGCCTTTTTATCTAAAAATTTGTTAGAATAGTTAGAAAAATGTTAAAATTAATATGTGAACGTACTTAAATGGAGGGGGAGTGCCGATGTTTCATTCTTATCATGTAGATGGTTACTTTGACGAAATGCTTCAGAAAGGCAAGGAGCCGAGAGGACATTGCAAACCGTTCCATGAAAAATTAAACGAAGTAGCGCCTGAAGAATTGCAATCGCGCTATGAGTTGGCGCAGAGTGATTTTCTCAGGCAGGGCATAACATTTACAGTTTATAGTGATAACGAAGGAACGGAACGAACGATGCCGTTTGATTTTGTTCCAAAAATTATTCCTCCAGATGAATGGCAGGAGCTTGAGCGTGGCCTCATGCAGCGCTTCGATGCTTTGAATGCATTTTTAGATGATGTCTATCACGAACAACACATCCTAAAAGACGGCATTATTCCACGTGATCTCGTCGTGAATTGTCAGCATTTCTTTCAGCAAGTAGCAGGGATCGATCTTCCAAGAAGGCAGCACATTTTTATGGCGGGCATTGATTTAATTCGAGACGATAACGGCGAGTATCGCGTTTTAGAAGATAACCTTCGGAACCCCTCGGGCCTCTCCTATGTTTTTCAAAATCGTTATGTCATGAGAAAAGTGTATCCTGAATTTTTTAATCAATATTCTGTTCAGTCTCTTGAACAGCAGTTTTCCTATCTTCATTCCGCTATGGCTTCACTTGCTCCAGAAGGCAGTTCATCACCGACCATTGTCCTATTAACACCTGGCGTTCATAATTCAGCTTACTATGATCATTCTTTTATCGCTCAGCGAACTGGTATTGAGCTTGTTGAGGGAAGAGATCTTGTTGTAAGGGAACGACAAGTCTATATGAAAACCGCTCGAGGGTTAAAAAAAGTGGATGTTATTTATCGACGGATCGATGATGAGTTTCTGGATCCACTTGAATTTCGTGAAGATTCCTTACTTGGCGTGCCAGGCTTGATCGACGTCTACCGTGCAGGAAATGTATCGATTTTAAATGGAATTGGCAACGGGGTTGCTGATGATAAAGCGATCTATCATTTTGTCCCTGACATGATTCGTTATTACTTAAAGGAAGAGCCACTAGTCAAAAATGTTGATACATATCTTTTACGATATGACGATCAGCTAGAATATGTCCTTGATCATTTGTCAGAGCTAGTCGTAAAACATACGAACGCTTCAGGTGGCTACAATATGCTAATTGGCCCTCATGCTTCTGAGGAAGAGATTGAAGCCTATCGACAACAAATTCTTAAAAACCCATCTGAATTTATCGCTCAGCCAACAATCAAGCTATCTCGCTTGCCGGCTTTTAAAGAAGACCGCTTTGCCGCTTGTCACGTTGACCTTCGCGTTTTTATTTTTGGAGGAGAAAAGACGCACGTTTTCCCAGGAGGTTTAACACGTGTCGCGCTAAAAGAAGGTTCCCTTGTCGTCAATTCGTCACAAGGTGGAGGCGCGAAAGATACATGGGTGCTTGAAGAAAATCCAGTACATATTTAGAAGAGGGGGGAGCACTTTCGATGCTAAGCAGAGTAGCTGATTCATTGTATTGGTTAGCCAGGAATGTGGAGAGAGCAGAAAATAATTCGCGATTAATAGCAGTAAAGTTAACGAGCCGTCTTGAAAATGCTAATCCGATTGATGAAACGAATCAAAACTGGTACGAGCTCATTGAAATTAGCGGTTTTCAAGAGGTGTTTGATGAAGAATATCAACATCCAATCGATCGAAATGTGATGGACTTTTTATTGTTCTCATTAAAAAATCCAAATTCTATTCTAAATACCATTACGATCGCAAGAGAAAATGCTAGAGCCGTTCGAGAAATTATTCCGAATGAATTATGGGAGAGCATCAATTCGTTTTATTTAAAATTAAAGAAGCAGAGTCATACCCCCTGGACAATGGAAGAAATTAGTGACATTTGTGAGTTTGTAAAAAAGGATTCTCTTCTCTTTCAAGGAATTGTTGAAGCAACAATGCCACGAGGGGATGCTTACCTTTTCATGGAAATGGGTAAACACCTGGAAAGGGCTGAAAAAGCCGCTCGCATCCTAGATGTGTATTATCATAAAAATTTAGAGTGCTATCAGAATAAAGAAATTGTCGAGTATCATCATTGGTGGTCTGTTCTTCAGTCAGTCAGTGGACACGAAGCTTATATTAAAACGTATCGTCCGTTAATTAAAAGTCGGAATGTAGCTGAGTTCTTCATTCTAAATGCTGAGTTTCCTAGGTCAATGATGTACTGTATCCAAAAAGTACGTAACGCCTTCGTAGCGCTCGAAGATGGTCATGTTGAACATTATTCAGAGTCACTTGCACAGGAGCTCGAACATCTTTCCAATGATCTTTACGATTTTTCGATTGAAGAAATTCTCAATCAAGGTGCCCATGCGTTTCTTCAAAGTTTTCAACACCGCTGTATGACGATTGGCATGCACATTACGAAAACCTATTATCTGGGGGAAGTTGTGATACCATGAAATACGAAGTTACCCAAACGAACACTTATGAATATGAGTTGCCAGTAAGGCAGAGCATCAATCAGTTCAGATTGCGTCCGCTGCATGATGTGCAACAAACGCTTCATGACTACCAAGTCCGTATCCAACCTGAAAGCAAGACTTATGGTCATACCGATTATTGGGGGAACTATGTCGAGACGTTCTATCTTTGGGGCGAGCATCAAGATCTTGAAATTGAAACCGTTTCAACGGTTGAAGTGCATCCGCTAGCCTTAGATGTTACGTTACCATTGACAGATCAGCAGCGAACGGAACTTCACTCAGATTCATTTAAACAGGCGTATACCGAATATATGATTGAGACGGATTATACGACGATATCAAAGCATGTAATGGAAGAAGAAACGCGAGAACTCTGGGCAAATGCGCAAGATGAGCTTGATTTTGCAGTGAAGTTAAATGAACATATTTACAACACAATGGAGTATGTGTCTGGAGCAACGAACGTAGAGACAACAGCTGAGAAAATCTTAACTCATCGTACGGGCGTTTGTCAGGATTACACCCATTTAATGCTTGCTCTTTGCCGGCACCGTGGGATTCCAGCACGCTATGTGAGCGGATACATTTACATTGGAGAAAACTCCGCTTATCGTGGCGATGCAGCAACTCACGCCTGGCTTGAGGTGAAAGTTCCGGGGTTAGCCTGGATTGGACTCGATCCAACGAATAATGCGATTGCTAGAGAGCAGCATATTCGTATAGCAGTCGGACGAGACTATCGCGATATTTCTCCGTTAAAAGGGGTTTATATCGGCGGTGCTCAAACGCTTAACGTAAGTGTCGGAGTGAAAAATTTAGAAGAGCGGGTCAGCGGGTAAGAAGCTGCCCGTTTTTTTATGATAATGACATTCTTTTGAGAAGAAGCATTCAAGTAAGAAAGTGTGACGCTAAACTTATAGAAAAGAGGCGTAAATAGATGATTATTTCACCTCCACTTGCTCAATCAATTGTAGAGGAAACAGAAGGAATCATTAGTCGTAACATTAATTTTATGGACGGCGAAGGAAAGATTATTGCCAGTACGGACCCAAATCGTATTGGGCACTTTCATGAAGGAGCCTACAATGTTTTGCAACAGCAAAGAAGTTTAGTGATCGAAGAGGATAATGAGTTAGAAGGGACAAGAAAAGGAATAAATTTACCCGTTTTCTTGCATGACCAGATTATTGGTGTGATCGGCATTACTGGAGAACCTGAAGAAATCAAGCAGATGGGTGAGGTTATTCAAAAAATGACTGAGATTCTTGTTAAGGAAGCCTATCTGGATGAGCAACTTGAGCTAGAAGATCGAGCAAAAGAAGCGTTTATTGATGAATGGATTGATGGTAAGTGGGACAACGATAAATTATTTGCCTCAAGAGGCTGGATTCTTGGCATTAATGTTCACATCCCAAGAGTGGCAGTTATTCTTGATATGATTGGAATGAATGATTTAATATATGAAAAGCTATCAAGCTATCAAGCTGATGTTAAAGGAGAACTTGAGATTCAACGTTTTCGTCGTGCTATTCTTCAGGAAATTCAATCGAGGTTCCCACCTAATAGTCAGCATGTGATTATCCCAACAGGAAGTACTCGATATACACTGTTACTTTCTGTTAATGATCAGGTTCCTGAATCGAATCGTAAGCGTAAGATTCAATTTCGTTTGGAACAAATCCAACAGGCGATTGAATCAACTTATCCTTTTACAATGGCAGCCGGTATTGGAAGGATGTATAACACGCCAAGAGAAATTTCAAAATCTGTACAAGAATCAGAGAAAGCCTTGCTTCATTCCCGAAAGCAAAGTAATTTATTTTTCTATGATCAGCTAGGTATTGAATCTTTCTTGTATGATCTTTCGCCAGAAGTGAGATTAGATTTTGTTGAGCGTATTCTTCCTTTAGAAAGAGTGGAGAAAAAAGATCAATTGATTCAAACACTTGAAACATTCTACAAAGCAAACGGCTCCATCCAAAAAGCATCTAGTGAATTATTTATTCATAAGAACACTCTCCAATACCGCTTAAAGAAAATAAGTGAATGGACTGGATATGACCCACGAAACTATGAGGATTCTGTTCTTCTACAAGTGGCTCTTGCTTTTTATAAATCAAACCCTGTGTAGGCACCTTCTCGAAGGTGTCTTTTGTTATGTATACCAAAACAAAAGATAAATTAGCTTTTATTTTGGTTTTTCGTAACATAGAATGCTTTCGAAACCTTTAATACACTAATAGTAGAATAACAACCGGGAGGCAGGACATATGGAAACGACAGTGAAGAAAAGCATAGTGAATAAATTAGGACAGCTCTACGGAGAGCAACGAGCGCTTTCTGTGACCTCAGAAGTAATGGATTTAATTGAAACGTATAAGCAGAAGCAAATCGAGCCTGAGAAAAAATGGGTTGATGAAAAAGATATTATGATGATCACATATGGTGATTCTATTAAAGAAGAAGGAGAGGCCCCTCTTAAAACGCTTCGAAAATTTTTATCGGATCATCTTACAAATGAAATTAATGCCGTGCATATTCTTCCTTTTTATCCTTACTCCAGTGATGATGGCTTTTCTGTAATGGATTATAGAACGATAAATGAAGAGCTTGGTAGCTGGGATGACATTCGAGCACTTTCTCATCAATCAGACTTAATGTTTGACGCGGTTATTAATCATATTTCAAGTAAAAGCAAATGGTTTAAAGAGTATTTGAAAGGTAACGAGGCGTATCAGGATTACTTCGTTGAAGCCGATCCTGAGGCTGACTATAGCAAAGTGACGCGCCCGCGAGCGCTTCCTCTATTAACAACAGTTGAAACGAGTAATGGAGAGAAGCACATTTGGACGACGTTTAGTGAAGATCAAATTGACTTAAATTATGAGAGTGATCGTGTGCTTCTTGAAATACTTGATATTCTTCTCACCTATGTTGAGAAAGGAGCCCGTTTTTTAAGATTAGATGCGATAGGCTTTATGTGGAAGAAGCTCGGCACGACATCGATCCACCTGGAAGAAACGCATTTGCTAGTACAGGTTATGAGAGAAGTGCTTGAGGAAGCGGCACCAGGCACCATCGTTATAACAGAAACCAACGTTCCTCATAAAGATAACATCAGTTATTTTGGAAACGGTTCAAATGAAGCACATCTTGTTTATCAATTCCCTTTACCTCCATTAACGCTTCATTCGTTTCAAACAGGAGAGGCATCGGAGTTGACGCAATGGGCAAAATCACTTGAACCGACTACAGACTCAACGACGTATTTTAACTTTCTTGCTTCTCATGATGGAATAGGAGTTCGACCAGTTGAAGGTATTCTAACAACGTCTGAAGTACAGAGAATGGCGGATAAAGTACAAGCAAATGGCGGATACGTATCTTATAAAGATAATGGAGACGGTACTAAGAGCCCATATGAATTGAACATCAATTATTTGGATGCGATTTCAACTAACGGTGAATCGAATGAGAAGAAATCAAAGCGTTTTATTGCAGCTCAATCTGTACTGCTTTCATTGATGGGTGTTCCTGGTATTTACATTCATAGTTTACTAGGATCTCAAAACGATCAGGATGGCGTCAAAGAAACAGGACGTTATCGTTCGATTAATCGCGAGAAGTTAACAAGATCAAGTCTGGAAAAAGAGCTTCAAACAGAAGGAAGTTTACGGAATCTAGTGTTCAATGACCTTAAGACACTAATCCGAATTCGCAAATCAAATAAAGCTTTTCACCCAAATGCTTCTCAACAAGTTTTAGAATTGGATCGTCGCGTATTCTCTGTTGTTCGAACGAATGAACACACAGGAGACAGAGTGGTAGCGATTACAAATGTTTCAGATGACACCGTTACGCTTAAACGAGAAATACTGGATTCTTATTTTGATGGTACTGCTTTCGATCTCATTTCCAAATGTGAAATTTCTTCAGATATAACGTTATCTCCTTATAAAGTGCTTTGGTTGCGCTCATCGGAGGTGAGTTCATGAGAATCGTGATAGCTCCTGATTCTTTTAAAGGGTCCATGAGCAGTCTTACCGCGGCTCAAGCTATTAATTGTGGGATAAAGGAAGTCTTTCCTGATGCAGAAACAATTCTTGTTCCGATGGCTGATGGAGGAGAAGGCACGGTTGAAGCATTAGCGAACATTCTTAATGGACAAGAGGTCACGGTTGATGGCATCAGTGATCCGCTCGGTCGCCCAATCAGGGCTGCATATAGTTGGGTAGAATCTACATCTACTGCGATTATTGAAACAGCCTCTGCATCTGGTCTTCCGCTGCTTGAAGAAAGTGAACTAGATCCAGATCATGCATCTACTTATGGAACAGGAGAGTTAATCAAACACGCTCTCGATAAGAAAGCTCGAAAAATCATACTCGGTTTGGGTGGTAGTGCAACTGTAGACGCAGGAACGGGTTGTTTTGAAGCATTAGGTGTGCAATTTCGCGATCAGAAAGGTGAGAGAATAAAGGCGAATGGAGCTACACTGGCTCATATTTCTACTATTGATCTGACATCATTAGATTCTCGTCTGAAAGATGTGGAAGTGGTGGTAGCGTCTGACGTAACAAATCCTTTACTTGGAGAGGAAGGCGCTATTTCTGTGTTCGGACCACAAAAAGGTGTTAGTGATATAACTAGATTTGAAGCTGGAATGAATAATTATGCAAATAGAGTGAGTGAAAAAATCGGCATGAATTTGGAGAACAGCGAGGGGAGCGGAGCAGCTGGCGGGTTTGGTTTTAGCTTACTAGCTTTCTTAGATCCCATTTTTATGAGCGGATTCTCTTTAATAGCTGAACATAGCTGTCTTAAAGAACAAATGAAGTCAAGTCATTTGGTGATTACAGGGGAAGGAAAGTTAGATTCCCAAACGTTATATGGGAAAGTACCTTCAGGTATTTCTGAGCTAGCTAAATCTGTTAACGTTCCTGCAATCGCTTTCGCTGGGACTTCAACAATTATAGAAGATAAAGAGAAAGGCATCATGACCGTTCTACCTATTATTGATGAACCAATGGAATTGAAGGAAGCAATAAGACGAGGACCTGATTTATTATATCGTGCTAGCAAGCGCTTTATGACGCTATACCAATGGATTAGTGAAGAAAAGGGGGAATAGAAGATGAGTCAATTTACAATGCTGGATTACATTGTGCTTGTAGTTTATATTCTGGGGATTGCATGGTTTGGAGCGCGTTTCGGTAAAAAGCAAAACACGACAAAAGACTACTTTCTTGGAGGAAGAAGCATCCCATGGTGGGCAATTGGACTTTCAGTTATGGCGACACAAGCGAGTGCGATTACTTTTATAGGCGCTCCTGGTTGGGGGTATGAAGGTGGACTAGAGCGCATCAATACGTTTATTAACGTACCTCTTGCAATGGCTTTTCTTATCGCAACAATTGTCCCATTTTTCTATCGAGCAGAAGTTTATACAGCTTATGAGTATTTGGAGAGACGTTTTGGAGCAGGCACACGAACATTGTCTGCAGCCCTTTTTCTAGTAGCTCGAGGACTTGCGACTGGGGTTGTTCTATATGCACCTGCATTAGTATTATCTGTCGTAACAGGATGGGACATTAAGCTAACGATTATTTTAATGGCTGTGATCGCGGTATCCTATACGGTGCTTGGTGGAATCAGTGCGGTTATCTGGACTGACGTCATTCAAATGTTTGTCTTATGGTTAGGAGCTGCAATTAGTATCGTTGTTATTTTAGTGAAAGTTCCGGGCGGAATGAGTAGTATTCTTGGCAGCGCTTCAGATGCTGGTATGCTTGAATCACTCAATTTCTCGTTTGATCTTTCTGTTGAATATAGTGTTTGGGCAGGTGTGATTGGTGGTTTCTTCCTTCATGCTGCTTACTTTGGAACAGATCAAAGTCAAATTCAGCGTGTTTTAACAAGTAAGTCAATACGTGAAAGTAAGCTTTCACTCGTTCTAAGCGGGGTTCTTTTAATTCCGCAAATGCTACTTTTCCTATTTATCGGTATACTTTTGTTTGCATTCTATCAAACGTTTGGTGATCCGAATATTGATAACTTGAATGAGCTATTTCCACTATTCGTTGTAAATCAGTTACCGGCAGGAATTTCGGGTCTGATCATTGCGGGGGTTTTCGCAGCTGCTATGTCGAGCTTAGACTCAGCTCTTAATTCATTGTCAGCCGTGTCGATTCGTGACTTCTATGGTCAATTTGTGAAAAAGAATGCATCGGATGAGCACTATCTAAAGGCTTCTCGTTGGGCGACAATTTTTTGGGGAATTTACGCAACAATTTTCGCTTTCTTTGCCGCTAATCTTGGTCCGGTTATTGAAGCTGTAAATAAGATCGGCTCTTATTTCTATGGTGCACTTTTGGGAGTGTTTATCCTTGCTATATTTACAAAACGTACAAATGGAGTAGGTGCCGTGACTGGTATTATAGCCGGGATGTTGTCCGTTTGGGGCGTTACACAGTTTGCCGAAGTATCATGGTTATACAATAATTTCGTCGGAGCGATTGTTTCGGTAGGAGTGGGATATGTTGTTAGTCTTATTGGTGCAAAACCTAAAGCCGAGAAGCTAGCGGGCCTAACGCTGTTCGACCTAGATGATGACATACAAGAAGTATTAAAAGCTCGTTCCGAAGCTGCAACGTCTCTAAGTGATGAAGAAATTGAAGAAGAACGCCGCACATCAAGATGGCCGCTATATTTAATTGGATATTTCGTTGTTGTTATGATTGGCCTTTATCTAATAGGGTTGATCTAGAGAGGGGTTATCGAAAAGATGGCTTATTATATTGAACCTACAATTGACCGGCAGAAGGCTTTAAAAGCGATGAAGCAATATACTTCGAGTTTTCTGCTGCGTATCGTTGAAAACAAAAAAGAGGTTGAATCGAGTGAACTAGTCTATCTCCCTTTCTGGATGTATGCGTACTACCTGGAAACAACCTCATTAAAAGAGGGAATTAACGGAAGAATAGCGATTGAATCGATTTCTGAGCAAGCTGCTATTCTACCAGTGGATTATCCTCTGAAAGAAGGAAAAGTTCCTGGGGAAACCTTTGCTCATTGCTCTCCAAATCCAGAAAAGGCAAAACATGCGCTATACTGGGAAGCTTTTGGAAAAGAGAAAAAGAGAAAACAGATCCATATTTCTTTAGACGAACCTTCTAAACTCTATTTGCCCTATTGGGTAGGCTATATTAAAGGAAGCAGAAGAGAGGTTTATATGGTTGATGCGGTAACTGGGAAAGTGGATTTACCAATGAAGGACTCTTTTCTGCATCACTTGAAAAATCAATTGAAGCACAGCTCGTTATGAGCTGTGCTTTTTATTTCGGCATCCGTCAATGAATTGATTCATCAAATATGCAACTGGTCGACAAATTCTCAACGAGCAATGAGTAAATGATTAATAGATTCATAATTTTTTTAGAAAATATTGTCTAAATCATATGAAAGTAGGGAAAGAAATAATAAGTGATTTAGAAAATAACAAAAAGGGTGATGTCATTTGTCGGATTCCATCCACGTAACGATTAACGGAGAGAGTGTAGCCGTATCAAGTGAAAAAAGCGTGCTTGAAGCACTTAATGAAAATAATCTGGATTTGCCTAGCGTATGCTACCATCCGAGTCTAGGGGCAATTGAAACATGTGATACTTGTATGGTGGAAGTGAACGGTGAAATTGTTAGAGGCTGTTCAACGGCTATTTCGAATGGAGATAGTATCAATACAACAGCTACACACGTTAAAGAAGCACAGAATATTGCTATGGATCGTATTCTTCATAATCATGAACTCTATTGTACTGTTTGTGATTACAATAACGGGACATGTGAAGTACATAATACAGTAAAACAAATGAAAATGAATCACCAGGCGATCCCGTTTGAACAAAAACCAGACCCAGTCGATAACTCCAATTCTTTTTACCGGTATGATCCTGATCAATGTATTCTTTGTGGCCGCTGTGTGGAAGCCTGTCAGGATGTTCAGGTGACAGAAACATTAACGATTGACTGGGAAAGAGAACGCCCACGCGTGATTTGGGACAACGATGTTCCCATTAACGAATCTTCTTGTGTTTCTTGCGGACATTGCTCAACCGTATGCCCGTGTAATGCGATGATGGAAAAGGGGATGGAAGGAGAAGCAGGATTATTAACAAGCATTCAACAGGATACCCTTCGCCCAATGATTGAGCTAACGAAAAATGTTGAAACAGGCTATAATTCAATCCTAGCGATCTCTGATATGGAATCCGCAATGCGAGAAAATGAGATCAAGAAAACAAAAACCGTTTGCACCTATTGTGGTGTCGGCTGTAGCTTTGATGTTTGGACAAAAGGGCGAGATATTTTAAAAGTTGAGCCACAGGTAGAGGCCCCTGCTAATGGAATCTCCACGTGTATCAAAGGGAAATTTGGCTGGGATTATGTGAACAGTGAAGAACGTTTAACAAAGCCATTGATTCGTGAAGGGGATTCATTTAGAGAAGCGGAATGGGAAGAAGCACTGAAATTGATTAGTCAAAAGTTTTCTGATGTAAAGGAAAATCATGGGGCAAATGCTCTTTCTTTTATTAGTTCATCTAAGTGTACGAATGAGGAATCCTACTTAATGCAGAAGTTTGGAAGAAGTGTGATCGGTACGAACAATATCGATAACTGTTCGCGCTATTGCCAAACTCCGGCAACGGTTGGGTTATTCCGTACAGTTGGCCACGGTGGTGATGCTGGTTCGATTAAAGATATCGAAATGTCTGAGCTTGTTATTGTCATCGGATCAAATACATCGGAATCTCATCCAGTCCTTTCAACGCGCGTGAAGCGTGCGAACAAATTGTACGGACAGAAGCTCATTGTTTCCGATCTTAGAAAACATGAAATGGCCGAGCGATCTGATCTTTTCATTCGTCCATCTTCAGGCTCTGATCTTGTCTGGCTTTCGGCAGTAACTAAATACATTATTGATCAAGGCTGGGCAGATGAAGCTTTCTTAAAAGATCGCGTTAACGGTCTTGATGACTACATTGCTAGTCTCGAGAAATACACAATGAGCTATGCATCTGAAGTAACCGGGATCGATGAGGCGGAATTAATTCAAATCGCGGAAATGATTCACGAAGCCAAAACAACGGTTGCACTTTGGGCTATGGGTGTCACACAGCATGGCGGTGGCTCTGATGCGAGTACGGCGATCTCAAACCTCCTTCTTGTCACTGGTAACTATGGAAAACCTGGTACAGGTGCTTATCCACTACGCGGACATAATAATGTGCAGGGTGCAAGTGATTTTGGAAGCATGCCGGATAAAATGCCTGGTTATGAAAATGTGACAGATGAAAAAGTTCGTGATAAATATGAAAAAGCATGGGGGACGCCACTCCCGGAAGAAATCGGCTTAAATAATCATGAAATGGTTGAACACATTCATGAAGGGAAACTAAAAGCAATGTACTTAAAAGGAGAAGACATGGGAATCGTAGATTCAAACATCAATCATGTTCACGCTGCTTTTGAGAAGCTTGATTTCTTCGTTGTCCAAGATTTGTTCCTTACAAAAACGGCTCAATTTGCAGATATTGTGTTACCGGCAAGTCCTAGTCTTGAGAAGGAAGGAACCTTCACGAACACGGAACGACGCTTCCAACGTCTTTATCAGGCGCTAGAGCCACTTGGAGATTCGAAGCCGGATTGGCAAATTATTATGGAGATTGCTAATGAAATGGGAGCAGGCTGGGATTATGACAGCCCGAGTGACATTATGGCTGAAGCTGTTCAACTTGCAGATATGTTTGCAGGCGTTTCTTATGAGCGACTCGAAGGTTATAAGAGTCAGCAGTGGCCAGTTGCAGCAGATGGCACAGATTCACCGCTTCTATTTACAGAGGATTTTCCGTTTCCAGATGGAAAAGCAAGACTATTCCCTGTTGAGTGGACGAAGCCAATTGAATACGATGAGCAGTATGATCTTCATGTGAATAACGGTCGTCTGTTGGAACATTTCCATGAAGGAAATATGACGTACCAAAACGAAGGCATTAAAGCGAAAACACCGAGTACGTTCGTTGAAGTTTCTCCTGAATTGGCAGAAGAAAGAGGGCTAACTGACGGAACGTTGGTGAGATTGTCTTCGCCGTATGGCGCCGTGAAAATTAAGTGTCTTGTGACGGATCGCGTGCAGGGGAAAGAAGTTTATATTCCATTGAATGATCAGGATGATGCGGCAATTAATTTATTAACGAGTAGTTATGCCGATAAAGATACGGATACTCCTGTATATAAAGAAGTAAAAGCAAAAATGGAAATTTTAAAAGACAAAGGCACTTCGCCCCTTCCTAAGGTGAATCATCGCTTTGGAAATCCACAGCCTCAAAAAGGTGTCATGGTTGAGCGGAAATGGGCAAGGAAAGATTATCTCTTCCCTGGAGAAATGGTGAAAAAGGAGGGCATTAATTATGGCAAAAGCCATTAAGCAAATCAAGCGTATCCAAGTTTCAGAAGAAGAGAAGCGAGCGAATGATCTGAAGGAAATTGAAGATGCGTTGATTGAAAATAAAGATGCCCTTCTTGAAACATTAAATGTGGTAGGTGGAATGAAGGAACGTGGTATACTCACTCTCTTAAATGGTATGTTTGGTGAAGGAGATCGCGTTTTAAAAGTTATCGTTGATTTATTAAATGTTCCTGAGAATACAACTGCATTAAAAAACCTTATGCTTCTCTTTGGGGCAGCTGGTAAAATTAACGTGCAGGATCTGGAACCCTTATTATTAAAAGTAAATGCGGGGATTGAGAATGTAGCAGAGCATTCAGAGGGAATGGAGAAAACAGGGTATTTTGATCTACTTCGTGCCCTAAAGGACCCTGAAATTAACCGATCGCTTACCATTCTGATGACCTTTTTAAAAGGGATGGGGAAAGATACGGAGAACGAAGAGAAGGTCAATGATAAGTCACGCACATCTGAAATGAGACAAGATATTTAGCCTATTGCTTCAAAAGCCCCGCTATCATTGGCGGGGCTTTTGACCGTGTTTTTTCTTTTGTGAGAAAATGAGAAAAAGCATGAGGATAAGCAGGATACCGAGCAAATCTGGAACAAAAACATCAATTAAATGACCCGTTCTTCCTTCAACGAGACTTTGATGAAATTCATCAAACAGCGCATAAAGAAATGCCAGGATTGAGCCAAGGAAAATCGGTGCTTTTTTATTCTGCTCTTTTAATGCCATGATACATAAAAATGCGAGCAGACCGAACGAGACAACATGGGCACCTTTTCTAAGAAAAAACTCGACGTATTCATATGGCGCTGACGGTGTAACAAGCGCCCCATCATAAGTGAATGCAATCGGAGGCAAGTCCTCCTCTTGAATCGAGACCATTCCCTTAAAAAAGGGTTTCACATCTTGCTTTTGATAAGGGGTATGGGACGATATGAAAAGAATAACCATCATCGCAATGGCCAAAAAAGAAAACTTCCTCTTCGTTATGAATTTCATCTATTTTCCACTTTCTTTCTTAAGCAATTTAATCCCTATCATACCGAAAATCATGCATAATAGGGAGTGGTTTATAGAAAAAATGTTAACTTTTTGTGTTGATCAAGTGAATGTGGCCTGAAATGATTCAGGCGCACTTATACTAAAAAGGAAATCATAATGAAAAGGAGATTTGTGATGAAAATCGCTGTAATTGGTGCTGGCTATGTCGGTTTAGTCACAGGCGTTAGTCTTGCTGAAATAGGACATTGTGTCACGTGCATTGATAAGGACCATATGAAAGTATCGATGATGGAAGATGGTCATTCACCAATCTACGAACCTTACTTAGAAGATATGATGAGAAGAAATTTGCGAAAGGGTCGGCTCCAATTCACTACTTCTCATCAGGAGGGTTTTGACGGAGTGGAAGTGATCTACATTGCTGTAGGAACTCCCCAGCTTCCTGATGGAACAGCTGATTTACAATACATTGAACAGGCTGCTTACGATATTGCAAGCTCATTCCAAAATAATGTTATTGTTGTTACAAAAAGTACGGTCCCAGTTGGAACGAATGCCCGAATAAAAGAATTAATTGAGAGTATGTCAATAAATGAAATAAAAGTCGACATTGTTTCAAATCCCGAATTTCTTAGAGAAGGATCAGCTGTTTCCGATACGTTTCATGGGGATCGCATTGTCATTGGAGCGGATAATCAGGAAGCAGCTAGTGTGTTAGAACGAATCAACGAACCATTTGAACTGCCGATTTATCACACCGATCTTAATAGTGCAGAAATGATTAAGTATGCGTCCAATGCGTTTCTTGCTACAAAGATTAGCTTTATTAATGAAATTTCTGCAATTTGTGAAAAGGTAGGGGCAAACGTTGAGGATGTTGCGCTTGGCATGGGAAAAGATCGTCGAATTGGTGAGCAGTTTCTTAAAGCGGGAATTGGCTATGGTGGCTCCTGTTTTCCAAAAGATACGAACGCGCTCGTGCAATTGGCTGGCAACAATCAGCATAACTTTAAATTACTTAAGTCAGTGATTGAAGTGAACCATACTCAGCAAAAGAAATTAATTGAAAAAACCGTTGAGGCAGTGGGAGAACTACAAGGGAAAAGAGTAGCCTTACTAGGGCTCGCTTTTAAACCTAACACTGACGACATGCGGGAAGCAGCGTCTATTCCGATTGCGCATGCTTTAAAGAAGCACGGCGCTGAAATCATTGCTTATGATCCAATTGCCATGGCGAATGCAAAAAAACATTTACCAGAAGATGTCCTCTATAAAGCTTCGTTAATCGAAGCGTTAGAAGAAGCAGACGTGGCGCTGATTCTAACGGAATGGAATGAAATTAAGACACTTGACTTAAGTAACTATGTGAAGTGGATGACTTCTCCTATTATTGTTGATGGTCGAAATTGTTATTCGTTAGGTGAAGTAGAGAAATATCCCATCCACTATGTGTCAATCGGCCGTCCTACAATGAATCAACGAAACAAGTCTTTTTCTATTAATTAATGAGGTTAACAGCTTATGCTGCTTATCTCATTATTTTTTTGTATGTTAACAGTTAAATGTCTCGAGTTCAGAATATTAATACTTGAAAAAATCATTTACTTTGGTAAAATATGTTTGTTGGTATGCTTAGAAGGATAACAACTAGCATTTTTTTAAATGCGATTGAATGGAGTGATAAGATGGTAGAGAAAACATGTGACAAATGTCAAAAGCCTTCGTATAGTAGCAATTATCAAGGAGAATGGATTTGTCCTTATTGCGGAAAAGATCTTACAAAAATCCTGGCAAATAATGAGGATTATCTTTATAGTGCAGAAACACTAAAGAAATAATTTTTGTTTTAAAATGGTAGTTAACCAAACAGAAGCGAATCACTGGTCCTTAATATGACTAGATTAAAGTTGCTCAAAAAGGATTGTGTGATATGGGAGAATTTATTAAGTTGATTGTGGCGATTGTTAATGAGTTTCATGACATTGTCATTGGTATCATGAACGGGATGGGTTTTTCGGTCACTGATAAGGATCTCCATTTCTGGATCATTGGTTTAATGGGAATGGGAGGATTTGTCGTTGTCCAATTTATATTTCGTTTGCTTTCAAAATGGAGCATCACAGCCATTTCCTTCATTTATACACTAACAGTATTGCTCGTGATCGTCTTTGCCATTGAGATTCAGCAGAAAATCACTGGCAGAGGAAATATGGAATTTGCCGATGCAGTAGTAGGGTTACAGGGATTTATCGTTTTGTTCCTCGTCTATTTAGCCATTCGCCTTCTGTTCATGGGTGTAAAAAGGTTACATAAATCAACCACAACTAAGAACACACGAAGTAGATAACCTAAAGGGGTTATCTTTTTTTCATAATAAAAAGAAGAGAACGATCGTTCTCTTCTTTCGGGATTAGTAAGTCATTTGCGTGAGAAAGGCAATAGCCGCTCCAATGACGATAGCAGACACAGGTAGCAAAAGATAAATCATCTTCTCCTTACGCTGTCTTCGATATTGGATTTCTTCAGGCGTTAGCCATGTTTCTTTCATAATCAAATCTCCCCCTGGTTCTTGCTGAAATCGCAGCGGAGGCCGTATTCGGCAGCTGGCTGACTGTCGGATAAAACAGTCCGTGAAGTCCCTATAGCTTTGCGTCATCACTTTTCAATGATTTTGCCATTCTCGTACGATTCGAACATTTATAAGTAGTCATCAAGTAAACGGTGTCATGAAAAAGTAAAAATTGTCGAAAAATGACTTCAATTCTAAGTATAACCTATTCTGTTTACCGTGTATATTGGGAAAATGCTGATAAACTGCTTTCCTTTATGAAGATTTTGTAAAGAAGGTTTCCCAATGTCGGATGGAATCGTCTCGATTAAAATAATAATCGTTTTACAGTAAATACGATCGGCTTTTTCACCCATTTACGCATGAAAAAATCATGATAGATAAGACTAAAAGTGGAAGGGAGGTTGGTCTTAATGAAAAAGCGAAAAGCACAATCGAACGCTGCGTTAACGAATAATCAAACTCCTAAAGAGAGTATTCCAAACCCTGAAGCACCTAGACGATCACGAAAAAAGGAAAGCTGAATCATATGATCTTTTTGTTAGAACAGCAATGGTTATTCCTAATAAAATCGTTAACAGACGAAGGGCAAGGAAAAGCATCTTTTCCTTGCGCTTTTTTTGATAGTAAACTTCTTCAGGGGCTTTCCATTTCCGCTTCATACGAGCCCGGTCTATTATCTTTACAGAAAATTAGGTAACTAAAGTAGAAGATGTCATGGAACTGTATAATTAAGTTATCGGCTCACATGCCTAATGGTTTTAGGATAATTTGTCGATTTATAAGAAATAATCGTTATGACCTACTTTTTTTCAATAATTTAGGTTGTTACTTAGGTTAAAAGTTGGAGGGAGAAACTCACGATGCCTGTCATCTATTTAGAAACACTTATTGATGCACCAGTTCAAGCGTGTTTTGATTATGCGCGAAATGTCGAGGCGCATGTGAAAAGTACAGAGCAAACAAAGGAAAAAGCGATTGAGGGAGTAACAGAAGGATTAATGGAGGAAGGGGATACCGTTACATGGGAAGCCACTCATTTTGGAGTGAAGCAACGGTTAACAGCTAAAATTACAGGGATGAATGAACCCGACTGGTTTATTGATGAAATGACAAAAGGTGCATTTAAATCGTTTGTTCATACCCATCGCTTTGAAGATCTGAACGGTGTAACGCTAATGATCGATCAATTTGCATATAAAGCGCCTTTGGGGATTTTAGGCAGTATCGCTAACGGTCTCTTTCTTAAAAAATATATGAAGAACCTTCTAGAAAAAAGAGCTGCTAAGTTAAAGGAAATGGCAGAAGCATCCGTATAAACGACTCCTATTCAGGTAAGACTGTAATGTGCTTGAAAAGGAGGCGGAGGATATGACTTTATCTCGTACAATTGTGATGGTGAGTATCCAGCTCTGGCTCGGTATCGGATTTGTTCTTTCGTGTATCGCCTCACTTACATTACTTGGACATGAGCCTGCGCCGATTATTGTTAACGGACTTGCGCAGCTTATCCAAACAAGAGAACTTCAGTATGGTCCATTAACAGTAAGTTTATTAAACAATGGCGAAAGTGGTTTTGCTCATTTTATCATACGAAAAATCGGTCATTTTTTTGTTTACAGCTTTTTAGCAATTTGCTTGTTTCACTTATTTAAAGCGAGAGACTCCATTTATAGTATAATCCTTGTCCTTTTAATTGTTACATTTATTGCGGTGACAGATGAATTTATACAAGCGTTTATGCCAAATCGGACAGCGCTCTTAACAGACGTATTCGTTGATATAGCGGGGTGCCTACATAGTATCTTCCTCATGAAATTGTGGTATTTATGCCGGTTACAGAAAGCTCTTGCATAGCAAGAGCTTTTGTTATGAGCAAAAGTAACGTTTTCAGGTGTGTTTATAGGTTAAATTACCTAGTTTTTTCGACATTAATTATAGGTATTCTATGTTATTTTTGTAAGATTCGTCATTTAGTGACTATTTTAATGTAAAAATTATGCTAAAGTGTTAAAAAGGGAGAATAGAACTAATATTTTCTTAAAAAATCTTAGGGGGAAAAGATTTGAAACTTTTGACGTCACTTTTGGTTGGCATTTTAGCATTTTCTTTGTCGATGCATGGTGTGCAGGCAGCGGGAGAAACAGTTACCGTTAAACTAGTAAACTATGTGAAAGATACGACGGTTTTAAAGTTCAATGTAACAGGAAGTTATCAAATTCAAGGTAGTGAAATTGAAATTGAAAGTTCCAACGCGGGGGAGTACAGTGTCAAAGCTGAATCAGGCGATGTGGTGCTTTACCGAGGAAACACAAAGTTAGCTAACTTTGGGAGTGCAATGACGCTTGTACCTACCATCACAAATGCGATGGATAGCTTTGTCGCAATCGGTGATAAAAGGTATCTAGGTGAAATGAAATTTACGGTTGATGGGAAATACATTCGTCCCATTAATACACTTCCGATGGAAGAATATTTAAAAGGCGTAGTGCCTAGTGAAATGCCAGCTTATTGGGGAACGAACGGAGGAATGGAAGCTTTAAAAGCACAAGCAGTTGCGGCGAGGACATTTGCATTTCCTCGAAAAGATAACTTGACGGATAGCCAGTCTAGTCAAGTTTATAAAGGCTATGATTGGTATTCAACTACAAATATTGCCATTAATGAAACTGCAGGAAAAACACTAAAAAGTGGTGACACGTACATAGGTGCTTTTTATTCCTCTACAAATGGTGGTATGGTGATGTCGAATACAAATTCGTGGGGGAGCAAGTTAATTCCTTACCTTCAAACAAAAGCCGATCCGTATGACGCTAAACTATCGCCATACGATAGTTGGAATTATACAATAGGGAAAAAACAAATCGACACTGGTCAATTGGATTTGAAAAATCCTGAATCCTGGTGGACTAAGACGAATGAACTGAGCTCTGATGCGGCAGAAATTACGAATATGAAATCTTGGCTCAAAAAAGAAGGTAAAATCAACTCAACGGATGAAATTAAAATTACAGAAATAACGAATCTTACTTTTACTCTTCCACCATTTACTTCTAATGATATTTTAAAAGGAAGCATGACATTCAAGTACTTCCTCAAAAAAGATAGTGGTTTTGATAAAGATGAAAAAGGTTTGTTAAAAGAGCATACGATGAAGATTGAAGATACATCCTATAATCTTCGCTTTATGATTGGCACTTCAATTATGAAAAGTCCTTATATCCAACAAATTGATGCAAAATCCGACTCTTATGTAGTTAATGGAAGTGGCTTTGGACATGGGATTGGCATGAGTCAATATGGTGCTTATCAGCAGTCAAAAGAAGGTCGCACATTTGATGAAATCTTATCTTTCTATTATCCGAATACGAATTTAGTGCAAGAAGAAACGACGATTACATCGGAAAGATTGTATGGAAAAAGTCGTTATGATACGAGTGTGGCCATTTCGAAATACGGGTGGCAGAACCATTCTGAAGTTGTTGTAATTGGTCGCGGAGATGTTGCCATTGATGCTTTAACGGGGAGTGTACTTGCCAAAAAGTACAATGCGCCATTGCTATTAACACCTTCTAACGCTTTACAAGAAAGTGTGGAACAGGAAATAGATCGCCTTCAGCCGAAGAAAGTTTATATTCTAGGCGGTACAGGTGCTGTTTCTGAAAATATCAAATCGACTTTAGAGAAAAAGCTTTATGTACAAGAAGTGGAGCGTGTCAGTGGAAAGGACCGCTACGCGACTGCCGTAGAAATTGCTGAAGAAGTGGGCGGGTTTAATCAGGCGATCCTTGCTTCAGGAAATGACTCTTCACCAGATGCTCTATCAATTGCTTCTTATGCAGCTGCAAAACAAATTCCAATCTTGCTAACCGGTCAAAAGGCGTTGAGTGATTATACAAAGAACTATGTAGAAACCACCAACATTACACAGGCAACCTTAATAGGTGGCACAGGTGCCATTTCTGATTCTATTAAAAGTGGTCTTGAGAATTCAGGAGTCAATACACTTCGAATTTCAGGAAAAGATCGCTATTTAACAAGTGTCGAGGTTGCAAAAACATTAGACTTTGAAAACTCGAACTTATTCTTTGCTAATGGTGATGTATTTATTGATGCACTGCCGGGCTCTTCTCTGGCAGCAGCCATGGGTGCTCCAGTGATTTTAACTCAAAAAGAGAAATTACCAGCAAGTGTAAGTCGTTATCTTGATGAAAACAAAGCTGCCCAAAGTATGTATTTGCTTGGGGGAACGGGAGCCATATCTGAAGGCGTTATGAACGACATTTTTCAGAAGATAAACTAAGTTACTGGTCACCTTCTCATATTGAGAAGGTGACTTTTTCCTAACGAGAAAATATTTTTAGTGAAGATATGGTATGATTTAAATAATTGATCAAGAGTAGTGTATTTTCGGAATAAATCAATTTTGGTGGTAGAATAGTCAATTAAGAGGAGGGGATTTTTTGCACGAAAAGAAAGAAATTGAAATCCTTTGCGATGCCTTGAGAACCTATTGGAATGAACACCCAGAAAAAAGTCTTGGGCATTTATTGAAAGACCTTCATGATAAGTATGAACATAATGAAGCATTCACCGAAACGGCTGACAGTAAATGGTTGCATTGGATGCTTGAAAATAGTAAACAGCGCGATATTATTGAGAAAAAATATCGCAATCAATCACAAATTAAGGATTTAGAAAAACACATTCGTCCGGAACTCATTGAAGTGATTCGACGTTTTGTTGATTAATGAAAAGAGCCGGCCTCGTTATACGAGGCCGGCTCTTGTTTTCCTTATAATCAAAAGGGGGGATTAAAGGGATTACTTAATGTTTCGGTTTATAACATGTTACGTTGGGGGTAGATGAAAGGTAAATAGAAACATCATCAGGGAAGTTTACTCAACATAATGGTAAAATTAGTAATAAGTACATAGAAGGGAAGTGCATGAAATGGGATTGAGAATTGGAATAATGGGGACGGCGAATATTGCAAGGAAAGCGGTAATCCCTGCGATTCAAAACGCTAGTGGTGCTGAAGTTGTGAGCGTAGCAAGTGGCAGTGGCAAAGCCAAAGAATTTGCAGAGGAAATGAGCATTCCACATTATCATGACAGTTATGAAGCGATGTTGGAGGATGATTCAATTGACGCAGTCTATATTCCGCTTCCAAACACGCTTCACAAAAAATGGACCATTGCAGCTGCTGAGAAAGGGAAACACGTTCTTTGTGAAAAACCAGCGGCAATTACAGCTCGTGATGCGATGGAGATGGTGGAAGCTTGTGAAGAAAATGGCGTTATATTTATGGAAGCCTTTATGTATCAATTCCACCCTCAGCACGAAGTTGTAAGGGATGTAATCGCGTCCGGTGAAATTGGTGATGTAAAGCATATGCGTGCGAATTTTTCATTTTATCTGGGTGATAAACCTAATAACATTCGCCTCAGCAGTGAACTAGGTGGGGGAAGCATTTGGGACGTGGGATGTTATTGCATTCATTCGTCGCGGTTCATCATTGGCAACGAACCACTTAAAGTCTACGCTGAAGCAGCTATTCCGGAAGGTGGAGGCGTTGACCTTTCTGCTTCAGGCATCTTAACATTTGCGAACGGCGTCACGGCTTCGTTTGATTGTAGTTTCGAACGCCAGATGAGCAATTCTTATGAGATTCTTGGTACAAAAGGAAGCATTCGTCTACCGTACGCTTACCGCCCTGATGCTCAGGGAGCAAATGGAACGATTCAAATTAAGAATAGTGAAGGCAAAGTGAGAGAAGAAATAGTTGAAGGTGAGCAATATACGCTTATGGTCGAACACTTCGCAAACTGTGTTCAAAACAATCAAACGCCGTTATATTCCGGTGAGGCGACAGTGAATAACTTAAAAGCTATTGAAGCTTGCTATGAATCGATTAAACAAAATCGCCCAGTAGAACTGGTTTAATACAGAAAGAAAGCACATTGGATTAGCCAATGTGCTTTTCTAATATTTCCTTGGTCCCGTCTGCATAGGAAGCTTCACTTGAAACAGAAGTGATGTTATCTTCTTCTGGCGTCTCGCCCTCACCAACCCAGTAAAATGTAATGTTCTCTAATTCATGCTCTCTTGCGGTTACAGCCATCACCATGTCACCACTACTATCTCCAAAAACAAATACTTCCTCAGCTGATTGAATTTCATCAAGTATCCACGTAGCTCCAATTTTCTTGGATAAATCGGGATGAATCACATCGACCCCATAAGTCGAGACAGCGGTTTTGTTACCCGATTCAGAAGAAATCGATTGTACGTCATCTGCGTATTCCTGAAGCGATTCGCGAGTTTTCTTTAAATGTTCCTTATCTCCAGGATCACCGTGCACGGCTTCAACCGTACCCATGGATTCTTTCGTTTGGTCCCATTGAATCAGACCTTCATACTTCTCTTCCTGACTTACTTTGTATAACTTGTCTTTCACTTCATCAGAGATCACATATTCTTCATCCAAATCCCATGAAGAAATATCTGTTCCGCGTCCTTTTATAGCACCGTGTTCAGATACGCAATAAAGGGAAGACCAGTCAATGTCATCATCAAAGAGAGGAAAAAGATGATCAGAAAGCCATCCTCTCGAACGACCGGTCACAAAAGAAAGGATGTGCTCATCTTTTGCTAATTGTTCAATCAGTTTTACAACATCTTCATCTGGTCTAGCGTTTTCATCTGTTAAAACGCCGTCAACATCAAACATATAAAAAGCCATGTTCGCACACTCCTATTCTAGTTAAACTATGATTAGTATAGCGTTATGGAGGGAGATGGGGCAAATAAAAACCCGGCAGAATTGAGCCGGGTTTTCGTATTAGATATGAATTTCAGTTTTAGATGGGCTTGAGTCAGGTACTCTGTCGTGAGAATCAGGTACTCTGTCGTGGTTACCTAGAGTAACAACTCCTACTAAGCTAGTAATAAGTAGTGCATTTACAATTAACTTTTTCATGTTTTTCTCCCTTTCTAATTCATGATTTTTTTCCTGGCATCGTTCGCTAACCTAAAATAAAAACTTGAATTTTTATATTGGCCATTATTAAAATAATGGTCTGCCAGCATTTCACCGTACTCTGAAACATAGTACCAACGTGTTTTTTCCTCAAAGTATTTAACTGCATCTTTAAGGATTAACTCTTGATTTTCACTCTGCTTGTTACTAAGTTTTAAAATCAAGATTTTAAAATGGTGGATATATTCTAGGTACTCTGTTTTTGTAACTAGCACCATACCATCATTAATTGATTTACGAGCGAGATCAAAGTTACCGCTTTTAATATACTCTGAAGCAATTAAATATAAAGTCTTAGCGCGATCTTCAATTTCGTGCACTTCACTATTTTGTAAAGCTAATTGATAGTATTTTAAAGCCAAATCCGATTCGTTTTGGCAAGAGTATACATACCCAAGGTCATGGTAAATAATACTCTTAAGTCGTTTATCATTAAAAGATTCTGCATATTTTTGTGCATTTTGGAAGTGATGTTCGGCTTCTCCATAATTTAAGATAACTCTATTGTTTACTCCTAAAAGAATTTCAGTGTCTGAAGCTCTTTTGAAATTGTATTCTTTATTAAACATTTCAAGGCATTTTATTGCAAGGTTATTAGATAAAGTAATTTGACTAAGACGATTGTGTACAAGTGCTTGTTGATAGTAAAATTCTGCCCATTCTGCAGAATTTGATTTCATCGAAGTAAGAAGAAAATGAGCTTTTTTGTACTGTTCACCAGCTTCTTTAAATTTACTATTTTGGTAGTAGTATAAGCCTAAAAAGTAAAAATAATAGAATTCAAGTTGCTCAGATAGTCTTTCTTGTACGTGATACAACCTCTCAAGAATATCATTCGCTTTATCAGTTTCTCTAAATAAAATATGATACCTAAACGATAAAAGAAGATATTTCGTCAGCATATCAGGATCTTCCACGCCGTCAATTTCTTCATCTATCAGTTTCTTGTAACTAACAACTTCCTCAAAGTTTCTTAGACGCATTTCTTTGTACCAGGAGTCTAAATCATTGTGAAGCCTGTTCATTTTATCCTCATCATCAACCTGATCTAGAGAAACGCCTAACTCTTTACAAAGATGTCCAACAAGTTCTTCACTTGGCTGGGCAAGACCGTGTTCGATTTTACTTAAATACGGAATAGAACAGATTCCGGAAGCGAGTTGTTCTTGCGTGATGCCTTTCATCTGCCTGAAGTATCGGATTTTTGCTCCAATCATTCTTTGCTTCCTTTCTCCTAGAACTATTTGATTACAGTTTACTAAAAATTCTCAGAAAAGAGAATAGTTTTGAGGTTGGGAAATATAAAAAGAATTTGCATGATTATCACGCTAAATCCGAACGATGTTTCCCAATATTTCATAATGCAATGATCGATACTTTATGGTATATATTAACTATAACATACAGGATGGAGGAGAAAAATGGAAGATCGTTTTAAAAACTTAGAAATCTTAATTGCGAATTTGATTCAAATTGTTGGCACGTTAAGAAAAGATCAGTCGGAATTAGAAGAACGCTACGCCTCACTTCAATCATCGTATGAACAATTGGTAAACGACCACGTAAGGAAAGAAACACAATCCTCTCTAAGTTAAGACTTCTTTAACCTCTCAGCGCAACTTCCAAAAATTTCTCATAAACACCTTTCAATTCTTCTGCCTTTTCATTATCCTAAAACTAGCATGGAACTTTAGGGGGAAAAGAATTGAAGAAGAGTAACATTTTTCTTGTTATTTTCACATTGAGCTTTATTTTGCTTTTAACACCACAAGTTGAAGCAGAAGAAACTGTCAATGTGATTGTGAAATACTCAGAATCTAGTGATCGAGTGAAGGCTCAGTCGATTTCCAGTCAGTTTGATACGATTGAAGCACCGAAGTCAGAAAGTAAAAAGCTTATAAAAGAATTGGAAAGTCTACCGAATGTGCAATACGCTGAAGAAGATGTACCTGTTTATTTAATGGGTTCAACGCCTGTAAATGATCCTGGATATACTAAGCAAATGTCCTCTTTTCAGGAAATGTCTGTTGAACAAGCATGGATGAAATATGTACGATCTGATGAAATCACTGTTGCCGTTTTAGATACCGGTGTCGATCTCGATCACCCGGAATTAGCTAGTAATCTTGCTAATGGAATTAATCTCGTAACTCCTTCTAAAACACCAGACGATGAAAATGGCCACGGTACGCACGTTGCGGGGTTGATCGGTGCAGAAACGAATAATGGAGTGGGGATATCTTCTATCTCCCGCGGGGTCAAGATCATGCCGATTAAAGTGATGGAAGGTACGACAGGACAAATGTCCACAGTCATTCAAGGCATTGAATATGCCGTTTCTCATGGAGCAGATGTGATTAATTTAAGTCTTGGTACATACAGCAATATGAAAGCAATGAGTGATGTGATTCAAATGGCGGCTGAGAGTGGGGTAGTCGTTGTGGCAGCAGGTGGAAATGATAATCAAAATCGGGTTATTTATCCTGCCGCATATAAGTCGACGATCGCAGTAGCATCAACCCAAACGGGAACGAATGAAAAAGCCTCATTCTCAAATTGGGGAGCAGAGATCGATCTTCACACTCCAGGTACGGATATTTATAGCACGTGGCTAAACTCATACGAAACAGATAGTGGGACGAGTATGTCCACAGCGCTTGTAAGCTCAGCAGCTAGCATGATTTTACAAAACAGTCCATTTTTAACGAGTGCTCAGGTAAAAGATGTGCTCACTTCGAGTACCGATCCAATCAGTAAGTTGGAGGGAATGGGAAGTGGACGCTTGAATGTCTCTTCCGCTTTAGAATACGTTGAAACGAAAAATAGAATTTATGGCAAAACGGCCGTTCACACAGCTGTTGCGGTTTCTAAGCACGGTTGGGATAAATTAAATCAAAAACAGGTTACCTTAAATGGTGAAAACATGGATGGGAAATTCGTGATTTTAGCAAGTGGCTTAACCTTTCCAGATAGTCTAGCAGCAGCCCCTTTATCGTCTTATCTAGATGCGCCGATATTGCTTCAGCAAACGAATGCTTTAGCTGAGGCTAATATAGAAGAACTAAAGAGACTAAAGGCTACTCACGTTGTTATTGTAGGAGGATCTGGTGCTGTATCCGAAGTAGCAGAGAATGAATTAAAGCAATTAGGTATTCACACACTTCGATTATCAGGAAAAGATCGATATGCTACTGCAGTTGCTATTAATCATGCTATTCCTTTTGAAACAGAAGAAGCAATGATCGTTTCGGGAGAAGATTTTCCTGATGCTCTTTCCATTGCTCCATACGCTGGAAGGTATGACTACCCCGTATTATTTGTTCAAAAAAACAAGGCGCCAGCCGTTGTGAAGTCTTATCTCAATTCTAAAGAAATTCGTCATGCTTATGCCATAGGTGGTACAGGGGCGATGTCTAACGAAACGATGGAATCTCTCCAGATTCCTTACAATAGAATTAGTGGAGAAGATCGCTACGCAACGAATTACAAGGTTATTAAACAGTTTGGTTTAGAGGAAGAATCACTGTATATTGCCACTGGTACGAACTTCCCTGATGCATTAGTGGGAGGAGCTCTGGCTACTAAAGTAGAAAGCTCAGTTATGTTAACTCATCCACGAAAAATGCTAGCTAGTGTGAATGAAGAATTAACCTATTTAAGAAATAAAGGATTCCAAGATTATCACTTTCTTGGAGGTTATGGTGCTGTTTCTCCCCAAATTGCCTGGAAAATTGATAAAAAACTACTGTACTAGCTTCGATAAACTTCGAAGCTTTTTTCTTTTATTACCGTGTTTTTTCACAAAACAATAAGAAATAGTGTCATAGAATTATATATTTTGTAAAAAATTACACATTTATTTGTTGACGGACATAAAAAACAAGATTAAACTGAAAATGCAGAAAATTTTCTAAAATAAATCAGGGGAGGGATATTTTAGCAGCGTTTTTATAACAATACTGGGGGGAAATACACGAATGACATTTAAGAAAAAGTTTATTACGGTTTTTGCTGGCGCGACCTTATTGGCATCATCGTTCTCTAACGTTGGATACAATCCTGATGTAGCGGAAGCTGCCTTACAAGAAACAAAGAAGTTTAAACCAGCTATTTCACAAGAGATTTCAGCTCTTGCTTTTAGTGATGCTGCGGTACAAGAGTTGATTGTTGTCACAAAAGGAAAGAAAGACCTTTCTTCGCAACTTGAAAAAATGGGTGTTAAAGTACTTGATAACCATAAGAACTATGTCTACTTAACAGAAATTCCAACTAATAAAGTAATGGAAGTTTATGGACTTGATGACGTAGCGTCACTTGGTAAAAACGGAACGGTTGAATTGGAAAAGACATTCGATGACCCTGAAATAGCACCTATTAATGAAGCTGCAGAAGAAGTAGTTGGCCCCCAAACAGAAGAAACACATGATGCCACAGGTGTGGATGAATTCCATAATAAATATGATGGCTCTGGAACGAGAGTCGCCATTATTGACTCGGGTCCAGACCCAGGTCATGAAGCTTTCACTGAAAAGCTTGCTGAGGGATACTTTGGTAAATCTAAAATCGTCGGTGTGCATGATTACACGATTGGAGACCAAACGAATGAAAGAGATTCAGATTTTCCACTTGCTGAAGGCGATGTGATTTTCGACAACACAGTTGATGAGGGGGATTCGTTTACTGTTGGAGAAGATACATATAAGACAAACGGGATTGATGCCTCGGATGACGAGTATCATTTCGGCTTTCTGGCGCCTGACCTGAATTCAGGTGACCTAAATGCCGATGGTGAAATGACGGAAGACCACGATGAGGATGTAGAAGGTAACGATGCAGATAAATTTGGTGTGCTAATGGTTGATGATAAAGTTTACATTGATAAAGATAATGACATGGACTTCGCTGATGAAATTCCTTATGCGAACAATCAAGCTGGTACATTTGATGTCAATGTAGAGGATGAGTTGGTTGGAGCTAATTTCCGCATCAATTCATTAGATTCAGAGAATCCATTTGTGAATATTTTCTTTGATGTCAACGGACATGGCACTCACGTATCGGGTATAACAGCAGCTAATGGGCCAGCAAGATCGAACGAAACAGGAGCTGTTGCTAAAGATGGTGTTGCGCCAGGAGCAGAGCTAGTAGGTCTTAAAGTATTTAAAGCTGAAGGTGGAGCGGCTAGTTATAGCATCATGTCAGCGATGGTAGATGCTGCCCTACCAGAATCTCTAGGCGGGTATGACGCAGATGTTGTTAATATGAGTCTAGGTTCTTTACCTGATTTAAATGACGGCACAGATGCAGATGACGAGTTAGCAGATCTATTATCTGAAGAATTTGGTACGATGTTTGCTATGTCAGCAGGAAACGAAGGACCTGGGGCTGATTCAGTAGGTTCACCAGGAACGAGTACAGCTTCGATCTCTGTAGGTGCACACATGGATGAAGAAATGTGGGCAACCGAATATGACGCTTATCCGTTTGGAAAGAACGCTGATGGCACGCCAAAAGAAGGGGACGGCCTTTGGTACTTCTCTTCTAATGGTCCAAGGGAAGATGGTATGCAAAAACCTGATATTGTTGCGCCAGGAGCATCATTTGCTTCTTATCCAGCACAATTAGGTAATTATGCAGTACTTCAAGGTACAAGTATGTCAGCACCTTACGTAGCAGGCGCACTTGCTCTTTTGAAACAAGCTACTGAAAAAGACAGGGTTCCTTTTGATTACGAATCAGCACGTGAAGCGTTAATTCAAACTGCGCAGCCACTTGAAGGGTATGAACGTTCTCAGCAGGGTGCTGGTTTAATTGATATCCCTGCTGCCTATGAATATTTGAAAAACAACTTTATTAATGATGTAAAAGAAGTGAATGTCCAAGTTTACCACGGTGAAAAAGTTTCAGGTGGTCCAGGGCTATACGTAAGAAATCAAGAAATACCGGAAAAAGTAGAAGTTCTTATTGAAAACCCTACTGATGAAACAAAAGAATTAACAATTAAGCCAAGTGAAAGTTGGTTTACTCCATCTAAGAAGGCGATTACGCTTAAAGCGGGTCAAAGTGAGAAAATTACTGTTACTTATGATAAGGACCAGCTTCAGGTTGGTAGAAACGAAGGAACGCTAGTCATTGATGATAAGGCGACGGCTTATGTTGAAGCGCGCTCTTATCAAACGATTATTGTTGGAGAAGAATTTACTTCAGAAAACAAATATCGTTTTAGTGATCAAGGAGAAGTACAATCTTCTAAAACCGAACACTATTACTTTGACGTAAAGCCAGGAATGGAAGAAATCCGTTTCGCCCTTTCTGCTCTTCAGGAAAATGGTGAATATCAAGGTCGAGTAAGAATGTTAGTACATGACCCGGATGGTAAGCAAGTAAGTGAATATCAAGGATATGCCGGTTATGGACCAAAAGCGTCTTCCCTTAAAGTAGAAGAAAATGTTTTTGAAAGTCCTAAAGCCGGTGTGTGGGAAGTAGCGGTCTACGGTACGATTGCTCCTGAAGAAGGTAAAGAAGTAAACAAATTTAACTTCGAAGCTTTTGTACAAGGTGTTGTAGCTACTCCAGGCGAAGTTGACCTTGGTTCTGTCGCTCCAGGTACAAAGACAACAAAAGAAGTGAAATTCGAAAATTATCTTTCAGGTGCTAAAAAAGTAAAAATCGAAACTGGCGATTTTAGTAAGGCAGAATCAAGTAAAAGTCGCATTGAAGTTCCAAATAAAGATTATTATTTGGAAGAGTTGAAGCTCGAAAATAATATTTCTTTAGAGGTAGCAACTTCGAATCCGAAAGATCCAGGTGATGACGTTGATTTAGAATTTTATAAGAAAACAAAAGATGGGTATGTACCGGTAGCGTCTTCAGGTGATGCTTCTTCTGATGAAAAAGTAAATATGAAAGCGCTAGAAGATGGTACTTACCTGGTAGCTGTTTTTGGTTATTCGTCTAGTGACGGAAAAGCAACAGAAGTTGATCTTACAATAACGGAAGAACGAGTTCTAAATCCTGGTGAAGAAGGTCTGGGTGAACTATCCGCTACTAATAAAACTTTCGATCTAGGTATTGGGAAATCACTTAAAACCGATGTGAAGATTACAACACCAGATGCATCTGGTGATTACACAGCGGGCGTATTCTTAAAGGATGCTGTTACTGACGAAGTTCTTTCAATTCTACCTGTATCTGTTGATGGCGGAGTAGTGGATGTTATTAAAGGTTCAGACCGCGAAGCGACTGCTATTGAAGTATCAAAAGAGATGTATCCTGATGGTTTCACTGAGGAAGATAGTAAAACTGTGGTTATCACGACTGGATACGACTTCCCAGATGCTTTATCAGCTGGTCCACTAGCAAGTGCGTATGAAGCACCAGTTCTTCTTGCAGGACCTAAAGGGAAACTGTCAGAAAAGGTTAGATTAGAAATCTCACGTCTAGGTGCTGAAAATGCCGTAATTGTTGGTGGTACAGGTGTTGTCTCCGACGATGTACTTCTTCAACTTGCTGAGCTTGGAATCAGCACAAAAAATGTTGAACGTTTATCTGGTAAAAGTCGTTTCGATACGAACTTAGCCATTGTAAACCACTTACAAGAAAAGAATGGTTATGTAGGAAAAGGCGTGTTTCTTGCGACTGGTATGAACTATGCAGACGCACTTAGCGCTGCTGGTATTGCTGGCGAGAAGCAAATGCCAATTGTGCTTACAGATGGAAAGAAATTATCTAAAGAAGCAAAAGAAATTCTTAAAGGTGAAGCTGTGTATGTTCTTGGAGGTACAGGAGCAATTTCTGACACTGTTTATAATGAAGTAGAAAGCATTGCTTTTGATACGATGAGATTGAAAGGGAAAAATCGTTATGGTACTTTAGCAGCGATTCAAGAGGAGTTTGCTGACGCTACGGATACGTTATATGTAGCAAGTGGTCAAACTTTCCCTGACGCACTTTCTTCAGCACCACTCGTATCTATGAACAAAGGAACGCTAGTTTTGGTTCAAAAAGATGATGTTCCAACAGAAGTTGAGTCTTTCCTAACAAAATATCTGTATACGAATGATATTAAATCTGTGAAAGTATTAGGTGGAAATGGAGCAGTAAGTGAAGTAGCGAAAGACGAGTTGCAAAAGTTAGTCAAGTAATTGGAAGAACGAGTAGCTTTGATCTTCGGATCAAAGCTACTTTTTTTGGCTAAATAGAGACTGTGAAAGAAATATCATGAATTTGTTTTAATCATGCCGAATCCTGTTTATTTTAATAGAAGGTTTCTATATAATTTATATTTAGGAAAGTATTAGAAAAGATGGCTAATCAAGGGGTTTTAGGGGGAAGGTATGAAAAAGTTTTTATTACTCTTTTTATTTATTATTTGTGTAAGTGGTATTTTATTAGGGAAAATGCACTGGGAGAACAAGATAGAAACGATGAGTATTAAAGCTAATGCGAAGGAAACTCAAAAGTCAACAGTAGCAGATGAGAAGGCAGGAAATAGCTTAGATGGTGCTATGTCCAATTTCTCAAAGGAATTAAAAGAATTGGTACAAAAAAAGGTGTCAGATAATAAGTCTATCACTATCGCAGCAGTCGGTTCAGATGCTACTTCTGATGGTGATGATTCTTGGCCATCTATTTTGCAAAGCGAATTGGATGAAAGCTATGGGAAAGAGGTTTTCTCCATTAATGTAAGATCACTCGGAGATAAAAACTCATTAGAAGCCATGAGAATAATAAGAGAAGAAGGAGTAGAAACAACTCCTGATGTCCTTCTACTGGAACCATTTCTCCTTAAGGATAATGGAGAAATTCGTATTGAGGATTCACTAGATGCTATTACAAGTATCATTTCCACTTATAAAAATGTGAATGAAGATATGATTATTATTCTACAACCTTCAAATCCATTATACGATTCCAAATACTATCCTCTCCAAGTAGATCAATTAAAGAAGTATGCTAAAGACAATGATTATCTTTATCTTAATCACTGGAATGAATGGCCAAATCAGGATAGTGAAAAGATGGCGGAATATTTGACGGAAGAGAGTGAACCTAACAAAAAGGGTCACCAGGTTTGGGCGGATTACCTAGTTGGTTATTTTACAGGTCAATAAGAGAAACTCATCTTTCATATTCATTGCTCCATTTTCTAACGAGTACCAAATCGACAAAATATCTGCACTTTTGCAGGTATTTTTTGTTTCGTTCTGTAATCATTTATTAGCAATCTTTACTTTCTTTTAACAATGTGTTCCAGTAAAACGATTGATATTGTGAAAATTTAATATACAATAACAATAGTAGAAATTTTATATATGTTAAGGGTTTCCGACTCTAAACATAATTTGTCATAATGTGTAGAAAACTATCATTAGCATGTTATTTAAAGGAGACATTTATTTTATGAATTTTGCAATTGTAGGATGCGGTCACATTGCCAAGAAGCATGCAGAAGCCATTATGCACGCTGAAGGAGCAAGTTTATTCGCCGTATGTGATACGGTTACAGAGAAGATGGAGCCATTCATTAAAGAATATAATATAGAAGGTTATCACAACTTTGAAGAACTCATCGCAAATGATTCAGTAGATGTCATTAATATTTGTACACCAAGTGGCTTTCATGCTGACCTGGCTGTTAAAGCGGCAAACGCCGGGAAACATTTAGTAGTAGAAAAGCCCATTGCTCTTACTCTTGAAGATTCTCAGAAAATCATTGATGTTTGTAAAGAAAATAACGTGAAGCTCTCTGTTGTTCACCCGAATCGATTTCGTCCTGTGATGATAGAGATAAAGGAATTAATGAATCAAGGAAAGTTAGGTAAATTAAGCCACGCTAATGCAACGGTTAGGTGGAATCGGAATCAAGAATATTACAATCAAGCTCCCTGGAGAGGTACTAAATCATTAGATGGTGGCGTTTTGATGAATCAGGCGATACATAATTTAGATTTAATCCTTTGGCTGATGGGTGATGTTGACGAAGTTTATAGTATGAGTGCGACACGACTTCGCGACATTGAAGCAGAAGACGTTTCTACAGGCGTAGTTAGATTTAAAAATGGCTCTTTAGGTGTGATTGAGGCAGCAACAACTATTTATCCACAGAACTTAGAAGAGACCATTAGTCTTTTTGGGGAAACTGGGACAGTGAAAATAGGTGGCCGTAATGCGACATTTATTGAGCATATCAATATTGAAGATTTAGATGATCAAGAAAGTAATACCTTAATTGAAAAAATAAAAGCAGATCCGTTTGGTAAACCGGGTCATCAATGGATTATAGAAGATATGGTGAAAGCCATTGTAGAAGATAGGTCTCCAGTTGTGACTGGTGAAGATGGTAAAAAGGCGTTATCACTTGTCCTAGCACTATATGAATCATCAGATCAAAATACTCCTATAAAAGTTCAGGACTAATTAGAGAGAAATGAGGTATGACCGTGGTTAATGCTCAATTAAATACTCAGGCGCAGGAACTGTTATCTAAAATTGAAAACAAGACAGCAACGATTGGAGTTGTTGGGTTAGGGTATGTTGGATTGCCCCTTGCCGTTGAAAAAGCGAAAGCTGGCTATAACGTTATAGGGTTTGATGTTCAGGAGAAGCGAGTAGGCCAGGTGAATGAAGGCATCAATTATATTGGTGATGTTGTAGACGAGGAGCTTGCAGAGTACGTTGAGAAAAAACAATTAATTGCTACAACAGACTATTCAAGAATTGCTGATGTAGACGCTGTGGCCATCTGTGTTCCAACGCCACTCGATATCTATCGTCAACCAGACACTTCTTACGTGGAAAGTTCGTCACAGGAGATCGCAAAACACCTTCATAGTGGCATGCTTGTTGTTCTAGAAAGTACAACTTATCCAGGTACAACGTTAGAAATACTAAAACCAATCTTAGAAGCAACAGGGCGTGTTTGTGGAGAAGATCTTTTTATTGCATACTCCCCAGAACGAGTCGACCCAGGTAATAAGATTTATAATACGAAGAATACACCGAAAGTGGTCGGTGGAATTACCCCTTCCTGTACGGCCGTAGCCTCCGCAATGTATCGAAATGTATTAGAAGGGGAAGTGCATGAAGTATCTAGTCCATCTGTAGCTGAGATGGAAAAGATTCTCGAAAATACATTCCGTAACATTAATATTGCCCTCGCTAACGAAATGGCTATCCTATGTAATAAGATGGATATTGATGTATGGGAAGTTATTGATGCAGCTGCTACGAAACCTTATGGGTTTATGCCGTTTTATCCAGGTCCAGGTCTTGGCGGACATTGTATCCCAATTGATCCTTTTTATCTCACTTGGAAAGCGAGAGAATTTGATTACCACACTCGATTAATTGAGACTGCGGGAGAAATTAATAATAGTATGCCTGATTTTGTCATTGATCGCTGTATGCAAATTCTAAATAAAGATAAAAAAGCATTGAATGGTGCAAGAGTAGTTGTACTTGGTGTAGCTTACAAAAAAGATATTGAAGACGTTCGAGAATCACCTGTCCTTCCAATTTTAAACCAACTAGAGGAAGCAGGGGCTGATTGGATTGTAGCAGACCCACACGTAAAGTCGTTTAAACTTTCTGAAACAGTCTCTGAAACCGTGGCCCTTGATGTGGAACTTCTTGAAAATGCTGATCTAGTGTTACTTGCAACGGATCACTCTTCCTTTGATTATGAGATGATCGCTACTCATAGCCCAGTGTTGTTTGATACAAGAAATGCATTTAAAAACGTTACAAAACCAGAGAAATACTACAAACTATAAAACAAACTAATTATAAATGGCGTAGATGGAATTCATCTATGCCTTTTATTCAGAGAAAGAAGATTGAAGGGAGTAAGTTGATATGAAAATTATGACGGTTTTAGGTGCAAGACCGCAATTCATTAAAGCGGCACCTGTGTCTCGAGAACTAAGAAAAGTACATACGGAACTTATTATTCATACCGGTCAGCATTATGATGCTAATATGTCTGATATTTTCTTTGAAGAGCTAGAAATTCCAAAACCAGATTTTCACCTTGGAGTAGGTTCAGGCAATCACGGGAAACAGACGGGTGAAATGCTTGCAAAAATCGAAGAGATTCTTGTTGATGAAAAGCCTGACTATTTACTTGTCTATGGTGATACAAATTCGACCCTTGCTGGAGCTCTCGCAGCTTCTAAATTACATATTCCGGTCATTCACATTGAGGCTGGATTAAGAAGCTTTAATAAGAAAATGCCTGAAGAAATTAATCGAATTATGACGGATCACGTGTCAGACTTACTGTTTTGTCCTACTAAAACAGCCGTACAAAATCTGAAAGATGAAAATATTCTTGAGAACGTTTTTAATGTAGGTGACGTGATGTATGATGCAGTTGATTATAACCTGAAGCTAGCAGAAGATAAATCTGAAATTCTAGAAAAACAAAAGTTAACTTCGAAAGAATATTATTTAATCACAGTTCATAGAGCGGAAAATACAGACGACCACGAAAAAATGAAAGATATTTTAGAAGCTTTTACACAAATTAAGGGTGACAAAGTGTGGCCTATCCATCCTAGAACGAGAAAAGTGATTGAAGATCAAGGATTTGATTTAACAGAAGTACCAGGGCTACATGTTATTGATCCGGTTGGATATCTAGACATGCTAACACTTGAAAACAACGCTCGAAAGATCATTACCGATTCTGGTGGCGTACAAAAAGAAGCTTATTTCATGCAAATTCCATGTATTACTATGAGAGAACAAACAGAGTGGGTCGAAACACTTGAAGGAAATGCCAATATACTTGTAGGAACTGACCCTAAGAAAATCGTGTCAGCTGTTGAGAAAACAGTAGCTCCAATTTACCAAGATTTGTTTGGCGATGGAAAAGCATCCGTGCATATTTCTGACATGATTCGATAAGCTTTTGAGCAGACAAGGATGAGATTAAATGAACATCATATTACTAAGTCAACACTTTCCGCCAGAAATTGGTGCACCACAAATACGTCTTTATGAAGTAAGTAAAGAACTTCAGAAAAGAGGTCATCAAGTAGAGGTCATCACTGCATTTCCTCATCATCCTCATGGCATTATACCTGAGAAGTATAAAGGGAAATTTTACGAAAAAGAAAAATATGAAACAATTACCGTTCATCGAAGCTGGATTTACCCTTCTCCAAAAGGAAGCTTTTGGAGAAGGCTAATTTCCTATTTTTCATTTACATTTAGCGCTTTTTATTCAGTCGTAAAAGCTAAAAAAGCTGATGTGATTATTTGTAATTCTCCACCTCTATTTCTCGGTATTACGGGATATGTTGCTTCAAAAATGAAAAAAGCTAAATTTGTATTTAATATTGCAGATATTTGGCCAGAATCAGCAGTGGAATTAGGGATTGTTAAGAATAAAACATTTATTCGTTTCGCAGAACGATTGGAATTGTTTCTTTATCGTAAATCTTGGAAATTAGCGGCGGCCACTGAAGGGATACAAAGTTACTTAATTCAAAAGGGGAAGTCAAAGTCAGATGTATTTGTTCTTCCAAATGGAGTGAATACCGAATCTTTTCAACCAGAAGCGCCTAGTGAGACGTGGATGAATAAGTTAAACCTGACGAATAAGACAGTCTTTACATTTGCAGGTAGATTAGGGTACGCGCAGGGGTTAGATTCAATTCTCAAAGCTGCTAAAATCGTACAAGAGAAGGATTCAACTATTCAATTTCTCCTAGTGGGAGATGGGCCAGAGAAACAAAATCTCGTAGACCTTTCTAAAGAGTTAGGGTTAACAAATACCTTGTTTCATGATTCTGTACCAGTGACAGAAATGCCCAAAGTTTTTTCAGTAACGGACTATAGCATCGTTTCTTTAAGAAACCTAGAACTTTTTAAAGGGGCGAGACCTTCAAAGATTTTTCCAGCGCTATCAACGGCTACACCTGTCTTGTACTGTGGCGCAGGAGAGAGCGCTCAATTCTTGGAAAATGAGAAGTGCGGAATTATCGCTGAACCCGAAAATGTAGAAGATATAGCAATGAAAATACTTGAAAGTGCTTCTTTACCTGAAGGTGAGAAAAAACTGTTAGGGAACAACGGACGTCAGTTTGTGTTAAGGGAGTATTCTTGGCAAACGATTGTTGATGATTTATTGTTGAACATCAAACAATAGCCGATAGGAGGTTTACTATGCATGTTTTAATTGTACCTTCTGGCTATCCAATGGAAGGCAAGCCATATAGAGGAGTTTTTTACAAAGAGCAAGCGATGGCATTGAGCAGAGCGGGGTATCAGGTAACTGTTGCTTTTCCTGAGATTTGGAGTTTGAAGTCTTTTAATAAGAACGTACTTAAAGGATCAAGAAGTAAGGAAGTAGAAGATGGGGTATTAACCTATCGCTATAAAGGTTATAACTACTTTGCAAATGCACCATATAGTACTGAAATGATCTATAAAAAACGCTTAAGAGCAATGTATAAAGACATTGTAAAAGAAGTAGGTGTACCCGATGTCATTCACGCCCATTCTTGTTTATGGGGAGGTTTTGGGGCTGCTGCGATAAGTCGCGATGAAAATATTCCATTGATTATTACGGAGCATTCTTCTGCCTTTGGGAGAAATATGTTAAAGCCCTATCAAAAAAAACTAGCACAAAAGGCTTTTAGTCAAGCGGATAGATTATTGGCAGTAGGACCTGGGTTAAAAAGAGATATGGTTTCCTATACGACTCAACAAGTGGACATCGTTCCAAATTTTATTGATATGTCTGATGCTAGACCGAAAAAGAACAGGGAATCTAAAGAACCGTTTCGACTATTGGCTGTTGCGAATTTAAATGCAAATAAAGGTCTTGATTTACTTATTCATGCCTTTCATCATGCATTCCCTCATGGAGATACAGAATTACGTATAGGTGGGATGGGCGAAGAAAAAGATAAGTTACAACGCCTCATTAATGAGCTTGATCTTGAATCGAGAGTTACACTTATTGGAACGCTTTCAAGGGAACAGGTGAAGAAAGAAATGCAGCTTGCCGATGTATTCGTTTCATCCAGCTACTATGAAACATTTGGTGTAGTATTGGTAGAGGCTTTATCTGTTGGAACGCCTATTATTGCAACAGATAGTGGTGGTCCAAGCATGATTGTGAATGAGTTAAATGGGATTTTAGTTCCTACTGGCGAAATTCATCAACTTTCTCAAGCTCTAATTTATATGTCCCAACATTATAAAAAATATGATCCTAATCTTATTCATGAAGATTGCAAAGAAAGATTTGGCGAGGAAGCTGTGATTTCTATGTTAACCAATATTTATAGCAAGTTAGTTCAAGCTGAAAGTAGGTAGGAGAGTAATGAAAGTATGTCATCTAACATCTGTTCATTCTCCTCACGATATCAGAATTTTCATTAAAGAATGCAGATCTCTCAATATGGAAGGGTACGATGTGACTTATATCGTTCCGAATGCAACATCTGAAACAAAAGATGGTGTGAAGATTATTGGCATTCCTTCTGATGCAACGAATGAGAGGAGCAGAATGATCAAAACAACGAAAGCTGTTTACGAAGCGGCTCTCAAGGTAAATGCAGATATCTACCATTTTCATGATCCAGAACTCATACCAACTGGTCTTAAATTAAAGCGTAAGGGGAAAAAAGTGATCCATGATATTCACGAGGATGTTCCGAGACAAATATTGGAAAAGCAGTGGATTCCTTCCCCTTTGCGTAAAAGTATCAGTGTTGTTTTTGAACGGTATGAAAATTATGCTGCCCAAAAATTTGACGCAGTCATTGCTGCTACACCCTATATTTGTGAACGATTTAAAAAAATCGGAGCAAATGCCTATAATGTCAATAACTATCCTATTCTTAGTGAACTCTACGCTCCTGATACGGACTGGTCTAACAAAAATTCAACAGTATGTTTTATAGGGGGCATTACAAAGGTAAGAGCTGCACATGAAATGGTTCAAGCTATCGAAAAAACGAATGCACAGTTAATATTTGGTGGAAATATTGCCCCACAGCAACTTAAGGTTGATCTTCAATCCTATAAAGGATGGAGTCAGGTGAAAGACTTAGGTTTTGTAAACCGAGAAATCGTGGCGGATGTCATGTCGGAATCCCTAGCCGGACTCGTTCTTTATCATCCACTTCCAAACCATATAAATGCCCAGCCCAACAAAATGTTTGAATATATGTCTGCAGGTATTCCAGTCATCGGTTCTGCATTTCCTCTGTGGAAAGAAATAATCGAAGGCAACAGATGTGGGATTTGCGTGAATCCCCTTGAACCAAACGAAATCGCTCAAGCGATAGAATGGATGACGGCGCATCCTGAAGAAGCTGAGGTGATGGGCAAAAATGGAAGGAAGGCAATCGAAGAGCAATATAATTGGGAAAAAGAAAGCACAACATTAATTAGTATCTATAAAAGTTTATCAAAATGAATGAAAGAAGGGTCTATAATGAAAGTACCAATGCTTGATTTAACCGAACAATATCAATCACTTAAAGGTGAAATCGGTGTTGCTTTAGAAGAAGTAATGTCGAGTGCACGTTTCATTCTCGGAGATAATGTGAAAAAACTTGAAAGTGACGTAGCAGAATTTAGTCATGCTGCTCACAGCGTTGGCGTTGCAAACGGAAGCGACGCTCTACATATTTCTTTATTAGGTTGTGATGTAGGTGAAGGCGATGAAGTGATTTGTCCTGCTTTTACTTTTTTTGCAACTGCGGGTGCCATTGCACGTGCTGGCGCGACACCGGTATTTGTTGATATTGATGAGAAGACTTTTAATATTGATCCGAAAAAGGTTGAAGAGGCTGTAACGGATAAAACGAAAGCCATTATTCCCGTTCATTTATATGGTCAGATGGCTGATATGGATGCTTTGAAGGCTATTGCCGATAAACACAATCTAGCTATTATTGAAGATGCAGCCCAGTCAATTGGATCTGAGTATAAAGGTAAAAAAGTAGGGGAGCTTGGTACAACGGCTACATATAGCTTTTTCCCTACAAAAAACCTTGGGGCATATGGGGATGCTGGGATGATCATCACGAATAATGATGAAGTAGCTGAGAAAATGCGCGTGATTCGCGTGCATGGCAGTAAACCGAAATATTACCATCATATTCTAGGTTACAACAGTCGTCTTGACGAGCTTCAAGCTGCTATTTTAAATGTAAAGTTTCCACATCTAACGGATTGGAACAAACAACGAATCGAGAAAGCGGAACGTTATACAGCATTATTAAATGAGCGTCTGGGTGACACAGTTACAACACCTTTTGTTGAGGAACATAACTATCATATCTTCCATCAGTACACCATTCGAGTCCCTAAGCGGGATGAACTTCAGGCATACTTGAAAGAGCAAGGTGTCGCTACAATGATTTATTATCCAAAACCGCTACACCTGCAACCAGTATTTTCAGATCTTGGTTATAAGGAAGGCGATCTACCAGTTACGGAAAAGGCTTGTCAGGAAGCCATTTCTCTTCCAATGTTCCCTGAACTTAAAGCAGAGCAGCAGGAATATGTTGTGGATATGATTAGCAAATTTTTTAACTAAATAAGAAAGAAAGGGGAACAAAAATGGATCCAATAAAAGTAGGACAGCATGTAGTAATCGGCGAAAATGTAACCTTCGGTGAAAATGTCGTGATTGGCCATAATGTGATTATTTATGATGGTGTACAAATCGGGAACGGTGTGATGATCCAGGATAACGCGATCATTGGAAAACAACCAGCACGTGCAAAGAATTCGATCCTTCCAGAGGTAAAACAATTGCCAGCAGCCATCATCGGCTCTGGATGTACAATTGGAACTTCTTCTATTATTTATGCTAATGCGGTCCTTGCAGATGATGTCTTTGTAGCTGATCTAGCAACGATACGTGAGCGTGTAACAATTGGAGAGAAAACAATTGTGGGGCGTGGAGTAGCTGTTGAGAATGACTGTAGAGTTGGCGTGAAATGCAAGTTAGAAACAAATGCCTACATTACTGCGTACTCAGAACTTGGCGATTACGTTTTTGTTGCTCCTTATGTCGTTACAACAAATGATAATTATTTGGCAAGGTCATCTGAACGATATGACCATTTCAAAGGTGTAACAATCCATGATGGTGGAAGAGTTGGCGCCAATGCAACGATCCTCCCTGGCAAAACAATTGGTAAGGATGGAACGGTGGCAGCGGGAAGTGTCGTGACTAAAGACGTGGAACCAGAAATGCTTGTCGTTGGCTCACCGGCCAAACCATTGCGCCAGGTCCCAGAGAGTCAATTATTGCGCAATCAATAAGCACAAGGTGTGTTAGAGTTTGCTCTATACGTCACTTACATTCTACTAGGAAAAGGTTACATTTTTTGAGAAAACCTTTATCATGAGAAGTATAGAGCAGATCTAACAGATGAAAAGAGGCGTTTGTTTTGTCAAAAAATAAATCAAGAATCAGAAGACGTCGAAAGCGTTCATTGTTTCGGAATCTTTTTTTTCTTATTTTGTTCGTTGTCATGATCGTCGTTGGTTATGGTGCATACGTAGCAGTTGAAGGGTATCAGGCGTCTAAAAAGACTTATAATGAGCTAGAGAGAGGAAAACAGTCAGCGCTTCGAGATAAAGCAGTGGAAATTAGCAAAGATCCTTTCTCCATCCTTTTAATGGGGGTTGAAGATTATTCAACTGGAGGCGAGCATGGGCGTACTGACACATTAATCCTTCTAACCCTTGATCCTCAGAAGGAAACAGCCAAAATGGTGAGTATCCCCCGGGATACAAGAGTAGAGATTATCGGTAGAGATTCTATGGATAAAATAAATCATGCGCATGCATTTGGTGGCCCGGATATGACAATTAATACGGTTGAAAGCTTCTTAGACATTCCCATTGATTATTATGCAAAGGTGAATTTTGAAGGATTTAAAGGTGTTATTAATGAAATCGGTGGAGTAGAAGTGGATGTACCGTTTGATTTTTGGGAGTATAGTGACGAAGTAAATCGAAAGAAGATCCAGTTTACCGAGGGCCAAATGGAGCTTGATGGTGAAGAAGCACTGGCATATGTTCGCATGCGAAGATTTGATAGTGACTTTGGAAGAAGTGATCGTCAGCGTCAAGTCATTAACGCCGCCCTTGATAAAACTTTATCTGTTAAGAACTTATTCAAACTTGATGAAATCGCTGATCACTTGAGTGGAAATATTGAAACAAACTTAACCGCAACAGAGCTATTTTCGCTTCAGAAAAAGTTTACAAAGCTAAATTCTGCTGATATTGAAAACCTCAAATTTACTGGGCAAGATGCTCGAATAGACGGTGTATATTACTTTGAACCAAATGAAGAGAATGTTGCTGAAATAAAGCAAGTTTTAAAAACGCATTTGAATCATGAAAACACATCTATGGAATAATTCCCTAGATGTGTTTTTATGGAAAATGTTCATTTGTGGCTGTTGAGAAATGAAACGGCAATGATTAATTTTTACCGAGGAGCAACAAACATGAGCAATAAAGAACAATCCTTTTTTCATGATTTAGTGTACTACGCAATTACATACATTGTACCGATGATCGTTGGTTTTATGCTCGTACCGATTTTTACTAGCAATTTCACTACAGCTGAGTATGGCCAATATAGCTTAATTAATGCCTCAGTTGGGTTATTAGGAATAATATCGGTTAACTGGATAAATGTTGCTTTTATTCGTTACTATACAAATGATGAAAAGGACCCAAAAGAAAAACAGTTAATAACCGTTTCAATTGTTGCGTTAACGGCGATTATCTCAATAATAGCGATTCTCCTCTACATCATGAGTGCATTAGGAGTAGTTAATCGCATTATTCCAAGCGAATATCTTTGGTTAACAATTGTGCTTTTGTTCTCTGCAAATTTGCACTCTTTCTTCTTTTCGTACCTTAGAGCAAATCGAAAAGCGAGATTTGCGACAATCTTAACCACAATTACCATTCTCATTCGATTTGGGACGTTTCTATTGTTATTGAGCAATTTCAATTTAAGCATCGGTGCGATTCTTTTAGCGACGATCGTATCAGATATCATTTATACAGTTGTCGTACTAATAAAAGAAAAGAAGCACATGCGAATCATAAAAATGACTTCTTTAGACCTGGCGTATGTGAAAGAATATTTTCTTTATGGATTACCTTTTATTTTAATTCTTGGTGTACACTGGCTGTTAACTTTGTCCGATCGTTATATGCTTGAGTTTTTAAGAGATAGTAGTGAAGTAGGAATTTACTCTATTAATTATTCATTTGCACAACAAATCATGATGCCGCTTATTACGATCTTCATGTCGACCGCTGAACCGATTTTATTTAGAAAACACCGTACGGGTACGACTACTGAAGTGAATCGTGTTTTAAATAACATTTTTAAGTACTTTTTTATGCTCATTCTTCCAGCCGTTATCGGTCTATCCGTCGTATCAAATCACATCACTTCGCTTTTTATTAAAAATGATTTCCAAGAAGGCTTTGTAATTATTCCGATTGTGTCATTTGGTTTCTTGTTTCTTGGAATAAGACAATATTTAAATAAAAGCCTTGAGCTTGTTAAGAAAAGTAAGGAAATCGCCAATATCTCACTTGTAGCAGCAGGAACGAACATTGTGTTAAACCTTATCTTTATACCACTGTACGGGTATATGGGGGCTGCTTGTGCGACATTAATCGCTTATTTTGTCTATTTCGCACTATCCTATTATAAAACAAATCATCTCACTGATTTAAGAATTAAATTCTCTTCTGATCATATTAAGATTATACTTGCATCTTCGATCATGGGAGTAGGCGTATTTCTTGGGAATTACCTTCCAATCGAAAACGTTCCATTTCTATTGGCGATACAAATAAGTATAGGAGTATTCTTGTACCTCATTTCATTATGGATGATGGGTGTGATTACGGAGGAAAAGAACAAGCTCATAGGAAGATTGAAAAGGAAAGGCAGTTGAACGAATCATTGACCCAAAATAACATCTCCTATCGTTTATATGAAGAAGAGGATTACCACAAATATGTGAACCTATATAAAAGAGTTTTTAATAAGGAAATCTCCTTAAGCTATTTCCAATGGAAATTTAATAACGTTCACAATCCAGCCGTTATCTTTTGTGCCTTTAATTCGGAAAATGAGATGGTAGGTTCTCGCGTTGTTTTATTAACTGACCTTTGTCGAGACGAGCAAATGATTAAAGGTGCACAATCCGTCGATTCTATGGTAGATGGAACTTATAGAGGAATGGGGATTTACAAGAAGTTAAATCAAATGGCAATTGAGCATTTGACAGAGATGGGCGTACAGAAAATTATGACGTTCCCCAATCAAAATTCATTTCCTCCATTGAATAAATTAGGGTGGGAAGAAATCTATTCAATTTCAAATCGAATGAAAATATTGAATTACAAACACCTCTTTCCTTCAATCCCTGTTCTTAAACAGTTGTTAACTGTAAAAGATAACATGTATAAAAACAATCGCCTGCCACCGAACATGACCATTTCAGAAGTAAGGCAGTTTGATGATGAAATTGTTGATTTTATTGAAACTTCATTGAAAACTCGAATCCATCAAAGGCGAAGTAAAGAATTTTTAGAGTGGAAATACAGCGAGAAACCAGAATCAGAATATGAAAAATTAGTAGTAGAAGTGGACCGTGCGATCGTTGGATTTTTCATAATACGAAAAAACAAGCATGGTCAGAGAATTGTAGGAACAATATTGGAATGTGTTATGAGAGAAGAGGTAAATCAGAAGAAAATCATGCGAGTTCTTTTAGCTTATTTGCGCTCTAAGAGTTTCGACATTGTAAAAATATGGTCATATGAGAAAAGTGAAGTGAATTTTTCGTTTTTAAGTTTAGGTTTTTTAAAGCGAAAAACCGCAATCAAATTCGCTGTAAATCAACTTAACGATGATCAGAATGACTTCGGAGACTGGTATATAAGCGCTGGAGATGCGGATACAGCGTAGAGAGAGGGAGGAAAGAGGATGCTTTCAACGTTAAAACGAAGCCTTAAACCGTTACTATTAAAAACATATAACAGTAGGAATAACAAATTCTCTAAGGATTTTATTAATTCCAATAGAGAAAGAATAGAAGAAAGAAATCAACTTATAACAAGCCTTCCGGGCGAAAAAATTCTTGTGTTAGCTCCACATGTAGATGATGATATGATCGGGTGTGGCGGGGCGATTTTAAAGTATTTAAAAGAAGGAAAAGAAGTTCATATTGCTTATCTAACTCAGAGCAACAAGCGCGGTTCGATAGGTTTGCAAGGCGAAGAGATTATGATAGAGCGGAAAAGAGAAGCGGAGACCGTTGCAAAGAAAATTGGACTTCCACTAAATCATTTACACTTTTTAAGCGCCAGTGATTCAGAATTATTAACAACAGATTTGACTGAAGAATTAGGTTCTATGATGAGTCGATTGAATCCAGATGTTGTATTCTTCCCTTCAATTATTGATACTCATACTGATCATTATGCTGTTAGTAAAAAGCTTTATGAGTTAGCGAAGGAACAAAATGGAGTATTAGATCATGTTTATTTAATGATGTATGAAGTACAAAATCCGATTTCTCCCGTTTATTCTAATCGGATTCTTGATATTACAGAAGTGTATAATGAGAAAGTGAGTTTGTTGCACTACTACAAATCTCAGCAAACTCGATTTTATTTTCTACCAATTATGAATCATTTGAATGGGTTGGTTTTTGGTGAGGGCAAAAAAGCTGAAGTGTATATTGAAACTAATATTCAGGACTACCTTAATTTTGTCGAAAAACACTTTGGTGATAACGAGTATTACTTTCACTTGAAACCTCAGTTAATTGGGCATCGCGATCATCGTAATACGATCCCAACATACAACAATATCCTTGAATCAAAGAAAGTATTGAATGAATTAATCTAGATAGGTACGTTCAATTGAAAGGATATAAATGCAAAGCATGTTGAAAAATGTTATATGAAGTGATTTAATTTGATTGTTCGACAAATTCCTGTCAAAAGATTCACGCATTTGCCGAATCGATATAGACATAAGGAGGAGGTGAATCAAATGAATGGGATGCTTTATTTGTTTCGAAAGACGTTTAGTCAAGTCGTTATTGCAGTACTTCTTTCTGCTCTAGTGAGTTTTCTATTAGCCCCTGAATTACTGATTCAAAACAAGAAATTAGCTGCCATTACAGCAGTCGGTATTCTATTTGTTCTCACACTTTTGAAGTTGATCAGACAAGGTGTCTTCTCATCTCTATCGTTTAAAGATTCTGTTATGTATTTTCTAATTGCGAGTTCTTTTATTGGACCCGCTATAGTCCTAAATATAGGTCCAATAGGTCTTTTTCCTTTTAGAGTATTTTATCTATTGATCATTGGAATAAGTACAGTGATCTACATACGAAATAAATCTTTTTTCGATTGGGGATCAATTAGAACGAAGCCAATATTCGTTTTCCTTATTTTCTGGTTCTTGTATGCATGTCTCTCTCTTACATGGGCGCCGTCCATAACATACGGAATTAGAAATCTCTTCTATCTTTTTACAGGATTATCACTCATTGTGTTAGTTACTTTCTATTTTAAAGAGATGAAAAATTATTTGGCTTTTTTCTATATATGGATTGTTGTCTACATTGGACTTATAGGTCTTGGACTGTGGAACCATTTTACAGAGCAACATCTTAGCTTATCACGCATCAACGACTTACCATACTATATGCAGGGAGTACCAACAGCTGTTTTTGGCAATGAAAATGACTACGCAAGCTATCTCGTGATAAGTATGTTCTTTGTCTGGTTTTTCATGAAACATCGTCGTCCTCTTCTGATAAAACTAATTGGGCTTACTTTAATTGTTATAACCATTTATCTCATTTACCTTACGAATTCCAGAGCCAATTATATTTCAATCCTTATCGGTTTTGGAGGATGGTTTATTCTTTACAGTGAAAAAACAACAAGAAGGATTCTTGTATTCAGTGGTGTATTATCTGCCATAGCCGTATCATTCATATTCTATAATAAAGTTATAACGTTACTGACAAACTTCATTTCAACTAATTTCCAGCGAAGTGAAGGAGGCTCTCTTGATATACGAGCGAACATCTTGAAAAACGTTCAATATTATTTTGCAGAAAGTATGGGTTTTGGCGTAGGAGCGGGTAATGCTGATTTTTTCTTGAAGAATGAGCCGATTTTTCCGATTGGAGTCTTTTCCAATGTACATAATTGGTGGGGAGAAATTCTAGTCAACTACGGGGCCATCGTATTTGGTGGATACCTTGCGATGTACCTTTCCTTACTCATTTTACTCTATCGAATTTCTAAGAGAACGATGGATAAAAATGAAAAAATGATTGCTCAAACGTTGACCATTAGTCTAATCGTGTTTGCTATGGCGAGTATTAGTCCAAGTTCCGTACTTACTTTAAATTATCACTGGATGCTTTTCGCTTTTAGTATTGGGTTTATCACTTATTATTTCAGGAATACGAAAGTTACCCAACAAACAATTAATGAGCCACCTAGGGGTGCAGGAGGTAACAAAGAAATGTTAAAAAAATATTCAAAAACGATTAGTGAAAGGTTTAAAAAGTATTTCTGGTTATTTTTACTATTACCTATACTCACTGCTGGTATTTCTTATGTATTAGAATATTCATCTCCAGTGAGTCATTCAGCTAAATCGGAAATCGCACTTGGGAATTTTGAATATGACAGAATCACTGAGCCAGTAACTGTGAAGGACTTTTTAACGAATGTAGCTTACCTTAGACAATTAGATGAAGAATATGGTTTATCAATGCCAGTTGAGGATATTGCCGATAATTTGGTTGTTGGTGAAGAGCCTGGTAAATTATTAACTCTACGCTTGGATGGTAATGATGAAAAGTTAGTCTCAGATACATTAATGGAGATTACACAAGCATTTATTTCTGAAAGCGATAAAGTAAAAGAGGAGCGTACCGCTTTCTTTAATGAGAAGATCAAAAGACTTCAAGAGCTACCAGATAGCCCAGAATCAATGGTAGACAAGGAACAGTTCATCTATGAGTTACAATTAAATTTAATGAACATGCGGGACACCGTGATCAATAAGCCTGTCACCGTTTCAACAACGGCTGGCGATCCGCTCCAAAGGACAATTTTCGGCTTGTTAATCGGTATTGCGCTTAGTGTTACTCTTTTACTTATTCCAGAATTCTTGAGAAAAGATTAAAAGAAAAAACAGGCTTTGAATTTATTCAAAGCCTGTTTTTTCAATTGATTAGGGTAAGCAATTTCTTAATCGTGGTAATGAGGGGAGTACGCTTATTATTTAACTGACCAACTAATTCAGAAGTGAATTGAATCATAAATAACAGCAAGATGATGATGAAGAAAGATCCCCATAACGTTGATGATGTAAAAACTACAGCAGCAACCCCACAAGAAATCCCCATTACATAAATCATTAATACCGTTCCTCTATGTCCAAATCCTAGAGCTAACAAATTATGATGAAGGTGTGCCTTGTCTGGAGCAGATATATTTTGTTTGTTTTTAATACGTCTAAAGATGGCGAAAAATGTATCGAAAATAGGAATGGCAAGAATTAAGACGGGCAATAGAAAACTAAAAATAGCGACACTCTTGAAAAAGCCGATCACAGATAAAATGGAGATCATGTATCCAAGAAATAATGCCCCGGTATCTCCCATAAATATTTTAGCAGGATGGAAATTAAACACCAGGAATCCAATAGAACCGCCAATTAATACAAGAGAAATCGCTGCAACGTATAGACTGTTGTTTAAAATCGCTACGGCAAAAATTGAAGAAAGAGCAATGGTTGAAACTCCAGCAGCCAATCCGTCCAGTCCATCAATAAGGTTTATGGCGTTCGTTACCCCGACAATCCAGAGAATTGTAACAACGTAGCTGGCCATACCGAGTTCAATTTTACCTATAAAAGGCAGAGAAACGAACTCAATTGTAAGACCAGAGCTAACCACAAGAATGGCGGCTAATATCTGAGCAATAAACTTAACCTTCGCTGATAGGGTATATTTATCATCAAGAACACCAACAATGATGATGATAACGGCACCTAGAATGAGGCGTAATGGTGTATCAAAAAATTGTGATAAGTAAAGATAACCGAAGAAGAAACCAATAATGATCGCTAGTCCACCTAATCTTGGCATTAACTTCTTATGAACTTTTCGGTTATTTGGCTGATCAACTACCCCGATTTTTATAGCGAATTTAATAACTAATGGGGTAATCGCAATGGTTGTTACGAGTGCAATTAAGAATGCGATGCTTAGGTCAAGCCAGGTTGGCATTTTTTCACCTACTTTATCAGCATTTATGACACATTTCCCTTTATAGCAGAATTGAAAACGCGTACTATGCTATTTCGTATTATCTTAGTTATATGCTTCGACAAAGATCACATACTTCATTATGATATCAAAAATAATGTCAAATGAGGGAAAAAGTTTGTAAATTAATTATGAATTTTACCTCTATTTCTTTCTAATTATCGACATCTACTTCGATATAAGACTGATCATGAATAGTAACTTCACATTTTCCACTTGTTAAATTCGTAATCCATTCTGTAAAAAGTTCCTCGTCCCCACTATTTACTAAAACGGTGAACGATACATTCTCCAAATAAGCAATTTCATCTAATAAATAATTCGATGAACGGATTTCGTTTTCGACTTTACCTAGTAAAGTATAATCAATTTGAGTCGTTATTTTCGTCATCAACTTTCGCTCAACGATTCCAGTTGCGTTTAGCCCTTCGGAGACAGATTGGCCATACGCACGAATTAAACCGCCTGCACCAAGTTTAATGCCACCAAAGTAACGGGTAACGACTACAGTCGTGTCTTTTAGCTTGCGTTTTTTTAGCACTTCAAGCATTGGCACACCAGCCGTGCCAGATGGTTCACCATCGTCGTTTGCTTTCTGAATCAAATCCTGTTCACCAATTAAGTAGGCGGAGCAATTGTGTGTGGCACTAGCGTGTCTTTTTTTGATGGATTGAATAAATGCTTGAGCTTCTTCTTCTGTTGGTGTTCGTTTGACATGAGCGATAAAGCGAGATTTTTGTATCACAATTTCGTTTTCTCCCTCAGTTTTAACGGTATAATATGAAGTAAGCATAGAAATAACCTCCAGATATTCCTTGCACATTCCTGTGAATGAAAGGGATTTGTATCTTATCATCGAATAGTACATAGGGAAACATTGTTATTTAAGAGTGAAAAATAAGGAGTTCCTTATGCGTCCTTCTTATTATAAGTTTCTTAAATTAATCCATCAAATATATATCCTCAAGTCATAAACAGACGGTCACATACGAATTTTGTAAAAGAAGTACTTTTGGACTATCTTTTCTAAACGTCCGTCCCTTGAAGGAATGGAGGGGTAAGAGCTTGGATTTTCAAAGGCTTGATCCAAATTCATTAGATGTCATTCTTGACAGGACAATGGAGAGTATTAATAGTAGTAAATCAAAACTGTTCGAAATTGGAGAGCTTTCTCATGACGAGTGCCAAAAGGTTAATAATCAACTACAATTATTAAAAGAAGAACTGGAAACCGTACATCGCCTAAGACAAGAAAGGCTACAAATGGACCGTGTGGCCCGTGCAGAGCTTGTAAAGATCAGTAAGAACTTTCAGGACTACAAAGAGCCAGAAATTCGAAATGCCTATGAAAAGGCCTCAGAAGCGCAAATTAAGCTTTCGGTTAGTATGGAAAAGGAAACGCGGCTAAAAGATCAAATTTCGGATCTCGAACAACGTATTTCTTCTCTTCAAAACACCTCGGATAAAGCGGAGTCATTTATGAGCCAAATTTCAACCGTTCTTAGTTATCTTGGCGGAGAACTAAGACAATACGGTGAGGTGATCGAGGATGCTAGGCGAAAACAAGAATATGGACTTAAAATTATTGAAGCACAGGAAGAAGAAAGAAAGCGCCTATCACGAGAAATTCATGATGGACCTGCCCAGGTTCTTGCAAATGTCTTATTACGTTCACAATTAATTGAACGGATTTATGAGAAAAAGGGTAAAGATGAAGCGTTCAAAGAGATCAGAGACATGAAATCTTTGATTGAGGATGCGTTAAAAGAAGTTAGGCGTCTTATTTATGACCTTCGTCCAATGGCGCTTGATGACCTTGGTTTAGTGCCAACATTGTTAAAGTATTTAAATAAAGTAGATGATCGATCAGAGGCAACCATTTACTTTGATTATGATGAGGGGATCCAAAGGCTTCACGTTCGCCTAGAAGCGGCTATATTTCGACTTGTTCAAGAAGCTGTTCAAAATGCCCTTAAGCATGCTGAAGCAACTGAAATAACTGTTGACCTGAAACTTGATGGTGATAAGATTGTGGTAACCATTCAAGATAATGGAATTGGTTTTGATGTGAACATACGTAAAGATCAATCATTTGGATTAATCGGAATGAAAGAACGTGTTGGATTATTAAATGGGACGATTCAGGTTCAATCAACGCCAAACAAGGGTACATATATACTGATAAGAATCCCGATACATGAACAGGAGGGCGTGTAAGAGATGTATGCAGCAAAGACCAAAACTAAAATTATTATTATAGATGACCATCGCTTGTTCCGCGAAGGTGTTAAGCGTATTTTGGATATGGAAGATGATTTCGAAGTGATTGCTGAAGGTGATGATGGAGACGAAGCGCTTCGTCTTGTTGAAGAAAATAAGCCTGATGTTGTTTTAATGGATATTAATATGCCACATGTAAACGGCGTTGAAGCTACGAGACAGCTGATCGAACAAGTGCCTGAAACTAAGGTTATTATTTTATCGATCCATGATGACGAAACGTACGTCACCCACGCGGTAAAGACTGGTGCTGCGGGCTATTTATTAAAAGAGATGGATGCAAATTCGCTAGTTGAAGCCGTTAAAGTTGTCGCTTCTGGAGGAGCTTACATTCATCCAAAAGTGACGCATAATCTTGTGAATGAGTATCGTCGACTCGCTACGGAAGGAAAAAGACCTTCTACACAAATTGGGTATAAGGAAGTGGAGTACCGCAAACCGCTACACATTTTGACACGACGAGAATGTGAAGTGCTGCAGTTACTTACAGATGGAAAAAGCAATCGCTCGATCGGTGAAGATCTTTACATTAGTGAGAAAACAGTAAAAAACCACGTATCGAATATTTTGCAGAAAATGAACGTAAATGACCGAACGCAAGCCGTCGTAGAGGCAATCAAAAAAGGCTGGGTAAAGGTGCGCTGATGCGCGCCTTTTTTTTATAAATAAAAAGAAGACAAAAAAAGAACCTCGAAGTGAGGTTCTTTTTGTATGCATTATACGCGTTTTGCTCCAAGGTAACGTGGTGCCCAGTAAGAGTTATCCATGCTGCTAATTGTTACTCCGTAAGAAGAAGAAGAGTGGATGAACTGACCGTTACCGATGTAAATTCCAGCGTGGGATGGGCCAGATTTGTATGTTTCAAAGAACACAAGATCTCCAACAGAAGGAGAAGAAACTTTATCTGTTGCGTCCCAAATGCTAGCTACAGTACGTGGAATGGAAGTTCCAGCTTTATTATATACGTATTGTAAGAAGCCGCTGCAGTCGAATCCAGATGGAGAAGTTCCTGCCCAAACATAAGGTACACCCATGTATTGCTTCGCGATTGACACGACAGAAGAGTTAGATGTTGATGCACTCTTTACTTGTGAAGACGAAGATGAGCTAACCGAAGAACCATTAAGAGCTGCAAATGTGTTTGAACCAGCAATTCCATCTACGCTAAGCCCGTTAGCACTTTGGAAATTACGAACAGCTTGTTGTGTAATGGAACCATAAATGCCGTCTACAGAATAGCTGTAATAACCTTTAGACTTAAGCTGGTTTTGTAGGCTTGTTACACTTGATCCGCGGTCACCATAACGAAGTGTTCCGCTATATGTATTCGAAGAACTACTTGATTTAGAAACTGCTGCGCCTTTTAATGCGCTTACTGTTTGTGGTCCAACAACGCCATCAACGCCAATTCCTGCACTGCGCTGAAAGTCACGAACGCCTTCTTCAGTAATGTTGCCAAAATATCCTGTTGCTGTATGGTAGTCAAAATAACCTTTATCGTCAAGAACGTTTTGAAGTTCAGTTACGTCAGAGTTGCTCATGCCATTGTATAGGGTACGGTCGCCTAAAGCTGCTTCACTTACGTTTGGTGCTAGCAAAAGAGTACCTGCGAGTGTAGTAGTGATCACGACTTTCTTAAACATATTGTAATTCCCCCTGATTTATAAGTTTAAACCTTTTATTTTCTCTATCACGATTGCTAGTTTACATGATTGAGATAACAGGACGATGAATATAAGGTTACAATCATGTAACAGAAACCCTGCCTAATTTACTAAAACATTCATTTTGCGACATTTATATTAAAAAATATGGGGGATAATGGTTGACAAAATATGTGAAAAATACTATAAGCTCTTATTGGCAATAAGGGGGAAATGCTCTATCATTAACTTGAATGGGTTTAATGAAAACTAGTTGAAATATTTAATAGATTGAAAAGAGGCGTTTATATGAAAACAGTTGCTATTGTAACAGATAGTACCGCTTATATACCTGAATCGATGCTAACCGAGTACGAAATAACGATGGTACCACTTAGCGTGATATTTGATAACGAATCATATTTAGAAGAAAAAGAAATTCAAGCAGATGATTTTTTTGAAAAGGTGAAAAAGGAAAATATTCTACCTAAAACCTCACAGCCTTCGATCGGAAGTTTTGTTGAAACGTATGAAACATTGGCGCGTACACACGATGAAATAATCACCATTACGTTATCGAGTGGTATTAGCGGTACGTACCAGTCCGCCAATTCAGCTGGCGATATGATTGAAGGGGCAGACGTATACGTTTTTGATTCTGAAATCAGCTGTATGATGCAAGGGTTTTATGTTTTGGAAGCGGCCCGTATGGCTCAAGATGGATTTGGAAGTAAAGAGATCCTAAGTAGACTTCAAAAAATTAAGAGTCAGGGAACGAACGCTTATTTTCTTGTCGATGATCTTAGTCATTTGCATAGAGGAGGACGGTTAAATGCCGCGCAGCTTGTTGTCGGGAGTCTTCTTCAAATAAAGCCAGTGCTAACCTTTGAGGATAAACAAATCGTACCGTATGAAAAAATTAGAACGCGAAAAAAAGCGCTCAATAAAATCATGACGCTATTTGATGAGGCGGCAAGAGGTGGCGACCTGATAAATGCGACATTAATTTATTCAACAAACAAGGATGAAGCAGAAAGTCTAAAAGCTGAACTAGAAGAAAAGTATACGAATGTAAACATCATTTTAAGTTACTTTGGCCCTGTTATAGCAACTCACCTTGGGGAAGGTGCGCTTGGCCTGGGCTGGTACCGCGTATGATCATGAAATTGTATATGGAAGCAAATCAATGAGATTTGCTTCCGATTTATTCAACAATAAGGAGATTATCGTACCTGAATTTCTTTATCAGTCTTCTAAGCTCCCCGAATTTTTCCCGATTAGCCACTATCCTTCCCTCCCTCAACTACCAATCAATCAGCGGTTTAAACCGAATAGGAAGATCATTCATTTTCTTTCAGGAAGACATTTATTGCGAGATGAAATCCCCTTTTCCCTTCAAGAACTTCATGCCCACTATGTTAATGGCTATCTTCAATTAGAGCCTGGCATTCAAACACTTCATGGAAGAGAGATGTGTATGCGATGTGGGAATCATACATTTTCATCATTTTCTTGTGCAAGGTGTCAAAGGGCGAGCTGCCAATATTGTCGAAATTGCATCATCATGGGGAAAGTTACCTCTTGTTCCCCCTTGTATTCCGCACCGAGCCGCCAGTATGAACCAATAGAAAACCTAACGTTACAGTGGTTCGGGAAGCTATCTGAAGGGCAACAAGAGGCATCTCATGCAGTGATTAGGGCTATTCAAAACAATCATTCGGTTCTTATTTGGGCCGTTTGTGGCAGTGGTAAAACAGAAGTGCTTTTTCATGGATTGGCATATGCCCTTTCTCAACATAAATCGGTATGTATAGCTACTCCAAGGACAGATGTTGTTTTAGAGTTAGCCCCACGATTGCAAAAAGTCTTTCCAGGACTTACGGTTTCTCCGCTCTATGCGGGACATTCAGACCCCAATTCTTCTTTTGTTATCTCAACCACTCACCAGCTCATTCGATTTAAGAATTGTTTTGATGTCATGATTATTGATGAAGTAGATGCTTTTCCATATAGCGTTGATCCATCTCTCCGCTTTCATGTAAACAAAGCACGAAAACAAAGTGGGTCACTCATTTATCTAACAGCAACACCATCTAAAAGCTTTTTAAATCAAGAAACACTAAATGTGGTGCGAATTCCTTCTCGGTATCACGGCTATCCATTACCAGTTCCTACTTTACAATGGAGCGGGAATTGGCGAAAGAAAATTGAAAAAGGGCAGATTCCTTATACTCTGATAGATTGGATTAAAAAACAAATGAATGCTCAAAAACCAGTATTGCTGTTTTTTCCTTCCATCAAAATCATTGAAAAAGTAAAATGCGTTTTTGACGAACAGCGGCTTCTTTGTGAAGCCGTTCACTCAGAGGATCCAAACCGCACTGAAAAGGTTCTTCAGTTTCGAAGGAGAGAAATTCCGATCTTACTATCTTCTACCATACTTGAACGCGGGATAACGATTGAGAATATTGCAGTAGCTGTAGTAGGAGCGGAGGATGGTGTTTTTACAGAAAGTGCTCTCGTACAAATTGCCGGAAGAGCTGGAAGAAGCGCTTCTTATCCAGAAGGAGATGTTACATTTTTTCATTACGGTAAAACAAATGCGATGATAGCGGCAATACGGCATATTCGAAAAATGAATCAGGAAGCGGAGGAGAAAGGGTGGCTACATTAGACCGATGCTCATTGTGTGGAGAGGATACTAGCAATCAACTTTCATGGCAGCTTTTGTTTAGAAGGAAAAACAATCTTCCTTGCTGTGAAACGTGTCGAAATCAACTTCTTCCTATTGTAGGGCCACTTTGTTTAAAATGCGGGCGTTCACTTCAACAAATCGAATCTAGGTTTGTTGAAGGAAAACAATGTTCTGACTGTGTGAGATGGGGAGAAAGGGGATGGGATGAGGTCCTTACTCATAACAAATCCTTTTTCGAGTACAATGATTTTTTGAAGAAAATTCTTGCGCTTTATAAATTTAGAGGAGATGTTGAAGTAGGAAGAGTATTCTCAAGTTTAATCCATCGTGAGTTAAAAAGTTCTTATTCGTTCATAGATCAAGTCATCCCAATGCCTGCAAGTGAGGAGAGGATGTATGAAAGAGGGTTTAATCAATGTGAGGTGTGGATCGAGGGCACGAGATTTGTTCAAGACTCTCCATTAATGAGAACAAAAAATGAAGAGAAGCAGAGTAAACGTACCAGAGAAATGAGGATAAACCGTGAAAAAGAAATGTTCCAAATCGTAGAAGGGGCAAATGTAGTGGGGAAAAAGCTTCTTTTACTGGATGATATTTATACGACAGGAACGACGATCCATTATGCAGCATTTACACTTAAAAATGCGGGGGCATCTAACGTTTATTCACTTACATTAAGTAGGGGATAAGGTTGTGTCGATAACTTTTATAGAAAGCGCCTTCATTCGAGTTTAATCAACAAAAAAACCCCTTTGACAGGGTTTAGGCTCCCACGTATAGTAAATGTATGGCACTGCCATGAAGATTTCTGAAGGGAATGTTGAACAAGATGCAGGGAAAAGTAAAATGGTTTAACAATGAAAAAGGTTTTGGATTTATCGAAAGAGAAGATGGCGACGACGTATTTGTCCATTTCTCAGCAATCACTGGTGAAGGATTCAAGTCTCTAGAAGAAGGTCAGACAGTTGAATTCGAGATTGTTGAAGGCGCTCGTGGGCCACAAGCTGCTAATGTAGAAAAAGTATCTTAATTAAACAAACGCTTAAAGCCCTATCCAATTGGATAAGGGCTTTTTATTTTTCCATTTTTTAAGAAGAATGTGAGATAAAAAAGGAAGTAATGAGTAGCGTTGTTAAAAATTGTCGTATTTTAGGATGTTTTGTGAAAAAAACGTAAAAATAAATGAGTTTTTTTAAAGTTTATAGAGGGGAATGATATGGGTATAACGAATAATAGAGGTATAGCATGGAAGGAGGAGTGCCACATGATGAATTTCAACATCCGTGGTGAAAACATTAAAGTTACACCTGCAATGAGAGAATACACTGAGAAGAAGGTAAGTAAACTTGAAAGGTATTTCGATACTCCACCTAATTCTGATGTTCATGTAAATATGAAGGTTTATAACGATCAGCAAATGATCGAAGTTACGATTCCAATGCCAAACCTTCTACTTCGAGCAGAAGAAGAGCATCAGGATATGTATGCAGCAATTGATTTGGTTGTTGAGAAACTTGAGCGTCAAATTCGCAAACATAAAACGAAAGTTAATCGCAAATTCCGTCAGGAAGGTAGCGTAAAATATATGTTCCGCGATGAACTTAACCCAACAACGACGAGTGTCGCTGAAGCTGACATGGATGAGGATGATGATCTGCAAGTTGTCAAAACGAAGCGATTTACATTTAAACCAATGGACGTAGAAGAAGCCATTCTTCAAATGGACATGCTAGGTCATAGCTTCTTCGTCTTCTCAAACGCAGTGACAGGAAGCACTGGTGTTGTCTATCGCCGTAAAGATGGAAAATACGGCCTAATCGAACAAGACTAACGAATAAATATAAACTAGGGCAGGGGGATAACCTCTGCTCTTTACTTATGTAAGAAAATTTTTTCTTTCTTTCATTAATATAGTATTTCAGACTGCGAGCTTTTTTTACTTTCTTGTGCCTCTCGCAACTAATTGTTAAAATAGCTACATAGTATATAAAATTCTAAGTATAGTTATATGATAGCACTCTACTGACAACAAAAGAGGAGCGTTTCTATGAAAGGTTTATTACGGAAGATTATACCAAACGGCAATGAACGTCAGATAACCCGCCTGCAAAAGATTGCAGATCAAGTGGAAGCTTTTTCAGATCAAATGAAGCAGTTATCAGACGATCAGCTTCGTAACAAAACGGAAGAATATAAAGAACGAATTGAAAAAGGTGAAAAGCTCGATAAAATGTTACCAGAAGTGTATGCCACTGTACGCGAAGCATCAGATCGCGTTCTAGGTATGCGCCCGTTCCCTGTACAAATTATGGGAGCAGCCGCCCTCCATGAAGGAAACATTGCTGAAATGAAAACAGGTGAAGGTAAAACGCTAAGTGCGACAATGCCTGTCTACCTTAACGCGTTAACTGGTAAAGGCGTTCACGTTATTACGGTCAACGAATACCTTGCGAAGCGTGATGCGGAAGAAATGGGTGAACTTTACCATTTCCTTGGTTTAACAGTAGGATTAAACATTAGCGGTCTTTCAAAAGAAGAGAAAGCAGAAGCGTATGCTGCAGATATTACGTATGGAACAAATAATGAATTTGGATTTGACTATTTACGAGACAACATGGTCCTATACAAAGAAGAGATGGTACAGCGCCCTCTTCATTATTCCATTATCGATGAAGTTGACTCTGTCCTAATAGATGAAGCGAGAACACCGCTTATTATTTCTGGTAGTGCAGAGAAATCCACAACGCTATACATTCAAGCCAATCAATTTGTTAGAACGTTAAAAGAAGAAGATGACTATAATGTCGATATTAAAACAAAGAATGTCCAATTAACCGAAGATGGGATTACTAAAGCAGAGAAATTCTTCTCAATTGAAAACCTCTATGATTACAAGCATGTTCAATTGAATCATCACATTAACCAGGCGATGAAAGCGAACTTCATTATGCAGCTTGATATGGATTATGTCGTTCAGGATGAAGAAGTGGTGATTGTTGACTCCTTTACTGGTCGTTTGATGGCGGGCCGCCGCTATAGTGATGGGCTTCACCAGGCGATTGAAGCAAAAGAAGGTTTAGTCATTCAGCGTGAAAGTATGACGCTTGCAACAATTACATTCCAAAACTACTTTAGAATGTATGAGAAGCTTTCTGGGATGACTGGTACTGCGAAAACAGAAGAAGAAGAATTCCGTAACATATACAATATGAATGTTATTGCAATTCCGACAAATAAACCAATTGCTCGAATGGATTATCCAGATCTTGTGTACAAATCAACGAATGGTAAGTTCCAGGCCCTTGCTAGAGAAATTGAGGAGCGCCATAAAAAGGGACAACCTATATTAGTTGGTACAGTTGCAGTTGAAACTTCAGAGTTAATCTCACAATTCTTAAAGAAACGTGGCATTCCACATAACATCTTAAACGCAAAGAACCATGCGCGAGAAGCGGAGATTATTGAGTCTGCAGGCCAAAAAGGTTCTGTTACGATTGCAACGAACATGGCAGGGCGAGGAACAGACATCAAGCTTGGAGCTGGCGTATTAGATCTTGGTGGTCTTTTCATTCTAGGCACAGAACGTCATGAAAGTCGTAGAATTGATAACCAGCTGCGTGGACGTTCAGGTCGTCAAGGTGACCCTGGTGAATCACGGTTCTACATTTCAATGGAAGATGAACTGATGAGAAGATTCGGTTCAGATAATATGATGAACATGATGAACCGCCTCGGAATGGAAGAGGACCAGCCGATTGAATCGAAGCTCGTATCGAGAGCTGTCGAATCAGCTCAAAAACGCGTTGAAGGAAACAACTATGATGCACGTAAACAGCTTCTTCAATACGATGATGTCATGAGACAGCAGCGTGAGATTATTTATGCTCAGCGTGCGGAAGTACTTGAGTCAGATAATTTACGCGAGATTGTTGAAACAATGCTAACCTCTGTCATTACGCGAATTGTAGATGCTCACACAGGTGATGAAGACATTCAAGAAGAGTGGGATCACCAGGCTATCCTTGATCATGCGAAAGGAATTTTCCTTCAGGAAGGTCAAGTAACAGTGAAAGATATTAAAGCCCTTGATAAGGAAGAAATTGTAGAACTTCTCGTTGAGAAAATGAAAGTAAACTACGATGACAAAGAAGCAGAGTTTGAACCTGAACGCATGCGTGAATTCGAAAAAGTGATTCTTCTTCGCAGCGTGGATCGCAAATGGATGGATCACATTGATGCGATGGATCAACTGCGCCAGGGTATCCACCTAAGAGCTTACGGACAGAACGATCCTCTTCGTGAATATCAATTCGAAGGATACGAAATGTTCGAAGATATGGTTACTGAGATCGAAGAAGAAGTATCGACCTATATCATGAGAGCTCAAATTGAAAGCAATTTGAAGCGAGAAAAAGTAGCAGAAGGAAAAGCCGTAAATCCAAAAGAAGAAGTAAGTTCGAAGCCAAAACCTGTGAAGAAAAAACAGGACATCGGTAGAAACGACCCTTGCCCTTGTGGAAGTGGCAAGAAATATAAGAATTGTCACGGCAAAGCAGAATAATGCCGGGCAGGTGTTCAAAGCTGAACACCTGCCTATTCTATGTAAAATAACGAAAAACTTGAGGTGCAAACGATGGAAATGCATGAAATTAGAAGCGAACTAAATACAATTGAAACACGACTAAATGATTTTAGGGGGTCTCTTTGACCTCGAAAATAAGAGAGCCCGGATTGATGAACTAGATATTCAGATGACAGATCCAGACTTCTGGAATGACCAGAATGCTGCTCAAAAAGTGATCAACGAATCCAATTCGTTAAAAGAAGCAGTAAATGAATTTGATTCACTTCAAGAAAATTATGAGAACCTTGAAGTTTCTTATGAATTAGTGAAGGAAGAGAACGATCAGGAGCTATTTGAAGATCTTGAAGTTGAAATTAAGGATCTAAAAAAAGCGGTGAATCAATTCGAATTAACGCTTCTGTTAAGTGAAGAACATGATAAGAATAACGCCATCCTTGAACTACACCCAGGTGCAGGCGGTACGGAATCTCAGGACTGGGCATCGATGCTTCTTCGGATGTACACACGTTATGGCGAGAAAAAAGGTTTTAAAGTGGAGACACTTGATTATCTTCCAGGCGATGAGGCAGGCGTGAAAAGCGTTACCCTAAACTTTAAAGGTCATAATGCTTACGGCTATTTGAAAGCTGAAAAAGGCGTTCATCGCCTTGTTCGTATTTCACCTTTTGACTCAAGTGGTCGACGTCACACATCGTTTGTTTCTTGTGAAGTGATGCCTGAATTTAACGATGAAATTGAAATTGATATTCGTACCGAAGATTTGAAAATTGATACGTATCGTGCAAGTGGAGCTGGCGGACAGCACATTAATACGACGGACTCTGCTGTTCGAATTACGCACCTTCCAACAAATGTTGTTGTGAGTTGTCAGGGAGAACGCTCACAAATAAAAAACCGCGAACAAGCGATGAAAATGTTGAAAGCAAAGCTATATCAACTAAAAATTGAAGAACAAGAAGCGGAGCTTGATGAAATTCGCGGCGAGCAAAAAGAAATTGGTTGGGGTAGTCAAATTCGTTCATATGTTTTCCACCCCTATAGTATGGTGAAGGACCATCGTACAAATATGGAAGTCGGAAACACTCAATCTGTCATGGATGGGGATCTTGATCCTTTTATCGATGCGTTCTTGCGATCTCGTTTAAATGATCATAATTAAGGAAAAGCCCTTCTGCCGAAAGAAGGGCTTTTTCCTATTTTAACAGGAAATACTTGCAATGATGATTTGAAGGAAATGGGGCAAAGTAAGAAAGAATAGAAGAGCACTTCAACCTGATAACGCGCTGCTACAATGCGGTTTACACCCTATAAACCCGGTGATATACTACGAAAGGCTTTGGCTTATGGATAAGCAGTGACGAAAATCATAGAAGTAAGTGAGTGAGTAGAGTTATGATAGCAACGTTAGCGAAGTTTACAGCGAGAAAAGTTTCACCTTATCATCGGATATTGGAATATGTAAGCGTTATGGTTGGGTCAGCCATCGTAGCGATCGCCTTTAATCTTTTCCTTCTTCCTAATAGTATTGCTTCTGGTGGAGTGAGTGGAATCAGTACAATTACAAAAGGGGTTTTTGATTGGAAACCAGCTTATGTACAGTGGGCATTTAACATCCCGTTGTTTATTAGCGGCTTGATTTTTCTTGGTAAAAAATATGGTCCCAAAACATTGGTGGGAACACTTTTCCTCCCTTTTGTCGTAAAGTTAACTGAAAATGTTGAACCCGCGACAACCGACCCTTTATTAGGTGCTTTGTTCGGTGGTTTAGGTGTCGGTATTGGTTTAGGAATTGTGTTTAGAGGAAAAGCCTCAACAGGTGGGACTGATCTTGCTGCTCAGATCGTGAATAAGTATACGGGCGTTTCACTTGGTACGTGTGTCTTTATGATTGATGGGCTGATTGTCGTGGCATCAGCATTTGTCTTTAGCCTTGAAGAAGCTCTTTATGCCCTGATTGCGATGTACTTAACAGGTAAAACGATTGATGTTGTTCAGCTGGGTCTTGGTTACTCAAAAATGGCCCTCATTATTTCAGATAAAGAAGAAGAGTTGCGAGAAGGAATCATTACTGTCATTGATCGAGGAGTAACGAGAATATCTGGTCAGGGTGGTTACACAAACGATAAACGACCAATCCTTATGGTGGTTGTAGCGCAAAATGAAGTTACAAAGCTAAAAGAGCTAGTAAAAGGCGTTGATCCGTCAGCGTTTGTTATTGTTTCGAATGCAACTGAAGTGTTAGGAGAAGGTTTTAAAAGAGAATAACCCGGTAATAGTATAGAAAAAGATTGGAAAAGGGTGGAATTATGAAGAAATGGATCGGGATTTTATTTGCAGTTGTCTTACTTTTTAGCCTTGCAGCGTGTGGTGGAGGAAACAGTGAAAATGAAAGCAGTAATGACAGTTCTTCAAACAACGCTTCTGAAAATGCAGAAGAGTCGTCCGGAGAATATGATGCATCAGCTGCAGAAGCGACTTATCAAACGAATTGTTTGAGTTGTCATGGTGAAAACCTTCAAGGGAAAGTAGGTCCAAAGCTTTCGGACATAGGCTCTCGGTTATCAAAAGATGAAATCCTAGCGGTGATACAGAATGGGAAGGGCCAAATGCCTGGAAACATTCTAAGAGGAGATACAGAACAAGAAGAAAATTTAGCTTCTTGGCTAGCGGATATGAAATAATGGTGAAAGCACTCGAATAGAGTGCTTTTTTGATACGCTAAAATAATAACCTTTTTTACATCCAACCATCCATTTATTATCTCCCGAAATATAGAGCGAAATTGTGTAAGATTCTATTGATTATTAATGCATTATTGCAGAAGATGTCATATTGAACGTTCTTGAAACAAAAATGTAATAAAAATTTGTCTTAAAATAGCGAATTTGTTTGTTATAATATCTTCAGATGTAAAGGAACTAATTCAAAAACGAACTATCAATAAGAACCTTACTCCTAAGAATTTGCATCGAGAATTTAAGCAAGTAGGAAGTGGTACAATTTGATCGAAATGAAAGATGTTTGGAAAACGTATAACAATGGCATTAAAGCGATTAACGGAATTGATATTAAGATTGATAAAGGCGAGTTTGTTTACATAGTTGGGCCAAGTGGTGCTGGTAAATCTACCTTTATGAGAATGATGTACCGGGAAGAAAAGGCTACAAGTGGAACAATCGTTATTAATGGAAAAGACGTTGGCAAATTAAAGAATAAGCATGTGCCTAAGCTACGCCGCGAAATCGGCGTTGTTTTTCAGGATTTCAAGCTTTTACCAAGGCTAACAGTTTATGAGAACGTCGCTTTTGCTCTTGAAGTCATCGAAGAAAGCAAAGCAAATACGCGCAAGAGAGTCATGGAAACGTTGAGTCTCGTTAATTTGAAAAACAAAGCAAGATTCCTTCCGGACGAACTTTCTGGAGGAGAACAGCAGAGGGTTTCAATAGCAAGAGCGATCGTCAATAACCCTCACATTCTGCTTACAGATGAACCAACGGGGAATCTGGATCCAGAAACAGCATGGGGCATTATGGATATACTTGATCAAATCAACAATCGCGGTACAACTGTTATTATGGCAACCCATAATAAAGATATTGTGAATACATTCAGAAAACGTGTTATTGCAATTGATGGTGGTTTAGTAACCCGTGATGAAGCAAGAGGTGAATACGGGTATGAAAATTAAAACGTTTGGTCGACACGGAAAAGAGGGTTTTAAGAACCTTGGACGAAATGGCTGGATGACTTTCGCTTCTATTTCTGCAGTGACCGTTACGCTCCTTCTCGTTGGGGTGTGTCTCGCGCTGCTTCTGAATTTAAAAGCATTTGGGGATCAACTTGAGAGCGATGTTGAAATCAGTGCGTTCATCGATTTAACTGCGAAGCAAGACCAGCAGGATGAACTAAAGGAAAGCATTGAGAACATTTCAGGAGTTGAAACAGTTACTTTTCAATCTAAAGAAGAAGGATTGGATAATTTAATTGAGAACCTCGGAGATAATGGAGAGGTTTTTGAATCGCTAAAAGAAGAAAATCCTCTAAGCGATGCGTTCTTAGTTAAAACCACGGATCCTCAAGATGTTAATGATGTGGCAAAACAAATTCAGCAGCTAGATAATGTACAAGACGTTGAATTTGCTGAAGACACGGTTAATCGACTGTTTAAAGTACTTGAAATTGCACGAAATGTTGGACTAGCACTTGTCGTTGGATTACTATTCACAGCAATGTTCCTCATTTCTAACACAATTAAACTAACAATTGTTGCCAGAAGTCATGAAATTGAAATTATGAAACTAGTAGGAGCGACTAATTGGTTTATTCGCTGGCCGTTTCTAATAGAAGGTATTCTGATCGGGATCTTCGGCTCAATTATTCCAATAGGAATTCTAATCTATGGATACTACTATTTAATTGAGTTAATAGCGAATCGTTTTCCGACTTTATTTATCGATTTACTACCAGTAACACCGTTTGTCTATCAGCTATCTGGGTTGTTAATTGTCCTCGGTGTCATTATTGGCGTATGGGGAAGTCTTACGTCAATGCGTAAATTCTTAAAAGTTTAAATGAAAAGAGTAACAGATAAATAGATTGATCTATTTTGGGGGAGGAACAAAGATTGAAGCAAAAAATAATGGCAACAGCTCTAACAATAACACTAGGATTAAGTGGACTGTCAGCAGCACTTCCACAAACAGCTAGTGCAGAGAATCTTGATGAACAACTTAATAATGTTAAAGAAAAGCAGTCGTCAAATGAAAAAGAGTTGCAGAAAAAGGAATCTGAACTTGCTGATGTAAAAGCAGAGCAAGAAGACGTTCAAGCGGAAATTGAGAAGCTTAACAAAGAAGTAGCTGAAACTGACGAAAAAATCACAGCAAAAGAGCAAGAAATTAAAGAAACAAATACTGAAATTGATCAATTAAAAGATGAAATTAAAGCATTGGAAGAACGCATTGCTGAACGTGATAAACTTCTGAAAGACCGTGTTCGTTCCATGCAACAAAACGGTGGCGGAACGGTTGACTACATGGAAGTGCTTCTAGGAGCAACAGATTTCAGTGATTTAGTAGAGCGCGTTCTTGCTCTAAATACGATCGCCGATCAAGATAAGAAAATTCTTGAAGAGCATAAAGCAGACAAGGAAGCCGTTGAAGAAAAGAAAGCTCAAGTGGAAGATAAGTTAGCTTCTCTTGAAGAAAATAAAGCAGAGCTTGAGGATCTTAAAGCAGATCTTGATTCTAAAAAAGCACAAAAAGATAAGTTAATGAAGTCTCTTGAAGAAGAAGAAGGCGAACTTCATAACCACATGATGGACTTAAATGAAACGGCTGAAATTCTTTCTGCCCAAGAAACAGCTGTCAAACAAGAAATCAAACGTGCGGAAGAAGCAGCTCGTAAAGCTGAAGAAGAGCGCAAAGCAGCTGCAGCTAAAGCGGCAAAAGAAAAGGCTGAAGCAGAAGCAGCGGCAAAAGCTAAAAAAGAAGCAGCTTCAAGCTCAAGTAATTCCAGCAGTTCAAGTAACTCAAGCAGTTCAAACTCAGCACCGGCGCCAACACCAGCACCAGAACCGGCACCAGCACCATCAAGTAACGCATCTTTCATTAAGCCTGCAGCAGGTCCAATTACATCTGGACTAGGACAACGTTGGGGCACATTCCATGCGGGAATTGATATTGCTCAAGGTGGCAGTAACCCTGTATCAGCGGCAGCTGATGGTACTGTGTTAAGATCTTATCACTCAGATTCATACGGTAATGTAGTGTTCATCACACATAGTATTAACGGACAGATGTACACGACTGTTTACGCTCATTTACAAAATCGCGCAGTATCTACTGGTCAAACGGTAAGTCAAGGCACTTATTTAGGTACAATGGGTAACTCCGGACATTCTACTGGACAACATTTACACTTTGAAATTCACAAAGGTTCATGGAATTCCAGTAAGTCTAATGCCGTTGACCCAATGAACTACATTCGATAAACGGATTATCCTGTATTATCCATTTTCCTTTCCCCTCACAGTCTGAGATGGAAACATAATGAAAACAACTGAATCATATAGTACAATAAGATGAAAAGGCATCGCATCGTTATGATGGGGTGCCTTTTCCTTCAAATCAGAAGAGGTGAGTACAATGAAGATACAGGGGAAAGTTGTGGCTTTGCTTGTCTTGATCGCCCTCGTTATCGGTTCAGGTGGTACATATGCAGCCTTTACGCTATTTCAGGACGAGCCTGAAGGAAGCGCCAAATCTTTAACGCTTGGATCAGGAAATGAAATAGAGTCAGAAGAGCTAACGAAAATTAATAAAGCTTATGAGTTAATTAAAGATCGCTATGTGAGCGATATTGATCAGAAAGATCTGTTAGATGGGGCCATTAAAGGGATGGTGGATACGCTAGAAGATCCTTATTCTGTTTATATGGATCCAAAGACAGCTGAGCAATTTAGTCAATCGCTTGGTTCTTCTTTTGAAGGAATTGGAGCAGAGGTGAATATGATGGATGGAAGAGTCACCATTGTATCCCCTTATAAGGACTCTCCAGCGGAAAAAGCAGGTCTTCGTCCAAACGATAAAATTATGACAATTGATGGCGAAAGCACGGAAGGACTGGATTTATATGATGCGGTTCTAAAAATTCGTGGTGAAAAAGGAACGGTTGTGACACTTGGTGTTCTACGTCCTGGGGCTTCAGAAGTGATGACGGTGGAAGTGACTCGTGACGAAATTCCAATCGAGACAGTCCATGCGGACACCATCAAAGAAAATGGGAAGACAATCGGTGTCTTACAAGTAACGTCCTTTTCAGAAGATACTGCTAAAAGTTTCTCTAAAGAATTAGAAAAGCTCGAAGATCAGGGAATCGACGGTCTTGTCCTGGATGTTCGAAATAATCCGGGTGGTCTTTTGAATGTCGTTTCAGATATGGCTGAGGAACTGATTCCGAATGATAAGCCATATGTTCAAATAGAAGATCGTGAGGGTGAGAAGCAGGGATCTGTTTCTTCTCTTGAAGAGAAAAAAGACTATCCAATCGTAGGACTTATTGATCGTGGTAGTGCTTCAGCTGCAGAAATTCTCGCTGGTGCGCTGAAAGAAGCTGGCGGCTATGATTTGGTCGGTGAGTCTTCATTTGGTAAAGGAACGGTTCAATCGACGGTGGACCTTGGAGATGGTAGCAACATTAAATTAACGATGTTTAAATGGTTAACACCTGATGGTAATTGGATTCACAAAGAAGGAATTGAGCCTACAGTTGAGGCGAAACAGCCTGATTACTTCTATGTTAATCCATTGTCTTCTGAAAAAACACTATCGTTTGATCAAAACAATGAACAAGTGGAATCTGCTCAAGTGATGTTAAAAGGACTTGGATTTGAACCAGGTCGAACAGATGGCTACTTCAGTGATAAAACAGTTACAGCTGTAAAAGCTTTTCAACGTTCGAATGATATAAATGTATCGGGTAAAATAGACGAAAAGACGGCTCAAAAACTTCAGGAGAATATTATTGATTCCATTCGCAATCCTGATAACGATGTGCAGCTCGAAACAGCAGTTGAGCTTCTTACGAAATAATCGTAAGAAGGAATTGAACGGTTGATGTCGAAGCTATTCCGCAGGAAAACCTGCGGAATTTTTTTTCGAATTTCTCTGTTTGCAGTCGCTTTGCTCTGCATATTGATTTATGACTTCTAGATAAATAGGAACTTACGCATGGAGGATTACTAAATGGACACTTTTGGCCTATCTATACTTAAAGGGATTATAAGCTTTTTTCTACATCCCCTCACGTATATCACAATCATCGGAGCATTTCTTCTTGGGAGGTCACGAGTAAAACGTGACCGCAGAGATTTTCATACGAGAGTGCACGATGTGCTGGATGACGTCGTGTTTGCTATCGTACCTTGTTTAATCATTGGAGCTGCCTTTTTGCTCTTTAATCTGTTTCTAGGTCTAACAGTTCCTTTCAGTACGACGGTCGTCATGAGCATTGCAGCATTATTACTTTTAATCACAGGACAAATTCGTTTTTTGTCTCCAGCTTTTGTTATGATTCTTCCAGTTTTTGCGGCGTTGTTTTATACGCCACGTGATCTTGGCAACAATACGTTGAATAGGATGCAAGAAGGGATTGGATCAGTTTCGCTTGTAGCGCTCGCCCTTTTAGTTGGGCTTCTAGTCTTTATCGAAGGGTTCTTAATTGCTACGAACGCCGGGAAGCAGACTTCTCCAAGACTTGTTGAAAGTAAGCGTGGTAAGATTGTAGGATCCCATGAAATGCAGAGATTATGGCTTTTACCATTGTTTCTTTTTCTTCCGGTAGGTAATGTTGAATCTCTTTCTTGGTGGCCACTTCTGGATTTCGGTAACGAGACCTATGCCTTTCTTCTCCTTCCGTTCCCAATTGGTTTTCGAAAACTTATTCACCATGCCCTACCGCTTCCTGAAATGAAAACTAACGGTAGACAAGTTGCTCTTCTAGGTGCTGGAACACTGATCCTTGGTATAATCAGTTATTTTCTCGACAACGAGTGGGTCGCTTTAACTGCGATTGGCTTAGTCATAGTAGGACGAGCTGGAATATTACTTCTTCATCGTGGTAAAAACAAGCCCGCCTATTTTAATGAGCGAAATGAAGGCTTAGTCATTTTAGGAATCATTCCTGGGTCTCCAGCCGATCAAATGAGTCTACAGGTTGGTGAAGTGATTTCAAAAGTAAATGGTCTTTCATTAGGGAAAGGCGTCGACTTCTATACAGCACTTCAACGGAATGCCGCCTTTTGTAAATTAGAGGTTCTCGACATTAATGGAGAGATAAGGTTCGAACAAAAAGCACTTTATAACAATACGCATCATGAACTTGGTTTATTGTTCGTAAAAGAAAATCGCTTTGAGGATCAGGAAGAAGCCCAATAATATTGATTGAAAAAGAAGAAGGTATCTGCCTTCTTCTTTTTTTTTCTGCAAAACGTGTTCAAAAAAGTTAAACCTTCTTTTTGAAAAAAATGTCTAAATTTCTATGCCATTTTGTTATAGGGTCTATTCAAGAAATATATGGAAGAGTCAGAATCGACTGAACACCTGCATGGTTGCGTTTACACGGATTTTGACAGTCTTGTTTGTTCAGAAATCCCTTGCTACAATTTGATCATTCTTAACGTAAAGGAGCATGTCACAATGACTGGAGAAACTCATCTACAGCAACAATTGATGGATCTCAATGCGAGAGAAATGAAGTTGCTTCAGAAGTTTGAAATAGAGCGTGAAACGATTATGAGTCAAATGAATGGCAGCACTTCGGTAGTAACAGAAGCCCCAACAAAGGAAGTTGTGAAAATCTTGGAACGGTCACAAGTCGGTATGGGACCTCTTTACCTCTCGGATTTACTCGAAAAGCATTATGGAATTACGATTTCAAAGTCATCACTTTTTAATATTCTCATGATGTTAGCTGAATCTACAGAATACCCAATCAGTCGTATTAGCGAAAAATGCTTTAAATATAATACCAAAGTCATTTAGTCATAGAGCGTTCTTTTCCAATTCTCTTACAAAAAAAGAGCGGCTTTATTAAGAAAGAAAAGGTGATTAGAATGAACAATGAATTAGAAAATAGCCACATGAAGTCAACGAATGAGTCTAGGACTGCGAAAGCGACAGTCGTTAACCCAACTCATACGAATATTCATGGAACGTTATTTGGAGGCCAATTAATGGCGTTTATTGATGATGTTGCTCTTATTTCAGCAACTCGTCATTCAAGAAGACCTTGTGTGACAGCTTCAACCGATTCGGTGGATTTTCTTCACCCAATTCATCAGGGAGACATCGTCTGTCTGGAATCAATGGTAACGTGGACACATAAAACATCAATGGAAGTTTTTGTGAAAGCTATTGCGGAGAAAATGTTCACCGGTGAACGTCATGTTTGTGCAACAGCGCTTCTAACGTTTGTTGCTCTTGATGAAGAAGGGAACCCGGTTGAAGTACCTGGTGTTTATCCTGAAACGGAAGAAGAAAAATTCTTGAATGAAACAGCTGCTGAACGTAAAGAACTTCGTAGAGGAAGAAAGGGCGAAAGTCGAAAATTAGCGCGTGAATTCGGCACGCCAAAACCGTGGGATGCTACGCAATTTACTGGGGTGTAAAGACTAAACCGTAATCAGCCTCACCGAGTTAAAAGAGAGAATTCCTTACTCATCATAGCTTTCTCTCCCTATCTTGTTGTAAGATGGGGAGAGAAGTGTTTAGAGAGAGGGGAACTCATCCGTATGCAGGGAATATTAATTGCTTTATTAGTTCCAGCGATAATTATGGTCGTGTTTACACGAGTAACATATAACACATACGTTAGCTTTGGATTAACCATTTTATTTATGTGGGCTGTATTCGGTGGTATTGACCATCCCATTCACCTTATTTTATTAACAATACTGTCTTCGCTCGTAGGTTTTTATTTTTCGATGCAAACCCAAAAAAAGAACAAGAAAAAAATGAAGTAGCGTCTATTCAAAAAAGAATAGGCGCTTCTTTTTCGTCCAATACTGGTAAAGAAATAGCCCCATTAACGTCATAATGTATCCGATTAGAATGAGGAGGCCAGGAATTGTTTGATGAAGTAGCTTTAAAACAATACTTATCATTGTAAAAAAATAAAGTATGCCAAGTAACTTCTTCATCATTTTTTCAGGAAAAGAAGCTGTTACACTTGCCCCAAATCGAGCCCCAACTAATGCCCCAATCACAAGAATAGTAGCAAGCGTAATCGGGATCGAGACCGTTTGTATGTAAGAGAAAAAACCTGTCGATACAATGAAGAAGATTGACGTAAGTGATGTACCAACGGCTAGTTGGGCTGGTATACCTAATACACTTATTAATAACGGTACCATCACGAAGCCGCCCCCAACGCCAAGAATTGAAGAAACAAATCCGCCTAGTAAGCCGATTAGGATTGGTCCAAGAGGGGAAAAGGTAGTAGTACTTCTATTCCCAGCGTTTTTTTTAGCTTCGAACAGCATTGATAGTGAAAAATACCCTAAAAGAAAGATATACAATAGGGAGATTACCGTATCATCTAGTCCTTCTTTAGTGAGATAGAGGACGAGTGGCTTAGCAAGTTGAGTTCCAATCATGCCACTAATTGATAGAAATAGTGTAGTTTTTGCTGTGAATTTCTTACTTTGTATATACGTTAAAGCTCCAGAAAGCGATGTACTCATACTGTAAAGTAAACTGATTGTGATGGCGGTTGATGGCGAATACCCAAGAAGTAGAAGGATAGGTGTGAGTAGAAACCCACCGCCCACCCCGAAAAAACCCGAGATCGCTCCAATGGCTATGCCTGTTGGTAAAGCCCATAAAAGCAGCAATAACAATAATAAAACCCCTTTTTAGTAAAGCTAGTTAAACGGTAAACAGAAGCTGAATCACTCTGTCCACCTTTAACAGCATACAGGAGTTTCATCTCGAGAGAAAGTTAGTAAAAAAACGCGAATGTCAGTTCGCTTTAATTGAAGTTTTGCCTAACATCTGTGTTATAATAAATCACAGGAAAGATAGGAACGGAGGCGAAGATGGTGGAGAAAAAGTTTGAGTTGGTATCGGATTATGAGCCTCAAGGTGACCAGCCAGAAGCAATCAAGAAGCTCGTGAAAGGTGTTCAACAAAATGAACGTCATCAAACGTTGCTTGGTGCAACTGGAACCGGTAAAACGTTTACGATGTCAAACGTGATTCAAGAAGTGAATAAACCTACCCTTATTATTGCGCACAATAAAACGCTGGCAGGACAGTTATATAGCGAATTTAAAGAGTACTTCCCACATAATGCAGTGGAATACTTCGTCAGCTATTATGATTACTATCAGCCGGAAGCTTACATACCGCAATCCGATACATTTATTGAAAAAGATGCAAGTATTAATGATGAAATTGATAAGCTTCGCCACTCAGCAACATCCAGTTTATTTGAGCGTAATGATGTTATTATCGTAGCGAGTGTTTCTTGTATTTATGGTCTCGGTAATCCAGAAGAATACAAGAGCTTAGTGCTATCTCTTCGAAAAGGAATGGAGAAAGATCGCGATCAGTTACTGCGGGATATGGTCGATATTCAATATGCGCGTAATGATATTAATTTTACACGCGGGACATTTCGCGTTCGAGGAGACGTTGTGGAAATTTTCCCAGCCTCTCGTGATGAGCACTGCATTCGTATTGAATTCTTTGGGGACGAAATTGATCGTATTACAGAAGTGAATTCGTTAACTGGTGAGATTCTAGGGGAGAGAGAGCACGTAGCCATTTTCCCAGCCTCTCACTTCGTAACCCGTGAAGAAAAGTTAAAAATCGCTATCCAGCGAATTGAAGCTGAGCTTGAAGAAAGGCTTAAAGTTCTAAATGACGAAGGAAAACTTCTCGAAGCACAGCGTCTAGAGCAGCGAACAAGATATGATATTGAAATGATGGCCGAGATGGGATTCTGTTCAGGAATTGAAAACTATTCAAGACATTTAACACTTCGTGAAGCGGGAGCAACGCCATATACGTTAATGGACTACTTCCCAGAAGACTTCTTAATTATGGTCGATGAGTCTCATGTTACGCTTCCTCAAGTAAGAGGTATGTATAACGGTGACCAGGCGAGAAAAGGCGTGCTAGTCGATCACGGCTTCCGACTACCTTCTGCGAAAGATAATCGCCCTCTTCGATTTGAAGAGTTTGAAGAGAAAGCTCATCAGTTTGTCTATGTATCGGCAACGCCCGGTCCATATGAAGGGGAGCATTCGACGCAAGTTGTGGAGCAGATTATTCGTCCAACTGGGCTTCTTGATCCTACGATTGAAATGCGTCCAATCGAAGGTCAGATTGATGATCTACTAGATGAAATTAATCAGCGCTCCGCTCGTAATGAACGTGTGCTTGTTACCACCCTCACGAAAAAGATGTCAGAAGACTTAACGGATTATTTACTTGAAATGGGGGTAAAGGTACGTTACCTGCACTCTGAAATAAAAACGCTTGAACGAATTGAGATTCTACGTGATTTACGCTTAGGGGTATTTGATGTATTAGTTGGAATTAACCTTCTTAGAGAGGGACTCGATATTCCTGAAGTGTCACTTGTCGCCATTTTGGATGCGGATAAAGAAGGTTTCTTGAGATCAGAACGCTCCTTAATTCAAACAATTGGACGTGCGGCGCGTAACTCCAGCGGACATGTTATTTTATATGCCGATAAAGTTACGAATTCGATGGAAATTGCGATGAACGAAACAAGTCGACGTCGTGAAATTCAACAAGAATACAACACCAAGTACGGTATTACCCCAACGACCATTAAGAAAAAAGTTCGTGAAGGCATCCGAGCCACTATTGCAGCTGAAGAAGGCGAAGAATATACAGTACCAACCCCAGGTAAGATGAACAAACAAGAACGTGCAAAAGTGATTGAAAATGTAGAAAAAGAAATGAAGGATGCTGCGCGAGACCTTAATTTCGAGCGCGCTGCTGAACTTCGTGACCTATTATTAGAGCTTAAAGCGGAAGGATGACGAACAAATGGCAAACGATGAGATCGTCGTCAAAGGGGCCAGAGCCCATAATTTAAAAAATATTGATGTGACGATTCCGAGAGATAAACTTGTGGTGGTTACAGGTTTATCAGGATCGGGAAAATCCTCCCTTGCTTTCGATACAATTTATGCAGAGGGACAGCGTCGCTACGTTGAATCTTTATCAGCTTATGCAAGGCAGTTTCTTGGTCAAATGGATAAGCCGGATGTAGACGCTATTGAAGGACTTTCACCAGCGATTTCAATTGATCAGAAAACCACAAGTCGTAACCCGCGATCAACAGTTGGAACGGTAACCGAAATCTATGATTACCTTCGCCTGTTATATGCAAGGATTGGTCGACCAGTTTGTCCTCGTCACGGCGTTGAAATCACGTCACAAACCATTGAGCAAATGGTCGATCGTATTCTTACTTATGAAGAGCGTACGAAGCTACAGATTCTATCGCCTGTTGTCTCAGGACGTAAAGGTGAACATGTGAAAGTGCTTGAGGATATTAAGAAGCAGGGCTATGTTCGCGTTCGTGTCGACGGTGAAATGATGGAAGTAGCTGACGAAATCACATTAGAAAAAAACAAGAAGCATTCAATCGAAGTTGTTATTGACCGGATTGTTGTAAAAGATGGCGTTCAATCAAGACTAGCAGATTCATTGGAAACCGCTCTTACTCTCGGTGGTGGTCAAGTAATTGTTGATGTAATGGGACAAGAAGAATTGCTCTTTAATCAGCACCATTCGTGCCCATATTGCGGTTTTTCGATTGGAGAGCTAGAGCCGAGACTGTTTTCGTTTAATAGTCCTTTCGGTGCTTGCCCCTCTTGTGATGGTTTAGGGCTGAAGCTTGAAGTGGACCTTGATTTAGTTATTCCGGATTGGGAGAAGTCGCTTCGTGAGCATGCACTTGCTCCATGGGAACCAGTTAGTTCAAACTATTATCCGCAATTACTTGAAAGTGTGTGCAATCATTTCGGTATCGACATGGATACTCCTGTAAACAAAATCCCAAGAGCGCAGCTTGATAAAGTGCTTTATGGCAGCGATGGAGAAAAAGTGTATTTCCGATATGAAAATGATTTTGGCCAGGTTCGCGAGAATAATGTGCCATTTGAGGGTGTTATTCCAAACGTTGAGCGTCGCTATCGTGAAACAAGCTCTGACTACATTCGTGAGCAAATGGAAGCTTATATGGCACAAAAACCGTGTCCCACATGTAAAGGCTACCGTCTAAAGAAGGAAGCTCGTTCTGTTTTAATTAACGGAAAGCATATTGGAGAAGCAACTGAATATGCGATTAAAGATGCAGCAGGATTTTTCGACCAATTGGAACTAACGGCAAAAGAAGCGACAATTGGTAAGATGATTTTACGCGAAATTCAGGATCGCCTTGGTTTCCTTGTTAACGTTGGCTTAGATTATTTAACACTTAATCGTTCCGCTGGTACGTTATCAGGTGGGGAAGCTCAGCGCATTCGACTCGCTACTCAGGTAGGCTCACGATTAATGGGTGTGTTGTATATTTTAGATGAACCATCAATTGGTCTTCACCAACGTGATAACGATCGGTTAATTTCAACTCTTCAAAATATGCGTGACCTCGGCAATACGCTTATTGTCGTAGAGCATGATGAGGATACAATGTTATCTGCTGATCATATTATTGATATCGGTCCCGGAGCGGGAGCACATGGTGGCTATATTACATCTGAAGGATCTCCGGCTGAAATTATGGATGATGAAGAATCTTTAACTGGAGAATATCTTTCAGGTAAAAAGTTCATTCCTGTGCCAACAGAGCGCCGGAAGCCTGATGGCAGGTACATTGAAATCATTGGGGCAAAAGAAAATAACCTTAAAAATACGAAAGCAAAAATTCCGATTGGTTTATTTACTTGTGTAACAGGCGTTTCTGGTTCAGGAAAAAGTACGCTGATCAATGAAATCTTGTACAAAGCGCTTGCTCAGAAGCTTCATAAAGCAAAGGACAAGCCTGGAGAACATAAAAAAATAAACGGTCTTGAGCATGTCGATAAAGTTATTGATATCGACCAATCTCCTATTGGGCGAACGCCTCGGTCGAATCCAGCAACGTATACAGGTGTGTTCGATGATATCCGTGATGTTTTTGCTCAGACAAATGAAGCAAAAGTACGAGGGTATAAAAAAGGACGGTTTAGCTTTAATGTGAAAGGCGGTCGTTGTGAAGCATGTCGCGGTGATGGAATCATTAAGATTGAAATGCACTTTTTGCCTGATGTCTACGTTCCTTGTGAAGTATGTCATGGGAAACGCTATAACCGAGAAACGCTAGAAATTGAGTATAAAGGCATGAATATCGCGGATATTCTGGAGATGACGGTAGAAGATGGACTTGATTTCTTTAAAAACATTCCAAAGATTAACCGTAAGCTTCAAACCCTTTATGATGTAGGCTTAAGTTATATTAAACTTGGCCAGCCAGCTACGACTGTTTCAGGCGGCGAAGCGCAGCGTGTGAAACTTGCCTCACAGCTCTATAAGCGATCAACTGGAAAAACGCTTTATATTCTTGATGAACCGACGACTGGATTGCATGTTGATGATATCTCGCGTTTATTGGAAGTTCTTCAACGTCTCGTTGAAAATGGTGACTCCGTGCTCATTATTGAGCATAATTTGGATGTCATTAAAACAGCGGACTATCTCATTGATTTAGGTCCTGAAGGTGGCGATGGTGGCGGTGAAGTTATTGCAACAGGAACACCTGAAAAAATTGCTAAAGAAGAACGTTCATACACAGGAAACTATCTTGCGCCAATTCTTGAGCGAGATAAAAACCGGATGAAGAAGAAACTAGAGCAAACTCAGTCAGTATAAAATGTTAAGACAGCGAATCGCTGTCTTTTCGTTTTTTTCTTATTTCTTTTTGAAACTTTCTTTTTGACGAATCGTATAGTTAGGTAGAGAATATTGAAAGGGGAAGCAATTATGTCTGTAGAAAAAGTAATGTCCTCCCTTTGTTATTTTAGCGTGTTTTTCGCACCATTTCTTTTTCCGATCATTGTTTATTTTGTTGTGAGGGATGAAGAAGTGTCCTATCATGCGAAGCGCTCGATTGTCTCTCACCTTCTTCCATTTCTTACGATCATTCTGGCTCTTTTAGCTGTATTTGTGATGGATGTCGGTGTGGTGATCATTTTAGGTTTTATCTTGTTTAGTTTACTTAATGTTGTGGTCTTTATCTGGAACATTGTAAAAGGAATTCAGGTTCTCCGGTGGTAATTGTTCAAATAGTTTAAACGAATAAACAAAAAGGAGATGTTTTGAATGAATGAAGAACGTAGAATGATTCTTAAAATGATTGAAGACGGTAAAATTTCGGCTGATGAAGGTGCTAAACTATTAAAAGCTGTCGGAACAAATGAAGGGTCAGAGGAAAGGAAATTTGAGAAGTCAACAGATACTCACACTGATCGAACCGCTCCTAGCTATAAGGTAGGGCAGTTTGTCGAATCACTTATTCAAAAAGTAAAAGATATGGATCTCGATTTTAATTTTGGTTCATCTGAAGAAGTAACTCACGTTTATGAACAACTCGAAGCTACACCAGAGACGCTTGATGTGCATGTACGAAATGGCGAAATTACATTTCAGACGTGGGAACGAAACGATGTGAAAATCGATTGTCGTGCCAATGTATACCGTGTATCGAATCAACAGGATGCAATGGATAAGCTGTTACGAGATACTTACTTTTCAGTCGACAATGGAAAAATGACGTTCAAGTCAGAACGTGCTGATGTCAAGGTGAATCTAGTGATCTATGTCCCTGCCTCTAACTATGAGGGAGTGTGGATCACGACGTTTAATGGTGATGTAACAGGTGAGAGTATTACATCAGCAAAAGCTAAGTTAAAAACAGCTAATGGGAAAATCGGTATTCGAAAATCGAACGTAAACGTACTTGAAGCTGAAACAGGAAATGGCGCGATTGTGGTAGAAGAGTCCACTGGTGAAATTTGTGAACTTGAAACGGCAAATGGTCCAATTACAATAGATGGCACATTTGTTGAGACAGACGCGCAATCAATGAATGGAGCCATTCGCCATACGCTCCAAAAAGCTGTTAATGGTCGTGCGGATTTCAAAACGGTTAACGGTACAATACAAATTGTTATCCCTAAAGGCATGAATATAAAAGGTGATCTTAAGTCGACAATCGGAGCGATTACTACGGATCTTAATAACATGAGTATTCTTCGCGAGAAAAAAGAGATTTCACATCGCTTGAAGAAGTTTAGAACAGAAGAAGAGTCTGAACACAGCTATCGCATCGAAGCGAATTCAACAGCTGGTTCAATTTCAGTTTCTTATCTTTAGAAGATCGAATAAAGGATAAAGAAACGCCTATACTAAAAAAGGTCAATGGATAGGGGGGGTATGATGCGACACTGGCTTTTAAGTTTACTTGTGAATAGCGTCGTGTTAATGGTTGTAGCAGGATATTTTGATGGTTTTATTATTCAAGGGCTCGGATCGGCTATTCTCGCGAGCGTTATCCTTTCGCTTGTGAATGTATTTATTAAGCCGTTCCTTATCCTGCTTACCCTTCCTGTGACGATTCTTACGCTAGGTTTGTTCCTGGTTGTGATAAATGCGATCACTCTTATGATTACAGCGGCGCTAATGGGTGATGCATTCGTCATTGATGGCTTTGGAATGGCAATTCTTGCTGCCATAGTAATCGGATTGTTAAATTTATTGATTGACAAGTTCATCATGGAACCGATTCGTCGGAAAGCATAATAGCACGCTCTCTTCTCGAGAGTGTGCTTTTTTTCATAGAGGAAGAACCAGACAGATGAAGGAGGAAGTAAATCTCAGTCCAAAATTAGGTTCAGTTAAGCTGTTTGGGTAGGAAGGCTCTTCCAGATGGAAGTTTCTCGTTATTCTGGTATGATGAAAAGAAAAGGAGGGATGATCGATGTCGTTTCATAACCAAAGCATCCTACCAGCGGTGAGGAAAATGCGTGATTTTGAAATATTATTAAATAGTAAATATACATATATAGTCCTTTTAGATACGCATATCGGCCAATTAAAATCAGTTATTCGGGAGGGAAATCGAGCAGGTAAAAAGATTCTATTGCACGCAGATCTTGTTCAAGGCTTACGGAATGATGAACATGGTGCTGAATTTTTATGTCAAGAAATTAAGCCAGCGGGCCTTATCTCGACAAGATCCAGTGTGCTTGGAGTAGCCAAAAGAAGAGGCATTCTCTCTGTGCAGCGCTTGTTCATGCTCGACTCGATGGCGCTCGATACGAGCTATAGTATGGTGAAAAATACGAAACCAGACTGTGTAGAAGTGTTGCCAGGTATTATTCCTCAGGTGTTTGAAGAACTTCATGATCAAATTAAAGTTCCGATCTTCGCAGGAGGATTTATTCGGACAATTGAAGACGTAGAGGCAGCGTTAAGTGGAGGAGCGGCGGCGGTGACTACATCGAAAAAAGAGTTATGGAAACATTTTCAACCGGATTGAACCACTTGACATCGCTTACATATATCTGGTTAAATTAGTTTTAGGTTAATAGCTCGTGCCTGAGATGAGGAGAACCACGCACAAATCCTGTCAGTTGATAGGAGAGATTGCTGTGGTTTTTTTTAATTTCCCTTTTAGAATGATAGAAAGAGGGAATAGGCTCAGAGAGGAGTTTTAACTAAACTCAGGAAGAAGGTGTTCCGAATTGTCTCCATTTATAGGTGAAATATTAGGTACAATGATTCTTATTATATTTGGTGGTGGCGTTGTTGCAAACGTTAACTTAAAAGATTCGAAAGCTCAAGGCGGGGGATGGATTGTCGTTGCCCTAGGATGGGGCCTTGGTGTTGCTATGGGGGTTTATGCAGTTGGTCAGGTAAGTGGCGCTCATTTAAATCCTGCTGTATCGTTAGGGTTAGCAGCTGTTGGTGATTTTCCGTGGAGTGATGTACCAGGCTACATATTGGCGCAAATGATTGGTGCATTTCTCGGTGGATGTATCGTGTACTTTCATTTTCTTCCTCATTTCCGTAGAGAAGACGATAAAGCGCTTAAATTGGCAGTATTTTCTACCGATCCTGCTATTCCGCATACGTTTAGTAACTTTTTAAGTGAGTTTATTGGAACAGCGATGCTTTTGATTGGACTTCTTGCGATTGGTTCGAATGATTTTACTGATGGACTGAATCCCTTCATCGTAGGTTTCCTTATTGTAGCAATCGGACTTTCTCTTGGTGGTACGACGGGGTATGCGATTAACCCTGCTCGAGACCTTGGCCCAAGAATCGCTCACTTTTTCTTGCCTATTCCAGGCAAAGGGGATTCGAATTGGCAGTATGCTTGGATTCCGGTTATAGGTCCCGCTTGTGGCGGAATGTATGGTGCCATTCTTTTTAAAGCGGTAACAGAAGCAACTTATAGCACTGTTTTTTGGGTATCTACTGTCATTGTAGCAATTTTATTTGCAATTCTTTATCAACTTAGTGATAAGCTTCAAGATACAGTACATGCTTCGTCTGAAGCGAAAAATTAATCATTTAATTCTATTTAGGGAGGAAACAACATGTCAAAAAAGTACATTTTATCATTGGATCAAGGAACGACAAGCTCACGTGCGATTCTTTTTAATAAGAAAGGTGAAATTGTAAACGTTGCTCAAAAAGAATTCAAGCAGCATTTTCCTAAATCTGGTTGGGTTGAACACGATGCTCAAGAAATCTGGAGCTCAATTCTTTCGGTAATGGCACAGGTTCTCTCTTCTGCTTCTGATTTATCTGCCAAAGATATTGAAGCGATCGGAATTACGAATCAGCGTGAAACAACAGTGGTTTGGGATAAAAATACCGGAAAACCGATTTACAACGCGATTGTGTGGCAGTCTCGTCAAACGGCTGGTATCGTTAAGGAGCTAAAAGATCAGGGTCATGAAGACATGGTTCGAAACAAGACAGGTCTTTTAATTGATGCTTACTTCTCTGGAACAAAGGTTAAATGGATTTTGGACAATGTAGATGGAGCGCGCGAAAAAGCGGAAAATGGTGACCTTCTTTTCGGAACAATTGATTCGTGGTTGATCTGGAAACTTTCCGGTGGAGAAGCCCACGTGACCGATTACACAAATGCTTCTCGCACGATGATGTATAACATTTATGACTTAAAGTGGGACGAAGAGTTGCTTGAAATGTTAAATGTTCCTAAATCGATGCTTCCTGAAGTTCGTCCTTCGTCTGAAGTCTACGCAAATACTGTTGATTATCATTTCTTTGGTCAAAATGTTCCGATTGCTGGTGTGGCAGGTGACCAACAAGCAGCTCTATTCGGACAGGCTTGTTATGATAAAGGAATGGCGAAAAATACGTATGGTACGGGCTGCTTTATGCTTATGAATACCGGTGAAAAAGCGGTTAAGTCTGAAAATGGTCTTCTTACAACGATCGCGTGGGGCGTTGATGGTAAAGTGGAATACGCTTTAGAAGGTAGTATCTTTGTTGCAGGATCTGCAATCCAATGGCTACGTGACGGTTTACGCATGTTTAACGAAGCACCTGAAAGTGAGCGTTATGCAGAACGTGTTGAGTCCACTGATGGCGTTTATATGGTGCCAGCGTTTGTTGGACTAGGAACGCCGTATTGGGATAGTGATGTAAAGGGAGCTGTCTTTGGTCTAACAAGAGGAACTAGTAAAGAGCACTTTGTACGCGCAACGCTTGAATCGCTTGCTTATCAAACGAGAGATGTGCTTGATGCGATGACCACTGATTCTGGCATTGACCTTAAAACACTCCGCGTTGATGGAGGTGTTGTAAATAACAACTTCCTTATGCAATTCCAGAGCGATATTATTGGTGTCCCTGTTGAACGACCAACGGTAAGTGAGACAACAGCACTTGGTGCGGCTTATCTTGCAGGACTTGCAACTGGTTACTGGAAAGATAAAGAAGAAATTAAGCAGCAGTGGATGATTGATAAGACGTTTGATCCTAAAATGAAAGAAGAAGAGCGAGAAGAGCTATATGGAGGATGGAAAAAAGCTGTAAATGCAACAATGGCTTTTAAATAATCCATTTTTCTAGGCATAGCATACAGGTTATGCTATAATGAACTTAAGTTAATAGTGTTCTGGTCGGAGAATAGGAGAAGACCACAGCGCCCAAGCATGGATTGTCATGCTCTGGTGTGTTGTGGTCTTTTTTTGTTCTTTAATCGAGTTTTTGTAGGAATGTTTAAACCAATGCTTAAGAAACCCTCTATTAGGGGTAAAGTACTGAGGAGAAGAATTATAGAAACTGAAGTTAATTAAGTAATTGTTCATATAACAAAAGGGAGTGTTCATCTTGGTTAAACCATTTTCAGGATTGCAAAGAAGCGTAGTACTTGATCAAATCGTCTCAGAGGAGCTAGATGTCCTCGTTGTAGGTGGAGGAATTACCGGTGCAGGGATTTTACTTGACTCAGCTTCGAGAGGAATGAACGCAGCTGTTATCGAAATGCAGGATTTCGCTGCTGGTACGTCAAGTCGTTCAACGAAGCTCGTACACGGTGGTCTTCGCTACCTTAAAAATTTCGAAGTAGGGCTAGTTGCTGAAGTGGGGAAAGAGCGTGCGATTGTGTATGAAAACGCGCCACATGTCACAACGCCGGAATGGATGCTACTACCAATTATTAAAGGCGGTACGTTTGGGAAGTTCTCTACTGGAGCAGGTTTGGCTCTTTATGACAGATTAGCTGGTGTGAAACGAAAAGAAAGAAGAAGTATGTTGTCGAAGAAAGAGACGTTAGATAAAGAACCGCTTCTTCGTAAAAGTGATATAAAAGGCGGCGGGTATTATGTAGAATACCGCACGGACGATGCTCGTCTAACGCTAGAAATTATGAAGGAAGCTGTTCATCGCGGTGGAAAAGCGGTTAACTATGTGAAAGCGGAACAGCTTCTATATGAAGATGGGAAAGTAGTTGGCGTTCGCGCGAAAGACGTTGTAACGGGTGAAACACGTGAAATCCGCGCGAAAAAAGTCGTAAACGCAGCGGGACCATGGGTAGATGAAATTCGCGAGCTTGATCAATCGAAAAAAGGAAAGCACATGTTCCTAACGAAAGGTGTTCACCTTGTTTTTGATCAGTCTAAATTCCCGCTCCAGCAAGCCGTGTATTTCGATACACCGTTTGATGATGGTCGGATGATGTTTGCGATCCCACGTGCTGGTAAGACGTACATCGGTACAACGGATACACAATATACGAAAAACCCTGTACATCCTCAGATGACGGTCGAAGATAGAGACTATATTGTTGATGCAGCGAACTTCATGTTCCCTGGCATTAATGTAACGAAAGAAGATGTGGAATCAAGCTGGTCTGGTGTTCGTCCATTGATTCACGAAGAAGGAAAAGATCCATCTGAAATTTCTCGTAAAGATGAAATCTTCCTTTCTGACTCTGGTTTAATTACAATTGCTGGCGGTAAACTTACGGGCTACCGTAAAATGGCTGAGAAAGTGGTCAATCTGATTACAGATCAATTTAAAGAAGAAAAATATAAAAAGTTCCCAGCTTCGACAACGAAAAACATGGTGCTATCAGGCGGGTACGTTGGCGGAAGCAAAGGTTTTAAAGAATACGCAACGGAACAAGTACGACGCGGAACTACGCTTGGTTTAAGCGTGAAAGAAGCAGAAACGCTCGTACAGCGTTACGGTTCTAATATTGAACGAATTTATCAAATCATTGAAACGATTGGAACAGAGGCAAGCTTCCATCACTTAAGTCTTGAAGTGTTCTCAACCCTTATTTATGGGATCGAAGAAGAGATGGTGGCAACGCCGCTTGATTACTTCAACCGTAGAACAAGTGCACTTTACTTTGATATTGATTGGGTCCGTCGTTGGAAAGAGCCTGTCATTGAGTACATGGCGAAGCGACTTAACTGGTCAAACGAAATGAAGCAAGCACACATTCAGGAACTCGATAAGCAAATGCACGATGCGGTTGTACCGTTGAAAGTAAAATAAGACTTAAAAAACCGGAGCAGATGCTTCGGTTTTTTTGTTGGGGTCGGGAGGTGCGTAATCCCTATCATAAATTGGTTTTAATCTATATGTGCTTTGAAATAGGAAATGGTACAATAGGGGAAGTTGAATTGGAACCGTTGCTTTGGTTCATACATAGGAGGTTTACGAATGGTTAAAGTTCGTATGAAAGATGTGATTGAAAAGTTCAATTTAGAATTAGTGAGTGGTGAAGAAGGGATCCATCGACCGATCACAACGAGTGATATCTCACGTCCAGGACTTGAAATGGCAGGTTTTTTCACTTATTATCCTGCAGAGCGTTTGCAGCTACTTGGAAAAACGGAGATGTCTTTCTTTCATGGTCTCACTGAGGAACAAAAGATGGAGCGTATGCAAAAGCTTTGTACAGACGAGACACCAGGTATCGTACTTTCGAGAGAAATGGACGTTCCTGAAGAACTGATTCAGGCATCGAAAGAAAAGGATGTTCCCATTATACGGTCAACGATGACAACCACTCGTTTGAGCAGCCGTTTAACAAACTATCTTGAAAGTCAGCTTGCGCCGAACACGGCTATCCACGGCGTGCTTGTTGATATTTATGGTGTCGGAGTTTTAATTACGGGTTCAAGTGGTGTTGGAAAAAGTGAGACAGCTCTTGAACTTGTAAAACGTGGCCATCGGCTCGTAGCTGATGATTCAGTAGAAATCCGCCAAGAAGCAGAAAATACGCTTGTAGGAAGTGCTCCTGAATTAATTCAACACCTTCTAGAAATTCGCGGCCTTGGAATCATTAACGTTATGACGTTATTTGGTGCAGGTGCAATCCGAAACTATAAGAAGATTTCTCTTGTTATGAATCTTGAACTTTGGGATTCTAAGAAAGTGTATGATCGCCTTGGGCTTGAAGAAGAGTACATGAAAATCATTGATTCAAATGTGCCAAGACTTGTCGTACCTGTTCGACCTGGCCGAAACCTTGCCATTATTATTGAAGTAGCGGCGATGAACTTCCGTTTGAAAAATATGGGGATGAATGCAGCGAAACAATTTTCAGAACGATTGACGCGAGAAATTGAAGATGGGGACGAACACGATAGCATCTAATCTTAAGTAGGATATCGATAAAGGAGAGACAACGACATGTTAGCCTCAATACAGCCACTTGATCGTGTCGCGCTAGAGCTTGGACCGATCTCAATCTACTGGTATGGCATCATCATTGCACTAGGTGCTTACCTTGGTTTGCTTTTAGCCATCAAGGAAACACAAAGACAGGGATTGCCGAAAGAAACGTTTGTTGATTTAATCTTATGGGCTGTACCGATTGCAATCATTTCTGCCCGTATTTACTACGTCACGTTCCAATGGAGCTATTATAAAGATAATCCAGGTGATATCTTTGCGATTTGGGAAGGTGGAATTGCGATTCACGGTGCTCTGATTGGTTCCGTTATTACCGCAATCATTTTCACAAGAAAGCGTGGTCTCTCTTTCTGGAAAATTGCTGATATCGCTGCACCAAGTATCCTTCTTGGGCAAGCAATTGGTCGCTGGGGAAACTTTATGAACCAGGAAGCACATGGGGGGCCTGTTACAAGAGCGTTTCTTGAAAACCTGATGCTGCCAGAATTTATTATTAATCAAATGTATATTGACGGTACGTATTATCACCCTACGTTTCTATATGAATCCCTTTGGAACTTAGCTGGCGTTGTGTTGCTTGTGATTCTGCAACGAACGTCAGTGAAGAAAGGCGAAGTTTTCCTTTCTTACGTTATTTGGTATTCATTTGGACGCTATTTTATTGAAGGATTACGAACAGATAGCCTAATGTTAACCGAATCGCTTCGAGTGGCACAGGTAATCTCAGTCGTATTGATTATTGTATCGGTTGCCTTGATTATTTATCGACGCAAGGTGATGAAAGCTAAGCCATATAACGAAAAAAGCTAGGAGGCGTGTCAGTGTGGGGATTTTGCGACGTGGTTTAAAAGCAGGACTGATGACAACGTGGGAACTTGGAAAAATCATTTTTCCGATTACGTTAGTAATGACCCTCCTTCGGTATACTCCTGTCCTCGAATGGATCGTTGCGCTGATCGCTCCTGTGATGAAATGGATCGGTTTGTCAGGGGACGCTGCCATTCCTTTAGTAATAGGAAATTTCTTAAATCTTTATGCTGGAATCGGGGCAATCTTAACACTAGACTTAACGGTTAAAGAAGTTTTCATTTTAGCTGTTATGCTATCCTTCTCCCATAATTTGCTGATTGAATCGGGCGTTGCGGCAAGAGTTGGTGTAAAGCTTTGGGTCATTCTTGCTGTAAGAATTGGACTTGCCGTCGTATCGGCTTTTGCTATCAATCTTGTTTGGCAAGGTGGGAGCGAGCAGGCAGCTTATGGACTTGTTTCTCAAACGAATGAAACGGTGAGCGGCTTTGGACCCATTCTTCTTCAAGGGTTGGAAAAAGCGTCATTAGGCGTTCTGCAGCTTGCTATGATCGTCATTCCACTAATGATTTTCATTCAGGTTATGAAAGATTTATCCTGGCTTACAACCTTTTCACGCTGGATGGCACCTGTGACGAGAAGCCTTGGCATGAAAGAAAACACATCGACAACGCTTGCTGCAGGACTTGTCTTTGGCCTTGCATACGGAGCAGGGGTTATGATTCAGGCTGCAAAAGAAGATGGCGTTGAGAAGAAAGATCTTTATTTAGCGTTTATTTTTCTCGTGGCGTGTCATGCTGTCATTGAGGATACCCTCATATTTATTCCACTCGGGATTCCGGTCATCTGGTTGCTTCTCGTTCGATTAGTAACAGCCATTCTTTTAACGGTAATCATCTCAGTTATATGGAAACGTCGTGAACTAAATGCTTCAAAAAGAAAGGATCCATCGTATGAGTATTAACACCCTTTTATTTGATTTAGACGGAACATTAATTAATACAAATGATTTAATTATGGCTTCATTTAAACATACGTTTGATCATTTTTATCCCGGACGTTATGAGGATGAAGAATTAAAACAGTTTATTGGAGAGCCGCTTTACTTAACGTTCGCAAAGCATGATGAAAGTCGTGCAGAAGAAATGGTCGCTTTTTATCGTGATCATAATATTACGAATCATGATCACCTTGTCACGGAATTTGATGGCGTATTTGAAACGGTGAAGACGTTATCTGAAAAAGGATACAAACTAGCAATCGTAACGTCAAAAATGAGAAACACGGTAGAAATGGGATTAAAGCTAACAAAGCTTGATCAATTCTTCCCTGTCGTTATCACAGTTGATGAAGTTGAACATCCTAAGCCACATCCAGAGCAGCTTGAAACAGCCATGAACAAACTGGGTTCTGTTCGTGAAGAAACGCTGATGGTTGGTGATAGCCAATATGATATTCTCGCTGGACAAAATGCGGGTGTAACGACAGTTGGTGTGTCCTGGACGATTAAAGGATCCGACTTTCTTGCCTCATTTAAGCCAGATTACCTGGTTGATCATATGGGAGAAATTCTTTCGATTGCTGGAGCCGATAAGTGAGAAACACAGAGCGGTACCCCGTTACTGGTAGCAATGCTCTCTGGCAAATTTATAAAACCGTTCCGTTTTGGAAGGTCGTGAAGAACTTTATTGTGATCCAGCTCGCTCGATACACTCCTTTTATTCCTATGAAGAATTGGTTGTATAAAACCTTCCTAGGTGTGAAAATTGGTGACCAAACGGCATTTGCCCTTATGGTGATGCTCGACATTATGTTTCCGGAAAAGATTTCAGTCGGAAAAAACTCCATTATAGGCTACAATACAACGATATTAGCTCATGAATATTTGATAGATGAGTATCGCCTTGGCGATGTTGTCATTGGTGATGGGGTGATGATTGGGGCGAATAGTACATTGTTGCCGGGCATTACGATTGGTGATGGGGCGATTGTATCAGCTGGGACGCTTGTTCATAAAAGTGTGCCAGCAGGGGCTTTTGTTGGTGGAAATCCAATGCAGGTCATCTATACGAAAGAAGAACGAGCAAAGCACGATATATAAAAGCCCGCAGCAGATGCTGCGGGCTTTCTTGTAATTACTCGTCACCCTGATCTGTTAGAATAACTGGGCCGTCTTTTGTAATGGCTAGTGTATGTTCATACTGAGCGGATGTAGAGCCATCCACTGTGCGAGCTGTCCAGCCATCTTCGTCAATCGTGCTGTATGGTTTACCAATGTTTAGCATCGGTTCAATTGTAATCACCATACCTTCTTTCAGTCTAGCGCCTGTACCGGGCTGACCGAAATGTGGAATCATCGGTTCTTCGTGAAGAGTCGGTCCAATGCCGTGTCCAGTGAAATCTCGAACAACGCCAAATCCTTCTGCTTCAGCATATTTTTGAATCGCATGGCCGATGTCGCCAATGCGGTTGCCAATGACGGCTTGCTCGATACCTAAGTAGAGAGATTTTTTCGTCGTTTCAAGCAAATGCTGCTTTTCTTCTGAAATTTCTCCTACTGCATACGTCCATGCAGAATCAGCGAGTGCGCCATTTAAATTCACAACCATGTCGATTGTAACGATGTCGCCTTCTTTCAGTTTTCTTGAACCTGGGAACCCGTGACAAATGACATCATTAACAGAAGCACATGTGGCGTAAGGGTAATCTTGATAGCCTTTTTGCTCTGGTGTCGCCCCGCGTTCTTCTAAAAAGAGTTCAACAAAATCATCAATTTGTTTCGTTGTAACACCTGGTTTAATAATGCTACGAAGTTCTTTGTGGCAATCAGCCAGAACCTCTCCAGCTTCTTTCATTAATTGAATTTCTCGACTTGTTTTACGGTGAATCATGTTTTCGCCTACTTTCTGCGTTTTCGTTCGATCCGTTAGGTGGACATTCCATCATCCTGAAGAGGATGAAGTCCAATTTCTAACACGTTATGCGGAAGATCTTCCCTCAGTTACTGTAACAAAAAAGCCCGCAAATTGCAGGCTTCTTGATTAAAGTAAATAAAATCCGATCCCCATAATTAAGTAAGCAGCGAGTAACGTCGCTCCTTCAAACCAGTTCGTTTCGCCATCATTACTGATGACAATCATTAGCAATACGGCTGTTACCATCGTCACTAGCTCTGGTAACGTAAAGACAAGTGGCATTTGCACCGGGAAGAAAAGGGAGATAAGGACGAGTAGTGGCGCAACAAACATGGCCACCTGTAAGGTTGAACCAACTGCAATTTCAACAGCTACATCCATTTTATTTTTGTAAGCCATGATGATAGCGGAAGCGTGCTCAGCCGCATTTCCTACAATGGCTACAATGATGACCCCAATAAATAATTCACTCCAGCCAAATGTATCCCCAACTGTTTCAAATGTATGCACAAGACTTTCTGATACATAGGCCACTGCAGCAGTCGACAGAGCTAGCACAAGCATCGCTTTTTTTCGACTCCACTCAGGTTCTTCGTGAGCGTGTTTGCCGCCGGCATCGCTCCCTTCTTGATTAGAAACGTGCTGGTAGACACCTCGATGGGTTACGAGCTTAAAGAAGAGTGCAGCAAGGTAAAGAACGATAAGAATGATGGATATGCCTGTACTTAATGAAATCGCTTCTGCGTCACTCATGTCCATTGAGAACACTTCAGGTATAACAAATGCCACAATCACTCCAAACATTAACAGTCCGGAATTGTGCCTGGCGTCATAGACGTTGAATTTTTGTCTTTTAAACTTTAATCCTCCAACGAAGAATGACAAACCAGCAACAAGGAGCAGGTTTCCTAGAACTGATCCTGTTAGTGAAGCAAGTACAATTTCAATTAAACCTTCTCTTAATGCAAAAATTGAAATGATAAGTTCAACTGCATTTCCAAAGGTTGCGTTAAGCAAGCCACCAATCCTTGGTCCTGAGATTACTGCAAGACTTTCGGTTGCTCTTCCCATATAAGCGGCAAGAGAAACAATGGTTAAGCAATAGACGACAAACATGAGTGTTTGTGACCAATGAAGAAGACTTCCTGCAACGGATAGGGGAACGCCGATGATCACGAGGAAAAAGAAAATTTTATTAACCACGTGGCACATCCTCTCTTTTCATCATTTAATCTTTTCCTCATTATAGATTTCATTATTTGGAAAAGAAAGTTTCTATCATAGTTATTACCCCAATCTACGAAGAAGTGATCACAATTATGAGACAGTAACCCAAAAATCGACATCATTCTTTAAGATCACCTAAAAAATAAAGGTAATTCACATTGGAGTACAGAAAAGGAGTAAAGGGAATAATGCCCCTTATTGGTTGACGAAAAAAATAAAGCCGTGTAAACTACAAATAACTTCATCTTGTTAGTATGTTAGCGAACTAAAGGAAATGTGAGGTGCACAAAATGACAAGACCATTCGTATTTGAGAAACCGCTCGGTATGCGCGATACGCTACCGGTCCTATATGACTTGAAAACAAGCATTCGTGAAAAGATTCAGCGTGTAACAGAGGGATGGGGCTATCGTTTTATGAACACCCCCACGCTAGAGTACTATGAAACGGTAGGCGAAGCTTCTGCCATTCTTGATCAGCAGCTTTTTAAACTACTTGACCAGCGTGGCAATACGCTCGTCTTAAGACCCGACATGACGGCCCCAATTGCTCGTGTGGCAGCTTCAAGTCTTAAAAACGAACCGTTTCCACTACGGCTTGCCTATGATTCCAATGTGTTTCGCGCACAGGAAGACGAAGGTGGGAAACCCGCTGAATTTGAACAAATCGGCGTCGAGTTAATCGGAGATCGGACAACTAGTGCTGATGCAGAAGTGATTGCATTAATGGCTGCTGTTTTAGAAGAAGCAGGCCTTGAAGATTTTCAAATCGCCATTGGGCACGTTGGTTTTATTCAAGAACTGTTTCTTTCAATCGTTGGAAATGAAGAACGAGCGGCTGTCCTTCGCCGTTATTTATATGAGAAAAATTATGTAGGCTACCGTCAGCATGTTCGGGAAATGCCGCTATCCACAATTGATCAAAAAAGATTAATGGCATTACTGACGATTCGTGGTGATGGATCAAAATTAGAAGAAGCGATTGAACTTCTTCCAAATGAAGCTGGTGAACGAGTGCTTAATGAGCTTCGCACACTCTTACATACGCTCAAAGCTTATGGTGTTTCAGATCAAGTAAAATTTGATTTTACACTTGTAAGTCATATGAGTTATTACACAGGCGTTGTATTTGAAGGGTATGCGAACAACCTTGGCGTGCCTCTAAGTAATGGAGGACGTTACGATGAGTTGCTCGAGCGCTTTGATCGTCCAGCTCAGGCAACGGGTTTTGGTATTCGCCTTGATCATCTTGCGGAAGCACTAGGGGTAACGGATCATGAGCGCTTGCCTAATGCCATTATCTTCAGCCCTGAACGAAGAGAAGAAGCCATTCAACAGGCGTCAGAACGACGAGCGGATGGCGAGAAAGTTGTTGTGCAGGAGTTAAGCGGTATAACGAATCTTGATGCTTACTCTGAGCGTTTTGAAGATGTAACCTATTTAATCGGTAAGAGCGGAAAGGGGATGTAATCATGCTAACGATGGCCATGCCGAAAGGGCGTATTTTTGAAGAAGCAGTTGAATTGCTTCGAAATGCAGGTTATCAACTTCCCCCTGAGTTTGATGATTCACGGAAGTTAATCATTGATATAGAAGAAGAAAATCTTCGTTTTATTTTAGCGAAACCAATGGATGTTCCAACTTATGTGGAACACGGCGTAGCTGACGTTGGAATCGCTGGGAAAGACGTGATGCTTGAAGAAGAACGGAATGTGTATGAAGTGCTTGATCTGAAAATTAGCGGTTGTTATCTCGCGGTTGCAGGACTCTCAGATGGTCCTATTAAAGGGGTGGCACCGAAAATCGCAACAAAATATCCGAACGTTGCGTCAAATTACTTCCGTCAGCAGGGTGAGCAAGTTGAAATCATTAAGCTAAACGGATCGATTGAGCTTGCGCCACTGATTGGTCTAGCGGATCGCATCGTTGATATTGTTTCAACAGGTCGAACCTTAACAGAAAACGGCTTAATGGAAACGGCATTTATTGAGCCAATCACATCGCGCTTTATTGTGAACCCAGTAAGCTATCGAACGAAAGATGCCATTATTGACGATATGGTCGAACGTCTTTCAGCAGTTGTGGAAGGAGAGAGTGCAGATGAAAATCGTTAATCGTAATGAAGGCATTTCCATTAAACGCTCGATTGAGCAAGGAACGGAAGAGCAGCGTCAGGCTGTTCTTTCGATTCTTTCACAAGTGAAAGCGACTGGTGATGAAGCGATTAAGGAAAACACAAAGAAGTTTGATGGAGCAGACTTAACTGAACTGCGCGTTTCAGCTGAAGAAATCGAAAGCGCCTATACCGATTTATCTGATGAACTCATCACAACGATTAGACAGGCTGCAAAGAACATCCAAACGTTTCACGAGCGTCAGCGCCGTCAGTCCTGGTTTACGACGGCTGAAGACGGTACAATGCTAGGACAAAAAGTGACGCCACTTGATTCTGTTGGCGTCTATGTTCCTGGTGGAAAAGCCGCTTATCCCTCTTCGGTACTCATGAACGTCATTCCGGCCATCGCTGCGGGTGTAAAGCGAATTGCAATGGTCACACCGCCTGATGCAGAGGGAAATGTCCCTTCTGGTGTTCTTGTTGCAGCAAATGAAGTAGGCGTTACGGAAATTTTTAAAGTAGGCGGCGCTCAAGCAGTTGCGGCACTCGCATACGGGACCGAAACAATTTCCCCGGTTGATAAAATTGTAGGACCGGGTAACATCTTCGTTGCACTTGCGAAACGAGAAGTGTTTGGGATCGTCGATATTGATATGATCGCTGGTCCAAGTGAAATCGTTGTGTTAGCTGATGAACAGGCGAATCCAGCTTATGTTGCAGCAGATCTTTTATCCCAAGCTGAACATGATGAGCGGGCAAGCGCCGTTCTTGTCACAACATCATCTGCTCTTGCTGAGCGCGTACAGGAAGAAGTGAAGCAACAGCTCGTTGCACTTCCGCGCGCCGACATTGCCGCAACGTCGATTGAGGATTATGGCATGATTTATGTTGTGGATCACCTTGCGGAAGCGGTTGAAGCTGTAAATGAACTTGCGCCTGAGCACCTTGAAATTATGGTCGATGAGCCGATGACGCTGCTAGGGAAAATTCGTCACGCTGGAGCGATTTTCCTTGGGCCATATAGCTCCGAGCCAGTTGGGGATTATTTTGCTGGACCTAATCACGTTCTCCCAACGAATGGAACCGCCCGATTTTCAAGTCCATTGTCAGTAGATGACTTTATTAAAAAATCAAGCGTTATTTCTTATAGTAAAGAAGCATTGAGAAAGAACGGTAACAGCATCGCAGCGCTGGCTAAGCTTGAAGGGCTTGATGCTCACGCAAGAGCTGTTGAACTTCGATTGGAGGATTTAAAATGAGCGAAGAAAGAAAAAGTTCCATTTCAAGAGAAACCTCTGAAACATCGATTAACTTATCCTTTGGGGTAGACGGAAGTGGAAAAACTGATTTGCAAACCGGTGTCCCTTTTCTTACTCACATGCTTGATTTGTTCACGAAGCATGGCAAGTTTGATTTAGCGATTGCGGCAAATGGGGACACAGAAGTTGATGATCACCACACAACAGAAGACATTGGAATTTGCCTTGGTGAAGCACTAAAACAGGCGCTTGGGTCAAAAGAAGGCATTAAGCGATATGGCAATGCGTTTGTTCCGATGGATGATGCGCTTGCTCAGGTTGTCGTAGATCTAAGCAACCGACCACACCTTGAATATCGTGTGGAACTTCCATCGAATCGTGTTGGAACGTTTGATACTGAATTGGTGCATGAGTTTTTGTGGAAGCTTGCGATTGAAGCAAGAATGAACTTACACGTGATTGTTCACTACGGACACAATACACACCACATTATTGAAGCTATTTTTAAAGCACTCGGACGTGCTCTAGATGAGGCAACGCTAATCGATCCCAGAGTAAAAGGTGTGCCATCAACGAAAGGAATGCTTTAAATGATCGGTATTATTGACTACGGGATGGGGAATTTATACAGCGTAAGTAAGGCACTAGAGCGTCTCGGTTATGACTATTTTGTTTCAGAGGATGAGAAGGAGCTCGCCAAAGCGACTGGACTTCTCCTTCCTGGAGTTGGTTCTTTTCGTGATGCGATGGCGATTTTAACGGAAACGGGGTTAAAAGCTTTTATTGAAAAAGAAGTGGAAGCAGGTAAACCGTTACTTGGCATTTGTCTTGGCATGCAGCTTCTTTTTGAAGAAAGTGATGAAAATGGGTATGCGGAGGGCTTCTCTTTTTTACCGGGTAAAGTAAAGAAGTTTCCTGGCAAAGATGCGTTTGGTAATGCCTATAAAGTTCCGCATATGGGGTGGAACAAGCTAGTGATTCATCAGCCTGATTCCTTTTTAATGAATGGTGTCGGTGATGAGCACGTGTATTTTGTGCACTCCTATTATGTGGATACAGATGATCGTGATGTTTTAATTTCAACAGCTGATTATGCTGAGGAAGTTCCGGCTGTTGTTGGTAAAGGGAAGGTGTTTGGCACCCAGTTCCATCCGGAGAAAAGCAGTCATGCTGGTCTTACGATTCTAAAAAACTATGCCCAATACGTAGAAAGGAATGACGCATAAGATGCCAATTACCATTTATCCTGCTATTGATATGAGAGGCGGCAAATGTGTACGTCTTTTGCAAGGTGATTACGATAAAGAAACGGTTTACGGCGATTCGCCTTTTGATATGGCAAAGCAATTTGCTGATGATGGAGCCGAGTGGATTCATATGGTTGATCTTGACGGGGCAAGAGAGGGAAAGCGTGTAAATGATCGCCACGTTCTTGAGGTGGCCAACAACTTATCGGCGCGTGTTCAAGTTGGAGGAGGAATTCGAACGGAAGAAGACGTTGCTTATTACCTTGAAAACGGTGTTGATCGGATTATTCTCGGTAGCAGTGCCATATCTGATCCAGACTTTGTGAAAAGAATGCTCGCGAAATATAAAGAAAAGATTGCGATCGGAATTGATGCAAGAGATGGATATGTCGCAGTTGAAGGCTGGCTAAAAACATCCGAAATCAAAGCAGTCGATCTTGGAAAAGAGCTTGCTGAGCATGGCGCAGAGGTTTTCATTTTTACGGATATTTCAAAAGACGGAATGCTATCAGGTCCAAACGTTGAAGCAATTGCTGAGCTTGGTGAGGCTACCGGTAAAGACGTGATTGCTTCAGGTGGGATCAGCAACCTTGATGATGTGAAAAGTCTTGAACAAAGAAGTGATTCCATTAGTGGTGCAATTATCGGAAAAGCTCTCTACACGAATCAATTTACTTTAAAACAAGCGCTGGAGGTCTAGGGATGCTGACGAAACGAATTATCCCGTGCCTGGATGTGAAAGACGGCCGCGTTGTGAAAGGCATCCAGTTTGTAGGGCTTAGAGATGCCGGTGATCCTGTTGAATTAGCGAGAGTGTACGATGAGGAAGGTGCAGACGAGCTTGTTTTTTTAGATATCTCTGCTTCTCATGAAGGAAGAGAAACGATGGTCGATGTAGTGCGACAGGTGGCAGCGGAACTTGCTATTCCTTTTACCGTTGGCGGTGGAATTAATAAGCTTGAAGATATGAAACGAGTGCTTCGTGCCGGAGCTGATAAAGTATCGATGAATACAGCCGCTGTTCTTCGTCCGGAATTAATTCGTGAAGGCGCCGATTATTTTGGAACACAGTGCATGGTCGTTGCAATTGACGCAAAGTGGGAAGAAGAAACAAATTCATGGCGCGTTTATACCCACGGTGGTCGTACGGCAACGGAATGGGATGCTGTTGAGTGGGCGATCAAAGCTCAGGAAATGGGTGCTGGCGAAATTCTATTAACAAGTATGAATGCGGACGGAAGTAAAGATGGGTTTGATGTTCCTCTAACGAAAGCGATTGGCGAAGCTGTTTCCATTCCTGTCATTGCATCAGGAGGAGCAGGGTCTTCTGAAGACTTTCTCGAGGTCTTCCACGATGCTTCAGCAGATGCTGCTTTAGCCGCATCAATCTTCCACTATAAAGAAACCTCACTATCGCATGTGAAAGATTACTTAAAACAAAACGGGGTGGCGATTCGATGAATACCGAAATGATTCAATTTGATGAAAAAGGCCTTGTGCCAGCGATTGTACAGGATGTAGCGAGTAAAGAAGTGTTAACGCTAGCTTATATGAACAAAGAGTCACTAACGAAAACAATTGAAACAAAGGAAACGTGGTTTTACAGCCGTTCACGCGAAGAACTCTGGCATAAGGGAGAGACTTCAGGCAATACGCAGACCGTTCTTGATCTTCGCTATGATTGTGATCAAGACGCAGTGCTTGTGCTTGTAAATCCCGAGGGACCGGCCTGTCATAAAGGGACTTACTCTTGTTTCAGTGAATCTCTTCTTTCAGAAGAACCAAAGTCAAATGGGGATCGTTTTGCTATCCTCAATACACTCGAACAAACGATTGCTAAAAGAGAAGCTGAGCGTCCTGATGGAGCTTATACAACATATCTCTTTAATGAAGGTGTTGATAAGATTCTAAAGAAGGTTGGCGAAGAAGCTTCCGAAGTCATCATTGCAGCAAAAAACCGCGACCACCAAGAACTTACGTGGGAATCAGCCGACTTGATTTTCCATTTGATGGTGTTGTTGAGAGAGCAGGAATGTGCGCTCGATGACGTTCTTCAGGTACTTGAGGAACGACACGCTTCAAAATAATGAAACTTCTTTCTCTCCCATTCGTAGACAAGAGTAAATTCAATTACGAGAAATGGAGAGAGGTTACATGTTTGTAGGGTTCATGTTTGTGGGACTTGCTATTGGACTTTTTCTCGGTGAACCAGGCCCTGGTGTGCTGCTTGGAATGGGAATTGGTTTTATTGCGCAAGAAATCTCAAAGCGCAAAAAAGATATGTGGAAATAAAAACGAGCCGAAGAGCTCGTTTTTATTTTGGGGTGCATTAGACCAAAACGATTCGAAGAGCGTACCTGAGCATTTAGCCAGTTTTTTCTACTTATTTTCTTTTACGATTGGAAGTAGATGTATGTTATACTTTTGAACGGATATGACTGGTAATAGAATTACTTGAAGAAAGATTATTGGGGGGAAACATGAGGAAAGAACTTCATGCTTCTTCGGAAATGAAAGGCCGACTGATTCCGTTCGTTCAGGACGGAGATTATTTTTATAAAAAGGCTATGAGAGCCTATCAGCAACGGAATTTGGATAAAGCAAGACAGCATCTTGAACGTGCGGTTAAACTTGTCCCCGAAGAAGTCGATTATATATGTCAACTTGCAGCGGTCCTGTCGGAATTAGGCGAATATGAAGCATCAAATGAATGGCTGAAATTTGTTCTTGACGATCTAGATCCTGAATACTATGATTGCTACTTTTTCCTTGCGAACAACTTTGCACATATGGGTCTGTTTAAACAAACGGAAGAGCATGCAAGAGCTTATCTTGAGTATGAACCAGAAGGTGAGTTCATGGAAGATGCCGAAGAGTTAGTTGATCTGATTTTGTTCGAGCAATCTGAGAATATTCCACAAGAAATCGGCGAAGAAGAACAGCTGATTCAAGAGCATGAAGCCGCTCGTAAAGCGATTGAAGCGGGACATTTTCTTGAAGCGATTGAGTTACTTGAGCGGATGACAGAAGTTTATTCTGAGTTTTGGCCTGCTTACAATAACCTTGCCCTCGCTTATTTTTATAGTGAGCAGTATGAGGAAGCCGTCGAAGTACTCGATGACGTCTTAACGAAAAATGAAGGGAATCTAAACGCGGTTTGTAACTTAACGCTTTTCTATGATTTCCTTGGACAATATGTTAAACGTGATGTGATGCTCGAAAGACTGAAAAATGTCTATCCGATCCATCCAGATCATTCTTATAAATTAGGAAGCACGTTTGGGTTTTTAGGTGAACATGAACTTGCTTTTCACTGGCTTCGTAAAGTGGAGAATACAAGACATGTGTGGGACGTGCCCTTTTATCATTGGATCGCTGTTTCAGCGTTTCAGCTTGATCGTCCTGACCTTGCAAAACGCTACTGGAAGAAGGTTCAACGTGTTGACGCGGCAAATGAAATGGCGTCGCGTTATCTCACAGAGCTAGAAGCAGGTACGCTTCTTAAAAGCCAGGTTAGCTATCGGTCTCAAATGCCTCAAGAAGATGAGAAGCATGACGGAAAACATGATTATCACGCCAGAATGACTCATCTCATGCTTCTCTATACGAGGCGAGATCCAGAAAGTGCTTCAATCTTACAAACTTATTGTAAACGTAAGGATGAACCTCTTCTTGTTAAGGAGCTTTCGGCGTATATTGCCATTACACTTTCTGACGATGCCGTTCAAATCGTCGATGGAGAAAAAGCGTATACCGTTCGAACGCAGACCGATTTTCCTGAGTACGTACGATCAGGTATGCGTATTATCGCTGAGCTCGAACAGACTGATATTAGTGACTCAGATTTGCATGAGCTAATTGCGATGATCTGGTTACCTTGTTATGTTAAACTTTCAAGTAGTGGCAAAGCCTTTCAAAACGTGAAAGCAACTGCTGCTGCGATGTTTTACATGTGGCATAAAGTAAAACAAACCAATGTCACTCAAATCGAAGTCGCCAAAGCATTTGATGTCTCTGGATCGACTGTCTATGCGTATCGTAAAAAGTTAACGGACTTACTTGAAACAAAGGGCGTTTGAGCAGACTGGTAGACTTTTGACCAACAATCAGATATGATTCTAAATAAGAAATATTATTTTTTGATAATCAATATAATCTAATGATAGAAACGTGAAGGAAGTGAAGCAGATGAGTGAAAAAATTTATGATGTCATTATTGTCGGTGCCGGACCTGCAGGTATGACTGCAGCTGTATACACTTCTCGTGCTAATCTCGACGTTCTTATGATTGAACGCGGGATTCCGGGCGGACAAATGGCAAATACAGAAGATGTAGAAAACTATCCAGGTTTTGATAGCATTCTTGGTCCAGACCTTTCTACGAAAATGTTTGAGCACGCGAAGAAATTTGGCGCTCAATATCAATATGGTGATGTGAAAGAAATTCGTGATAACGGTGACTACAAGACAGTCGTATCAGGAAATCAAGAATTTCATGCAAAAGCCATTATTGTAACGAGTGGTGCAGAATACAAGAAGATTGGTGTTCCTGGAGAAGCAGAGTATAGCGGCCGTGGTGTTTCTTATTGCGCGGTTTGTGACGGAGCTTTCTTTAAGAACAAAGAGCTTGTTGTCGTAGGTGGTGGAGATTCAGCCGTTGAGGAAGGCGTGTATCTTACACGGTTTGCTTCTAAAGTAACCATTGTACACAGACGTGATCAGCTACGAGCACAGAAAATTCTTCAACAGCGCGCGTTTGATAACGAAAAAATTGATTTCATCTGGAACCATACGGTGAAAGAGATTCTGGGTGAAAATGGTAAAGTGAATAAAACGCTTCTTGTAAACACAGTAACTGGTGAAGAGCGTGAATTCAGCGCGGATGGTGTCTTTATTTACATCGGTATGCTTCCATTAAACCAAGCTGTTAGCGGTCTTAATATTACAAACGAAGAAGGCTATATCGTGACAGACGAAAACATGGCGACGAAGGTTCCTGGTATCTATGCAGCAGGTGACATTCGTGACAAAATGCTTCGTCAAATCGTAACGGCAACTGGCGATGGTAGTATTGCTGCGCAATCTGTTCAGCACTACATTGAATCATTAGAAGATGCTGGAAAAGAAGCGCTAGTCTAATTCGGTATAAAAGCAGAGGGCGACCCTCTGCTTTTTCTTTATAGCTTGCATTAAAACCCGTTTCGACAGCCTTCGAGCGGTATCGGGTGGTGCCTGTCACCGCGTCATTCCCTTTTAATTTTGCTGTAACAGCGGTGAAATACAAATGGGGTAAACTAGTAATAGATTTAACCCCCTTTAAATAGATTCACTCTTTTGCACGGGCATTTATGCACCGTGCTCTTTTTTTGCCTGAATGAGATAAATCTTCATGGCTAATCCAAACCGCTCTCATTGTTCATGGTCAGCAATCATAGTATACTATGGGTAGAAAATCTTGAAGTCTGAGCTTCTTTCAGGCTTTCGTATACTAACAGGATGATTGAATTGAGGTGACAATTGTGCAACGAGTAACAAACTGCATTTTAAACGACGAAGCAAATGATCGCGTACTCTTACTACAAAAGCCGCGCCGAGGTTGGTGGGTTGCACCAGGTGGAAAGATGGAATCGGAAGAATCCATCCGTGATTCGGTGATTCGCGAGTTCCGAGAAGAAACTGGTGTCTATTTAAAGAACCCTAAACTTAAGGGGATTTTCACATTCATTATTAAAGAAAATGAAGTAACTAAGTCTGAATGGATGATGTTTACGTTTCTTGCAACGGAATACGATGGGGAATCAGTAGAAAAGTCAGCAGAAGGAAAAGTAGCTTGGGTAAAAACAGATGATGTGAGTGACCTTCCAATGGCTCCGGGAGATTATCATATTCTTGACTATATGATGAAAGGCCATGGAATTATTTATGGAACGTTCACCTATACCCCCGACTTCAAATTACTTTCTTATCGACTAGACCCGTCTTAATAAAACGTGTACCAATAAGAGAAATTGAGAAACGGAGTGGGGAAAATGACCGATTTAATCGATAAACGCATTCATATGGTCATTATTACAGGAATGAGTGGTGCGGGTAAAACGGTTGCGATGCAGTGTTTTGAGGATATTGGCTACTTCTGTATTGATAACCTGCCGCCAGCTCTCTTACCGAAGTTCGTTGAAATGGTTGACGGATCAGAAGGAAAGTTAAATAAAGTAGCGCTCGTGATGGACTTACGCGGCGGAGATTTCTTTGATCATCTAGTGGAAGCCGTTGATCATTTGGATTCACATGATCGCTTGGATGCAGAAGTGCTCTTCCTTGATTCAAAAGACTCCACACTCGTCAGACGCTATAAAGAAACAAGGCGCTCTCATCCGCTGGCACCAGAAGGTTTGCCACTGGAAGGTATCCAAAAAGAACGTGAAATGTTGGAAGAGTTGAAAGGCCGCTCTCAACAAATTATTGATACAAGCGATATTAAACCGGTGCAACTTCGAGAGAAAATCATGGAGCGCTTTTCGAACAATGAAAAAGAAAACTTTGGCGTAAACGTGATGTCATTTGGCTTTAAATACGGCATTCCGATTGATGCTGACCTTGTATTTGATATTCGCTTTCTTCCAAACCCTCATTATGTGGAGCATTTGCGTCCAAAAACAGGTGTGGAAGAAGAAGTCGCGAACTATGTATTTAAGTGGAAGGAAACACAAATCTTTCTTGAGAAGTTAATTGATATGCTTGCCTATATGCTCCCGCAATATAAGAGAGAAGGAAAGAGTCAGCTAGTTATCGGCATTGGCTGCACGGGCGGAAAGCATCGTTCTGTTGCTTTTGCTGAACACATCGGCCATCACTTTGAATCAGAGTATCGAACAAATATTACGCATCGGGATATTGAAAAAGGGAAGGGTCACAAATAATATGGATGAGACTAATCTGCCAAAGGCTGTCGTCATTGGCGGAGGAACAGGCCTATCGGTACTTCTACGTGGACTTAAAAAGTTTCCTGTCGACATCACTGCCATAGTAACAGTAGCCGACGATGGAGGTAGTTCAGGTCGATTGCGTGACGAGTTTGATATTCCTCCTCCAGGCGATGTGCGAAATGTTATTACAGCTTTATCTGAAGTTGAACCATTATTAGAGGGATTGATGCAGCATCGTTTTAAAAACGGAAATGGTTTGTCTGGTCATTCTCTTGGCAACTTAATGCTCGCAGCCATGACCGATATTACCGGAGACTTTGTAAAAGGCGTAAGAGAAATGTGTCGCGTCTTGAACGTACGTGGTGAAGTTCTCCCTGCATCGAATCAAAGCATTGTGTTACATGCGGAAATGCGTGATGGAACGTTTGTACAAGGTGAATCCCAAATTCCAAAGGCAAACAAAGCAATTAAACGAGTGTTTCTTTCACCACCAGGGATCAAAGCGCTACCCGAATCGATTCGAGCCATTCGTGAAGCAGATTTAATTGTACTTGGACCAGGTAGTTTATATACAAGCATTTTACCGAATTTACTTGTGCCAGGCATCGCGAAAGAAATTCAGCAGGCAAAAGCAAGAAAAGTATATGTTTGTAACGTTATGACTCAGTTAGGCGAAACAGAAAATTATACGGCGAGTGACCACGTGCAGGCACTCATTGATCACATTGGCTATAAACTTATGGATACGATTATTGTAAATGAAGAAATGATTCCCTCTTTTTATGAAAAACGTTATGCACAAGAACGAGCAGAGGTTGTGCAATATGACGAAAATCGTCTGAAGAGCTTTGGTTTTCATGTAATCAGTGATAAAATTATCCAATACGATGAGAAATATGTACGCCATGATGCGAAAAAAATATCATCGATTCTTCTATCTTTATTAGACGATAGAAGAGCATGATGGGTCAGTGGGGCCCCTGCATGAAAAAGGGGGGATGGCAATGTCATTTGCTGCTGATACAAAGAAAGAATTAACGCAGTTAGAAAGCAAACCTTGTTGTGCAAGATCAGAACTAGCAGCTCTTATACGAATGAATGGATCCATTTCGTTTGGAAACAGACAGTTGATTTTAAACATTCCGACAGAACATGCTGCCATTGCAAGAAGGATTTATACGCTTATTAAGCGGATTTATAATTATGATGTTGAACTGCTTGTCCGTAAGAAGATGAGATTGAAGAAAAACAATGTTTACATTGTTCGGGTCTCAGCAAAAGCGAGAGAGCTTCTTGAAGATCTCGGCATTATGGATAATGCATTTACGTTTACTAGAACGATTTCGAGTGACTTTACGAAAAAGGCCTGTTGTAAACGCTCTTATCTAAGAGGAGCATTTCTTGCTGGGGGTTCCATTAATCACCCTGAAACCTCTTACCATCTGGAGATCTTCTCCATGTATGAAGAGCATACAGAGTCACTTTGTAACTTAATGAATGAATTTGGTTTAAATGCGAAGATGCTTGAGCGAAAGAAAGGTTACATCGTCTATATCAAAGAAGGTGAAAAGATTACAGAGTTTTTAAGTGTTGTCGGGGCCCATCAGGCGCTGCTTTACTTTGAAGATGTCCGCATCATGAAAGATATGCGAAATTCTGTTAATCGGATTGTGAATTGTGAGACAGCCAATTTGAATAAGACAGTCGGTGCAGCTTTTCGGCAGGTTGAGAACATCCGCTTTATCCAAAAAGAAGTTGGGCTTGAAATTCTTCCTGATAAATTAAGGGAGATTGCGGAACTTCGAGTGAAACACCAGGATGTAACATTAAAAGAGCTTGGCGAGATGGTCACGGGTGGAGCAATTAGCAAATCCGGAATCAATCACAGATTGAGAAAAATTGACCAAATTGCTGATAAGCTTCGTAACGGTAAGCCAATTTCATAGTCGTCCTCACCATAGTCTTGACTACTGGTGGACAGTAGCTTTCCGACTAGAAGGAAAGCAGGGTTAAAGAAAAACATTCATTCCCTCATAGCGCAGGGAATGAGGTTTTTCTAAATTTTTCACAGTCTGAGATAGCGCTTACTTATTTTGAGGGAAAACGACCATCTGCTGATACTCGTTTTTACACTCGCTAAATAAGAGTCCTCGATCCGTTTTTCTTATCAGCAGTTATAAATAAGGGGAGGAATGAACAAGTGGTTCAAAAAGAAGTTGTTGTGACATTAGAGACAGGATTACAAGCTCGACCTGCAGCCCTTTTCGTACAGGAAGCAAACCGTTTTAACGCGGATATTTTCCTTGAAAAAGATGGAAAGAAAGTGAACGCCAAAAGCATTATGGGTATCATGAGCCTTGCAGTTGGAACAGGAGCTTCTGTTATTTTAACTGTCGATGGTAATGACGAAGAGGATGCTATGTCATCACTCATGGATTTTGTGCAGAAAGATTAAAGAGCGAAGGCTTACCGCTAAGTGCAAGCGGTAGCCTTCGTTTTTTTGTTGTCCTAAAGAATTTTTGCGTAAAAAAGAGCCTTTCCTCAGTGAGGAAAGGCTCGATTCAAACTAGTTTATGCTTTCTTTTCCATTACTTCATCAATTAAGCCGTATTCTTTCGCTTCTGTTGCTTCCATGAAACGGTCACGATCTGTGTCGCGATCAATTGTTTCAAGTGGTTGACCTGTACGTTCAGAAAGAATTTTGTTCAGCTTTTCGCGCATTTGAATAATGCGTTTTGCGTGAATTTCAATGTCAGAAGCCTGACCTTGGGTACCACCGAGCGGTTGGTGAATCATTACTTCACTGTTTGGGAGCGCATAACGCTTTCCAGGCTCACCAGCAGCAAGAAGGAAGGCACCCATGGATGCAGCCATACCGATACAGATTGTTGATACTTTAGGCTTGATGAATTGCATTGTATCGTAAATCGCCATACCTGCTGTGATTGAACCACCAGGGCTGTTAATGTAAAGTGAGATATCTTTATCAGGATCTTCTGCAGCAAGGAAAAGAAGCTGAGCGACTACAGCGTTAGAAACGTTGTCGTCAATTGCTGTTCCTAGCATAATAATACGGTCCTTAAGAAGACGAGAATAAATGTCGTACGCTCTTTCACCGCGGTTTGTTTGTTCAATTACCGTTGGAATTAAAACCATTTAAAATTCCTCCTTTATTTTTATGGAATATGTAGTTGCTGTACGTTCATCATACCTAAAAGGTCAATATAGGTCAAATAATGTGCTGTGCTATTTTTGAAAAGGGTAAGGTAGTAGTGTTTTTCTTTCTCTATCTACATCCATTTTCCCCGCCTCACCTTATTTTAAACAGACCGCGTGCTCCTTTTTTTGAGGCGCTCATCTGATACAAAATAAGTTAGAATTCTTCTCTCTACCTGGTTACGAATTTGGATAGATGAATATCGGTATGTTTGATTGTAGCCACGGCAAAAGACTTTGCAAATGATAACGTCTTCTTTAGTTTCTTCAATGTACACGCGAATTCCTTTTTCATGGAGAATGGCTTTTGCCCATTTTAAATCAGTTGAGGCAAGTGACATAGCTGATCGAATCAGTTCCAGGTAAGGGCGCGGAAGCTTCACTCTAGAATGTTGTACCCATTTCATATCTATTTCCAGCACTCTTTTTACGTAAGGAAGTAAGAGATAGTTTCTTAATGCCTTCGATTCTTCTTTACTTAATTGGAACACGATCGCCACCGCCTAACAGAACATGTGTTTGGTTTTACTTTACTATGAGATAATTGACACGTCAAGAGCTTCAGACTTAAGTAACGAAGTCATTCAAATGAAAGAACGGTACAGGGAAAATACCTTGCAAAAAAAGGGGTGATCCCGTATAATAATCTTTGCGCTAATAAAGCGCGCCCGTAGCTCAGTCGGATAGAGCGGTGGTTTCCGGTACCGCGTCAGTCGGGGGTTCGAATCCCTCCGGGCGCACCATATACATAATTCCAATCCCTTTCGCTGATGCGAGAGGGATTTTTTATACTTTATTATATTATGTATGGTAGACAAATTCAGAAGAACGCGATCGGTTGTTGATTGATTTCTTGAATAAGAAAAAGAAAAAAAGAGTAGAACTCGTCCACTCTTTCTGCTATCCGTCGTGCCTTCTAACAATCACGATCATCATCATGTCTTTTGCTGCCTGTTCCACTCATCGTGTGTTTAAAGCCTGAGTGCATACCAGTAGCGCATAGTCCGAGCCATAATCCGATAAAGAAGGCTTTTTTGAAATCTTCCGGTTCGACGTAAACATGACTCATCACAATTCCGATGATGATTGAAAGGATGGGTAAAAATCTTACCGGAAAACCAAACACCTTGAAGAGATGTACTACTCCAATGATGACTGGAAGCAAAGCAATTCCATATACCGCTAAATCCATGGCATTTGCCTCCTTTTTTCTCTCTATAAGACAGTTTATGTAGAAATTTGACTGAGGGACGGGCGATTTCATCATTGTTATTAAAAATGGTGTCAAGAACCATCATTAAAAAACAGAAAATTCTGCTCATTTTCGATTTTTCATACCATAAAATGAAACGATATAGTATGATGAAGGTGGAGGGATTGCGATGGAATTAGGATTGATACAAAAGCAGACAACGAAACTAGTCATGACAACCCAGTTGCATCAAGCGATTTCTATACTCCAATATTCTACGGCTGAATTACTGGAGTACGTGAAAGAACAGGCTCTTGAAAATCCACTTATTGAATTACAGTCACCATCATGGGAGAGCGGCGTTCGTTCTTCAAAACGTTCCTACGAGAATGGGACTAGACAAGACCCGCTGGAATATGCGGAAACAAGAAGAAGTCTGCACGATGAGCTTCACGAGCAGACGAGGTGCATAAACCTTCCAAAAAAAATAACTGGAATTGTCCATTATTTAATTGATAACATCGATGAAAGTGGCTACTTACGAATCAACGAAACAGAAGTGATGAGTTGTTTAGACTGTGACAAATTTGAGTTAACTGAAGCGATACGACAGGTTCAGTTACTCGACCCTCCAGGTATAGGGGCTCGCTCTTTATCGGAATGTCTTTCTTTACAGCTAAATCAAGAGGGGGAGGTCTTTGAACTTGCTCGATTGCTCGTATCTGATCATTTGAAAGCGTTAGCAGAAAAGAAATACCGTGAGCTTTCGAAGCAGTACCACGTTCCTGTCGAGCACATTCAACAGGCGGCAGATTTGGTAGCAGACCTTGACCCGCGTCCAGGAACGAAGTGGTTTACTGAGAAAACAACGTACATCGTACCGGATGTTATGATCCAAGAGAAAAATGGACGATTTACGGTTACACTGCTTGATGATGATTTGCCGGCAATGAAAGTGAGCAACACGTATCGTTCATTTAAACATAATGAAGCAGCCGACTATTTGAAGGACAAATACCAGCAAGTCAGCTGGTTAATGAAAAGCATTGAACAAAGAAAGCAGACGTTAAGGGCAATTATGGGCGTTGTGATTGTCCATCAACAAGGATTTTTAAGAAATGGCATGAGTGACCTTGTACCGATCACATTGAAAGAAGTAGCTAATGAAGCTCATGTCCATGAATCGACAGTAAGTCGGGCAATTAAAAGTAAATATGTTCAAACGCCACATGGTTTGTACCCACTAAAAGATTTATTCACTTCAAAGTTAGCGAGTGAATCTGGGGAAGGGGCTTCTTCTTCCAGTGTTAAGCTCTTTATTAAAGAACTTGTGGAGAATGAGAATAAACTCAAACCGTTATCAGACCAGAAAATTGTAGAAGCTCTTCATATCCAGCGTGGAATTGAAGTATCAAGACGAACAATTGCAAAATATCGAGACGAATTAAAGATCTTAAGTTCATCTAAGCGAAAGCGATTTACGTAACAGCTGCCGGGAAGGTGGCTCTTTTTTTGCGTTTAAATACCTTGTTAAGTAAACTAGAAAATTGAAAGAAGGGAGGTTTAATTGATGAGTAAATCGGTTACTTTATATTCGAAGGCGACATGTCCACTTTGTGATGAAGCAGCTTATCTTCTTGAGGAGTTACAGGAGGAAGTGACGTTCTCACTACAAACGGTAGATATTTATAGTGATGAGGCGCTCTTGGAAAAATTTATGCTCATGATTCCAGTTGTCGAAATCGAAGGTGAAATCGTAGATTATGGTCAAATCTCAAAAAAAACAATAAGAAAACGCTTACTTTAAAATTTTAAGTATAACATAGTTGCCCATGCTTTTGGCAACTGCTACAATGAAAACTGTAAGAAGTTCTTTTTGATCCAGGTGGGACTGAAAATGTCTAAGCGGGACATATTACGTCTCGGGAAAAAAGAAGAACAGCAGGGGAGACGAATTATGCGCTCATTATTGTCACTTCAACAAAAATTATTGCCGGACATGCTAGAAGTTATGAATAAGCGCTATCGGGTATTGAGACAATTAAGACTTATGCAGCCTATTGGACGTAGAAGTCTTGCGAACAGTTTGGATATCACCGAGCGGGTTCTCAGAAGCGAAGTAACGTTCTTGAAAGATCAGGGGCTACTACATATGTCGATACAAGGTATGCACCTGACAGAAGAGGGTGAACAGCTTTTGTTGGAACTTGAACCGGTTATGAATGAAGTGTCCGGTCTCGATAACCTTGAAAAGCGTCTGAAAGATAAGCTAGGCATACCGGAAGTGTTTATTGTCCCTGGTGATAGTGATGATATACCCTGGGTAAAAAAAGAAATGGGTCGAGCCGCTGTGGGACGCTTGAAAAAGTTTCAGCTAAAAGATAGAGTAATTGCTGTAACGGGCGGTACCACGCTCGCAGGTGTAGCTGATATGATGATTCCTTCTTCAGAAATGGAAGGAACGCTGTTTGTCCCAGCCCGAGGAGGTCTTGGTGAACAGGTAGAAAATCAGGCGAACACGATATGTGCGAAGATGGCAAGAAAAGCCCATACTGACTATCGTTTGCTCCATGTTCCAGATCAGTTGAGTGAAGAAGCATACCAATCCCTTATCGAAGAACCGGGCGTCAAAGATATCCTTGAGATTATTAAGTCAGCCGGTATTGTGGTTCATGGGATTGGGGAAGCTAGAACGATGGCACAAAGACGTAAGTCGACGCTTGATGTTGTTGAAAAAATCGAGCGAGAACATGCTGTTGCTGAAGCGTTTGGGTATTACTTCAATCAGTCAGGAGAAGTTGTTCACAAAGTGAAGACAATCGGGCTGCAACTCGAAGATTTAGAGCGTAGCGAATTAGTCATTGCGGTAGCCGGCGGTCGTTCGAAAGCAAAAGCCATCGCAGCTTATCTAAAGACAGGGATTCAAAGCATTCTTGTTACAGATGAAGGTGCCGCTAAAGCGTTATTAGAGGGAGATTCCCTTTATTAAATAAAACACACCTCGGGAAACGAGGAAATTCAAGGAGGAACTACACAATGGCAACAAAAGTAGGTATTAACGGTTTTGGACGTATTGGACGTAACGTATTCCGTGCAGCATTAAACAACCCTGGTGTTGATGTTGTAGCTGTAAACGATCTTACAGATGCAAACATGCTTGCACATCTTCTTAAATACGATTCCGTACATGGAGAACTTAATGTAGAAGTTGAAGTTAACGGCGAGAATCTTGTTGTTAACGGAACTGAAATCAAAGTTCTTTCTGAGCGCGACCCAGCACAACTTGGATGGGGAGATCTTGGTGTTGAAGTGGTAATCGAATCCACTGGCCGTTTCACAAACCGTGACGATGCTGCGAAGCACCTTGAAGCAGGAGCTAAGAAAGTTGTCATCTCCGCACCAGCTAAAGACGAAGACATTACAGTTGTTCTAGGTGTTAACGAAGACAAGTACGATGCAGCTAGCCATCACGTTATCTCTAACGCATCTTGTACGACAAACTGTCTTGCACCAGTAGCTAAAGTATTGAACGACAAGTTCGGTATTAAGCGTGGTCTTATGACAACAACTCACTCATATACAAACGATCAGCAAATTCTTGATCTTCCACACAAAGACTACCGTCGTGCTCGTGCAGCAGCTGAAAACATCATTCCAACATCTACAGGCGCTGCTAAAGCAGTATCTCTTGTACTTCCAGAGCTTGATGGTAAGTTGAATGGTATGGCTATGCGTGTACCTACACCAAACGTATCAATCGTTGACCTTGTAGCTGAACTTGATCAAGACGTTTCAGTTGATGAAGTAAACGCTGCTCTTAAAGAAGCTGCTGAAGGCGATCTTAAAGGATACCTTGGTTACAGCGACGAGCCACTAGTATCAAAAGACTACAACGGTAACCCGAACTCTTCAATCGTAGATGGTCTTTCTACAATGGGTATCGATGGAAACATGGTTAAAGTTATCTCTTGGTATGACAACGAGTGGGGCTATTCTAACCGTGTAGTAGATCTAGTCGACTACATCGCTGCAAAAGGGCTATAATAAGAATTGTTAATAGAGGAGGAGGAAGTCTTGGGCCTTCCTCCTTTTCCATTGTCTTTACTAACGATATAGCTTTATTTAAAAGGTGAACCTTTTAAAACTTTGTGCAGAGGAGGACGTGCGTGATGAACAAAAAATCAATTCGTGACGTTGAGTTAAAAGGCAAAAAGGTATTCTGCCGCGTGGATTTCAATGTACCTATGGAAGATGGAAAGGTAACAGATGAAACGCGCATTAAAGCAGCACTTCCTACGATCAAGCATTTGTCTGATCAGGGAGCGAAAGTCATTCTTGCAAGCCACCTTGGACGTCCAAAAGGTGAAGCTGTTGATGAGCTACGTCTTGATCCGGTTGCAGACCGCTTAAGCGACCTCATTGGCAAAACCGTTACAAAAACAGATGCAGTCTATGGTGAAGAAGTTGACCGTGCGATTGCAGATCTAGAAGATGGCGACCTTCTTCTTATTGAGAATGTTCGTTTCGAAGCTGGAGAAGAGAAGAATGATGAAGACCTTGCGAAAAAATTTGCTGCAATGGCAGATCTTTACGTAAATGATGCTTTTGGCGCAGCACACCGTGCTCACGCTTCAACAGAAGGTATCGCTCATCATATTCCTGCTGTAGCTGGTTTTCTTATGGAGAAAGAACTTGAAGTTCTTGGAAGTGCTCTAACAGAACCTTCCCGTCCATTCACAGCTATTGTTGGTGGAGCAAAAGTAAAAGATAAAATCGGTGTGATTGATCACCTACTTGATAAAGTAGATAACTTGATCATCGGTGGTGGTCTTGCTTATACATTTGTAAAAGCACTTGGCCATGAAGTTGGTTTGTCTCTTCTTGAGGAAGATAAAATCGATCTAGCGAAATCATTCATGGATAAAGCAAAAGAAAAAGGCGTCAATTTCTATATGCCACAAGACGTTATCATTGGTGATGATTTCTCAAATGATGCCAACACGAAAGTGGTAAGCATTGAAGAAATTCCTTCCGATTGGGAAGCTCTTGATATCGGACCGAAAACGAGAGAAACGTATAGCAAAGTAATCGCTGACTCGAAACTCGTTATCTGGAACGGACCAATGGGGGTATTTGAACTAGACGTTTATGCTAATGGTACGAAAGCAGTAGCTGAAGCACTTGCGAACGCAGAAGATACGTATTCCGTTATTGGTGGCGGTGACTCTGCAGCAGCGGTTGAGAAATTTGGCTATGCTGATCAAATGAGCCACATCTCTACTGGTGGCGGTGCTTCTCTTGAGTTCATGGAAGGCAAAGAACTTCCAGGTGTTGTCGCACTTAACGACAAATAAAATACTTATGTTTTTAATCTTATAAAGGATGGTGAGTGAACATGCGCAAACCAATCATCGCAGGTAACTGGAAGATGAACAAAACACTTACGGAAACAAAAAGCTTTGTTGACGAAGTGAAAGGACTTATTCCTGATGGCAATCGCGTAGATTCCGTTGTCTGTGCTCCTGCTCTTTTCCTTGATTATTTAACGGATGAGCTAGAGGGTACAGCACTTCAAGTTGGTGCTCAAAATATGCACTTTGAAGAAAGCGGCGCGTTTACAGGTGAAATTAGCCCTGTAGCACTTAACGACCTTGGAGTAGGCTATGTCATACTTGGTCACTCTGAACGTCGTGAGCTATTTGGTGAAACGGATGAGATCGTGAATCAAAAAACTCATGCAGCGTTCAAACATAACCTAACGCCAATCATTTGTGTCGGTGAAACGCTTGAACAGCGTGAGAGCGACGTAACAGAAGATATCGTCAAAGCACAAGTTCAAAAAGCAATCGCTGGATTAACAAATGAACAGGTAGCTCAATCTGTTATCGCATATGAGCCAATCTGGGCCATTGGAACTGGTAAAACAGCAACAAGCGATCAAGCTAATGATGTATGTGCATTTATCCGCGGCGTCCTTAAAGACGAAACGACTGACGAAACAGCTAATGCGGTCCGTATCCAATATGGCGGCAGTGTGAAACCTGGTAACATTGACGAGCTTATGGGTAAATCCGATATTGATGGTGCTTTAGTTGGCGGAGCTAGCCTTGATGCAAAATCTTTCCTACAGCTTTTGGAGGCTGGTCAGAATGCCTAAAAAGCCAGAAGCTTTGATCATCTTAGATGGCTTTGGCCTTCGAGATGAGGAAAAAGGAAATGCCGTAGCACATGCAAAGAAACCAAATTTTGATCGTTACTGGAACAACTACCCACACGCTACCCTACAAGCGAGTGGAAAAGCAGTTGGTCTTCCAGACGGCCAAATGGGGAACTCTGAAGTAGGCCACTTGAATATCGGTGCAGGACGCATTGTGTATCAAAGCTTAACAAGAGTTAATCTAGCAATCGAAGAAGGCGACTTCTTTGAAAATGAAACTTTTCTAGAGGCAATTGACCATGTGAAGAAAAAAGGAACAAGCCTACACTTGTTTGGACTTCTTTCTGATGGTGGGATTCATAGCCACATTAAACATCTTTTCGCTCTTCTTGAACTTGCTGCAAAGCAAGGCCTTGAAGATGTGTACGTTCACGGTTTCCTCGATGGTCGTGATGTTGGCCAACAATCTGCGAAAACCTACATTCAGCAGTTAGAGGATAAAATGGAAGAAGTCGGAGTTGGTCGCCTTGCGACGCTCTCAGGCCGCTATTATTCCATGGACCGTGATAAGCGTTGGGATCGCGTTGAGAAGTCTTACCGTGCCCTGGCATACGGTGAAGGCCCTTCTTACAAAGACCCATACGAGCTAGTTGATGATAATTACGAAAACGAAATCTATGATGAGTTCGTTCTTCCTTCTGTTATGACTGAAGAAGACGGTTCACCGATTGCGACGGTAAATGATGAAGATGCAGTGATCTTCTTTAACTTCCGTCCTGACCGAGCAATCCAGATTTCACAAGTTTTCACAAATGATGATTTCCGCGGTTTCGATCGTGGAGAAGAACGTCCTAAAAATATCCACTTTGTCTCACTTACTCGTTTTAGTGAAACAGTTGGAGGCGACGTTGCATTTAAACCAACAAACCTTGATAACACGCTTGGTGAAGTACTAGCTCAGCAAGATTACAAGCAGCTGCGTATTGCTGAGACAGAGAAATACCCACACGTTACGTTCTTCTTTAGCGGTGGACGCGAAGAAGAGTTTCCTGGGGAAGAACGCATTCTTATCGACTCTCCGAAAGTTGCAACCTATGACTTGCAGCCAGAGATGAGTGCCTATGAAGTGACGGACGCGTTACTGAAAGAACTCGATGCCGATAAGCACGATGCGATTATCTTAAACTTTGCGAACCCTGACATGGTTGGGCATTCCGGAATGCTTGAGCCAACAGTTAAAGCCATTGAGGCCGTTGACGAATGTCTTGGTAAAATCGTTGATAAAATTACTGAAAAAGGCGGACATGCTATCATTACCGCTGACCACGGGAATTCGGATGAAGTCACAACGCTAGATGGCGATGCGATGACGGCTCATACGACAAACCCAGTACCTGTTATCGTAACAAAAGAAGGTGTAGAGCTTCGTACAGATGGAATTCTTGCGGACCTTTCACCAACGCTTCTCGATTTGCTTGGCGGCAAGCAACCGAAAGAAATGACAGGAAAATCATTAATTAAATAACTTACATTTAAAGGAGATGACACGTTATGCCAATCATTACTGACGTTTATGCACGCGAGGTCCTTGACTCCCGCGGCAATCCAACAGTTGAAGTAGAAGTATTTACAGATGCAGGTGTTAAAGCACGTGCAATGGTACCATCTGGCGCATCCACTGGTGAATACGAAGCAGTAGAGCTTCGTGACGGTGACAAAGATCGCTACCTTGGTAAAGGTGTAGAAAAAGCAGTAGCTAACATCAACGAAACAATCGCTCCAGAACTAGTAGGTATGAGCGTTTATGATCAGCTTGGAATCGACCACATGATGATCGACCTTGATGGTACTGATAACAAAGGCAAGCTTGGTGCTAACGCTATTCTTGGTGTATCTATGGCTGTTGCCCGTGCTGCTGCTGAAGAGCTTGAACTTCCACTTTACGTATACCTTGGTGGATTTAACGCGAAAACTCTTCCAACACCAATGATGAACATTCTTAATGGTGGAGAGCACGCTGATAACAACGTAGACATTCAAGAATTTATGGTAATGCCTGTTGGTGCACCTTCTTTCAAAGAAGCACTACGCACTGGCGCTGAAATTTTCCATAGCCTTAAAGGTGTTCTTAAAGAAAAAGGCCTTAACACTTCTGTAGGTGACGAAGGTGGATTCGCTCCTAACCTTGGTTCAAACGAAGAAGCGATCCAAACAATCATCGAAGCAATCGAAAAAGCTGGCTATAAGCCAGGCGAAGAAGTTATGCTCGCACTTGACGTAGCATCTTCTGAAATCTACAGCGACGGTAAATACAACCTTGCTGGTGAAGGCGTAGTGAAGACTTCTGAAGAGATGATCGAATTCTACAGCCAGCTATGTGAAAAATACCCAATCATCTCAATTGAAGATGGTCTTGACGAAAACGACTGGGAAGGTTGGGAGAAACTTACCCAAGCTCTTGGTGAGAAAGTTCAGCTTGTTGGTGACGATCTTTTCGTTACGAACACAAACAAACTTTCTGAAGGAATTGAGCGTAGCGTAGGTAACTCAATCCTAATCAAAGTGAACCAGATTGGTACACTAACTGAAACATTTGATGCTGTTGAAATGGCGAAGCGCGCTGGTTACACAGCTGTTATCTCTCACCGTTCTGGTGAAACAGAAGATACAACAATCGCTGACATCGCTGTTGCGACTAATGCTGGACAAATTAAAACAGGCGCACCGTCTCGTACGGATCGCGTTGCTAAATACAATCAACTTCTTCGTATCGAAGATGAGCTTGAGCACCTTGCAATCTACGGTGGCCGTAAAAGCTTCTATAACTTAGACAAGAAGTAAGTTGAATTACCCCGCGTGATAACGCGGGGTTTTTTAATGGGTTCTTTTCTTTAAAAGTGATTTTGTTTTGAGAACGGGTTTGAATGACGAGCCATATTTTGTAGTTCATTGTAGCGGAAGGTGCTCGACGCTCGCACCGCGGAAAGCGACCACCTGGAGCTCAAATCAGCCACCACTCTTATCGGAACGACGTCTACTAAAACAGTCGTTACCGTTCAAGAAGTGTTAACACAATGTTAAGAAGGTATGAGAATGTCCTGTATTACCGAAATAGATTGCTTTTACTGAAAAAATTATGGTAAATTTATAGTATTGGAAAGGCTATAGTCCGGGAGGTGGAATCATGCATCTTGCAGCAACAATTGCATTAGTTATCGTTTCAATCTTACTTATTACTGTCGTCTTGCTTCAGTCAGGTAAAAGCGCCGGATTATCAGGAGCGATTACGGGTGGAGCTGAGCAACTATTCGGAAAGCAGAAGGCCCGCGGTTTTGAAGCGGTTTTAAATAGAGTAACGGTAGTACTTGCCGTATTGTTCTTTGTTCTTTCAATTCTCGTTGCCTATCTTGTGTAACGATAGTGAGAAAGCAGCAGGTGTTGAGTCACTTGCTGCTTTTTTCTTTGGAGGAAGCGAAAAGGAAGTTTTTTGTCGAATGGATCAGGGAAATAAGCTATGAGAACGAATTCCTTTTGCCTTCCGACTGAAACAGGTAAAATGCAGATAAAGACCTCATGAGACTGGATATTTCGTTTTTTGTGGGTCAAACTAACAGGTAGTTGATTTAGAGGAGGATCACATCATGAAAGTAGTAGCACCAAAGCCATTTACATTCGAGGGAGGCAATCGCGCGGTATTAATGTTGCATGGCTTTACTGGTAATTCAGCAGATGTACGAATGATGGGACGTTATTTGCAGGAAAGAGGCTATACATGCCACGCACCGCAGTATGAGGGACATGGTGTTCCACCTGAACAGCTCGTTCATACGGGTCCACAAGATTGGTGGAAAAACGTCACTGAAGGGTATGAAAAGTTGAAAAGCATGGGTCATGATGAAATTGCGGTTGTCGGCTTATCACTTGGAGGCGTATTTTCTTTAAAGCTCGGTTATACTGTTCCTGTAAAGGGAATCGTGCCCATGTGTGCCCCGATGGATATGAAAGACGAAGAAACCATGTATCAAGGTGTCCTTTCCTATGCGAGAGAATACAAGAAATTTGAACGAAAAACTCCTGAACAAATTGAAGAGGAAATGGAAGCTTTCAAAGAAACGCCAATGAATACGCTTGGAGAACTTCGAGACTTAATCTATGATGTGCGTGATAACATTGATATGATTTATGCGCCAACATTCGTGGTACAGGCAAGACATGATGAGATGATTAATACAGAAAGTGCTAACGTGATTCATGATCATGTTGAATCGGATGAAAAGAGCTTGAAATGGTACGAGAATTCCACGCATGCGATTACGCTTGGAAAAGAGAAAGAAGTGCTTCATCAAGATGTCCACGCGTTTCTCGATGGACTTGATTGGTCTGAATAACCTATGGATATATGTTACTAGAAAGAAGGTGGAAGACAATGGCAGAAGAACATGAACAGAAGATATTGAGCTTCATGAAGGACGAGGCATATAAGCCGCTAACCGTTCAGGAGCTTGAAGAAGTATTTGGTGTAAAAGATTCAAGCGAATTTAAAGAATTCGTCAAAACATTAAACAGTATGGAAGATGAAGGATTAATCGTTCGCACAAGAAGCAATCGCTACGGGATTCCTGAGAAAATGAACCTTGTTCGCGGAAAGTTACAGGTCCACGCTAAAGGGTTTGCTTTCCTTATTGCTGATAGCGATACTGGCGAGAAAGATGTCTACATTAATCAGGGTGATCTAGAAGGAGCAATGAACGGTGACCGCGTCATTGTAAGACTTCATCAGAAATCTTCTGGCACTCGTCCAGAGGGCACTGTGATACGTATCATCGAGCGTGGTGTGAAACGCACAGTTGGTACATATTCTGATAGCAAGCATTTTGGATTTGTTATCGCCGATGATAAACGAATTCCACACGACATTTTTATTCCCAAAGGAGCTACTGGCGGTGCAGTAGACGGTCATAAAGTCGTCGTCGAGATCACAAAATATCCAGAAGGACGTATGAGCGCGGAAGGTCGCATTACTGAAATTCTTGGGCATAAAAACGATCCAGGCGTTGATATTCTGTCCATTATTTATAAACATGAACTGCCGGGTGAATTTCCTGAAGCTGCGATGGAGCAGGCTCACAAAACACCTGATCAAATTGATGAAAAAGAGATTGAAGGAAGACGGGACCTTCGCGAAGAAACAATTGTCACGATCGACGGGGCAGATGCGAAGGATCTGGATGACGCTGTTAACGTTGTAAAGCTTCCAAACGGCAACTATAAGCTTGGTGTTCACATCGCAGACGTAACGTATTACGTAACAGAAAACTCTCCAATTGATCAGGAAGCGCTTGATCGCGGTACGAGTGTGTATCTTGTCGATCGCGTGATTCCAATGATTCCACACCGCTTATCAAACGGAATTTGTAGTTTAAATCCTCAAGTGGATCGCTTAACAATTTCGTGTGAGATGGAAATTACAACACAAGGGGAAGTTGTGAACCATGAGATTTTCCCAAGTGTGATCCGTACAAATGAACGTATGACGTATACAGATGTGCGTAAAATTCTTCAGCGTGAAGACGATGACGTGTTAGAGCGATATAAATCTCTCGTTCCATTCTTCGATAGCATGGGAGAACTAGCTGAAATTTTAAGAAAAGGTCGTTTCGAACGAGGTGCAATTGATTTTGATTTTGCAGAAGCAAAAGTGCTCGTCGATGAAGAAGGAGCCCCTCAAGAGATTGTTCAACGAGAACGCTCGGTAGCTGAACGCTTAATTGAAGAATTTATGCTTGTCGCCAATGAAACTGTTGCACAACATTTTCACTTTATGGAAGTACCGTTCATGTACCGTATTCACGAAGATCCAGATGCAGACAAGCTAAATACGTTTTTTGAATTTATCACGAACTTTGGCTACGTTGTACGCGGGAATGCGAATACCGTACACCCACGTGCCCTGCAAAAGCTTCTTGAAGAAGTGAAGGGAGAGCCTGAAGAAGCTGTTATTAGTAAAGTAATGCTTCGTTCGATGCAACAGGCAAAATACTTCCCTGAAAGTCTAGGTCACTTTGGGTTATCGACAGATTTCTATACGCATTTCACATCACCAATCCGTCGTTATCCTGACTTAATCGTACACCGTTTAATCCGTACGTACCTATTTGAGAAAAAACTGGATAACCAGACAACTTCAAAGTGGGGCGAAGCACTTGGTGAAATTGCTCAGCACGCTTCCGCGATGGAACGTCGAGCAGTTGACGCTGAACGCGAAACTGATGATCTGAAAAAAGCTGAGTTTATGAAAGATAAAATCGGGGAAGAGTTCGAAGGTGTCATTAGTGGTGTAACGAACTTCGGTTTGTTTGTAGAGTTGCCAAATACGATTGAAGGTCTTGTTCACGTTAGTTATTTAACCGATGACTACTACCATTACGATGAAGGTGCTTATGCAATGATCGGTGAACGTACCGGTAACGTATACCGCATCGGTGATGAAATCGCCATTCGCGTCTTAAATGTGAATATTGATGAGCGAGCAATTGACTTCGAAATAGTGGGGATGAAGCCACCGAAAGAGCGTCGTCGTAGAGAAAGTCCAAAAGTCATTGAAGGCGGAAAGCGCAAGAAGCGTGGAAAGTCCTCAAATAAAACAACAGATGCAGGGAAGAAAAAGCGTAAGTTCTCTCCGCCAAAGGATGGTCAGGGAACGAAAAAGAAACCGAAAAACAAAAAGAAAAAGCGTCGCAATAACAATGCCTAATTAGCTTAATTTTAATCACGGCGGTCAGAGTAAGTCATCTTGACTTATTCTGACCAAATTGATATACTGGAGTTCGACGCTTGAGAGGGGGGACGGTCATGCCAAAAGGTGATGGTGGACTCATTGCACAAAATAAGAAAGCTAGACACGATTATTCCGTTATTGAAACATATGAAGCAGGACTGGTTCTACAAGGAACTGAAATCAAATCCATCAGGGCAAGACGCGTAAACCTGAAAGACTCTCACGCCATTATCCGTAAGGGAGAAATCTTTCTTCTGAATATGCACATCAATGAATATGAGCAGGGAAATCGTTTTAACCACGATCCAACCCGAACTCGTAAGCTATTGATGAAGCGGAAAGAGATTGATAAGCTCATTGGCCTAACGAAAGAACAGGGCTACACGGTCATTCCACTAAAAGTTTATATTAAAAATGGCTATGCGAAAGTACTTCTTGGCCTTGCGAAAGGTAAGAAAAAGTACGATAAGCGCCAGGATCTTAAAGATAAGACAATGAAGCGTGAAGTGGACAAAGCGTTGAAAGAGCGTCAGCGGATATAGTTTCCATTTGATTGGAAGCTGATTTATGTTATAATTAAAATTACCGAAACAGCAGATGAAGCTTAACTGCTTACCCGTTTTCGGTTCTCATTTTCTTACATGGGGACGTTACGGATTCGACAGGGGTAGGTCGAGCTTAAGTCGCGAGTCGAGTTGGCGAGCTACGTTAAAAACGCCACGCCTATAACTGGCAAAGAAAACAACAACTTCGCACTAGCAGCGTAAGCTGTTTTGCGGTTCCTCCCTCCATCGCCCATGTGGTAGGGTAAGGGACTCAACTTAAGTGGGATACGCCAACAATCCACCGTCTGAGGAAAGTTGGAAGAGATTAACCAGACTAGCTACAAGGAAGCCTGTCGTTGGGCTGAATTGTAGTGAAACGCTAATATAACGACTACACTCGTAGAAGCTTAAGTGCCGATACTTCTGGACGTGGGTTCGACTCCCACCGTCTCCACCAAATACATACGGTGGAAATACAGTAATATCAACGATTATAAAGTTATGGGGTATTGAACAGGAGTTGAACTCTTGCTCAATACCCCTATTTTCTTACTTGGGGATATCTACTACATATTTGAACTGATCATAGACCTTCTAATACATCAATTAGGAGGTTTTTTTGTGATAGTTAATAACAGAAAGCACGGCATCTTTTCTGTACCTGAGGAAGCTAGACAATTAAGCTATAACCAAGATAACAAACATAGTACAATAACAATTAAGGACGCACTGACTAACGTATTCCAACAAATGAGAGTGTCTGGTAATCGTGAACGAACAATTGAAAGTTATAATTATATTTTTAAGCAGTTTGTTGACATGACTCAGATCCAATACGTGGAAGATATTACATTAGACAGTATTTACAGCTATCTTGATGCATTGAACGTATCAAGGGAAACAAAACTCATTCGACTTAAATCACTAAAGGCTATCCTATCCCGCTTTCACAACAATGGTTGGGTACAGAAAAAATTCTGGTCAACTATTCAAATTAAAATTGATAAGAAGGTTAAAAAGGGGACAGCAGAAGAAGATATTAAAAAGCTCATAACTCTTATTGATCAAAGTACCTTTATAGGCTTACGAGATACCGTTGCCATACTAATGATGTACAAGACTGGAATACGTATTAGGACTATAGGAGAATTACTGGAGCAACATATAGACTTTGATAACTTGTGTTTAAATCTTGATGGATCAATTATGAAAAATCACAACTATTTAAAGTTGCCAATTGACGATGAACTAGCAAATATGCTTAAGGCACTCATCTATATGAATAGTAGAATCCGATCATATTATAATCGAAACAATACTAATGTATTTATCACACAAAATGGCTGCTCCTTGAATAGTAGTAAATCATCAAATAATGCTATTTCAAAGCAATTAAATAAATATAGTAAAATATATGGTTTAGAGAATATCAATGCACATGCACTTAGAAGAGCATATGCTAAGGATCTACTAAATAAGGGTGCAAGTGTACCGCTTATTAGTAAGGCTTTGGGACATTCAGATATAGCTGTCACTACACAATACTTAGAATTAGATGTAGATGAGGTAGCAAACGATTTGCGTAAATATATATATAATTAACTTATGTGGAAATGTACTATTGATTATTTAATTCAATTTCGGGTGTAAGAAAGGTGATTATTTACTAGTGGATAACTTGATACTGGAGCAAATGAAACAGCAATTACAACATGAAGTAAAAAATGGGACAAATGATCCTAATAGATTCCATGTATATGCTTGGGAAGCGGGATTAGGAAAAAGCACACATGTGAATAATAGTATTAGAGAATATTTTAACGATCATGGATTCGAGAGTAATGTTAATAAGTATTTAATAGTAAAAAAATTCAAAACTGATGTGTATGAAACTGTAGAACAGTTAGAAAAAAGTGATGCGTTAAAAATGTATGGTGATTATGGTGTTCTTGGGATAACAGGTGATAATATTGCTTCCTATACAACAGAACAAGTTAGAAACTGCAAAGTGCTTGTAATCACTCATACAAGGTATATAGCTGCATGCGAAAAAGAACTAATAGAATCTTTTGGTAAAAGAGATGTGTTAATAATTGATGAGCAAGTGCAGTTCCCTGTAATGAAATTCGGGCGAGCTGAGTACAATACAAAACGTCAACAAATCCATTTATATGAAGGACAAGCTTTGTTTGATAAATGCTTGTTACCATTATTAGAATGGTTAGATACTATATACAAAGAAAAAGAATATAATAATATCATTACTTTCAAAGGCGAATTTAGTAAAGAGCCGCTAAATGATTTTAAAAAGTGGGTTAAGAAAAATACTAATGCTGGGAGAAAAAATAAGTATAACGAATTAGTTCAAGAAATAGAATCCTTATACAATAAGAATAATTTAGGATTTATCCATAATGATACTCTGTTTTTTATTGACCAAGGTAAACGATTCCGAAAATTAAAATCTAATATCATTCTAGATGCTAGTGCTGACATTACTCCATTGTATCAATTAAAAAATCATTTTAATGTAGTAGAGAAGAGATTAAGTATAAATCATTCACAATCTAAAATTATGTGCATGCCAGTTAATACAAGTAAAAGTGGTATGAAAAACTATCGAGATAACATAATTAAGGATATTCAGCATAGGCTGCGAAAGATGAAAAACATTGATAAGCAGGCGCTTATTGTGTGCCATAAAGAGAATTCTACTGAATTACTAACTGGTCTAAAGCAAACTTTAGGTGAGAAGATATATATTCCAAATGAAGAATCTATGGAAGAAGAAGCTCTTCAAACGATCGCAGCAGTAGATTGGTATGGGAATATTGTCGGGAAAAACACATATAGAGAATATGATATTTGTATGATTGTAGGAACGTTTAACATGCCGCTCCCAGTTTATTTGTTGCAGTTTTTCCAATATAACAGACAAGTTGATCCGACTCACCTTCCCGATAAATTGGAGTTAGAAAGCGGTCATTTTAAAAGTGAAAAATTCGAAGAGATCAGAAAGGCTTTTGTTGCCGCTGATTTTTATCAAGCAGCTAGACGTATACAACGAAATCAAAATCCTAAAGCAGTGTATATTTTATATACTTATGATGAGGATGTTTTGCATGCTTTTAAAAACAAATTCAAGGAAATAGGAGATGTACTTTACTTAAACAGGGAAAGTATTATGGAGAAAGAGGTTTCTCCTCGAAAAGAAAAAGCGATTCAAATGTTAATGTATATAGCAGAAAACGTTGAGGTAGGAGAACTTATTGCTAAGCAGAATTTGGCTCATGCAATAGGTGTATCTGAAAGCAATTTTTCTAGGTATTTAAAAAATGATGTTATGCAAAAGCATGTAGAACAAGAGCATATTGAAATCAGAAACAAAGATATAATAAAAAAGTCTGACTTTGTAGTTGTATAGAAACTCGTCACCTCCCCTTATAATATAATGAAGATGACGAGATGAGTTAGGAGGCTGTAAATATAATAAAACCATTATTTTATTCACAACTACAATATGCGATTGAAGAGTTTACTTTTTGCGAAGCAAGAAGTGAACTCTATCGAGGAGTGCAACAGTGAGGAACGAGCGTTGCATGGGCTGATAAGCCAGAAGTAGAGCATTGCTCTACTTCTTTTTCTTTTGCAATGACAAATGGCAGAAGGATTTTGGGATCATCTCACAACAAATACCATTTATCATGTAAAATAGTAATAGATAGTTTATTTATGACAACTATTCAAGGGGGCGGGATTAGTTGAGTAAGTCAAAACAACAAATGACCGAAGAAGATATTAAATTGAAATACATTACACCCGCCATTCAAAAGGCTGAATGGGATATTGTAAGTGATGTGTTTTGTGAATATAGTTTCACAGATGGTCGGATTATTGTGCGGGGAAATTTAACTACACGTGGTAGACAAAAACGAGCGGATTATCTGCTTTTTTATAAAAAGAACTATCCTATCGCAATCATTGAAGCAAAAGATAACAAGCATGAAGTAGGAGCAGGTATGCAACAAGCTCTTGATTATGCCAGTATACTGGATGTGCCATTTGCATTTTCATCAAATGGTGATGGATTTATTGAACATAATCGGTTAACAGGTATTGAAAGAGAGTTAACATTGGATGAATTTCCTACAAGGGAAGAATTATGGAATAATTACGTTGAGAACGCTCATATTACACCTGCTCAAGAGGAAATAATTAATGAACCATATTTTTTTCAATTAGGGGATAAAACGCCTCGTTACTATCAACGTATTGCTATCAATCGCACAGTTGAAGCAATTGCTAATGGACAAAATAAGATACTGATTGTTATGGCAACTGGTACAGGTAAAACATATACCGCTTTTCAAATCATATATCGATTATGGAAGGCAGGTAAGAAAAAGAAAGTTTTATTTTTAGCAGATAGAAATGTACTTGTAGACCAAACAATGACAAATGATTTTAAACCATTTGATAAAGTAATGACTAAGATTAAAGGTCATAAGCTTGATAGTTCTTATGAAATTTACTTAGCACTTTATCATCAATTAGCTGGGGATGATGGAGAAGAGCCATTCCGACAGTTTAAACCAGACTTTTTTGATTTAATTATTGTAGATGAAGCCCATCGTGGTTCAGCAAAAGAGGATAGTCGTTGGAGAAAAGTATTAAAATATTTTGATACTGAAGATACAACACAAATTGGTCTAACGGCTACTCCAAAAGAAACAAAAGAAGCATCAAATATTTCTTACTTTGGTGAACCAGTATATACGTATAGCCTAAATCAAGGAATTGATGATGGATTTCTAGCACCATATAAAGTAGTACGTGTGGGTCTTGATAAAGATTTAGAAGGTTATCGACCCGAAATTGGAAAGTTAGATATGTATGGGGAAGAAATTGAGGATAGAGAGTATTCTCAAAAAGATTTTGATAAGAATATGATTATTGATGCACGTACTGAAGCGGTTGCTAAGCGTATATCACAATTTTTGAAGAAAAGTGATCGGTTTGCTAAAACAATCATATTCTGTGTCGATATAGACCATGCAGAGCGGATGCGTAGGGCATTGGGTAATGAAAATAGCGACCTAGTAGCACAAAACGATAAGTATATTATGCGAATTACTGGCGACAACAAAGAAGGTAAAGCACAGCTAGATAACTTCATTGATAGAGAAAGCAATTACCCTACTATAGTAACTACATCTAAGTTATTAACTACTGGTGTGGATGTGAAAACATGTAAGCTTATTGTATTAGATTCTAATATCAATTCAATGACTGAATTTAAGCAAATCATCGGACGGGGAACACGCTTGGATATAGAACATGGAAAAGAGTATTTTACAATTATGGATTTCCGTAATGCTAGTCGGTTATTCGCTGACCCCGAATTTGATGGTGACCCTATTTCGATTATAGAGATACCTAATGATGGAGATATGGAAATCCCGCCTGGTGAAGAAGGAGAAGAGGCTGGTGGAGACGATGAAGAAACCACAGGTGGTTTAACTGGTACGGATGATGATGATGATAGAGATCCACCAAAAGGACGTAAAAGGTATCGCATAAATGATGTAGATGTTCAGATTGTTAACGAACGTGTACAATATTATGATGTAGGTGGTAAGCTCATAACAGAAAGCTTAACAGACTATACTAGGAAAAATATTCGTAAAGAGTATGCGAATTTAGACGCTTTTCTACGTAAATGGAATGAAGAAGATAGAAAGGAAGTAATTATTGAAGCTTTAAAGGAGCGTGGTGTGCTGTTAGATGCGGTGCGGGAGCAAGAACATCTACAAGAACTAGATGAATTCGACTTGATTCTTCATTTCGCATATGATCAACCGCCACTAACAAAAGCTGAACGAGTGAAAAATGTGAAAAAAAGAGGATACATCTATCAATATAAAGATATTGCCCATGATGTATTGGAAATGATTCTTGAAAAATATAAAGATGAAGGTATTACAGAGATTGAAGGGACAAAAGTTTTGGAATTAAATGAGTTTCAAAAATTCGGAAGCCCGTTAAAGATTGTAAAAGCGTTTGGTAATAAGAAAAAATACCTAGAAGCAATCAAAAAATTAAAAGAAGAAATATATCTAGCTTAGGAGATTAAACATGTCTATCACATCATTTGTAAAAACATTACAAAACATCATGCGCAATGACGCTGGTATTTCAGGAGATGCACAACGCATTGAGCAAATTGTATGGATACTATTTTTGAAAATTTATGACGCAAAAGAGGAAATATGGGAGTTCCATAATGATTCTTTTCAATCCATCATACCTGAGGATTATCGTTGGAGAAATTGGGCAGTAGATTACAAAGATGGTAAAGCTATGACAGGTGAGGCTTTACTAAACTTCGTAAATGGTGAATTGTTCCCTGTATTAAAAGAAATTGAAGTAGACGAAAATACACCAATAAGTAAAGCGATTGTGCGTTTTGCTTTCGAGGATGCTTATAACTATATGAAAGATGGTGTATTGCTTCGTCAGGTAATTAATTTTATTGATAGTATTGATTTTACGGACTATAAAGAGAGGCATGCTTTCAATGAAATTTACGAACAAATTTTAAAAGATCTACAAGCTCAACGTGCGTCTGGTGAGTTCTATTCACCACGTGCAACAACAGATTTTATAACTCGGATGATTAAGCCACAATTAGGAGAACGTGTAGCGGATTTTGCATCTGGTACAGGTGGTTTCTTAACATCTGCATTAAATTACTTAAAACCACAAGTGAAATCCACAGAGGATAATGAAGTCTATAATAATTCGGTGTTTGGTATAGAAAAAAAAGCATTTCCTTATTTATTAAGTATCACAAATTTATTATTGCATGATATTGATGATCCAGTCATTATCCATGGTAACAGTTTAGATAAGAATGTTCGTGAATACAATGAAAACGAGAAGTTTGAAGTTATAATGATGAATCCCCCATACGGTGGATCAGAAAAAGACAGTATTAAGATGAATTTCCCTGTGGAGTTACGTAGTAGTGAAACAGCGGATTTGTTTTTATCAGTCATAATGTATCGTCTAAAGAAGGATGGTCGAGCAGGTGTTATTTTACCAAATGGATTCTTGTTTGGTACTGACGGTGCAAAGAGAGCAATTAAAGAAAAAATGATTAAAGAATTTAATTTGCATACAATTATTCGTTTACCACATAGTGTGTTTGCTCCTTATACATCTATTCATACGAACATATTGTTCTTTGACAAAACACATCCTACAGATGATGTCTGGTTTTACCGCTTAGATATGCCTGAGGGTTATAAAAACTTCTCAAAAACTAAGCCTATCAAGTTAGAGCATTTCCAACCTGCGATGGATTGGTGGGAAAATCGTAATGTAATCTCTGAAAATGATGGTTTTAAGGCGCAAAAATATAGCGTGCAAGATATTATTGATGATAACTACAACTTAGACTTATGTGGATTCCAGCAAGAGGAAGAAATTGTCTTAGAACCACAGGAATTAATTTCTAAATATCAAGAAGAGCGTACGCAATTAAATAACGAAATCGATAATATTTTATCAGTAATTCAAGAAATGTTAGGTGAAGATTAATGGATGCAAAAAAGCTGGAAGGTTCTATTTTGCAATTTGCCCTTCAGGGTAAATTAGTACCCCAAGACCCCAAGGAAGAACCAGCTAGTGAATTAGTAGAGCGGATTAAGGCAGAAAAAGAAAGGTTAATTCAAGAGAAGATTATAAAAAAAGAAAAACTATTGCCTAAAATTACAGAAGAGGAAATTCCTTTTGAAATACCAGAAACATGGGAATGGGTACGAATTAGAGACGTTTATTATAACCGTGGACAAAAAAAACCTGATAAAGAATTCACTTATATAGACGTAGCTGCGATTGATAATCAGGAAGGTGCATTATCTAATCAATTAAACATTATTGACCCTCAAAAAGCCCCATCGAGAGCGAGGAAAATATTGGGGGTTGGTGATGTTGTATATGCGACTGTTAGACCTTATCTACTAAACATAGCTGTAATAGATAGAAATTTTGAATATGAACCTATAGCAAGTACTGCTTTTGTAGTAATGAAACCTATCCTAATTGATAATGAGTTTTTATACTTTATATTAAAAAGTCCTATGTTTAATTATCAGGTAGAATCTAAAGTGCAGGGAGTAACTTACCCAGCAATTAATGATACAAATTTTAATAAATTACTAATACCCCTTCCTCCAGTTAAAGAACAAAAAAGAATTGTAAGAGCTATAAAAAATATTAAACCGAAAATTGATACTTATAGTGAGAAAAAAAACCGATTGTTTAAAATACAAGAAGCATTTCCTCATCAACTTGAAAGATCAATTCTTCAATATGCTATGCAAGGTGATTTAATTAAACAGAATTCAGATGATGAACCAGTTATTAAGTTAATTGATCGTATTAAAGCAATGAAAGAAAAGTTAATTGAAGAAAAGGTAGTTCCTAAAGAAAAGACATTAACTGAGAATTTAGTAGGAAAATCTCCATTTAAGATACCTACAACATGGGAATGGGTGAGGTTAAAAGATATCTGTCAGGTGAATCCTAAAAATAAAGTTCATGATGAAATGAAAGCAGGATTCGTACCAATGAAGTTGATTGATGATGGGTTTGTTAATCATCATTCGTTCGAAGTGAAAACTTGGAAGGATATAAAGAAGGGCTTTACACACTTTCAAAACGGAGATGTAGTTATCGCAAAAATAACACCTTGTTTTGAAAATCGTAAGTCGACTATTATCAAAGGTCTACCAAATGGAGTAGGTGCAGGAACAACTGAGCTATTTGTTGTTAGACCATTTACAAACGATATCAATCCTGAGTATTTGCTTTGGTTATTTAAATCCCATCATTTTATTACTAGTGGTGTAGAAACCTATACAGGTACAGCGGGACAACAGAGAGTGGCTAAAAGCTTTGTTGAAAATTATCTTATACCTCTCCCTCCTGTTGAAGAACAGAACAGGCTTGTTCAAGCAATAAATAAAGTACATGAAAGTATTAGTAAAATGAAATAAATTATTACATATCATTTAACTACACCCTATTGATACAAAATGTTGTGCTAGTGTTATTGGTGTTTTGTAGTGTATCATATACATGTATCAAAACACTTTGGTGAATGGAGTAGTTCTATGAGATATGGTTATGCACGTGTGTCTTCTGTTGGACAAAATTTAGATGCTCAAGTAAAACAGCTTCAAGAGCATCAATGTAATGTGATCTTTCAAGAAAAGGTTAGTGGTCGTAATAAAGATAATCGTTTGGAATTAAAAAAGTTGTTAGATACCGTACAAAAAGGTGAAACAATTATTGTTACTAAGTTAGATCGCTTCGCTCGTAGTACAAAAGATGCTTTAGCAACAATTGAACTACTCAACGATAAACAAGTTAACTTAATTGTTTTGAACATGGGTGGAGATAAGGTAGATACATCTACAGCTATCGGTAAGCTCATGATTACTGTATTAAGCGGTATAGCTGAATTTGAAGCGGATATGATTAAGGAAAGACAACTTGAAGGAATTGAACTAGCGAAGCAACGTGGTATTTACAAAGGTCGCCCGAAGCGTTATACCGATAAACATAAAGGTTTACAACATGCTATTGAGCTTTACAACAAGCGAGATGAGAATAAACTAACAGTGAATGAAATTAGCGAAATTACAAAGGTCAGCCGTGCAACTTTATATAGAACTGTTAAAGAGCAGTGAAATAAAGAGGATATATCCACTTCTTCAATTTGCCAAAGGGGGGATATTTTCCTCTTTTTTCAGCTCTTCTATATAGCAATAGGTGTATAGTAGGTGCATCTACACATTACTATATGGAAACTACCGATACGAGGCGAGTTTTTAGTTACATGTATAGTTATAATAGCTTATTTCGCACAAAACGACTTGCATAAGTTTCTGCGGTAGAATAACTATGTATTATATTTATATTCTCATGATTGTACATTGCTTTGTTTGTCCAATTGTATGAACCGTTTATTACTGTTTTTAAGTCTATTACGCAAAATTTTTCATGAAATATATTATCTTGAAAAGCTCCGAAACCAGTTTTTCTATATGTTTCAAAATAATTTTCAAAATCAAATCCAGTTTGTGAATTAATATCATCCTTATTAATTATGAGTTGAATATTAATACCCTGAGATGCTTTCTTTTTTAAGATGCTAAAGAGTGTATTATCTGTAAACCATGCAACTGATACCCAGATTGTAAATTTAGCTTGTGTTAATTGTTCCAATATTTCACTTTGAATATTTTCAAAAGAGGTTTGAATCTCTATAATATCTTCTGGAATTAATCCTTCTCCTGTTACAACAAATTCATCCTGTTCATTCCTCTGTAAGGCATACCCACAATATTTAATGATTTCGTTTATAGGTTCTATTAAATCTGAGGCTATATTGATATCACTTCCAAGATATGTTCTTGAATATACAATATGGTTCATAAATCTTTCAAGTTGTTTTGAGTTATTGATGTCCTCTAACTTTGATAAAGTGTAATCACTCCTAGATGGAAACCCTCTAGCATAAACATCTTCACTACCATATTGATTAAATAAATCTACTAATTCTGGACCTGTTCGATAATAACACTCATTGATGTATGGTACTAAATGTTTTAACGCAATTTCATCCAATTTCAAAGTTTATCTATCCCTTCTAATTATTTTAATAATATTATATCTATTAACAAGGAACATTTGGGAAAAGCTTTAAAACTTGCTAGTAATTAGTATATAATGATTCACAGAAGGTCTCCGAACTCAGTTCGTAAATATGTAATACTCCCTAATAATAATAATCGTTAATGATGGCACTTCTAAGTCTTACTGTTAAAGGGACTAAGAATTGTAGTGAAACGCTAATATAACGACTACACTCGTAGAAGCTTAAGTGCCGATACTTCTGGACGTGGGTTCGACTCCCACCGTCTCCACCAAATACATATTTGGTGGTTTTTTATTTGGAAAAAATCATAGCATATAGGAACCCTTGGCCCACCCTTTGACGGACTGGGCTTTTTTTAACGTGATTTTCCTTCCTCGGTATACTTTTTATTCAGACGCTTATTGAAAGAGTCAGCTTGTGGAGTGACCTTAATCGATCCTAGCGCTTTTCCTAAGCCAAATACGGGCATGTTACCATAAAGACTTTCGTAATGAGAGTTCGGAAGGACATATGTTTCGTGGTAGATCCCAACAGCACGGTTGTTTCCAATTTTTTGATTAAAGTTCTTCCATGCTTTTAGATGGGCTTGTCCATGCGCATATTGACGGAGATCTTCAGAAGAGCGCCAGTATTGAAGAAGTAGCGTTGTTCGGAAGCTAAAGAAATTTTCCATTGAGAGGCAACCTAACTGCTTGTTAATGCTAAGTTCACGAATCATACCAGGCATCGCAAGAAAAACGGGTAGCCACTTATGCACAGCCCACCATTGATTGATTCGCATTCCAATGAGAAAGACGACAACATCCTGTCCTTTATCTACCGTGTAGCGCCCTTTGAATACTTGATTTGCCATTTCTCTTTCCTCCTTAAAGTACGTTTTTAGCATTCATCACCCAATCATTAGCTGCTTCCGTTGTCCGTATTCCATAATCCAATGTGAGGAGCCAGAATTTTGCCTCTTCCTGATCACCGTAAGTCCCATATATCATTTCTTTAATTGCGTGATACGTATTCAGCCGTTCTTGAAGTTTTGAATGGTAATGATCTAATTGCTTTAAGGTTATTTCAGTGCTCTGATGATGACTGAAAAAAAGTTTAAGTAAAAGCTCATTTTTTTCTACGCCGATTTCCTGAATAGGCGTTTCCATCCAGTCTTTAAGAGCCTCCCACCCCAAGGAGGTTAGTTGATATTCCTTTTTATCGGGCTTCCCTGACGTGCTCTCCTCTTGCACTGTAATGAGTTTTTCATCAAGGAGTTTTTTAAGGGTTGGATATATTTGTCCGTAGCTGATTTTCCAAAAATGATTTAAACTTCCATCCATCATTTTCTTCATTGAATATCCCGTTTGACAACCAATTGTTAATAATCCAAGAATCGCATATTTCGTATGCATTTGCTTTTCCACTTATTCACATCCTATATCTTATTGATACATATCATTTAGATATATCATATAGCATTTCCAAACAGATCAAAAGATAAAATTGTAATATTCCGATTTTTATCTTGATGCATAAAACAAGCCGCCCATTTGGACGGCTTGATTATTAAATCAATTCGATGCTGCTTCTTTTACTTCTAATTCACGCTGATTAAAAACCTTTTTTGCAAGCGTAAGCGCATTGAGAACGCGCGGAAAGCCTGTATAAGGAATCAGCTGCATAATGGCTTCGACCAATTCTTTTGGTGTTAGACCGGAAGTGAGAGCGGTATTAATATGAAGCTCCAGCTGTGGTTCCGTTCCTTGTGTAATGAGGGAAGAAAGCGTGATGAGTGCTCGTTGCTGATTAGTTAAGCCTTCCCGAGAATATATATCGCCATAGGCAAATTCGATAATGTATTTTCCAACGTCTGGAGCGATCTCTTCTAGGTCATCTGAAATTTTCAGATGCGTTGAGATGTCATCGTTTGTTGACAGTGTGTATTCCATCAATTTATCTAGCCCTTGCTTCATGCGATCATTTTCCATTGTAAAAGCCTCCTGGTGTCTTTCCTTTAGTAAGATCACGTCTCCCACTATAACGCTAGAAGGCTTTGGTGTGAAATACCAATAAGGAATCACGACCATGCATTATCGGTATGGAGCTAGATGGAGGAATTAATGTAGTTAATAAAAGCACGGGAAGCATAAGAAATGTATTTTTCTTTTCTTAGGATAATGCCAAGGTCCCATGGGATTTCTGGATTGACGAGTGGAATGGAAACGACGTTGCTTTGGTTGATTTTTGTAAGAATGGATTTTGGAAAAAAGGTGACGCCGAGATTGTGACTCACCATATCGCTAATAAAATCCCACTGAGAGCTAACGTAGGAGATATTAGGCTCAAATCCAGCCTGACGACACTGTTCAATCATCTGGTCGTGTAACATAAAGTCTTCACTAAATAGGATGATCCGCTCATTTCGTAACTCGCTAATTGAGACCGAATTTTTTTCTGCGAATGGATGGGAACTGTGCACAAACAGCATTAATTCTTCCTTTTTAAAAGGGAGTGTTTCGAACTTGGTTTCATCGACAGGCAAAAGTCCAACTGCAAAATCCAATTCACCGTAGAGGATTTTTTGTTGCGCGATGTTGGCTCCATGCTCCATTAGTTCGATCGTAATATCAGGATAGAGTTCTTGGAACCCTTTTAAGATACTAGGAAAGTAGAGGGCGCCGATGAGTGGCGGGAGGCCGACTTTGATGTGCCCTTTCTTTAAATTCATCATGTCATATAAGTGAGAAGAAAGATCGTCGACCATATTTAATATTTTCTCGCCCTGCAAATAGACGATTTTTCCTGCATCGGTTAATTCACTCGATCGTGCCGAGCGATCGAGTAGTTCAACATCTAACTCAGCCTCTAAACTTTTCACCATTTTACTTAAGGTTGGCTGTGAGATGTAGAGGGAGTGTGAGGCTTTGGTGAAGCTTTTTTGCTTTGCCACTTCAACGAAATAGGCTAATTGCTTAATGTCCATATGAAAGCTCCTGTCTCTATTCCCATCAGAAAGGGAAATGCATTATGGTTTATTGTAGTCGCAAGTCATCCGCGAATTCAACCATAGACAGAGATTCTAGACGTATTTTTTGAGAGATCTGTTAGAAATGTAAAAAAGAGGGGTAATGAAAAAGGAAATCAAAATTCTTATGGAGGTGCTCGTTTTGAGTAAAAACGTATTAATCATTTCCGGTGATGCTGTTGAAGCACTTGAGATTTTCTACCCTTACTATCGCTGTCTAGAGGAAGGATTTAATGTGACGATTGCGTCCCCGACCGTTAAGAAACTACAAACGGTATGCCACGACTTTACAGATGAAATGGAAACGTTTGTTGAGAAACAAGCCTACGGAATTGAATCACATACTTCGTTTGCAGAGATTAAACCAGCTGAGTACGATGGTTTAATTATTCCAGGCGGACGAGCACCAGAGTACATTCGAATGGATGAAAGCGTACCTGGCATCGTCAGACACTTTTTTGAAGAAAATAAGCCGGTAGGTGCGATTTGTCATGCGGCACAGGTTCTTAATGTGGTTCCTGATATGATGAAAGATCGCGAGTATACCGCTTATCCAGCTTGTAAACCGGATGTAACCGCATGTGGGGCTACATACATTGATGAGAAAGTCCATACAGCTGATAATCTCGTGTCAGGGCAGGCATGGCCTGACTTACCAGGATTTATGAAAGAATTTCTCCGTTTATTAAGATAATGACACGCGAAACCCCCTGATTGTCCGATCAGGGGGTTTTTTAAGAAGAGGGATATTTCGTTTGACCAATAGCTGAAATAACAGAGCCAACTGCCTGAATCCAGCTTCCTACGACATTAATAGTGGTAGCTTCTTCATTGTTCAGCTCTTTAATACCTGAAATCGCTTGAAGCGAATTGCCGACTGCCTGAAGAAAGTTGCCATAAATGCTATATAACGCTGATGCAGAAACTTCCCCCCCTAAGGCATCTGCAAGAGATACTCCACCACCAAGGGCTTGAAGCCAGTTTCCGTCAATATCTAAAATTTGTTTCACTTTATCATCAAAATCAATCAGAATTCCTGTCACAACCGTCGAGTTCCCAATTGCCTGAAGCTGATTGCCAATCTTGTCTAACGAAGGGGGAGTGATCGTATCGGCGATTAGAGCGTTTCCTGTTCCCTGCATCACATTTCCAATAAGATTTAAACTATCAAGTATAGAGGAGGGGATTTCTTTAATAGGTGTACTACCAATAGCGGCTAAGATCGTTCCAATCGCTTGAATCCAAGAGCCAAATACACCTTTTACTTCATTATCCATGATGTATCGCCTTCTTCAAAAGTCGTCCTACTGTATTCTATACAAAACAGAAAAATATGTTAATGATACGAGGGTGGTTATGAACGCACATCCATGTTTAGAGATGTAGAATTGCTCTGACGATATTTTAGGAAAAAGATACTTGTTATTGTAATCGACATAATGCCAAAAATGACAGACATCATTTGAAGACCGATCAGGTCTAACATCAACCCTGTTAAAAGCAAAACAATTTGAAAAATGATCCGATCTAGCATATTTCGGAATGAAAAGAATCGTCCGTGAAATTCTTTTGGTACTCTTGTTTGAAAAATGGTAGCAGCCGTTGGAAAAAAACACCCAACTGAGTAACCGAATATACTAAACGCGATAACCGATAGAACAGGACTGTTTGCAAAAAAGAGCAGTAGCTGGGATAGTCCGATAATAAAGGAAAACAAAAATAGAATGGTGTAAGGCGATTGCTTACTTGAAATTCTCTTTACAGCGAAAGCCCCTACCATAAACGACAGCCCTTCAGCTGTATATATCCAGCTTTTAATGAGCGAATTGTCTTGAAGCTCACTGATGCTAATCACAAGCAAATTAAATCCACCGATAAATAAGAGTGGAACTAACGTCATAATCAGTGTCATCATCACAATGGGGAGCTCTTTTATTATTGGAAACAAAAGCGTAAAGCTACTTTCTGCTTTTGAACGCTTCGTATCGGAAACGTCATTTTCTTCAATAGTAAGGAAAAACGTAAATACGACAAGAAGAAAATATGCCCCTAAAGAAAGAAGGTACATCGTTGATAGTGACATGATCACTAGAAAGATTCCTGCAATGGCGGTGCCAAGTACTCTTGATAACGTGGCTACATTCATATGAATCCCATTCATTTGCAGAAGCTCTTTTTCTTTTACGACGAGAGGAATGGCAGCCTGGAGAGCAGGAAAGTAAAAAGCAGCAGCTGCTTGAATGAGAATCAGAAAAATAACCATCCATAGTACAGAGCCAGTTTGAATGGCGACCAGCATGAAAATGACACTAATCGCTCTGGCAAGTCCAGCTACGATCATCACGGTTTTCTTCTTCATCTGATCTGTCACGCGTCCGGCATACGGACCAATCGCAACCCCGGCAAGGAGTCCAATGGCCAGAATAACGGCTTTCATAAAATCAGATGGAACTTTTTCCTGCATAAATTCTAAGTTGCCAATAATCCCGAGCCATAAACCTAACCCGGCCACGAACTCACCTGTTAGTAAAATCCAAACATTTTTATTTTGCCACATCATGCCGACCTCAATTTTTCTTATTTTTTATCATCATACCATGAGTATGCAGTTGGGAATTACGAATCTCGAAAGAATTTATTGAAAAGAAGAGAGATCTTTTTTTCACCAGTATGTCAGCACCTCTTTCTGTTCATGCTAGAAAGAAGGAGGTGAAGGGAATGGCATTAGATGTGTTGTGCGAAGTCGCAAACTGCGTTCACAACCGTAATGGGAAAAATTGTGGAGCAGACGAAATCTATGTTGTCAGTCATCAGGGAAATAAAGCACGTAATAGTGAAGAAACTGATTGTAAAACATTTGAGCCTGGTACCCTTTAAACTCTTCCAAGCGTTACGATAAAAAATGAAGCCGTCCTCATCAGAGGGCGGCTTCTCATTGTTTTGGAATCAATACTCCTTATAGGAAGATAGCATTCGCGAAAAGTTTACAAATAAATTCAGATAATTGTTTGCGTTAAAGTACGAAAACTAGTATCATCAAAGAATATAAATTTTGAATTAAATAAATTGTCTAATTTTATACGTGATGTGGAAGGGTGATTGGAATGGAAGGCAAAAAAGATCTTCGAATCAGAAGTAAAGTAATCAGTGAAGGTGTAAATCGAGTACCTAACCGCTCCATGCTTCGAGCAGTCGGTTTTACCGATGAAGATTTCAAAAAACCAATGATTGGTGTAGCGAGTACGTGGAGTGAAGTTACGCCGTGTAACGTACATATTGATTCTCTTGCGCGTGAGGCGAAAGCGGGCGCTAAAGATAACGGCGGCGCGCCAATGATTTTTAATACGATTACCGTTTCTGATGGGATTGCGATGGGGCATGAGGGGATGTTCTATTCTTTGCCAAGTCGCGAAATCATCGCGGATTCAATTGAAACGGTCACAAATGCAGAACGTCTTGATGGCATTGTCGCAATTGGCGGCTGTGACAAAACAACGCCAGGTTGCTTAATCGCAATTGGTCGTATGAACATTCCGTCCGTGTACGTGTACGGTGGTACCATTCAGCCAGGTAAACTGAATGGAAATGATATTGACATCGTTTCGTCATTTGAAGCGGTTGGACAATATCAAGCTGGAACAATTAACGACGAAGAGTTGCACAAAGTTGAATGTTCTGCTTGTCCTGGTGCTGGCGCGTGTGGCGGAATGTATACGGCAAACACAATGGCATCTGCGGTTGAAGCACTAGGAATGAGTATCCCAGGCTCATCCTCAACGCCTGCAGTGAATGATTATAAAGAAACAGAATGTCGTCAAGCTGGAGAACTAGTGGTTTCCCTTCTTGAAAAAGACATCTATCCTCGTGACATTATGACAAAAGAAGCATTCGAAAATGCGATCACGGTTGTCATGGCTCTTGGTGGTTCAACAAATGCCTTCTTGCATTTAACGGCAATGGCCCACTCAGCTGGTGTCGACTTATCATTGGATGATTTCGAACGCGTTCGTGAACGTGTTCCATACATTGCAGACATGAAGCCGAGCGGTAAATATGTCATGCAAGATCTATATGAAATTGGCGGCGTACCTGCTGTCATGAAGCTTCTTCATGAGCATGGCTTGCTTCACGGAGATTGCCTCACAGTGACAGGAAAAACGGTCGCAGAAAACTTGGCCGAAGCCCCAGCGCTAAAAGAAGGACAAGAAATTATCCGTTCTCTAAATGATCCGATTAAAGCAAGTGGCCCACTTGTTGTTCTACGAGGGAACCTAGCTCCTGAAGGTTCTGTTGCAAAAATGTCCGGTCAGAAAATTAGTCAATTTGAAGGACCAGCTCGTGTTTATAATAACGAAGCAGAAGCAACGGCAGCAATCGAAGCGGATGATATTAAAGAAGGTGACGTTGTCGTTATTCGTAATGTAGGTCCTAAAGGCGGACCTGGTATGCCGGAAATGCTTTCCATTACTTCCATGATTGTTGGGAAAGGATTAAATGGGAAAGTTGCCCTTATGACAGACGGACGCTTCTCAGGCGGATCGCACGGCTTTGTGATCGGTCATGTCTCACCAGAAGCGTTTGTTGGTGGACCGATCGGCCTCTTGAAAGAAGGGGACACCATTACAATTGATAGTGACAAGCAACAAATCAATTTTGACGTCACTGACGAAGAACTCGAGCGTCGCCGAGCTGAATGGGTACGCCCAGAGCTTCGATATAAGACAGGTATTCTCGGTAAATATGCAAGACTCGTTTCTTCATCCGCAAAAGGTGCAGTAACAGATCTTGATCTTGAGTAAATGATAGTGCGAAAGCCAGCTTCCTTCTATGTGGAGGAGCTGGCTTTTTTGATTTTATTGAGCAAAGGAAATAATGAATTAGTGGAGAATGAATTTGTATAGCTTAGAAAATAAAATCCAGAGGAGAGTGTCTCCCTTTGATCAAGAAAGATCATGATCCCCCGCATCATCTCCACAAATTAAAACTTTTACTAAACCGTCTTCCATCCTATCATTCGCGCATTGAAGAAGTGAAGGAGCAACTTGCCATGTACCAAGCAGGAATTTCAGGTGAGAAATCTCTAAACTTCCCTCTGAGTTTTTTAGATGATAAGCGGTTTTCCGTCTATCATGATTTGCGTATATATGACGGAGTCCATTATTTTCAAATCGATACGCTTGTTGTGACTCAGCAGTATCTTCTCATTCTTGAGGTGAAAAACATCTCAGGCACTCTCATGTTTGATCCCATCTTCAACCAGTTGATTCGCATTTCCGACACGAAAGAAGAGGCCTTCCCTAATCCTCTCACTCAGGTGGAGCGGCAGCGCTCCCAACTTCGCGCTTTGCTTCAAAAAATGAATATCCCAGAAGTACCGATTGAAACGCTTATTGTTGTCGCTAACCGCAGAGCGGTCCTGAAAGCGACAGAAGAGGCTCAGTTCATTTCTTCAAAAGTGATTCGGAGCGAGTTTCTTCCAACAAAAGTGAATCTGCTGGATGAGAGGTATTGTGATGAGCGATTGACGGTGAAGGAAGTTCGAAAGTTAGGGCGTATTCTTGTTAAGTTACATGAGCCGCTCGACCGAGACGTGCTGAAGCGATTTTCAATTTCTCCAGACGAATTGATTGTTGGTGTAGCTTGTCCAATTTGTGCTCGTCTAGCTATGCAGAGACTGCACGGGAGATGGTTTTGCGAAACTTGTGGTGCTTATTCGAGGAATGCCCACTTAAAAGCGCTCCAAGAATATGCGCTACTTGTGTCTAGAGAAATTACGAATCAAGAGGCGAGGCGGTTTTTGAGGATGGATTCCGGGGATGCTGCTACACGCTTATTAAGATCATTAAATCTAGAGTCAACCGGATCTACTAAAGGTAGGCGCTATAAGTTAGATTTTGGCGTTTCGCGGAATTAATTGAATTTCCGCGGAAATAATACGTGTTTTCGCGGAATAAAAATGATTTTCGCGGAATTATCCTGAAAATCGCGGAATTAACGTGTTCTCCTCCTCCAAATAACAACAAAAAAGCCCGCCACACATCCATGGCGGACCTCCTTCACTAGTTAGAAGACCCAGGTTTTTCGAAATTAAGATCCCAGATCACTCCATAGGCATCCTTTACTTTCGCAAACGTTGCTCCCCAGAAAGTATCTTGCAGCTCCATATATACCGTTCCTTTTTCTTTCAGGCGAGCATAGAGCGACTCGATTTCTTCAGCGCTATCCAGTTCGAGTGCGAGAGAGATGTTATTGCCTACAGTTACGTTTTGATTCGAAAAAACATCGGAAACCATGAAAAAGAGGTCATCTTTTTTAAAGCGTGCATGCATGATGCGATCGTCTAGTTCTGGTGGCGTTTCGAAGTTTGCTTCTCCAAACGTTTGAACATCGGTTATTTCGCCTTCGAAGACTTCTTTGTAGTATTCCAAAGCTTCACGAGCTGTGCCTTCAAATGAGAAATAAGAAATTGGGTGGTGCTTCATAGCTTTCACTCTCCTTTAAAGTAAGTCAGTACTTGTCTATCTACGTCTAGTATAACGGCATGATGAGGAATAACAAAGAACAGTCGTTCGTCATCAAATGCCACATTTCTACTTAATCGTGTGAATACCCTTCATATAAAAAGGAAGAGCACTTTGACGTAGCGAATTAGTCAAACAATAGGAGGTGCTTTATGTATCAGAAAGTAATCGATCCAAGAGTTTCAGAAACAGACGGAGCAGGACACATTAATAATACGGTCATTCCGGTATGGTTTGAATCTGGTCGCGATCCGATCTTTCGTTTGTTTAACCCAGATTTAAGTTTCCATAACTGGCACTGCGTTCTTTTGAAAATGAATGCACAGTACATGTCTCAAATTTATTATGGAACGCCGATAACTGTTTACACATGGATTAAGCGAATTGGTCAAACAAGCTTTGAAGTCTATGAGGAAATTCATCAAAACGAGAGCATTTGTGTGAAAGGAAGCGCGACTTACGTGAACTATCATTTTGATGTACAAAAAAGCATGCCGATCCCAGATGAGATTCGAAGTCAGCTTGAAGACCATCTTTACGACACTGAAAAAGCCACCAGCGAGTAATTTCGCTAGTGGCTTTTCATCGAGGAACTTAAATGTTGATTTTAACATCAGCATCTTTTTTAAGTTTGTCGATCAGTTCTTGCGTTTTCTTATTTTTTTGTTCCCCTTCTAGACCTTCTTTGATCTGAGGTTTCACATCTTCATAAGCTGGCATTTCTTCAGAACTACCCTGTTCTTTTGCCTTCTCGTAGTATTCTTTCATTTCTTCTTCGCTAACTTCATCAACTTTAATTTCTTGATCGATGTACTTCGTATATTGAATGTTTTTCGCGATTTCTTTTTCAAGATCTTCCATCGTCATGTCACTTTCTTTAAGTGCAGCTTCGAATTTTTTCTCATCTTCAAAGCCTTTTTTGACATTCTCAAGCTCTTCCTTCACTTTATCATCAGAAGCTTTAATGCCTTCTTCTTGAGCCGCTTGAAGGATCAGTTCCTGACCAACCATGCTTTCAGCGACTTGTTTTTTCATTTGATCTAGCTGATCTTTTGGTACTTCTTGACCCATTTGCACATATTGCATTTGGCTTTGCGTATAAAGGGCATTAAATTCTTCCCCTTTAATTTCTTTATCGTTGACAGTCGCTACTACTTTGTCTGCATCGACTTCATCAACTTCCGGTTGCTCTTGCTCACCGGCTTTTTCTTCTGTCTTTGTATCTTCTTGTTTTTTGTCATTACTGCTCTCTTCATTTCCTCCACAGGCTGCTAATACTACGATTAATAAACCTGTTATAAATAGGTAAGTTAATTTACGCAATTCACATGCTCCTTTCAAAAGGCTGTGTCTATTGTTCCACAAAAGTGTCGACTTGAAAACCCCTATCAGTAAGTATGGGATAAAAACCACATTCTTATTACAATCTTTCATGAAGAAGGCATAAGCACTACATTCTTATGCAACTGTTGCATAGTTTAATAAGTAGTTTTATGAAAAGGGGAGACGGTATGATTAACGGAAGAGAGTATATTGAACGGATTGACGGGCTCCAAAATGAAGTATGGATTGAAGGGGGACGGTGTTCAGGCAAATTATCGGAACTGGCGCCTTTTAAAGGCATTTTAAAAAGCAAAGCCGCCCTTTATGATTATCAATGTCAGCCTGCTAATCAAAAGCTGTTTCGATATTCAACACCTGATTGTAAAGGAGACTATGGTTTTTCTTATCATCAGCCTACGACGATTGAAGATCTCACGAATCGCCGCTTGGCAACCCAGGCGTGGGCACGATTAAGTGCAGGACTGATGGGAAGATCACCAGATTATATGAATACCCTACTTATGACGCTTGGGTATGCAGCACCGCATTTTGCGCGAAATCAGAAAGTTTTTGGAGACAATATTAAGAGATTATATGAAAAGGCAAGAGAGAAAGATTTGTCTATCACACATACGTTTATTAATCCGCAGGTTAATCGATCGGCTACTCAGTACTTTGATGATACGAATGTCACAGCGGCCAAAGTGGTTGAGGAAAAAGAAGAAGGAATCGTCATTAAAGGTGCGAGATTGTTAGCTACCCAGGGGGGATTAACAGATGAATTACTCGTTCTACCTGCCGGAGGCTACACATTGGATGATGCTTATTTATTCGGTTTTATGATTCCTTCTGACACCGCAGGACTGAAATTCATCTGTAGGGAATCGTTTTGCTATCGTGATTCCCGATTTGATCATCCTCTCGCTTCACAATATGAGGAAATTGATTCTATCGTCGTATTTGAGGATGTTTTAGTCCCCTGGGAATGTGTCTTTCTTTATAAAGATGCTCAAATCGTCGGAGAGATGGAAGAAGCGACTGGTATGTACACGTTCTTACAATTTCAAGCTGTGTGCAGGCAGGTAGTAAAGGTAGAATATATTCTTGGACTATGTGAGTTAATGGGAGAAGCCATTCAAATTCAAGAGTACGAGCATATTAAGTTAAAAATGAGTGAAATCATCATGACGCTTGAAATTATGAAAGCACTGCTAGTCACTTCTGAAGTCAATAGTCGGATAAATCAATATGGTACGCTTGTTCCGCAGAGTCAGCCATTGAAGGCTGCCATTCAATATTTTTCCGGTGTTTATCCAAGATTAATGGAGATCATACAACTACTTGGTGCCAGTGGGCTGATTTCAATTCCTACTGAGAAGGACTTTAATTCAGGCATTCAAGAAGATTTGGCCAAATATCTTCAAGGGGCGAACATCAATGCAAAAGAGCGTGTGCAGCTATTTCGAATGGCTTGGGATTTTGGGATGAGTGCATTTGGCTCCCGACAAACGCAATTTGAACGTTTTTTCTTTGGAGATCCAATACGTCTTTCAACGATTCATTACAACCGTTATTTCACTCAACCTTATGTTGATATGGTTCAAGCTTTTTTGGAGGAAAGGGAAAAGTAAAAGTAAAGTCGCGATAATGCGGCTCTTTCTTTTATTTATAAGAATTTTTTATTATGAAAACGTTTTCTTTTTTAGGAGGAAACAGAAGGATTGTTACCGAAAGAAGGTGAAGAACCTTATTACATAAAGGAGTTGAATGTATGCTTAAAGCTTCTATCTCATTATCAAATCGGATCATGCAACGGTATTTGCCAGATCCGTTTTTGTTTGTGATCATTCTAACGTTCGTTGTATTTGCGCTCGGAATGATTTTTACCGGAAGTTCACCAGTTCAGATGGTTCAGTACTTTGGAGAAGGATTTTGGAGTTTACTTGCTTTTTCCATGCAAATGGTGCTTGTTCTTGTCACTGGCTATGTACTCGCAAGTAGTCCACTTTTTAAGAAAGGGCTACATTTTCTTGCAAAAAGAGCAAAAACACCGGGACAGGCGATCGTATACGTTACACTCGTATCTCTGCTTGCAAGCTGGATCAACTGGGGGTTTGGTCTTGTTATTGGAGCACTCTATGCGAAAGAACTTGCGAGACAGGTGAAGAAAGTTGATTACCGTTTGCTGATTGCGAGTGCTTATAGTGGTTTTCTTGTGTGGCATGGTGGGCTTGCTGGTTCCATCCCACTGACAATTGCCACGCCTGATCATTTTACAGCTGATTTGATCGGTATTGTATCAACGAATCAAACGATTTTTTCTTTGTTTAATTTAATGATTGTAGCGTCTCTCTTTCTTCTTTTACCTATTGTAAATTATTTCATGTCACCTTCAGAAGATGAGCGTGTACATATTGATCCAAACTTGCTTGAAAAAGGGCACGTGGAGGCGGCGAGTCTTGAAGGAGAATTAACGCCAGCCGAAAGACTTGAGAATAGTCGCATCATTTCTTTGGTTATTTCAATTGTCGGGCTCGCCTACTTGGTTTATTATTTTGTGAATGCAGGATTTGAATTAAATCTGAATATCGTCAATTTTGGTTTTCTTTTTCTAGGAATCCTCTTTCATGGAACACCACGCTATTTTCTAGAAGCTGTAAGTGATGCGGTGAAGGGAGCGAGCGGGATCATCATTCAGTTTCCTTTCTACGCAGGTATTATGGGAATGATGGTGGCTTCTGGACTAGCTGCTCAGCTTTCACAGGGCTTTGTTTCGATTTCAAATGAATTTTCATTTCCGTTCTTTGCATTTTTAAGCGCGGGGATTGTGAATTTCTTTGTACCGTCGGGTGGAGGGCAGTGGGCGGTTCAAGCGCCGATTATGCTTGATGCCGCAAAAGAATTAGAGGTATCGATTCCAAAAACAGCGATGGCTGTAGCATGGGGAGACGCTTGGACAAATATGATTCAACCGTTTTGGGCTTTGCCAGCCCTTGCCATTGCAGGGTTAAAGGCAAAGGACATTATGGGGTATTGCTTCATCGTATTAATTGTAAGCGGTGTGGCGATTTCGCTTGGCCTTGTCTTTATCCCCTAAACGCGATGTGTATAAGTAGAACAGAAGCTTCCTTAAGCGGCTTCTGTTCTTTATTGTCGATGAAGCCTTAATGGTTATCGTTCGCGCGAAGCTTTTGATTTCGTATCACGCCATAAATCGCCAAGACAATGAAAAAAAAGCAAAGGACGACAAAGGTAAAGGAATATCCTACCTTTTGATCCTGATACATAGTGAAGGCATACAAGGCCATGGCAAGGGCGCTTATGAAAAGATTGATGATAATTAGAAAATGAAATTTTGGTTTATCCATTATTTACCTCCTTTCATCATATCTTAACATATCAAGGTTGGCATTTGTTCCGAGTTCGTCAAAGTCCGTTCATACGCCGTTCATAAAAGTATGGTACGGTAACAGGTGAAAGGATGGGTTGAACATGAAGAAGGAATTCCAAGAACGAATAGAAGAATGGAAGAATTTTTTGTTCATTTATAAATTTGCGCTCGATGAAATTAACACTAAACTAACAATTTTAAATGATGAATTTCAATTTGTTCATCAGCATAATCCAATTGAACATGTGAAATCACGAATAAAATCACCAGAAAGTATTATGGCAAAGCTTGAACGTAAAGGACTAGAAGTTACGACTGAAAATGTAAAGCAACATATTAATGATATTGCAGGTGTGCGCGTAACTTGTTCTTTTACTAATGATATTTATCGTATTTATAACATGATTGAAAGTCAGGATGATATCCGACTGATTGATGTAAAAGATTACGTGAAAAATCCAAAACCAAATGGATACAAAAGCTTGCATTTGATCGTGGAAATTCCCGTTTTCTTATCGAAAGGACCAGAACTTGTGAGAGTGGAAATTCAATTGCGTACCATCGCCATGGATTTCTGGGCAAGTTTAGAGCACAAGATTTACTATAAGTTTGAAGGGGAGATCCCGGATAAATTAAGCAATGAATTAAAAGAAGCGGCAGAAATCGTTCATTACCTTGATGCGAAAATGATGCGAATTAAAGATGAAGTAAACGAATTTAAGGAGCATGAAATTGAGGAGAGAAAACTTTTAACTAGGGGGCTTTTATGAAAACCATTCGTTGGGGAATCATTGGTTGCGGGAATGTTACTGAAAAGAAAAGCGGACCGGGGTTCCAAAAAGCAGAGTATTCGGAGCTCGTAGCGGTTATGCGGCGTGATGCAGAGCTAGCTGAAGATTATGCTAGGAGACACGAAGTGCCAAAGTGGTATACAAATGCGGAACAATTGGTTCAGGATGACGAAGTGGACGCTGTCTATATCGCGACGCCACCGTCGACCCATAAAGAATATACGCTTCTTGCAGCCCAAGCTGGGAAGCCGGTGTATGTTGAGAAACCAATGGCTTTAAACACAGCAGAATGTCAGGAGATGATCGACGCATGCCGTTCCAACGATGTGCCCTTATTCGTTGCCTTTTATCGTAGAGCGATGCCTGCTCTTTTGAAAGTAAAAGAGTTGTTGGAGAATGACGAGATCGGTAATGTTCGATTTGTAAGGACTGTGCATCATAAGAAAGCTTCCGAACAAGAATTACAAGGTGATCTTCCCTGGCGAGTGAAACCGGAAATTTCGGGTGGGGGCCACTTTTTCGACTTGGCCAGTCATACGCTTGATTTTCTTGACTATCTTTTTGGTCCTATTGAACAAGCGGATGGTTTTGCGAGTAATCAAGGCGGTCTTTATGAAGCAGAAGACATCGTATCGGGCACTTATGTTTTTCAATCAGGTGTACACGGAACAGGGCAGTGGTGTTTTCAATCTTATAAAAATGAAGATTTAAATGAAATCATTGGGGATAAAGGATCAATCGTTTATTCAACACTTCAAGAACGTCCAATCATTCTCAAAACTGTGTCTGGCGAACGTGAAATTGAAGTGGTGTATCCTGAACATGTTCAACAGCCGTTAATTCAGACTATTGTTAATGAGCTAAATGGCATAGGACAGTCACCAAGCACTGGAAACACGGCGATTAGAACGAGTAGAGTAATGGATCAGCTCGTTGCAAATTATCATCAAGAAAAGAAAAGTCTCTCATAGGCTTTCTTTTTTATTTGAAATTGATAATCATTATCAATAGAATAGAGGTAAGATGAGTTTAAAAGCCACGGGTCTACCATTTGTCTTAAGAAAGGGTGCTTATAAAAAATGAATGATACGATTCAACATACAATTGTTTCAAGAAGAACGATTCGCAAATTTCAACCGGACGATATCCCATTACATACAATCGTAGACATTCTAGAAGATGCGAAATGGGCGCCAAACCATAAACTAAGAGAGCCTTGGGAAGTGATGTTATATAAGGGTGACGGCAAAGAACACCTGATTGAGCATATCGAAGAAAGTATTGCCCGCATAGAATTTGATGAAGAAAAAGCGGAAAAGAAAAAGGAAAAGATTAATCAATTCATTCGTAACATACCGATTCATCTCCTTGTGACAGTAAAAGCGGCGACGACCGAAAAAGAGCGTCACGAAGATTTTGCGGCTACGTGTGCATTCATTCAAAATATACAGCTACTGTCTTGGGCGAAAGGATTAGGCGTTGTATGGAAAACAAACGGCTTTATTTTCGACCCTACCTTTCGAGATGCAATGGGACTAGAGCCTGGTGATGTGATCGTTGGGATGCTTCATATTGGGAAGCCAGCGTTTATCCCCAATCCGAAAGAGCGTAAATCTATTAAGAACAAGCTTACTATTTACGATACGCAACCAAAAAAGCAGCCTTCCTTTTTCTAGCGAAAAGGAAGGCTGCTTTACTTTATGCCACTTGTTCGATTGTAACCATTTTTGTTTTGCGGGCTTTCCATAATTGATAACCAAACCATCCCGTTGTCATACAAGTAATGATGCCACCAAAGACCATTGAGATGTTGTATGGAAGTTGAAACCCTTCTGGTGCAAGGAAAAGATAGGTTGATACCGTCATTGTCATGAAGAGTGCAGGCAAACTACAAATCCAATGGAACTTTTGTTTTTTTACAAGGTACATCGCTGCTGTCCAAAGCATGACAGTAGCCACGAGTTGATTTGTAAAACCAACGTATCGCCATAAAAACGTATAATCAATCTGTGTTAAAAGAAATGTCGGTGTTGCAACAGCCGCTGTTAAAAGAAGCGTCTTCCCTTTGCCGTCAGCCGCTTTCGAAGACCCTTTTTTAGTAAATAGATCCGCAAGCATCATACGAGATGAGCGAAGGGATGTATCACCTGTTGTGATTGGAAGAATGATGACGCCAACAATCGCTAGCACTCCACCAAATGTACCTAATAAAGAAGAACTTATTTCGTTAACTACACCAGATGGTCCTCCAGCAGCAAGTGCTCCTTGAAGTCCACCTGTACTTCCGAAGAATGTCATACCAGCAGCTGCCCAAATTAATGCAATCACACCTTCAGCAATCATAGCTCCGTAGAAAACTTTCTTTCCGTCGCTCTCACGTTTCATTGTTCTTGCAATGATTGGACTTTGAGTCGAATGGAATCCTGAGATTGCTCCGCACGATACGGTAATCATTAAGAGTGGCCATAGCGGCAAGTTATCCGGATGCAAGTTTGAAAAAGTTAAATTTGGGATAGGATTGTCCATAAAGAATAACCCGATTGCAATTGAAACAGCCATCACGATCAGAATAACTCCAAAGATAGGATAAATTCGACCGATAATTTTATTTACAGGTAGAATCGCTGCGAGTACAAAATAAGCAAAAATGAGCATCAAGCTCATCGTAAAACTAAGCGGTGTTACTTGCGCCATTAGCTGGGCAGGACCAGCTGTAAAAGCAGCAGCAACAAGAATCATCAAAACGATTGAGATTATATTAATCGTTCCTTTTGCCCCTTTTCCAAGGTAGCGTCCTACAAGTGAAGGATACTGTTCCCCATTATGCCTAAGTGACATCATACCTGAGAAATAATCGTGAACAGCTCCTGCGAAGATTGAGCCAATGACAATCCATATGAAAGCAACAGGACCGTATAGTGCTCCAAGCACTGCACCAAAGATTGGACCAAGACCGGCGATATTTAAAAGTTGAATCAAACTTCCTTTCCACCAGCTCATTGGCATATAATCCATGCCATCTTGCTTTGTATATGCAGGCGTCTCACGATCATCGTCAATGCCGAAAATTCGTTCAACCACCTTAGAATAAACGTAATACCCAACAATCAATAAACAAATGGCTCCGACAAATGTGATCATGTCTCCCGCCTCCTTTTTTATGTGTGAAAATATAACATTCATTCTACTCATCGCGGCACAAAAAAACAATAGGATTATTCAGAAAAAATATATTTTTCTATTAATTCAAGCGTTTTCATATTAATTTGAGTCCATAGACCTGGATTTAGATAGTAAAAAGGTTGTGTTTATGACTAAAATCAGTGTTAGAATATTCTTTCTTTTGGTGAGATTGACAGAATTATGTGGTCAAGGTGCGAATAACTTACCAATATAAAGGATGAAAATATGAAAATGAGGGTATATAGAGAAGGACAATATCGTCTTTCAATCCTTTGAGGAGGTTGTTTTTCGTGTCAGAACGTATTGCATACTTCGATAATAGTAAAGCTATCTTAATATTGTTAGTAGTCGGTGGTCATCTGTTAACGCCATTCATTAATGACTCTCGTTTTCTTTACAGCTTGTATCATGTAATCTTTATTTTTCACATGCCTGCTTTTATTTTTTTAGCTGGCTATTTCACTAGAAAGGCATCTGGGACAAAATATTTTTGGAAAGTATTCACGACGTTTTTGCTTCCTTATGTCATTTTCCAGGTCGTTTATTCAATTTATTACACAAACCTGTATCAAAAATCATTTGCAATTGAGTTTTTAACCCCAAGATGGGCCATGTGGTTTTTATTATGTATCGCTGCATATAAGCTAATATCCCCTATATTGCTTAAAATGAAGGCAAGTCTTTTGCTACCTTTAAGTATCGGGGCTGGTCTTGTTGTCGGTTACTTTGATGTTGAAAGATTTCTATCACTTGACCGACTCTTCGTTTTCTTACCGTTCTTCGTACTTGGCATGGTAATGGGGCGTAAAAAGAAGCCGATCCGCTTCCCATATATGAAGTGGATTGCTCCAGTGGTACTTGGCGGATTGTTTTTACTGTTTTATTTATACAAAATTGAAGGACTAGCTGATCTCCTTTACGGGACGTATGTGTATGAATCAAACACAGACTTGTTGATTCGCCTCACCTATTATATTGGAACGGCAATTGTTATGTTTCTGTTCTTTTCGGTAATTCCAGAAGGACCAATTGTCTTTACACCGTTAGGATCCAGAACGTTTGCGATTTATTTATTCCACGGTTTTGTCATAAAATGGTTCCTTGAACAACAGTCTTCTGAAGTTATTGCGACCATGTGGGGGATTCCATTTATCTTGATCTTTACGCTGTTCGTTTCTACCGTATTCGCCATGCCGTTTTTCTCGAAACTGCTGGCATTCGATCGATGGTTACCTTCACCAGATAAATTGACATCTGCTCGAAGATAAAAAACGGTCCGCACGTTTAAACGTGCGGACCGTTTTTTGAATTAAGCTTTCATTGTATCTCGTTCTTCAGGTTGTAAGAGAACATCTTCTTTACAAGGATAAGTTTTTTCGATGTGCTGCTCTCCCCATGAGCAAAGTGAATCAAGTATTTCTTTTAAAGACCATCCGTAGTCAGTTAGTGAGTATTCAACTTTAGGTGGGATTTGATTGTACACTTTTCTTAAAATCACACCATCCTCTTCTAATTCACGTAGCTGTTGAGTGAGCATTTTTTGCGTTATACCAGGCATCAATTTCTTAAGTCCACCGGTTCGTTTCGTACCTTCAATTAAGTGACAGAGTATGACGACCTTCCACTTTCCTCCAATCACTTCGAGGGCAGCTTCGACAGGGATATTATATTTTTTCATCGTATATACTCCTTACGAAAAATTTAGTAGTTCTATTTATATATCCTATCACCTATCGCGTGTTTTAACCAGAAAAATGATGACACACCCGGACGGTTTTTCATAAACCGATTAAAAATAAACGATCGAATTAAAATAAGGTACACTAAAGAAGAGTTAATGAAATCGTAATACTTTCTTCAGCAAACGCTAATTTTTGTTTCTTATGATAAGGCTATTCTAAATGAGAAAGGAACGGTGTGGATGAGTAAGAAATGGGTTTCTCTTGGTACCCTTCTCGTCCTTATGCTCATAGTAGGCTGGTGGTTGATTTCTCCCCTTTTTTTAGATGAAACGGTAAATGAAGAGCTTCCACCAACGATTGAAGGAACAGAAACAACCAGTGCTGTAGAAATGTCAGATGGGCGCTCCGAAGATACACAAGCAAGACATTATTCTGGAAAGTTTGTAAATGCCGATGAGAAGCACCAGGCGTCGGGGGACGTGACGACGTTTCAGACAAATAACCAACAATGGGTTCGATTAGAGAACTTTGAAGTAACAAATGGTCCTGACTTATATACGATTCTCGTAAAAGAAGGACAGTCCACAAGGGAAGGGATCATTCTAGGGAAATTAAAGGGAAATATCGGAAATCAGAATTACCGAATTCCAGAGTCCACGTTTTTAGAAGAAGGCGATCGGATCGTCATTTGGTGCAAAGCTTTCGAAGTTGATTTCGGTTTTGCAGAACTGTTTCTTAAGGAATAGAGGTGAAATAAGGTGGCAGAGAAAATATTGCTGGTAGATGATGAAGAAGCCATCCTTGATGTAAGTAGAAGATACTTAGAGAGAGATGGGTATCACGTGATTACTGCAGAAGATGGAAAAGAAGCTATAAAAAGATGGCAATTAGAAAAGCCAGATCTTATTGTACTTGATTTAATGATGCCAGTAAAAGATGGGATGGAAACAGCTGAGGAGATCCGCGCGATCGACGATGTCCCTATTATTATGTTAACAGCTCTAGGTCAGGAACGAGATCGGCTTTTAGGCTTAACGGTCGGAGCGGATGATTATTTAACCAAACCATTTAGCCCAAGAGAACTTGTTCTTAGAGTGCGAAACATCTTGCGCAGAACCAAACGGCAGCATGTAGAAGATTTATTAACATTCGGTGAGCTTACAATTGATGAAACGAAAAGGAAAGTAACGATTAATGGCGCCGCGGTAGACTTGACTGTTAAGGAATTTGATCTTCTTTACTTACTGGCTAGTCACCCAACTCGAGTTTTTCCACGATCGCAATTAATTGAAGCGATATGGGGGTACGAATTTGATGGGGACACTAATACGATTAATGTACACGTAAGGCGCCTTCGTGAAAAAATAGAAAAAGATTCGGCAGCTCCTAAGTGGATAAAAACGGTATGGGGTATCGGGTATAAGTTTGAGGAAACATCGTCATGAAACTTAGAACAATGCTCATGCTTGCTAACGGAATTTCAATAGCATTGATTCTTGTTTTTCTTATTATTAGTTATGCCCGAATGGTTCTTTCACCTGAATTGATAGTCACCCTTACGTTGATCACCGTGGGAGCAGGATCTCTTTCCATGCTGGCTCATTTTCTATTTACATCTCAAATTTTAAAATCAGTGAATCAGATGACAGAAGAGACGAGTCGCATTGCAGAAGGGAAGTTTGATGTGAAGGTGACGGAGAAAGGGCCGAAAGAAATACAAGAGTTAGCCCACCATTTTAATGTGATGTCTAACAAACTGAATGGTATGTTTTCAGAAGTGAAGCGTTCGGAACGGTATAAAACAGAGTTGATTGCAAATGTTTCGCATGACTTAAGAACCCCGGTTTCTTCGATTCGATCTTTTGCTGAAGCACTACAGGATAGGGTTATAACAGATGAGGAAACCCAAAAGCGGTACCTTGAGACAATTGAAAGAGAGACAGAGCGGTTAAGTCATTTAATTGAGGAACTCTTAAATTTGTCACAGCTGGAGAGTGGTACGTCACCGTACGAACCGCAGCTAGTTCATCCTGATGTGATTCTCGTGGAAACATTACAGCAATTTGATCGAAAGCTTGAAGAGAGAAAAATTGAGCTGTCCGTGCACATTGATGAACATTTAGGTGTCATTCCGATGATGCCTGATCAGATTAAGCGCGTATTAACGAATTTGATTCAGAATGCCATTGCTTTCTCTCATGATAACGCTACTATTACCCTTTCACTGAAAAAAGTAGAAACGTCCGCTGTCTTTTTTATTAAAGATGAAGGGCGCGGCATTCCAGAAGCAGAATTAGAAAAAATCTTTGATCGTTTCTATCGTGTTGAAAAATCTAGGAATACGAAATATGGAGGGTCAGGGCTTGGCCTGGCGATTTCACGACAGCTGATTGAGCTTCATGGAGGTAAGATCGGTGTTGAAAGTATTAAAGGTGAAGGTAGCGAATTTTGGTTTATGCTTCCATTAGAAATAAAGGAGGAATAACGTATGAAAGCAACAAGGTGGATTTTGTTAATTGGGATAGCGGCTGTCTTAGTTTTCACATTGCCGAAACTATATGATGTCATCTTTAAACGTTCATATGGGAGCGAGCCGGCACAGGCTGTCCAGGATAATGAAGCGATTGCTACTTTTGCAGGAGGATGTTTTTGGTGCATTGAACCACCATTTGAAAAGCTAGATGGCGTTCGAGAAGCTGTCTCTGGTTATATTGGTGGAGAAACAGAAAATCCTTCTTATAAAGAAGTATCTTCAGGAGGGACCGGTCATGTTGAAGCCGTTCAGGTGTACTATGATCCTTCTGTTGTTAGCTATGAGACACTGTTAGATGTATTTTGGCGACAAATTGACCCGACAGATAATGAAGGACAGTTTGTCGATCGTGGAGATCAATATTTATCGGGGATTTTTTATCATAACGAAGAGCAAAAATCGGCTGCGGTGAAGTCGAAACAGGAGATTGAGGACTCAGGGCGTTTTGATCAAGCGATTGTTACTCCGATTGAAGAAGCGACGACTTTTTACGTAGCAGAGGATTATCATCAAGATTATTATAAAAAAAATGAATTTCGCTACAAATTTTATCGAGAAAACTCCGGGCGCGATCAGTTTCTCGACAAAGCATGGGGAGATGATCGTGAGATAAACGTGCCAGAAGCGAAATCGGCTGTTACGTATACTGATGAAGAATTAAAAGAAATGCTCACGCCCATTCAATACAGTGTGACACAGGAAGATGATACGGAAAAAGCATTTGATAATGAATACTGGGATAATAAAGAACAAGGAATTTATGTTGATATTGTTTCAGGCGAGCCGCTTTTTAGTTCGATCGATAAATATGAATCCGGTACAGGCTGGCCTAGTTTTACGAAGCCACTAGTACCAGAGAACATTGTAGAGAAAGAAGATAAAAGTTGGTTTACCGTTCGAACGGAAGTCCGAAGTAAAGGTGCTGATTCTCACCTTGGTCACGTGTTTGAAGATGGCCCTGAGCCGACAGGTCTTCGCTATTGCTTGAACTCCGCTGCTCTTGATTTCATCCCAAAAGAGGAAATGGAAGAGAGAGGATACGGAGAATTTGTAAACATTTTTGATGAACAGGCAGAATCGTAAGCGATTCTGCTTTTTTTATTTTTAGAAGGATACAATAACAGTAGTCAACAGTTGCGTATATACGCCGCGGGGTATATAATTCAGATCATGTGAGGTGAAGAAACTTGGAAAACAAGAAAGCGGATGGACGGGTGCAGCAGCTTTTAGCAAATGAACGAACTTTTCTAGCGTGGGTTCGCACTTCGATTGCTATCATTGGTATTGGTTTTCTAACAGCAAGCTTGCATTTTACAAGAGCTGCGGGAGAACGTGCAGATGACCAGGTAGCGGTTTTTATTAGTTTTTCCTCGTTATTTTTTGGATTGTTGACGATCGCAGGAGGAGCTGTACAGTTTTATCGCACGAAAAAACGCATTTTAAAATTTGAGGTGCCATCCTCTTCATGGATCGTCGTGTTTCTACTAGTAGTCGTATTGTTAATGATTGCTTTAATTGCTACGTATTTTATTATTCAAATCAATTGGCTTTCTTAAAACCAAGGAGTTGACATTCTATACAGATACGTTATAATACCCCTATAGGTATTAAAAAACACAAACAAATTCGATTTACAGATAAATTTTTTTACTTGATATTATACCCCTAAGGGTATAAGGTGAGGGGAGGAAATGAAATGCAATACGATAAAGCAGTTATGAATCGATTGAAGCGAATTGAAGGACAAATTCGCGGTGTTATCCAGATGATGGAACAAGAGAAAAGCTGTGAAGACATTGTAAATCAGCTTTCTGCCACTCGTTCTGGTATCGATCGTTCGATTGGATTAATTGTAAGTTCAAATCTTGAACAGTGTCTTCACCAACAGATTGAACAGGGAGAATCTACTGATGATGTTGTGAAGGAAGCTGTTAATCTTTTAGTAAGAAGTAGATAAAAAAATTTAAAACATTATATACCCCCAGGTGTATAAGAGGAGGAAATAGAATGAGTGAACAAAAGAAAACAACGATTGTCCTATTTAGTGGAGATTACGACAAAGCAATGGCTGCCTACATTATCGCGAATGGTGCCGCCGCATATGACCATGAGGTAACGATTTTCCATACATTCTGGGGTTTGAACGCTCTTCGTAAAGATCAGCAAGTTGACGTTAACAAAGGTTTCTTAGAGAAGATGTTTGGGAAAATGATGCCGCGTGGCGCTGACAAAATGGGCCTTTCCAAAATGAACTATGGTGGAATGGGCAAGAAAATGATTAAGAACGTCATTAAAAAGCATAATGTAACAGAACTTCCGCAGCTCATCGAACTTGCACAAGAACAAGAAGTGAAACTCGTTGCTTGTACAATGACAATGGATCTTCTTGGCCTACAAAAAGATGAACTGTTAGAAGAAATCGACTATGCAGGTGTTGCCGCTTATCTTGGCGATGCCGAAGATGGTAACGTCAATCTCTTTATTTAAGGAGCGATAAGTATGGAACTAATCATCATAGCTGTCATTGTGTTAGCAGCATGGTTCATTTATAAAAAGGTAGGATCAGGAAAAGGTGTGACAACGATCACTTCTGAACAGGCGAAAGAAAAGTTTAACGATCGCAATGTCCAATTTATTGATGTGCGCACACCTGGTGAATACAAAGGGCAAAAAGTAAAGCAATTTAAAAATATGCCCCTCAATCAACTGAGTAAACGATCAAAAGAGTTAGATATGAATAAAGAAGTTGTCGTGATTTGTCAGAGTGGTATGAGAAGTTCAAAAGCCTGCGGAGAATTAAAAAGACAGGGATTTACATCTGTTTATAATGTTCGCGGCGGAATGAATATGTGGAAATAGGAGGAATTGTCATGTCTGGTTATGTTAAAGATGTTACACCAGCTGAAGTGAATGAAATGGTAAAAGCTAATAAATCGATTAGTATTGTCGATGTTCGCGGACCAGAAGAGGTGGCCGAAGGAAAGATTCCTGGTGCCTATAATCTTCCGGTTAATGAACTACAGGCGAGAATGAATGAACTTGATAAAGATACGGAGCATATCATTGTCTGCCAATCTGGTGGCAGAAGTAGTATGGCTTCAATGGTTTTGAAATCTAACGGGTATTCCGTTCTAAATATGACAGGCGGCATGCTTGCATGGACTGGAGAAACAGAATAACCAATACAGGAGGTAGAATGATGATACAAACTGATCACGTACTCGATGCGAAAGGGCTAGCGTGCCCGATGCCCATTGTCAAAACAAAGAAAATGATGAAGGATCTTGATTCTGGTGTCGTTCTAGAAATTCTAGCGACAGACAAAGGATCGAAAGCTGACCTTAAAGCGTGGGCTGATAAAGTTGGGCATCACTATCTTGGTACAGTAGAAGAAGGCGACGTATTAAAACATTATGTTCGTAAGGCATCAGATGGGGAAACCACGCTTGAGAAGAGCCATCCTCACGTCATTTCAAATGAAGACCTTACAGGGAAACTATCTGACGATGAAATCACGATCGTAGATGTAAGAGAACCAGCAGAATATGCATTTAGCCACCTTCCAAATGCAATTTCAGTGCCACTAGGCGATTTAGATACACGCATGGCAGAGCTAGATAAGGAAAAGAAAATCTATGTTGTTTGTCGTACAGGTACAAGAAGTGATCTTGCAGCTCAAAAGCTAGCTGAGAGTGGCTACGATGTAATTAATGTTGTTCCAGGAATGTCCGAATGGGATGGTCCAACAACGTCTGATCTTTAAGCATTAATGGGCGGGGGGCTTTTCCCCTCAACATAAATTTTTTTGCAAATTATAATACGTATGGGGGTATAAAAGTGGCTTTGAAACAAAAACAGGCAAGTGAAGTTGCAACAAAAGTGATCAATCAGGATGAACTTTTTATTCTCGATGTAAGAAATGAAGAAGCATACGGTGATTGGAAGATCGAAGGTGCATCCGTCACATCAATGAATGTTCCTTATTTCGATTTAATTGACGGCGTAGAAGAAATTCTGCCAAAGCTTCCGAGGGATAAAGAAATTCTTGTTGTATGTGCGAAAGAGGGGTCTTCCATTTTTGTAGGGGAAGAACTCGTTGAAGCAGGACTTGAGAACGTCTCTTATCTTTCAGGTGGAATGAAAGCATGGAGTGAACACCTTGAGCCAGTTAAGGTTGGTGACCTTCCAGGAGGAGCGCTTTATCAATTTGTTCGCCTTGGTAAAGGATGCCTTTCCTATTTGATCGAATCGAATGGTGAAGCAGCTGTTGTGGATGCGAATCGCATGATTGAGAATTATTCATCGTTTGCTGAGAATAAAGGTCTTACGATTAAAGCAACGTTTGATACTCACCTTCACGCAGACCATATTTCTGGTGGTAAGACATTAGCTGATCAGGTGAATGGAATGTATTACCTACCAGAAGAAGATGCTGGTGAAGTAACGTTCGACTATACGGCATTGAAAGAAGGAAGCACAGTAACGGTTGGAGAGGTTACGATTGAACCGATCTACTCTCCAGGTCACACAATTGGAAGTACGTCACTTATGGTTCATGATGCTTACCTTTTAACAGGTGACATTCTATTTGTCGAGTCCATTGGACGACCAGATTTAGCTGGTAAGGCTGAAGACTGGGTGCAAGACCTTCGCACAACGCTTTACAACCGTTACAAAGAAATGGCCGGAGAATTAGTTGTTCTTCCAGCTCACTTCTCAAAAATGGCGGAGCTTGATGAAAAAGGACTGGTCTCTGCAAAGCTGCAAGATCTTTACCAAAAGAATGATGGTCTTAATGTAGAAAAAGAAGAAGATTTTAGAAAAATGGTGACGGAAAATCTTCCACCACAGCCAAATGCTTATCAAGAAATTCGTGAAACAAACATGGGGAAAATCAACCCCGATGAAGAAACAAAAAGAGAAATGGAAATTGGACCAAACCGCTGTGCGGTTAACTAATAAGGAGGAATTACAAATGGATGCACAAAAAACACTAGACACAAAAGGGCTCGCATGCCCAATGCCAATCGTTAAAACGAAAAAAGCAATGAAGGATATGGAGTCAGGTGAAGTACTTGAAGTGCAAGCAACGGATAAAGGTGCACAGAGTGATCTAGCAGCATGGGCAAAATCAGGCGGTCATGAACTAATGAAGTCTGAAGAAACAGACGGCGTGTTCTATTTCTGGATTAAAAAAGCTTAGTAAAATGATAGGGGGTACTGAATAAGTACCTCCTTTTTAATGTAAGGGGTGAACAAAATGGATTTTAGCTTTATCATAACGATTTTTGCAATTGGATTTATAGGATCTTTTATTTCTGGAATGGTTGGGATTGGTGGATCGATTATTAAATACCCAATGTTGCTTTATATCCCACCACTACTCGGTTTTGCTGCCTTTAGTGCACATGAAGTTTCTGGTATTAGTGCGGTTCAGGTATTCTTTGCCACGATAGGCGGTGTATGGGCATATCGAAAAGGTGGTTATCTAAATAAGCAGTTGATTCTCTACATGGGTGTCAGCATTCTGATCGGTAGTTTCATCGGAGGATATGGTTCCACCATTATGTCAGAGCAAGGAATTAATGTTGTATATGGTCTGCTTGCAGCCATTGCAGCGGTTATGATGTTTATACCGAAAAAAGGCATCGATGATATTCCACTTGATCAGGTGAAATTTAATAAATTTCTTTCAGCTGCTCTTGCCTTTATCGTGGGGATTGGTGCAGGAATCGTTGGCGCGGCTGGAGCATTTCTTCTCGTTCCGATCATGCTCGTCGTGTTAAAAATTCCGACGCGAATGACAATTGCTTCTTCTCTTGCGATTACGTTTATTTCCTCAATCGGTTCAACTGTAGGTAAATTGGCAACTGGTCAAGTTCTTTTACTCCCAGCCGCAGTTATGATTGTCGCAAGCTTAATTGCTTCACCGCTTGGTGCCAATGCTGGTAAGAAAATCAATACAAAAATCCTTCAGTGGGTACTTGCTGCCCTTATTCTTGGAACGTCCATTAAGATTTGGATTGATCTCTTATCTTAAGCGAAAAAGCTGTCTCGATGTGGTTCACATCGAGACAGCTTTTTTTATTTATGATTTTTGCTTGATTTCAAGTTCTTTGATTTGGTGTCCGTCTACTTCTAGAACCGTGAACTGATAGTTATCTACTGTAAACGAGGTTCCCTGTTTAGGTTCAATGTCATGTGTAAGGATCCAACCACCAATTGTATCCACATCTGTATGGTCAATTGATGTGCCAAACAATTCGTTAATATCACTAATGAGTGCTTTTCCATCAACGATCGTTTGGCCATTTTCTGTTTCACGAATGGGAAGCTTTTCATCGAAATCAAATTCATCTTGAATCTCACCAACGATTTCTTCAAGAATATCCTCAACAGTGACGAGTCCCGCCGTACCTCCGTACTCATCTACAACAATGGCAATGTGATTATGGCTCTTTTGCATTTTCGCTAAGAGTGTTTTGATGTGAGCCGTCTCAATAACGTGATTAATTGGGTGGATATATTCAGTAAGAACAAGCTCTTCGCCCCATCTATACTGTGTTAAAATTTCTTTAATGTTCACAACGCCAATGATTTTATCTTTATCCCCATCAGCGACAGGATAACGTGTATACTTGCCGTTTTTCATGATTTCAAGATTTTCTTCCGTCGTATTATCTAAGAAAAGACAGGTCATTTCCGTTCTAGGAATCATAATCTCTCGAGCCATACGCTCATCAAATTCAAAGATATTATTCACAAATTCCATTTCAGATTTATTGATTTCACCACTTTTGTAGCTCTCTGATAAAATAAGACGAAGCTCATCTTCAGAATGGGCTTGTTCATGTTCATTTGCTGATTTAAGTCCGAATAACCTTACAATACCTCGGGCTGAGCCATTCAATGCCCAAATAAATGGATACATGATGCGGTAGAACCAGATAAGCGGTCTCGCAAGAAGCAAACTCACACTTTCGGCTTTTTGAATGGCAAATGTTTTCGGAGCAAGCTCACCAAGAACAACGTGAAGAAATGTAATAATCGCAAAAGCTAGGGCAATCGTGAGTGGAGTCGCTATGGAGTCAGGAAGATTCATGAGCTCAAACAACGGATGCAACAGTAGTTCTACTGTCTCTTCTCCAAGCCAACCTAGAGCTAACGCAGTAATTGTAATACCTAATTGACAGGCTGATAGGTAGCCGTCTAAGTTTCCGAGTACTTTTTGAACTGCTTTCGCTTTTTTATTTCCTTCACTGGCAAGTGCATCAATTCGCGTCCTTCTTATCTTAACAATGGCAAATTCAGAAGCTACGAAAAAGGCGGTTAATAAAATTAGCAAGATCACAACGATAACTTTTATTAGTTCCAATAAGGCCCTTACACAGTTGTAAGGGTTCACCTCCTATGTAATAGTTGTCTTATTATATCGATGTTTTTCCTCTTTTAAGGAAAAGTAAAACAACTATTATTTTTCTTACAGCGTACTAAATGGATAGGATTGTCACTTGATTTCAATAATCGAACATTGTTGTTAAGAGCATTTATGCTATAGTTTTTTCAAAAGAGGAGTTATTTATGAAAAAGTCCGTAAATCCTTTCCTGTGGATAGGAATTGCCTTACTACTTACAATTTTAATGATCTTTCTAATCAATCCACCGTGGTTGGCGAGAGTGCGCTCTATGCTTTCACTTGAATCACTTTCTCTCCTAGCTGATTACTTCCGCTCTTTGGGAGTGTGGGCACCGATCATAAGCATAGCGTTAATGATTGCTCAGGGCATATTGGCGCCGCTGCCTTCGTTCGTAATTACCGCAGCAAATGGGCTTGCATTTGGCATTCCATTTGGGTTCTTAATTAGCTGGACAGGAGGAATGGCAGCTGCTATTGTGATGTTCTGGCTCGCAAGACTTTTAGGTGCCGGCTTTGTAGAGAGAGTTACGAAACAGAATCATCTCCTACAACAAGCAAATCGGTACAGCGGAAAAAACGGTTTCTTTTTAATTTTTGTAGCAAGATTGCTTCCCATTGTTTCTTTTGATTTTATAAGCTTTCTTGCAGGACTTAGTCAGATTACGTTTCGCTCTTTTTTTGTAGCAACAGCTCTTGGACAAATTCCTGGAACGATTCTTTACACTCTTGTTGGACATGACGTGGCTAATTTGGACGAATATCAAACCCGTTTTCTTTGGACAAGTGTCATCATTGTTCTATTGATTATTATAGGTAAAGTTGCGGCTAGCCGTAAAAAGAAATAAGTGAACACCAGGTGCATATTACTTTCTAATCAGTTCAACTTAGCTTATGGTATAAGAAATGAAATGAATGGAGCGATGAATCTTGGCTAAAATTGTTGTCCTTTATGAGGAACCGAAAGACGTAGAAGAATTTAAGAACTACTATGAGAAGAATCATATGGCTTTAGTGAAAGATGTTCCTAATGTCACTCATGCAGAAGTGAATTACGTTACAGCTGCAATGAACACCGATAAAAAATATTTCTTAACTGCAACGATTGTGTTTGAATCCAAAGAGCAGTTGGAAGACGCCATGCAGTCACCGGCATGGGTAAAAGTATCGGAAGATGGCCAAAACATGATGAAGTTTTTAAATGAGCCACCTCAATTACTTATAACAGAATAAAAAGTAAAAAAACACTTGAAGTTTCGTTCAAGTGTTTTTTTGCATAACGATTTGTTTAAATAATTCTAGAAGAGGTAAAAAGATGGTAGGAATAACCATAGGTTGGAGAGGAGTTAAAAGATGAAAGCATTATTTTTAAATTGTTCGCTTAAGACAAGTGAAACAGCATCAAATACGGATGCTCTTTACAAAGAAGCGGAAGCCATTTTTCAACAAGAAGGAGTTGAGTCTGAAACGATTCGGCTAGCTGATTATAAGATCGCTTACGGAGTTTCGGATGACGAAGGTGATGGAGATGAGTGGCCGGCGATTTTTGAAAAGGTGAAGGCTGCTGATATTCTTATAGTAGGAACACCTCTCTGGCTAGGTGAAAAAAGTAGCATTGCGACACTTGCCATTGAACGCTTATACGGAGGAAGTAGCTTAACAAACGAGAAAGGCCAGTCCCTCTATTATAATAAGGTAGGCGGCGTTGTGATTACGGGTAACGAAGATGGGGCTAAACACGCTGCTGCTTCAATCCTATATGGGTTTTCTCATATCGGCATAACCGTACCACCAAACGTGGATGCCTATTGGGTAGGAGAAGCTGGACCAGGCGATTCCTATATCGAAGCGAATGGACAGAAAAATGATTTTTCGACAGGGCATGCCAAAACAATGGCTTATAATTTAATTCATTTTGCGCGTATTTTTAATGAAAACCCGATTCCTGCGAAAGGGAATACAATGGAATAAACATTCAGCAAGCCTCTTCATTTCGGAAGAGGCTTCTTTTTTTTAGCAAGGTTTCATTCACCTAGGTGCCCAGCGTGACATAAAATAGTAAATGACCGATTTCGGGGGGAGCTCAATGGATGAATTGATTTTGTTTCTTATCCTTTTCATTCTTCTTGTCATTATTTTACTAACTGTATCAGGCATTATTTGAACGTGACAAATAAGTTGAAATGATATTTCTACAGAACTATGGACACCAGCCTAACCCTTCCTTTCCTTTGCGACATATAGTGTTAGTAACCTTCCAGGAAAGGGGGTTTTCTAATGAGTGGTGGAAAAGAGCAAGTACGTGGCGGAGGCTACGGTAAAGGCTTCGCGCTAATCGTTGTATTGTTCATTCTTTTGATTATCGTTGGAGCTGCTGCAGTTGGTGGAGCTAATTACGGCGGTCAATGTGGTGGTTACGGAAAAGGTGGCTACGGCGGTTACGGCGGATATGGCTACTAAACCTTTCTTGTTAAATTAGCATGAAGGGAGGGATACGCATGAGTTACGGTTATGGTCAAGGCTTCGCGCTAATCGTTGTATTGTTCATTCTATTGATTATCGTTGGCGCAGTATGGGCTTACTAAAATAAGCAAAGCACCCGGATGGGGTGCTTTTTCTTTTGGAAGCTTATTGAAAGACGATTGTTTTGTTTCCGTGAACGATCACGCGCTTTTCAAGGTGCCATTTCACGGCCCGGTAGAGCACAATGCGTTCAATATCTTTCCCATGTCTTTTTAAATCAGTCACATTATAGCGGTGAGTGATCCGAGTAATATCCTGTTCAATGATTGGGCCCTCATCTAGCTGAGCATTCACATAATGCGCCGTCGCTCCAATCAGTTTAACTCCTCGATCAAACGCCTGTTGGTAAGGGTTACCCCCGATAAAGGCAGGGAGAAAAGAGTGATGAATATTAATGATTTCGTTGTGATAAAGGTGAATCAGCTCTTCAGGAATGATTTGCATATACCTGGCGAGAATAACCGTATCCACCTCGTGCTCCTTAAGGAGGCGAAGATGCTCGGAGGTTGCTTCTGGTTTAGACTCTTTTGTAACTGGAACGTGGTAAAAAGGAATGCCAGCGTTCTCCGTTAGCTCTTTAAAGTCGAGGTGATTACTAATAACCATCGCAATGTCTGCATGTAGCTCTCCCAATTGCCATCTCCATAGTAACTCCTGTAAACAATGATCTTCTTTTGTCGCAAAGATAGCGAGGCGAGATTTTTTGGAAGAAACAGTGATGGACCATTCCATCTCAAAGGGTTTTGCGGTTTCTTCAAACGCTTCTGTTAACGCTGGTAGTTGATGATTCAGGTGAGGATGACTAAATTCAATCCGCATAAAAAAATGGCCCTGAACAGGATCCGTAGAGTGCTGATCAGAATGAATAATGTTAGCCCCGTTTGAAAATAAAAAAGTTGAAACTGCTGAAACGATTCCTTCTTTATCCGGACAGGAAATTAATAAAATCCCTTTTTCTAAGTTATCCTTCATCATTTGCCTCCTGTTATCTTGTAAATATTTAAAATAATACATTATTTCGATGTGAAGCGCAAAAGGATTTTTCGGCAAGAGAATCCAGTAAAGAAATAAGGACTTTTTACTTACGATTACTTATTTTTAATTAAATATAATTATTAATACTTAATTCCTATTGATTACATACTTATAAAAACTTATAATGTAAGTGGTTGGAAATGAGGTGCAACGATGTATCAAGAAGAAAGAATGCTGGCCATTCTAGATTATTTGAAACAATATGAACGAATTTCAGTAGAGCGCATTTGCGAACTATTTCACGTATCGAGGGATACAGCTAGACGCGACTTAGTGAAGCTTGAAGAAAAAGGAGCAGTCACGAGGACACGGGGCGGCGCTGTACTTCCTGAGTTACGTCATGAGATCCAGTCGTATCACGATCGCCTGAAAGTGGTTTCCGAAGAAAAACAGCGAATCGGTAAGATGGCTTCAAACTATGTGAATCCGGGAGACGTTGTTATTCTTGATGCATCTACGACCGTTCAAGCATGTGCCGAATTTCTTGTGGAAAAACAAGCGACTGTTATCACAAACTCTATTCACCAGGCGGATATTTTATCAAATGGAGCGTACCTCGATATTCATCTTCTCGGGGGGAAACTAGAGAAGGATCACCGTTTTCTTTACGGATCTGCCGTCGTCGAAAAAGTCGGCTCTTATAATGCGGATATTGCGTTTATTGGTGTCATTGGCATATCAGATAAGGGACTAACGATTGCGCATGAAGAAGACGGCATGGTGAAAAGCAAGATGATTGAACAATCTCAGTATGTGATTGCTCTTGCTGACAATTCAAAATTTTATCGTTCTGAATTTTTTACATTTGCACAACTTGAAGACATTGATTTGATTATTACGGACAAGCTTCCAGAGGAGAATATACAGGCAATGCTTCGCAATCATCAGGTTAAGCTAGTTGTTGCAGAAGAATAGTTTTTCTGTAACAACCCTTAAAATACAGTATATTAAGATGAAAGAAACGGACTGGCGTAACCAATTGGGCGTGACAGTCCGTTTTTTTGTTTGCAAAAAGGGTAACAACTAATAGCAGCAAGCAAATTAATTGGTCCCCCAAATATTTTCTGATAAGATGAACTGTAATAATTATTTTTACATTAAAGGAGCGGCTAAATATGAAATTAAGCGTACTTGATCAGTCACCTGTTTCAAGAGGTAATACGCCAACTGAAGCACTTAGAGAAACAACGACACTCGCACAAGAAACAGAAAAGTTAGGCTATCACCGTTTTTGGGTATCGGAACATCACAGTACAAAAAGCCTTGCTGGATCTAGTCCGGAAGTCCTTATTTCTCACTTAGCAGCCAATACGGAGCGGATGAGAATCGGTTCTGGAGGTGTATTGTTACCGCATTATAGTCCATATAAGGTAGCAGAAAATTTCCGGATGCTTGAAACCTTAAATCCAAACCGCATTGATATTGGGCTCGGACGTGCCCCGGGAGGTATGCCGAATGTTACAAAAGCCTTGGCTGGTGGAAACAGTATGGGGATGGACAACTATTTAGAGCAGGTTAATGAGTTAGCCGCCTATCTAAATGGGGAAGACCCACAGAGAATGAACGTACGGGCAACACCCCTTGGCAGTACGACCCCTGAAATGTGGTTATTAGGTTCAAGTGGGGCTAGTGGAATGATGGCTGCCCAGCGAGGACTAGCCTTTACCTTTGCGCATTTCATTAATGGGTATGGTGGGACGAACGTGGTTGACAAATACCGTTCTCGTTTTGTACCATCTGAATTTAACGAGGAGCCTAAAACAAACGTTGCGATCTTCGTCATTTGTGGTGAAACAGAAGAAGAAGCAGAATATCTTGCTTCTAGTTTGGATTTATCGATTTTATTAATTGAACAAGGAAAATCAGGAGACGGATTTCCATCCCCTGATGAAGCACGAAGCTTCCCATATACGGTGTTTGATAAAGAGCGTATTCGGGAAAACAGAAAAAGAATGATCGTAGGTAATCCGACCCAGGTGAAACAGCAAATAGAGGAATTAGCCAAGCAATACCAGACGGATGAAGTGATTATTAATACCATTACACATGATTTTCAAGCCCGACTGAAGTCGTATAAACTACTTGCAGAAGCATTTCAATTAACTGAAAGCGTCTCTTCTTGACAAAATGAACTGTAATATTTAAAATTACACTATACCTTGACTCAGTTGGAACACAAACTAGTCTTCCAAATAAGGAGGTAATAAAATGATGAATCAACTACATCAACAAACACAATACCAAAAAGGTGATTGGGTAAAAGGAAAGTCAGTCCATGATGAACTCATTCATGGCTACGTTGAATCTGTTAATAATTATCTTGGAACGATTAAAGTATTTGTTCTAGAATGTGATAATCCAGAAACTGTTGGAAAAGTAATTGAAACTTTCCAGAATCGTATTTCTCAGCTGGAAGAACCTGATTTAGAGCAGGATGAATCCTTCTTGTTAAATCTTATTGAAGTTTCCCTGATCACAAAAGACAAGGAATGGTTTATGGAACTTTCAGCACAACTAAAAGAACTTCGAAATGAGTCGGAGGAAGTAGTTGCCTGTTAAAATTTTCTTGCCAGCAATAAATGAAATACGATAGGATGGAAGTGGAAGAAAGTGTTGGGAGGCGCTGCAAATGAATAGTGATTTTACTCTCGCCGTACACAGTCTGGCTTTACTCGCAATTAAGCCAGGGCAGATGGCAACAAGTGATTATCTTGCCGGAAGTGCTTCGGTCCATCCCGTTCGTATGAGGAAAATTCTTAGTTTACTCAAGAAAAACGGATATATCGTTTCAAAAGAAGGTGCTGGTGGAGGTTTTACGTTATCTTGCCGAGTGGAAGAAGTAACGCTTGATAAGATCTATAACCTCACTTCTATCGGTTCACTTCAACCAAGGTGCCCTGATTCGAATGAGTACTGTCTTGTTGGAGCGAACTTGTCAAATGTACTTGGCGATATTTTTACAGATGCTGAGAACCACTTAACAGCATTCTTGAAACAATATACGATTCGTGATATTATCCAAAGCCTGAAGCAAAAACAATTATAAACGATTGTTTTTGTTTTATAGTGTAACTGTAACAAAAAATATTTCAATAACCTAATGGGGGTGAGCAGACATGAGTACAAGTCTGGTGGCAAAAAACGAAAGTAAGCTTAATATGAAAGATTGGAATCGATTAGAGAGATCGGGTCAATTAATGAAGCGCAACAAAAGTAGGTTTTTGATTAAGCCAGAGCATACAAATCGTGATGTCTACATTATTAGAAGTGGAAGCATTGCTATTTATCATGCTGACAATATGGAAGAGCCGCTTGCTGTTCTTGGGGCGAACGATGTTCTCGGAAACCGCTCGATTTTTGTACATCAAAATTTGTATGCCAAAACGGTTACTGATGTTGAGCTCATTCAATTAGATCAAACGTCTTACCGTGCACTATATTTAGCTTATCCTGAATTAGCGATCAAGTTAACAGCTGAATTATCAAAGCTAAAACTAACGCTGGATTTTCCAGAACGAAAAGCACCTTCGTTTATCCAACAAGTGAAGAGTGGGGTTCAAAACTGGGTAAATAAAAACAATGGCAAGAAGGGTAGATACTGCCACAACTGCTAGCAATTTCTGTTTTCTAACTGTAAATAAATGTGTTACTGTATAACTGGTGAAGATAGTAGACAAAGAGAAAATTATTGATAGGTTCAAAGGAGAGAAACAAACATGTCGGTAAGTGTACAGGAAAATCAAAGTGTTTTAGATGTAATGAAAGAGCGTCATTCTGTACGAAAGTTTGAAAAAGGTGTCAAGATTCCTGAAGATGTGATGAATGAAATGCTAAATGCTACGATTGAAGCACCGTCTTCTTGGAATCTACAACATTGGAAATTCCTTGTTATTGAAAGTGATGAGCAGAAAGAAAAGCTTCTACCAATTGCTTTTAATCAACAACAAATCGTTGATAGCTCAGCTACCATTGTGATTCTTGGTGACCTTGAAGCTAACTTGCATGCAGAAGAAATATATGGGCAGGCTGTTGAATTAGGTTATATGGACAACGCAGTGAAGGAAACGCTAGTTGGTCAAATAAACCGTGCATATGAGCGAGAAGGATTTGCATTAAGTGAAGCAATTAAAAATAGTTCACTAGCTGCTATGCAGTTGATGCTAGCGGCAAAAGCAAAAGACTATGACACAGTTGCAATGGGCGGATTTAATCCAGTTGCACTTGTTGAAGAATTTAACATCCCTGCACGGTATGTTCCGACGATGCTTATTTCTGTTGGGAAAGCCGCTGCTGAAGCGCATGGAACAGGACGTTTCCCAATTGAGCGCATGGTAGTGAAAGAAAGTTTCTAATTGAAGATGAATGAAAAAGGAAGGGCAGCAGCCCTTCCTTTTTCTGTTGGGGAAGAGTAGATTCATGACGGTACATTTAAGAATGAATTTATCTTCATGATTTTATATGTAAAGGCGGTATACTAAGAAGAGAGCATAAGGGGGATGAGAATGGCAAAGGTAGTCGATCAAGATAAAAAGATGAACTGGCGTGGACTTTCAAAGCTAATCCGAGATACAAACCCGTCGAAACCTCTTGTAGCAGCAGCCATTGCGATGAGTATGATTGGAACGATCGCTGGATTAATTGTTCCATTTTTTACGAAAAATCTAGTGGATCAGCTTTCAGGAAGCACGCTTTCATCAGGGGTTATTACGTTATTAATTGCTGCTTTTATCGTTCAAGCGATTTTTTCGGGTTTATCCATGTATTTGCTATTATATATCGGTGAAACAGTCGTGGCTCGTTTAAGGGAGCGGTTAATGAAGAAAGTGCTTTCTCTTCAAGTTGAGTACTTTGATCAAAACCGTGTGGGCGATACGACGAGTCGGATTGTAAACGATACAGGGGTTATCAAAGATCTTGTCTCAAATCATTTGATTAGTTTGTTAACGAGCACGCTCTCCATTGTCGGTTCGATAGGGATTTTACTTTATTTAGATTGGAAATTAACGGCGATCTTACTTGCTGTCGTTCCAATTATGATGATTGGCATTCGTTTTATCGGAAAGAGAATGTATAAAGTATCAAAAGGATTGCAGGAAGAAACGGCTAAATTCACGGCAACGATTACTCAAGTGTTATCAGAAGTTCGACTCGTGAAATTTTCTATGGCAGAGAATGTGGAAGAAGAGAACGGAAAGAATGGCATAAAAAATGTTTTTGGTTATAGTATGAAAGAAGCAAAAATCTATGCGCTTCTCATGCCTCTCATGACACTACTGTTGATGGGGGTGCTCGTCATTATTGTTGGATATGGCGGCGTACGTGTGTCGACAGGAGAATTAACGGCAGGAGAACTCGTTGCCTTTCTTTTATACCTGTTTCAAATCATTATTCCGTTTAGTTCGATGGCGCGTTTCCTAACAGCCATTCAAAAAGCGATGGGCGCAACAGAACGTCTCCAATTCTTACTCGATCATGAGAGTGAAGAGCGACTAAATGGGGAAGAAGTCAAAAACCCGGCACAAGTCCTTTCATTTAACAATGTTGAATTTTCCTATGGGAAAGAAATGGTCTTGAAAAAAGCGTCTTTTGAAGTGCCACCAGGTAAGGTTACGGCTATTGTTGGGCCTAGCGGTAGCGGAAAAACAACGACTTTTTCTTTAATTGAACGCTTTTATCGACCACAAGAAGGAGAAATTAAATTAGGAGATAATGAGATCAGTCGCTTTTCGCTTGTCTCTTGGCGGAAGCAAATCGGTTATGTGTCACAGGAGAGTCCACTCATAGCCGGAACGATTAAAGAAAATATTGTATATGGGTTGGAGAAAGAGGTTTCGGATCAGGATATTGAAGCCGCAGCCAGCCAGGCATATGCCCTTCCTTTCATACAGGATCTTCCGAATGGATTTGATACTGAAATTGGCGAAAGGGGAATCAAGCTTTCAGGTGGTCAACGTCAGCGAATAGCCATTGCTCGAGCAATTGTACGAAATCCATCTATCCTTTTGTTAGACGAAGCGACGTCTAGTCTTGATAGTACGTCAGAAGTTCAAGTGCAACGTGCCTTGAACAATTTAATGAAAGATCGAACGACAATTGTGATTGCTCATCGTCTATCAACGGTTGTCCATGCAGATCAAATATTAGTAATGGAAAATGGAAGAGTATCCGCTCAAGGTACTCATGAAGAATTGTTTATGAACAGCGATCTCTATAAGGAACTCGCTCAACAACAGTTTCAAATGGAAGAAAAAAGCTCATAAGAAAAGGTGTCGGGGCATTTCCCCGACACCTTTTTAATTTGAAACGCCTGTGGAATGCGCCTCACGTTTTTCTTCTTTTACTTTCTCAAGGAAACGTTTTGTCTCAGCAACCACAACTCCAGATAGGCCGAGTAGGCCGATTAAGTTTGGTAGTGCCATTAAGCCATTGAAGATATCTGCAAGTAACCAAACAACGTTTAGTTTTAACGTTGTTCCTACAAAAACGGCTAATACGAAAACAAAGCGGTAATATTTGATCGATGCGTCTCCAAACAGATAAGAGAAACACTTTTCTCCGTAATACGACCAGCCTAAAACAGTAGAATAAGCAAAAAGAATCAGACCAATCGTAACAATGAGTGCACCAGGAACGCCAAGGAACTTTTCAAATGTTGCCGTTGTTAACGCAGCACCATTCAAGTCGCCTCCGTAAAGGTCTCCCATAACGAGCGCGATTCCAGTGATGGAACAGACAACAATCGTATCAATGAAAACCTGGGTCATTGATACAAGAGCCTGACGACCTGGATAATCGGTTTTCGCAGCTGCAGCAGCAATTGGAGCGGAACCAAGCCCAGCTTCATTCGAGAATACCCCACGCGCTACACCGTACCGAATAACGGCACCAATCGCACCACCAGCAGCTGCTTCACCTGTAAAGGCATCCGAGAAAATAAGCGATACAGCAGCGGGCACAAGCTCAAGGTTCATGAAAATAACAACTAGTCCTCCGATAACATAAAATAAGGCCATAATAGGAACGAAGTAAGCTGTTACTTTACCAATGCTTTTTATTCCACCAAGGATAACCATACCAGTGAAAAACATTAAGACAAGACCCGTAATCCAAGGTGCAATACCAAACGTAGCCACTGCATCAGCAACTGAATTGGATTGCACCATATTACCAATACCAAATGCAGCAAAAGCACCAAAAAATGCAAAGATCATACCAAGCCACTTCATATTAAGGCCTTTATCAAGGTAGTACATCGGACCCCCTGACATTTCACCTTTTGCGTTCACAGAGCGGTATTTAACTGCGAGAATGGCTTCTGCATATTTTGTGGCCATTCCGAAGAGCGCACTGATCCACATCCAAAGAACAGCACCAGGCCCCCCCACGAAAACCGCTGTGGCAACACCGGCGATGTTACCTGTTCCGATTGTAGCAGCAAGGGCTGTCATTAACGCCTGGAAATGAGAAATATCCCCTTCAGATGTTTTATCTTGCTTCTTCGTGAAGGCTTGCTTCAACGCATATGGAAGCATGGTGAATTGGAGAAAGCCAAGACGGATCGTGAGGTAAATCCCCGTTCCAACGAGCAGGATGAGCAAGGGCCACCCCCACACAAATCCACTAATATTATTTAATGCTGCTTCCAATAAGAACTCCTCCTTTATGTATGTTAATACTAAATATTCTAACAAATTACCACAATAACCTTTATAATACAAAATAATTTTTTTCTGAAAATTGTCGAATGATAGAAAAGAGCGCTTTCTTGTTCGACGTAATGCATTTGAGTCGAAGAAAATAAATTTCTTTTGTATGGTAGAGAAAGTAGAGGAGGAGGTTGAAAATGAAGTATTTTGATCTATCAAACAAGGTAGCCGTCGTTACGGGTGGAGGAAGAGGGATTGGAAAAGCAATGGCTCGTGCTCTCTCTGAAGCTGGCGCTAAAATTGCTATAGTAGGACGAACCTCAAATATACTTGAAGAAACGGCAGAAGAATTAAGCAAAGAAACAAATGGAACAGTTCTTCCATTTGCTTATGATGTTACAAAGGAAGAGAGTATTAAAGAACTCGTAACTGATATCCATGAGAAACTTGGTTCTATCACTATTCTTATTAATAATGCAGGTAAAACGGTGCGGAAATCGATCGAAGAGTTGGAACCTAGTGAATGGGATGATGTGATGGAAACAAATGTGAAATCTGTTTATATGATGACAAGAGCAATTCTCCCTGATTTGAAAGAACAACAAGGATCACGAATTATTAACATTGCATCGATGGCAAGTGAAGTTGGCCTGCCATTTTCCACACCTTATGGTCCAAGTAAAGCGGCAGTTGCACAATTGTCGAAACAGCTAGCACAAGAGCTATCTCCGCTTGGCATTACCGTGAATGCGATTAGTCCCGGTTTTATAAAAACACCATTTAACGAAAAAGCCCTTGAGAACCCGATCCTTTTAAATAAAATTAAGAATAGTAATCCAATGCATCGTATTGGTCAATTGGAGGAGCTAATTCCAGCTGTTCTTTATCTCGCTTCCCCTTATTCTAGCTATACAACAGGGCAGAATCTTATCATTGATGGTGGGACAACTTCTCACGCCTTTTAGATATGGGCTTGAAAGAAGTATGGCCCTCCCTTATAATAAATGTAACCTGAAAAGAAAAAGGGGAAAAGTTTATGTTATCGGTGATTCTTAACTAACGTAATTTTATAGACAGTTTGGTTTTTAAAGACGCATATATACTATGCTTATTTAATTATGCCTTCTGTCAAATTAGTTAAGAACACAGATTTAAGCTCATGAATGATGACGACCATTCCAGCTGCGCCTCTGTGCGCGGCTTTTTATATGCTTTTTTAAGCATGGGAATGGGGAAGTCTACCCTTTTATAAAAGAGCTACGAGTGAACCTGTGTTCATTTGTAGCTCTTTTTTACGTTAGGAGCGTGTGTATGTTAATTGAACGAACGCATTATAGGAGCACAAACGACTGAGGAGGAAGAAAAATTGAACGAACAAACGATGGCAACACTTGAATTTGATAAAATCCGTAGCGAGATCGCCCACTATGCGCTTTCCGAAGAAGCGAAAGGTGAGATCCAGAAAATGAAACCCTCACATGATACAAAAGTGGTTCAAAACAGATTAAATGAGACTACCGAGGCAAAAGCGATTATAAAGAAGAGCTCTAGTGTTCCTCTTCATGGCCTTCATGGCATCATTCAAGTGATAAAGCAATTAAACAAAGGACTTGCATTACGACCTGATCAGCTTACAACCGTACTGGATTTGATTGAAAGTGGTCGAAGAATGAAACAGTTCATGGTGGGAAAAGAGTGGTTAGCTCCCACGATTTCAAGCTATGTGTATTCTCTTTTTGAACTTACAGATCTTGAAGAAGAGTTAAAACAATCGATTCGAAATGGGGAAATCGACGATACTGCGAGTAAAGAGTTAGGAAGAATAAGAAAAAAAATAACTGTATATGAAGAAAGGGTGAAGGAGAAACTTAACCAGCTTCTGCGTTCATCATCAAAACGAAAAGCTCTCCAGGATACCATTATTAGTGATCGTAACGGACATTATGTTGTAGCAGTTAAAAAGGAATATCGTAAACAAATCAAAGGAACGGTTCACGATCAATCATCAAGTGGTTCAACGGTTTATATTGAACCTGAGGAAGTTCGAAAAGTTCAAGTAGATTTAAATGAATTAAAAGCGGATGAATACCTGGAGGAACAGCGCATTCTGAGCAAATTAACAGGAGAAGTGGAGCAATATGCACAGGAGATCTCCATTAACATTGAAACGATGACGCACTATGATTATATTTTTGCCAAAGCAAAATATAGTGTAGCGATTGATGGAAGTCAAGTTCAGCTATCATCCGAACCAATGATCGAACTACGCAACGGTCGCCATCCATTGTTAGCTAAAGAAGCTGTTCCCTTAACCCTTGAACTAGGGAAGGGATATAAAGGATTAGTGATTACTGGCCCAAATACAGGAGGGAAAACCGTTGCCATTAAAACAGTCGGTCTTCTTGCGATGATGGTGCAATGTGGCTTACACATTCCGGCTGAAGAGTCTTCTGTGTTTGGAATGTTTGGCAACATACTCGTTGATATTGGCGATGGACAGAGTATTGAACAATCGTTAAGTACTTTCTCTTCACGAATTTCGAATATCATTACCATTTTGCAAGATGCTGGACCTGATGCTCTTGTCATTCTAGATGAGCTTGGTTCAGGAACAGATCCTGGTGAAGGGATGGGAATTGCCGTATCGATTTTAGAACAATTAAATCGCCTCGGCGCAACCATTCTTTCCACAACGCATTATAGCGAGATGAAGAATTTTGCATCTGCCCATCCTGATTTCGAGAACGGGTCGATGGAGTTTGATCCACAATCACTGCGGCCGACGTTTAAGTTGCGAATGGGCATACCCGGTGAAAGTCAGGCATTTGCAATTGCCCTCAGGCTTGGCATGCATCCGAAGATTATTGAGCGTGCTCATGAAATTACGTATCAGGAGAAGGAAACTTACAATAAGCGAGAGCAGCGTGATTGGCACTATGAACAACAGTTGAAAAGTAAAAAGGTCGATCAACCGCGACGGCAAAAAGTACAGGTTGAAAAGCACTTTGAACAGTTTTCCATTGGAGACAGCGTGGCGATACCTTCTATGGAGGAAAAAGGAATTGTTTACAAACCGATTGATGAGTTTGGGAACGTGATGGTCATGATTAATGGCAAAAAAGAGACGATTCATGCGAAGCGATTAAAACTCCTTTTGCCAGCAAGCGAACTTTACCCTGAGAATTATGATTTTGATATCCTGTTTGAATCGGTTGAGAACAGAAAGAAAAAGAAATTGATGAATCGAAAGCATGTGGATGGCTTGAAAATTGATTATGAAGAGTAGTGAAAACCATCCAAGCGGAAATCTTACTTCATGTTTGAAAGAAGGTAAGAAACGCAGAAATGTAGAAGAACGTTTGTAGCAACTAGTAGGAGGTAAAAATGATGAATTTAGGAGCTTTTTCAGTCAGTTTAAGTGTAAAGGATATCCAAGCTTCAAAGAATTTTTACGAAAAATTAGGTTTTCAAACGTTAGGAGGAGATATCTCACAAAATTGGCTCATTATAAAGAATGGAAGTACCGTTATCGGTCTTTTTCAAGGAATGTTTGAGAAAAATATGCTTACATTTAATCCTGGTTGGGATGAGAACGCTGAAAACCTAGAGTCGTTTACGGACATCCGAATCCTTCAGAATACGTTAAAAGAAAACGGTGTGAAAATTCTTTCTGAAGCGGATGAATCAAGTGAAGGGCCAGCGAGTTTTACAATAGAAGACCCAGATGGCAATCCTATTCTTGTAGATCAGCATAGATAAAAGCAACTTGTTTTCTAAATTAGCACTCTCTCTGCGTAGAATTCCTCTGAAAAGGGTAATGCGTGTAATAGAACATTCTGCTCGGGCAGAAAAGATGGCAAAGTGGAGGATGAGAGAGATGCAAAAAATGAACAGAGGAATTTTAACAGCCGTTTCGTCAATTGCGATTGCTCAGGGGCTGAAGATTTTGACGCATAAGAAATTAACAGGAGAATGGGATGTGAAGCAAGTGGCGACAACTGGTGGGATGCCGAGTTCACATTCCGCTGGTGTTGCAGCACTTACAACTTATATTGCATCAAACAAAGGGTCTCGTCATACAGAAACGGCGCTCGCGACTATTTTCGGGGTCATTGTGATGTATGATGCTCAGGGAGTTAGGCGTCATACTGGAGAAATTGCGGCTCTAGTAAACGATTTAGAAGATAACCTGGCGACGATCTCTGGCGATTACCCCAGCATGCAATTTGTGGAAAGAGAAAAAGAGTTGAAAGAGCTTCTCGGGCATCAACCTGTTGAGGTTCTAGGTGGAGCCATTTTGGGGGCAACTTTAGGCTTTCTTTCAGCTAAATATGAGAATAAGTAGTAAGTATACAGAGAGGAAATCATAGGCGCTTTGCCTATGATTTTTTTTGTGATTTGGCAGATCGCGGAATTAATTTAAAAATCGCGGATATATTTCAAATATCGCAGAAATAATCGACTTTCCGCGTAATTAACGGCATTTTTCTTGAACATTGACGCCACGAGCACATCACACAAACAGATTGCTTTCATTTAAAATGTGATTTTGAAATAATATGAAGTGCAAGAAGGATAGAGGAGGAAATCAAATTGACACATACAACAAAAACAACCGAAGCGTTATTCAAAACGTTCAATAGTGAAAAATTAACTTTAGAAAATCGTACGGTTATGGCTCCAATGACGAGAGGTTTTTCACCAGGAAATGTACCTGGTGAAGATGTAGCTGCATATTATCGCCGTAGAGCTGAAAATGGTGTTGGCTTAATCGTCACAGAAGGGACAGGTATTAACCATCCTTCTTCTGTTTCAGGAGCAAGTATTCCAGTATTTCATGGTGAAGAAGCACTTAATGGCTGGGAAAATGTCGTCAAAGAAGTGCATGAAGCTGGTGGTAAAATTGCGCCTCAGCTTTGGCACGTTGGAATGACTCGAAAAATGGGTGAGCTGCCAAACGAAGAAGCACAACCAGTTGGCCCGTCAGGTCTAGCACTATCTGGTGAGAAAGTAAACGAGCCTTTAACTACAGAAGAAGTTGAGCAGCTCGTTGAAGCATACGCACAGGCGGCAGCAGATGCGAAGCGACTCGGTTTTGATGCGATTGAACTTCATGGAGCACACGGTTATTTAATTGACCAGTTTTTCTATGAACAAACAAATCAGCGCACTGACCGCTACGGTGGCGATCTTGTAGGGAGAACACAGTTCGCAGTTGAGATCATTGAAGCGTGCCGGCGGAAGGTTGGTCCAGACTTCCCGATTATCTTCCGTTTTTCTCAATGGAAAATGCACGATTTTAAAGCGAAGCTAGCTACTACACCTGAGGAATTAGAACAGTTCTTAGCGCCGCTCGTTGAAGCTGGAGTGGATATTTTCCACTGTTCAACACGTCGTTTCTGGGAGCCTGAATTTGAAGGATCTGAATTGAATTTAGCAGGTTGGACGAAGAAACTAACTGGTAAGCCAGTTATTTCAGTAGGCTCCGTAGGACTTGATGGCGAATTTACAAGCTTCTCAGGTGCCAATACAACGAGTCTTGATGGCTTGATTGGAAAGCTAGAAAATGAGGAATTTGATCTTGTTGCCATTGGTCGCTCTTTATTAATGGATCCTGAATGGGTAAATAAAGTACGCGATGGGCGTGCAGATGACCTATTACCATTTGATAAAGAAGCTTTGCAAAAATTATACTAAATACGTGAAGTTGTCATAGCATAACGTTATGAACAGCTTTGTAATCAAGTATTCCTTTACTTTGTTTAAAGGAATACTTGATTTTTTTATTGTTAATATCAAAATAAATACATACTATTATTTACCAAAATACTAGGATAGGTGTAGAATCGATAGAGAACAGTCATGGAAAAATAACTTTTATGGAAGTGACAAGGCCTATGGAATCATTATTAGCTAACTTCTCAATCTTACTATTTATGCACCTTTGCATTCAAAGTGTATACTACATCGCTTTTCAGAAGCGATGGCCAGATCAAGTTGTCGAAGTTGCACATGTGCTGATTGTAGTAATTGGTATTTTTTTCCTTTATCAATTACCAGTCGTTCTTAATAACTATTGGTTTGATTTACGTACGATTCCAATGGTCATTCTTATTCTATACCACGGGTCCCGATTGGGGGTTCCGGTTTTAATAATTGTTACACTTGCTCGCTTCGCTTTTCCAGGTGAATTTATTATGTTGGAGCTTCTTTTTACCTTGTTCATTCCGACGGTTGTGACTCTCCTTATTCGTGAGAGGCTTTTTCGAAATCTGACTTATCTAAACCTCTTTCTCTATTTTATTGGGATTTGGTTGATTTCCGATGCCATTATCGGTTACATCATTTCAGACAGCGTTACAATCTATTCGTACTTCATTCGTTTCTTGTCTTTTCAGCTGTCTGCTTTAATCATGTATTTTTTTATACAAACGAGTACAAGAAACCTTGAGATGAGTGAGCAGCTTCGTTTTTATGCTGAACACGACTCTTTGACAGGTCTTTTAAACCTTAGAAGTTTTCTTAGAAAAGCGAGAGAGCATGAAAGTCATGTATTGAAAGTGGTGGCCATGCTTGACCTTGATTTTTTCAAACAAATTAATGACACTTACGGTCATTTGAATGGGGATCGTGTTCTTGCTGACTTTGCGGCTTTTCTTTCAGAACAGGATGATTGGCTTGTTGGACGATACGGAGGAGAAGAATTTATTGTTATACTCGAAGCGGCTACGAAGGAAGAGGCTTACGATCGTATGAAAACCTTGCAGCGAAGTTTGAGTAAACAACAATTCATTACTGAAATGGGAGAAGAAATACAAAATGTTTCGGTTTCCATTGGACTAGCTGAGCTCGACCAACAAAATCCTCTCATGACTTCAGTGGAGCGAGCAGACAAGTGTCTTTATAAAGCGAAGAAAAATGGGCGAAACCAGGTCTGCTTTTAGCACTTTGCACATTCGTCGGTTTAAAAAGATGAATTTGCGGAATATAACAAGTGTTAAGGTTTTTAAAGGAGGACGAATTGTCATGAAAGTACTCGTTATTGGAGCAAATGGACAAGTAGGAACACATTTAATTTCGAAATTAGCTGAACGCGGTCACGAACCAGTCGGTATGATTCGCGATACAGATCAAGTCAAGGCGATTGAAGATGCTGGCGGCAAAACCGTACTAGGTGATCTTGAGAAAGATTTCTCACAAGCGTTGTATGGCTGTGAAGCGGTGATCTTCGCTGCAGGTTCTGGCCCACACACTGGTGCGGATAAAACGATCATGATTGACCAAGAAGGTGCAATTAAAGCCGTTGATGAAGCGAAGCAACAGGGCATTAAGCGCTTTGTAATGCTAAGCACGGTTGGGTCCGATTACCCAGAAAAAGGACCAGATGAAATGAAGCCATACTTATATGCGAAAAAACGTGCTGATGAGCACTTAAAAGCTACAAACTTAACGTACACGATCCTTCGCCCGGGCCGTCTTTCAAATGACCCTGGTACAGGAAAGATTAGAGCTTCTGAAACATTAGAAGATAAATCTGGTCAAATTCCACGCGAAGATGTAGCGGCTGTTCTAGCTGAAGTTCTAGAGAATGAGCATACGTTTAATCGTTCATTTGAGGTTCTAGACGGTGACCACAGCATCAGTGATGCGATTGGTCAGCTATAGAGTTTATTTTGTGGGAGACTTAACGTCCGTTAAGTCTCTTTTTTTCTGTTGGATAAAGTTACTCCTTGTATTTAATACATAGTTATAGAAAAATAATTAGTGACTTTTTCATCATTTTTCGACGAAAAAATTGCGATGAAGGCGAACTAATGATAATGTGGTATAGGTCAGTGCATGAAAGCGTTAACATAAAGGAGTAGAGAGAATGAACATCTTAGAATGGCTACAGAAAATTAACGGCGTTCTTTGGGGAGCACCAAGTCTAATTTTGTTATTTGGAACAGGTGTCTTTCTCACGTTAATTTTAAAAGGACTTCAGTTTCGGAAACTTGGGTATGCATTTAAATTGGCATTTTCAAAAGAAAAAGAAGAGGACAGCAGTGCTGAAGGTGATGTTAGTAACTATAAAGCTTTGATGACAGCCCTTGCGGCAACGATCGGAAATGGAAACATTGCGGGGGTTGCGACGGCCATTACGATCGGTGGACCTGGCGCTATTTTCTGGATGTGGGTCGTTGGTCTCGTCGGTATGGCAACCAAATATGGTGAAGCCCTCCTTGCTATGAAATACCGAGTGAAAAATGATAATGGTGAGTATGCAGGTGGACCAATGTATTATGTTGAAAAGGGACTCGGTCCAAAATGGAAGTGGCTCGCGATCTCGTTTGCGTTATTTGGTGCTATCGCTTCACTTGGCATTGGGAATAGCGTTCAATCGAATACGATCGCAAGTGTTGTTGATGAAAGTTTTCACATTGATGGATGGGTAACGGGGGTTATCCTTGCTGCGCTTACAGCACTTATTATTTTTGGTGGCGTGAAACGGATTAGTTCTGTCGCAGGTTTCTTTGTTCCAATTATGGCAGTACTTTACATTGTAGGAGCTGTCATCATCATCATCCTAAACTTCGACGCGGTTATTCCAGCAATGAAGTTAATCTTTACGTATGCTTTCTCTCCTCTATCGGCTGTGGGAGGATTTTCTGGTGTAATTGTAATGGAAGCAGTGAAATCCGGCGTTTCCAAAGGGATTTTTTCTAATGAAGCAGGCCTTGGTACAGCAGCGCTAATTGCAGGAAATGCAAAAGCGGATCACCCTGTAAAACAAGCGCTCGTTGCGATGACGGGTACGTTTATTGTAACGATTATTGTTTGTACAATGACGGCGCTCGTGCTCCTCATTACAGGATTTTGGGATCCAACAGGAGGAGAGCTTTCAGGAGTTGTGCATGATCCAAACCTGGAAGCGGGTGCTTTAACGACTGCTGCCTTTGGGTCAAGTCTCGGTATAGTTGGTGAATATATCGTCACATTCTCTGTTATTTTCTTTGGTTTCTCGACCATTATCGGCTGGTACGTGTATGGGTATAAATGTTTTGAATACCTTGTTGGTACAAAAATAACAATTTATTATGGTGCCGTATATATACTAGCGTGCTTTGTTGGAACAGTTGCGAACTTAACAACCGTGTGGGCCTTTGCAGATATGGCGAATGCCTTAATGATGATACCAAACTTAATAGCGCTATTGTTGCTTTATAAAGTGATTAAGAGTGAAACAGACGACTACTTTAACCGTTATCTTGTTGAATTTGAAATGAAGAAAGCGAGTTAGTTCTAGATAGCCAAAAAAGAGCCCTGCTGAAAATTTCAGCTGGGCTCTTTCTTATTCGTCTGAAGTGATTTTTTTAGAAGGCGCCGATTCATTTCCAAAGATATTAACTGCCGTAACATAGTAGGAAGAGCTTGAGGCATCTGGATCTGTAAAGCTCTTTCGTTCAAGATTTGATACACTCTCAATTTGTTTGTATACTCCGTACGCATCGGCTTTATAAATCCGATAACCGACCACATTTTCATCACGAACAGCGTGCCACGAAAGAAAGTTGCCGCTAACACTAAGGTTTGTTGGTGCATCAGGTACTTCGTCAGGATTTACTTGTTCCTTTTTATCAGAATCGTCTTCTTTTAATTCGGTAGACACAACAAGTCTTTCTTCATGTGTCCCTTTCGACCGATTAAATGTGCCAACACATGTAATGAGATTCAATGTACGTGAATCAGTTGGTCCAAAAATCTTCTCAATTGGAGAATCATCATACGGGTATCTTTCTTTACCGGTTACAACGAAGGTCATTGTTGCACCATCTTGACCAGTTAAAATAATTTCGTCTCCTTTTGAAAGTTTTTCGAGATAAAAAAAGATCGCTGGTCCCGTTTTACTATCGACGTGCCCAGCAAGGACAGCATTTCCTTTTGTACCTGGCTTAAAGCCGGGCTCAAACCAGCCAACTTTGTTAATATCCTCTGGTACACCCATTTGTCCATTATCTAGAACGCCTACATTCTCGATAGCGGCTTTCACATCAATGGCGGGTATTGCAAGTTGCACTGGTTCAATTCCTTCTTGAACGTCCTGAGATTCTTTTGCTTTCTCAATTTTTTTCTTCTGATTATCTAGAAGTAAAAATTCATCCGATAAGACATCCGGTTTTTCAATTTCTTCTACTTCTAACTCAGATTGGTTTTCTTCGGTTATGTTTGTTACGGCTTCTTGCGCCGGCTCAGTATAATTATTGTTATAACCAGCAAGAACGAGCCAGATAATTGCGCCAACGACAAGCAACAAGATCTTCCTCACATTCTTCACCTCTTTTAGTTAATTTCTATCATATAAACATTTACTGACAATAGTCTTACAAAGCTAACGAAAAAAACGTCACTTTAGATCATTTTTTAAGAAAAAAATTAATCTGAAAAAGATTGACCTTCCCAAAGTATCGGTGTACTATGTAACTAATACACCAATACAATATGAGGAGTGATGAAATGATGAATTGGAGCGGGCTGTTACGAAAAGAATTTCGTGTAACAAGAACCCTTCTTTTAGGCGTCCTAACATTTGATTTACTGGTAATGATCGGTTTCTTCTTAGCATCAGAAAGGTGGGAATTCCCTTATTTAACTGCCATTATTGGTGGTGTCTTAACGGCGATACATGTTTTCTTTCTGCCCCTGTATTTATTGATTAGTCTTAACACAGAAGGAAGAAACCTACATCTCTGGCTCCACAATCCTCAATCTGGAGCTCGCTTACTTGGGGCTAAATTCCTGAATGGTTTATTAGCGATATTAATTTCAATTGGTCTTGTAAGTAGCTTATCACTTCTAGCTTACAACATAGAGACAAGTGCTTTGGAGCTTCCAATTGACAACGTATGGTTGTTCGGGTTTTACTTTTTAGCCGTCATTGTGACAGGGTCTATCTACATGGGGATTTGGCTTATCTTCTATTGGACGTTTTATCAAGTGTTGAAAACCTATATTGGCAAATGGGCGCTTCTCCTTGTCCTCGTACTTGTTGCTTTCATTAGTTGGTTAGGTTCGTGGTTTAGTGGAACCCGTCTTTCAGAAGTGCTTGTGGAGTGGGGGTATGTGCAACTACCTTCACCGTTAAATATGGAAGTTAGTCAGCAAGAGTTTGGTTTAACCGTTTCAACCTTTCCATTTCCGGTTGGTAACGTGGTTTTCGATATCATCACATTAGTCGTTATATTCTTGATTGCTTGTTGGTTACTTGATCGAAAAGTGGAGGTGTAACGGATGGGAGAAGAATTTAATCCCTCAAAGCCGATTTACCTTCAGCTAGTGGATCGCATTAGCTGGGAAATTATTAAAGGTGAACGTAAAACTGGTGAGAAGCTTCCTTCAGTGAGGGAAATGGCCATTCAATCAGGAGTAAATCCTAATACAGTATCGAGAACTTACAATGAACTGGAGAGGATGGAAATCGTGGAGACGAAGCGCGGACAAGGAACGTTTGTAACAGAGCAAAAAGAAAAACTAGTCGAACTTCGAGAACAGCTTAAGATTAACCACATCCAGAATTTTATTGAAGAAATGAAGCAGATGGGCTTTTCATCAGAAGATATGATTGAAGGTATTCGAACTTACGTTACGAACGAAAAGGAGAATCAATCATGATTACATTTGAGAATGTATCAAAGCGATATTTGACAAAACATGCCCTTTCAGATGTGAATGTTACGATTCCAGAGGGGAAAATCATTGGTCTTGTAGGGTCAAACGGTAGCGGGAAATCGACGTTCATGAAAATGATCGCAGGTCTTGTAGGACCTTCTGAAGGGAAAGTAATGATTGACCAAGAACCGGTTTCTAGGCGAACAGCCAATAAAGTGGCTTATCTTTCTGAATTAGATGCGTATTATTCATTCTTTTCAGTGAAAGAGACAATCGATTTCTTTGCTTCACAATTTCAGGACTTTGATGTAGAAAAAGCGAACGATATTGTTGACTTTATGGAGGTAGATTCGAGTCAAAAGGTAAAGCATTTATCGAAAGGAAATCGGGGGAGGTTAAAGATTGCGCTCACCCTGGCAAGAGAAGTGCCGGTTATTTTGATGGATGAGCCATTATCAGGACTTGATCCGATGGTGCGAGATTCAATTGTGAAAGGTTTACTTTCATTTATTGATTTAGAAAAACAAACGGTGATCATTACGACACATGAAGTAACAGAAATCGAACCTTTGCTTGAAACGGTTATTGCGATTCGAAATGGTAAGGTACTGGCTCTCGAAGATGTTGAAACCATTCGCGAGCGAGATCGCATGAGAATAGTGGATTGGTTGAAGAAGATGTACCAAGAGGAGGCGTAACATGGCTGTCAAACCAGTTGTTCAGATTCGAAACTTAACAAAAGTAATTGGTAAGAAAACAATTATTGATCAGCTTTCATTTGATGTCTATCCAGGGGAAGTGTTTGGTTTTCTAGGACCGAATGGAGCAGGAAAAACAACAACGATTCGGATGATGGTTGGGTTAATGAGAATGACGGAAGGCGAAGTTCTCATTGATGGAAACAGTATTAAAACAGATTACGAAAATGCGATTGTAAAAGTAGGGGCGATTGTTGAAAATCCTGAAATGTACAAATTTCTAACTGGCTATCAAAACCTTGTCCATTATGCTCGAATGGTCAAAGGGGTTTCAAAAGAACGGATTCAAGAAGTGGTTCAATTGGTTGGATTGCAAGGTCGTATTAATGAAAAAGTGAAGGGGTATTCTCTTGGAATGAGACAGCGTCTTGGACTTGCGCAGGCCCTGCTCCATCGACCTAAGCTACTTATTCTAGACGAGCCAACAAACGGGCTTGATCCCGCTGGTATTCGAGAAATTAGACAATATTTACGAACCCTTGCCAGAGAAGAAAACGTCGCCGTTGTTGTTTCAAGTCATTTGTTATCCGAAATTGAGCTCATGTGTGATCGGATTGGCATTATTCAGGCCGGTAAAATGATCGATGTCCAGCGGGTAAACGACTTTGTTCAAAATGAACAAGCGGTAATGGTTTCATTTGAAGTTGATCCAGTGGAACACGCCGTTCATGCTGTTAAAGCGAATTTCCCTGAATGTGATATTGAACAGGCGGATCGTAAGTTGACGATTAAAATCGAACATGAGCTTATTCCAGAGGTAACAGCCATACTGGTGGAAAAGGGTGTACGCGTTTATGGTATTCAATCCTCAGTGAAAACGTTAGAAGATGTGTTCCTTGAAGTAACGGGAGGTGAGCAGGTTGTCTAGTATGCTACATTTAATTCAAAATGAAAACATGAAGATTTATAGAAGAGTTGGAACGTGGGTGATGGTTGGGCTTGTCGTGGCCGCTGTTCTTGTAGCTGCCATTTTCACAAATATGAATGCAAGTGATGAGACCACGAACTGGCGCACTGATTCTGAAAATGCGATCCAGCAAGCGGAAGAAACGTTAAATAATTCAGAAGGAATGCCGAAAGCCTTTAAAGACAGTCAGGAACGTTCGATTGCGATCAATGAATATCGTCTTGAGAATGACATTCCGCCTTTAGAAAGTGATTCCATTTGGAGTTTTATGGATAGTTCAACTGGCGTAGTGAGTTTAATCTCCATCTTCACAATCATTATCGGAGCGGGCGTGATTGCGAGTGAATATTCGTGGGGAACGATTAAGCTCTTGTTAATTCGTCCAGCTTCACGAACGAAAATTCTAGCTTCCAAATTCATAGCAACGCTATTGTTTGCCCTTTTTTCTCTCGTTATCTTATACATTTCTTCTTTTATAATAGGTGGGTTATTCCTTGGTTTTAATGCCGTCGATCAACCATACCTGACTTATTCAGGTGGTGATGTGGCCGAAACGAGTATGGCAATTCATTATATTGTTGAATACGCGCTTGCAAGTGTGAACTTGCTTATGATGGTAACGTTTGCTTTCATGCTATCAAGTGTTTTTAGAAGTTCATCCCTTGCGATAGGGCTAGCGATTTTCTTAATGTTTACAGGAAGTCAGCTTACGTATATTTTAAGTCAGTACGATTGGGTGAAATATATCCTATTTGCAAATACGGATTTAAGTGTTTATTTCGATGGATCTCCTATTATTGAAAGCATGACGCTTGGTTTTTCCTTAATGACTTTGCTTGTCTATTTTATTGTTTTCTTATTATTGTCATGGCTACTGTTCACAAAGCGAGACGTAGCTGCATAGAAAAAAGCCGGTCATTGGGCCGGCTTTTTCGATGTCTTTTTTCGAAAACGGTATAAGAAAAATAAACCGATGATCAGAAGAGGTAAAAGAATGGGAGAAAGACCAATTAATAGAACGATTGTTTTGGAGAAAAACGCAACCAGTCTGTTTGATGTGGTTAGAAAGAGATGTTTGGCTTCAGAAAGTGTTTCGAAATCCTTTTTGGGAACCGGTCGTTTCGTTTGTTCAAGCGAGATTGTTATAGTAGAATAATCGCTTTGATTATCGAGATAATTGATTTGCCCTTTCAACTGTTCGACCTCTTCCTGTACACGAGAAAGTTCATTTGATATGGCTAACAGGTCGCCTGTTTTTGTTGCTTCGTTTAGAAATGATTCAAGTTTCTGTTGAACGGCTTCCTTTGCCTTTAATCGAGAAGATAGATCGACGTAATTTTCTGTTACATCCTTACTAGTAATGGATTTTTGCGGTTCTCCTTTTGTGAGAGTTTCTACCTTGCGTAGATAAGCGTCAAATTGAGATTGAGGAATACGAATGGTCATTGAGCCAATATAGGCGTTTTCCTCTGAAAAAGTGCTTTCTTCCACAACATAACCTTCAAATCGTTTGGTCGATTTCTTAATTAGATCAATTGTTTGTGTTAAATCTTCCACAGTTAAGAAAAGGTTAGCGTTAAAAATCACTTTGCGTTCTTTTAGCAATGGAGGCATTTCTTGTTTCTCTTCCTCAGACGACCTGTTTTCTTTTGCTCCACCACTATCACGGTTTTGTTCAGTGAAATGTTCAGTAGCCTGATCACTGGAGCTGTTTTCTTCATTTGAACTGCAACCAGCTAGCATTAAAATAGAAGTAAGGATTACAAAAAGCCATCTTTTCATAGCGATTGCCTCCGCTTCAGTTATTTGTGAATTAGACGGGATGAGAACTGCTTAGGTTACCGTTTCCATGATATGATAAAAAGTAACTGACTCAAAAAGGAGTTGCCTTTTGTGCTTTCAATCTTTGAAAATGCGAATATTATCGATTTGGTGATAACCGTTTCTGTTATACTAGGTCTTTTTCTAATTCGATTTCTCATTAAATTATGGCTGACAAAAAGGGAAACAGAAGAGGAGTATCCAAATGGAATCCGTCCAGCCTTCTTATCATTTATCAATTGGACTACAGGGTACGCCATTCTGTTATTTGTATTACTTTATTACTCTGATAACAGCTGGATGTTTAGTCCCTTGGTTGCTATTGGAAAGGTAGAAATTTCTCTCTTTCTTATTTTAATTGCCCTATTTATTATTACGCTTGCAAACCGAATCTCGAAAATCGCAACATCCTTCCTGATGCCCCCTGTTTATGATCGTTACAGTTTGGATACAGGACTGCAATTTACATTTAATCGGATTTTTCACTATACGTTAATGGTCGTAGCAGTCGTTATTAGTTTAACGACAGTAGGGATTGATCTTAGTGCATTAACCGTATTTGCAGGTGTTCTAGGCGTAGGAATTGGTTTTGGCATGCAAAATATCGCAAATAACTTTATCTCTGGTTTAATCATTTTATTTGAACGGCCAATTAAAGTAGGCGATCGTGTCATTATTAACGACATTATTGGTGACATTGAGAAAATTAATATGCGTGCAACCATTATTCGCACGTTAGATAATGAACGAATTATCATGCCGAATTCCTACTTCATTGAAGAACAAGTTGTCAATCATTCCTATGGCGATTCTCGGTTGCGGCTTGTCTTACCAATTGGTGTTGCATACGGATCGGATGTCGAGCTTGTTCGATCACTTCTTTTACAAGTAGCAGAAGAAGAAAAGGAACATTCGATGTATGTTCTTGAAACACCACCGCCTTTTGTGAATTTTCTTGGTTTTGGTGATTCATCGCTAGATTTTCAACTGTTTATTTGGATCTCGTCCCCAAAAGCAGCAGTAGAAACAAAAAGCAGTTTGAATTTCCGCATCAATCGGATTCTCACAGAAAACAATGTTGAAATTCCATTTCCACAGCGAGATTTACATGTGCGTAGCTTAGATGAAAAAGTGATTCAGCAATTAACAAAGCGATAGCGGAAACTCACATCGTTTTCACATCATTCTTACAAATTTCTTCGTAGGTTGCTGTCCATAATAGGTAGTGTAAGAACATACCTTCGAAGGGAGATTGATGAAATTGAACAAATGGATGATAGGAGTTGCATCGGTTATGCTTGCGGGAGGAATTGCTGGAGCTAATGTTTATGCAGCAGATGGCGAATCAACTGAAATAGATGAGGCAGTAGTGGGGCAGGAGGAAATGGCGGGACATGATGGTCATCATGGAAAAAGAGGTCACTTTAAGGGTCACTCTGAAGAGCGCGAACTGCGAATGGAAACGGCTGAAAAGAAAGATCAGTTAATTGATCTATTACTTGATCAAGATGCAAGCGTTGACGGCGTTGACGAGCTTCAAAAAGAGCTTGCCGATCTAAATACTCAGTTGGATGCTCTAAAAGAGAAATTCACAGCTGCCCATGAAGAAAAAGAAGCGAAGATGCAAGAGTGGAAAGATAGTGGAGAACGTCCGGAGTTAACGGAAGAAGAGAAAGCTGCACGTGAAGAGGCCCATGAAGAAATGAAAGCAAACAGAGAACAGGCTTCCGAACTGGTTAAACAAAAAAATAAGGTGCTTGATCAGCTAATTGAAAAGCTTAGCTAGTCATCATGAGAGATAGGGAGCTTCCCTATCTCTTTTATTTACGTTGCTACTATATAGATGAATTTACTGTGTGAGAAGCGTAGGATAAAATAGGAAGAAAGTATGGAGGACGAAAGAACGGAGTGAAGAAATGCCACACGTTTTTGTTATCGATGATGAACAAAACATACGTGATATTTTAGAAAAGTATTTAAAGAAAGAAGGATTTACGGTGTCAACCTTTCAGGATGGAGCTGAAGTGTTAAGTGCTCTTAAAACGAGTGAACCCGATTTATTCGTATTGGATATTATGATGCCTAATGTCGATGGACTTGAACTGCTTCGACGGTTAAGGAAGCAGTCTTTTATACCAGTTATCGTCGTTTCTGCAAGGGATGAAGAACTTGATCGTATCCTGGGGCTCGAACTGGGAGCGGATGATTATTTAACAAAACCATTTAGTCCACGTGAATTGGTTGTACGGATTAAAAATATATTTAAACGGATCGATCGAGTAGAACAGGGGCAATCTTCCTATCACATTCATTTGAAAAATGTCCAATTGAATAAGAAAAAACGACAAGTAAAAATCGATGATCAAGAATTAGCCTTAACACCAAAAGAATATGATGTACTTGCATTTCTTATTCAGAATCCCGGGCAACCATTCACAAGAGAAAAACTAATTGAAACCATTTGGGGATATCACTATGCAGGTGATGGAAGGTTGATTGATGATCTAGTCAAGCGGCTACGTAAAAAAATGGAACATGCGGATTATCAAATCGTGACCGTCTGGGGGTATGGTTATAAAATCGATGAAGAAGCTTAAAATCGGCACGAAATTATTTCTAAGCTACGTGATTTTAATTGTGGTTATCCTTCTCATTACAACGGTCTCATTTCGCTATCTTTTTCAAGAATACCTTGTTCGTGAAGCGAGGGATCAACTTCAAAAAGAAGGAGTTCAAATTAGTCATATGCTTGAAGATCGAAATTGGAAAGGAAATCAGCCGCCGAATAGTTTACTGGATCGTAGAAGAATTGAAATGGCGGGTAATTTAATTTCTTCTCAATTCATTATTTATAACCAGAATGACAGGGCGATTTATTCAAATGTCGATGATGACGTTCAATCGGAGTATGAAGAAAGTAAAGGGGAGCGATTTGTTACAGTGGAAGTGCCAATCAATGCCTCACGTGAGCAAATTGGCCGTCTTGTCCTTTTTACAAAGGTAGAGAGTTTAGAAGGCTTTAATCGAATCATCGAACAAGCCCAGGCGGTCAGCCTCTTTGTTTCTGCGGCGGTTGCGGTACTCCTTGCTGCCTGGATGCAAAGAGGCATAACAGGACCGATTCGTCTCCTGGCAAACCACATGAGACGATTTAGTATGCGAAAGCCACAGCCTCCACTAAAACTTAAGTCAAAAGATGAAATTAATGAATTAGCGGAAACCTTCGAAGAACTAACGGATCAGCTACGAAAGAATGATTTCGACCAAAAAGAATTTCTTCAAAATGCCTCTCATGAACTCAAAACCCCTTTAATGGCAATCCAAGGGAATGCGGAAGGAATTCTAGACGACGTGATTGTCGGAGAAGAGGTGGGGCATAGTCTTGAAGTCATCGTAAATGAAACGCAGCGACTTAAGAAAATCGTGCAAGATATTTCTTATTTAACAAGACTAGAAACAGTAGAAGAGGCTTTCACCTACAAAGTAGTTGACATGCAACTTATTATGAAAGAAGCGGTGACGGCAGTAAAACCATTAGCTTACCAGAACAAGTTAAAGCTAAAATATAATGGTGGTTGTGCGGTGTATGTAGAAGTAGACGCAGATAAAATGAAGCAAGCTTTCTTGAATATTATTGGAAATGCCCTACGATTCGCCTCTTCTTTCATCGAAGTTCGTATGCGGAAAGAGGAAAATCAGGTTGCGATCGAAATTCAAGATGATGGTACTGGATTTGGAGAGAATCCCGATCGTGTTTTTGAACGGTTTTATACAGGAGATCAATCTGGCTCTGGAATCGGATTAGCGATTACGAAAACAATTGTAGAAAAGCATCATGGTGAAATTTACGCAGAAAATCTTAAAAAGGGAGGAAGGGTTATCATCACGCTTCCTTTGCCACCAGGATGAAGGTATTACGTTTTGTGTTCATATAATTTTTGTAGAATTTCTTTGCTTTCTTCTTCGCTTAGAAGACCGAATTTCTGACAGAGCTGTGTGTAGCCAGCAAGCTTCTTAAAGCATGTCGTTTTTTTCATCACACTCACCTTTCTTTCCTTTGGGAAACTTTTTTAGGTGTTAACAATATATGCTTAAACGAAGTGATTGTGATAGGTGTTTGTCTTTAAAGTTGAAATAAATTCTCGTCAATGTAACAATAGAGCTTGTGCAAAAACGATGGGTCATGTAAGATGGTGTTATCAATATTTAGTAGTTAGATAATGTTTTTTATACTATATATAGGGTAAATCTTAAATAATTAAATAGTTGAGTATGCGGTGTCGTAGAACGACTTAAAAGGGAATCCGGTCTGAATCCGGAGCTGTCCCCGCAACTGTCGTGTGGACGAGGCAAGAAACCACTGGAGAATAATCTGGGAAGGTTTGCCAAGGACGAAGCACAAGCCAGTAGACCTGCCGTGTACTCAAAACGTTTCTATTCTTCGGGGATTGAGGGTGAGAGATGGCATCGGAAATGTGTACATTTGTGCACGTCTAACTTGTCGTTTTCTCCAGGCTCACTCTGCTAAGAGTGAGCCTTTTATAATGAAAAAAGGAGAGAGGTTAATGAGCACAGTGGTTGATACGAAGTTAACAAAATTAATAGAGGAAGTAAACGTTATTCTAAATGACTATCATTTGCAGACAAGTGAAAGCTTCCTTGCGAAAACAATAAAGGGCCTAACAGAAAAAGGTACGCAAAACGAGATTGACAATATCCTTGTGTTAAATGCATTGGAACGAATTACGGCAGAGGAGCCTGATTGGACTTATGTGGCGGCAGCTTTTCATCTACGTACGCTTTACCGGAATTCTCTTCGTAACCGAAATGAAAAGGAAGTATACGGGAAAGGAAACTTTTATCGGCTTCTACAACAGCTAACGAAGAAAGGGATTTATAACGAAGCCCTTCTTCAATCTTATTCGAAAAAGGAAGTGGATCAGGTAGCGACGTTCATCACTCCAACACGAGATCGTCTTTTTACATACATTGGCCTTCGTACACTTGCAGATCGCTATCTTGCTACCGATCATGAAAAAAATGTGTATGAATTGCCGCAAGAACGCTTTCTTGTCATTGCGATGACACTGATGATGAATGAACCGAAAGAAAAGCGACTCCACTTCATTGAAGAAGCTTACTGGGCGTTATCCAATCTCTATATGACCGTAGCGACGCCAACCCTTTCAAATGCTGGTAAAAGTTACGGCCAGCTTAGCTCGTGCTTTATTGATACAGTGGATGACAGCCTTCGCGGTATTTACGACAGCAATACGGATGTCGCAACCGTATCGAAAAATGGTGGTGGGATTGGCGCATATCTTGGGAAAATCCGTTCCCGTGGAAGTGATATCAAAGGATTTAAAGGGAATTCATCAGGTGTTTTGCCTTGGATGAAGCAACTAAACAATACAGCCGTTAGCGTGGATCAATTAGGTCAGCGCCAGGGCGCTGTTGCCGTTTACCTCGATGTCTGGCACAAAGATGTTTTTGAATTCCTTGATGCCAAGCTTAATAATGGAGACGAGCGCATGAGGACGCATGACCTTTTTACCGGTCTTTGCATTCCAGACCTTTTTATGGAAGCGGTAGAAGACCGGTCAGACTGGCATTTGTTTGATCCGCATGAAGTTCGTCAGGTGATGGGGTTCTCTCTTGAAGATGCTTATGACAAAGAAAAAGGAGCAGGAGAATTTCGCATGAAATATGCGTTGTGCGTCAATCACCCTGAACTATCAAGAAAAACCGTTCCAGCGATTGAAGTTATGAAGCGTGTCATGAAATCTCAATTGGAAACAGGTACGCCGTACATGTTCTATCGCGACACGGTTAATCGCGCAAATCCGAATAAGCATGCCGGGATGATCTATGCTTCAAACCTTTGTACGGAGATTATGCAAAATATGAGTGCAACGACCGTTGAAGAGGAAATCACGAAAGACGGTAAAATTATCATTACGAAAACCCCTGGTGATTACGTCGTTTGTAATCTATCAAGTATTAATCTTGGGCGTGCTGTGACGGCCGATGCGCTTGAGCGGTTAATTCCAATTCAGGTAAGGATGCTTGATAACGTCATCGACATTAACACCATTGAAGTCCCTCAAGCACAGCTAACAAATGAGAAATACCGAAGTATCGGTCTTGGAACGTTTGGTTGGCATCACTTACTGGCGAAAAAGGGGATTGTCTGGGAAAGTCATGAAGCAGCAAACTATGCAGATGAACTCTATGAAACAATTAATTACCTAACCATCCAGGCGAGCCATGAGCTGGCGGTTGAAAAAGGGAGTTATTCACTTTTTGAAGGGTCTGATTGGCAAAATGGGGAGTACTTTACAAAGCGCGGTTATACGAATGAAAAATGGAGCGCACTGAAAGAAAAAGTTCAGTCAAGTGGTGTTAGAAATGCTTATTTACTAGCTGTTGCGCCAAACAGTTCAACGAGTTTAATAGCCGGATCAACCGCTTCAATTGATCCGATTTTCCAAAAGGAATATTCAGAGGAAAAAAAGAATTATAAAATTCCCGTAACGGCACCTGACCTTTCCCCTGAAACAACTTGGTATTACAAGTCGGCGTATCACATTGATCAGCTGTGGAGTATTGAGCAAAATGCGGCAAGACAGCGCCATGTCGATCAGTCGATTTCATTTAATATTTATGTGCAGAGCACGGTGAAAGCAAAGGACTTGCTCAACATTCACCTAACGGCGTGGAGAAAAGGACTGAAGACAACGTATTACACTAGGAGTACTTCAGTAGAGATCGATGACTGTGAAAGCTGCGCAAGTTAAAGGAGGAGATCAAAGTGGGAACGATACAGAAAAGAAAACTCTATGACGTGTCTGCACCAAATAGCTCGACGGGCATAATAAACGGTGAGAGTTCAAATGTTCTAAATTGGGATGATGTCCGCTTTAGCTGGGCGTATCCGATGTATAAAAATATGCTAGGAAACTTTTGGACACCGTTCGAAATCAACATGTCAAACGACGTAAAGCAATGGGAAATATTAAATGAAGATGAGCAAGATACGTTTAAGAAAATCATTGGACTTCTCGCTTTTCTAGACTCAATTCAAACCGACTACTCGAGTAAAGTAGCAGATTATTTAACAGATTCAAGTTTATCTGCGCTCATGCAAGTGCTTTCCTTTCAGGAAGTTGTGCACAATCAGTCTTATAGCTATGTGCTTTCTTCGATTGTCAATAAACAGGAGCAGGATCGGATCTTTGAATACTGGAAGCATGATGAGGTGCTCTTAGAACGGAATCAATTTATTGCCGCCGGATATGAGGCATTTGTAGAAGATCCATCACCACAAACGTTTTTTGAATCGATCGTGTATGACATTATCCTGGAAGGACTTTTCTTCTATGCCGGTTTTGCTTTCTTTTATAACCTTGCTCGTAATCAAAAAATGGTATCAACTTCAACAATGATCAATTACATTAACCGGGATGAACAGCTTCACGTCACGTTGTTCGTAAACATCGTGAAGGAACTTTTCAAAGAGCACCCTGAGCTTAATACGGAAAAGAACCATGCTTTCATTACAAACACCTTCCGAGAAGCGGCTGAGCTTGAGATTAAATGGGGAGAGTATATTATTGGTGATCGCTTTCCTGGTATTACAATGAATGAACTAAGCGACTATATTAAATTCATGGCCAATACCCGCGTAAACCAGCTAGGCATCGAGCGTCCTTTTGAAGGATATCGGGAGAATCCAATGAGATGGATCAAAGCATATGCCGATGTGAATGCTGGAAAAAGTGATTTCTTTGAACAGAAGTCACGTCAGTATACAAAAGTTTCTGATGATAATGGGTTTGATGATTTATAAATCGACCGAAAAAGGAGGGAGTATAGTTCCCTCCTTTTTATTCTAATCCAAGCACGGTTAAGCTGTCCCCCCCAGTAAATTAATAAAGAAGCGATTTATGAAGAAGGGGAGATTGATGTTGGCAAACGATTATCAACGAATTATTTATGGCGGTGGCTCTATGATTCCAGGTGGATGGAATTTTCCACAACAATGGGTAGGACCAGGCGGACTTCCTCCTGGATACAATGGAGGAGGATGGGTACAGCCTTACCCCCAGCCTTATCCTCAACAACAACCTTGGCTTGGACCTGGTGGACTGCCGCCAACCCAGCACCATCTTTATCAACAGTGTTTGAATAACTGCTATCAAAATTATGGTCAAAATGATCAGATGTACCAGGCGTGTGTCTATCAATGTATGAGGCAATATGGCTACCGAGATGGGGGCTGCTGTCCCTGATAAGTTAGAGGAATGGATCGCTTATGAAGATCAAAAGCGTCTGGGAGAAAAGGCATCTGTGGAGCAGTATTTTGCACCCGAGTATTCTACACACACCTGGACACTTTTAGGCACACCTACGATTGAACCCTCTCACTGTTGAGCATATTCTATAAAGGGCGCGTTGTTCAGATTTCTGCAATTCGCCTTTTCTTTATTTAACTATTTTTGTTTCCTTGTTAACAGTAGATAACGATACATATATGATTTTTAGTAGCATAAAGCAATACAACTTCCGCTTTTTGTGTTAAAATTTTAGAAATTTCATCATTGTTTCGATCGTGTTTAGATAAGGAGATGTAACATGGGGAAGAAGCGTATTGTCGTTAAGATTGGAAGTAGTTCATTAACAAATGGACGGGGAGAAATTGATTTAGATAAGCTTATTGATCATGTCAATGCGCTTGCATTACTTCGACAAGAGGGACATGAAGTACTTCTTGTTTCGTCAGGCGCAGTGGCGGCAGGTTTTAAAGAACTAGGTTATCCAGCAAGGCCGGTTACGTTAAAAGGTAAGCAGGCTGCAGCAGCTCTTGGACAAAGTTTACTCATTAAATCTTATATCGAGGAATTCAATCAGCGAAACATTTCAGTCGCTCAAATTCTATTAACACGCCCTGATTTCTCGAATCAAGAACGATACAAGAATGCCTTTGATACGCTGTCTGAATTGCTGGCAAGAGGCGTGATGCCAATTATTAATGAAAATGATACGGTTTCAACGGAGGAGTTAAAATTTGGCGACAACGATATGCTGTCAGCACTTGTAAGCGGGCTGGTTCATTCGGATGAGCTCATCATATTAACGGATGTGAACGGCATCTATGATTCGAATCCGGCAACGAATCCGAATGCAGTCAAATACCAGTCTCTGGCAGAGATTGATGATACGATGATTGAACAAGCCGGTGGCGCCGGATCAAGTGCTGGAACAGGAGGCATGAAATCAAAGCTAATTGCAGCGAAGACAGCTTTAAACCTGAACGTTCGCGTCTTTATCGGTCACGAAAAAGGGAGCGAAAAGTTACTTCGAATTCTTTCTGGTGTTGGAGATGGAACCTATATCAGTCGAAAGAAAGCCACATCTTTCCCAATAAAAAAACAATGGATTGCGATGCACTCTCATGTATCAGGTCAGCTTTATATTGATGAAGGAGCAGAAGAAGCGATTGTTTTAAAAGGAAAGAGTTTACTATATAGCGGAATCAAGCAAGTGGTTGGATCTTTTGATGTTGGGGATGTTGTAGAGGTACACGGAGAGAGTGGAAAACTTGGAAAAGGACAGGTCCGATATTCGTCTGCATTCTTGGAGAAGGTGATTTACAATCAGGAGAATGAGAGCCCCACAGTAGAAGTGATTCATAGAGATCAATGGGTAGCAGGGATGATGAAGTCATAAGAAATCAAGAATAGAGATGCCCCGAATAATGTAGCGGGGGCATCTCTTTCTTCATTAGGACAATCATCAATATGATAATTCTGTGGATTTAGAACATAAAACCAAACGATGGTAGAATAAAGCTATGAATCTAATCGAAGGACTGGTATAGCATGCTATCTTTAGAAGATCGATTTCGTAAATTTGAATATCAGTTAACGGATCTCGAAGATCAAATTATTCAATATATTCTTCAAAATAAAGCGGAAGTTGTAAATATGTCGGTGCAACACCTTGCACGACAAACTCACACAGTACCCAATTCCATTATGAGGCTTATGAAGAAGTTGGAATACGAAGGATTTACGCAATTGAAACTTAGATTGAAAGATGAAATGGCAACGAAAGAAACAAAAAGCTCATCTTTTCAATATGAAATGGAACGAACGATGGAACTGACGGATAAGCGGTTGATTCAATTAGCAGGTGAATGGATCCATCAATCTCAACGTCTTTTAGTGTTTGGCGCAGGAGCACATTCGTATATAAGTGAATTAATTGTGATGAATATCAAACCATTTCATAAAGATGTTACTTTTTCTGAACATCGTCATGAGAACATGGCAGCGTTGCAGCATTTCACCAAGAAAGATGTTGTTATTTTGCTAAGTCAATCTGGAGAAACGCCGCAAACCCTTGATCTTGGTGAATATGCGAATAAGCAAGGCGCAAAAATTATCGGTTTGAGTCATATTGGAGAAAGTCGACTCAGCGAGATAGCGGATTTGATGTTATATTGTTATGCACCTAAAGAGGAAACGAATGGCTATAACACAACAAACTTTGTGCCAATGGCTATGGTCGCACGCTTATTAGTTGAATCCTATCGCAAGCTCTGTGTATAAATACACAGGGCTTATCTATTTTTAATTATTTTTGTGAATGCGCTAACAAAATAAGTGTTCAAGCATTAAATACATTTATGATGAAGTTGTAAGCGATTACTTGATGAGGAGGTTAAATAATGAATCTACAAAATGTCACTTCTCTCGATTTAATTAAAATTAATCAACATTACGCTACAAAACATGAAGCGATTGAATCATTAACAGAAGCGTTAGAAGTTGCAGGTAAACTATCAGATAAAGAACAATACTTTAACGCTGTTTTAGATCGAGAAAAGCTTTCACCAACAGGTTTTGAAGGTGGGCTTGCGATTCCGCACGGTAAATCGAAAGGTGTCAAAGAAGCAGCTTTCGCTGTAGCGACGGTAAGTAAGCCAATAGAAGATTGGGAAAGTGTGGATCCGACAAACCAGGTTGATTTGGTTTTTCTACTAGCGATTCCTGAAGCGGAAGCAGGCTCAACGCATGTCTCTCTTTTAGCAGAATTAGTAACGCGCCTTTCTGATCCCACATATAAAGACCAACTCGTTAAAATGAAATCACCTCACGATTTATACGAGGCTCTTGGAGACGCTGAAGATAAACTGGTAGAAGAAGCAGGTGAGGAAACTCGACCGCTTGTGTTAGGTGTTACGGCCTGTCCAGCAGGGATTGCTCATACTTATATGGCAGCAGAAGCTCTAATGAAGGCTGCAAAAGAAATGAATGTAAGAATGAAAGTAGAAAAGCAAGGTGCCAATGGAATTGAAGGTCGTCATTCGAAGAAAGACTTAAGTGAAGCAGTAGGCGTTATTTTCGCCAATGACGTAGCTGTTAAGGATCAAGAACGCTTCAAGCACTTACCAACAGTGAAAGCAAATGTTGCATCACCGATGAAAGATGGTAAAGGTTTAATTGAAAAGGTACTTCAAAAGAAACAATCTACTGCTTCAAACACGGAGCATCTAGACGACATGAGTGAAGATGAAGACCATAAGCCTTTTAAGACTGAAATAAAAGATTCGATCCTTACAGGAATCTCATACATTATTCCGATCATTGTTGCCGGTGGAATGATCTCCGCTTTTGCTACGCTTATTGCGCAAGGATTTGGATTAGAAGATGTGCTAGCAACCGAGGGATCGTGGTTATTCCAGATTAAAACGTTAGGTGGACTGTTACTTAGCACACTAATGGTTCCGATCCTTGCTGCCTACATGGCATACTCCATCGCGGATATACCTGGTCTCGGACCTGGATTTGCAGCTGGTGTTGCAGCCAATATGATTGGCAGTGGCTTCCTTGGTGGGATGCTTGGTGGTTTCCTTGCTGGTTATCTACTGAAATTCATGAAGCAAAAAATTAAGCCTAGTGGTACTTTTGCAGGATTTGTAAGCTTTTGGGTATATCCGGTTCTTGGTTCTCTTATTACTATCCTAATTATGCTATTTGTCGTAGGTGAGCCTGTTACGTGGTTAAATGAAACGCTAATCAATTGGCTTGATGGTATGACAGGAACGAATGCGATTATTTTAGGTGCGTTAATTGGAGGCTTTGTATCCTTTGATTTAGGCGGTCCAGTAAATAAAGCCGCGTACACATTTTGTATTGGAGCCATGGCGAGCGGCAACTTTATACCTTATGCCACTTTCGCTTCAGTTAAAATGGTTTCCGCTTTCTCCGTTACAGCAGCTACCATTATTGCGAATAAATCGTTTAGTCAAAGTGAAAAAGCTGTTGGGAAACAGACGTGGATTCTTGGTTTAGCAGGCATTACGGAAGGAGCCATTCCGTTTATGATTAATGACCCATTACGCGTCATTCCTTCACTTGTAGCGGGATCAGCCGTGACCGGAGCAATTATTTCTGTAGCGAATATAGGGTTAAACGTCCCTGGCGCAGGTATCTTCTCACTTGCTCTCCTTCAAGGAGGAACGGGCGGGGTTATGAATGCGGTCCTTTGGTTTGGTGCCGCAGTGATTGGTGCAGCCATTTCAACGATTCTTCTTATCTTAACGAGAAAACAAAAGATCAAAAAATATGGATATGAAAAAGCGTTAAAGCAACAAGCAGCATAATTATTAAATGAGGTGAGCAGCTATGACAAAAAACGTCCACATCGTCCCTCACATGCATTGGGATCGAGAATGGTATTTTTCAACAGAAGAATCACGCATTTTACTCGTAAATAATATGGAAGAGATTCTAACAAGATTAGAAAACGACCCTGATTATCCTTACTATGTATTAGATGGACAAACAGCGATTTTAGAGGATTTCTTTGAAATTCGTCCTGAGCAAAGAGAACGTGTGAAGAAACTTGTTCAAGCGGGTAAGTTGATCATTGGACCGTGGTACACGCAAACAGATGAGATGGTCGTTGGTGGAGAATCCATTGTACGAAATCTTTATTACGGTATGAAAGACAGTGCAGAATTTGGTGAGCCAATGAAAATTGGCTACCTTCCCGATTCGTTTGGGCAGTCTGCGCAAATGCCACAAATTCTGAACGGGTTTGACATTAAATATTCGATTTTCTGGAGAGGAACTTCTGAAAATCACGGAACAGATAAAACTGAATTCTACTGGTCGGCTCCTGGTGACTCAAAAGTTCTTGTTCAACTCATGCCGCTCGGGTACGCTATTGGAAAGTACTTACCAGAAGAAGAGGAAGCACTACAGAAAAGAATGGATAAATACTTTACGGTGCTCGATCGAGGGGCAACTGGCGATGACGTTCTGTTACCAAATGGACATGATCAGATGCCCATCCAGCAAAATATATATGAAGTCATTTCCGTATTAGAAAAGCTTTATCCAGAAAGAGAATTTTTCTTAAGCCGATATGAAGATTTGCTTGAGAGAATCGAGAAAAATGAAGGCCTTGATGAGATTTACGGAGAGTTTCTTCACGGTAAATACCAGCGCGTCCACCGGAGCATTTATTCTACGCGTGCGGATATTAAAGCGGCCAATACACGCATCGAGAATAAACTTACGAATCATCTAGAACCTTTAGCATCACTCGCCTACAAACTAGGATTTGAGTATCATCACGGTTTAATTGAGCCGATATGGAAAGAAATTATGAAAAACCATGCACATGATAGTATCGGATGCTGCTGCTCTGATAAAGTTCATGCGGAGATTATGGCGCGTTTCCAGAATGCTGAAGAACGGACAGATCGTTTAATCGATTTCTATAAACGTAAAATCACAGACCATATCAATACTGATCGAAAAGAGGATCGTCTTGTTTTCTTTAACCTTCTTCCTGAGGAACGCGAAGAAGTAACAACAACGACTGTCACGACAAAGTTTAGTTCATTTAAACTAATAGACGACTACGGAAAAGAACTCGAATACGAAATTCTTTCTACAAAAATTATTGATCCCGGTTTAATTGACCGACAAATCGTGCATTACGGAAACTATGATCCATTTGTGGAATTTACAATTGAAGTGAAAACAAAACTTTCTGGCATCGGCTATCAAACTTATTATGTGGTCGAATCGAATGAAAATCAGCTAGTTCTTCCGAATGAAAACCATCATACTGTTGAAACAGCTGCCTATTCTATTCAATTTGAACAAAACGGTACATTATCACTAACGGATAAAGAGACAGGTCAAACCCATGTAGGCGTTCTTGGGCTTGAGAATGTTGGAGATGATGGAGATGAATATGATTTCTCGCCATTAGAAGGTGAAAAACCTCGCTTTAGTGTCGATGAAATAAAAGATACTCAAATAAGCTTACAGTCAACCCAACAGACTCATCGTGCTACTATCACTTATCAATGGACTTTACCAGCAGATCTTGAAGCGAGGAAGCAGAATGGTAAAAGTTCTGCTACAGTTGATTTTCACATTGAGCTTACAATTCCAATCAAAGGTAACGTGATAGAGGTTTCCTGTAATGTGATTAATAATGTGAAGGATCACCGAATTCGCGTCTTACTTCCAACACAGATTGCTAGCTCATTTTCCTTTGCAGATCAACAGTTCGGAACGATTGAACGAAAAGTCATTGATGATGGAATGGCCGTTTGGGAAAAAGAAGGTTGGGATGAGCGACCGGATGCGATTTATCCTTTCCTTAGTTATGTGGGACTAGAAGATGAGAAAAAAACAGCCGTGGTCATGACAAACAGCGTGAGAGAATATGAGATTATTGGAGAGCGTTTTGATACAATTGCGCTCACGCTCTTTAGAAGCGTTGGTGTTCTTGGTAAGGAAGAGCTTGTTCGACGTCCAGGGCGTCCATCAGGAATTAAATTACCGACCCCGGACTCCCAAATGCTCGGCGAGTACCAATTTCAATTTGGATTCGCTTATGTAAAAGGCAATCGAGATGAGGCAAAAGTAGCTCAGCTAGCAAAACGGTATGTGAGTCCTTTCATTTCATATAATAAAATTCCTCATAATGCGATGAAACTGAATCAAGAAGATATTCAAGTCCCATCTGTCTTTACTCTCTTCTCATTTGAAGAAACGAATTTGATCATGAGTACATTGAAGAAAGCAGAGTTGGATGAAGGGCTATTGATTCGCTATTATAACCCAACAGCTCGTGAGGAAAAGGTACAGTTAGAGCATGAAGCCATTCAGCAAGTGAATGAAGTGAATTTAAATGAAATGAAAACGAATGCTTCTCACATTGAAACAGCTGTCGTACTGTCACCAAGTCAGGTGAGAAGCTTCTTGATCCAATAGTAAAAGGAGGTGGAGAAATGAATGTATTGATTGCGATGGACTCGTTCAAAGGTTCTTTATCCTCGAAGGATGCAGGTGAGGCGGTTAAGTTCGGGATTAAGCGAGTATTCCCTGATAGTGTCGTTGACGTTATTCCGGTAGCAGACGGAGGAGAAGGGTCATTGGAAGCGATCCAAACATTGCCGGGACACTTTGTAATGGTGCCGATCCACCAGCTAGACGGAAAAAAACGAAGCGCTCGTTATTATCGAACAGAGCAAGCCGCGTACATTGAATCGGCTGAAGCGGTGGGGCTGCATTTGATTTCATCAGACAACTTAGAACCTTCACGTTTAACAAGCTATGGTGTTGGTGAGCTGATCCAGGATGCTGAAGAAAAAGGCGCCAAAGACATATACGTCTTCCTGGGAGGGACGGGGACCACCGATGGAGGGTCGGAATGCTACAGGCCCTAGGGTATACGTGTTTTGATCATTCATGCGAAGAACTTCCTCTCCAACAGAATCCTTTACTAGACACAGCATCCATCCGTGAAAGTAGTAGTCAGCTTAATGCGAATCTTTATATCGTGACGGATGTGGACAACCCTTATGCAGGTCAAAGAGGAGCAGCTGCTGTTTTTGGACCGCAAAAAGGCATGAAGAAAGAAGAAATTCCGACTTATGATGCTGCTCTTCATAGAGTAGCAGATCTTCTTTCTCTTCCTCCTTCTCAAAAAGGAGCAGGAGCGGCAGGAGGGATTGGGGGATCACTCTATTCTCTTGGAGCGACTTTTGTCCCTGGAATTGAGTGGATGCTTGAACTGCTAAAAGTAGAAGAAAAGCTCGCAGTGGCTGACATCGCTTTTACTGGGGAAGGGCAAATGGATGATCAAACTGCTTATGGAAAAGTTCCGTCTGGAGTTGGAAAACTTGCGAAAAAACACAACGTCCCATGCTTTGCCTTAGCAGGGCAGGTTGTTGAACCGGTGGATAACTTGTATGAAACATTATCGGGAGTACTTTCGATTCAGCAAGGATGTCATTCATTAGAACATGCTCTTAACCCAGACGTAACAAAATCTCAATTGGCCTTTTCAGCGGAGCAAGTGATGCGTATCTGGAGTAGCGGAAGAGGTAACTAAAGCAAGGAAAGTCCCGTTCCTTTAAGGAGCGGGACTTTTCATTATTTCATCAAGGATTTCTCCATCAGTTCTTTATATGTTGAAATTTTCTTGGATAACATATCATCCGTTCCAAGAAGGGTCTCGATTTGATCACGAATAAACTGCCGATGATCTTCAAGGAGTCTAAGGCGTGCATTCGCAGTGTGTTCTCCTTCAAGAAATAACCGCGTATATTCTTTAATTTGAGAGACGGGCATTTGGGTTTCTCTTAATTTTTTGACGAACTGCAACCACTTCAAATGCTGCTCGTCAAATTGTCTCACGCCATGATCGTTACGAATCGGATCAATAATTCCTTCTTTTTCGTAATAGCGGAGAGTGTGGGCACTTATATCTACCTTTTTAGCAATTTCACTTATCGAGTACATTGAATCGCCCCTCGCTTTTTCGTTTCGTTTGACTTAGAGTGCACTCAAACGTCTACAATAAGATTGTATCATAATGAAATAAGTGGAGGGATTAACATGAAGTACACTGTTATTACAGGAGCAAGTTCAGGAATTGGATATGAAGCAGCGCTCGCGTTTGCGGCTCGCGGAAAAAACCTTGTGATTGCGGCGCGTCGAACTCAGAAATTAGAAGAGCTGAAAAGCGAAGTACAGAAGATTAATTCTGATCTTGATGTGATCATTCGTGAAGCAGATTTATCACTAAACGAAAACGTATATGCTTTCTATGAAAGTCTTGAAAATATTGAAATTGAAACATTTATTAACAATGCAGGCTTCGGTAATTTCGATCCGGTCGGCAAACAAAAGCTTCCTAAGATTGAAACCATGCTTCGTTTGAATAATGAGGCGTTAACAATTCTTTCATCCATGTTTGTTCGCGATTATGCGAATGTCGAGGGAACACAGTTAATTAACGTTTCCTCTGGCGGAGGCTATACAATCGTTGCTGATGCTGTGACATATTGTGCTACGAAATTCTTTGTCAGTGCCTTTACAGAAGGACTTGCTCAGGAGCTACAAGGACAAGGTGCGAAAATGCAGGCGAAAGTATTGGCACCTGCAGCAACAGAAACAGAATTTGCGAACCGAGCACGAGACGAAGATAACTTTGAATATGAAGGAACTGTGCCACAGTACCATACAGCTAAGGAAATGGCAGATTTCATGCTAGACCTTTACGATAGCAATCAAGTCGTTGGTATTGTTGATGGCAACACATATGAGTTTCAATTAAAAAATCCGATTTATCCGTATGTTGGTCCCAACCGCTAATCAAATGAAAAATCCTCCTGTCTTCGTGACAGGAGGATTTTTCATGTAATCTTCATACTGAATTTCTGGAGTAAATCCATTAACGTCGGTCTCTCATTTCCATCACGGCCGATCACATGAGTAGCCGATACTAATGAATTTAGTACCGCTTCTTCTGTCGCTTCACCAACGGCACGAAAAGCGGTATCGATTTCTTCCTCATGGATGGTTTCCAGTGTTTGAGTTTGTGGCGCATATTGATGATCGACTTTGTTAGCGGTGGAGAAGCCAATGATAATTTCGCCGCTTCCAGTTGTGATAATCGATCCTGTTCGAGCTAGTCCTGTGGATGCCCGTTTAATAATACGCTGAAGTTGGCGTTCTGAAACGGGGAGATCTGTTGCAACGATCACCATAACGGATCCCTTATCTTTTTCTTCCCATGTATGAAGCAATGTTTCTTTCAACGTTTTGCCTATTTTTTTTCCGTTTACTTGAAGATCACGAAGGATACCAAAGTTTGTTACAACAAGCACCCCGATGGTATAGCTACCGTGTTGAAGCTCTATTTTTCTAGAAGACGTTCCAATTCCGCCTTTTAACGAGTAGCACAGCATCCCTCGTCCGGCCCCAACGGATCCTTCTTCAAAAGTAGTCGAAGCATTTGCGATCGCTTCGTGAACATGATGCCTTTGAACGTGACGTCCTCGGATATCGTTTAAAAACATGTCGTTGCATTCGCCAATAATAGGATTAACAGTTCCAGTTGTATCGCCAATTTCATGGTTTTGTTCAAGCATATAATCAAACACAGCATCTGCAGCCGTTCCAATGCTTAATGTATTTGTCAAAATGATCGGTGTCTCAAGGTTACCAAGCTCATCCAGCTGAATCGTGCCCATTGTTTTACCAAACCCGTTAAGAATATAGCTTGATGCAATTACTTTCTGCTGAAACAGATTCCCTTGATGCGGAAGGATCGCTGTTACGCCAGTTTGAACCTGTCCATCATTTAATGTTACATGGCCGACGGTTACTCCTTCGACATCTGTAATGGCATTTTTTTCACCGGGCTCCATTTCTCCGGTAGTAACGCCGTAATCTCGCAATCTTTTCTGTCTCACATGATCACTCCTCTTTTCTACTAGTTTACTATTATTTCTAGTTGATCCAAGTCCCTGAAGCAAATGTTAACTGTAAAATATGGTATAATTGACGAGACGTATAGAGAATGTGTGAACAGATAACTAGTAGAAAAGAGTGAAATAGAATGGGTCGTAAATGGAATAACATTAAGGAAAAGAAAGCATCTAAGGATGCGAATACAAGTCGAATTTATGCAAAGTTTGGTCGAGAAATTTATGTAGCGGCAAAGCAAGGCGAACCAGATCCAGTAGCGAACCAAGCGCTGCGCTTAGTTCTTGAACGTGCGAAAACATACAACGTACCAAAAGCCATCATTGACCGTGCGATTGAAAAAGCCAAAGGCGGAGCAGATGAAAATTACGATACGCTTCGTTACGAAGGGTTTGGTCCAAGCGGATCAATGGTAATCGTAGATACATTAACAAATAACGTGAATCGCACAGCTTCTGACGTTCGCTCTACTTTTGGTAAAAACGGTGGAAACATGGGTGTGAACGGTTCTGTTGCTTACATGTTTGAGGCAACAGCCGTATTCGGCATTGAAGGCAAATCAGCAGATGAAGTTCTTGAACTGTTAATGGAAGCAGATCTTGATGTGCGTGACATTATGGAAGAGGATGACGTCGTGATTGTCTATGCTGAACCAGATCAGTTCCATGCGGTGCAGGAAGCATTTAAAAATGCGGGGATTACTGAGTTCACCGTAGCTGAACTTACGATGCTTGCACAAAATGATGTAGAGCTTTCTGGCGAAGATCAAGAGCAGTTTTTGAAAATGATCGATGCACTTGAAGAGTTGGAAGATGTGCAGCAGGTTTATCATAACGTAGATCTTGGTGAAGAATAAAAAAAGAAAAAAAGAAAAAAAGGGGCTTCCGGATAACGGAAGTCCCTTTTTAAATATGGAACGAAATTCAGTTATGAAAAATGTTCCTTTTTTCTGCGTTTCTTCTGTAAGTGATTTTGGAATATTATGTTAAAATAAGTGGTGAAGGTCAATAGAGGAATTGTTCAATTAAAGGGCAGGATTGTTGAACAGTAAGCAATGAACAATAGGGGGGTGAAAAATGGATTGGGACACATTGCCTAATTGGTTTTGGGTAATATATTACTTGTTTTTATTAACAACATTAGGAACAACTATATACAGCGTTGTGAAAAGGAAAATGAAAGGTTTGTCAATTGTAGCTATTCTGTTCACTGTTACAGTTCCAATAATTGTCCTCATAAATAGTATTGGTAGAGCAGAAGAAATGAATGAGTTTGAACATTTAGTTAGTCAATTACAACAAGGTGCTTTATGGTCATATTTCACAAGTATAGGTTATTTGTTTCTGTTAATATGGTGGGTTTTGTTCCTATTCAAAAGCAGAGCAAACTACACGTCTTATTAAATTAACTCGGAGCTAATCTGTAATAAGAATAGCTGCAACTAGTTAAAGAATAAACAGACTTAATATTCATTCTGAATTTGATATTGAATCAAATATTACATTTACTATGCGAGGTAAAAATGAAACATCTTTTGATAATCATACTGGCTATACTTATTTCTGGTCCTATTGCAGGTATACTACTTGTTATGTGTGATTCCATCTTCATTCATAGCCATTTTTTGGGCGAAGATTATAATTTTTATAGAGTAGATGTAGCCCTCATTTATGCGATGTTCTTTTACATTTATTACTTTATATGTGGATTGCCCACAACACTACTAACAGACTTAATTATAAAATTGTTTTCACCGAGAAGAAAAACAATATTTTGGATCTCATTCATTATTTATACCTTAGCTGGGCTCGTATTGTGGAGAGGATTTAACGTACAAGACCCTCTATTTATATCGTTTATATTAATTCCGGTTTATACATATCTTATAGTGTTAATAAAAGTTAGAGCCAAATATGACGGAAAACGAAGTAGTTTTTAGTTTGAATAAGAGAAAAAAGTTTACTCAACAAACTCGGAGCTTATCTGTAATTAGGTAGGCTCCTTTTGATGTGAAATGAAAGATTGAGTTATTCATACTGATTTGAAATAATTGGTATTGAAGACTTGGTGGGTGTTCAAGAGTAATCAAGGTAAAAAAGGAAAATCAAGAGGAAAGAAGAATCTTTATTTACTATCTTCCAGTATCTCGGAGAAATTTCTGGAAGAAGTAAACTTTTACAACTCTGAATTCGTTTAATAATTGCACACTTATAGTATGAGTAAAGCTTGAATACAATTTGCTTTATTGGAGATTTTATTAAGAATTTAAATTGAAAGAAATATATACTTATTTTTTATTAATAGGAGATGAAGTGTTTATGATGTACATTATCCAATACGTGACCTCGATTGTAATGATCTTTTTTTCGGGTTTTGCAACATGGTATGAAGGGAGCGAACTTAGGGATAAACCTTGGGAATGGGGTTATTCAGCTGTATTCTCAAAAATTATTAATGGGAAAGTAATGGTAGAAAAAGATATCTTAAGTTTAGATCATTTCATCTATGCTGCTAAATTTAAACCAATGTATCCTTTAATATTTACTATTAGTCTTCTTTATTTAGCTATATTAATAGCGTGGACATTACTTAGGTTTAATAAGAAAATAATGGTGACATTTCATATGGGTTTAGGAGTAGGCTTATTAATGCTCAGCCTTTTAATATATCGATCTCCTTCAATGGGGCTTGAATTGTTTACAGTGCTATTTTTAATAACTGGGATTTCAAACGTTTTTACTGCAAATTTATTGAGGATGAAATTTACTAAGTACCATAAATCTTCTGGAATAAATTGTGATCTTATACTGTAATCTATGAGCATTTCTTTAAAAAAGTAGAAGAATACTTTTTTTGAAAAAGTGTTCAAAATAAAGATTACTGCAGTAAAATAAGGTATATTATATTGTTGAATAGATTCTCTTGTAAGAGAAGAAAAGTGGTGAACAAAATGGGAAGATATCAATTGGATCACAAAAGTAAGGTAGCTGTGACAAAGTTTCATGAAAAACAGTCGACTGCCAAGTTTGATAAAAAGAATCATCTTGAAAAAATACGTGCGGAGTATTTAAAAAAGAAGCAAAAACAGACAGATAAATAATGTGATGGAAAACATAGGAGGATTAAATTCTTCCTATGTTTTTCTTATGAGAAGTTTTATTTCGTTATCTTCTGCAATTAGGAGCATTTCCAGAAATAATATGTGCGACAGTCATTATTTTGTTATATCTCTTGATCCGATTACTTATAGGAATTTATGTAGATAAGAAAGTGAAAGAGGGTGAAAAGTTAGGAGGGAACGAGTCAAGCTAGTATGTAATAACATGAACATGTAGAGTAACATACTAGGAGGGGAAAGATGAATCCCGGTGGAATGATGTATTCCCGCATGTCGCCAAATGTCCCTATGCAAGTTATGGTCGTAGAGCCTTACGTATATGCAGCTCTTCGCAGCCTTATTGGAAATAGAGTGGTTATTGATACATCGCGTGGTCCAGTAAATGGAACAGTTATGGATGCCAAACCAGATCATGTTGTGGTTAAAGAACATGATTCAACATTCTTTGTGCGCATATGCGAAATTATTTGGATTATGCCAGAGTCCTAAAATCAAATAGTATATCCCTTACGACTTCTATACAAAAATACCTTTAGAAGCGCATTCCAGTTGAATGCGCTTCTGCCAGTTAAAAACTACTTGATTTGTTGAAGATCTTCATTTAATTTCTTAGATTGATGTTTAAAATATAAGTAGAAAGCCGTCCAAATGATGCTGTAGAATACAAGCGCAATAGCAATAAAGAGTAATATATTTACTAAATCTGGCTGGATCCAACCAATGCCATAGGCCAAAATAAAATAGACAACCATTACAGTGCAAAAGTGCAATGCTGTTTGCTGTGGGAGTTTTAGAGAATGGATTTCAAAGAGTAGCGGTGTGACCGTAAACAACCATCCACAGAAAATAGATCCTAATGAGTTTGTGACAAAAAGGTTCGAATCAAGCGTCGCTTGATCTCCTAAGAAAATAACCCCATAGGTTAGTAAAACAGCTAGAAACCCTCCAAAAAATAACCCAATCATACTTCTAAACAAAAATGTTTTCATTTACTTTGACCTCCTATTCATTTTTAGAACCTCTCGTATTTTGCTTACATAATGTCTTGAAGCATATTCTTTTTTACCAGATTGGAAATGTACTGCGAGCGTGCCATTAAAAGATGGTTCGAAATGGCTGATTTCATGCAGATTAGCAATGACGGACTTCGAGAGCCGGATAAATGTATTGATTGGCAAACTTTCTTCTAGCTCATACAATTTCTCTTTCACTTTAAACACGCCTTGAGATGTCGTTGCCATTACTTGATCGCCTTCTGAGTGGAAAGAATGCACGTGATTTGGTTTTAAAATGTGCTGTTGTTCGCCTTTTTTTCCGACAATGAATTCGGTTTTCTGGGTATTTAGATAATCTAAAATCTCTTTAATCGAATCATCCATTTCTCTACAGTGAATCGTTACGCTCGTTTCTTCATACTTTCGATCTACATCGAGTGAAATTTTCACTTGTTCACATCCTTTGTTTTGCGGCTTTCTTAAGATTAGTATAGATCTGGAAAAGCAGGATGTCATTTGAATAAAGGTAAGACGTCACATTGTTAGGGTGAGATGCATTTCGGGTAGTTTCTGTTGCGAGTTAATGTTCAAAGAAAAGCTTGCCAACAACTTAGGGTTTTGAAATAATTGGGAGTGTTTTCTCTGATAGACGAAGGGAGGAAGACAGTTGAAAAGACCGATAGGCGTTACGCTCATTAGCTACTTCTATTTGTTTGGAGCAGTGGTTTTAATCCTTACCGCCATTTTTTTTGACGCAGATCCTCATACGATAGGAATTGCGGAGCGGTTTGGATTACCCCATGCTCCGGAAAGACTGGTGAGAGTTCTCGTCGCTTTTCTTTCACTTGTATTGGTTTATGGATACATTAGGCTAACCATTTGGGGCTACTGGTTTATGATCGCTTATTCTGTTAGCTTTGGTTGCATTAGCGCTCTCCTCATTTCCACATCTTCTCCGCAACCTTTCCTCGGAAATATGATTTTTTCACTAGTCATTTTGATGTATACCCTATACGTCAGAAACTCTTTTTTACAATCTTTCAAACAAGGAAGGTAAAGAGCAGGTAAGGTCATAAGAGATGGTAGTCCCAAGCTCGTTAAAGGTAATAAAGACATTCACCGTAAATTCTCATACTGAAGAAGTGAAGCAATTGGAATAAAGTATACATTCAAAAAACCTCCCCCTTTCATTGGAAAAGGGGGAGGTCGTTATGCAAAAAAATCACTTATTTATTTAAAAAGCGTTTAACTCCTGCTACCGCATAATCATGGTCCATCTGAGGTGTTAGGCCAGCTACTGTTACTGTCCCAACGACACCAACGCCATTTATACGGATTGGAAGGGAACCGCCGACAGCTTGATAGTTTTCAACTGGTAAAAGAGAGTGTGCCTCATGAGTAAGGCCACTTTCTTCAAAACGAGCAGCGATAAATTGCGTGCTGTGATTATAATGATCGACGACATTTTTCTTACGATACAACCATTTTACGTTTTCTTCTGAAGTGCCCTCCATTAAGTGAGTGAAGAGGGGAATCCGGTTGCGTTCAATATGGACAGCGACTGATTTTTCGTTTTCTTTTGCATAGTTTACTAGCTCAATTCCTAGCTGTAATGCATCTTCGTTTGTAAATTGCGTGAAAACCAATTCTTCTTCAAGTTTGAGTAGTTGTTCTGTATTCATACTATCGAAACTCCTTTTAAAATAAATTTTGTTTTTTATCGAGTTTATAGTTGAGTACGGCAAGGAAGGAGGCCATTAAGACCATAGCGGCTCCAATCCATGCCGTATCAAGGTAAGTCATATAATCAACTGCAAGTGCTCCAAGAGCGGATCCGCCTGCGATGCCTACATTAAATGCAGAAATATTAAGGGCGGAAGCAATGTCCTTCGCTGAAGGAACTAATTTTTCAGCAAGTGTCACAATATATGCTTGTACTCCAGGTGAGGACATGAAGGCAAATAATCCGAGAATGACAACGGATAAATAGCTCAGTGCCTTGTTTGGCAATAGAACTATCTGAAGGAGTAGCACAATCATCTGAAAGAAAAAGACATAGCGAAGGGCTTTTACAGGGTGATTGTTTGATAGTTTTCCGCCAATGATGTTTCCTGCTGCCACGGCTACACCATAGATCAGAAGCATCCATACGATCATTTCTGATGATATGCCACTTACGTTTTCTAAAATAGGAGAAAGATACGTAAAGAGAGCGAACGTTCCTCCAAAACCGAGTGATGTCATAAGCAGGGCGAGTAAAATTCTTGGGTTTGTAATAAGTTGACCCACATCTTTCAAGGTAGGTGCACTCCGTTCACGCTCGATACGTTCAATGGCGAATAAGTTAATGAGTAGGCCAATGAGTCCTAACACCGCAACGGCTAAGAAAGTTGCTCTCCAGCCAAAGGCTTGACCGACAAATGTCCCAAAAGGTACCCCAACAATCGTTGCGACTGTAAGACCGGTAAACATAATAGAGATTGCTGAACCTTTTTTATTTTCGGGAACAATTTCCGTCGCCACCGTTGCTGCAATCGCAAAGAACACGCCGTGCGCCACCGCTGTTATCACACGTGAGAAAAGCAATAATTCGTATGAATGGGACATACTTGATAACCCGTTACCTAATATAAAAATCATCATTAAAACCATTAACAGACCTTTTTTCGGTAGTTTACTAGTAAGCGTCGTAACGATTGGCGTTCCAATCGCAATCGCTGCCGCATATCCAGAGACAAGCGTACCAGCTTTTGTAACAGATATACGGAGATCATCGGCTACTGTTTGAAGTAATCCGACGATCACAAACTCTGTTGTTCCGATGGCAAAAGCACTAACGGCCAATGAGAGTAAGGCAATCATGGCTTTAGTTGACATCGACTTCATGAGAGATCCTCCTTATGATTCTAAAAGTTGAGTGATTTTCTTGCTGCATGTGACCACTTTCTTACTGAATGTTTTGTCCTGCTGTTTTGGCATTCGACTTGTTGGAGCAGACAGGCCAACGGAAGCAATGACTTCTCCATTACGATAAATCGGAGCTGCAATACAGCGTAGGCCAAGTTCTGTTTCTTCGTCATCAACGGCAAAGCCTTGATCTTGAATGGCTTTTAGATGATAAAGAAAGAGCTGTTCATCATCGAAGGTGTTTTCAGTGTTTTTCTTTAACTGAAGCTGACGAAGAAATCTTTGTTTCCTATCGCTATCAAGAAAAGCTAGGATGGCTTTTCCAAGCGCACTTCCATGAGCTGGATCGCGATCACCTATATGAGAATGAATCCTCATCGTATGGGTACCATTCACAATTTGAGTGGTAACGACATCGGTTCCGTCAAGAATACCAATATAGACTGTTTCTCCAAGTTCCTGGCTAAGGTCATGAAGGGGAGGAACTGAAACCCAGTCGACGTGAGGATCATGTTCTTGCTTCGCGCCGTCTATTTTTTCGGCAATGTAGTAATGGCTTCCTTTTTTCACGATATAGTGCATATTCTCTAATGTATAAAGCAAACGAAACGTCGTTGTTTTGTTCCAGTTGAAGTGATGCATCACTTCAGCAAATGTTAATCCATCGTTTTCTATCAGTAGATCAAGAATTTGCAATCCTTTTTTCAACGTTGAAACTTCATATTGACTCATGAGTCCGTGCCTCCTTTGCACATGCTTTATCATAATGCGAGATGAATAGGAGATCAAATAATGAAAAGATGTTTCGTTATTTGAAACGAAAGCGAGAAGTAATCCTAGTCGCTGGTAGGTGAAGTAGCGTCTGTTCAACAAAACGAAGGCCACCTTATCACTTGATGGACAAGGTGGCTCTCATTATTTCTTCTCTTTTTTGTTCGCTCGATCTTCTTCCTCTGTTTCTAACATGCCGTAATCGCCGTTCATCGCCTGTTCATCTAAATCAGCACCATATTCATTCGTGAATTTGTTCAATTTGTTCTGTTTGATTTCATTTTTGTTTGGTGTCCTTTTGTCCATGATACTCACCTCCAATGATTAGGTTGGCTTATCATGTAAGTAAGTATGCGCAGGGAGAGTGGAAGTTTTTTATTGAACAAAAAAAGCGCCTTACCCCTAAAAGGAAAGGGAAAAGCGCTGTGGATTATTGATAATTAATGATCGCTGGGTTCGGATCAAGCTGAAGGACTTCTTCAGGTGTTAAAACTGGTTTATCTTTATTATAGAAAATTTTAAACCCGCCGTATTGAACAGGCTCATTTCGCACAAATTTACGGTAGAGTGACATTTTCGTTCCATAATCACCATACCCATCGAAATTAAGGGCAACTTCTACGTTGTCAGTGGGCTTGATTGCCTGCTTGTTTGTCACAGCGTGGTCTGTAAACTGGTGAACAAGTACGATTTTGTCAGGTAAGTTATTTTCTTCTACAAATTTAGAAACATAGTCTACGACTTCCTGAACTTCAGAACCATCGACACTTCCTAGATCGATGCCAGGTGTTTGACCTTCTTCTACGTGGAACTCCGTATCAATGGCAACGTGGACGTAAGGAAGCTTGAGCCATTTTTCAAGAAGCTGTACTTGATGAAGAGCAGTGTCACGACCTAGCTGAACATCTAGCATGAGAATGGCATTATGCTTCTTTGCAAGCTCAGCGTATTCATCAATATCTTCTTCTGAAGTCATGTGGTAGTACTTTCCATTTGGACCAGGGTCACGCTGAGCGATCGTTGTAATTAACTCAATCGTAGGAATAGCAGGACGGTCTGGATCAGCATCAGAATAAGCTTGAGTCTGTTCTTTTAATTTCGTCATCAATGCTTCAGGTTCCATCTCGCCCAAAATTCCCATTTGGGTAGAGTTTGGTTGACCATAGTAAGCAACGAGGCGATAATCTTTTAGAATACCGTCTGTTTCATCAGTTGTGCCTTCCATTAACGTTTCGCCAACGGGTGTTTTTCTTGAGCGATCTTCTCCGTGTGCTTCCACAACAGGCATTTTCGCTAATTCTTCTTCCGTCATTGTTTCTTCAAGCGGCTTAGCGTCTTCAGATGGCGCTAGTGGTTCAAAAGGTTGAGCCACTTCTTTTTGATCTTGCTTATTTTCACTTTCATTGTTTTCATCTTCTTTCGCTACTTCTTGGTCTGTTTTTTCATCAGTTTGCTCGTTTGTTGATGCGGAGTTCGAACAAGCTGTCACCAAAGCGACCAAAGCAACGAGAAGGAAAAGGAATAATTTCCTCATAATGTTCACTTCCTTATGTAAGTTAATGAGATTCATAGTTATGTCAAAATGACTTTCTCATTCTAACATAACAAAAGAAACTCCGAGAGAAATGAGACGATGAAAAGGGGAAAAGAGGTAATCAGTACTAGTTTATTGCAAAAAAAGAAGCAATGGAGACGTCTCCATTGCTTCAAGATCACTCGTTTTTTTCATTGAAATAGTCCATAATCATCCGTCTATGGCTACCAACCATTAGAGCAGGGAGATTAGTAGAAGAGAAGGTTTCAAATGCTAAGCTTTCCTTTGTTAAGGTGAGCTCTCCGTCGTATTCATTCGTGATATAAGCGGTTGTAACGGAATAGAACTCATCACCATTATCCGCTTTTGTGAAAAATTCCTCTCCTGAATAAAGCTTGAAGAGCGCGAGGTTTCGAATCCTTAAGCCTGTTTCCTCAAAAGACTCTCTTATGGCGGTTTCCTCAGTCGATTCACCTGGTTCCATTAACCCGCCTGGTAATCCCCATCGCTTTCTTCGTTCGTTCCGTTGCTGGAGAAGAACTTCATCTTTATCGTTTAAAATCAAAGCGACAGCGCCAACTAAAATGAGCGGCCGTTGCCCAACGAGATCACGGAGTTCCTTCACATAATTCATTTTCATCACTCCTTATCTTCTTCCCTATTATAGAGGAAGGTCTCTTTTGGAGAAAATGAGAATGGCAACAGCATAGAGCACTGTACCTAGTAAAAATAAGAATGTGGCAGTTGGCCAGACGTCAACAGAACCTCTCGCTATTTCAACAGGGCGAAACGTTGAGAAGAGAGAAAGGTGTACCATCCAATCAAGCTGATCACTCATTTTTCCGACTAAATCCATGCCATAGAAGACAATCGTGAGTAATCCAGAAAGCCCAAGAGCCTGCCGCTCATCATTTAACAAACAAGAGAATAAAAACGAGTAGCCTGAAATAACGAAGAATAATAGGATGCCGACAAGATTAACATTCATAAACGTCATTGCTTCAAAAGGTTTATCTTCAATTAAAATTTCTGTCCCAATGACTCCTGCAAGAGCGGTCGTTAATCCGATAATAAGAAGTCCTGTGATAAGCACAAGTGCCTGAGTAAAGGCGATTTTTTTTCGGGAGTTCGGAGTGGCAAGAATATAAGCCATTGATCCTCGATCAATGTGACGAGCCATTAGTTGAGACGCTGTCATTAAGCAGAAAATCGACAAAATTACCACATACAGTAATCCATAATATTCGCCTGCGATAAAGTCACTCACATGTTGAAAGCCGCCCTCCATCCCAAAGGCCGCAAGAAAGCTTTCAGGCATCGACTCCATTAATTCATTTAATCCAGGTGCATCTGCAATCGAAGGATAAATGCCGATGATTAACAGAAGATAGAGAGCAGAACCAATTGCATAGCTAGAAATTGATTTGGCATGAACCTTTAACATCTTTGCATATAACGTGATGTTCATGATCGGTTCGCCTCCCTGTCGTAATAGTTCAGAAAAACTTCTTCAAGGTTTTGTTCATGAATATCAATAGTTCGAATTTGATAATCTCCTAAAGCCTGAATAAATTGATTGTAATCTCCCTGTACAGCAATTTCTGCCCGGTTCTCGGTGACTGAAATAACGTCAAGTTTACTTTGTTTTATGAGCTTAGCTTCTTCCGCGCTCGCAAACGTCACATCAAAGAGGCGACGCTGTTTTTGTTGGAGGTCATGAATATTTTCGACGACAACAATTTTGCCATCTTTAATTATCGCGGCTCGATCACACGTACGTTCAATTTCTGAAAAACTATGAGAAGACATGAGAAATGTAGTCCCTTTTTCCTTCTGTTCCATCACAATTTCAATGAATATACGCTGCATAAGTGGATCGAGGCCTGATGTCGGTTCATCGAGAATAATCACTTCTGGTTCATGCATAAAAGCTGCCACGATCCCGACTTTTTGCTTCATTCCTTTCGACATCTTACGAATAGGTGTTTTCACATCGAATTGAAGGCGATGAATGAGCTCGTCGCGATAGTTTGTATGCTTCATTCCTCGCATGCCACCGACAAGTTTAAGAAATGCCATCCCATCCATGCCATCAAGGAAAGAAATTTCACCAGGAAGATATCCTATCTTTTCTTGGATCTTAGCCGCATCTTTCCATGTATCCATCCCATTTATCAATGCTGAGCCTTTTGAAGGTTTCATAAATCCCATCAGGTGACGAATCGTTGTTGATTTCCCAGCACCGTTCGGTCCGAGAAAGCCAAATACTTCTCCTTTTGGAATGGAGAAAGTAACGTCAAAAATTCCTTTCCCATTTGAAAATTTTTTGGTTAAGCCGTTTAATTCGATCAATGGGGTTCCCCCTCAGTCAAATTTTGAACTATTATCTAATATATATTTCATTTTTATCATAAATGACTACTCGGAAATAATCAACATTTATTGAACTCAAATTTAATAAATAGTTCAATAAATGCTATACTAAGAGTGGTGATGAAAATGAATGGATTTGAATTGCGAAAGCAACAAAAGCGTAAAGATATTATGAATGCTGCCTTTACGTTATTTAATAAAGAGGGCATTAAGAAGGTGAAAATCAGTGACATTGCGCGGTTTGCAGGAGTTTCTCAAGTAACGATTTACAATCACTTCACTAGTAAAGAAGAGCTTGTGCGAGCGGTGATGAAGGAATACATGCATCAACAGTTTCAAATATTTAAAGAGAGTGTTGAGGAAGAGCGTACGTTTCCTGAATTGGTTGAGTTAATTGTTTTTGAAAAACATAAAGCTGTGCAGAGTCTGGACCCATCTTTACTTCAAGAGATGTTAACGGCAGATGAAGAGCTGAAAGAGTATGTAGACCATTTCTACCGAACGCAAACCCTTCCACTGTTCGTTCAACTCCTTGAAAGGGCGCGTGAGCATGGAGAGATTAATGCTTTACTTTCAATGGAATCGATCATGTTTTATCTGAATGCCCTCAAAACAGAGGTACAGCGAATTCCAGCGAAAACCTGGTCAGAGCGAAAAGACTTTTTGGACGACGTCCTGCAATTATTCTTTTATGGTTTAAGTGGTGGCCCTTCGTCCGATAGGAATGAATCTGAATAATCATTCATAAACTGAAATGTGTGTTAATTTTCACAAAATTTTAATAGTTTGTTAACTTATCTAACGTCTTCCTGTTGTATAATAAGATCATGCAGAGGGAAAGTTGGTGAATTTTGTTGAAAAAGCTGAAAAAATTAACTTTTAAACAGCTCGTTGATCAAAATAAAGCAGAACTTCTTAAAAATGAAAAAGAACTTGCTGAGATAGAAAAACGAATTGATAATCGTCACGTATAAATCAAAGTAAACAGTCGTTATGCGGCTGTTTTTTTGCGTTGTAAAGGGAAGGGCTTTTCTTATGCTAAACTTAAGGAAGGAGGGATTAAATGGGGAAATTAATAAGCGTAAATGTTGGTAAACCCGTTGAAACGACTTACAAAGGAAAACCAATTTCTACTGGTATTTACAAACAGCCTGTTCGTGAATCTGTATACGTTTCAAATGTTCAAGTAGAAGGCGATGGCCAGGCAGATCTCGTCCATCATGGTGGTTCAGAGAAAGCGATTTGTGTTTATCCCGTTGAACATTATGCGTACTGGGAAAAGAAACTTGGATGTGAATTACAGGCGGGGGCATTTGGTGAGAACTTCACAGTGTCCGGGCTAGATGAGAAAGAAGCGCGGATTGGAGATATTTATCAAATCGGTGGTATAAAAGCTCAGGTTAGTTTACCAAGACAGCCTTGCTATAAGCTCGCAAAAAAGTTTGAAGTTGAGAATATGCACTTATTTGTGATGGAAAATGGATATAGCGGGTATTATCTACGAGTATTGGAAGAGGGGTATGTCACTGTTCAGGATGACATTATACTTGACCATCGACCTGACCATAATGTGACAGTTTCATTGATTAACAGGGTTACGTATAAGGATCGAACCGACCGCGTAGGACTTGGGAAGGCGCTACTTGCCAAAGAACTTAATGAGAGCTGGTATCATAAATTAAGCAAACAGCTAAGCGCGCTCGATTAGCGCGCTTTTACTTTTTAGCCATCCGGTAGTAAAAAACGATCAGCATGATGATCGTAACGAAGGTAACCGTGTATTTAATTATCTGCATAAATTCCATCGATTTCTCCTCAATTAAAAAGCCGGAACCAAATGGGTCCAGCTCTTCTGAATGTTAAACAACTTTTTCTTTTAATGCTTTTCCAGGTTTAAACGCAGGTGTCTTAGATGCTTGAATTTGAATTTCTTCGCCAGTTTGTGGATTGCGACCTTTACGAGCAGAGCGTTCTCTCACTTCAAAGTTACCAAATCCAACAAGCTGCACCTTTTCACCTTTAGCAAGTGCTTCGGCAATCGTATCCATTAAGGTGTCTACCACTCTGGCAGTATCTTTCTTTGACATTGCTGCACGTTCCGCAACAGTCGATAAAAGTTCCGCTTTATTCATCATGTTTCATCCTTTCTTATATTGCTAGTTTTATTGCTATGGCTCTATTTTTACCAGTCTATAGCTGTTTTATACGCCTACAATCAAATAAAAAAGAGATTCTCATCGAATCTCGGGTTAACGTTTTAATAGTTGGATAGTTGTTTGTACTCTTTTTCAAGGTCCGTTAGTGTACAGTGATAGAGATGGTGATCAGCGGTGGAATAGGCTCCTGCCTCAATAAGCTTTGAGATGTAGTAGTTTCTGCGCTGCTCTAGTGCTTTTCTAAGCTGATTGGTTTCCATCAGCACACCCTCCTTAACATTTTTATTCCCAGTATGTCCGGGTGCTACGCGTTTTAATCACAATCAGATGTGACGGATTAGTGATAAAGATGCGGGGAGAACAATCGAGATAAATAATGGAGAAATGAGATGATCGTCAATGGATGAAGAACAAATCATACGTGCAATTGAAGCGATTCAATGGGATTACGAAGAAGCTCTTGTACCTGAATCTATTCACTATATTCAAAATGATGACCTCGTGATGATTAAAAATAATAAATCAACTAGCGTCTATGCGAATAAAGTTGTTCGATATCATCGAAGCGTCCAAGAAGTAAAAGATGTTATCGCTTATTTTGGGGGAAGTCCATTATCGTGGTGGGTACGATCAAGCTCGGATTCTAGTGAACTTGAAAAGCATCTCCTTACATTTGGATTTCAGCATTACGATACATATAAAGGTTTAGCGAAGAAGCTAACAGAAGAAGAAGCGGCTATATCGGGCTTTACGTATAGAGAAGTGAAAACGGAAGAAGACGTGCAAGCGCATGTTGAGGTAGCAGCGAAGATTTGGGGATATGACGAAGAAGCGATTAAGGCTGCCGTTACTGAACGAGCGTCTTACCTTCAATTCTCTGATCGAAGAGGCGGATTCACGATTGCCCTCGATAACAATAAGGCCATAGGTTATTCGAATTATCGCTATAGTAAGAATGGAAAGGTACTCTATTTAAACGGAGCGGGTGTTCTACCTGAATCTAGAGGGAAAGGCATCTATCGTAGTTTGTTAGTAGATCGACTAATGGAAGCGAGAAAAAGAGGATGTGAGCTAGCGGTGACGCAGGCAAGGATTGGGACGTCGGAACCCATTCTCCGTAAATCTGATTTTCGTGAATATGCGACTTATAAACAGTATGTGCGAGAATAGAAAACCACAAATTATGAAGAAACTGTAAATCAGATTGTTTTTGTGTAAAAGGGAAGGATCCAAAAGAAAAAATCGGGAATAGCTTAAGGCGAAGGGACATACCTTCGCCTTCTTAAACTCTTGTTGAAAAGGAGCTGTTCTGTTGTTGAAAACCTTTGTTCTAGACACCAATATTCTTTTGCATGATGCTCATTCACTCTTTCAGTTTGGAGACAACCACGTTGTCGTCCCAGCGATCGTTATTGAAGAAATCGACTCTAAGAAGCGATTAATGAATGAGGTAGGTCGAAATGCACGAGAATTTAGCAGGATATATAAGAAACTGCGAGACAAAAACAAAGGAAATCTCGATGAACCGATTCCGCTCGATTCCGGAGGCACATTTCGTATTGAGTTAAATCATCGCTCTTTTGACAAATTACGAAATGAATTTAGTGAAGATTCGAATGATAATCGCATTATTGCAGTAGCGATTAATTTAAGTACAGATGCAATAGGTGATGTCGTCCTCGTTTCAAATGATACGTTAATGATTGCAAAAGCAGATGCGCTAAAGAAATCACTTGATTTACCTGCCTTTTTTCCAGAACTATATGAGAATGATCGACTCATTGATCATGTAGAGAGACTTCATCGAGGATACCATGAAATCCTTGTGCCTCCTGAAGTGATTGACTCTCTTTACAAGAACGGGGAACTCTCGATAGAGATTTTGCGAGAGTATTCGACCGCAGAAGTTTATAGTCAAGATTTTATCCTTTTAAAAGATCTGTTTGGCAGCAGCCATTCTGGAATTGGGAGAGTATTGATTTCCAATCAGAAACGCGTCATTCAGGGATTGAACCGAGAAAGTGAACATATTTGGGGAGTTCTACCCAAGAATGTCCAGCAGCGCATGCTTATGGAGCTATTGATGGACAAAAACGTTTCCCTCGTCTGTGCGACTGGAAAAGCTGGTACGGGGAAAACCTTGCTTGCCCTTGCTGCTGGACTTAGCCAGACAGAGGATGAACAACATTACCAAAAGCTCCTGGTCTCAAAGCCTGTCGTACCAGTTGGCAATGATATTGGCTTTTTACCCGGTGAAAAAGAAGAAAAGCTTAGGCCATGGATTCAGCCAATCTATGACAATTTGGAATTTTTATTCGATGCCAAAAACGAAGAGGAATTAAATCATATTTTATCAGGACTGAGGACTCTAAAGATTGAAGCATTAACATACATAAGAGGGAGAAGCATTCCAAATCAATTTGTAATTATCGATGAAGTACAAAACTTATCACCGCATGAAGTGAAAACGATTCTAACACGGGTTGGAGAAGGGACAAAAATCGTTCTAATTGGGGACCCTGAACAAATTGATCATCCTTACCTTGACTCTGTAAATAATGGCTTAACTTATGCGGTTGAGCGATTAAAGCAAGAGGATGAAGTTGGCATTATTCATTTAACGAGTACAGAGCGAAGCAAGCTTGCAGAAATAGCGGCACGACTACTCTAGGACGAAAGGATGATTTTTCTATAAAATAAAATGGGAAAATAGACCATATGGAACTAGACAAATCACGCCGTTTTATCAGATAATTCTGTTAAAAGAGAGGGGCGCTGTACATGAGCGAAGTTAGATTAATACCATTCGAAGTAAGTGCGGTCGTTCAGGAAGCTGGAATTCTGCCTGACGGGGTAGAAATGGTCCAAGCTCCAGCGATATGGGATGAAGCAGAAAAAGGAAAGGGACGGATCATTGCGGTTATCGACACTGGTTGTCAAATGGATCATCCTGATCTTCAATCTCGTATTATCGGTGGTAAAAATTTCACGCAAGATTTCGATGGAGATCCGGATCGCTACGATGATAATAATGGACACGGTACGCATGTAGCTGGAACGATCGCGGCGACAAAAGGAGAAAAAGGTATTCAAGGTGTGGCGCCAGATTCAAAATTGTTAATCGTAAAAGTACTAAATAAAGCGGGAAGCGGCTCTTATCAATCGATTATTAATGGAATTCGCTATGCAATCGATTGGAAGGGACCAGATGGTGAGCGAGTCAATGTTATCTCAATGTCTCTTGGTGGACCATCAAATGTTCCTGAATTATATGAAGCAATTAAAGATGCGGTTAATCAAAATATATCGGTCGTGTGCGCAGCGGGGAATGAAGGAGATGGCAGAGAAGACACATCTGAGTATGCTTATCCAGGGGCGTATAATGAAGTCATTGAAGTAGGTGCAGCCTCTTTCCAACGTATGCTTGCACCGTTTTCGAATACGAATAACGAAATTGATTTAATTGCACCCGGAGTTGATATTCTCTCGACTTATCCAGGCGGAGAGTATGCCGTCCTTTCGGGCACATCCATGGCAGCTCCACACGTATCTGGTGCACTTGCTCTTCTAATGAACGTAGCGGAGAAAGAATTTAAACGAACGCTCAGTGAAGCCGAGATTTATTCACAGCTAATAAAGAGAACGGTGCCCATAGGATGTTCGAAGCAAGCGGAAGGGAACGGGCTCCTCGCCCTGAATTTAGTGAATCAACTCGAATCCCTTTTTAATATTTATACGACTACATGGAGCCAAACTGAAGTAAAAGCGGAAAAAGTGGTTAAATCATAAGAGACTTAATATTGAAAATCGCACTGAATTTTAACGGTGCGATTTTTTGCTCGTGATAAAGTAAAAAAATGGGCCAGTATTTTAAAATTAACGTACACACCCAGAACAAATGCATAGGATATTTTATGATTTGTGAAGGGATTGAGAATACAATGCACAATGACAAGGATTCTTATCGTTTCTCTAGCAGCGTGGGGAGTCGAGAGTTTAAAGATTATGGGCCAAAACCTTTTGTTGCGAACATTGATGAAGCGACAAAACTAAACGATACGTTTCGAACGGCTTTGTGGACGGGAGACTACTTACAGTTAACGTTAATGAGTATTGATGTTGGGGAAGACATCGGTCTTGAGAATCATCCTAATTTAGATCAGTTTTTGCGGATTGAGCAAGGTCAGGGAAAAGTTCAAATGGGGAAAAGAAAAGATGCTTTGAATTATCAGAGAGAGGTTTATGACGATTATGCGATTTTCATTCCTGCAGGAACTTGGCATAATCTAACAAATACTGGTGATGTCCCAATAAAGCTTTACTCCATCTATGCTCCACCAAATCATCCTTTTGGTACGGTTCATGAAACGAAAGCAGATGCGATAGCTGCTGAAGTAGGCGAGGATAATCGAGCTCAAAAAGTGTTTGGTAAAACGCCAGATGAGTGGGTGGAGTATACGGAATACCTCGTAAATGAAGGTCTAGAAGATGTGAAAAGAAGTATAAATGCGACGCACATATTGCAAGAATTCATCTTAATGGGAGTACTAGTTGGAAAGGGCTATTCACCTGAGAAAGCGTACGAAGTCGTGGAAGAATGGGAACGGACTGGAGAATCGAAACTTCTTCAAGAAAGTAAGAAATTATCGTAACGGATAAGTGGATTGGAACGGAATTTTGGTTCATTCCCCTAAAAGGCCTTTGTTCTTTCAAACGCCTTTTAGGGGAATTTTTTTTGGTTAAGCGCATTAAGATGTTTGATGTTTCGTCTCCCTTTGTTCATCAGGATCCTTTCTCGCTTCTCTTTTTTGGATTTCTTCAAGTTTTTCAATCATATGCTTGTAGTCGAGCTGGTTAATGTTTGGGTAGCTGTTAATCTTTCTTCTTATTTCTTCTAATTCAGACGGGAGGTTATTTCGGTTATTATTGGAAAACATCGCTGCAACCGTCCCTGTGATCACCCCAATCGTCCCGATGCCAACGATCATTAAAACGCCTGCCACAATTTTTCCGACCGTTGTTTCAGGATATAAGTCGCCATAGCCGACAGTCGTCGTTGTGACAACTGCCCACCAGAGTGCATCCCCATAGGTTTCAAACTCCGGTTCGATCCATTTCATAGAAAGAGCAGAAATAAATAGAAGTGAGATTACATAGACGAAGGCGCGATCAATCTTGTATTTTGTGAAAAATAGTTCAAACATAGAAGTACGGTGATTGATAAGAGCCACTAAACGAATAACGCGTATGAATCGAACAAATCTAGCCGTCCGAAACAACTGATCGAGAGGGATAATGGCAATTAAATCAAGCGGGTGCTTTTTAATGAAAGTCCACTTATTTTCGCTTAAGAAAAGCCGTGTCGCATAATCAATCAAAAACAGCATCCAAATAAAGAAATCGAGTGCTGCCCCTTCAGGATCTGGCAAATCAACGACGAGTGAATAGATCAGAAGAAGGGCGAGAATAAATTCATAGATCATACCTAAAGATTGTTTTTGCAAGGAAATCACCTTCTTTACTCGGTTAACCATTAGTTCGCTATAGAGAGGGAAGCACCTGCTAAAAAAAAGTAGCCCCTGATAAATAAGGGCTACTTTTCTAGAATATTAAAGGCTGTTGAGACATGGTTTCTTGATCTCTAGATTTCTTTCGAATAAAATAAGCATCTTCGATCGTAACTTCGGCTTCTTCAAAATGCTCAAATGGTTTTGTTTCATCGATATATTTAATCAAATAATGATCCTGTCCTCGCTTCATATGAATGATTCGTTCTTGGTCAAGAGCTTTGATTTTAGAGAGAGGAATTTGACCTTTATACACACGTAAAGGTAGGTGTGTTTTCCAGAGGTTGATTGGTCCTTTAAAAAGAACTTTTCCTTCTTGAAGCCAGATGATATCGTCCGCCATATCTTCCCATTCATTTAACTCATGTGTGGCAATAAGAACAAGTCTGGATTGTGCATACCTTGTTAAAAGCGAGACAACATTCTTTCTTTCACGACTATCCAGGTAGTTTAATGGTTCATCAAGTAGCAAGATAGGCGGACAGTCCAGAATAGCCTGGGCAATTCCAACTCTTTGTTTCATCCCCTGTGAGAGGGTTTTGATTTTGGCACGTTTCACGTCTTGAAGGTGCAGGCCAAGAAGTGATTGTTCAACAGCATCTTCATTTACAACACCTTTCAATTCACTCATGTAGTGAAGAAATCGTTTTACTTTCATTTCTTCATATAGTTCAATACCGGTTGGAAGAAATCCGATGTTTTTACGAATGAAGGGGAGGGCGTCATCAATGGTTTTCCCACCGTATTGAATGGTGCCTCTGTGAGGCTTTAACGCGGTTGCGATTAGTTGAAGTAACGTTGATTTACCAGCCCCGTTCTTGCCAACTAGGATGGTGATGCCTCTACCCAATGCTAATTCTGGAATAGAAAGAGAAAAGTGTTTTCGGTCATGTTTGACGTTCTTTACTTGGATCATTCCCTCCACCTCATAAGTAGGAAAGGCGTAAACTTTTCCGATATGATAAGAAAAGCATACCTACACCTAGACCTAGAATAACGAGGTAAGAGACAACAAATAAGAAGTTCTGTTGAAACGCTTCACCCGAAATGGCAAACACCGTATAAGGTAAAACAATGAATGTCAAAACCCATCCGAATAGCGCTGCGATAAATCCTGCGATGACCCCTTTATGAAACATGACGAAAGCAAGCAAGCCCGTTAAGAAGAGAAGCGGTGCAAACCAATGCAACAGAAAAGTACCGGGATTAATCATCGTATTATCTTGGACAATATAAAGCGTTGATAACAGCGAAAGGCCGATGTTTACTACGAGAATCACAAGTAATTTGCTTAATAGTAAGAGAGCTGGTGGGAATGGGGTAATCGATTCGACCATGCGCATTTCCTTATTCCACGTTTTGTAACTATAAAGAACGCCAAATAGTAAATAAATCGGTACAACAATCGGGAATAAACTATCTGATTCCATACTGCCAGAAGAGATAACCGTTAGCATGGCGAAAATGAGAAAGCTTATTAACCAGTAAGCCCAGTGATAAGAGCTGAATTGATTGATACATTGTTTTGCAAGTGAAGGTTTTGCAGGTTCCGCATCTTGATCGAATTGAAATTCGACCTGAGACGGTTTTAGTTCGTCAAAAGAATCCTGTAAGGACAAAAGAAGTTTCTGCGTATCCTCTGAACGGGGTGACGTAGCCAGATAGGACTTGAGAGGCTGCTCTAAATCTTCTTCTAGCTTTTCTAACTCAAGATCAATGTTTTGCATGGTTAACTTCCTCCTTTCGAGCTAAAGATGCTTTTAGTTTCTTTAATGCATGAAATAAGTTTGACTTTACCGTGCCAAGCGGCAGTTCTAATGTTTCTGCAATCTCTTGATATTTTAACTCTTGATAAAAACGTAAATAAACAATTTCTCTTTGTGTTTCTGATAAGGTATCAAGCTTTTTAAGAAATTCTACTCGTGATTCCTGGCGCTCAAATAACTCAACGACTGATGGCTCTTTATCAGGCTGATCAGGTATAAAGTCGAGGATTTGTTTTTCCGATTTAAACCCTGCGCTTTTCCAGTAGTCTCTGCATTGGTTTGTGGCTACTTGATAGAGCCACGGCTTTATTTTTTCAGGAATTTTATTTGATTTCAGCTGTTTGATTAATTTTAGAAAAGTTTCCTGGACGACATCTTCTGCCTTTTTTCGATCGCGCAACATTCGCTCAAGGTAGCCAAGAAGCGGTGCGTGGTAGCGATGAACGAAAGCTTCAAATGCAGCTTGATTTCCACGAGCCATTGCCAGTACTAATTCTTCATCTGTCATGAAACCTTCTCCTTTCGTTTCTGACTTTCTTGCATCACTTCATCCCATATTCGCTGCCAATCTTCAAAGGAGAGAAGTGTCGATGGTTCACGGAATAAAGAGAAATCGGAAGGGAATCCCGGATCAATCCATTCTTCGCTATAAATCCGGTTGAGCACCTCTTTTACTTGCTTTTCTTTTCCAGATTCTACTGCCGTTTTAATCATAGTGAAAATTCGATTTGCTTTAATCTCTTCTTCACTATAGTTCTCAATTGGAATGTCGTCTTTAAGTGTAATGACTAATCTTCTAGTAGCTGAGGCTTTTTCTTCATTTCCATTTTCTATTTCATAGAGGTAAGTGTAAGCACTTAGAATGGCGCTTGTCACTAACTCACCTTCTTCGTATCCATATATTTCTGTACTGTCATGTAAAAGGTTAATTTGTAGAAACAGCTTCAGTAAGTATGCCTCATCTAGTTGATAGAAAGACGACTCACTTAGAAGATAATTTTGGTCAATAAAGCCCTGTTGTCTCATATAATTTGCCCAGCGGATATTTTCGACAGGCAATAGAAAGAGGTGACTCATTGGTTCAATCTCTTTCGTAAGGTAGCGATCGGTATAAAGAAGTCGTTTGTCCAATTCGGACATGAACGTTTGAGCGCGTGTCTGATTATAGCTATTTGTAACAATTGAAAATGGAAAATAATCTGACGGTACTTCTACAAGATCCCCTGAATATAGGTCAAGCTTGGAAGTTTTTCCTTTAAGTTGATAAGAGCCGTTCGCTAACTGATGTTCTTCAATTGTTCCATATATCGGTGAAGACATGTTCACCATAACGTTAAAGAGCGCTCGATTGTCTAGTTCTACATTCGTCTGAGACTGTCCATTCATATCGTAAAGATATTGATGGCCAGGCAACGGGTACCATGCTGATTGAGAAGGCATGATCATCTGATCTCCACCAACGTATCCTGGATAATATTCTTGCCCGTAATTAGATGCCCAGAGTTCATAAGTTCCCTCATAGTTCAACTGAATAACTGGAGAGTGAGTATGATCAGGTAATGAAATCGTGATAAAATCATTCTCTCTTGTAAACGGTACCGTCTGATGATCGATGGTCACATCTTTTACAGTAAATGTTTGATTCAGTGTGAATTTGATCACCTCGTTCGTTGAAAATTCATCTTCCGGAAGCGTGAGGCTGGCTTCAATTGAAAGAGAATTATCTTTTGGTTGATCGATCGAAATGTCGTACTTTTCAATGTTAAAGCGTTCTGGTTGATAGAGCTCACCTTCGCCATCCAAAAGTCCATCTGGGTGAGGAAGTGGCGGAAATGTCATGTAGCGATTTTCACCGTCTTGGCCACTTGTAATAAAAGGTGATTGTTCTTTTATCTCGCTAAATTCCCTCATTCGTTCACTCCATAAAGAAGCGTATGGAAGGTAAGAAACAATAACGATTCCAGCACTTAGAATCAGCATACCTCTCCAAAGTTTGTCATATTGGTGAGGTCTACGAATATTTAGAATAAAGATAATAAGGACAAGAATAAATCCGGCTACTGTCGTAACAAAAAGACGCTGCAATGCTATTTCATCTTTCATCAAATGAATGCCCCACGTCCCGTTAATTAGTACTGAATCAACAAATAAGTAGGTGAGGTGAAACGCTTTTAGATAGAAAAGTTCGCCTTGGTTAATAATGAAAATTTCCATAAATAGCGTTCCAAACATCCAGGCACAGAACGCAATTAAATAGACAAATCGATTTTTTATTAACACAGATAAAAGCATGCCAAGAGATAAGCTAATAAAGAAAGTTACTTCATATTGAACGAAAAAGAACCGTACAATCGTTAGCGTTTCTGATATAGCAATGTTCTCATTTGTAGCAAATATAAAGTAAGTAGTCGTCATGAGAATCGTAAAGATCGACATATAGAGAAGAGCTGAACCAAATTTAGCCGATATGAACATGAAATTAGACACAGGGAAGGATTGATGCCATTCAAAAGATTCATTTCCAACATCACGACGTATGAGATAAACTCCGATAAGAATACATAAGCCGGTAACAAGAATGAAAATAAGCGAGTGGGTGGTTTCATAGGTCGTTCGATAGAGATTCCCATGAATGCCATCCTGATTGGTATTCATGCTAAAAAGTAACCATATTAAGTAAAGAAACGGAAGAGGCGTAAAAATCCAGCTTTTAAACAAAAACGATAATTCAAGTTTAAATTGAACGAGCCATTTTCTCATGTACCATCACGCCCAATCAAAGCCATGTATCCCTCTTCAAGTGTGGGATTGACGGCTTCTGCGAAGTCAAACGGAGCTACAGGTGAAATGACACGACAATGTAATCCGTTGCCCTTTCTTTTTGTTAGCGTCATTTGCAGTCCAGCAAGTTGATTCCAGTCAGCATCTTCAAGATCAAATTCCCAAACAAGTCCGTTTCCTTTGCATTGTAGATCAAAAGGCGTTCCGATAAATAAAATCTCGCCTTTATTCAAAACGATTAACGTGTCACAACTTGATTCAATATCTTCTACGATGTGTGTGGATAAAATGACCGTTCTTCTACTTGATACATCTGCCATGATGTTTCGAAAGCGTAAGCGTTCTTCAGGATCTAATCCTGCAGAAGGTTCATCAAAGATCATAAGCGAAGGTTCTCCGTATAGGGCCTGTGCGATTCCAAGGCGCTGTTTCATCCCATTCGAGAACGTCTTGATTTTCTGATTTTGTTGACTTCTTAAGTTAAGAGCATCAAGCAAGCGGTTCTTTTCCATTCCATGATCATATTCCCGCTCTTGCTTAAGCTGACCGATATAATCGAGAAACTCTGATGCAGTAAGCTGCGGATAAAGCTGAAAGTGCTGAGGAAGATAGCCAATTTCTTTGCGAACGCTTGAAGCTTCTTTTTGAATGGAGTACCCATTAATGAGAATATCTCCAGAAGAAGGTTTCGATACAGCAGCCAGCATTCGCATAAACGTCGTTTTTCCAGCACCGTTAGGCCCGATTAGTCCAACCATTCCCCCCTCAACAGTTAAATTAAGATCATGGAGAACTTTCTTTTTCTTAAATTGTTTTGTAAGATGAGATACTTCGATCACAAACGTTCATCCTTTTAACATTATTCTACTGCTATGACGAATGGTGTTCATAAAAAGTTTTCGCCTTGATTTAAAATAAAAAAACCTCTGCACGATTCGTGCAGAGGAATAGCTTTACAACGGTAAAACGTATAACAGAACACAGAAAAAGTGAGCGAGCGTTCCACCTACAACAAATAAATGCCAAACAGCATGATGGTATTTAAAAGCTCTCCATACATAGAAGACAGCACCTATTGTATAGAGGATTCCGCCAATCACTAGTAGCATCATTCCATTTGGGTGGAGGTTCTGGGTAAGTGGATTCCAGGCAAGAACGATGAGCCAGCCCATTAACACGTAAAGAATTGTTGAGATAAAGAGAAACTTTTTGACAAAATAAGCTTTGAAAACTGTTCCAATAATGGCAAGGCCCCACACGATTCCAAACAGTGTCCAGCCAAGCCAGCCTTCAATGACTATAAATAAAAAGGGAGTGTACGTTCCTGCGATAAAAAAATAAATGGAAGAGTGATCAAGTATTTCAAAAAAGTCTTTTGCTTTTCCGGCGGGAAAGCTGTGCACAAGGGTAGAAGCTGTATAAAGCAGGAGCATCGTTGTGCCAAAAAGCGTAAAGCTAACAATATGCCATGCCGTTCCGTAAAGAGATGCAAAGACAATTAGTATGACGAGAGCAGCAAGACTGATAATAGCTCCAATTCCATGAGTGATATAATTTGCGCGTTCTTCACCAACCGTAAACGTATGAGTTGTCATAAGCATCATTCCTTTAAATCAATTACTAGAAGTATACTACAGGATTCATCATACGTCATTGTTGAGGAAATCCTATTTCTTTTGATCTCGTAGTTTTTCAGCTTCTTTTAAAAGATGATACGTATAAAAATCTTTTTCCTCTACTTGCTCAGTGACAGCTTCCATCACAACGAATTCTTCCGCAATTTCTTCTCGCATAGAAGAGAGAAGCTTTTCACTATCAGAAGTGACTAGTTTATTCTTTTCGTTCATCGTCATTCGCTCCTTCAACATGAAATGATAGTATCATTCTGCCAAAGAAAACCGAATTTATTCTAAAGAAACTTTGTTTTCTTGTTATCTTTCAAAATAGATCGGTAGACATGGTAACCGCTCGTCGATACCCCAATCGTACCAGCACCTGGAAATACACTGTCCCCACATAGCCAAAGTCCATTTAGTCCAGTTCGATGGGAAAGGCTGTTGAAAAGACTATATTCGTTTGTTTGAGGAAAGCCGCCAACCATGCCTTTTGGTCTTTTCGTAAACCGTTCCCATGCTCGAGGTGCTCCAGTCATCTGTATTTCAATTCCACTTCTTACATTTGGAATGACGCGTTCGATGCCTGTTAGCATTTTTTCAGTCAGTTCCTTTTTATATTGATCGTATTTCTCTTTTGTATCCCAGTGATGGAGTTCTGTATGTGTACTAACGGTTAACGTGCGAAAGCCAGCGGGTGCACGATTAAGATCGTTGGACTTCGACAGGGATAAGAAGAGGTGATTCCCTTCTGTCGTGTCTCCATCCGAGGAGAGGACTTGGCTAAACAGCGCGGTGTAGTCAGGGATCACCTTTTCATCTAAAGCAAGATACATCGTAAACGCTCCCCACTGTGCAAGTTGACTTCTACTTCTTAATTTTGTAGGCAGTTGTTTTTGGAGTGGTTCCGGTAGAAGTGGCACAAATGCCTGGACAGGTAGGTTACTAACAAGGTGATCTGCTTTCCACTGCTCTCCTTTTTGATCAATGGCTACCCAGCGGTTATTTTCGCGGCGAATCGTTTGGACTTGTTTTCTGCGGTAGGTTTTTCCACCGCTCTCCTCAATATACTGCTGAAGTATTTCAGCAATACGATATAATCCGCCTTCCGTATAGTAAGCACCTTCATGATAAATATCGAGAGCGAGGGAGCCCATCAGTGCGGAACAATTTTCACTAGTTGTTTGCATACTATCGATTAATTGGCCATCTATAAAATGCTTGAAATCAGTTGCTTCTGTAAGGTTATGTTTCAGAAGGAGATCTCCCATTGTTTTCCTTAAATATGGCAAAAGGAGAGGTGTACCGGGTTTTAGAGATAGAAGTAGCTCTTTCCATTCGGATAAAGTTACCGGTGGAACAACTGGAAGAGGTTCAATTAACTTTCGAATTTCTGCTCCGATTTTCCATACCTCTTTATAGAAGGAAACGATTTTGGTTGCATGATCGGGGAATTGGGTGGCACATTCTGATAAATGACGATTTCGATCAGAATAATAAGGCATGACACGACTTCCCTGGTATATTCGCATAATTTCATCCATTGCGATGGCTGGAAAGGATCGTCCCAACTCTCTTAAAATTCGGTGGTGTAGTCCGCCTTCCTCAAACCCCATTCCCATCGTTGCACCAACGGGAAAAAGAAATTTTTCTCTGCTGAATTTTCCAGCAGATCCTCCCCATTCATTCGAAGCTTCTAGAACTGTTACATGATAGCCGTCTTTTGTGAGCAGGGCAGCAGTCGTCAAACCGCCAATACCGCCACCAATTACAATGATCTCCATCTTATTCCCTCCATGATGCTTCGAATCACATTTCTTTCTATTATATAGGTGAGCGAAGTTCAAATCATGTATGAGTGTGTCTTTTGCTATGTAAGTTTAGGAAAATTCCATGTTTGTACCGTGGTACTTGTCCAGCCAACTTGATTGAATCGGCATAAGATAAGGTAAAGAGTGAGTCAGGTCCCCCCCTTTGTAAATACTCACTCTTTGTGACCCATAAGTTTGAGTCAGAATTTATTCTGACTCTCAGGCTGTCGAGAAAGTCTCGACAGCCTGTTTTTTTTATCTCATTTCCCTCAATTATCCATTTTGTTTTGTTATCCTATAGGTAGATTCTATTTAGGCGGTGATTTTAATGTTCCAAT